>NZ_WUEN01000009.1:0-277734 GCF_010668065.1 Rhizobium leguminosarum | reverse complement strand
GGAGCAACGGGCGGCGTCGGCGCAGCCGGTGGGGCGGCTCCAGGAAGCGGCGGTGGCGGTGGCGGCGGCGCGGGCGGCTTTGGAGCGGTCAACACGGGAGCCGTTGGAACGCTCGGCGTCGGGGTGACCGGTGGCGCGGGTGGTGTGGGCGGCGCGTCTGTGAACGCTTTCGGCGGGGGTGCGGGCGATGGCGGCGTCGGTCTTTCTCTCATCGGCGGCACCGCCCAGTCTTTTATCATCAATGCTGGCATTACGGGCGGAGCCGGCGGCGCTGGTGGCGCGGGCATCGTTGGCGGGGCAGGCGGAGATGGTGGCATCGGCTTGCTGGTCAGTGGTGGAGGCACCACGACATTGACCATCGGGGCGGGCATAACCGGAGGCATCGGCGGCGCCGGTGGCCTAGGCTTTTCTTTGGGAGCCGTAGGCCCCAGTGGGGCCGGCATCGTCGGCCAGAACCTTGCGATTACCATGGGTGGGGCCGGTCTGGTCACAGCCGGTGCCGGGGCCAATGCGATCACCTTTACCGGCGGAGCCAATAGCCTCACCTTTGCCAATGCGACCTCCGGTTTGATCGGCGCCCTCTCGGTCACGGGCGGTCTGGATTTCGATCAGTCGAGCGTCGATACAACCGTGGCCAACACTATCTTGGGAAGCGGTTCGATCACCAAGACGGGCTCGGCCCTGATCACGCTCACCGGCGCAAACGCCTATGGCGGCACGACCACCGTCAATTCGGGCCAATTGCGCGCAGCATCATTCGGCGCGCTTGGCACCTCGACGGGCGCGCTCGTCGTCAATGGCGGCACTCTGGATATCGACGTCGCACAGGCCAAGGCAAACTTATCGGGGACTGGCGGAACCATTAATCTGGACGCCGATCTGACGATCGCCCAATCGCTTGCCCAGACCTATGCCGGTGTGTTCACCGGGACTGGCGGCTTTATCAAGAATGGTGCGGCTGACCTGACGGTCAGCGGCGATAGTTTCACCTATATCGGCGACGTTACGGTCGCCGCCGGCGGGCTCCTCGTCAACAATACCGTCGGCACGTTTGGCGCTGCTACAAGTGAAATCTCTGTCGATGCCAGTGCGACGCTGGGCGGCAACGGCATGATTGGCGGCAATGTCCTGATCGGGAATGGCGCGACGCTATCGCCGGGCGCTCTCGACACGGAGCCAGGCACCCTCGCGATCCTGGGAGATCTCTTCGTCTCCAGCGGATCGATACTCGATTACGATCTTGGCCAGGCCTATACGGTCGGCGGTGCTTTCAACGACCTGGTCACAGTTGGCGGTGATCTCACGCTCGACGGCACACTGAATGTGGCGGTATCGGCAGGGGGCACATTCGATCCCGGCATCTACCGGCTTATCAGTTATACCGGCACGTTCACCGATAACGGCCTGACGATCGGCACGATCCCAGCTCCCGGCTCCTACGTGCAGACCTCGATTGCCAATCAGGTCAACCTGGTCAACACGCAAGGCCTGACGCTGAGTTATTGGGACGGCAGTACCATACCCAGGAACAACGGCGTGGTGGACGGCGGGACCGGCACTTGGCAGTCCTCCGCGGGCAATGACAACTGGACGGAGGGCACTGGCGCGCTCAACGGATCTTACCAGGATGCAAGCTTCGCGATCTTCGCCGGCACGCCAGGCACAGTGACGGTCGACAACAGCCTTGGAGCCGTCGATAGTTCTGGCATGCAGTTCGCCACTGATGGCTATCAGCTCGTTGGCGGGGTGATCACCCTGTCGGGCTCCCCCTCGTCCATCATTCGCGTCGGCGACGGCACAGTTGGCGGCGCAGCTATCAGTGCAACCATAGACTCCGAACTCACCGGCGCATCGCAACTGGTCAAGACCGATCTAGGCACCTTGGTTTTGGGAGGCACTAACAGCTATACGGGGGGCACGGCGATCGAGGGCGGCACCCTGATCATCGCGGACGACCTCAATCTCGGCGCTGCCTCCGGCAATCTTGTGCTTGACGGAGGCACGTTGCGCACGACTGCCGATATCGCCACAGCCCGCACGCTCACCATGCCCAGCACCGGCGGATTGCTGACCGATGCCGGCACGACACTGACCCTAAACGGTGCCGTTTCGGGCGCCGGTAGTTTCGACAAAGCTGGGAGCGGCACGCTGATCATTGCCGGTGCCGCCTCCCATGCGGGCGGTACGACGATCAACGCCGGCACCGTGCAGATCGGCAATGGCGGCACCACCGGCAGCTTGGCAGGCAATGTCGCCAATGCCGGCGTTCTCGCCTTCGATCGCTCGGACGATTCGATCTTTGCCGGCGCCACAAGCGGTGTCGGCAGCCTGGTGCAACGCGGCTTGGGCACCACAGTTCTGATTGGAGCCAATACCCATACGGGCGGCAGCATCATCACGTCTGGTGCTTTGCAGATCGGCAATGGCGGCACGTCGGGCACCCTGGCCGGCAATGTCAGCAATGCCGGCATTCTCGCCTTTGGACGGTCGGATGCCATGAGTTTCAATGGCGTCATCTCCGGCATCGGCCAAATCCGTCAGCTGGGGACCGGCATGACCACGCTGACGGCGAACAGCTCGTCATTCGTAGGACAGACCCGCATCTCTGCGGGCATATTGTCCGTGAATGGTCAATTGGGCGGCACATTGACCGTTGCCGGTGGCGGCACCCTGATGGGAAACGGCACGGTCGGCACGACAACCAATGAAGCCGGCGGCTTGATCGCACCGGGCAATTCTATTGGTACGCTGACCATCAACGGCAATTACATCGGCACAGGCGGCAATCTGGAAATCGAAGCCGTGCTGGGCGGCGACAGTTCGCCGGCCGACAGGCTGATCGTCACCGGCGATACGGCCGGTGTTACCAGCGTCAACGTCATCAATCTTGGCGGCATCGGCGCCCCGACCATTGAAGGCATCAAGATCGTTGATATCGGCGGAGCATCGAATGGCACCTTCGCGCTTTTGGGCAGCTATATCTTCGAGGGCGAACAGGCCGTCGTGGCTGGTGCCTATGGCTATCGACTCTACAAGGATGGCGTCAGCACGCCGGCTGATGGCGACTGGTATCTGCGTTCGGCGCTGCTTGATCCCTCGATCCCGGGCGTCCCAACGGTGCCGCTTTACCAGCCAGGCGCGCCCGTCTACGAGGCCTATGCCAATGTGCTGCAGAGCTTCAATAGCCTCGAGACATTGCGCCAGCGCGTCGGCAACCGGTCCTGGACGAGTGACGTCGTCGATACCGGCACCCTGCCTGACGCGGCCGCGTCGGGAAGCGGCATCTGGGGCCGGATTACTGGTAGCCATCTACGCATCGACCCCAAAACGTCGACGACCGACGCGGCATATGATGTCGACATCTGGCAGCTCCAGGCAGGAGCCGATGGGCTGCTCGATGACGGGACGGCCGGCCAACTGACCGGCGGCGTTTGGGCGCGTTATGGCACGCTTGCGGCCGACATCACCTCCCCGTATGGGGCCGGCAGCATTAGTGCGACCGGCTATGGTGTGGGTGCGACGCTGACATGGCAGGCCGAAACTGGCTTCTATCTCGATGCGCAGGCCAATCTGACTTGGTACGACAGCGACCTGTCCTCGACGACCGCGGCCACGAGCCTCGCCTCGGGCATAGATGGCTTTGGCTATGCATTGGGATTGGAAATGGGCCAGGAGATCACGCTCGGGGCCAATTGGTCGATCACTCCCCAGGTACAATTGGTCCATTCGGCAGTCGACTATGACGATTTCACCGATGCCTTCGGAGCCTCCGTGTCGCTGCTAGACGGCGATAGCCTTAAGGGGCGATTGGGTATCTCCGCCGACTACCAGACCGCCTTGACCGACGCCTCCGGTCAAACCAGCCGCCTGCATGCCTATGGCATCGCCAATATCCACTATGAGTTCCTCTCCGGCGCGCAGACGGATCTCGCCGGGGTAAAACTCACCAGCGAGGAAGAGCCGCTTTGGGGCGGCGTCGGCGTCGGCGGCAGCTATAGCTGGGCCGACGACAAATACGCACTCCACACCGAAGTGACAGCCAATACCAGCCTGGGCAATTTTGGCGACAGCTATTATGTGACTGGCACGGCGGGGTTCAGGGTCAGGTTCTGAGCGCCTGATCCATCCCAGCAATGTGCTTTTCAAGAATTGCGCCCGGTGAGGACTGAATTTCACCGGGCCCCCCCAGGCCCTTCGGATCAGTTTGAAGATCGGCCGTTCAGCCCCACTTCATTTCTCCCTTGGCAACCTTGGAGCCGATGTCGAGCGCAACGCCCATGCCGAGACCGGGGAAGCGGGCTTCCATGGCGGCCTTCAGCGCGGTGGAATCGGCGGCCTTGGCGAGTTCTTCCTCGAAAGCGAGCAGATAGCTCTTCGTGTGTTCGACGGCGGACAGATCGGTTGCCGCTTCCGGCATCATGTGGCCGGGAACGACGATCGATGGCTTGCGGGCGCTGATCTTGTCGAGGGTGGCCAC
Organism: Rhizobium leguminosarum; assembly: GCF_010668065.1. Lineage (GTDB taxonomy): Bacteria > Pseudomonadota > Alphaproteobacteria > Rhizobiales > Rhizobiaceae > Rhizobium > Rhizobium leguminosarum_S. The sequence continues at coordinate 273,257 of NZ_WUEN01000009.1, read as the reverse complement.
CCAAGCGGCACGCTGTTCCGGAGCCTGGGTGTCGGCCGTCCACACGTGGACGCCGGAGAAAATCATGACGCCTCCGAAAACAGCGTTCAGCGATGGCACGAACAGGTACCGGCGATTGCTTAATCCTGCTTCGGCCGCGACAATCTCGACGGTTTCACCATCGACTGTGAGGCTTGGAGCGTCGAAGGCTTCCGGCATGACGATGTCTGCAAGGGTCTGCGGGCCGTTCTCCTTGAGCTGCGGCCCCCAAACGGCAAGCTTTTTCTCGACGTTGCCCTTGATCGCTGCAATCGTATCGGAAGCTGCCAGCACTTGTGTGCCGGGAAAGGCTTCGAGGACCGGCTTCAGGCTGAAGTAATAGTCCGGATCGGACTGGCTGACATAAATCGCGTTCAGCGTCTTTCCCGTGGCCTTGATGGCTTCCGCCAGCGCACGGCCGTCGGGATAGCTGAACCCGCCATCGATCAGCAACGCTTCGCTGGGGCCGGTCAGCAGCGCCGGAGCGCGAAAGAAGCCATTCTGACCGGCGGGGAAGTGCTTCCACGCCAGCTTTGATCCCGTCGCGTTGCCGAGGCCGGCAGGCGCAAAAACGGCAACGGCGCCGGCTGCGAGCGTGGCTTTCATGATTTCTCTCCTTGAGTACATGGTTGTCTCCGATGATCTTCAGTTTCGATTTCTGCTGCGAGTGTTTGCCCCTGCGACGGGGTTTGTCGGTAGGTTCATGGAACGGTCTGCTGAAAATGAACGATCACGCCGCCTGAAGCTCGGCAGCAAGTCGGTCAAAGCCGCCGAATAGGGCATCGCTGCGCAGCATGTGGCGCTTATCGCCCTCGCCAATAAAAAGCGCGGGGACACCATCCATCCGGAATGCAGCCATGAGTTGGCGGGACTTCCCGATCCTGTTGCGATAGATATCGAGCAGAGCCTCGTCCGGAGCCCGGGCACGGGCGGCGGCATCGGGAAACCCGGCTCGATCGAGAACGTCGGCCACGACAGCGATCTCCGAGGTATTGCGGCCGTCAACATAGCGAGCGCTTTGAAGTGCCTTCAGGGCATCGCCTTCCCTGTCGAGTTGCGTCACCCCGACGGCTATGATCCCAAGCGTCGCAGGGGCTGAGTCGAACATACCGTCTGCGCCCCCGAGAACCTGATCGCGATAGAGCTGGCTGAAGACCTGCCTCGTGAGCCGGTTGATCCGCTGGTCATTGTGCCAGGCATAGGCTGCAAAGCGTTCATCCAGCGGACGGGCGCCTTCGCCCGCGAAAAGCCCGCTGGGCGCAAGCTCGACGGTGAGGTTGTCGAGCATGGCCAATTTGTCGAGCACGGGCGCCGCACCATAACACCAGCCGCAAAGCGGATCGTAGAGATAGGTAAGATGCATGTCGGACCATCCTTGAAGCGATGGACAACAGATAGTGCACTTCTATTGAGTGATAAATATTGTTAAATGTGACAGAATGTATGTCAAAAACTTACAATCAAATGGAAGAAGGCTATGGAGGCTGTCAACCTCAATCGGCTGGCCTATTTTGCAGCCGTCGTCGATACCGGCTCGTTCACGAAAGCTGCCGAGCGCCTCGCGATCACGAAGACGGTCGTCAGCCAGCAGGTTGCGCGGCTGGAAGCTGAGTTGAAAACTAGCTTGCTTCTCCGGACAACACGACGCGTCGAGCCGACTGAGGCCGGCAAGCTTCTCTACGCACGCTGCGTCATGATCTTCCGCGAAGCCGGGGACGCTGTCGATGAAATCACCCGCGCAAATGCCGAGCCGACAGGCATGCTACGCATTGCTGCGCCCAATGATTATGGTGCGAGCACGATCGCTCCCATTGCTGCGGCCTTTATCCGGAAGTACCCCGCTTGCAGGGTCGAGCTTCTGCTCGCTGATACGAAGATGGATCTGCTCGCCAATCAGATCGACCTGTCGATCCGCGTTGGATGGCTCGATGACTCCAGTCACCAAGCGAGACGGATCGGTTCGTTCCGGCAGTTTCTTGTGGTGTCCCCCAGCTTCTTTGGCACGCTCGGTTTGAACAGTCCAGAGGATGCGGCGGGCCAGCCGTTTATCGCCAACCTGGCCCTCAAGGAGCCGGTGGTCTGGAGGTTTATCCAGGGCGATTTCGACCGGCGGACCGTGCGGATGCAACAGAGCCTCATGAGCAATTCGACGCCTGCGGTTCTCGCGGCCACGCTTGCGGGGGCAGGCATATCTGTCCTGCCGGATTTTCTGGCTGGAGAGCATATAGAGGCTGGCCGACTGATAAGATTGTTGCCGGACTGGACCCTGCCTGCCGGAGGAATTTATGTCGTCTATCCGGCAGCTCGGTTTCGTCCGCCCAAGGTCACGGCTTTTGTCGCAATGCTGACTGGTAGTTGCTAGCGTGGCTCAGACTGCGCCAACGCGCAGGTATACGGTGGCAGGAATTGGTATGTTGCCGCAGGGATTTGCAAAGGAAATTCCGACGCCATATTCTCGTATTTGACGATTACCCCTTCCCCAAGTTCCTTCAGGCGCTGTGGTGTAGGAAAGCAAGGGCGAGCATGGGACAAGAGACAAACCACCTTCTGGAGCGGATGACGATTGTCGGTGATCTGGAGGCTGCCTCCTTCGTTCCCTGGATCCGGCGTCATGCCGCCAAGCTTGGGCTCTCGCACACCATATCTCATACGAGTTCCATGCGGATCGAACTTGAGGTTGCTGGGCCGGAGGAACTGATCGACATGATGGAGATGGGATGCTCTCTCGGGCCCATCGACGTATGGGTCGAGAGGATAGAACGCACGGCGCTCAGCGCGAAAACACCTAGTGCCGGGCTGTAGGATATTTCCTCCGTGCATATTATTTACTCAATGTTGCCAATGCGAAATAATTATGCAAACCTGATAGGGTTGCGGCGGAATTGCCGCGGCGCCGACGCGGAACTTGATCGGCAAGCATCTGGTTTTGTTTGGGAATTCTAGTCATGCCTTCCGATACGACGGGCTTTTGGACGCCAGTCGCCCTTTCCCGGGATTTACCGGCCGGAACCGTCATGCCGGCACGGACGGCAGCCGGATCGATTGCCCTGTGGCGCAGCGCTTCGGGGCACATATCGGCATCGGCGGATCGCTGTCCGCATCGCGGCATGCGCCTGTCTCACGGCTTCGTGCGTGGCGAGGCGCTTTCCTGCATCTATCACGGCTGGAGCTATGGCCAAGCCGGAAACTGTCTGCGCATCCCCGCCCATCCGGGGCTGACGCCACCGGAAACCATCCGCGTCGCCACCCATGATGTCGAGGAAGTGGGCAGCGTGATCTGGGTGGCCGTGGGCACGCCCGCATCGAAGCCGCCGGGGCTCGAGGGTCTCATTCCCCTGCGCTCCCTGACGGCGTTCGCCGGCATCGCCGCGATCGAGGCGGCGGCCGGCAGCAAGGCGAGCGATGACGGTCTTGTCGAGATCGACGCATCCACCGGGGCCGTCTGTCTGCTATTATCCGCCCAAGAAGACGGACAGACGCTGATCCATGTGCTGCTGAAGGGTGATGCCAGCCTTGCTGCGGGCATCGGTGCTTCACGGGCCGCCGAAAGCCTGCGCCGCCGGGCTGAGGGTCTTCAGAGGGAGATCGCGCAATGACCATGCAGGCGATGATCGATGAATGGTATCCGGTCGGGCTTTTTAGCCAGCTCGACAGCGCCGGCCGTAAGACGGCGCTGATGGGCGAGCCGATCGAAGTGGCGCGCGATGCCGATGGCAATGCGCGGGTGACGGGCGGCGATGGCCGCGTTCTGCCGGTGCGCGTCCGTTACGGTCATGTTTGGTCCTCCCTCGGCGAGCCGAAGAAGGAACTTTTCCCCATTCCCGAGGCCGACCAGCCCGGCCGCCGCTTCGTCGATGTCGGCGTGGTGCGCGTGCGCTGCTCGCCGCTCCGCGCCGTCGAGAACTTCCTCGACATCGCCCATTTCCCCTTCGTTCACACCGATATTCTCGGCGCAGAGCCGCATACGGAGGTCCAGAACTACAAGGTCGAGATCCGCGAGGAAGAAGACGAGGTCTGGGCGACGCAGGTGAAATTCTACCAGCCGCAGGCCGCCAAGTCGGCAAGCGGCGGGATCACCACGGAATACATGTATCGCGTGCCGGCGCCCACCTGCTCCGTGCTTTACAAGACCTGCCCGCCGCGCCCGAGCGAATGGGATGTCATCACGCTCTTCGTGCAGCCGCTGGCCGAAGACCTCTGCGACGTCTGGCCGTGGATGGCGCTCTTCGATGACGAGACCGCGATGACCGACCTCATCCATTTCCAGCAGACGATCTTTCTGCAGGACCGGTCGATCCTCGAAAACCAGATCCCGCGGCTGTTGCCGCTCGACCCCGGCATGGAAATTCCGACGCGGGCCGATCTGACATCGATCGCTTACCGGCGCTGGCTGAAGCGTCACAATTATACCTACGGCGCACAGCTGGTGGCGCAATGAAGCTCTACGACTATATTCTCTCGCCCAGTTGCTACAAGGTGCGCCTGATGGCGGCGCTGACCGGCGTGAAGCTTGACTTGCGCCCGGTGGATTTCCATCCCGGCGCCGAGCATCGAGGCCCCGAGCTGCTTGCACTCAATCCGGCAGGCTCCATTCCGATCCTGGAGGATGGCGACCTGATCCTGACGGAATCGTCGGCGATCCTCGTTTATCTCGCCACCAAGGCAGCACCCGAATGGCTCGACAACGGTACGGCCGAGGAAGCGGCGCGGGTGCAGCAATGGCTGTCGTTCTCCGGCCGGCTGACGGCAAGCCTCGGGGCAGCGCGGCTCCATGAGATGCTGCTGCGGCCGGGCGATATCGGCGCGCTGCAGGCCCAGGGCATCGCCGCCCTTCGCGAGCTTGAAGCCGGGCTTGTCGAGCAAGGTCTTCGCGGCATGCGTTTCCTCGCCGCCGGCCGGCCGACAATTGCCGACATCGCCTGCTTTCCCTATGTGGCGCTGGCGCCCGATGGCGGCGTCACGCTGGATGCTTATCCTGCGATCCGGCTCTGGTCCCGCGCGCTGCGCGCCCTCGACAAATTTATCGAAATGCCTGGCATTCACCGACTGCACGAGTTGAAGCCCGAACCCCAGATCGAACCGGGCGAGGCGTGAGATGGCTGGTTATCTCCTGAAGAACTGCGCTGCCGTGATCGTCGACGAGGGCAAAGGGCCGGTCGTCCATCGCAATGTCGATCTCCTGACCAACGGTCCGGCGATCGTGGCGATCGGCGAAAATCTGGGGGCGGACGCGCTGCCTGCCGGCACGACCGTACAGGATGCTGCCGGCTGGTTCGTCTATCCGGGCCTCGTCAACACCCATCATCACTTCTTCCAGTGCTTCGTGCGCAACCGTGCCGATCTTGACTGGACGAAGCTCTCGGTGATCGAGTGGCTGGACCGCATCTACCCGATCTTTTCGCAGCTCAACGAGGAGTGCTTTTACCACGCCTCCGTCACGGCGATGGCCGAGATGATCAAGCATGGCTGCACCACGGCCTTGGATCACCAATATAATTTCCCCCGGCACGCCGGGAAGCGGCTGATCGACCGCCAGTTCGAGGCGGCCGAGCTGCTCGGCATGCGTTTCCATGCCGGCCGCGGCGGCAATACCCTGCCGAAGTCGGAAGGCTCGACCATTCCCGACGAAATGCTGGAAACGACCGACGAATTCATCGCCGACTGCGCCCGGCTGATCGACACCTATCACGATACCAGCCCCTTCAGCATGCGCCAGGTCGTGGTCGCCCCCTGTCAGCCGGTCAATTGCTACCGCGAGACTTTCCTGGAATCGGTGGCACTGGCGCGCGATCGCGGCGTCATGATGCATACCCATGTCGGCGAAGGCGAAAGCCCGGTCATTCAGGCGCGCCACGGCATGCGCACGGTCGACTATCTGGAAGAACTTGGCTTTGCCGGGCCTGATACTTTCTATGCCCATTGCTGGGAGCTCACTCACGACGAACTCAGGAAGATGGCCGCCAGCGGCACCGGCGTCGCGCATTGCCCGGAACCGGTCTATCTGGTCGGCGCTGAGGTCACCGACATTCCCGCCATGGCCGCCTTCGGCCTGCGTGTCGGCCTCGGCTGCGACGGCGCTGCCTCCAACGACAATTCCAACCTGATGCACTGCCTGCACTCCGCCTACATGCTGCAATGTCTCGTCTCCTCCAGCCGTGCCCATCCCGTGCCGCCGCCGGTCGATTTTCTCGGCTACGGCACGACCGGGGGTGCCAGCCTGCTCGGCCGGCGCGATATCGGCCGGCTCGCGCCGGGCATGGCTGCCGACCTGTTTGCGATCGACACTCGGCGTATGGATTATGTCGGCACGCGCCACGATCCACTGAGCCTGATTGCCCGCGTCGGCATCGGCATGGCGACGGATATGACCATGATCAATGGCCGCATCGTCTGGCAGAAGGGCGAATTTCCCGGGCTCGACGAGGCCAAGCTGGCTGCCGATGCCGATGCCGCACTATCCACCGTGGAATTTTAAAAAAACCAAAAGAGGGAACTGAGAACATGACCAAACTGACCCGCAGAAACCTGATGACGGCCGCTGCCGCCACCGGCCTCGCCGGCGCGCTCGGCAGCCGGCTTGCTTTCGCCGCCGACGAGCCGCTCGGCATCACGCTGGTAATCCCCTCGCCCGTCGGCGACGTTGGCTGGGGGCATGCACTTGCTGCCGGCCTCGAGCCGATCAAGGCCGCTTACGGCGACAAGGTGAAGGTCACCGTGCTTGAGAATATCGCGGAAGGTCCGGATGCCGACCGCATCATGAACAAGACCGTCGCCGACGGAAACAAGTTCCTGGTCGCCGGCTCTTTCGGTTATCAGAACGGCGCGTTGCAGATCGCCCGCCGCGATCCGAGCGTCACCGTTCTGCACGCCTCCGGCTTCCAGGTCGCTCCGAACTTCTCGCCTTTCGCCGCCAAATATTTCCAGGGCACCTATCTGCTCGGCATGGCTGCGGCAGCACTTTCCAAGACCGGCAAGCTCGGCTCTGTCTCGGCCTTTGCTATCCCCGAGCTCATTACCTCGATCAACGCCTTTACGCTCGGCGCCCAGGCCGTCAAACCCGATATCGAGGTCTCGGTGGTCTGGGTGAACTCATGGTTCGATCCGGCCAAGGAGCAGGAAGCCGCCAAGGCGCTGATCGCGCAGAAGTGCGACGTGATCTTCTCCAACGCCCAGGACACGCCGTCTGTCATCTCGGCCTGTGAGGAAGCCGGCGTCTACGCCTTCAACCTCAATTCCTCGATGAAGAAATATGCGCCCAAAACCTATCTCGGCTGCATCGCGACGGACTGGTCGCCGTTCTTCAAGGCTTCGGTCGATGCCCATCTCGCCGGTACGTTCAAGGGCGCCAATGCGTTCCTCGGCGTTGCCGACAAGGTCGTCGAAGTGGTCGACTGGAACCCGGATATTCCGGCTGACGTGATGACCAAGATCAAGGAGATCGAGGTAAAGATCGCCGACGGCAGCTTCTCGCCCTTCACCGGGCCGATCGCCAAGGCCGACGGCAGCGAAGCTGTCGCATCGGGTGCGACCATGGCCGACCCCGAGATCATCGCCATGAACTGGCACGTCAAGGGCGTGTCCACGCCGCTGCCGAAATAAGTCATGATGGCCCCGCTCCTGTCGCTGCGCGGCATTTCGAAGAGCTACGGCCAGATCCATGCCAATCAGGCCATCGATCTGGACGTGGCGTCGCAATCGATCCATGCGATCCTCGGGGAAAACGGGGCGGGAAAATCGACGCTGATGAAGCTGATCTACGGCGTCGAGCAACCGGACGACGGAGAGGTCGTCTGGGAAGGAAACCCGTTGCGCCTCGCCTCCCCCGCCGAGGCGAGGCGCCACGGCATCGGCATGGTCTTCCAGCATTTCTCGCTGTTCGAAACCCTGACCGTCCTGGAGAATATTCGGCTGGTCGTGCCGGGCCGCAAGGCTGAGCTCAAGGAACGTATTCGGACGCTTGGACGGGAATTCGGCCTCGAAGTCGATCCGCTTGCCCATGTGCATGCGCTGTCCGTCGGCGAACGGCAGCGGGTGGAGATCATCCGAAGCCTGATGACCAATCCGAAACTGCTGATCCTCGACGAGCCGACCTCTGTCCTGCCGCCGCAATTGGTGGAGAGGCTCTTCGACACGCTGCGTCGGCTGCGCGACGGCGGCGTTTCCATCCTGTTGATCTCCCACAAGCTCGAAGAAATCCGGGCGATCTGCGACCGGGCGACGATCCTGCGCGGCGGACGCGTGACCGGGGATGTCGACCCGCGTGAACACGATGCTCATGACCTTGCCCGCATGATGATCGGCCATGACATGCCGGCACCCATCTCGGCGCTGCCACTGTCTGGCGGCGAAAAGCGGCTGGAGATCATCGGTTTGGACTATCAGTCCGACGATCCCTTCGCGGTGCCGCTCTCCGGCATCAGCCTCGCGGTGCGTGCCGGCGAAATCCTCGGGATCGCCGGTATTTCGGGCAACGGCCAAAGCGAGCTTGCCGCGTTGATTTCAGGCGAGACGGTGCTGGGGCGCGACCAGCGCGACCGGATCTACATGATGGGGATGGATGTCGGCAGGCTCGATGCCGCCGCACGGCGGACGCTCGGATTTGCCTTCGTTCCGGAAGACCGGCTCGGACGCGGCGCCGTGCCCGAAATGTCGCTCGTCCTCAACAGCCTGCTGACGGCCCATCCGCTCAAGCTTTTGCGCCACGGTCTCGTCGACAGAGCGCGGGCGTTGGCGTTCACCGATGATTGCATCCGCCAGTATGATGTGCGCACACCGGGCCCGGATGCGGAAGCCGGCACCCTGTCCGGCGGCAATCTGCAGAAGTTCATCGTTGGCCGCGAAATCATGCTGTCTCCCAAATTGCTTTTCCTGGCGCAGCCGACCTGGGGCGTCGATATCGGCGCCGCGTCCGCCATCCGCAGCCGCTTGGTCGCATTGCGCAATCAGGGCATGGCGATCCTCGTCATTTCCGAGGAGCTGGAAGAACTGTTCGAGCTCTGCGATTCCATCCAGGTGCTGCATCACGGCCAGCTCAGCCCGCCGCTCACAACGCGGGACACGAAGCCCGAGGAGATCGGCCGATACATGATCGGGGCACAAGCCTCGCCCGAGAAAGTCCATATATGAGCGCTTGGTCCCTTGCTTTCGTTCCCACTCTGGTCCGCCGGGAGCGCGCATCGATTGCCGCGGCCCTGTGCGCACCTGTCATAGCGCTTGGGGGAGCGATCGCACTGAATCTCGGCCTCTACGTTTTGATGGGCCGCGACCCTGTCGCTGTTGTCTATGCGATGCTTTTCGAGCCTTTCCTTTCCTGGGCGTCATTTTCGGAAGTACTCCTCAAGGCAGGACCGCTCCTTCTGATCGCACAGGGGCTGGCGATCGGCTTTCGCGCCAAGGTCTTCAACATCGGCGCCGAAGGCCAATTCATTCTTGGCGCGATCTTCGCCTCTGCCATTCCGGTCTGGTTTCCCCAGGCAACAGGCCAGTGGATTTGGCCGGCGATGCTGTTGCTCGGCGCCATCGGCGGCGCTCTCTGGGCTTCTCTTACTGCCTTCTGGCGCGTGCGCCTCAACGCCAACGAGATCCTCGTTTCGCTGATGCTGAGCCTCGTTGCAGCGCAGCTGCTGAACTATCTGCTGCTTGGCCCCTGGAAAGATCCGAATGGCTTCAACTTCCCCCAGTCGGTGATGTTTCAGTACGATGCTATGGTGCCGACCCTGATTGCCGGTACCCGCGTCAATGTCTCATTCCTCATCACGCTCGCTTTGTCGGTTGCGGCCTGGGTCTTCATGCAGAGGAGCTTCATCGGTTACAAGCTGCAGGTCGGCGGTCTGGCGCCGCGGGCTGCCGGCTATGCCGGCTTTAAGGAAGGTTGGGCGATCTGGCTTTCGCTGCTGATCGGCGGTTTTGCAGCCGGTCTTGCCGGTGCCGCCGAAGTTGCCGGCCCGCTCGGTCAGCTGCAGCGTTCGGTCGCGAGCGGTTATGGCTATGCGGCCATCATCGTCGCCTATCTCGGCGGCCTGCATCCGATCGGCATCGTGATCTCGGCGCTGGTCATGGCGGTCATCTATATTGGTGGCGACAATGCCATGGTCTCGGCCAACCTGCCGATCGCCGCCGTCCGTGTCTTCCAGGGCAGCCTGCTACTCGCCTACCTGATCGCCGTCGCCTTCGTGCGCTATCGCCTTGAATGGCGCCGTGCCGCTCACCGGAGCCCCTCATGAACGCCATCGAGTTCATTCTTGCCGGCATGCTTGCGGCTGCGACACCGTTTCTTCTGGCAGCCCTCGGCGAACTGGTGGCCGAGCGCGCCGGCGTCCTCAACCTCGGGGTCGAGGGATTGATGGCCTTCGGTGCCGTACTCGGCTTCATCGTCGTCTATCAGGGCGGCGGACATCTTCTGGGTTTCGTCGTCGCCGGGCTCGGCAGCGCTGCCCTTTCCCTGCTCTTTGCCTTCGTCACGCTGGGATTCCGGGCAAATCAGGTGGCGGCGGGCCTTGCCATCGGCATTCTCGGCCAGGGCCTTTCCGCGCTTTTCGGCAAGACCTATGAAAGCCTCACGGTCAGGGGACTTCCGAAGCTTGCCCTTCCCGGGCTTTCGGAACTGCCGGTTGTCGGCGGCCTTTTCGTCCAGGACATCGTCGTGTGGATTTCGCTCGCCGCGACGCTGGCTTTGTGGGCGATATTTGCCTACACCAAGCTTGGTCTTATCGTCCGCGCCGTCGGCGAGAATCCCAAGGCCGCTCACGCCATCGGCTATTCGGTAATATCCGTCCGCGTCCTCGCCATCGCCTTCGGCGGCGCGATGGCCGGCTTCGCCGGCGCCTATGCGTCGGTGGTCTATACACCACTCTGGGCCGATGGGATGATCGCCGGGCGCGGCTGGATCGCCATCGCCCTCGTCGTCTTCGGGACTTGGCTCACCGGCCGTATCTTCCTCGGCGCCTGCCTGTTCGGCGCAGTCTCGCTGATGGGGCTTGCAGCCCAGGCAACCGGGTTGGATGTTCCCTCGCAACTGCTCTCGAGCCTGCCATATCTGGTCACGATCATCGTGCTCGGCATCATCTCCGCCGACCGTCGCCTGCTGAAACTGAACGGCGTCGCTTCGCTCGGCGAACCTTTCGAGCGATAAAGACGCGCGGCGCTTCAACGCCGGCGAAGAAGTCCGTGGTCAGCCGCGATCGCGTTTCTTGCGGCCGTGCGCCTCAAATTGGACGAGCAGCGACTTGAGTTCAATCTCGCGAACGCGTCTTGCCGCTTCATCCGGGCTGACCCATTCGAGAATACGCTGACCCCGCTCCTTGAAATCGCCGCTGATGTCCGTGACTTCAATCTGAAACATGTCGACGATACAGGGCGCCACATCGCCATTGTCGAGTTCTTTCAGATAAGTATAGCGGCCGACCGGCTTCTTCTTCACCACCCCGCGCACGCCTGCCTCCTCCCAGGCCTCGATTGCTGCTGCTTCGAAAGGCTTTTTCCCTTTCATCGGCCACCCTTTCGGGATGACCCAGCGCCCACTCTCGCGCGATGTGATCACCAGGATTTCGACGTCGGATCCGGAATTGCCGTGGCGGAAGCAAAGTGCGCCGTATTGTTGACGGAATGCACCGGCGAACAGCGTTTCAGGACCGCAGCAGTGGCTGGGACTTGTCCGGTCGAGGCTTCCTGCTTTTTTTGCTCGGCGTCATAACGAATGAATTACCGAATTTGCTTGTTGCTTCAATTGCCTGGGCGTGTTTATGACAGATTTATGACAATCGGCCGCAGGAGGAAGGTTCCCAGGCATGATGAGCATTTTTCGCAAGCTGATGCCACGGGAAGACAGATTCTTTGAGATGTTTTCCAAGCACTCGAAGACCGTCGTTGCCGCCGCGCACGCCCTCGACCAACTCCTGAAGGGCAATGACGTTGAGAAAAACTGCGAACGCATCGTCACGTTGGAAAACGAGGCCGACGATGTCACGCGTGAGGTTCTTCTGGCCGTTCGACGAAGCTTCATCACGCCCTTCGACCGGGGTGACATCAAGGACCTTATTCAGTCGATGGATGATGCGATCGACATGATGCACAAGGCAGTCAAGACGATCCGTTTGTTCGAGCAATCGAGCTTCGATCCGCTCATGCAGGAGATGGGCAGTGAAATCGTCAAGGCGGCAAATCTTGTCGCGGAAGCGATACCTCTCCTCGACAGATTGGGAGCCAATGCGCAGCGTCTCACGGCCATCGCGGAGGAAGTTACCCGAGTGGAGGGACGTTCCGATGAGCTCTACGACCAGGGTTTGAAGGATCTGTTCTTGCGTCATGGCGCCAGCGGCAATGCGATGGCCTACATGATCGGAAGCGAAATCTACGGAGAGCTGGAAAAAGTCGTCGACCGCTTCGAGGATGTCGCCAATGAAATCAGCGGCATTCTCATCGAGAACGTCTGATGGATGCCTCCCTCGCTCTGCCGCTGCTGGTCGGCCTGGTCGTTATCGCCCTGTTCTTCGACTTTCTCAATGGTCTGCATGACGCGGCCAATTCGATCGCCACGATCGTCTCGACCCGCGTCCTGCGGCCACAATATGCGGTCGCCTGGGCGGCGTTCTTCAATTTCATCGCATTCCTGTTCTTCGGCCTGCATGTGGCCGAAACACTGGGGACCGGCATCATCGATCCTGCGATCGTTTCGCCACAAGTGATCTTCGCAGCACTCATGGGCGCGATCATCTGGAATATCATCACCTGGATTTTCGGGATTCCATCGAGCTCGTCGCATGCGCTTGTCGGTGGGCTGGTGGGGGCCGGTCTGGCAAAGGTGGGCTTCAACTCGATCGTCTGGAACGGCCTTCTAAAAACCGTCGGTGCTATTTTCGTATCGCCAGCCATCGGCTTCCTGCTTGCCCTGGTGCTGGTGCTCGCCGTCTCCTGGCTATTCGTCCGGCAAACACCGTTTGCGGTGGATCGCACATTTCGCATCATGCAGTTCGTGTCCGCTTCGCTCTACTCGCTGGGCCACGGCGGAAACGATGCGCAGAAGACGATGGGCATCATCGCGGTGCTCCTGTTCAGCCAGGGATATCTTGGCCCGACATTCTACGTGCCTTTCTGGGTGGTCATTACCTGCCAGTCGGCAATGGCTCTCGGTACGCTCTTTGGCGGATGGCGGATCGTTCATACCATGGGGTCGAAGATCACCCGGCTCAACCCCATGCAAGGTTTCTGCGCGGAGACGGGCGGAGCATTGACACTCTTCGGAGCGACGTGGCTCGGTATTCCCGTTTCGACGACGCATACCATCACCGGAGCAATCGTTGGAGTGGGCGCGGCTCGTCGTGTCTCAGCCGTGCGCTGGGGATTGGCCGGCAACATCGTGATCGCCTGGATCGTCACGATGCCGGCGGCTGCAGCAATATCCGCGGCGTTCTACGGCCTCGTATCCTTGCTGCAATGAAATGAAGTGATGGCGAGGCCAATCGCCACGCATTGACCTTCCCCTCCTGAGCTTTGCCGGTGGCAATACCGACGAATAAGGCGGGCAGAATCCGCTCTGCGGTCTGCTTGATCGCGACTTCCATATTGCGTGCGCTGCACAAATAGAGCGCTCCCATGACTGCGATTCCGTTAGCAATCGCACAAAACGGAAGCAGAAAGAAGCGCGGCCGAAGAAATAGGCATTCGTCAATTCTTTGCATTTCTCCTTTTACTTCATGCCGTTATCAACGCCTCTCGAATTTGGCACGCTGCTTGCAAGTTCTGAGAAGCATCGGTCAATGGCGACCGGCGCGGATAGGCGCGGCATAAGCGCCTACAATAGACACCGACGTCGCAAGGTCTTTGCTCCGGGATTCTCCCATCCCCTGGACGCAATTTCCGGCGGCGTTTTTTTGTGTCCAAATTCAGCCAGCAGAGGGAACCTGCGCATGACAAAGAATTTGCAGACTGGAATTTCGACAACCGGCATTACCCGCCGCAGCATGCTCAAGACGACCGCAGCGGCTGCCCTCATCGGCGCTGTCAAGACGGCCTTTCCGTCCGGCGCCTTCGCAGCCGGAGCAGGCCCTGAGGTGAAAGGTGCCAAGCTCGGCTTTATCGCGCTCACCGATTCCGCACCGTTGATCATCGCCAAGGAAAAGGGCTTCTTCGACAAGCATGGCCTTCCGGAAACGGATGTGGCCAAGCAGGCATCCTGGGGTGCGACCCGCGACAATCTCGTGCTGGGCGGTGCAGCAAACGGCATTGACGGTGCCCATATCCTGTCGCCGCTCCCCTATCTCATGCATACCGGCAAGGTGACGCAGAACAATAAGCCGGTGCCGATGGCTATCCTCGCCCGGCTCAACCTTGACAGCCAGGGTATTTCCGTCGCCAAGGAATATGCCGAAACCGGCGTGCAGCTCGATTCCTCCAAGCTGAAGGCCGCATTCGAGAAAAAGAAGGCGGAGGGCAAGGAGATCAAGGCCGCCATGACCTTCCCGGGCGGCACCCATGACCTCTGGATCCGCTACTGGCTCGCCGCCGGCGGCATCGATCCGAACAAGGACGTTTCGACCATCGTCGTGCCGCCGCCGCAGATGGTTGCCAACATGAAGGTCGGCAACATGGACGTCTTCTGTGTGGGCGAACCGTGGAACGAGCAGCTCGTCAACCAGGGCATCGGCTTTACCGCAGCCACCACGGGCGAGCTCTGGAAGGGTCATCCTGAAAAGGCGCTCGGACTGCGCGCCGACTGGATCGAAAAGAATCCCAATGCTGCCAAGGCCCTCCTGATGGCCGTCATGGAGGCGCAGCAGTGGTGCGAAAGCATGGAAAACAAGGCGGAGATGGCTGACATTCTCGGCAAACGCCAATGGTTCAACGTTCCGACGAAGGACGTGCTCGGCCGCCTCAAGGGCGACATCAATTATGGCAACGGCCGCGAGGCCAAAGCCACCGACCTCTATATGAAGTTCTGGAAAGACGGCGCCTCCTACCCGTTCAAGAGCCACGATAGCTGGTTCATGACGGAAAACATTCGCTGGGGGAATCTGCCGGCGAGCACCGACATCAAGGCGCTGGTCAACCAGGTGAACCGCGAAGACATCTGGCGCGAGGCCGCCAAGGATCTCGGCGTCGCGGCGGCCGACATTCCGGCATCGTCTTCTCGCGGCAAGGAGACTTTCTTCGACGGCAAGGTCTTCGACCCTGAAAATCCCTCGGCCTATCTCGACAGCCTTTCGATCAAGGCTGTCTCCTGACCCGCTCCGGCGCGCAACGGGCGCGCCGGCCTTTCATTCACGTGAGGAGCACGTTGATGTCCGCCCTGGCAAATAAAGAAAATCCCTCCACGGCCGCCTCTGCCAAGCCGGCGGCAAAGGTTCTGCCATTTTCCGGCAAGCATGGATCGCGGATCGATTTTCGTCGAGCGGCACTGACCGCCCTTCGCAACGTCGTTCCGCCAGTCGTCGTGCTGGCACTCATCCTGCTCGTCTGGCAGGTGCTCTGTTCGTCGGCGGATGCGTCTTTGCCCTCGCCGCATCGGGTCTGGCAGGATAGCTATGACCTGATCGCCTATCCGTTTTTCAACTACGGCTCCCAGGATATCGGGCTCGGCTGGCGCGTGCTCATTTCGCTGCAGCGCGTTCTCTATGGCTTTGGGCTTGCCGCGGTCACCGGCGTCATCATCGGGGCGATCATCGGCCAGTCGGTCTGGGCGATGCGTGGCCTCGATCCGATCTTCCAGGTGCTGCGCACGGTTCCGCCGCTCGCCTGGCTGCCGCTGTCGCTCGCAGCCTTCCAGGATTCCAACCCCTCGGCGATCTTCGTGATCTTCATCACGTCGATCTGGCCGGTGATCATCAACACCGCCGTCGGCGTCCGCAATATTCCGCAGGATTACCGCAATGTCGCCGAGGTGCTGCGCCTCAACCAGTTCGAGTTTTTCTGGAAGATCATGCTGCCTTCGGCAGCGCCTTACATCTTCACAGGCCTCAGGATCGGCGTCGGCCTCTCTTGGCTCGCCATTGTCGCGGCCGAAATGCTGACGGGCGGCGTCGGCATCGGCTTCTTCATCTGGGACGCATGGAACTCGTCGCGCCTTCCGGACATCATCGTCGCGCTCGCCTATATCGGCATCGTCGGCTTCGCCCTCGACAAGCTGGTGGCAGCACTCGGCAAACTCATCACCCGCGGCGCCATGGCCAACTGAGGAACGCACCTATGAACGCCTATCTGAAGCTCGACCATATCGACAAACATTTCGATCGGGGCGGCGTGCGCGCCGAGGTCCTGAAGGACATCAACCTGACGATTTCCGCAGGCGAATTCGTCTCGATCATCGGCCATTCGGGCTGCGGCAAGTCCACCCTGCTCAACCTCATCGCCGGCCTGACCCCGGTTTCGGCAGGCGCCGTGCTGCTTGAAAACCGTGAGGTCAACGGACCCGGTCCGGAACGCGCCGTCGTCTTCCAAAACCACTCGCTGCTGCCTTGGCTGACGGTCTACGAGAACGTCAATCTCGCCGTCTCCAAACTCTTCAACCGAACGAAGACCAAGGCCGAGCGGCATGACTGGGTGATGGCCAACCTCGATCTCGTGCAGATGGCGCATGCCAGGGATAAGCGGCCTTCGGAAATTTCAGGCGGCATGAAACAGCGCGTCGGCATCGCCCGCGCGCTTGCAATGGAGCCGAAGATCCTGCTGCTCGACGAACCCTTCGGCGCGCTCGATGCGCTGACCCGCGCTCATCTGCAGGACGCGGTGATGGAAATCCACGCCCGCCTTGGCAACACGATGGTGATGATCACCCATGATGTCGATGAGGCGGTGCTGCTGTCCGATCGCATCGTGATGATGACCAACGGCCCGGCGGCCCGCATCGGCGAAGTGCTCGATGTGATCATGCCCCGTCCCCGCAATCGCATCGAACTCGCCTCCGACCGCGCATATCTCAAATGCCGTGAAGCCGTGCTGAAGTTCCTCTACGAACGCCACCGCTTCATCGAAGCGGCGGAGTAGAGACCGGGACATAACCGCGGCGTTTGCCGGTCGTGGTTTTCTCGCCTTCGTAGCGGCGCCTGATTTCAGGCGTCGTGCCCTCTTTACTCCCCGGGCGTTGCAAAGACCGCGCTGGCATCGCTGACAATTTCCACATGGGAATATGCCGCCTGCCCCGCGGCTGCGGCGTCCGCGCGCATGATCGCCGTGACGATCCGGCCGTGCTCCTCATAGGATTTTGCCAGACGCCCGGGCAGACGGAACTGCGCCCGTCGAAAAGGCGCGAGCCGCGCCCGTGTCTGAGTCACCATCTCGAAGACATGATCATTATGCGCGCCGCGATAAAGCCGGGTGTGAAATTCGGTATTGTGAGCCGAATATTCTTCTTCCGCGCCGGCATGCACGAGCCTCACCGATCCCCGATGTTCCAACTCCAGCGCGCGCCGTTCATCGACCGTCATACGCTCGGCCGAGAGCCTGGCGCAGATCGCTTCGAGCTCCGCCATCGCCTCGAACATCGAATGCAGATAAGCCTCGGTGACATTGGTCACGACGGCACTGCGGTTCGGCTCGCGCGCAATCAATCCCATGGCGCCCAGCTCACGCAGAGCCTCGCGTACCGGCGTGCGCGAAACGTCGAAACGAGCCGCGAGCGACACTTCGTCCAGCTTCGCGCCCGGCAGGAGTTCACCCGTAACGATCATGTCGGCAATCGCGCGCACCATCTGTTCGACGGTGGTTCCGGTGCGGATCACTTCTCTGCGCCTGGTCTGCTTCACGATACGAATCTGCTCACCTCAACATTCTGCATACAGATGACGTTCGAGACTCGATAAGTCAAATCGGACGGCGAAGATATTGTTAAATGTTCGCTTTCTGATGCAGGAGATACCTCGGGTAACTCGAGTCTGTGCCAACTACGCAGTCACAATGAACAAGAAATATCTATTGATTACTTTTTGCGCAAGAATTCGATCAATCTGTATGCACTTTGCAATGCGCAAGTCTTGCTGGAATGGATAAACTATAAAAAACAACATATTAATTTCTGGCACATGCATTGCATGCACTTTTCTGTACCCGTTCACAACCGGCCCAGCGCCGCAAGGAGCACTTCCGATGACCAAACTCCTTTCCATGAACCGCCGCAATTTCCTCCAGGCTTCCGCTGCCGGTGCGCTTGCCGGCGCCATGCCGGGTCTGATCGCCTCCTCCGCCGCAGCCCAAACCGCGCTGACCGTCGGCTTCATCTATGTCGGCCCCAAGGACGACTACGGCTACAACCAGGCGCATGCCGAAGGTGCGGCCGTCATCAAGGCGATGCCGGGTGTGACGCTGGTCGAAGAAGAGAACGTGCCGGAGACGGTCGACGTTCAGAAGACGATGGAATCCATGATCAATCTGGATGGCGCGACCCTGCTCTTTCCGACCTCCTTCGGCTACTTCGACCCACACATGCTGGCCGTGGCCGCCAAACATCCCGACGTCCAGTTCCGCCACTGCGGCGGCCTCTGGCAGGAAGGCAAGAACCCGGCCAATACGGGCTCCTATTTCGGCTATATCTTCCAGGGCCAGTATCTGAACGGCATTGCCGCCGGCCATGCGACGAAGAGCAAGAAGATCGGCTTCGTCGCCGCCAAGCCGATCCCGCAGGTTCTGCAGAATATCAACGCCTTCCTGCTTGGCGCGCGCACAGTCGATCCTGGTATCACCTGCCAGGTGATCTTCACCGGCGAATGGTCGCTTGCCGTCAAAGAGGCCGAAGCCACCAACGCGCTGGTAGACCAGGGCGCGGACGTCATCACCTGCCACGTCGACAGCCCCAAAGTGGTCGTCGAGACGGCTGCCGGCCGCGGCGCCTTCGTCTGCGGCTATCACGCCAACCAGAGCCCGCTTGCTCCTGAAAAATATCTCACCGGCGCCGAATGGGCCTGGGGCAACGTCTACAGCGACTTCGTCAAGAAGGCGCAGGCCGGCGAAAAGCTCGGCAATTTCGTGCGTGGCGGCCTGAAGGACGGCTTCGTGAAGATGAGCGCGCTTGGCCCCGGTGTGTCCGCCGAGGGCCGCAAGGCCTTCGAAGCCACGCAGGCCGACATGATGAAGGGCGGCTTCTCGGTCTTCAAGGGACCGTTGAAGGACAACAAGGGCGACACCGTCGTCACCGCCGACAAGAGCTACGCCGAAGACGCGATCGAGCTCGAAAGCATGAATTATCTGGTCGAGGGCGTCGTCGGGTCCACGGCGTAAACCGCGAAGGGAGAAGCGCCATGACCATCGAGGCCAATGATCCCGCAATAGCCATCGCGGAAAAACCGGCTTCCCTGCGCCCCGTCCTCGAATGGATCGCGCGGCGGGCCGAGCCTGTTGTCATCGGCCTCGCGGCCATACTGATCGGTCTTGCGCTCTTCTCCCTCTTCATTCTGGCGGTCGGCAAGTCGCCGGCCACCCTCTTTCAACTGATGTATACCGGCGGCTTCGGCAGCTGGTTTTCGGTGCAGAACAGCTTAAGTCGTGCCGCACCCCTTCTCCTGACGGCACTCTGCGTCGCCCTGCCCGCCCGTCTCGGCCTCGTCATCATCGGCGGGGAAGGAGCGGTCGTGCTGGGCGGCGTTGCCGCCGCGGCCATGGCTCTGCCGCTCGCCGGCACCGCGCCTGTCTTCCTCACCCTCATTCTGATGGCGATCGCCGCCATGGTGGTCGGCGGCATCTGGATCGGCCTTGCCGGTTTCCTGCGCCACTACCGCGGCGTCAACGAAACCATCTCGTCGCTGCTGCTCTCCTATATCGCCATTGCCCTGATGAACCAGTTCGTCGAAGGGCTGCTACGCGATCCGGCAAGCCTCAACAAGCCGTCGACCAGGCCGCTGCCGGCGGAATACATGCTCGGCAATATTCCCGGCATGGACGTGCATTGGGGCCTGGTCATCGGCATCCTCGCCTGCGTGGTCTCCTGGATCGTCATCGAGGCCACGAGCTACGGTTTTGCCGCCCGCATCGCCGGCGGCAACGTGCGCGCCGCCCAGATCCAGGGACTGCCGGTCGGCAAGCTGATCGCCGGATTTACCGCGCTTGCCGGCAGTTTTGCCGGTCTGGCAGGCATGATCGAAGTGGCGGCGGTGCAGGGAAGCGCCAACGCCTCGCTTGCCGCCGGCTACGGTTATACCGGCATCCTCGTCGCCTTCCTCGCCAGGCACAATCCGCTGGCGATCATTCCGGTCGCGATCCTGCTCGGCGGCATCGACGCCTCGGGCGGCCTCATCCAGCGGCGCATGGGCCTGCCGGATGCGACGGTTCTGGTGCTGCAGGGCACGCTCTTCATCGTCATTCTGTTCTGCGAGACCTTCTACGGCCGCTTCAAGATCTTCAATCCCGACCTCTGGAAAAGGAGCCTCTGATGGAAGAGACAGGCATCGGCATCTGGGGCGTGCCGCTGGCGATCTTCGCAGGCGCCATCCGCGTTTCCACCCCCTTCATCTTCGTCAGCCTCGGCGAGACGATCACCGAACGCTCCGGCCGCATCAATCTCGGCCTGGAAGGTACGCTCGTCTTCGGCGCCATGACGGCCTATGCGGTGGCTGTCATGGCCGGCTCGCCGACCCTCGGCGTGCTGGCCGCAATGGTGGCAGGCGCGATCTTCGGCCTCATCCACGGCTGGATCTGCAAGTTCCCGAAGGTCAACGACATCGCCATCGGCATCGCCATGATGCAGTTCGGTCTCGGCATGGCGTTTTTCCTCGGCAAATCCTTCATCCAGCCGGTGGCGCCGAAACTGCCCTCGATCCCGCTCGGCGGCTGGTCGAGCACTCCGCAGATCCAGGCGGCGCTCAATATCAACGTGCTGTTCTTCATCGGCGCGGCACTTGCCCTCTTCCTGTTCTGGGCCTTCAAGAACACCCGCATCGGCCTGATCCTGCGCGTCGTCGGCGACAGCACCGACGCGGCCCGGGCCATGGGCATCCATCCGGACCGGGTTCGCCTGCTGGCGACGGCAGTGGGCGGTTCGCTGGCGGCAATCGGCGGCGCCTATCTCTCGCTCTACTATCCGGGCTCATGGAACGAAGGCATCTCGTCGGGCCAGGGCCTGATGGCCGTGGCCCTCGTCATCTTCGCCCGCTGGAACCCGATCGGCTGTTTCCTCGCTGCCCTGCTTTTCGGCGGCGCCGGCGCGCTCGGCCCGGCGCTGCAATCGGTCGGCGTCACACAAGGCTACTACCTTTTTTATGCAGCGCCTTACGTGCTCACCCTCGTCATCCTGATCGCCACCTCTTCGCCCACCCGCTCGCTCGCCGGTGCGCCGGGCGCGCTGTCGCTCACGAAATAACGGAGCTTTCCGATGAACGGACTAGGCGGTCTCAACAAATCCGAACACGGCGTCGGCATCGGCCTCGTTCAGCTCCAGCTGCCGGTGACCGTCACCAAAGCGGACTTGGCGAAACAGACGCAGGTGATCGTCGATCTGGTGGCCAAGGCGCGGCGCAACCAGCCGGGCATGGACCTCGTCATCTTTCCCGAATACGCGCTGCACGGCCTCTCCATGGACATCAATCCGGAGATCATGTGCACGCTCGACGGGCCGGAGGTCGCGGCTTTCAAGCGGGCTTGCGGCGACAACCGGATCTGGGGCTGCTTCTCGATCATGGAGCTCAATCCCGGCGGCATGCCCTACAATTCCGGCATCGTCATCGACGACCAGGGCGAGCTGAAGCTCTATTACCGCAAGATGCATCCCTGGATCCCCGTCGAGCCTTGGGAGCCCGGCGATCTTGGCATCCCTGTCATCGAGGGCCCGCGGGGCGCCAAGCTCGCGCTGATCATCTGCCATGACGGCATGTTCCCGGAGATGGCGCGCGAATGCGCCTATAAGGGCGCCGAAATCATGATCCGCACCGCCGGCTACACGGCGCCGATCCGCGACGCCTGGCGCTTCACCAACCAGGCCAACGCCTTCTGCAACCTGATGGTTACCGCCAATGTCTGCATGTGCGGTTCGGACGGCACGTTCGATTCCATGGGTGAAGGCATGGTGTGCAATTTCGATGGCACGATCATCGCCCACGGCACCTCCGGCCGGCCCAACGAGATCATCACCGCCGAGGTGCGCCCTGACCTGGTGCGCGAGGCCCGGCTCGGCTGGGGGGTGGAGAACAATATCTACCAGTTTGGCCATCGCGGCTATGTCGCCGTCGCCGGCGGCGCCCAGGATGCGCCCTACACCTACATGCACGACCTTGTCGCCGGCAAATACCGCCTGCCATGGGAAGACGAGATAAAGGTCAAGGACGGCACGTCCTGCGGATTTGACAAGCCGATGCGCCGTTACGGCGAACCCCTCAAACCTGCCGCGGAATAGGAGAGAGAATGATGGACGCGATGGTCGAAACCGAAGGACATTTTATCGACGCCGATCCGTATCCGTGGCCCTATAACGGTGCTCTGCGGCCTGATAACACCGCCCTCATCATCATCGACATGCAGACCGATTTCTGCGGCAAGGACGGCTATGTCGACCATATGGGCTACGACCTGTCGCTGGTGCAGGCGCCGATCGAACCGATCAAACGTGTGCTTGCCGCCATGCGGGCCAAGGGCTATCACATCATCCATACCCGCGAGGGCCATCGCCCGGACCTCGCCGATCTGCCGGCCAATAAACGCTGGCGCTCGCAGCGGATCGGCGCCGGCATCGGCGATCCCGGCCCCTGCGGCCGCATCCTGACGCGCGGCGAACCCGGCTGGGACATCATCCCCGAACTCTACCCGATCGAAGGCGAGACGATCATCGACAAGCCCGGCAAGGGTTCGTTCTGCGCCACCGACCTCGAACTCATCCTCAACCAGAAGCGCATCGAGAACATTATCCTCACCGGAATCACCACCGATGTCTGCGTCTCGACGACGATGCGCGAGGCGAACGACCGCGGCTACGAATGCCTGCTGCTGGAGGACTGCTGCGGTGCGACCGACCACGGAAACCACCTCGCCGCCATCAAGATGGTGAAGATGCAGGGCGGCGTCTTCGGCTCAGTCTCCAATTCCGCGGCTCTAGTCGAGGCGCTACCCTGATGCCGTCATTGCGTGCCCATGTCTTTCGCGTGCCAGCCGACGGCCCCGATGACGTTGCCGGCGTCGAGGCGCTCTTTGCCAGCGGCCTTCAGGCGAACAACATCGTCGCCGTTCTCGGCAAGACGGAAGGCAACGGCTGCGTCAATGATTTTACCCGCGGTTATGCCACCCGCAGCTTCGAGACATTGTTCAGTAGATATGGCGTCGACGGCGTCTCGATCATCATGTCCGGCGGCACCGAGGGTGCACTCTCGCCGCATTGGACGGTTTTTGCGCGTGAAACCGTAGAAACCCCGGGCGAACGGGCGCTGGCCATTGGTGTGTCGCGTACCCCCGCGCTGCCCCCCGAACATCTCGGGCGCCGGGAACAGATCCTGCTCGTTGCCGAAGGCGTGAAGTCCGCGATGAGGGATGCCGGCATCGATGATCCCGCCGATGCCCATTTCGTGCAGATCAAGTGTCCGCTGCTCACCTCGCGCCGGATTGCCGAGGCCGAGGCAGCAGGCAGGACGGTCGCAACCCACGACACGCTGAAATCCATGGGCCTCTCGCGAGGCGCTTCGGCTCTCGGCGTCGCCGTGGCACTCGGCGAGATAGATGCGACATCGATCAACGATGCCGACATCTGCACACGTTTCGATCTCTTTTCCCGCTGCGCCTCAACCTCGTCCGGGGTCGAACTCACCGATCACGAAATCATCGTCCTCGGCATGAGCGCAAAATGGTCCGGTCCGCTGTCGATCGACCACGCGGTCATGCGGGATGCGATCGACGCGCATTCCGTCAGGAAAGCCCGCGAACGCCTGCCGGAAAACAGCCGGCTGGCGGCGGTTCTCGCCAAGGCCGAGCCGGACCCGTCCGGCAGGATCGGCGGCAGGCGCCACACGATGCTCGATGACTCGGATATTGCAGGCACCCGCCATGCCCGTGCCTTCGTCGGCGGCGTTCTCGCCGGCATCTTCGGCATTACCGATCTCTATGTGTCCGGCGGCGCCGAACACCAGGGTCCGCCCGGCGGCGGTCCCGTCGCCATCATCGTCGAAAAGGAGCAATGAAGTGAGCACAGTCCGCGACACGCCCCTTCCGCAAGCCGGCAAGGCCGTCGGCATCGAGACGCTCGATATGACCATGCGTTTCGGCAGCTTCACCGCGCTCGACAACGTCTCGATCGCCGTTCCGGCCGGGTCTTTTCACGCGCTTCTCGGCGAAAACGGCGCCGGCAAGTCGACACTCGTCAAATGCATCATGGGCTTCTATCACGCAACGTCAGGCTCGTTGTCGGTCGACGGCCGCGAGGTGGCGGTGGCCTCACCCAAGGATGCCGCCGCCTATGGGCTCGGCATGGTCTACCAGCATTTCACACTGGTTCCCTCTCTGACCGGCGCGGAAAACCTGGTCATCAGCCGTACCGAAGTACCCGCGGTTATCAACTGGGCCAGGGAACGCAAGGATCTGGCGGGTTTCATGGAACGCATGCCGTTCAAGATCCCGCTCGACAGGCCGGTGAGCGAGCTTGCGGCCGGCGAAAAACAGAAACTCGAAATCGTCAAGCAGCTCTATCTCGGCCGCTCCTTCCTCGTGCTCGACGAGCCGACCTCGGTGCTGACGCCGGCCGAAGCCGATGAGATGCTCGGCATCGTCCGCGGGATGACCGAGCGCGGCGAGCTCACCGTGCTGATGATCTCCCACAAGTTCCACGAGGTGACGAAGTTCGCTGATGCCGTCTCGATCCTGCGGCGCGGCAAGCTGGTCGGCACCGGCAAGGTCGGCGAGCTCTCCACCGCCGAGATGGCGGGGATGATGATCGGCGACGTCAAGCTCGCCGAGCTCGACAGCCGTCTGCCAGTGGCGGAAGCGGCCAAATCCGTGCTCACTGTAAGCCAGGTGAAAGCTCCGGATCGCTCCGGCCTGAAGACGATCGAGATCGACGCGCTGACGGTCCGCTCCGGCGAGATCGTCGGCATCGCCGGCATATCCGGCAACGGCCAGAAGGAGCTGACGGAAATTCTGGCCGGCCAACGCCCGACCGATAGCGGCGAGGTCATGGTCAATGGCGAGACTTACGGCGCCACCCGTGAGGAGACCCGCAAGAACAAGGTGCGTTTCATCCCCGAAGAGCCGTTGCAGAATGCCTGTGCACCCAAGATGACCGTGAGCGAGAACCTTGCGTTCCGCACCTTCGACTTGAAGCTGGACGGCAAGGACGCGATCTGGCTGAACAAGGGCAGCATGAAGAAGCGTGCCTCGGCGCTGATCTCCGACTTCAAGGTCAAGACGGCCTCTTCCTCCTCGCCGATCGCAGCACTTTCGGGCGGCAACGTGCAGCGTGCCGTACTAGCCCGTGAACTGACCGGCGATGTCGATCTGCTGATCGTCTCGAACCCCTGTTTCGGCCTCGATTTTTCGGCCGTTGCCGAAATCCGCGCCCGGATCATGAAGGCCCGCAATTCGGGAGCTGCCGTGCTGCTGCTTTCCGAAGACCTCGACGAATTGCTCGAGATGTCCGACCGCATCATGGTCATTTCGGAAGGCAAGCTGGTTTACGAGACACCGGCGCGTTCGGCCGATATCGGCGTGATCGGCGCCCACATGGCGGGACATCACTGATGATCGAGATCAAGGCAGAGCCTTTCGCCTTTCCGGTGAAGCACGATGAGCTCGCCCTCATCGTCATCGACATGCAGCGCGATTTTGCCGAGCCCGGCGGCTTCGGCGCCAGCCTCGGCAATGACGTCAGCCGCATCACCAGGATCGTGCCCGACGTCAAACGCCTCATCCAGGGCTTCCGCAATGCCGGCCTGCCTGTGATCCATACGATGGAGTGCCACCGGCCTGATCTCTCCGACCTGCCGCCGGCCAAACGCGACCGCGGCAATCCTGCGCTCCGGATCGGCGACGAAGGCCCGATGGGCCGCATCCTGATTTCGGGGGAGCCCGGCACGGCAATTCTTCCGGAACTCGCTCCTGTGAAGGGCGAAGTCGTCATCGAAAAGCCCGGCAAAGGCGCCTTCTACGCGACCGAACTCGGCACCGTGCTGCAGCAGAAGGGCATCAAGCAGCTCGTCTTTGCCGGTGTCACCACCGAAGTCTGCGTGCAGACGACGATGCGCGAAGCAAACGACCGCGGCTATGAATGCCTGCTCGCCGAGGAGGCGACGGAAAGCTATTTCCCCGAATTCAAAGCCGCCGCCATCGCCATGATCCGCGCCCAGGGCGCAATCGTCGGCTGGACCGCCCATGTCGACGACATTCTGGAAAGCATCGCCCATGCCTGAAACGATCCGCGAACGCCTGACGTCAGGCGGCTGGAAGGAGCTGGAATTCGGCCCTTTCCGCGATGCTGTCACCATCCACTGGATCCGCCCCTTCGAGGGCGATCAGCCGGGCGTGGCACTGTTGAAATATGAGCCCGGCGCCTCTGTTCCCCGCCATCGCCACGAGGGGCTCGAAACCATCCTGGTGCTCGATGGCGTTCAATCCGACGAGACGGGCGATTACATCAGCGGCAGTTATATCGTCAACGCGCCGGGCAGCGAGCACTCGGTCTGGAGCGATACCGGCTGTATCGTGCTCATCCAGTGGGACCGGCCCGTGAAAATACTCGAAGAGGAAATTGCGTGAATCCGAAATCGGCCGTGGAAGTCTGTCCGACGATCGTGAAGGACATGAACGTCATAGCAGCATCGAGGCCCCGCGATCGATATAGGTATCCAGGAATTGCTCGAGCCGGGGGTTTCTCGGTCGTTTGAAGACGTCCTGCGGGGGACCGGTGAACAGCACCTTGCCGTGATCGAGAAAGACGATCTGCTGGCCGACCGTTGCGGCAAATCCGATCTCGTGGGAGACGACGACCATCGTCATGCCCTCGGCGGCGAGATCGCGCATGACGTTGAGCACTTCGCCGGTCAGCTCGGGATCGAGTGACGAGGTCGGCTCGTCAAACAGCATGATCTTCGGGTTCAGGGCAAGCGCCCGGGCGATAGCGACGCGCTGCTGCTGCCCTCCCGAGAGCTGCGACGGATAGTGCCCTGCCCTGCCCTCGAGGCCGACCTTGACGAGCTGGGCCATTGCCCGCTCCTCAGCATCCTTGCGGCTCATCTTGTGAACGGTCTTCAGCGCTTCGCTGACATTGCCGAGCGCCGTCATATGCGGCCAGAGATTGAACTGCTGAAAAACCATGCCGATCTGCGATCGAATTTGCCGGTTCACAGCAGCCGGTACCCGCTCACGGACACCCTTTGCGTTTTCCGCAAAGCCAAGCACCTCGCCATTGACGGTAATCGTCCCCTTCGTCGATTCTTCGAGAAAGGCCATACAGCGCAGCAGCGTACTCTTGCCGGAACCCGACGGGCCGATGACGCAGGAAACCTGCCCCTGAACGATATCGAGGTCGATGCCGTGCAGCACGGTGGAGCCGCCGAAAGTCTTGACGAGATTTTTGACTGTGATCGCAGGGACGCTCATATGTTGAAAAACCTGAATCTGGTGAGTTTCGTTTCGGCGAGATGACCGAGCCAACCGGTGATTTCGACCAAGGCCCAGTAGAACAGGGCGAGCACGAAGAGCGCCTCGACGAAAGCATATTGCTGCGAGCCGATGGCACTCAGCGTCGCCGTCAACTCCGGCACGGTAATGATGGACAGCACGGCCGTCTCCTTCATGAGGATGATCGTCATGTTGATCGAAGGCGGCAACACCAGCATGGTCATTTCCGGCAGCAATATGCGTCGGATGATCTGTCCTTGTGTCAGGCCAACGCATATCCCGGCTTCGATATGTCCCTTCGGGACGGCAGCAAAGCCCGAGCGGAATATCTCACTGAAATAAGCCGCGCCGTAGATGGAAAGGCCGATGACGCCTGCCGGGATCGGATCGAGAGACAATCCGACGAATGGCCCGCCGTAGTAGACGAGGAATATCTGAATCAGGAACGGCGTGCCGCGGAGCACCGCGATGACAATGCCGAACGCCTTGTCCAGGATCACCCCGCCAAAACGTCTGGCAACGGCGACAAGGAAGCCGAGCACGGCAGCGGCCGGGGTGGTGATGATCCAGATGACGATGGTGACCCATGCACCGCTGAGGATTTCCGGCAAGTTGCTGAAGATCACATTGATGTCGAAGGTCATCGCGGCACTCCTGGCAGGGAGCGTTCGATCAGGCCGCCTGCAAGGGCAACGATCCAATTGATGACGAGATAGATCAGCCCGGCGGAAGCGAAAATCTCGAGCGGCAGGAAGGTGCTGCCGGCAAGGTCCTGGGCCATGCGCGTCAACTCGATGACCCCGACGACCGAGACCAGCGAAGACGCCTTCAGGATAAGGATCGCTTCGTTGACGAGCGCCGGAAAGGTCAAACGCAGGGCGATCGGCGCCTTGATGCGGCGGAAGATCTGAACGGGTGTCATGCCGACCATTTCGGCAGACTCGACCAGGCCCGCGGGAACGCTGGAAAAACCGCCGCGCAGATTTTCAGCCTGATAGGCTGCAGTACACAGCGAAAGACCAATGATGGCCGCAACGATGCTCGGCACGTTGATGCCGATCGCCGGCAGCAGGTTATAGATCAGCAGCAGTTGCACCAGCAGCGGCACGCCACGAAAGAAGCTGATGAAAATCCGCGCCTGCAGCCCCAAGAGCCGTTGCCGCGACAGCAGCATGGCGGAAACGACGATGGCAATTGCAAAGCCGATCAGGATAGAAACCACGCTGATCGTCACCGTGTAGATCGCGGCTTGCAGAAGCAGTTCGAAAAGCTTGATGGACATGGGCGGTGTTTGCCTGGGCGCTGCGGCCGTGAACTCTGATGCCACGGCAGATTGCGCCCCGACCGATGGCGGGGCGCGTTCGTTTCACCGGCGGCTAATCAGAATGCCGGGTCCTTGACAGCATCAGGCGTATCAAAAGATGCCCCGAACCACTTCTTCTGCAGCTCAGCCATGCGTCCATCTGCCTTGATCTTGAGCATCGCGGCATCGATCGCGTCCATCAGCGGGGCATGATCGGCATCCTTGAGGCCGATGAAGCCGAAATAGGACTTCTTGCCGAATGGCGGCAGGATGACTTCGAACGTGCCCTTTCGCTGGCTGGCGACGAAGGCGATATTCGGCAGCGAGTTGGCAACGCCGGCAATGCGGCCGGCTGCGAGATCGGCGTAGGATTCGGTAAAGGCCGGATATTCGCGCACATCGACCTTGGTCGGCAGCGTGTCGGAGAATTCCTTCAACTGGTCGAGCTGAGCAGTTGCCTTGCCGACGCCGATCTTCTTGCCGGCAATATCTTCCGGCTTGCTGATCGTCGCATCGCCGGCCTTTTTCAGGATCGCAATCGTCGCTTCGGCGATCGGCGGCGTGAAGCGATAGCGCTCCAAGCGTTTCTTGGTGATCGTTGCAGGGCCTGCGACGACATCGAATTTGCCGGCCTCGAGCGCCGGGAAGACGCCATCCCAGGGAAGGGCTACCCATTCGATCTTGACGCCGAGTTCCTTACCGATCTCGGCAAAGAGGTCGACGTTCAGGCCTGTGTGTTCACCGGCGTCGATATAGTCGAACGGTGCGAAAGCCGTTTCGGTGCCAACCTTGAGGGTGCCGGCTGCCTTGACGGCTGCCAGCGTGTCGGCTGCATGGGCGGAAACGGCTGCTCCGAACAGGAACGCAGCGCCGACCAGACCCTTCAGCAGTGAATGTGCCTTCATGATCATCTCTCCAGTTTTTATTCCCCCGGCGGAGGAGTTTTGTTCCCGACTTCGATTTCCTCTGCGCGGACTTCTGTGCTCCGCTTTTGACTATACAAATAGATATAGGCTGGCCTAGAGTGTCAATGTAAAAGACGAGGAACGCAAAATTTGTGCCGGATGGCGTTAATCTCGCTGGCATGACCGTTGCGGATTCATGGTCGCTGACGCCGGATGAGGTACGGGCTTGGTGTCGATTTATCAGCGCATTTTCACGGATATCGAGACGAAGATCATCAGCGGTGATTGGCGGCCCGGCGACCGCATTCCCGTCGAGCACGAGCTGGTGGCGGAATATCGGTGTTCGCGCATGACGGTCAGCAAGGCGCTGTCGGCGCTGGCCGAGCGCGGCATGATCGTCAGGCGGCGCAAGACCGGTTCGTTCGTCGCATCGCCCCAGATCGACCGCACCGTGATGGATATTCAAGATATCAGCACCGAAGCGGAACTGGCCGGGCACGAACACCGCTTCGAAATCCTCGCCCGCAAGATCGAGCGCCTTGGAGAGGCGGAGGCGCAGCAGCTGTCGGAGCCTGCCGATGCGGAAGTCCTCAGGCTTCAATGCCTGCATATCGTCGATGGCAGACCGAATGCCATCGAGCGGCGGATCATCATGCTCGATGCCGTGCCACGGGCGAGAGATGAGAGCTTCGCCTCGATCCCGCCCGGCAAATGGCTGCTTGAGCAGGTGCCCTGGTCCAAGGCCAAACATGTCATTCGTGCCGTCTCGGCCGATACCGTGACGGCCCGGATCCTGCAGACGGAGAGGGGCGAGGCATGCCTTAGCCTGATCCGCCAGACCTGGCAGAACGGGCGCACGGTGACATATGTCGAGATTACCCATCCAGGCGATCGCTTCCAGTTTGCAGGGACGTTTCACCCGACGGCAATTTGAGCTGGCGAAAATCACGAGAGGCTCCGCAAGTGACCGATGAGCGCTTCAAGACGATCCCGCTTAAGGGCTTGCAGGCCTTCGAGGCGGTGGGGCGCTGCGGCGGCGTGACGGCCGCAGCACTGGAGCTCAACGTCTCGCCGGGAGCCATCAGCCAGCAGGTTCACAAAATCGAAAGTTTCCTTGGCGTTTCGCTTCTCGAGCGTAGCGGGCGAACCGTCGAGCTGACTGCCTGGGGCCGGCTCTACCACCAGGAGATATCGAAGGGATTTGAGCAATTCGCGCTCGCCGGGCAACTGCTGGAAAAGGCGCGCAATGAGACAGCATTGGTCCTCAGTGCGCTTTCCTCCGTCGTCAACAAATGGATCGGCAGGCGCATCTTCGACTGGCAGGCGCTTCATCCCGACGTGCAGGTGAGGATCATCGGACGCGACAGAGAGCCCCGCATCGGCTTCGACGATATCGATTTCCGCGTGAGCTACGGGTCGGACGTGCTGCAGCACGAACATTATACCGAACTGTTTCGCGATTGGGTGGTGCCTGCCTGTTCGCCGGCGCTGATGCAGGATCGCGCGCATGCGGCTCGCGATCTCTTCGAACTGCCCCTCCTCCATGTCGAGTGGGAACGGCACTTCACCCCCTACCCGAGCTGGGCGGAGTTCGCCGCCAAGGCCGGTGTCTCCTTCGACGCGTCAACGCCAGGCCTTTCCTTCACCCTGTCGAGCAGTGCGATTGACGCGGCCGTCAACAAGCGCGGCGTCGTTCTCGCGCAGATGTCGATGATATCAGATGAGCTCGAGGCGCAAACGCTCGCCATTCCCGTCGACCTGCGCATTGCACTGCGCGAAAGCTATTTCCTCGCCTGGGATCGGGCGGCCTTGCAGAAGCCCCACGGGCGCGAATTCCGCGATTGGCTCATTGCTATTTCCCGTCAGCAGGCCCTGGCGTCCGCGCCTAAGTCGAACCTTTAGAAAAACTAAAACGGAACCTAGCTGAGCGATATTGATGAAAATTTGCGCCTGGCGATAATTTGCGCAGTCGCCCTCCACCGTTGGCGGCGTGGCCGACATAGCAGGAGAGCTCGATGGCGCGAACTGACAAGATGAAACTCGGGACTTTCGTCTATACGTTCGGCTTTCATCCTGCCTCCTGGCTGCATCCGGCAAGCGATGTCAATGGCGCCAACGACTTCGCTCATCTGCTCGATGTCGCCAAACGATCCGAAGCGGCCAAGTTCGATTTCATGTTCATGGCGGATTCTCCTGCCGCCGCCGTCGGCGATCCGAAAGCGCTTGCCCGCATTCCGACCAAGATGAACCGTTTCGAACCGCTCTCGCTGCTTTCGGCTCTCGCGGTCACCACCAACGATCTCGGTCTCGTGGCGACGGTGTCGACGAGCTACTACGAGCCATACAATGTCGCGCGCCTGTTCGCCTCGATCGACCATCTGAGCAAGGGACGCGTCTGCTGGAACGTCGTCACGTCAGACCACGACGAAACCGGCTACAATTTCAATCGCGAGGGGCTGGACCCGCATGCACTGCGTTACGAGCGCGGCAACGAGTTCGTCGATGTCGTGTTCGGCCTCTGGGACAGCTTCGAGGAAGGCGCGCTGCTGCTCGACCGTGAAAACGGTGTCTACTATGACAAGGACAAACATCACACGCTCAATCACAAAGGCAAGCACTTCCAGGTTCGCGGACCCCTCAACATCGCGCGAACGCCCCAGGGCCGCCCCATTATCGCCCAGGCGGGCGGTTCGGAACCTGGAATGGACATGGCGGCACGCACGGCCGAGATCGTCTTCAGCCTTGCATCGAATATCGAGCGCAACCGGGCCTTTTACGAAAACGTCAAGCGCCGGATGCCGGCCCATGGGCGCGATCCGGACGACCTGAAAATCATGCCGGGCATCGTGATCAACGTCGGTGAAACCGAAGCCGAGGCAAAGGCAAAGGTGGACTATCTGATCGACAAGATGCATCCGGATGTCGGCCGGTTGATGCTCTCCGAATTCCTCGAGGCGGACCTGCGCGATGTCGCTCTCGACAAGCCCTTCCCCATGGATCGGCTGCCGGCAGCACCCAAGGGATCACGCGCCTTGTTCGACGAGCTGGTCGACTTCGTCAGAAGCGGCCGCACCGTCGGCGAACTTATCCGGCACTATGCCGAGAAGCATACCGGAAATGGCATGACGGGGACGCCGGCCCAGATTGCCGACTTCATGGAGGAATGGTTCGAGACGCGCGCCGCCGACGGCTTCATCCTGATGTTCCCCACCTTGCCGTCCAGCCTCGACGACTTCGTGCGGCTTGTCCTGCCGGAGCTTCGCCGCCGCGGGTTGTTCCGTGAGGAATACGAGGGCAAGACCTTGCGCGAAAACCTCGGTCTTTCAATGCCGGTAAACCGCTTTGTCAAAACGAAAGAGCCCGCCCGATGAGTGTCGAGGCTTTGATCAGCGAAGCGAACTTCAAGCTTTCGATGCGTCATCTGGCGGGTGCGGTCAGCGTGATCACGGTCGGCGACGGGCAACACCGCACCGGCTTCACGGCAACGTCGGTCTCTTCGCTTTCGGCGGAGCTGCCGTCCGTCATCGTCAGCGTCAACCGAGCATCTTCCTCTTGGCCGGCGCTGCAGCGGTACGGCTGCTTCTGCGTCAACGTGCTCGCCGCCGACCAGCAGCAGGTGGCACAATCCTTTGCCGGTCTTGACGGGCGAAAGGGCGCCGAACGCTACGGCGATGCAGGATGGTATCGCCTCAAGACCGGCGCGGCGGTCCTTGAAAATGCCCTGACGGTCCTGGACTGCAAGCTCGAAACCGCATTCCACTACAATTCCCATGCCGTTTTGGTCGGACATGTCTGCGCGATGGAAATCCGGCAGGGCATAGGGCCGCTGCTTTACTGGCGCGGCGGCTATCATGAACTTCCGGCGGAGGTTGATCAAAACGGTCTAGCGAAGGCGCTCGGACAATAGCCCTATCGAGGCGACATCCGCATTGGCAAAGGCAAGTCTGAGGTAACGCTCCTGGCCCTCGCCGAAATAGGCGCCGGGCAAACAAACGATGCCGGATTCCTTGGCGAGCTTTTCGGCAACCTCGGAAGACGATCGATCGGCGTGGGGATGGCGGACAAAGGCGAAATAGGCGCCGATCGCTCCGATCTCCCAATCCGCCAGCCCGGAAAGGGCCTGCCTCAAAGCGTCCGCCCGGCGAGCGATCTCCAGCCGGTTGCCGGCCCGCCAATCGGCGAGCGCCGGGATCGCCGATGCAACGGCGATCTGAGGCGGGCGCGGTGCGCAGATCTGCATATTGTCCATCACCTTGGCGATCTCGGCGACAAGTTTGGGGCCTGCCGTGATTGCACCCAGCCGATGACCGGGGATGCAGAAGGATTTCGAAAAGCTGTAGAGAAGGACGAGCGTATCCTCCCAGTTCGGCTCCGAGAGAAGAGAGTGCGGCCGTCCGTAACCCTCGCCAAGGAAATCGCGATAGGTTTCATCGAGGATCAGCCAGGCGCCATATTTCCGGCAAAGCACAAAAAGCTCATGCAGCAGGCTCGGTGGATACACTGCCCCGGTGGGATTGTTGGGTGTCACGACGGCAAGCGTCTTCGCGCCGGCCGCAAGGGCCGCCTCAGCAGAATTTAGATCGGGAAGAAACCCGCTGGCGGGGTCACAATCGACCAATCGGCGTCCGATCCCAAGCATCGACAACGTCGTGTCGTAGTTGAAATAGAAGGGATTGGTCAGCGCCACCGTATCGCCCGCGCCCGCAAGCGCGATCGCCGTACACATGAACGCCTGATTGCAGCCGGCGGTAATGTGGATATTGCCGGCGGAAAGGTCGGCGCCGTAAAGCTCGGCAAGATGAGCCGCGTAGGCCTTGCGCAATAAAGGTTCACCCTCGATCGGCCCGTAACCCGTCATGGCCTGTTGCCCAGCCGCCTCGCCAAGAAGCCGAAGCATCTCCGGATGAGCGGGATAGCCAGGCACGGCTTGCGACAGATCGATGAGCGGCCCTTTTTCTCCTTTATACTCGCGGCTCCAGGCGACGACGGAAGGAATGGGCGGAGCAGAGAGGCGGGCAACGAGGGTATTGGGTTTTGCAGCAATCATATCGATTTCTCTTTGATACCGATTGCTACAACGATACCAATTGATTTCTCAACCTCTTTGTCTGGCGAGACGGACCTGAAGCGGAGACACATGCGCATGGTGTGGGGCAAAACGCGGCTGGAACATCTGCGCGCAGAATTTGCAGACGCCAATGGCGGCGAGATATTCGATGAGAAGTTTCCCAAAGTGGCGGAGAAGATCATCTCCAAGAGCGGCACGAGACTGGCGCCATACGCCGGAGTGCACCTTCCTCAACACGCCTTACATGCAGGTCGCAGCCCATGATCCGGACTTCGGCAATCTCCAGGTTGCGATTACCGGGATCCCCATGGATCCTATGCCTCGGGAATGACAGTGATCCACACAGAGGACATCAACGGAATGGGGATTCCTGCCGTCATTGCCAAGGCAAAATCCATCGTCGGCGACGGCCCGACCTATCTTTCCTTCGACGTCGATAGCCTCGATCCGAGCTTTGCGCCCGGCACAGGCACGCCCGAGGTCGGTGGATTGACCACACGTGAAGCGCGGGCTGAAAGGGATCAACCTGGTGGGCGGGGACGTCGTCGAAGTGGCTCCGCAATATGACCCCAACACCGCGCACGCCGCAGCACAAGTGCTCTTTGAGATTCTGAGCCTCACGGTGTTTAGTCCCTCGATCGGCAAACGCTAAGGCCGACCTCGCGGTCATCTCCATGTCATTCGTGGCGATGAGCAGTATTGCTGCGAAGGTTGTATCGCCACACCAGGCTCTAACCAACCCCGCTTAAGAATTCCTCGGTCTCCATGAGTTCGAGCTGCACGGAAAACCGATCGTGCAGAAGTTCCAGTGACGCGTCATGCGTATCGTCGGCGCCGCTGCACACGGCGTCTCTTAGGACGATGACACGATAGGCGAGATCGATTGCGCCGAGCGTCGTGGCAAGCACACAGACATCCGTTTCACCGCCCGTTATCACAAGCGTATCGACCCGCTCCGACTGAAGGATCGGATGAAGGCGGCCGTCGATCCAAGGGGAATAGGTGCGTTTGTCGAAGTGCCTTGCCGGCGGAACCAGCGATGCCAGCGATGAAGCGAGATCGATGAGGCCGGGCGGAAGATGTTCACCCGTCATCATCCACCATTTCCGGTAATAATCCCGCCATTTCCCCGGCATGTCATCCGCACGTTCGGGCGGCAGAAAGCGGGTAAAGAACGTTCGGGACGGATGCCGCCCGGCCAGCTCCTCGATCTGGGGAGAGATCCGTGCCATCCAGGGAACGTGCCACGGCGTGTCTTCGGCAAACATCCGCTGCATGTCGACGCAAAGGTGCCGCCATTCCCCGACCTCGCCCATCAGATCCTCCATCCGGTCTTCGGGCGTCAACCGCGACGCGGGGCGAAAGTTCCCCTAATCTGCGGAAGATCCGAAGCCTCTCACGCGACGGCGCCTCGGGCGGTCGTAAGTAACCCAGTGGCGCTCTCAGCGTTCCGGAAACTATCAAGGTCGCCAAGAGGAACGGGTTTGGAGAAGAAGTAGCCTTGGAGGTCGGTGCAGCCGAGGGCGGCCAGAAAGTCGCGTTGATATTCGGTTTCGACCCCTTCAGCCGTCGTCGAGATACCGAGGTTGCGGCTGAGCGCGACGATGGCGCCGATGATTGCTGCCCCGTTGGCTTTGGTGCCGAGCTGTGAGACGAACGAACGATCGATCTTGATGCGGTCGATATCGAAGCGCACCAGATGGCTGAGGCATGAAAAGCCGGTTCCGAAATCGTCGAGCGAAACCTGAACACCCCGGCTGCGCAGCGACTTCAGCACCGTATAAACATCCGAGCTGTCCTCGATGAGCGAGGATTCGGTGAGCTCGAGCTCGAGCCGGGACGGCTGCAGGCCGCTCTCCTCGAGTACGGCGAAGACTTCCTCGGCGAAATTTGGTCTTCTCAACTGGGCGGGAGACACGTTGACCGCAACGAATGTCTCCTCCGGCCATTCGCGGGCGGCTCTGCAGGCTTCGCGCAAGACCCAGAAACCGAGAGCGTCGATGAGGCCGCCCTCCTCGGCGACAGGGATGAAGCTCGCAGGCGTCAAGAGCCCGCGCTGGCTGTGACGCCAACGCACCAGAGCCTCCGCGCCCGACGCTGCGTATCCTGCCTCAGCGCGATGTACCGTTTGGTAATAGACCTCAAGCGATCCGAAGTCCGGCCTGTTTACAATCGGATCGGATTGCGGACCGTCGGCGGATGAGGCCGCGTCTTTGGCCAGAACTTCCCGCAATTCATTCTTGAGAATGTCGCGCGCATTCCGGCCACCGTCCATGGACGGTGAATAGAGACGCCACTGGCCCCTGCCCCCCATCTTTGCCTCGTACAGTGCGACGTCGGCGTAGCGCATGATGTCATCGGCATTCCGGCCGGCGTCCGGCACGACGGTCACGCCGATCGAGCCGCCGACGCGCGCGACCGCCTCGCCGCTCAAAAGCGGGAAGGGCTTGCCAAGTTCGGCAACGATCGCCTCGCATATTGCCGGCAAAACGTGGTCATGATCTTTGATGTCACGGAGAAGCAGGGCGAATTCGTCCCCTCCGAGCCGGGCAAGCGTGTCGCCCGGACGAAGCTGGGAGCGGATCCGCTCCGCAGCCATCCTGATGAGTTCATCGCCGGCGGCATGGCCGAACGTGTCGTTCACCGCCTTGAAGCGGTCGAGGTCGAGAAGCGCGACTGCCGAGCGCTCGGGCGAATTCTGCGTCTCGGCCAGGCATTCGTCGAACCTCATCGCGAACAAGGCGCGGTTGGGAAGATCGGTCAGCACATCATGCAAGGCAAGCTGCCTTGCATGCAGCTCGCTTCTCTTCAGCTCGCCGAGACTGCTTCGCAGGCGCACCAGCAAGACCGAGAACAGGATCGCGATTACCAAGGCGGCAATCGAAAGCGCCGGCATCAATCGGCCGATTACCCTCGAACCTGGAAGATCGGGCCGCCATACGATGAAGCCGATCGGTTCGCCGTTTGCCGTGGCGTCGATCTGGAACGCAACCTCGTTTTCGTCTGCATCGGCCGTGCGCGCGAAGCGGGCACCATTGAGGCCCTGCTCCCGGCTCAATTCGTCCAGCGCCGCGCCATCGATAAAGCGCACGACGATCAAGAATTGCCGCATCGGCTGCTGCTGTCCCCCGGCAGCCTCGTTAATGGCGACGACGCCCACGATGGTCGGCCGGCCCTCCAGCCGCATCAGATTGGCCAGAGCACGGTTGGAACGCGCGGCATTGACAAGGCGGGCTTCCATTGAGGATGGCGTTCGTTCGTTCAAAGCCGTGCTTCGCCTGACGCCAAAGCGGGCATCCTTAAGGAGAGGCAAGAAGAGAGGCTTCATCCAGCGGTACCGCTTCTCCGTTTGGGCGTCCGCCAGCATGAGCAGTTGCGCCTTTTCGTCGACGACAAAGGCCTGATCGTAGCCGAACGCGGACATCGCCGTCTGGCTGATCGCACTCCCGGCTGCCGCCGTCAAAACGGCATCGAGGCTGGAGGAGCCTTCGGTCGGCAGGGCGGCAGGATAGACACGTGCGAGGTAACCATTGCCGAACTGGCCGATAACATGCGCGACTTGATCGACCTGTTCCCGCAGGCGGGCGTTCACAAGCTGACGCTGTCGATCAAGGGCGGCAGCGTCGCTCTCCGTTCCCGCCCAGAGCGCCGAAAGCACGACAAGTCCGATCGCTCCAAGCCCGCTGACGGCAATAAGAAACAGAATTCTTCCCGAAGCGATCCAGGATTGCTGAAACGTGTTGGAGCTGGAAGGAAGAACGATGTGCAAGCGTAGACCCCTGAACACCACGACGCGGGCGCATTCGTCGATGCTAACAAAGAAGCGTTCACGTAGAATTAAAAGCTGTGATCCACTATGGCGCGAGATCGACTATGCCCCAAGGAGCTCCCGACGATGTTGCGCATATCCATTCAGACTATATTGCGCGGAGCGCTGATGGCGGGCGGGATCGGTATCTTTTTGGCGGCCTCGCCGCTCGAGGTGGCTGCCCAAGATCGCACGCCGATCAGAATTGCCGTCGAAGGTGCGTTTCCGCCCTTCAACTATCTCGATGCAAATAACAAGCTTCAGGGCTTCGATATCGATATTGCCAATGCGCTGTGCGAGGTCGGCAAGTTCGAATGCCAATTCATCATCGAGAAGTGGGACGACATCATTCCCAATCTCGTTGCCGACAAATATGACGCGATCATCTCATCCATGTCGATGAGCCTCGAGCGGCGTCAAAAGGTTGCCTTCACTGAAAAATACTACAACAGCCCGTCGGTGTTCATCGTTCGCAAGGATACGTCGATCAACGACATCAGCCCCGCCGCCCTCAGCGACAAAAAACTTGGGGTGACATCGTCGACAGCGCAGGAGTCCTTTGCCAACCATCTCTATCCGGAGATGAAAAAGACGATTTTTCGGTCTTCGCCTGAATTGTACAAGGGTCTGGCGGATGGGAGCGTCGACATTATCCTCGAGGATAAACTCGCCATCTATGACTGGATTGCCAATACCAAGGCAGGAAGCTGCTGCGAGTTCAAAGGGCCGGATCTGGTCGACGTCACATACTTCGGTGAGGGTGCCGGTATCGCGCTGCGCCTGGATGACAAGGAGCGTCTGACGCGCCTGAACGAAGCGCTGAAGAGCATCAAGGCGGACGGAACCTACGATATGATCAACGCAAAATATTTCCCGTTCAGCATCCAGTAGTTCGTCAATCAAATTGTCATGTGGTGAGTGCTGAATGGCCGGTTTTCCGCCGGCCATTCCTATTAGGTAAAGTCCTCAGTCGTAATCGCTATGCGGCTTTCGCCACCTCTCCGTGCGGATCGAGGACATATTTCGTCGCCGCTCCCTGGTCGAAGCTCTCATATCCATTGGCGGCATCGTCGAGCGGGATGACCTTGGCGTTGACGATATCGGCAATTGGCAGTCGGTCGTGGAGGATCGCCTGCATGAGCTGACGATTATATTTGATCACCGGAGTCTGGCCGGTGTGGAAGGACTGTGCCTTGGCCCATCCGAGGCCGAAGCGGAGCGAAAGATTGCCGTGTTTGGCGGCGTTGTCGACGGCGCCTGGATCCTCGGTGACATAGAGGCCGGGAATGCCGATCGAACCCGCGGCTCGGGTAATCTCCATCATCTGATTGAGCACGATCGCCGGCTGTTCGCCGCCCGAGTGGCCGCGTGCCTCGAAGCCGACCGCATCGATGGCGCTGTCCACTTCGTTGGTACCGACGACCTGCGCGATCATGTCGCCAAGACGGTCGCTCTTGGACAGGTCGATCGGTTCGAAACCGACCTTTGCCGCATGCGCCAGACGGTCCTTGTTGAAATCACCGATCATCACGACAGCAGCGCCGAGAATGCGAGCCGAAGCCGCAGCCGCAAGGCCGACCGGGCCGGCGCCGGCGACATAGACGGTCGAGCCGACCCCAACGCCTGCACGCACCGCGCCATGGAAGCCGGTGGGCAGAATGTCGGAGAGCATGGTGAGATCGCGGATCTTCGCCATTGCCTTGTCCCGATCGGGGATTTTCAACAGGTTGAAATCTGCATAGGGAATGGTGACGTAGCGCGCCTGTCCGCCGATCCAGCCGCCCATGTCGACATAACCGTAAGCACCGCCGGCGCGGGCCGGGTTTACCGTCAGGCAGACACCGGTATCCTGAGACTTGCAGCAGCGGCAACGGCCGCAGGCGACATTGAAGGGCACCGAGACGATATCGCCGATGTCGAGCATCTCGACGTCGATGCCTTTTTCGATGATCTCGCCGGTGATTTCATGACCGAGGACCAGGCCCGGCATCGCCGTCGTGCGGCCGCGGACCATATGCTGATCGGAGCCGCAGATATTGGTCGAGATCACTTTCAGAATGACGCCGTGTTCGATGCGGCGGCCGTCGGGCGCTTCCAGCTTCGGATCGTCGATGTCGCGGACTTCGACCTTGCCCGGCCGGAGATAAACGACGCCTCTATTTTTGCTCATGGATTCCTCCCACTTGTTTGAATGCCTCGATCTGCAACCGATGCAGTCGATGGCAACCTTCCCTCCGGACTGCCTCCTCCGCAGCCCGGTGTCCACAACACAGGATATTGGTTCATTTCGCCAGTTTGCGAGATAGCGCCTTGAACACCACAAACAAACCATGCCTGACGGAAAACAGCGATCAAGAAAGCGACATGGGCGCAACCCAAAGACGACAGTCGGCAAAGTCGCAATAGCGCTGCGTAGCGGAAATAATTGATCCCGCGAATACGGCGGTTTTCCGGATCGTCCGGGAAGATTTGATCGCCGCCTAAAGGCTTTGGGCGCGATGCGGTCGCCGGCTGCGGTTGACGTCGATGGCCGTGTGCCAGAGCACGGCGCCGAGGATGATCGCCCCGCCGAAAAAGGTGGCGACGGGCGGTTGCTCGGAAAACAGCAGCCAGACCCAGAAGGGCGTGAGCACGATTTCCATCGTGCCGATCAGCGCCGCTTCCGCCGGCGGCATTCGTTTCGCCCCGGCAAGGAAGAGCACCAGCGCCAGGGAGAAATTGGTCGCACCGAAGGCGGCGAGAACGATCCAGTTGTGCAGGTCGAGCGAGCCGACCGAACCGAACGGGGCAAAGATGGCCAGCGTCAGGAAGGCGCTGACGACGGTCGGCGGCAGGCTCGGCACGCCGGGATTGATGCGCGGAATGATGATGACGAGCGCAAAGGACGCCGTCATGCCGAGCGCCAAAAGGTCGCCCCAACCGGTGCCGCCCCCGATCGACGAGGCGACGATCACCGCAACGCCGAAGAGCGAGATGCCGCCGGCAATCAGCGTCCGCCTGGAGACCCTCTCCCTGAGGATGACCCAGCCGAGCAACGCTGCGATGAAAGGCGCGGTCGCATAGATCATCGTCACATTGGCGACGGTGGTCATGTAAAGCGCCCCGATGAAGCATACCTGACTGAAGGTCTGG
Organism: Rhizobium leguminosarum; assembly: GCF_010668065.1. Lineage (GTDB taxonomy): Bacteria > Pseudomonadota > Alphaproteobacteria > Rhizobiales > Rhizobiaceae > Rhizobium > Rhizobium leguminosarum_S. The sequence goes on along the minus strand of NZ_WUEN01000009.1, from coordinate 231,519 downwards.
CATGCGATCATCGCAAGTCCGGACGGATGGAAGACGGAACGCCATTGCTGCCGCGAGATGCCCCCTTCGAGGAAAAGGCAGGGGATCAGCAGGAACAAGCCGCCGAACAACGACCGCCAGGCGATCGCCGTCCATACGTCGGTGGTCAGCAGCCGCGAATAAACACCGCTCGCGCTCCAGGCAAGCGTCGCGGCAATGATGAGAAGCACACCCTTCTCGTGCTCGCTGCCTGCGAGGCGTCTGGCCGGATTTTCAATGGTCACGCAGATATTCTCAAAGAAGGAAGTCGAACGCGGCTCTTTTGTGCGCCCAGAATTGACATCAGACAAACGAATAGTAGAGATGACTACCATTGATTTTTTCTATGGCTATTCCGATGCACGAGCCGATTGAAAGCGACCTGCTGAGAACCTTCCTGGTCGTTGCCGAAACCTCCAATTTCTCGGCCGCCGCCCAACGCATCGGGCGGACGCAATCGGCCGTCAGCACTCAGATCAAGCGGCTCGAGCAGACGATCGGCGAAACGCTGTTCGAGCGCGGCGCCCGCGGCGTGCTGCTCACACGCCAGGGCATACAGCTGGTGCCCTATGCCCGCAGGATCATCGATCTTTTGAACGAGGCCGCCGCGACGATCCGCAGCAAACCGCTGGATGGGCCGGTGCGCATCGGAATTCCCGAGGAATACAGCCAGACGGTGCTGCCGGCGGCACTTGCGGCTTTCGCTGTCCGCCACCCGGCCGTCGAGGTCACCGTGTCCTGCGACTATACGGTCCGCAATCTCGCCGCCCTCGAGCGGGACGAGCTCGATCTGGCCGTCGTTTTCGACTGGAGCGATGAGACGAAAGGCGAGGTCATCTGTATTGATCCCACAGTCTGGGTGACGTCGATGGTCCACCGGCTGCACGACATTGATCCCCTGCCGATTGCCACCTATCGCAATTCCACCTGGTCGCGCGATTTTGCGCTTCGGTCGCTGGAACAGATCGGCCGCAACTATCGGATCGCCTTCATCGCCGATACCGGCTCAGGGCTGAAGAATGCCGTGATTGCCGGCCTTGCCGTGACCACGCTTTCCCGCAGCAACATACCGCCCGGCTGCCGGGAGCTGACCGCCGAAGACGGTTTCCCGCCGGTCGATTCCTCCAAGGTCGTGCTCCGCCGAAGCACCTACCGTTCCAGCGAGGCCGTTCGGGAACTTGCTGAGATGATACGGGACGCGTTCCAGCCTATCCCAGCATCTGCGATGACGTGATGCGGCGGCGCAAGCGGCGCCGGGTGTCCGACGGGCTCTCGGAAAAACTCGCCCGGTAGCTTCTCGCAAAGGCCGACGCAGAGTTGAAGCCGGTCGCGGCGGCGATGTCGGCGAAAGAGGCTGTCGTCTCGATCACCTTGCGGCGCGCCGCATTCAGGCGCAGCGCCAGATAGTGCACATGCGGCGGCGCGCCGATGCTCTGCTGGAAGAGATCCTGCAGATGCCGGGCGCTGATGCCCACCCGGCGGGCCAGCCGTGCCAGGACCAGAGGCTGCTCGATATGCTCCTCCATCAGCCGTACTGCCTGCGTCACGCGGGGATCGTGCATGCGCAACCCGGCTGAGGCTGCGGAAAGTGGCTCATCGGCATGGAAGGAAGGCTGCTCGTAACGGAACAGCCGGCTGACCTCGAGCGCCAGTGAATAACCCTGCCGTTGCCTGATCACCTCCAGCATCAGGTCGACGGTCGGAAGCGAACCCGAGGTCGTCAGCCGTTTGCCGTCGATGACGAAACGATCCTTGACGGCTCGCACCTCAGGATAAGCCAGCGCAAAATCCTCGTAGTCCTCCCAGTGGACAGTCGCCGGCAGTCCGTCGAGCAGGCTGGCTTCGGCCAGCAGCCAGGTGCCGGACTCGATGCCGGCAATCACCGTGCGATAGCGGGCGGCCTGGGAGAGCTGCATCTTTAGCGCCGGCGTAGCACTTCGGCGCCAGTTGTAGCTGGCCAGCACGAACAACGGCGCATCCTCGGTCGTCGCCATGAAAGTGCCTTGCGCGGGCACGGCAATATTGCTGGTGGTCAGAACCGGCGCTCCGTCCGGCGTCAGCAGCCGCCAGCGATAGAGTTCGCTGCCGGAGATGCGGTTGGCGCCACGCAGCGGCTCGATGACCGAGGCGATCAGGATCAGGTTCGCGTCCGGCAGGACGAGAAGGTCGATATCGAGCCGTTCCGTCGATCGCTGCAGCAAGATCCCCTCCTGTGAGTTCCGATAATGTATCGATTGCTTCCGAAATTGCAACGCATCGCCATCCATCCTGTCGCGTAATGCGGATAAGACGAGGGAGAACAAAAACATGCCTCTTGCGATGAACCGCGATGTCTTCATCACCTGCGCCGTCACCGGTGCCGGCGATACGGTTTCCAGATCCACCCACGTGCCGATCACTCCCAAGCAGATCGCCGATTCCGCCATCGACGCGGCAAAGGCCGGTGCTGCGGTCGTTCACTGCCATGTCCGCGATCCGGAAACGGGTGCCGCCAGCCGCCGTAACGATCTCTACAAGGAGGTCACCGACCGCATCCGCTCGGCCGATGTCGACGTCGTCCTCAATCTCACCGCCGGCATGGGCGGGGACCTGATCTTCGGGGATGTCGAAAACCCCCTTCCGCTCAATCCCAAGGGCACCGATATGGCGGGCGCAACCGAGCGTGTCAGCCATGTCGCCGAATGCCTGCCTGAGATCTGCACGCTCGACTGCGGCACGATGAACTTCAACCTCGGCGATTATGTCATGACCAACACGCCGGCCATGCTGCGTGCGATGGCGAAGAAGATGACGGATCTCGGCGTGCGCCCCGAGATCGAGGCCTTCGACACCGGCCATCTCTGGTTTGCCAAGCAGCTTGCCGAGGAAGGCCTGATCGAAGACCCGGTGCTGATCCAGCTCTGCATGGGTATTCCATGGGGGGCGCCCGACGATCTCAACACCTTCATGGCGATGGTCAACAACGTGCCTGAGAGCTGGACCTTCTCAGCCTTTTCGATCGGCCGCAACGCCATGGCCTATCCGGCGGCAGCCGTTCTCGCCGGCGGCAACGTGCGCGTCGGCTTGGAGGACAACCTCTTTGTCGGCAAGGGCCGGCTCGCCACCAATGCTGAGCTCGTCGAAAAGGCCGTGCAGGTGGTCGAAGGCATGGGTGCCCGGATTATCGGGCCTGATGACGTTCGCAAGAAACTCAAACTGACGAAGCGCTGAGGACGGCATGACTGGGATCAACAAGGCGGCTTGTATCGGCGGCGGCGTCATCGGCGGCGGATGGATCGCGCGTTTCCTGCTGGCCGGTATCGACGTTGATGTGTTCGACCCGCATCCGGAGGCGAGCCGCATCGTCGGCGAAGTCATCGCCAACGCCGAAAAAGCCTATGCCATGCTGACCGGCGCACCTCTGCCGCCGCGCGGCAGGCTCACCTTCTGCGAGACGCTGCAGGAAGCTGTCGCCGGCGCCGACTGGGTTCAGGAAAGCGTGCCGGAAAGGCTCGACCTCAAGCGCGGGGTCCTCACGCAAATCGATGCCGCAGCACGGCCGGACGCCCTCATCGGCTCTTCCACGTCAGGCCTGCTGCCGACCGATCTACAGCGCGACATGAAGCATCCCGAGCGCCTCTTCGTCGCTCATCCCTATAATCCCGTCTATCTGCTGCCGCTCGTCGAAATCGTTGGCGGCGAAAAGACCTCGGCTGAGACCATCCGGGCGGCGATGGAAAGATTGCAGCCGATCGGCATGAAGGGCGTCCACATCGCCAAGGAGATCGAAGCCTTCGTCGGCGATCGGTTGCTCGAAGCGCTCTGGCGTGAGGCCCTGTGGCTGATCCATGACGATATCTGCACCGTCGAGACGCTTGATGACGTCATCCGCTACTCTTTCGGCCTGCGCTGGGCGCAGATGGGCCTGTTCCAGACCTACCGCATCGCCGGCGGCGAGGCCGGGATGCGCCACTTCCTCGCCCAGTTCGGCCCCTGCCTTGCCTGGCCCTGGACCAAGCTTACCGATGTCGTCGATCTCGACGATGCGCTGATCGAAAAGATCGGCCGGCAATCCGACGAACAGGCGGCCGGCCTGTCGATCCGCGAGCTCGAACGCATCCGCGACGAAAACCTCGTCGGCACCCTGCAGGCTCTCAAGGGCGGCCACGACGGCAAGGGCTGGGGCGCCGGCAAGCTGTTGAAGGACTTCGAGCAATCGCTGTGGGCAAAAGGCGGCAAGGCAAATACGTCTTTCGACCCGTCGAAGCCGCTGAGGCTCGTCGAGACGAAAGTCGGCCCTGCCTGGGTCGACTATAACGGCCATATGACCGAACACCGCTACCTGCAGGTTTTCGGCGATACCTCAGATGCGCTGCTGCGCCTCATCGGCGTGGATCTCGCCTATGTCGAGGCGGGACACAGCTACTACACGGTGGAAACCCACATCCGCCATCTTGGCGAGGCGAAGCTCGGGCAGGCGATCCATTCGACCTGTCGGATCCTTGATGTCGACGAGAAGCGGCTGCATGTCTTCCACACGCTTCACGATACGGCGACGGGCGAGGCTCTCGCAACCGCCGAGCACATGTTGCTGCATGTCGACAGCAAGGCCGGCAAGGCCACACCGGCGCCGGCCGTTATTCTCGACAAGGTCAAGGCGATCGCCAGAGCCCAGGCGGAGTTGGCAGCGCCCGAAGGCGCCGGCCGTCACGTCGGCCAGAGGCGGTAGGAGGATCGGCATGAATTTCGGACTGAGCGAAGAACAGGAAATGATCGTCGAGACGGTCCGCGCCTTCGTCGAGACCGAAATCTATCCGCACGAAAACGAGGTCGAGCGCAGCGGCATCGTCCCGCCGGAGCTCGGAGAAGAGATCCGGCGCAAATGCATCGATCTCGGCTTCTACGCCTGCAATTTCCCGGAAGAAGTCGGCGGCGCCGGCCTCGACCATGTCACCTTCACGCTGGTCGAGCGGGAGCTCGGGCGCGGCTCCCTGGGGCTGACGGTTTTCTTCGGCCGGCCCTCCGGCATCCTGATGGCCTGCGAGGGCGAGCAGCGTGAGCGCTACCTCCTGCCCGCGGTGCGCGGCGAGAAGATCGATGCGCTTGCGATCACCGAGCCGGACGCCGGTTCCGATATGCGCGGCATGAAATGCGCCGCCCGCCGCGACGGCAGCGATTTCGTTCTCAACGGTACGAAACACTTCATTTCGCATGCCGATGTCGCCGATTTCGTCATCGTCTTTGCCGCAACGGGCGAGGAGGAAACGCCGAAGGGCATCAAGAAGAAGATCACCGCCTTCCTGGTGGATCGCGGCACGCCGGGCTTCGAAATCCTCAAGGGCTACGATTCCGTTTCTCATCGCGGCTACCACAACTCAACGCTCAGCTTCACCGATTGCCGGATTCCGGCAAGCCAGGTACTTGGCGAGGTGCATCGAGGCTTCGAAATCGCCAATCAATGGCTCTATGGCACGCGATTGACGGTGGCCGCCACCTGCGTCGGCCGGGCACGGCGCGTCTTCGACATGACGCTGCCCTATGCCGCCGAGCGCAAGCAGTTCGGTAAGCCGATCGGCGCCAATCAGGGCGTGTCGTTCAAGCTCGCCGATATGATCACAGAGATCGACGCGGCCGACTGGCTGACGCTCGCCGCCGCCTGGCGGCTCGATGCCGGGCTCTCCGCAGACCGGCAGATCGCCTCGGCCAAGCTTTACTCTTCCGAAATGCTGGCCCGGGTCACCGATGAAGCGATCCAGATCTTTGGCGGCATGGGCCTGATGGACGACCTGCCGCTTGCCCGCTTCTGGCGCGATGCGCGCGTCGAGCGCATCTGGGACGGCACCTCCGAAATCCAGCGGCATATCATCAGCCGCGACCTGCTCAGACCCTTGGGAGCGTGAGCCGATGACGCCTCGCCCGCTCGACCGCCTGCTCAGACCGCAAACGATCGCCGTCTTCGGCGGTCGCGAGGCGCGCAGGGTGATCGAGCAATGCGACCGCATGGGTTTTGCCGGCGAGATCTGGCCCGTCCATCCGAAGCTCGACGAGGTTCTCGGGCGGCCCTGCTATCGCTCCGTCTCCGACCTGCCTTCGGCGCCGGACGCCGCCTTCGTCGGCGTCAACAGGACGCTGACCGTCGAGATCGTCCGCAGCCTTTCTGAGGCCGGCGCCGGCGGGGCGATCTGTTATGCGTCGGGTTTCAGCGAGGCGACGGCGGAACTCGGCGATGGCGCCGAACTGCAGCAGGCCCTGTTGGACGCAGCCGGCGACATGCCGATCCTTGGGCCGAATTGCTACGGGCTGATCAACGGTCTCGACGGTGCGCTGCTGTGGCCTGATCAGCACGGTATGCAGCGTATCGAACGTGGCGTCGCGATCCTCACGCAATCCTCCAATATCGCTCTCAACCTGACCATGCAGACCCGCGGCGTGCCGATAGCTTACGTAGTCACGGCCGGCAATCAGGCGCAGACATCGCTTGCCGATGTCGCCTGCGCATTGATCGACGACCCGCGCGTCACGGCGGTCGGCCTTCACGTCGAAGGTTTCGGGGATCTCTCTGCACTCGAACGCCTGGCCTCCATGGCCCGGCGGTCGAGAAAGCCGGTGGTCGTGATGAAGGTCGGCAGGTCCGAGCAGGCAAAACGCGCGGCGGTGTCGCACACCGCTTCGCTCGCCGGCAGCGATGCCGTCGCAGACGCCGTGCTCTCCCGCCTCGGCCTTGGCCGTGTGCAAACCTTGCCGGCGCTGCTCGAAACCCTGAAGTTGCTGCATGTCGCCGGCCCGCTCTCAAGCCATTCGATCTCGTCGATGAGCTGTTCCGGGGGCGAGGCGTCGCTGATGGCGGATGCCGCCGTCGGTCGCAATGTGGAATTCCCGGCGCTGCAGCCGCAGCAATTGCCCCGGCTGCGGCGTGTCCTCGGCGAGATGGTGACGCTGTCCAATCCGCTCGATTACCACACCTTTGTCTGGGGCGATCTCGCACGCCAGACCGAAGCCTTCAGCGCCATGTTCGAGGGCGGCTATGCGCTCAATCTCGTCGTCCTCGACTTCCCCCGCGGTGACCGCTGCGATGCGTCCGAATGGGCGATGACGGCAGATGCGGTCATTGCGGCTGCCGCCGCAACCGGTGCGCTGGCCGGCCTTCTGGCAACCCTTCCGGAAAACATGCCGGAGCCCATCGCCGATCGGCTGATGGCAAATGGCATCATTGCCTTCTGCGGTATCGACGAAGCCATCACGGCAGCGGAAGTCGCCGCCGGCATCGGCCAGGCGTGGGATCGCCCGCCTCCCCTGCCGCTGCTCGATGTGTCCTCTATCGATGGCGAGATCGAGACGCTGACGGAGGCCGATGCGAAGGCTGAGCTTGCCGCCTTCGGCCTTCCAATTCCGCGAGGGCTGTTGGCCTCTTCTCCCGGTCAAGCGGCCGAGCAGGCCGAGCGGCTCGGTTTTCCTGTTGTGCTGAAAGCGCTCGGCATTGCCCACAAGACCGAGGCCGGGGCCGTCGTACTCAACCTGGAGGATATTAGGGCCGTGTCGAATGCGGCGGCGACAATGCCGCCGAATGCCGGTTATCTCGTCGAGAAAATGATCGATCCACCGGTCGCCGAACTCATCGTCGGCGCCATCCGCGACCCTGTCTTCGGATTGTCGCTCACGCTTGGAGCGGGAGGTATCTTCGTTGAATTGCTTGAAGATTCCATCATCCTGCCGCTTCCGGCGACGAAAACCGACATTCACGCAGCAATTTCGCGTCTCAAACTTGCAAAATTGATCTATGGCTATCGCGGGCGGCCGAAAGGCGATCTCGAAGCCGCTGTCGGTGCTGTCTCAGCAACGGCAGATTATGTCGTAAAGAACGCGGCATCCCTGGAGGAACTGGACATTAATCCATTGATGGTTCTTCCCGAAGGGCGTGGCGTTGCCGTAGTCGATGCTCTGATACGGCGGAGGAGGTAGCATAGGTTGAGCGATCCCATTCGCACACGACATGACGGTGGAGTACTCGAAGTCGTCATCGACCGGCCGAAGGCGAATGCCATCGACCTTGCGACCAGCCGTGCCCTGGGGTTGATCTTCCGAGATTTCCGCGACGATCCGGCATTGCGTGTCGCCATCGTGTCGGGCGCCGGCGAGAAGTTTTTCTGTGCCGGCTGGGATCTCAAGGCGGCGGCATCAGGCGATGCGGTCGACGGAGATTATGGTGTGGGCGGCTTCGGCGGGCTGCAGGAACTGCGCGACCTCAACAAGCCCGTCATTTGTGCGGTCAACGGCATCTGTTGCGGCGGCGGTCTGGAAATCGCGCTTTCTGCCGACCTGATCCTCGCCGCCGAGCATGCGACCTTCGCCCTGCCGGAAATCCGCTCGGGCACGGTTGCCGATGCGGCTTCCATCAAGCTGCCGAAGCGCATCCCATACCACATCGCCATGGACATGCTTTTGACCGGGCGCTGGCTCGACGTTCACGAGGCGCATCGCTGGGGTTTCGTCAACGAGGTCCTGCCGGCCGACAGGCTGATGGAGAGAGCATGGGAGCTTGCCCGGCTGCTCGAGAGCGGGCCGCCGCTCGTCTATGCGGCCATCAAGGAAATCGTGCGCGAAGCGGAGGGGTCGACGTTCCAGACTGCGATGAACAAGATCACCAAGCGGCAGTTTGCGACGGTCGACAGACTCTATTCGAGCGAGGACCAATTGGAAGGCGCACGGGCCTTCGCCGAGAAGCGAAGCCCCATTTGGAAAGGAAAATAACCAGGCGGCAGCAACCGCACTGTTTTCCCGCATGATGCGGGCACCGGAGGTGGAGAGGAAACCGCCTGCGGACCTGCCCGGAAGTTCTGTCAACGCACCATAAAGAAGGAACTGGGGAATGAACGACTACACGAAATATCTCGCAAGCCGTGTCACCGCCGGCGGGCTCAGCCGCCGCGAATTCATGGGACGCGCCATGGCGGCGGGCATCACACTTGCCGTCGCCGACAAGCTCTTTACCGAGAGCGCCGAAGCCGCCGAACCGAAGCGCGGCGGCCACCTGAAGCTCGGCCTTGAAGGCGGTGCGGCCACCGATTCCAAGGACCCGGCGAAATTCCTGTCGCAGGTCATGTTCTGCATTGGCCGCTGCTGGGGCGACATGCTGGTCGAATCCGATCCGCTGACGGGTGCGGCCGTGCCGTCGCTCGCCGAATCCTGGGAGCCGTCGAAGGACGCTGTCACCTGGACCTTCAAGATCCGCAAGGGAGTCAAGTTCCACGATGGCAAGGAACTGACGATCGACGACGTTGTTGCGACGCTGAAGCGCCACACCGATGCGAAGTCGGAATCTGGTGCGCTCGGTGTTCTCGGCTCGATCAAGGAGATCAAGGCCGACGGCGGCAATCTCGTGCTGACGCTTAGCGAAGGCAATGCCGACATGCCGCTGCTGCTGACGGACTACCATCTGGTCATCCAGCCGAATGGCGGCGTCGACGATCCGCTGGCCTCGATCGGCACCGGCCCCTACAAGATGACGAGCTTCGAGCCCGGCGTCCGCGCCACCTTCGAAAGAAACAAGGACGACTGGCGCACCGACCGGGGTTATGTCGATTCGATTGAAATCATCGGTATGAACGATGCGACCGCCCGCATCGCGGCCCTGTCGTCCGGCCAAGTGCACTACATCAACCGCGTCGACCCGAAGACCGTCAATCTGCTGAAGCGCGCCCCCAACGTCGAGATCCTCTCGACTGCCGGCCGCGGCCACTACGTCTTCATCATGCACTGCGACAAGGCGCCGTTCGACAACAACGACCTGCGCCTCGCCCTTAAATACGCCATGGACCGTGAGGCCATGGTGGAGAAGATCCTCGGGGGTTACGGCAAGGTCGGCAACGACTTCCCGATCAACAGCACCTATGCCCTCTTCCCCGAAGGCATCGAGCAGCGCGTTTACGATCCCGACAAGGCCGCCTTCCACTACAAGAAGTCGGGCCATAGTGGTTCGGTGCTCCTGCGTACCTCCGAAGTCGCCTTCCCCGGTGGCGTCGATGCGGCCGTCCTCTATCAGGAAAGCTGCAAGAAGGCCGGCATCGAGATCGAGGTCAAGCGCGAACCGGGCGACGGCTACTGGACCAACGTCTGGAACGTCCAACCCTTCTCGACTTCCTACTGGGGTGGCCGCCCGACCCAGGACCAGATGTATTCTACCGCCTATCTCTCAACGGCGGTCTGGAACGACACCAAGTTCAAGCGTCCTGACTTCGACAAGCTGCTGCTGGAGGCCCGCTCCGAACTTGATGAAGCCAAGCGCAAGGACATGTATCGCACCATGGCGATGACGGTGCGCGACGAAGGTGGGGTAATCCTGCCGATGTTCAACGATTTCGTGAACGCCTCCACCAAGCAGGTGAAGGGTTATGTCCACGACGTCGGCAACGACATGTCGAACGGTTACGTCGCGACCCGCGTCTGGCTGGACGCCTGAGGACATGGGGGCGTTTGCCCCTCCGATCTCCAACGAAGCCTGGACCGTGGGATGAAAACCCGCGGTCCTCCCGACGTTTTAGCGCGAGGTCCTCGCCATGACCAATCCTGCCCCAAGCATCTTGCCCGGCCTCGGGTTCCGGCAGCGTTTTCCGCTGCTTGCCCTTATCCTCGAGCGCTTCGTGCTCAGTATCGTCCTGCTCTTTGCCGTTTCCATCGTGATCTTCGGCGGTCTGGAAGCCCTGCCCGGCGATTTTGCCACCACCTATCTCGGCCAGTCGGCGACACCGCAGGCCGTTGCCAATATTCGCCAGGATCTCGGGCTGAACCGGCCGATCACGACGCGCTACGTCGAGTGGCTCGGCAACGCCGTCCAGGGTGACTTCGGCACCTCCTGGGCCAGCAAGAATTCGGTGAGCGAACAGATCGGCAAGCGCCTTGGCAATTCGCTCTTCCTGGCGGGTTTCGCGGCCGTGATATCGGTGCCGCTCGCCGTTGGCCTCGGCATGCTGTCGGTGCATTTCCGCAATCGCCTGCCGGATAAGATCATCAACGTCATCTCGCTTGCGGCGATCTCGCTGCCGGAATTCTTCGTCGGCTACCTGCTGATCCTGTTCTTCGCAGTGAAATTCGGCGTGGCGACCTTTCCGGCGACGGTCTATGACAGCATGGGTTTCGTCGAGCGATTGAAAGCAATCGCGCTGCCGACGGCGACCCTCGTGCTCGTCGTACTCGCGCATATGATGCGCATGACGCGGGCGGCAATCCTCTCCGTCATGTCGTCGGCCTATATGGAGACCGCAGAGCTGAAAGGTCTTGGCGCCTTCCGCTCGATCGTCAAGCATGCCGCCCCCAATGCGCTCGCGCCGATCATCAACGTCATCGCATTGACGCTTGCCTATCTCGTGGTCGGCGTCGTCGTCGTCGAAGTGGTCTTCGTCTATCCCGGCATGGGGCAGTATATGGTCGATGCGGTCACCGTGCGCGACATGCCTGTCGTTCAGGCCTGCGGCCTGATCTTCGCGGCTGTCTACATCTTCCTCAACATGACGGCCGATATTCTCGCGATTATCGCCAATCCCAGGCTGAGGCATCCGCGATGAGATTGAGAGACATCCCCATCACCGCCTGGATCGGCATGGCCGGCATCGCCATCGCCTTCATCTTTGCTATCTTCGCCCCCTGGCTCGCCCCCTATGGCGAGACGCAGGTCGTCGGCGACGTCTGGCAGTTGCCGGATAATCAATATATCTTCGGTCTCGACAATCTCGGCCGCGACATCTTCTCGCGGCTGATCTACGGCGCACGCACGACGTTGCTGGTCGCGTCCGCCGCCACCGTCATCTCCTTCTCGCTCGGCATCATCCTCAGCTTCACCGCCGCCGTTTCGCGCGGCGTGGTCGACACCGTCCTCTCACGCTTCAACGATTTGATGATGTCGATCCCGACGCTGATCTTCGCACTCGTGGTCCTGGCGGTACTGCCGCAAAACATGGTCGTGCTGATCCTTGTCATGGCGATCCTCGATTCCACCCGCGTCTATCGTCTCGGCCGTGCCGTGGCGCTTGATGTCGCGGTGATGGAATTCGTCGAGGCGGCGACGCTGCGCGGCGAAGGCAAGCTCTGGATTATCTTCCGCGAAATCCTGCCGAACACGCTGTCGCCTCTGCTTGCCGAATTCGGCCTGCGCTTCGCCTTCTCGATCCTGTTCCTCTCGACGCTTTCCTTCCTCGGCCTCGGCATTCAGCCGCCTGCGGCCGATTGGGGCGGCATGGTCAAGGACAACAAGGACGGCATCATCTTCGGCATCTCGGCAGCGCTGGTGCCGGGCACGGCGATCGCGACACTTGCCGTCTGCGTCAATCTTGTCGTCGACTGGCTCCTGAAACGCACATCCAGCCTCAAGGGAGGGCGCGGCGATGCCTGAGCTTCTTTCCGTTCGCAATCTGAAGATCGAAGCAACCAGCTATCCGCCGGGCGAACCGCCGAAGCGAGTGACGATCGTCGACGGCGTTTCCTTCGACCTGCAGAAGGGCAAGGTCCTCGGCCTGATCGGGGAATCGGGCGCCGGCAAGTCGACGATCGGCCTTTCCGCGCTCGCCTACGGCCGGGGCGGCGCCGAAATCACCGGTGGCGAGGTGCGGCTCGACGGCGCCGATATCCTGGCGCTCGGCAAAAATGGCATCCGTAAAATTCGCGGCGCGCGGGTCTGCTATGTCGCGCAGTCGGCTGCCGCCGCCTTCAATCCGGCCCACAGGCTCGGCGATCAGGTGATCGAAGCCTCGATCAAACATGGTTTGATGAGCAAGGACGAGGCGCGAAAACGGGCGCTTTATCTGTTCGGGGTTCTCGGCCTGCCCGATCCCGAAACCTTCGGCGAGCGCTTTCCCCATCAGGTCTCCGGCGGCCAGCTGCAGCGGGCGATGACGGCGATGGCGCTCTGCTCCAATCCCGAACTGATCGTCTTCGACGAGCCGACGACAGCGCTTGACGTCACCACGCAGATCGACGTGCTGGCGGCGATCAAGCATGCCATCGAGGAAACGCACACGGCCGCCCTCTACATCACCCACGACCTTGCCGTCGTCGCCCAGATTTCGGACGACATCATGGTCCTGCGTTATGGCAAGCAGGTAGAATATGGCAGCGTCCAGCAGATCATCGAGGCGCCGCGGGAGGACTATACCCGCGCCCTCGTCAATGTCAGGCAGGCCTACCGCGAGGAGGCCGCCGACCAATCTGCAGCACTTCTCAAGGTCGAAAATGTCAGTGCCGAATATTCCAACGGCTTCAAAGTGCTGCACGATGTCACGCTGCATGTGCCGAAGGGGCAGACGCTCGCGGTCGTCGGCGAATCCGGTTCCGGCAAATCGACGCTGGCGCGCGTGATCACCGGCCTGTTGCCGCCGAGCAGCGGGCGCATCGTCTTTGACGGCAAGCCGCTGATGCCGGGCCTGAAGAGCCGGCCGAATGACGATTTGAGGCGCATCCAGCTGATCTACCAGATGGCCGACACGGCGATGAACCCGCGCCAGACGGTCCGCGACATCATCGGCCGTCCGCTGACCTTCTATTATGGCCTCAGAGGTGCCGAGAAGACCGCCCGGGTAAAGGAATTGCTCGATCAGATCGAAATGGGCAAGGGCTTCGTCGATCGCTACCCCGCCGAACTATCCGGCGGCCAGAAGCAGCGTGTGGCGATCGCAAGAGCGCTTGCCGCCAAGCCCGAACTCATCCTCTGCGACGAGCCGACCTCGGCGCTCGATCCACTGGTGGCGGAGGGCATCCTCAAGCTGCTTCTCCGCCTGCAGGAAGAAGAACAGCTGTCCTATGTCTTCATCACCCATGACATCGCCATCGTTCGGGCGATCGCCGACAGCGTGGCGGTAATGCATCGTGGCAAGCTGGTACGGTTCGGTCCGAAATCGACGGCGCTGTCGCCGCCCTTTGACGACTACACCGATCTGCTGTTGAAATCCGTACCGGAAATGGAAATCGGCTGGCTGGAACGGGTGCTTGCCACGCGTCGCATGGAGAGTGCCGGTAACTGACTTGACGAGGGCAAACCTTCGTCCCACGGAATGTGCATCAAGGAATGAGCATGACCTCGCGCGGCTTCACCACCATCGAGAATGAATGGATTATACTGAAGGATGGGACGCGTCTTGCCGCGCGCATCTGGATGCCGGATGGCGCTAGCGAAGATCCCGTTCCCGCCGTTTTCGAATTCCTGCCTTATCGCAAGCGGGACGGAACCAGTCTGCGGGACGAGTCGACCTATCCGGTATTCGCGGCCGCAGGCATTGCCGGCGTGCGCGTCGATATCCGCGGATCCGGAGAATCCGACGGCGTCATCGACGGCGAATATACTGAATGCGAGCTCGCCAATGCCTGCGAGCTGATCGCCTGGATTGCCGCGCAGCCATGGTCGAATGGCGCCGTCGGCATGATGGGCATCTCTTGGGGCGGCTTCAACAGCCTGCAGGTCGCAGCATTGCGCCCGCCGGCGCTGAAGGCCGTCATTTCGATCGCCTCGACCGTCGACCGCTACAATGACGACATCCACTACAAGAACGGCTGCCATCTCTCCGCCCAGCTCTCATGGGCGGCGACGATGCTCGGCTACCAGTCGCGCCCGCCCGATTCCGCACTCGTCGGCGAACGCTGGAAGGAGATGTGGCTGGAACGCCTGGCAGGCGAACCCTTCTTCATGGAAGAGTGGCTGGCCCACCAGCGGCGAGACGATTTCTGGCGTCACGGCTCGATCTCAGAGGATTTTTCGAGCGTGGAAATCCCGACGCTGGTGATCGCCGGCTGGGCTGACGGCTACCGCAATACGCCGCTGATGGCGGTCGAAGGCCTGGGCGACAAGGCGAGGGCGCTGATCGGCCCCTGGGTTCACAAATATCCGCATTTCGCCTGGCCGAAGCCGCGCACCGATTTTCATGGCGAAGCGATCGCCTGGTGGAACAGATGGCTGCGGGGCGAGGACAATGGGATCGACAGGCTGCCGCAGGCCCGCGCCTATATTCTCGATGCCATCCGCCCTGCCCCGCGACGCGACAGCGATCCGGGTTTCTGGGTCGCCAAGGACATCTGGTCGCCGCCGCAGATGCAGTGCTTCTATGTCGAGCAGTTCGGCAAGCTGACGGAAGGCATGCCGATCCCGCATGCGCCCCAACATCCCGTCTATCTCCGATCTCCGCTCGACACCGGGACGGCATCGGGTGAATATTTCACGCTGAAACCCGACGCGGAAATGGCGATCGATCAACGCTCGGACGACGCCGGCTCGCTGGTCTTCGATACGATGCCGCTTGCTGGCGATTACGACTATCTCGGCCGGCCGGTGCTCACGCTTGCGCTGCGCTCTCGGGCCGCGGGCGGAAATCTCTGCGCCCGGCTCATCGATGTCCATCCGGATGGCACGGCAACGCGTGTCGCCTTCGGCGTCGTCAATCTGACCCACCGGGACGGCAATGCCGATCCCAAGCCGCTGATACCAGGTGAGACGGTGCCGATCCGGCTCGTGCTTGATGCCTGCGGTTATCGCTTCCGCAAGGGGCATCGCATCCGCCTTTCGCTTTCTACCGCATACTGGCCGATGATCCTGCCGCCGCCTGATGACGAAGGGATCGACATCGATATCGCCGCACTCGGCCTGGGGCTGCCGATGCTCGGCGAGCACCAGCGGATCGACATCAAAGAACCGGCCAATCCCGATCCGCTGCCGAAATACATCGAGCATGCGGCCGCCGCGACCAAGCGGCAGGTCGTCCGCGATCTCTCGGCTGCCCGGACGGAGTATCACATCCACGAGGATACCGGGCTCACCGAACACCCTGAGACAGGTCTCTCGACCCGGCAATTGCGCGAGGAAGTCTGGTCGATTGTGCCCGATAATCCGCTGTCGATGACCGGGACGTCGACCTGGACCTGCGACATGCGCCGCCCCGGCTGGTTCATCCGAACGGTCGCGACCGCGCGGATTGCATGCACCCGGACCGACTGGGTCATCAGCGCTGTCGTCACCGCTTTCGAGGGCGACGTGCAGATCTTCGAAAAGGTCTTTGCGGAAAAGCGGATCGCGCGCGACCTGATGTGATCGTTAGACTAAGCCACAGCAAAACGCCTTATGGCCTCGCAGACGGCGCGGAAGCCGTCGCGCGCGCCTTCACTCATGTGGCGAGCGCGCAGCCAGGCATGCACCATCTGCGGCTCCTCCCGGAACCAGACTTCGATGCCCTCCGCGGCGAGCCGGGCGGCATAGTGCCGGCCGTCGTCCCGGAGCGGATCGAAATGCGCGACCGTGATGAAGGCCGGCGGCAGCCCGGCAAGCGAAGTTGCCTGCAGCGGCTCGGCGATCTCATTGCCTGCCGGCGCCTGCAGGATTTCGCGATAATAGGCGACATCCGCCGTCGTCAGGCCCGGCGCCGCGGCCATTTCGACGTAAGAGCCTGCGGCAAGGTCACCGCCAAGCGCCGGATAGATCAGAACTTGGCCGACGACTCCGGACAGGCCCTCGTCGCGCGCGCGCAATGCAAGGCCCGCCGCCAGATTGGCCCCGGCGCTGTCGCCGATCAGCACGACCTTGCTGTTGGCGGAAAGCAGATGCTTCAACACGGTAAAGCCGTCATCCGTCTGCGCCGGCCAGCGATATTCAGGGGCCAGCCGGTAATCGACCGAAAGAAGTTCCGCGCCGGCAAAATCGGCGATCTCGGCGCAGATGGCATGATGGCTCTCGAGCGAACCGACCACAAAGCCGCCGCCATGAAGATAGAGCAGAATGGTGCGTGTGCTGATTTTCCGTGGACGGTAGCGGCGGATCGGTATGCGCTGGAGCATGCCGTCCGCAAAGATCATCTCCGGGGGCAGCGGGCGGTCGAAACGCGCGCAGAGAGCGTCGTACCAATGTCGCTGCTGTTCGATCGATGCTTGAACGGCGTCTGGCGGATAGAAGGAATCGCAAATCGCCAGAAACTGCAGGATGCCCCTTTCGGTGGGGGCAGGTGGTTGAGCGGACATAGAGGTCCTTTCGCGATTTGGGACATGACAGATCATGTCCCTGGCCGACTCTGTCCTCATCATGCGCCTCTGTGACACGGACGATCTGTCTGGCCGCGACCCATGGATGTCGCGGCTTTCAAAATTCGTGATAATTTTTTTCATCGCCGACCCAAGGAAAATCATCCGAGAAACGTCTCAATCTCAAAATAGCATCTTGCTTGGTAGCATGGGGTAGGTGCGGAATTGGACGCAGAGCTCATAGAACGAGCGCAAGGCGGCGACCGGGAGGCCTTCGGGCAACTGGTCTCGCGCCATTATGATTTCGTCCATGCGACGGCGTGGCGCTGGTCGGGCAGTTCCAGTGATGCCGACGACATCGCCCAGGAGGTCTGCGTCAAGCTCGGCGCGGCGATCCGCAGCTTTCGCGGCGCCAGCCGGTTCAGGACATGGCTCTATACTCTCACGCTCAACGCCGCCCGCGACCATAGACGCAAGCTTGCACGGGAGGAGCAGACATTCCGTGCTTACGCCGCCGAACCGCAGCAGGATGCGCCGGCCGGAAATGACGACGAGCTATCGAGCGAATTGTGGGCCGCCGTGCGCGCCTTGCCGGAAAGGCAATGCGACGCGGTGCTGCTCGTTTACGGCGAAGGTCTCAGCCATTCGGCTGCCGCCGATGTCATGGGCTGCTCGGAAGCGACCGTGTCCTGGCAGGTTCATGAGGCGCGCAAGAGGCTGAAGACCGTGCTCGGCAAGGAAGAGGTATGACCGTGGACAAGGAACTCGAAAAGCTCTCCCGCCTGACACCGCCGGCAGCGACGCCGGAGGCGCGTGCGCGTGCGCTTACTGCCGCGATGCAGGCCTTCGACACGGCAGAAAATAATGCGCCGGCAGCCCAAGGAAATGCGAAAGGCTGGCGTCAAAGCTCCATCATCAACTGGATATGGAGCCCTGCCATGAACAAGAAATTCCTCGCCGGTTCAGCGCTTGCGACGCTGCTGGTCATTCCCGCCGCCGGTTATCTCGCGATCGAGCTGACCCGCAACGGATTGCCGATCGTCGACCAGACCGAGATCGCCGGCAATCTTTCGAAAAGTGAGGCGTCGAAACAACCGGCTGCAACCGCCGGTCAGCCGGTGACGGTCGCGCCGCAAGCACCGGCCGGGAACGGCAGCCTGGCTGAGCAATCTGTCGCTGACGCGCAAGCGCCGCAGGACAAGGAGTCCCCCGCACTCGCGAACCCCGATTCGTCGCAGACATCCGAATTCGATGCCAACGACGTCGCCGCCCTCACGAACAAGCCGGAGGGTTCTGCCGCGGCACTCGGAGCGGCCAAACGCGCGGCGCCGGCCGCTCCCGGCATCGTCCCCCAGCGGCAGTTGGCCGAACCGATGGCCGCCATCGCCCCCTCGCCTGCGCCGCCTGCCGAAGCGCGTGTCCAGATTCAACTCGATCCCAATCGCGAGCGGTTTGCCAATGCGGCGGCAAATCCGATCAAGAGTGTGGCGACGGATCCGGTCTCGACCTTCTCAGCCGATGTCGACAGCGCGTCCTATGCCTTCGTCCGCCGCTCGTTGACGGGCGGGGCGATGCCCGATCCGCAATCGGTTCGCGTCGAGGAGATGATCAACTATTTCCCCTATGACTGGCCGGGTCCTGACAATGCCGACCAGCCTTTCAAGGCGACCGTGACTGTCATGCCAACGCCGTGGAACCGCGACACGGAATTGATGCATGTGGCGATCAAGGGCTATGACATCGCGCCGGCGACCACGCCGCATGCCAATCTTGTCTTCCTGATCGACGTGTCGGGCTCGATGGACGAGCCGGACAAGCTGCCGCTGCTGAAGAGCGCCTTCCGGTTGCTGGTCAACAATCTGAAAGCCGACGATACCGTCTCGATCGTCACCTATGCCGGCAATGCCGGCACGGTGCTGACGCCGACACGCGTGGCGGAGAAATCGAAGATCCTGTCGGCAATCGACGGACTGGAGCCCGGAGGCTCGACCGGTGGCGCCGAAGGCATCGAGGCGGCCTACAATCTTGCCAAGCAGGGCTTCGTCAAGGACGGCGTCAACCGGGTGATGCTGGCGACGGATGGCGATTTCAATGTCGGCCCGTCGAGCGACGAGGATTTGAAGCGCATCATCGAAGAGAGGCGCAAGGACGGCATCTTCCTCACCGTTCTCGGGTTCGGGCGGGGCAATCTCAACGATTCCCTGATGCAGACGCTGGCCCAGAACGGCAATGGCAGCGCAGCCTATATCGATACCTTGGCCGAGGCACAGAAGACGCTGGTCGAAGAGGCCGGATCGACGCTGTTTCCGATCGCTAGCGACGTCAAGTTCCAGGTCGAGTTCAACCCGGAACGGATCGCCGAATACCGGCTGATCGGCTACGAGACACGGACGCTGAACCGCGAGGATTTCAACAATGACCGTGTCGACGCCGGCGATATCGGCTCCGGCCACAGCGTCACGGCGATTTACGAGATTACGCCCAAGGGAAGTCCCGCAGTCATGAATGACGACCTGCGGTACGGCGCAGCCGATAAGGTGCCGGCCGAGGCCTCCGACAGCGCCCATCAAGGCGAGCTTGCCTTCGTCAAGATGCGCTACAAGCGGCCGGGCGAGGAGAAGAGCGCCCTCATCACCACGCCTGTCAACGACGGCAACGCGGTCGCCACCGTCGATGCAGCGCCGCAGGATGTCCGCTTCTCGGTGGCCGTCGCAGCCTTCGGCCAGAAACTCAGCCATGTCGCGGCCGTCGACACCTATTCCTATCAGGCAATCGCCGATCTCGCCGCGGCATCGCGAGGGGTGGATAGCTTCGGTTACAGGTCGGATTTCCTCGGTCTCGTTCGGCTGGCGGCCGGCCTCAGTCAACGGTGAGGCAAGAGGCACAAAACTGTACCAAACGAGAGGCCGTCCCAAAGGGGCGGCCCCTGCTGAGTGATCATCCCAGTCTCGACCCGTTGGCTGTGAGATAAACAGCGTAGAGAGACGTGCTCGCGGTGATGAAGAGACGGTTCAATTTCTCTCCGCCGAAAGTGACGTTGGAGACAAGCTCGGGAATATGGATCTTGCCGATCAACGTTCCATCCGGATCGTAAGCGTGCACACCATCGCCGGCGCTCGTCCATATCCTGCCCTTCCGATCGACGCGAAAACCATCGAACAGGCCTGAGGTGCATTCTGCGAAAACGCCGAGATCGCTCAGCCTTCCCTCATTCGAGACTGCGAGCTTTCTGATATGACGCGGACCGCCGGGCAGGTGCGTTGCGCCGGTGTCGGCAATGTAGAGCAACGTCTCATCCGGGGAAAAGGCCAGTCCGTTCGGCTTGACGAAGTCGGAGGTCACCTGATCGGTCGTGCCTTTTGCCGGATCATGCCGGTAGACGTGGCATCCGCCGATTTCCGCCTCGCCATAGTCGCCCTCGTAGTCGTGGAGGATGCCGTAGCTCGGGTCGGTGAACCAGATGGTCCCGTCGGACTTGACGGTGACGTCGTTTGGCGAATTGAGCCGTTTGCCTGCAATTCGATCGGCCAGAACGGTGATCCTGCCGTCGAAATCCGTGCGCGTGACACGGCGCGTCAGATGCTCGCAGGTGATCAGCCGGCCCTGATTGTCGACGGTGTTGCCATTCGAGTTGTTGCTGGGCGAGCGGAATACTGACGTCTGACCGCTGGTATCGTCGTAGCGCATCATCCGGTTGTTGGGGATATCCGAGAAAACGAGATACCGCCCGGCCGCAAACCAGGCCGGTCCCTCCAACCAGCGTCCGCCGGTCCAAAGCCGCTCGACGCGGGCGTGACCGACGAAGCAGCTTTCGAAACGCGGGTCGAGAACCTCAAACCCCGTACCGTCAATTTGCCCGAACATGATGCTCCTCCATTTCCTTAAATTGTTATCGATATCATCTTGCCGTGTTCTGATGGCTTCGTACAGATAGCGATCTGCCGACCTTTGCGAAAATGCCTCTGGAATCTTGGTTTTTGGACGGTGGAATGGTGAATTCCTGCAATAATATCGATTGTGCGATGATAGCGATAACTTTATCGTGTCTTGAATTCGGAAGCTTTGTGAAAGCGGAGATCAGTGAAAAACGAGGATGAGCCGAAAGACAAGCGTCTCAAGCCGGGAGAAGCTCAAAAGCTGACGATGGCGGAGGTCGCCAAATATGTCGGTGTGTCTGCCATGACCGTGTCGCGTGCCTTTCGTCAGGATGCGAGCGTTTCCGAGGAGACCCGGAAGCGCATCATGGAGGCCGTCGACGCACTCGGCTATGTGCTCGACCTGTCTGCCGGCAGTCTTTCGTCGCGGCGGAGCGGCTTCATCGCCGCCCTGGTGCCCTCGATCAACAATTCGAATTTTTCTGACACCGCCCGCGGCATGACCGATGCGCTGCAGAATACCGGCCTTCAGCTCCTTCTCGGCTATACCGACTATTCGGCGGAGAAGGAAGAAGAGTTGATCGAGGCGATGCTGCGCCGCCGCCCTGAAGGCATCATCCTGACCGGTGGCGCGCACACGGCGCGCGCGCGGCGCATGCTCGTAAAAGCCGGCATTCCCGTTGTCGAGACCTGGGAGCTTCCGGAAAATCCGATCAATCAGGTCGTCGGCTTTTCCAACAGCGAGGCGATGGCCCTGCTGGTGCGGACGCTTGCCAGTCAGGGATATCGGAAGTTCGGCTATATCGGCGGAACGACGGCGCGCGATACGCGCGGCAGCCAGCGGCGAAGCGGTTTCCAGAGAACAGTCGAAGAACTGGGCCTCGGACCGGGACGGATGATTTCCTTCGGCGTGCCGCCCATCACCATGGAACAGGGCGGCCAGGCGATCGTCAGCCTGCTCGAGCGCTGGCCGGACACGGAAGTGGTTCTCTGCGTCTCCGATCTTTCCGCCTTCGGCGCCATCATGGAATGCACGCGCCGGGGAATGAAGGTTCCAAAAGATATCGCCATTGCCGGTTTCGGCGATTACGAGATCTCATCCATCTGTCATCCGCGCATCACCACCATCAATGTGGACTGTTACGGCATCGGTCGCCAGGCCGCCGCCCGCCTGCTGGATACCCTCCATACCGGCGAGGCGACCGGCGATGAGATCACATTGACGGGCTACAAAGTTGTCTTGCGCGAAAGCACGGACCGGAACGGCGCGCCGACCGTTTGAGACTAAAGCGCCGCGCGTCTTTTCGGATGCGCGGCGCTGTAACGTTTTGAATAGCTGGATAATTTTATCCTCAAATCGATTCCGATTTAAGGAATTATACGGTCGGTCAAAAGGCGATCTGGACTTTCATGGACTTGCTGCGATCGCCCGCCAGCTCGAAGGCGGCGACGGCCTCTTCGATCCCAAAGACACCTGTCAGCAGCGGCTTCAGATCGACGCGACGCGCGTTGATCAGTTCGACGGCCAGCGCAAATTCCTCGTGAAAACGGAATGTGCCGCGCATCTCGATTTCCTTCGCAACGATCATGTTCTGCGGAATGGAAACATCGCCGCCAAGGCCGAGCTGCACGAGAACAGCGCGGGGCTTAAGCGTCTCCAAGCCGGCGCGCACCGCCCGCTCATTGCCCGACGCTTCGAACATGACATCGAAATATCCCTTGTCGGCACTGTAGGCCGCAAGGTCGGAAGCATGCGTGGCAACATTGATCGTTCGGTCGGCGCCGCTGGTGCGGGCAATCGCCAGAACGCTGTCGGTCACGTCGGTCGCGACGATCTCACGGGCGCCGAGGACGCGCGCCGCGACGATCGCCAACATCCCAATGGGACCGCAACCGGTGACCAGCACCCGTTTGCCCAGCAGCGACCCGGCGCGGTTTGCCGCATGCAGCGTCACCGCAAAGGGTTCGGCAAAGGCGGCCTCGTGAATGGAAATGCCGTCCGCGACCTTGTGGCACTGCCAACGCTCCGCCACCAGCCGCTGGCGAAAGCCGCCCTGAATATGCGGCATCGGCATGGCGCTGCCGTAAAACCGCATGTTGAGGCAATGGTTTTGCTGCCCCTTCAGGCAATATTGGCAATGGTTGCACGGTCGGCTCGGAGAAACCGCGACACGGTCTCCGACGGCAAGATCGGCGACGTCGGAACCCAGCGCCTTGACCGTTCCGGCGATCTCATGGCCGAGGATCATCGGTTCGCGCAGGCGAACGGTGCCGAAACCGCCATGATTGTAATAATGCAAGTCGGAACCGCAGATGCCGCCGGCTTCGATGGCAATCTCCACCTGCCCGGCGCCGGCAACCTCCGGCTCGCGCTCTTCGATCCTCAGATCCTTTGCGGCATGAATGACGATGGCTTTCATATCGGGACCCTCACACGACGGGAGTTGGAAGCGGGCTACCTGCAAAATGCGCAGCAAGATTGTCTCTGACCAGTTGGCCCATGGCCTTGCGGGTCTCGACAGTGCCAGAGCCGTGATGGGGCTGCAACACGGCGTTTTGAAGCGTCAAGAAACGTGCATCGATCCGGGGTTCATTCAGGAAGACATCAAGGCCCGCCGCCTGGATTGTGCGGTCTTGAAGGGCCGCGATCAGTGCCTCTTCGTCGACGGTCGTCCCGCGCGAAACATTGACCAGGATGCCGTTCGGACCGAGTGCTTTAAGCACCTCAGCATTGATGATCTTCATGGTCGCCTCCCCGCCGGGGACGATGACGATCAGAAAATCGGCCCAAGCGGCAAGCGCGATCAGGTCGGGCTCGTAGGTGTAGGCAACATCCTGGTGATCATTGCGAGCGAAATAGGAGATGTCGCAGCCGAAAGCGGCAGCCCTCTTGGCGATTGCCTTGCCGATCCGCCCCATGCCGGCGATCCCCACCTTCTTGCCCGAGACGCGCGTCACCAGCGGCATGGCGACACTGCCCCACTGGCCGGAGCGGACGAGAACATCGGCCTGCGGAATCTGCCTTGCCGTCGCAAGCAACAGTCCGATGGCGATATCGGCGACATCCTCGGTGAGCACGTCAGGGGTATTCGTGACGCGAACACCATTGGCGCGGGCATAGGACAAGTCGATTGCGTCGGTGCCGACGCCGTAACAGGAGACGATTTCCAGTTGCGGCAATTGCGCCATCAACTCTGCGGAGGCTCCGAGTTCGCCGCGGGTCGCTATGGCGCGGATATCCTTGCCGACCCTTGATATCAGCTCGTTCCGGTCTGCCGCTTCCCAGAGGCGATGGATGCGGTAGGTCGCCTCCAGATCCACCATGTCCCATTCCGGATAAGCTCCGGCCATCAAGATTTCTACCTTAGGCATTCCGTTTCCATCCCGCACTTTGACAGTTGATTATGTTATCGATAACATATAATTCGGAAGAGGGATGTCAAGTGAGTTTCACCGTCAGCGGCAGTTGAAGCCGTCACCTGCGGCGAAACTGGAGGAGTTATTTGCATGAAGAACTTGTTCGATCTTACCGGACGGCGTGCCCTGATCACCGGCTCGAGCCAGGGGATCGGTTATGCCTTGGCCGAAGGCCTGGCGCAGTATGGCGCTGAAGTCATCATCAACGGCCGCACGCCCGAAAGCGTCAACCGCGCGGTCGAGAGCCTCAAGGATCAAGGCCTGTCTGCCCATGCAGCGATCTTCGACGTGACCAGCAAGGATGCTGCCAAGGAAGGCATAGACGCGATCGAAGCCGATATCGGGCCGCTCGACATCCTGATCAACAATGCCGGCATGCAGTTTCGCACGCCGCTGGAAGATTTCCCGGCGGACAAGTGGGAGCTGCTGCTGACCACCAATATTTCGAGCGTGTTCTACGTCGGTCAGGCAGCGGCCAAACCCATGATCGCCCGGGGACAGGGCAAGATCATCAACATCGCCTCCGTGCAAAGCGAACTGGCGCGCCCCGGCATTGCTCCCTACACCGCGACCAAGGGCGCGGTGCGCAATCTGACCCGCGGCATGTGCGCCGACTGGGCCAAGTACGGCCTGCAGATCAACGCGATTGCGCCGGGCTATTTCAAGACGCCGCTCAATCAGGCGCTTGTCGATAATCCCGAGTTCTCGTCCTGGCTCGAGAAGCGAACGCCGGCCGGACGCTGGGGCAATGTCGAGGAACTGGTGGGCGCCGCCGTTTTCCTGTCGGGCCGGGGCTCGTCCTTCATCAACGGGCACACGCTTTATGTCGACGGCGGCATCACGACCTGCCTCTGATAGAGACGAGATCATGGATTTGGAGAAAAAGGCGCCACCTCTGGCCGTCGTCGTCATGGGCGTCAGCGGCTGCGGAAAATCTTCGGTTGGAGAGCATCTCGCCGCTCGAAACGGCCTGCTGTTTCTGGAAGGCGACCAACTCCACCCCGCTGGCAATGTCGAGAAGATGGCGCAGGGCATGCCGCTGACTGACGACGACCGCCTGCCCTGGCTCGACCGGATCGGCGAGGAAATAAGGACCGCGCGAGAAGGATCGCAAGGGCTGGTGATTTCCTGTTCGGCGCTGAAGAGAAGCTACCGGGACAGGCTGCGGCAGGCGGCGGACGGGCATCTCGCCTTTGTTTTCCTGGAGGGATCCCGCGATCTGCTGCTGTTGCGGATGCAGGCCCGTCAGGGCCATTTCATGCCCGCGACTTTGCTCGACAGCCAGTTGCAGACGCTGGAGCCGCCGACCGGTGAAGCTAATGTCGTGACAGTGGCGATCGATAATGCGTTGGATGATATCGTGGCACTGGCTTGCAAGGGACTGAGCGGCATGGCCGTCAAGGGAGGAGATTAACATGCAGGATGACTACAGAGCAGATGTCGCCGTCATCGGTGCCGGCATCATGGGAACGGCGATCGTCACCCGATTGATCGAAACTGGGCATGAGGTATCGGTCTTCGACCTGGATACCGAAAAAGTTTCGGCTTTGCAGGCCAAGGGCGCGCGCGCGGCCGGCTCCGTGGAGGAAGCGGTCTCACGGTCGGCCTTTTGCGTACTCAGCCTCAATCACGCAAACATCGTCCGCGCCGTCGTCTTCGGCGAAAAGGGCGTTGCGGCGGCGGCGAATGCCGACAAGGTGCTGATCGATATGTCCTCGATCGACCCGGCCGACACGGCCGACATGGCGACGCGGCTCCGTCGGGAAACGGGCATGGCATGGGTGGATTGCCCGCTCTCCGGCGGTGTGCCGGGTGCGCTGAGCGGGCGCCTGACGATCATGGCGGGCGGCAGCGCTGAGGATTTCGAACGGGCGCGCATGGTGATGCGGCATCTTGCCGCCAATTACACGCTGATGGGTGCATCCGGCGCCGGGCAGACGACGAAGCTGATCAATCAGCTGTTTTGCGCCGTGCTGTTTCAGGCCGTCGCCGAGGCGGTCAAGCTCGCAGAAGCCGGCGGCGTCGATCCGGCCGCCATTCCGGCCGCCCTTGCCGGCGGCAGGGCAGACAACCGGATAATGCAGGAATTCATGGCAAAATTCGCTGCCCGAGATTTCTCGCCGACAGGCAGAATCGACAATATGTTGAAGGATCTGGATTCGCTTCAGGCCTTTGCGCTGAAGACCAAGACGCCATTGCCGATGACCGGCTCGGTGGTCGAGATTCACCGCCTGCTCTGCGCTGCCGGGCTTGGACCAAGAGACTCGGCCGAGATGATGCGTCTTCTCGACGGATTTCAGGCCGACTGACGTCAAACTCTCCGAGAAATTCGAGATCGTCATCTTTCCGCTTGACCATCCATAAATGTTATCGATAACATACATCCATGAAAACCGCAGCTTTGGGAGGAGCCACAGTGGAAGCCAAGAGACTGCTGGAGTTCCAGTCGATCACCAAGAGTTTCGGCGGCACGCAAGCGCTGCGTGACGTCTCGATCGATCTGCGCGAGGGTGAAATTCTCGCGCTGCTGGGGGAAAACGGCGCCGGCAAATCGACGCTTATCAAGACGCTTGCGGGTATCTACAAGCCCGATACCGGCGACATCCTGTTTCGCGGCCAGAGCTACCATCATCGTCCCCCGAAGCCGAACGAACGGCAGCCGGTTGCCTTCATCCACCAGGATCTCGGTTTGATCGAGTGGATGACGGTCGGCGAGAACATGGGCCTGTCGCAGGGCTTCTCGATGCGTCGCGGCCTGATCGATTGGAACAGGACGCAGGCGCGTGCCAAGGAAGCCTTGAAACTGGTCGGTTGCGACTTTGACCCCACGACGCGCGTCTCGGCATTGTCGCGCACCGAAAAGTCGCTTGTCGCCATTGCCCGTGCGCTTGCCGTCGAAGCTGACGTGCTGGTGCTCGACGAGCCGACGGCGAGCCTTCCCGCCGATGAAGTCGATCGGCTTTTCAATGCGATCCGCCCCTTAAAGGATCGCGGCGTCGGCATGATCTACGTTTCCCACAGGCTCGACGAGATTTTCCGGATTGCCGATCGGGTCGCTGTTCTGCGCGACGGCTGCATGGTGGGACAGAAGCCCGTCAGCGAGACCACCCCCGAGGAGCTGGTGACGATGATCATCGGCCGCAGCGGCGACAGCCTCTTTTCCAAGACGGCGATCACGCCCGGCAAGGCGATCGTCAAGGTTCGCGATCTCGTCTGCGCCGGCACAGGCCCGATATCCTTCGATATCCGCGAGGGCGAGCTTCTGGGACTGGCTGGATTGCGTGGCGCCGGTCAGGAACGGATCGGCCGCGCCCTGTTTGGTTGCGAGCCCTTCAACGGCTCGGTTCTGCTGCATGACGAGGCCCCCGACCTTTCCAGTCCACGAGGGGCAATGGCGTCGGGCATCGGCTTGATTGCCCGTGACCGGACGGAGGAATCCGTGGCGCTCTCGCTGTCCATTCGGGAAAATACCTACCTCAATCCGGGAGCCGTCGGGCGTGGGCTTTTGTCCTTCCTGTCGCCGCGCGGCGAAGCCGATCTTGCTCATAAGATCGGTCATTCCGTCGGCCTGCGGCCCAACGACCCGGATCTGCCGGTGGAGGCCCTGTCGGGCGGCAACCAGCAGAAAGTGGTCGTCGGCCGCTGGCTGGCGACCGGCCGCAAGCTGCTGGTCGCCGAAGATCCGACCGCCGGCGTCGACATCGGGGCGCGTGCGGAGATCTACCGTCTGATCACCCAGGCGCTCGAGGCCGGTCTCGCGGTTGTCGTGGTGTCGACGGACTTCGAGGAAATCGCCCATATCTGCCACCGCGCGCTGGTCTTTTCGCGCGGGAAAATCGTCAGTGAACTGACTGGAAGCGCTCTGACGACGGAGGCGGTCATCACGGCCGCATCCGCATCGGAAGCCGCTTGAGCCATCGGGAGAACAGCCATGCAATCCATTGAATCCACGGCCCTGGAGCCGACCAAGAGCGAAATGGCCGGTCTGTCCACCGGACAGAAGATCGGACGCCTGATCCCGGTTTACGGGCTGGTGATCCTGACCGTCGGCCTGATCGTGATCTTCTCGATCCTTCTGCCCGATACGTTCCCGACCGTGTTGAATGTCCGCTCGATTGTATCAGACAAGGCAATCATCGCGCTTCTATCGTTGGCTGCGATGATCCCGATGGCATCGGGTCGCATCGATCTGACCGTCGGCTATGGCATCGTGCTCTGGCACATTCTCGCCATCAGCCTGCAGACGGCCTACGGCCTGCCCTGGCCGGTCGCGGTCGTCATCGTGCTCGCGCTCGGTGTTCTGACCGGCTGCATCAACGGCCTGCTGGTTGAGGTTGCGAAGATCGACAGCTTCATCGCGACGCTAGGCACCGGAACGGTCCTATACGCGCTGGCCCTCTGGCACACCGGCGGCCGGCAGGTGGTCGGCGTCCTGCCTGATGGTTTCTATGCGCTGAACGGCACGATGCTGTTCGGCCTACCGATCACCGGCTTCTACGTGCTGCTGATCGCCATCTGCATGTGGATCGTGCTCGAATACCTGCCGATCGGCCGCTATCTCTACGCCATCGGCGCCAATCCGAAGGCGGCGGCCCTCAATGGCATTCCGGTCCGCAAATTCGTGATTGGCGCCTTCGTCACCTCGGGGCTGCTTGCGGCTCTGACCGGGGTCCTGCTCGCCTCGAAGCTGCGCATCGGCCAGGCGAGCGTCGGCCTCGAATATCTCCTGCCGGCGCTTGTCGGCGCGTTCCTCGGATCGACGACGATCAAGCCGGGACGGGTGAACGTCTGGGGCACCTTGATCGGCGTCATCATCCTGGCGGTCGGAATATCAGGAATTCAGCAATTCGGCGGGTCGTTCTTCGTCGAACCGCTGTTCAACGGCGTGACGCTGCTGATTGCCATCGGCATAGCAGGCTACGCCCAGCGCAAGCGCGGAGCTGTGAGGAGGATCACACCCGCATCCAAATGAGGATGCCGGCTCATCCCGGCATTTCACAACAAAGAAAATGGAGGAGTGAACATGAAGCGCAGAACGTTATTGCAGGCAACGGTCGCAACCGTCGCCGTTATGCTCAGCATGCCGGCATGGGCCGATTCGATGGCCGACGCCAAAGCCGTGGTCGAAAAATATGCTTCCAAGGTGAGCGCCTGGGATGGCCCGACGAGCGGCCCCAAGGGCGCTGCCGGAAAGAACATCGTCATTCTGGCCGGTGATATGAAAAACGGCGGCATCCTCGGCGTGGTCAATGGCGTTCAGGAAGCGGCAGGCGCGCTCGGCTGGACGGTGAAGGCGCTTGACGGCGCCGGCTCGATCGGCGGGCGGACCGCGGCCTTCGGCCAGGCCATGGCGCTGAAGCCGGATGGCATCATCATCAACGGCTTTGACGCGGTCGAGCAGAAGCCGGCGATGGAAGCAGCCAAGGCTGCTGGTATTCCGATGGTTTCCTGGCACGCCGCCTCGGCTGTCGGTCCGGTTCCCGAAGTCGGCGTCTTTGCAAACGTGACCACCGATGCGATGGAAGTATCGAAGTCCGCGGCGGATTGGGCCTTTGCCGATGCCGCCGGCAAGCCGGGCGTCATCATCTTTACCGACTCCACCTATGCGATCGCGATCGCCAAGGCCGATCGCATGAAGAAGGAGATCGAGGATCTCGGCGGTACGGTGCTCGAATATGTCGACACGCCGATCGCCGAAACCTCCCAGCGCATGCCGCAGCTGACCACATCGCTTCTGCAGAAGTATGGCGCGAAGTGGACGCATTCGCTGGCGATCAACGACCTCTATTACGACTTCATGGGACCTTCGCTCGCTTCGGCCGGCATTGCCGGTGATGGAAAGCCGGTGAACGTCGCAGCCGGCGACGGTTCGGAGAGCGCCTATCAGCGTATCCGCGCCAAACAGTTCCAGGCCGTCACGGTCGCCGAGCCGCTCAACCTCCAGGGCTGGCAGCTCGTCGACGAATTGAACCGCGCCTTTGCGGGTGCTCCATGGTCGGGCTACGTGTCGCCGCTGCATGTGGTGACCAGCCAGAACGTCGAGTTTGACGGTGGGCCGAAGAACAGCTTCGATCCCGACAACGGCTATCGTGATCAATACAAGAAAATCTGGGGCAAATAACCCTCTCAGTCAGGGCGTATCGACCGATATGCCCTGACCTCCTGACAGCATACCAACATCGATCCAGCTCCGGCGAGTTTTGGAAAAGAGAACCTATGATCATTCGTTATGCTTTGTTTGAAGGCGAAATCCATCCCGGTAAAGAAGGGGAATTCCGCGAATTCGTGCGGCAGCGGCTCGTCCCTCTCTGGACGAAATTTCCGGGCGCCGAGGAAATCCGGGTGCTGGATGGAATGGAGCGCGACGAAGGCGCCCCGATCTATGCCATGGCGCTCGCCATTCGTTATCCCGATATGGATGCGGTGAACGCGGCACTTCTCTCCGATGTGCGGTCGCAGAGCCGCGAGGTCACCGGCGAACTCCTGCAGCTCTTTACCGGCAAGGTGCACCATCACGTATTCGCGGCCAACGAATATGCACCGCATATTGCCTGACATAAGGCGATCCCGACGTCCGCGACGGCTTGGCGTCTGAAGGGCGGTCGCTGCGGTCCGCTGCCCGGCCTTAGACAAAAGTAAGGGTTTGAACAAAGACCCGGAGCGCTCGCGGACGAAAGTCCCAGGCGCTTTTTTCATGTCGGGACGCGCCGAGCATCCTTCGGACGCGCCGGATGCGATCGTTCCGGTTGCCCGACTTTTGAGGACAATTTTCCCTCAGCGCCACTTTCATTAAACTAAATAGTCTATCGATTTAGTAGATTATATTCCATCTTACCGTGCATCGCTCCTGCAATCAGCAATCCGAAACGGGAAGATCGACGATGACATTGGCAAAGACATTCAAAATTGCGTTGTTCAGTCTGCTTGGTCTCAGTGCCATTCACGGTCCGGCGGCAGCCCAGGCAGAGGCTCCCCTGCTTCCCAAGGTGCCGCCGGGCACGGTGCTGACAATCGGCGATCCGGTCACCCAGAAAGCGCTCGAAGTGTCCGGCCTGGGCAAGGAGCTCAGTTTCGAGGTCAAATGGGCCAATATCAGCGGCGGGCCGCAGACGTCGGAAGCTTTCCGCGCCCACGCACTCGATGTCGGGTCGGTGGCCGAGATCCCTTCGATCTTCGCCAACTGGAACAATCTGCCCGTCCGCAACATCGCCTATCGCGAACGCCGTGACCCGATCGCCAATCCCATCTACCGCTTCGGCATCGCGCCAGGCGCGGCCGTCAAGACACTCGCGGACTTCCGCGGCAAACGCATCGCCTTCAGCCCGGGTCAGGCACAGGGTACGCTCGTTCTGCGTGCCCTCCATGCCGCAGGCTTGAAGAGCGGCGACGTCACTCTGGTGGAGCTGCCGAGCACCAGCGACGTCTACCCGAAGGCATTGGCGAGCAAGCAGGTCGACATCGCGCCGCTCGGCGGCGTCTACATCAGGCGCTATATCACCCAATACGGGCCTGATGGCGCGACCCTCGTGGAACATGGCCTGCGCGACGATCCGAGCCATCTTTATGCGCCGCAATGGGTTCTGGACGATCCCGCCAAGGCGGCAGCTCTCGCCGAATATGTCGGCCTGTGGGCACGCGCCACCGAATGGGTGAACCGCAACCCGGACCTCTGGATCAAGGAATATTACGTCGGTCAGCAGGGGTTGAGCCAGGAGGACGGGGAATATCTCGTCAAGTTGACCGGCGAACAGGTCGTTCCCAGCGATTGGAGCGAAGTGAAGAAGCGCCACCAGGAAACCATCGACCTGCTGGCAGACGAGCTCGGCTACAAGCCCCTCAATGTGGAGCAGATTTTCGACAATCGCTTCGAGAAGCTCGGCGCCGCGGCTTTGGCCAAGAGCCAGTAACGCTCGACACCCCTTCGGAGAGGAGATTTGAAGCATGGCAACCACTTGGGATGCAGATGAGGCGAAACTGTCGCGGTCGTCCGGCGGTAGAATTGCGCATGCAGGTTCACGCGCGACAAGGCCGGTTGGCTCTGCTGGCTTGGCCGGCCCCCGCGCCCGGCGCAGGCTGGGTCCCGGACCCGCGATCCCTTTCGGGTTGCAGATCGGGCCGGTATTGCTCGTCTTGACCTGGGTCGTCGGCTCGGCGCTCGGATGGATCGATCCGCGGATCCTGTCGGCGCCGTGGACGGTGGTCGAGGCTTTCGTAAGGCTCATAGAGCAGGGGCGCCTGCAGGACAATTTCGTGACGTCGGCGACACGCGCCCTGCTCGGCCTTAGCATCGGATTGCTGATCGGCACGATCCTGGCGGTGATCGCCGGCCTTTCCCGGATCGGCGAAGCCCTGATCGACGGGCCGGTCCAGATCAAGCGCGCGATACCGACGCTGGCCCTGATCCCCTTGCTGATCCTGTGGTTCGGCATCGGCGAGAGCATGAAGGTTACGACCATCGCGCTTGCCGTGATCGTGCCGATTTACATCCACACCCACAATGCGCTCCGCAGCATCGACAGCCGTTATGTCGAACTGGCCGAAACCCTGCGGATGAGCCAGAAGGACTTCATCCTTCAGGTGGTGCTGCCTGGTGCTTTGCCGGGCTTTCTTCTGGGTCTGCGGTTTGCCGTCACCCTCTGCTGGGTTTCTCTCGTCGTGGTCGAGCAGATCAACGCCACCAGCGGGCTCGGTTACATGATCGATCTTGCCCGCAATTACGGGCAGACCGACGTCATTCTCGTCGGCCTGGTGGTCTATGTGCTGCTCGGTCTCGTTTCGGACGGTCTCGTCCGCCTGCTTGAACGGAGGACCCTCTCATGGCGCCGCACCCTGGCAAACTGAAGCCCGCAAACAAAGCCGTCCACGTGCGAGACCTCGCACGGCGGTTTGCGACGAAGACGATCCTCGACGGCGTCGATCTCGATATCGAGGAAGGCGAGTTCGTTGCCCTGCTCGGCCGCAGCGGCTCCGGCAAAAGCACGTTCCTCAGGGCGCTTGCCGGTCTCGATCATGGTGTCGAGGGAACCGGCACCCTTGAGACGCCGGAGAGCCTTTCGGTGGTTTTCCAAGACGCCCGCCTGCTGCCTTGGCGCACCGTCATCCAGAACGTCACGCTCGGCTTGACCGGCGCCTCCGGCCAGGAAGCCGGACGGAAGGCTTTGGCGGAGGTAGGACTTGCAGGCCGGGAAATGGCGTGGCCGAACCAGCTTTCGGGTGGCGAGCAGCAGAGGGTCGCTCTTGCCCGTTCGCTGGTGCACGAACCGGCCCTGCTTCTCGCCGATGAGCCATTCGGCGCGCTCGATGCGCTGACCCGGCTGAAAATGCACGATCTGCTGCGGGAGTTGTGTGCAAGACACCGTCCTGCCGTGCTGCTCGTCACCCACGACGTCGATGAGGCGATTTCGCTGGCCGACCGCATACTGGTTCTCGACGAAGGGCGCCTTATCGAGGATCTCAAGATCGATCTGCAGACGCCGCGCGACCATGGCGATCCGCGCTTTGCGCAATTCCGCATCCATCTTCTCAGCCGGCTCGGGGTCGAGCTTCCGGGCCGCAAGGCCGCCTGACATCAGCAACAGTTCAATTTGATCTGGAGATAAGCCAATGAGCACATCGAAACGGCAAATGCGGCTTGGCGCGTTCATCATGGCGACCGGCCACCATATCGCCGCCTGGCGCCATCCGGAGGCGCAGGCCGATGCCGGCCTCAATATCGATCACTACCGCGAGCTCGCGCAGACCGCCGAACGCGGCAAATTCGATCTCGTCTTCGTCGCCGACAGTCCGGCGGGATGGGACCGCGCCAAGGACCCGGAAGCGCTTCGCCGCACCGCCCAGGGCGCGCATTTCGAGCCGCTGACCCTCTGGGCGGCCCTCTCCCAGGTGACCAAACATATCGGCTTCGTCGCCACGGCATCGACGACCTACGAGGACCCCTACCTTCTCGCCCGCAGGTTCGCGTCGCTGGACTATATCTCCAAGGGCCGCGCCGCATGGAACGTCGTCACGACAGGTGCGGATGTTTCGAAGAATTTTTCAATCGCAGGCCATCCTGCCCATGCCGATCGTTATGAGCGGGCCGAGGAATTCGTCGACCTGGTGAAGGGCCTGTGGGATTCCTATGAGGACGACGCCTTCATCCGCGACAAGGAAAGCGGCGTCTATCTCGATCCCGACAAGGTGCATCTTGTCGATCACAAGGGCAAGTTCTTCTCGGTGGCCGGTCCGCTCAACGTTGGCCGTCCGGTTCAGGGCTATCCTGTCATCGTGCAGGCGGGCGCATCGGAACCGGGGCGCGAACTTGCCGCCCGCACGGCCGAGATGATCTTTACCGCCAACCAGACCTTCGAGGATGCGCAGGAATTCTATTCCGACGTCAAAGGACGGCTCGACCGCTACGGACGCCGGCCGGATCAACTGCTGATCAGTCCCGGCATATTCCCTGTTCTCGGCGGGACGGAAGCGGAAGCCCAGGCAAACTACGACCATATCCAATCGCTGGTTCATCCCTCCATCGCTTGGAATATCCTTGCCCGCCACTACAAGGGCGTCGACCTTTCCGGCTACTCGCTGGATGATCCCGCCCCTCCCTTGCCTGAAAATACCGAACTCAACAAAAGCCGCCTCAAGCTGGTTTCCGATCTGGTATCGCGCAACAATCTGACGCTGCGCCAGTTCTATCTGGCGGTCGCCACCGCTCGCGGCCATCGGACGGTGGTCGGGACACCCGAGCAGATCGCCGATGCGATGCAGAGCTGGTTCGAGAACGGTGCTGCCGACGCCTTCAACATCATGCCGCCGATCCTGCCCACCGCCTTGACCGATTTCGTCGATCAGGTCGTCCCGATCCTGCGCAAGCGCGGCCTGTTCCGGCACGAATATGAAGGCACGACGCTGCGGGAGAACCTTGGCCTCCAACGCCCGCCGAATGGCTTTGTGGTTCAGGCGGGGCAGCAGCAGGTGCAGGCGGCCGTATGATCTCTTGAGGGGGCTTCCCTCCCCTCGTTTTGTTCCAATTACACACAGAACCGCAGCATCGCATGAGCAATAATTCCGAATTTCTCTGGTATATTCCGAACGACGTCAAAGCCGGCCATCGCGGCGATTCCGCCGTCGAGAACCACAACAGCCTGGATACGCTGACCAGCCACGCAAGGGCGCTGGAGGAGCATGGCTGGAAGGGCGCGCTCATCGGCACCGGTTGGGGCCGCCCCGACACGTTTACCGTCGCGGCCTCGCTCGCCGCCCGGACGACCACCTTCGAACCGCTCATTGCGATCCGTCCAGGCTATTGGCGACCGGCGAATTTCGCTTCCGCGGCGGCGACGCTCGACCATCTGACCGGCGGCCGCGTGCGGATCAACATCGTGTCGGGCAAGGACAACCTCTCTGCCTACGGCGACAGCGAGGGCGATCAAGCGCATCGCTACGGCCGCACCAAGGAGTTCATGCGGCTGGTCCGCAGATTGTGGACTGAAGAAAACGTCACATCCGCCGGCGAGAACTTCCGGGTCGCTGAATCCACCGTGGTGCCGCGCATCCAGGTCCGCGGCGACCGTCGGCACCCCAAATTCTATTTTGGCGGCGCTTCGGAGGCGGCAGAGCGGGTGGCCGCCACCGAGGCCGATGTCCAGCTCTTCTGGGGCGAGCCGCTCGACGGTGTCCGCGAACGGATCGCGCGGCTCAAGGCGTTGAGCAGGGAGCTGGACCGCGACCTCCCGCCGCTGGAATTCGGACTGCGGATAACGACGCTGGTCCGTGACACCACGGAACAGGCCTGGGCCGATGCCGAGGCGAAGGTCGCCGAGATGGCCAGAAGCAAGGGCAGCGGCTGGCATGATCACCAGCGCGCACTCGCCGTCGGCCAGCAGCGGCTGCTCGATCTGCATGAGCGCGGCGACGTCCTCGACGACAACCTCTATACCGCGCCGGGCAAGTTCGGCGGCGGCGGCGCCGGCACCACCTGGCTGGTCGGGTCGGCGGAAGACGTCGCCCGCTCGCTGCGCAAATACCAGGGTCTCGGCATCACCCACTTCGTGCTGTCCGACACGCCCTATCTCTCCGAAATCAAGCGACAGGGCGATCAGCTTCTTCCGCTGCTGCGCGGCTGAAGCCAGAGCCGCGGCGCTCCGGTACCGCGGCTGCAATTCATGCCGATTGCCGAGACCGTTCAGAGCGTCGCGCAGTTCGCGGGCAAGCCGCAGAACCTTGCTGTACGGGGGAGGTTGGTGATTTCGCAACCATCGGGAGAGCGCTCGTCAAATTGTCCATCCGAAAAGCGCAAATGCTATCCAAATAGAGCGGATAGCCATGCTCCGTCGGCTCCGTTTACACTCTCTAAAATATATTACTCTAATTTTTTTAGATATCGGGGCGACGTTCTTTGAGGGGCGTCACCTCCGCCATGAGGGCGGGTCAGGCACCCGAATTTCGCATGAAATCGGCTTTTATTGCTTTGACGGATGTCCCGTATCTCAAGCGCGATTCCGGGCACAGGGGTGCCTGTCGGATGCACTCGGAGACACCGAGGCTCTGCGTTCGAACGAGATATGACAAGCAATCCTGGCTGCCGAGACATCCTTCCAACAAACCTCACCGCGAGGGGAGAGTGCATATGAAGAATATCATGAGTTTCGGGGTTGTGGCGCGCCTGGCGCTTGGCTTCAGCGTTCTCCTTTTGCTGATGGTCGGCTTGACCATCTATTCGACGGAAAAAGTTGCGCAGATCAACGATAAGCTTGGAACCATCAACGACGTCAACAGCGTGAAGCAGCGGTTTGCCATCAACTATCGCGGCAGCGTGCATGATCGGGCGATTGCCATCCGCGACGTCACTCTGGTGACGTCTGCCGATGAACGGAAGACGGCCGAGGCATTGATCGAAAAGCTGGCAGCGTCTTACGCCGAGAATGAAAAGCGCATGGCGGATATGGTTGCTTCTCCGGCCGGCGCGACGGAACAGGAAAAGACCATTCTCGGTGAGATTGCAGACATCCAGGCGAAGACCAATCCTCTGGTCGCCCAGATCATTGCGCTGCAGGAGAAAGGCGATGGCGAGGCCGCCCGCAAGATCCTGCTCGAACAGGCTCGGCCGGCCTTCGTTGCCTGGCTCGGCGCCATCAACAAATTCATCGACTACCAGGAAGCGCTGAACAAATCGATTGGCGGCGAGGTTCGCAGCACGGCAAGCGGCTTCAAGCCATTGGCCCTGACCGCGCTTGGCATTGCGGCTGTTCTTTCACTGGTTGCCGCCGCCGTGACCGCACGCACGATCGTCGGCCCGCTGGCAAAACTTCAGCTTTCGCTGAAAGCGATGGCCGACGGCAATCTCAACGGCGATCGTCGCCTCGAAGCGC
Source organism: Rhizobium leguminosarum (assembly GCF_010668065.1). Lineage (GTDB taxonomy): Bacteria > Pseudomonadota > Alphaproteobacteria > Rhizobiales > Rhizobiaceae > Rhizobium > Rhizobium leguminosarum_S. Next base: position 193,895 of record NZ_WUEN01000009.1, on the reverse strand, counting down.
GTGGCGATGAGATCGGCAAGCTCGCACGGGCGGTGGCCGGGCTGCGCGACGCAATTTCGGCAAAGGCGGAGCGGGAAGCCGACGCCGAGGCGAAGAGAGCCGTGTCGGAACGGCATCGGCTGGAGCAGGATGCCGATGAACGCCGCACCCTTGCCGAGCAGACGGACAAGGCTGTCGGCCAGCTTGGCGATGCGCTGCAGGCGCTGGCTAACGGCGACCTCACACAGCAGATCGGCACTCCGTTCATTCCGTCCTTGGAAAAGCTCAGAGCCGACTTCAATTCTGCAGTCGAAAAGCTCCGTGCCGCCATGCAGAAGGTTGCTCAGAACGCCAGCGCCATCGCGGGCGGTGCACAGGAGATCCGCTCCGCCTCGGACGATCTCGCCAAGCGGACCGAACAGCAGGCAGCCTCGGTCGAGGAAACTGCCGCTGCTCTGGAAGAGATTACGACCACCGTTGCCGACTCGAGCAACAAGGCTCAGGAAGCCGGCCAGCTCGTTCGCAAGACGAAGGACAGTGCCGAGCGCTCGGGCAGCGTCGTTCGGGATGCGGTCGACGCCATGGGCAAGATCGAATCCTCCGCCACCGAAATCGGCAGCATCATCGGCGTCATCGATGAAATCGCGTTCCAGACCAATCTGCTGGCGCTCAATGCCGGCGTCGAAGCCGCCCGTGCCGGTGACGCAGGCAAGGGCTTTGCCGTCGTGGCTCAAGAAGTGCGTGAATTGGCGCAACGCTCCGCCAAGGCGGCAAAAGAAATCAAGGAACTCATCAACGCTTCGAATGGCCACGTCAAAAGCGGCGTTGCCCTGGTTGGCGAGACCGGAAAGGCGCTGAAGGAGATCGCCGAGCAGGTACAGCAGGTCGACGGCAATGTGGGCGCCATCGTCGGCGCTTCGCAAGAGCAGGCGACGGGGCTGAAAGAGATCAATACCGCTGTCAACAGGATGGATCAGGGGACGCAGCAGAACGCCGCCATGGTGGAAGAAGCCACAGCGGCCGCTCATAACCTTGCCAAGGAAGCCGACGCGCTGTTCCAGCTGCTGGGCCAGTTCAACATTGGCGGAGCGGTGGCACCGAAGCGCGTATCGCCGCCCGCTGCTGCAGCGCCTCGCGCTCAACCTGCGCCCTCGCCCGCGCGCCAGATGATTGCCAAGGTAGGCAAGTCGTTCCAGACGAATGGGAATGCGGCATTGGCCGGCGATTGGGAAGAGTTTTAAGTCGCTCTGATCTCTTTCCGGCTGATACTGGAAAGCAAAGCCGTATGATTCTTGCGAAGGGCAGCGTTTGCTGCCCTTCGCATTTGAATCTTATGCCCGGACCGGAGCCTTGGCCGGAAGCAGGGCGTTGACCACGACCGCAACGGCGATGTTGGCCGCAAGCGCTAGCAATCCGGTATAGACGGTGAAGGGTTCGCCGCCGAGGCTGATCAGATGCAGAGGCTTCCAACCGGCATCCCAGACGAGGAAAGTACCGCCGCCGAAGCCGACGAACCAGCCGGCAAGCAGGCCGGGTGCACGGAACCAGTTGGTGTACAGACCGAAGACCAGGGCCGGAAGCGTCTGCAAGATCCAGATGCCGCCGAGCAGCTGCAGGTCGAGGGCGAATTGCGTCGGCAGGAAGATGATGACGAGAAGCGCACCGATCTTCACGACGAGCGAGGTGATCTTTGCGACCTTCGCTTCGCCCGCATCGCTGACGTCAGGATCGACATAGGCTTTCCAGAAATTGCGGGTGAAGAGGTTGGCGGCGCCGATGCTCATCACCGCTGCCGGCACCAGCGCGCCGATGGCGATCGCCGCAAAGGCGAAGCCGGAGAACCAGCCCGAAAACAGCGTCTTGAACAGCGTCGGAACGACGTCATTGGCGCTGTCGAGCTTCAGGTTGGCGGCATGCCCCATATAGCCGAGCAGCGCCAGAAGGCCGAGCAGCAGCGTATAGGCGGGCAGCATGATCGCATTCTTGCGGATCGTCTTGCCGCTGTTGGAGGCAAAGATGCCGGTCAGCGTATGCGGATACATGAAGGCCGCGAGCGCCGAACCCAAAGCGAGCGTGGCATAGGCGACATACTGATTGCCACCGAGCAGCAGGTTGCCGGAACCCTTGGCCTGGAAAGCCGCATCGGCCGAGGCGAAGACATTGGCGTAGCCTCCGAGCTTCGACGGGATCAGTGCGACGGCCGCGATCACGACGATATAGATCATGATGTCCTTGACGAAGGCGATCAGCGCCGGCGCGCGCAGCCCCGCGGAATAAGTGTAGAGCGCCAGCACGATGAAGGCGATCGCTAGCGGCAATTCGCCATGCAGCCCGAGCGCCTTCAGCACCGCCGTCATGCCGACGAGCTGGAGGGCAATATAGGGCATCGTGGCGATGACGCCTGTTGCCGCCACGGCAAGTTCAAGGCCGCGCGATCCATATTGACCGTGGACGACGTCGCCAGCCGTCACATAGCCGAAATCCTTGGCGCGTTTCCACAGCACAGGCATGACCATGAAGACGAAGGGATAGACGACGATGGTGTAGGGCAGCGCGAAGAAGCCGTAGGCGCCGACCGTGTAGACCAGCGCCGGGACGGCGATCACGGTATAGGCGGTATAGAAATCGCCGCCGACCAGGAACCAGGTGATCCAGGTGCCGAAGTTGCGTCCGCCGAGGCCCCATTCGTCTATACTCGCCAGCGTTTCCGGCTTACGCCAACGAGAGGCGACGAAGCCCATGACGGTGACGAGCACGAAAAAGAAGATGAAGACGGCAAGCGCCGTGCCGTTGATGTCAGTCGTCATGGCGAGTGCTCCGATAGGCGATCCAGGTCAGCGCTGCGGTGATCGGCACCCAGAGAAGCTGATACCAATAGAAGAAGGGAAAGCCGAAAAGAGATGGCTCGCGGACATTGTAAAATGGTGGCCAGAGCAGACCTAGATAGGGAATGACAAGCAGCCAGAGCGCTGCCTTGCTACGTGGTTTTTCCATGTCGGAATACCTTTCAGGCGCCGCGGGCGGCGGTCGCCATGTTCCAGTTGTCGGCGTGGAAGGCAGGTCTGTCAGCCGGCGGCCGCGGCAGGCCCGGCTCGGGTCGCTCGAGGTTTTCCGGCCGATCGGAAGCTGATGTAACGCATGTGAATTCCTCCCAACGGCTCGCACTTGGCCAGCCGTGGATGAAGTCCTATGGCGTTGGTTTTGTCCTCACAAGATGGGCGCGGCGCTGAAATGCCGGGGTCTACCCAGAAGTGGGTAGACGCGATTTACCCGACTTTCGAGACGATGCCGTGGTCGAGCGCATAGCGGATGAGGCCCGCTGTGGTGGCGATACCGAGCTTCTTCTTGAGGTTCTTGCGATGGGTTTCCGCCGTGGCGGAGGTGATCCCGAGCGTTTCGGCGATCTCCTTGTTGCTTCTGCCCGCAACGATCAGCCCGAGAATGTCGCGTTCGCGCGGCGTCAGGGGGTCGCTGCCCTCCTCGGCGCGTTCGCCCATCAGTGCGTCGAAGACGCCGGACGAGAAATATGTCCCCCCGCCCGCCACGGTCTCGATCGCCGAGACGATCTCGTCCGTCGAAACGTCCTTCAGGATGTAACCGGCAGCGCCATGCATGACCGAGGAGGAAATATACTCGCGGCTGTCATGCATGGAGAGCATCACGACCCGCGCCTGGGGAAGTTCGCTCTTGAACAATTCGATTGCATCGATGCCGCTCAGCTTCGGCATGTTGATGTCCATCAGCACGACCTGCGGCAGGACCTGCCGGCCGATCTCGAGCCCCGTTTGGGCGAGCCCGGCCGTACCGGCAACTTCGATATGGTCGAACGTCTCGAGCACGGCCTTCAATCCGTCCAGCACGAGCGGGTGGTTGTCGATCAAGAGCACCCTGATTTTCGGGCGTTCCGTCATGCAGCTTCTGCCTGCTTGCCGGCGGGACGATTGGCCGATTTCGGCATCATCGCCGTGAGCGTCGTGCCGGCCTCGCTGCTGTTGATCAGCAGCAGGCCGCGGAAGTGGGCCATCCGCTCCTGCATATTGCGCAGGCCGAGACCCGATCTGCCGGAGACGCCGTCCTTGATGCCGTCGAAGCCACTGCCGTTGTCGGTGACGGTCATGCGGGCGCGGCCGTTATCGCTCCAGAGCTTGACCGCAAGCCGGGAGGCGCCCGAGTGGCGCTCGACATTGTTGAACGCTTCCTGCGCGACGCGATAAAGCGCGGTATTCGCTTCGGCCTTCAGCGTGTCGGTGAAGCCCGAAGCGTCGATCTTCGTCTCGATCCCCGTCCGCTCGGCAAAATGATAGCAGAGTGCCTCCAGCGCGGCCGTCAGGCCGAGGTCATCGAGAACGCGCGGGCGGAGATCGTGCGACAGCCGTCTGATTTCCTTGATGGCGCCGTTCAGCGCCTCGACACCGCGGTCGATGGTGACAGCCGCATCGTCGACATTGGTCCTGACCTTGCGGCCGGCAAGATCCATCGCATAGCGCACGCCGACGAGATTTTGGGAAATGCCGTCGTGCAACTCGCGTGCAAGCCGCGCGCGCTCTTCTTCCTGGGTATCGATGACCCGCTGCGTCAACGCCTTGAGCCGGCTGTCGGCCATGCGGCGCTCGTGGAACGTCAGCAGCATGCAGGTGGTGAAAACGACGAGCACTGACGGCACGGCGATCAGCGCGACGATGACGAAGGTCCGTTTTATGTTGGCGCGCATCCCGGCGTTGGCGGCGGCACTTTGGGCAAAGACGTCATCCAGATATACGCCGGTGCCGACGACCCAATGCCATTTGTCGAGACTGACGACGAAGGAGAGCTTGTCGGCGATCTGTCCGGTCGATGGCTTCTGCCATTTATACTGATGCAGGCCCCCGCCCGCTTTTGCCGTGGCGATCAGTTCGGCAATGACCTTGTCGCCATCCGGATCGGTAAGGTCGAGCCAATTGTGCCCGTGGCGGAAACTCTGGCGCGGATGAACGATGTTGTTGCCGTCATAGTCGTAGACAAAGAAATATCCGTCCTTGCCGTAGTCGAGCGAAGTCAGGATCGCCGCCACCTGCTGTTTGGCCGCTTCGTCGTCGGAACCGGCTTTGTCATAGATCGTCTGGATGGCGGACAGGGCAAGGTTGGTCAGGTTGAGGATTTCGGCTTCCTTGGTCTTCAGCATGTTCTGCTCGAACGTGTCGATGCTGTTCTTGGCGAGGTTTGCCGATTGCCAGGTGATGAAGGTGGTAATCGCAAGGATCGAAATGACGAGCGGAACGATCGCCAATGCGATGATCTGGTGTCGTAACGTCAACGATCATTCCTCCCGAGAATTTGCGCCGGGAATTATGCCCTTTGTCAAATGCGAGTCCAGCGGCTTGTCGGTGCCCGATCTGTGGCAGCCGGAACCACTGCCGGCGGGGCATCGCGTGCGCGCTAGTCCAGCGGCACGAACAGGCCGAGCTTGACGTCCCGTAGCACCACATTCGTGTGCATGCGGCGGATCTGCGGATTGTCAGCCATGATCAGGGCCGCGATATCGTCATAATGCTCGACGTCGCGGGCGGTGACGATCGCGATCAGATCGACCGCACCGGTGACATAATAGACCTGCTGGATGTGATCCTGCTTTTCCGCCCAGAGGCGGAATTTCGCCAGCGCGTCGTAATTGTCCCGCTCGATCTCCATGCCGACGATGAACACCATTGCTGTCCCCGTCGCCTTGCGGTCGACGACAGCTACCTCCGCCCTGATGATCCCTTCCTCGCGCAGCCGCTTCAACCGCCTCTGCACGGCCGAGACCGACAGTCCGATCCGTTCGGCGATCGTTTCGGCTTTCAGCTGGCAGTCGCGCTGAACGATATCGAGAATGTCACGGTCAAAACGATCCAGCTGTTCCATTGTCCAATCCTAGTTCTCGCCGCAGCAATCCGCCCATTCTGCCGTATTTGCCGCACGAAGAAGATTATTTTGCATAAAATATGCAGAATAGATGAAAACTGCGCGAAAAAGCCGCGTTATTTTGTCATTATCCTTCACAAAATTCAATTCAGCCGGAACCATGCATGTCGGATCAACCCTTTCCTGCTCTTCGCGTCGAAGATCTTCATAAAAGCTTCGGCTCGCAAGAGGTTCTCAAGGGTATTTCGGCGCAAGCCCACAAGTCTGACGTGATTTCGATCATCGGCTCGTCGGGCTCCGGCAAGAGCACTTTTCTCAGATGCATCAATTTCCTGGAAACGCCGGATCGCGGCCGCATTGCCGTGAACGGCGAGGAGATCGCGCTGAAGATGGGGCGGGACGGCCGGTTGCAGCCGCGTAGCTGGCGGCAGATCGAACGGCTGCGGACCGGACTGGGGATGGTCTTCCAGAGTTTCAATCTCTGGGCCCATCGGACGGTGCTGGAAAATGTCATCGAGGCGCCGGTGCATGTCATGGGCATTTCGCGGCGCGAGGCGATCGAAAAGGCCGAGGCCCTGCTCCACAAGGTTGGGCTGTTCGACAAGCGCGATGCCTATCCGGCTTTCCTCTCCGGCGGCCAGCAGCAGCGCGCGGCGATTGCGCGAGCCCTCTGTGTCGATCCTGATGTCATGCTGTTCGACGAACCGACATCGGCGCTCGATCCGGAGCTGGTCGGCGAGGTCCTGAAGGTCATCCGCGATCTCGCCGAAGAAGGCCGGACCATGCTGATCGTCACGCATGAAATGCGCTTCGCCCGCGATGTCTCGAGCCGTGTTCTCTTCCTGCATCAGGGACGGATCGAGGAGGAAGGTCCGCCGGAGCAGATATTCGGCGCGCCCGTCAGCGCCCGCTGCCGGGAATTCACCGGCCTCAGCGCCCACTGATGCACTCCGAGCTCTCATCGACAACACAAACCAGGAGAATCCTGCGAATGAAACTGCTCCCCACGCTTCTCGCCGGCGCGGCACTCGTGCTTTCCGCCGTCACCGCACAGGCCGAAGTCCGCTTCGGCGTCATGAACGAATCCTATCCGCCCTTCTTCGCCAAGGACGCCTCCGGCCAATGGCAGGGATGGGAAATCGACCTGATGAATGCCGTATGCGAGGAGATGAAGGAGAAATGCTCGATCGTCGAGATTTCCTGGGATGGTCTCATTCCGGCTCTCCAGAGCAAGAAGTTCGACGTGATCTGGTCGTCGATGTCGAACACCGCGGAACGCTCGAAGGTGATCGACTTCACCGACAAATATTACAACACGCCGAGCACCTTGATCGGTCCCAAGGACCAGAAGCCGGGCGCCACCGCCGAAGACGTGAAGGGCAAGACCATCGGCATCCAGGTGTCGACGATCCAGTCGGAATATTACAAGAAGTATTTCGCCGCCGCTGCCGAGGAAAAGACCTATCAGACGCTCGACGAGGCGTTTCAGGATCTCGCCTCCGGCCGTATCGACTATGTCTTCGGCGATTCACTGGCGCTTGACGCTTTCCTCAAAAGCGATGGCGGCAAGGATTGCTGCGCCAAGATGGGCGACGTTGCCGACGACAAGGAGATTCTCGGCGCCGGCGTTTCGGGCGGCCTGCGCAAGGAAGACACGGAACTGAAGGCCAAGCTGAACACGGCGATCGCTGCCGTCCGTGCCAGTGGCCAGTATGACGCCATCAACAAGAAATACTTCGATTTCGACATCTACGGCGCCAAGTAAGCAGTCCTGATAATGGCGACCACGCAACAAGGTATTCTGGACCTGCTGTCTCCCTATCCTCCGGGATGGGGCGGCGTTCTTTTGGCGGGTGCGGTCTCCACGGTCGCCATCTCGGCTTGCGCTTTCGCGATCGGCTTAGTGCTCGGCACGGGCGGCGCGCTTGGAAAGCTTTCGAGCAATCGCATACTGCGCCTGCTGCTCGATCTCTATACCACGCTGATCCGCGCCGTTCCCGAGCTGATCCTGATCGTCGGGCTCTACTATGCCGGCACCGATGGCCTCAACCGGCTGCTCGCCGCTTTGGAGCTGCCGCCGGTCAATGTGAACGGCTTCGTCGCGGCCGTTGCGGTGCTCGGTTTCGTCCAGGGTGCTTACATGACGGAGGTGCTGCGCGGCGCGATCCTTGCCATTCCCGTCGGCCAGATCGAGGCCGCCAAAGCCTTCGGCATGGGGCCGGTGTTGAGGTTCCGCCGCGTCCTGCTGCCGGCGCTTTTGCCGAACGCGCTGCCGGGGCTTGCCAATCTTTGGATGTCGGTCACCAAGGACAGCGCGCTGGTCGCGGTCGTCGGCTACCAGGAACTGGCGCTCGCCACCCGTCTTGCCGGGGCAAGCACCAAGCATTACTTCGTCTTTTTCCTTGCTTCAGCCCTTCTCTATCTCGCCATCACGCTCGTTTCCAACGTCGTCTTCAAACTGATCGAAGGACGGGTACGGCGGGGGCAGCCGCGCCTTGCCTGAAGAAAGCGCCCCATGAATTTCACCTGGATCTCTTCCTATTGGCCGCTGCTTCTGACCGGCGCCTGGCAGACCGTTTGCCTGCTGGTGATCTCCGTGGTGTTCGGCTTCGCCATGGCCATAGGCCTCGCGTTTGCGCAGGTCAGCGGCGGCAGGCTGACGCGGCTGCTCGCCCGTGGCTACTGCACCTTCTTCCGCGGCACGCCCCTGCTGATACAGCTGTGGCTTCTCTACTACGGGGTGGGTTCGCTGCTGCCGATGGTCCCCGGCATCCGCCAGAGCCTGTTCTGGCCGATCCTGCGCGAGGGCTTCTTCTTCGCCGCCGTCAGTTTTACCCTGAATTACGCAGCCTATGAGGCGGAGGTATTGCGCGGCGCGCTGCTTGCTGTTCCCAAGGGCGAGCTCGAAGCCGGCCGGGCCTTCGGCCTGTCGCCCTGGATGCTGACCCGCCGCATCTGGCTGCCGCGCGCCATTCGCATCGCCCTGCCGACGATTGCAGGAGAAATCGTCATGCAGCTCAAGGCGACGCCGCTCGCCTTTACGGTGACGGTGATGGATCTCTACGCCGTGGCAAACAAGGTTCGGCAGGACACACTGCTCGTCTATGAACCGCTGCTGGTCGTCACCCTCTTCTATCTCGCCTTGACCGCAGTGATCGCCCGCGTCTTTCGAGGTCTCGAAGCGCAGGTGCCGGTTCGCCGCTAGGCCGACGGGAAAAGAGACTGGTCATGAACTTGCTGGCGCACGAACCACGTACATCTCGCCCACTTTACGATGAAAAGCCCCGCGCCGCTGACGGCGCGACAGCCTGAATGGAGACCTCTTCATGAGCACGATGCGAATTCTCGATGGCGGCATGAGCCGCGAACTGTTGCGGCTGGGCGCCGAGCTGAAACAACCGGAATGGTCGGCATTGGCGCTGATCAATGCGCCGGATATCGTCCGTAAGGTACACCAGGAATTCATCGCCGCCGGCTCTGAGGTCGTTACGACAAACAGCTACGCGCTTGTACCCTTTCATATCGGTGAAGACCGGTTCTGGAAGGAGGGGGCGGCGCTGATCCGTCTCGCCGGCCGTTTGGCGCGCGAGGCGGCCGATGCCGTCACGGATCGGAAGGTGCTGGTTGCCGGGTCGCTGCCGCCGATCTTCGGCTCATACGAGCCGCAGAACTTTCAGCCTTCACGGGTGCAGGATTATCTCGATGTGCTTGTCGAAAATCTTTCTCCCTTCGTCGATGTATGGCTTGGCGAGACGTTGAGCCTGATCGCCGAGGCAGAGGCTGTCCGCAAGGCGGTGGCGACGTCAGGCAAGCCGTTCTGGATTTCGTTCACGTTGGCGGATGACGAGGCGGCGATAAGGGGCGGCGAACCGAGGCTTCGCTCCGAGGAAAGGGTCGAGGACGCGGCATCCTGGGTAGCTTCATCGGGCGCCGAAGCCCTCTTGTTCAATTGCAGCAAGCCCGAGGTCATGCAGGCGGCAGTGGAGACGGCGGCGCGGATCTTCCGGAAGATGGACGCTGATATCGACATCGGCGTCTATGCCAATGCCTTCGAAGGGGAGCAAGGCGAGGCGGCCGCCAACGAAGGCCTGCATGAGACCCGCAACGATCTGAATGACGATGCCTATTCGCGCTATGCCTGCTCTTGGGCCGAGGCCGGCGCGACGATCATCGGCGGCTGCTGCGGTATCGGCGCCGCCCACATCCATCGACTCAAGAAGACGCTTTTGAGTTGAAGTGGCAAGTCGGCTACGCCGCCGCAATTGTTATTCAGCTTTCGATGCTGTCTTCGTATCGCAGCGCGCGTCGCATGAATCAAATTCGATGCGGCGCGCCTGGGCTTCGCGCAGACTTCAATGCAGCCCGAACAGGTTCAGCAACTCTTCGCGGTGTCGAACGAATTCCGGTGCGCTGCGGTCGCGGGGACGGGGCAGATCGATTTCGATCAGACGCGGCTCGCCGCCCTTCTCCCGGGGCAGGATCAGGATCCGGTCGGCCAGGTAGATCGCCTCCTCGAGATCATGGGTGACGAGAATGGTCGTCACATCCTCATCGCGCCAGATCCGTGCGAGTTCCTGCTGCATACCGATCTTGGTCATCGCGTCGAGCGCGCCGAGCGGTTCGTCGAGCAGCAGGATTTCGGGCTGGACGGCCAGAGCCCGGGCGATGCCGACGCGCTGGGCCATGCCGCCCGACAGCTGCCGGGGATAGGCCGCCTCGAATTGCTGCAGGCCGACGAGCTTGACATAATGGCGCGCTCGCCCCCTCGCCTGCTCACGCGACAGGCCGCTTGTTTCCAGCCCGAAGGCCACATTGTCGAGCACGGTCAGCCAGGGCAGAAGGCGCGGTTCCTGAAAGATGACGGCGCGCTCTGCGCCGACGCCTCGCACCGCCTTGCCATCGACGAGAACCTCGCCCGTGTCGGAATCCTCAAGGCCGGCCAGAACCCTGAGCAGGGTCGTTTTGCCCGAGCCGCTGGCGCCGACGATGGCGAGGCTTTCGCCGGAGCGGACGTGGAGGTTGACATCCCTGAGAACCTGTAGAGGTGTCCCGTTCAACCTGTAGGATTTGGAAAGGTGACGAATCGTCACCTCTCCGCGACGCGTGTCCTCGGCGATGCTCATCATCATTCCTCAGTTGCTTGCCGGCTTGGCGTCGGCGGTCAAGAGGATGTCCTTGGCCGCCAGCTGGCCTTCCTTCAGCTTGCCTTCGCGAACGAGGACGTCGATCCAGAACTGGATGTCGCGCTCGACCGGCAGGCCTCCGGCACGCACGCCATAGCCGCGGAAATACTGTGCGATATCGGCGTTTTCGCCCCGTTCACTGAGCGCCTTGGCGAGGATCCTCTTGGTTTCCTCCGGATGTTCGCGGGCGTAATCGAGCGCGCGAGCCGACTGCTCGACGAAAATCTTCGAAGCTTCCGGATGCTCGCGAGCGAAATCACGGCGCAGGACCACAAAGCCCCCGGCGATGTCTCCAAGCACGTCGGTATCGTCGAAAATCGGACGCAGGCCGCCATTCTTCAGCGCAGCTCCCTCGAAGGTCGTCTGCCAGTAGCCGAAGGCGGCAATATCGACCTGCTTGGAGCGCAGCACCTGCTCGAGCTGCGGCCCGGGAACGACAAGCTGATTGGCTGCGTCCGCCGGTAGGCCGACGGAATGCAAGGCTTCGCGGATGGTATAGTCGAGATGTGCGCCAAGTGTATTGACGGCGATGCTCTTGCCGGCAATGTCCTTGATATTTTTGATCGGGCTGTCTTCCAGCACGTAGAAGGTCGACTGGACCTCGTCATTGATGCCGTTTGAGGGATAGGCGGCGACGAAATCATTGCCGCCGATGATCGAATTCAGGACGGCGGAAGTTGCGGCGCTGCCGATCTCGACATCACCCGATGCCAGGGCGATCAGGGAGGCCGGGCCGCCCTGGGCGTAGCCGACATTTTCGAGCGTGATGCCCGTTCCTTCGAAGTAGCCGAGTTCGGCGGCGAGTTCATGAGCGGCAAGACCACCCTGGCTGGCGAGATAGCGCAGCTTCACCGTATCGGCGGCCGCGGCGGGTGAGGTTAGGCCGAGAGCAATCACTGCCGGCAGGAGAAGGTGGCGGGGATGGAATGTCATCTGGTGGTGCCTTTCGGAAGAGGAAAATCGGTGAAAGCAGGTCAGCGGCTCGGCTGAGACCAGCGGCAGAGACGGCGCTGCAGCAAAACGAGCAAGGCATTGGCAGCAAGCCCGAGGAAGGCGAGCAGAAGGATCGCTGCAAACATCAGCGGGATCTGGAAATTGTACTGGGCGTTCATGACCTGGAAGCCGATGCCCTTGTTGGCGCCGATCATCTCGGCAGCAATCAGCAGAAGAAGTGCCGTCGTTGCCGAGAGACGCAGGCCGACGAAGATCGCTGGCACCGACGCTGGCAGGATGACGCGGCGGAAGATGGTCAGCGGTCCGGCGCCATAGGTCCGCGCCATCTCGATGAGCTTCTTGTCCACTTCCTTGACGCCGCCGATCGTGGCGAGCAGCACCGGAAACAGTGTGGCCCAGAAGATCACGAAGATCTTCGATGTTTCGCCGAGGCCGAGCAGCAGGATGAAGACCGGATAGAGCGCGAGCGCCGAGGTCTGGCGAAAGAGCTGCAGGATCGGGTCGAGCGCCTGTTCGACCGCACGAATCTGGCCCATGAACAGGCCGAGCGGAATGCCGATCGCGACGGCAAAGGCGAAGGCGGTTCCGGATCGCTGCAGGCTGATGGCGATGTCATCGAGCAGCGCGCCGTTGGCCAGATTGGTCCAAAGAGCGGACAGGATCACGTCCAGGGGCGGGAAGATAGCGGGATTGACCCAGCCCCTGGTGCTCGAAACCTGCCAGAACACGAGGAAGCCGATGAGAAGGCCGTAGCGCGGCAAAAGCGATGCGAGCACCCCGCGCACCTGCGACGCGAAAATGGAAATATTGCTTTCTCTGCTTTTCAGGCGGCCGAAGCTTCTCGGAAGAACCTGGTTGATTTCATAGGACATGGACCGCTCCTCACTCTGCTGCCTGGAGATCTGCTTGTTCTGCAGCCCACCGATTGGTCGGGAAAGGCAGGCCGAGGTTTTCTCGAAGAGTCTTGCCCTCATAAGCCGTCCGGAACAGGCCGCGGCGCTGCAGTTCCGGGATGACCAGATCGACGAAGTCGTCGAGTGCTGTCGGCAGCCAGGGCGGCAGAATGTTGAAGCCGTCGGCAGCTTCGTTCTCGAACCATTTCTGCAGCGTATCGGCGATCTGTTCGGGCGTTCCGACGATGGTGTAGTGACCGCGGGCGGAGGCAATCCACTGATAGAGCTGGCGAATGGTGAAGTTGTTTTCATCGGCGATCTGGCGGATGAGGGCCTGGCGGCTCTTCATGCCTTCCGTCGGCGGCGCCGGCGGTAGAGGGCCGTCGAGGTCATAGCCGTGCAGGTCGAGCGTGCCGCCGGTCAGGCCATTGAGGAGGCCGATCCCGTCCTCTTCGACGATGAGCGAGGTCAGGCGGTCGTATTTCTCGCGCGCCTCCGCCTCGGTCCTACCGACGAAAGCGGATACGCCGGGCATGACGAGGATATGATCGGGGTTTCGGCCGAGAGCGCGGGCGCGCGCCTTGATATCCCGATAGAACTCCTGGGCGGTTTCGATATGCTGATGGGCGGTGAATATGACTTCGGCCGTTGCTGCGGCGAGCCCGCGTCCATCTTCGGATTGCCCGGCCTGGACGATGACGGGATGCCCCTGCGGCGATCGCGAGATGTTGAGCGGACCGCGCACGCTGAAGTGTTCGCCGCGGTGATCGGTGTCGTGCAGCTTCGCCGGATCGAAGAACACGCCGGACTCCTTGTCCCGTATGAACGCGTCGTCTTCGAAGCTTTCCCAGAGTTTGCGGACAACGTCGACATGCTCGGCAGCGCGGCGATATCGGTCTGCATGCGGCAGCTGGGTATCGCGGTTGAAGTTCTGCGCCGTCAGGTCGCCCGTGGTGGTCACGACATTCCAGCCGGCGCGGCCCTCCGAGATCAGATCCAGCGAGGCGAACTTGCGGGCGGTCGTGTAAGGCTCCTCGTAGGTGGTCGAGGACGTGGCGATAAAGCCGAGATGGGTGGTGAAAGGCGCAAGGGCGGAGAACAATGTCACGGGTTCGAAGCCGGCCACGCGGGCATTGCCGCCTTCGCGTGCTCCACCGAAACCGACAGCCAGTCCGTCGGCCAGGAAATAGGCATCGAAGAGGCCACGCTCAGCTGTCAAGGCAAGACGCTTGTGAAACTCGAAACTGGTCGCGCCGTCGGCCGGCTGGTCGGGATGCCGCCATGACGCAACATGCTGTCCGCCACCGGGAAGAAATGCCCCAAGCCTGATTTTCCGTGTCATTTCGCGTCCTCTCCGTTTGCCGTCAACAGCTCGGTCTTCCCCAAGGCCAAAGTAAATATTGGCTGTTGGACTGCTAAAATACGTTCTCTATTAATTTTATAGAGAAACTTAATTTCATAGTTTCGGAGGAAGAGTGAATAGATTTCCCGGATTGGCTTGAAATCAGAAATCAACGATCGGGATGCTATCCTTGGGGTGTGCGAGCGCGGGGCGCGGCAGGCGGGTCTGCCCGCGGGGGCAAAGAGCCCGGCTGAGACGGCAATGGGGAGACGTCGTCTCGGCATTCTATGCCCGCTGCAGCATTGCCGGAGCGAGCGCGACCCGATTTGAGAATGCATGCGATAGCAAATACCGGTTTACGAACGAACATCCGTAACGGGTATCGATGCTTTAATGTGCTCAGGCATCAGCCTCGTTTTGGCCGGGTCGGGGCGTGGTCCAGGCCGGCGGCGGCCTTCTTCAGGCAGTCGAGGTAGCGGTCCCGGTTGGCAATTCCATCGTCGCGCGGCGTGACGAGGCAGAGCGTCGCGGCTGCATGACCTTCCTCGCCCCGCACCGGTACGGCAAAACAGTGGGTGAAGCTGTCGACGATGCTGTTGAAGGTGAAGAGACCTTCACGCTCGGCCTGGCGCACTTCGGCGATGAAGGTTTGCGGCTCGAGCCATTCGCCGTTCGGCAGGCGGAAATCCTGCGGCGGAATGAAGTTCAAGATTTCCTGATCCGACAGATGCGCGACGAGCAGGCGGCCCGACGCCGTCCACGGGATCGGCACCGACTGCCCGACATCCGTCGAAATGCGGAAGGGGCGTGCGCCTTCGCGCATGCGGACGACGGTGTATCTGTTTCCATCCAGCATGCAGAACTGCGCCGTTTCCCGCGTCTCGTCGGCAAGCTGTTCCAGCGCCGCCTCGCATTCTCGGGTGAAGTCGAAATGGTTCTCATAGGCTGCGCCGAGGAAATACAGTTTGCGGCCGAGATAGACACGCCCCTCGCCGCCGGTGAATTCCAGGATACCATTCTGCAGCAGCAAGTTTACGAGCTCGTAAACCGATGAGCGCGGTGCGCCGATCTGCGCGGCGATTTCATTCGGCTTCAGGGCCTGCCGTTTCTGGCGCAGGAAATCGAGGATCTCGAAGGCGCGGTCGAGCCCTCGGGCGCGCTTGCCGGCTGCTTCGTCCTGAATTGCATCCATTGCTATCGATCCCTTTTTGTCCGGCCAAGCTTTTCAAGCCGTCTGCCGCAGCTGTCAATCGATCCCGTCATTCCCAGCGAATGAAATTTTCCCGCCCCTCTTGCGAGGTAAAAAAAACGGCATAAGATCGCTTCGTCCGGTATATAGATCACATGTACGCTATATTGGACACAGATGGCAAGCCGTCAACGCTGCCGCACACAAAAAAGGGGATCGACATGAAGAATCTTGAAAACGGCATTTCCGCTTCGCTACGCCGCCGCCTTCTCGCGGGTGTTGCCGCCGCTGCGGCACTCCTCGTCTTTTCGGCCGGCACGGCCTCGGCCGCCGCCAATTGCATCAAGGGTGACAGGAAAGCGCCCTATACGATCGGCTGGGCAAACATCTACTCGGTGCCGACCTGGATGAAGCAGACCGAAGGCACCATCACGGCTGAAGTGGAGGAGCTGAAGAAGGCGGGCCTGGTGAAGGACCTGATGATCACGGACGCGCAGGGCAACGCCCAGACGCAGATCCAGCATATCCAGTCGATGATCGACGCCAATGTCGACGCCATCGTCGTGATCGCCGGTTCCTCCAACGCGCTCGACCGCGTCATATCCGATGCCTGCGACAAGGGCATTGCCGTCGTGAATTTCGACAGCCTTGTCAACACCGACAAGGTGACGGCGAAGATCAACACCGATTCCAACGAATGGGGCGCGACCGCTGCAAAGTGGATGGTCAGCCAGCTCGGCGGCAAGGGCAAGATCATCATCATGAACGGCCCGGCCGGCATTTCGGTGAGCGACGACCGCCGCAAGGGCGCCCAGCCGGTCCTCGATGCCAATCCCGGTCTCCAGGTGATCACCGAGACGAACACGGAATATAATGTCGCCCCGGCCCAGGAAGCGATGACCAGCCTGCTTTTCGCCAATCCCGAAATCGACGGCGTGCTGTCGCTCGGCGGCGCGCTATCGGCCGGCTCCGTCCTCGCCTTCGAGCGTCAGGGCCGCGACCAGGTGCCGACAACAGGCGAAAACGCCAGGCAGTTCCTGGAGCTCTGGAAGGAGAAGGGACTGAAGGGCTGGGCCACCATGCAGCCCAACTGGCTCGGCGCGCTTTCCGTCTACACTGCCGTGCAGGCGCTGGAAGGCAAGGACGTTCCGGCCTTCGTCAAGGTGCCGCTGCCTGTCATCGACGACAGCACGATCGGCAGCTACCTCGCGCGGGCCGACAAGTTCCCGGCGGACGGCTATATCTACTCGGACTACGACAAGGCGCTCTTCGACAAGCTGCTTGCCGCCAAGTAATCCGCCCAAGTAACTCGGGTTGAGGAAAGCCGTCATGACGGAAAAAAGACCCCTGCTGGAAGCCCGGCAGGTGTTCAGGGGATTTTTCGGCAATCCCGTTTTGAAGGGCGTCGACATCACCCTTCTGCCGGGCAGGGTTCACGCCTTGCTCGGCGAAAACGGCGCCGGCAAGTCCACGCTGATCAACCTCCTGTCCGGCGCTCTCCAGCCGGACGGCGGTTCCATCCTCGTCGACGGCAAGCCGGTCGAACGCTTCAGCCCGGCGGCTGCGCGCGGCGCGGGTATTGCCGTCGTTCAGCAGGAGCTGAGCCTCACGGCCAGTCTCTCGATTGCCGAAAACATCGGGCTCGGCGCATTTCCGCGCCGGTTCGGTCTCATCGATTACAGAGCGCTTCATCGCGGCGTGTCAGACGTCTGCGATATGGTGGGGCTCACCGAGCCGCTCGACATGCCGGTCGCCGACCTCGCGCTTGGCCGCCGTCAGATGGTGGAGATCGCCAAGGCGTTGTTCCGCAAGCCGCGTGTGCTCATTCTGGACGAGCCGACCTCATCGCTCTCCGCGCACGAAGCCGGCATCCTTGCCCGCCTGATCGAGACGCTGAGGGACCGCGGCACCGCACTTCTCTATATTTCCCACCGCCTCAACGAGGTGCAGGCGCTGTGTTCGCATGTCACAGTGCTGAAGGACGGCTTGGTCACCGCCGACCAGTCGCTGTCCGGCATCGACGGCGAAGGCCTGGTGCGCCTGATGGTCGGTCGCGAGACCGGCGACCTGTTCCCGCCGCGCCTGGCCGCAGCACCTGGTGCGATGCGCATCAGCGTCGAAGGTTTTTCCGCCGGCATGATGCGTGACGTCGGCTTCTCCGCCCGCGCCGGCGAGATCGCCGGCATTGGCGGGCTCGTAGGACAAGGGCAGGAAGACCTGTTGCTCGGCCTCTACGGCGCGATTCCAGCCTCGGCGTCTAGAGCGGAGGTATCCGGCAAGCCCGCCCTGCCCGCCGATGTCGGCGAGGCGAATGCCGCCGGCATCGTCTATGTCCCGGCCGACCGCAAGCATGAGGGACTGGTGCTGCCCCACTCCATCGCCTCCAATCTCATCCTGCCCTCGCTTGGACGGCTCGCCTGCAAGGGGCTGCGCGACCGGTCGGCGGAAAGCAGCCTGGTCGCCGATCTGGCGCGCCGGCTGACGATCAAGGGCGATACGGCCCGCCCGGTGCAGGCGCTTTCCGGCGGTAACCAGCAGAAGGTGGCGCTCGCCAAGTGGCTGCCGCTCGATCCCTCCGTTCTGCTCCTCAACGATCCGACGCGCGGCGTCGACATCGAGACCAAGCGGGAAATCTACCTCATGCTCCGCGCCTTCGCCGCCGAGGGGCGGCTGGTCATTCTGGCCAGTTCCGATACGCCGGAGCTCGTGCATCTCTGCGACCGTGTCGTGGTTCTGCGCGAGGGGCACGTCGCCGCGGTGCTGTCGCAGGATGAAATCAGCGAACGAGCGATCGTCGGAGCGGCCATGGGCATCACCACCACGACGCAGGGAGAGGCGGCATGAGCACAAGTTCGTCCTCCCGGCTCTACGGCTCGATCCAGCTTCGCCGCAACCGCGGCCTTGCCGGCCTCTATCTGGTTGTCGCCGCGTTTCTCATTCTCTATGCGCTGCTCTTTCCCGGCATCCTTTCGATCGGCGGCTTTTCGAAGTTCACGCAGAACTGGTTCCCGCTGGCGCTCGTCACCATGGCGCAGGCGCTGCTCATGCTGAACGGCGGCATCACGCTGGCGATCGGCCCGCTCGTCAGCCTTGGAGCGGTGATTGCCGCGACGACGATGGAAGGAGCGCTCGGCGTGCCGGGCGGTATTCTTGCGGTCTCGCTTGCCGGTCTTTCGATCGGTGCCGTCATCGGCGCCATCGTCACCTATCTGAGGCTGCCTGCAATCATCGTTACGCTTGCCGGCTCCTTCATCATCGGCGGGGTCGCACTCATTCTGCTGCCGCGGCCGGGCGGGTTCATTCCGGATTGGCTGTCGACGGTGCTGGCCGGCCACACGCCCGTCGCCTTCCTGCTGCTCATCGTGATCCTGGCGCTCTGGAAGGCCTTTCTGGCAACGCCGCTCGGCCTCGGCATCTACGCGGCCGGCGACAATCCGGTCGGTGCGTTCCGCTCCGGTGTCCCGGTCGAACGGGTGAAGGTTGTCGCCTTCGCGCTGTCCGGTCTTCTCGCAGCCCTGACCGGTCTCTTCGTCGCTGCGCAGACAGGCTCGGGTGATCCCGTCATCGGCACGCCCTTCACGCTGAACTCGATCGCCGCCGCTGTGCTCGGCGGCGTGGGTTTCCTTGGCGGCAAGGGCACGATGCGCGGCGCGATCTGCGGCAGCCTGCTGCTCTCGGTGATGATCAACGTCATGTTCTTCCTGGGTTTCCCGCCGGTCGCCCAATATGTCGCGCAAGGCCTGATCATCGTTGGCGCAGTCGCCGTGCCGGAACTTCTTGGGGCTTGGAGGGCAAGGCGATGAACATCATCAGGTCCGCGTTCCGCAATCCACCGCTGCTGACCTTCCTTCTGGTCGCGCTCGTCTGGATCGTCGCAAGTGTCTCGCTGCGTGGTTTCGGCGCCTACGGTCACCTGCGCTACCTGCTCGAACTCGCTGCTGTGATCGGCATTGCCGCTGCCGGCCAGACGCTTGTCATCCTGATGGGCGGCATCGATCTTTCCGTCGGCGCGGTCATAACAGTCACGGCGATCCTGCTGCCGCTGATTTCGCCCGCCTGGGACCCGACCGGCCTCGCCGGCATCGCGGCGGCCCTTGCCATCGCCACCGGCATCGGCCTGATGAACGGCGCCGGGGCTGCCTATCTTCGCGTGCCGCCAATCATCATGACGCTGGCCATGGCGACTTTCCTGCAGGGCCTGCTCGTCATCATCGCCGGCGGCAGCGCGGTCACCGTCAGCAACCCGGCGGTCATTCTGCTCGGGCAGGCGCGGCCGCTCGGCATTCCCTCGGGCATCATTCTGTGGCTCGTCGTCTCGATCGTCGTCCTGCTGCTCGTCCACCGCATGCCGATCGGCGCCCGTTTCCTGGCGCTTGGGGCGAACCCGTTGGCGGCCCGGCTTTCCGGCGTCAGCGTCACGCGCAACACGCTGATCGTCCACACTCTGTCGGGCTTTTTCGCCGGGCTCGCCGGCATTCTCGTGCTCGGCATGAACCGGCAAGGTTATGTCGGCATCGGCGACCCCTACCTGCTGACCTCGATCGCCGCCGTCGTGCTCGGCGGCACCTCCATCCTCGGCGGCCGCGGCACCTATGCCGGGACCATTCCGGGGGCAATCCTGCTTGTCACGACGACGGCGCTGATCACCGTCGTCAATGCCTCCCCTGGCTGGCGGTCGATCATGTTCGGGACGCTGATCCTTGCCCTTCTGCTCGTTTCCGGCCGCGAGGCGCGCCGATGACGGAGCTCTACGACGGACCGGTGATCGACCCGCACCATCACCTCTGGGACCTCAGCCTGCAACGCCATCCCTGGCTGCAGAAGGCTCGAGCTTCCGGCGAAGAGATGGTTTTCGGAAGCCTCGCACCGATCCTACGCGACTACGGCATCGACGATTATCGCACCGATGCTGCCCGCCAGAACGTGATTGCGACCGTGCATGTGGAGGCCGGCTGGTCCGTTGCTTACCCGCTGGAAGAGAGCCGCTGGCTGGATGGCCTCGACCGCAGCTCCGGCGTGGCGCGCCGTTATATCGCGCGCGTGCCTCTCGACGGGCCGGACGCCATGCGCCTGCTCGAGGCGGAAGCGGCAAACCCGAATGTCGTCGGCATCCGTGATATTTTGAGCTGGCATCCGGACGCGGCGAAGAGTTTTGCGCCCCGTCCAGATCGCATGGGCGATCCCGCCTGGCGGGCGGGGCTTGCCCATGCCACGCGGCTCGGGCTGGTCTTCGACCTGATGCTCTATCCCTGGCAGATGAATGAGGCGCTCGAACTGGTGCGCGCTTTTCCAGAAACGCTTTTCGTGCTCAACCACGGCGGCAGCCCGGCTGACCGGACGGAGGACGGAATGGCGCTCTGGCGCCGCGGCCTGCGGGCGCTCGGCAGCGAGCCGAATCTGCGCCTGAAGATTTCCAACCTCGTCGCCTATGACAATAAGTGGACGCTCGAAAGCCTGCGGCCGGTGATCGACCATTGCCTCGAGTGTTTCGGTTCGGCGCGCGCCATGTTCGCGAGCGACTTTCCGGTCGCGGGCTTGCACGCTTCTTTCGACGAGGTCTACCAGGTTTTCCGCACGGTCACCTCGCAGCTCTCTTACGACGAGCAGCGCGCCCTGTTCTTTGCCACCGCCAATGACACCTACCGGCTCGGCATCGCCGACCCGGCCGACATCAGCAGGGGCTGCCATGTCTGACCTTCATACCGCGACGGAAAACGTGCTGATCGACGAGCGGGTGCGCGGCTTTCCGCCAGGCAATCCGCCACTTGCGCTTGCTGCAATCGGCAAGCAGGGATGGAAGCCCTATGACGGCAGGATGGCCCTGCCGCTGATCTCGCTCGACCGGCAGGCTTTCACCGGCAATGTCGAACTGATGATGGCCTATGTGAAAAGCCACGGCGCCGACATCGCGCCACATGCCAAGACACCGATGTCGACGGCGCTGGCGCTGGCACTTCTGGCGGCAGGCGCCTGGGGCACGACGGTCGCCGATATCCGCCAGGCCGCTGTCCTGCTCAAGGCGGGACAACGCCGGCTGATCCTCGCCAACGAGATCGGCGGGGCCGCCGCCGCCCGCCGGCTCGCGGCCCTGCTTGGCCGCTATCCCGATGCGGAACTCCATGTCTTCGTGGATTCGACAGCGCTGGTCGAGGCTCTTCGCTCCGCCTGGCAGGAGCGCTCAGATCTACCGCCTCTCGGCCTGCTGGTGGAATTCGGCGCCGGCCGCGCCGGTGCCCGCAGCGTCGACGCCGCCGAAGCAATTCTTGACGCGATCGTTGCCGCGGAGACGCCGGCCTTCCGGCTGACCGGCATCGCCGCCTATGAGGGTGCGGCCGCGACCGCCGATGCGGAAGAGACGATGCGTCGCATCGACGCGCTGATGGCGGTGACATCAGATTTCCTGCCGAAGCTGCGCGCCCGCATCGGCGACGAGCGGCCGCTCCTGGTCACGGCCGGTGGCTCAGTGTTTTTCGACGTCGTGATTGCCAGGCTTGCAGCCGCCGTTGCGGCCGATCCCGCCTGCCGGCTGGTGCTGCGCAGCGGCGCGATCTTCTTCCACGATCACGGCATTTACGAACGCGGCCTTGCCGGCCTCGATGCACGCGGCGGTTTCCGCATCGGCGGCGAGACGGTTTCGGCGGCTGCAGGTTTCCGTCCGGCGCTGCGGGTCTGGGCCGAGGTCCTGTCGCGGCCGGAGGCGCGACTGGCGATCTGCGGCATGGGCATACGCGACGTGGCGATGGACCAGGGCCTGCCGCGGCCGTTGGCGCTCTATCGCAATGGGGCGTATCTCGCCGATCTCGGAGACGCCGAGGTGTTTCGCCTCAACGATCAGCACGCCTTCGTGGCCCTTGCCGACGGCAGCGACGTCGCGGTCGGCGACGTCATCGAGTGCGGCATCTCGCATCCCTGCACCTGCCTTGACCGGCATGCCATCCTCTACGGCCTCGATCCGGACCATTCGGTGACGGCGGCCTATCTGACCAGCTTCGGCTGAACTCTCCCTCCAAAAGCAAGAAAAGGAAAACCCGCCATGATCCAGCGTTATCAGAAAGGCTCGCGCATGAGCCAAGCCGTCAGCTACGGCGGCCTCGTCTATATTGCCGGCCAGGTCGCGGAAAATCGCAAGGCTGATATCAAGGATCAGACCCGCGACGTGCTCGGCAAGATCGACGCCCTTTTGAAAGAGGCGGGTATCGATCGCTCGCGCCTTATCGCCGTCAATGTCTTCCTGCCGGCGATCGTCGATTTCGAGGCGATGAACAGCGTCTATGATGACTGGATCGACATCGAAAACCCGCCGGCCCGCGCCTGCACCGAAGCTCGTCTCGCCGATCCCGATCTGCGCGTCGAAATGACTGCCGTCGCCGCCCTTTGACGGCATCGCAACCGTTCGCACTGGAGACATCATGCATAGCGGTCTCGTCAATCCGATCGACTTTTCGCGCGAGGGCCGGCAGGCCGGCCACCTCGCCATTCCTTATTCGATCGACCGGTCGCCCTATTATCAGATCCGCATTCCGATCCTTCGCCTGAAAAATGGCGAGGGGCCTTCTTTGCTGCTGATGGCCGGCAACCATGGCGACGAATATGAGGGCGAACTCCAGCTCGGCCGGCTGATGCGGCTGCTTGATGTCGCCGAAATCCGCGGCGCCGTCACCATCCTGCCGATGGCGAACCTGCCGGCGGTGATGGCGGCCAAGCGCTGCTCGCCCTTCGACGGCGGCAATCTTAATCGGGCGTTTCCCGGTGATCCCAGCGGGTCGCCGACGGCGCGCGTCGCGCATTTCCTCGAACACGAACTTTTTCCGCGCCATGACGTCGTGCTCGACCTGCATTCGGGCGGCACCTCCATGGCCCACCTGCCCTGCACGCTGATCGAGCGGCAGGCCGATACCGCTCGCTTCGAGCGGTCCGTTTCGCTGATGCGCGCCATGGGTGCGGCGCATGCCTTCATCGCCGATAACGGGCCGACCGCACCGACATCGATGGGTGCTGCGGCAAGGGCCGGAACCATCGGTCTTTCCGGCGAGTTCGGCGGCGGCGGTACCGTGACGCCTGAGACAATGGCTTTCACGGCGGCGGCGATCGACCGGCTGCTCGTCACCCTCGGCATCGTGAAGCATCCGGTCCTGTCGCGCGTGCCGCTCGCCGAGCCGGGACCGTTGCAGCTGCTTTCACTATCTAGACATAGCCAGGGCATCTATGCGAACCGCAGAGGCTGGTTCGAGCCGGCCGCAGCCCTCGGCGCCACCGTTTCCGCCGGCGAGCTTGCCGGATGGTATCATGATCTCGAACGCCTGGAGCAGCCGGAGGAAGAGCTGCGCTTTGCCGAGAGCGGCATTGTCATTTCCCAGAGGCTGCATTGCGACAGCCAGGCCGGCGACTGCCTGATCCAGGTCGCCGAACCCATCGCATCCTGAGGAGCGCTGATCTGCTCAAGCGATTGTGTCGACCGCTGCCTTGATCCAGTCGAGACGCTTTGCCGGTATCAGGCCGTAGTTGTAGAAGTTCACGCCGTCAGCGCCGGCATCGACGGCGGCCTTGGCGCGTGCGGCCAGGATCGCAGGCCCACCAACCTCCGGATAGAAGACGCGTAGCCCCACCCCGAGGAACTTGCCCGGTCCGATTGCCGCCCTGCCGGTCTGGATGACGTCGCCGACGGCATCCGGCTCCATGTCGTAGCAGCAGAGGATCGCCCCGTCGCAGAGCTTGCCGGCGGCGGCGAGATCGACGCCGCCGAGCCAGCCGTCCTTCAGGTCGATGAGCACGATGCGGGTTGCCGGATCGGCGGACGCCTTGATCTCGCCGATCAGGCTGGTCACCGGTTCGCTGCGCCAAGTGAGATAGGCATGCAGCTCAGGCTGGTCGCGAAAGGCGTCGATGCCGGCTGCCGGGAAGTCGGGGAATTGCCGTTCCGGGACAGCTCGTTCGCAAAGTTCGGCGATGAAGCGCGCGACCGACCGGCGCACGCCTTTGACCGGCACACCGGCCTTTTCGGCACGCGCCGTGCAATGGTCGCAGAAGCAGAGCGACAGCAGGAAATCATCTTCGGCGTTCAGGCCGACGCCATCTTTCTCGTGATGGTATTCGTGCGCGAATCCCATGAAGTTCGGGCTCTCGAGTTCCACCATATCGGGCCGGTAGTTGGTCGTGATGTCGCGAACAAGGGTAACGGCATAGTCCCGCGCCGCCGGGCTGGAGGGGCAAAGATTGTAATAGTTGGGATTGCCGAAGGCGTTCCGCGTCACGTGATCGGGATGCAGCATGCCGAGGCGGGTATTGTGGAGGCAGACGGTCCAGCAAGAGACCTTGAGACCCGTCGCCTCGCGTCCCTTGACGAGCGCTTCCAGCATGTCGCCGCGCTCAGTGACATTCCCAGCCATCAGCGGCCGGATCACCTTGTCCTGCCACAGGCTTTCATCCGGCCGGAAATAGACTGTCCCGTCTTCGGGGAAATAGGCCTTCTGCCGCGGGCTGCGCGGCTGCAGGAACCGGCCGGCATGATAGGAGGTCGCCAGGCTGACCGTCGTCAGTCCAGCACGGTCGTGAAGGTCGGCGGCAAGTGCGGCGAGCCCCTGGTCCTGGACGTCCCAGGGATAAGTCCACATGGAAAGATGCATGGCGTGCTCCCGTCAAATCTGTCCATTTTATAGAACACGCGTCCATAATAGTGTCCAGACTGATATTTTAGCGCGGGCGTCCGCCGTGTGGCGGGAGCATTCAGCCAAGTTCCTGTCTTTCAATCAAACGCGCGTTGATTGGCGGCATTCTCGTTGTAACGCGCGCGGGCCTGTTCGAGCCGCTCCGGGCCGCCGACCTGCGGAACGGCGACATCCCACCAATGGCCACCTGCATCGGTTCCGGGAACCGCATCGGTGTCGATCACCAGAACGCTCGGAATGTTCCGTTCCCGCGCGGCGGCGATGCGTGCCTCGAGCTCGGCGATGGACCCTATCTTTTCGGCATAGGCGCCCATCGAGGCGGCATGCGCGACAAAATCGATCTCGGGCTGCACGTCGACATTGCAGTCCTTGTACATGTTGTTGAATTCGGCGCCGCCGCATTCGATCTGGAGGCGGTTGATGCAGCCGTAACCGCGGTTGTCGGTCAACACGACGGTGAACGGCACCCGCCGCATGACGGCGGTTGCGATTTCCGAATTGGCCATCATGTAGGAGCCGTCGCCGACAAAGCAGATGACCTCCTTGTCAGGGCGAGCGAGCTTGATGCCCATGGCGCCCGCCACTTCGTACCCCATGCAGGAAAAACCATATTCCATGTGGTATCCGCCCTTGGCAGATTGCCACAGCACCTGCAGTGCGCCCGGCATGGTACCGGCCGCGCACATGACCACGGAGTTTTCCGTCGCCACCCGCTGCACGGCGCCGATGACCTGCGCATCGGTGGGCAGGTTTCCAGGCCCGTCCGCTTCCGGCGCCGCCGTCACGCGCTCGACCGTTTGGTGCCAATCGGTCCTGCTCCCGGCATCGACGCCAGGCCCGCGATACGCTTCGAGCGCGGCGGACAGGCGCGTCAGCGTGACCCTGGCGTCACCGACGCAGGGCAATGCCGAATGCTTGGTTGCGTCATATCCGGCAAGATTGATCGAAGCGAGCCGGCGCGAGGGATTGCGGAAAAGCGCCCAGCTGCCTGTGGTGAAATCCTGGAAGCGGGTGCCGATGCCGATCACGAGGTCAGCCTCGGCGCAAAGGGCATTGGCCGACGCCGAGCCGGTCACACCCGGTGATCCGAAATTCAGCGGGTGCTCCCAGCTGTTGGCGCCCTTCCCGGCTTGTGTTTCAACAAATGGGATATGATGCTTTTCCGCGAATGCGGCGAGCTCGGCCTCGGCCTCAGAATAGATGACGCCGCCGCCGGAAATGATCACTGGCCTGCGCGCAGCCCGGATGGCATCGGCGAGATCTGCGACCTCCTGCGGATCCGGTTCGGGACGGCGGATGCGCCACACCTTCGGTTCGAAAAAGGCTTCCGGGTAGTCGTAGAGCTCTGCTTGCACATCCTGGCAGAAGGCGAGCGTAACGGGGCCGCAGCTGCCGGGATCGGTCATGACGGATAGGGCTCGCGGCAAGCAAGTCAGGAGATGCTCGGGACGGGCGATGCGATCGAAATAGGCTGAGACCGGCCGGAAGCAGTCATTGGCGCTGACGGTCCCGTCGTTCATATCCTCGATCTGCTGCAACACCGGCTCGGGGCGGCGATTGGCGAATACGTCGCCGGGTATGAAAAGCACGGGCAATCTGTTGACATGGGCAAGTGCGCAGGCCGTGATCATATTGGTGGCGCCCGGGCCGATCGACGATGTCACGGCATGGGCGCGCCGGCGCTTCAATGTCTTCGCATAAGCGATCGCCGCATGCGCCATGGTCTGTTCGTTCTGACCCCGCCATGTGGGAAGGGCGTCGCCAATCCCATGCAGCGCCTCTCCGATGCCGGCGACGTTGCCGTGACCGAAGATCGCCCAGACGCCTTCGATGAAGCGCTCGCCATCCTCCGTTATCTGGACCGAGAGCCATTTCATCATGGCCTGCGCGGCGGTCAGTCGTATCGTGCTCATTCTGCTGCCTCCTGAACGCGCGCCCGCGCGCCGTCCCAGACCGTGCAAAGCCGGGAATATCGTTTCGCCATCTCGTCGATGGCCTCTTCGTCACTGATCGAGCCCTCGAACCAGCCGCGGGCGACCGAGCCGAAGATTGTCCGGCCGACGGCAAATCCCTTGACGAGCGGGAAGCTTGCGGCAACTTCGAAGCTCGCCTTCAACACCTCCTCCGGCGCATCCAGGCCGAGGACCACGATCCCTCTTGTATGACGATCGTTGTCCTCGATGGCGGCACAGACCTGCGTCCAAGCTTCGGGCTCGTCCATCGGTTCCAGCTTCCACCAGTCAGGATAGATGCCTTCGGCGTAGAAGCGGCGGATCAGCGTCGCGGTCGTGTCCGTGGTGATGCTTGCGACCTTGGAAGGGATGACCTCGAGCAGGAATTCCAGCCTGTTGCGCCGCGAGGCCACGTAAAGTCGCCGCACGTCCGCCAGTTGCCGGGCCCAGGTCGCATCGTCGTCATCGGGGTGGCAGAAGCAGAGCACCTTGACGACGTTCTCGCGCGCCCATTCCGAAAGCCCCCCGCAATCGGGACCGAGTGACGGCTCCAGGCTAAGCGGCCGAGACCCCGGCCATTCGCAGGGTCTGCCGATCCAAAGGCCGGTCCCGGAGGCAGCGTGGAGTGCGCGTCGGCCGATCCGGTCGTCGCAGAGGATTCCGTAGCCGGAACGCCCGTTCTGCACCTTGAGTGCTGCTTCAAGACAAAGCTCCTTGAAGGCGCCGCCCTTCGACGGCGTGTAGCCCACCATGCTTTCGAGCTGCATCCGGTGATCGAAGGCGAAGACTCGCATCTCGGACCAATCGCCATGCCGGTTGGTCGACCAGTGTATCTGCTCCAGCGCTGGATCATTACGCAGGTCGGCGCGCGTCATGCCGCGCTCGAGGAAGAAATTCAGCTCCTGAAGTGACGGATATGCCGGCGTGCAGCCGTGACGAGAGACTGCAAAAGCGCCGCAGGCATTGGCGTATCGGAGCGCGGTCGGCCAATCCTCGCCATCAAGCCAGCCTTTCAGCAGCCCGGCGAAAAAGCCGTCTCCGGCGCCGAGAACGTTGAAGACTTCGACCGGGAAACCCTCGCCCGATATGCCCTCGTCCAGATTGTCCGGTGTTGCATCTTCGAATGCGACCGCCCCTTTGGCGCCGCGTTTGCAGACGAGTGTTGCCGCAGTCACGGCGCGCACGGCCCGCAGTGCCGCCACGGTATCGGTCGTCCCGCCGGCGATGTGGAATTCTTCCTCCGTCCCGACGATCAAATCGAACAGATGAAGCGTCGCCTGGAGCTTTTCGGTCACCTGCCCGCTTGCCACATAGCGGCTTTCCCCCTCGCCATGGCCGGCCACCCCCCAAAGGTTTGGACGATAGTCGATGTCGAGAGCCGTCTTGGCCCCATGCTTGCGGGCAAAGCCGAGCGCCTTGAGCACGGCCGCTTCCGTGCACGGATGGGAGAGGTGCGTTCCGGTCACCAGCACCGAACGGGCGCTGGAAACGAAAGCCTCGTCTATATCATTCTCGCAAAGCGCCATGTCGGCGCAATTTTCCCGGTAAAATATCAACGGGAAACGTTCTTCGTCCCGGATCCCAAGAATGACGAGTGCCGTCAGCCGTTCGGGATCCGTCACGACGCCCCTGCCATCGACGCCATGCCGGGCAAGCTCCTCGCGGATGAACCGGCCCATATGCTCATCGCCCACCCGGGAGATCAGTGCCGACTTGAGGCCCAGTCGCGCCGTGCCGCAGGCAATGTTGGTCGGACTGCCGCCGATATATTTTTCGAAGGACCCCATATCCTCCAGCCGTCCTCCGACCTGTGCCCCATAGAGGTCGACGCCGGCTCGCCCGATCGTGATCACGTCCAATGTCTTGGTCATGTCGGTTTCCTCGCAATAGTATTGAATTCGGTCATGGTGATCGGGTTGGGCATCGTCGGCCTCTTCACAAGAAACGACCAATGCAAGGGAGCGCGGGCGAACGACCGCCCGCGCCTGTCCATCAGCGGCTGATTGTTGCCTGCAGCGCATCGATGGAGGATTGGATGCCCGCCTCGGTCGACATGGTGAAGTCTTCCATCTCGAGGCTGACCCAATCGTTGTAGCCGACCATCCGCACTACGGAGAAGAACTCCTTCCACCATTGCAGGTCATGGCCGGCGCCGACGGCGACATAGTTCCAGCTGCGATTGGCGACGTCGGTTACGTCCTTGAGCTCGAGCAAGCCGTTGATATCGGCGAGGCCGCGCTCGATGCGGGTATCCTTGCCATGGCAATGATGGATGGCATTGCCCAGAGCACGGGCGGAGGCGATCGGGTCCGCGCCCATCCACATCAGATGCGACGGGTCGAGGTTCATGCCGACTTTCGGACCGACTTCGTTGCGCAGACGGAAGAGCGTCTCGGGATTCCAGACGAGCATGGCCGAGAAGTTTTCCAGCGCATATTTTTCGACGCCGACTTCATCGGCAAGCTTGACCAGGCCGTGCCAGAGCGGGAAGGTTCGATCTTCCCACTGATATCGGTCGCGCTCAGGCATCTCGTTCGGCCAGCTCTTGGTGTAGACGAGCCAGTTCGGCACCGTGTCGCCGGGGGCGGCTTCCGGCAGGCCGGACATGGTGACGATCTTCTTCACGCCGATTTCGCCGGCGAGCCGGATGGTGTCCTCCATTTCCTTGCGGTGGCGCTTGCCCATGTCACCCGGATCGAGCGGGTTTGCCGAGCAATTCAGCGCGGCGATTTCCAGGCCGCGGGCTTCGATTTCCTTCAGCTTGGTCTTGAGCAGGCCCCTGTCGGCCAGCAGCTCGTCCGCACGGAAGTGCGGCCCGCGCGACCAACCGCCGCCAGTCATCTCGATACCCTCGACACCAAGTTTGACGCATTTGTCGAGCATGTCCGTGAAGGAAAGGTCGCCCATCACATCGGTGCAGATCGATAGTTTCATGTAATTGTCTTTCTAAAAAAGGGTGTCGGGGACGCGCCTGGGAGGAGGATGGAGGAGATCCGACGCGCCCCTTGATCGATCACTTGAACTCGACCCAGGCCGAACCTGCGTCTGCCGAGCGGACGCAGTTTTCCAGCCAGCGCACGCCTTCGGTGCCGGCTTCGATGCCGGGATAATGATGACCCTTGAGGAAGGCCTCGTCGCCGCGGCGTTTTGCGTCGATCGCCTGGGCGATCCAGAGGTAGATATTCGCCCAGCTGTCGCCCAGGCCTTCGGTGTGCAGCGCGCCCATGCGATCGTAGGCGAGGCTTTCCTCTTCGAGGTAGGGCATGCCGTGATGCAAGGTTCGGTTCGGTTCACCCTGCACCTCGTAAATCAACTGGTCGGGATGGGAATCGGACCATTCGACGGAGGCCTTGGAGCCGACGAAACGGTAGCGCTGCGAACCCATATTCCCGGCATTCACCGAAGAGACCCAAAGACGGCCGCGGGCGCCGTTGTCGTAATGCATGAGAACGGTCGCGTGGTCTTCGAGCGGTGTACGGGTCGGAATGAAAGCCTTGCGGTCGCAGAGCAGCTTTTCGATCTTCATATGCGGCAGCACCACTTCGGAGAGATAGTAGAGGTGCGTGCCGATATCGCCCAGAACGAAGGTCGGGCCAGCCGTCTTGGGATTGGTGCGCCATTTCACGGCTTCGCCGGCGCCGACATCGTCGCCCGCGTTGAAGCCGTGGGTATATTGCATGTCGACGATGCGGATATCGCCGAGCATGCCCTTCTTGACCATCGCCGCCATCTGATGAACCAGCGGATGGCCGGTGAAACCGTAGGTGACGCCGACGATCAGGCCCTTCTCTTCCGCCAGCTTGGCGACCTCGTCGCATTCGGCGACGGTGAAGAACAGCGGCTTTTCGCAGATCACGTGAAGACCGGCTTCCAGGCACGCCTTGGTGATCTCGTAATGGGTGAAGTTCGGCGTGGCGATCGAGACGACCTCGACACTGTCCTCACGCCCGGCCTCCTTGGCGATCAGCTCCTTATAGTCGCCATAGCATCTGTCCGCAGCGACGCCGATCTTCGTGCCGAAGTCGCGTCCGCGCTCGGCGTCGAGATCGAAGGCTCCGCAGATGAGCCGATAGGTGCCGTCCCGCTGGGCGCCGGTTCTATGCTTGTAGCCCACCTGCCCGGTGCGGCCGCCGCCGACCATGCCCCAACGCAGGGCGCGCTCGATGGATCTTTCTCCGTTGATCATCTTCTGTCCTTCCAGGAATGATGTCTGTGATGTTTGAGCGTTCTGGGCAGAACCCCTGTCGCGGTCGCTCGCGCCAATCGCCTGGCTGCATCGCGAACCGCTAGAGGGGCATCGCGCGTTATTTCGCGGTCCAGTACTTGTCGACGAAGCGCTGCATTTCGGCGCGCATGAACTTGCCGGAGTGGTCGGCCTTGTCCTCCCAGGCGAAGACGCATGCGGTCATGATGCCGTCGAACCCGATCTCCGCCAGCGTGCTGAAGAAGTCTTCCCAGGGAACCTCGCCCTGGCCGATGTTCAGGTGCTGATGCACCCTGGCCTGCGTGCCTGGAGGGTTGAGGATGTAGCGCAGCCCCGAGGAGGCCTTGTGGTTGAAGGTGTCGCCGACATGGACATGGGCGAGCACGTCTTTTGCTTCCCGGAGCATCGCCTTGGTATCATCGCCGAAGTAGAAGGTATGCGGCGCGCAATAGAGGAACTTGACGTTCTTCGAGTTGACCGTCCTGATGATATCGAGCGCCGGCTGCAGGGTTTCGCACCAATCCTCGGGATGCGGTTCGACGTGCAGATTTATGCCTTCCTTTTCAAAGATCGGCACCAACTCTTCCATCGAACGCCACCAGGCGTCTTCGCAGGCCTCGATCATGGAACCGGTATGGCAGCAGTAGCACGAACCCTTGTCCGGGTGGGGGCCGCGGCCGAATTCCGAGTTCATCGTGTCGACGCCGAGTTCGACACTGATCTCGATGGCGCGCTTCCAATGCTTGACGGCAGCTTGCCGCTCATTTTCATCGTTCGAGGCCCACCGGTACATCGTCAGGATCGAGGCAATGCCGACATTGGCATCGGCAAGCGCTTTCTTGAATACCTTGGCGCGGGCCGGAAACACGCGCGGCGCCTTGAACCACTCGAGAAAATCGGCCCTCGGGCTGAGCTCTATCCACTCGTATCCGAGTTCAGCCACTTTCGATGGCAATTCTTCGAGTGAGAGGTGGCGATGCATAAAGGGGTCGATTGCAATCTTCATGGCTGTTACCCGTCCGATGATTGTGCTGGGCCATCCCGCCGGGGTAGGCGAGCTCTTTAGAGTTTCTGGAGTTCATCCGCGGCGGCGGTCGGTCAGACCGGCGGGGGATGTCCGCTGTGCGCCGTCGAGTACGCTTCGATTTCGGCTTCGAGTTCGGCCATGGCCTCGCCTCCTGCCATCAGGTCGGTAATCTCTTCGCGCGTCTTTTCACCCTTGCGGAAGTCGGCCGCCTTCGCACCCTTGATGAGCACCGCGAAGTGGTCTCCCACCGTCATGGCGTGAATGACGTTGTGAGTGATGAAAATGACGGCGAGGCCGCGACGGCGCGCTTCCAGGACGATACGCAGCACATGCGCCGCCTCCTTGACGCCGAGAGCGGCGGTCGGCTCGTCGAGGATCAGCACCCGGGCGCCGAAGTGGACGGCTCGGGCGATCGCCAGGGATTGCCGCTCCCCGCCCGACAGACCGCCGATCAGGCGATCGCCATCGTCGATGCGGGTAATGCCGAACTCGCGCACCGCCTTGACCGCGATTTCATTGGCCGCCTTGCGGTCGTAGATTTTGAACGGGCCGAAGCCCTTGGTCAGTTCCCGTCCCACAAAGAACGACCGACCGATGCTCATCAGCGGAAAGGTGCCGCCGAACTGATGGACCGTTGCAATGCCGAGGTCTGCGGCTTCGCGCGGATTCTGGAAGACGATCGGCCGACCTTCGAACTTCACCGTGCCGCTCGTCGGCTTGTAGACACCGGCAAAGGTCTTGATCAGGGTGGACTTTCCGGCACCGTTGTCACCCAGCAGGCAAAGCACTTCGCCGGGATGGACGCTCAATGTGATGTCGTAGAGCACATCGATCGGGCCGAAGGACTTGTTGACGTTTTCAAGTTCAAGAATTGGGCCAGCCATGTCTCAGCTCTCACTTCTTCTTCTTGGGTGAATAGGTTAGCGCCATCTGGCGGAACGTATTGTTCATGAGGACGGCCACGAGCAGCATCACGCCGATGATCAGGCTCGACCAATTGCGGTCGAAGGTCGTGAAGTAGATGCCCTGGTTGACGACGGCGAAGGTGATCGTGCCGAAGAAGATCCCGATCACCGACCCGAAGCCTCCGGTCAGCAGCACACCTCCGACGACGACCGAGATGATCGAGTTGAAGATGAATGTCATTCCGCCCGAAACCTGCGCGGAATTGAACAGGATGGCCTGACACATGCCGACGAAGGACGCGCTCATCGCCGAGAGAACGAAGAGGACCATCGTCAGACGGGTCGTCGGAATGCCGGCGTTGCGGGCACTGACCTTGTCTCCGCCCATCGCGAAAATCCAGTTCCCGTAAGGCGAGAAGTGAATGAAGAAGATGAAGACCGCGGTGATGGCCACCCACCACAGAATGATCACCTGAAACGATCCGCCCAGGAACTGCCCGAAAAGAAACTTTGCCCAGGGGTCGGCCGTCAGCGCCACGCTCGTGGTGCCGGTGACGAGAACCGAGGTGCCAAGCATCAGGCCCTGTACCGCAAAGAGGGTGCCGAGCGTTACGATCAGCGAAGGCACGGCCGTGTGCACGACGAGGTAACCGTTGACCAACCCGACGATGAGGCCGAAGGCAAGCGCACCGAGCATTCCGACCCATATGGGAAGATCGTAGTAGCCCGAGAGGACCGCGACCGTCATCGAGCCAGCGGGGATCATCGCGCCAATCGAAATGTCGAGATCGCCTGCGATCATCAAAAGTCCGATGGGAAGAGCTATAATGCCGAGATTGGCGGCGACGTTGAGCCAGCTTGCGGCGCCGGCGGGCTCCAGGAACTTGGTGCTGCCGAATATGACGAAGAACAGGAGGACGCCGACAAGTCCGAGGAATGCACCCGCCTCGGGACGGCGCAACAGGTTGCCGAATGAAAGATTGTTCATATGCCTACCCCAGTTTGGGCGTGAATCTCCAGGCGCGCGGACGCGGTGGTCCGCGCGCTCGATAAACTTCGACCCGCGGATATCCCGCGGGCCGGAGCCCGTTTCGAACGATCAGCGAGCGCCTTCCTTGACGCCGGCCAGGGTGGCGTCGATGTTCGCCGCATCGACGATGCCCGGGCCGGTCAGCACCGGTGCGGTCGGCAGGTTGGTGCCGTAGTCGATATGCGCGGCGAGAAGCGAAACCCCCAGCAGCGACTGCAGGTAAGGCTGCTGGTCGATTGCAAAGGTCTGCGAACCATCCTTGATGCGGGCAAGCCCCGAGGCGTTCAGGTCGAAGGTGCCATGCGCGACCTTGCCGCCCTTGTTCGCCTGAACGATCCCGCTTGCAGCCGCATCGGCGTCGGAAGCCCCAACATTGAGGACGCCGTCAATGGTGTCGTCCTGCAGCAGTGTCGCCTTGACCGCCTCGGCGATTGCCGTCTGATCGCCGAAGCTGGTCGCCGGCAATGGCAGCTGCTTGCCGACGCCGCCCTTTCCGGTGATGCCATCGATGGCGCCTTTGCAACGGGCTTCCTGGTTTGCCGCGCCCGGGAGCGTATTGACGCAGATGATATTTTTCGCACCCTTGGATGCGAAATATTCGCCGCCTGCCTTGCCGGCGGTGTATTCATCCGAGCCGACATAGTTGATCGCGCCTAGCTCGCGCGCTTTGTCGATGCTGCCGGCATTCATGAGAATGACTTTGATGCCGGCGGCGACGGCAGCCTTGATGGCCTCGTCTTCCGCCTCGGGCACCCAGTCCGGCACCACGATGCCGGTCACGCCCTGGCTGATGGCCGTGCGGACGAGCTGGGCGGCGTCAGGCCCGAGATTGTCGTAGGTCTGCAGCTGCAGATAGCTGACGGAGCCGCCATTCTTCTCGACGACGAGCCGGGCATCATCGACGCCCTTCTTGATGCGGCTCCAGAATTCGTCGTCGGTCTTGCCGCCGACGACAGCAATATTCGCGGCCATGACAGAAGAAGCGCCAAGAACGAAAACAGCGCCAGCCAGCAGCCCGCGTACGGCGCGCATAGAAAAACTCATGTGATTTCCTCCCAAAAAGGCGGTCGAGAGTAACAATTCCTCAAAGCAAGGCTCCCAACTCGCTGGAATATTTGTATCAACGGACCGCCAAAAATGGAATGCCTATTGCGTTTTGATGAAATTAATGTATCATTTCAGTTCATCCAAAAATGAAATGAAATATATCATGAAGAGACCGACCATTGCCGATCTTGCCCAGGCGTCCGGTGTCAGCATCGCCACGGTCAACCGCATCCTCGGAGGTACCGGCGCAGTGCGTGCGGAAACGATCGAGAGGGTGCAGAATGCCGCGGAAGAGATTGGATTTTATGGCCGCGGCGTGATCGAGGACCGCCGGCAGCGGCTCCTGCCGAATTATCGTTTCGGCTTTCTTCTCCAGCAGTCGAGCCGTGAGCTCTACCGGCTGTTCGGCTCCAAGATCACGGAGGCGGCCGCGAGACGCCAACACGAAAAAGTCTTGGCAGTGGTCGATTTCGTCGATGTCCTCGAGCCACAAAATATTGCAGATCGGCTCGAAGCGCTTGGCAAACGCTGTGATGCAGTTGCAGTCATTGCGGGTGACCACCCGTTGATCGGGCAGACCATCCAATCGCTCAGGGAGAGGGGAAAGCCAGTCGTTGCATATATAACCGATCAGTCCGCCCGGGATCGCGCCGGATTCGTCGGCACCGACAATTGGAAGCTCGGGCGGACGGCTGCGTGGTTTCTGGCTCAGACCACGCCGATGCCCGGCCGGATCGCAGTGTTCATCGGCAATCATCGCTATCAGTGCCAGGATGTCTCCGATGCGAGCTTTCGATCCTATATGCGAGAGCACGCGCCCCATCTTCAGGTGGATGACAGCAGGCCCACACATGAGGAGCCGCAGGAAGCCTACCGGATCGTGAGCCAGCTGCTTTCAGAACTCGATGACCTCAGAGGCATTTTCATTGTCGGAGGGGGAATTTCCGGTGTGCTGCGCGCTCTTCGCGAGGCACCCGTCGAAAAGCGGGACAAGGTCAGGGTCGTCTGCCGCGACATCGGCCCGGAAACGCGCAAGGGCTTGACGGAAGGCCTGATCATGGCGGCATTGTGCCATCCTCTGGATCAGATATCGGACGAATTGATCGCCACGATGATCGCCGCGCTGGAACACCGCGACAGCACAACCATCCTTCAGCGCGTGGTGCCCTTCGAGACGATTACGCCCGAAAGCGTTTGAACCGCCCGGTTTGCATAAGGCGGCTGGCCGAAAAGGCCAGCCGCCTTATAAAGTGGCAGGGCTGATAGCTATTGCGGTGTCGCGTCAGATGTCGACGACGAGGCCCTTGGCTTTCAGCACCGGTTCGAGATTGCTGACCTCGATGACCGATTTGCCCTGCTTATATGCCGCGATATAGCCGGCCTCGGCATCTTCGCGGGTCTGTGACAGCCTGGCGACTTCCTGCGCTTCCTGGCGACGCACGACCACCAGGCCGTCGGCATCACCGGCGATGATGTCGCCGGGATGGATGATTTCGCCGCCGACGATGATCGTGTCGTTCACCGCCGCGATGGTTTCCTTCACCGTCCCCTTGATGCAGACGCTGAGCGAGAAGACGGGGAAACCGAGTTCTCTCAGCTGAAGCGTGTCGCGCACGCCGGTGTCGGTCACGAGGCCGCCGATGCCCTTTGCCAGGCAGGCATTGGCAAGCACATCGCCGAAGGATCCGGCCTCTTCGTATTCGCCTGCCGATACGACGATGATATCGCCCGGCTTTGCGTAGTTGATGGCAAGCTGCAGCATGATGTTGTCACGCGGCGCGCATTTCACCGTGAAGGCCGGACCGCAGAGTTTCATGCGGTAGTCGACGGGCTTCAGACGGGAGGAAAGCGCTCCGCGGCGCCCTTGGGCTTCGTGGATCGTCGCTGGCGAAAATTTGGAAACGGCGTCGATATCGGCTCTGCTTGGCCGTTCGGCAATATCTTTAATATGGATCATGGATGCCTCCCATTTTTGGCTGACGGCGGGCATGTCCCGCCGTCTGATTTCGTTTGGATATCGTCATTGGAAGACGCCGAAGTCTTAAGGGATCGGGTCGAACTTCAGCTCCGAGAGCGATACGACCTTGTCGGTACGCGTCATCTTGTATTCGGTATCCGGGCCGAGCCACTTGTCCCAGATCTTGTTGATCTCGCCCGATGTGTCGAGCTTGCGAAGGATCTCGTTGATCTTGGCGGTCAGCGCCGGCTGATCCTTGGCCATGCCGATGCCGATCGGCTGGTACAGCATCGGCTCCTCGATCATCCGCATTGCCTTGCCCTTGCTCTTCGATTCATTGACGAACTTGGTCGTCGTCATGGTGTTGGCCACCATGCCGCGCGCCTTGCCCTGCTGGACGGCGAGATAGGCCGAGGCAGTATCCTGGAAGGTCAGCGGGTCGGACTTGTTGAGCTTGATCGACATCTCGGAGGTCGAACCCTTGGTCGAAGCGATGCGCTGGCCTGCGTAGTCGGCCTTCTTCTTGCCGGCATCGTCCGCCGGTACGATCAGCATTTCCTTGGCGAGATAGTAGGGATCGCTGAACTGGATCTGCTCGGCGCGGCTCAGAGTATAGGCGAGGTTGGCAACGGTGATGTCGACGCGGCCGAGCTTGACCTCGGGCACGCGCGCCTCGACCGAAACCGGCTTGATCTCAGCCTTGACGCCCAGTTCCTTGGCGATGGCGCCGCAGAGATCGACGTCGAAACCGGCCATTTCGCGAGTCTTCAGATCGGGTGAAGCGAAGGGAGGAACGTCGGCGAAAGTCGCGCAGCGCAGGGTTTTCGCCGACATGATGTTGTCGAGCTGATCGGCTTGTGCGGGCAAGGCGGCCGCCATGCCGGCAAATGCGGCGGTGAGAGTTAGGCATTTCCAGTTCATTGCTGTTCTCCTTTGTTTTTGGTGGTTGGTATCAATGCCTGAGATCAGCGAGGAAACGCTGCGCCCGGGGATGGCTTGGATTGTTGAAGAATTCCTCGGGGGTCGCCATTTCGAGGATCTGGCCGGCATCGATGAACCAGACCCGATCGGCGACGTCGCGCGCGAAACCCATTTCGTGGGTGACGCAGAGCATGGTCATGCCTTCCGACGCCAGGCTCTTCATGACGGCCAGCACTTCACCGACCATTTCGGGATCGAGCGCGCTGGTCGGTTCGTCGAACAGCATCACCGGCGGTTCCATGGCAAGGGCGCGGGCGATTGCCACCCGCTGCTGCTGGCCGCCCGAGAGTTGACCGGGATAAGCCCGCGCCTTGTCGGCAAGACCGAC
Organism: Rhizobium leguminosarum; assembly: GCF_010668065.1. Taxonomy (GTDB): domain Bacteria; phylum Pseudomonadota; class Alphaproteobacteria; order Rhizobiales; family Rhizobiaceae; genus Rhizobium; species Rhizobium leguminosarum_S. The sequence continues at coordinate 155,379 of NZ_WUEN01000009.1, read as the reverse complement.
CCGATCGAGAAGCTTGAGGGCCTTGTCCTCGGCAACATCAGGCGCCACGCCTTTCACCCGGATCGGCGACATCGACACGTTTTCGACCACCGAAAGATGCGGAAACAGGTTGAAGTTCTGAAATACGAAGCCGATCCTGCTGCGCAGCGCATTGAGTTCCTTTGCCCGCATGGCGGCGTGAATGTTTTGCCCGTCGAGCGTGATCGATCCGCTGTTGATCTCCTCGAGGCGATTGATCGTGCGGATCAGCGTCGATTTTCCCGACCCGGACGGGCCGCAGATGACCACGACCTCGCCGCGCGAGACCTGCGCATCGATATCTTTCAGAACCGGATAGTCGCCGTAGCTCTTGCAGACCTGCGAAAGCCGGATCGTCTGCAATTCCTGTGCTGAAACTGACATGGTCATAGCTGCTCCGATATGATTTTCGATGGCGCGACCAAGGCGGCGGCAGGAAGGTTGGAAAGTCCCGCACGCCGCCGCGTGATGCTCCGCTCGAGGCGATTTGCGAAGTAGGTGAGCGTCCAGCAGATGGCGAAGTAGACGATCGCCAGAATGAGGAAGACCTGGAAAGGCTGCGTCAGGAGCTGGTTGTTGACCTGGCTTGCGGCAAAGGTCAGGTCCGGCACGTTGATCACGTAGCCGAGCGTCGTGTCCTTGATCGTCGAGACGAAGGTGGAGATGATGCTCGGGATCATGTTGTAGAGTGCCTGCGGCAGGATGATGAAGCGCATCGCACCGATATAGCTGTGGCCAAGCGCACGCCCCGCATCCATCTGGCCCGGTCCGAGCGCGACGATGCCGGCACGCACGACTTCGCTCAGGAAGGCGCTCTGATAGACCACGAGCGTCGTCAGCATCGTCACGAAGCTCGGTACATCGGCGCCGGTCAGCAGCGGAACGAGAAAATAGCTCCACAGGATGAGCATCAAGAGCGGCACGCCCCTGGTGAAATAGACGAGTGCCGTGACCGGCCAGCGCAGCAGCGGCGACCTGGAGAGCCGCGCCAACGCGAAGAGGATGCTGACCGGAAAGGCGAGAGCGATGCTGAGTGCAGAAAGGATCAGCGTGTTGGCGAGCCCGCCCAGCGGCCCGTTCGGATATTGGCCGATCAGCAGCAGCAGCCAGTAGTCTTGGACGATGGCGATCATATCGTGGATCATGCCCGCGCACTCCTGGCAGGATCGGTGCGCATGGACAGATAGGCGCCGATGCTCATGATCACGAGCGAGAAGAAAAGGTAGAGAACCGTGCCGATCAGGTAGATCTCGAAGGTCCGGAAGCTGAGGTTCTCGATTTCCTTGACGGCATGCGTCAGTTCCGAGGCTCCGATGACGACGGCGAGACTGCTGTTCTTGAACAGGGAAACGCTGTGATTGATCAGCGGCGGCAGCGCGTTGCGCACGCCTTGCGGCATGATGACGAAACGCATCGCCGAGACATAGCCGTGGCCAAGCGCACGGGCTGCCTGCATTTGGCCGGGGCTGACCGAGCGCACGCCCGAACGAAGATCTTCGCTGAAATAGGCCGCCTGGCAAAGCCCGAGCCCGATCACGGCGAAGATCGCTTCGGCATTATGGACGGCCAGCCATTCGGCTACTCCGCTTGGCATCAGGGTGAAAATCCCGAAATACCACAGCATCAGCTGAACCAGGGTGGGGACGTTCCGGTGGTAGGAGACGTAAGCGGCGACTAACGGATCGCCGAAGCGAAAGGGCGACAAACGCAAAGCCAGCAGCAGAAGTGCCAGCGCCATCGCCATCGACCAGGAGCCGGCATAGATGATGAAGGTCATCTCGATGCCATGCAGCAGCATGGCGGTATATTCCGGATTGCCGAGGATTGCCGAAAGGTCGAAACCGCTCACGGGTTTGGCTCCCCGGATTGATCCGGCTTCGCCGAAGGCTGGGGCTTTGCTGTCTGTAGGCCGCCCATGACCTGCAGCGTCGGCGTGATCTCCATGTGCCCGATATTGACGGCGACGGGGGCTGCTATGGCGAAGGCGATTGCGTCGGCGATATCGGCCGCCTGCGGCAGTTCGAAGCCGTCGATGAACCGTTCGCGGATGCTGGGGTCATCGCCGTGGACGTGATTGAAAATGTCAGTGGCGACCCGGCCGGGGCAGATTTCCGTGACCCGTACCCGCTTGCCGAAAGCGTCGATGCGCAGCTGGTTGGAAAGCATGCTCACCCCGGCCTTGGTGGCGTGATAGGACGAGTTGCCGCCGAAATTGTAGGCGCCGGCGATCGACGAGATGTTGATGACGTGCCCGCGGTCGCGCGCTACCATACCGGGCACGACCAGCCAGCAGATGTGCAGGACCGCCCGGAGATTGACGTCGACGATGAGATCGATATCGCCCTCGTCGGCTTCCAGGAACTTCTTCGGCCGGTCGACACCGGCATTGTTGACGAGAATATCGAACTCCACCCGACGTGTGAGTTCTGCCATGGCCTGACGGTCGGTCACATCGATGACGTGGGCGACGCAGCCCGTCCGCGCAGCCAGCTGCTGCAGCGCTTCGGCACTGCGGGCAACCGCATGGACCTCGATGTTCTCCCGGCGGAGCCGCTCAACCACGGCTGCGCCGATACCGGAAGATGCGCCGGTCACCAGTGCGGTCTTGTAGTCGGAGAATGGCATTGTCGTTCCCTTGTTGTTGATTGAGACAGTAGCGAAGCTTAAACCCCTTGCCTAAGACCGATTATCTCTGGAGCAATAAGCAACGGTTATGGAGCCGGCGCAGGCTGCTGAAGAAGAGAAAGAGCTGATGCCGGGCATCAGCTTGCGGCGTCCGGGCCTGAGGAAAGCAGCGACGGCGTCGCGTTGCAAAAGCAATGCGTGTCTGCAAATGTAAGGCGCGCAGATCAGAACGGTACCCCGATCCTCATGGACATCAGACGCCTCAAATCTTTCATCGTGATCGTCGACAGCGGCAGCATCACGCGAGCGGCGGACCTTCTGCACATCGCCCAGCCGGCCCTCAGCCAGCAGCTTGCCGCACTGGAGGAGCATTTCGGCCACAAGCTGCTGATCCGCAGCCAGCAGGGCGTCAGCATGACCGATGCGGGACACGCAGTGTATCGTCATGCGCAGATTATCCTTCGGCAGATGGAGCAGGCGCAAGCGGATGCGTCTGCAGCCGGCAATTCGCTTGCCGGCCGTGTGTCCGTCGGCCTCGTACCCTTCAGCAGTGCGGCCACGCTGTCGGTCGACCTCCTGGCGGAGACCCGGAAGCGGCATCCCGGTATCCTGCTTCACCTGACCGAAAGCGTCGGCCAGACCTATAGCCAGATGATCATGAACGGCAGGCTGGAGATGGCGCTTCTCCACGGAACCGGACCGATCAAGGGTGTCCGCTTTGAGCCGATCCTGAGCGAAGAGTTTTTCCTTGTCGCCCATCGGGACTTTGCGATCGAAGCGGATGTGAAACCCGTTCCGGTCAACACTCTCGACGGAATACCGCTGCTGTTGCCGCCGACCTATAATTTCGTCCGCCGCGCGGTCGATACCGCCTTCACCCGCACCCGCACCAATTTGAAAGTCGTGGCGGAAGTCGAAATCGTCCGCACCCTCGCCCGCGCGGTGGGCAGCGGTCTCGGCGCGACGATCATGCCAAAAGCCATCGCCGACCGCATCGTATCGGAATCGGGTGAGCCGCTGATCTGCCGGCTCGTCTCGCCGCGAATAGAAGAAACCCTGTCGCTGTGCGTTTCCGACCAGAATCCCCTATCGGAGCCGGCCCTTGCCGTCCGCGACATCCTTCTCGAGTTGACCGCGCGCTTGAAAAACTAATCGGGCGCTTTGCGGACCCCCGCGAAATTGCGGACGTTGTTGCATTTCTGGCAAGCCCCGACGCCAATATGATCACCGGCACCACCATTACGGCAGACGGCGGCGCTGCCGCGGACGAGATGCAATCAACGTCAGTCCGCGTTCCCCAAACTGTAACACAGTGTGGCTCTTAACGACACTAGCGTGTCTGAGATCGGGATGAGAGTGTTGCTGCAGGCCGCGCCACTGTGCCCGCCACCAGAAGTCAGCCCCATTCAACAGCGTTAAAGGTTTAAAATGAGCTTTCGCAACGGCCTAAACTCGCTTCTTCGTCCCGAAGATTCGGTACTCGTCCTGATCGACCATCAGCCTTTCCAGCTTGCGAACCTCCACAGCCACACCGGTCAGGTTGTGGTCAACAATGCGGCTGGACTGACGAAAGCCGCCAAGGCCTTTCGTGTCCCGACCATTCTTACCAGCGTTGTGGCCAATCGCGGCGGTCTGATCTTCCCACAGATCACCAATGTATTCCCCGATCAGGAAGTGATCGATCGTACCACCCTCAACACCTGGGAGGACAAGAAGGTCGTCGATGCGGTGAAGGCGACAGGCCGCAAGCAACTCATTATCGCGGGCCTCTACACCGAGATCTGCGTCGCAATGCCGGTGATCCACGCCCTTGGCGACGGCTGGGACGTGACGGTGATCACCGATGCATGCGGCGGAGTTTCCGTCGAGGCTCATAAGGTAGCCATTCAGCGCATGATCGCCGCCGGTGCCAACGTGATGACCTGGTTGGCACTTGCGTCCGAATGGCAGCGCGACCATGCGCGGACCGAGCATGTCGCCGAGTTCGTGGAGGTGCTCAAGGAGCATGAACCTGGCAGTGGGATCGCGTTCCTGTGGGAGCAGCAGCTGCTCAACACGCCAGTGGCGTCTCTCGAAAGCTCTGGTTTCTAGTCCGGACAGGGTGACGAGAGTCCGCCGCCGAGCAGCGATGTAGCGACGGATCTTCGTCACCCTACCGACCACGTACTATAACCGTATCGATTGATCGATTCCGACGTAGCGATTCTCGATCGTGAGAAGCGTGTTCGTCAGGTCCAGCCGAGCGCACTCTGAATGTCGATCCGACCTAGCCTTCCGAGGTCGCGCCATGGTCGAAACACTCGATCAGCATTTCAGTCAGCACGCGTACCTTTCTGGCGGGATACTGAGCGGGCGGGCGCACAACGTAAATGCCTGCCGGGGGTGGCGGGTGGCGTGGCATAAGAGGCAAAAGCGCGCCTGAGGCAATATACTCATCGGTGATTCCATCAGGGAGCCATGCTATTCCGAGACCCGCTACTGCCGCCGCCACGAGAGCCACGGCATTGTCAGCCTTGAAGCGCCCTCGCGGATTAACATTGACGATTTTCTCACCATCCAAAAACTGCCACGCCTCCGTGCCCTGCATGAGCGCTTGATGGGCAACGAGATCCTCTGGCCTCTCAGGAGAGCCATAACGCTCTACATATTCGGGGCTCGCAACCAGCTTGCCATAGAGCGGCCCGACGCGTTTGGCGATCAGATTGGAGTCTTGAAGGTAACCCAATCGGATGGCGCAATCATAGCCTTCCGATATGAGGTCGACGACCTGATCGCTATAACAGGTCTGGATGTGCAGAAGCGGGTGGCGCCTCGCCATTTCCGCTATCACAGGGGCCAGGTGGGTTGGGCCGAATGACAGAGGCGCGGCAATCCGCAAGCGCCCGCGCAGCTCGCCATCGGGTAGGAGCGTTTCCCTGGCCACGTCAATCTCGGCAGAGACTCTGGCTGCATAATCTCGGAACGTGGTCCCAGCCTCCGTAAGAGAGGCTCCCCGGGTTGTCCTTACCAGCAGCTGGACACCAAGCTCCTCCTCCAGCCGAACAAGCCGTCGGCTCACCATGGACTTCGACACACCAAGCCGCAGCGCCGCGGCTGAAACGCCCCTGGCATCAGCAACTTCGACAAAAGTCCGCAGGTCCTCGATGTCCAATTGGCGTTCCCCCTTTCGCGACACAGCTAAGCAGGAACGAGGACTACCGCATCATCAACTGAAATGACAGTCTCGGCGGGGTCTGTAGCGGTGCTGTCGCGCGCGCCTGTAGATCCCAGGAGTAGGAATCTTGAACGCAAAAGCTATGCCCCCCAACCCCGACAGGCGGGAGATCGGTATAGAACTCGTCTTTTATCTGTTTTGGCAATCGGCGGCGGCCTGGTTCTGGTTCGGCTGGAAATTCACCCCATAGCACTCTGCCCGATTCTCACTGCGCTTTCGGGCGTTGGTGAAATGGCTGGTTTCTTCGCGGTGTCCTTGCTCCCAACAGTTCAGCCGTATTGCTCGCGCCATAGCGAGCTTGCAGCGTCGGCCGCAGGTAATCGCCCCACAAATTTCTAGGGATCTTATAATGGAAATCGGTATCGACAGTTTTGCGGCCATCCTCCCTGATCCTGCGACAGGCAAGCTTCCGTCGCCCACAGTTCGTATGGCCGAGCTCATCGAGGAAGTGGAAGTCGCAGACCGTGTCGGGCTGGACGTGTTCGGCATAGGCGAGCATCATCGCGGGGAGTTTCTCGACTCCGCGCCGACTGTTATTCTGGCGGCGGCAGCGGCTCGGACCAGCCGGATCAGGTTGACGAGCGCGGTGACCGTTCTAAGCGCCGCCGACCCGGTGCGGGTTTTTCAGGAGTTTGCAACTCTCGATCTGATTTCCAAAGGTCGTGCCGAAGTCGTTGTCGGGCGAGGTTCTTTCGTCGAGGCTTATCCGCTATTCGGCCTCGACACGCGGGACTATGACGACCTCTTTGCAGAGAAGCTCGATCTGTTGCTCAGGCTTGGCGAGACGACCAACGTCACTTGGGAAGGGCGCTTTCGCCCGCCGCTTCATGGGCAAGGTGTCTTTCCGCGTCCGCATCAGCCACAGCTGCCAATATGGATCGGCGTTGGCGGCACGCCGCAATCCTTCGCCCGCGCCGGTACGCTTGGCCTTCCCTTGATGGTCGCGATCATCGGCGGGAGCTTCGAGCGCTTCCGTCCGCTTGTCGATCTTTACCGTGAAGCTGGCAAGCGCGCGGGACACAGCGCCGAGACGCTCAAGGTTGGCGTTCACGCGATGGGGTTCGTGGGGGAGACCGAAGCTGCAGCGAGGGATGCCTTCTTCCCTGGCTGGGCGCATCTGACAACGAATATAGGTCGTGAGCGTGGCTGGTCGCCGCCGACGCGGCAGCAGTTCGAAGCCATGGCAGGTCCGAAGGGCGCATTCTTGATCGGTGACCCGAAGACCGTTGCAGCCAAGATGTTGCAGGCCAGCGAGACACTTGGCGGCGTTTCACGCATCACCTTCCAAATGAGCACGGCCTCTCTCGACACCGCAGCGATGAAGACATCTATCGAACTTCTGGGCACGGAGGTTGCGCCAATCGTCAAAGCAACACGACGGGCATAGATCCCAAGCTGTGCCGCAAAACGGGGAACTCCGAGTGAACGTCGAAGATCTGCGGACTTTATCGAAGTTGCCGATGCCGCGGGCGTTTCTCCAGCAGCACGTCGACTGGGCTTGCGGGCACCGCTCTGCCTTGCTCGTGTCGCCAAAGAAACTGGCAACGCCATTCCTCAAGGAGATCAACAGAATGCTGCAACGCCCTTCCGTCGAACACCATCGCACCGCGGTCACCGTCTTCTCCATAGCCCTCCTTGGCATCGCTTTATCGGGATGCGTGTCGGCTGAAGAGCGGCGGTACGCGGACGCAAATACCTGCCAGAGCTTTGGGGCGCCCTATGGCTCACCCGCCTATACCAATTGCATGCTCGAACAGCAGCGTCGGCGCGACAATGAGGAACTGGAGTCGCTCGAGCAGACCCGGCTGACGACCGAGATTGCGAGAGACGCTGAGATTATGGCCGATCGCGCGCGCAGGGAGCGTTGCCATCGGGATCCTGATCGGCGCGAGTGCCGTCGATAAGGGCAACCGTCCGCTGATGCAACTATATGCCAGCATCGCGTCAGCTATTATGCCGCCGGCTTTGCCTGTCGGGGCCGTCGGCGGACCGCAGCTCCATCAATGAGGTTTAGGCTTAGTCGGACGATGCGCCGTCGCGCGGTGGCATCTGGGCGGCGGTGTGTTCCGTTTATTGCGACACAGCTCACCGCGCCGCGCAGCTAGTCGTGACAGCGGCCACCCTTTAGTGGTCTCGCTCGAGATCCGCCGGGACAATGCAGTGGCTCCTGCGCACTACGCGGGTCCCGGATCTCAAGCACACAGGAGAGGTAAACACGCATGAGCTGGAACCCCGCAATTGAACCAGGTTGTCCCGATGAAGTCGGCATCGACGCGATCGAAACCCTTATAGTGCCGAGGTCGCGCGACATTGGCGGTTTCGAGGTTCGGCGCGCTTTGCCCGCACCAAAGCGGCAGATGGTCGGGCCGTTCATCTTCTTCGACCAAGCCGGGCCGGCCGAGCTGTTGACCGGGCAGGGCATCGACGTTCGGCCTCACCCGCATATCGGCCTCGGCACGGTCACCTACCTTTATCGCGGTGACTTTCACCACCGCGACAGCACCGGGGCCGACCAGATCATCCGTCCCGGTGAATTGAACTGGATGGTCGCAGGGCGCGGTGTTTCTCATTCGGAGCGCACGACGGCAGCGGCCCGAACCGGGCCCAACAGCTTGTTCGGGATCCAGACCTGGCTCGCTCTGCCCGAAAGCCACGAAGACATGGATCCCACCTTTGAGCACCACGGCAAAGAGGTATTGCCGGTCATCGAGGACCAGGGCGCTTCTGTCCGCCTTATCCTCGGAAACGCCTACGGCGAGATCGCGCCCGCCACCATGTTCTCCGAGACATTTTACGCCGACGTGACCTTGGAACCAGGAAGCCGCCTGCCGTTGCCGGACAATCACGAGGACAGAGGCATCTACATCGTCGAAGGTTCGATCTCGATCGCCGGCCGGGACTACAAGGCACCGCAGATGATGGTTTTCCGCCCCGGCGACAAGATCACAGTCGCAGCGGGTAGCCGAGGCGCGCGTCTCATGATCCTCGGCGGTGCAACGCTTGCAGGGCCACGATACATCTGGTGGAACTTCGTAGCCTCTTCGAAGGAGCGTATCGAAGAAGCCAAAGAGGAATGGCGTGCGCAGAACTGGGGCAAGGGACGCTTTGACCTCCCGACCAACGACCGGGATGAGCACATTCCTCTTCCGGAGTGACAGCGCGGTACCGCATTCGCTCAAGCGAACTTGATTGATCCAGTGCGGCAAGCACAAGCTCGCATTTTAAATTCAACGAGATGGAGAAAGCGAATGAACAACGAATGGCCACGCCTCGATTATCTTAGCTGGCGCGAAACCTGTTCCGCCCTGCATCTTTACCTGCAAGTTGTCGGCAAGTATCGGCTGGCTCATACGCCGTGGCTCAACCATTCCTGGAACGCGACCTTCTACGTGACGCCTTCCGGCCTGATATCGTCCCCGATTCCCGATGGCCCTGGCATCGAGATCCTGTTCGACTTTCATGATCATGCGGTCGTGGGTACGAGCGGCGACGGCCGCCGGGCCTCTTTTGCGCTGGGGACATCCACAGTCGCAGAGTTTCATGCCAATCTTGCTCAACTGATCTCCAACCTCGGCGGTAGCCCGGACTTCCACGGCCAACCCAACGAGGTGCCAGATCCTGTTCCGTTTGATGAGGACCATCGCGAGCGGCCTTATGACCGTGATGCCGTTCGACGTTTTCATCAGGCGTTGATGGCAGTGGATGCGGTTTTCAAGACGTTTCGGACTTCTTTCCTCGGGAAATCCAGCCCCGTGCACCTTTTCTGGGGAAGTTTCGATCTGGCCGTCACACGTTTTTCCGGACGGCGCGCTCCCATTCATCCCGGCGGCATTCCGGCATTGCCAGACAGCGTGACGCAGGAAGCCTATGATCGGGAGGTTTCCTCGGCGGGCTTCTGGCCCGGCGGCGGTGGCATCGATTATCCAACGTTCTACGCCTATGCCTACCCGGCACCAAACGGCTTTCGGGCCGTGTCCGTCCAGCCCGATGCTGCTTTCTGGCATGAAGGCATGTCGGAGTTCATCCTGCCCTATGATGCAGTTCAATCTGCCGCCGATCTGATGCAGCCTTGATGTCCTTTCTCGTTTCGACCTACGAAGCTGCCGCCAATCTGGGAGGGTGGGACCGCGAATTGCTTGAGTGCACGCATGGACAGCGCGGCAAGGTTCGATTGCCGGACGCTGAGCGTCTGAAGAAGGCTGCCCCATCGGCCAGCGATACGGTTGAACGGGAGGATGGGTCATCGAAGGGGCGATACCGCATCGTCGTCGATGGCGTCGAAGCGGAGATGACCTACAGTCGCGCTGGTAAAGAACTGATCATTATCGACCATACCGACGTTCCTGCCGCTTTGCGTGGCCGGAAGGTCGGTGAACGCCTTGTACGGCAAGCGGTCGACGATGCCCGGCGCGAAGGGGTCGCGATCATTCCCCTCTGCCCATTTGCCAAAGCCCAGATCGGGCGTCATCCAGAGTGGCAGGATGTTCTTCGCAAGTGATCAACCTTCCGAGCAGCAGCTGCACCAGCATTTGAGGATAGCATGCAGAAAGAAACCTACCGATTTCAGGAGGCAGATAAGGCCCTGTTGGCCGCTGTCGATGAAGCAATCGAGCGCGCGGTTGAGACTGCAGGGCATGAACTTCAGTCGCTCGGCGTGGGCAGATCGCCATATGATTACTTTGCGGACGCCGCACTTCGTCACCTGTTCCTGCGTCTGTGTGGCGCCAATCCGGAAACCAATACGGGAGGAGATCCCGAAACAGCATGGAAAATTCTCTATGCAGGGCGCAATGCCGCACGTCATTGGGAGAGGGAGCGCGGCGGTCAACCAGCACTTCGGAAGAAAAAGGAACGCCGGGAGGATACCGAGAAAGATGCGAGTGAACGCCAGCAACTGGCACTCTCCGCGCAGAACTTCGCGTTGAGAACTGTTATTCGCGCATTGGTCGACCACGCGCGCGCCTCGGATCCGCAGATCAACGACCGCCTACACGCGGCGATCGACGCTCTCCATGCGGGGCTTGGGAACGTATCCGACACCGACCGCGAGTTCACGCAGAAAGCAAAAAGCTATCTGTCGCTTCTCACCACCCCGCCAGAGTAGACGCAGTGGCTGCACAACCGGACACCTTTAAAGATTACGGAGTTAGTAGTGACAGAAAATTGCCCTGTTCTTACACCGGCTGAAAGACAGACCGCCGACGTCATTAAGCGTGCAGACAGGACGTTGGCTTCTGCGGTCTCTCTGGCTTTGGAAGAGGCGGCCAAACAGGTTGCCGAGGACATGCGAGCAATCGGTCAGGACGACGCCACGCCGGCCCTGCAATATTTTGCAAGCGTCGTTCATCAGCGAATGTACTGCCTGATGTGCGGTGCAGACCCGGACACTTTTGAAGGAGGCAATCCGGATATCGCCTACCATGTCATCCGCAACAGTCAGAACATCGCCAAGCACTACTGGTCTGCGGATATCGAGCCCTACCCCCCAGGTAGCGGTGGGCTGTCTCGTGGCAGCCCGGCGCAGGCTGTTCAAGGGGCGCTAGTTCTGGATGAGCAAGGCGGCAATGATGAGCGAGGGGACAAGTTGAGCACCGAACTGCCGACGGAATTGCGCTGACGCTTTGAGCTCAAGTTTCATAAATAGGCGTTATGCCTCGAAGTCCGATTTATCAAGCACTTGACTCACCTGAGTAAGGCGTCGCCGGTTCAGATCCCTTCTAAAAGCTCGCTGCCGATCAGCGCATATCCTTACAGAACTGGGCTATGCGCGCGCAGCCTTCGCCGAGTTTCTCCATGCTCGTGGCGTAGGAAATGCGAAAGAACGGGCTCATTCCGTAAGCCGCTCCTTGCACGGTCGCGACATGATGCTCCTCCACCAGCGCCATGACGAAATCGACATCGGTCTCGATCTTTCGCCCGCCCTTGCTGGTCTTGCCGATCAGCCCGGAAATGTTGGGATAGATGTAGAAGGCGCCTTCGGGCCTATGGCAGCGCAGCCCGTCCACTTCCGACAATCTGTCGAGGACGAAGTCGCGTCTTTCCTTGTAGATCGCGGCACGCTCCTTCAACAGATCCTGAGGCCCGTCCAGGGCAGCGGTCGCCGCAGCCTGGGTCAGCGTCGCGATGCCGCCGCCATTCTGGCCGTTGACGTTGCTGACGGCGGAGATCAGCTCTTTCGGACCCGCACAAAAGCCGAGCCGCCAGCCTGTCATTGCGTAAGCCTTGGAGACGCCGTTCATCGTCAGGACGCGCTCATAGAGTTTGGGCTCGACTTCGGCGATCGTGCAGAACTGGAAGTCGTCATAGACCAGGTGTTCGTAGATATCGTCGGTCATGATCCAGACATCGGGATGACGCAGCATGACCTCGGCGATGGCAGCCATCTCCGCCCGGGAGCAGGCGGCGCCAGTCGGATTGTTCGGGAAATTCAGAAAGAGCCACTTGGTGCGCGGCGTGATCGCCGCCTCCAGATCCTCGGGACGCAGCTTGAAGCCGGCCTGCTCGTGGCAGGGGACGGCGACCGGGACACCGCCGGCAAACTTGACGATATCCGCATAGCTGACCCAGGAGGGTGTCGGAATGACGACCTCGTCGCCGGGATTGCAGGTCGCCAGCATGGCATTGAAGATCACCTGCTTGCCGCCGCCCGAGACGACGATCTGGCTGGCATCATAGTCGAGATTGTTGTCCCGTTTGAACTTCCTGATGATGGCGGCCTTCAGCGCTGGGGTCCCGTCCATCGGAGGATATTTCGTATCGCCGGCAAGTGCTGCCGCATGGGCCGCCTCGATCGCGTGCGCCGGAGTGGGGAAATCCGGCTCGCCGGACGAGAGGCTGACGACTTTGATGCCTTTAGCGGCCAGTTCCCTGGCGCGCTGGGTCATGGCGGCGGATGCGGATATGGAGACGTTTTTCAGGCGGTCAGCGATGACGGACATCGACATGGTCCTTCGATGAGGTTGAAATGGGAAACCGGCCTTGGGCGATCAGGATTGCGTCAGTCGGCGAGTTCGGCGGCAGGCGCGAGCGTAGCACCCGTGGCTTCGATCTCGCCGCGCACGATGCCGGCAAGCTCCAGGGCGCCGGGTGTGTCGCTATGGACGAGAATGGAGCGTGCCGGCATTGCGATCACCGCTCCGTCGATCGTCTCGACGGTGCCTTCGAGGAGGAATTGTCGTACGCGTGCACGCACCGAGGCCTCGTCCTTGATGACGGCGCCAGCGAGCCCGCGCGCGACGAGTTTGCCGCCGGCGTCATAGGCACGATCGGCAAGGAAAAGCGCCAGCGTCTTCAAGCGTGCGCGTCTGGCCGCCTGCTGGATCTCGCTGCCTGAAGTGACGAAGACGACGAGACCAGCATCGATCGTGGCGATCGCATCCATCATCAGGTCGGCCAGCACAGGATCACGATTGACCATATTGCCCATGGCCGCGTGGAAGCTGATATGGGAGACAGTGACACCCTCGGCTTTGGCGATCGCCATCAAGGCGCCGAGCTGGTAGAGCATCTGCTGGCGAAGCTCATCTGCCGAAAACGGTATTTCGCGGCGGCCGAACCCCAGCCGGTCGGGCAAGCCCGGATGCGCGCCGATGCCGACGCCGTTGAGTTTCGCGAGCCGGACCATACGCCCCATGGTCTCGGGGTCGCCGGCGTGGAAACCGCAGGCGATGTTGGCCGACGAGACGAGTTTCATCATCGCTTCGTCGTCGCACAGCCGGTAGAGGCCAAACCCTTCGCCCATGTCGGAATTCAGATCGATCTTCATCAGTTCCTCCTTTTGAGGGCCGGTATTTCTTGTTTTCACGCATCCCGTCGTATCAGGCCATCGTCTTCAGGGCGCGCTTGACCATCCGGGAAGTTTGCCTGACGTCGTCGACATAGCGGGCGACAGCCTGCTCCACCGCACGCGCCTCGGCATGCGTCGAGCGAACGAAGCTCAGGCGGGCGCCGATGCGGGCTTGGCCGAGCCGCCAGAGATCGCATTCGATCACGCCGGCGATCTTCGGATAGCCGCCGGCGGTGTTGGCATCGCTCATCTGCACGATCGGTTCGCCGCCGGGCGGAACCTGGATCACGCCGGGCACGACGCCGTGGGAGCGCATCTCGATGGACGCGGTCGGCTTGATCGGCTCGCCTGACAGCCGGTAGCCCGTCCGGTCGCTTCGGGAGGAAATCCTCCAGGTCTGGCTCCAGAAAGCTTCGCCATCGCCTGCGAAAAGATCATGCTCGCCGGCCGGCAGGGCGCGGATCGGCAATGCGCCGTCAACAGGTGCGGGGAAGACATCGCGCAATGCCACGGCCGGTTCGACGACGGCGAGACCAGAGGCCGGCAGCATGGCGATCTCCGTATCCTCGCCGACCGCGATCCGGTCGCCCTTCGCCAGAGGCCGGCCGGCGTTGCCGCCAAAGCTGCCGCGCAGGGATGTGCTTCGCGAGCCCATGACAACGGGGATATCCAGCCCGCCTCCGACCGAGATATAGGAGCGCGCCAGCCGTGGAGGCTGTTTCAGTTCGAGAACCTGTCCGGGCTCCGCGATGTAAGCGCACCAGGAAAGCAGTTCCAGTCCGTTGAGATGAGGATTGCCGTCGGCGCCGGTCACGGCAAAGACCACGCGCCGCTCGAAACGCAGGCTGAACGGGAAGGTCTGCACCTCTATCACGGCGGCATTTTCATCATTGCCGACGAGAATGTTGCCGATGCGGACCGCAAGCGGATCCATCCCGCCGCTGGCCGATACGCCGATATCGCGATAGCCGGGGCGGCCAAGATCCTGCACCGTGTTGAACGAACCGCTTTCCAAGATCTCGATCATAGCTCGATCCTCGCCGGCAGGAACCGCACCGTATCTCCCGGCGCCATCATGGCGGGGCTCGATGAGGCGGGGTCGAACATCTCAAGCGTCGCATAGCCGATGGAATTCCAGCCGTTCGGGCCTGTGAGCATGGCGACGCCGGTCTGCATGCCGCCGATGGTGACGCAGCCCTTCGGCATCTTCAGCGAGGGCACGGTCTTTCGCGGCATGTAGATGCGCGGATCGAGGCCGTGCAGATAACCGAAACCGGGCGCGCTGCCCAAGGCGAAGACACGGTAGGTCGCTTCATGATGGATGCGGACGACTTCGCGATCGCTCAAGCCCGACATATCGCAAAGGGCCGGCAGATCCGTCGCATATTCGCCGCCATAATCGACGGGTATCTCGATGATCTTGCCCTTGAGGTCGATGCTGCGCGCATTCTCCCATGCCTCCAGCAGCCGGGCGACCACCGCATCCGGATCTTCGGGCGTCTCCTTGAAGATCACCAGCAGGTTGGTCATGCCCGGAATGTTTTCGGCAAGCTCCGGCCAGCCTTTCACGCTCTGGGACAGAGCCCAGATCCGCCGCTGCGCGACGAGATCGAAGTCGCCTGGCGCCTCGAGCAGGAAGGATCTGGCGCCGATCGAGGAAACCTGCGCCCGGCTTTGGGTGGCTGGAACGATTTCGCGTTGCGATGCATGTCTGTTCGTCGTGACGATCATGATGGGAGCCCGATTTCGAACAGAGGATCGCCGAAGCCGACCAGTGCGCCGGGCTCGACGAGCAGCCTGGTCAAAACACCGGAACGGCCGGCACGAAGGGGGAGCAGGATGTGCCCTACCCCGACAAAGCCGACGATATCCGCATCGGATACGGAGCGCGGCAGATTTCGCCGCGCGGCGAAGGTCGGATGCTCGACACAGAAGCGGCCGGCCATCGGCGCCTTCACGACGGCCGCTGCAGACCCGGGAGCTAAACCGGGAGCACGGGGCGTCGCTTCGGTCGAGCTGATCCGGGCGCCGTCTTTTCCAGCGACGACGATGCGAAGCTGTCCGCCCGGCCGGGAGATTTCAAGACCGTCCACGCCGGCGGCCGTCAGCGTCTCGGTGAGGAATGCGATGGTCGCCGGATCGCTGAAATCGATCGCGCTCATGCCGCCCTCCGCAGCTTCAGCCATTGTTCAAGATAATGGATATCCGTCTCGCCGCGCGCGAATGCGCCGTCCTCGAACAGGGCGCGCAGGAAGGGGATATTGGTGGAAATCCCCTCGACCTCAATTCCGGCAAGCGCTTCGCGCATTCTTGCCATCGCTTCGGCGCGCGTCGGCGCATGGACGATCAGCTTGGCGATCAGAGAATCGTAGTAGGGCGAGACCTTGTAGCCGGCATGAATATGCGTATCGACGCGGATGCCCGGTCCCGCAGGCAACGCCAGATGGGTGACGACACCCGCCGAGGGCAGGAAACTTTCCGGATCCTCGGCATTGATGCGGCATTCGAAGGAATGGCCCTCGCAGGTCACATCGCCTTGGGTCAGATCTAAAACGCGACCCTGCGCCACCCTTATCTGCGCCTGGACGATATCGACACCACTCGTCAACTCGGTGACGGGATGTTCGACCTGAAGTCGCGTGTTCATCTCGATGAAATAGAAAGCGCCGTCCTCATAGAGGAATTCGAAGGTTCCGACGCCCCGGTAGCCGATCTGAAGGCAGGCCTGCACGCAAGCCATGCCGACCGGCTGGATGATGTCGGGCGCAATTCCCGCCGCCGGTGCCTCCTCCACCACTTTCTGATGGCGGCGCTGCATCGAGCAATCCCGATGTCCGAGCCACGCGGCATTGCCGTGATCGTCGCAAATAACCTGGATCTCGATGTGACGCGGATGCTCTAAGAATTTCTCCATGTAGAGCGAGGGTGAACCGAAGGCCTTGCGGGCCTCCTCCCGTGTCAGCGCAATTGCTTCATGCAACAAATCGGCCTTTGGCACGACGCGCATGCCGCGTCCGCCGCCGCCGCCGGCTGCCTTGATGATGACGGGATATCCGATTTCCAGCGCTATGCGCTCGACCGCGGCGGGGTCATCGGGCAGCGCGGTGTCCGGACCGGGAACGCAGGGGACGCCGGCTGCCATCATCGCCCGCTTTGCCGAGATCTTGTCGCCCATGATGGCAATCGATGAAGCGGTCGGACCAATGAAGATCAGGCCGGCCTTTTCGACGGCGTCGGCGAAGGCGGCATTTTCCGACAGAAAACCGTAACCTGGATGGATGGCGCCCGCACCGGCGAGACGCGCCGCCAGAAGGATGGCATCCTGATTGAGATAGCTCTTGGCAGCACTCGACGGGCCGATGCACAAAAAGCTGTCGGCGGTGCTGCCGTAAGGCGCTTCCCTGTCTGCCTCGGAGCAGATGGCGACCGTCTTCAGACCGAGCTCGCGGCAGGCGCGCTGGATCCGGACTGCGATCTCGCCGCGATTGGCGATCAGAACGGTATCGAAGCGGTGCCCGGCAGCAGCGGAATGTTCAGACGTTTCCGGCATCAGCCAATCTCCGCCAGCAGGTCGCCGGTCTCGACCTCGCCGTCGTCGATTTCGGTGAGGTGCGTAATGCGCCCCGACCGCGGCGCGGCTATCGTGTTGAAGACCTTCATCGCCTCGATGATGAAAAGCGTCTGCCCCTCTTCCACCTCGTCACCGATCGCGACGAATGGTGGTTCCCCGGGCGCCGGGGTCCGGTGCAGAACGCCGAAGACCGGCGCCTTCACCGCATAGATTTTCTCAGGCCTCGAAGGCGTACCGGCGCCGGCATCCCGGGCAAGGTTTGTCGTCGATCCCGCCTCTTGCTCGGGCTCAGCAGCAGCCTCCTGACCCGGCGACGTGCGGAAGATCCGAACCGTAACGTCCTTCTCCGTCACGCTCAGCTCGGTAATGTTCGATCGTCCGACAAAGTCGATCAGCGTCTTGATCTTCGAGAGGTCCATAAGCGTGCTCGGAATTTCAAAATTCCACCGCGCGGACCTGACATTTCAAGTCGCTCGGTGTTGTGAATTTTCGTAGCACGACGCGTCGACTGATGGGGTCAGACGAAGTTTTGATGGAGGGCTATTCGCGCCCGCTGAGGTATCTCGCCGAGCGCTTGCGAATTTCCCTCGACGGCAGCCGGCGTCATCGTCAGCTCTTCGTGGGGCCGATGCTCTCCCTCGGGATAAGGCTGCTGCGGATGACGGTGCGAACCGCAGCCGTATTCTGCCTCTGGTCGATAGCGTCGAGCAACAGATCCACCGCCGCGCGCCCCATCTCTTCCACCGGCTGCTTGATCGTCGAGAGCGGCGGAGAGCAGAATTCGCAGACAGGTGAGCCGTCGAAGGAGACGACGGACAGATCACCGGGAATGCTTAAGCCCGTCCGCTGGATACGGCTGACAAAAGAAATGGCCATGTCGTCGCTGGTCGCGATGACGGCTGTCGGTTTCTCGGTCAACTCGGCGAAATCATCCGCCGCCTGGACACCAATGTCGAAGCCGTGCTGATAATCGAGATGACCACCCGAGCGATGCACCGAGTCCTCGGACAGTCCTGCTGCCTCGAGCGCCTCGAGCACGCCGCCGTAACGTTCGACATCGTGATAATTGCCTTCAGGCCCTGCAAGATAGAAGAACCGTCGATGGCCCAATCGGATCAGTTCGGCCGTGACGTCGCGCACGGCCTCGCGGTCGTTGGTCACGACGCTCTGCAGGCCGGCATCGCTCATGTCGAGCAGCATCGAGACGATCGGCAGGCCGGAATTGGCCAGCGAGCGCCCGTCGACCTCCGGCAGCTTCGACGACAGGATGATCGCCCCGCGCACGCTGCCGCCAAAGGCGAGGTCGAGAATATGCCGTTCGGAAACTTCGTCGCGATCGAGGTTGGCGATCATCAGGTTGTAGCCGCCCTGGATCAGCGATTTATTGATACTCTGCAGCACCTGCGGGATGACCTGGGAGGCGCCGTAGTAGAGCGATCCCGGCAGAATGATCATGATGATGTTGGATTTGCCGACCCTGAGACCGCGCGCCATGGCGTTCGGCGTATAGCCCAGTTGCCGGGCCGCGGCATTGATCTTGGCGCGCGTCTTCTCGTTGACCCGCCCGGGATTGGCGAGCGCCCGGCTGACTGTCGATATCGCAACGCCGGCGAGCCGCGCGACATCGGCCATCAATGCACCCGATGGCTCCTCTCCCCCCACATCCTTGTTTTTATTCATGTTTATTTCGGTCTCCCGGATGCTTCGATTTGCAACTCTAAGGCAGGCGACGATTTATAGCAAACGTTTGCCAAAAACCGCTTGCTTAAAAAATCGGCTTGGCTATTATCTAGTCATGGCAAACGATTGCCATTTCTTAATGCGTTGAAAATCCATGGCTTATTGGATGCGGAATGGCTGTTCCGCACGCGGGTAGGTCATGCCTCGAGAAATGGACAGGTTATGGCTACTGGCGACAGGCTGCGCTTCGGCGTCGATCTCGTGACATTCTTTCATCCCGGCTTCTGGGGCGTCGACAGCCATGATGCGATCGTCGACTATGCCCGCGCCGAGCCACGCGCCTTCTGGGACAAGATACTCGACAGCGTCCAGGCCTCCGGGGTCACCGCCGTCGAGCTGACCTTCTCTCCCTTCAACTGGCAGGACGCGATCAAGACCTACGGTTCCGTCGACGCCTTCGCAGCCGAGCTGGCAAGGCGCGGCCTAACGCTGTGCAGCGGCTTCTTCGCGGAACTGGAGGCGGCCGGCGATTTCGCTGAGCCCGAGGCCCAGCGCGCGCTGATCGACAAGGCGGAACGATATGCCGACTTCCTGAAAGCCTGCGGCAGCGACATCATGGTGATCGGCGCCCCCTTACGCCAGACGCTCGGCGCCCAGCCGGTGCAGTTCTACGATTTCGACCGCGCCAAGGTGATTGCCGATTTTCTGAACCGGCTCGGTGCAGCACTCCATGCCAGGGGCGTGCGGCTCGCGCTGCACACCGAGGCGCACTCGATCTTTGCCGCCGCGCGCGACGTCGACCTGATGATGCTTCTCACTGACCCGGCCTATGTGCACATGTGCCCGGACACGGCCCATATCATCGTTGCCGGCTCCGATCCAATCCAGCTCGTCGATCGTCATCACGAGCGCATGATCATCGCCCACTGGAAGGATGCGATCGGCCCCATGCCCGCCGATACCCCGATCGACAAGCACATCCATGAACGCCACCAGCCCTATTTCTGCAGCTTCGGCCTCGGACGGGTCGATTGGCCGGCCTGGATCCGGCTGCTGCGCGACCGCGCCTATGAAGGCTGGGCGATCCTCGAACTCGATGCCGCGCCCGATCCCGTCCGCGACATCGCCAACGGGCTCACGCTCGTCCGGCAGGCGCTCCTGCCGATCTATCGCTGACAGTCATTCCCGAGACAACAAAAACGCCCCGCAAAGAGGGCATTTTCAAGAGGTGGAACAATGAAGAACATGATGAAGCTTTTTCTAGCCGGCGTGGCATTCGCCGGCCTATCTGCCTCGGCTCATGCCGAGGACAAGCCGACGATCGAGATCATGTCGTCCTGGACGTCGGGCGGCGAAGCGGCTGCCCTCAACGTTATCAAGACCGAGTTCGAAAAGCGCGGCGGCGTCTGGAAGGATTCCTCGATCGCCGGCTTCGGCGCGGCCGATGCCGCCTTCCAGAACCGTATCGTCGCCGGTGACGCGCCCGGCGCCAAGCAGGGCGTCATCGGTCTCGCTGCCGCCGATTTCATCAACCAGGGACTGTTCAATCCGATCGACGACGTGGCGGCCGCCGGCAAATGGGCCGACGCCTTGCCGAAATCGATCCATGATCTCATCACCTATGACGGCAAGGTCTATCTCTCGCCGACCGGGGCCCATGGTGAAAGCTGGATCTTCTATTCCAAGGAAGCCTTCGAGAAGGCCGGCATTTCGCAAGAGCCCAAGACCTGGGACGAACTCTTTGCCGATCTCGACAAGATGAAAGCTGCCGGCATCGTTCCGGTCGCCTGGGGCGGCCAGCCTTGGCAGCAAACTAAGGTCTTCAACATGATCCTGCTCTCGCAGGTCGGGATCGACGGCTTCCTGAAGATCTATGTCGACAAGGACAAGAGCCAGGCCTCCGTCGAGGGTGTGACGAAGACCCTTGAAATCCTCGGCAAGCTGCGCGGTTATGTCGATGCCGGTGCAGCAGGGCGCAACTGGAACGACGCGACCGCCATGCTGATCACTGCCAAGGCCGGCGTGCAGTTCATGGGCGATTGGGCCAAGGGCGAATTCACCGTTGCCGGCAAGCAGCCGGGCAAGGATTATGGCTGCATGATCGTGCCGGAGTCGAAGGGCATGGTTTACATCGCCGACTCCCTCTGGTTCCCCAAGACCGGCAATGCAGAGACCGACAAGGCGCAGAAGCTTCTCGCCGAAGTCGTCATGGATCCGGCCGTTCAGGTCGAATTCGCGCTCAAGAAGGGTTCGGTTCCGATGCGTTCCGACGTCGACAAGTCGAAACTGGACGTCTGCGCCCAGAAGGGTGTCGAGCTGATGGCCGCGGGTGCGATCGTGCCGGATCAGGCGATCGTGCTGACGCCGCAGCAGGTCGGCGCGCTCGACGACTTCGTCGACGAATACTGGAGCGGCGGCTCGAATGATGCGGCCTCCGCGGCCGAGAATTTCTTCGCCATCTTCGAGTAGGATAGCGCCTGTGGCGTCGGCCTGATGTCGACGCCATGGCTGCCGTCCGCTGCCTCCCGCGGCGGCGCGAGCCCTGCTTTCCACCCGTCAACGAGCTGGCCGATGTCCATCAAACGCAAGCCCAATCTTTCCGCCACCATCGCCCTTTTGCCGACATGGTTCGTCGCGGTCGTGGTCTTCATCGGCACCATGGCCTGGTCGATCCGCCTGTCCTTCACCAATTCGACGCTTTTTCCGTCCTCGACCTATGTCGGCTTGGCGCAGTATTCGAAGCTCTTCTCTTCCGCAAAGTGGCTGGCATCGCTGCAAAACGTGTTGATCTTCGGTGTCCTTTACGTCGCAGGCTGTTTGCTGCTGGGCTTCCTGCTGGCCGCGGCGCTCGATCGCAAGATCCGCTTCGAAAGCGCCTTCAGGACCATATTCCTCTATCCCTACGCCTTGTCCTTCGTGGTGACCGGGCTGATCTGGCAATGGATGCTCAATCCGACGCTCGGCATCCAGGCAAGCGTGCGTTCGCTCGGCTGGGAAAGCTTCGTCCTCGACTGGGTGGTCAATCGCGACATGGCGATCTATGCGCTGGTGCTTGCCGGCGTGTGGCAGGGCGCGGGGCTCGTCATGGTCATTGCGCTTGCCGGCATGCGTGGCATCGAAGGCGAGCAATGGAAGGCGGCGCGGATCGACGGCATTCCCGTCTGGCGGATCTATGTCTCGATCATCCTGCCGCAGCTCGGGCCGGCGCTGGCCGCAGCCGGCATGCTGCTCGCCATGGGCGTGATCAAGACCTACGACATCGTCGTCGCCATGACCAATGGCGGCCCCGGCAATGCGACGGAGGTGCCGGCGAAATTCATCATGGACAATCTGTTCGGGCGCCAGAACCTCGGCCTCGCCACAGCCGGCGCGACAGTGCTTGTCCTCGGCGTGATCATCGCAGTCGCCCCGTTCCGCTATGCGATGCACATGCGTGACAAAGCAAAGGGGGCTGCGTGATGGCCCGTCCTCATCCGAACGGCCCGAAGCCGGCACAGATCACCGCCGGGCGCATCGGTCTCTATGCCTTCCTTGTCGTCGCAGCACTTTTCTTCCTTCTGCCGCTCTACACCATGGTCGTCACCTCGCTGAAGTCCATGGACGAAATCCGGCTCGGGCAGATCTTTGCCCTGCCGGCCATGCTCGATTTCTCCGCCTGGGCTACCGCCTGGTCGGGCGCCTGCATGGGAACCGTCTGCGTCGGCATTCGCAGCGGCTTCTGGAATTCGGTGGCGATCACCCTCCCCTCGGTCGCGCTCTCGGTCTTCATCGGCGCCGTCAACGGCTATGCGCTGTCGCTCTGGCGGCCGCGCGGAGCAAACCTGCTCTTCGGCCTGCTGATGGCCGGCGGCCTGATCCCCTACCAGATCTTCCTCTATCCGATGGTCCGGGCGATGGCGAATATCGACCTCTACAATTCGCTCGCCGGTATCATTCTCGTGCATGTCATCTTCGGCCTGCCGCTGGTGACGCTGCTCTTCCGCAATTATTTCGTCAGCGTGCCGGAGGAGCTCTGCAAGGCGGCGCGCGTCGACGGCGCGGGCTTCTGGCGCATCTTTTTCGAGATCATGCTGCCGATTGCCGTGCCGATGGTCGTGGTGGTCTCCATGCTGCAGTTCACCGGCATCTGGAACGACTTCCTGCTCGGTCTCGTCTTTGCCGGGCGCGACAACCTGCCGATGACCGTGCAGCTCAACAATATCGTCAACACCACGATGGGCGAGCGGACCTACAACGTGAACATGGCGGCGACGATCCTCACCGCCATCGTTCCGCTTGCCATCTATTTCCTGTCCGGCCGCTGGTTCGTGCGCGGCATCGCGGCCGGCGCAGTCAAGGGGTAACGCTTCCATGCAATCTGCCGTCTCCGTCAAGGACCTGAAGATCGCCTATGGTGACCATACGGTGATCGAGAAGATGTCGATCGATATCGCGCCGCGAGAGTTCCTGGTGCTGCTCGGCCCTTCCGGCTGCGGCAAGTCCACGCTTCTGAACGCCATTGCCGGCCTTCAGGACATCACATCAGGCGAGGTCTGGATCTCGGGCAAGAACGTCAGCTGGGAGGAGCCGAAGGACCGCGGCATCGGCATGGTCTTCCAGTCCTACGCGCTCTATCCGCGCATGTCGGTCCGCAAGAACCTCTCCTTCGGCCTTCGCGTCGCCGGCCTGCCGAAGGCCGAGATCGAGGCCCGTGTCGCCCGCACCGCCGCCCTCCTCCAGCTCGACAAGCTGCTCGACCGGCGTCCTGCCGAGCTATCGGGCGGTCAGCGCCAGCGTGTCGCCATCGGCCGGGCGCTGGTGCGTGAAGTGGATGTCTTCCTGTTCGACGAACCACTGTCGAACCTCGATGCCAAGCTGCGCAACGAATTGCGCGTCGAGATCAAGAAGCTGCACCAGCGCCTCGGCAATACCATGATCTACGTCACCCACGACCAGGTCGAGGCCCTGACGCTGGCCGACCGCATCGCCATCATGCGGGACGGCGTGATCCAGCAACTCGCCTCGCCGGCAGAAATCTACCGCCGTCCGATCAATCTCTTCGTCGCCGGTTTCATCGGCGCGCCGGCGATGAATTTCGCCGAGGGCCGGATCGAGCGCGGCAACGGCGCGCCGGTCTTCCGGAGCAAGGAGCTCACTGTCGATCTCTCCGGTTATTCCTTCCGGGCGGACGCAGCGGAAGGACCGGCAACGCTCGGCTTTCGCCCGGAACACCTTGTGCTCGATGGCGCCACGAGCGGTCTGCCCACCATTCCGGGTCGCGTTTCCGTCGTCGAGCCGATGGGTTCGGACGCCGTTGTCTGGTTCGACTGGGCAGACCAGAGCCTCTCGCTCCGGCTCATGGGCGATGTCACCCTGCAGCCCGGAGATGCTCTGGCTCCCGGGCTCGATATCGCCAAGGCGTCCCTCTTCGGCGCTGACGGATCGCGGCTGTGACGTACCATCCCTTTGTTTTCCCGCAATTCCGGGTGCGTTTCGCGCCGTTTTGAGGATTGCTCCAGGACAGGATTTGAAAAGACATGTCTGAGATCGTCTATGATGCGCTGGTGATCGGCTCCGGCGCGGCGGGTTCCTTTGCGGTAAAGGAACTGACGGCACAGGGACTTCAGGTGCTGCTGCTCGAGGCCGGCCCCGCCGTCGGACCGAAGGATTTCGATCCCGCCCGCAAGAAGGCGCCGGCAAGCAGCATCAATATCTGGGAGCGCGCGCGGGCCACCCTCAAGGGCCAGCCGATCCAGGCGCGCGCAGCCTTTTTCACCGAGCGCTTCAGCCACTTCTTCGTCAACGACCGCAAGAACCCCTATACGACGCCGAAGGGCGAGCCCTTCCTCTGGATCCGCGGCCGCCAGGGCGGCGGGCGCCTCCACAGTTTCGGCCGGGTGCTGCTGCGCTGGACCGATGACGATTTCAAGATCCGATCGCGCGCCGGAAAGGGCGTGGACTGGCCGGTCTCCTATGAAGAACTGGCGCCTTTCTACGACGAGGTCGAGACCTATCTCGGGCTCTACGGCAACAAGGACAACGTGGCCACGCTGCCGGACGGTATCTATGCGAAGCCGGCAAGCCTGACGCCGGCCGAACAGATCTTCAAGCAGGCGGTTGAAAACCGCTGGCCGGACAGGCACGTCGTCTCCTGGCGCTACATCGCGCCTGACGCCGACCGGATGCCACGACCGCTGCGAGAAGCAAAGGCGACCGGTGAGCTGACCATCCGCTACGACGCCGTCGTTCGCCGCATCACCACGGATGAGAAGACCGGCCGCGCCACCGGCGCGGAATACATTGATCGCAACACGGGCGCGGTATCGACGGCTCGCGCGGCAACGGTGGTGCTTTCGGCCTCGCCGATAGAGAGCGTGCGGCTGCTGTTGAATTCGGCTTCGGCGAAACATCCGGATGGGCTCGGCAACAGCTCGGGCGCTCTCGGTCGCTATTTCATGGACCAGCTTCCGTGCCTGGCCTTTGGGTCTTTTTCGAAGGCGAAGGGTTGGGCGGTCGACGAGTCCGCGCCGACCGACCCCTTCTACAATCCGTCGGGCGGGATCTTCATTCCCCGCTTCGGAGAGGGCGACGCCGCCCGCGGCGATTTCGACTACCAGGGAAGCGTCGGCCGCGCGCCGGTCTCCGGGGACAGAGATGCACGTCTCGCCTTCTTCGGTTTCGGCCGCATGCTGCCCTATGCCGACAACCGCATCACGCTCGATCTGAGGCGCAAGGATGCCTGGAACATTCCCGTGCCGCATATCCGCTGCGTCATGCAACAGGAGGAGCAGGCACTGCTCAAAAGGCAGGAGGAGACGTTGATCGCCATGATCAGGGAGATTGGCGGCGACCTCGAATTCATCGGCTCGCCCACCGGCCTCAAGGAAATCGGCAAGGGCGCCTTTCCCGAAGCCGATGCCTTCAGCCGCTTCATGTTCCGCAAATGGTTCCGCAAGACCATGTGCATGGGCGCCGCAATCCATGAGACGGGCGGCGCGCGCATGGGCGAAAACCGGCAAGCTTCCGTGCTCAACCCCTACAACCAGGTCTGGGATGTGCCGAACCTCATCGTCACCGACGCCAGCGCCTTCCCCGGCAGCGGCATCGCCGGCACGACGCTCACCGTCATGGCCCTGACGATCCGCGCCTGCCGGAATCTTGTAGACCAGTACCGGACGGGACGGCTGTAGGCGCCCCTCGGTGGCTGAAGCGCATTGGACGTCAATCATCGGCTTAAGAGATCGGGAGGTCGCTGTTCCAGCTTCGGCCAGCCGAACCGTCACACAAACTTCGCAGTGACATGCTCCTGTCAAAAAAAGGCAGGAAGGAAAAGCCCATGACTCAAACACCTCAGGACCAACTCAGCCGTATAAAGGCCGAAATCGCCGACAGCTTCGATGAAGAGCTGGAAATGCAGATGGAGGAAGACCGGCTCGACGATCTGGTCGCCGAAGGAATGTCGGAACCGGCGGAGCAGACGCTGGAGCGAAAGATCTACTTCCGGGAGCTTTTCCGCTTGCAGCACGAACTGGTGCGGCTGCAGGATTGGGTTCAGCATAAGAAGCTGAAGGTGGTGGTGCTTTTCGAAGGCCGGGATTCGGCTGGCAAGGGAGGCGCGATCAAGCGCGTGACCCAGCGTCTCAATCCGCGCGTTTGCCGGACGGTGGCGCTGCCCGCCCCGACCGAGCGCGAACGCCATCAATGGTATTTTCAGCGTTATATCCCGCATCTTCCGACCGGTGGAGAGATCGTGCTCTTCGACCGAAGCTGGTACAATCGCGCCGGTGTCGAGCGCGTGATGGGGTTCTGCACTCCTGATGAACTCGAGGAGTTCTTCCGCTCGGTGCCCGAATTCGAACGGATGCTGGTCCGCTCCGGAATCGTGCTGATCAAATACTGGTTTTCGATCACCGACGAGGAGCAGGAATTCCGCTTCAATATGCGTATCCACGATCCGCTGAAGCAATGGAAGCTTTCACCGATGGATATGGAAAGCCGTGTCCATTGGGAGGAGTACACCAAAGCCAAGGAAGAAATGCTGGCGCGTACGCACAGCCCCGATGCGCCTTGGTGGGTGGTTCAGGCCGTGGACAAGAAACGGGCGCGGCTGAACTGCATCGCCCATCTTCTCGAGCAGATCCCTTACGAGGATGTTCCGAAACCGGAGATCCAGTTGCCGGACCGCATCCGTAACGCCGATTACAACAGGGCGCCGGTGCCGCCTGAAATGTATGTGCCGGAGCGCTATTGAAAGCATAGCCGCAACGGATCGGCGGAGTTGAGGAAATAGCGGGAGCCGTATTGCTTCGCTACGCCATGCGAGAGCGTGGCGTAGCGATCGGGTCATTTGCAGTCATCGGATGCCGTCAAGCGGCGACATCAGCCATGCGGTTCAATTCCGAGACAGCGTCATCCGGTAGTACGAGCGCGGCGGCGGCGAGGTTTTCCCTGAGATGGCCGACGGACGAGGTGCCGGGGATCAGCAGGATGTTTTCCGCGCGACGCAGCAGCCAGGCGAGGGCCACCTGCATAGGCGTCGCGTTGAGGCGTGCTGCGACATCGGACAGGGTGGAAGACTGCAGCGGGCTGAACCCGCCGAGCGGGAAGAACGGCACATAGGCAATGCCGTCGCGCGCGAGATCGTCGATCAGGGCATCGTCGGCCCGATGCGCCAGATTGTACTGGTTCTGCACGCAGACGATCTCAGTGATCCCACGCCCTTCGGCGATTTGTTTGGATGTGACGTTGCTCAGCCCGACGTTACGGACCAGGCCTTGCCGCTGAAGATCGGCGAGCACCGTCAGGGGTACTTCGATCGACCCTTCGGCCGGACCGTGCACGTCGAACATGATCCTGAGATTGACGACATCAAGCACATCGAGGCCGAGATTGCGGAGGTTGTCGTGTACCGCCTCCGTCAGCTCTTCGCGCGAGAAGGCCGGAATCCAGGATCCATCCGCGCCGCGCCGGGCGCCGATCTTGGTGACGATGACGAGATCGTCGGGATAGGGATGCAGCGCTTCGCGGATGATCTGGTTGGTGACGTGCGGGCCATAGAAGTCGCTGGTATCGATGTGGTTTACGCCGCTCGCGACCGCCTCCCGCAGCACAGCCAAGGCCGCGCCATGATCTTTGGGCAGGCCAAACACGCCAGGCCCGGCAAGCTGCATGGCGCCATAGCCAAGCCGCTTCACGCTGTAGCCGCCGAGGTTGAACGTGCCGGACTGATCGATAATGGACATGATCTAATTCCTTTCGAGAGATGACGCCAAGATAGGCCCAAGATAAGCACTGTCGGCGTGTGTGAAAATTGGCTATAATCCGCACAGGCTGTGCGGAGTGGCGAACAGTGAAAGTGGATCTGGGTGATCTCAATGCCTTTGTTGCCGTGGCACGTGCCGGCGGTTTTCGCGAAGGCGCGCGCGTCAGCGGCAACAGCGCCTCCTTCCTCAGCGAAGCGGTGCGTCGCCTGGAGGGCCAGCTCGGCGTCAGGCTGCTCAACCGGACGACACGCAGCGTCGTCCCGACCGAAGCGGGCAAGGGCTTGCTGGAGCGGCTCGGCCCTGCTTTGAGCGAGGTGGAGTCTGCCCTCGACGTCGTCAACGGATTTCGCGACAGGCCGGCCGGTGCTTTGCGTCTCAATGTGCCGGTCAGCGCGGCGCGGCTGGTGTTGCCCGCCATCGTTCCGCCGTTCCTCGCCGCCTATCCCGATATTCGGCTGGAGGTGGTGACCGACGAGAGCTTTGTCGATGTCATCGCGGCCGGCTGCGACGCCGGCATCCGCTACGACGAGCGGTTGGAGCAGGATATGATCGCGATACCGATCGGGCCACGCATCCAGCGCTTTGCCATCGCCGCCTCCCCCGACTACCTTGATCGCCGTGGCCGGCCGCAACATCCGAGCGAGCTGCTCGGCCATGCCTGTCTGTTGGGTCGCTTTGCCAGCGGTGCGATGACGGCGCCGTGGGAGTTCGAGCGGGATGGCGAGATCGTGCGGGTCGATCCAACGGGGCCGCTGATCGTGCGGGTCGGCGGAGCGACCGACCTGGCCGTGGATGCAGCGATAGCAGGAACAGGGATCGTCTGCCTCTTCGAGGACTGGCTGCGCCCGCATATAAACAGTGGCGCGCTCGAGCCCATCCTCGAGCCGTGGTGGCAACGCTTCTCCGGGCCGTTCCTCTACTATCCCGGGCGTCGGCTGGTGCCGGCGCCGCTCCGCGCATTCATCGACTTTGTCAAGGCATCGGCTACTGCATAATTCCTTAAGCCGGAATCGATCTAAGAATAAAATGATGCAGCAATTCAAAGTGTTACGGCATCCTCTGCGTGTCTGAAGGATGCGCGGCGCTGTAAGCAGGCTTAATGGCCGACGATGCGTTAAAGCTTGACCTCGGCATTGTCGCCCATATCAGGTTTGGTGTTCGAGACCGCTGCGGCCGCCATCTTGATATAGCTGATGATCGTGCCCGGGCTGTCCCAATATTCGGCTGAAGCCGGCGTCATCTTGAGGATGCGGATGGAAGGATCGTCGGGATTGTCCCACCACGCCTTTGCCGGCGTCGCCCATAATTCCCTGATTCTCTCCCGGTCGTTTTGCACCTCGGCCGTCCCTGATACGGAAACATATTTCTGTCCCTTGGTGTCGGCAAAGGCGAGGCATACGTTTGGCCAGCGAGTGATTTCATCGTCCTTGTGACTGCTGACATCCGTCAGAAAATAGATCGCATTCTCGAGCTGCGCGGTATAGGCGGACATCGGGCGGGCTCGCAGATCGTCGCCGCTGCGGGTCGTCAGCATGCAAAAGCCGATCTTGTCGATCAATTCCCATACCCGTGTCGCATCGTCTTGATTGGCCATTGTCATCTCCATGTGCAGGAGACGAAGTAACCATCTGCCGCGGCCGATGTTCCCAGTCGGCGGGCCTAGTGAGCCCATTCGCAAGGTGATCGAGGCCTGCGGTCGATCAATGGACGCTTGGGGTTCTCATGACCGTTGCGAAGTCTTCGGCGACCAGTTCGCTGACGGCGATGAGAACTTCCTCCCGGGAAAAACCCGATGTGAGAGCGCGTTGAATCAGATCCTGCAGATCCGGCTCCACGACATCGCGGCAATCCTCGAGGCGTTCTTCCGAAACGGTGAGGCTATTGAGTTCGTCCATTGTCTGTCCTTTCAGGGGAATGTAACCGCCAAAGCCCGGGAAGGCTGGTGAGGATAAAGCCGCTAACGGGCGGCCACCGTCCGCTTCGGACCGGGCAGCAGGCCTTCACGCTGCATCTGCTTGCGTGCAGCCTTGCGATGTCGGCTGATCGCCTGCGCCTTTTCCCTGACGCGCCGTTCGGACGGCTTCTCATAGGCGCGCCGTTCCTTCATTTCGCGGAACAGCCCTTCGCGCTGCATTTTCTTTTTCAAGACTCTGAGCGCTTGATCGACATTATTGTCTCTGACGAGTACCTGCATTTCGAGTTCTCCTTGTCTGGGATGGTGGCCCGATCGCCGCTCAGCCGAGCTGCTCGGCGATCAGAGCCTGCAATTCGCGGCGGGTGAGAAGGCAGGGAAACGGCTTCCAGCTCCTGGGAGCATTGCGGACAGCCTCGTCATCCTCACGTGGATTCGCCGCCGCAACCGCGGTGGCTGTATATGTGTTGTTCAAAAAGAAATCCTTTGCCGGCCTTGGCCGACGTTATCGATTGTTTGTGGGATTGCCCATCACGCAGCCTTATGGCGCGCGCCGAGGCATAAGCGTCTCAAGCAGCAGCCGGCAACGGCTCGGATTTCCGCTTGGATCGGGTACATCCAGCAACATAGGGCTCGGCGAGCAGAATTGCAACGGATAGCCCGGATGGCATAGCGCGAGCACCGCTAATCGCCTTCAGATATACTCGGTGCCATTTTATTCAAGTTAGCCGGGTATAGTTTTTGCCGAATTTTCTTCAATTTTGCGCGAGAGTGACATTATTCCGCCAGAATGGAAGCAACGTGAAGACCGCCATCGAAATTAACCTTCTGTTAAATAGACCATTGACTTGTAGTATTAATAGGTTGTTAAAGGAGCCGCTCGCTGAGGTCGAAATTGACCCGCCAATAAACATTTTAGGAGAGAGCCATGGCTTCGCTGATACATGCAACTGATGATAGTGCAACATTTAAAGAAACCGACGTTATTTCCGGAAATCTGCTTTCCAACGATTCTTCCGACAACGGCCACCTGTTCCTGCGCGCATTCGATGGCGCAAGCGTTGGCGCCAAGAGCGGCAACAGCCAGGTTACCGAAATCCAGGGCGATTACGGCACCTTCTTCGTCAAGCCGGACGGCAGCTACACCTATGTCCTGAGCGACGCCGCCAAGATCGGTTTCGCCAACGGTGAATCGTTCCAGGAGAAGGTTTCCTACAAGATCTCCGACGGCAGCGGTCACACCGACGTCGGCCTGTTCACCCTGAACATCCAGGGCGTAACCCAGGTAAAGCCGATCGCTGTTGACGACCACTACAGCTTCAACGAAGGCGACGCCATCGGCGGCAACGTTCTGGACAACGACATTGCAGGCGACAATGGTCACCTCTTCCTTCGCCAGTTCGACGGCACGAATGTCAGCGCCAAGAGCGGCCCCGACGCTGTTACCGACATCGTCGGCGACTATGGCGTCTTCCACGTCAAGCCGAATGGCGAATTCACCTATGAGCTGACGGATGACCTGGCTGCTGGCCAGACCGTCACGGAAACCGTCCAGTACTACAAGATCTCCGACGGCGAAGGCCACACCGATGCTGGCGTTCTGACGCTCAACATCACAGGCACCGACGCTCTCGTTTGATCAGCAGTCATATATCAGTGAGACACGACGCCCGCCGCGCAATCGGCGGGCGTCTTCGTATCCCGCTTGATTGACGCAAGTCCGCCGGGGGGAGCCAATCATATTCCGATGATCTGCAAAGCGGCATAATTCTTTTTAGCTAGTTCTTATAAATGCCGGCGTGGCGTAGTCTTGATGTTCGGAGGACACGCCGTGACCGAATATATCGAACCCAGGCAAGTCGAAACAGACGATCTGACGAAAGTCTGGTCCGTGACGGAGTTCTGCGCTCGTCACCGCATAGATGCCGAGGAACAAGCGCTGCTGCTCAAACTCTTCGGTCCGTTCGCGACCGCCTCCGAATTGCTTCACAATGCCAAGCGCGCGCCAAGGTTCAGATGAGGCGGCCTCCATTTCTTCAACGATCTTCTCACAAATCCCGGCAAGTCATTCGGTGAACGAGACGGCGCAAGATATCGCCTGATCGGGTGACGCTCGCTATCTTGCCTCTCCTTAGAGATTTAGGCAGTAATCGAAATGGTGCGATCGTTGCATTTGGTGGAACCATCATCGTGAAAACGAGCGGCGTTGATATGGATCATGTCGATATCGTTGATGCTGTCTATCAGGCAGCGGTCCGTTCAGAACTATGGCCGGATACGCTGTGCGCGATCGTTGATTACGTCGGCGCCGTCGCCGGAAATATTGTCTATCAGGCGCCCGATGGCCGCGGCAGCTTTCTGATCCCCGGCCGCATGCGTGAAGATTTGAATGCGCTCTATCTTCAGCATTACACGAGCAACCCCTATGCCCGCGCATTCGAGAAGGTAAAGCCGGGCGAGATTGCAGTCGGCAATAGGTTGATCGATGCAGAGGCCGTCCGGCATTCCGCGTTTTACGCCGATATCTGCGAGCCTCAAAACATCTTCAATCAGCTCTTCCTGCCGCATGCCAGCCTGCACGAGCGGGGAGGTATCGGCGGTGTCGCTCTGTTCCTGTCTCGTCAGCAAGACGAGCACGCCGTCGAAGCGGCAGCGCGGTTAGAGCGGCTGAGCCCGCATATGGCGCGGGCGATCGATCTTTCCTTTCAGGTAAACCGGATCGCCCGCGCACCCGAATTGCCGCAACGGCTGATCGATGCAATCGCGGATGCGGCCGTGCTGATCGATAGTCGGGGTGCGGTCCTTCTCTTGAATGCGGCAGCCGAAGCACTACTCAAGCAGGCCGACGGCATTTTTCTCAGCCGATCCGAGAGACCCTCGCTTGCCGCCCATATTTCGAAGACATCTACCCGCCTAGTGAATGCCATTCGTCAGGCTTTGCTGATAGCCGATGGCGAAGACACGCCTTTCGACGGGGCATTGTCGATCTCCCGGCCATCGGGTTTGCCGCCCTATCTGGTGATGATCACGCCGCTTGCACCGACAGTTTCGATATGGGATGCGGTGGATAGCGGAGCGCGCGTCCTTATTCATATCGTCGATCCGGAAGCGAAGACGCGTCGGCAAGCGCAACAACTGCAACACATCTTTGGCCTGACCGAAGCCGAAACCCGGGTCGCCGCACTGATCGGCAGCGGAATGAATCTGCCCGAGATTGCCCGGGTTCTTGGAATTTCATCCAACACGGTAAAAACCCACACCGGCCGATGCTTTGGCAAAACGGGGGTGCGATCCCAGGCGGCTCTCGCCAGGCTGATTGCCTCGATCCCGATCGCCGGAAACAGGCCGGCGACGCCGTCCCACACGAATGGAAAGAGCCGTCCGCGGCAATCGTAAATTCTAGGCTATCTTCACGCGATATGATCTGGAGATGCCTGCTGCATGACCTCATAGGTCCGGGCGATTTTCCTGAATTGCTGCTCACTCTCTGCACAAAATCTGCAATCCGGCGCGGCATTCTTCCGCCATGAGCAAGAACGACATCCCGCCTCGCGTCACACCGCCCGTTTTGCCGGATCGCCTCCGCAATGACGGATGGTGGCTGACGGAGGCGAGCTGGCCTCGAGGGACCGCCTCCGAGGAGACCCCAGCAACTATGCTCATCGTGATCGAAAAGCGGCATCTACGAGAGGAGCACCAATGGACACAATCGACACGCTGACAGAAGCAATGCCCATCAGGCGTGGCAGTGGCCGGATTGCCACGCTGTTTGTGCTGGTGGCGCTGGCCGATTTTTTGATCTTTGGTGAGATGCCCGGGATAAACCTTTTCCTGTTTGCGCTCGCCGTCTGCACCGGCATTCTACTTTCGATGGGGAAGATCCGAGCGCCGTCAATGGCTGCTCTCCTGCTTGGTTTCTCGGTTCTGGCGTCGGCACCTCTGCTGGAAGCGCCCTCATTAACCGGCATCGCCCTTTGCATCAGCGCGCTGATAGCGGTTGCTCTCGTCGGCGCCAGGCTTATGCCTCGCAGTCTGACCGCTCTGCCGCTGGTGTTTCTCCGTTTCACTCTTGTCATTCCCTTGCGGCTTGCCGAAGATTTTAGGAAATATCTTAAGACGCCGGCCAAACGTTTCTCCTTCACCGTCGTTTGGCAGGGCGTCGGCCTCTGGATCATGCCGCTCGCTCTCGCCGCAGTCTTCGTGTTCCTCTTTGCGGCTGCGAACCCGCTTATCGAGATCGCGCTGCGCAGTATCCGTTTTGCCGTTCTGCTGCAGTTTCTCGACCTTTGGCGGATCGGCTTCTGGATCATGATCGCTACTGTGGTCTGGGCGATGTTGCGGCCGCGCCTGAAGCGGCGCACTGCGAGGTCGCAAGCCAGCAGGGCGTTCGTCATCGTGCCGACCAGAAATGCACCGTTTGGCCAGGCCTCCCTGCTGCGGTCGCTGCTCCTCTTCAACGCGCTCTTTGCCGTGCAGACACTTCTCGATCTCGTCTATCTCTGGGGCGGCGCAGACCTACCCGATCACATGAGCCACGCCGAATATGCTCATCGCGGCGCCTATCCGCTGATTGCGACGGCGCTTCTGGCCGCCGGTTTCGTCCTCCTCGCCATGCGGCGCGGCGGCCCCGGCGATCAAAATTCGCTGATCCGCGGCCTCGTCCACGCCTGGATCGGCCAGAACGTCCTTCTCTGCCTGTCCTCGATGCTGCGGCTCGGGCTTTACGTCGAGGCCTATTCGCTGACGGAACTGCGTGTCGCCGCCGGTCTCTGGATGGGCCTCGTTGCCATCGGCCTTGTCTTGATCCTGCTGCGCATTCTGCTCAACCGATCCAACGAGTGGCTGATCGCTGCGAACCTCGCCTCCCTGATTGCGGTGCTCTATATCAGCGCCTTCATCGATTTCCCTGATGTCATCGCCCGCTTCAACGTCGCCCATAGCCAGGAAATCAGCCAGGAAGGTCCGCCGCTCGACCTCGATTATCTCTCCTCGCTCGGTCCCTCCGTCATTCCGGCGCTCGACCTCTACCTCTTCAAGTTGCCGGATCACCTGATCGACAAGAGGAGCCAAGCGGTGACAGTTCGGTACTACATCGCCAGGAATTTTGAGATGCGCCGGCGGGACTGGCGGAACTGGACCTTCCGGGCGGCGCGGCTGGAGAGTTATCTTCTGGCTCCCATTGCAAGATAGAACGAGAACGATAACAACAGGCACGATAAACCAATGCAGGACTGGTGATGGCGCCCCGCATTCTCGTCGTCGATGACGAACCTCATATCCGCGACGTGATCTGCTTCGCCCTTGAGCGCGCCGGCCTGGCATCGATGGCCGCCCGCAACGGTACCGAGGCGATGGCGGCCTTCCGCCGTGGCAACATCGATCTCATCATTCTCGACATCGGCATGCCCGACATGGACGGCCTGGAAGTCTGTCGCCAGATCCGCAAGACGTCGGCATTGCCGATCCTGTTTCTTTCGGCGCGTGACGAGGAGATCGACAGGGTGCTGGGTCTCGAAATCGGCGGAGACGATTATGTCACCAAACCGTTCAGCCCGCGCGAACTCGTGGCGAGGGTCAAGGCGATTTTGAAGCGCAGCAGCAATGAAGTGGGGCCCGACAGACGCCACGCCACCCTTGTCGCCGGTGTACTCAGCCTGGATCGGCGTGGCAGGGCGGTCATGTTTGGCGGG
This sequence comes from Rhizobium leguminosarum, assembly GCF_010668065.1. GTDB lineage: Bacteria > Pseudomonadota > Alphaproteobacteria > Rhizobiales > Rhizobiaceae > Rhizobium > Rhizobium leguminosarum_S. Next base: position 119,641 of record NZ_WUEN01000009.1, on the reverse strand, counting down.
AGCACCATCGCAATGACAGCGCTCGAATTCGCAATCCTGGACGCGTTCTTGTCACGCCCCGATATGGTCTTCAGCCGCGAACAGCTGATGGAGGCGGCCTATGGCGCCGGAACCTATGTCGCTGACCGGACGATCGACAGCCATATCCGCAACATCAGAGCCAAGTTCCTGGCGGCCGGCGGTTCCGCGATCATTGCAACCGTTCACGGCATCGGCTTCAAACTCGGCATTGAAAGCGGGAGGAAGGCCTGATGCCGGCACCGAAAGTCAGGACGAAATGGCGACCGACGCTGGCGCTGATCGTCTATGTCGTGCTTCTCGCGGTCATGGCGCTGCCGATCCTGATCGTCATCTGGTTTCGTGCCGTGGAGGCGAGTTCGAACCGGATGGCACCGGCGGAGATCGGCGCCCTCGTTGTCGCCTTCATGCTGACGCTCGGCGTTGCCTATGTGCTGACGCGCACCATCACCGGGCCTATCGACGCTTTGATCGCCCGGACGGAGGAGATCGCTCGCGGCGGCAAGGGAGCAATCCGGCCGCTGGAAAGCTATGGAACGCGCGAGATCGCCGTGCTGTCGCAAAGCTTCCTCGATCTTGCCGGAAAACTTGTCGATCGCACCGAATATGTCCGCTCCTTTGCCGCTCATGTCTCCCACGAACTGAAATCGCCGCTGACGGCCATCCGCGGTGCGGCAGAGCTTTTGCGTGACGATGACGTCGAGAGGCCGATGACGAAGGCGCAGCGTTTGCACTTTCTCGACAACATCGTCGCCGATGCGGTCCGGCTCGATGCATTGTTGCAGCGGTTGAGGGAGCTTGCGCAGGCGGAAACGCCCGTGGCCGAAGGCAGAAGCAGCGTCACCGACATCTTATCCTCACTGCGCGAACGGTTTCCCGCCCTCCATATTTCCGGCGCAGGCGATACGGAAATATCGGTTGCTCTTCCCCAGGAAGCAGCCGGCATTGCCTTTGCCAACCTTGCCGAAAACGCTCTTCAGCACGGCGCCACGCTGTTGGAACTCAGAGTATCGGCAGACGGCCGAACAGCCGTCATTCTTATCCGTGACGACGGCAGCGGTATCTCCGAGGCCAATCGCCAACGCATCTTTCAGCCGTTCTTCTCAACCCGCCGCGAACAGGGCGGTACCGGCATGGGCCTCGGTATCGTCGGCGCCATGCTGAGCTCCCATGGCGGTACGATCCGCCTGCTGCAGACGACCGGCGCCGGCACCGAGTTCGAAATCACCATTCCCCTGCAAATCTTATCCGGCTGAGATCGTATCGATGCGATGTGCTACCCGCAATTTGTCTTCGAGGCCCACTCCCCGATTATCAGGCCCGCAGGATGGCGGGGGAGAAACTCGCCACCGACCAAGCGGCCGTGAGCCACCCTCCCCCCAATCTCGTGTTCGCGTCTCACCGCGTCGTATAACCGCCGTCGATAACCAGCACTTCGCCAGTGACATAACTTGCCGCCGCCGAGCAGAGGAACAATGCGGCACCCGCGACCTCCTCCGGCTGCCCGACGCGTCCCATCGGGGTCATGCTGCGCCAGGTCGGGAACCAGTCTGGATTGTCGATGCCGCCGCGCGACAGATCGGTCTCGATATAGCCGGGGGCGATGGCGTTGACGCGGATATTCTCGGCGGCAACTTCGCTGGCGAGGCTTTTCGTCATCATGTGGACCGCCGCCTTGGAGGTATTATAGGCGACCTGGTTCTGGGGAATGTTGGACACGATGCCCGATATCGAGCCGATATTGAGGATGACGCCGCCACCCTGGCGCCGCATCGGTGCGAGCGCGGCGCGGCAGGCGCGAAAGACGGCGTCGACGTTGACGGTCATGATCTCGCGCCAGATGACATCGGAGAAATCGCCGCTGTCGCCATGAATGGCGATGCCGGCATTGTTGACGAGGATGTCGAGCCGCCCCGCCCGTGAAAGGGTCTCAGTGACGAGTTCGTCGGCAGCGCTTTCCTTCATCAGGTCGGCGGCGATGAAATCGCAATCGACGCCGGCCGTGGAGATCCGGTCTTCCGCTGCTGCATTGCGGGTTCGGCCCGTGATGATGACTTTGGCGCCCGCCTCGCCGAGCGCCTCGGCGATGGCAAGCCCGATGCCGCGCGTGCCGCCGGTCACCAGTGCCACCTGTCCGTTCAGGCGAAATCTGTCGAAGATCATGGCCGTTTCCTCTTGAGTAGGCGTTCCGCGATTGTTGAAGGCGATCGCACTTTCGTCAGATGTCGGCGCTTTGCGGCAGAATGACAAGATCGCGGATCGTGATGTTGCGTGGGCGCGTCAGCATGAAGAGCACCGCTTCGGCCACTTCGTTCGCCTCCATCAGGCCGCCCGCGGCGAGCGCCTCATCCAGCTTCTCCTGCGGCCAGTCGCTGAGAAGGGCGGTGACCACGGGGCCAGGAGCGACGGCGCCGACGCGCAATCCATGCTTGGCCACCTGCCGCCTCAGCGTATGGACGAATGCCTGGACCGCATGTTTCGAGGCGGTGTAGATCGGCTCCCAGACGACCGGGATCATGCCGGCAACGGAACTCGTCAGGATGATATCGCCGGTCTTGCGCTCGACCATATGCGGCAAAACGGCATGCACCGAGCGGAAGGCGGCATTGATGTTCAGATTGAGCATCCGGTCCCAGGCATCAGGATCTCCGCCCAGCACTTCGCCGCCGATATAGGAGCCGGCATTGGCGTGGAAGATATCCAGCTGACCCGCTTTTTCGAGAATTTGCGGCATCATCCGTTCGACGCTTTTCGGATCGGTGAGATCGATGACCAAGGGAATGGCGTTGGCGTCAAGTTTCGAGCAGATTTCCTTCAAGGCTTCCTCGTTACGGTCGACCAGCACGACCCGAGCGCCCGCGACAAGCAAAGCCTTGGCGCATTCAAGGCCGATACCCGACGCCGCTCCGGTGACGGCCGCGACTTTTCCAGACAGATCCTGTCCCATTTTCTTCCTCTGTTTTCCTGGTTGGTTTAGGCTCGGCCGTGGGAGATCCGCGATCGGCGTGCCAGCGAGTCGACGATGACGGCGACGGCAAGGACAGCGCCGGTGATCATGTATCGAAGTGACGATGACAGATCGAGAAGCGTCAGCCCGCTGGCAATCGACTGGATGACGATGATGCCGAGAAGGGCTGAATAGGCACTGCCTCGCCCGCCGAACAGGCTCGTGCCGCCGATGACTGCTGCGGCGATGGCGTTGAGATTGACGTCGCCGGTGCCGGCCTGCTGACTTGCCGTCGCCAGCCGTGCGGCGGAGAGAACGCCGCCGGTTGCCGCAAGCAGGGCGCACATGACGAAGGCGCTCGTATAGATGCGCGAGACGTTGATGCCTGAACGACGTGCAGCCTCCCTGTTGCCGCCGACGGCATGCATCGAGCGTCCCCATTTGGTGCGCGTCAGCGCATAATTCATGGCGGCGGTGAGCCCGACGAAAAGGCCGAACATCCACGGAATGCCGCGCGATTGGTTGAGATAGAACGCGACTGCTTCCAGGGCGAGTGTGATGATGACGGCGCGCAGAAGCAGCCCGCGGGCCGACTTCGCCGACAGGCCGGCCGCCCGCCGGCGCGCCGAGGTGCGGTAGCTGGAGAAGAAGAAGGCAATGCCGGCAAGCGCCACCAGCAGATAGGCGACCGGATCCGGCATGACCATGATCTGGCCGAAACTCACGAGCCATGAACCATAGGGAAGATTGATCGAACCGGTCGCTCCGAGGATATAGAGCTGCAGGCCGAGAACCGCGAGCAGCCCGGACAGGGTGGATACGAAACTCGGCATGCCGAAGCGGTTGAAGACAAACGCGTAGAGCGAGCCGATCAGGGCGCCGACAATCATGGCGGCGAGGATCGCCAGAACCACCGGCCAGCCCTGGTTGACCCAGAAGACGCCGACCAGCGCAGAGGCGAAGCCGCTGACGGAGCCGACGGAAAGGTCGATCTCACCCACCATCAGGATGCAGACGATACCCAGTGAGATGACGCCGACCGTCGAGCAGTCGAACAGCATGTTGACGAGGTTGCTGCTCGAGAGAAACACCGGATTGAGCGCCTGGAACACGGTCCAGATGATCGCCAGGCCGACAATGACCGGCAGCGAACCGAGATCGCCGGAACGGATGCGATCCCCAAAGGCGCGGATCGAGCCGGCAAGGCTATCGTCATGGTGCACTCTTTCGTCACGTCGGTCGAGGAGTGCAGGTGCTGCCGGATCATTTTCGATGGTCTTCATCATGGCCTGCCCTCCTCGTTTTGCTGGCTTTGCGCCTTGCGGCGCATCGCGCGGCGGGAGACGGAATTGTTGGATGCGCCGGTGATGGCGCTGACGAGCTGCTCGTTGGACGCGTCGGGCAGCATGGTGCCATTGTTGCGACCGAGCCGAAGGACGACAATACGATCGGCGACGGCCCGAACGTCCTCCATATTGTGGCTGATCATGATGACGGCGAGGCCGCGTTCCCGCACGCGCTCGATGAGGTCGAGCACTTCGGCGGTCTGGGCAACGCCGAGCGCTGCGGTCGGCTCGTCGAGCATGATCAGTTTCGGCTCGAGCAGCAGCGATCGGGCGATGGCCACCGTCTGGCGCTGTCCGCCGGACAGTGAGGCGACGGGCTCGCGCACACTTGGAATGCGGGCCGAAAGCTCGTTCAGAAGCTGCCAGGCGCGGATCTCCATGGCGACCTCATCGAGCTGATAGGGGCTGAGCTCCTTGCCGAGAAAGATATTGGCGACGACGTCGAGATTTTCGCAAAGTGCCAAATCCTGGAACACCGTTGCAATGCCGAGCCCGAGAGCGGCACTTGGGCTCGGCAGGTTCACCGGCTTGCCCTCGAAGAGGATCGTGCCCGAGCTTGGCTGGTGCACACCGGCCAGGATCTTGACCAGCGTCGATTTGCCGGCGCCGTTATCGCCCACGAGCGCCACGACCTCGCCAGCATACACATCGAGCTCGATATCGGTGAGCGCCGACACCGCCCCGAAGTTCTTCGATATTCCACGCAGACTGAGGACAGGCTGACGGGAAGGGTCAGGAGTATGAGAGGTTTCAGACATCGCCTGGCCTTTCGAAAAAGCGAAAATCGGAAGCGCGACCGGTGGCCCGGCCGCGCTTTCTCTTGGCTCGATTACTTGGTAATGCCGAGCTTCTTGCAGCCGTCGGCATAGCGGCCGGTGCACAGCTCCTCGGCGGTGTTGATCTTCTTGTCGATGATCTCGGCCTTGAGGTTTTCGGCGGTAACGACAGCCGGTACGAAGAGCTGTGCGGGCGTGTCGTAGAGCGTCATTTCGGCCTTGATCGTTTCTCCGGCCAGGAGCTTCACGGCGACGTTGGCAGCTGCAGCGGCGACGATTTCGCTCGGCTTGGAAATCGTATTGTACTGATCCCCTGCTATGATCAGCTGTAGCGCAGCGATCGTCGCATCATTGCCGGTTACCGGCGGCACCGGATCGACACCCGCCGCCTTGAAGGCTGCGATGGCGCCGCCGCCAGTGCCGTCATTGGCAGCGACCACGCCGACGATCTGCTTGCCGAAGCGGGTGATCTGACCGCCCGCCCATTGTTGGGCGTTCGCGGGCTGCCAGTTCGGTGTGTCGAATTCGGCAAGCGTCTTGTATCCGCCGCTCGCCAGGCCCTCATGAATGCCGTCCTTGATCAGCCCGGCAGCCGCATCGGTCGGTGAACCGTTGATCTGCAGAATGCCGCCGCCATCGGTCGGCACCTTCTGCGCCTTCAGATGCTGGACGAGCGATTCCGCAATCGCCTTGCCGATCGCCTTATTGTCGAAGGAGACATAGAAATCGGCCTTCCCCTTCGGGATCGGGCGGTCATAGGCAATGACCTTGACACCCTGGCTCTGTGCGAGCTGGACGAGCGATGCGGCGGCCGCCGAATCCACCGGGTCGAGCACGATGACCTTGGCGCCTTGCGTGATCGCCGAATTGAACTGTTGCTGCTGTTTTGCGATATCGGCATCGGCGTTCTGATAGAGAACCTTGCACGACGCGCAAAGCTTCTTCATTTCCGCGACAAAGCCCGGGTGGTCGTGCTCCTCGTAGCGGGTCGAGCCCTGGTCGGGCATGAGGAATGCCACTGTCGCATCCGAAACGGCGGTTTGCGCAAAGGCGGAAGTACCGCCCAGCAAGGACAGGACAAATACCGCGGCGCCTGCCGCCTGTGTTGAGAATTTCATCATTTCCATCTCCTCCCGTTGAAAAAATTATGTAGATTCGTGATTTGCACTGTCTGCTGTGGCCGTTCGGCTGAATGAACGGTCGCGCCTGTCCCGGCGGTTTGACGTTTTTGAGGACAAGCATCTCCGATCACGAGCCGCTCATCGCGTGCCCGCGTTCAAGTCAGTGTCAGTTTTCGTTCCTCCTCCTCGTCCTCCCTCGTCCCTTGGACGTGCTCGTTCGGCTCCTCTAGGCCGCCTTTGCCACGTTGATATTGTCACCCAACAACCGTCGGAAACGGGACGGCGTCATGCCTTTTTCCGCGAGAAACTGCCGGTTGAAGTTAGACAGATTGTTGAAGCCGACCTCGAAGCAGATATCGATGATCGATGCGCGGTCATCGCTCATCAGTATCTGGCAGGCCAGGTTGATGCGCAGGCGTTTGACGTATTGCACCAGCGACATGCCGGTATGGCGGCGAAAGCCGCGCGAAAAGGCGCCTGTCGATTGTCCAGCAATCGCTGCGAGATCGGCTTCGTCGAAGGATTTGGTCAGGTGTTCCCTGATATAGGCGAGCGCTTTGTTGATGCCGGCCGACATGTAACCGGAGGGATCGGGCAGATAGCTCGGGCTGGCTAGAAGCTGCGCATCCTGTGCGCGGCTGAGCAGGCCGACGATCATCATGAAAAGCTCGATACGGCGCACACCCTGCGCCTGCTGCACCTCATTCATCAAAGGTGCGACCTGCCGGCTGGTCTCGGCGCCGAAGAGCACGCCGCGACGGGAGGCTTCGAGAACAGGTTCGAAGGGGCCGAGTTCGGCCAGCACCTTCATCGTGTCGATGATGAAATTCTCGCTGAACTGGATGAGCTGGCATCGAAGCGGGATGCTCGATCCCGTCGGGACATCGCTGATCCAGTTATGTGGAAGATTAGGCCCGGCAAGCACAAGATTACCAGGCTCGAACTCGCCGATGAAGTCGCCGACGAAATACCGTCCTGTTGTCGCCACGACGAGATGAAGTTCGTATTCCGGGTGAAAATGCCAACGAACCGTATGGTAGGGATAGCCATGCGCCTTCGTTGCGAAAGATTCGCCCGGGCGGATCTGAATGACTTCCAAGTCAGGTTCCATTGTTTCCTCCTCCGAGGACGGTTCCAAGCCGGCCGCCAAATTCCCTTTTTGGCTCTATTGTTAAGGGGAGTGTAATGGGCTCGTGTCACGCCCGCCACCACGATTCCCGGCTCAAACCGATACTTTTTTGACAATTAATGCCGCGCAGCCGGCGTAAAGACGACAGCAATCGTGCACATCGTCCAACAGCGTACCTCAGGCGGCCAAGGCAGCAATGACATTTCTGACCAGCGCAGAAGAGGACAGCCGGCTCGTGGCACAGCTCGGGGCGCCGATCGCGCCGACACGCACCGAAACGCCGCCACGCGCATTCGCGATCGCAAACATCGACTCGTCGGTCAGGTCATCGCCGATGGTAATCGGGCAGCGGTTCTTGAAGGGATCGGACTGGAAGAACCGCTCCAGCGCATCGCCCTTGCTCGACCGTGCCGGACGCAGCTCGAATACCATCTTGCCGAGCTGCAATGCCCAGTTCGGCCCGGCGAGCTCCGCATAGTAGTGCATGCGCTCTTCGAGCACCTTTTCATATTCGGGCGCGAGCCGGTAATGGGCGGCAACGGCCGCACCTTTATCCTCGATCAAGACTCCAGGATAGTGCTCGGCTTCCGCGGTCAGCGCATGCTTCAGGGCCTGAAACTCCGCTGTCGCCTCGACCGTCTGCATGCCTGCGGCGTTCCTGATTTCCGCGCCGTGCAGGCCTGCTGTCGGAAATGCAAAGGGCTTGAACAGTTCGTCTGCATAGGCAAGCGATCGTCCGGTGACCAGCGCCAGGGCACCGCCGAGCTTGTTCGACAGGCGATGAAGTTGTCCGGGAAGCGCCTCCGGGACCTCGATCGCATCCGGCGTGGGCGCAAGATTGAGCAGCGTCCCGTCGATATCGAGAAACATCGCCCAGTGATTGGGCTCTTCCAAGACCAGTGAAAGCATTTCCTGTGTAGCGGCATCGTCCTGCACGGCATTCTCCAAACTCTGCAATCATTGAAGCTAGGTCGCCAACCGGCAAGGGCAAGGTGATTTTTCAGAGTCCGGAACATCCAGAGGATAGTTCGCGTTGTATCTCGCCGCCCGTTCGAGCACTCGCGCCGTAGAAGGTACATTGATGGCCAAAAGCAGTTCCGATCCCCGTGATGAGATCAATGCCCCGTTGGCACATGGCGCTTTAAACCTGCCATTGGTGACGATCGACGATTACAATAACGAACTGCGTGACAAGGATGGCTTCGTTGGCGACAACGCCAATAAAAAGACGTTCCAACAAAAGCTTGACGATTGGAGAAAACGCATCCGCAAGGTTGGAGACGACCCGATCGGCAAGACCGCGACGGAGAAACTCTCCAAGAAAAAAATCGACGCTATTTTGAAGGGCGATGATTTGGCGGCGGCGGCGTTGGTCATGGGGGCAGTGGAGGATTTTGCGCAAGACTTTGCCGATGTGATAGGCAAGTTTCTGAAAGACAAAGGCTGGGGAAAGACAGAACGCATCGTCGTTGGCGGCGGCTTTCGTCGGAGCCACTTTGGCGAACTGACAATCGCCAGGACCATGGTCATTCTTAAAGCGGCCGGCGTCGACGTCGAAGTCGTGCCGATCGTACATCACCCCGATGAGGCCGGACTGATCGGTGCGATCCACCTGATGCCGCGCTGGATGTTCAAGGGCCACGAGGCGATCCTCGCCGTCGATATCGGCGGCACGAACGTTCGTGCCGGCGTGGTTAAATTCGGAAAGGACGACGTGCCGAATTTCGCGGATGCAAGCGTCTGGGAATCCACCATCTGGCGTCATGCAGACGATGAGCCAAGCCGCACCGCCACCATCGATCGGTTGGCGGCGATGTTGCGGGATCTGATCGGCAAGGCCGAGAAGGCCAATCTCAAGCCAGCGCCGATCATCGGGATCGCATGCCCCGGCATCATCAAAGCCGATGGTTCCATCGAACGCGGCGGACAGAACCTGCCGGGCGGAAACTGGGAGAGCGACAGTTTCAACCTTCCCGCCGCACTGATGAAGGCCATTCCTGAGATTGGCGACGACAGCACATTCGTGATGATGCACAACGATGCAGTCGTGCAGGGGTTGTCGCAGATCCCTTTTATGAACGACGTGTCGAGATGGGCCGTGCTGACCATAGGCACGGGGTTGGGCAATGCGCACTTTACCAATCGCGAGGGAACGAAGGTGCGATAGTGATTGCCTGCCTCGCTCCACTCCAGGCAAGGAACGCTGGATCGAACGCGATGCGCGATGCGGGCGTTGCCGTGCCGCGTTATGGTAAATAGCAGGTAAACAAGAAGGAATTCCGTGGACGGAAGCGAACTCGGCAATAAGTTCCGCTAGAAGACGGCGGCTTTGCCAACATGGAGGTGAGATCTGGTCGCCCGGGCTACCAATAACGTCAGCAGGATTTCTCGGTACGATCGTTGCTAGCACTGTCGATGATACTCGCCGAAACCTGATTCGCCTAGCGCGCGGTGTATTCATCGTGGCGGTTGATGACGGCCTCGGATGTCTGCAACCCTGCTCGCGCTCAACTGCCGGCATGTGACTAGACTGGTGCCATCGACCTGGCCTAGCGATCATCGGATCTCCGTACAAACGAACCGGAACCCCTTGACGCCAGCCGCTCCCAGTTTTTCACCGACTTCGATCAGCACGCAAATTTGGGCTGCGGGTCCCCTCCCCCGTTGGTTCCCAGCAGCACCCTTCCCCGTGGTAAAACCCAAATCGGAGTCTCCGAATTCTGGCGATGCCGCATGAGTCGAGAAAGCCCAGTTCGCCGGCACCGGTAGATGGAGCCTTTCGCATGTCAGGCCGCGCCTGCGCGCCTCGTCTATCTTTGCGAAGTGGACGAGATCCGAGGCGGCGAGCGTCGCCACCAAAGGCCGCGTTTCAGTTCGGCGCTTGAAGATGGATATCTCGCCTCCCCTTTCGCGCTTGCTTGGAAAAGATGGTGATAACGCCGGCGGGCGGTTCTCGGCGGCTTCAAATTGCGCTTATCTCCAAGGCTTCACGCAATCGATGCGCAGACGAAAGATGGATCATGAACTTCAAGGGAATAAGCGCTCCGCTCAATGCCGGTCGTCTCGAACAAATGCTCGGCCTTGCGCAGCCACGGCGCGATGCCGAACCCCAGGACACAAGTGACAAGTCCTCCGGCAACGAACCTGTCCGCGGGATGGAAGCCGAAAGCCTATGCCGTTCATCTGTCTATAAATGAGAAATGGATTGTCTGGTCCGACGTGCCCAAGCAGCGGGTGTTGTTTTCCGGTGAGTCGGCAACGGCGTTGGCGTCTGGCATCGACGGGTGCGGACACCGCCGCCATTGTCAGCTGACAATTCAGCTAAGATTCCGGAATTCCACATGATTTTTTCGTTGAATCCTGTCTGTTATCTATTGGCTAACCAAGAAATCGCTTGACGGAAACAGCAGACTCACGATCATTTGCGCAAAATGACCCGATTTATCAGGATTTGCGTGAATGCCGAATAAGGCCGCGATTGTTGAGAAAGCCAAGAGAGCGAGTCGAGTCTCGATCGACGAGACGATCGCGCAGGACTCGACGATGCTCAGCAGCCAATTGCAGGTGCTGTTCGAGCGGTTGTTTTCGCCCGACGCCCGCAAATCGCTAAGGCGGTTCAGCAGCACCGAGACTGCCAAGCTGCTCGGCGTCACCGACAGCTATGTTCGCCACCTCGCCGCCCAGGTGGAAAGCATCAATCCCGAAAAGACGGCAGCCGGTCGACGGGTGTTCTCGCTTGAGGAAATTCATGCGATGCGCCACCATCTCGGGCGCACCAAACCCTCCTATCTGCCGATGCGCCGGCCGGGCGATCATCTCCAGGTGATCGCCGTCACCAATTTCAAAGGTGGCTCCGGCAAGACGACGACATCCATCCACCTGGCGCAGTTCCTGGCTCTTCGCGGCTACCGCGTGCTCGCCGTCGATCTCGATCCGCAGGCATCGATGTCGGCGATGCTCGGATATCAGCCCGAATTCGACGTCGGCGAAAACGAGACGCTTTACGGTGCCATCAAATATGACGAAACGCGCCGCGACGTAGCCGACATCGTTCGCCAGACCTATTTTCCGGGGCTCGATCTCATTCCCGGCAATCTCGAACTGCACGAGTTCGAACACGATACTCCAAAGGCGCTCGCCGACACCAACCGCGACGACAAGGACATGTTCTTCATGCGGGTCGGCAATGCGCTGCATTCGCTGGAGCAGAGCTACGACGTCGTCATCATCGATTGCCCGCCGACCCTCGGCTTCCTGACACTGTCTGCCCTCTGCGCCGCCACCTCCGTCCTCATCACCGTCCATCCGCAGATGCTCGACGTCGCGTCGATGAACCAGTTCCTGACGATGACCTCCGACCTTCTGGCCGTGGTCAAGCAGGCAGGCGGCAATCTCGATTATGATTGGATGCGTTATCTGATCACCCGCTATGAGGCCAATGATGGACCGCAGGCGCAGATCGTCGCCTTCCTGCGCAGTCTGTTCGGCGAGCGCGTGCTGACCTCGATGATGGTCAAGTCGACAGCGGTCTCGGATGCGGGCCTGTCCAAGCAGACAATCTACGAGGCGGGACGCGAGACGATGCATCGCCAGACCTATGACCGCGGGGTGGAATCCGTCGACAGCGTCAATGCCGAGGTCGAGCAACTCATTCGCAGTGCATGGAGCAGGACATGAGCCCAAAAGGACGAGACATCCTGAAAAGCATGGTCGGCGGCGTCGAGCCGACACGGCCGGAGGTGCCGAGCGTGCAACAGCCGCATCGGCCATCGGGAGCGGTCAAGGCGATGAACCTGTCGCTTGGACGGCTGGGAGAGGAAGCAGCCGCCGCCAAGGCGCTGCGCGAATCGCTGGCCTCCGGCGACAAGGTGCTGGAGATCGATCCGGCTACCGTCGAAATGTCCTTCATCCGCGACCGCATCCCGGTCGATAAGGATGCCGAGTTCGAGCGATTGAAGCAGTCCATCCAGGAAAGCGGACAGCAGGTTCCGATCCTGGTGCGGCCGGACCCGGTAAGGGCCGGGCACTACCAGGCCGCCTATGGCCACAGGCGCCTGCGCGCGGCAGCGGAGATCGGGGTTCCTGTTAAGGCCGTCGTGCGAAAGCTCACGGATGAAGAGTTGATCCTTGCACAGGGTCAGGAAAATGGCCCGCGTGTCGACTTGAGTTTTATCGAGCGGGCACTGTTTGCACGCCGCATGGATGAACATGGCTTCAGCCGCGACATGATTGCCAAGGCGCTGGCGACAGACAAGCCGGAAACGTCAAGGCTCCTGCAGGTGGCTCAGACGATCGACCCCGAGCTCATTCTCGCCATCGGGCCGGCCCCCAAGGTCGGCCGTCCACGCTGGTTGGCGTTTGCCGAGAAGTTCAGAGAGACGGGCGGACAGAAGAAGGCGCGGGCCGCAGTCAGTGCCGCCGATTTCGACGCGTTGGAGACCAACAGCCGCTTCGATGTCATCTGGAAGGCACTGGAGGAGAAGAGCGCACCGCAGCGGGCCGAGCAGACGCTCCGAACCCAAGGGGGCGCGCCGCTTGCTTTGGTGGCCCGCTCCGGCAAAACCTTTCGCATCACCGTCAGATCGGCGGCGTTTTCGGAATTCCTGGCTCAGCGGTTGATAGGCCTCGCCGCCGAGTTCGAAGAGGAAAATGAGGGAAAATGAGGCAGTTAGACCGGTTGTCAGCTGACAATCCGGATAGGAGATAACGCGCAAAAGAAAAAAGCCCCCGAACGTCACCGTCACGGAAGCTTTCCTCGTAGTCTTGAACACCTCCGAGAATCGCACTTCCGAGAATCACTGTCAAGAGTTTTTGGCGCCGTTTTGGTGAGCGGATTTCTTTTGCCTCGTTGAGGTGAAAGATATGGAAATCGGAAGTGTGACGACGCCCTTCGGGCGGCGGTCGATGACGCTTGGCATGCTTGCAAACCAAGTCATGGCCGGGGAGATCAAGCCGGATCAGTCGGTCGATAAGTGGAAATTGTTTCGCGCGCTGTGCGAAGCAAAGCCGCGGCTTGGCATCGGCGATCGGGCGCTTGCCGTGCTCAATGCGCTTTTGAGCTTTTATCCGAAGAACGAGCTGGCTGAGGAAAACGGCTTGATCGTATTCCCGTCGAATATCCAGCTTTCGCTCAGAACGCATGGTATGGCCGAACAGACCGTCCGGCGCCATCTTGCCGCGCTCGTCGAGGCAGGCCTTCTGCTGCGCAAGGATAGCCCCAATGGCAAGCGTTATGTCCGCAGAGACAGGGCAGGGGAGGTCAACGAGGCTTTCGGTTTCTCGCTGGCGCCGCTGCTTGCCCGTGCCGAGGAGATCGAACAGCTTGCGGCTGCAGTGATGGCCGAGCGGCTGCATGTCCAGCGTCTGCGTGAACGCATCACCCTTTGCCGCCGTGACATTGCAAAACTGATCGAAGCGGCAGTTGAAGAAGAGATCCCCGGGGATTGGCAAGGTCTCCATGGCGAATTTAGGGACCTGATCGAAGGCCTGCCGCGGACGCCGACGGCAGCACAGCTTGAATTGCTGCTGCGTGAATTGGAGGCGCTGCGTACGGACATCCTTAACCGATTGGAAATTCGGATTAAACCAGCAAAACAGCGCGGCAATGCCAATTATATTGAGCGTCACATACAGAATTCAAATCCCGAATCTACCTCTGAACTTGAACCAAGCTTCGAACCGAAGCAGGGGGCGATGGCTGAGCAAGACAAAGGGCGAGAGGCCGAGATGCTGGAAGAGGGGAGGAGGGAGGCAGCCCAGAGCCGGCAAGAGGAAAGTCGGCAGTCGGGCGGCCGCAACGATGGTGGCGGCCTGAAATCCTTCCCGCTCGGCCTGGTTCTGCAGGCCTGCCCGGAAATCCTTGCCTATGGGCCGGATGGCGTAATCCGCAACTGGCGCGATCTGATGGCCGCAGCCGTCATCGTTCGATCGATGCTGGGCGTCAGTCCGTCGGCCTACGAAGAGGCCGCCAATGTAATGGGTCCGGAAAACGCGGCGACGGTGATGGCATGCATCCTGGAGCGCGGCGGCCACATCAATTCGGCCGGTGGCTATCTTCGAGGCCTGACGCGGCGAAGCGAAAAGGGAGAATTCGCGATCGGCCCGATGCTGATGGCGCTTCTGCGGGCAAACGCCCCGGCCGGCCGGAAGGCTGGATAATGTTCAGCCTCCGTGTGGGCAGCGTGTGGCTAAGCGCGGATAAGCCTTCGCTCCAGAAAACCCTGCATGTCACGACGTCCGTCTACGACGCAGTAGACGACGACATCCGTGCCCAGGATCCGATAGATCATGCGCCACGGCTTATGGTGCAGTTCCCGATATTCGGAAATTCCGATACCCGCCAACTCCTTCGGAATATTTCCGCGGGCGGGGAATTCTTCAAGCTCGGCACACGCGCTCTCGATCTCCGTCAGAATGCGCTCTGCCGTCTCGGCGCCGTCGCGGCTAGCGACAAAGCGATAAAGATCCTCGATGTCGCGTTCCGCGTCCTCGGCGAAAAGAACACGATATGGCATCAGGATTGGCTGTCTGCCAGACGTTTGCGGATGCGCGCGAAGGATTCCGCAGCGGGGCGCAGTTTGCCCTCCTCGACTTGCCGGTTGGTGAGCGCCAGCACCTTCAGGAGCGCCAGCGTCTCCTGTGTTTCTTCGTATTGGCCGACGTCCTGAAGGATGGCTTTCGCCTCTCCGTGAAGCGTAATGACGACCGGCTGCGGATTATCCTTCAGTGTCCGGATGATCTCCGGCGCATGCGCCTTGAGGTAGCTGATCGGCTTGACCTGTTCTGACAGCTTCATTCACTTACTCCCTTTCGACCAGAATATAGACCATCAAGTGGTCGATTGAAAGAAGCCTTACGCTCCCGGTGAGACACGGCCCCGGCAGGGATTTTCCATATTGGGTGCGGCCGGTTTTTTTCACTCAGCGTGTTCGAAAGAGAATGCCATTTCTTATAATGAAGTTTGTCTACTGATTTTATAGACTAAACTTTGCAACCAAGGATCGGATCGTGGTGCCATGTCCTACCTCCTCAGTCTTCTCGACAAAAGCCCGATCGAACAGGGCCTAACGGCCGCGGATGCGCTGCGGGCGACGGTAAAGATTGCCGCCCGGGCCGAGGAACTCGGTTATCACCGTTTCTGGGTCGCCGAGCATCATAACATGTCCAATCTGGCGAGTTCCGCGCCGGAGGCGCTGATCGCCTACCTTCTTGCCAGGACATCGAGGATCCGCATCGGCTCCGGCGGCGTCATGCTGCAGCACTACAGCGCCTATAAGGTTGCGGAGACCTTCAATCTTCTGGCATCGCTAGCGCCCGGCCGTGTCGATCTCGGTGTCGGCAAGGCGCCGGGCGGATTTCCGCTCTCGACGCGCGCCCTGCAGCTTGCCATCGATCCGGCCAGGAAGCCGGATTTCGCTAACCAGCTTTCCGATCTCAATACTTATCTCGCCGCCGACCCGAATTACGACGGCGCGCAGGCAACACCTTTCCCGCCGACTGCGCCCGAGCGTTTTCTGCTCGGCGCCAGCGTCGAAAGCGCCGAGCTTGCTGCCGAGAAGGGCTGGGAGCTTGTTTTCGCCGGTCACCTGAATGGCGATCCCGACAATCTGCGCAGGACCTTCGAGGCCTATGAGCGGGCATCCGGCGGCAAGCGCCCGATCCTTGCGCTCGCAGCCTTTGCCGCCGAAAGCGAGGACTATGCCCGCGAGCGCGTCGGCAAGCTGCGCATCGTCAAGATATTTCTGCCGAACGGCCAGACCGTCAATGTCGGCAGCAAGGAGCAGGCGGCCGAATTTGCCCGCCAGGCCGGCGTCACCGATTACCGCATCGAGGAAAAGGTGCCGAGCGTGCTGCATGGCACGGCGGAGCAGATCCGCAAGGAACTGGACGAACTTCACCGCCGCTACGGGGTCAAGGAGTTCGTGCTCAACACGCCGGCGCTTTCGGTTGCCGAGCGCCTGGCTTCCATCGAGCTGCTCGCCAAAGAGCGGCTTTCCCTCGTCGCCTGACCGTTTCCAAAAAGGATTGATCCCATGGCTCAGAAACACGTCACGTTCGGCATCATGCTGCAGGGTCCCGGCGGTCACATGAACGCCTGGAAGCATCCAAGCGGACCGGCCGATGCCAGCGTCAATTTCGACTTCTTCGTCAAGACGGCACGCAAGGCCGAGGCCGTCGGCATCGCTTTCGCCTTCGTCGCCGACGGGCTCTACATCAACGAGCAGTCGATCCCGCATTTCCTCAACCGTTTCGAGCCGATCGCCATTCTCTCGGCGCTCGCCGCCTCGACCTCGAAAATCGGTCTCGTCGGTACGGTCTCGACCTCCTACAGCGATCCCTTCACCATCGCCCGCCAGTTCGCCTCGATCGATCTCATCAGCGGCGGCCGGGCAGGGTGGAATGCCGTGACCTCGCCACTCGAGGGATCGGCCCGCAATTACAGCCGCGAACATCCCGAGCACGAACTGCGCTACGAGATCGCCGAGGATTATATCGATGCGATCAAGGGCCTGTGGGATTCCTGGGATGACGACGCCTTCGTCCGCAACCGCGAGACCGGCGTCTTTGTCGACAAGACGAAGATGCATCGCCTCAACCACAAGGGCCGCTTCTTCCGCGTCGAGGGGCCGCTCAATATCGGTCGCTCCAAGCAGGGCCAGCCGGTCGTGTTCCAGGCTGGCGCCTCGGATTCCGGCATCAGGCTCGCCGGTAAACATGCCGACGCTGTCTTCACCAATGGCGGGCCGTTTGAGGAGGCGCAGGCCTTCTACCGCCAGCTCAAGGACAGCGTGATTGTGCATGGCCGCAGTGCCGCGGAAGTCGGCATTTATCCGGGTATCGGACCGATCGTCGGTGCGACGCAGGAAGAGGCGGACGCCAAGTACCAGGCGATCCGCAACCTCGTCACGACAGAGGAGGCGCTGCTCTATCTCGGTCGCTTCTTCGATCATCACGATTTCAGCATTTATCCGCTCGACGAGCCGTTCCCCGAACTCGGCGATATCGGCAGGAATAATTTCCGCGCCACCACCGACCGCATCAAGAAGACGGCGCGGCAGAAGCGCCTGACGCTCCGCCAGGTCGCGCTCGATTCGGCAACGCCGCGTACGGCCTTCATCGGCACGGCGGAACATATTGCCGACGAGATCATCCGCTGGGTGGATCACGGCGCCGCCGACGGCTTCATCCTCGGTTTTCCTGTCATCGCCGAGTGCTTCGACGACTTCTCCAGATATGTTCTGCCCATTCTCACCGAGCGCGGTTATTTCGACCCGGTCCTGAAGGGCGAGACGCTGCGCGACCATCTGGGCCTTCCCTTCCGCGAAAGCCGGTATGCGGCGGGCGCGGACCAGGTCGAGCGCGGAAAGGCTGTCGGCGCCTGAAGCGCTGACGAACCGTCATGAACATCATCGCTCACAACTCGCGCAGCAACGATCCGGTCGAGAGAGGTATCGCCGCCTGTCTCGACGAGATCATCGCGCTTCGCCACGACCTGCACCAATATCCGGAGCTTGCGTTCCAGGAGCTCAGGACCAGCAAGCTCGTGGCATCCCGCCTTTCCTCCTGGGGCTATGAGGTGGCGACGGGCATTGCCGGAACCGGCATCGTCGCCACCCTCAGGCGCGGCGACGGCAAAAGGCGGATTGGTATTCGCGCCGACATGGATGCCCTGCCGATCGAGGAGGCGACCGGTCTGGCCTATGCCAGCAGCAATCCGGGCGTCATGCATGCCTGCGGCCATGACGGGCATACGTCGATCCTGCTCGCCGCCGCGCATTATCTCGCCGAAAGCGGCAATTTCAGCGGCACGCTGCGGCTGATCTTCCAGCCCGCCGAGGAAATCGGCGCCGGCGCCCGCAAGATGATCTCGGAAGGCCTGTTCGAACGTTTTCCTGTCGATGCGGTCTTCGGGCTGCACAATTGGCCGGGTGTGCCGACGGGCCAATTCGGCTTCGTCACCGGCCCGGCCATGGCTTCGGTCGACAAGGCGATCATCAAGATCATCGGCAAGGGCGGCCATGGCGCCGAACCGCACCGGACCGTCGATCCGGTGCTCGCTTCTGCCTCCTTCATTACCGCGCTGCAGAGTGTCGTCTCGCGCAATGTCGATCCGCAGGACATGGCGGTCGTCACCGTCGGCTCGATCCATGCCGGCTCCGCCTCGAACGTCATCCCGGAAAGCGTCGAGATGCAGCTCACCATGCGGGCCTTCAGCGAGACCGTCCGCCAGCTGTTGCGAGAGCGCATTCCCGCACTTGCCCGCGCCCAGGCCGAAAGCTTCGGCGCCGAGGCGGATGTGAATTACCGCCTCGGCTTTCCGGCACTGGTCAATCACGCAGCCGAGACGGCCTTTGCCCGCGATGTCGCCCACGACGCACTCGGTCCGGCGGCGATCGAGAAGGATTTCCGGCCGAGAACCGCGAGCGAGGATTTTGCCTTCATGCTGCAGGCAAATCCCGGCAGCTACCTCTTCGTCGGGAATGGCGACAGCGCTCCCCTCCACAGCGCCCACTACAATTTCAACGACGCGATCATTGCGCCGGCCGCCCGTTACTGGGTGCGGCTCGCCGAAACCTTCCTCACTGATGACAACGGGTGATGAATATGAGCGATACGTTTCTCTATACCAGCCCTCTCGACCCGCGCGCCAAGCCGCTGATCGACGAATTGATCCATGAATACGACAGCCGCTACGGCAACTATTTTAATGCCGAAGGGGCTGCGGCTGAACTCAACCGCTATCTTCCCGAAGCTTTTGCGCCGCCTGACGGCAACTTTCTACTGTTGACCCGCAATGGCGAGACCATCGGTGGCGGCGCCTTCAAGAACTATGACGAACGCACGGCCGAGTTCAAACGCATCTGGACGCGCTCCGATCTGCGCCGTCAGGGCCTTGCCCGCAAGGTGCTGGTGGAACTGGAGTCCCAGGCCGCCCGCCAAGGCTATTCCCGCATCTACCTGACGACCGGCTTTCGCCAGCCCGAAGCCGTCGGCCTCTATCTGAACTATGGCTACACCGCTCTCTTCGACACCTCCGCTGATCCCGAAATTTACAAGAGCCTGCCCTTCGAGAAGGACATCACCCATCTCGCCCAGCGGACTCTCGAAGATGCCGAACCGCGCCTGCGCGCGGCCGGCGCAAACTTCTGAAAACGGCAAAGACCGACAATCATAAAAAGGGGAAGCACCATGGCACTGACGACGGATTTCGCCGGCATCGACCCCGGCAGCAGGACGGCAGAATCGAAGGATTATTCCGGTTACCGCATCGTGCCGGCGCGTCATCCGGGTCGGTTGGCAGGCACGATCTTTGCTGCCTTCGTCATCATCGCCGTGCTCTATTCCATCTTCACCAATCCGCGCTGGGGTTGGAGCGTCTTTGCCGAATGGTTCTTTGCCGAACCAGTGCTCGTCGGTCTCGGCAGGACGCTGCTTTTGACCGTGCTTGCTGCCATATCCGGCTCCATCCTCGGAACGGCTCTGGCGCTCGCCCGCGTTTCCAAGTCGCCGCTGCTCTCCGGCCTTTCCTGGGGCTATATCTGGCTGCTGCGCTCGATCCCGGTCATCGTACTGCTGCTGATCTTGAACAATCTCGGCTATCTCTACGAGACGATCAAGATCGGCATTCCCTTCACCGATACCGTCTTCCTCGATTATCCGACAGTGCAGCTGCTGACGCCCTTTGCCGCCGCCTTCCTTGGCCTGACGCTCAACCAGTCGGCCTTCTTCGCCGAGATCGTGCGCGGCGGTATTCTCTCGGTGGATCACGGACAGCTGGAGGCCGCCGCCGCACTCGGTCTGCCGCGCCGCCGCCAGGCCTTCCGCATCGTGTTGCCGCAGGCCATGCGCTCGATCCTGCCGACCGGCTTCAACGAACTCATCGGTCTGGCGAAGAGCACCTCCATGGTCTACGTGCTGGCGTTGCCGGAACTCTTCTATACGGTTCAGGTGATCTACCGCCGCAATCTCGAGGTCATTCCGCTGCTGATGGTCGCGACCGTCTGGTACCTGATCATCATGACGGTGCTGTCGATCGCTCAGCGCTACATAGAGCGCTATTTCTCCAGGGGTGCCGTGCGCAACCCGACGCCGTTGCCCTTCCAGGCATTCTTCGATCGTTTCCGCCGTCCGCTGCCTGTCCTCGAGACGGCGGCCGACAGCGTGCGCAAGATCGGTTTCCGGGATGCGGCGACGCTGCGGGCCGCAGGCGGCGCGGTGCGTATTCACGGTATCTCGAAGAGCTTCGGTTCGCTGAAAGTGCTCGATGATGTCGAACTCAGCCTTCCAGCCGGCAGCGTGACCGCCATCCTCGGTCCGTCCGGCTCGGGCAAGTCGACGCTTCTGCGCGCCATCAACCATCTGGAGCGTGTCGATGAAGGCTTTATTTCGGTCGACGGCGATTTCGTCGGTTACAGCAGGAAGGGCGACACGCTCTACGAGCTTAAGGAGAAGGACATCCTTAAACGCCGCGCCGATATCGGCATGGTCTTCCAGAGCTTCAATCTCTTCCCGCATCTGACCGTGCTGGAAAACCTCATCGAGGCACCGATCCAGGTTCGCGGCGCGGGCCGCGAGGACGCCGTGCAACTGGCGCAGGAGCTGCTGGCACGCATCGGCCTCAGCGACAAGATCAACGCCTATCCGCGCCAGCTTTCCGGCGGCCAGCAGCAGCGTGTGGCGATTGCCCGCGCCCTGGCGCTCCGCCCGAAGGTGCTGCTCTTCGACGAGCCGACCTCGGCGCTCGATCCGGAGCTCGTCGGCGAAGTGCTCGACGTCATCAAGGAACTTGCCCGCACCGGCACGACGCTCGTCATCGTCACCCATGAGGTCGGTTTTGCCCGCGAAGTCGCCGACAGCGTCGTCTTCATGGACAGCGGCCGCATCCTGGAGGCTGGCCCGCCGGCTCGCATCTTCGCACAAGCGGAACATCCCCGTACGCGGGAATTCCTCGCCAAGGTTCTCTAGCGCCTGATAGCGCTGGCGAAATGCCGGGCCGCGACGGGCTGCTCCGGCCGAATGACAACAACCACAACCTAAAGATGAAATGGAGAAGGGGCATGACATTTACAGTTAGGGCAAGGCTTCTGATAGCGGGAGCCGTCACCATGACCGCGATCGGTTTCGGTTCCGCGCAGGCGCAGCAGAAGTTCGATCTCAGCCCCGAGCAGCCGAACCGGTTGCGGGTGGAAAAGAACGAGAAGCGCATTGCCGAAGTCAAGGACTTCAAGTTCGTCGAAAGCGGCGTCTTCACCGTCGGCATCAGCTCGAGCGGCAATCTGCCGCTGCATGATTATGCCTCCGATTCCAAGACAGTTATCGGTTACGACGTCGATCTGGCGCAGGCCATCGCCGACAGCCTGGGTCTGAAGCTCGAGTTGGTTTCCGTCGCCTGGGCCGATTGGCCGCTGGGGCTGACCTCCGGAAAGTTTGACGCGGTGATCTCCAACGTGACCGTCACGGAAGAACGCAAGGAGAAATTCGATTTGTCGACCTACCGCAAGGACGAGCTTGGCTTCTACGTCAAAGTTGACAGTCCGATCACGGCGATCAAGCAGCCGAAGGATATTGCCGGCCTGAAGGTGATCACCGATGCGGGCACCAACCAGGAGAAGATCCTGCTGGAGTGGGATCGCGAGAACGTCGCTGCCGGCCTGAAACCGATCGAGGTGCAATATTATGACGACGACGCAGTCAAGGATCTCGCCGTTCAGTCCGGCAGAGCAGACACCGTTTTCAGCGTGAACGCGACGCAGGCCTATTCGGCGGGGATAAACGGCAAGACCAAGCTCGTCGGTACCGTCAGCGGCGGTTGGCCGATCACGGCCGAGATTGCCGTCACCACACGCAAGGGCAGCGGCCTGGCGGCGCCCTTGACCGATGTCGTCAATGATCTGATCGCCAGCGGCGCCTATCGGAAGATTCTCGATACATGGAACCTCGATCCCGAAGCGATCGACAAGGCCCAGACCAACCCGCCCGGCCTGCCGAAGAGCGGCTCCTGATCCGTTCCTATAGGCCGGCGGCATTGCCGCCGGCCACCCTGCCTTACAGTTTGGAGATTAAAGACGATGATTGCCTTTCCGGCATTTCGGACCCTGCTGATCGCCGCCATGGCGTCAGCCCTTTGCTACGGCGCAGCTCATGCAGCCGAGGATTTCGACCTCAGCCCAGATCAGCCGGGCCGGCTTCACGCCGCCAGGAACGATGCGGCGATTGTCGCAATCCCCAAGGATTTCAAGTTCGTCACGTCAGGCAAGTTCACCATTGCCGTCAGCCCCGGCGGCCCGCCGCTTGCCACTTACGCCACCGACGCCAAGACCGTGGTCGGGGCAGATCCCGATTATGCCTATGCCATCGCCGACAGCCTCGGGCTAACGCTGGAGATCGTGCCGGTCGCCTGGATCGACTGGCCGCTCGGCCTCGTCTCGGGCAAGTATGATGCCGTCATCTCCAATGTCGGGGTTACCGAGCAGCGCAAGGAGAAGTTCGATTTCTCTACCTACCGCCAGGGCCTGCATGGTTTCTTCGTCAAATCCGACAGTCCGGTCACCTCGATCAAGGAGCCCAAGGATGCGGCCGGCCTCAGGATCATTGTCGGGGCCGGCACCAACCAGGAGCGCATCTTGGTGAAGTGGAGCGAGGAAGATGTTGCCGCGGGCCTGAAGCCGATCGAACTGCAATATTACGACGACGAGGCGGCAAGCCTTCTCGCGCTGCGGTCCGGCCGGGCCGATGTCATCGTCCAGCCACATGCGCAGCTCGTCTTCATCGCCGCGCGAGACAAGAATATCAAGCGCGTCGGCACGCTGAGCGCCGGCTGGCCGGATCGCTCGGACGTCGCGATCACCACCCGCAAGGGAAGCGGGCTGGCCGATGCGCTGACTGTCGCCACCAACGGCCTGATCAAGGATGGCACCTACGCAAAAATCCTCGACCACTGGCATCTTTCCGAGGAAGCCCTGCCGGCATCCGAGACCAACCCGCCCGGCCTGCCGAAATACTGATCATCGGATGGCACGAGTGGGCAACATATCCATCAGCCATATCGGCTTCCTCACCCCCGGCAACTATCCCGACGGCGATCCGTTATCGGGATTGGAGCAGACGCTTGAGCAGCTGCAATATGGCGAAGATTTGGGTTTCGACAGCGCCTGGGTCCGCCAGCGGCACCTGGAGCCCGGAATCTCTTCCGCCAGCGCCTTCCTGGCGGCGGCGACGCAGCGAACCAGCCGGATAGAGCTTGGAACCGCGGTCATCCCGATCGGCTACGAGAGCCCTTACCGGCTGGCCGAAGACCTCGCCACCGTCGATGTTCTGTCGCGCGGACGGCTGAATATCGGTGTCAGCGCCGGACGACCGTTGCACGCAGACCTGATTGCCCCGCTCGTCTTCGACGGCGATTGGACGGGTTTCGATTTCTCGCATGATCGCGTGCTGCGCTTTGCCGACAATCTGCGTGGCACTTATCTCGGCGACGAGCAGACCTTGATCAAGACGCCCTTCGGCCCGCAGCGGCCACGCCTGCAGCCTTATGCCAAGGGCCTGATCGACCGGATCTGGTATGGCGGCGGGTCGCAGCGCTCGGCCGAATGGGCCGGCCGCAATGGCTTCAACCTGTTGACCGGCAATGTGATAACAGGGGAGGGGACGGATGATTTCTTCATGGCGCAATCGCGATTGATCGAAACCTATCGCGCCGCCGGCACGCAGCGTCGCGTCGCGCTGGGGCGCGTCATCTTGCCTTTCGACAGCGCCGATGCGGCAACGCGCCGCCGATATCGAGATTATGCCGATGGCCGCCATGAGCGAACGCTTTCACCGCAGGGCGAGCGGCGGACCTTGTTCGCCCGGGATGTCGTCGGCACATCGGAGGAGATATTGGCGCAGCTTTTTGCCGATCCGATCCTGCCCGAGGTCAGCGAGTTGAGGCTGGAGCTCCCTTACGAGTTCGAGCACGAGCAGTATCGCCAGATTCTCCACGACTTCGCGACGCTGATCGCACCGGAGCTCGGATGGAAAGCGCCATCCGACATCCGCGCCGCTTCCTGAAAATGCCGTCGTCTATTCGACGCCAGAACAATCACCTCACAGGGAACATTCATCAGTGACCAAATCGGTAGAATATTTCTTTTCGATCGGCTCGCCCTGGTCGTATATCGGCTTCGATGCCTTCGCCGAACTTGCGGCGAAGAACGACGTCGTCATCACGCCCTATCTGACGACGGTGGTCGAGGAAAATGGTGGTATCTTTTCGCGCAACCGCCCGGAGATCCGGCGCGTCTACTGGACGCGGGACCTCAAGCGCTGGGCGCGCTTGCGCGGCAAGGAACTGCGGCTCGAACATCGCCCGGATCTGAGCGATCCGACGCCGGCGTCCCTCTTCGTGATTGCGGCTTACCTCGACGGACAGGATTGGATCGGCGTTGCCCGCGCCCTGCAGCACGCCTTCTGGAGCGAGGCGAAGGATATCGGCAAGCCCGATGTGCGCGAAGCGATCGTGACATCAGCAGGTTTCGATGGCGCAGCACTCCTCAGACGACAAGCCGATGACGATGTCCAGAACAAATGGTCGGCGGACCGCGTGCATGCGCGCGACAGCGGCGTCTTCGGCTTTCCCACATATGTCTTTGACGGCGAGATCTATTGGGGGCAGGACAATTTGCCCTTCCTCGAACGTCATCTTCACGGCGACAAGCCTTAGGCTTGGAATTGCAGCGTCCCGAGGTCGCAGATGTCGATGGTGGTCGGCTTGCAGCCTATGCGTGCCGGAACAGCGGCGAACGTTTTTTTCAACCAGGCGAAGAAGGAGAGATGCACGTTCCTTTAATCTATCAATTTTGTAGACAATAGTTGAGGCAACGCAAAGAGAGGAAAAACCATGTCAGGTTTCAAACTCGTCGGCATCGCTGGCAGCTTCAACCGTCCATCGAAGACATTGGCACTTGTCCGGCACGTCGCCGAACGTGCGAGCATTCGCTACGGATTTACTAGCAAGAGCTATGATCTCAATGATGTCGGTCTGTCGCTGGGCAGCGCCTTGTGGCGCAAGGATCTCGACGCGCAGGCCAGGCATGTCATCGACGAGATCGTGCAGGCTGATGCCCTGATCATCGGCTCGCCGACCTACAAGGGCTCTTATCCCGGCCATTTCAAGCACCTCATCGACCTGATCGATCCCCACGAACTTCGGGGCAAGCCGATCGTCATCACGGCGACCGGCGGCGGTGACCGGCACGCGTTGATGGTCGAGCATCAGCTTCGGCCGTTGTTTGGTTTTTTCATGGCCCACACCTTACCGACTGCCGTCTATGCGTCCGATCGCGATTTCACAGACTATGCGGTCTCATCCGACGCGCTTTTGGCCCGCATCAACGAAGTGATCGGCGAATTGGCGGCCTTCTTTCCGGGCGCAAACCCGGCCCTGGCGGCAGCCGAGTAAGGATCGTCACCATGACTCGATCTCAGGAAGCAACGATCACCGATGTGGAAAGGCCTGGGCCAAGCGAGAAATTGTGGAGCGTCTTCGAATTCGCCCGGCGCTATCGTCTCGCCAAACGCGAGGAGAACCGCCTGCTGATGCTCTATGGACCGAGGGCATCGCTTCACGTTCTTCTAGCCAAGCACAACGTCATTCGCTGATTTCCTAACCGAAGAATACCGGTTCCTGACAGGAGGTTCGCATGAAGCTTGATTTCCACTTCTGGCTAAGACTCACGATTGGCCGGCTGCTAGAGCCGAAGACGCCGGCTGCGCACGAGCCTGTAAACGGATTGCGTGCGCGGGACGACGAGCGCGACCGGTCCGCCCGCGAATACGAACTCCACTATTGGGGCGCGATGCCCGGCCTTTGGTATTGAGGAGAATTGTGTGATGGCGATTGTCGTTGAGACCGACCTGCGTCGGCACGGTGCGAGAAGAGCGGAAGGCAGCGTCATGCCGCATTTCAGGCATGCGGCCGGAATCTACACGATCGTCAGCTCCTTTACATTC
The DNA here is from genome assembly GCF_010668065.1 of Rhizobium leguminosarum. Taxonomy (GTDB): domain Bacteria; phylum Pseudomonadota; class Alphaproteobacteria; order Rhizobiales; family Rhizobiaceae; genus Rhizobium; species Rhizobium leguminosarum_S. The sequence continues at coordinate 93,314 of NZ_WUEN01000009.1, read as the reverse complement.
CTGTTCGCCCTGGTGATCGGGTGGATCTGATGAGTGATGTCCGATGTTTGCCCCGATCGGGAAAAAGACCGACGCGCAGCTTCAGAGAGGATGCCGTCAGATGATCGATGTACTTATTGTTCCCGGGCTTTTCGGCTCGGGAGAAGGGCATTGGCAACAGCACTGGCTGCAGGATCAGCCTGGCAGTCGTTGCGTCGCTCAGGACGACTGGGATCATCCGAACCTTGACAACTGGCTGCTGCGATTGGAAGGCGCGCTTGAAGAGGCCGGCGAGGCCTATCTGGTTGCCCATAGTCTCGGATGCCTGCTTGCCGCCCGCTTGGCCGGGCGAAGTGCAGCGCGGCGCGTCAAGGGAGCATTGCTCGTTGCTCCATGCGATCTGCCGGCCACGGAAAACCTGCATCCCGGGCATATCTCGTTTGGCGCCATGCCGACGGCGCCTTTGCCTTTTCCGAGCATCGTCGTCGGCAGCATGAACGATGCCTACATGACGGTCGATCGGCTGACCCTGTTCGGCCGCTTGTGGAACGCCGAGACCAGGAATATCGGCCTTGCCGGGCACATCAATGTCGCCAGCGGCTTTGGCCGCTGGCGCAACGGCTACCGATTGCTGGAGGGCTTGAAGACGCAAACGCGCGGTCGAAGGCATGTCGTTTCCATGCCGCCGGCTTTTGCTATGTGAGTGGAATCGCAATGTCCGACATTGTCGCCGACCTGCTGCGCCTTAGCGAAGATCCGAATGCCGACCCGAGGACCAGGCGCCGCCAAACTATGGAGCGGCTGGTGCAGACGCTGCTCGCCATGGCAGCTACCGAAATGGGATCGGAAGATCCGCAGCATCGCCATTCCATCATTCATTTGACGACGATCATCCGCGAGATGACGGGAAGGATCGCCGAGGCCGATGATGCGACGTTTTCGGCAATCGTCAGGGAGGCCGCGATGCTGATACGCAGCCTGCAGCGGCGCCAGGCCGATGCGGCCAGATTTACGGTGCACTGACGCATGGCGGAGATTCGGGAGCACAATCAGTCGGCGGTCCACGGAAGCAAACTTTTGATGACCGGATCAACAATGGCTCTGACGGACAAACTCGTATCGCTGAGCCTTCGCCCCGCGATCGATGTCGGCCCCGAGCCACATCGAAAACCGCTGACCGAAGCCGAGGTGGAGATGCTCGCCAACCGGCTTCTCCATGAGTCTACCGGCGCGCCGCTTTGGATCTTCGCCTATGGATCATTGATATGGAAGCCGGACTTCGACGCCGTCGAATCGCAGCATGGCGCAACAAGAGGCTGGCATCGCTCCTTCTGCCTGCAGATGACCCGCTGGCGGGGAACCCGGGCCCAGCCGGGTCTGATGATGGCACTTGACCGCGGTGGACGTTGCAACGGCATCGTCTTCAGGCTTGCCGATGATGATCGCCTTGGTCAGATTCGGCGGTTGATCCGCCGTGAAGTCGGCACGATCGAAGACGCTGCGACGGTTCGTTGGATCCCTGTCGCGACCGCACACGGGCTCGTGCGCGCGCTGGTCTTTTGGGCTGGCCCGAAGGGCGAGCGCGTTTCCCGAAAATTGCCGCTGGAGACGGTGGCGCAGGTGCTTGCGAGAGCCTGCGGCCACATGGGTTCCTGCGCCGAATATCTGTATCTGACGGTGAAACATCTGGAAGAACGTGGCATCCGGGACCGCAATTTATGGCGGCTTCAGAAGCTGGTCGCAGCCGAGCTCGTCGCCATACACGGGCTGAACGCGGCGGCGGGAAACCATTGAATATCGCTCCCTGCCGCCCTCCGGTCAGAGCTTGCCCTTCCAGGGCACGAGGTACGCCTCCAGAAACCGGATGGCGGCCGAGAAGGTGAACGCGCAGATCGCGATGATGCCGATACCGACGAAGACGACGTCGGTCGCCAGGAACTGTGAAGCCGACATGATCATGAAACCAATCCCGCGCGTGGAGGCGATCAATTCAGCCGCAACCAGCGTACCCCAGCCGACACCGAGCGCAATTCGAATGCCGGTGAGAATCTCGGGCAGGGCCGACGGCAGGACGATGTCCAGGAAGAGCTGCAGCCGGCTCGCGCCCAGCGAACGCGCGGCATTGACGCGCTCGATCGGCAGCGCACGGACGCCGGCCTGGGCCGAGAGGCAGATCGGTGCGAACATCGCAAGCACCAGCAGCGTGATCTTCGACGTCTCGCCGATGCCGAGCCAGATGATCATCAGCGGCAGGTAGGAGAGCGGCGGAAGCGGCCAGTAAAACTCGATCGGCGCGTCGAGCACCCCTTTTGCCCAGCGATTCAGGCCCATGAGCAATCCGAGAGGGATGCCGGCGGAGACGGCGATGAGGGCGGCGACCACGATGCGGAACAGGCTTGCAAAAACATGCTCGGACAGCGACGCTCCTGCGTAACCGTCGCGATAGATGGCGCCGATCTGTGTCAGCACCTCGTCAGGACGCGGCAGAAACAGGTGTGGAACGACACCGAGCGCGGAGACGACCCACCACAGCAGCAGTATGGCCAGCGCTGTCGCAATGCTGATGGCCACCGTCGATTTCTCGCCGGCTCCAAAGCCCGCCATTTTCACCAGCTTGACCTGATGGTCCTCTCTATCCGCCGCAATCGGCGGGGCCTGCACTATATCCCTCATGCGGCGCTCCTGAGGTCTTCGGTGCTGTGGAGAATGGCGCGGATCTCCTCGCGCAGCTCGGCAAATTGCGGTGACGCCTTGATCGATCGGGCGTCGCCGGTTTCTGCGAAGCGGCGAACGAAATCCAGATCGAAGCGTGCAACGACGCGCCCCGGTCGAGGTGACATGACCAGGACCTGCGTGCCCAGGAACAAGGCCTCTTCAATAGAGTGCGTGATGAAGAAGACCTTCTTTGCCGTCTTATCCCAGATGGAAACCAGCAGTTCCTGCATCTGCTCGCGCGTCAAGCTGTCGAGCGCGCCGAACGGCTCGTCCATCAGCAGGATGTCGGGATTTGTCGCCAGAGCGCGTGCGATGCCGACACGCTGGCGCATGCCGCCCGACAGCTCGTAGGGAAAAGCGCCGGCGAATTCGTCGAGACCGACAAGCCGGAGCAGCTCCAGGGCGCGTGCTTCGCGCTCCTTGCGCTTGACCCCGGCGAATTTCAAACCGAGGGCGACATTGTCGACCACCGATTTCCAGGGTAGCAGCGAGTCTTTCTGAAAAACGACGCCGCGGTCCGCGCCGGGTTGTTCGACCGCGCGGCCATCGAGCGTGATCCGGCCGTCCGAAAGCGGAAGGAAACCGGCAATCGCGTTGAGGAGGGTTGATTTGCCGCATCCCGACGCGCCGAGCGCGACGACGAAGCTCCGTTCGGGAATATCGAAGGAAACGCGATCGAGCGCGTGAACGGTCCGCCCGTCGCGGGCTGCGAAGTAAACGCTGGCGTGATCGACTTTAAGCATATTGCCGCTCGCACGTTAGACACCGGCGCGGCAAGCCGCGCCGGTGTCGGGGAGGATCAGTTGCTGACGCCGGTGAGGGCATCTGCGGTGACGAAGGCGCCGTAATTCGCCAGCACGTCGGAAACCTTGCCCTGCTCCTTCAGAAACGATGCCGTGTCCTTGAGGATCTTGCCGGCACCCGCCTTTTCGCCGCCGCCGAGCCATGCATCCGATGCCTGGACCTCAGGTGTCAGAAGCGTGAGGTTCTCCAGGGCCGAGGCCTGCTGATCGGCCGTTCCGCCGAGAAGCTTGGCAAGCGACTTGGCGTTGTCGCTGTCGGGACCCCAGGCGGATTTGTCCGATGCGAAGGATGCGTAGTATTTGTTGATGACCGAAGCGAAACCCTTCAGAAAGTCCGGGTTGTCGGCGGCAAACGTCGAGGTCGCGACCCAGGCGGAGAATGTCGGCGCACCCTTGTCTGCCACCTCTTTGGAGGTCACCAGGACCTTCCCGTTCTTTTTCAGTTCGGTGAGCGCCGGATCCCAGACGAAGCCGCCATCGATGTCGCCGCGATTATAGCTGGCGACGATCTCGGGCTGAGGGATTGCGAAGACCTGAACGTCTTTTTCGGTCAGGCCCAGCGATTTGATGAGCGCCAGGAGTTGATAGTGGTCCGTGGATACCGGCGCGGCCGCAAGCTTCTTACCCTTCAGATCATTCAGGCTTTCGATACCGGAGCCGTTACGGACGACGAGAGCCTCGTCGATGCCCGAGATGGAGGCGAGGTAAAAGGCCTTGACCTCGAGCCCGCGTGATACTGCAGCCGCAAACGGGCTGGAGCCGACATAGCCCACCTGGACATCGCCGGAGGCAATGGCCGCAAAGATTTCGGCGCCCGAATTGAACCTGCGGAAGTCGACGTCATATCCCGTCTCCTTGGAGAATTCGCCATTGGCGATCGCCACGGAAGACGGCAAAGCATCGGTTTGATAGGCGACGACGACTTTCTTGTCCGCCGCTTCAGCGACAACAGCCGCTGTTAGAGTGCCGACGCCGACGGCGATTGCGGCAACCAAATTCCTGAAATTCATCTTGAGCCCCTTTGTTCAGGGCCGCACGGCCCTTGATCTCACCCTCAAAAGCGTAATCGTTGGGGAGGGGCTAGCGGGAGAAATAACAAACTATATTTATAGACTATAGAGATAATTGTTTTCGTGATTCTGCCGCTCGTGCGATCCGCAAGGACAGGCGAGCGACACCGAGCTTGAATGACGAAATGTCTCGGTGACGTTCTGAGCTTCAGGGAGAATGCAATTGACGTATGATGTTATCGTGGTCGGTTCCGGTTTTTCGGCGATAGCGGTTACCTGCAATCTCATCGAGCAGCTTCCCGCTTCGGCGAAGGTCGCCGTCGTCGGCGACGATCCTGGCTTCGGCCGCGGGACGGCCTACCGAACGGAACTCTATCTCCATCGCCTCAATGTTCCCGCCGGCCGCATGAGCCTGTTGCCGCATCAACCCGACGACTTTGTCGACTGGCTGAAAAGCCATGGACGCCCGTTGCAGGCCGGCGATTTCGCCTCGCGCAGCGATTACGGACTTTATGTCCGCGATACGCTTGCGCGGCTGCTTCGAAAACGGGACGGCCGTTGCCGGGTCGATTTCATCAAGGCCAAGGCGGCGGGATGCGTGGAACGTTACAGCAGCACGCTGGCCTTCCATCTCGGCAATGGCGACGAGATTGCCGGCAGGAACGTGGTGCTCTGCCTCGGCGTCGGGAACGCGACCCTTCCGGTCGCTCCGGACGGGGTCCCGGCGTCGTTGCGATCGCGGATCATCGAGAACCCGTGGCGGCTTTCGTGGCTGAGGCGTGTCGCACCATCCGATGCGGTGTGTATCCTCGGATCCGGCCTGACAATGATCGATCAGGTCCTCGCGCTTCGCGCCCATGGCCACCGCGGCAGGATCGATGTGCTTTCGCGGCGCGGGCTCGCACCGCTCGGACATGCGCGGAAGCCGCCAGTGCCTCTGCCGATCGACGTGCAGGCGCTTCCGGAGACGATCAGCGGCATATTGAAGACCCTACGGGGGAAGAGCAGGACGGTTGCCGATTGGCGAGCCGTGATGGACGGTCTGAGGCCTGCAACGCAGGCTCTCTGGCAACGGCTTTCGAGCGAGGAGCGGGCACGATTCCTCAGGCATGCGCTTCCCTGGTGGAACATCCACCGTCACCGGGTCGCGCCTGACGTGTTCGAAAGGTTTGAGAAACTGGTCTTAGACGGAACCGTTCGTTTCCACGCGGGCTTCCTGAAATCGCTCGGGGCCGAGGAAGGCCGGCTCGTTGCCGGCTACAGGGTCAGAGCGGCGCGCGAGATCGCCGAGATCCGGGCGGACTGGCTCGTCAACTGCACGGGAATGGAGCGGGCCGGGATCAGTCATTCACCGCTTTTGAAGGAAATGAACCGCTTTGAGTTGATCGTCCCCGATCCTCTTGGGCTCGGGATCCAGGTGGATGCCGCTTCCGAGGTGATAGCCCCGTCCCGGATCTCACCTGCCCGACTGTTTGCGGTCGGCGCCCTGACGGCGGGGCAATTCTGGGAGATCACGGCCGTTCCAGATATCCGGGTGCAGGCCAAGGCCGTGGTCGAGGAGATCGTTTTAAGAGGTTAGCTCCCGACGTGCAGGCAGCAGAACGTCCTTTGCGCGTCTGAAAAGACGGGCGGCGCTATAGCTCGGTACGGCGCTTGTTGAATTGCCGGGCGCCGACAGCTACAGTATCTGGTACGCCATAATACGATTCTTGCATTCGGCTGCCGCGGCGGAAGTTGAGCGTGCAAAGTCCAACACTGAGGTAGAGAATGAGCGGTGCTCTGAAGGACGCAATTCGAGTCGAGCGTCCTGCAAAGACCTTGCGGGAATTAGCGCTCGACAAGGTCCGCGAGGCCATCGTCAATGGATATTTCCGTCCCGGAGCTCGCCTTGTCGAGCGTGACCTCTGCGCCCAGCTCGGCGTCAGCCGAACAGTCGTGCGCGAGGTTCTGAGGCATTTGGAATCGGAAGGGCTTGTCGCCAATCTGCCGAACAAGGGGCCGATCGTCGCGCAGCTCGACATCGAGGAAGCCAAGCAGATCTATGAAATCCGCGGCGCGCTGGAAGGCATGGCGGCGCGGCTATGCGCGGAGCGCCGCAGCCCGGAGATCGTCGCCGCGCTGGAGGAATCTCTGGCCGGGATCCGCAACAGTTACCGCGACAACGACATGGCGGCTGTGCTGACGAACACCTCTTCCTTCTATCACACGCTGTTCACGATGGTGGACAGGAACGTTGCCTGGGGTGTCGTCAATCTCCTGACCGTGCGCATTAACCACCTGCGCTCGATGACGATCAAGACGGAGAGGCGCGGCATCGAAGGGCCGCTGCAAATGTCGAAGATCGTCGACGCCATCCGCCGCGGCGACGGCGAGGGGGCTTACCGGGCTGCGCTGGATCACGTCGCCGCCGCAAGCGCGATCGCCGAAGCGGTGCTGTCCGCCAAGAAACCTGCCGAATAGGCACGAGCGGCCTCCTGCCGCTTCTCTGCAGGCCCTGGCAAAGCGCACATCTCAGCTGTCGATATCACTCCATTTGCGATGATGTTCCGCGCAATTCAGCGGAATCCATACTCCGCGCTTGACACCCAACTTTGTCCAATGTGATGGTATGCCATATTAAATAATATATAAGGCGGTACCATGAACTGGGACGACCGTGACTTCTGGACTCGGCCGGCCTCCGCGGGACGCCGCCATGTCGTTTGTCAGCTGACAACGCGCTGACGGGAAGAAAGCGCTGTCCGGTGGGTCGAGATGCGCGCGCGCCAAATTGAAAAACTCCGCCTCGGCCTGAACTGCGTCCTCGCGGGAACCAACTTGACACTCATATATTATGGTATACCATAATACGATATTGAGAAATGAGGTGCTCGATGGCCATTCAAATTCGCAAGACGGGACTGCAGATCGAAACGACGCTGATCGAAGGCGGCAAGGCCGCGGCGGTTCCGCTGAAGCTGTTTACCGCCTTTGCTGTCGTGAAGAATCCCTGGGCCGGTCGTGGCTTCGTCGACGACCTCAAGCCCGAAATTCACGCAGGCGCTCCGGTGCTCGGCGAGTTGCTGACCAAGATGATCATCGATGCGGTCGGGTCCGGCGAGGCTGTCGAAGGCTATGGAAAGTCCGCTGTCGTCGGCCTGGACGGCGAGATCGAACACGGGTCCGCGCTCATCCACACGCTGCGTTTCGGCAACTTTTATCGCCAGGCCGTCGGCGCCAAGTCCTATCTCGCCTTCTGCAACACACGCGGTCCGGCCAATGCACCGATCATGATCCCGCTGATGGACAAGAACGATGAAGGCCGCCGTTCGCACTATCTGACCATCCAGACGTCGATCCCCGACGCGCCTGCTGCCGACGAGATCGTCGTGGCTCTCGGTGCTTCGATAGGCGGGCGCCCGCATCACCGCATCGGCGACCGCTACCAGGATCTGAAAGACCTGGGGCAGGACGTTGCCAATCCTGCGGGCGTTTGAAGGAGCGCTCGAGATGCTGACAGCCGGATCGATGACACGCACCGCTGCAGCAACATACGCCGCCGGTGCCTTGCCCCGAAAGAAGACGGCAAGCGGAACGGCCTATCATGAGGCCGGCAGCGGCGAGCCGCTGGTTCTCATTCATGGCGTCGGCATGCGGCTCGAGGCCTGGGCTCCGCAGATCGCATTCCTGTCTGCAGGCCATCGCGTCATCGCCGTCGACATGCCGGGACATGGGGAGAGCGCAAAGCTGCCGGCGGGCAGCCGGCTCGAGGAGTTCGTCACCTGGTTCGGAGGCTTTCTCGACGAGATGGCAATCGACACGGCAAATGTTGCCGGGCACTCGATGGGCGCACTGGTTTCAGGAGGGGCGGCCGCGACCTTTGGCGAGCGGATCAGCCGCGTCGCCTACCTCAACGGCGTCTACAGGCGTGACCCTGAAGCAAAGGCCGCCGTGCTTTCGCGCGCTGCGGCCATTCCCGTATCCGGCGTCGACAAGGAAGGTCCTCTCGCCCGCTGGTTCGGCGATGATGCGGACAGCGTCACTGCGCGTGAATTGACGCGAAAGTGGCTGAACCTCGTCGATCCCCAAGGATATGCCGTCGCTTACGCCGCTTTCGCGGGAGGAGACGAGACCTATGCTGACGGCTGGAAAGACGTAGCTGGTCCGGCCCTGTTTCTGACGGGGTCCGATGATCCGAACTCGACGCCCTTGATGGCGACGCAAATGGCAGAGCTTGCGCCGCGGGGCTACGCCCGCATCGTCGAAGGGCATCGTCATATGGTGAACCTGACCGCGCCTGATATCGTCAATTCGCTGCTCGCTGAGTGGCTATCGTTCGGGGAGGATGAACGATGACAATCCAGACTGTCGACCCAAGAGCACTGCGAGATGCATTCGGGGCTTTTCCGACCGGGGTGACTGTCGTCACCGCCTGCGACGGGGATGGACATCCGATCGGCTTCACGGCGAACTCCTTCACCTCGGTCTCGCTCAATCCGCCTTTGCTCCTCGTCTGCCTTGCCAAGACGTCGCGCAATTTCGCCATCATGACCGGAGCGCAGCATTTTGCGATCAACGTGCTTTCGGAAACGCAGAAAGACGTGTCGAACACCTTTGCGCGACCGGTCGAGGATAGATTTGCGGCGGTCGAGTGGGCGAGGGGATCGGCAGGCTGCCCGATATTCTCGAACGTGGCGGCCTGGTTCGAATGCGCCATGGAAGAGGTCATCGAGGCTGGCGACCACGTCATCTTGATGGGTCGCATCGAAGCTTTCGACAATAGCGGCCGCAACGGTCTCGGCTATGCGCGTGGCGGTTACTTCACGCCGACGCTGGCAAGCAAGGCGGTGTCCGCGGCAAGCGAAGGCAATATGGAACTTGCAGCCGTCGTCGAACGTCGCGGGGAAGTTCTGCTGCTCGGCGAGGATGTGCTCTCCCTGCCCAGCGTCGACGCCCATGACGGCAGCCCGACCGAGGCACTGCAAAAATACCTGGAAACACTCACCGGGCTGAAGGTCAGCATCGGCTTTCTCTATTCGGTTTATGAGGGCAAGAGCGACGGCAAGCAGCACATTGTCTATCACGCCGTTGCCGGAGAGGGCGAGCCTGCCGGCGGCAGGTTCCTGAAGCCTGACGCATTGGTTGCGGCAAAGTTCAAGACCAGTTCGACAGCCGATATCGTCAGCCGTTTTGCGATGGAAAGTTCGATCGGCAATTTCGGCGTCTATTTCGGCGACGAGACCGGCGGCACTGTTCACCCAATTCCAGCCAAGGACGCAAAAGCATGAAGTTCTCCCTCTTCGTCCATATGGAGCGGCTCGACGCCAGCCAAAGCCATAAGAGCCTCTACGAGGAATTCGTCGCGCTTTGCGAGATCGCCGACAAGGGCGGGATGCACGCGATCTGGACGGGTGAGCACCATGGCATGGATTTCACCATTGCGCCCAACCCGTTCGTGACCATTGCCGATCTGGCGCGGCGCACATCGCGGGCACGGCTTGGGACGGGAACGGTGATTGCACCCTTCTGGCATCCGATCAAACTCGCCGGCGAGGCCGCCATGGCCGACATCATCTGCGACGGAAGGCTGGATATCGGTATCGCGCGTGGGGCTTATTCCTTTGAATATGAACGTCTGCTGCCCGGCCTCGATGCCTGGGGTGCCGGCCAGCGCATGCGCGAGCTCATCCCGGCGGTCAAGGGCATATGGGCCGGCGACTACGCCCATGACGGGGAATTCTTCAAATTCCCTTCCACCACCTCGGCGCCGAAACCGATGCAGCAGCCGAACCCACCCATCTGGGTGGCCGCGCGCGATCCGAACTCGCACGAATTTGCCGTCGCCAACGGCTGCAACGTTCAGGTCACGCCGCTCTGGCAGGGCGACGACGAGGTTCAGTCGTTGATGGAGCGCTTCAACGACGCCTGCGCCAAACATCCCGAGATCGAGCGGCCCAAGATCATGTTGCTGCGCCATACCTATGTCGGCTCGTCAGAAGACGATGTCGCCCAGGCCGCCCATGAGCTCAGCGTCTACTACAATTACTTCTTCGCCTGGTTCAAGAATGAGAAGCCGATTACCCAGGGTCTGATCGAGCGGATCCCGGACGAACAGATCCAAGCAAACGCGATGCTGTCGGACCAGGTCATGCGGACCAACAATGTCGTTGGCGACGCTCAGACCGTCATCGACCGGCTCAAGGCGTATGAAGCGCTCGGCTATGACGAATATTCCTTCTGGATCGACACCGGCATGAGCTTCGAGCGCAAGAAGGCGTCGCTCGAGCGTTTCATCACCGAGGTCATGCCGGCATTTCAGGAGTAAAGACCATGCGGCGTTTCCAGCACTATATCGACGGCGAATTTTCAGATGGCGAGGCCAGCTATCCGAGTATCGATCCCGCCTCCGGCGCGGTCTGGGCGGAGATGCCCGAAGCGCGCGAGGGCGATGTCGATCGGGCTGTAAAAGCTGCCGACAGGGCGCTTTACGAAGGCCCCTGGCCGAAAATGACGGCCACCCAACGCGGCAAGTTGCTTTACAAGCTGGCCGATCTGGTTGCCGCCAACGCGCAGGTCCTCGCGGAACTGGAGACGCGCGACACCGGCAAGATCATCCGCGAAACCTCGGCGCAGATCGCTTATGTCGCCGAATACTATCGCTACTATGCCGGAATCGCCGACAAGATCGAAGGCGCCTACCTGCCGATCGACAAACCTGACATGGATGTCTGGCTTCGCCGCGAGCCGATCGGCGTCGTTGCGATGGTCGTGCCGTGGAACAGCCAGCTTTTCCTGTCGGCGGTGAAGATCGGCCCGGCGCTGGCGGCCGGCTGCACGATGGTGGTCAAGGCCTCGGAAGACGGGCCGGCGCCGCTTCTCGAATTTGCGCGGCTCGTGCACGAGGCAGGCTTTCCCGCCGGCGTCGTCAATATCATCACCGGTTTCGGCGCCTCCTGCGGCGCCGCCCTCGGCCGGCACCCGAAGGTCGCCCACGTCGCTTTTACCGGCGGCCCTGAAACCGCCCGGCACGTCGTTCGCAACTCGGCCGAAAACCTCGCCTCCACCTCGCTTGAACTTGGCGGCAAGTCGCCGTTCATCGTCTTTGCCGATGCGGACCTCGAAAGTGCGGCCAATGCCCAGGTCGCAGGCATCTTCGCTGCGACAGGGCAGAGCTGCGTTGCCGGATCGCGCCTCATCGTCGAACGCAGCGTCAAGGATAAATTCGTTGCCCTGCTGCGCGAGAAGGCGGAGGCAATCCGGATCGGCGCGCCGCTCGATATGGCGACCGAAGTCGGCCCGCTTGCCACCAAGCGCCAGCAGGACAATATCGGCGCCCTCGTCGCCAAGTCGATTGAAAGCGGCGCCCGCCTCGTCACGGGAGGGCGCAAGATCGACGGCGACGGCTATTATTTCCCGCCGACGATTCTCGACTGCGACGGTGTCGCCTCGCCGTCGCTGATCGAGGAATTCTTCGGGCCGGTCCTGTCCGTCGTGTCATTCGAGACGGAGGCCGAGGCGCTGCGGCTCGCCAACGATACCCGTTATGGCCTGGCTTCCGGCGTCTTCACCCAGAACCTGACCCGGGCGCACCGGCTGATGAAGGGGCTCCGTGCCGGGATCGTCTGGGTCAACACCTACCGCGTGGTATCACCGATCGCGCCGTTCGGCGGTTTCGGCCTGTCTGGCCATGGCAGGGAAGGCGGCATGGCCGCGGCGCTCGACTATACCCGCACAAAGACGATCTGGCTCAGGACATCGGACGATCCGATCCCCGATCCCTTCGTGATGAGGTAGCGCCGATGTTTTACGAAATCCGCACCTACCGGCTGAAGAACGGCACCATCCCGCAATATCTCAAGGTCGTCGAGGAAGAGGGGATCGAGATCCAGAAGAGCCATCTCGGCACGCTCGTCGGTTACTTCTTTTCGGAGATCGGAACGATCAACGAGATCGTCCACATCTGGGCCTTTGCGAGCCTGGACGACCGGGAGGCGAGGCGCCAGAGGCTTTTGGCCGATCCCCGGTGGCAGGCCTTTCTGCCCAAGATCCGCGATCTGATCGAGGTGGCGGAAAACAAGATTATGAAGCCAGCTAACTTTTCTCCCAGGAGCGAGGCGCACTGACGGCATAAGGCATGCAGGACAAACCAGAACAAGGATAAGGGAACATGAAAACAACATTTGCTTTCGCGGCGGTTGCCGCATTCGTGGCTGTGTCCGTACCGGCGCACGCCGACAACATGGTCTTTTCGAGCTGGGGAGGAACGACCCAGGACGCGCAGAAGGCCGCATGGGCCAGCCCGTTCACGGAGAAGACCGGTATCACCGTCGTACAGGACGGACCGACGGACTACGGCAAGCTCAAGGCGATGGTCGAGGCCGGTCAGGTTACCTGGGACGTGGTCGACGTCGAAGGCGACTATGCCGCCCAGGCCGGCAAGAATGGCCAGCTGGAGAAACTCGATTTCTCCGTCATCGATAAATCCAAGCTCGATCCGCGCTTCGTGACCGACTATTCCGTCGGCAGCTTCTACTATTCCTTCGTGATCGGCTGCAATGCCGATGCTGTCAGCGCCTGCCCGAAGACATGGGCTGACCTGTTCGACACGGCTAAGTTTCCGGGAAAACGCACATTCTACAAGTGGTCGGCTCCCGGCGTGATCGAAGCGGCGCTGCTTGCCGACGGCGTGGCCGCTGACAAGCTCTATCCGCTTGATCTCGACCGCGCCTTCAAGAAGCTCGATACGATCAAATCGGATATCGTCTGGTGGTCGGGCGGCGCACAGTCGCAGCAGCTTCTGGCATCCGCCGAGGCTCCCTTCGGCAGTATCTGGAATGGCCGCATGACCGCGCTTGCGGCGAGCGGCATCAAGACCGAGACCTCATGGGAACAGAACATCACCGCTGCGGATTCGCTCGTCGTGCCGAAGGGTTCGCCGAACGTGGAAGCCGCGATGAAGTTCATTGCAATGGCGACCTCGGCCGAACCGCAAGCCGCCCTTGCAAAAGCCACCGGATATGCGCCAATCAACGTTGACTCGGCCAAGCTGATGGATCCGGAAACGGCCAAGACCCTGCCGGATCAGCAGACGGCCAGCCAGGTGAATGCCGACATGAACTACTGGGCGGACAATCGCGATGCCATCGGCGAGAAGTGGTACGCCTGGCAGGCGAAATAGCCTGAAACTTGAGACGAATGGGCACGGCGAATGTTCGCCGTGCCTCCCGCAGCGCCAGTGCCCGTTTGTACGACCTCGGCGCCTGCGGAAATTGACGGGTGGGAAGGACTGTCATGTCGACATATAGCGATGCCTCCGGCGCAATTGCGCCCCTGCCAAAGGTGCGCAGGGCAACAGGGTTCGGCGGGGTCCTTCCGGCTCTCGCCTTCGTGACGATCTTCTTCATCGCGCCGGTGGCGGTACTGCTGCTGCGCAGCGTGCTGGAACCGGTGCCGGGCTTTGGAAACTATGCGCAGCTGATCGGGTCCGCGACCTATCTCAAGATTTTCGCCAACACCTTCATCGTCTCTGGTCTGGTCACGGCGATTTCGCTGCTGATCGGATTTCCCGTTGCCTGGGCACTGGCAATCATGCCCGGGCGGCTGACGTCGGTGATCTTTGCTATTCTGCTCCTGTCGATGTGGACCAACCTGCTTGCCCGCACCTATGCCTGGATGGTGCTTTTGCAGCGGACGGGGCTGATCAACAAGATGCTGATCGGCATGGGGCTGATCGACAAACCGCTGGCACTGGTCAACAACCTGACCGGGGTGACGATCGGCATGACCTATATCATGCTGCCCTTCATCATCCTGCCGCTCTACGGCGTGATCAGGAAGATCGACCCGTCGACCCTGCAGGCGGCAGCACTTTGCGGCGCCAACCGGTGGCAGTGCCTGACCCGTGTCCTGCTGCCCTTGGCCATGCCCGGCATGGCGGCTGGCGCCCTCATGGTCTTCGTCATGTCCCTTGGTTATTTCGTCACGCCGTCGCTGCTCGGCGGCACCGCGAACATGATGCTCGCAGAGCTGATCGCGCAATTCGTGCAGTCGCTGGTCAATTGGGGAATGGGAGGTGCCGCGGCGCTGGTTCTCCTCGTGGTGACCTTGTCGCTTTATGCCGTGCAGCTGCGCTTCGTCGGCAACCAGAACCCGGGAGGGCGTTGACATGTTGCTCAATTTCGACCGCCTCGGCTGGTGGAAATATATCCTGCTGGCGATCACGCTTCTGACTGCGGCCTTTCTGCTGCTGCCGATCGTCTTTATCGCGGCGCTCTCCTTCGGCTCCTCGCAGTGGCTGATCTTTCCGCCGCCGGGCTGGACGTTTCAATGGTACAGCGAGCTCTTTGCCGATCCGCGCTGGCTGGAATCGGCTTGGACGAGCTTCAAGATCGCGGTCATCGTGACGATCCTGTCGGTGCTGCTCGGGCTCGTGACGTCCTTCGGGCTGGTGCGCGGTTCGTTCTTGTTCCGCGATGCGCTGAAAGCGCTGTTCCTGACGCCGATGATCCTTCCCGTCGTGGTTCTGGCGGTCGCCCTTTATGCCTTTTTCCTGAGAATCGGCCTGGGAGGCACGTTGGCGGGCTTCGTCATTTCGCACCTCGTTCTCGCACTGCCCTTCTCGATCCTGTCCATATCAAGCGCGCTGGAAGGTTTCGACAAGTCGATCGAGGATGCAGCGGTTCTGTGCGGCGCCTCGCCTCTGGAAGCAAAGATCAGGGTCACCCTGCCGGCGATCAGCCATGGGCTGTTTTCGGCTGCCGTCTTCTCGTTTCTGACATCCTGGGACGAGGTGGTGGTGGCGATCTTCATGTCCAGCCCGACCCTGCAGACGCTGCCGGTAAAAGTATGGGCGACGCTGCGGCAGGACCTGACGCCGGTTGTCGCTGCGGCGTCGACCCTTCTCATCCTTTTGACGATCCTCTTGATGGCGCTGGTTGCCGTCGTGCGTAAGGTACTGAAACAATGAAAGAACCATTCCTTCAGATCCGCGGAATACGCAAGGAATACGGCCCTGTCGTCGCCGTCCACGACGTCAATCTCGACGTTCGGCGCGGGGAATTCCTGACCTTTCTCGGACCGTCCGGATCCGGGAAAAGCACGACCCTCTACATCCTGGCCGGTTTTGAAACTCCGACGAAAGGCGACATCACGCTGGAGGGCAAGACCCTGCTCGACACGCCGTCGCACAAGCGCAACATCGGCATGGTGTTCCAGCGCTACACCCTGTTTCCGCACCTGACGGTGGGCGAAAACATCGCATTCCCGCTGAAGGTCAGGCGCAAGTCCAAGGCCGAGGTCGACAGCAAGGTGAAGGAGATGCTGCGCCTCGTCAGGCTCGAAGGCTTCGAGGATCGCAAGCCCGCACAAATGTCCGGCGGCCAGCAGCAGCGTGTCGCCCTTGCCAGAGCCCTTGCCTATGATCCGCCGGTGCTTCTGATGGACGAGCCGCTATCGGCGCTCGACAAGAAGCTGCGCGAGGAAATCCAGCATGAGATACGCCGGATCCACCAGCAGACCGAAGTGACGATCCTCTATGTCACGCACGACCAGGAGGAGGCGTTGCGCCTCTCCGACCGCATCGCCGTCTTTTCCAAGGGTGTCATCGATCAGATCGGGGCAGGCCCGGAACTCTACGCCAATCCGCGGACCCGCTTCGTTGCAGAATTCATCGGCGACAGCGATTTCATTTCATGCGACCTGCTGTCATCCTCCGATGGGCAGGCCACCATTTCGCTTGGCGGCGGGAGCGTCTTCAATCATATTCCGGTGCATGGAAAAGGAACCTCCGGGACGAGGGCAGCCCTGATGCTGAGGCCTGAGCGCATTCGATTGTCGCGAAACCAGGCGGCGGGAGCGGGTCTTGCCGCGACGGTCAGCGACATTACCTTCCTCGGCAACAATATTCACGTCTCGACCGAGACGGCGACAGGCGAGGCGCTGGCGGTTCGCCTGCCGTTCGGTCACGAGGCTATCGCCGGGCTCAGCCGTGGCGATATAGTCCATCTGAATTTCGATCCCGGTGCCGCTCACGTATTCTGTTGAAAGTTGTCATATGAAGCTCAATGATCCCTCGCTGTTCCGTCAGGCATGCCCCATCGCCGATCGCTGGGTCGAAGCGGAAGGCCGCAAGGCGGCGAAGGTCCGCAATCCAGCGACAGGCGAGCCGCTGGGGGTGGTGCCTGACCTCGGTGCCGCGGAAACGGAAGATGCCATCCGCGCCGCGGTCATCGCCCAGAAGCTTTGGGCGAAGAAGACCGCCGGTGAGCGCGCCGCCGTTCTCAAGGCATGGCACCGGCTGATGATCGAAAACCGCGATGATCTGGCGATGATCCTGACGCTGGAACAGGGAAAACCCCTGGCCGAGGCCAAGGGGGAGATCACCTATGGTGCGAGCTTCATCGAATGGTTCGCCGAAGAGGCGAGACGCATCAACGGCGAGGTCGTACCGGGACATCAGCCTGACAAGCGGATCCTCGTGCTGCGCCAGCCCGCAGGCGTAGTGGCGGCGATCACGCCCTGGAACTTTCCGAACGCGATGATCACCCGCAAGATTGGCCCCGCGCTTGCCGCCGGCTGTGCCGTGGTTCTCAAGCCGGCGCTGCAGACGCCATTCTCCGCCATTGCGATCGCCGTTCTCGCTGAGCGCGCCGGCCTGCCGCCTGGGCTTCTCAACATCGTCACGGGTGATGCAGCGGCAATTGGCGGGGCGCTGACGGCAAGCCGCGACGTTCGGGTTCTGACATTCACGGGCTCCACTCGGACTGGCGAACTGCTTTACCGGCAATGCGCGCCGACGATCAAAAAGCTCGGCCTCGAGCTTGGCGGCAATGCACCCTTCATCGTCTTCGACGACGCTGATCTCGATGCTGCCGTCGAAGGCGCGCTCATCGCCAAGTTCCGCAACAACGGCCAGACCTGCGTCTGCGCTAATAGGCTTTATGTCCAGGACGGCGTCTACGAGGCGTTTGCCGCCAAGCTCGCCGCGGCCGTTTCGGGCTTGAAAGTCGGCAACGGTCTCGACCGTGACGTCGTGCTTGGCCCGCTGATCGACGACAATGCCGTCGCCAAGGTCGAAAGCCATATCAGCGATGCCGTTTCAAAGGGTGCCGGGATCGTCTTAGGCGGCAAACGCCACGCGCTCGGCGGCCATTTCTTCGAGCCGACGATCCTGCGCGATGTTGCTGCCGGCATGCAGGTCGCCCGCGAGGAAACCTTCGGGCCGCTTGCACCGCTTTTCCGTTTCCGCGACGAAGAGGACGTCATCGAACAGGCAAACGACACTGAGTTCGGGCTTGCTTCGTATTTTTACGCCCGCGATCTGTCGCGGGTATTTCGCGTGGCCGAAGCCCTCGAATATGGGATGGTCGGCGTCAATACCGGTCTCGTCTCGACGGCTGAGGCTCCGTTCGGCGGTGTGAAAATGTCGGGTCTCGGCCGCGAAGGGTCTCGGCACGGATTGGACGAATATACCGAGCTTAAATATATCTGCCTGGGCGGTATTGCCTGACCTGGCCGATGCTTGCGCTTTGCAACGGGGCCGCGCGTCAAGCGCCATACCCAGTCTTGCACGATCAGTAGCGTCCCGCCGTGGGTTCGGGCCGCATCCGAACGCGAACCGTCGTCACAGATCGCTGCAAGAGCCAGCAACCGCCGGATCTGATCGGTATCCTTCGTCTGTCGTGCGAGCTGCGAAAAGCAGCTCCGTCGTATTGTCATCT
Source organism: Rhizobium leguminosarum (assembly GCF_010668065.1). Classification (GTDB taxonomy): domain Bacteria; phylum Pseudomonadota; class Alphaproteobacteria; order Rhizobiales; family Rhizobiaceae; genus Rhizobium; species Rhizobium leguminosarum_S. The sequence goes on along the minus strand of NZ_WUEN01000009.1, from coordinate 75,110 downwards.
CAGCTCACTGCGATAGAGGAGGAAAAATACACGACCATTAGATCTGTTGCGCGTTTCTCTGAAATTGGCTGCGATAGAATTGAACGCTGCCGCTACGCGAAATATACAGCACCGATGCTATGCTGAAACCCGCAACACCGATTCCAGCAACCAAATCGACGACATAGTGTCCGCCTTCGGTGATGGCGGCCAGCAGCATTAGCGCATTTAAGAAAATCATCGGAAATCTTATCCATCGTATTGTCCATGCGCCCCAACTGCACAACACAGCTACCGCCGCATGGACCGACGGAAACGAGATGATGCCGCTTGCATGCTCCAATTGCAGGACAAAATTTGGGTCATTTCTGACGGCTACAATTTGTGGGACGTATTCGACTCCGAGTATGCCATTGATGTTTTTGAGATCGCCAGGGCGGAGGGAAAAATCTGTGTAGGTTCCGAGCGCTGGATACCAAATGGTGATGATACTCGCGATGACGCAAATGAGGCCATATGTCCCCACGACCTGATACGCGCGAGAGCGATGACCGCACAGGCTCAGCACCACCGGAAGGAATAAAAGCTGATAGTGGAATGTTTGATATGCAAGCATCAGTGACTTTGCGAGCAGCGGATGCGCGTCGAAAAAGGCAATCAAACTCAACCAGTCGATGCCAAGAAGGCGATCCAGTTGGAGAAGCTGTTGATCCTGCAGGGGCATCTTCAGAGCAAAAGCAACGTAGGTGGACACGACTAGCGGACTCGTTAGCAATAAGCCCATGCCAGTGCATTCAACAATGCAGAGCAGTGACGGGATTCCGCGCCAATGGCACAGGAGGCCAAAGCCCAAGAGAAAAATCAGGGCGACCGTGCTTAGCTGCGTGAAGCCTCTTGGATCCACCGACAGGCCAACGAGCCAAGCCAGTATCGGAACAATCGCGCAGGCACATCCGGTAAGGCCTATCAAAAAGGCTCGCGCTTTGGATGTCTCGGACATGGGATAACCCCTTGACGTGTCCGTGACCTATTACCAATCACAAGTTAAGGTTCAGTGGATTTTGTAGCCGTTTGTTGCCAATTTTGAACGCGTCAGTCTTTATCATACCCGCGCTGTCGAGATGACGATAGGCGCGGACCGTCAGTTCCCGACCGCTGCGATGATGCCGATCTCGACTGTGAATTCCGGTCCGGCGAGCCTCGCTTCGACCGTGGCGCGCGCTGGCGCATGACCTGAAGGCACCCAGGCGTCCCAGACGGCATTCATGTCTTCGAAGCTGGAGATGTCAGCAAGCCAGATCGTCGCGCTGAGGATCCGTGTCGGATTGCTGCCCGCGTCTTCCAGAAGCCGGGTGATCCGCGCCAGGATGTTGGTCGTCTGTTCGTGGACGGAGGCACCCGGCGCGTCGATTGCGACCTGGCCTGCGAGGAACACGAGGCCGCCATAGGTCACGGCCTGGCTCATCCGTTTTCCGGTTTCATAGCGTTCGATCTGCATGCTCAACCCCCTGAATTAATCTCTATGCGCAATCTTCTGGCGTTCGGCGCGTCGCTGCAGCCATTGGATCGTGGCGAGGAACAGCGTCGAAAACAGGATGAGGAGCGTGGCGACGGCGGCGATCGTCGGGCTCAGCGTTTCGCGCACGCCGCTCCACATCTGGCGTGACAGCGTGCGTTCTTCGGAGCCGGCGATGAAGAGTGCAATCACCACTTCGTCGAATGATGTCACGAAGGCAAAGAGCGCGCCGGACGCCACCCCTGGCGCAATGACCGGCAGCATGATGCGCAAGGTCGCTTCGACCGGGGCTGCGCCGAGACTGGATGCTGCCCGCATCAGATTGTGATCGAAGCTTGCGAGCGTGGCGGTCACGGTGATCACCACGAAGGGCGCGCCGATCGCTGTATGCGCCAGCACCAGCCCGGTCAGGCTGTTGAGCAGCCCGACGGCGGCAAAGGCATAATAGATGCCGACCGCCGAAACGATGACCGGCACGATCATCGGCGAAATCAGAATGGCGGTCAGCGTTGCCCGCGCCGGGCAGGAGGGCCGGCTGAGGCCGATCGCGGCAAGCGTGCCGAGAAAGGTCGACAGAAGCGTGGCGAAGACGGCGACGATGATGCTGTTCTTCAGCGCCAGCTGCCAGACGTTGGAATCGAAGAATTCGCGATACCAGCGGAGCGATAAGCCGGGCATCGGATAGGTGAAGAACGGCTCGGCATTGAAGGAGAGCGGCACGATCGCCACGATCGGCGCGATCAGGAAGAGGATCACGAGACCGCCAGCCAGCCACAAGAGGATCGAAAACAGCCGCGGGAAAGAAAGGAAATTCGTCATCAGCCTATCCTCAGCCTGTCGATGCCGACAATGCGATTGTAGACGGCATAGAGGATCAGCACCGCCACCAGCAGGATCGTGCTCAAAGCCAAGCCCAGTGAAGGCAAAGTGAAGGCAAAGTCCCCATCACTCGAACCTTGAATGTAAGGAAAAATTCCATTACTTTTGTATTGGTTACGATAGGAGATTTTCCATGCCTTCCCTTGCCGTCACAATGAAAGGGCAGATCACGCTGAGACGGGATTTGCTGACGCACCTTGGGGTCAAACCGGGGGAGCGGATCGAATTCGACAAGCTGCCTGGCGGCGAACTGCGGGTAAAGGCTGCTCGTCCAGCGGGGACCATCGACGACTTCATCGGTCGGCATGCTGGCAAGATGAAGAAGCCGTTGACCATCGAAGAGATGAACGAAATCGCGGCTTCGGGCTGGGCCGGCGAGGAATGAAAGTTTCAGTCGATACCAACATTCTTGCTCGAGCCGTCCTGCAGGATGATGCTGAGCAGGGCAGGGCAGCGGCAAAGCTCCTCAAGGAAGCATCGCTGATCGCGGTTTCTCTGCCGAGCTTATGTGAACTGGTGTGGATACTGCGTCGAGGAGCCAGGCTGTCAAAGGAAGATGTTTCACAGACGATCCACGACCTGCTCAACGCCGGCAATGTGGCGATGAACCGTCCTGCTGTCGAAGCAGGACTGGCCATGCTGGAGGCGGGTGGCGATTTTGCAGATGGCGTGATTGCCCATGAAGGCGCATGGCTTGGCGGCGAGAGCTTCGTATCTTTCGACAAGCAGGCGGTCGAACTGGTAATCCGCCAAGGCCAACCCGCGCGTCTTCTCGCCTGAAATTCCGCAGGCTCATGAGCGAGACGGCGGGCGGGCGTTCGCTTCAGAACCGATGTTCCGCTCCTTCGACCGGATTTGCCCAGACCGTCATCCCAGGCGCAAACGGCGTCTCGCCTTCGGCGCGCACCACCATCTCGCCGAGTTCGGGGACGTCGAGGTAGAGGATCGCGTCGGCGCCAAGCCGCTCGAGATGCCGGATTCTTCCCTGCCATTGCCCGGCACCTTCCGAAAGCCTGATATGCTCAGGGCGAATGCCATAGGTCGTGCAGTTCAATCGCCGCGCTATCTCGCCGCCATAGAGGTTCATCTTCGGGCTGCCGATGAAGCCGGCGACGAATGGTGTCGCGGGATTGCGGTAGAGCTCCATCGGACTGCCGATCTGCTCGACCGCGCCACCGTTCAGCACGACGATCTTGTCCGCCATCGTCATGGCTTCGACCTGGTCGTGGGTGACATAGATCATCGTCGACTTCAGGCGGGCGTGCAGATCGGCGATCTCAAGACGCATCTGGGCTCTGAGCGAAGCGTCGAGATTGGAGAGCGGCTCGTCGAACAGGAAGACCTTGGGATCGCGAATGATCGCGCGACCGATGGCGACGCGCTGCCTCTGGCCGCCGGAGAGTGCTTTCGGCTTTCTCTCCAGCAGCTGGGTGAGCTGCAGCGTTTCAGCCGTCGCCGCGACCTTGGCGGCGATTTCCGCCTTTGGGCGGCGGGCGAGTGAAAGGCCGAAGCCGATATTCTCGGCAACGGTCATATGCGGGTAGAGCGCGTAGCTCTGGAACACCATGGCAATGCCGCGCTCGGAGGGTTCGGCATAGGTCACCTCCTTGCCGCCGATGGTCAGCGTGCCTGAGGTCGTTTCTTCCAGGCCGGCGATGATGCGCAGCAGCGTCGACTTTCCGCATCCAGACGGGCCGACGAAAACGACGAACTCGCCGGAGGCAACCTCCAGATCGATCCCCTTGATGACTTCGAGGGCGCCAAAGCTCTTGCGAACCTGTTTGAGAGTGAGCTCAGCCATTCTGCTACCCTTTGACTGCGCCGGCCGTCATGCCCGCGACGATCTGCCGGTTGAAGAAGATGAAGACGATCAGCGGCGGGATCGTCACGAGGAGGATATTCATGAAGAGGAGATTGTACTGGCTCGCATACATGCTCTGGAAATTATAGAGCGTCAGCTGCACCGTCACGTTCTCCTTGCCGGGAAGGTAGTAAAGCGGGTTGGTGAAATCGTTGAAGATCGCAATGGACTGGACGACGATGTTGGTGACGGTCACCGGCTTCAGAAGCGGCAGGATCACTCTGAAGAAAATCTGCCGGGGCTTGGCGCCGTCGATCAGCGCCGCCTCGTCGAGGTCGCGTGGTATGGTCGAGATGAACGACCGGTAGAGCAATGTCGAGAAAGAGAGATTATAGGCGACCTGGATCAGGATCATCCCGGTCATGGTCTTGAAGAGACCGATCTCCTGCAAGAGGCCGATGGTGGGCACGACCGCCGGTGGCATCATCAGGCCCATGAAAAGGGCAATGGAGGCCACCCTGTTCCAGACAGTCTTGCGGCGCTGCATCACATAGCCGACCATCGCCGACAGCAGGATCAGGATCGTGACGGAGACGACGGTGATCAGCGTGGAGTTGAAATAGGCGAGCACGAGCTGGTAGTCGCGCGCCTTGAAGACGGCGACCAGATTATCCCAGAACAGCCACTGCTCAGGCAATTTGAAATCGAGGCGGGACGCTTCGGATTTCGATTTGACCGCCTGCAGGGCGACGAAAATGAACGGCATCACGAAGATGACGGCCGCCACCGCAAGGGCTATCGCGCCGGTCACGTAAGGGCGGGTGCTTCTCATTCCTCGACCTCGCGCCGGTTGAACCAAAGGGTGAGTGGCAGGATGATCACTGCAATCAGCGCAAACAGGATGACGTTTCCAGCGGTCGACAGACCGTAGAAGCCCGCCTGGTACTGTTTGTAGATGACAGAGGCGATCACATCCGAGGAGAAACCGGGTCCGCCGCGGGTCATCGCCCATATCAGATCGAAGGAACGAAGCCCGCCGATCAGCGACAAGGTCACCACGGTGATGGTGGCGGGACGCACGAGCGGCAGGGTAATGCGGAAAAATTGCTGGAGACGTGTGGCCCCGTCAATTCTCGCCGCCTCGTAATAATCGGGGCTGATCGCAGCAAGGCCGGCGATGAAGATCAGGGTGGCGAGGCCGACCCCCTTCCAGAGATCGACGAGAGCCACGGAAAAAAGCGCCAGTGCCGGATTGGTCAGCCATCCCGGCCCGGGAATGCCGAGTGTTTCGAGCGTGACATTGATGATGCCCCTGGTCGGATGCATCATCACCGTGAAGGTGATGCCGATGCCGATCGTCGAGACCAGGACGGGAAAGAAGACCAGGGTGCGCAGGAAGCCGCGGGCGAAAATATTGCTGGTCAGCAGCACGGCGAGCAGCAACCCGCAGACCGTCTTCAGGCCGGATGTCGTCACGGCATAGATCAGCGTGTTGACCAGTCCCTTGACCAGGAAGGGTTCGGAAAAAAACTGCTGAAAGTTTTCGAGCCCGATGAATTCGGCGGTCGAAAGATCCCAGCGTGTCAGGCTGAACCAGAGAGAGGATACGGTGGGAACCAGAAACAGCACGCCGTAGATGATTGCGGCCGGAATGAAAAACCACAGCGGGTAGGGCGATTTGCGCGAGTGGGGGCGTGCCTCTGTCATGACGACCTCTTCGATCGGGTGGAGCCTCGCCCCTTTAGGAGCGAGGTTAACCGCTGCATAATTCCCTAAATCGGAATCGATTTAGGGATAAAATTATGCAGCAATTCAAAGAATTACAGCGTCCTTTGCGCGTCTGGAAGACGCGCGGCGCTGTATCCCGAAAGACCGCTACCAGTTGGGCAGGCCGAGTTGCTTGGCCTGTTTGCGCACATCGTCGTCATAGAGTTTTGCCGCGTCGGCAGGCTGGCGAATACCGGAGCCGACTTCGACGGTGATCTGCTCGAGAGCCGGCCCCTTGACCGGCGAAACAAATTCCAGCGCCGGGGTCGTCTTGTCCTTGGCCTCGAAATAGGGAAGCATGTCCTTCACCGCAGGCGGTACGTCTGCAGGCAGACCGCAGCCGTCGATCAAGGGAGGCCCTTGCACGGTGTTGGTTTCCACCATGATCTTGCAGCCTTCGACGCTTCCTGCGAAATCCACGAATTTCTTCGCTTCCTCTGCGTGCTGACTGGTAAGGGGAATGTAGAGGGCGGGCGGCATCCAGACCGTCAGGCCATTCGTCGCCGCGTCGTCGCTCGGCTGCGCGAAGAAACCGACATCTACGAGGTTCTCGGGATAGTTCTGCTTGAGCGCGCCGATTGCGAAGCTCAGCATTGGATAATGCGCTGCCTCGCCCGTTGCCACCATTCTGAGGCCATCGTCATAGCTTGCCGCGCCGAAATCCTCGTTCATCAGGCCAGCGTCGTGAACGTCCTTCAGCCGTTCGAAGCCTTTCATGGCCGCCGGCGTCTCTGCGTATTTCGCCTTGTTGGCAGTGTAGTCGGCGGCGAAGTTCGGCACGGCGGCATGGAGGTTGTAATAGTCCGCCAGAACGAATAACTGCGAGGTCCAGGTATCGCGATAGGTCTGCGCCACGGCGACCTTGCCTGATGCCTTGACCTTTGCGTTGTTCGCCATGAAGTCCGCCCATGTCTTCGGGACTGACAGGCCGAGGTCCTGGTAGATTTTCCTGTTGTAGAGGATGCCCCCCGCCATCGCCGTGCCGAAGGGAACACCGTAGAGCTTGCCGTCGGCGCGGACGACCGACTTGAAGCCTTCGTCCACCTTCGCCTGCGACGCAAGACCGCTCAGATCGACAAGCGTCTGCGCGGGTTTCAGCGCCTGGAGCAGCGAGCCGGAATTATAGAGAAACACGTCGGACATCTCGCCCGTCGCCAGGCGCGTCTTGATGATGTTGTCACCCTCGCCACCTCCTGCCCGCGGCTCGATTTCGATGGTCACGTCAGGCGCCTTTGTCTGATAGGCGGCAACCAGTGCCTCGGCCGCCGCGACCGTGTCCGGGTTATTGTCGATCAGGAATGACAGCGTGGTTTCTGCATGCGACGGACCGGCCGCGACCAGCGCCAAAAGCGCGGACGCGCCCGCAAGAATGAGCTTTATCCGATGTGTCATGACGTTCCTCCTCTGAACGGTGTGACGTGTATGCTCCTCAAGAATTGGGTAGGGAAAAAACCAGTCGGTGCGTTCCCGGGGCAAGAACGGCTTCCTCGACGACGGGCTCTCCGTTGAGCGACGGGTTTTGGTGCCGTTTTCCGGGGCGGAACCGGCCGATGCAGCCTTCCGGAAGCGTCAGCACATAGGTGACCTTGTTGCCGTCGCACTGCCAGCCGGCCTCGATGCGCCCCTGGCTGATATCATGATGGGCCGAAACCGGCGAAAGAGACGGAATCGGCGCCGGATCGACAATGACCTCGGCAAATCCAGGTGCGCTCGGGCTCGGCGAAATTCCGGCGACGCTTTCGAACAGCCATTGGCAGACCGCGCCATAGGCATAGTGGTTATAGCTGTTCATGTCGGGTTCGTAGATCGTGCCGTCAGGCGCCATGGAATCCCAGCGCTCCCAGATCGTCGTCGCCCCTTTCGACACCTGGTAGAGCCAGCCCGGCACATCCTCCTGCAGGAAGACCTTTTCGGCAAGATCGTCCATGCCGAGCTTCGTCAGCGCCGGCAGCAGGGCCGGCGTGCCGATGAAACCGGTGCCGATCTTGTAGTCGGCATCGATGATCACCTGCCGGAAATGCTGCTGTGCGGCTTGCCTGTGCTCCGCCGGTATCAGGTCGTAAAGGAAGGCCAAGGCGTAGGATGTCTGGTCGTTGTGCGCGAGCCGTCCCGCCGGCGTGATGAACTCGTTGGAAAATGTCAGCCGGATCTCGTTTGCGCGCTGTTTCATCTTCTCTTCAAGGGCATGCTCGCCGAGAGTGGCTGCGATCCTTGCCAGAAGGTCGGTCGAGATGAAGTGGTAAAGCGTGGCGGCGCAGTCGTCGGCGATCGTCGGGCGAGGCTTTCGATTGTCTCCGACCGGCTGCAGCCAGTCGCCGAAGGTGAAGCCTCGGGCGCCCCAATGCGACGGCGGGCGAACCAGGGGACCATCCGAGATCGACCAGACAAAATCGACCCAGCGCACCATGGAATCCAGGCACTCCGCCAGAACGGCCCGGTCGCCGTAATGGGTGTAGAGCACCCAGGGGATGACGACGATCGCGTCGCCCCAGCCGGTCGAGCCGGCATAGCCCGGGAAATTGGCCGGATGCAGACGCGTCGGATCCGGCGAAAAATGTGAGACGGCGCCATCCTCGCGCTGATCGGCCATCACATCCCGCAGATACTTTCTCAGGAAGGATTGGCTGTCGCTCAGCCAGCATGCGGTTGCGGCAAAGACCTGGGCGTCGCCCGTCCAGCCGAGGCGTTCGTCGCGCTGCGGGCAATCGGTCGGCACTTCGACGAAATTGGCGCGCTGCGACCAGATGGTATTTTCGACCAGACGATTGACCAGCGCATTGCCCGAGGTGAAACCGCCGGCGGGCTCGGCCACAGACGAGATAGGGATGGACGCGATTGCGAGGATCTTCGCATCGCCCGTAATCGTCACCCTGGCATAACGGAAGCCGTGGAAGGTGAAATGCGGCGCGTAGGTCTCGTCGCCGTCTCCCCGTAGCGTATAGACGGTGTGCGCGGCAGCCGTGCGATAGTTGCGATTGTCGAAATGACGGTCGGGACCGAGAACTTCCGAATGCTCCACCCGGACTTCGGCGCCGGCAGTGCCCCGGGCGGTATATCTAATGTAGCCGCCGGCATTCTGGCCGAAATCATAGATCGTCCTGCCCTCATCGTCGATCCAGTTTTCGACCGCGGCGAGTGGCCGCAGCTCGCGCACCGCAGCAGTTTCATGCGCGACGAGCAATGCCCTGTCGAACGGCAGTCTCTCGGTGCCGTGGCTCTCCAAGTAGCTTTCCTGGCGGGCATCGTAGACTTCGCCGAAGTAGATCCCCGACTTCAGGATCGGCAGAACGCCGCTTCGCCATGTGGTGTCAGTGGAAAGAACGGTGCCATCAGCTCCGATCAGGTCCGCAATGGCGCCGATCCTGTCGCCCCAGCAATTCGGGATCGCCTGGGCGCCCCACATCAAAGGTGATCGGTACCATCCGTCGGCAAGCCAGATCTCGATCCGGTTGAGGCCCGGCTTGAGCAGGTTCGAGATGTCGTATCGCTGATAGGCAAGGCGATCGTCGTAGTTCGTCCAACCTGGGGTCAACAGGTCGCTGCCGACGCGAACGCCGTTGATGAAGCAGCGGTAGAGGCCAAGTGCGGAGATGAAGAGCTCGACGGGGAGCCCCGAGCCATCATGCTCGAAAGTTTGGGAGACGAAGCTTGCGGCCGTTCCCTGACCGCCATCCGATAGTGGCGCGATCATATCCCCGGACCAGGTACGCGAAACGAGGTTGCCGCTGATAGCTGCCGGCTGAAAGTTCATCAAGTCCTCCCGACGAGTTGTAGAACGTTCTCCATATAACGTTCTACATTTTCTTCGGAAGCGCAATAGAATTTTCGTTGCCAGTCTGCCATGGTGATTCTGCGGGCGATATTGACGACCCGCAGCCGCAAGCCAGAGATTTCATGTCAATCGAAGAAAAACAAAAGCCGCAACGAAACGATCGCGTAACGATCCGGACCGTGGCAACTCACGCAGGCGTATCGGTCGCAGCGGTTTCCAAGGTGATGCGAAACGCCTATGGCGTCAGTGATGCGCTGCGCGCAAGGGTGACTGATGCCATCGAGACGCTCGCCTATCGCCCCTCGCGGGCAGCTAGAGGGCTGCGTGGCCGGAGTTTCACCATCGGCGTGCTCCTGATCGATATCCGCAATCCTTTCCTTCCGGAGGTGATTGCCGGCGTCAACGGGGTGCTGGCGCCCTCGCACTATCAGGCGATGATCGGCGTCAGCGATGCGCGCGTGCAGCTGGAGACGTCGTTGATCGAGTCGATGATCGACTACAAGATGGACGGACTTATCCTTGTTGCGCCGCGGTTGCCCTCGGAGATCCTCGCAACGTTCGCCGTCCAGATACCGATCGTCGCGGTCGGTTACCACGATGCCAGCGCTACGGCCTTCGACACTGTCAATGCCGACGATCAGCGCGGGGCGGAGATCGCGGTGGAAGCGCTTCTTGCCTGCGGCTATCGCGACATCGAAATGCTCAGCCTTGGCGAGCGCCAGGGGCACGCGGTCTCCGTCGTCCGCCAGCGTGAGATCGGGTTTCGCAGGGCGATGCAGCGTGGCGGGCTCGGCTCCTCGCCGACGATCAGCAAAATTCCGATTGCTTCGCCAAAGCGGGAAGAGGTGATGCGAAGGTTCCTATCGAGGAAGGACAGGCCGCGCGCCGTGTTCTGCTGGAGCGATCTCGACGCGATCACCCTTCTGAGCCTGGCTATGGAGATGGGTGTGCGCGTGCCAGAAGACCTCGCCGTCATCGGATACGACAATTCGTCGACCGCGGCACTCGGCCTCGTCAATCTCGCAAGCATTGATCAGTCGGGCAGGGAGCTCGGTCAGGTCGCAACCCGGGCCCTCATTTCCAGAATAGAAGGCCGCACCGCTTCCGAGCATATTTTCCAGATACCGTCGCTGGTCAGCCGCAACAGCCTGACCCGTTTCGGCAATTCCACGGACAGATAATAGCGACGGCGGCCGGCTTGGCTTGCCTGTGTTGCTTGCCGTCGTTTTCAGTCGGATTGAAGTGGGCTGCCGCAAGACTGCCGCACGACCAGGCGACACGGCAATCTGGTGATGCCGGCAGGGACCGGTTCACCCTTGGAGAGGCTAAGGATTGCCAGGCCGGCGCGATGGCCCAGTTCCTTCAACTCCATGTCGATGGTGGTCAGCGGCGGGCGCGTTTGCCGTGCGACGACCTCCCAATTGTCGAACCCGACCACGGCGACATCCGTGGGAATCTCCACATTGAGGTCGCGCAACGCGTCGATGACGCCGCGGGCGATCTCGTCACTGCCGCAGAAGATGGCGTCGGGCTTTGAGCCGGGCCGGGCAAAGACCGTCTGGACGGCTTCGTGACCCCATTCCTCCGACCACTCGCCGAACATCGCTTCGGCACCGTCGCCGCAGGCGTCGTGATAGGATTGGGCGCGGATGCGAGCGGCCAGGTAATCCCGCGGGCCGGTGATGTGCAGGATCCGCGACCGGCCCAATTCCTTGAGATGGTCGACGGCGAGGCGCGCGCCCTGTTCGTCGTCGGGAAAGAAGGTGACGCTGTCGGCCGGCCCCTCGGCAAAGACGTAGACAACGGGTATCGGCAAACGGGACAGCTGGACCGGCGGCTCGAGGTCGAGGCGGGTCGCGGTGAATATGATGCCGTCGACCTGCCTGTCGAGCAGCGCCTCCAGGTGCAGTTGGGCGAGCCTCGGATCATTGTTCGTGGCGCAGAGGAAGACGGACACGCCGTGATCGACGAGCACTTCCGACACCCCGGCCGCCATCGGCAGCGTCAGTCTGCCATAGGTGTCGTTGGTCAGCATGCCGATCGCATGGCTTCGCTTGCTTAGCAACCCACGGGCGAGTGCGTTGGGCCGAAACCCGATCTCTTCTGCCACGCGCCGGACCCGTTCGCGCGTCTCCGCATTCGTCCGGCCGGTGCCGTTCAGCGCGTTCGATGCCGTCGAAATGCTGACGCCCGCAGCCTTCGCCACGTCGTAGATCGTCCGTCTCCGATCACCGGTATTCTTCAAACCACGCCTCGTCTTCAATTCATGCTAAAAGCTTTTAGCAGAAAAAATCGTGCTGTTAAAAGGTTTTATCAATCGCACGCCAGATTTATGCACACAGACTGTCGACACCAAAAAAATTCTGATTTAACGTCGGTTTCGTCCGAAGGCCTGAGGCCTGAACGAGAAAAAGGGGAACAAGCATGCTTCGACTGAAAACAACGATCACTGCTCTTGCGCTGCTGGCAAGCTCTTCTCTCGCCAGCGCCGAAGAAATCACCCTATGGGTGCGCACGTCGTCCGGCGCCGTCCTTCAGGGCCTGGCCGATAAATACAACGCATCGCACTCCGACAAGGTCAATGTCACCCAGATCACGGCAGAGCAGATGGTGCCGAAGCTGGGCGCGGCGATTGCCGGCAGCGCGGCTCCTGATGGCGCCGTGCTCGACCTGATCTATCTCCCGACCTTTGCCGCGGCGGATGGTCTCGAGGATATCTCCGACTTCGTGAAGGGCTTGCCTTATTCCTCCGCCATGAGCCCGTCGCACATCCGCCTTGCCACCTATGACGGCAAGATCTACGGAGTGCCGGCCCTGCCGGATGCCTCGATCATCGCCTACAATACCGATCTCTTCACCAAGGCCGGCCTCGACCCCAACAAAGCGCCGGCATCGATGGAGGAGATTGCCGCCGACGCCAAGAAGATCGCCGCGCTCGGCAACGAGACCTATGGCTTCTATTTCGTCGCTAATTCGGGAAGCTGGCTGATCTACGATTTCCTGCCGCATCTCTGGGCCGCCAATGCCGATGTGCTGAGCGATGACGGCCGCAGCGCCACGGTCGATACGCCGGCGCTGCGTGAAACCATCGCTGCCTATCGCGATATGTGGAAGGCCGGTGCGATCCATCCGACCTCGCGTTCCGGCAACGGCAACAATGCCGTCGAAGCCTTCGCCTCGGGCAAGGTCGGCATCCTGATGACCGGTTCCTACATCGTCAATCTGCTGACCAGCAAATATCCCGACGTGAAGTTCGCCGTTGCGCCGATCCCAGGGCCGAAGGGTGGTGCATCGAGCTTTGCCGGCGGCGACACGCTGTCCCTCATCAAGGGCATCAGCGAAGAGAAGAAGAAAGTCGCGCTCGATTTCGTCAATTTCTACATGCAGCCCGAGCAGCAGGTCTATATCACCCAGGAATCGGGGATGCCGTCGCGCACCGACCTCGCCGCGGAAGCCTATGCGAAATTCGACCCGCGCAATCTCGTTGCCTACGATATCCTCGCCAAGGCGCGCACGCCCTACACTTTTTCGTCCGATGAACTCTTCGTCAGCCGCACCGGTCCCTTCCTCAATCTGATCCAGGGCACGATCTTCGGCGACGACGTCGACGGAACGATCGCCAAGACACAGGCCGACTTCACCCGCATCCTCGAACGCACCAATCCGAACTGAGTCCGACCGCGGCTTCGGCAGGGTATCCACGGATGCCCTGCCGTTCCCTTCACATCTCGACATTCAAACGGAAGGAGGAGTTGCGGTGATATCCTCGACACTTCGCAACCGGAGGCGCGCAGTCGCAACCGGAGAGCCCGAGCCGAAGGGATGGCTTGGTCTTGCCTTCATCCTGCCGGGCTTGCTGTTCATCGTCGTGCTCTTCCTCGTGCCGCTTGTCATGACGGTCTGGATGAGCTTCTACAACTGGCCACTTCTCGGCCGGACGAAGTTCATTGGCCTTTCCAACTATGCCGAACTGATCAGCGACACCCAGCTCTGGCATTCCCTGGGTTTCACGCTGCTCTACACCGTGCTCGTCACGGCTGCGATCTTCCTGGTGGCCTTTCCTTTAGCGCTGCTCGTCGACCGGCCGCTGCGGATCGCCGGCTTTTTCCGCACGATCTATTTCATGCCTGTTGTCATCGGCTTCGGGGCGGCCTCGACATTGTGGATGTGGCTGCTCAATCCCGATAGCGGCGTCTTTGCGCAGCTGCTGCGCGGAGCGGGCATCATCGACAGCGCGCCGAGGCCGCTCGAAAGTTTCTGGCCAGCACTCGGCGTCGTCATCCTGATGGTCGTCTGGAAAACAGCGGGCTTCACGATGATCATCCTCCTGACCGGCCTTCAGAGCATATCGAACGACGTCATCGAAGCCGCCAAGATCGACGGCGCCAGCGTCTGGAGCCGGTTTCGCCGGATCACGCTGCCTCTGATGAGAAACTCGGTGGTGCTGGCGCTCGTCCTCAACGTCACCTCATCGATGCTGGCCTTCGACCAGTTCTTCATCATCACCCAGGGCGGCCCTGAGAACAGCACGATCTCGGCGGTGTTCTCGATCTATCTCGCGTCGTTCTCATCCTACCGCCTCGGTTATGGCTCGGCGATCTCCTTTGCCCTGCTCGTCGTCCTGGTGGCGATCAGCGCGATCCAGTTCGTCCTGCTGCGCCAGCGGCCGGAGGAGGGTTGATGGAACGGCTCAACCACAATCTCGCAGCGAAGCCGGTGAGCGAGCGGCTCGGTTACCTCGCTTTCGTTCTGACGGCATGCGTCTTTGCCGTCTTCTTCGTTATGCCGATCGTCTGGTCCTTCGCCAATTCCTTCAAGCCGGCGGCCGCAGCACTTGCCGATCCGGCAGCGCTCTTCTCGAAAGCCTTCTCGCTTGAAAATTACCGCCGTCTCGAACATGTCGGCGCCGGCTGGTACGTCTATGCCGGCAATTCGGTGCTGATCGCCGCCGGAACGGTGCTCCTGACGGTGCTGGTCGCGGTGCCGGCGGGATACGGCTTTTCGAAATTCCGCTTTCCCGGCCAGTCGCTGCTCTTCGTGCTGATCATGGCGACGATGATGATCCCGTTCCAGTCGATCCTGACGCCACTTTTCCTGATCCTGAAAGTCTTCCGGCTGCAGAACAATCTTCTCGGCCTGGTGCTGATCTACGTGACCTTCCAGCTTCCTTTTTCCGTGTTCATGATGCGCAACGCCTTCGACGCGGTGCCGAAGGCGCTGATCGAAGCGGCGCGGATAGATGGCGCGTCGCAGGCGACGATCCTGCGCCGGATCATGCTGCCGATCGCGCTTCCCGGTGTCGCCACCGTTGCGATGTTCGCCTTCCTGAATTCCTGGAATGAATTCCTCGCTGCCCTCATCTTTCTGTCCGATCAGAACAAGTTCACGCTGCCGATCATGCTGGTGAATGTTTCGTCGGGCATCTATGGCATCATCGACTGGGGCGCGCTTCAGGCCGGCATAGCCGTGACCATGGTCCCATGCATCCTGCTTTTCCTTCTCTTGCAACGATATTACGTGCGCGGCCTGACGGCCGGCGCCGTGAAGTAACAGCGCTCGTCCCGCTCAGGAGTCCTCATGACCAGCTCACCTCGTTTTCAACCGGCACGCGCTGCGGGACGGCAGCGATACAGGCCCGCCGACCATTCCAGTGTCGTATTCCATGGCGGTTTCTGGCAAAGCTGGACGGAGACGGTTCGCAACGTCACCATCCCGACACAGCACAAGCGGCTGGAAGAGGAGGGCTTCCTCGAGGTGCTCGATTTTGACAAGCCGGCCAGGCCGCTGGTGCGGCCGATCCAGCCGAGCGGACTGTCGATGCAGCATTTCTTCGATTCCGATTTCGGCAAATGGATCGAGGCCGCAAGTTACACGCTGAAGGCTCACCCGAATGGTGCGCTCGAAGCGAAGATCGATGATATCGTCGTAAAGCTCGAAAAAGGGCAGATGGCGGATGGCTACCTCAACAGCTGGTTCATTCGCCGCGAGCCGGACAGGCGCTGGACCAATCTGCGCGACCTGCACGAGATGTATTCGATGGGCCATTTGCTGGAAGGGGCCGTCGCCTACTACGAGGCGACGGGAAAGCGTCGCTTCCTCGACGTGATGATCCGCGCCGTCGACCATATCATCGCTACCTTCGGTGCGGAGCCCGGAAAGCTTAGGGGTTACGATGCCCACGAGGAAATCGAGCTGGCGCTGGTCAAGCTCTACCGCGTGACGCGCGATCCGCGGCATCTGAAGCTTGCGACCTATTTCGTCGACGAACGTGGCCGGATGCCCTCATATTACGATGAGGAGGCTCGCAAGCGCGGCGAGAGCCCTGATGATTACGTCTACAAGACCTATGCCTATAGCCAGGCCCATATGCCGGTGCGCGACCAGCACCAGGTCGTCGGCCACGCGGTTCGCGCCATGTACCTGTTTTCTGCGATGGCGGATCTCTCCCGTGAGAACGACGATCCGACATTGAAGGAGGCCTGCGACCGGCTTTTCGACAATCTGGTCGGCCGCCAGCTCTACGTGACCGGCGGCCTTGGCCCATCGGCATCCAATGAAGGGTTCACCCGGGAATTCGACCTGCCGAACGAGACGGCCTATGCCGAGACATGCGCAGCCGTCGCGCTCGGCTTCTGGAGCCATCGCATGGCGCAGGGCGATCTCGACAGCAAGTTCACCGACAGACTGGAAACGGTGCTCTACAACGGCGCGCTGTCCGGCATCTCGCGCGACGGCGAACATTATTTTTATGAGAACGTCCTTGAAAGCCACGGGCAGCACCGTCGCTGGAAATGGCATTACTGCCCCTGCTGCCCGACCAACATTGCCCGTTTCATCACGTCGCTCGGCCAATATTTCTATTCGACTGATGATCATGAGCTCGCCGTCCATCTCTACGGCACCAATTCCGCCGAGCTGACAGTCGGCGACAGCTTCGTGCGCCTGATCCAGGAGACGCAATATCCCTGGGACGGCGACATCAGCCTGCGGTTCGCCCTCGAGCGGCCAAGCCGGTTTCAGCTTCGTCTTCGCATCCCCGGATGGTGCAGGCAGGCGCAGATCTCGGTCAACGGCGTTGCCGTCGATCTCGATCAATGCGTGACGAAGGGTTATGCGGCAATATCAAGGGAATGGCGGAATGGCGACGAGGTCCGCATTGGCCTGTCGATGCCTGTCGAGCGCATCTACGCGCATCCTGCCGTCTCCGAAGACGGCGGACGCGTCGCGCTGCGGCGCGGCCCCGTCGTCTATTGCATAGAGGAGACGGACCTTGGCGGCGAGCCGCAGCGGCTCCGCCTGCCGGCATCTGAGGAAATTTCCGCCCGCTACGATGCCGCGCTTCTCGGCGGAGCGACTGTCCTCGAAGGCACTGCGCTCGAAGCCGATATAGCCGATTGGCAGAATGCGCTCTATCGCACCGCGCCTCCCTCGCTGAAGGAGCGGCCCTTCACGGCGATCCCCTATCACCTCTGGGCCAATCGCGAGCCCGGAGCGATGGCGATCTGGTTGCAGGAGGTCTAGGAGAAACCATGGCACGGCTGGAACTGAAGAGCATCGTCAAATCCTATGGCATCTACGAGGCTGTGCGCGGCATCAGCCTTGACATCGAAGACAATGAATTCGTCGTTTTCGTAGGCCCGTCGGGATGCGGAAAATCGACGACATTGCGCATGATTGCGGGTCTCGAACACATTACCGGCGGTGAGATCGTGATCGGCGACCAGGTCGTCAACCGGCTCGGCCCGGGCAAACGCGATATCGCCATGGTCTTTCAGAACTACGCGCTCTATCCGCACATGACGGTGCGGGAGAATATTTCGTTCTGCCTGGAGCAGCAGAAGCTCGCCAAGAGCGAGATAGACGCGCGTATCATCAGGGCGGCGGAAACCCTGCATATCAGCGAGCTGCTCGGCCGGCGCCCGGGCCAGCTTTCGGGCGGCCAGCGTCAGCGCGTCGCGATGGGACGCGCGATCGTGCGGAACCCGAAAGTCTTTCTCTTCGACGAGCCGTTGTCCAACCTCGATGCCAAGCTTCGCGTGCAGATGCGCACGGAGATCAAGCGGCTGCACCAGCTGTTGCCGACGACGACCGTCTACGTCACCCATGACCAGGTCGAGGCGATGACCATGGCGGATCGTGTCGTGGTGATGAATGGCGGCATCATCGAGCAGGCGGGGCCACCGCAGGCGCTCTATCATCGTCCCGTCAGCCAGTTCGTCGCCGGTTTCATCGGCTCGCCTTCGATGAATTTCCTGTCCGCGACGCTGCGATCAGGAGAGAAGGGCCTCGTCATCAAACTGACCGACGGCAGCGAGCTTGCCGTGCCGGAAGCGCGCGCCGGCGACTATGCCAGCCATGCCGGTAAATCAGTCGTGTTCGGGATCAGGCCGGAATCGATCACCGAGCGCCAGGCCCGTTCTGGTTATGCCGACATCGAAGCGAAGATCGACCTTGTGGAACCACTCGGGCCGGAGACCATGGTTTATTTCGGCATCGGCGAGGCAAGCCTTTGCGCCTGCATCGATCCCGAGAGCGGCCCCCGGCCAATGTCGACGATGCCGCTCTCGTTCAACATGAACCAGATGCATCTGTTCGATCCGGCGAGCGGCCGGTCGCTGGCGCTTGCCTGAACCGCAAACACGGAAAGGCCGGCAACCGCAGGGTCGCCGGCCTCGTTGATTAGGCAGCCTGACGGATTTTCGAAGGACGCGTGGCGGCGGCCTTCTCGACCATGGCGGTGACTTCGGCGCGTCGGGCGCCCGAAAGCGGCAGGCGCGGCATGCGAACGCGCTCGGAGCCGCGGCCCATGATCTGCTCGGCAAGTTTAATCGACTGCACGAGATCGTGTTCAGCATCGAGGTGCAGAAGCGGCATGAACCAGCGATAGATCTTGCGGGCCTCTTCCCAGTCGCCGCGTTCGGCGGCGGCAACGAGCTGCACGGATTCCTCCGGGAAGGCGCTGGTCAGGCCCGAGACCCAGCCCTTGGCTCCGAGCATCAGGCCTTCAAGCGCTACGTCGTCGAGACCTGCGAAGATATCGAAACGATCGCCGAATTCATTGATGAGATCGGTGAAGCGGCGCGGATCCGGCGCACTTTCCTTGACCGCCTTGATGTTTGGCACGTCGGCAAGCACCCTCAGCACATCTGCGCCGATATTGACGCGGTACGCCGGCGGGTTGTTGTACAGCATGATCGGCAGTGAGGTCGCTTCGGCGACGGTGCGGAAATGTGCAATCAGCTCTTCGGGCTTCGGTACATAAACCATGGCCGGCAGCAGCATCAGGCCGTCAGCGCCGAGCTTTTCGGCGTCGCGGGCATAGGCGACGGCGCGGCGCGTGTCGAATTCGGAAACGCCGGTGACCACGGGAACGCGGCCATTGACGACCTCGACGGCAGCTTTCAAGATCGTGCGCTTCTCCTCGGGGTCCAGCGAATTGTTCTCGCCGCATGTGCCCATGACGATCAGTCCGTTGACGCCATCGTTTACAAGCGCGTCCTGGACACGCTGGGTCGAGGGCAAATCAACGGAAAGATCTTCGTTGAACTGCGTCGTTACGGCGGGAAATACGCCCTTCCATCCTGTGGTCATCGATCGAGCCTCGTTGAAACTGGTTGCCTTATATACAAACTGTCGACAAGATTCAATGATGGGATTTTACAAATTTGAAGGCCCGAAGACCCGACATTGCGAGAATCGGCCGAAACGAAATACAAGGCTCTAACGAAAGAGGGCAGACGGATGCGGAACGACGCGGAAAATGTGCGGGTGCGCGGCTCTGGCACGCAGAGCGTCTATGTGACGCTCAGGCAGGAAATCCTGTCGATGGCGCTGGAACCCGGCAGTCCGCTCGACGAGGTGCGGCTGTCGGAGCGTTTCCGCATGTCGCGGACTCCCATTCGCGAGGCGCTGTTGCGGCTCGCCGCCGACGGGTTGGTCACGACGCTGCCGAACAGGAATACGATCGTCGCGACAATCGATTTCGCAAGCCTGCCCACCTATTTCGAAGCGCTGACGCTGATGTACCGGGTGACGACCCGCGGCGCGGCGCAACGGCGCAACGGCGAGATCATGAAGACCGTTCGCCGGCATCAGAAGGACTTCGCCGATGCCGTTGCCGCGCGCGATGCCTATGCGATGATCGAGGCGAACCGCGAATTTCACGTCGCGATTGCCGAACTTGCCGGCAATTCCTATTACACGGCCTTCTTCGCCAGGCTGCTCGACGAGGGCCGCCGCATCCTGCGCCTTTACTACTCGACATTCGACGACCGTCTGCCGCGCCAGTATGTCGACGAACACGAGGAGATCATCGCCGCGATCGAGGCCGGTGACGTCGAGCGGGCCGACCGCCTGGCGATCGCCCACGCCGGGCAGATCGTTCGCCAGATCCAGGAATATATCGCCCGCGATCTGGACCGGCCGGTGGCAATCAGCATGTCCTGACGCGACGAGAGCAATGAACCATTCGAGCCTCAGCAGGCGAGGGGGCCGCCCTGCTCCTTGACCAAGGTCATCAGCCGGCGCAGGACAGCCGCCGATTGGCGAACACCGTCGTGCTCGAATTCGTTGGTCACCCATGCCTGCACGTTGGCGACATGGCGCGCCGTTTCGAGCGACAGCCCGGCATCGACATACATGTCGTCATGATAGATGACGGCGGCGACCGGCACTTCGTTTGCCGCGAGACGTGCCGGGGCATAGAGCGGGGCGTAGCGCTCATGCGTGGCCAGCGCCTCGACACCCGCCCTGAAGGCACTAAGCGAGCGAATTTCCTCGAACATCCAGGGATACATCATCTCCCCCGTCAACAGCAGCGGCCGCCGGTCGCCGGCAAAGGCCGGATGCTCGGCGCGGATGCGTTCGGCCGCCCAGGCAGTCGGAGTCCCGGCCTGGCCATAGATGCTTTCCTGCAGAACGGCAAAGAGCGGATTGTCGTCATAGGAGGTGAGCGACATCACCGACGCGAGGAAGCGATCGGAGAGACGGTCTTCATTGGGACCGGAGAAAGCCTCATCGACCAACCAATGGATGTTCTCGTAACCCGGCGCCATACCGAAATCGATGCCGATAGTCTGAAAGCGGCGAACGGAGAGGCGATCGCCATCGGGCAACCGCACCTCATTGGTCTCGATATAGTCGGCGATCCGGCCGATGCGCTCGGCATCCCCGGGGTAGCTGCGGTAATAGGCGGCGTTCTTTTCGGTAACGCGCGGGTAGGTGCGCCGATAGACATCATCGGCCGTCGCCCCAAGGCCGGCAAGGCCGCCGGTGACATAACAAGCGGAAAGTCCCTCCGGCGCCTTCGAGAGATAGGTGAGTGTCAGGAAGCCGCCATAGCTCTGGCCCAGCGTCTGCCAGCGCACGCCGCCGAAGACGGTTTTCCTCAGATGTTCGCAATCGGCAACGATGCTGTCGGCACGAAAGAGGGTGAGATAGTCGGCTGCGGCCCTGCCGTCCACAAAACGCTCCATCATCGCACTTTCGATCCGGCTGCTGCGCCCGGTGCCGCGCTGGTCGATCAGGATAACGCGGTGCGTCTTCAGGGCTTCGGCAAGCCATGGCGGCCCGCCGTTGCTAAGCCGCGGCGATTTTCCGCCAGGACCGCCTTGAAGGAAAGCCAGCAATGGCAGTGTTTCGCGGCGGCGGGCGGGATCGCACACTTCACGTGCAAAAATCCGGATCGTCTCCCCCTCCGGCTTCGACCAATCCAGGGGAGCGTCGACCATATGATCGCGTATCAGCATGCCCGGTATGATGTATTCGACCGCCATCGCTATCTCCTCATTTTCATGTCGACATATTGCCTACAGCGGCATTAGTGTCGGTTCAAGATCCTGGCTGCAAGGCGAGGGCTTCATCGATCTGGAAGCGCAGGAAAAGCAGGAAAACAACATGTCGTGGCAGCATAGGGTACCCCGCATAACTGAGGATGAACGGCAGAACCGCCTCGCCAGGCTTCGGCAAGTGATCGAAGCAGAAGGGCTGGCCGGCCTGCTTCTAGGGCCGACCGAAAGCCTGCATTACTTCACGGGGCTGGTCTGGCATCCGAGCGAGAGGTTCCTCGGCGCGCTCGTCACGCCCGCGACCATTTCCTACATCGTTCCAGGGTTCGAGCGCAGCCGTGTCGAAACGCTGCCGCATCTACCGGGGGAAATCCTGGTCTGGGAAGAGGAGGAGAGCAGCGCCGCTCTCATCGCCCGCCTTGTTGCCCAGGGCGGCAGACTTGCCCTCGACGATGGGTTGCCGCTTTTCTTCTATCATGCATTGGCAGCCGAGATGGGCGCGGCGAGGCTTGCTGATGGAGGGCGGCTGATCCGCGACCTGCGTTGCATCAAATCGGCCGCGGAGATTGCCCTCATTCAGTATGCGATGGACCTGACGCTTGACGTCCACAGGCAAGTGCATGGGCTTTTGAAGCCGGGCATCAAATCATCTGAGGTGGTCGATTTCATCGACCGGCAGCATCGCCAGGCCGGCGCCGATGCCGGCTCGACATTCTGCATCGTCTCCTTCGGCGCGGCGACCTCGCTTCCGCATGGCGCCGACGGTGATCAGGTCCTTGGTCGCGACGACGTCATTCTCATCGATACCGGTTGTCGGATCGACGGTTATCATTCCGATATCACCAGGACCTATATGCTGGAGGGCGGCAACAGCGCGTTCGAACGGGCTTGGTGGATCGAGCGCGAGGCGCAACAGGCCATCTTCGACGCAGCCCGGATCGGCGCCGCCTGCTCGAGCCTCGACGATGCGGCCCGCAAGGTGCTTGCCAAACACTCCCTCGGCCCCGACTATCGCCTGCCAGGTTTGCCGCATCGCGCCGGTCATGGCCTCGGGCTCGAGATCCACGAGGAACCTTACATCGTTCGCGGCAACGACGCGCCGCTTGCCGCCGGCATGTGTTTTTCCAACGAACCGATGATCGTCTTCCCCGGGAAATTCGGGATCCGGCTGGAAGACCATATCTACATGACCGCCGAGGGACCATGCTGGCTGACCAATCCGGCGGCGGGGCCGACCGAGCCATTCTCCTGAGCAGGCCTCACCTCGTGCCGCTCAGGCAGCGCCGGTTTTCAAGTGGCTGTCAAGCTGGACGAGCATGAGGAGATCATCGCCGCGATCAAGACTGGCGACGCTGAGCAGGCCGGCCGCTGGCGATCAGCATAGCCTGAAGCGACCGGATTGAAGAGGCGGAGGCTGCCCCGGCCCGCACATTGGCGAGGGGTGCCGGAAATTCGATCCTTTAAGTATTACTTCACAAACGTTACTTGCTTTCTCGCGTGGTAAAAGGTTGACTATGGTTAACCCTATAGTCTCGAGGATAGGATGATGGATTTGTTCAGAAGGGAGGGGGATGACCACGCTCAACTGAAGAAAATGACACTGAATGGCAGATATAGAAATATAGCGGCGATGCTTTCGATAGCAGTGGTTGCCCTGTCTATATTCTTGATATCGATTGGCGCTTTAATTGAGTTTTTTCAACCTGCGTTTTTGTCAAACGTCATTCTCGATGACGTCCCTTTGCACTACATCGCCTGGTTCATGATTACCTTCGGGATCACTATCGCCGTCATCAACGTGATTTTGGCGGCAAGGCGGGAGATCGAGCAAGAGACGGCCGAAAGCATGCTTCCATCGGACGCAGCCGAGATCAAAAGGCAGGCTTTGCGTGACCTTCGAATACATCGAAACGGCTATGCGCGCTCCTCCAAGGTCAATCAATATCTCTGGAATTTTCTCACATTGGCGATCATCGTTTTGAGTGGTCTCTCATCGTTGTTTTCCGCCTATGGCCCGGTTGTCCCCAATTGGCTGCCAATGACCGCTTCCGCGCTCGTGGCACTTTTCGGCGTGATAATGGTTCAATTTCGCGTCAGGGATGTCTGGCAATTGAGAGAGCAGGGAAGGATTGAAGCGGAGGTGCTCGTCGCCGATGCTCACCTCATCGAGACAACAGACAATCTTGCAACGCTCAAACAGGCAGCCGCCCTCAGAAAGCGCGCCCATGCGCTCGAGATGAAACAGCTCAACCAGCTCTTCGTGGAAACCACCGAAGCCAATCCGTAAGCCACTGTCGGCATCCTGGCGGGGGAAATCCTGGCCTAGGAAAAGGAGGAGAGCAGTGTTGCGCTCATCTCCCGGCTTTGTCGGCCGAGACGGCAGGCTCGCACTCGACGATGGTTTGCCGCTGTTTTTCCACTAGGCCTTGGCCGCGGCGATGGCGCCGCCAAGCTCGCCGACGGCGGGCGGCTGATCCACGGCCTGCGTCGCATCGCGGAGATCGCACTCATCCAATATGTGATAACCTGATGCTCGACGTGGGCAGGCAGGAGCATGGGATCTTAAAGCCAGGCATCACCTCATCCGAGGTAGTCGATTTCATCGATCGGCAGCATCGCTAGATGTTTGATCCCAGGCTTTGATGGAGCATCCTTGTCTTCCGAATCAAAGGATGCGCTATGGGCCAGGTTCTTCATGGGAGCGCCACGACGACAGAGGCAGTCCGTCGAGCGATACAACATAGTCAAGAGAGCCTGAGGGCACTTTCGAAGCGTTACGGGATCAATCAGAAGACCGTCGCCACGTGGCGAAGCGGTCCTCGGTTGCGGACCTTCCGACCGGCCCGAAAGAGCCGAGATCAACGGTGCTCTCCGTCGAGGAGGAGGGCGTTATCGCCTGTCGGGATTGCCGCAGCACCGGTCACGGCCGCGGGTTCGAAATCCATGAAGAGCCTTACATTGTTCGCGGCAACGACACGCCCTTGCCGCCGGCATGTGTTTTTTCAACGAACCGATGATCGTCTTTCCCAAAACGTTCGGAATTCGGCTGGAGAACCATATCTGTATGACCACAGAGGGCCGTGCTGGTTCACTAATCCGGCGGCGGGACCGGCCGAGCCGCTCTCCTGAGCAGGCGCCAAGTCACCCGCTGATTGGCTGACAATGGTGCAGGAGACCTGCGGCGCACTTTTCAGAACTTGCAGCGAAAAGCGTCGCCTCGTTCGTAAACTCTTTTGCCACTCTCGTTAAACTGAGTTAAGTCGACTTCCGTACAAGTTATCATTGAAGATTTGGAGCATCTGGGTGTCTACGAAGCAACGCATGATAACGGCGGCCAAAACAGTGCTGCCAAAGCCCCTAATTGAGGCAATCAGAAGCCGTAGAAGCCCCAGCCGTGAGAACCTCTGTGCGTGGGATGGAGCGGCACTTCAGTCCGATGCGGAGCAGTTCCTATCCTCGCGGGTTGTTGCAGATCAAATTGACGGCATGCTCTCCCCATTTTCAATGGCCGCAATGGACAGTTTGCTATCGCTTCAGACAACAAACCCCGAAATCTCAGGAAACGTCGTTGAATTTGGGACCTACAAAGGCCGCTCCGCCGCAATCATAGCGCCACGGGTCAGGCCATCAGAAAAGTTCGTTCTCGTTGATATTGCCGACTACCTCGAGGTGGAAAAAATACGAGCAATAAATCCAGCCATGGAATTTGTTCTCTGCAGGTCGGAGGAATTTCGCTCGCACTACCCGGAATATAGGCAGCTCCGGAAGAATTGTCGGTTTATTCATGTCGATTCCAGCCATGCTTACAGAACAACATTTCATGAAATGAAACTATGCAACGAACTTTTGTCCGCTGGAGGCATTGCGGTTTTTGACGATTATACCAATTTGAATTACTCTCAAGTGCTTCCAGCTATATATAAATATATTTATACCGTAAATCCGGATTTGGCCGTATTTATGGTGACTGATATAAAGGCTTACTTGTGCAGAAAGAAGTATTTGAATTACTATTTATCTTTTGTTCTTCAGGGTGCGATACCATCGATGGTAGCGCGAGGCATCGAAGATGCGATAATATCGCGAACCGACTGGGACAGGGAATACCGCGCCATCTATTTGCGTACTCGTAGTCCCGGCGAAACAGGTCCTCATTACGGCCAGGAAATTTACGGAAGACTCTACGAAGGCCCCTGAGTTATCCATCCAGGCACGTCTATCGAAAGCGGAATCGGACTTGGAATTTCCAACTCCTATGAAACGCCCGAGCGGGCGCCGTGTCCCGCCCGCTCAGACAGCGCCGGTTTTCAGTTGGCGGTCAGGCTGGGCAGAAACACCTCGTACAACAGTGCAGCAGGTGCCCTCCACCGCTCCGGAGAATTCTAATTGCCGGCAGCGATGGCAAGGGCGAAGTCGAGGCCCGGGAAAACAAGCAGCTTGGCAGCACATCAATCTCGCCGCTTAATCACGTTCTCAAAAGTCGGGCTAATTCCTCACTTTCGCGTCGTGATGCAGCGGCATCTCGATCTTGCGTGCCGGCAGCGCTTCCGGTCGGATGCTGTCTGGAAATTCGCCAGCGCGGCATCGATGAAGGGCCTCTATCGGTTCAAGGCAGGTATAATCGCTTAGCAGCGGAACGACCCACCTTACGTGCCCTAAATACCGGGCGCACTCCCCGCCTTGAGCTTGACTTCGATGACCGGGACGACGATCTGAGGTCGGCGCACCGGCAGGACGAATGTCATTTGATCATCACCGACGGGGAACTGGGTGTTCGCCCACAAGGTATTGGCGGACGGGCGCAACCAGCTGACCTCGCTGCCATCATGCAGGAATTGCGCATATTCGACTTTCCCCGCCAGCGCATCGAAATGCAGATGGCGATAGGGCCAGTTGAAGAGGTGGATATAGAGGCGGTCGCCATTCTGGGTCAGGCGGCAGTCGGCCGGCGCGGTGAAGTCGGACTGGATGCAGCCGACGATGCTGCGTTCGTGCAGCGCCATCCACTCCTCATAGGCGGCGAGGGCAGCAATTGCGCGGTGGTCGAGCGTGCCGCGCGCCGTCGGCCCGACATTCATCAGCAGATTGCCGCCCATGGCAACGGTGCCGACCAGCATCTGCACCAGTTGTTCCGTGCTTTTCCAGGTATCCTCGTCGCGGTGATAGCCCCAGGAACCGCTGAGCGTGTGGCACGCTTCCCAGACGACGCGCCTGCCATCGCGGAGCGGCCGGGCGCGCGGCATATATTGCTCCGGCGTGACGATGTCGGGCTGCAAGCCGGCGAGATCGAGCCGGTTGTTGATGATGATGTCGGGGGCGAGTTCGCGTACCAGGCGCACGAGTTTCTCGCTTTCCCAATCCTGATGGCCCTTTCCGACCAGTGCTCCGAGCTTCCATTGCGGATAGCTGAAATCGAACCACATGATGTCGATCTGGCCGAAGTCAGTCAGCAACTCGCGGACCTGCTCGCGCATGAAGGCGGCATAACGCTGCATGTCCCGGCCTTCATTGATTTTCAGCGCATCGGGATGATTGCGCTGCGGATGGCGTGGATCGACCGTGAAGTCCGGATGATGCCAGTCGATCAGTGAATAGTAGAACCCGATCCTCAGGCCCTCCGCACGGAAGGCGTCGACGAATGGACCCAGCAGATCCCGCCCATAAGGTGTGTTGGTCACCTTGAAGTCGGTCGCCTTGGTATCCCAGAGGCAGAAGCCTTCATGGTGCTTGGTCGTCAACACCACATATTTCATGCCCGCAGCTTTCGCGCGTCTGGCCCATTCGCGGGGGTCGTAGAGATCGGGATCGAAATGATCGAAATATTTCTGGTAGTCGGCGTCGTTCAGCTCTTCGCGGCTCTTGACCCATTCATGGCGTGCCGGCAACGCGTAAAGCCCCCAGTGTACGAACATGCCGAACCGGTCGTGAACGAACCAGGCCTTTTTCTCCTCAGGCAGGGCAAGTGACTGCAGATTGTCGGCATCCATCAGATATTCCTCCTGTTCCAAACTTTAAGAATTGGAGCATGATGTTGTCCGAAAACCGCTCACATTTTTCGGCATCATGCTCCGGGGAGTTCAGGTTGTTTCGCGGATAATGAGTTCGGGCACGATGACGATGCCGTGCTGGCGATTTCTGGTGGCGATGCGGCTGAGCAGCAGACGCACGGCTTCCTCCCCCATTTCGCGTTTTTGCACCCGCAAGGTGGTGAGCGCCGGGGACAGTAGTTCGGCAGTCGGAATATCGTCGAAACCGATCAGGGCGATTTGCCCGGGGATCGAAACGCCGGCGGCCCGGCAGGCTTTCATGGCGCCGATTGCGTTAAGGTCGTTGTAGCAGACAAGGGCATCGATGCCGGGCGTCTCCGCCAGCAATTGCGCGGCCGCCGTTTGCCCGCCTGCCGCGGTCGGATCGCAATAAACGATGCCTTGCGCCTTGAGCCCGTGGGCGGCCAGAGTCTTGCGAAAGCCGACAAGCCGGCTCTTGCCGCCAAACGAACTGCGCGGCCCGGCAATGATCGCTATCCTGCGGCGCCCGCGCTCGACCAGATGGTCGATGGCACGCGACGCTCCCGTCTCGTAGTCGGTGACGATCGTCCCGGCGACCTCGTTGGGCGCCTCGCGGTTGATAAGCACCACGGCGCGGTGGGGCGCAAGCGCCTTGTGCAGGGCTGCGTCGGGCAGCCGCGGGCTGCAGACGATGATCCCGTCGACCCGATGCCGCAGCAGCGTTTCGATGAGTTCTTCCTCCCGCTTGCTGTTCTCGACGACATTGGACAGAAGCAGGTTGTAGCCGGCAGCGCTCGCGGCATCCTCGGCTCCCCTGATGACTTCGGGAAAGAACGGATTGGTGATGTCGGGAACGAGAAGGCCGATGGCCTTCGATCGATCGGACCGCAATCCGCGCGCAAAGGGATTGGGCCGGTAATTGAGTTCGCTCGCCGCTAAAATAATCCGTTGACTGGTCTCCGCACTGGCTCCGCCCCGATCGTTGAGCACGCGCGATACCGTCATCGGCGACACCCCTGCGGCGCGTGCGACGTCGGCGATGGTTACTTTGGATTCTGGCTCTTTGGTGCTGCTCAACTGGATTGTCTCGTCAGAAGGGGCGGAAAGTTACGATAACGATAACTAGCATGATTTTCAGGAAAGCCAAGGCTGATCAAGCCAAGCATGAGGCCATGAGAATCTTTTTGACAAGATTTGACGGTAACGATAACGTCGGAGAAAGAGGAGAATACGTTAGCGATAACCTAGAGCAAATATTGGGAGGAAGGAATGCAACACGTCAGAATCTTAAGACGGCAAGTTATCTCGACCGTTGCCGCGGCGATCCTCATGGGTGCCGGCTGGGCCGGTGTCGCATTCGGCTTTGAGGAGTCGCCGGAACTGAAGGCGCTGGTCGACGCCGGCAAGCTGCCGCCCATCGAAAAGCGGCTGCCCAAGGAGCCGCTGGTGCTCACTCCGCTTGAATCCGTCGGTACCTATGGCGGGACCTGGCGCACGGCCACCTTTGGCGGTGGCGACAGCGAGATCGAACGTTCGATCGGCTACACGAGACTGGTTCGCTGGAATCCGGAATGGACCGAGGTGATCCCCGATATCGCCAAGAGCGTCGAGGTCAATGCCAATGCCACCGAATATACGTTCACCTTGCGGGAAGGCACGCGCTGGTCGGATGGCGAGCCCTTTACCGCGGACGATCTTGTGTGGTGGAACGAGAACGTGCTGCGCAACACCAAGATCACGCCTGCCGCACCAGACTGGCTGACCGCGGGCGGGGAGACCGTCAAGGTCGAAAAGCTCGCCGACGACAAGGTCGTCTTCAAATTTGCCGCGCCGAACGGCCTGTTCCTGATGAATATGGCGACCGTGCGCGGCTCCGATATTCTGGCCGCCGCACCGGCGCACTACCTCAAGCAATTCCACAAGGATTTCAATCCCGACGGCGTCGACGCCCTGGTGAAGGCGGCCGGTGCAACCGACTGGGTCCAGCTCTTCAACAACAAGATCGGCTTTCCCGGCCGCTGGCGCGACCTCGGTCGTCCAACGCTCGATGCCTGGGTGTTGACCGCGCCCTATAACGGCACCACCCAGGTCGTTGGAGAACGCAATCCATACTATGCCAAGGTGGATACCGCAGGAAACCAGCTGCCTTACTTCGATCGCATCACCATCGATGTGATGCAGGATACCCAGGCCATCATCCTGAAGGCGATCAGCGGCGAAATCGACATGCAGAACCGCTTCGACGGACGCCCGTACGGTGATCGTGCAGAACCAGGAGAAAGGCGGCTACGGCCTGTTCATCGCCCGGCCGGCGTGGTCGAACGCCCTGCTGATCACCCTCAACCAGACCCACAAGAATCCGGCCTTGCGCGCCGTCTTTTCCAACAAGGATTTCCGCATCGGCCTCAGCTACGCCATCAACCGCGAAGAGCTCAACCAGCTGATCTATGCCGGACAGGCCAAGCCTTATCAGGCAGCGCCGCGTGAAGGCACTGCGCTCTACGACGAGAAGATGGCGACGCAGTATCTGGAATATAATGTCGATCTTGCCAATCAGTATCTCGATAAGGCCGGCCTTACCAAACATGACGCCGAAGGCTATCGCCTCGGTCAGGACGGCAAGCGGATCACTTTCGCGATCGACGCCTTGACCGGAAGCCCGATCCAGGTGGACGCCCTCGAGATGATCCAGCGCTACTGGCGGGCCGTCGGCATCGACATGCAGCCCCGCCCGGCCGAACGTTCGCTGATCTTCTCCCGCCTGCAGAACAATGAGAATGACGGCCTTGGATGGGTTGGCGGCGGTGGCTACGACTTCCTCGGTCTGCTCGATCCCAAATGGTATTTCCCGCACGAATATGAGTCGAGCTTCGCGACGGCCTGGGGCCTCTATTACCAGAACCCCAAGGATCCGAACGCGCAAGAACCGAGCCCTGCTGCCAAGAAGCAGATGGATCTCTACCGGCAGGTGCAGGAAGCGCCGACGCTCGAAAAGCAGTTGGCCGAGATGAAGGAGCTGCTGGCGATCACCCGTGACGAATTCTACGTCATCGGCACCAACCTGGAGCCGGACCGCGTCGGCATCGTCAAGACCAATATGCGCAATGTCCCTAAGGTCATTCCCAGCACATCGTTTTACATGACGCCGGGACCGGCAAAGCCCGAGACCTTCTACTACCAGCAATAACGGAACGCGACCGACAGGGATGGCGTCTGCGGGCGCCACCCCATCGACACCAGCCCAGTCCCAATCATCCGATCGGCGATCGCCGATTGAAGGAGCTTGACCATGGCCGGCTTCATCATCAGACGTCTACTTTACATGATCCCGATGATGTTCGCGATCTCCGTCGTGACCTTCATCATCATCCAACTGCCGCCCGGCGACTTCCTGACCGCGATGACGGCGCGTCTGGCCTCCCAGAACGAAACGATCGATCCCGGCGTCATCGCCGGCCTGCGTGAACGTTATGGCCTCGATCAGCCTTGGGCGGTTCAATACTGGAAATGGATCAGCGGCATCCTGCTGCGCGGCGATTTCGGCCAGTCCCTCGATTGGAACAAGCCGGTCAGCGAGCTGATCTGGGCCCGCATGGGCCTGACGATGGTGGTCTCGGTCACCACGCTGCTCTTCGTCTGGGCGGTGGCCTTTCCGATCGGCATCTATTCGGCCGTGCGGCAATATTCGGTGGGAGATTACTTCGCCACCTTCTTCGGTTTTCTCGGCCTTGCCATC
This sequence comes from Rhizobium leguminosarum, assembly GCF_010668065.1. GTDB lineage: Bacteria > Pseudomonadota > Alphaproteobacteria > Rhizobiales > Rhizobiaceae > Rhizobium > Rhizobium leguminosarum_S. The sequence goes on along the minus strand of NZ_WUEN01000009.1, from coordinate 43,866 downwards.
CCGAACTTCCTGCTGGCGCTGGTGCTGATGTATGTTTCGGCACAGTATTTCGGCCAAAGTACGGGCGGGCTGTTTTCGCCCGCCTATATCAATGCAGTCTGGAGCTGGGCCAAGCTCGGCGATCTCATTTCGCATATGTGGATCCCGGTCGTCGTGCTCGGCACGGGTGCCACCGCAGCGCTGATCCGGATCATGCGCGCCAACCTGCTCGACGAGCTCAACAAACCCTATGTCGACATGGCCCGCGCCCGGGGCTTGAGCGAAATCCGGTTGCTGTTGAAATATCCGGTGCGGGTGGCGCTCAACCCGTTCGTCTCGACTGTCGGTTGGGTGCTGCCGCACCTCGTCTCCGGCTCGGTGGTGGTCTCCATCGTTCTCAGCCTGCCGATCACCGGGCCACTGCTGCTCAACGCCCTCTTTGCCCAGGACATGTATCTGGCCGGCACGTTCATCCTGCTGATGAGCATGCTGACGCTGATCGGCACGCTGATTTCGGACCTGCTGCTCGCCTGGCTCGATCCACGCATTCGCAACGGCTGAAGGACGACACCAATGACCGATCAAGCCATCGCGCTACAGCCTGAACTGATCCAGAATTCCGACGCGGTCGCCGGGCAGTGGAAGCTCATCTGGCGGCGCTTCCGTCGCCATCGGTTGGCGCTGGCGGCAGGCGTCGTCATCTTTTTGATCTACCTGGTCGCCCTGTTTGCCGAGGTTCTCGCCCCGGTTTCATCGCAGACCTACGATTCCCGCTACACCTATGCGCCGCCACAGCAGATCAAGTTCGCCGGCTACGACGCGGCCGGGCAGTTTCATCCGTTCTACGTCAACGGTTATTCGATGAAGGTTGACCCGATCGCGCTCAGCCGCAATTACGTGCCCGATCCGGCCGTCGTTATCCCCCTCGGCTTCTTCGTCAAGGGCGAACCCTACCGGCTCTGGGGGCTGTTTAATTTCGACCGCCACCTGATCGGCCCGATCGAGATGGGCGAACCCTTCTACCTGTTCGGCGCCGATCGCCTCGGTCGCGACGTCTTCAGCCGGACGGTCCACGGCACGCGCGTTTCGATGTCCGTCGGACTGATCGGGGTGGCAATCAGCCTCATCCTCGGCATCATCCTGGGCGGTATTTCGGGGCTCTACGGCGGCTGGGTGGACGACGTGATCCAGCGCTCCATCGAGCTCATCAACTCTATCCCGACCATCCCGCTGTGGATGGGCCTTGCGGCTGCCGTTCCGATCAGCGCCGATCCGCTCCTGGTCTATCTCTGGATCACCATCATTCTGTCGCTGATCGGCTGGACCGATCTGGCGCGGGTGGTGCGCGGCCGCTTCCTGTCGCTCAAGACGGAAGACTTCGTCATCGCCGCCCGTCTCGACGGCTGTTCGCAGATGCGCATCATCTGGCGGCACATGGTTCCGTCCTTCATGAGCCACATCATCGCCTCGGTGACGCTCGCCATCCCGACGATGATCCTCGCAGAAACCGCGCTCTCCTTCCTCGGCATCGGCCTGCGCCCGCCGGTCGTGAGTTGGGGCGTGCTGCTTCAGGAGGCGCAGAACATTCTCGCCGTCTCGAGCGCGCCCTGGCTGTTTCTTCCCGGTCTCGCGGTGATCGTCACCGTGCTCGCCCTCAATTTCCTCGGTGATGGATTACGCGATGCTGCAGATCCCTATGAATACTGATCCCAATTTTGCCGCAGCCGGCGGCCGGCACGGGGATCGCGACCCGCTGATCGAGGTCGTTGATCTCAGGACCCATTTCTTCAGCGGTGCGGGCACCATCAAGGCGGTCGACGGCGTCTCCTTTTCCGTCCCGCGCGGCAAGACGGTCTGCGTCGTCGGCGAATCCGGTTCGGGCAAGAGCATCACCGGCCGCTCGATCCTCAACCAGGTTCCGCGGGGAGGGCGGATCGTCTCGGGTGCAATCCGCTACCGGCCGGATCCTGCAGCACCCTTCGTCGACCTGGCGGCGCTCGATCCACGCGGCCACGACATGCGGGCGATCCGCGGTGCCCAGATCGGCCTGATCAGCCAGGAGCCGATGGCGGCACTTTCCCCCGTCCATACGATCGGCAACCAGATGGTGGAAGTGATCCGCCTGCATCTGAAGATGGGAAAGAAGGAGGCGCGCGAACATGCCATCGAGACTTTGGCTCTGGTCGGCATCCCGCGGCCGGCCGAGCGTATGGAAAACTATGCCTTCCAGTTTTCCGGCGGCATGCGCCAGCGCGTCTGCATCGCCTTGGCGCTCGCCTGCCGCCCCAAGCTGCTGATCGCCGACGAGCCGACGACGGCGCTCGATGTGACCACCCAGGCCAATATCCTCGATCTGCTCGCCTCGCTGCAGGTTGAATTCGGGCTCTCGGTGCTGTTCGTGACCCATGATCTCGGTGTGGTGGCCGAAATCGCCGACGAGGTCGTCGTCATGTATGTCGGCCGGGTCGTGGAGGCAGGCGATGTCGACACGATCTTCCACGCACCTGTTCATCCCTACACCAAGGCGCTGCTGCAATCGGTGCCGCGCATGCATGGGCAACCCACCGAACGGCTGGCGATCATCGACGGCATGGTGCCCTCGCGGTTCAACCGGCCCCCAGGCTGCAGCTTTCATCCCCGATGCAAAGAGGCAAGGGCGGGCCTGTGCGACCAAAAGGATCCGCAGCCGGTCACCATCGGCGACGGGCATGTCGCCAGCTGTCTGCTTTACGAAGGAAGACAATGATGGCCGATCCCATGACCCAACCAAACCCGCTGCTCGAACTGAACGATCTCAGGATGCATTTCCCCATTCGCAAGGGCGCATTCCGGCGTGTGGTCGGACACGTCAAGGCAGTCGACGGCGTTTCGCTTCGTGTCGAGGATGGCGAAACACTGGGCATCGTCGGGGAATCCGGCTGCGGCAAGTCCACGCTCGCCCGCACGGTGCTGCGCATCTATCAGCCGACAAGCGGCGAAATCCGTTATCGCAATCGCAGCGGCGGCACGGTCGATCTCGCAGCGTTGTCGGGTTCTGCCCTCGACGAAATCCATCGCGACCTGCGCATTGTGTTTCAGGACCCGCAATCCTCGCTCAATCCGCGCCTTCCCGTCATCGACATCATCGGCGAGGTGCTTGGTGTCAACGGCATCGCCAAGGGCCGGGAGCTCGAGCACCGGGTCGCTGACCTCATGCAGAGCGTCGGGCTGCGGCCCGAATACATGCACCGCTATCCCCATGCGTTTTCCGGCGGCGAGCGCCAGCGCATCGGCATCGCCCGGGCGCTGGCCTCCAATCCGCGTCTGGTGATCGCCGATGAGGCCGTTTCGGCGCTCGATGTCAGCGTGCAGGCACAAACCATCAACCTGCTGCAGGATCTGCAGGAACAGTTCGGCCTGACCTATCTCTTCGTCGCTCACGACCTCTCGGTCGTCCGGCACATCTCGGACAATATCGCCGTCATGTATGTCGGCCGGGTCGTCGAAAAGGCGCCGACGGAGCAGATCTTTTCGCGCCCGCTCCATCCCTACACGGAAGCGCTGCTCTCGGCGGTGCCGATCGCCGATCCGCGGATGCGCCGCCACGGCCAGCGCATCCGGCTGGCGGGCGAGGTTGCCGATCCCGCCCATCCGCCGCCCGGCTGCGCATTTCATCCGCGTTGCCGCTACGCCACCGAGCTTTGCAAGCAGGAAGTGCCGGTCTTACGCACCGTCACCGCCGATGGGCACGCAGTGGCCTGTCACTACGCCGAATCCCTGACGCTTAATCCCTTTGCCGACCGTATCGTTCCGGAGTTCAATTGATGCCAGAATTCATTCCACGCTCCGAGCAGCGTCCCATTGTGGATACCTCCTCCAAGACGCTCGATCTCATCTACTTCGATCTCGTCACGCTCGCCTCCAACGAGCAGGACATCCGGCGGCTGCCCGCGCACGAAAGCCTCTACGTCGTGCTGTCGGGTCAGGTGGATATCGAGGTGGATGACATCATGTTCGAAGCGGTGGGCCGGCGAGCCGATATCTGGGGAGGCGATGCGGACTCGGTTTACGCGCCCGTCGGCGCCAATGTCCGGATATCGGCTCGTGGCGCGGCGGCGGAAGTCGCCATCGCCGGCGGCCTCTGCGACACGCGCTACGCCCCGTTTCGCATCACGCCGGATGCGGTCGATGCGGTCAATGTCGGTTCGTCGGACACGCATAGCCAGCGGCGGATCGTCCATCTGCTCGGCCAACGGCAGAACGGACGCTGCGGCAACCTGCTGGTGAGCGAACTCTATGCCGGTGAGGGCTGCTGGTCCGGCTATCCCCCCCACAAACACGATACGGAAGACGGCGATGTCGAGACCCGGCACGAAGAACTGTATCACTACCGCTTCCAGCCCGAGACCGGTTTCGGCAGCCAGATCACCTATGACGAAGACGGTCCGGTCAAGATCCTCATGACCCGCAACGGCGACACTGTCCTGGTCGACCGGGGTTACCACCCGACGGTCACCTCGCCGGGGCACCGGGGCTATATCTTCACCATTCTTGTCGGCAAGCACCGCCGGGGGCTGATCCAGCGCTTCGATCCCGCCCATCAGCATCTGACCAAAACCATCCCCGGCATCGATGCGATGCGCGACAAGTTCAAATAATCCGGCTCCTGGTTTCGTGCGCCAGTAGTGCGGCGCACTGCCAAACTTCCGCCCAAGGAGAGACGACCCATGCGTGAACGTACGCGAATAAACGTTGATGCCAGTGAAGCGGTACGCCCGTTCAACCGGTTCTGGCGCGGCACCGGCTTTTCGCCGGCCGAGCTGCTGCTCGAGCCCGAGATGCGCCAGATGCTTGCCTATATCGGCGGCCTGCCGAATGAGGGCATCAAGTTCCTGCGGGTGCATTATCTCTACAATCTGCTGAGCGCGAAGGGCGGGGCCGGTTATGACTGGTCCCTGCTCGACCGCGCGCTCGACGTGATGATCGAACACCGCCTGAAGCCGTTCTTCGAGCTGATGGGCAACCCGTCGGGCCTGTTCACCGACTATGAGGACATGGATCAGGTCAAGCGATGGCGGGATCTCGTAACAGTGACGGTCGATCGTTATGGCGCGCGTTACGGCATGGACGAATTGCGCACATGGTATTTCGAAACGACGAACGAGGCCGACTCCGGCTGGTGGACCTACGGGATCAAGGGTTACACCAACTACTACGACGCCTGCGTCGCGGGGCTCGATGCCATCGATCCCACCTTGCCGATGGGCGGACCCGGAACCGCCCGCACGCTCTCGCCGATCTTTCGCGCCCTGATGGCCCATTGCGACAGCGGCACGAGCTGCCTGACCGATGACGGCCCGCCGCGCATCGATTACATCTCGATCCACGAAAAGGGCGTCAACGGCAGCAAGGAAGACCTGACCCCGAAAACCAACGGTATCGTCGACCGCACTTTGCTCGTCGTCGACTATCTGAAGGAGCATCACCCGCGCCTGGCGGGCTTGCCCATCGTCAACGATGAATGCGATCCGCAGCTTGGCTGGAGCGATCATCATAGCTGGCACGGCAAAGCCTATTACGCCGGTATCATCGCCCGCATCATCGAACAGCACGACCGGCGCATCATCGCCCCGAAAGCGGCGAATTTCACCTTCCTCAGCAATGACCACGCCTTTATCGGCGGCTGGAGCCAGCGCACGATCTTTGCCTATTTCGGTTCGCGCAATTTCACCAAGGCGCAGTGGGAGCACAAGACCAATCTGGACATGCTGGTCACGGACGTCGACAGGGCGCCGCCCTTCGACATCATCAAGAAGCCTGGCCTCACATCGATGGAACTGCTGGCAACGCTCGGCGATACCATTTGCAAGGTGACGGCCGAACCGCCGCTTGCGCCAGACCAGGATGGCCTGGCGATCCTGCCGACGCGGCTGCCGGGTGGCGGTGTTTCCATCAGCCTCATCCATAGCGTCGATGCCATCAACCGTTCGGGCCGGACCGCAGTCCGTCTCGAGGTGAGCGGTTTGGTTCCCGGCCGCCACGCGTTTTGCCTGCTGCGCATCGACGAGGAATTCACCAATCCGATGGAGGTCTGGGAAGCCCAGCGCGACGAAAGCAACCCGCGTGGGCTCTTCGAGCCGGTCGGCGCACCGCCCGCACCGCCCGCACCGACCGAGGCGCAGTTTGCCGAAATGCGCCGCGCGCAGGAGCCCGCTTTGCTGCATCCGATCAGCGTCGTCGAGTGCGACGAAGGCCGGATCAGCGTCGACTTGGACGTGCCATTGCCGTCGCTCACGCAGGTGCTTGTCGTTCCCGATATCGGCGCGCCCCCGGCGGCACCTGCCGGCCTTGTCGTCGAACGCTACCTCGGTCTTGGCGGTCGGGAGGAGCGCATGCTGTTTTGGGCTGCCGGCGATGCCGGGCCGGCCATCTTCTACGATGTCCTGGTCAGCACGGACGGCGGGACTTTTGAAAAGGTCAGTCCGGCGCCGCTGATCTCGACGGCATTCCTGCACATGTCGCCGCCACAGGGCGCGCGCTATGCGGTGTGCGCCCGCGATGCATTCGGTCGCCGCAGCGAGCTTTGTGTCTCCCGCTGATGAACAGCGCCTTTCCGTCTGGGATCTGATCCATGGATATCGCCTATTTCACCAAGACCCTGGAAGGTCTGCCGCTCGATAAGGCGGCCGATATCACGGCCGGTTTGGGGTTCGACTGCGCCGATCTTCTCATTCGCGATGGCCATGCCGTTTCCCCTGACAGGCCGGAGGAAATCGTCAATGCGGTAAAGCTCTTTGCCGCGGCCGGTCTGCTCACCCCAATGGCGACCATCGATTCCACCCGGCCCGACGATGCCACATCCCGGCTTCTCGGTTGTTGCGGCGAGGCTGGCATCGGGCAGGTCCGGCTGGGCTTCTGGCACTATGACTCGTCGTGGCGCTGGCAGGTCCAGCTTGATGAGGCGCGGCGCGATCTCGACGGCTTCGAGCGCCTGGCTGAACGCTTCGGCATCAAGCTCACCATCCAGCTTCACGGCGGGACCCTGCACAGCTCGGGCGCGCTGGCGGTGCGATTGCTGGCCGGGCGCGATCCGGTCAGGATCGGCGCTTATCCCGATCCGGCCAATCAGATCATTCGCGAGGGGAGCGAGGACTGGCGGTTGACCCTCGATATTCTCGAACCGTGGTTCTGCTGCATGGGCGTCAAGAACAGTGGTTGGTTCCCCGGCGCTTACGGAGCTCATGGCCAGCGTACATGGCATTCGGACTGGCACGGGCTCGATGAAGGCATGGTGCCCTGGAACGAAATAGTCCCGCATCTGGTGGCCACCGGTTTTACCGGCGTGCTCTCGATGCAATCCCAATACCGCGTCTCTCGAGAGCAGGCGCTCGACAAGGTCCGCGCCGATCTTGCCCATCTCAGGCGCCTGGTCGCCGTAGCGAAAGAGTAGAACCATGAACGAACAGGCTCCCGTTATCGCCGTATTGCTGACCGAAAAAACCCGCCGGAAGATGCTGGACGACGCGGCGATTGCCCAGTTGAACGCTCTTGGCGAGGTGCGTTGGCCGACCGGCGCCACAATCGACGCCACCGATGTCGACCACCTGCTGCAAGACGCCACGGCATGTCTCACCGGATGGGGCACGCCGCCCTTCGATCCCGCCGCGCGCCAGCGCCATCCGCAACTCGCCCTTGTCGCTCATTCAGCAGGCAGCGTCCGCACACTCGTTCCCGCCCGTCTGTTCGACGATGGCATTCGCGTCACCCATGCCGCCTCAAAAATTGCCGCCTCGGTTGCGGAGTTCGTGGTCGCCGAAGCGCTTTTGGCGATGCGCGGCATTCATCGGCTGCATCATCAATTGCGCAACGGCGGCGAATGGCTCGAGGTCCGCGCAGCCGTGCCGCAAAAATTGCTGGGCGCCAGAACGGTTGGCATCGTCGGCGCCGGATATGTGGGCCGGGCGGTCATGCGCCTGCTCGTTCCCTTCGGCTGCCGCGTACTGGTTGTCGATCCCTTTCTCCACGATAGCGAGGCTGCAGCACTCGGCGTTTTCAGAGCCGGGCTGAACGATATGCTGGCCCAGGCAGATGTGGTCTCTCTGCATGCGCCTGTCCTGCCCGAAACGCGCCGCATGATCGGTGCCCGCGAACTGGCGCTATTGCGCCCCGGCACGCTGTTCATCAACACGGCGCGCGCGGAACTGGTCGACGAGGCGGCGCTGCTTGCCGAGATCCGCTCCGGCCGTATCGAAGCGGCTCTGGATGTCTTCGACAACGAGCCGCTGCCTCAGGACAGTCCCTTTCGCGACCCTGAACTGGCCAATGTCACCATTTCGCCGCATGCCGCCGGTCACACCGAAGAGGCGCATCTCGCCCAAGGCCAGGCCATGGTGGACGAGATCGGCCGGCTGCTTCGCCGCGAACCGCTTCATCACGAAGTGTCCCGCGCCATGCTCGACCGCATGGCATGACCATGGACAGAAGCATTGGAGGTTCCGTGACGGCGCCGCGCATCAAAATCATCGAGATCGACGCCTTCGAGCGCGATATCAATCTGCGCCTGCCGTTCCGCTTTGGCGCGGCAACTCTCGAAAAGGCGCCGCAAGCCTTTCTCAGGGTCCGTATCGAGGATGAAGAGGGGCGAACCGCCATCGGCGCCGCCGCCGAGATGATGGTGCCGAAATGGTTCGACAAGAACCCGGCGCTCACGCCGGCGCAGAATGTCGATCAGTTGCGCACCTCGATCCGCACTGCTGCGGCCGCTTCGCTCGAACCGTCGGCGCTGACGACATTGTTTGCCGCCGCCCGTCTGAACGAGATGGAAACCGTGCGGCGCCTGCCTGGAAATCCGTTGGCCGCCGGTTTTGGTCCGTCGCTCATCGCCCGCGCCGCGCTCGATGCCTATTGCCGCCTTGCCGGCATTTCCTTCTTCGGGGCGGTGCGGGGCAATCTCGTCGGCATCGGCGGCCCCATGCTGCCCGACGATATCGACGCGGATGCAGCGTTGGCGGTGCTCGCCGGCCTTCGCCCTGCTGGCGCGATCTCGGCCCGCCATACGATCGGGCTTGTCGATCCGATCAGCGAGGGAGATATCGTCCATCCCGTCGGTGACGGCCTGCCGGAGAGCCTCGAGGCGGTGATTGCCCGCTATGGCAACCGCTGGTTCAAGATCAAGCTTTCGGGCACGATCGATGCCGATATCGACCGCCTGACGCGGATCGCCGCCGTGCTGGACCGCCTGCCCGATTACCGGGTGACGGTCGACGGCAACGAACAGTTTGGCGCCGCCGACCAGCTCGCCGCCTTGCTGGCGCAAATCGAGGCGACACCCCGGCTCGCCCGCTTGCGCGCGGCCATTGCCTTTGTCGAACAGCCGTTCGCGCGCGCGATCACCATGGAAACGCCGCTGGGGGATCTGGCGGCGCAATTGCCCTTCCTGATCGATGAGAGCGACGACGGCGACGCCGCCTTCGCCGGCGCCAGGCGGCTGGGATATACCGGCATCTCCTCGAAAACCTGCAAGGGCATCTACCGTTCGCTCATGAAGGCGATCCGCATCAGAACCGGAAGCGTGCCGGGACTGTTCCTCTCGGGCGAGGATCTGACCTGCCAGGCGGGGCTTGCCGTGCAGCAGGATCTGGCGCTGGTCTCGCTGCTCGGCCTCTCCCATGTCGAGCGCAACGGCCATCACTATGTGGCCGGCATGCAGGGTGCGCCGCAGGCGGAGAAGGCGCGCTTTGCCGCGGCCCATCCCGATCTCTACGAGCAGGGTGGCGACGGACCGCTGCTGTCGATCCGCCACGGCCGGATCGCCATCGCTTCGCTCGGGGCGGTCGGCTACGCGAGCGGCGCCTTGCCCGATTTTGAAGCCATGACGCCAATGTCATGACATCAGGCAATGTTCAGCATGAGATAGGGCGTGCTGCCCTGTTGAACTGTTCGATCTGTCCGGCAAACATGCCCCGATCACCCGGAGCATCAATCACCCCGTTCCTCCAATTGAAATGTCTTCCAGTAGAGCATGACGCTCTATTCGAACGTTTTCTGCGCGGCCTGATTGGATCCCGGGACTTAAGCAAGCAGCAATTGAGATATAATTCTTTGAATCAAGCTTCAGCAACCACCGCCAAATCTCGGCAAATATGACTTTCCGCTCCGTGAAGCGGCAATGCAGAATATTTCGATGTGCCTTGGACACACAACACTCCGGATTGAACTGAGGTCGAACTCTAATAGCTGTGTGGATGTTAAGCGCGGTTAAGGAAGTGTAAAGTTTGGTAAAGGTCTTTCTGCGACGCGGGCGAGGTACGCTGTTGGCAGAGAAGATGCAGGACGCGCAGGCGGCGCAAGGCCGCCTGCGGGGGAACACGTCCCGCGGTCTCGTTCCGGGGCAGGGAATTCGACCGAAGAGGTTGCCATGAAAGCCGCCGGTGCGGCCCGTATCGGGTACGGAGCCATCTGGCCAATGGCGCAGATGGTCATCTCTGCCCTTGCCCTCGCTTCGAAAGCTCGGGCTTGAAGACGATGGCTGCGTGATCGTTCGAGGCATGCGGTTCCTCGCCGGCTTCCTGGGTTGGCCCGCGCCGGCGCACGAGGCGCTTGAGCCCCTCGTCCAGGTCGTCAACGAAGGTGAAGATGACGGGGATGACGATGAGGCTGAGCAGCGTCGACATCATCACGCCGCCTATCACCACGATCGCCATCGGCTGCCGGAAGCTCGAATCGCCACCCGTCAGGCTGAGAGCAACGGGAAGCATGCCGGCTGCCATGGCAATGGTGGTCATGACGATCGGCCGGGCGCGCTTGTGGCAGGCGTCCACGAGGGCATCGAACCGCGACATGCCCTGGCGGCGCGACATGATCGCATATTCGATGAGAAGGATGGAATTCTTCGTCACCACACCCATCAGCATGAGCAGCCCGATGACGGCGGCCATCGAGAAGCTGGTTCCGGTCACCACCAGCGGAACGAGCGCGCCGCCGAGCGAGAGCGGTAGAGCCATCAGAAGGGTGAGCGGCTGCAGGAAGTCGTGGAAGAGCAGCACGAGAACCGCATAGATGCAGAACACGCCGATCGCCATGGCGAGGCCGAAGCTCTGGAACAGCTCCGAACTGCGCTGAAGTTCGCCCTGTTCGACGAGAGTCACGCCCGACGGCAGGTGCTGGAGCGCCGGCAGAGCCTGCGCTTCGCGGTTGACGTCGCCGAGGATGCGGCCGTTGAGTTCGACGGAAAGGGTGATATTGCGCATGCGATCGATGCGGTCGATCTCCGACGGGCTGCCGCCGATCCGGATATCGGCGATCGATCCGAGGTCGACATTGCCGTTCGTTCCCGCCACCCGCATATTCTTGATGTCGTCCAGACTGGTGCGGGCCTCCGGGCTGAAGCGCACGACGATCGGAACCTGCCGCTGAGGCAGGTTGAGCTTCGGCAGATCGGCGGAATATTCTCCGTCGGTTGCCACGCGTACGGCCTCGGCGACGGAACTCGACGTCACTCCGAGCGCTGCTGCGCGTGCGAAGTCGGGCGTGATCTGGATCTCGGGCGCCTGTCTGGATGCGGTCGATGTCACCGCTCCGATGCCTTGCAGCGTGCGCAGTTGCTCCTCAAGCGCCGTGCTTGCGCTGTCGAGGACGTTCGCATCGTCGCTCGCCAGCGTAATATCGAGCTTCGTGCCATTCCCACCGCTGCCGACCTCCACACGCATGCCGGGGAGTACGGAGAGCGCTTGGCGAATGTCGTTTTCGATTTCCGACTGCTTGCGATCGCGCTCGCCGATGGGGGACAATACGGCGACGATCGTGGCGGATCCGACATCGCTCGTCGTGCCGCTGTCGGGGCCGCCGCCCGAAGATACTGAACCGACCGAGGAAAAGACACGCGTCACGTCGGTGAGCTTGCCGACGATTTCGGCGGCTTTCCTGGTGGCGGCGTCCGTCTGCTCGATGGTGGCGCCCGGCTGCAGGGTGAGCGTGATCTGGGCTCGCGCGTCGTCGGAAGCGGGCAGGAAGCCCGATTTCAAAAAGGGGATGGTGGAAAGCGAGAGCGCCACGACGATGGCGGTGACGGCGACCGTGGTCTTCCTGCGGTTCATGGCGGCTTTCACGATCGCCATATAGGCGCGCATGATGCGGCCGTCCTTTTGCTCCACCGGATGGGCCTTCATGAAATAGGCGGCCATCATCGGCGTCAGCAGACGTGCGACGACGAGCGAGACGAGGACGGCGACGGCGGCGGTGATCCCGAACTGGCGGAACAGAAGTCCCGGAATGCCGCTCATGAAAGCAGTCGGGAGGAAGACGGCGACCAGCGTGAAGGTGGTTGCGATGACGGCAAGCCCGATCTCGTCGGCGGCCTCGAGAGCGGCGTCGATCGGCCGCTTGCCCATCTGCAGATGGCGGGCGATGTTTTCGACCTCGACGATGGCGTCGTCGACGAGGATGCCGACCACGAGCGACAGCGCCAGCAGCGTGATCATGTTCAGGCTGAAGCCGCAGAGGTACATGACAAGGAAGGTCGGTATGACGGACAAGGGCAGCGCCACGGCCGACAGGATCGTCGCACGCCAGTCGCGAAGGAAGAGCCAGACGACGACGATCGCCAGGATCGCGCCCTCGTACAGCATGTGCATCGAACCGTTGTAATTTTCGATGATCGGCCCGATCGTGCTGTAGGCGTCTTCGATCTGCACGTTGGATTGCTTGGAGGCGAACTGCTTGATCGCCTTGTCGACTTTATCAGCGACACCACTGTCCGAAAATCCGTTCGAGCGGTTGATCTCGACCGCAATCACCGGTTTGCCGTCGAGATAAGCCATCGAGGACCGCTCGGCGAAACTGTCGGTGACGGATGCGACGTCGTCGAGGCGAACCTGTTGGCCGTTGGCCAGCGGGATTCGGAGCGCCTTCAAGGCTTCGACCGACGGCAGGGCGCCGAGCGTGCGCAAGGTCTGACGGGTGCCGCCGATTTCGCCAAGCCCGCCTGATGTATCGGCCTGTACCGCCTTCAGCTGTGACGAGACGGTTGTCGCGGTAACGCCAAGCGACGCCATCGTTGCGGGATCGAGGTCCACATGAACCTCGCGGTCGATCCCGCCTATGCGGTTGACTTGCCCGACGCCGGGCACCGATAGCAGCGCCTTGGTCAGGTCGTTGTCGACAAACCAGGAAAGTTCGGTCTCGTTGAGAGCAGTCGAGCGGATGGCATAGGTGACCAGCGCCGAACTCTGCACCGTGACCTTGGTGACAGTGGGAGTCTCCATCTGCGCCGGCAGATCGCCCTTGACGCCGTCGACCGCATTGCGGACTTCGTTCAGGGCTGCTTCGCTGTCTTTTTCCAGCTTGAAGGAGACTTTGATCGAGACGGTGCCGTCGGTGATGGTTGTGGTGATATGGTCGAGATAGCTCAGCGCCGCGAAACTATCCTCGATGGTGCGGGCAACCTCGGTTTCGAGCTGGGTCGGCGCCGCACCGTCGAGCGTCGCTGTGACGGTGATGGTCGGGAGATCCATATCGGGAAAGTTCTGGACCGCAAGCTGCTTGAAGGCCCAGAGCCCGCCGACGGCAAGCATCACGAACAGCAATATTGCCGGTACGGGGTTGCGGATCGACCATGCTGAGAAGTTCATCAGTTTTTCTCCGCAATCTTCACGAGGTCATTGTCCGACAGGAACGCACCGCCCGAGGTCACAACCTTCGACGAACGATCGATGCCGGAGACGACTTCCACCTCGCCATTGTTGCGGCGGCCCGTTTCCACCCGGACCCTTTGCACCCGCTGGCCCTCGCCGGCGGTGAAGACGTAGCTGATCCCGTCCCGAAAGACGATCGCCGTTTCGGGAACGGTGAGCGCCGGGGACGTCTGCAGTTCGATATTGCCGGTCACATAAAGGCCGCTGCGCGGGCGGACGTCAGCCGGAAGCGCGACATAGACGATGGCCCGGCTGGTATCGGTGCTGACCGACGGCCCGACAAGTCTCACCTTGCCTTCGATGTCGTGGTCGTCCGGGCCGTTGATCTTGACGTTCAAACCTTCCGAAATGCGTGAAAGGTAGCGCGCCGAAACTTCGGCCTGCCATTCGATCCGCTGCTGGCGGACCATGCGGAACAGCTCGGTGCCCGCAGAGACGACAGCGCCGAGGTCGGAGGAACGCGACGTTATGATGCCGTCGTCGACGGCCGTGATCGTCGTCTGCGCAAGCTTGATCTTTTCGCTGTCGAGCGCCGCCTGCTCGGATGCAAGGCTGGCCGTTGCCGTCTGCTCGTCGGCCAGATATTCGACGATCTTCTCGTCGGAAAGGGCGCCCGAGGGGCGGAGCTGCCGTGCGCGGTCGGCGTTGGCCTTGGCCTTCGAAAGATTTGCCTTGGCGGTCTCGATAGCCGCCTCCTGCTTGCGGAGGTCGGCCAGCACACTCTCCTGGGAAAGCCGGACGAGCGTCTGCCCCTTCGTGACCACGGAGCCGACATCGACCAGAACATCGGTAATGCGCAGACCGCTCGTTTCCGAGGCGATGACCGCTTCCTGCCATGGTTTAAGCCATCCGCTTGCGGGAACGGTCTCAGGCCAATTCCGCTGCGCCGGTGTCATCATAGAGACGGTGAGAGCGGTTGCAGCGGCCTGTTCCGCCAAGGCGTTGCGCAGAGGCAAGAGAAGCGCAGCCGCAACGAAAGCGGCGGCGATTGGTCTGGACGGTTTTCTCAACGATACACTCCTTGTGGTCAAAGGCATCGATGCCTTTTCCCGATCCGCGCCAACTCGATGAAGGATTGCGGCTCATGTCGCGGCAATCCGGTTTCAGCGCGTGTCATGTCATGGCAGGATAAGTAGCGGGACGAACGTTAAGTGCGGTCAAGTTAGTGTTAAGTTAGGTAAAACCCGGTCGCGCGACTGTGTTTGTGCTGTATGGCTTACCCGGATCAATGACGGACGAAGTGAATGAACAAGGTTCTCCTCATCGACGACGATGCCGAGCTGACGACGCTTCTGCAGGAATATCTGGTCGAAGAAGGATATGACGTCGTCACCGATACGGACGGGCGCGCGGCCATTGCCGCGGCTGCCGGCAATACTGTCGATATCATCGTGCTCGACATCATGATGCCTCGGATGAACGGGATCGAGGTTCTGCAGAGGATCAGGAAGCTCAGCCAGGTTCCTGTGCTGATGCTGACCGCAAGGGGTGATGACGTCGACAGGATATCGGGTCTCAATCTGGGCGCCGACGACTATGTGCCGAAGCCATGCTCGCCGGGGGAACTTGCGGCGAGACTGCGCGCCATCCTCCGCCGGGCAGGTCAGCCGGCGGCCGGTACTTCGACCGACACGATAAGGGCGGGAAAACTCGTGATTCATCCGGGCAGCAGGATCGCCGAATGGCGCGGCGAAAGCTTGGAACTGACCGGCACGGAATTCAGCCTGCTCGAGGTCCTCGCCCGCAGCGCCGGCCAGCTCGTGTCGAAGCAGGACATTTCGAAGCGGGCCTTCGGCAAGCCGCTGACCCCGTTCGATCGCCGTATCGACGTCCATATCAGCAGCGTTCGTCAGAAGCTCGGACTGAGGGAGGACGGACAATCCTGGATCCAGTCCGTTCGCGGCCAGGGCTATCAACTTCTCGTGGACTGACCATGCCCCGGCTTTTCTGGAAATTCTTCACGACGATCTGGCTGACGATGGCGGCGACAGTCGGCGTGATATTCCTGCTCGTCAATTTTCTCCAGGGGGTTCCTTTTGCGCGCGAACTGGAGGAAGAGCGGCGAGCGATCGCCCTGAACCTCACCGCAAACGTGCTCGCCAGAGATGGCGAAGATGCCGCCACGCATTTCGTGCGCACAAGCGAAGAGACGCTACCGTCTGGTCTGACGATCTCCAAAACTGCGAAAGCCGATGCCTGTACGGTTCCAAAGACCGTCGATACAAGATCCGTCCAGAAGGACGGGGTTTGCTATCAGATTTCCCTGCCGGTCCAGGCGACGTTCACCTTCGACAACATTGGTCCCTTCATACCGTGGCTCGCGATCCTGATTTCAAGCACGATATCGGCAGGTGCACTCGCCCGGTACCTCATTCGTCCCGTCGTGCATCTGCGTGATGGCTTGAGCGCGCTCGCCCATGGCCGCTTCGACTTCCGCATCGGTGACAAGATGGCCGGCCGAAAGGACGAGGTTACCGCGCTTGCACATGACTTCGATTCCAGCGCCGCCCGGCTTCAAGAGCTTCAGGATGCGCAGCAGCGGTTGTTCCATGATGTCTCCCACGAGTTGCGTTCGCCCTTGTCCCGCCTGCAGGCCGCTGTCGGCGTCCTCCGGCAGAGCCCGGCCAAACTCGGCGCCATGCTGGACCGCATGGACCGGGAGGTCGAACGGCTTGATGCGCTGGTCGGCGAAGTTCTGACGCTTGCCAGGTTGACTGCGGGATCGAGCCGGCCGCTGAAAACGCACACTCTCGATGTCATCGAACTGCTGAACGAAATTCTCGGCGATGCGGCATTCGAAGCGCAGGCGCGGGAGGTCTCGATCACGACCAGTGTCGAGGGCGTCTTCCGCGCAGAAGTCGAAGGCGAACTGATCTACAGGGCGCTCGAAAACGTCGTCCGCAACGCCGTCAAATATACGGCCGAGCATTCGCGCATATCCGTGTCCTGCGAGGCGACGGCCGAGCGGCTCAAAATCTGCGTGACGGATCAGGGACCAGGTGTCAGGCGGGACGAACTTGAACGGATCTTCCAGCCGTTCTCACGCGGGAACGAGGCTGTGCCGAGAGGCGGATATGGCCTGGGTCTTGCGATCACCAGGCAGGCCATCGAGCGCCATGGCGGGCGTGTGCATGCGTCGTTGCCGGATGCCGGAGGTCTGGCAATCACCCTGGAGCTTCCCAGAAAACCGACGTCCTATGGTTCGGCTGACGACCAAGCCTGATCCGACTCCCTGCGATTTTACCTAACTTTACAGTGTCTTTACCGCCATTAACGTTGGCGCCGCTAAGCCTGAACCTACGATCCCGGTTCAGAAAGCTCGCCCGTGAGTCCGTCGCTCTGCACAAGAATATCATCCCTCCGCTACGCCGCATCGGCAGTCACGCTTCTGCTGGCGGGCTGCGTCAGCGGCCCGGATCACATTCCTCCACAGATGCCGCTTCCCGCTAAATTCCAAGAGGGCGGGACCAAGAGCAACGGCGATGTCGTGACGGTGCATTGGTGGACGGCCTATCGTGACAAGCAGCTCGACGGCCTGGTGGCTCATGGCCTCAGCGAGAACCTTGATGTGCTGCAGGCGCTCGAGAGCATCAACTCGGCTTCCGCCAATGTCACGGTTGCCGGTGCCGGTGGCCTGCCGAGCCTCGATGTCGGCGCATCGCACACGGTATCCGGCGAGAAGGGTTCTGAGCGTACGACGATCGGCACCACGAATACGACAGGCGGCGAGGCCAGCCTTTCCTGGCTGCTGGATCTCTTCGGCCAGTACCGTCGCTCCAAAGAAAGTGCAATCGCCTCGCTTGGGGCCGCCTATGCAACGGCCGACGATGCCAAGCTCACCTTTCTGAAGGACCTCGTCTCCAGTTATGTCGACGCCCGCTATTATCAGCAGCGCATCGCGCTTTCGCGGGCGAATTTGAAATCCCGCCAACAGACTTACGAACTCACGCAGCTGCAGCTCAAGGCAGGTGCGGCCTCACGCCTCGACGTCGTTCAGGCTGAGGGCCTGGTACAGTCGACAAAGTCCGACATTCCTGGCCTCGAACAGAGTTTCGCCGAATCGGCCCATCACATTGCCACTCTGCTTGGGATGCCGGCGGCCTCGCTGATGGATGAACTGCAGAAAAGCGCCGGCCAGCCGGTCTTCCACGGCGACATTCGCGCCGGCATTCCGGCCGACCTCATCCGCAACCGTCCCGATATCCGCAAGGCCGAACGCGAGCTGGCGGCGGCTGTTGCCGATATCGGCGCTGCCGAAGCCCAGCTCTACCCGTCGATCTCGCTCTCCGGTTCGATCTCGCCGAGCTGGGTCAAATCATCAGGCGCCAGCGGCGGAACCCTGACCAGCTGGTCCTTCGGACCGACGCTCAACCTGCCGATCTTTGATGGCGGCAAATTGCGGGCGAATGTCGATATCGAAAAATCCGATGCCAGAACCCAGTATCTCGCCTGGAAAGCGGCGGTGCTGAACGGGGTCGAAGAGGTGGAAAACGCACTATCGGCCGTTCGCCGTGACACGCAGACGCTGGAACCGTTGCGCAGACAGGTGCAGACGGCGCAGGAGGCGCTTGCGCTTTCGACCACGAGCTACAAGGATGGCGCCTCGTCATTGCTCGATGTCCTGGACGCGCAGCGGTCGGTCTCCGATGCCCAGGAAAGCCTTGCCGCCACCGTGCAACAGGTTGCCAAGGACTATGTGGATCTCTACGTCGCCATCGGTGCCGGCTATCTCAGCCGAGAGAACGCCGCCTCCAAGCACACCGCAAAGGCGGGCTGATAGGCGGAGCATTTGCTCTATCGCCCGGCCACATCGAGAATGCGGGTCGCGAGCTTGAGATGCGGCAAATCCAGCATGCGCCCGTCAAGCTGGACAACGCCCGCGTCGGGCCTGGCGGCGAAGGCGGCGGCGACTTTCTCGGCCCAGGCGATCTCTGACGGATCCGGCGTGAAGGCGTGATTGATCACTTCGACCTGACTCGGATGGATGGCCATCATGCCGGAAAAGCCGTCGCGCCGGGCGCGGCCGACATAGGCCCTGAGACCGTTGAGATCGTGGAAATCGGGATAGACGGTGTCGATCGCCGGAACGGCGGCAGCATGGGCGCCAAACAGCACCAGCGAACGGGCAAGCTCGTAAGGGGGCGTATAACGGCCGTCCGTCCGCCGCGCGGTCGCAGCCCCCATGGCGGCCGGCAGATCCTCAGCCCCCCAGGTCAGGCCGCAGAGGCTGGTTGCGACGTCCCGGTAGCTGCCGATCTCGAAGATGGCGGATGGCGTTTCAGTCGCAATCGGCAAGATTGGGATAGCCGATGCGAGAGAGCCTGCGAGTTTCAGCACCGAAGCGGCCCCTTCGGCTTTCGGCAACATGAGCGCGAAAGGATGAAGGCCGCTCAAAGCGGCGACGTCGTCTTCGAATTCTTGCGAGGCGAGGGGATTGATGCGGATCAGGAGAGGGGTCTCGCCGGCATGATGCAAGACGAACTCGTGTACGCTCTCCCGCGCTTTCGGTTTGTTTGCGGGCGCAACCGAATCCTCCAGGTCGAGAATGACGGCATCGGCGCCCGAAGCGAGCGCTTTTTCGAAACGCTCCGGCCGGTCACCGGGCGCAAAGAGCAGCGAGCGCAGCCTCATGACGGCTTCACCTTCAGCATTGCCGTGCGCAAGCATTGGCAGACGATCTCGCCGCGCTGGTTCAGGGTGATATGCCGGAAGGTGACGATGCCGGCATCGGGGCGGGAGTTCGAGCGACGCAACTCCATCACCTCAGTTTCCACCCGCAGGGTATCGCCGATGAAGACCGGCTTTGGCATCGTCACCTTGTCATAGCCGAGATTGGTGACGAGCGTGCCGAGCGTGGTGTCGCCGACCGAAAGGCCGACGGTGAGGGCAAAGGTGAAGGTGCCGTTGACGACGATCCGGCCGAATTCGGTGCCGGCCGCATAGTCGGCATCGAGATGCAGCGGCTGCGGATTGTGGGAGAGCGCCGTGAACAGCAGATTGTCGGTCTCGGTGACCGTGCGGCGGATGTCGTGGGCGATGCGGTCGCCGACCGTCCACTCGTCGAAATAACGACCGGCCATCAATCCTGCTCCTTCACAATGCTGACGACCAGCTGGTTTTCCGAGACCCTGATCCCCCAGGAAACCTGCAGCTTTTCGACGATGCCGTCGAAGGGCGCACGCAGAGAATGTTCCATTTTCATCGCTTCGACTGTCAGCAGGCGGTCCCCCTTGGCGACACGATCGCCTTCGGCGACATCCACCGAAATGACGAGGCCGGGCATGGGCGAAAGGATGGCGCCATCGCCGGCACCCTGACTTGCCTCGACTTCGCTGGCGACGGGCAGGCTGATCGGCCAGGCATTCCCGGCGTCGAAAAGCACCGTGGTTTCACCGATCGTGACGGTATTTGCCTCAAGCTCTGGACGTGATTGCCCCCAATGGAGGTGATCGCCGATACGGATGCGCACCCTCCTGTCATCCGCGCCGGCGATGCGGAACCCGGTCAGCGCGGTCCAGGGATCACCATCGGTATTTTTTGAAAGCAGCACGGTGGCCGCGCTATCGATTGCCGTTTCGCTCGGCTCCGTCGCCACAAGCCTGTCGTCATGACGGTCGAGAAAGCCGGTATCGATCCGAGCTGCGCAAAAATCCGGGTCGACGGCGATGCGGGCAAGCAGGCCGGCATTGGATTTGACCGGCCAGACCTCGATGCCGGCGCAGGCGGCTGCGAGCTTCGAAAGTGCGGCCTCGCGGTTCGGCCCATGGGCGACGATCTTGGCTATCATCGGATCGTAGAAGGCGGTGATCTCATCTCCTTGATCGACGCCGCTATCGACGCGGATTGTGTCAGGTAGGCGCAGATGGTCGAGCCGGCCTGTCGAGGGCAGATAGCCGGCGGCAGGATTTTCGGCATAGAGCCGGGCTTCGAAGGCCCAGCCGTTCATGGCGATTTCGTCCTGCATTTTCGGCAGCGGCTCGCCGGCGGCGACCTTGAGCTGCCAGAGCACCAGATCCTCGCCAGTAATTGCCTCGGTGACCGGGTGTTCCACCTGCAGGCGGGTGTTCATCTCCATGAACCAGATGCGATCTTCGCGAAGGCCTTCCGAGGCATCGGCGATGAATTCGATGGTGCCAGCGCCGACGTAATTCACCGCTCTTGCGGCTTTCACCGCCGCATCGCAGATCACTGCCCGCGTGGCGGCATCGAGACCGGGGGCAGGGGCCTCCTCGATGACCTTCTGGTGACGGCGCTGCAGCGAACAATCGCGCTCGAAGAGATGAACGCAATTGCCGAGCTTATCGGCGAAAACCTGCACCTCGATATGGCGCGGATTGGCGATATAACGTTCGATCAGAACGCGGTCGTCGCCGAAGGCGGCCGCCGCCTCACGGCGGCAGGAGGCGAGAAGTTCGGCGAAATCCTGCGGGCGTTCGACGCGGCGCATGCCCTTGCCGCCGCCACCGGCGACCGCCTTGATGAGTACGGGATAACCAATGATATCAGCCTCGGCCGTCAGCCTCTCTTCGCTCTGGTCCGCGCCCATATAGCCGGGGGTCACGGGCACGCCTGATGCCTGCATCAATTCCTTGGCTGCGTCCTTGAGCCCCATTGCCCGGATGGCGGCCGGGGGGGCGCCGACCCAGATGATGCCGGCCTTTTCCACCGCTTCGGCAAATCCGGCATTTTCCGAAAGGAAACCGTAGCCGGGGTGGATCGCAGCGGCGCCGCTCTTGCGGGCGGCATCGAGGATGCGGGTCTGAGAGAGATAGCTCTCGCGTGCCGGCGCCGGGCCGATGGCAATCGCCTCGTCCGCCTCCCTTACGAAGGGCAGGCCGGCATCGGCTTCGGAATAGACGGCGATGGTGCGGATGCCGAGCATCTTGGCCGAGCGGATGATGCGGCGGGCGATTTCGCCCCTGTTGGCAATGAGAAGACTCTCCATCATCGGCGCCTCACATCCTGAACAGGCCGAAGCGCGGCCCTTTCGGGATCGGCGCATTCAGGCAGGCGGAAAAGGCAAGGCCCAGCACATCCCGGGTCTGGCGCGGATCGATGATGCCGTCGTCCCAGAGGCGAGCCGTTGCATAATAGGGATTGCCCTCGGCCTCGTAGCCGGCGCGGATCGGCGCCATGAAGGCCTCCTCCTCTTCTATAGGCCAATTCTCACCGCGCGCCTCCATGGAGTCTCGGCGGATCGTGGCGAGCACCGAGGCCGCCTGTTCGCCGCCCATCACACTGATGCGGCTGTTCGGCCAGGTGAAGAGGAAGCGCGGGCGATAGGCGCGGCCGCACATGCCGTAATTGCCGGCGCCGAAGCTGCCGCCGATGATGACCGTGACCTTCGGCACGCTCGCGGTTGCCACCGCCGTCACCAGCTTTGCCCCATCCTTGGCGATGCCGCCGGCCTCATAACGGCCGCCGACCATGAAGCCGGAGATATTCTGCAGAAACAGCAGAGGCACGCGGCGCTGGCAGGTGAGCTCGATGAAATGCGCGCCCTTCAGCGCGCTTTCGGAAAACAGCACGCCATTATTGGCGATGACGGCGACGGGCATGCCCCAGATGCGGGCGAAGCCGCAGACCAGCGTGGTGCCGTAGAGCGGCTTGAACTCATGCAGTTCGGAGCCATCGACGATCCGGCCGATGACCTCGCGCACATCATAGGGCGAGCGCACATCCTCCGGGATGAGGCCGCAGAGATCCTCGGGATCGAGTTTCGGCGGCCGCGGCGGCTGGAGGTCGATATCGACTGATTTCACGCTGTTGAGACTGGCTGCGATATCGCGGACGAGCAGCAGCGCATGTTCGTCGTTCTCGGCGACATGATCGACGACGCCGGAGCGGCGGCCATGGGTTTCGGCGCCGCCGAGCTCTTCGGCCGAGATGATCTCGCCGGTCGCGGCCTTCACCAGCGGCGGGCCGGCAAGGAAGATCGTGCCCTGATTGCGCACGATGACCGTTTCGTCGGACATGGCGGGCACATAGGCGCCGCCGGCGGTGCAGCTTCCCATCACGCAGGCGATCTGTGGGATTCCCTCGGCCGACATCTGGGCCTGGTTGTAGAAGATTGCGCCGAAATGGTCGCGATCTGGAAAGACTTCGGCCTGATGCGGAAGATTGGCGCCGCCGCTATCGACCAGATAGAGACAGGGCAACCGGTTCTGCATGGCGATCTCCTGCGCCCGCAGATGTTTCTTCACCGTCATCGGGAAATAGGCGCCGCCCTTCACCGTCGCGTCATTGGCGACAATCATCACCTCGCGGCCGGAAACGCGGCCGATGCCTGATATGATGCCGGCGCCGGGCGCCTCGTCATCATACATGCCGTTGGCCGCCAGCGTGCCGATCTCCAGGAACGGGCTGCCGGCATCGATGAGCAGCTGGATGCGATCGCGCGGCAGGAGCTTGCCCTTGCCGGTATGGCGCTCGCGCGCTGTTTGCGATCCGCCCTCGCGGGCTTTCGCCGAACGATTGTGGAGCTCCTCGATCAGGGCTTTGTTCTTGCTGGCATTGGCCTTGAAGCTGTCGCTGTCGCGGTCGATCGCAGTCGAAATTACCGTCATGACGCAATGAGCTCCCGGCCGATCAGGTAGCGGCGGATCTCATTGGTGCCGGCGCCGATATCGTAAAGCTTGGCGTCGCGCAAAAAGCGCTCGACCGGCCATTCCTTGGTATAGCCGGCGCCGCCGAGCGCCTGGATCGCTTCCAGCGAGACCTTCACGGCATTCTCGCTGGCAAAGAGGATCGCAGCAGCGGCATCGGTGCGCGTCGCGCGCCCGGCATCGCAGGCGCGAGCGACGGAATAGACATAGGCGCGCGCCGAATTCAGCGCGACATACATATCGGCGATCTTGCCCTGCATCAGCTGGAAATCGCCGATCGCTCTGCCGAACTGTTTGCGATCACGCACATAGGGCAGCACGACATCGAGGCAGGCCTGCATGATGCCGAGCGGTCCGGCGGCAAGCACGGCGCGCTCATAGTCGAGGCCGGACATCAGGATCTTCACGCCTTCTCCCTCCCGGCCCATCAGCGCCTCGGCCGGCACCGCGCAATCCTCGAAGACCAGTTCGGCCGTGTCGCTGCCGCGCATTCCGAGTTTGGAGAGTTTCTTGGAGACGCTGAAGCCGGGCAGGCCTTTCTCGATGATCAAGGCGGAAATGCCTTTCGTGCCGGCTGCGGGATCGGTCTTGGCATAAACGACCAGCACGTCGGCATGCGGCGCATTGGTGATCCAGAACTTGGTGCCGTTCAGAATATAACGGTCGCCCTTTTTCTCGGCACGCAATCGCATGGAGACGACATCGGAACCGGCGCCGACCTCCGACATGGCAAGCGAACCGACATGTTCGCCGGAGATCAGCTTCGGCAGATAGCGGTGTTTCTGCTCCGGCGAGGCCCAGCGGCGGATCTGGTTGACGCAGAGATTGGAATGGGCGCCGTAACTGAGCCCCACGGAGGCCGAGGCGCGCGAAACCTCTTCCATGGCGACGACATGATCGAGATAACCAAGACCGGCGCCGCCGAATTCTTCCTCGACGGTGATCCCATGCAGGCCGAGCGCGCCCATCTCAGGCCACAGCTGGCGCGGAAACGTGTTGCTCTCGTCGATCTCCGCAGCCAGCGGAGCAATATGATCGGCGGCAAACCGCGCCGTCGTTTCACGGATCGCGTCCGCAGTTTCGCCGAGCGAAAAATCAAACATGGCACTCCTCCCGTTGAAATATGTAGCGCGGGTTGCGGCGGGTTCAAATAGGCACGCCCATGGCCCCCTCACCAAGTCAGTTTATGCGGAGAGGAGCCCCTCTGCCCTGCCGGGCATCTCCCCCACAGGTGGGGAGAACACAAGTGGCTTGGCTTTCCCGTACCTCTACCGTTTCGTCGGGCTGTGACGCTCATTGTTTGGGGAAGCCATCGCGCCCAGCCAATCTCCCCACCTGTGGGGGAGATGCCCGGCAGGGCAGAGGGGGGCGGCCACGGCACGCCCTCTCCACTCCTCATGCTTGTGATAAGCATAGGCATTAAGGAGTGTGTTGAGCGACCAGCGCCAAATAGCAGCGTGGGGTCTGTACCGGGCTGATAACTATGGATCTCGGCCTACCGTTCGTGACCCTGCTTCCTCCCGCCGAAAGACCTCGGGGCTCTTGCCCATCCATTTCCGGAAGGCCCGGAAGAAGGCGCTCGGCTCTGAATAGCCGAGCTGCACGGCAATCTCGCCGATGGTCTTCGGCGTGTTCAGCAGCAGTTCGACGGCGAGGTCGCGGCGGATGTCGTCCTTGATGGCGGCATAGCTTTGTCCCTCGTCGCGCAGGCGGTGGCGGAGCGTGGAGGGCGGCATGCGCATATCGGCGGCAAGCTTGGCGAAGTTCGACCAGGCAGCCGGCGTGGCCAGATTCAGGCGACGGCGGACGGCGGCGGCGATGCCGGCATCATAGCGGTAGCGCACCAGAATATTGGCGGGCGCGCCGCGCAGGAACTGTTTGAGCGCCTGTTCGCTGCGCGCCACTGGCAGGTCGAGCAAGGCGCTGTCGAAGCCGAGCCGGCTGATGGCTTGCGAGAAACGCACCGGGGCGCCGAAGAAGAGCCGGTAGTCGGCCCCTTGTTTGGGTTCCGCGCAGCGGAAATCGACGAGCCGGATCGGAATGCGCCGGCCGACCAGCCAGCAGATGATGCCGTGCAGGATGATCCAATAGGTGCGGTAGGCGAAGGCCGAACGCGGGCCGCCGGCATCGCTGAGCTCGATCTCGGCCAGCCCGTCGCGGATGACGAGCCGTCCTCGGGGGTCGTCGAGCACGACATCGAGGAAGCGCAGCGCCCGGCGGAGCGCTCGACCCAGCGTCGGCGCATGCAGCACAGAGTGGCAGAGCAGCGTGAAGCTGCCGCTGCGCATCGGCCGTGCGCCCATGCCGAAGAATTCATCGTCGAGTTCGGCGGCGATCGCCAGCCAGAGCGCGCCATAGGTCTCTGCCGAAACCGGCTGATCGACCGGGGATGCCAGGCCGACGCGGGCAAGGATCGGCGCCGTCGGCTTGCCGAGCCGCCGCAGGCTGTCGAGTGCCTCCTCCACGAAGCCCGGCGCGATCATGCGTCGTTCGATCTCGGCCATTCTATCCCCGCTATAGCAAAACTGGCCGAAATAATGGAGCAGTTATGTCATCGCTTGCAATAGGTGGAGCGAATAGAATCGTATCCGTCGGTTGCGCTTGGAGGAGGCGCCGCCGGTAGGGAGGAACAGATTCATGCTGATCCGAGGTGCAAGTTTCATCGTGACCGGCGGCGGCTCCGGCTTGGGTGCGGCAACAGTGCGCGCGCTTGTGGAGGCCGGCGGGCGCGTGACGATTGCCGATCTCAATATGCAAGCGGGCGAAGAGCTTGCCCGGGAATTCGGAAGCGATGCCCGCTTCGTCAAGGCCGATGTGACCGATGGCGATGAGGGGGCGGCGGTGGTAGCCGCTGCCGTCGAAGCCTTCGGCAGCCTGCGCGGATTGGTGAATTGCGCGGGCGTGGCGCCGGCCGAAAAGGTGATCGGCCGCGACGGACCGCACCGGCTGGAGAGTTTTGCGCGCACGGTCGGCATCAATCTCATCGGCACGTTCAACATGATCCGGCTGGCCGCCGCAGCGATCCAGGCTACCGAGCCGGATGCGGAAGGCGAACGTGGCGTCATTGTCAATACGGCCTCGGTTGCCGCCTTCGATGGTCAGATCGGTCAGGCAGCCTATGCCGCCTCCAAGGGCGGGGTAGCGGCGATGACGTTGCCGATTGCCCGCGAGCTTGCCCGTCACGGCATTCGCGTCGTGTCGATTGCACCCGGCATTTTCGAGACGCCGATGATGGCCGATATGCCGGCCGAGGTTCAGGCAGCACTCGGCAAGAGCGTGCCCTTTCCGCCGCGGCTCGGCCGACCGGCGGAATTTGCCGGGCTGGTGCGTCATATCTTTGAAAACAACATGCTGAACGGCGAGGTCATCCGCCTCGACGGCGCATTGCGGATGGGCGCGCGCTGAGCGCGTTGCCCAGAGGAGGAAACATGACATTGCAGGATCCCATCGTCATCGTCGGTGCGGCGCGCACCCCGATCGGCAGCTTTCAGGGAGAGCTGAAGGAGGCGACGGCGCCGGAACTGGGAGCAACGGCGATCCGCGCGGCGCTGCAGCGGAGCCGTGTCGAGGCTGAGGCGATCGAGGAGGTCGTCTTCGGCTGTGTGCTGCCGGCGGGGCAGGGACAGGCGCCGGCGCGCCAGGCGGCGATCCACGCCGGCCTGCCTTTCGCGACCGCGGCGAGCACCGTCAACAAGATGTGCGGCTCGGGCATGAAGGCCGTGATGATGGCGCATGATCTGATCGCCGCCGGCAGCGCCTCCGTGGCGGTCGCGGGCGGCATGGAAAGCATGACGAATGCGCCCTATCTCCTTGACAAGGCCCGTGGCGGCTACAGGCTCGGCCATGGGCGTGTCGTGGATCATATGTTCCTCGACGGGCTGGAGGATGCTTATGACAAGGGGCGCTTGATGGGCAGCTTCGCGGAAGATTGCGCCGAGGCCTATCAGTTCACACGCGAGGCGCAGGACAACTACGCCATTGACTCGCTGACGCGGGCGCAGAAGGCGATTGCGGAAGGCTGTTTCGAAAGCGAGATCGTGCCCGTCACGGTAAAATCAGGCAAAGCCGAGCAGGTGGCGAGCCGCGACGAACAGCCCGGCAAGGCGAAGCTCGACAAGATTCCGACGCTGAAGCCGGCCTTCCGCGACGGCGGCACGGTGACCGCCGCCAATTCCAGCTCGATCTCCGATGGCGCGGCAGCCCTGGTGCTGATGCGCCGTTCCGAGGCGGAGCGCCGCGGCCTCAAGCCGCTCGCCACCATCCTCGGCCATGCCACGCATTCGCAGGCACCCAATCTTTTCGCCACGGCGCCGATCGGCGCGCTGCAGAAGCTGTCCGATCGCACCGGCCTGCCGCTGTCGGAGGTCGATCTGTTCGAAATCAACGAGGCTTTCGCCGTCGTTGCCATGGCGGCGATGCGCGATCTCAACCTGCCGCATGAAAAAGTGAATGTGCATGGCGGCGCCTGCGCGCTCGGCCATCCGATCGGCGCCTCGGGCGCCCGGATTCTGGTGACGCTGCTTGCAGCACTGGAGCGATACGACCTGAAGCGCGGCATGGCCGCGCTCTGCATCGGCGGCGGCGAGGCCACGGCTGTCGCCATCGAGCGGCACGAGCGGGGAGGGCGGGATAGATGATCCTTTCCGACCTCCAGCAGCAGATCTCAGATCTCGCCCGCGACTTTGCCCGCGACCGGCTGGCGCCGGGGGCGGCCAAACGCGACCGGGAGCATCTCTTCCCGCGCGAGGAATTGAAGGAAATGGGCGAGCTCGGGCTGCTCGGCATGCTGGTGCCGGAAGCCTATGGCGGGTCGGATACCGGTGTGGTCGCCTATGCCGCCGCGCTCGAGGAGATTGCCGCCGGCGACGGACCCTGTTCGACGATCATGAGCGTGCATAGTTCGGTCGGCTGCGTGCCGATCCTGAAATTCGGGACCGAGGAGCAACGGCAGCGCTTCCTGCCGAAACTGGCAAGCGGCGAATGGATTGGCGGCTTTGCGCTGACCGAGCCGCAGGCCGGTTCCGATGCCTCCAACCTGAAGACCCGGGCGCGGCGTGACGGCGATTACTACGTGCTCGAAGGCTCCAAGCAATTCATCACCTCGGGAAAGAACGGCAATGTCATCATCGTCTTTGCCGTCACCGATCCCGATGTCGGCAAGAAGGGCATTACCGCCTTTATCGTGCCGACGGATACGCCGGGCTATGAAGTGATCCGCGTCGAGGAAAAGCTCGGCCTGCATGCCTCCGATACCTGCCAGATTGCCTTCAACGGCATGCGCATCCCGACAGAACTCAGGCTCGGTGCGGAAGGCGAGGGCTATCGCATTGCGCTCGCCAATCTCGAGGGCGGGCGGATCGGCATTGCGGCGCAGGCGGTCGGCATGGCGCGGGCGGCCTTCGAGGCAGCGCGCGACTATGCCCGGGAGCGTACGGCCTTCGGCAAGCCGATCGTCGAGCATCAGGCCGTTGCCTTCCGCCTTGCCGATATGGCGGTGCGGATCGAGGCGGCGCGGCAGCTTGTATTTCATGCCGCCTCCCTCAGGGAGGCCGGGCTGCCCTGCTTGTCGGAAGCTTCGATGGCAAAGCTCTTTGCCTCCGAGATGGCCGAGCGCGTCTGTTCCGACGCGATCCAGATCCATGGAGGTTATGGCTACATGGCTGACTATCCGGTCGAGCGCATCTACCGCGATGTGCGCATCTGCCAGATCTATGAAGGAACGAGCGACGTGCAGCGCATGGTGATCGCCCGCAATCTCTAAGAACCACATCCGGCCCTGCTTCCGGAGGAGGGGAGCAGGGCCGGCAAAGGGAGGAAAGAAATAGCATGGTGGATTCCGCTCGGTTGAGCCTGCATGTTCCCGAACCCGCCGTTCGCCCCGGCGGTCAGCCCGATTTTTCCAACGTCAAGATTGCCAAAGCCGGATCGGTGCCGCGGCCGGAGGTGGATGTTGCATCCGAAGATATCCGTGACCTCGCCTATTCCATCATCCGCGTTTTGAACCGCGAGGGTGAGGCGGTCGGTCCCTGGGCAGGGTCGCTCTCCGATGAGGCGTTGCTGACCGGGCTTCGCAACATGATGAAGCTGCGCGCCTTCGACGCCCGCATGCTGATGGCGCAGCGGCAGGGCAAGACCTCCTTCTACATGCAGCATCTCGGCGAGGAAGCCGTCAGTTGCGCCTTCCGCAAGGCGCTCGAAAAGGGAGACATGAATTTCCCGACCTATCGCCAGGCAGGTCTGCTGATTGCCGACGACTATCCGATGGTCGAGATGATGAACCAGATCTACTCGAACGAGAGCGATCCGCTGCGCGGCCGGCAACTGCCGATCATGTATTCCTCCAAGGACCACGGCTTCTTCACCATCTCGGGCAATCTCGCCACCCAATATGTGCAGGCTGTCGGCTGGGCGATGGCCTCGGCGATCAAGAACGACAGCCGCATTGCCGCGGCCTGGATCGGCGACGGATCGACGGCGGAATCAGATTTCCACTCGGCGCTCGTTTTCGCCTCGACCTACAAGGCGCCCGTTATTCTCAACATCGTCAACAATCAGTGGGCGATCTCCACCTTTCAGGGCATTGCCCGCGGCGGCTCCGGCACCTTCGCGGCGCGCGGCCTTGGCTTCGGTATTCCGGCGCTGCGTGTCGACGGAAACGACTATCTCGCCGTCCATGCCGTCGCCCACTGGGCGGCGGAGCGCGCGCGCCGCAATCTCGGCCCGACGCTGATCGAATATGTGACCTATCGCGTCGGCGCGCATTCGACTTCCGACGATCCGAGCGCCTATCGGCCCAAGACGGAATCGGAGGCCTGGCCGCTCGGCGATCCCGTGCTGCGACTGAAGAAACATCTGATCGTCAAGGGCGCATGGTCGGAGGAGCGGCATGTGCAGGCCGAAGCCGAAATCATGGACGAGGTGATCGAGGCGCAGCGCCAGGCAGAGGCGCATGGCACGCTGCATGCCGGCGGCAGGCCTTCGGTGCGCGACATTTTCGAGGGCGTCTATGCCGAGATGCCGCCGCATATCCGCCGCCAGCGGCAGAAGGCGGGGTACTGACATGGCCAGAATGACGATGATCGAGGCCGTGCGCAGCGCCATGGACGTCTCGATGGCACGTGACGACAATGTCGTCGTTTTCGGCGAGGATGTCGGTTATTTCGGCGGCGTCTTTCGCAGCACGCAGGGCCTGCAGGCAAAATACGGCAGAACGCGCTGTTTCGATACGCCGATCAGCGAATCCGGCATCGTCGGCACGGCGATCGGCATGGCGGCCTATGGGCTGAAACCCTGTGTCGAAATCCAGTTCGCCGATTACATGTATCCGGCCTATGACCAGCTGACGCAGGAGGCGGCGCGCATCCGCTACCGTTCCAACGGCGATTTCACCTGCCCGATCGTCGTGCGCATGCCGACCGGCGGCGGTATCTTCGGTGGCCAGACGCACAGCCAGAGCCCGGAGGCGCTTTTTACCCATGTCTGCGGGCTGAAGGTGATCGTGCCTTCCAATCCCTATGACGCCAAAGGCTTGCTGATCGCGGCGATCGAGGATCCCGACCCCGTCATGTTCCTGGAGCCGAAGCGGCTCTATAACGGCCCCTTCGACGGCCATCACGAACGACCGGTGACGCCGTGGTCGAAACACGATCTCGGAGAGGTGCCCGATGGCCATTACACCATCCCGATCGGCAAGGCAGAGGTGCGGCGCGTGGGATCGGCGGTGACGGTGGTTGCCTACGGCACCATGGTGCATGTGGCGCTTGCCGCAGCCGAGGATGCCGGCATCGATGCCGAGGTGATCGATCTCAGAAGCCTGCTGCCGCTCGATCTCGATACGATCGTCAAATCGGTCTCGAAGACGGGACGCTGCGTCGTCGTGCATGAGGCAACCCTGACATCCGGCTTCGGCGCCGAAGTCGCGGCGCTGGTGCAGGAACATTGCTTCTATCATCTCGAAGCGCCGGTCGTGCGTGTTGCCGGCTGGGACACGCCCTATCCGCATGCGCAGGAGTGGGACTATTTCCCCGGTCCCGGCCGTGTCGGGCGGGCGCTTGCCGAAGTCATGGAGGCCTGAGCCGTGGGCGAATTCATCATCAAGATGCCCGATGTCGGGGAAGGGGTCGCCGAGGCCGAGATCGTAGAATGGCACGTGAAGACGGGAGATCCCGTCCGCGAGGACATGGTGATCGCTGCCGTCATGACCGACAAGGCCACCGTGGAAATTCCGTCTCCCGTCAACGGCATCGTCACCTGGCTTGCGGGTGAGGTCGGAGACCGTATCGCGGTCAAGGCCCCGCTGGTGCGGATCGAGACGGCGGGGGAGATCGGCGAGGCTCCGCCCATTGGGATCTCGCAGCCGCCGATTGCCGAAACGCCCAGGACCGAGATTGCAAAATCTGCTCCGGCAGCGCCAGCCCCTGCGGCGGCGCCGGCGGAAAAGCCGCTTGCCGCTCCCTCCGTGCGGCTCTTCGCCAGGGAAAGCGGTGTCGATCTCAGGCAGGTGCAGGGGACAGGGCCGGCCGGGCGTATCCTGCGCGAGGATATCGAGCAATTCCTGACCCCTGGTACCGCTCCCGCGGCGGTCAAGAACGGTTTTGCCAAGAAGACAGCGACCGAGGAGATCAAGCTGACCGGCCTGCGCCGCCGCATCGCCGAGAAGATGGTGCTTTCCGCCTCGCGCATCCCCCACATCACCTATGTGGAGGAAGTGGATATGTCCGCGCTCGAGGAGTTGCGCGCCACGATGAACGGCGATCGCAGGCCTGATCATCCGAAGCTGACGGTTCTGCCCTTCCTGATGCGGGCGCTGGTCAAGGCTATTTCCGAGCAGCCTGAGGTCAACGCCACTTTCGACGACGATGCCGGCATCATCACGCGCTATGGTGCCGTGCATATCGGCATCGCCACGCAGACGCCGGCCGGTCTGACCGTGCCGGTGGTGCGGCACGCGGAAGCCCGCGGCATCTGGGATTGCGCCGCGGAGATGAACCGGCTGGCGGAAGCGACGCGCTCGGGTACTGCGACACGTGATGAGCTTTCCGGCTCCACCATCACCATCAGCTCGCTCGGAGCGCTTGGCGGCATCGTCTCGACACCCATCATCAATCATCCTGAAGTGGCGATCGTCGGCGTCAATAAGATCGCCACACGACCGGTCTGGGACGGCACGCAGTTCGTGCCGCGCAAGATGATGAACCTCTCCTCCAGCTTCGATCATCGCATCATCGACGGCTGGGATGCGGCAAACTTCGTGCAGCGCATCCGCACGCTGCTCGAAACGCCGGCGCTCATTTTTATCGAAAGCTGAGATCCATGAAAGAGATCGTCTGCAAGCTCCTCGTCATCGGCGCCGGTCCGGGCGGTTATGTCTGCGCCATTCGCGCCGGGCAGCTCGGCATCGATACGGTTATCGTCGAGGCCGGCAAACCGGGCGGCACCTGCCTGACGGTCGGCTGCATTCCCTCCAAGGCGTTGATCCATGCGGCGGAGGAATTCGACGCGACGCAAAAGATGCTTGCCGGCAAGAACCCGATGGGCATCCGCGTCGAAGGCGCCTCGATCGATCTCGGCAGGACGATTGCCTGGAAGGACGGGATCGTCGGCCGGCTCACAGGCGGTGTTTCGGGGCTGCTGCAGAAGGCACGAGTCAAGATCGTCCACGGCCGCGCCCGGTTCCGCGACGGCAAGACGGTGGAGGTGGAGACCGAAATCGGCCAGCAGATCATCCGCGCCGAGACGGTGGTGATCGCCACCGGTTCGGATCCGGTGGAGCTTACGAATCTGCCTTTCGGCGGCCGCGTCATGTCCTCGACAGAGGCGCTGTCGCTGACGGAGCTGCCGAAAAAGCTCGTTGTGGTCGGTGGCGGTTATATCGGGCTGGAGCTCGGGACGGCTTTTTCCAAAATGGGGTCCGATGTAACGATCGTCGAGGCGACGCCACAGGTGCTGCCGCAATATGATGTCGAGCTGGTGCGGCCCGTCATGCGCAAGCTGACCGAAGGCGGTATCCGGGTGTTGACGGGTGCCAAGGCGATCGGCCTTGCCGACAATGGCGAGGCTCTGATCGTCGAAACGGCTGATGGCCGGCAGCAGACCCTGCCTGCGGACCGCATCCTCGTCACCGTCGGCCGCCGCCCAAGAACCGCAGGATCCGGTCTCGAAGAGCTCGATCTCGATCGTGCCGGCCCTTATCTGAGGATCGACGATCGTTGCCGCACGTCCATGCGCGGCATCTATGCGATCGGCGATGTGACCGGCGAGCCGATGCTCGCCCATCGGGCCATGGCGCAAGGGGAGATGGTGGCGGAAATCATCGCCGGAAAGAAGCGGGCCTGGGACAAAAGATGCATTCCCGCCATCTGCTTCACCGATCCGGAGATCGTCAGCGCCGGCCTGTCGCCCGCAGACGCGAAGGCGCAAGGCTATGAAATTCGCACTGGCCAGTTTCCGTTCAGCGCCAACGGGCGGGCGATGACGATGCTGTCCGAAGAAGGCTTCGTGCGCGTCGTGGCCCGCGCCGACACCAATCTCGTGCTCGGCCTGCAGGCGGTGGGAGCCGGGGTCTCCGAGCTCTCGGCAGCTTTTGCGCTGGCCATCGAGATGGGTGCACGCCTGGAAGACATCGCCGGCACCATCCACGCGCATCCGACCCGCAGCGAAGCGGTGATGGAGGCGGCGCTAAAGGCTTTGGGAAGCGCTCTGCATACTTGAGTTAGACCCGATCCGGATACTGACGATCCTGGAAGGCGTCGCGTTTGAGCGGAGCGATAGCTCTGCAATCCCAACGGCTGTCTTCTACCAAACCCCTGACGTGTGCTTCACGCTGCTGCTCGGGGTTGCAAATTTGGGAAAATTGCGAAACAGACGTCGGCTGAGCGGTGTTCGGAGATGATTGAATTGAGGCCCTGTGAATCCATCTGTGGGATCGAAATGCGGGTCGATAGCTCCGGGTCTCCAAATCATGTCCGGACGAGGTTAGATCCTCTGTAAACATTCACCGGTGAACCGCCCCGACAGCAATTTCCCTTCCCCTATCCTCCCAAGCATCAGAAAACTTTCTCATGATCAATCCTATCAGCGTCTATTCGATGCCCGGAACGTGTTTTTTCGATCTCGCTCCTGCTGCGGGCGGCGAGCCCTATCGCATATTCCTTTCCATTCCGGCGGAGAAGCCGCCGGCGGGTGGATGGCCGCTTCTCGTCATGACCGACGGTAACGCGACTTTCCCCTTCGCGGTCGCCAGCCTGGTCACGCAGGCACCTTATCCCACCGGAACGAATGTCGGTTGGGGGGTGATCGCGGCGATCGGCTACCCCTCCGACGAGCCCTATGATCCGCTCCGCCGGTCTTGGGACCTCGGGCCTCCGCCGGTCAAATCCTATCCGCCGTTCGTTGAGGGCGGTCCGCCGGTTGTCATCGGAGGGACCGGCAAGCTGGTGGATTTCATCGAAAACGAGCTTATACCGCGGATTGCAGAGATGGTGATCCTGGATCCGATGCGCCGATCGCTTTTCGGACATTCCTTCGGCGGCCTCTTTACTCTTTATGCCCTGTTCGAGCGCCCAGGTCTGTTTGCCAATTGGATTGCGGCCAGCCCAACCATCTATTGGGAGAACAGTGAAATCCTCAAGAATGAGGCGCAGCGTCAAGACGCGCCGGGCAATGCACCCTTCCTGCATTTGTCCGCCGGAGAATACGAAGGCGATGAGCTGGCGCCCTTTCAGTACCGGAACGAAGATGCCACTGCACGCCTGGAGAAGAGGAAGACGGAACGGACCGTCCTCCTGGCGCGGGAGATGGCGGAGCGATTAAACGGCACTGCCGACGGATTGCGTACCGAATTCGAGCTTTATGCCGGCGAGACCCACATGTCCGTTCTTGCGGCGGCTGTGAATCGTGCCGTTGGCATCGCATTCGCCGTCCAGAGTTTGACCGACATGTGACGCTCTCTGCAAGGGCCTCATCGGTGAATAGATCCGGCGGTTAGACGATCGTCCTTGAGACGAAACATCCTCGTGCGTGCACTCGTCAAGGTCGGTGCCAGATGGGGCGTTCAGGATTACATTCTCTCTCCGTGTTGCCCCTAAACCTCATGGTCCCGACCAGGAGCAAATATGGTCACAAAAGCGTGATTATTAAGTTGACTCCAATTCTCCTGTTTTAGTAAACGGACTCGCTGCAGTGGCCGGAGGGGCGGCCGTCACACTGCTCGATATGCTCTGACAGGGGATAATATGACAGTAGGACTACAGGGAAAGTTGCGCGTGTTCACAAGCCGATTGATTGCGAGCAGCGCTTTGATGACAGTGTCGTTCGGATCGGTGGGCTGGGCACAAGACAATGCGGCGGAAGAGGCGACGCAATTGGCCCCGATCGTCATAACCGGCAAATCGGATCGTGTGGTTGGCCCTGATCGCACCATCGTTGCCAAGGATACCGCCACAGGCACCAAAACAGATACTCCGGTCGTCGATGTACCGGCGTCCGTGTCGGTTGTGACACAAAAAGAGTTGGAAGAGCGTCATGTGGACAATCTTCAGCAGGCGGTCGCTTATACCGCCGGCGTCTTTTCGGATGAGTTCGGGAACGACGATCGCTACGATTATATAAGAATTCGCGGCTTTGATCAGACGGCGCTCGGCACCTACCGGGATGGACTGGCGGCGCGTATTCCCGCCTGGTTCACGGCCAGCCGCCTCGAACCCTATGGTCTTCAGCGCGTCGAGGTCCTGAAAGGATCTACGTCGACCCTCTTTGGCCTTAACGGGCCGGGAGGACTCGTCAATGCGATCACCAAACGTCCCTTGGATGAGAAGCATGGCGAAGTTTACACGTCTTATGGGGATGGTACCAAGGAAGTGGGTGCGGATTTCGGCGGCCCGATCGATGCCGATGGCGTTTGGACCTACCGGCTTACCGGACTTGCCAAGGACGGTGACCAAGGCTTGGATTATTCGAACGACGACCGCACCTACATTGCACCGGCACTGACGATCAAGCCGGAAGAGGGCACCTCGCTCACCATTCTGACCGATTATTATAAACGCGATGGAACGGGCGCGCGGGGCGTTCCGACCGGCGCAAATATCGATATCGACACTTTCCTCGGCGAACCGGACTTCAATCGCTTCAATACGGAGCAGGTCGACATCGGATATCAGTTCGAGCACGAGATCAATGAAAACCTGACTTTCCGCTCGAATGCCCGCTATACGCATCTCGAGCTCGACTATGCCGAAGTCTATGGCGCATCGCTGGATCCGACCGCCGATCGAACGGCGTTCTCGGTCGACGGCATGTCCAACCGCTACGCCTTCGACAATCAGCTGCAGTACGATATCGGATGGAACGGGATCGACAGCAAGACGCTGGTCGGCGTCGATTACACCAGTGACAATACGCGCGAAAACATCCTGTTCGGCACGGCGGGGCCGATCGATATTGATAATCCGGTCTATTGCGGTCTTTCCTGCATTAACCTTGGCCCCTACGTAAACTGGCGCGTCAAGCAGCAGGCGCTCGGGATCTATGCTCAGGAGCAACTGACGTTCGACGATCGATGGATCGTTACCCTGGGCGGGCGATGGGACCAGGTTCGCACGACTGCGGATTACCTGGATAGCGGGACAAGCGACGACGACACGGCGTCAGCTTTCACCAAGCGGGCCGGACTGACGTATAAATTTACGCCGAATCTCGCAGCTTATGCGAACTATTCGGAAAGCTTCCAGCCGCTCGTCGCGCAGACCGCAAACGGCTATGCTGTGAGGGGATCGTTGAAACCACAGCAGGGTGAACAATACGAGGTTGGCCTCAAATATCAGCCGGATGGGTTTGATGGCCTCTTCACTTTGGCGCTGTTTGATCTCACCCAAACCAATGTGCCGAGCTATGTCAGTCCTCTGGTGCAGGAGCAGATCGGCAAGGTTGGTGTGCGCGGCATCGAACTTGAAGGGAAGGCCGCGATCAACGACAGGCTCAATCTGACGCTTGCTTATTCCTATTGGGATGCTGAAATCCGCGAAGACGGGACAGGCGGCAATGTCGGTAACCGGCCTTCCCGCGTGCCGCAACATCTGGCATCGGCCTGGCTCGATTACACGATTCCGGGAGATGGATGGCGCGGTGACCTGACGATCGGGGGAGGTGTCCGCTATATCGGCCAAACCTATGGTGACGATGCAAATACGGTGTCGCTTGCCAGCTATACGCTGGTTGATGCCGCGGTCAGCTACAAGGTGACCGAGGACGTGACGCTGGCCGTCAATGCGACGAACCTCTTTGACCATAAGTATCTCGCCACCAGCTATTACGGAACTGAGTTCTACGGCGATCGGCGTAAGGTCGTCGGCACGCTGAAGTATTCCTGGTAAAAGTGGCGGGCGCCGCCTTTGTCCGATCAAGGCGGCGCCCGCAATCTGAGCGTCGAAAGAAGCAGTTGTCCACGAAGAAGCCGAACTATCGCGCCGGTGTCCCTGCCGTTGTCGGCGTCGTGGATGACCGCTTGTCTGCGGATCTTGGCTGACGGAGCAAAAACGCTCCTATTGATGGCGGACTTTCATCACCGCGATGACACCCACGGCCCTGCGGGTGCAACCCTCAGCTGGCACCGCGCTTCCGCATCATCAGCATCAAGAACGGCGCTCCGATGAGCGCGGAAACGAGACCGGCCGGGATCTGGTAGGGCGATACGATCGTGCGGCCGACGAAATCGGCAGCAACCATAAGCCCCCCTCCGATCAGAGCGGCGCCGACCATTTGCGGCAGCGCGCGTGCCAATCCCGCCTCCCGCGCAAGGTGAGGTCCCATGAGGCCTATGAATGACAGTGGGCCAACCGTGAGCGTCGCGGCAGCCGTCAACAATCCTGCGAGGCCAAAAAGCGCAAATCGCGATTTCGCCAATGGTATGCCGACCGCCGCCGAAGGCGACGGCCCAAGCGGAAGGATGTCAAGCCAGCGGCGAGCTGCGAGCGAGACGGTAATCAGCACGGCGCCGAGCACGACCTCAATTGCGGCGGTCGATCCCTCGATCAGATAGGTGGACCCGCTCATCCACCGCATCAGCAGAACTGCTCTCGGATCTCCCGTCGAACTCAACACGCCGACGACGGCATCGACCATCGCGCTTAAGGCAATGCCCGCCAGCAGGACTCGTTCAGGCGCGAACGCCGATCGCCGGGAGCTGACGAAGATGACAAAAAGAACGCTGATCGCGCCGGCCACGGCAAATGCAAATTGCCCGGAAAATCCTGGAGCGACGGCAAACAGGGCAATCGCAACACCGAAGGTCGCGCCGGCACTGATTCCCAGAACTTCGGGACTTGCCATTTCGTTTCCGGTCAGCCGCTGAAGGATCGAGCCCGCGACCGCAAGCATCGCGCCCGATGCCAGGGCGGCGAGGATTTTAGGTATTCTGATTGCAAGGACATCGACCGAAAATTCGCCGGAAGCGAGAGCCCAGCCGCCATTGACGTCACGTCCGACAAAAACGCTGACCATCAACAGCACGAGCAGGCCGGCGGCTGCGATGATGACGGGTGCGCTTCCATCCCATCGACGTGACCGGCTGAACGCCGGCGATTGCTGTAGTCTATGACGGATCTTCAGCCGCGGCAGGAGCGCGAGAAGCAGCGGCGAACCGAAGATGGCAGTCACCGCCCCCGTCGGCAAGAAATCACCAAGTCCGCCGGCGACGAGTTGCAGGATGGAGTCGGCGAAGAACAGCAGTCCGGCGCCGATCAGCGGAGACCAGAGGATGAGCTGCGCGGGACGCCGTGCTCCGGACAATCGCGCAATCGTCGGCGCGACCAGTCCAATGAAACCAATGACCCCAACGGCGCTCGTGACAAATGCAGCAAGCGTGACGGCAAGGGCGACGACAACGAAACGCAGGCGGACCAATCTGACGCCAAGTGCCGTGGAACTGCTCTCGCCAAGATCGAGCAGCGAAAGCGGTCTCATCACGAAAGCGCAGCCGATGGCGATGACAGCCAACTTCCAAAGAAGCGACAGGGGAATGACCCAGCTTTGCTGTGCCAGCGAGCCGGCGCCCCAGATGAACAGGCTCGAGAGGTAGCGCTGGTTCAAATAGGTCAGGATGGCAGCGAGGCCGCCGCACCAAAGACTGAGAACCAGCCCCGACAAAACAAGCGAATAAGGCGAAAAACCGCGGCGCGCCCCCAGGCTGACGACGATCGCGGCAGCGGTCGCGCTGCCGATCAGAGCGACAAGATCGCGGCCGGCGCCAAGCAAGTCGGGAAGAAACAGCGATGTTACCACCAGCGCCAGGTTTGCTCCGGCCGACACGCCAAGGGTGGTAGGATCTGCGAGCGGGTTTCGCAAAACTTGCTGAAACAGCGCGCCGGACAAGGCAAGCGCGGCTCCGGCAATCAGCGCCGTCGCAAGACGGGGAAGCGTCGAATAGGTGAACACCATTCGCGTGACATCGTAATCCGGTCGAGCCATTTCTGACAGCGCGGGAGCAGCAAGAAACCACGATGCCACGCCTCCACCGCACATCAGGAGGAGGAAGACAATTGCTGGCCCGATATTGTCGCGGCGGGATAACATCAAGCTTCCTTTTCCAGAAGATCTGTCAAAAGGCCCGCGAAGCGCATGGCCTCGTTCACCATCCCGAACATCAGGGCTGGCGGCAGAATCGACAGATGGCCTGGACGCGCAAACGAAAGCCTGTTCCACAGCGGGCTCTGAGCGAGCTTCGGAAGAACGTCCGGAGGAATTGGGTCAAAGGCGATCAGACGCGCATCCGGATCGGTGACCTTGGAGAGATCTTCAATGCCGATCGTTTCAAAGCCCCAGTAGTTCGACTCTCTGGTCCAGGCGTTCCGGACACCGATGCGCTCGAGCACATTGTGGAACAGTCCGGGACTCGAGTAGATGCGGGCATGGCGGGCATCCATGAAATTCACCAGGGCGACCGGCGGCAGGTTCTTGCCCACCAGGCGACTGCGGCATTGCGCAAAGAAGACGTCGGCGCGCGCGAGGAACTGCTCCGCTTCATTCTCCCGGCCAAGCTCAACGGCCAATTTGCGCGTCGCCGCGATGGCAGCGGTAAGAATAGGTCCAATGCCCGGCGTAAAGATTTCCAGCCGAACGACTTTCGCCACCGACTGCAGCTTGGGCAACAGCTCATCCAGGTAGGGTGTGGTCAAGATAATGTCGGGCTTCAGCGTGACGAGAATTTCAAAATTGACCTCGAACGAACTGCCGATATCGACGACGGATTTTGGCATAGGCGGCTCGACAACCCATCTGTCCCAATCGGCGAGGTCTGAAATCCCGACCGGAGGCAATCCGAGGGATAAAAGAGTGGACGCAAGGCCGTAGTCGAGACTGACGATCCTTGGAGCCATCGACTGTGCAAACAGCGGAGCTGGAATGAGCGAGGCCGCCGCGAGATGCAAAAAGGTGCGCCGCGAAACCCCCATTGATCGGCCGGCCTCAGCAAACATAGGCGAGCGGGTAGGGCAGGTTGGGCGCGGAGATCACATCCATGTCGATCCCATAGATCTCTTGCAGCGTGTTCGGCGCGAGAATCGCGCTCGGTATTCCGCTGGCAACCACGCGACCGCGTTTCAATGCATGGATCCGATCGCAGAAGCGGGCGGCCATGTTGATGTCGTGGAGAACGATGACGACACTCCTTCCACCCTCATGCGCCAAGCGTCGCACAAGTGAGAGCACCTCGACCTGATGAGCAACGTCGAGTGCCGCAGTCGGTTCGTCGAGCAACAGGCAGCGAGCGTCCTGAGCGATCAGCATCGCAATCCAGGCCCGTTGCCGCTCGCCACCCGACAGTGTTCCCATGATACGGTCGGCGAACGTCTCGATATGCGTGGCTCGAAGGGCGTCTTCGACTTTCTCTTCATCGTTTTTGGTGAACCTGCCGAGCGCTCCGTGCCACGGATAACGACCGCATCCTACAAGCTCGCGGACCGTCATTTCCGATCCGGTCGTGATGTCCTGGGGCAGATATGCGACCGAACGCGCAAAGGCGCGTTCGCTATACATCCTCAGATCCTGGTTCCCGTAAGAGATCGACCCAGTGCTCGGCACAAGCTGGCGAGCTAACATTTTGAGAAGACTGGATTTGCCGGAGCCGTTGTGGCCGACCAGCGCGACAACTTCTCCTGCCGGAAATTTAAGACTGACGTCGCAGAGAATTTCGTTCCGCTCTATCAGAAGACCTATGTTTTCGGCGACAAAAGTTTCAGCCGTTCGAGGCAGATCTTGCATCGGGAGTATAGCCACGTGACATCCTTTAACCGGGTGATAGGTCGGTACTAAAGATGAGAGCGGCAATCAACTATTTTCGTTATTCCTCCGCCTGGGTCCTCGTCGTCTCGCGCGGCGGCCTCGGCTTTCGGCCAGCAACGCCGGCTTCTGTGCCACCTCGCGTTATAGCGACAGAGGGAACAAGGAAAGCTTAGAATCCTCTCATGCGTGTATCCTTTTGAAGAAATTTTTGATATTATCGTTATTTAGCAGTCGTTTGCTGGATTTCTCGCGACGAGCCATGGAAAGGTTAAGCAATCACAGATTGTGTAAAATGGCATAAGCTGAATTATGGAACTGCCCGCGGGGCGTCGCCTGCAGAAAGGCGATTCGAGCGTGGCGTTGTGCGACAGCCGCTGCGGCGGCACCAGCGTCGATCTCCCGCTCCAGCTCTATTGCGAGCCTCTTCGGTGGGAGGGCTTTCTTTGTTCAGAGGGATCAGGTTCAGCCACACATCGCACGCAATTGAGGCCGCAGTTGCAGGGCAAGGTAACGCCCGCGTCATCAGCCGGCATCGAGCAGTCTTATAGCTTAAATGCTGTGCGGTTAGCGCGCGATCGATGCGCGGGCAACGCTGTGGATGTCGGCGCGGTCGATACCGAGGTCCTGAAGTTCACGGCTGGACATGCGGCCGAGTTCGGTGACGGTCTGACGGAACTTGCGCCAGTTGTTGAAAGAGCGTGCTACGTTCATGATAATCCCCTTTCCTGAGGGCTGCCTGACGTCAGCAACCTTACTTGGTTTCGGCGTCGTTTCGATGATTGGAATATAGGTGTTTCAATCGGTTTAAAACAGCGATAACCCCTCATCCCACCTATGCACAGAACGCATATGATCTTTCGATTTCGCGGGAAATGCTCTTTTTTATAGTCCAAGCGATCACAAGCAGTGGCCAATCTTTGGCATCGGCGTTTCAGAGGCGAAACTCCGCGCTGTGAGTCCAGGATGAGGTTCGCCGACTCGAACTTCGAGAAAAGGTGCTTCGCAATAGCTTTGGTGGCCGACGGTGACAGCAGGTCAATCACCTCGCCGTGCTGGGCGGTCCAGTCCAAAACATGAAAGTCAACAGACAACGATAAGTCGCATACTTTCAAGATTTCTCACAAAAGTTGTTGCATGGCGCAATATTTAAGCGCATCCTCATATGCGACGGCAGCCACGCAAGGGCGCTGACGTTTGGAAGATCATCGTGCTTTTCGCCCCTGGAGAGCGCGATCACCTGCCAGAATCGGAGTTTGTCCAACAAACATTTGTTATCTGCTCTCGCTCCTGACGATCGGCGCCTGCTTGCACCAAATCTGGAGAGAACTCAGCTCAGACTTCACCAGCTTGAGACGGCGCATCACCAAATCGGCTTCGTCCATTTTCTCGAGGCGGGCCTCGGATCGGTTGTGGCAAGCAAAGAAGGCGGTTCGACAGTCGAGGTCGGCCTCTTCGGCGGGGACGGCAAGCCCGGAACGTCGCTTGTCCAGGGAGGTACCGAAAGTCCGTTTGACCGCTTCATTCAGATGGATGGTTCGGCTTACGCATTTCTGCCGACGATCCACCTGACTTTATGACTACATCTCGCTCGCTTCGTGGATTTCATTTCCCTCTAGAACTTTCTGCATTTTTTGGGATCCAGGTGGCACCA
Source organism: Rhizobium leguminosarum (assembly GCF_010668065.1). Lineage (GTDB taxonomy): Bacteria > Pseudomonadota > Alphaproteobacteria > Rhizobiales > Rhizobiaceae > Rhizobium > Rhizobium leguminosarum_S. The sequence goes on along the minus strand of NZ_WUEN01000009.1, from coordinate 685 downwards.
ATTTATGCTGACGGTTGTCGCGGCTAGTTCGTACGGGTCTGACAATCACACTTCCACAATCGAGGCTCGACCTTCCCATTTAAGGAGTCAGGCGCCATCGACAAATATATCAGCTGTGCCAATCGAAACGCTGCCGAGGTCACGGCGTGCGGAGTTCTTGCGATCGCCGCGTCACGTCCATTCCGGCCTGAAGTCGGACGGATTCCCAAATCTCCAGCGCATGCGGGGAAGGTTGTTCCTGACCACTCGGCTGGGATTACGACATCTATGGCTCTGGTGAAATCGCTGACCACCAGGCTGCTGATGACGGTCTCGTCGATAACGCTGGTCGGCGCTCTGACGGCAACGGCCGTGTGGGCCGAAGCTGGTGCAGGCGGGAACGCCGGTGGTCCGGGTGGAACGGCCGGCGCCAGCAACAATGGTACAGCAGGCGGCCCCGGAGGCGATGGCACCGACAACAGCTTCGGTGGTGCTGGCGGCGGTGGCGGCGGCGCCGGAACCAGCGGGGGCATGGGTGGCACTGGTGGCGACTCAACTCCAAGCTCGGGCGGTTTGGGCGGCGCAGGCGCCGCCAGCGCGGGAGCGGTCGGGGCGGTCGGCACAGTCGGTGCTGTCAATGGCGGTGGTGGCGGTGGCGGTGGCGGCGCGCATGGTTTTGTCGACGCGGCATTGCCCACAATAGGAG
>NZ_WUEN01000008.1:0-312473 GCF_010668065.1 Rhizobium leguminosarum | reverse complement strand
CCCTTGGGAAGGTCCCTGCCCAACCCTCCCTCATTCCGGTGCTCGTCACAGGAATCCAGCGCGCCCAAGTCCTTGGGCGCGGGAAACTCTTCACGCATTGTTGAGTCATTCACCGCGCCGACGCGCGGTGGCTGGATTCCTGTGACATCCCTCGGGTTGAACCCGAGGGCGGGAATGAGGGAGTGTCCGGCCTGGGCTTCCACGCCTATAGTCGTTTCAGACCTATTTACGGCCCCGAACCTGCCATCCCAAACCCCAGCCTCTCCCGGCCGCAGAACCAGGGGCAATATCCCCCGGCTCTCGCGCGCCAGATAAAGCCCGTCGCGCCTGAGATCGAACACCGCCCTGCCGGCGGTCATTCGTCCAAGCCCGCTGCCGGTGGCAAATGTGAGAATCCGCTCCATCTGCCCCCTCCCCGGCGCAAATGGCCGCCCACCGAAAACGGCTGCCAGACGGGCGAGTACATAGTCGAGAACTGCGCGATCCTGCCGCAACCCATCAGGCATCACTTGCCCGAGCAGGCCGCCGTGAAGCCGGAAATAACGATCCAGCCATTCGGCTCCTCGAGACGACAGAGCCAGCCGCTCCTCCCAGGCCGCGCCTATATCCTTCTCCATACCTGCATTGGCCGAAAACTGCCGGCGCATCCGCACGCGCTCGTACTTCGTATCCTCGTTGCTGGGATCGTCGATCCACGTCACGCCCTGCTCTTTCAGGAAAGCGCGGATATCTGCCCGGGTGGAAAAAAGAAGCGGCCGTAAAATCCAGAAACGCTGGTCGAAGAGCACCGCATCTGCAATACCGGTCGAAACCTGCTCGGTTCGCATCCCACGCATGGCAAGCGTTTCGCGCTGGTCGTCGAACGTATGGCCTGTAACGATGAGGTCAGCTTCGAAACTTTCGGCCGCAGCCGCCAGCAGGCCATAGCGTGCCTCGCGGGCCGCAGCCATGATGCCGGTTTTCGGCTTGTCGCCCCGCCAGATCATGGTGGTGTGGGGAATGCCGAGCGATGCGCAGAGGGCCGCGACTTCACGCGCCTCGTCTGCGGAGCCGGCACGCAACGCATGATCGACGGTTGCAGCGCAAAGGGAAATCTTGAGATGGGGCGCGGCCTTCACGGCTTCATCGAGCAGAAGAAGCAAGCCGGTGGAATCGCTGCCGCCTGATATCGCGACGAGAATGCGCGCGGGGCTTTGAAGCGACGTGAGAAACTGGAGGATGGCCAGTTGAGGCGATGCGGCTTCCGGAGACATTCCGGAAGACCTTAGCAGGAGAGGCGCTTCTGTTCGCTCGCAACCTTGCTTATGACGGCACGCGAAGCCTTTGGATAACGCTTCGACACTTCGCGCAGCGTCGCACAGGCCGTCTCGTTATTGTCGAGGGCCGCAAGCGACATGCCGAGCTTCAGCAGCATTTCCGGCGCCTTTTCCGATGTGCCGTATTTCTGATGCGCATTGAGGAAGGTCTTGGCCGCCTCATTGTACTTGCCCTGCGAATAGAGCGCTTCGCCGAGCCAGAAATTGGCGTCCGCCGCCCGCGCGCTGCTCGGGTAACGGGTGATATACTGCGTGAATTCCTGTTCGGCCGTGCTGTAATCGCCGGATAGCACGTGGCCATAGGCGGCTTTGTACTGGTCGGCCTCGCTGCCGAGCGAGGCGGTCTGCTGCGGCGTTTTGGTATCGGCATCGGGAATCGGCCCGGAACCGATCGTGGCATTTTCGTCGACGCTTCCGCCGATCGGATTGCCGTTCTGATCGAAATCGATCGAGCCGAGTTCCTTCGGCGGCTGGCCGAGGCCGCTATTCTCGGGCACGCTGGTGGAGGGAGCCGTTTCGGCTCCCTGCGGTGCTTGGATCACCTTGGCAATATCGTCGCCGCCGGAGGCTGCCGGAGCGGCATCGGTCTCGCTCTTCTTGACCGGGGCCTTGACGGCACCGCCGGCGCCGGTCTTTTCGAGCTGCTGGAAGCGGAATTCATTGTCTTCCTGCTGCTTGCGGATCGTCTCCTGCATCTGCAGAAGCTGAAAGCTCATCTCCTCGATCCGGCCGTTCAGCTGCCGCAGCTGCTCTTCGAGCTGCTGCACGCGGACCTCTGCATCGCCGCTCTGCACCTTGACGACGGGCGGCGCCGCCTGGTTTTCCGCGGATCGGCCGCCGAGATGTAGCCCGAAGAACGAGGCGGAATAGGCCGCCCGTTCGCTTCCGGTCACAGCCGCGAGGCACAGCATGCCTGCCACGACAAGTTTCTTCATATGTATCGTCCTGTCCCAGTGATTCTTCGCACCTCGATGGCACGAACAGGAGATTTTTCCAATTGCTTTCAAAAAGCAACGGAGTCTGGCCAAAGTGTGGTCAAAAAGAAAAGGCGGCCCCTGAGGGGACCGCCTGTCGAAAAAGCCAATTGTTGCTCGGCAATTACATGCCGGCGCCGCCAAGCACGGTAACCGCGCGGCGGTTCTGCGACCAGCAGGAAATATCGTCGCAGACGGCGACCGGACGTTCCTTGCCGTAGGAGATCGTCTTGAGGCGCTGCGCCGGGACGCCGCGCGAAGCGAGATAGTCCTTGGCGGCAGCCGCACGGCGGGCGCCGAGCGCGAGGTTATATTCGCGCGTGCCGCGTTCGTCGGCATGGCCTTCGACGGTGATCTGGTAGTTCGGGTAGCGGCCAAGCCACTGGGCCTGACGGTCGAGCGTCTGCGAAGCATCGGCGCGGATCGACGAGGAGTCGGTATCGAAGAAGATGCGGTCGCCAACATTGACCGTGAAGTCCTGGGCCGAGCCCGGCGTTGCAGCGCCGCCAGCACCGGAGCCGAGGCCGAGGTCGCCGGCGCTGTTCGGCGGCTTCTTGGCGCAGCTTGCCAGAGCAAGACCGGCGATAAGCGCGATCATGACGGGGTTGCGGGCGAAATTCTGCATGCGGCTCATTGCCGGGGTATGAATTCGGCTCATGGCCGGTCTCCTTGCGATTTCATCAGGGTTTCCGGACAGTAACCGCACTCGGTTAACCGCCCCTCAAAGATTATGGTTAACAATTTGCTACTTTGTCCCTTCGCCGCTCGGTTCCATGACTTTGGGGCGACAATAACGCAGCAGCGCATCGCCTACTCCATAAGCGGCGACCAGGCCGGGTCGGAGCCGTAAGTCGGCGTCTTCACGAGCTGCTCGTTGTAACCGGTCAGATCGATCGAATAGAGCTGCGGACCGCCCGACCCCGCCGCCTGGCGGAAGAACATCAGCACGCGGCCGTTCGGCGCCCAGGTCGGGCCCTCATTGTGGAAGCCGGTCGTCAGGATGCGTTCGCCCGAACCATCCGGCTTCATCACGCCGATCGAGAACTTGCCGCCGGCCTGTTTGGTGAAGGCGATGAGATCGCCGCGCGGCGACCAGACCGGCGTCGAATAGGAGCCGTCGCCGAAGGAAATACGGGTCTGGCCGGAGCCATCGGCGTTCATCACGTAGATCTGCGGCTTTCCGCCGCGGTCGCTTTCGAAGCTGACGCGTGCGCCGTCAGGCGAATAGGAGGGCGACGTGTCGATCGCCGCCGTCGAGGTCAATCGGGTCGTCGTGCGCGAGCGCAGGTCCATCGTATAGATGTTGGAATTGGCATCCTGCTGCAGGCTCATGATCACCTTCTGACCATCCGGCGAAAAGCGCGGCGAGAATGTCATGCCGGGGAAATTGCCGACGACCTCGCGCTGCCCGGTTTCGAGCTGCAGCAGATAGACCCGCGGCTGCTGGTTGGCAAAGGACATGTAGGTCACTTCCTGCCGGCTCGGCGAGAAGCGCGGCGTCAGCACGAGATCGCTGCCATCCGTCAGCATGCGCACGTTGAAGCCATCCTGATCCATGATCGCCAGCTGGCGCTTGCGCTGCTGCTTGGTGCCGGATTCGGAGACGAAGACGACGCGGGTGTCGAAATAACCCTCTTCGCCGGTGATCTGCTTGTAGATCGCATCGGCGATGATGTGAGCCACGCGGCGCCAGTTCTCCGGCTGCGTATAGAACTGCTGACCGGTCATCTGCTGCCCGGCGAACGGGTCCCACAGCCGGAATTCGGCGCGAAGACGGCCATCCGCCTCCTTGGTAACCCGGCCGGTGACCAGCGCCTGTGCATTGATGACCTTCCAGTCCTCGAATCGCGGCGCTGCATCAGGATTGGAGATCTTTTCAATAAAGGCCGTCTTGTTGATCGGGGCAAACAGGCCGGAACGCTGCAGGTCGGCGGCGATGACTTGCGAGACCTGCGCACCTATGTCGCCCTGGAAGTCAGTCACTGCAATCGGCATCGGCTGGACATTGCCTTTTCGGATGTCGAGGGTGACCAGCGCGTTGGCCGGCGTTGCAAAGACGGCAGCGGTCATCAGACCGACTGCAACCAAAATGGCGCGGAAAAAGGAACACTTTGTCATACCAAACAGCCTTTCAGCATCTATGGAGTCGGATCGCCGGATTCAAAGTGCGGGACGACTTCGTTCCAGGATTCGTATTTTTCTTTCGGGGGCATCGGGAATGGCGACGAGCGCTGTACCGCCCGGAGAGCCGCAGCCGACAGGCCTTCTCGAGCAGCTTCGTTGCCGCCCGAGGCCGTTACCTCGGGTGAACCAACGATCGCCCCATTCTTGTCGAGCCGCAGATGGACGGCGATCACAACCCTGCCGCCCCTCGCCTGCCCGGGAGGAACATTGAAGGAGGAAGCAATTGCGTGCTGTAAATCCATGGCTGACTTCTTGGAGGTCACCGCGTCGACCGACTGTGCCAACGCCTCAGGCGCACAAGCCAGAATCGCTCCAAGCATGATGGCGGCTGCAAAAGACTTGTTGCCATGGGACAGATCCGTCAGCATCTAGATTCCCATAGAACTCGGATCGAAATTCAGGTCGAACTCATTCCAAGCCTCATACTTGTCCTTCGGAAGCATCGAGAAGGGGGCGGACTTCATGACAGCTCTATAGGCCCCGCCTTCCAACGCACGGCGTGTGGCATCGCTGCTACTGCCGCCCGATGACTCGACTTCTGGCTGACCAATAATATTACCATCCTTGTCGAGTTTCATATGCACCTTGATGACCATGCCGGAAAGGCCTTCCATCCCCGGGGTGACAAGCCAATTGCCCTCGATCAAGCCGCGCACCGCATCTTCTTCGCTCTGGCTGAGCTTGGAACCACCGTTGCTCTTCTTCGCACCAAGCGACGCTTCCTGCGTCGAGCGCTTCGCACCCCCAGCGGAAGGATCGGTCTTATTCAGCAGCGCAGCAACCTCGTCGGCATTGAAGTCGCTCTTCATCGATGAGGCCGATTTCGCCACTTCCTGCTTCTTGTCCGCCTTCTTCTTGTCCGTCGGTGTGTCGGCGGTCTTCGGCTGATCCGCAGTCTTTTCCGGCGGCTTTTCGACGGGTTTCTGTGGTTCCGGCGGCTTCACCTGCGGCTTGGCGACGGGGGTCGGCACATTGTCCGGCAGCGCCTCGGCATCGGGCTTCGGCGGCTCCTCCGGCTTGGCCTGTTCTTCCGGCGGTTTTTCCTCGGGCTTCGGCGGCGTCACTTCGACGGGCTTCGGCGGCGGAATGGAAGCGACTTCCTTCGGCTGCTCGACTTCCGTTTCCTCCTTGACGATCTCCTTGACGTCGTTCGGCTTGGGATCGGTCTTCGGCAGCGGCTTGTCGCTCGAATTCGCCGCAGCAGCTTCGCTATTGCTCGGCTTGGCGTTCGGAACCGGCGGCGTCTTCAGGTCGACATTGTTGTCGCCGGCATTCTCGGCCGGTTGCGCAATCGGCGGCCGCGTCGTCGGCACGGGCGCGGAAGTCTCCTTCTTCGGAGCCTTCTTGTCGCCCTGCTGCATCTGGGTAATGGATTCCACCGGCACCAGATCGACCGGCATCGCCTCGAAATCCTCCACCTTGAAGGATTCCGGGGCGCCGAGCGACACCATCGCCCAGGTTAGCACCAGGCCGTGCAAAACAGCAGATGTGATGACACTGGCCTTCATTTTGCGCGCTATTGGTCCTTCTTCTGCTGCGTCACCAGGCCGATATTCTTGAAGCCTGCGCCCTGGATACGGGCCATGACATCGGCGATGACGCCGTAGGGCGCTGTCGCGTCGCCGCGCACGAAGATACGTTCGTTATAGCCGGTGGTGGCGATCGCCTCGAGCTTGGCGGCGATCTCCGCTGCCGGGATCGGTGTTTCCTGCAGGAACACCTCGCCGTCATTCTTGACGGAAATGGTGATCGGCTGCGTCTCGGAATTCAGCGCCTTGGCCTGCGTTTCCGGCAGGTCGATCGGCACGCCGACGGTCATCATCGGTGCCGCGACCATGAAGATGATCAAAAGCACCAGCATGACGTCGACGAGCGGCGTCACGTTGATTTCGGAAATCACGGCCCTGTTCCGACCGCCGCGACGGCGGCGTCCGCCGCCCCCGCCGCCATTGCCTCCAACAGCCATACCCATGTCAGAATACTCCGTTGGTTACTGAGCGGCAGCGCGCGGCTGCAGTTTCTCGTCGATCTGGCGCGAAAGTATGGCGGAGAATTCATCCGCGAAACCTTCCATGCGGCCCGAGAGCTTGCCGGCATCGGCAGAGAACTTGTTGTAGGCGATAACCGCCGGGATAGCGGCGACGAGACCGATCGCGGTGGCAAGCAGCGCTTCGGCGATACCGGGCGCAACCACCGCAAGGTTGGTCGACTTCGAGCCGGCGATCGCCTGGAACGAGGTCATGATGCCGACGACCGTACCGAAGAGACCGATGAACGGACCTGCCGAGCCGATGGTCGCGAGCGATCCAAGGCGGGCGCCGAGAAATTCTGTTTCACGGGCGAGCGTCACGTCCATCGCGCGGTCGATACGCATCTGCAGGCCGATCGGCGAGCGGGCGCCGCGTTCGAAGGATTTCTTCCATTCGCGCATGGCGGCCACGAAGATCGCCGCGAGCCCTGTATTGTTGCGCTCCGACAGCGAGCGATAGAGTTCTTCCAGCGACTGGCCCGACCAGAACACCTGTTCGAACTTGTCGAACTGGCGCCGTGCGCGGCCATAGGCCAGGTATTTGTCGATGACGATCGCCCACGTCCACACCGAGGCCGCGATGAGCCCGAGCATGACGAGCTTGACGACGATGCCGGCCTGCATGAAAAGCGACCAGAGGCTGACGTCCGTCGTTGCTGCTGCCAATCCTACTTGTTCCATTGGTCCAAAATCCCCGAATCCAAACGCCCGGTGCTGGACCGGGCGGCACAAACTGATCTCGCAAGAAGTGTCCGGCGGCCGCCGCCCAAAGCCCTGGTCAAACTTCCAAGCTCATCTTCCGCCTTCTTGCCGTCAAATTTGGTCAAAGGAAGGCGTGCACCGCACAAACTCCGACTTTCCCAGTAAGACACTATTATGGTTAATAGATCGTTAGTGCCGGACTGTGACAGTAAGCCTGTGTTTGGAAGATTTCGTTCCATGGATTACTTGACCGGAGCAAGGTCCGGCTGCCGAAAGAGCGCTCATCCTGCGGCGCGGGAATTCCTTCACATAAAACTCAAGTTCTGACAAGACCTGAATTTCAAGCGATTCTCACTACAACGGCGTGCTGCCCTCCAGGAATTTCACCGCCAGTGTTTCCGGCAGCCGCCTCGGCCGCCCCCGGGCGTTGATGACGGCGATGATCACCTTGGCGGCGATCAGCAGCGTCTCGCCCGAGCGGATCTGCTGATTGAGCACCATCTTGGCGCCGCCGGCTTTTTCCGTATGCGTCAGGATCGTCAGCACATCGTCCATGCGCGCCGGGCTCTTGAAGTCGATCTCCATGCGGTGGACGACGAAAACCAGCCCCTCCTCGTCGGCGCTGACGAGTTCGCGCTGCTCGACGCCGAGGCAGCGCAGATAATCGGTACGGCCGCGCTCCAGGAAATGCAGGTAGCGGGCGTGGTAGACCAGGCCGGAGAAGTCGGTATCTTCATAATAGACCCGCTGGACGAGCCGGTGTCCGGCCTCCGTCAGCTCTCCCGAAATGGAAAAAGGGCGTTCCGTCATAATTTTCTCCAAACTCAGGTGCCCTGTTTGGCGCAACGCTTTCAGACAGGCAAGCATTGAATGATTGTCACAATTCCTAACTATTCCCGATAATGAGCGACCAATCAGGAGACGATGCGATGAAGATTGCGGTTATGGGCGGAGACGGTTTCATTGGTTGGCCAACGTCGCTGCATCTCTCCGATGCCGGTCACGACATCCATATCCTCGACAATCTCTCGCGCCGCTGGATCGACACCGAACTCGGCGTTCAGTCGCTGACCCCGATGGATTCGATCCAGGAGCGCACCCGCATCTGGCATGCCGAAACCGGGCGCCGCATCCACTTCAATCTGATCGATCTCGCCAAGGATTACGAACTCCTGAAGAACTGGCTTTCCGAACATCGCCCGGATGCCGTCATCCATTTCGCCGAGCAGCGGGCCGCGCCCTATTCGATGAAGAGCGACCGCCACAAAAACTACACCGTCAACAACAATGTCAGCGCCACGCACAACCTGCTGAACGCGCTGACGGAGCTCAATCTCGATACCCATCTCATCCATCTCGGCACCATGGGCGTCTACGGCTATTCGACGGTCGGGGCGGCGATCCCCGAGGGTTACCTACCGGTCGGCATCGAAACCGCCGGCGGCGAGACGGTCAGCCAGGAGATCCTCTACCCCTCCAATCCCGGCTCTATCTATCACATGACCAAGTGCCTGGATCAGCTTCTCTTCCAGTTCTACGCGAGGAATGATGGTCTCAGGATCACCGATCTGCACCAGGGCATCGTCTGGGGCACGCATACCGAGCAGACACGCCGCCACACGCAGCTGATCAACCGTTTCGACTATGACGGCGATTATGGCACGGTGCTGAACCGCTTCCTCATCCAGGCGGCGATCGGCTATCCGCTGACGGTGCACGGCACCGGCGGCCAGACCCGCGCCTTCATCCACATCCAGGATTCGGTGCGCTGCATCGAGCTGGCGCTGAAAAATCCGCCGGCCCGCGGCGCCCGCGTCGAGATCTTCAACCAGATGACGGAAACCCACCGGGTGCGTGACCTCGCCGAGATGATCGCCAGGATGAGCGGCGCCAAGATTGCTTGGCTGCCCAACCCGCGCAAGGAAGCCGCAGAGAACGAGCTGATCGTCCGAAACGAAAAATTCCGCGATCTCGGCCTCGACCCGATCACGCTGGAAGCGGGCCTGCTCGGCGAAATCGTCGACGTCGCGAAGAAATTCGCCTATCGCGTCGACCGCGCGCGTGTTCCGGCCGTCTCCGCCTGGACCAAGGACATCGCCGCGACGATCAATCACGATCCGGAAGGCAAGCGGCTGAAGTCGGTGTCGTGAGCGCCGCAATATGACGAGCGCCAGCGGCATACCCGCCCGCTTCGCCTATGTCACACTGGTCACCAATGCCGATTACGCCATGGGCGCGACTGCCCTCGCCCATTCCCTGCGCCGAACCGGCACCACCGCCGACATCGTCATTCTCCACACAGGCGGTGTCGACAAAACCATTCTCGCACCCATCGAAGCGCTCGACTGCCGCCTGATCGAGGTCGAGCACCTGCCGCTCTCTGCCGCCTTCAACGAGCGTCACGCCCGCGGTCAGCTCCATTCGACAGCTCCTTTCACCAAGGGCCGCAAGCCGGATTTCCATTCGCCGCTCGACAATTTCTGCAAGCTCAGGCTCTGGCAGCTCGTCGAATACCAGCGCTGTGTCTTCATCGACGCCGACGCCCTCGTGCTGAAGAACGTCGACAGGCTCTTCCTCTACCCGGAATTTTCCGCCGCCCCCAATGTCTACGAAAGCCTCGCCGACTTCCGCCGGATGAATTCCGGCGTCTTCGTCGCCACGCCCTCGCATGACACGTTCCGGCACATGCTCGAAAGGCTCGACAGGCCGGACGCCTTCTGGCGACGCACCGATCAGACCTTTCTCGAGACGTTCTTCCCGGGTTGGCACGGCCTGCCAGTTTATTTCAACATGCTGCAATATGTATGGTTCACCATGCCGGAGCTTTGGGACTGGAAGAGCATTTCGATCCTGCACTACCAGTATGAAAAACCGTGGGAAAAGGATCATCCCAAGGCAGCGCGACTACAACCTTTGATCGATCTGTGGCACCGTTTCCACGATGGCGGCGACGTGCCTGAGATCACGGCGCTGGACAATCCGGAAGGGGCAGCATGAAGGTACTGGTATCGGGTGGAACGGGTCTCGTCGGCCGGTATGTCGTCGAGGAACTGCTGGCCGCCGGATATCAGGTGATCGTCGGCGGGCGCCGCGCGCCGCTGCCCCGCCTCTTCTCCCGCCCGGTCGAGTTCGCAGCGCTTTCGCTCGATCCCGACAAGGATCCGATCGATGTCTTCGATGACGCCTATTTCTTCGTCCACGCCGCTTTCAGTCATGTTCCGGGCAAATATCGCGGCGGCGAGGGCGACGATCCGAAGACCTTCCACAGGTTGAACCTCGACGGCACCGTCCGGCTTTTCGAAGCCGCCAAACGCGCCGGCACGCGCCGCTGCGTCTTCCTGTCCAGCCGCGCCGCCTACGGCGAACATCCCGAGGCAACCGAACTGACGGAGACGATGCTGGCCAAGCCCAAAACACTCTACGGCCAGGTCAAGCTCGATGCCGAACGCGCGCTTGCCCATCTCTCCACACCGGGCTTTGCCGGCGTAAGCCTGAGGGCGACCGGCGTCTATGGCGATCTCTCGCCGAACAAATGGGACGGCCTCATCGCCGATTACCTCGCCGGCCGGCCGGTTGCTGCCCGGCTGGGAACGGAAGTTCACGGCCGCGACCTCGGTCGGGCGGTGAGACTGATGCTGGAGACAGAAAGCACCCGGATCTCCGGCGAGGTCTTCAACGTCTCGGACATGTCAGTCGACACGCGCGATATCCTTTCATCCATCCGCCGCGAGACGGGCTGTCGGCACGCGCTGCCGGCCCCTGCCGATAGCGCCGCGCTCAATCCCATGAGCACTGCGAAAATCCGCGCGCTCGGCTGGGCGCCCGGCGGAGCCCCTCTATTCGACGAGACGATGCAGCGGCTGGCCGCTGCGCTGCCTAAATCCCCAAGACACAGGTCCACGCAAGTCTGACGTTGCAGAATGCGCCCGAATCGCAATCGGGGCCTCGAATTAAAAATCGGGGAATTGTTCATGCAGGTCGCAACCACGTCTGCCTCCATCATCTTGCGCGGCGCGTCTTCGACGGCAGCCATGTCAGCCGCCGGAAGCGAGACCGATCAGGGCGTGCTGAAGCTGCAGCGCGCCACCCAGGCGCTGCAGCAAATGCGCCAGACCTTGGCGAACTCGGGAGACGAGGCCAAGGCGAAGGCGCAACGCAAGCTCGAAGAGGCAAAACAGGAGTTGGAGATGCTGCGCAGCTCCAACATGGCGCCTGAGGTGGTCGCTCGGCTGGCCGCCGAACTGGCGCGCAAGGTCGGCACCGCCGCCTCCGAATTCGCATCATCAGTCGCGACCGGCAGCCCGGCAACGGCTGTTCCGGTGGATGCAACCACGGGTGCTACGGCCGTCGCAACGAGCGGGGCCGCTGCTGCGTTGACGGATACTTCAGGAGAAACTGCGGCCGGCGAGACCGGCTCGCAGGAACCGGACGCCGCCGCCAACGCCCGCAAGGCCTATGCGAGCGTCGCCGAGGATGCCCCGAAATTCTCTGGAATCTCGGCCGATGATCGCGAAACGATGGAAGAGTTCAAGGCGGTCGTGCGTGAACTCAAGCAAGTGCTTGAAAAGGCGATGCGCGAGTTGCGGCAGCAGGACCGGCAGGCCGGGGCCAATATGGCAGGCTTCTCCATCGCCACGGCGACAATACCGACAAGCATCGTCGTCTGACGATCGCTGCCGCCGGCGGGCGAGGCGTGAAACGAGCGTGATGCTGTCGCATCCGGCATTTGCATCGGACATCCAGCCGTCTATGCTCGGGTAAATCTCTCAGAACCGGCAGATCCAATGACCTCTAGAGAATTGAAAGCGCAGCTGCGCAGCGAACGGCTGTCCGCCCGCGACGCCATCCCCGCCGAGAAACGCGCCTCCAAAAGCCTCGCAATGGCCGACCATGCCGGCGAGGCCGTCGGTTTTGCGCTGGATACGATCGTCTCCGGCTTCCTGCCGATCCGTTCTGAAGTCGATCTCAGGCCGCTGATGGCGCGCTTTGCCGTGCGCGGTGCGCGGCTCTGCGTGCCGGCGATCCTCGATCGGCAGACGATCGTCTTTCGCGAGCTGGCGGAAGGTGCGCCCCTCGTCGATACCGGTTTCGGCACGGTCGGCCCGAGCTCGGATGCCGCCATTCTTGATCCCGAAATCATGCTGGTGCCGCTTTCGGCCTTCGATGCCCGCGGCCACCGCATCGGCTACGGTGCCGGCCACTACGACCGCGCTATCAGCCGGCTAAGGCAAAAAGGCTTGCATCCGAAGCTGATCGGCATTGCATTCGACTGCCAGGAAGTGGCACATGTGCCCGACGAGCCGCACGACATAAGCCTGGATGCCATCCTGACAGAAAGCGGCCTTCGCTTTTTTGCCTCTTGGATTGGATAGGGAATGCGGCTGCTTTTTCTGGGTGACATGGTCGGCAAGACGGGACGCACGGCGGTGTGGGACCGTCTTCCCGGCCTGATTTCCGACCTCAAGCTCGATTTCGTCATCGTCAACGGCGAGAACGCCGCCGGCGGCTTCGGCATCACCGAGGACATCTTTCTGGAAACGATCAATGCCGGCGCCGATGTGGTGACGACAGGCAATCACGTCTGGGACCAGAAGGAAGCCGTCGCTTTTGCCGGCCGCCACGATCAATTCCTGCGTCCCGCCAACTATCCGCAGGGCACGCCCGGCCGCGGCTCCGGCCTTTTCTATGCCAGGAACGGCGCGCGCGTGCTCGTCGCCAACGTCATGGGCCGGGTCTTCATGCATCCAGAACTCGACGACCCCTTCAAATCGGCGGAGGTCATCCTCGACGCCTGCCCACTGAAGGAACAGGCCGATGCGATCATCTTCGATTTCCATGCGGAGGCGACCAGCGAGAAGCAGTGCTTCGGCCATTTCGTCGACGGCCGCGCCAGCTTCGTCGTCGGCACCCACACGCATGTGCCGACCGCCGACGCACAGATCCTGAACGGCGGCACTGCCTACATGTCGGATGCCGGCATGTGCGGTGACTACGACTCCTCCCTCGGCATGGACAAGGAGGAGCCGCTCAATCGATTCATCTCCAAGATGCCGAAGGGCCGCATGGAAGCCGCGAACGGCCCCGCGACGATCTGCGGCGTCGGCGTGGAAATCTCGGATACGACGGGACTAGCCGAAAAGATCGCGCCACTCCGGCTCGGACCCCGGCTGGCCGAAACGGTGCCGGAGTTCTGGCGGTAACAGGCGACGGGCGCCGTTTAACACGCAATTGTGAGAACCCGCCGTCTGGACCCCTGCGGCCTCATGCCGCATCCTCCCCGCCACTCGCGCATAACCCCGAAAATCGGAATCGACTTTCGAAAAGGATTATGCGCCGATTGAAGGGTGATAGAGCGCCGGAGGGGTGGCATGAAGCCGCGATATCTTGTCCTCGCTATCGCATGCATTGCGGCCTTGGCCGCGCCGAATCTTGCCGGGGCACAAGAGCAGCGGCTACCGGTCAGCCAGTGCCAGGCGATCGCGCAAACCGTCCCCAAGGCGACCTTCGCAAGCTTTTCCGGCGCCCCGCCGCTGGTGCCTGCCGTCTCCGAGGGCGAGGATGTCAAACTGACCTTCCTCGGCCATTCGACCTTCGAGATCGATACGCCCGGCGGCATCGTTATCGCAACCGACTATAATGGCTGGTACAGGCCGGCAACGCCGCCCGATGTCGTGACCATGAACAAGGCGCACACGACCCACTATACCCTGACCCCCGATCCCGGCATCAAGCATGTGCTGCATGGGTGGAGCGACATTCCGGGCGAGAAGGCCAACGTCAATCTCGTCGTCGGCGATGCTTATATCCGCAACGTCCCCACGGATATCCGCTTCAGCTACGGCCTCGGCGGCGCGCATGAAAACGGCAATTCCATCTTCATCTTCGAGATCGCCGGCCTCTGCATCGGCCATCTCGGCCACCTGCACTACGAGCTGACGGATGCCCATTATACCGAGATCGGCCGGCTCGACATCGTCATGGTCCCAGTCGATGGCGGCCTGACCATGGGCGCCGACAGCATGAGCCGCGTCATCAAGCGGCTACGCTCGTCGTTGATCCTGCCGATGCACCGGCGCGGCCCGCCGGTCGAAGCCTTCGTCTCGATGTTCGGCAAGGATTTCGACGTCGCCAATGCGCCCGATGACAGCATCACCGTCTCGATGCGCACTCTGCCGAAAAAGCCGCTGATCTATGTGTTGAAGGGCGTGCAGTAAAAAGGCCCGGCGGTTTTCCCTCTACAGCGCCGCGCGTCTTTTCAGACGCGCAAAGGACGCTGTAGCACTTTCAATTGCTGCATAATTTTTTCCTCAAATCGATTCCGATTTTAAGGAATTATGCAGGAGCACTGCGCGTCAAGCGAACTGCAGATGGCGCTTGATGCCGACATCCGGCATCTTATCGTCGTCGAGATTGGCCTTGGCGATCTCCCAGCCGAATTTCAGCTTGTTGCCCGTGGAAACCCAGATCTCGGCATCGTCGACATGGAGGGACAGCATGGTGAGCTTGGGGTCCTTCTTGCCGCCGTCATACCAGGCCGCGACGATCGAGCTCCAATATTCCTCGATCTTGGAAGGGTCAGGATGCACCTCGATCACACCGGCGAGGCAGGCGTGATAGTCGTGATCCTTGCCGATAACGCAGAAATGCGCGCGGCTGCCGGGCTTGATGGCGCGCACGATGTCGGCGTCGGTCTTGGTGTAGAACCAGATGGTGTTGGTGGTGGGATCGGCATGCGGCGCCATCGGCTGCATGTGCATGTCCAGTCCGGAAATTCCGAGCATGCCGGCATGAACACCGTTGACCTGATCCCAGAGCTGACGTGCTGGATGTTCCTGCGCCTCACTGAGACTTGCCATGACCGTTCCTTTCCGTTGGATGGAGTTCGGTTGAAACGTCATCCCCTCGCCTTTGTTCCGAACTGCTTTTTCCTTGAACGGGTGCCGTTTCGCTCTTATAAGGCGGCCCATTCCGAACAATGAGACGTGAACAGGGGTGCCATGGCTGGCCATTCACAGTTTAAAAACATCATGCACCGCAAAGGCCGTCAGGATGCCGTGCGGTCGAAAATGTTCTCCAAGCTTGCGCGCGAAATCACCGTTGCCGCAAAGGCCGGCCTGCCCGACCCGACGATGAACGCCCGCCTTCGCCTGGCGATCCAGAACGCCAAGGCCCAGTCCATGCCGAAGGACAATATCGACCGCGCCATCAAGAAGGCAGCCGGTGCCGACGGCGAAAACTACGACGAAGTCCGCTATGAGGGCTACGGCCCCGGCGGCACGGCGATCATCGTCGAGGCGCTGACCGACAACCGCAACCGCACCGCCTCCAACGTCCGCTCGAGCTTCACCAAGGCCGGCGGCGCTCTCGGCGAAACCGGCTCCGTTTCCTTCTCCTTCGACCATGTCGGCGAAATCACCTACAAGCTTTCCGTCGGCGATGGCGACAAGGTGATGGAAGCCGCGATCGAAGCCGGCGCTGACGACGTCGAGTCCGACGAAGACGGCCACTACATCACCTGCGCCTTCGAAGCCCTCGGCGAAGTGGCGAAAGCGCTGGAATCGAGCCTCGGCGAAGCCGAAACCGTCAAGGCCGTCTGGCGCGCCCAGAACAACGTGCCGGTAGACGAGGAAAAAGCCCAGTCGCTGCTGAAACTCATCGACAGCCTGGAAGACGATGACGACGTGCAGAACGTCTATTCCAACTTCGAAGTCTCGGAAGAAGTGCTGGCCAAGCTCTCCGCCTGATTTTTTCGAGCGGTCTCAAATAAAAACCCGGCTGCGAGGCCGGGTTTTTTCGTTGATGAACCATCAACCCGGTTCAAGGCGTTGTTCGTAAACCCTACGCGGCGGCCCGCATGAAATTTCCCAATCCGGCAAAAAGCTCCACCGACCTCAGCCGCGCCTCGATGTCGTGGATCGGCATCGAGATGATCACCTCGTCGGCCTGCGTTTCCTGTAGAAACTCCGTCAGTTTCGCCTCCGCCGTCTTCGGCGAGCCGACCACGGCATAACGCAGCGTGTGTTCGACATTCATCTTTTCCATCGGCGACCAGAAGTCCGCCATATCGGCCACCGGACGCGGGAACGGGCCGCGGACATTGCGGCGCAGATTGACGAACTGCTGCTCTGCGGAGGTGAAATGGTAGCGTGCCTCCTCGTCCGTCGCCGCCACCGCGCCCATGACGCCGACCATCACATGGGGCTTGTCGAGCGTCACCGAGGGCTGGAAGCGGTCGCGGTAGATCGCGATCGCATCGAGCAGCATGTCGGGCGCGAAATGCGAGGCGAAAGCATAGGGAAGGCCCAGCATGCCGGCGAGCTGGGCGCTGTAGAGGCTGGAGCCGAGCAGCCAGATCGGGATATGTGAACCATTGCCGGGAACCGCGAGGATCGCCTGGTTCTCGACCGGCGTATCGAGAAGTTGCTGCAGTTCCACCACGTCGTTGGGAAAGCTGTTTGCGCCGGCCTCGAGATTGCGCCGCAGCGCCTGTGCCGTGCGCATGTCCGTTCCCGGCGCGCGCCCGAGGCCGAGATCGATGCGGCCGGGGAAGAGCGCCTCCAGCGTGCCGAACTGCTCGGCGATGACCAGCGGCGAATGATTGGGCAGCATGATGCCGCCGGAGCCGATGCGGATGCGCTTTGTCGCAGCTCCGACATGGCCGATGACGACTGATGTGGCAGCACTGGCGATCCCCGGCATGCCGTGATGTTCGGCAAGCCAGAAGCGCTTGTAGCCAAATTCCTC
Source organism: Rhizobium leguminosarum (assembly GCF_010668065.1). Classification (GTDB taxonomy): domain Bacteria; phylum Pseudomonadota; class Alphaproteobacteria; order Rhizobiales; family Rhizobiaceae; genus Rhizobium; species Rhizobium leguminosarum_S. The sequence continues at coordinate 295,524 of NZ_WUEN01000008.1, read as the reverse complement.
GGCCTTCACAGCCATCCGCGCCGAGGCCTCGAGGGACTGGCGCACGGTGCTGCCTTCGGCAACGGGGGAAAGGTCGAGTATGGAGAAGGGAACCATGGGAAACCTGCCGCGCAGTTGAACGATGCCGTCTATGTAGGTTCGCGCCCGCGCCATTCCAAACCATGCGCGCAAACAAAAAGGCCGCGCGAGCGCGACCCTTCTGCAATGTCACAAGCGATCATTTATCGGTGACGGCGCAGCACATGCACCTCGGCGATCGGCTGGTGGTAGCCGGGCGGCAGCGTGAAATTGCCGAGCTGGCGGTCCATTTCCAGGGCTTCCGTCGCCAGCCGGTGGATCGCCGCCGTCGTCTCTTCGACCATCGAGGCGTTCTGCTGCGTCATCGCGTCGAGTTCGGCAACGGCGCTATTGATCTCGCGCAGCGTATTGGCCTCCTCGCGGGTCGCACTCATGATCTCGTTGATCTGCCCGTTGATCGCCTCGACATGGGCGCCGATGCCCGTCAGGGCGACGCCCGCTTTTTCCACAAGCGTAACGCCGCTTTCGACCTCATGCGTCGATTTCTGCAGCAGGCTGGAGATCTCCTTGGCCGCGCTCGACGAGCGCTGGGCCAACTCGCGCACTTCCATGGCGACGACGGCGAAGCCCTTGCCGGATTCACCGGCGCGCGCCGCCTCGACGCCGGCATTGAGCGCCAGGAGGTTGGTCTGGAAGGCGATGTCGTCGATCACGGAGATGATCGTGTTGATCTGGCGCGAGGAGGCCTGGATTGCCTCCATCGCCGCGATCGTCTCGCGCATGATCTGGCCTGAGCCGGTCGTCTCCTTCTTGGCGTCGCGGGCGATGCGCTCGGCCTGCTCGGCCCGCTCGATCTGCCGGCGGACCGACTGTGTGATGGCGCTGATCGCATTCGCCGTCTCGGTGATCGAGCCGGCCTGGCGCTCGGTGCGCCCGGCAAGTTCGTCGGCGCCGGTGCGCATCTCCTCGGAGCCGGCGCGCACCGCCATCGAGTTGCCGCCGATGGCCGTCATGGTTTCGCTGAGCGTCGCCAGAGCCTCGTTGAAATTGACGCGCAGGCTTTCAAGCTCGTTCGGGAAGCGGGTATCGATCTGATAGGCGAGATCGCCGTTCGCCAGATGATGCAGGCCCTCGTCAATCGCCTCGACCACCTGCTGCAACGTTTTCGCCTCGGCCTCACGCTCGGCCAGATTCTGTTGGCGGTCCTGCTCGGCCTGCAGGCGCGTCTCTTCACTGGCGGCTTCGAGTTCGCGGCTTTCGATCAGCGAGTGGCGGAAGCGGTCGAGCGCATTGGCCATCGTGCCGATCTCGTCCTTCCGGTTCAGGCTGCCGATCTCGCTGTCGAGCTTGCCGTCGGCGACATCGCGGGTGACGCCGGCAAGCCGCGCAAGCGGCGAAAACAGCAAATTGGTGACGAGCCCGGTCGTGACCGCCATGACGACGAGCACGCCGATGCCGATCATCGTCAGCAGGGTGGCGATCTCGATCGAGCCGGCATTGAGCTCGCTCAGGAGCACACTCTCGACAACGAGGAAGCGGTCGCCGCGATAGTCGATGCCGCGGACATAGGCACGAGCCGTACCATCCGCCCGGTCGAAATCGGCCACTGTCATCGCCGAACTGGCAAGTGCGCTCTTGATGAAGGTGAAGGGCGTCGCATCGAGCGTCGCAAGCTTGCCGCTTCCGTCGAGGCCGATGGCGGAACCATCGCCGGAGACAATCGCCGCTCGCGCCGTGCTGCCCTGGACGATGCCCTTGGCGAGGATGCCGGTGACGATATCGTCGCGCACCTTGAAGAGGATGATGCCCTTGGCCGCCCCAAGCTTGACGATCGGCACGGCATAGAAGATCGCTGACTTGCCGCTGCCGACATCGACGCGAAGGCCGGAAAAGCCTGTCGGCGCGGTGTCATCGGACGCCTTGGCGGTATTCTCGATCGCCTTGGCGAAAGCGATGCCGGCGCCGGTCGCCTTCCAGGCGTCCGACTTCAGGTTCTCGGCGAAATCGTCTTCCTTCTTATAGGAATAGAGCACGGTGCCCTCGAGATCGACAATCAGCAGATCGCTGAAGGCGGTATCCTCGAGGTCGCGGGCGACTTCGCCCTGCGTCTTCTCGTGGCTCGAATAATAAAAGCCGCTCGGCCCTTCCGGCTTGATGAGCTTCTCGCGCTGGTCGGCGGGGTTGGGGTTGCCTGCTATGAAAACCTTCTTCAGCTCGGCACGGGCATCACCAGCGGTCTTCTCGATGGTCTTCCAGCCGCTCTTCAGATTGGTGATCGACATCTGCAGCGCCTCGATGCGCGCGATGGAATTGGCCTGGTTTTCAAGCTGCGTCAGCTGGTCCTGCAGCATGTCACCGCGAAAGATCAGCACGCTTTCCTTGGCCTTCAGCGCCTGCTCGTCGGAAATGCGGCTGCTGGCGAAATAGGCAAGCACATCGATGACCGCGATCGACAGCACGGTCAGCAGAATGAATGTGGCGATGACCTTGAAGGACAGGGATTGAAATCTCCGAGCCATGTACGACGAACCCCTTCTGAACGCGCCTGCCAAGCGCGGGCACGCAGCGCATGCCTGATCAACTGATCTATAAACACAACATCGGGGGCTTAAATCTTCGCGAAAAGAAGCCCTCTCGTATTCGATGACTAGAATTCAGGCATCTGTTTTAATTCGCGGTAAATGGCAGGGCCGAAATCCCGGAATGTTTTTGTTTTGTTCACATATCAATGGCAGTTATTTCGCAATCGCTATAGGTTGAACCATGCAAAACACGATTCGCATCGTCGGTATCGATCCCGGGCTTCGCCGCACCGGCTGGGGAATCATCGAGACATCAGGCAATTCCCTGCGGTTTGTGGCATCCGGAACCGTGACCTCCGACGGCGACATGGACCTTGCCTCCCGCCTTTGCCAATTGCACGACGGCCTGGCGGAGATCGTCCACAGCTATAAGCCGGATGAGGCGGCCGTCGAACAGACCTTCGTCAACAAGGATGCGGTGGCGACCCTGAAGCTTGGTCAGGCCCGCGGCATTGCCATGCTGGTGCCGGCGCGCGCCGGGCTGCCGGTCTCCGAATATGCCCCGAACGCCGTGAAGAAGGCCGTCATCGGCGTCGGCCACGGCGAAAAGCAGCAGATCCACATGATGTTGAAGATCCTGATGCCGAAGGTCGAATTCAAGGGCAACGACGCCGCCGACGCCCTGGCGATCGCCATCTGCCATGCGCATAATCGCGGCAGCAACCGGATGCGGCAGGCGCTGACCGGCTAGTCTGTTCTTGACTTGTTCCCATTCGATGATAAGTAATACCTCGGAGGTATTACCATGCGCGTGACGGAAAAAGGCCAGGTGACCATTCCCAAGGACATCCGAGACCGTTTGAAGATCGGCCCCGGATCCGAGGTGGATTTCGTTGCCGATGAAAAGGGTGCCCGCCTCGTTGTCCTATCCAGCAGGATAGAGCCATCACAGGACGATTTTGAATCCTGGCTCGGCAGTATGAGCGGGACCCTCGACACCAGCGGCATGACGACCGATGAATTCATGGAATGGTTGAGGGGACCACGTGATGACCTCAGTCCTCGTTGATACGAACATCTTCATCGATATTTTCGGGCCGGATAATCCTTTCAGGGAATGGTCCGCGCGGGCGTTGAGCATATTGCGTCCGGATTCGCAATTCATCATGACACCGGTCGTCTGGGCGGAGTTGGCAAGCATGACCCCGCGCGAGGAAACCCTTGCATTTCTCCTGTCGCGGCTGAACCTGATCCGCGAGTCCCTGCCGTTTCCCGCCGCGTACCGGGCCGGCATGGCCCACGCGCAGTACCGGAGAAGCGGCGGCCTGCGCGATCGCACCCTGCCGGATTTTTTCATCGGGGCGCACGCCCTCGTTCGATCGCACCGCCTTCTGACGCGCGATGGCGCGCGCTACCGCTCCTATTTCCCTGAATTGGACATCATTTCTCCCGAAACGCATCCTTGAGAGACCGCGACCCATGATCGGCAAGCTGAAAGGCACCATAGACGAGATCGGCGAAGACTATGTGCTCGTCGACGTGCACGGCGTCTGCTACGTCGCCCATTGCTCGGCCCGCACCCTTTCCAAGCTTGGCTCGGCTGGCGAGGCCTGCGTGCTGTTTATCGAAACCTATGTGCGCGAGGATCAGTTGAAGCTCTTCGGTTTCATGACCGCGCTGGAGCGGGAATGGTTCAACCTGCTCCAGAGCGTTCAGGGCGTCGGCGCCAAGGTGGCGCTCGCCGTGCTCTCGACGCTGACCCCAGGCGAACTGGCCAATGCGATCGCCCTGCAGGATCGCACCGCCGTCTCCCGTGCGCCGGGCGTTGGTCCCAAGGTGGCCATGCGCCTCGTCACCGAACTCAAGAACCGGGCGCCTGCCTTTGCCGGCGAAGCGATCAATATCGCTCTCAAGCAGGAACTCGGCGAAGGCGTCGCGGCCGCGCCTGTCGCCGATGCGGTTTCCGCGCTGACCAATCTCGGTTACTCCCGCGACCAGGCGGCGAACGCGATTGCCGCGGCCATGAAGACGGCGGGCGATGGCGCCGACAGCGCCAAGCTGATCAGGTTGGGGCTGAAGGAACTGGCGCGGTGACCTCCTTGAATATATGGCAATTCCTTACTAAACTCGAATGGTAAGGAGATCCGCATGAATATCTACTACGGTACGATGACATCGAAGGGCCAGACAACAATTCCGGCTGAAGTTCGTGAATTGCTAAATCTGAAGTCCGGCGACAGGATCCGCTACATCAATCGCGATGGCGAAATCATCATGAAAGCCAAAAACAAGCGCGCCATCGACCTTGCAGGCAAATTTCACGATCCGAACCGACCGACGATCACTTTGACGCAAATGGACGAGGCGATTGGGGAAGCCATCGCCGATCACGTGATTAGTGCAAGATGATTGGCCTCGACACCAATATTATGCTGCGCTTCCTCCTGAAGGACGATGTCGTCCAGACGGAGAAGGTTACAACGCTCTTCGCGAGCCTGTCCGATACGGCACCCGGCTATATCAGTTGCATCACGCTGATGGAATGCGCGTGGTTCTTGAGGCAACGGATCAAGCTGAAGAGAGAACAGATCATGGAGGCGATTTCGGACTTGTTGGACTCGGCCGACCTGATCCTTGAAGATGAAAGAGTAGTCGAGGAGACGCTCGCAATCATGGTGCGGACGAATGCAGAATTTGCAGATGTCTTCATCGCCCTTCGTAATCGTGATGCGGGCTGCGTGACAACCAGGACATTCGATGCCCAAGCCGCAAAAACCATACCTGGAATGGAACTTTTGACATGAGCGAATCCGCCCGCCTAATATCGCCGGAAAAGCGGGGCGAAGACCTTGATATCACGTTGCGCCCGCAATCGCTGGACGAGTTCACCGGCCAGGCGGAAGCGCGCGCCAATCTTAAGGTCTTCATCGAGGCGGCGAAAAACCGCGGCGAAGCGCTGGACCATGTGCTCTTCGTCGGTCCGCCCGGCCTCGGCAAGACGACGCTGGCGCAGATCATGGCCAAAGAGCTCGGCGTCAACTTTCGCTCGACGTCGGGCCCTGTTATTGCCAAGGCCGGCGATCTCGCTGCCCTGCTCACCAATCTCGAGGAGCGCGACGTGCTCTTCATCGACGAGATCCATCGCCTCAATCCGGCCGTCGAGGAAATCCTCTATCCGGCCATGGAAGATTTCCAGCTCGACCTCATCATCGGGGAAGGGCCTGCCGCTCGCTCGGTGAAGATCGACCTGTCGAAATTCACCCTGGTGGCGGCCACCACCCGCCTCGGCCTGTTGACGACGCCGCTGCGCGACCGCTTTGGCATTCCGGTGCGCCTGAGCTTCTACACCGTCGAGGAGCTGGAACTGATCGTGCGCCGCGGCGCGCGGCTGATGAACCTGCCGATCACCGAGGAGGGCGCCCGCGAGATCGCAAGACGCGCCCGCGGCACCCCGCGCATCGCCGGCCGGCTGCTGCGGCGCGTGCGCGACTTCGCCGAGGTGGCAAGAGCGGAAGCCGTCACTCGCGAGATCGCCGACGAGGCGCTGACCCGTCTGCTGGTCGACAATGTCGGCTTCGACCAGCTCGACAAACGTTACCTCAACATGATCGCCGTCAATTTCGGCGGCGGCCCGGTCGGCATCGAAACCATCGCCGCCGGCCTTTCCGAGCCGCGAGACGCGATCGAAGACATCATCGAGCCCTATATGATCCAGCAGGGTTTCATCCAGCGCACGCCACGCGGCCGTGTTCTGACCGCAATCGCGTGGAAACATCTGGGAATGCAACCACCCAAGGATATGGAGGCTGCGCAGTTCCGGCTGTTCCAGGAGGACAACTGAGTGATCACCCGCCGCGGATTTTTCAAGGTTCTTGGCGGCGGTATCGCAGGCGTCATGTCGCTTGGTGGTTATGCCTTCGCCTATGAACCGCTCGCGCGGCTCGCCATCACCCGCTATCAGCTGACGCCGCCGGGATGGACCCCGGGGCTCAAGCTCCGCGTCGTTGCGCTCGCCGATCTCCATGCCTGCGAACCCTGGATGTCGGCAGGCCGCATTGCCGCGATCTGCCGTAGGGCGAATGAACTCGAAGGCGATGTCACCGTCCTGCTCGGCGATTATGCCGCCGGCATGAACATGGTGACGCAGTACGTGCATTCGAGCCAATGGTCGAAGGCGCTCGCCACCTTGCAGGCCCCTCTCGGCGTCCATGCGGTCATGGGCAACCACGATTGGTGGGAGGACAGGACCGCCCAGAAGAACGGCGGGATGGAAACATTCGGACACCGAGCCCTCGCCGACGTCGGCATCCCGGTCTATGGCAACCGCGCCGTTCGGCTCGAAAAGGATGGCCGCGGCTTCTGGCTCGCAGGCCTCGAAGATCAGCTGGCGCTGCTGCCCGGCCGGAAGTGGGGCCGCACGCAGATGCTCGGCCTCGACGATCTCGATGGAACGATGGCTCAGGTGACGGACGATGCGCCCGCCATCCTGCTTGCCCATGAACCCGATATCTTTCCGCGCGTGCCGGAGCGCGTGTCGCTGACGCTATCGGGCCACACCCATGGCGGACAGATCCGTTTCCTCGGCCGTTCGCCAATCGTCCCCTCGCGTTACGGCAACCGCTACGCCTATGGCCATATGATCGAGGAGGGGCGTAATATCATCGTTTCCGGTGGCCTCGGCTGCTCCATCGCACCGGTGCGCTTCGGCGTGCCGCCGGAAATTGTCGTGATCGATCTTGGATAAGAATGGCATGGCCAAGCGCACTCTCATCCGCCTGAATGCGGGCGCTGAGCGTTTCAACTATCGCATCGCCGGCCTCGGCTTTCGCGACGGCCACGTGCTCGTCCATCGCGCCGTGCATGAGCCCTTCTGGACCTTTCCAGGCGGCAGGGCGGAAATCGGCGAGACGTCGGAGGAAACGCTGAAACGGGAGATGGTGGAGGAACTGGGCGTTGAAGTGACCGTCCATCGGCTGCTGTGGATCGTCGAGAACTTCTTCCGCTACGAACAGCGCGACTGGCATGAACTCTGTCTCTATTACCTGATGGACCTTCCACCGGAATTCCCCTTCTTGTCCGGCGAGATCATCCATCGGGTCGAGGACGGCGACAACCATCTCGAGTTCAAATGGGTGCCGGCAACGCGTAGTGCCCTGACCGCACTCGACATCCCGCCCTATTTCATCGCCGATGAAATCGAAACCCTTCCCGTTGTGCCACGTCATCTCGTCTGGCGGGACGGCGATCTCGATGGCAAAGACTGACGCAGGCAATTCAAGGTGTTACAGCGCCCTTTGCGCGCCTCAAAAGGTGCCCGTGCTGTCGCCAAAAGCGCTTAGAGAGGAGATGCGCCGATGCCAACCTTCGATCCTGTCAGGTCATTCCGCAAACTTGCCTATAACAACGCTCTCGCCAACCGCCGCCTGCTTCAGGCCTGCGCGACTCTAAAGCCCGCCGAATTCGAAGCACCACGCACCAGCTTCTTCCCCTCGATCAAGGAAACCTTGAACCATATCATCACCGTCGACTGGTTCTATATCGACGGCCTGGAAGGCGGCACGCTCGGGCTCAAGGCCTTCGAGGTCGACGAACCATTCGATGACGTTTCCTCGCTGGCAGAGGCGCAGGCGAAGGTCGATCAGCGCCTGACGGCGCTTTGCGAGGCCCTGACGCCGGAGAGGCTCACCTCGACCATCAGCCTCCATCGCGGCGACCGCATCCAAGAGGAGCGGATGGAGGACGTGCTCGGCCACCTCTTCCAGCATCAGACCCATCATCGCGGGCAGGTGCATGCGATGCTCTCCGGCACCAGCGTCGCTCCGCCGCAACTCGACGAATTCATCATTGCCGACGATGCCCGGTTCCGCGGCAGCGAACTCGCCGCGCTCGGCTGGAGCGAAGAAACGCTGATGCGTTAGCGCGTCCTGCAGGGCGCGAGCGCTTTAAGTCTCTATCTGATGCCTGTCGTGGTCCCAAAACCGCTGCACGGTTTTGGGCGACATGCATCAATTCTGCAGCCGTCTCTTCAGCCCGTCGATAATCGTCTTCGTCAGAAGGTCGTAATTCTCGTCGAAGTGATGATCGCCGGGCAGTTCGATGACCTCGGCGCCGCTATCCTTCAGCGCCGGACAAGCGACATCGTCATCGTCGTCCTTGCCGTAGATGCATTGCACGAGCTTCGGATCGATGTTCTTCAGATCGCCGACGGGGTCGCCTCCCGCCCCTTCCGTCTTCTGGCCGAGCCAGCCGAGAACAGAGATGACGTAGTCGACTTGGTGCGAAAGCGACAGCAGCGACAATTGCGCCACCGCCGACTTTTCGGCTGACTTGAGGAGCTGGTAGGTGGCGGGCACGACATCGGCGCCGAAGGAATAACCGACGAGCAGCACGTGCTTCACCTTCCACTGCTTGCGGTAGAAATCGATGATCTTCGAAAGATCGGCGGCTGTCTCCTCCGGCTTGCGCTCCTTCCAGAAATAGTGGAGCGAATCGACGCCGACGACCGGAATACCTTCCTTCTGCAGCGTGCCGCCGACCTCCTTGTCGATGTCGCGCCAGCCGCCGTCGCCGGAATAGATTACCGCCATCGTGTCGAGGGCGGGCGTCGCCTCGAGCACCGCCAGCGGCAGGCCAAGCGGGTTGCCGAAGGCGCCGGAGGCGGTGACGAGATCGTCGAGCGTATCGGCAAATGCCGTCTGCGCATCGTCGGTGGAATCGCGGATCTCGAGATCGTCATGGGCCTTCTTCAGTGCCTCGGCATGCGCCCGGCCATCCTTGTTGGCATCAGGCGTGAAGATGGTAATGATCGGGTCCGGCAGGACGCCGTCGCTGAGGCCATAGACCGTGCGTTCGCCGACCACCTGCTTGGACGCCGGCGTGCAAAGCTCCTTGGCAAGCGGAATGCCGGCGACCGGATTAACGGCAAGTGTCTGGCCGATCGTCGCATCCGGTGTTTGCGCGGCGATCGCCAGCGCCAAGGCCCCGCCCTCGCCGATGCCGGCGACGATCGGCAGGTGATAGGCGTTGTTGCCGGTCGCACGCTGCACCTGCTGGCTCAGCGATTCGATGTCCGACACCATGTAGACGCAGCCGTCGTTGAGGCTGACGTCGTAGCGGCTGAGCGCCTGGATATAGGATGGAAAGTCGACGCCAATGACAACGGCACCTTCGGCGACCAACCTGTCGGCTTCGCCCTTCTCATAGTCGCCCCAGCCGGCGGCATCCGAGATCAGCATCACCGTGCCCTTCACCTCCCCTTCCGGCAGGAAGATGTGCGGCGACGGGATGAGCCCGGTTTCGAAGCTCTGCGTGGTCTCCTCGGCGGCGGTCGCCGGTGCGGTCGCGAGCATGCAGGCGCATGCCGTGGCAAGAAGGATTGTCCTGATCATTTTCTCACTACCCCTTTCAATCCGCCCCCAATCAGAAATGTCGCATCCATCAACGCGATCATCGGATTGCCCCCTCCTGAGACCGCAAGATAGCGCGGTTGCCAGTGCGGATGAAACTTGGATTTGAATGCCCGAAGGCCTTTGAAGTTATAGAAGCGCTCGCCGTGTTCGAAGACGGTGCTGCCGATACGGTCCCAGACGGGCGCCGCCTCGCGTTTCGACATGCCGGAGAGAGGCGCCATGCCGAGATTGAAGTGAGTGAAACCCTGCCCTCGCAGATATTCCATGATCTGCACGAAGAGAAAGTCCATCGAGCCCTTCGGCGCGTCCGGCGAGAAGCGCATGAGATCGATCGTGCCCTCCTGTCTGGATTCGGTCACGAGGATATTGGCGAAGGCGACGATCCTGCCGTCCTTTTTCAGGATGCCGACCGGCTGCGAGGAGACATAATCGGAATCGAAGGCGCCGAGCGAGAAGCCCTTTTCCTTGGCATTGTGATGCTCGAGCCAGGCCGTGGAAACGGCGGCTAGATCATCGATGACCGAAGACACGTCCTGCGGTTCGACGACGGCGAATTCCAGCCCGTCGCGCTGGGCACGGCTTGCCGTCTGGCGAAGGTTCGCCCATTTGCCGCCCTTCATCTCGAAGGTCCTGAGATCGGCCACCGCCAGTTCGCCGAGCTTGAAGGCGCGCAGGCCGGCATCGGCGCAATGGGACAGCAGCGCCGGCGATATCTGGTAGAACACGGCGCGGCAGCCGGCGGCACGCGCCGCTTCGACGAAACGCCAGACGAGTTCCTGCACGGCGCGATGGTCGCCGACCGGATCGAACAGTGCGATCCAGGAGCGGCCCTGCCGGCCATACATGATGAAGGCATCGCCGTTTTCCGAGAACATGATGCTCTTGTCGCCCATGCGCACCAGATTGGCATCGGCATTGCCCTGCTTCATGACGATCTCGACGGCACGCGCCAGCGCCTCGTCCGTCGCCTGCTCCGGCCGGAAGCTTGCCGGCCGGAGCAGGCTGAAGACGGCGATCGCCGACGAGATGATGGTGATGCCGAGGACGGCGCGCAGCCCGCGCGGCGCCTCGGCGGTGAATTCGAACTGCCACCAAAGCTGGTTGCTGTATTCGACGTCGCGATAGACGAAGAGCAGGATGACGACGGCGCCGACGACGATCACGGCGATCGCCATCAGCCAGGACGCCGTCAGCGCCTGGTTGAGCAGCGAGGCCTGACGGGTAAAGAGCCGGCGGCTGACGAAGAGCCCGAAGATGAGGAAGGCGAGAAAAGCGGCTTCGACGAGCGCGATCGCCTTCAGCAGCGACAAAGTCAACGCGGCAAGCGCCGAGAACACGGCCACCCACCAGGCGCCGTCGAGCCGCTGGCCGAGACCGCGCGCGGCGACGACGAGTGCCAGCCCCAGCAGGCTGGAGAGGAAATGCGCCCCTTCGACCATCGGCAGTGGCAGATAGTTGGAGAGGAATTCGAGGTTCTGGTCGGGCGTCGGCGTGACGCTCGAAAACACCAGCATGACGCCGAGCAGCAGTGCGAGAGCCGACAGCAGCTGCGGCATCAGCCGTCCGCCGATGCGCCGCATGCTGGAGGCGGCCGGATGGTCGACGAAACGACGCAGCTCCGCCGCCGAGACGGCGAGCACAGCGATCAACAGCGGCAGCACATGGTAGACCAGCCGGTAGAGCACCAGCGATCCGAGCACGGCATCGATGTTCACCGCGCTGCCGAGCGAGGCGATAATCACGGTCTCGAACACGCCGAGCCCGGCCGGGACGTGACTGAGCACGCCGAGACCGACGGCGATTGCATAGACGGCGAGGAAGACCGGCCAGCCGATGGCCGTCTGCGGCAGCAGCACATAGAGCACGGACGCCGAGGCGGCGATATCGAAGGCTGTGACGAGGAACTGGCGCGACCAGGTGCGCGAATCCGGTAGGCGGATTGCTACAGGGCCAAGATCGAGCACACGCCCGTCACGGCCGATAATCATCACCGCGCCCAGAATGGCGACGATCGAACCGGCGATCAGCCGCAGAAGGAAAGGGCTCACGCCGACGAGCGGGCCGATCTCGTCGGCGATGACGATGAGGGCGATTGCTGCGACACCCGCAAGCCCGAGACCGAAGGACAGCGTGACGAAGGCGATGATGCGGCCGATATCCTCCGGCGAGAGCCCGAGGCGGGTATAGGCGCGGTAGCGGATCGCACCACCCGAAAGCGCGCCGAAACCGGCTGTATTGCCGACGGCATAGGCACTGAACGCCGTCAGCGCCACATGCGGAAAGGGCAGCTTCTTGCCGATGTATTCGATGGCGTTGAGATCGTAGAAGATCAGCGCGAGGAAACTGAGCGCCGTGAAGAACAACGCAAGCAGGATCGCGCTCGGCCTGGTGGCGGCCAGCGCACCGACGACGTCGTCATAGCGCACCTCGTTGGTGAGCTGCATGATCGCGTAACCGACGAGGCAGAAGACCACGAGTGACGCGGCTGCCAACAGCGGCGTTCTGTACCGTCTGAATAGCCCGCCAAAAGAAAACCCGTCCGTTTCTTCAATCTCTTCCAAATTGCCGTGCCCCGACATTCTCGTACCCTGCTGTAACTGCCAGCTTGGCGGGAATCATTTCAGATGACGTAACATGAGAGGCATATAAGCTCTATGAAGCCATGCCGCCGCTACCCAGCCCCGCCGCCTGCGCCTCAATCATCCTCAATTGGGGCGAATTTGCGCAGGCGGGCGTCGCAGCACATTGCATTTTCGTAAGCTTCGGCAGAGCCTTGCGCTCGATGGAGAGTTGAGATGCGGGAGAAAGGTTCGATATGCAGGATGGTTCGGCCTTCGTGATGCTTGCCCTCGGCCGCCTGCTGCTCGGCGGCCTCTATGTCGCTGGCGGCATTCATCATTTTTTCGTCATCGTGCCGCTGACCGAGGCGATCGAAGCCCGCGGCGTTCCTTTTGCGAAATGGGTGCTGGTCTTGGGCAGCATGTTCCAGATCGTCGCCGGCATCCTGCTGATGTTCGGCCTGTTCGTCGCGGCAGCGGCATTCGGTCTCATCGTCTTCACGCTGGCCGCCACCGTCATGCTGCTGAATTTCTGGGACATGCAGGGAACGGCGCGCGACAGCGCGATCAATACCTGGAAAAACAACCTGGCGATCATCGGCGGCCTGCTGATCGCAGCCGCCGGCGCAATGTGAAGCGGTTCATGCCGCCGGTTCGCTGCTCGCCCGCGCATGCGCGGCGTAGCGCGCGACGGCAGCATCCACCTCCGCGTCGCGATCACCCGCCACCTGCACCGTCGGCACGGCGAATTCGATGCCGTTTTCCTGGAAGGCATTGCGGATCATCGCCAGCGCATTGCGGCGGATGACGAATTGCTCGCCGGGCTTCGTCATCATCGACAGCCGGATTTCGATGGCGAATTCGCCGAACTGCTCGACACCCTTCATCTTCAGCGTCTCGATGATATGAGGACCGAATTCCGGATTTTCGAGCAGCGTCTGGCCGATCTGCTTGATCACCTTCTTCGCCTTGACGAGATCGGTGTCGTATTTGACGTTGAGGCTGATCTTGTCGATCGTCCAGTCGCGATTGAGGTTCTTCACGGCGCCGAGTTCGCCGAACGGCACCGTTGTCAGCGGTCCGCGATGATGCCTGAGCTTGACCGAGCGCAGGCTGAAGGCCTCGACCACGCCCTTGTGGCTGCCGCTTTCGATATATTCGCCGATACGGAAGGCATCGTCCCAGAGATAGAACATGCCGCTGATGACGTCCTTGACGATCGTCTGCGCGCCGAAACCGACCGCCACGCCGACGACACCGGCGCCGGCGATCAGCGGCCCGATTTCGATACCGAGGCCGGAGAGCACCATCAGAACGGCGATGACGGCAATGACGACGGCAAGGATATTGCGGAAGATCGGCAACAGCGTCTGTATCCGCGCGCGCTTGGCCTTCTCCTCATCCGTTGCTCCGCCATCCACGGATGAATCGAGCAGCTTGCCGTCGATATAGGCCTTGATGACATGCCAGAGCAGATCGGCGGCAAGCAGGATGACGATGCCGCCGATCACGCCGCGCGCGATCTTGTCGATCATCGTTTCGCCGGCAGCCATCGTGTCGGCGCCGACGCCGAGCATATGCCCAAGCCAGATGGCGGCAACGGCAATGATCAGCGCCCGCACGCCGCGATCGAGCAGCACGGCTGCAATGCGGCGCGTGGCGAGGAAGCTCGCTTCGGTCTGCTGCAGCGATTTTACCGCAATCGTCGAGACGGCAAGCACGCGCGGCAGCAGCAGCACGTAAATGCCGAGCCAGAGCAGCCAGTTGAAGCCTGCGACCCAAAGGCTCCAGAGCAAGAGGAAATAGACGGTGAGCGCCCAGGATGTACCGTGACCACGCTTCTCGTCCTTCTGCGGCCGCGACCAGACCGCCTCGATCGCAATCAACAACAGGCCGATGCCGAGGATATAGCCGACGAGGAGCCGCACGCTCGAGGAATAACCGAGCGGCTCCATCGACTGGATCACCGCCCAGCCGAAAATGAAATAGATGACGAAAGTCGCACAGCGCCGATACCAGAAGAATGCAACCGCGCGCGCCGGCATGATCGGATCAGTGATACCCTGCCGTTCTTCCTCCACCCGCGCCAGCCCGATGAGATCGACCAGTACACCGCCGAGGCAAATCGTGAAGCGCTGGACCACAAGCGCGACAACGCAAACGATCGCGATGCTCTGGCTGACCGGCGGCCAGCTGACGCTGAGAAGAGCAAGCGCCGTCGCCATGGCGAAGATCAGTGCCGGGATGACGCGCGGGGCAAGGTGCATGCCCGCCATCTGTGCCGCTTGGCGGCGGCGGCGAAAGGCATAGCGGGCAATGCGCTCGACGATGGTGCCAAGCAGGAAAATCGCCAGAAACTGCGCCATCATGCGCGGCCAGCCGGCGGCGGCGATCTCGCCGAAAAACAGCGAAGAAGCATGGCCGACCTGTGAGGGCAGCGCCATCGCCGCATCGGAGACCATTGAGACGTGCCGGCGGGCATGCTGGAGCAGGCCTGAGAGCACCGACATCTGGTCGCCGGCCGCCGCATCCCTCGCAGGCGCCGCCGTCATCTGCGTCGACATCCATTGCTTGACCTGAGGCGTCTGCATCAGCTCCATCATCTGACGCACTTCGGCCGGTGGACCTGCCGTAACAGGAGCCGCGGGCGGGTTCTGCGCAGCACCCGGCGAGACTGCCGAAAAAAGCGCCGACAGCGCCACTATGCAGAATAGGACGATCCTGGAGATCCCTGCCATGCCACGCTTCATTGCCGTCCTCCGATGGGCCGCCGACCGCCGATGCACGGCCAACGTCTTTCGACAGCATCGATAGCCTCGACCGCTGCCGCCAGCAAGGAGGATGGAGACGAAGATCGTTCGGGAAGGCAGGCGGAGCGGCCGGACCGTCGATCCCAAATTCAGAGCCCAAATTCGGGCCTCGATTCAGGGACTGACGGCCTCGGCTATAACGCCGGGCGCTCTACAGCGCCACGCGTCTTTTCGAGACGCTGCAAAGGACGCTGTAGCACTTTGAGAGTTGTTCAGGATTTCACGACTGGCTTTTCGACGTGGCCGCCGAAGCCCGCGCGCATCGCCGACAGCACCTTGTTGGCGAACTCGTCATTGTCGCGCGAGGAGAAGCGACCGTAGAGCGCAGCGCTCAGCACCGGCGTCGGCACGCTCTCGTCGATTGCCGCCATGATCGTCCAGCGACCTTCGCCGCTGTCCGAGACGCGGCCGGCATATTTCGAAAGTGCAGGATCGGCATGCAGCGCATCGGCCGTGAGATCGAGCAGCCAGGAGGTGATGACGCTGCCGCGGCGCCAGACTTCGGCGACATCCTGCAGGTTGAAATCATATTGGAAATGTTCCGGATGGGCGAGCGGCGCGGTCTCCGCATCGGCCTCGTGCGAGGCGGCGCCGATATTGGCATGCTTCAGAATATTGATACCTTCAGCATAGGCGGCCATCAGGCCGTATTCGATGCCGTTATGCACCATCTTGACGAAATGACCGGCACCATGCGGGCCGCAATGCAAGTAACCCTGTTCCGCTGTGCTGACCGCAGCCGCTTCGGCGCTCCGGTTCGGCGAGGCTTCGGTCTTGCCGACGCCGGGCGCCAGCGTCGCGAAGATCGGGGAAAGGTGTTCGACGATGCCCTTCTCGCCGCCGATCATCAGGCAATAACCGCGCTCGAGGCCGAAGACGCCGCCGCTGGTGCCGACATCGACATAGTGAATGCCCTTGGTGATGAGGTCGGCGCCGCGGCGGATATCGTCATGATAATAAGAGTTGCCGCCGTCGATGACGATATCGCCATTCTCAAGCAGCGGCACCAGGCTCGCCAGCACCTTGTCGACGATCGCCGCCGGCAGCATCAGCCAGATCGCGCGCGGATGGGTGAGCTTCGAGACGAATTCCTGGAGCGAAGCACTGCCGGTCGCGCCGAGGCCGGCGAGCTCGGCAACGCTTTCCGGCCTGGCGTCGTAGACGACGCATTCGTGACCGCCTCGCATCAAGCGCTGGACCATATAATTGCCCATGCGGCCCAAACCAACCATGCCAAGCTGCATAATGAATCTCCTGGAAACCGAAATGAAGTATCGAATCCGGAAATTAGCACCCGCAGTGTGACAGGCAAGCAAAGTCTCGGTGATATTGGCGAATGCGACGATTGCGCCGCTGATCGTCTTGACGCCGCCTCACTCGTTCAAACATCTGGCGCGCTGGCGGGCTCACCCTTCATTTCACTGAGGAACATGCCCTCGCGCAGATTGATGCCGTATTCGACGAAAGCCTTCATGCAGCAAAGCATCTGCGTCCAGCCTTCGCAATTGAGATAGGTGCCGCGCCGGCCGGCATCGTCTTCACGCCAGCCGGTCTCGGCGATGGTCACCAGCGTGCCGCCGTCTTCCAGCGGCTTGAAGTTCATCTCCACCAGCGTCTTATAGGTCGCCTTGTCTTCGCCGGTGCCGCCATCCCAGCGCAGCACGATGCGGCTTTCCGGCACGAGTTCGGCGACCTCGACCGGCGCGTCCTTCCACCAGGTCACCGTCGTGCCCTTCACGAGCGGTGCGCTCGCTCCGCCGATCGTGGTGAAATAACTGCTGAGCTTCTTCGGGTTGACGACGGCATCGAACACCTCGGCAACGGGGCGGCCGACACGGCCGGAAATGCGGATTCCGAGAGACATGACACTTCTCCTCTTCTCCAGTGTGTCTGTTCCATTGTCCTTGGCGCCATTATGTTATAAAAATATAACATGTCAAGCGAATCAACCGACGACCCCGTTTTCAAGGCGCTGGCGCATCATCGCCGCCGCGAAATCCTCGATCTGCTCAAGGATGGCCCCCGAACCACGGGGACCCTGTGCGAGACGTTTCCGCAGATGGATCGCTGTACGGTGATGCAGCATCTGAAGGTGCTGGAAGAGGCTGACCTGGTCATCGCCAGGAAGGAAGGCCGCGAACGCTGGAACCACCTGAACAGTCTGCCGATCAAACACATCTATGACCGCTGGATCAGCGCCTATGCCGGCCATTCCCTGTCGATTCTCGACCGGCTGAAAGGCGACCTCGAGGGCCAGCCCGAATAATGATCCAACCGCCCAACAGCTTGCTTGCCGGCCAGCCGAAGCCTTATGCTGGCCAAAACGGCACGGGATCAGGCAGATGACGATATCGGGCGCCGGCATACGCCGCATGCGGCTGCTGCGCAGCATGAAGCAGGAACATCTCGCCGAACTCCTCGGCGTCAACCAGGCGACGGTCTCACGCTGGGAGCGCGATCAGCTCGCTCTCTCGTCCGAACAGGCCATCAAGCTGGAACGGATTTTCGCCGCGCCGCGACATGCAGCAGTCGATGCGGCGCTCAAGCGGCTGGTCGAGGATTCCGTCCGGCCGGTGCATCTGATCTGCGACCGCACCCACCGGCTGCTCTCCGCCTCCCGCCCGCGACAGGCAGAGTGGCGGGCGCCGCTCGGTGCCTTTCTCGGCCGCTCCCTATTCTCTTATGCATCCGCCGAAATCGCCGCCGCCGAGCAGTCGCTGGAGGAGCGCGGCTGGCATGAGGGCAGGCTCTCGTCGTTGACCCTCGATACCGGCGCCAACGGCAATGCGCTGCTGCCGATCGCCGCCGGCCGCGTGACCTGGGAACGGATCATGCTTTCCGACGGCAGCACCGGCCGCCTTGTTACGACCATCGGCTGAGCCTCAAGCTTTCCTGCACGCCCATGCATAATTTATGCGTTGTCCGGAAACCTTAGTCTTTATAGCGTCCGCCGCCGAACGGTCAGGAGACGATGTGATGACGATACTGGTGACGGGAAGTGCCGGCCATCTCGGCGAGGCGCTGATGCGGACCTTGAGGGCGGAAAGCCGCTGGGTGCGCGGCATCGATATCAAGCCCTCGGCTTTTACCGACATGGTCGGCTCGATCAGTGATCGCGCCTTCGTCCGGCAGGCGATGTCAGGCATCAGCCACGTCATCCATGCCGCGACGCTGCACAAACCGCATGTGGCAACCCACGGCAATTACGATTTCCTCGACACCAATATCGCCGGCACCCTCAACCTGCTCGAAGAAGCGGTCGCAGCAGGCGTTGCAAGCTTCGTCTTCACCAGCACCACCAGCACCTTCGGTGCGGCATTGACGCCAGCTGCCGGCGAACCGGCGGCTTGGGTGACCGAGGACGTGCTTCCCGTCGCGAAAAACATCTACGGCGTGACGAAACTCGCCGCCGAAGGTCTGTGCGAACTCTTCGCCCGCAAATCAGGTCTGCCGACGGTCATTCTCAGGACGTCGCGTTTCTTTCCCGAAAACGACGACGATCCTGACATTTGCAACGGCTATTCGGCGGAGAACGCCCAGGCCAACGAGCTTCTTCACCGCCGCGTCGATATCACCGACGTGGTCGGCGCCCATCTGCTGGCGCTCGAAAAGGCGCCGGCGATCGGCTTTGGCCGCTACATTATCTCCGCCACAACGCCGTTTTCGGCAAGTGATCTCGCCGCGATCCGGCGCGACGCGCCTCACGTCGTCGAACGACTGGTCCCGGGTGCAGGCGCCCTTTACGCATCACACGGCTGGAAGATGTTTCCTTCGCTCGACCGTGTCTATGTCAACGAACGCGCAAGGCGGGAACTCGGCTGGCAGCCGCGATATGATTTCCGTTTCGTGCTCGATTGCCTGCGCGACGACAGGGAGTGGCGAAGCCCTTTGGCGTTGGATGTCGGCTCCAAAGGCTATCACGACGAGGTCTTTGCCGAGGGGCCTTATCCGGTCGGATAAAGCAGCGAGCTGGACACGCGAAAGCCCGACTTCCTCTCCAGCACGACGCTTTCGCTGAAAAGCGTCATCCAGATATCATGATCCCGTCATAGACCGTCTGCCGGGGATATGGGGCGACGAAATCCAGGGCGTGTTGTGCCATCGGGAAATCGAATCCAGGCCGGGGGTGTCATTTGAAGCGGTGTCCAGCCTGCGGGCGGAAGCCGCTTCGAGAGCGCTTTTGACCGAGAGGGTATTTCCATGAAGAATGTCAGACTTTACACAGCGCGGCTATTCGCCGCGGTTCTCGCGGCATCCGCCGCCGTGCCAGTCGTCGCAATGGCCGAGAATTCCGCCACCGTCGGCGGCCTCACCTTCGTCAACAAAGGCCTGGTGGGCATCGGCCGCATTCCGGCCAACCAGCGTGACAAATTCGGTGAGACCTTCGGTTCCGGCTCGGGCATGGCACTCGATCCCACCGCCTGGAGCCGCGACGGCGCCGGCTACCAGGGCACGCTCTACCTGTTGCCCGACCGCGGTTACAACGCCGTTGGCACCGTCGATTATCGACCGCGCCTGAACACCATCTCGATCGGCCTGACGCCGACCGCTCCGGGTGCGGCACCCGAAGCCGGCAAGGAACAGTCTGGCGTCGACGCAAAGCTCGTCGATTCCACACTCTTCGTCGACGACAAGGGTGGCGACATGACGGGTCTCGACCCGGAATCCGGCGTCCGCCCAGCTGCCGGCGATTTTCCACCTCTGCCGCAGGCGACGAACGGCAAGATCGCGCTCGACAATGAAGCCATCATCCGCATGGCCGACGGCACCATGTTCGTCGGCGATGAATATGGACCTTATATCTATCACTTCTCGGCCGACGGCCACCTGCTCTCCGCCACCCAGCCGCCGAAAGCGCTTTTGCCGAGGCGCAAGGGCGCGCTGAGCTTTGCCTCCAACAATCCGGGCCCCGGCGCATCCGCTCCGGACCCGAAAGATCCGGAGACCGGCCGCCAGAACAACCAGGGTCTCGAAGGCATGGCGATGACGCCTGATGGTAAGTTCATCATATCAGTGCTGCAATCGGCCGCCCGCCAGGACGGCGGCGATTCCGGCTCGACCCGCCAGAATACCCGCGCGCTGATCTATGACGCCGCCGATCCCGATCACCTGAAACTGGTGCACGAATATATCGTGCCGCTGCCGGTCTTCAAGGACGCCAAGGACAAGACGACGATCGCCGCCGAGAGCGAAATCATTGCTCTTTCCGACAAGACCTTCCTGATGCTCGCCCGTGACAGCGGCAACGGCCAGGGCCTGAAGGGCGACACCTCGCTCTACCGCAAGGTCGACATCGTCGACGTTTCCGCCGCGACCGACATTGCCGGCAGCGATTTCGATGACGGCAAGCCGATCGCGCCGAAGGGCGTCGTCGATCCCTCGCTGACGCCGGCGACGCTGACACCCTTCATCGACCTCAACGACAAGGCCGATCTCACCCGCTTCGGCCTGCACAACGGCGCGCCGAACGATAAGAACAATCTGTCGGAAAAGTGGGAAGCCATGGGTCTGGCGAGCGTTCTCGACCCGAACCTGCCGGACGACTACTTCCTGTTCGTCGCCAATGACAACGACTTCTTGACGCAGGATGGTTTCCAGGTGGGCGCCGCCTACAAGGCAGACGGCGGTGCCGACGTCGACACCATGTTCCAGGTCTTCCAGGTCACCCTTCCAGGCCTGAAGAAGTAACGGACGCGCTGAAGAAGGGCGAACGGGCAACCCGCGTTCGCCCGCCATATCCGGCGTCTTCGCTGAAAATGGAAGGAAAGGGTGCGATCCACGACCACCGATGGATGTTTACGATCCTGGGTGCCTACAAACGTAGGTGGGCGCCGTGTGTCCAGGCCCACGGGCCTGGCCAGGGACAGCTCCCTTTGGATCGAGTATGGCCCCAGGGATTGTGGTTCCTGTCGAGAGGCGCAGACCGCATAGCGATATATAAGGTCGTTTGTGCTGGCGCGCCAGTGGCGACGGAAGGCGGCCCCTATTTAATTAGAGCCTTTCCTGGTCAGATTGAAGCATTCTGCCGGAGCAGGTTTTCGTCAGGGCAAAGGCGATTGGCGAAGGGCATACCCCTTGGTACGTCCGAGCCGATCGCCTTTGATCCTGGCGGGAAGATGCCCGGCCCTTCGGGTTGGCTGAAACGGGCCGGCTGATCGACCGGCCGGCTTGGCCGTAGAGCTTGGCTACGATGCGCGCCGGCCGGTCGACCATCCGACTCCGTTTGAGCCAACAGAATGCTTCAATCTGACCAGGAAAGGCTCTAGGATCAATTGAGTTCGGGGGCCGACCGGCCGTTCAGCTTGTCGGTGATGCCGCGGATGCGGCTCGACACTTCGCTGAGCGCTGCGGCAAGATTCTCCTCGGTGCGAGCGGTGGCGGCAAGCACCGTATCGCGATTGCCGCGCAGCGTCTCGAGCTCGGATTCCAATCCGGCAACGCGGCGCGTCAGCTCGGCAATCTCGTCCGTGATCATGATGCCGGCCATGACGGTGATCCTGAGATCGCCGATTTCCCCGAACTGATCCTTGAGATGGCCGACATAGCGGTCGAACCGGGTGGCGAGATCGGTCAGGTGATCCTCCTGCCCTTCCTCGCAGGCCATGCGATAGGCCTTGCCGTCGATCGTTACCGTCACCTGCGCCATGCCAAACTCTTTCTATCAGCGATCCAGAACTGCGCGGATCGTTTCCATGGCCGTCACCAGCCGCCGCGATACCTCGCGATTGACCTCTTCCAGCCGGTTGGCGCGGAATTCGGCCTGGTCGAGCTCCTGCGCCAGCCGCGAACGGTCGGCGTGCACACGTCGTACCTCGCCCTCGATCTCGCCCTG
This sequence comes from Rhizobium leguminosarum, assembly GCF_010668065.1. GTDB lineage: Bacteria > Pseudomonadota > Alphaproteobacteria > Rhizobiales > Rhizobiaceae > Rhizobium > Rhizobium leguminosarum_S. The sequence continues at coordinate 273,375 of NZ_WUEN01000008.1, read as the reverse complement.
CTCGCGTTGCCGCTCGACGCGCATGTCGACGGCGTTTTCGAGGCTCGATATCGCCTGTCTCAATTCGTTGAGCGCTGCTTCCATGGTTTTGCCTGTGGGCATCATGTCTTTCCGATTCCCGCGCAGGATCCGCGAATCGGCACGCCGCGCCGATCCTGCGATTTCAAAAGGATATGCAGCTCGCCGACGGCCCGTCAATAAATCCTGTCACTTGCCCACCGGCCTATCCTGTGGATGAGCGTTTTACATAGGCTCGCCACATCAGATTCGTCATTTGTACAATCGCGCGATCAAATGTCAAAAATCGTTGCTGCGCGCCCGGATTTGGCCTGCCATTTATTGACTTGCCCGTCCCAACTGCTATGTCTCTGCCGCTTTCACTCGATGGTCTTGGAGGCTCGAGGCCATCCCCCGACACCCGGAACTTGCGGAAAAGCCATGACCTCTCCCGAACAACACGACCGGATGGCGAATGCGATCCGTTTTCTCGCCATGGACGCCGTCGAAAAGGCGAACTCCGGCCACCCGGGCATGCCGATGGGCATGGCCGACGTGGCAACGGTCCTGTTCACCAAATATCTGAAGTTCGATCCGAAGAAGCCGCACTGGCCGAACCGCGATCGCTTCGTGCTGTCGGCTGGCCATGGCTCGATGCTGCTCTATTCGGTGCTGTATCTGACCGGCTACACTGACATGACGATCGAGGATCTGAAGCAGTTCCGTCAGCTCGGCTCGAAGACTGCCGGCCATCCGGAATACGGTCACGCGACCGGCATCGAAACGACCACCGGTCCGCTCGGCCAGGGCATTGCCAATTCCGTCGGCATGGCGATTGCCGAACGCAAGCTGCGCGAGGAGTTCGGCTCCGATCTCCAGGATCACTATACCTATGCGATCTGCGGCGACGGCTGCCTGATGGAGGGTATCAGCCATGAAGCCATCGCGCTCGCTGGCCACCTGAAGCTCAACAAGCTTATCCTGTTCTGGGACAACAACTCGATCACCATCGACGGCGCCGTGTCGCTGTCGGATTCCACCGACCAGATCGCCCGCTTCAAGGCCGTTCACTGGAACACGATCGAGATCGACGGTCACGATCAGGCTGCCATCGCCGCCGCGATCGAAGCTGCCCATAATTCCGACCGCCCGACCTTCATCGCCTGCAAGACGATCATCGGCTTCGGCGCCCCGAACAAGCAGGGCACCCACAAGGTCCACGGCAACCCGCTCGGCGCCGAGGAAATCGCTGCCACCCGCAAGGCGCTGAACTGGGAAGCCGAAGCCTTCGTCATCCCGTCGGACGTTCTCGACAGCTGGCGTGCTGCCGGCGCCCGCTCCGTCGACCTCGTCAAGTCCTGGGAAGACGGCCTCGCCAAGGCTCCGGCCAAAGCCGAGTTCACCCGCCGCATGGCAGGCGAGTTGCCGGAAGGTTTCGACGCCGCGATCAGCGCATATAAGAAGAAGCTCGCCGAGACCAAACCGACGGTTGCGACCCGCAAGGCTTCGGAAGATGCGCTTGAGGTCATCAACGGCTTCCTGCCGGAAACACTCGGCGGCTCCGCCGACCTGACGCCGTCGAACAACACCAAGACCAGCCAGATGCATTCGATCACGCCGACGGATTTCGCCGGTCGTTATATGCATTGGGGCATCCGCGAGCATGGCATGGCGTCTGCCATGAACGGCATTGCGCTGCATGGCGGCCTCATCCCCTACAGCGGCGGTTTCCTGATCTTCTCGGATTATTGCCGCCCGCCGATCCGCCTTGCTTCGCTGATGGGCATTCGCGTCATTCACGTCCTGACGCATGACTCGATCGGCGTCGGCGAAGACGGCCCGACGCACCAGCCGGTCGAACAGCTCGCCGGTCTGCGCGCCATCCCGAACTTGATGGTCTTCCGTCCGGCCGACGCCACGGAAACGGCGGAATGCTGGCAGATCGCCATCAAGACGCACAACCGTCCTTCGGGCCTTGCTCTGACCCGTCAGAACCTGCTCGCAGCCCGCACGGAATACAGCGAAAAGAACCTTTGCGAACAAGGCGCCTATGTGCTCGCCGGCAATGCCGACGCCAAGGTAACAATCTTCGCCTCCGGCTCGGAAGTCGAAATCGCCGTTGCAGCCCGCACGGCACTCGAAGCCAAGGGCGTCACCGTCCGCGTCGTATCGGTTCCCTGCACGGAACTCTTCTTCGAGCAGCCGGAAACCTATCGCAAGGAAATCCTCGGCAACTCGCCGGTCAAGATCGCCGTCGAAGCCGCCGTTCGCGAAGGCTGGGATGCGTTCATCGGACCGGAGGGCACCTTCATCGGCATGAAGAGCTTCGGCGCTTCCGGCCCGGTCAAGGAAGTTTACAAGCATTTCGGCATCACCGCCGACGCCGTCGTTGCGGCCGCGGAAGCAAAGCTTTAATGAGGGCGCCTTGAGGCGCTCTCCATCTCCTCAATTCCAGGCCCTCGCTATCGGGCCCTACTCTATCGGGAGTGAATGAACATGACAGTCAAGGTTGCCATCAACGGTTTCGGCCGCATCGGCCGCAACGTCCTTCGCGCCATCGTCGAATCCGGCCGCACCGACATCGAAGTCGTCGCCATCAACGATCTCGGCCCGGTTGAAACCAACGCCCACCTGCTGCGCTACGACTCGATCCACGGCCGCTTCCCGGCAACGGTGAAGGTCGAGGGTGACACGATCATCGTCGGTAACGGCAAGCCGATCAAGGTCACGGCGATCAAGGATCCGGCAACGCTCCCGCACCGCGAGCTCGGCGTCGACATCGCAATGGAATGCACCGGCATCTTCACCGCCCGCGACAAGGCTGCCGCCCACCTGACGGCCGGCGCCAAGCGCGTCATCGTCTCGGCGCCTGCCGATGGTGCCGACCTGACGGTCGTCTTCGGCGTCAACCATGACCAGCTCACCAAGGAGCACTTGGTCATCTCCAACGCGTCCTGCACCACCAACTGCCTGGTGCCAGTCGTGAAGGTTCTCGACGACGCCGTCGGCATCGACCACGGCTTCATGACGACCATCCACTCCTATACCGGCGACCAGCCGACGCTCGACACGATGCACAAGGACCTGTATCGCGCCCGCGCGGCCGCCCTCTCGATGATCCCGACCTCGACGGGTGCAGCCAAGGCGGTCGGCCTCGTTCTGCCGCATCTGAAAGGCAAGCTCGACGGCACGTCGATCCGCGTTCCGACCCCGAACGTTTCGGTCGTCGACTTCAAGTTCGTCTCCAAGAAGGCGACCAGCGTTGGCGAAATCAACGAAGCCATCATGGCTGCGGCAAACGGCAAGCTGAAGGGCATCCTCGGCTACACCGACGAGCCGCTCGTCTCCCGTGACTTCAACCACGACAGCCACTCCTCGATCCTCGCAACCGATCAGACCAAGGTCATGGAAGGCAACTTCGTGCGCGTCCTGTCCTGGTACGACAACGAGTGGGGCTTCTCCAGCCGTATGTCCGACACGGCAGTCGCTTTCGCCAAGCTCATCTGAGCGCTCTTGAGGCATCGACATGCAAGCGGCCCGGGAAACCGGGCCGCTTTTTGTTGCCGCGCCTGCGAACGACACCAGCCTTCCTGCTCTGGTATCTTTTCATCCATTGTCGGGATGGGATCTGTTAGGATAACTCGGCTGGACATTGCAAAATGCCCAGCTTCCTCGCGCCGCATCGGCCGCCGGCCAGGCGCTGAACGCCAATACCCGTGCGGTAGCGCTGTCGCCCGCATGAAAATGAGAGAGATGGATGGATTATTTTACCGTTGAAATCGCCGGCCGCGCCGTTGCCAGTTTTCGCTCGGAAAATCACGAGGAAGCGACGCATTTCTTCGAGGCGGAAGACTTTCGCGACGATCTGACCGTCCTGGAATCCGAAGGCAAGCCACTTTGGGACCGCAAAGCGACCCTGAGCCTGCGCAAGGCGACCACCGAGGAAGCAAGCGAGGTCGAGCACGCCTATGAATTCGACGACGATCCCGAACGGACCATCGAGGACGAGTTCGTCGTGTTCCTGGTCCCTGTCGCGGATCTGACCGACGAGGGCGAGGACACAGAAGACTGACCGACGATCCGCATTTTTCCGGTTCCGAAGTCAGATCGAAGCGGCGGGTTCGAATTCGATAGACGTTCCTGCGCGAAACCATCGTCGACGAAATCCCTGGCCGCAAGGATTGATCACGGGTTGGCAATCCGCTGGCCAAGCGTGCTAGATTGAGGAAATGCGTGCGCAGCACTGCACAATGGCTAAAATGAGCCAAGTGGAGGTGATAAATGGCAGAGGCACAAAAACGCTTGTCCCACACCACCCTCAAACGGCGGCAACGGTTTCACCCCAAGCGGGACGTCAGACCTGCCGTGTTGGCAAAGGCTAATCGTCTGGTCATCTGGGTCGCCGCGTTCATTGGCCTCTCGTTTCTCGCCATCGTCATACTGCAGGAAATGTTGGGATAGCAGAGCAAGGGCCGGCCGCTTCCGGCACAAAACGACAGCCGGCTGCTCTCGCTGGGCGGCCGGCATTCTCCTACCCGATATCGAAATATCTCAGCGTTCATTTCCCCGCTCTGCACCCGCGCCTGCAATCCATTCTTCCCCTCGTCAGACCAGGCAAACGAGCCGCGTGAAAGGAGGAGCGTGTCTTATTCTGTTGCCATTAGCAGATACCGGCAGGAAAAATCCGTGCCTGTCTTTTTTGCCCTGCTCTCGCCTGATTTTCCTATACATTCTTTATAGAGAATTTCTCCCGTAGCATTCCGTATCGGTTGGCCGTCCGGCAGCCGTTCAGCAGCATGAAGCAGCATCACGACGAGGTTAAGCCGCAAGGCCTACCCTTCTCTGACGTTTTGCCGTTTACTGACGGATCGCCGCGCGTGACGGAGGGGTTGAATAGAGGCGGATCGGCCGGGGCGGCTGTGTTCGCGAAGCAGTCGATGGAAAGGGGTGGGCATGGAAGCGTTTTATATCGTGGTGCTGGTTTCGACGGCGCTCGTGCTTCTTGCCGCATTTTCGAGCCTGCTCGCCTTCCGCTTCGGCGCCCCCCTGCTGCTGCTCTTCCTGATGATCGGCCTTGCTGCCGGCGTCGATGGCCTCGGCATCGAGTTCAGCAACAATTATCTCGCCTATATTCTCGGCTCCATCGCGCTGGCCATCATCCTGTTCGATTCCGGCTTCGGCACGCCGATGCAGGCCTTCCGGCTGGCGGCCGTGCCCTCTCTGGCGCTCGCCTCGGTCGGCGTGCTGATCACCGCCTCGCTCTTTGCTTTCGCCGCCATGTGGCTTTTGAACTTCACCTGGCTGGAAGGACTGCTGCTCGGCTCGATCGTCGCATCGACGGATGCCGCCGCTGTCTTCTTCCTGCTGCGCATCGGCGGTATCAACATCCGCGACAAGGTGCGCTCGACGCTGGAAGTCGAATCCGGCACCAATGACCCGATGGCGATCTTCCTCACCATCGCCCTCGTCGAGGTGCTGGCGAGCGGCGAGCGTTATGCCGGCATCAATATCGGCATGCTTGCCATGTTCGTGCAGCAGATGGGCCTCGGCGTCATTCTCGGCCTGCTCGGCGGCATGATGATCGTGCTGATCGTCAGCAAGCTCGATACCGATCGCGGCCTGACACCGATCTTCGTGCTGGCGCTCGCTCTTCTCGTCTTCTCCTTCACCGGCGCGGTCGGCGGCAGCGGCTTCCTCGCCGTCTATGTTGCCGGCATCTACGCCGGAAACCGCAAGATGCAGGCGATCGGCACCATCAAGCGCTTCCAGGACGGCATGACCTGGCTGGCGCAGATCATCATGTTCCTGGTGCTCGGCCTGCTCGCCACGCCGTCGCAATTCCCTGTCATCATCGTGCCGGCCATCCTGCTCGCCCTCTTCCTGATCTTCATCGCCCGGCCGTTGGCGATCTGGCTGTCGCTGCTTCCCTTCGATTACACGCAGCAGGAAATCGGCTTCGTTGCTTGGGTCGGCCTGCGCGGCGCCGTCTCCATCCTGCTTGCCATCATGCCAATCCTCGGCGGGCTGGAAAACGGCCAGATCTATTTCAACACCGCCTTCATCATTGTGCTGGTCTCGCTGCTCCTCCAGGGCTGGACGATCAAACCCGTAGCCAAGAAACTCGGCCTCATCATTCCGCCGCGCATCGGCGCCGTCGACAAGGTCGAGGTCGACCTGCCGGGCGCGGCCAACCACGAACTGCTCTCCTACCGCGTCATCAAGGATAGCCCGGTGCTGCGCGGCGAGCGCATTCCGCGCTGGGCGACCCCCTCGCTCGTCATCCGCGACGGCAAGTCGATGCGCTACCAATATGCCGGGCGGCTGCGTGAGCACGATCTCGTCTACCTCTTCATCGTGCCGAGCTATTCTCGCCTGCTCGACCGGCTCTTCGCCAGTCGGGCGCCGGTCGATGACGACGATGCCGAATTCTTCGGGGCCTTCGCGCTCTCTCCCGCCCGCCCCGCCGCCGATCTCGACGCCGCCTATGGCCCCGGCCTGCTCAACGAATCCGAAAAGGGCCTGACGATCGCCGAATTGATGCGACAGCGTCTCGGCGGCAAGGCCGATTATGCCGACCGCGTCCGCCTCGGCTCGATCATCCTCATCGTCCGCGATCTCGACGAGCACGATCACATCACCTCCGTCGGCATGTCGCTCGAAGCAGTCGAACCGGCAATTACGCTGCCGATCTTCCTCAATCTCAAGGACATCATCCAGCGCATCCGCGACCGGTTGAACGGACGCCGCAACCGGGAAACCGCAGCCTCCGAAAGCACGCTGAAACCGCCGGCCGGACGCGATGAGGGCACACGCGAAAACGGCCGCTGAACGCCTTGCGTCTCGAATGATCCTTGCTATGTTCGGCGCAACTTTCGCCAACCACGACAGGATCCTCCCCATGCCTTCTTTCAAGACCCTCGACGATCTTTCCGACATCCGCGGCAAGCGCGTTCTCGTCCGCGTCGACCTCAACGTCCCGGTGAAAGACGGCAAGGTCACCGATGTGACGCGCATCGAACGTGTGGCGCCGACGATCCTCGAATTGTCCGAAAAGGGTGCCAAGGTGATCCTGCTCGCCCATTTCGGCCGGCCGAAAGATGGCCCTTCGCCGGATCTGTCGCTGTCGCTGATCGCCCCTTCCGTCGAGGAAGTGCTTGATCATGCCGTGCTGACGGCCTCCGACTGCATCGGCGAGGCCGCCGCCTCCGCCGTCGCCGCGATGAATGACGGCGATATCCTGCTTCTGGAAAACACCCGCTTCCACAAGGGCGAGGAAAAGAACGACTCCGACTTCACCAAGGCGCTTGCCGCCAACGGCGATATCTATGTCAACGACGCCTTTTCGGCCGCCCACCGCGCCCATGCCTCGACCGAAGGCCTTGCCCACCAACTGCCGGCCTATGCCGGCCGCACCATGCAGGCCGAACTGGAAGCGTTGGAAAAGGGCCTCGGTGATCCCGCTCGCCCTGTCGTCGCGATCGTCGGCGGCGCCAAGGTCTCCACCAAGATCGACCTGTTGATGAACCTCGTGAAGAAGGTCGATGCGCTCGTCATCGGCGGCGGCATGGCCAATACCTTCATCGCCGCCCGCGGCACCAATGTCGGCAAGTCGCTCTGCGAACATGATCTCGCCGAAACCGCCAAGCAGATCATGATCGAGGCGGCCACCGCCGGCTGCGCCATCATCCTGCCCGAGGATGGCGTGATTGCCCGCGAGTTCAAGGCCGGCGCCGCCAACGAGACGATCGATATCAACGCCATTCCTGCCGATGCCATGGTGCTTGATGTCGGCCCGAAATCCGTCGAGGCCATCAACGCCTGGATCGAGCGCGCGGCAACACTGGTCTGGAACGGCCCGCTCGGCGCCTTTGAGATCGAACCCTTCGATGCCGCAACGGTCGCTGCTGCGAAATACGCCGCTGGGCGCACGATAGCCGGCAAGCTCACCTCCGTTGCCGGCGGTGGCGACACCGTCTCGGCGCTCAACCATGCCGGCGTTGCCGACGATTTCACCTATGTTTCGACCGCCGGCGGCGCCTTCCTCGAATGGATGGAAGGCAAGGAGCTTCCCGGCGTCGCCGTCCTCAACGCTGCTAGATAGTCCCAAGATTTCGCAGATTTTACATGTGGATAGACCGTGGAAGAAAAACAGCTTCCGCGGTCTTTTGCTCAGAGGATGAAAAAAATCCCAAATTTTCAAACGATTGAATTGAATTCAATCGTTTCAATGACTTAGCCTTCCATTTTCCTCGCTATAAACTTCTGTTATCCGCGTTCTATATACCTCAAGTGCCGATGTTTATTGTTGTGGAGAGAACGAAATGAGCGAACGACTGGAAGACATTGCAGTGCAGATGGTTACGGGCGGCCGGGGGCTGCTCGCCGCCGATGAATCGACCTCCACCATCAAGAAGCGTTTCGACACGATCAACCTCGACTCGACCGAAACGAGCCGGCGGGACTACCGCGAGATGCTCTTCCGCTCCGACGAGGCGATGAAGAAATATATCTCCGGCGTCATCCTCTTCGAAGAGACCCTGTTCCAGAAGGCCGCGGACGGCACACCCTTCGTCGATATCATCCGCGCAGCTGGCGCCATCCCCGGCATCAAGGTCGATACCGGCGCCAAGCCGATGGCCAAATATCCCGCTGAAACCATCACCGAAGGCCTCGACGGCCTCGGCGAGCGCCTCGCCAGATATTATGAAGCCGGCGCCCGCTTCGCCAAGTGGCGCGGCGTCATCGCCATCTCATCGACCTTGCCGACCCGCGGATCCGTCCGCGCCAACGCTCAGGCGCTTGCTCGTTATGCCGCACTTTGCCAGGAAGCCGGGATCGTTCCGATCGTCGAGCCGGAATGCCTGATGGACGGCAAACCGGGCGACCACAATATCGACCGCTGCGCCGAAGTGACCGAATCCACGCTGCGCATCGTTTTTGAGGAACTGGCCGATGCCCGCGTCAACCTCGAAGGCATGATCCTCAAGCCGAACATGGTGATCGACGGCAAGAACGCCCGCAAGGCCTCGGTCGCGGAAGTTGCCGAGCGCACCGTCAAGGTGCTGAAGGCGACCGTTCCTCCCGCCGTTCCCGGCATCGCCTTCCTTTCCGGCGGCCAGACGACCGAAGAGGCGACAGCCCATCTTTCTGCGATCAATGCCAGCGGCGACCTGCCCTGGTTCGTCACCTTCTCCTACGGCCGCGCGCTGCAGGACAGCGCGCTCAGGGCCTGGAACGGCAAGCAGGAAAACGTCGCTGCCGGCCAGCGCGAATTCACCCACCGCGCCGAGATGAACAGCCTTGCCGCCAAGGGCAACTGGAAGAAGGACCTGGAAAAGGCCGCCTGATTATTAACGCTTAGGACTTGGGCAGGGGCGGCAAACGTAGCGTGGCCGCCCCTGCCATTCCCTCTCTCTTACCTCTCATTGTCACGGCGACAAGAAACCACTTCGTTCCCTCGAAAACCGTGATTACTCATAGCGCCCTGTCACAACAGGAGCCGCCATGAACACCCTCTCCTACGTCACCGTCGATGTCTTCACCTCCACCCGCTTCGAGGGCAATCCGCTTGCCGTCATCTCCGATGCGCGCGGTTTGAGCGATGCGGCGATGCAAAAGATCGCCACCGAGTTCAATTATTCCGAAGTCACCTTCGTCCTGCCGCCGGAAGACCCGCAAAATTCCGCCCGCGTGCGCATCTTCACCCCGACGATGGAAATACCCTTTGCCGGCCATCCGAACGTCGGCACCGCCTATGTGCTCGGCCAGCAGGCGGAGATTTTCGGCAAGCCGGTCGGCGATACGCTGCGTTTCGAGGAAAAGGCCGGCATCGTCGAAGTCAGCCTGAAACGCAGCGGCGGAAAGGTTGCTGCTGCCGCCATCCGCGCGCCGCAGCCGCTGACGATCGGCGACACCATCGCCGCGGAAACCATCGCCGGCTGCGTCTCGCTCAACCCCGGCGTCATCGTCAGCACCACCCATGCCCCGGTCTTTGCGTCCGTCGGCCTGAATTTCGCCGTTGCAGAAGTGAACGGGCTCGAGGCGCTGGCCACCGCCCGCCCGAACCTTGCCGGGTTCCAGGCAGCTGCCGGCCGCCAGACCACCAGCGGCCACGACTTCTCGCTCTTCCTCTATGTGAGGGCAGCCGAAAATCCATGGAATATTCGCGCCCGCATGTTCGCGCCCCTCGACAATGTGCCTGAGGATCCGGCAACGGGTAGCGCTTCAGCCGCGCTTGGCGCCTATCTCGTCTCGCTTGCGCCGGGTGCCGATATGAACGTCCGCATCACCATTGAACAGGGCGTCGAAATGGGCCGCCGCAGCGTCATCACCCTTGATGTTGTGAAATCGGGCGGCATCGTCACCGATGTCGTCATCTCGGGAGGCTGCGTTTCCGTCATGCGCGGAGAAATTAGCTTGCAAGACTGACGGTCGCAGCCCGGACCGTACCCCTGCGTTACACGTAATCCGGGGCTACATCAGGAAATCGCGCGAAAGCAGAGCCACTGCCCAGACGGCGAAAGCGATCAGCGCGAGCTTCCAGAAATCCATCCGCCGCCTGAGGCCGGGAAGCCCGAGCGGCTTGATCACTTGTATCGCCATGGCAAGGATGAGCAGCAAGGCTATCAGCTTTGTCATGCTTTATTTTTTCCGTTTTTCGGAATGTCACAGGACGGACATTTTTCCGCGCGAACACAGGATCTCGACACGCCGTAAAGACATTCCGGGGCACAATCAATCATCTTGAGGCTGGGCTGACGCAGGTCCTGCCTTATCTCATTGCAAATCGCTAAGACCGAGTCTGGGGAAATGAAGAGAAATCTGCTGTCCGTCGCCGCGCTGCTCTTTGGCACGCTCTTCCTTTTCATGGGCAACGGCCTGCAGGGGATCCTGCTTCCCGTGCGCGGCAATCTCGAAGGCTACGCAACGACGACGCTCGGCCTGCTCGGCACTTCGTGGGCGGGGGGCTTCGTCATCGGCTGCCTGATTGCGCCGAAGATTGTGCGCCGCGTCGGCCATGTGCGTGCCTTTTCGGGGTTCATCTCGATCATCGCCATCATTGCGCTGGTCAGCGGCATCATCATCGATCCGATCTGGTGGGTGGTCCTGCGCGCCGTCACCGGCTTCTCCACCGCCGGCACGTCGATGATCATTGAAAGCTGGCTGAACGAGCGCGCCAGCAACGAGAGCCGCGGCATGATCTTCTCGCTTTATATCGGCATCACACTCATCGGCGTCGTCGGCGGCCAGATGATGATCCCGCTCGAGGATGTGCGCACGCCGGTTCTCTTCATGATCTGCGGCATCTTCTATTGCATCGCCATGCTGCCGACGACGCTGTCGACCGCCGCTTCGCCGCAGCCGCTGAAGGCAGTGCGCCTCGATCTGCCGGCGCTCTATCGTAACTCGCCGGTCTCCTGCCTCGGCATCTTGCTCGTCGGCATCGCCAACGGTGCCTACGGCACGCTCGGCGCCGTCTTCGGCGCCGGCGCCGGCCTGTCCGACACCAGCATCGCCGTCATGATGAGCGCCACCATCTTCGCCGGGGCGGTGATGCAGCTGCCGGCCGGCCGGCTTTCCGATCGCATCGACCGGCGTTACGTGCTCGCCGCCATGTCGGGGATCGCCGCCCTTGCCGGCCTGCTGATCTTCCTGCTCCACCCGACGTCCCCCGCTTTGCTGATCGGGCTCGTCGTCCTTTACGGCGCCGTGGCGAATACGCTCTATCCGATCGCCGTCGCCCACGCGAACGACTTCGCGGCGTCGGAGGATTTCGTCAAGGTCTCCGGCGGCTTGCTGCTGCTCTACGGCATCGGCACGGTGATCGGCCCGACGCTCAGCGGTCCCGTGATGTCGGCGATCAGTCCACACGCGCTTTTCCTGGTCACCGCCATCGCCCATGTGCTGATCACCGTTTATGCCATCATCAGGAGCCGCATCCGGGCCGCGGTCCCCGCCAGCGACCGCGACGCCTACACGACGATCCCGACCGGCACCTCGGCGATCCTGACACCGCAAAGCATGTCGCTTGCCGATCGCGGCGCCGGCAAACCTCCCGAAACCGGAAAGTCTCCCGAAAGCGACGATCCTGCTGTAAAGTTTGGTTAGGCAGCGAACGGAGGACGAACCATGAGCTTCATCGATGATGACCGGCCGCAGAAGAAAGTCGCCCACGAGATCGGCGCCGATCTCTCCATGCTTTCGGTCGACGAATTGAAGGCGCGGGTGGAATTGCTGAAGACGGAGATCGCCCGTCTCGAGGCCGAGGCCGCCCGCAAAGCCTCCGGGCGGCAGGCAGCGGAAAGCTTCTTCCGCTCGTGATCCGATAAAAACCCCGAGAAACAAGGCTATAGGCGGATAAAATAGCCCGCCTCAAGTCTTAATCCGGCACAATGTTAATAAAATATTAAGCTTTATAAGGTATTACTGTATTCATCCGGATTTCCTCTGGATCTCAGACAGTTTTCCAAGCGGTGAATTGGTCTGATTTTTCTCCCTGTTTTACCTTGAGAGCCGCGTTTGCGGCTCTTCTTTTTCCTATGGCCAGCGCACTTCCACGAAACTGTGGAGATTAACCCTTTCTTAAGAAACGGCTTGCGCATTTGGGCTAATGATACCATCTTAAAGTCATAAAGACCGGGCCTGGAAACTTTTCCGTCGGTGCCGGCGTTACCTGAATATATGTAGCTGCGTGCGAACAGGGACTATTGCGATGTCGGAAGTTGGATTGAACACGATCAGTTTTGCAGGCCGCGCCGCTGCATCCTCGCAGTTCAAGGCACTTTATGCGGAAGGCATGTCGCTGGTCGAAGAGACTGCCGCCTATCTCGACGGTCAGGGCCGCGCCGCCTCCAAGGTTCTGCCGCGGATGGCCTCGGTTCTCTACGCTGCGGAATCGATGCGTCTCACCACCCGCCTGATGCAGATGGCCTCCTGGCTGCTGTTGCAGCGCGCCGTCAACAATGGCGAAATGTCCCGTGACCAGGTGCTGGCCGAAAAGAACAAGGTTCGCCTCGACGGGTTCAACGTCGACCGCGCCGCACCCGGGTGGGGTGACCTGCCGGAATCCTTCCGCGACCTTGTCGAACGCTCGCTGCGTCTGCAGAACCGCATTGCCCTGCTCGACCGCGAGATCTACCGCCCGTCCGAAGCAGTGATCGTTCATGATAATCAGAACAGCGTCCAGGCCCAGCTTTCCCTGTTGCAGACCGCCTTCGGCAACAACTGACCGGACCTGCAAGAATTCGAATACAAACCGGCTGCGTCTTACGCGGCCGGTTTTTTGTTTGCCGCTGAACAACCGGCATCCCTACAGCGTCCTTTGCGCGTCCGAAAAGACGCGCGGCACTGTAAGCCGTGGCGAACGCAAAAAAGCCCGGCGAAACCGGGCTCTCTTCGAATTCCGTCGAGCAAAAGCGATTAGAGGCCGAGGCCGCCGAAGCGCTTGTTGAACTTGGAGACGCGGCCACCGCGGTCCATGAGCTGCTGGTTGCCGCCGGTCCAGGCCGGATGCGACTTGGAATCGATTTCGAGGTTCATGACAGCGCCTTCCGAACCCCAGGTCGAGCGGGTTTCGTACTCAGTGCCATCGGTCATGACCACCTTGATCATGTGATATTCGGGATGGATGCCTGCCTTCATAACAATCTTCCTGCGATACCGGAGTTCAATTTGCCGCATGCAGTTGCGGCCAACGAACCGATTGAATAAATGAAGCCGCAGTCGGATGGCTACGGCTTCCCATTAGGATGCGGTGCCTATACATGAAGGACGCCTAGATAACAAGAGCCAACAGGCCGCATTGCGCGGGTCCTGCGGGCGATCGGAGACGATTTGGCAGAGCAGGCACGGGCTGAGGAAAACAAGAAGCGATCGCTGCGACCGCTCGGCAGGCTGACGCCCTATGTCATGCGCTACCGCGGCCTGGTGGCCGGTGCGCTGATGTCGCTGGCGCTTGCCGCCATCACCTCGCTGGCGCTGCCGCTCGCCGTGCGTCGCATGATCGATCACGGCTTCACCCAGTCCGACGGCCGCTTCATCAACAGCTACTTCGCCATGCTGATGGTCATGGCCATCGTGCTCGCGGTCGCCAGCGCGCTGCGCTATTATTTCGTCATCACCATCGGCGAGCGCATCGTCGCCGATCTTCGCCGCGATGTTTTTTCCCATGTGACCCGGCTGTCGCCCTCCTTCTTCGACGTCAACCAATCCGGTGAGATCGTCTCGCGGCTGACCGCCGATACGACGCAGATCAAGTCCGCCGTCGGCGCCACCGCCTCGGTGGCGCTGAGGAACCTCATCCTCTGTATCGGCGCCATGGGCATGATGATCGTCACCTCGCCGAAGCTTTCGAGCCTCGTCATCGGAGCGATCCCGCTGATCGTCTTCCCGCTCGTCGCCTTCGGCCGCTCGGTGCGCAAGCGCTCACGCGCCGCCCAGGATACGCTCGCCGATGCCTCCGCCTTCGCCAACGAGACGATCGCCGCGACCCGCACCGTCCAGGCCTTCAACGGCGAGGATGCCGCAGCGACGCGTTACGGCACCGCCGTCGAATCCGCCTATGAGGCCGCCCGCGCCGCCATCCGCTCGCGCGCGCTGCTGACGGGGATCGCCATCACGCTGATCTTCGGCAGCGTCGTTGCCGTGCTCTGGTTCGGCGCCCACAGTGTGCTTGCCGGCACGCTTTCTGCCGGCACACTCGGCCAGTTCCTGCTCTATGCCGTCATCTCCGCCGGTTCGCTGGGCGCGCTGTCGGAGGTCTGGGGTGAACTCTCGCAGGCAGCCGGTGCCGCAGACCGGCTGACCGAGCTTCTCGACGAGGTCTCGCCGATCGCAGCCCCCACCAGGCCTGAGCCGCTTCCGTCGCCCAGCCGCGGCCGCGTCGAATTTTCCGGCGTGCACTTTGCCTATCCCTCGCGCCCCGGCAAATCGGCGCTGCATGACTTAAGCTTCGCGATCACGCCAGGCGAGACGGTCGCCATCGTCGGCCCTTCCGGTGCCGGCAAGAGCACCGTCTTTTCGCTGCTGCTGCGCTTCTACGATCCGCAGCAGGGCAGCGTGAAGATCGATGGGGTCGATGCGCAGCTGACGACGCCCGATGAGCTGCGCCAGCGCATAGCCATCGTGCCGCAGGACGTCACCATCTTTGCCGCCTCGATCCATGACAACATCGCCTTTGGCCGTCCCGGCGCCTCGCGTGACGAGGTCCGCGCTGCAGCTCTTGCCGCGCAGGCCGACGAATTCATCGCCCGGCTGGACCAGGGCTACGAGACCGAGGTCGGCGAACGCGGCATCACTCTGTCAGGCGGCCAGCGCCAGCGCATCGCCATTGCCCGCGCCATCCTGAAGAACGCGCCCGTGCTGCTGCTCGACGAGGCAACCTCCGCGCTTGACGCCGAAAGCGAGACGCTGGTGCAGAAGGCGCTTGACGGCCTGGTGGACGGCCGCACGACGCTCGTCATCGCCCACCGCCTGGCAACCGTGCTGAAGGCCGACCGCATTCTCGTCATGGATCAGGGCCGGGTCGTCGAAGAGGGCACGCATCAGAGCCTGATCCGTCACGGCGGCATCTATGCGCGGCTGGCGCGGCTGCAATTCGACGCCGCCAATGAGGATGTGCTCGCTGCCGCGAAATAGCCGGCGCGCACTTCTCCCGCCAACAGCGACTAAAGTCTGAACCCGCCGCGCTTCTCTGCGGTTGTCTTTCGCGCGTCCTGCCCTAACCTCTTCATTCCCCGGGGTGGGGATATTGCTGCTGAAATCCTTGGGAGGAGATAGGAATGGCGCTTTTCGATATGACGCGACGTACGGGCCTTGCGCTCGGTTTCGGTGCGCTTGCGGCCCTTGCCGTCGGCGCCTCTGCCGCTGCTGCGGATTTTCCCGACCGCACGATCACCATGGTCGTGCCCTTCGCGGCCGGCGGCTCGACCGATGTCGTCGCCCGCATCGTCGCGCAGAAGATGTCTGAGGATCTCGGCCAACAGGTGATCGTTCAGAACGTCGCCGGCGCCGGCGGCAATCTCGGCGCCGGTAACGTCGCCCGCGCCGAACCGGACGGCTACACCATCCTGATGGGCACGGTCGCGACCCACGCCCTCAATCCGCTGATCCTGAAATCGACGCCTTATGACGCCGAAAAGGATTTCGCACCGATCTCGCTGCTTGTCGTCGTACCGAATGTGCTGGTCGTCAATCCGGAACTGCCGGCAAAGACCGTGCAGGAACTGGTCGCCCTGCTGAAGGCCGAGCCCGACAAATACAGCTACGCCTCATCGGGCAACGGCACGCCGTTGCATCTTTCCGGCGAACTTTTCAAGTCCATGGCCGGCGTCAGCATGCAGCACATACCGTATAAGGGCGCCGGTCCGGCATTGAACGACGTCATCGGCAACCAGGTGCCGATCATGTTCGACAACCTGCCCTCCTCGTCGAGCCACATCAAGGCCGGCACTCTGCGGGCGCTGGCGGTGACCACGGCCGAGCGCGCGCCGTCCTTCCCCGACGTACCGACCGTCGCCGAGTCAGGCATTCCAGGTTACGAGACCTACACCTGGAACGCGCTTTTCGCCCCGGCCAAAACGCCGAGCGAGGTCGTGACGCGCCTCAACGCCTCGGCTAAAAAGGCGCTCGCCGACCCAGCCGTCGCGGAACGGATGAAAGAATTCAGCGCCACCGTCGTCGGCTCGACGCCGGAGGAACTCGCCGCCCATGTGAAGGCCGAACTCGCCAAATGGGGACCGGTCGTCAAGGGCGCGAATATCCAGATGGAGTGATGCCAAAGCATGATGCCGAAAAGTGGGAGCGGTTTTCGGATGATATCATGCTCTACTCTTTAATTGAGAACAGGATTCAGATTTTAGGCCGATCCGGCCTAAAATCATCCTGTTCTCAGGCATAGGCGCTGGCGCCCTCATTCGCTTGCGTCCAATGGAAATGGTGACAATTGGACGCTAAGCAACCCAATCCTGATTAAGGCAGTGGAAAAGCTCGCCATTTTGATCTAGCCTCCACTAAGCTGATGGTTGCAATTCAGCGTTTTGGGATTTCGGGAGACATCTATGTATAAATTCGAAGTCTATAAGGATAAGGGCGGCGAGTTCCGCTTCCGCTTCAAAGCATCGAACGGGGAAGCCATGTTCTCGTCGGAGGGCTACAAGGCGAAGGCGTCCGCCATGAGTGCCATCGAATCCATCAAGAAGAACACGCCAAGCGCCGAGATCGTCGACCAGACGAAGGCCGAATCCTGAGCAGACCGGCAGCGGCGGCGTGATTGCCGCCCTGCCCTTTCGCGCCCGTAAGCAGCCCCGGTGCCCTTGAGCCCGGCCCGCTTGCTTGCGATTTTCGGCGCCATTTTTCTTTTCCGCATATTTTTTTAAAGCCATGTCGAAACGACCGGTGGCCGCGCCTCATTGTTTCGGAACGGCCCCACCGCTCCGCCGGGCTTCACGGCTTTCGGGATCACGATCCCCGATACCGGCATGCTCGGATCAACGTCAGCAACGAGATCAGGAGTTTTCCATGCAATATGCTCTCATCATTCGCGAAGCCGCCGAGGATTTCGCCCGCCGTAGCGATCCCGCCTATCGCGACGGCTGGGTCGCCTACAGCCAGGCACTCGCCCAGGCAGGGATCATGACTGGCGGCGCCGGGCTGACAGGCCCGGAGACCGGCACGATCGTGCGCCGCAAAGGCGAGGACCATGATGTGCAGGACGGGCCATATCCGGACGGCAAGGAACAGCTCGGCGGCTTCTATCTGATCGACGTCCCCGACATGGACACCGCGCTCGAATGGGCAATCCGCGTTCCGATCTCCGACAAGGGGTCGGTCGAGGTGCGCCCGCGCCTGCAGATGTGAGGCAGTCATGCCGCCCGATGCCAGACGCGCTGCCGAAAAGGTGGCGCGTCAGTCCTACGGCAAGCTGATCGCCTTTCTCGCCGCCCGCTCGCGCGACGTGCCGGCGGCAGAAGACGCATTGTCGGAAGCGCTGGCTTCGGCGCTTCGCGTCTGGCCGGAGCGCGGCGTTCCCGGCAATCCGGAAGCCTGGCTGTTGGTGGCTGCCCGCCGCAACCTCATGCAGGCTGCCCGCCACCGCACCGTCGAGGCCAATGCGCAAACGACGATATCGGTCGCCTTCGAGGAGGCGGAGGAACGCATGAACGCGGCCGGCAACGCCGTCTTTCCCGATGAGCGGCTGAAGCTGCTCTTTGCCTGCACTCACCCAGCCATCGACAGCTCCGTGCATACGGCGCTGATGCTGCAGACCGTTCTCGGCATCGAGGCGAGAACCATCGCACGGACCTTCGTCGTTTCGCCAGAAACGATGAGCCAGCGGCTGGTGCGGGCCAAGGTGAAGATCCGCGATGCCGGCATTCCCTTCGCCGTCCCGCCTCGCCCCGCCTTACCCGGGCGGCTGGCCGCGGTGCTTTCGGCGATCTACGCGGCTTACGGTCTCGGCTGGGACGGTCTCGACGGCGAGGAAGAGCGCCATTCGCTCGCCGGCGAGGCGATCTGGCTCGGCCGTGCGCTTCTGGCAGTGCTGCCGGACGAACCGGAAGCGATCGGCCTGCTGTCGCTGATGCTCCACTGCGAAGCCCGCCGCAGCGCCCGGCGCGACGATAGCGGCCGATATGTGCCGCTGGACGAGCAGGATACGACCGCGTGGAACGCGATCATGATTGCCGAGGCGGATGCGCTGCTGCGCAAGGCCGGCAGCTTCGACCGTTTCGGTCCCTTCCAGTGCCAGGCAGCGATCCAATCCGTGCATGCGGCGCGCCGGCTGTCGGGAACGACCGACTGGCAGGCGCTGACGACACTCTACGCGGCGCTGGTGATGATGAAGCCGACGCTGGGTGCGCATGTCAGCCAGGCTGCGGTGATCGGCAGGGCGTTGAGCGCCACTGTCGGCCTGGAGCGGCTCGACAAGCTCGATCCGCGCGACATCGCAAGCTACCAGCCCTACTGGGCGGTGCGTGCCTTTCTCCTGACCGAGGCCGGCGATGATACCGCGGCCGCCGATGCCTATATGACAGCGATCGGCCTCAGCGACAGCCCCGCCGTGCGCGATTTTCTCACCGGCCGGCTAAAAGAAGCGCGGCATGCGATATCAAGTTAATCACTTCTCGGTCAGCTTCAGCTCGATGCGGCGGTTGGTAGAGCGCGCATCCGGCGTATCGCCAGGCGCGATCGGCTGGAACTCGCCGAAGCCGGCGGCAACCAGCCGGTCGGCCGGTACGCCCTGTGCGATCAGGAATTTGACGACCGAAATCGCGCGCGCCGAGGAAAGCTCCCAATTGTCGCGATAGCGGCCCGTTCCGCCAAGCGGCACATTGTCGGTATGGCCATCGACGCGCAGCACCCAGTTGATCTCGGGCGGAATTTCCTTGGCGAGATCGAGAAGGGCGCTAGCAAGCTTCGCCATCTCGGTCTGCCCTTCCGGGTTGAGATCTGCGCCGCCCGAGGGAAACAGCACTTCCGACTGGAAGACGAACCGGTCGCCGACGATGCGGATATTCTCACGGTCCGAGAGAATCTCGCGCAACCGGCCGAAGAAGTCGGAACGATAGCGGTTCAACTCCTGGACGCGCGCGGCGAGCGCCACATTGAGGCGGCTGCCGAGATCGGCGATCTTGGTCTGCGAGACCCGATCCTTATCCTCCGAGGCCTGAAGGGCTGCTTCGACGGCGGCAATCTGGCTGCGAAGTGCCGCGATCTGCTGGTTCAGCAGTTCGACCTGGCTGAGCGCCCGTTCGCTCACCTGCTTCTGCTCGTCGAGCTCCTGCGTCATCGAGCCGATCCGCTTCTGCGCCGCATCCTGACCGCCCGAACCGGCATTCAGCAGCGCCTGCAGCCGCGAACGGTCGCCTTCGGCACTGGCAAGCGAAGCCTGCAGATTGGCGACCGAATCCTGGAGATCCTGGTTGCTGCCCTTTTCGAGCGCGAGAAGCTGCGTCAGCTCGTTGATCTGGCTGTTGAGGCGACTGAGCACCTCATCGCGTCCGGTGATCTCGCGGCTGAGGATGAACTGCCCGACGACGAAGACCGTCAGCAGGAACATTATGGAGATGAGCAGCGTCGACAGCGCGTCGACGAAACCCGGCCAATAATCCACCGTGCGTTCGCGGCGCCGGTTGCGGGCTAGAGCCATGGCTTACTTGCCCTCGCTCTTTTCTGCCTGGCTGGCGCGGTCGCGCACGCGTTCGCCCCTCTCGCCTGCGCGCTCCTGCACGCCGATGCGTTCGGCAAGCCGGTCGAGCGTGCGACGCATCGCCTTGGCTTCGTCCTGCTGTGCCTCGATCCAGTCGCGCAGCATCTGCTGCTCGTTGCGCATGTTCTTGACGAGGCCCTGAATACCCTCGGCAAGGCTTGCCATGGCGGCGACGGAGCGCTGGCTGCCCGCACCACCCTCTTCGGAGACCTTGCGCAGATAATCGGAGAGCGCGCGCATGTCGTCCGACGAAGCGCCGGAAACAGCGTCGAGAGCGGGGGCAAGATGATCGGAGCCGACATCCGTGACCGAGGAGAGCCAGTTTTCCAGCTCCATATAGAAGCGGTTTTGCGCGCGCCCTGCCTGCAGGTCGAGGAAGCCGAGAATGAGCGAACCGGAAAGGCCGAGCAACGAGGAAGAGAAGGCCTGGCCCATGCCCGAAAGCGGCGTGGAAAGCCCTTCCTTCAGCGCCGAGAGCACGTCCCCGGTGCCGTTCGAGCCGGCATCGAGCGACTGGATGACAATGCTGATCGAACCAATCGTGCCGATGAGGCCCCAGAAGGTACCGAGCAGGCCGAGGAAGACCAAGAGGCCGATCAGGTAGCGTGAAACGTCGCGCGATTCGTCGAGGCGGCTGGCAATCGAATCGAGGATCGAGCGCAGCGCCGTCGTCGACAGCGACACTGCGGACTTGCGGCTGCCGAGCAGCGCCCGCATGGGCGCAAGCAGCCGCGGATTGCGGTTGACCTTGTCGACGCTGCCGGCGGCGCGGAAGGAATTAAACCAACGCACCTCGGGGCGAAGCGCCAGTACATGGTTGAAAACAAGGATGATTCCGACCGCGAGAACGCCGACGATCAGGCCGTTGAGGCCCGGATTGTGCATGAAGGCGGTCTGCGTCTGGCGGAAAAGGATAGCGGCGATAAAGCCGACGATGACGAGGAAAAGCAGCATCGTCCAGAGGAAGGGCATGGGGCTCGAAAGCCTGTTGGCATAAATGCCCGCCGTCTTTTCGGTGGAGCCGATCTCCGCCACATTCACATTTTCCATAGGTTACGCAGCCTCCGGATTCCCTGCTGGCGGAGACTAGAGCAACATTGTGCCGAATTGAAGTATGCCGGGGAGAAAACCGTGACTTTACAACAGCCAGATTTTCGTTCGGTCACTTGGCGGGAACCGGCCGCTTGACGACTTCGATCAGCGCCTTGTGGATAATCTCGTTGCCGGCGACGATTGTGCCGCTCTCCAGCATCGTTGCGCCACCATCCCAGTCGGTGGCAAAACCGCCGGCTTCGCGGATGAGCAGGATGCCGGCCGCCATGTCCCACGGCGCAAGCTCGGCCTCCCAGAAACCGTCGAAACGCCCGGCCGCGACATAGGCAAGATCGAGGGTCGGCGAGCCCAGGCGGCGGATGCCCGCCACTTCGCCCATCACGTGGCGAAGCTCGACCAGGAACTTGCCGTGATTACGCTTGCCGAGCGCCGGCACGCCACAGCCGATGACGCAATCCGACAGCGCCCGACGCGCGGCGACGCGCAGGCGCCGGTCGTTGAGGAAGGCGCCGCCGCCGCGCTCGGCGGTATAGAGTTCGTCGGTCGCTGGATTGAAGACGACGGCGGCAACGATCTCGCCATTGCGTTCGAGCGCGATCGAGACCGCGAAGGCCGGGATGCCGTGCAAAAAGTTCGTCGTGCCGTCGAGCGGGTCGACGATCCAGCGATGCGCGCCGTCGGTGCCCTTGATTTCCTCGCTTTCCTCGCCGAGGAAGCCATAGGTCGGACGCGCCTTGAGCAGCTCTTCTTTGACGATCTTTTCGGCCTTGCGGTCGGCGGTGGAAACGAAATCGCCCGGTCCCTTCACGGAAACCTGCAGGTTCTGCACTTCGCCGAAATCACGTCCCAGCGACTTTCCTGCCTTGAGGGCAGCCTGAACCATGACATTGAGAAGAGCTGAACGGGCCATCG
Source organism: Rhizobium leguminosarum (assembly GCF_010668065.1). Classification (GTDB taxonomy): domain Bacteria; phylum Pseudomonadota; class Alphaproteobacteria; order Rhizobiales; family Rhizobiaceae; genus Rhizobium; species Rhizobium leguminosarum_S. The sequence goes on along the minus strand of NZ_WUEN01000008.1, from coordinate 251,207 downwards.
GCGCATTTTTCCTTGGGACTGATACGGGGCGCGCGCGCTGCCAGGGGCGGGAAGTGTCCCTGAACATGCATGACAGGCAGCGCTGCGAAGATTGGCGGCCTCAAGACCACAAAATCAGGGAAATTTCAAGGGGAGGCACGCATGGCTGCCCTGCGGCGCCGGAAACCATTAATTTTATTCTGGACAGATTAGTCCAATAAGAGTAGAAACCTGGTCATGGCACGACACAAGGAATTCGATCGCGACACCGCCCTTCATGCCGCCATCGGCGTATTTTCCGAGCACGGCTATGAAGGCACCTCGACCGAGGAATTGCTGACGGCGATGAAGATCAGCCGGCAAAGCATGTACGACACCTTCGGCGACAAGCGCGGCCTCTATCTGGAAGCACTGAAGCGCTACAATGTGGAGAGCATCGACAAGATCATCGCCGATCTTCGCCGCGAAGGCCGGCCGATCGAGGCGCTGGAAGGCGCTCTTGTCGCCTTCGCCTCGCGTCCCGCTGCCGAGGCGCGACGCGGCTGCCTCGGTGTCAGCGCCATCTGCGAATTCGGCCGTACCGATGCCGAGGTCGCAGCTCTTACAGACAGCGCCGGCCACGCGCTTCACGCGGCGATCGAGAGCCTTCTCGGTGAGGCTCGCAGGACCGGAGATCTCGCAACAGATATCGATATCGCCGACGCCATTCCGTTTCTCGGCGCTGCCCTGTCGGGCATGAAAGTCAGCGCCCGAAACGGCGCCCTACCCGCGACGCTCCGCGCTATCGCACGCATGGCAATCAGAAGCCTCCGCTGACCAGAACAACTCCGAGCTGACTTTTCCATGGGCAATTCTAGACTGATCAATCCAAAAACAAAGGAAACCTGCATGTCTCAATCCCTTTCCACCAAGGTCGCCCTCGTCACCGGCGGCTCGCGCGGCATCGGTGCCGCCATCGTCCGAAGGCTCACCGCTGATGGCGCCGCCGTTGCCTTCACCTATTCCAGCTCCGAGCACAAGGCGAAGGCGATCGTCGCCGAGCTGGAGGCTGCCGGCGGCAGGGCGCTGGCGATCCGGGCCGACAGTGCCGATGCGAAAGCCGTACAGGATGCCGTCGCGCTGACAGCCCGGACCTTCGGCGGTCTCGACATTCTCGTCAGCAATGCCGGGATTCTCATCCTCAACCCGCTCGACGACTATTCGCTCGAAGATTTCGACCGGATGTTCGCCGTTAATGTCCGCGCTGCCTTCGTCGGCATCCAGGCAGCGGCAAGACATATGAAGGAAGGCGGCCGCATCATCACCATCGGCAGCGTCACCGCCGATCGCAGCGGCTTTCCGACCTCCGCGGTCTACAGTATGACGAAGGGCGCGATCGCCTCGATGACCCGCGGCCTCGCCCGCGATCTCGGCCCACGCGGCATCACCGTCAACAACATCCAGCCCGGCCCGACGGCGACCGACATGAACCCCAATGAGGACGATCATGAGCGCCTCAAGCCGCTGATGGCGCTTGGCCGCCTGGGTGAGGACCGCGAGATCGCCGGCCTCGCCGCCTATCTCGCCAGTGCCGAGGCCGCCTTCGTCACCGGCGCCAGCCTGACGATCGACGGCGGTTATCTCGCCTGAATACCGAACCTGCACGGCTATGATCAAAAGCCGGCGGTATCGTACGATGCCGCCGGCTTCAGTCGGTTCCGTTGAAACCGACTTAAAACTTCTGCTGCGTCATCAGTACTTCGCGAGCGATCTGATCGAGCGGCAGGATACGATCGACGCCGCCCTTGGCGATCGCCTCTTTCGGCATGCCGAAAACAACGGAGCTCGCCTCGTCCTGCGCCACCGTATAGGCACCGACCTGATGCATTTCCAGCATACCGCGCGCGCCGTCGTCGCCCATGCCGGTCATGATGATCCCCATGGCGTTCGAGCCGGCCGAGCGCGCCGCCGAGCGGAAGAGCACGTCGACGGAAGGCCGGTGGCGCGACACCAGCGGCCCGGTCTTGACGCTCACATAGTAGCGCGCACCCTGGCGCTCGAGCAGCATGTGTTTGTCGCCTGGCGCGATCAGCACGTGGCCGCGCAGCACCGGATCGCCATCGACGGCTTCCTTGACCTCGACCTCGCAGAGCCCGTTCAGCCGCTTGGCGAAGGCGGCGGTGAATTTCTCCGGCATATGCTGGACGATCACCATGCCAGGTGCATTGGCCGGCAGTTCCTCCAGGAATTCGCGCAACGCTTCCGTGCCGCCGGTGGAGGCGCCGACGCAGACGACCATCTCCGTCGTCTTCGCCATGGCCCGCCCCGTCGGCGGCGGCAGCATCACATCCGCCGTCAGCTTCTTGGCCGGCCCTTCCACTGAGGCCGAGCGGATGGTTCCGGCAGCACGGCGGACGATGGAAAGCCGTGCATGCGAGGCGCTCTTGACGACTTCGCGAATGCGCATCGCATCGTCGGAAAGGCTGTCGGCGGCGCCGATCTTCGATTTCAGGATGACGTCGACGGCGCCGGCCTCCAGCGCCTGGAGCAGCGTTTCCGATCCCGCCTCCGTCAGCGACGAGCACATCACGACGGGGATCGGCCGCTGCGACATCAGCTTGCGCAGGAAGGTGATGCCGTCCATGCGCGGCATCTCGACGTCGAGCGTGATGACATCGGGGATCTCCTCCTGGAGCTTCCGCGCCGCCATGAAGGGGTCGGATGCGACCGCCATGATCTCGATATCGGGATCCTGCTCCAGCACATGGGTCAGCGTCTGGCGGATGCTGGCGGAATCGTCGATGATGAGAACGCGGATTTTCTTAGCCATGAATGCCCCTAATGCATGCCGTCCAGAAGTGCGCAGCGGTTTTGGGATGACGCGATGCGCTTAGATACGCTGAAACACGGTATTCGAGACCTGCTTCAACGGCAGATCGAAGCCGGTGATCGATTCGGAATGGCCGATGAACATATAGCCGCCCTTCGCCAGGCAATCACAGAGGCGGTTGAGCACGCCGGCCTGAGTCTGCTTGTCGAAGTAGATTAGCACGTTGCGGCAGAAGATGAGGTGCATCGGTTCGCCGATCGCGTATTTCTCGTCCATCAGGTTCATGCGGGCAAAACCGATCTTGCTACGCAGTTTCGGCGTAATGCGCACCTCCCGCCGACCCGGCTGCTTGGCCGTCAGCACGTATTTGCGCTGCAGGTCGCGCGGCACGGGTGCGATCAAATCTTCCGGATAGATGCCACGCCGCGCCGTCTGCAGCACGTCGGTGGAAAGGTCGGTCGCCAGCACGCTGTAGGAGACGTCGTTGCGGCCTTCGGCAAATTCCGCCAGCACCATCGCCATCGTGTAGGGTTCCGCCCCCGTCGAGCAGGCCGAACTCCAGGTGCGGATGGTCCGCACGCCGCTGTTGGCGATCGCCGGCAACGCCACGCTCTGCAGATAGTCGAAATGCTTGGCTTCACGGAAGAAGTCGGTCTTATTCGTCGTCACCACGTCGATCAGGTAGACGGCTTCCTGGGCGAGGCCATCCTCATTGAACAGGAAGTCGCAATAATCGTCGAAGGTCGCGTGGTTGGTTGCGCGAAGGCGGCGCCTCAACCGCCCTTCGAGCATCGTCAGCTTGGTCGGCGGCATTTTGATGCCGCTATAGTCGTAGATGAACCGGGCAAGCTTGTCGAAATTGCGCTTGCTGATCCGGTCGCCCGGCAATTGGGTTTCCACCGCTGCTGCCATACTCATAGAATGCAGTACTCCGAGTTGATGCGCGGGTCAGGCCGCCGATTGCAGTACCGAGGCGTCCTCGCGCGACAGCAAGCGTGCAAGATCGATGATGACGACGAAGCCGTTTTCACGGCGAACGACGCCGGCGATATAGTCCGAGCGCCAGCGCACGCCGATATCGGGCGCCGCCTCGATCTGCTCGCGCCGGAACGGCGTGACCTCGAAGACGCGGTCGGCGACGAGGCCAAGCGTCAGCAGCCGGCTTTCCATCGGCACGTCGAGGACGAGCACCCGTGTGTGCGGCGTCGGCACGGTCTTCGTCATGCCGAGCTTCAAGCGAAGATCTATCGTCGGCACGCCCTGCCCGCGCACATCGCGCAGGCCGAGCAGATAGTCGGGACCATTCGGAATCTTGAAAGCTTCCGCATAGTCGAGGATTTCCCGTACGACCTCAACCGGCACGGCGAAAATCTCGTCGCCGAGGCTGAAGGTCACGAATTGCGCTTCCAGAGATGTCGTGGCCATGATCATGCGCTTTCCTTGAACTCGGCGTCCCCACTATCGGGACCGCCCATGGAGAGATCGAGAGCGAAGCCTTTCGCCCGAGCCTGCTGGCCGGCGACGCTGTTGGCAGCCGGCTTCCTGGGCGCAGGCTTGCGGGCGGTGGTAGGAGCCGGGCTGCGGACCATCATCCTGGCGGCCGGTGCGCGCTCGCGGCGCCCGCCCGCCGTATCGACCTTGAAGAAGGCGATCGACGTCTGAAGTTCCTCAGCCTGGGAAGCAAGTTCTTCCGAAGTCGCGGACATCTGCTCGGAGGCGCCGGCATTCTGCTGCGTCACCTTGTCGAGCTGCTGGATCGCCTCGTTGATCTGCGCCGCACCGACATCCTGTTCGCGGCAAGCGGCACTGATCTCGGAGACAAGCTCCGCCGTCTTGCGGATGTCGGGCACTAGGCGACCAAGCATGTCGCCGGCTTCCTGGGCCGCCTTGACCGTATCGCCCGACATCGAGCTGATTTCGGCAGCGGCCGACTGGCTGCGTTCGGCCAGCTTGCGCACCTCGGAGGCAACGACCGCAAAACCCTTGCCGTGTTCGCCCGCACGTGCCGCTTCGACGGCCGCGTTGAGAGCCAGCAGATCGGTCTGACGGGCAATTTCCTGGACGATGCCGATCTTCTCGGCGATGGTCCGCATCGCCTGCACGGCACGCGTCACCGCTTCGCCGCTGGCTTCGGCATCCTTGGCCGACTGGCGGGCGATCTTCTCGGTCTGGGAAGCGTTGTCCGCATTCTGCTTGATGTTGGCGGCCATCTCTTCCATCGAAGCCGAAGCTTCCTCGGCCGAGGCGGCCTGTTCGGTGGCGCCCTGCGACACCTGCTCGGAGCTCGACGACAGTTCCTGGCTGCCGGCCGAGACATTCTCGGCGGCTGCGATGGCGTCGGCGACAACGCCGCGCAGGCGTTCGACCATCTGCTCGAGCGCGATACCCAGCGTATCTTTCTCCGACAGCGGCTTCGGAGAAACCGTCAGGTCGCCGTTCGAGATCTGGCTGGCAATCGTCGCGGTATTGCGCAGGTTCGCCGTCATCCGGCTCATCGAATGGACGAGATCGCGGATTTCGTCGTTGCTCTTGTGCTCGATGTTCTGTTCGAGATCGCCGATGCTGACGGCATCCGCAAGATTGACGGCGCGCTTCAGGCCGCGCGAAATGTTGAGCAGGATCCAGATTGCCGCGGCCGACGAGACGATGATCAGGCCAATCGTCATTATGACCAGCAGATTGCGTGAGTGCGCATACTGGTCGTTGGTGGCGGCGTCGGTTTCGGCGACGTTGCCGGTCACCGTGTCGTTCAGCTTGGTGAGGATGCCGAGAAGCTGAGTCGTCACCATCTGGCCTTCGCCCATCGAAATGATGCCGGCCTGGGCGTTGGATTCCGAAGTGTTCTGCCTGGCGAGATCGGCGACACGATCCTGCAGCGCCGTCCACTTGCCGTAGAGTTCGCCGAATTGTGCCATGCCGGTCTTGATCTCCGGATCGTCGGAGGCGGCAAGGCGGTCCTGGAGCGTCTTGATGAGCTCGCGCTGCTGCGAGATCTCGTCGACATAGCCGGTGATCTTGCTGGCGTCGGTATTGATGATCGCATCCTTTTCGGCGCGAATGGAGCGCATCACGGCGTCGGAAAGATCGCCGGAATCGCGCAGGTTGGCAACCGGACCGGCAACCATGACCGAGATGTCGCTGTTCAGCGACGAGAGATTGTAGATCGAAAGACCGGCCATGGCGCAGGTCAGGAGAACGATGAAACCGAACACCAGGCTCAGTTTAAGTTTGATTGTGAAGCGCATTTCCAAACCCCCGTTAGTACCGCGACGGATATTCCGCCGGATCGCACATCATGCCGTCGTGAAAACGCTTCATGCGTCACCGGCGAAGCCGGCATGACCAGGTGCGTCCATGCACCGGTTCAATCGAGGGACCGCCGTCCACTGCGGCCCCAGCTTCTGCATCCCAAAAGCCCTATGCGCTTTCGCGGAATTCATCGTCCGACGTATCCGGCCCACCCATCGACATGTCGAGGGCAAAGCCCTTGGCGCGGGCCTGCTGGCCGGCGACCGTATTGGCCGGCGCCTTGCTGGCCGGCTTGCGTGGTGTGGCCGGAGCCCGGCTGCGGACAGTGAGTTTTGCAGCCGGCGCACGCTCGCGGCGGCCGCCTGCCATGTCGACCCTGAAGAAGGCAATCGACGTCTGCAGCTCTTCAGCCTGGGAGGCGAGCTCCTCGGAGGTCGCCGACATCTGCTCGGAGGCACCGGCATTCTGCTGCGTCACCTTGTCGAGCTGCTGGATTGCCTCGTTGATCTGGGCAGCCCCGATATCCTGTTCGCGGCAGGCCGCACTGATTTCGGAGACCAGTTCCGCAGTCTTGCGGATGTCGGGCACCAGCCGGCCGAGCATATCGCCGGCTTCCTGGGCGGCCGTTACGGTATCGCTCGACATCGAGCTGATTTCGGCGGCAGCCGACTGGCTGCGTTCGGCAAGCTTGCGCACCTCCGAGGCGACGACCGCAAAACCCTTGCCGTGTTCGCCGGCGCGTGCTGCTTCCACAGCGGCATTCAGAGCCAGCAGATCGGTCTGGCGGGCGATCTCCTGGACGATGCCGATCTTCTGGGCGATCGTGCGCATGGCGTCGACGGCACGGGAGACGGCCTCGCCGCTGGCTTCCGCATCCTTGGCCGACTGACGGGCGATCTTTTCCGTTTGGGCCGCGTTGTCCGCGTTCTGCTTGATATTGGAAGCCATCTCTTCCATCGAGGCGGAAGCCTCTTCGGCGGAAGCCGCCTGTTCGGTGGCGCCCTGCGAGACCTGCTCGGAGCTTGCCGAGAGTTCCTGGCTGCCGGAAGAGACGTTCTCGGCGGCGGAGATCGCGTCGGCGACGACGCCGCGCAGACGCTCGACCATCTGCTCCAGGGCGAGGCCCAGCGCATCCTTGTCGGAGAGCGGCTTCGGAGACACCGTCAGGTCGCCGTTGGCGATCTGATCGGCGATCCCGGCGGTGGTCCGCAGGTTGGAGATCATGCTCTGCATCGCGATGCCGAGCGTATCCTTGTCCGAAAGCGGCTTGGCATCGGTGCTGAGGTCGCCCATGGCGATCTGATCGGCGAGTGCTGCCGTGGCGCGCAGGTTGGCAGTCATGGTATTGACCGTGTTGATGAGATCCTTGATCTCGTCATTGGTCTTGACGTCGACCTTCTGGTTGAGGTCGCCGATTGCGACGGCGTTTACGACGGTCGTAATCTTCCGCAGACCGTTGTTGATGCCGAGCGTGATCCACAGTGCAGCGCCGAGAGCGATGAGCACTGCGATACCGGAAGCGGTGCCGAGGATCAGCTTCGTCGAATTGTAAAGATCGGTGTTCGACTGATCGGTCGCCTTCATGCCCTTGCGCTGGATCTCGATGAGTGCGGCAATCGCGTCACCCATATCGTTGGTCATCGTGCGCAGGTCGCCGAGCGACAGCGCCAGTGCGCCGGCTTGATCGCCCCTGGCGTCAAGCTGCTGCAGTTCGGCGGATCTGTCGCGGAATTTCGCACCGACCGTCTGCAGCTTTTCCCAATAGGGCTTGCCTTCGGGCGAAGCGATGGCGTGGCCGGCATCGAGGGCGTCGAACATCGCCTGCAAGTTCTGGTCGGCCTCCTTGTAGAAACCGGCAGCGGCGTCGGGTTCGGTGGAAAGCAGCGCGTTCTTCTGAGCGCGGATGGCGTTGACTTCGGCAACATTGGCGTTCAGCGCCAGTTCCAGGCGGCGCATCGGGCCGTCGATCATATTGCCGCTTGCATCGTTCAAGGTGCCGAGGCTCAGGCTTCCATAAACCGCGATGCCGATCAGCAGCAGCGTCATGATGCCGAAGGCAAGACCCAATTTGAGCTTGATGGTGAAACGCATGTGAGACCCCCTGTTTGCGGTCAAAACAAATGGATAGAGACACGTCCCATCGGTGGGGCGTCGAGCGTGAAAGTGATGTGTCTGAAAAGGGGGAAAGCGACTACATTCACTTCCCGGCAGCCGGACATCTATCGATCGCAGCGCCAACGCCTACATGCGTTGGGGGATATCCCGCCTCGGGCCACCGGAGCAGCCCGAGGGATCACGTGGCGAAAGCGTTCAGGCGCTTTCCCCAGGGGAGCGCTTATGCGCTCTCCCTAAAGTCATCGTCACCGGCGTCTGGACCGCCCATCGACATATCGAGAGCAAAGCCCTTGAGACGCTGCTGCTGAGCCGAAACCGTCTGGCCACGGCCCTGGCCGTTGGCCTGCGGGGCGGGTTTGCGGACAGCGGCCGGGGCCTTGAGCACCTTGGTCGAAGCTTTTGGCTGGGCCTTGTGGGCGCCGGTCCGTGCGCTGCCTGCCGTATCGACCTTGAAGAAGGCGATCGAGGTCTGCAGCTCTTCGGCCTGGGAGGCGAGCTCCTCGGAGGTTGCCGACATCTGCTCGGAAGCGCCGGCATTCTGCTGCGTCACTTTGTCGAGCTGCTGGATCGCTTCGTTGATCTGCGAGGCGCCGATATCCTGTTCGCGGCAGGCCGCACTGATTTCGGAGACCAGTTCCGCCGTTTTGCGGATGTCGGGCACCAGACGGCCGAGCATGTCGCCGGCATCGGCGGCAGCCTTGACCGTATCGCTCGACATCGAGCTGATTTCGGCGGCAGCCGACTGGCTGCGTTCGGCAAGCTTGCGCACTTCCGAGGCGACGACCGCAAAACCTTTGCCGTGTTCGCCGGCGCGTGCTGCTTCCACAGCGGCATTCAGGGCCAGCAGATCGGTCTGGCGGGCGATCTCCTGGACGATGCCGATCTTCTGGGCAATCGTGCGCATGGCGTCGACAGCACGCGTCACCGCTTCACCGCTCATCTCCGCGTCCTTGGCCGACTGGCGGGCGATCTTTTCGGTCTGGGCGGCGTTATCGGCGTTCTGCTTGATGTTGGCGGCCATCTGCTCCATCGAGGCGGAAGCCTCTTCGGCGGAAGCCGCCTGTTCGGTAGCGCCCTGCGATACCTGTTCCGAGCTTGCCGAAAGCTGCTGGCTGCCGGAAGAGACGTTGTCGGCGGCCGACAGTGCGTCGGCGACGACGCCGCGCAGGCGTTCGATCATCGTATTGACGTTGCCCAGAAGTTCGCCGATTTCGTCATGGCTGGTGATATCGGCCATCTTGGTCAGATCGCCTTCCGACACTTCCCGTACCACGCTGTTGGCACGGCCGAGGCCCCTGCTGATCGTGCTGGCGATCCAGAACGCGGTAAAGGCAGCAATCAGCAGGGCAACGGCGGCGACCGCAACCATCATTGTGCGCGTCGTCGTGTACTGCGCTTCGGCGCCGTCGTCGGCAGCCTTCATACGCTGCTTTTCAAGTGCCAGGATTTCGCTGAGCGTCGAGTCGATGTCGTTGGCAGCGACCCGCGCCGTCGTGACGGAAACGGCATTTGCGCCTTCGGCATTGCCGGCCTTCATATATTCCCGGATCTGATCGTCGGCTGCCGTGAAGCTCTTGGAAAGTTCGGCGATGCGCGCCCAGCGCGCCTTGCCTTCTTCCGTGGCCAGCTCCAACACCTGGTTGAAGGCGTCGGTGAAGTCCTTCCGGGCCTGATTGCCCTTCGCGATTGCGCCAGCCGTCTCGTCTGCGCTGCGGGCGGTGAGCAGGTTCTTCTGCTGGCGGATCTCCTCGAGCTGGGCAATGTTGATCTGCTGCGCCAGATCGAGCCGGGCTGCCGGGCCGGCGAGAAGCTTATCGATCGTGTCGTTCAGCGACCCAAGGCTGAAGATACCGTAGGCGGCGGTGCCTACGAGCATCAGAATGATGAAGGTGAACGCGGTCACCAGTTTCGTCTTGATTGTCAGTCGCATAGTCCCCAAACCCCTCGTTGAATTCATTCAGCGTCAATTAGCGGCTCCCGCCGCATCGCGCCTCGATGAAAAAATCGCCTGCAGATTGGGGAGAATGATGAACTCTCCGCCCCTCTTCACCAGGCAGTTGATGTAATCGGCGCGCCAGCGCATGCCGACACTCGGCGGGGCCTCGCTCGCGGACTTTGCAAGCGTCGTTACCTCATTCACCTTGTCGGTCCTGAGGCCGACGAGCGTCTGCTCGCCCTGCAGATCGATCTCGATGACGATGATGCGGCTGTCGATCGTCGCCTCCGCCGCTTCCATTCCAAAGGCGAGACGCAGATCGGCGAGCGGAATGACCTTGCCGCGAAAGTTGATGACGCTGGCGACGAAGGGCTGGCTGCCCGGCACCGCTGTCTCGGGAAGCAGGTCCAGGATTTCCTGGACGATGACCGCTTCCAGCGCGAAGGTTTCGCCGTTGAGATCGAAGGTCAGGACTTCGACTTCCTCGGCATAGTTCCAGTGATTGTCAAATCGTTCGGCTGCTGCTGTTGCACTCATCCTGCTACACGCAATTGCGCCTCCTGTTGCTGACCCGCGGCAACCAGGTGCCCGACGTCGAGAATGAGAGCGACGCTGCCGTCGCCGAGAATGGTGGCGCCCGAGAAGGTCGCGACGTTATTGTGCAGTTTCGACATCGACTTGATGACCGTCTGGTGGTCGCCGATGATCTGGTCGACGACGAGGCCGACACGCTCCGTGCCGGTCGAGATAACGACGACCTTCTGATGCACGTCGGGTTTTGTGCCGGTGCGGAAGAGGTCGCGCAGGCGCAGGAACGGCACCAGGCTGTCGCGCAGCGAGATGAAGCTGCGGCCGCGCGAGCGAAGATCTTCCTCGAGCGACAGTTCGAGGCATTCCTCGACCGCCGAGAGCGGGATGACGTAGCGGCCGGAACCGACGCGCACCAGCAGGCCGTCGATGATGGCGAGCGTCAGCGGGATGCGCAGCGACACTTCCGAACCCTGTCCCGGCACGCTGACGATGTCGATCGCGCCGCGGAGCGCCTCTACGGTCTTCTTCACCACATCCATGCCGACCCCGCGGCCGGACAGATTGGTGATCGCGGCTGCCGTTGAGAAGCCTGGGGCGAAGATCAGCTGCAGCAGCTCGGAGTCGGAAAGCGGCTGACCGGGCTGGATAAGGCCGGAGGACTCCGCCTTGGCGCGAACCCGTTCGCGATTGATGCCGCGGCCGTCGTCCTTGATCGAGATGATCACCTCGCCGCCGGCCTGGCGGGCCGAAAGCGTCACCGTGCCGGCTTCGGTCTTGCCGGAGGCAAGGCGGTCGGCGGGCGTTTCTAGGCCGTGATCGATCGAGTTGCGCACCAGATGCACCAGCGGATCGGCCAGACGCTCGATGACGGTTTTGTCGACTTCGGTGCTCTCGCCCTCCGTCACCAGTTCGATCACCTTGCCGGTCTCGCGAGCGAGATCGTGAACGAGGCGGCGGAAGCGGGAGAACAGGGTTGCGACCGGCACCATGCGCAGCACCATCATCGTGTCGCGCAATTCGCCGGAGAGACGTTCGATCTCTTCCGAGACGGAGCGCAGTGCGATATCGGTGCTGGCGCTGGCGAGCTGGCTGAGGCGCGATTGCGCGATGACGAGCTCGCCGACGCGGTCCATCAGTTCGTCGAGACGTTCGGCCGGAACGCGGACATTCTCGGCCGCCTTCGCCTGGCTGACGGCGGCAGGTGCCTCGCGCTTGGCCGGAACCGCCTCGACAGGACGGAACTCCGGGACGGCGGTCGGTGAAACGGCGGCCGCCGATACCGCGACAGAGGCAGGTGCTGCCTTTTCCTCGACCGGAGCGGCGGTTGCCGCTGCCTGCCCGCTGATCTCCTCGACGCTGAGTTCCATGTCATCGAGCACGAAGATGAAGACGTCGTCGATCGCCGAGCGGTCCTGCTCGCTGGTCAGCGTCACGTCCCAGGAAATGTGGAGTTCCGTCGGAGCCAGAGCGTCGAGGGGCGGAATGGCCGAGGTGTTGGCGCGCACGGTGCATTCGCCGAGATCGCGCAGCTCGTCCAGCAGGCCGAGCGGGTTGGTGCCGTTGGCCATCGAATTGGCGGGTAGGCTGAAGCGGATGCGCCAGCTGTTCTTCTTCTTCGCCGCTGCGTCGCGCGCGATTGCGGGTACGGAAACAGCAGCCGGCGCTGCTGCTGGCGCCGCTTCCCTGCCGCCGACGGCAGCCTGCAGCTGCGTCAGAAGTTTATGCCCGATATCGCCGTGATCGGCGTCCGGCTGGTCGACTAGGGCCCGCATATGGTCCTGGGCGGCGAGAACGGCGGCGACGAGTTCGCTGGTCGCCGCGACCTCGCCCTTGCGGACACGGTCGAAGGCTGTTTCGCAATGATGGGTGAAGGCGGCAAGCGCCTCGAAACCGAACATCGCGCCGGAGCCCTTGAGCGTGTGGAGGCCGCGGAACACGGCGTCGACGAGATCCTTGTTGTCGAGCTGGTGGGTCAGGTCGAGAAGACCGGCCTCGATCGCTTCGAGGCATTCGGCGGCTTCGGTGCGGAATACGGCAACCGGATCGAGCGTACTCATCGTCCGAGAACCTTCTTCACGATCTTCACCAGGCTTTCCGGGTCGAACGGCTTGGTCAGCCAGCCGGTTGCGCCGGCGGCCTTGGCACGCGCCTTGAGATCGGCGTCCGATTCCGTCGTCAGGAAGATAATCGGAACGCCGGCTTGCGCCGGCAGCTTGCGCAGTTCCTCGATCATCGTCAGACCGTCCATGACAGGCATGTTGAGATCGGTCACGATCAGATCGAAGCTGCTGCCCTTGGCCGTCGCGAGGCCCTCTGCCCCGTTGACCGCCTCAGTGACGCTATAGCCTGCATTGGTCAGCGTGACCTTGGTGGTCAGACGAATGCTGGCAGAATCGTCGACAGTCAGGATATTTGCAGTCATAACGTCACCTCTTTATGCAACCAGAACTTTGCATCTTCATGATCGAAGGATTCGATGAAACCTGCGCGCTCAAGTACCTTCAGGACCGAGCCGCTGGCCGGCGAAGAAAGCTTGAACGTCTTTCCCTTGGCCTTTGCTTGGCGGCGCGAGGATTCGATGAGTTGAACGAAACTCAGATCCGCTTCCGCGCCTTCGGGAATGCTGATGATGATTGTATCATTGCTGTGAAATTCATCAGTAAACTTTGAATATAGTTCGGACACGTTACGAATACTGAGGACATCTGGCAAATTTATAGATTCGTAATATTGTTTCTGAGTATCCAATGCAGCCTCCTGGGCCAGAAAAATACTTGATGACCCTAAAAGGACTCTCACGACAGCGTTAATGCAGAGTAAACAGCGGTTGTAGGAAACTGCCGTATAGCGCGTTCCGCGACTCCCAATTCTCATCCGGGATAAGTTGTATTTTTTCCTCAAAATTTAGAAATAAATAAAATAAAAACAGTATGTTGAATTACGCCGCGCCGCCGTGACACTTTCACCGGCACCCCATCGACATCTTTCGTTAATCACAACGCTGGCGAGTCCCGGCGCGTTTACCGGACGTTTCCATCCTGCCCGTAAAAATAGAGTCGAATTGCCTGTATTTTAAGAAAAGGTATAAAAGTGGCACACGCTCTGGTATCATCGAACGCTGTAGCCTACACGTCAGGGTGGGACATCAGCCAGACCCTGGAATCTGCTCGTAGCCAGGTCGAGGAACGTTTCCTCGAAGGCGGCACCGTGCTGCTCTCGGTGATGGATGTCCTCAACCGTCTGTTGAACTCGCTCGAGAGTGTCACCACGACGCTCGACAACAAGGAGGCGAGCGACACCAGCGCCGATCTCCGCGCCACGGTGGAGAGCCTGATGGCGCTGCCCGTCACCGAGGAAAACCGCCAGCAGGCGCTCGTCTCGCTGGCGCATACCGGCAGGGAGCTGCGCAAGCACGTCGCCGACATGCAGGAGACGATGCGTTATCTCAGAACCTTCGCGGTGACCGTGAAGATTACCGGTGCCGGCCTTGCCGAATTCGCCGGCTTCGCCCAGGAGATCCTGGAGCGCATCTATTCGGGCACCGATGAGGTCAACCGTTTCGCCACGCACCTCGACAGTCTCGACAAGGAGGTCAAGCTCGCTGCCTCCTTTGGCGCCGGTGTTTCCAAAAGCTATGCCGATACTGTTCCGGCCGTCGCCGGAGCCCTGCGCGATGATGCCGCCAAGATCGCCGGACACCGCAAGGATCTCGGCGTCATCGCCCGCGAGGTCGGCGCAATTGCCCGCGCCGTCCAGGGCAAGGTCGCCTCGACCCTGTCTGCCCTGCAGATCGGCGATATCACCCGCCAGCGCATTGAGCATGTGCAGGCCACCTTTTCGCTGCTTGAAGATTTCTTTGCCGGCGAGGATGGCGCCAGACTCGACGCCGGCGCGCGCCAGCGCCTTCAAAACGTCATTCACCATCTGACGGCGGCGCAGATGAGCGACATGTGCGCAAATTTCCAGCGGGATTCCGAGAACGTCGTCAAGACGATCGCGAGTTTCGACCACGACATGCGGGAGATCCTCAAACTACGAGATCAGATGAGCGGTCAGAGCGGCGAGGCCGGCGGCAACTTCATGCGCGCGCTGGAATCCAGCGTTTCGGCCGCCCATGAAATCGTCAAGCAGGTCGATACGGCAAGCCGCCAGGCCGACCAGGTGAGCCAGTCGACGATCGGTACGGCCGCCAAGCTCTCCGAAGCAATCGGCAACATCCGCGCCGTCAAGACCGACATTCACTATATGGCTTTGAATACCAACCTGCGCTGCAGCCGGCTCGGCGAGGAAGGCAGGTCGATCAACGTCGTCACCGCCGAGCTGCGCATCTTCGCCGGCAAGCTCGACGATTCCGCCGACGCCATCGTCAACGGCCTGCCGGCGCTCGAAGCTGCGGCCGGGCGCGTCGCCCCCGCCACGGATGCCGGAGCCGGCAATCTCGGAGAAAGCCTGACCTCGGCCGTCGGCAACATCCGCTCTGCAGCCAACGTGATGGAAAACGAGCTGAAGGTGCTCGCCGAGAACGGTCGCGAGGTCGCCACCAAGATCAGCCTGCTGATCGGCAAGCTCGATTTCCAGCATAATCTGGGCGAAGTTCTTGCCGGCTGCGCCGATATGCTCGAAGGCGTCGCCGGCACCGATGTCGCCGATATCTCCGATCTCGCCGAGACGATCGCGCCGCTCGACCGCAAGATCTTCAAACACTATACGATGGTCCAGGAGCGCAGCATTCATCGCGGCATCATTCTGGCAAGCGAGGACAGCACCTCCGCTCCCGCCGAAACCGCCAAAGCCGAAAACGATGAAGACCTCTTCGCCGATGCGCTTTTTTAGGTTGGAACGCTACAGCGCCGCGCGTCTTTCAGACGCGCAAAGGACGCCGTAGGGGACTATGCAGTAGCCCGTCGGCCGGGTCGACAAACGGCCGCTATCGCCGCCGGAACTTGTTGGCGGCGTCGATCGCCGCCTTCTGCTGGGTGTCCTCGATGCCGAGGTAGAAATCCTCGAGCGCCGGATCGGCGAGCCCGGCCCGGCGCGACAGCACGTACCACTTCGCCGCCTCGATCGGATTGGGCGCCGTGCCGATCGCATTGATATAGAGATGGGCGAGCTTGTTCTGCGCGGCGACATTGCCGCCATTGGCGGCAAGTTTCAGCCATTCGAAGCCCTTGACGTAATCCTTCGGCCCGCCGACGCCGTTGACGAGCCAGATGCCGAGATCGAGCTGGGCCGTGTCGAAGCCGGCGCGCGCCGCGCGTACCATCCACTCGCGGGCGAGCTTCTTCTTTTCCTCCGGCAGGTCCTTCAGCGTCGCATAGATCTGCGCCACGGCATATTGCGAATCGGCAATGCCCTGCTCGGCCGATTTCTCGTAGAATGGCAGCGCCAGCCTCAGTCCCTTCTCACCGGGATTGTCGGCGATGAGAAGCTGTGCCCAGTTGAATTCCGCCGAAGGATTGCCCGCCTCGGCCGCCTTGTGCATGTAGTCGTCGGCCTTGACCTTGTCACGCGGCACGCCCTCGCCTTCCATCAGGATCAGCGCATATTTGAACATCGCCGCCGCATCGCCGCCTTCGGCCGCCTTGCCGTACCAGAAAGCGGCGTTCGTCACGTCCTTCTTGACGCCGAGGCCCTGCGAGAGGATTTCGCCGATCAGCGTCTGCGCCGCCGGATCGCCGAGCTGGGCGCGCGGCAGCGCCTTGTCCATTGCCGTCAGGTAATAACCGCGCTGGAAGGCGCCGTAAGCCTCGTCGATCGGCCCCTTATAATCCTTCTCCGGCGGCAGGTCCGGCAGCTTCGCGCCCATGCGGTCGAATACGCCGACACCATCGGAGGGTTGCACGCCCGGGCTGGAAGGCCGGTCGGTGCGGAAGGTCGAAGCCGGCCCCGTGCCCGGCTGGCTGATGACGCTGTCCGGCGCCTGCGCCAAGGCAATATTCGGCCCGGCCGCAAGGAAGGCGGCCATACCGGCGAGGAGATATTTCAAAAGACGGGCGGGCGGGATCGGCATGAGCGCGATTTCAATCCTCAAACCGTGGCGCTTTTTCGTCAAGCAACGCATTGATCTCGGCAACGACGGCCGGCGCCCGGGCGGGCTCGCCGAAAACCGCTAGCCGCATCGCCACGAACTCCGCTCCGGTCTCGGCGACGGCGAGCGCCGAGGCTGGATCGGTGCCGCCCATGACGATGCAGGGAATCTCGATCATCGAGGCCCACCATTCGCCGAGCGCCAGGTTCTTCGGATGCGCCTCCGGCTTGATGTCGCCGTCGAGCTTGCCGAAGAAGATATAGTCCGGCCTGACTTCGCCGATCTCCAGCGCATGGTGCCGGTCGGCCGCGTTGCCGCCGCCGACGATCAGCTTCGGCGCATGTTTGTCGATCGCCTCCGAAAGGGCCTCCGCATTGGCGGAAAGGTGCAGGCCGTCGGCCTTCGCCCGGCCTGCGACACGGCTGTCGCCTGCAATCAGCGCGGCGGCGCCAGCGCCCTGGATCAACGGCACCAGCTTTTCGGCATGTTTCTGGAAGGTGCCGTCGTCGAGCCCGTATTGCGGCACGATCACCGAAGCGACATCGCCGCCCTTCAGCGCGTCGGCGACGATCTTTGCCTGTTCATCGGCATCGGCGATATCGGCTACGATGAGCACAAGACGGCAGCGGTTTTCCGGTTCGGTCATGGGGTCTTTCCGTTTCCTGCGAATTCCCCTTCGAAATGAGGGATCCGCACTCGTTTTGTGTGAGTAGTTCCGTTAGACGAGGCTGGCAAGAGGAGGACGTCGAAAGCATGCCGCAGGATTTGTCATTCTACTACGCCGCCGTGCCCGCCGTTCTGCTGGTGGGCCTCGCAAAGGGCGGCATGGGCGACGCTTTGTCGCTGATCGGCTTGCCCTTCCTCGCCCTTGTCGTCTCGCCGGTCGAGGCAGCGGCCATCCTGCTGCCGATCCTGGTTTTCATGGACATGATCTCGCTCGTCATCTGGCGCAAGCATGGCGACTGGGCGACGCTGAAGATCATGCTGCCAGGCGCCGTCATCGGCATTGCGCTGGGCTGGGCGACCTCGGCGCTGGTTCCGGGAAATATGCTGCGCATCGTCATCGGCGCGGTGACCATCCTCTTCTGCCTGCGCTATTTCTGGAGCAATTTCGGCCCGGGCGCCGGCAGGGTGGTGCCGCCGCGCAGCCAGCGGCCGGTGGCCGCCAACCTCTGGGGCACATTTTCCGGTTACGGCAGCTTCGTCGCCCATGCCGGCGGTGCGCCCTTCCAGATCTATGCCCTGCCGCTCAGATTGCAGCCACGCGAATATACCGGCACCAGCGTGCGCTTCTTCGCGATCCTCAACGCCATCAAGCTGATCCCCTATTTTGCGCTCGGTCAACTCGGCACCCAGAACCTTGCGACCTCCGCAACGCTTCTGCCCTTCGCCCCGCTCGCCACCATCGCCGGCGCCTGGTGCGTGCGCCGCATGAAGCCACAGATCTTCTATCCCTTTATGTATGCAATGGCGCTGATCGCCGCCTTCCTGATCGTGCGCGAGGGCCTTGGCTGGTAAGAGGCCCTACAGCGCCGCTGCACTTCGCATTGCTGCAATTCGCTGCAATGCACAATTTCCTTGCTGGCGCGGCCGGTTTGACGTAGCGTTGCCGCCATGTCGAACACCGACCCTTTCTCTGCGATTGCCGATCCGAACCGGCGGTTTCTGCTGGAGGAATTGCGTCGCGCGCCACGGACGGTCAATGAGCTCGCCGAAGGCCTGCCGATCAGCCGTCCAGCTGTTTCACAGCACCTGAAGGCGCTTCTCGACAGCAATCTCGTTTCCGTGACCTCGGAAGGCACCAAACGCATCTACACGGTCAATAACCGCGGCTTCGACAAGCTCAATTTGTGGCTGGATCAGTTCTGGGCCTGATGCAGGTTCCCATAAGATCTGGGGATACGATGCGAATCATAAGAACGCGATGCGGGACGTGACAGACCCAAAAGCGCCAGCCACGATGCCGGATGCATCGGACTGGCGCAAATATGGTGTCAAATCACCGGTTCTTGCAAATTTTTGGCGGAATGGATGGATTTACCTTGTTGCGCAAGATGATCGCCCGGCGACCCTTGGGAAGATTAGTGGACGGATGACTTAAGACGCTGAATCTCGTCCTTGATGCGCAGCTTGCGGCGCTTGCATTCAGCAAGCTCCGTATCCGAAATAGAGGGAGATGTTCTGAGCGCGTGCAACTCCTCCTCGAGAGCGACATGCTTTTTCTGGAGTGACTCAAGATGAGCTTGAACAGTCATATGACCCTTCCTTCCTCTTACCCTCCCCGGCCAACATCGTCGGGGATCAAGGTGTCAACGGGCGGGACTGTGACATATTTTTGAAGGCTTGTCGAAGGCCAAAAGATGAAGACTGGATGGCAATTTCATGATCAAGACTAACTAGCCGTTACCTGTATTTGGTGATAGGAGCTTGCGGAAATCATCGCCAGATCGGACAAGGTCCAAGGACGATAACGGGGAATGCATATGGCCGATCAGGAACAGGCGGAAATCAGGCTCATAGTGGCGCGCCTGCGCCAGGAGCACGAGGATTTCGACGCCGCGATCAACGCCATGATCCAGACCGGATGCGACGCTCTGCGGATCCAGCGCATGAAAAAGAAGAAGCTCGTTATCAAGGACAGGCTCTCCAAGCTGGAAGATCAGATCATCCCTGACATCATCGCCTGAGAGGGAATAGCAGCAACGATGACAGACAGACCACCCGTCGCCATCATCATGGGCAGCCAGTCCGACTGGGAGACCATGAAAAACGCCGCCGACACGCTGGAGGCGCTGGAAATTCCCTATGACGCGCGCATCATTTCGGCGCACCGCACAGTCGACCGGCTGGTCAAT
Organism: Rhizobium leguminosarum; assembly: GCF_010668065.1. Taxonomy (GTDB): domain Bacteria; phylum Pseudomonadota; class Alphaproteobacteria; order Rhizobiales; family Rhizobiaceae; genus Rhizobium; species Rhizobium leguminosarum_S. The sequence goes on along the minus strand of NZ_WUEN01000008.1, from coordinate 231,705 downwards.
TTCGCCAAGGGCGCACGCGCGGAGGGCTTCAAGGTCATCATCGCCGGCGCCGGCGGCGCCGCCCACCTGCCGGGTATGACCGCCGCGATGACGCCGCTGCCGGTCTTCGGCGTGCCGGTCCAGTCGAAAGCCCTGTCCGGCCAGGACAGCCTCCTTTCCATCGTGCAGATGCCGGCCGGTATTCCTGTCGGTACGCTCGCCATCGGCAAGGCCGGCGCGGTCAACGCCGCCCTTCTCGCCGCCGCCGTGCTTGCCCTTTCCGACGAAGAAATTGCCGACCGGCTCGACGAATGGCGCGCGCGCCAGAGTGCTGCCGTCGCCGAATACCCGATGGACGATCTATGACGGCACGAACGATCGGCATTATCGGCGGCGGCCAGCTCGGCCGCATGCTGGCCATTGCCGCCGCCAGGTTGAATTTTCGCACGGTCGTCCTCGATCCGCAGGCAGACTGCCCAGCCGCCCAGCTCGCCAACCGGCAGATTACCGCCGCCTATGACGATCCCTCGGCGCTGGCCGAACTCGCCGATATCTGCGACGTCGTCACCTACGAATTCGAGAACGTGCCCGTCGTAGCCGCCGAAACGCTCTCGGCGAGTGTGTCCGTCTATCCGCCGCCGAAGGCGCTGGAAGCAGCCCAGGACCGCCTCGTCGAAAAGCGCTTTCTCAATGGCTGCGGCATATCAACCGCCCGCTTCCACACGATCGACAGCCAGGCCGATCTCGAGACGGCACTGAAGGATTTGGGCGGCCAGGGCGTGCTGAAGACCCGCCGTCTCGGTTATGACGGCAAGGGCCAGAAGGTTTTCCGCTCGGCGGCCGACAGTCCGGATGGCGCCTATGCAGCACTTGGCGGCGTGCCGCTCATCCTCGAAAGCTTCGTTGCCTTCGAGCGCGAGGTCTCGATCATCGCCGCCCGCGCCACCGACGGGACGGTCGTCTGCTTCGATCCCGCCGAGAATGTCCACCGCAACGGCATTCTCCACACCTCGACGGTTCCCGCTGCGATCTCTGCGCCGGCGGCGGACGCCGCGCGCCAATCGGCCGAGAAAATCCTTTCTGCATTGAACTATGTCGGCGTCATCGGCATCGAATTCTTCGTGCTTGCCGATGGCGGCCTGGTCGCCAACGAGATGGCGCCACGTGTCCACAACTCCGGTCACTGGACGGAAGCCGCCTGCGTCGTCAGCCAGTTCGAGCAGCATATCCGCGCCGTTGCCGGCCTGCCGCTCGGCAATGCCGAGCGCCATTCCGACTGCGTCATGCAGAACCTGATCGGCGACGATATCCTTGCCGTTCCCGACTGGCTGCGGCGCCCCGATACGCTGGTTCATCTCTATGGCAAGACCGAGTGGCGCCCCGGCCGCAAGATGGGCCATGTCACCACCTTGACGCCGAAATCGCCGGTTTTGGCCTGAGAAAACACCCCTGTGCCTTGGGAAAAACACCTTCATGTGGTTGACACGGAAAAGGTGACGGGGTATCTGCTCCCCCACCTAAACAGCGCGCCCGATGGCGCGCTTTTGATTGTTAAAGATACGGGCGAATGTGAATTCCCCCATAGAGATCGCGGATCAGAAAAATGAAGATCAAGAATTCGCTCAAGTCGCTCAAGGCTCGTCACCGTGACAACCGTCTGGTTCGCCGCAAGGGCCGCATGTACATCATCAACAAGCTGAACCCGCGTTTCAAGGCTCGTCAGGGCTGATTTCGCACGTCCGGATCGCCCTGCCGCGTGAGCTTGCGCCGGCAGATATATCCGGTGGGTCGCTGCGGTGATCACGTCAAATTTGTTTGATCTTCGGCGCTGGCGGGCTAATATGTCCGCCATGCGCTTTTTTGCTTTGACATCAGCGGCGCTGCCGCTCGCCCTCATTCTGCTCACCTCCTCCTTTCCGGCCGCCGCCGCGGAACAGCCGGCCGCCGCCACGAAAAAGGAGGTTATCGTCGAGCAGGCGGATGCCAACAATTCGCCGAAGCAGCACCTCGACCAGCTCTTCAGCCAGCTGAAGCGTGAACGCGATCCCGAAAAGGCCAGCGGCATCGCCAATGAAATCCGCATGGAATGGAACGATTCGGGCAGTGCCACCGTCAATCTGCTGATGCAGTGGGCCGACAAGGCGATCGAGGAAAAGCGCAACCCCGCCGCCCTCGATTTCCTCGACGAGGCGATCGCGCTGAAGCCCGATTATGCCGAAAGCTGGAACCGCCGCGCCACGCTGAATTTCGTCATGGGCAATTATCGCAAGTCGATGTCCGATATCGAGCGTGTGCTCGATCTCGAGCCGCGCCATTTCGGTGCGCTCTCCGGCATGGCGGCGATCCTCAGCAATTCCGGCAACGACCAGCTGACCTTGAAGGCGTGGGAGCGTTTTCTCGATATCTATCCCGCCGAACGCACCGCCCAGGAACAGGCTAACACGCTTGCGGAAAAACTTGCCGGCAACCGCACCTGATTCCCGGGCGGCGACCTTGACGTCGGATCACCCTGCACAATTTTAGAATAGAGAGGGAACGATGTGGCGGTTGTCCGCTCACAGGACGTCCCGCAATTATCGCTCGTTGAAATCATGCTTGCAGAAGTTTCCGCTCTTCTCGCCCCGCTCGCCGCCGCCATCGGTTACTCATCCTATAAGGCGCGGCAATTCGAACACGCCTATCCGAATATCGGCGAACTGACGGATGTCGGCGGCTTCCGCATGAATGCCGTCCACGTCGAGCGTCCCGAAAATGCGGATCTGCCGGCGCTGGTCTTCATTCACGGCGCCAGCGGCAATCTGCTCGACCAGGTCGTTGCCTTCCGCGCCGCACTCGAAGGCCGGGCGGAAATGCTGTTCGTCGATCGTCCCGGTCATGGCTATTCCGAACGCGGCGGCCCTGAGAACGCCGTCCCCTCCGGCCAGGCAGATGCAATCGCCAGGCTGATGGAGAAGCGTGGCATCGGGAAGGCGATCATCGTCGGCCATTCCTTCGGCGGCGCGATCACCGCCGCCTTCGGCCTGCGCCATCCTGATAAGACCGCCGGCCTGCTCTTCCTCGCGCCCGCCACCCATCCCTGGCCTGGTGGTATCGACTGGTATTATCATGTGGCGACCGCGCCGATCATCGGCTGGCTCTTCAACCACGCGTTCGTCGTGCCGCTCGGGCTCCGGCGACTGGAGCGCGGCACGCTGAACATCTTCCGCCCCAATCCACGCCCGGCCGACTACATCGAAAAAACCGGTCCGTCGCTGGTGCTGCGGCCCAACGCTTTCCATAACAACGCTGCCGATTTCAAAAGACTGCTCGCCTATGTGAAGGAGCAGTCGCTGCTCTATTCGCAGATCACCGCACCGACCGTCATCATAACGGGCGACCGCGACGAGATTGTCTGGGAACACCTGCATTCACGCGGCCTTGCCCGCGATATATCAGGCTCCGAACTCATCACCGTTCGCGGCGTCGGCCACAAGCCGGATTACCTCGCAACCGATGTCGCCATCGCCGCCATAGAGAAGCTCGCCGGCAAGCCGCGCGACCTGCAGGCAATTGCCCGCAGAGCCGAGGAGAGGCTTGCCGCCGCCTCTCGCGATCAGAGGGCCGCAGCCGCACCGTCGTTAGAGCCTGCAGCGCCGCACGTCTTTTCCGACGCACAAAACACGCTGTAGCACTTTGAACTGCTGCATAATTTTGTCCTCAACATCGCCGGAAACCTGCCTCAGACACCGAGACGTATGCCGCCGTCGCAAGTGACGACATGGCCGCTCATGAAGCCGTTTCCGATCAGGAAGGCAATCACCTCCGCGATATCCTCCGGCCTGCCTACACGGCCGACCGGCGTGCGGCCGGCGAAATCCGCAAAGACGCTGCCGCGCTGCTCGGGCGGCAGGAAATTCCACCACGGCGTATCGACGACCCCAGGTGAAACGCCGTTGACACGTAGCGGCTTCAACTCGGCGGCAAGCACCGGCACCATCGCCTCGATGCCGGCATTGACGGCCGCAAGTCCAGCCGTGCCCGGCATCGCTGCCTGCGCGCTGACCGCCGAAACGAAGGTGATGCTGCCGCCCGGCTGCAGCAGCGGCAGTGCCGCCTGGGCTGCCGCGGCATGCGGAATGAGCTTGGTCTGAAACCCAGCAAGCAGATCCGCCATGTCGAGCGTCGCGAAGGGTCCGGCGCCGTGACCGCTGCCCATCGCCAGCACGAGATGACCGAATGCGCCGATCCCGGCAAAAGCCTCCCCGATCCCGGAAAGCTCCGCTGCATCGAGCACCAGGCTGCGTAGCTCGCCCTCGAGCGATGCCGTTGCCGCGGCAAGCTTTTCGCCGTCGCGGCCCACAATGGTCACCGTATATCCCTGTTTCAAAAGTAATCTCGCCGTGGCAAGGCCGATGCCGGAAGAACCGCCGATGACGACCACATGCTGCAAAGACATGATGCTGCTCCTTGAATTGATCGAGCCGCAGGCGCTTCAACCACCTGCGACACGTCAATCATGCGCGGCCCGGAAACGGCAAACAGTTCCAGTTTTATCCTGGTATCGATACTGATATGATTGCCGCCATGGACCAGAGACCCGACACATTCGAAGCCCGCCGCCGTGAATTCGCAGCCTTTCTGCGCTCCCGTCGCGAGCGGCTGACGCCCTCCGAGGTTGGCCTGCCGGAGGGGTTTCGCCGGCGCACGCCGGGTCTCCGCCGTGAGGAGCTCGCCATGCTCGCCGGCGTCGGCACCACCTGGTACACCTGGCTGGAACAGGGGCGCGACATCCGGCCCTCCATGCAGGTGCTCAACGCCCTTGCCGATGCGCTGCGCCTCGACGAGGCCGAACGCCGACATCTCTTCACCCTCAACAATCGGCAAGTGCCTCAGGCAGTCTCGTCCGCACCCGAATGTGTCGACGAGCCGTTGCAGCGCATGCTTGCCAACCTGACCCACCAACCGGCCTATGTGCTCGGCCGCCGGTGGGACGTGCTCGCCTGGAACCGCGCTGCCGAGGTGCTGTTCGGCGGTTACGACACGCTCGACCGCGACGAGCGCAATATAATGCATCGCCTCTTCGCCGACCCGGCGCATCGCCAGCTGCTCGTCGACTGGGAGGCAGTTGCCCGCGTGTCGCTGGCGATGTTTCGCGCCGACAGTGCGCGTTATGCCGGCGATCCGGATTTCGAGCGGTTGATCGCGCTGCTGAAACAGGCAAGCGCGGAGTTTCGTGACTGGTGGCAGCGCCACGAGGTCGTCAGTCCGCTGTCCGGCATCAAGCGCATCAACCATCCCGTCAAGGGCCGCATGTCCTTCGAACATACCGGCCTGACACTGACCAGCCGGCCGGAGATGAAGCTCATCGTCTACACGCCGCTCGATGACGACGACACCACCCGGAAACTCACCGAACTGCTGACGCTTTAGGTTTTGTTTTTACCCATGTCATCGTCGCAAAGCGCTGCACAGTTTTGCGCGACATGATTTAAAGCCAACCCCTTGCATTGCCACAGGCCCAGGCAGTCCCATATGTTTTTCCATCATTGTCCATAGGAGGGGAAATCATGGGCCGCCTGCATATCGGGACGATCTCCGTCATATCAGCATTCTCGCTGAGCCTGACCTCGGCTTTCGCCGCCTCGCCTGCACCCGTCGAAGCCGAGCACGGCATGGTCGTCACTGCCCAGCATCTGGCGACCGATGTCGGCGTCGAGGTGCTGAAAGGCGGCGGCAACGCCGTCGATGCAGCGGTCGCCGTCGGTTATGCACTGGCGGTGGTCTATCCCGCGGCCGGCAACCTCGGCGGTGGCGGCTTCATGACTATCCGCCTGAAGGATGGCACCAAGACCTTCCTCGATTTCCGCGAACGCGCGCCACTTGCCGCAACGAAGACCATGTATCTCGACGCCAAGGGCGATATCGTGCCGCGCGCCAGCCTCGACGGGTATCTTGCCGTCGGCGTACCGGGCTCCGTCATGGGCTTCGAGACCGCGCGCGAGAAATACGGCACCAAGTCGCGCGAAGAACTGATCGCACCGGCGCTCCGCTTCGCCAAGGAAGGTTTCACGCTGGAACAGGGCGACGCCGCAAGTTTCGCTGGCAACGCCAAGCGCCTCGCCAAGGATGAAGCCACGGCAAAGATCTTCCTGAAACCTGATGGTAAACCCTATGCATCAGGCGAAAAACTCCAGCAGCCGGACCTTGCCGCAGTCCTGGCAGGCATCTCCGAAAAAGGTCCCGACGCCTTCTACAAGGCCGCGCCCGCCGAGGCGATCGTCAAGGCGAGCCAGGCCAAGGGCGGTATCCTCGCCAAGGAGGATTTCGAGCAATATGCCGTGCGCGAACTGAAGCCGATCGAGTGCAATTACCGCGGCTACGACATCATCTCTTCGCCGCCGCCGTCTTCCGGCGGCGTCATCATCTGCGAGATCCTCAACGTTCTGGAAGGATACCCGCTTTCCTATCTCGGCTATAACTCGGCCGAAACCGTGCACATCATGGTCGAGGCGATGCGTTATGCCTATGTCGACCGCAATGCTGCACTCGGCGATCCCGATTTCGTCGAGAACCCGGTCACAAAGCTGCTCGACAAGAAGTATGCTTTGGAGATCGCCGCCAAGATCGACCCTTACAAGGCCGGTACCTCGGCGAACCTGAAGCCGCTCGGCGGCAAGGAAAGCACCGAGACCACGCATTATTCGATCATCGACGACGAGGGCAATGCGGTCGCGGTCACCTATACGCTGAATGGCTCCTTCGGTGCCGCGGTCGTAGCGCCCGGCACCGGTGTCCTGCTCAACAACGAGATGGACGACTTCACCTCCAAGCCCGGCGTGCCGAACCTCTACGGACTGGTGCAGGGCGAGGCCAATGCCATCGCCCCGAAGAAGACGCCGCTCTCCTCGATGAGCCCGACGATCGTCACCCGAGACGGCAAGCCCTTCATGGTCATCGGCAGCCCCGGCGGCTCGCGCATCATCACCATCACGCTGGAAGCGATCCTCAATGTCGTCGATTTCGGCATGGATATCAGTCAGGCGGTCAACGCCCCGCGTCTCCACCACCAATGGCAGCCCGACAAGGTCTTTATCGAACCCTATGCACTTTCGCCGGATACGGAAAAGACGCTCGCAGCCATGGGCTACAGCTTCGACGGCGGCAACGACACGCCACAATGGGGCCAGGCCGCCGGCATCCTCGTCGGCGGCAAAAGCCTTGCGGCCATCGCAAAAGGCGGCGGCGCCCGCTACAACGGCGCCATGGACAGCCGCGCGGCAGAAGGGTCTGCAAGCGGCTACTGACGCTTCGGGGATCGCCTGATCAAACCGTCGGCGGAAGCGCAACGCGGCTGAAGAAGCAGCGGTGGCACCATTCATGTCACCGTGACAAAGTCGCCGTTCACAATTGGCTTGCCGCGCCCTATGCATGGGCGAACCCGCAAGCAGAAAGATTCCCGAATGGCCAGCATTGAAATGATTGTCGCAGCTCGCGCCCGTCTGCGCGGTCATGCAAGGCGCACGCCGCTTCTCTCCTCCCCTTTCCTCGATGAGATCGCCGGCCGGCGTCTGTTCGTGAAAGCGGAATGTCTGCAGCATTCCGGCTCGTTCAAGTTTCGCGGCGGCTGGTCGGCCGTCTCAGGCCTCGATGCTGCGGTACGCTCGAAGGGCGTCATCGCCTTCTCCTCCGGCAACCACGCCCAGGGCGTTGCGCTTGCGGCCAAGCTGCACAATATCCCCTCCGTCATCATCATGCCGAGCGATGCGCCGAAGCTGAAGATTGCCAACACCCGCGCCTTCGGCGCCGAAGTCGTGCTCTACGACCGCGTCAACGAGGATCGCGACGAGATCGGCGCGAGACTTTCGGCCGAGCGCGGCCTGACGCTGATCAAGCCCTTCGACGAACCGCTGGTCATCGCCGGTCAGGGCACGACCGGTCTCGAAATCTCCGAACAGGCGGAAGAGGAAGGCGTGACGTCAGCCGAGGTCCTCGTTCCCTGCGGCGGCGGCGGATTGACCTCTGGCATTGCGCTCGCCCTCGAGGCCAGCGCCCCCGGCTTTCGCGTGCGCCCCTGCGAGCCCAAGGATTTCGACGACACCACCCGCTCGCTCGCCTCCGGCAAGATCGAACGCAACGCGGCGGTGTCAGGCTCGATCTGCGATGCGATCGTCACGCCGCAGCCGGGCAACATCACCTTTCCGATCCTCAAGCGCCTCGCCGGCGCCGGCATCGTCGTCACCGACGAGGAGGCGCTGCGCGCCATGGCGCTCGCCTTCACACGGCTGAAGATCGTCGTCGAGCCCGGCGGCGCTGTGGCGCTCGCCGCCGCCCTCTTCCATGGCGATGCCCTGGAAAGCGACACGGTCGTCGTGGTCACCTCCGGCGGCAATGTCGATGCCGATATCTTCGCCATGGCTTTGGAACGTTTCGGCTGAACATCGTGCAAGTGAACGCCGTCGACCATCCGCAGCAGCAGCCGCGGATGGTTTCTATCTTTTATAATTACGCGACCTTGTAGCGTTTCGCCGGCGCGGTGCGTGAGAGGTTCGGCATCAATGCCTGACGCGCCTGCTCGTAGGCGGCAAGCAGGCCTGCATCCTCAAGCGAGGGGATCGTTGCAAATTCGCCCTGCTCAAGACCTGCGAGCGACGCATCGACCATATTTTCTGCCGACATCACGATCTCATTCGGCAAATGTTCGACCGGCGTGCCGGCGATGTCCCAGAATTCCGTGGCGGTGGCGCCGGGCAGCACGGCCTGCACGCGAATGTTCTTCTCCGCCAGTTCGTGCTTCAGCGACTGGCTGAAGGCGAGCACGAAGGCTTTCGTACCGCCGTAAACGCCGTTCAGCAGCTCCGGCGCGATCGCTACGATGGACGCAATATTGATGATCGTGCCGCCGCCGCGTGTAGCGAAACCCGGCACGGCGGCATAGGTCAGCCGCGTCAGCGCCGTGACGTTGAGCTCGATCATCTCCTGCATCTTTTCGACATCGGCGGAAAGCAGCGGCGCCGTTCCACCGACACCGGCATTGTTGACCAGAAGCGTGATGCTCCGGTCATCCTTCAACACCCCTTCGATGCGGCCGAGATCGGCCCGGTTGCCGAGATCGGCAACGACAGTCTCGACCGTCCGGCCGGTCTCATCGGTCAGCCGGCTTGCCAGCGTCTTCAACCGCTCGCCGTTGCGGGCAACGAGAATGAGATTGTAGCCCTGCTTCGCCAGCCTGTGGGCATAGACTGCGCCGATGCCCGAGGATGCGCCGGTCACCAGTGCCGTACCCTTATGGTCCTGTGTCATGATCCGTCTCCTTGCGTGCGCGCCGGCCCAATGCCTTGCGCTTGAGGAGAGTCTTACGCCCGATTGTGCGCGTCCTGAATGTCATATATACCACCTTTCAGGACATCCTCTTTTCAGGACGCGACGATCATGCAGCAAATCGGCTTTCTGCTCTATCCCGGCTTTCAGATCATGAGCCTGGCGGCCGTCTCCGCCTTCGAATTCGCCAATCTCGAACTCGAGGAAAAGGTTTACGAGATCCGCTACCTCTCCGAAAGTGGCGGGGCGGTTGCCAACTCGCTTGGCATGATGATGGAGACGGAGGCCTTCAGCACCCCGGCCCTCGACACCCTGATCGTGGCGGGCGCGCCCGATATCAGGCTGCCGAATGCCGCAGAAGCCGACTTCATTCGTGCCGCCCTGCCCGCCACACGTCGCTTGGCGTCGATCTGCACCGGCGCCTTCTTTCTTGCCGAAGCCGGCATCCTCGACGGCCGCCGCGCGACGACGCACTGGTATGTCTCTCGCGAGCTGCAAAGCCGCTATCCCAAGATAAAGATGGAAGAGGACCGGATCTTCATCATCGACGGTTCCATCTGGACCTCGGCAGGCATGACGGCCGGTCTCGACCTGGCTTTGGCGATGGTCGAGAAGGATCATGGTTTCGAGGTGGCGCGCGCCGTTTCCCGCAAGCTCGTCGTCTATCATCGCCGCGCCGGCGGCCAGTCGCAATTCTCAGCCCTTCTGGAACTGGAGCCAAAATCGGACCGGATCCAAAAGGCGCTCGCCCACGCCCGCAGCAATCTGAAATCGGCGCTCTCAGTCGAGGAGTTGGCGGAAGCCGCCCATCTCAGCCCCCGCCAGTTCAGCCGCGCCTTCCGCGCCGAAACCGGACAATCGCCGGCGAAGGCCGTCGAGAACCTGAGGCTGGAAGCGGCCCGGCTGATGATGGAGCAGGGCCGCCACCCGATCGATGTTGTTGCCCGCGAAACCGGCTTTGCCGATCGCGAGCGCATGCGCCGCGCCTTCCTTCGCGCTTTCGGTCAGCCGCCGCAGGCAATTCGTCGCGCCGCCTTGCAGGAACTGCAGATGTGATGCACCCAGCCTTTTGAACCGGATGTATTCTATCCTCGTTACCGCTCTTGAAGCGCCCGGCGGATTGCGATTTCGACCGGCGAATAGGCGCCGTCATCTCGTTCGAGCCGAAGCGGTTCGGAAGGCGCAAGGCCGGGCTGCGCCATGAAGCGCGGCTCCTTGCCGCGATGCATCTGCGCTGCATGGATGAGGAACGGATGGCACAGATAGACCGTGCCCGCCCGTCCCGTCGCCAATGCCAGCGGCCGCTCCTCCCCGACACGCTCCAGCCAGAGGTGGGCCATCCCTCCCTCGCCGGCCGGCTCAAGAAGGCGGGCGATATCCTTGTGCGAACCGACGCGGATACGGGTCGGCGCATCCTCCTCCCCGACATCCGAGAACAGGAAGAGCATCAGCAGCGCCCGCCCGCGCGAGGTGACGTTCACCCGCCAGGCGGAAAAGTCCCGTTGCTCATCCGGATTGGAATCCTCGCCGGGAAAGCTCAGGTCGACATGCCAACCGGCATCGCCGGGATCATCGGGATGGGGAAAACGGACCGGGAAACTGCCAAGCCCACTGCGTGGCTCCCAGCGCCCCTTGCCGACGAGCTGGTCGAAGGCCGAATGCAACACCGGCGTATTGACGGCTTTCTCGAATGGTCCGCCGCCATAACCGGCAAGTCGCACGACTGGCTGCGTCCACGTCTTTGGATCATCCGCATCGAAGGGAATGTCGCGCCACATGATGGCGCGAGCTTCCTTGGCCAATGCGCGGGGAAAAGCGTCGTCGATCCTGACGAAACCGTCCTCGATGAATTGCTCGATCTGCGCAGCACTCAGCGCCGCCGGATAAACATCTGATGTCATGACATATCTCTCTATCGCCAATCCTGCCGGCTCTTTCCTTGGCCGGACGCAGGGTGGTTACAGTCCACGGCGCCGCGCCAGCCGCGAAGGCTGGTCAGCGGCCGCATCTTCTGATGCCCGAAGGCAGAGCCTTAGAGGCTCAAGAAGAAGACCGAAGCGATATTGAGGGTGAACGACTTCATAGCGGTTCGAGGCTATAGGCTTGCGCCCGAGGGGTCAATGCGGAGATGTCAAGCCAACACCTCGCGCAGCGCGCCCTGCACGGACTGAAGCACGAGCTCGGCAAGCCGGGCAGCAGCCGGCTGCGGTTCGGCTTCCGCCCGATGCAGGACCAGACCGAGCTTTGGCAAATCCGGCAAGCCGATGGTCTCCGGCGCCAGCGGCCGGACCTTCGCCGGCAGGCCGATCGGCGTGCGGATGGTGAGACCGAGGCCTGCCGCCGTCGCGGCCCAGAGACCGCCGAGACTGGGACTGACGAAGGCGAGCCGCCAGGAGATGCCCGCCTCATCCAGCGCCTTGGTCGCTGCACTCCGCAACAGGCACGGCGCTTCCAGCGAGGCGAGCGGCATCGGCTCACCGCTTGCGGCTTGCCAACCCGGCTGCCCCTCGGAAGGTCCGATCCAGCGCATCGGCACTTCGCCGATCCGCTCGCAATGCGCCGTCAGCGCGCCATCGCTCCAGGCAAGCGCGAGATCGAGCTTGCCCGATGTGACGCGCTCGAGCAGTTCGGCATTGCGCACCACCCGCGCTTCGATGCGGACCTTCGGGTGGGCACGCGCAAAGCGGCCGAGCACATCAGGCAGCAGGGTCTCGCCGAAATCCTCCTGCAGGCCGAGCCGCACCCAGCCTTCCAGCTCGACGCTGTTGACGGCCGCAGCCGCCTCGTCGTTGAGCTCCAGCAGCCGCCTGGCATAACCGAGCATCGTCTCGCCGGCATCGGTCAGCGCCAGTCCGCGCCCCGCCTTGCGGAAGATCGGCGTGCCCGCCTGCTCCTCCAGCTTCTTCAGCTGCGCACTCACTGCCGAGGTCGAACGCCCGAGCCGCTCGGCCGCCTTGGCGAAATTGCCGAGTTCCATACCAGTCGAAAAGGTTCGAAGCACGTCGAGATCGAAGATCGTCCGTCGCATTGCATAATCCTATTTTTCAGGATCATTCATCCATAAAATTCTGATTTTCAGCACTATCCTGCCGTGCGATGGTTCTGCTGTCAAGGCCGACCGACGGCCTGAAACCATGGAGATCCCGATGCCCTTCGTTCGCATTTCCCTTCGCAAAGGCAAGTCGCCGGACTACCTCATGGCACTGGCCGGCAACATCCAGCGCGCCCTGGTCGAGACCTTCGACGTGCCCGAAAGCGACCGCTTCCAGGCTATCCACCAGCATGACGGCAACGAATTGATCTTCGACCGCAGCTATCTCGCCGGCCCGCGCTCGGACGACTTCGTCTATATCTCGATCACGATCGGCAGGCCTCGCACCGGCGAGATGAAGGCGGCGCTCTATCGGCGGCTCGCCGATCTCCTGGCGCAATCGCCGGGCCTCCGGCCTCAGGATGTGATGATCGTCATCAGCACCAGCGCACCGGAAGACTGGTCCTTCGGCGACGGTATTGCCCAGATGACCGACCCAGACTGGCGGCTTCGTGTGGCTGGAGGCCGACAATGAGCGCTTCGAACCCGAAGACCATGTCCGTCAGGCGCCCCGGCAAGGCAATCCGCTCGCCGGAGGGCGTCGCGACTGCACCCTTCTGGGTCGAGATGCTGCTCGAAGGCAGCGCCGATGGCGAGAACACCGCAATGCGCGCCACGCTTGGTCCCGGCACCATCACCCGCTGGCACACGCATCCCAGAGGCCAACTGCTCTATGTGCTTTCAGGTCATGGGTTGGCGCAGAACGACGGCGGCCCGATCGAAGCATTGCGTGCCGGCGATGCCGTCTGGTTTGCGCCCGGTGAGCGCCACTGGCATGGCGCCGCCGGCGACAGCCCCTTCAGCTACATCAGCGTCCAACCGGTGGAAAACGGCAGCGTCGTCGAATGGCTGCAACCGGTGGAGAGACAGTCATGATCGCCATGCAGTACAGCTTCACCCTGCCCGCCGATTACGACATGTCGATCATCGACCGCCGCATCCGCGACAAGGGTCCGCTGCTCGACGGCTTTCCCAATCTCGGCTTCAAAGCCTATCTCAGCGCTCGCAAGGGGGAGTTCGGCAGCCACGACAATCTCTATGCGCCCTTCTATCTCTGGCAGAGGCCGGAAGGAGCAAGCGACTTCCTCTGCGGCCCAGGTTTCGAGGCTCTCACCAGCGCCTTAGGCTGGCCGCAGGTGAGGACCTGGATCGTCTGGCAGGCAGAAATCTCGCCTGATATCGCCTCAGCCAAGTTCGCCACACGCGATGTCCTGCAGACAGAGCCTTATGCGCCGCTCGCCGACATCCGCCACGCCGAAAGCGCGCAGGCTGGAGCCGACGTAGAGACAGGCGACACACTCGCCTCCGTCTCCGGCTTCGAACCGACGACCTGGACGCGGGTACGCTTCAGGCTTTGGCGGGAGCTTCCCGAGATCGGCGAGCAAACGCAAGCCTATCGCGTCGGTCATCTATCCCTGCCTCGACCCTGAACTCAGACGGTTGCCCGGCGATAGAAGGCCAGCGAGCCGGCGAGCGCCAGCAACGCGCCACCGCAGGCCCGCTCCAGCCACATGGCGCCCGAGGTTTTCAGGAAACGCACCGCCTGCGAGCCGAAGAAGGCGTAGCCGAACATGATGAGGAAATCGAGCGCGGCAAAGACAAGGGCGAGCAGCATATATTGCGTCGCCTGCGGCATGGTCGGATCGATGAACTGCGGCAGGAAGGCCGAGAAGAACAGGTAGCCCTTCGGATTGGTCGCCGCGACCATAAAGCTCTTCAGTCCGATCGAGAAGGGCGATGTCGCGCCCGCAGGCGCTCCGGACTTCAACGCCGCATCGATCGTGCCCTTCGAACGCAGCAGCATGATGCCCAGAAAAGCGAGATAGGCGGCACCCGCCCATTTCAGCATCGAAAACCAGAATTCCGATGCGGCGAGCAGTGCACCGAGCCCGATCGCGACGGCGCCGATTAGCACGAAATCGGACAGCACCGCGCCGATCATGCCGGCAACTGCCCGGCGCAGGCCATGCCGAGAGCCGTTGGTCAGCGCAAGCAGCACGGTCGGTCCGGGTGTCGCGATGCCAACGAAGGAAACAGCTGCAAAAGCCAGAAGCGTGACGATATCCATAGTGCTCCTCCGAACCCAGAATATCGAAACTTGCATGCGCCGCCGCCTTTGGCAATGCCGGCCCATGAACGAAAAAGCCCGCCGCCGTTTCAGGCAGCGGGCTCTAGAATCCATGCAATTGGATCAGACACCGCTCTGGCCGTCGGAGCCGATATAGGCGATGCGGATCATGTTGGTGGCGCCGGGCGTGCCGAGCGGCACACCGGCCGAGATGATGATGCGGTCGCCCGGCTTGCCGAAGCCTTCGTCGGCGACGATGCGGCAGGCGCGGTTGACCATGTCGTCGAGATCGGTCGCGTCATGGGTGACGACACAATGCAGGCCCCAGACGACGGCAAGGCGGCGCGCCGTCTTGATGATCGGCGACAGCGCCAGGATCGGCACCTGCGGACGCTCGCGCGAAGCGCGAAGGCCTGTGGTGCCCGACGAGGTATAACAGACGATCGCCGACAGCTTCAGCGTTTCGGCAATCTGACGGGCGGCAAGCGAGATCGCATCGGCACCGGTCGCTTCCGGCTGGGCACGCTGGGCATAGATGATGCCGGGATAATGCGGCTCGCGCTCGATGGCGGTGGCAATCGACGCCATCGTCGTCACAGCTTCGACGGGATAGTCGCCCGAGGCCGATTCGGCCGAGAGCATGACGGCATCCGCACCTTCGAAGACGGCGGTCGCGACGTCGGAAACTTCGGCGCGTGTCGGCACCGGCGCCGAGATCATCGATTCCAGCATCTGCGTGGCAACGACCACCGGCTTGCCCGAACGGCGGCAGGCGCGGATCAGCTGCTTCTGGATGCCGGGAACCGATTCGAGCGGCATTTCGACGCCGAGATCGCCGCGGGCGACCATCAATGCGTCTGACAGTTCGATGATTTCCTCGATGCGCTCGAGAGCCTGCGGCTTTTCGATCTTCGACATCAGGCCGACGCGGCCGCGGGCGATCTTGCGCACTTCGGCAAGGTCGTCGGGACGTTGGACGAAGGAAAGCGCCACCCAGTCGACATCGTCGGTGGCAAGCACTGCATCGAGATCGGCACGGTCCTTGTCCGTCAGCGCGCCGACGCCGAGCAGCGTGTCGGGAAGGCTGACGCCCTTGCGGTCGGAGATGCGCGTGCCCGAAATAACAGTCGTTACGATGCTCTTGCCGTCGCATTTTTCTGCGCGCAGGGCGAGCTTGCCGTCATCGATCAGTAGACGGTGGCCGGGCTGTACCGACTCCAGGATCTCGGGGTGCGGCAGATAGACGCGGTTCTGGTCGCCGAGGGCTTCGTTGTTGTCGAGCGTGAAGGTCTGGCCGGGCTTCAGATCCACCTTGCCGTCGACGAACTTGCCGACACGCAGTTTCGGTCCCTGCAGGTCGGCGAGAATGCCGATCGGCCGGCCGGAGCGCGCCTCGACCGAGCGGATGCGCTGGATGAGCATACGCATCATGTCGTGGCTCGCATGGCTCATGTTGATGCGGAAGACATCGGCACCAGCCTGGTGCAGCTTCTCGATCATCGATTCCTCGGAGGAGGCTGGCCCGAGGGTGGCGAGGATTTTAACTTTGCGATTACGCTTCATCAATTCTGGCTTTCTTGCGTCCCTGGGGTGTCGGAGAGTTGAACCATCCAGCTACCCTGGCGGCCCGTATCATATTCCTTGAATCCCATCTTCTGGTAACCGCGGGCATAACAATCCTGCACACCCGAGATCTTGAATTCATTTTCCGCCACGCACATCTGCACGTCACCCGTCCATCGTCCTCCCCGGGCTGCGTCCTCTGCGTAGAGGTAATAATAACGCGACTGCAATTCTCCCTCGATCAGCGTGGCGCAGGTCGTTGCCGGCACCTGCCACCAGCCCTCCGTCACCCAGCCATCCTTGGCCCGGTATCCGATCGCGACGCCGACGAGATTTTGTGTTCCATTGCAGACGCGAAAATCGGCGCGTGCGGCATCTGCGATGAAAAACGGCATGGCGGCTGCAAGAGCGAACAGAGCGAGACGGACCAGCGGTCCGGACCGCGTGAGGAAACTTGGCGCGGCTTGGATCAACACGGCTCCCAAATAGCTCCACGGTTATTCGTATCCGTGTCTTCTTGCGCCGCCGTCAAGCGAAAGTCAACGCAATGCTAATCGATTATATTTCCTTTCATAACCACCGTCGAGGGTCCGACTCAACCTCTCCCCACCTGCCGCGCTTGAACCTGCCGCAGGTGCATGCGATCACTGCGCCCGACGGCGCAATGACGAACGGCAATTCCCTGATGGACGACTTCCAATCCTTCGAAATCCTATCCGGCAAACATGACAAAGGCATGGTGATCCTCGCAGATCACGCGATGAACCGCCTTCCCGCGCGATATGGCCGGCTCGGACTGCCCGAGGCGGCCTTCGCCCGCCACATCGCCTATGACATCGGCATCGAGGGCCTGACGCGGCAGCTTTCGGCGAAGCTCGGCGTTCCTGCCGTGCTCGGCGGCTTTTCGCGTCTGCTGATCGATCCGAATCGCGGCGAAGACGATCCGACGCTGATCATGAAGATCTCCGACGGCGCCGTCATATCAGGCAATCATCCGATCACGCCGCAGGAATGGGACTACCGCATCGAAACCTTCCATCGCCCCTATCACGACGCTGTCGCCACAACGATCGACAGCGTGGCGAATGCCACCGGCAGGGCACCGCTGGTGCTGTCGCTGCACTCCTTCACCCCGGCCTGGAAAGGCATTCCCCGTCCCTGGCACGCTGCCGTGCTCTGGGATAGCGACCATCGCGCCGTCGGCCCGCTGCTCCACATGCTGCGCGCCGACCCCGATCTCGCCGTTGGCGACAACGAACCCTATGACGGCGCACTGAAGGGCGATACCATGTACCGCCATTGCATGATCACAGGCATTCCGCATGCGCTGCTCGAGGTGCGCCAAGACCTGATCGGAGATGAGACCGGCATATCAGCATGGGCCGAACGCCTGGCGCCGATCTTTGCGGCGATGAATGCCGATCCCGCCTTGCACGGATACGACGTTCATCTGTCACGCACCGGCCCCTATTGAAAGAAAGGAAGCAAGATGACCGCGCTCAGCAAGGAACAACAGACCGAATTCGAAGCTGCCGCCTTCCGCCGCCTCGTCGCACATCTTCGCGAACGCAGCGACGTTCAGAACATCGATCTGATGAATCTGGCCGGCTTCTGCCGCAACTGCCTGTCGAACTGGTATCGCGAAGCCGCAGAGGCCGAAGGTGTCCCGGTTACCAGGGACGAATCGCGCGAAATGGTCTATGGCATGTCCTATGAGGACTGGAAGAATCTTCACCAGAACGAGGCCTCGCCTGTGCAAAAGGCTGCTTTTGAACAGAACAATCCACACAAATAGCTTGGCAGGCCGCGAACAGGCTTGACCGTGACGCCGCTTCGCGGCAGTCACTGGCATCCAAACTTGATCACCGAAAAATCAGGAGAACACGATGTCTGATGCTCATGGCGTCGCCCGCGATCAGCTTCGCGCTTTCATCGAGCGCATTGAACGGCTGGAAGAAGAAAAGAAGACCATCGCCGACGACATCAAGGACGTCTATGGCGAGGCCAAGGGAATGGGCTTCGATACCAAGATCCTGAAGAAGGTCGTGGCGCTGCGCAAGAAGGACGAGCAGGAACGCATGGAAGAGGAAGCAATCCTCGACACCTACCTGCTCGCGCTCGGCATGATCGAGTCGCCGCCGGAGGGCTGATCCGCTCACATCGCCGATATCGATAAGCCGCCGGGACCTTCCGGCGGCTTTTCTTTTGCGCGCAAGGCGGAACGGCCATCTCGCTCCATCGAAACAGCAAAAAGAAAACCGCCGGATCGCTCCGGCGGTTTTCGATATTCCGTATTCGGTAGGCTCAGTTCGTGTTGAACTTGCGCACTTCCATGAAGTTCACAGCCGTGCCGCTGAAGCGGGCCGGGTCGACCGAAGCGGTCTTGACGTTGAAGCCCTCGGCATAGACGGCGGTCGGCTGGGCGCGCATCGTCTGGCTGACGAACCGCGGCGCCTTGACCTGCTTGGAGGCCATTTCCAGGCGGGCATTGGTGAGCGCCCACTGCGAAATCATCTTTTCCGTCAGCTTCGGTTCGGTGCGCACCGTCGTGCGGCTGGCATCCGCTGCGGCGGCTTCCTTATGCGTCGGGCGACCACCCTTGGCAGGAAGCCCCTGCGCCACGGCGCTTTCGACAGCCGGTTCGTCGAAGCCGTCGCCAAAGCTTGCCGATTTGGTCATTGGCGCCAAGGCGGCGAGTTCGAGCGGCGGCTTTGCGGCAGGCGCCTTTTGAGTCATCGCGGCGTTGATCGCCTGCTCAACCGTCTGCGGCGGCGCCTTCGACGCGATCTGGTTTTCCGCATCCTCGCTTCGCTGCTGGTCGAGTGCATCGGCGACGGCAGGAGACAGTGCGTCCTGATCGGCTTCGTCGGCGTCTGCCTCCGGATCGGCATCGGCCGCGGCAAGAAGGTTCTCGGCAACGGAAGGCCGTTCGATCGGCGTCGGAACCGGCAGCGCATTCGCGCCCGTCAGCACGGGATCGGTCGATGCAACCTCGGCGTCGCCAGGCGCGCGGCGCTGGCCGAGAAGCGAGGGAACCGGAATGCTGTAGGCGCTGAGATCGGCGAACTGCTGGGGCTGGGCCTGATCGGCCGGAAGGGCCGCCGCAAGAGCCTGCTGTGCGGCATTACCCGAAGGCGGGGCGACGAGCGCGCTCGCCACTTCGCTGGCCGTCGGCTGATTGCTGAATGCCGGGCGAACCTGCGGCACCGGCGCGTTCAGATCGGCGACTTCGGTCTGCTGCGGTTCGGCAGGGGGGGCGGGCTCGGCCTTCGGCGGCGTCGCTTTGGCAACGGCGACAGGCGTGGAATCATCCGACTCGTCTTCCTGCTCGTCCGCTCCGCCGCCAAACAGCGCGGCAAACAGCGTCTTGTGCTTCGGCGCCGATTCGGAAGCGCTGGCGATCTGGATCTGCGGGCCGCTGCCGCGGCGCTTATAGTCGGCCATCGCCTGCTGGTAGCCCGGCAGCGGCTTTCCGTCAGCCGGAATATGTATGGTGTTGCCGTTGGGGAAAAGCCTGACGAGTTCGTCGCGGCTCATGCGCGGCCAGGCGCGAACGCCGCCGACATCCATATGCACGAAGGGCGAGCCCGATTTCGGATAGAAGCCGACGCCGCCGACCTGCATCTTCATGCCGATGGCGCGCAGCGTCGCGAGTTTGACGTCGGGAATGAAGAAATCCATCGCCTTGCCGAGCATATGCTGGCTCTTTTCGGCGACGCCGGATTTGCGCGAGCGGCCTCGCAGCATCTCGTTGGTCCCCGGCGAACGGAAACCGCAGACGACGTTGATGTAATCCCTCGAACCGCTCTGGCGATAGACTTCCCAGATCAGATCGAACAGGCGCGGGTCCATCTTCGTCGGCTGGTTCTTGCGCCAGTCGCGCAGAAAGCGGTTCAGCTGCTCCAGACCCTTGGGGTCGAACTTGCCGTTACGCTTGTAGGTGATGACGGCTTTTTCGCCGGTATGAATGAAATAGAGCTTGAGGCTGCGGGTATCGCCCGCTGCCTGCGAAGGCGTACCAACGAATACCGGTGAGGAAACCGCGAGCGCAAGAAGGGCGGCCGCTACCGTCCTTATTGCCTTTCCGCAGATGTCGGCGCACAACAAACGCCAGCTCAAGCGCGAAGGCTTGGAATTCCCATTCAGATTCGGCAACTCGATCCCCGTCAGACAGACAATGTCCCGTACTGTCTCAGATGACTGTCAAATGCGGTCACACGATGGCAAAAATGCCACACATGATCAACCTTTTCTTTACATAGTGAACGCGCCACTAACAAGTGGTTTATGACTAGTAACAAAACGTGGTTGCCTTAATCTTAATGAAAAGCGCTTAAGCCGCATCTTTCTGGGGATTGTCGGGGTCTATGCCGTAGTCCTTGAGCTTGCGATAAAGTGTGGATCGGCCGATGCCGAGCTTGCGTGCTACTTGACTCATCTGCCCGCGATAGAATTTGAGTGCGAATCGGATGAGTTCCTCCTCGACATCGGCAAGCTTGCGCACGTCTCCGGCAGGATTGACGCTGGCGATCGCGTTTTCCGAGGCCTCGGACAGGCGGTGGTGCACCTCACCCATCGACGCCCTGAAGTCCTCGCCATAGCCGTTGTCGGGATCGAGGCCGGTATTGTCGGCAACGAGTGCCAGGTGATCCACGACGTCATATTCAGGAAGCTGGGCGGCGATCTGCGGAAAATCGGCCTCGGTCAGCTCCGGCCCTTCGGCCAGCACGACCGCGCGGAAGATCGCGTTTTCGAGCTGGCGGATATTGCCCGGCCAGTCGTAGGCCGTCAGCAAAGCGAGCGTGCCGGCATTCACCGTCATGCGGCGGCCGTTCTTCTGCTCGCTGGAGAAGCGGTCGGCAAAGACGCGCACCAGATGCGGAATGTCTTCCTTGCGCTTGCGCAGCGCCGGAATGGTGATCGGGAAGACGTTGAGGCGATAGTAGAGATCCTCGCGGAAATGGCCGTTCTTGACCTCCTCGATCAGATCCTTGTTGGTCGCAGAAATCAGCCGGACATTGACCTTGTGCGCGGTGCGCGCACCGACGGTCTCGATCTCGCCCTGCTGCACGGCACGCAGAAGCTTCACCTGCACCTCGAGCGGCAGATCGCCGATCTCGTCGAGGAAGATGGTACCGCCGTCGGCTTCCATGAATTTGCCGATATGACGCTCGGTCGCGCCGGTAAACGCGCCCTTCTCGTGACCGAAGAGAATGCTCTCCACCAGATTATGCGGGATCG
Organism: Rhizobium leguminosarum; assembly: GCF_010668065.1. GTDB lineage: Bacteria > Pseudomonadota > Alphaproteobacteria > Rhizobiales > Rhizobiaceae > Rhizobium > Rhizobium leguminosarum_S. The sequence continues at coordinate 210,466 of NZ_WUEN01000008.1, read as the reverse complement.
CCCCGCAATTGACGGTGACGAAGGGCTTGTTCGAGCGGTCGCCGCCGGACTGGATGGCGCGCGCCACCAGTTCCTTGCCGACGCCGGATTCGCCTTCGAGCACGACGGGAATGTTGGACTGAGCCGCCCGCTGGGCGAGATCGATGACACGGAGCATCGCCGGGCTTGCCGAGACGATGTCGTCGAAACCGACCGAGCCTGAGCGCGATCGGCGTCCGGCCCGCGCTTTCACCTCGCGCTGGTCGAGCTTCATCGCATTCGAGATCGAAGTGGCGATGCGTTCGGGCGAGACCGGCTTGACGACGAAATCGAAGGCGCCGGCGCGCATCGCCTGCACCACCGTTTCGATGCCGCCTTGCCCCGTCTGCACGATGACGGGGATCTGCGTGCCGAATTCGTGAAGCGCATCGAGGAATTCGAGGCCGGTCATCTCCGGCATCATCAAGTCGAGCACGATGACGTTGAAAAGGCCGCTGTCGCGTTTGACCATTTCCAGGCCGATGCGGCCATTTTCCGCCTGGTGCACGACATGGCCGTGACGCTCGATTGCGTTCTTGAGCAGGCGGCGCTGCACGGGGTCGTCCTCGACCACGAGGATTTGCCCTGCTCCCTTGAGCTCATTGTAACCGGTCATTGTCGCCTCACTTCATGCGAAACCATAAAGCGCACTCTGACAGCAAGGCTTGAACATCCAGTTTTGAGAAATAATTGCATTTTAACGATTGCAACGGGTCGTTTTCGTGCCGAAGCGAGGCCTTTCATGCGCCGAAAGCCCCTTGATGCCGGGCCTTAGCACGCTTAGACAATCAGACCTGTTATGAAAGTGGAGAGGAATTGCGCCCATGAAAATCAAGCTCCCGCACGCTGGCCTTCTTTTATCGGCAGCAGTGCCAGCTGGGGCCGCCGATGCGGCACTCGGCGATCTGCCGGTCTGGAAGCTGCAGGATCTTTATCCCTCCGCCACCTCCACCGCCTTCGTCGCCGACATGGAAAAGGCCGGCAAGGCCGCGATCGCCTTTGAAGAAAAGTGGAAGGGCACACTCACGGAGGCGGCGGCGAAGACCGGCGCTGAGGGCATCGGCGCGGCGCTGAAGGAATATGAGGCGCTGGACGACATCATCGGCCGCCTCGGCTCCTTTGCCGGCCTGACCTATTTCTCCGACACCACCAATCCGACAAACGGCAAGCTCTATGGCGACGTACAGGCCAAGATCACCGAATTTTCCGGCCATCTCCTGTTCTTCGCGCTGGAACTGAACCGCATCGACGACGCCGTGATCGACGCCTGCATGGCGAATGATCCCGCCGCCGGACATTATCGCCCTTGGCTGCTCGACCTCAGGAAGGACAAGCCCTATCAACTCGACGACAGGCTGGAACAGCTCTTCCTCGAGAAGTCGATGACATCGGCCGCAGCCTTCAACCGCCTCTTCGACGAAACCATGGCGGAACTTCGCTATGACATCGATGGCGCGAAAGTGCCGCTCGAAGTGGCGCTGAACAAGCTGCAAGAAAAGGATCCGGAAGTGCGCCGCAAGGCAGCCATGGCGCTCGCCGAAACCTTCAAGGCGAATATCCGCACCTTTACGCTGATCACCAACACGCTTGCCAAGGATAAGGAGATCGCCGACCGCTGGCGCGGCTTCGAGGACATCGCCGACAGCCGACACCTGGCAAATCGCGTCGAGCGCGAGGTCGTCGATGCGCTGGCCGCAGCCGTCCGCGAAGCCTATCCCCGCCTTTCGCATCGCTATTACAAGATGAAGGCGAAATGGCTCGGCATGGAGCAGATGAATTTCTGGGACCGCAACGCGCCCCTTCCGGAAACCTCCAGCGCCATCATCTCGTGGCCGGAGGCGAAGGACACGGTGCTGTCGGCCTATGGCAATTTTGCCCCCGAGATGGCTGATATCGCCAGGCGCTTCTTCGACGAACAGTGGATCGATGCTCCGGTCCGTGCCGGCAAGGCGCCCGGCGCCTTCGCGCATCCGACGGTTCCCTCGGCCCATCCCTATGTGCTCGTCAATTATATGGGCAAGCCGCGCGATGTAATGACCCTTGCCCATGAACTCGGCCACGGCGTGCATCAGGTTCTCGCCGGCGCACAAGGGGCGTTGATGTGCCAAACGCCTCTGACGCTTGCCGAAACCGCTTCCGTCTTCGGCGAGATGCTGACCTTCCGCGCGCTTCTGCAAAAGACCACCGATACGCGCGAACGCAAGGCGATGCTCGCCCAGAAGGTCGAGGACATGATCAACACGGTCGTGCGCCAGATCGCCTTCTACGAATTCGAGCGGAAGCTGCACACCGCCCGCAAGGCCGGCGAACTCACAGCCGACGACATCGGCGAACTCTGGCTCTCCGTCCAGTCGGAAAGCCTTGGGCCGGCCATCAGCATTTCCGAAGGATACGAGACCTACTGGGCCTATATCCCCCACTTCATCCACTCGCCCTTCTATGTCTACGCCTATGCCTTCGGCGATTGCCTGGTGAATTCGCTCTATGCCGTCTACCAGAAGGCGGAGAAGGGCTTTCAGGAGAAGTATTTCGAACTGCTGAGGGCCGGCGGCACCAAGCACCACTCCGAACTGCTGAAACCTTTCGGCCTCGACGCCACCGATCCGTCGTTCTGGAGCCAGGGCCTGTCGATGATCGAAGGGCTGATCGACGAGTTGGAAGCGTTGGATAGAGCGGCCTGATCAGCCCTGTCCCTACGCCAAACCTCTTCCCGCAAGCGGGAAGAGGTGCCAGCAGGCGAACGAGGGATCGCGCTCCAAGAAAAGACGCCGCCGATGGCCGAAACCCAACCCACTATTCTCTTCCGCGACGACGTGACCGGACAGGTGATGCTCTTTGCCGAGCCGGCAGAGATCATCGTTGCCCAGACTGCCGCCGAATTCTTTACAGGTCTTGCCCGGATGGAGCAGGCCAAGGCTGCAGGCAAGTGGCTTGCCGGTTACATGGCCTATGAGGCCGGATACCTCTTCGAGGAAAAACTTGCCTCCTTCGCCGGGGAGCATCGCGAGACCCCGCTCATCTGTTTCGGCGTGTTCGACGCTCCACAGGCCGATACGCATCCGCTTGCCCAGCCAAAACAGCGCCCCGAAAACGAGGAATTCCTCACCGCTCCGAAAGCTGCCTGGGATTTCCCTATATATAAAGAGCGCTTCGACCGTCTTCACCAGCACCTGCGGCTCGGCGACGCCTATCAGGCAAACCTCACCATGCCGGTCGAGGCTCGCTGGAACGGCGATCCTCGTGCCGCCTTCTGGTCGCTGATCGAACGCCAACCGGTCAAATACGGCGCGCTGGTCGATCTCGGCGGCCCGATCATCCTTTCGCGATCGCCCGAACTTTTCTTCCGCACCGACGAAGAGGGCTGGATCGAGACCCATCCGATGAAGGGCACGGCAAAACGCGGCGCTGCCGCCGCCGAGGATGCCGAAATCATCGAAGCCATGCGCCGCGATATCAAGACGCAGGCGGAAAACCGCATGATCGTCGATCTCCTGCGAAACGATATCTCCCGCATCACCGAGGTCGGCACGCTCGACGTCCCGAAGCTCTTCGACATCGAGACCTATCCGACCGTCCACCAGATGGTGAGCCACGTGCAGGCGAAACTCCGCCCCGATCTTTCGATCCGCGACATCTTCTCCGCGCTCTTTCCCTGCGGTTCGATCACCGGCGCGCCGAAGATGCGGGCAATGGAAATCCTCCATGCGCTCGAGGATGTCCCGCGCGACGCCTATTGCGGCGCTATCGGCATGATCTCGCCCACCGGCGCCATGCGTTTTTCCGTCGCCATCCGCACAATCACGCTTTTTCAGGGCGGCAGGGCCGTCTTCAATGTCGGCGGCGGCATCGTCTTCGATTCGACCGCCGAGGCCGAATATGAGGAATGCCTGCTCAAGGCCCGCTTCGCTGTCGGCGACCAATGGATTGCGCGATGATCGATTTTTCGCTGATCGAGACGTTGCGCTGGCAGCCCGGCGAAGGCTTCATCCGGCTGCGGCTGCATCTCGCCCGGCTTTCGCGCTCCGCCCGTCGGCTCGGCTTCCCGCAACCGACGGAGGCAGCGGCCAAGCTCGACGAAGCCGTTACAGGTGCTGCCGGTCCGCTGCGTGTCCGCCTGACCTTCGACGCGCTAGGCCACATCGAGGTGACGAGCGCCGCCTTTGTTCCGCTCGCACCGGACACGGTCTGGACCGTCCGCCTCGCCGAATCCCGTCTAGATTCTGCTGATAGGTTGCTGCGTGTCAAAACCACGCGCCGCGCCATCTACGAGACCGCACGCGCCGAATACACGCCAGCCGAGGCCGATGAAGTTATCCTTTTGAACGAGCGCGGCGAAGTCTGTGAAGGCACCATCACCTCGATCTTCCTGGACGACGGAACCGGCATCCTGCGCACCCCGCCGATCTCCTGCGGCCTGCTCGCCGGCGTGCTGCGCACCGAGTTCATCTGCCGGCGCCAAGCCCGCGTCGGCCGTATCACGCTTGCCGATCTCGATGCCGGCACGCTTTATATCGGCAATTCGCTGCGCGGCCTGATCCGCGCAAACCTCGTCAGGAGCTGACCATGTTCATTCTCTCGCTCACCTATGTGAAATCCAACGATGAAGCCGACAGGCACATGGAACCGCACATGGCCTGGGTGAAGGAGGGTTATGCCAAGGGCTGGTTCCTCGCTTCCGGCCGCAAGGTGCCGCGCACCGGCGGCGTCATCCTAGCAATCGGCGATCGCACCGCAATCGAGGCCTATGTCGCCGCCGATCCCTTCACCATCCACGGCGTCGCCGAATATAACATCACCGAACTTGCGGTAACGACGGCGGTCGAAGGACTGGAAATCCTGAAGGGCTGAATTTGCAGGAGCAAATCATGGATGATCTCGCAGCCCATCTGAAAGAGCTCGAAGAAAAACTCTTCGACCCGTCCGTTCGCGCCTCGCGGGAGATGCTGACTACGCTGCTCTCGCGCGATTTCCGTGAAATCGGCAGTTCCGGACGGCTCTATACCTTCGACGTCATTGTGCCCAGTCTTTTGGCCGAACAACGGACGGGAACGTCCCGCGGCGAGCATTTCGAAACCCAAAGCCTTGCGGAGCACATCGCGCTCGTCACCTACCGCGCCATTTACACAGACACCGACGGAAGCGAAAGGCGGACGCTGCGCAGTTCCATCTGGCGGCTGGAAGAGGACGGGCACTGGCGCATGCTCTTCCACCAGGGCACTGTCATCGGTTAAGCCAATCCATCGAGCTGCCGATCCCCAGGACGGTTTCGCCGGCCTCTGTCGCCACTCGATATTTGGTCTTTCCCCGTCAACGCTCTTTATTGTGACGTCGTTTTATGGTTAGAGCCGGTCACCTCGCACTCTCTGCGGCAATTTCAAAACAATTCTTCAGGCTGAACGCCTTCGTCGCCTTCCACAGGAGAAAAGAATGACGGAACAGAATTATCCGGTATATGCCGAAATTACCGGTCCGATCGTAATGATCGGCTTTGGCTCCATCGGCCGCGGCACTCTGCCCCTGATCGAGCGCCATTTCAAATTCGACAAGAGCCGGATGGTCGTCATCGACCCTCGTGAAGAGCCCTCCGACATGGAGATCCTGAAGAAGCACGGCGTTCGCCATATCAAGGAACATGTCACCAAGGACAACTACAAGGAACTGCTGAAGCCGCTGCTGACGGAAGGCGAAGGTCAGGGTTTCTGCGTCAACCTCTCGGTCGATACCTCCTCGCTCGACATCATCAAGCTCTGCCGCAAACTCGACGTTCCCTATATCGACACGGTTGTCGAGCCCTGGCTCGGCTTCTATTTCGATAAGGGCATGAGCAATGCCGACCGCACCAACTATGCGCTGCGCGAAACCATGCGCAAGGAAAAGGCGAAGAACCCGGGCGGCGCCACCGCCGTCTCCACCTGCGGCGCCAATCCCGGCATGGTCTCCTGGTTCGTCAAGCAGGCGCTCGTCAACCTCGCCAACGACATCGGCCTCAAGTTCGAGGAGCCGGACCAGCACGATCGCGAAGGCTGGGCAAAGCTCATGAAGAAGGTCGGCGTCAAGGGCATTCACATCGCCGAGCGCGACACCCAGCGCACCAAGCATCCGAAGCCGCTCAACGTCTTCTGGAACACCTGGTCTGTCGAAGGCTTCATCTCTGAAGGCCTGCAGCCGGCCGAACTCGGCTGGGGCACGCATGAAGAATGGATGCCGAAGAACGCCAAGAAGCACAAGAAGGGCAACAAGGCGGCGATCTACCTGGAGCAGCCGGGCGCCAACACCCGCGTGCGCACCTGGTGCCCGACGCCCGGCCCGCAATATGGCTTCCTCGTCACCCACAACGAGTCGATCTCGATCGCCGACTTTTTCACGGTCCGCGACAAGGACGGCGAAGTGACCTTCCGCCCGACCTGCCACTATGCTTACCATCCGGCCAACGACGCCGTGCTATCGCTGCATGAGATGTTCGGCAATGGCGGTACGCCGCAGCCCGTCCATCACGTTCTCGACGAGGACGAATTGGAGGACGGCATCGACGAACTCGGCGTCCTGCTCTACGGCCACGAGAAGAACGCCTACTGGTATGGCTCGCGGCTGTCGCTGGAAGAAACCCGCCGCATCGCGCCCTACCAGAACGCCACCGGCCTGCAGGTGACCTCCGCCGTCCTCGCCGGCATGGTCTGGGCGCTGGAAAACCCGAATGCCGGCATCGTCGAAGCCGACGAGATCGACTACAAGCGCTGCCTCGAAGTGCAGAAGCCCTATCTCGGCCCGGTCGAGGGCCACTACACCGACTGGACCCCGCTCGACGGCCGTCCGGGCCTTTTCCCCGAGGATATCGACACCAAGGATCCCTGGCAGTTCAGGAACATTCTCGTTCGCTGAGATTGCCTGCATGGCTTTGACAATGCCCGCCGCAAGGCGGGCATTTTTGTAACGCCGGCTGTCTAAATGCCGCCTGCCGCCCTTCCAAGGCTTGCCTTCATGCCGGGCGCGCGCCATGTTTTGCCCGAACTTGGCGGCTGTCCGCCGCGCCGATTCGCCGGGAGAAGCCTTATGAAAATCAGAACTGGTCTCGTTCTTGTCGGTGCAGCGGCCGCTCTTGCCGCCTGCGTTTCATCAGAGCCGCGTCGCTTGCCGGTTGCAACCGCGCCCGCCGCCACCGGCGTCGAAGGCAACTGGAGCGATCCGAACGGCATCGTTTCCACCTTCCAGGGCGGTAGTTTCACTACCCGCACGACCGACAGCAACCAGCTTCTTGCCTCGGGCACCTATATCAATACCTCACCGACCCTGGTGGAGATCAACATGACCTCGCTGGTGCGCAAGACGCAATCCAAGGTCAATTGTGCCCTCGTCAACCCGAGCCAGCTCAATTGCACCTCCGATTCCGGCGCACAGTTCACGCTTTCCCGCCGCGGCTGAAAGATGAGACGATAGGCTAAGCATACGATGCGAGCCTTCGCCGGTTATCTCATTCTGATGCTCGCAATGCCGCTTGCGGCACTTGCGGTCGTTTCGCCGGCCAACGAATATCGTGCCCAGGGCATCGCCGCTCCCGATTGCGACGGGCCGGGGCAGGTGCTGATCTTCGCCGTGCCTACTGTGCTGATCTATGGTGCAGGCGCGCTCCTTGCCTATCGGGCCGGCCGGCGCTTTCATCGCCTCGTTTCCCTTCTCTGCCTGATCATCGCGCTCGCCACGGTTCCGAATATCGCAGAGGCCGTGCACGAACTCTATCGAAACGCCGCCGACGGCGAATGCCTGGGATAGGAACCCGGCTTTTTTGCCCTGCCCCCTTGGAAAGCGTCCCGCCTGGCCCAGCTTTCTCTTGCGGTCGTGCATCGTCTGATGGAACATCCGCAGGCCGGGAAACCGCCCCGGCGCATAATGAAAGGGATCGGCGAGGATCAGGGGGATCTTTCGCCTCAATCAGGAGAACAGGGATGACGAAGTCTTTCAGCTTCGGTCTTTTGACCGCGTCCATGCTGGCGCTCAGCGCGGGCGCCGCCTTTGCGGATTACGAACTCAATATTCTTCATATCAACGATTTCCATTCGCGCATCGAATCGATCAACAAGTTTGACTCCACCTGCTCGGCCGAGGAGGAAGGCAAGAAGGAATGCTTCGGTGGTGCTGCCCGCCTGAAGACCGCGATCGACCAGCGCCGTCAGGCGCTATCCGGCAAGAACGTCCTCCTCCTCAATGCCGGCGACAATTTCCAGGGCTCGCTCTTCTACACGACCTACAAGGGAGCAGCCGAAGCCGAATTCCTGAACCTGATGAAGTTCGACGCCATGACCGTCGGCAATCATGAATTCGACGACAGCGAGGACGGGCTTGCGACCTTCCTCGACAAGGTGCAGTTCCCTGTCGTGACGGCGAACGTCAAGGCGACGGCGGCCTCCAAGCTCGGCGACCGCATCAAGCCGTCGTTGGTGCTCGATGTCGGCGGCCAGAAGATCGGCATCGTCGGCGCCGTCACCAACGATACGCCAGAGCTTTCCTCCCCCGGCCCGAACGTCACGATCGCCGATGACGTTGAGGCCATTACAGCGGCCGTTCAGGATCTGAAGGGCCAGGGCGTCAACAAGATCATCGCGCTGACCCATGTCGGTTACCCCCGTGATCTCGCCCTCATCGCCAAGATCCCGGATGTCGATGTCGTCGTCGGCGGCCATTCCCACAGCCTGCTCTCCAACACCGATCCGAAGGCTGAAGGCCCCTACCCGACGATGGTCGACAATCCCGGCGGCTACAAGGTGCCGGTCGTCCAGGCCGCCTCCTACAGCAAGTATCTCGGCGATCTCGTCGTCAATTTCGACGATAGCGGCGTGGTCAAGGATGCCAAGGGCGATCCGATCCTGATCGATTCCAGCTTCACGCCCGATCCCGCCGTCATTACCCGCATTGCCGAACTGGCAAAGCCGATCGAGGAACTGCGCAAGAAGGTGATCGGCTCTTCCGAAAGCCCGATCGACGGCGACCGCAAGGTCTGCCGCGTCAAGGAATGCTCGATGGGCAATCTGGTGGCCGACGCCATGCTCGATCGCACCAAGAACCAGGGCGTCACCATCGCTGTTCAGAACGGCGGCGGCCTGCGTGCTTCAATCGACGGCGGCGAGGTCACCCAGGGCGAAGTCATCACCGTCCTGCCTTTCCAGAACACGCTCGCTACATTTGAGACGACCGGCGCAGATGTCGTCAAAGCGCTCGAAAACGGCGTCAGCCAGATCGACCAGGGCGCCGGGCGCTTCCCACAGGTCGCCGGCCTGAAGTTCTCCTTCGACCAGTCGAAGCCTGTCGGCAGCCGCGTCGGCGATGTCCAGGTGAAGGAAGGCGACAATTTCGCTCCGATCGACCCAGCCAAGACCTACAAGGTCGCCACCAACAACTTCATGCGGGCCGGCGGCGACGGCTATTCGATCTTCAAGGACGGCCAGAACGCCTATGATTACGGTCCGGACCTTGCCGACGTAACCGCCGAATATGTCGCCGCACATTCGCCTTACAAGCCCTACACGGATGGCCGCGTCACGGAACTGGCGCAGGCAGCGCCTGCTCCGGCTCCCTCTGCCGAACCCAACCCTGCACCGGCTGCTCCCGCCCCATCCACCGAGCCGGCTCCCGCTGCCCCGGCCCCAGCAGCACCGGCTCCCGCGCCGGCGGCACCTGCAGAACCGACTCCTGCACCCGCAGCACCGGCGCCAGCAGCACCCGCTGCGGAACCAGCACCCGCACCGGCAGCCTCCACACCTGCCGCGACGACGCCTTCCACGCACGTCATCGCCGCGGGCGACACCTTCTGGGATCTCGCCGTGACCTTCTATGGCGACGGCACGCTGTGGCGGAAGCTTTCGGATGCCAATGGCAAGCCGAACCCGCGTCACCTGACGGTCGGCAAGGAGATCGAGGTCCCCGCCAAGTAAGACGATTTGTCTCGATGCCACTGGCCGGTCCTGGGTTTCCCGGGCCGGCTTTTGTTTCTATAGGGTGAACCACGATCTCCAGGCTGCGTATGAGCCGAAGAGACAAATGAACGTTGGGGCCAGAATGACAGCAGATATTTCACTCCGCCCGGCCGATCATCCGGCCATCAAATTTGGTAAGGTCGGTGTGCTGCTGGTCAATCTCGGCACGCCTGACGGCACCGATTATACCTCGATGCGCCGCTACCTCAGGGAATTCCTGACCGATCGCCGCGTCATCGAATGGTCGCCCTGGAAGTGGTATCCGATCCTGTTCGGCATCGTGCTCAACACCCGCCCGCAGAAGGTCGGCAAGGCCTATGAGCTGATCTGGAACAAGGAGCAGAACGAAAGTTATCTGCGCACCTACACCCGCAACCAGTCGGAACTGATGGCCGAGCGCCTGAAGGATCTTGATAACGTCAAGGTCGATTGGGCGATGCGCTACGGCACGCCGTCGATCGCATCGCGCATCGACGCGCTGAAAGAAGAAGGCTGCGACCGCATCGTGCTCTTCCCGCTCTATCCGCAATATGCGGCGGCGACCACCGCCACCGTCAACGACAAGGCCTTCCAGAAGCTGCTCTCGATGCGCTGGCAGCCGGCGCTGCGCACCGTTCCCGCCTATCATGACGACGAGACCTATATCGAGGCGCTCGCCACGTCCGTCGACAGGCATCTTTCGACCCTCGACTGGAAGCCCGAGATGCTGCTCGCCTCCTTCCACGGCATACCGATGTCCTATTTCAAGCAGGGCGATCCCTATTACTGTCAATGCCAGAAGACCGGCCGGCTGCTGCGCGAGCGGCTCGGGCTCACCAAAGAAAACTTCATGGTCACCTTCCAGTCCCGCTTCGGGCCGGAGGAATGGCTGCAGCCCTATACCGACAAGACCGTGGAGAAGCTCGCCAAGGATGGCGTCAAGCGCATCGCCGTCATCAATCCCGGCTTCGTCTCCGACTGTCTGGAGACGCTGGAGGAGATCGCCGAACAGGCCGCCCATTCCTTTCACGAGAATGGCGGCGAGAAATTCGCGCATATTCCCTGCCTCAACGATGGCGAGGACGGCATGAAGGTGCTGGAAAAGGTGGTCCGCCGCGAATTGCAGGGCTGGGCCTGAGAAACTTTTTTCAGAAAGCAGCGCCGCACGGATAGCTGGCGAAGATCCGAATAACCCAACCGAGACGAAACCTCCATCTCACACGGATGTGCGGCATCCGTGTGGCATTTCTTCCTCGCAAAGAACATGCTACCCCACCACATCAGTGTATGGGCGCATGCGCCGATAGGAGGAATTTTTCATGTTGTTCGGCGGCTTCGACATCGTCGTGATCGTGCTGGTCATCTTCGTCATCCTGGTGCTCTTTGCCGGGATCAAGACCGTGCCGCAGGGCTACCGCTATACGATCGAGCGCTTCGGGCGTTATACCCGCACGCTGGAGCCAGGCCTCAACCTCATCACCCCCTTCATCGAGCGCGTCGGCGCCAAGTTGAACGTGATGGAGCAGGTGCTGAACGTGCCGACCCAGGAGGTGATCACCAAGGACAATGCCTCGGTTTCGGCCGATGCCGTTTCCTTCTATCAGGTGCTGAACGCCGCCCAGGCTGCCTATCAGGTCTCCAACCTCGAAAACGCCATCCTCAATCTCACCATGACCAACATCCGCTCGGTCATGGGTTCGATGGATCTCGACGAACTGCTCTCCAACCGCGATGCGATCAACGACCGGCTGCTGCGCGTCGTCGACGAGGCCGTGCATCCCTGGGGCATCAAGGTCACCCGCGTCGAGATCAAGGACATTCAGCCGCCGCGCGACCTCGTCGATGCGATGGCCCGCCAGATGAAGGCCGAGCGCGAGAAACGCGCCCAGGTGCTGGAAGCCGAAGGCTCGCGCAATGCGCAGATCCTCAGGGCCGAAGGCGCCAAGCAATCCGCCATCCTGCAGGCCGAAGGCCAGCGCGAGGCCGCCTTCCGCAACGCCGAAGCCCGCGAACGTCTGGCCGAGGCCGAAGCCAAGGCGACGAAGATGGTCTCTGAAGCGATCGCCGCCGGCGACATCCAGGCGATCAACTACTTCGTCGCCCAGAAATACACCGAGGCGCTCACCTCGATCGGTTCGGCGCCCAATTCCAAGATCGTGATGATGCCGATGGAAGCCTCTTCCATCCTGAGCTCGCTCGGTGGTATCGGCGCCATTGCCCGCGAGGTCTTCGGCGATGCTGGCAGCAGCCCGTCAACGCCGCTGCCGGTACCCCCGCGTCCGCGTCCCGCTCCGGCGCGCTCGACGCCGCCGATCAATCCGTCGACCCCCAATCCTTTCAATCCCGAGCAGGAGCGCTAAGCCATGCTGGCGAAGATCGTCGCCGAACTCGGTCCGTGGAGCTGGTGGGTCGCGGGCCTCGTGCTGCTCGCCGCGGAAATGATCGTTCCCGGCTTCTTCCTGGTCTGGATCGGCCTTGCCGCCTTGATCGTCGGCGCGCTGTCGCTGCTCTTCTGGGACAGCGCCTTCTGGGTCTGGGAGTTGCAGGCGATCCTTTTTGCGCTTCTCGCCGTTGCCACGACCTTCGCCGGCCGCCGGCTGACGCTGCGCAATGCGACGACCGACGAGCCCTTTCTCAATCAGCGCGGCGCCAGCCTCGTCGGCCGCACGGCGACGCTGCACGAACCGATCCGCGAGGGCCGCGGGCGCATCCGCCTCGACGATACGCTATGGCAGGTGATGGGACCGGACTTGCCCGTCGGAACACAGGTGAAGGTGGTGTCGAGCAATGGCCGCGACCTGACGGTCGAGCCCGTCTGATCAAAATAACTCTGATCAAACGAACCTGATCAGGCGACGCCGATCCGCAGCAGGTCGTGGAAATGCACCAGCCCGACAGGCCGACGGTCGTCATCGATGACGATCAGCGCGCCGATGTGATGCTGGTTGAGCAGCGCCAGGGCCGCGGTCGCCAGCACCGTCGACCTCACCGTCTTCGGCGTCTTAGTCATGATGTCGTCGACGGCAAGTTCAGCGAGGTTGCGCGTCAGGTTGCGCGCCATGTCGCCTTCGGTGACGATGCCGCAGAGCCGCCCATCCTCATCAAGCACGCCGACGCAGCCGAAATGCTTGCGCGACAGCACCGTGATCGCCTCCGGCATCGGTGTGCCCTTGGCAACGAGCGGCAGCCGCTCGCCGGTATGCATGATATCGGCGACATGCATCAGGCTCGCGCCCAGCTTGCCGCCCGGATGGAAGACGTGGAAATCCGTGGCGGTAAAGCCGCGCGCCTCCAGGAGCGCCACCGCCAGCGCGTCGCCGATGGCAAGCTGCATCAGCGTCGAGGTCGTCGGCGCCAGCCCATTGGGGCAGGCCTCCTGTTCATTCGGCATCAGAAGGACGATATCGGCGGCGGCGGCGAGCGAGGAGCCTTCGCTGCAGGTGATCGCGATCAGCGGAATGGAGAAGCGCCGCGTGAAGGAAATGATACTTTTGAGCTCGGCGCTCTCGCCGCCTTTGGAAATCGCCAGCACGACGTCATCGCGCTCGATCATGCCGAGATCGCCGTGATTGGCTTCCGCCGCATGCACGAAAAAGGCGGGTGTTCCGGTCGAAGCGAATGTCGCCGCGAGCTTGGCGCCGATATGCCCGCTCTTGCCGACGCCGGTGACAATCATACGTCCGGAGATGTCGCCGATGACTTCGACGGCGCGTGTGAAAGGGCCGGCCAATCCATTGTCAAAAGCCTGTTCGAGCGCTTCAAGACCGCGTCTTTCGGTCTCTATCGTGCGTTTTGCCGACTCGAGCACGCTGTTTTCAACGAGATTGATCGCTCTTCTGTTCATGAAATTGCGTTAGACCTTTTCACTTTCCAAGTCCACCCCGCAGTCTTTCCGACCGGCAGTCTTTCCGACCCGCACTCTTTCCGAATTGTGAACAGCGCCCGCCGCCGGCAACGAATGGTTAACCACAAGGCTTTACCTTTGGGTAAGAACCGAAAGCATGTCAGGCGCGAATTGCATGGGCCAGCCAAAACAGACGAGCAGTGTGACGCCGCTCCGCGCCATGAGCCGTGCCGTCTCTTTTGCCGTGCTGGGTACCCTGCTTCTCAGCCAGACGGCAGCCTTCGCGCAGTCCGCCTCGTCGCAGGCGGCAACCGGCCGCTCCGCCGCCTCTCAGGATAACAGCGCCACCAACAATGCCGCATCCGACGCCGGCTTCGATGACGAGACCGGCGATACCGCCACTCCTGCGGTAAACGGCGCGACTGCGAACGCGGACGATGCCGAGCAGCGGCCCGCCATACCGGATGCACAGGCCGGCGACGACGTCACCGGCTCCATCCTCGACGAGGACATACGCCGGCTGAACACCCGAGAAGCGCCGCTCGACGAGACACTGCCACGCCGCAGGGCTGCCGAGAACGCCTCGACGGAGGAAACGCCGGGAATTCCGATCGGCACTTTCGTGCTCCGCCCGAGCGTCACCCAGAGCATCAACACCGAGACCACCAAGGACGGCAATACCAGGCAGCGGCGCGCTTTTCTCGAAACGGATGCGGCAGCGACACTGACTTCCGACTGGGGCCGGCACCAACTGACCGTCACCTCGGAAGGCGCCTGGCAGAGGAATATCAGCGGCGAGGGCGAGGAGCAGCCTTCCTTTAAAGTCAACGGCGATCTCAGGCTGGATCTTCCCGACGATACGACCGCGCACCTCACCGCTGGCTATAACTTCTACCGTGAGGATACGGACGATCCTGACGCCATCGCCGACGCCGCACAGCAATCGGACGTGCAGGAATTTTCGGCCGGTGCCTCCGTCCAACGCGATTTCGGCATCCTGCGCGGCACGACGGCACTGGCTCTGACCCGCTCGATCTATTCGGATGCGAAGCTTGCCAACGGCACCACCGTCGCCCTCAGCGACCGTAACCAGACGACGGGCACGCTGCGCGGCCGCGTCGGCTACGAGCTATCTCCCGCGCTCATCCCCTTCATCGAGGCGACGATCGGCCGTTCGGTCTATGATGAAACACGCGACTCTGCCGGTTACGAGCGTTCCGGCCATAGCTATGGCGCCAAGGCAGGCGTCGAGGTCGATCTCGGCGAAAAGCTGAAGGGTGAAGTCGGCGTCGGCTACGAGATGGCGGATTTCGAAGACGACAGGCTGTCCTCGATCGATACCGCGACGCTCGATGCGAGCCTGCTCTGGTCGCCGATCCGCGGCACCGATGTCAATCTCGACCTGCAGACGAGCATCCAGCCCTCGACCACGGCAGGCGAAAGCGGCTACGTCTCGCACGCGCTGACGACGACAGTCACCCACCAGCTGCGCGACAACCTGGTCGGGACGATGATCGGCGGGGTCATATGGCGCGATTATCCCACGGACAGCACCATCAACGACGAGCTCGTCTATACCGCCGCAACCGGCCTGACCTGGAACATCAACCGCTATCTCGATCTGACCAGCACGCTCGGCTACGAGCTGACGACGCGCAAGGAAGGCAGCGATTCGCAGCAATGGCGAGCCGGCGTCGGTCTCAAGCTGAAACGCTAAGAATGTCGAAAAATAGAGCGCCGCGTATCCGTTAGGACACGCGGCGCTCTATCACATTGAATCTGCAACTTATTTCAAGCCGGCAAGCAGTTCCCTGAAGCCGCCTTCGACGGAGGGGCGGATATCGGCGCGTTCGAGGGCGAAGGCGACGTTCGCCAGGATGAAGCCGTCCTTGGCGCCGCAGTCGTAGGTCGCGCCGCGGAAGTGGTAACCGGCGAAATCCTGTTCCTTCAGCAGCTTCAGCATGCCGTCGGTGAGCTGGATCTCGTTGCCGGCGCCGCGCTCCTGGGTTTCGAGGATCTTGAAGATCTCCGGCTGCAGGATGTAGCGGCCGTTGATGAAGAAGTTGGAAGGCGCCGTTCCCTTGGCAGGCTTTTCCACCATGCCGGTGATGCGGAAACCGTCGCCGATCGCCTCGCCGACGCCGACGATGCCGTATTTATGCGCCTGATCCGGCGCACATTCCTCGACGGCGATGATATTGCCGCCGCTCTGGGCATAGAGGTCGATCATGCCCTTCATGCAGCCCTTGTCACCCTTCATGATCATATCGGGCAGCAACAGTGCGAAGGGCTCGTCGCCGACGATTTCACGGGCACACCACACGGCGTGGCCGAGGCCGAGCGGCTCCTGCTGGCGGGTGAAGCTCACCGTGCCGGCCTTCGGCAATTGCTGGGCGAGAAGGGTAATTTCCGCCTTCTTGGCGCGCTCGCGTAGCGTCTGCTCCAGCTCGAAATGAATGTCGAAATAATCTTCGATGACGTGCTTGTTGCGTCCGGTGACGAAGACCAGATGTTCGATCCCCGCCTCGATCGCCTCGTCGACGACATATTGAATGATTGGCTTGTCGACGACGGTCAACATTTCCTTCGGAACAGCCTTTGTCGCCGGCAGGAATCGCGTTCCCAATCCGGCAACCGGAAATACTGCTTTACGAACTTTGTTGTGTTGAGCCACACCCGGCCTCCTGCTTCGATCATATCGCTTTGGAAATAGAGCTTTTTAGCTTTAACTAGTATAGAATTGCTACTGTTTTGCAAATGGTGACCGCAGCGGGCCGCCATGGTAAAGAATTTGTTGACTCCGTTCCTGTAGTCTCGGGTCTGGGCGGACGTGATGCCCCGCTGCACCAGAAACTAAAGATGACGGATACGACTGTCGATGACCCAGAATCACAAAAACTCCCTTCGTGGTCTTGCTCTCGCCCTCGTTGTCGCCGTCCAGGTGGCACTGGTTCCCGACAACGCGCAAGCTGATTCCCGCTTCCAGAAATGGATCGCGGATTTTTACCAGACTGCCGCTCAGAGTGGCATCAGTAAGGCAACCTATCAAAAGGCCTTTTCCGGGGTGAGCGAGCCCGATCCGACCGTGCTCGAAAAGGCGGCCTACCAGCCGGAATTCACCTCGAAGATCTGGGACTATGTCGATTCCCGCGTCAACCCCTATACGGTCAAGATCGGCCGCGAGATGGCCGCCAAGCACGCAAGAACGCTCGCTGCGATCGAGCAGCGCTTCGGCGTCGACAAGACCATACTGCTGGCTATCTGGTCGATGGAATCGAATTACGGCGCGGTCCTCGACAAGGACGACCGACTGCATTACGTGCCGCGCGCCCTGGCAACGCTTGCCTATGCCGATCCGAGCCGCGCCAAATTCGCCAAGAAACAGCTGGTCGCCGCGCTGAAGATCCTGCAGAACGGCGATGTGCCGGCACGCGAGATGACCGGCTCCTGGGCCGGCGCCATGGGCCACACCCAGTTCATTCCGACAAGTTACCTGCTTTATGCCATCGATGCCGACGGCAACGGCCATCGCGATATCTGGAACTCGATCCCCGACGCGCTGGCGACCTCGGCCAACCTCCTGATGAAGAACGGCTGGGATACCGGCAAGACCTGGGGCTACGAGGTCGTCGTTCCCACAGCGGCCGCCAAGCAGGCCGGCAAGACCCATACATTGGCGCAATGGGCGGCACTCGGCCTGACGCGCCCGAACGGCAAGGCCTTCCGCGAGAGCGCTACCAAAGCCGTGTTGAAGATGCCGGCCGGAGCCGGCGGCCCGGGCTTCCTGATGACCGCCAACTTCTTCACCATCAAGAACTACAATGCCTCGGATAGCTACGCGCTTGCCGTCGGTCTGCTGGCCGACCAGATCGCCGGCTACGGCGGCATGCAGCAGCGTTGGCCGCGCCCGAACGGCGCACTCGACATCACCGAGAAATTCGAGCTGCAGACGCGTCTCAAGACGCTCGGCTATTACAGTGGTGAGGTCGACGGCAATTTCGGCTCGGGTTCGAAGGCGGCGATATCAGCCGTGCAGTCGCGCATCGGCATGCAACCCGACGGTGAGCCCTCCTTGCCGCTTCTGAACGCACTGCGTCGCTAGATCGGGATGATCCCGGCCGGACCGGCCGGAAATCTCAATCCGCATTTGAATCAAGGAAGTAGGGCATGATACCGCCCGAAAACCCCACACACTTTTCATGATGCTCTACAACAGGCAGAACCGTGACCTAGATAATAGCGGGAGTGGACGCTGGCCTACCCTGCGTGCAAGATGCCGGCAGATGCGGAACTGCCTATGACGAAGAAAACTGATCGGACCCGTAAAATCCGCTGGCTCGTGCTCGCCTTGGCGGCGGCTTCGCTATGCCTTGGCGCTCTCGCGCCGGTGCATGTCGCCGAAGCCCAGGAGCAGCGCTATCAGCGCCGGTCGATCTTCGATTTCTTCCTTGGCCGACGCTATCTCGACGACGGCCCGCAAGCTCCTGACGTCCAGCAGCCGAGACGCCAGCAGCGCAAACGCCCGCCAGCGCAGAAAGCCATCGTCAATACCCGCACTGCACCGCCGGTCCGCGCTCCCGTACAGGAGGAGGAGCCGGTCGTACAGAAGCTCGGCGACGCCCGAAAGATCCTGATCGTCGGCGATTTCCTGGCCAGCGGCCTCGGCGACGGCCTCACCGCCGCCTTCGAGACCTCACCGGGTGTCGTCGTCGAAGCCCGCGGCAACGTCTCATCGGGTCTTGTCCGCGACGATTATTACGACTGGCCGGAACAACTGCTGAAGATGATCGACGAGCTGAAGCCGGCAATGGTCGTCGTCATGATCGGCGCCAACGACCGCCAGCAGATGGTCACCGACACCGCCAAGGAAAAATTCCGCACCGATGCCTGGTTCACCGAATACCGCCGCCGCGTGCTTTCCTTCGGCAAGGAGGTCACCGACCGCAAGATCCCGCTGCTCTGGGTCGGTCTTCCCGCCTTCGAATCCGATTCGATGACGGCCGATGCCGTCCAGATGAACCAGCTCTACCGCAACCAGGTCGAAAGCATCGGCGGCGAATTCGTCGACATCTGGGATGGTTTCGTCGATGAAAACGGCAACTTCATCGTCACCGGTTCGGATGTGAACGGCCAGCAGGTGCGCCTGCGCACCTCCGATGGCATCAACCTTACCCAGGCCGGCCGGCGCAAGCTCGCCTTCTATGTGGAAAAACCGGCCCGGCGTCTTCTCGGCACCCAGGCGAGCCCCGATCTGGTCCGCCTCGACTCCAGCAATCTGCCCGGCCTCGGCCTTCCCGCCAATCCGGTCGAACATACCGTGCCGATCAGCCTCTCCGATCCCAATCTGGACGGCGGCGCCGAGCTTCTCGGCGCCAGGCCGCCGCCTATGACTTTGACGCGGTCGCCGCGTGACCTGCTTGTCGAGCAGGGCGAAATGACGCCCGCACCTCCCGGCCGCGTTGACGATTACCGCCTGCCGGCGGTTAAGGCGCCGGCCGAAGTCTCGGTCAAGTGAAAATGCCCTGCGAGGTGGCTGCCGGCTCCTTCTGAACTCGCGCCTGGCGGAAAATCTCGCTTCCCGGCATTGCCTAAGGCTTGCGGCGCACGGCCTCCGCGTCAAGCGATCGCAACACGGCGCCACGTCCTGTCGGACACGGCGCACCATGAAAAAACTCCGCCGGAGCGGCGGAGTTCGTGTCTTCGGGAGGTCTGTGCGGCTGACGCTCAGTTCGGCAGGACGGTCGAGCCCATCAATTCCTCGTCGATGGCACGCGCCGCCTGGCGGCCTTCACGAATCGCCCAGACCACCAGCGATTGACCGCGGCGCACGTCGCCCGCCGTCCAGAACTTGTCGACCGAAGTCTTGTAGTCGCGGTCGTTGGCGACGACGTTGGTCGAGCCGCGCTTATCGGTGTTGAGCGTCAGCTTGCCGTCGAGCTCCTTCAGCACGCTGCCGGTAAACGGGCCACGGAAACCGATGGCGATGAAGGCGAGATCGGCCCGGATGACGAATTCCGTGCCTGGAACCGGCCGCCGGCGCTCGTCGACCTCGCAGCACTTGACGCCGGTGAGCACACCGTCTTCGCCGACGAATTCAAGAGTTGCCACCTGGAATTCACGCACGGCGCCCTCGGCCTGCGAGGAAGAGGTGCGCATCTTCGTTGCCCAGAACGGCCAGACGGCAAGCTTGTCTTCCTTCTCCGGCGGCTGCGGCCGGATGTCGAGCTGGGTGACCCTGACGGCGCCTTGGCGGAACGCGGTGCCAACACAGTCCGAAGCCGTATCGCCGCCGCCGACGACGACGATATGTTTGGCGCCGGCAAGGATCGGATCCGACGGCCAGCCGACGCTGTCGATGTTCTCGCGACCGACGCGGCGGTTTTGCTGCACCAGATAGGGCATCGCATCATGCACGCCCGCAAGTTCGGTGCCCGGAATGCCCGCCTCGCGCGGCGTCTCGGAGCCGCCACAGTAAAGCACGGCGTCGTGATCGATGAGCAATTGCTCGACCTTGACGTCGACGCCGATATTGACGCCGCAATGGAAGGTGACGCCCTCGCACTTCATCTGCTCGACGCGGCGGTCGATGAAGTTCTTCTCCATCTTGAAATCGGGAATGCCGTAACGCAGCAGTCCGCCCGGCTTGGTCTCGCGCTCATAGAGATGCACCTCGTGACCGGCGCGGCCGAGCTGCTGGGCGGCCGCCATGCCGGCGGGGCCGGAGCCGATGACGGCGACCTTCTTGCCGGTATGGACCGTGGCCGGCTGCGGACGGATGAAGCCGAGCTCATAGGCCTTGTCGGCGATCGCCTGCTCGACCGTCTTGATGGCGACCGGCGCATCCTCGAGGTTCAACGTGCAGGCTTCCTCGCAGGGCGCCGGGCAGACGCGACCGGTGAACTCAGGGAAGTTGTTGGTCGAATGCAGGTTCTGTATCGCCGCTTCCCAGTTGTTGTTGTAGACGAGGTCGTTCCAATCGGGAATCTGGTTGTGAACAGGGCAGCCGGTCGGGCCGTGGCAATAGGGGATGCCACAGTCCATGCAGCGCGCGGCCTGTTTCTGCACTTCCGGGTCCGACATCGGGATCGTGAACTCGCGGAAATGACGGATACGATCCGACGCCGGCTGGTACTTCGCCACCTGCCGGTCGATTTCCAGAAACCCTGTTACCTTACCCATATCTTCGTCCCTTACCCTCATGACCGCCTCACCGCAGCCAATCTGTCTATCGTCAGTCCCGGTACCCGGGGCAAGTTGCTTGTCTTGACCGTCATTGGACCATATCCCCTGAAAGACATCCGTACGATCTGAACAGCTTTCGCCGTCGGTGTGATCGTCACGGGTCATCGAGATATTTTCGTCACCCGTCACCTGCAGTCAGCAGGTGACGGATGTCCGGTGCAATTCATTCCGCGGCGATACCCATCCGGCTGCGCTCCATTTCCTCGAGCGCACGCCTGTATTCGACCGGCATGACCTTGCGGAATTTCGGGCGGTAATCGGCCCAGTTGTCCAGGATCTCAGTGGCGCGGGCCGAGCCCGTATAATGCAGATGGTTGGAGATCAGCTGGTAGAGACGCTCCTCGTCATGGCGCGTCATGTCGCCGGAGACGTCGACGCGTCCCTTGTGCATGAGATCACCGCCGTGATGATGCAGCTTCTCCAGCATGTCGTCCTCCTCGGGCACCGGCTCGAGCTCGACCATCGCCATGTTGCAGCGGCTGGCGAAATCACCGGTTTCATCGAGCACGTAGGCGACACCGCCGGACATGCCGGCCGCAAAGTTGCGGCCCGTGGCGCCGAGCACGACGACGACGCCGCCGGTCATGTATTCGCAGCCGTGGTCGCCGACACCCTCAACGATGGCGATCGCGCCCGAATTGCGCACGGCGAAACGTTCGCCCGCCACACCGCGGAAGTAGCATTCGCCCTCGGTCGCACCGTAAAGCACGGTGTTGCCGACGATGATCGAGTCCTCGGCCACGATCCTCGAATTCTCCGGCGGCCGGATGATGATCTTGCCGCCCGAAAGGCCCTTGCCGACATAGTCGTTACCGTCGCCGATCAGGTTGAAGGTGACGCCGCGCGCCAGGAAGGCGCCGAAGCTCTGCCCCGCCGTGCCGCGAAGCGTCACATTGATCGTGTCTTCCTTCAGCCCGCGATGGCGGAAGCGCTTGGCGACCTCGCCGGAAAGCATCGCTCCGGCCGAACGGTCGACGTTCTTGATGCCGACCTCGAAGGCGACGGGCGTCTTGGCCGTCAGTGCCGGTTGCGCCTGCTCGATCAGCACGCGGTCGAGAATATCGTCGATCGGGTGCTTCTGCCGGCTCGTCCAGAAGGTCTCTTCCTTGGGAGCGTCGACCTTGTGGAAGATGCGGCTGAAGTCGAGGCCCTTCGCCTTCCAGTGGTTCAGCATCTCGTCCTTCTCCAGCAGCTCCGAGGCGCCGATGATCTGGTCAAGCCGGGTGAAGCCCAGCGAGGCGAGGATTTCGCGCACTTCGTTGGCGACGAAGAAGAAGTAGTTGATGACGTGCTCCGGCGCGCCCTTGAAGCGCTTGCGCAGCACCGGATCCTGGGTCGCCACGCCCACCGGACAGGTGTTGAGATGGCACTTGCGCATCATGATGCAGCCGGCGGCAATCAGCGGCGCGGTGGCAAAGCCGAACTCGTCGGCTCCAAGCAGCGCCCCGATGATGACGTCGCGGCCGGTCTTCAGGCCGCCGTCCACCTGCAGGGCGACGCGCGAACGCAAGCCGTTCAGCACCAGCGTCTGCTGGGTCTCGGCAAGGCCGATTTCCCAGGGGCTGCCGGCATGTTTGAGCGAGGTCAGCGGCGACGCGCCCGTGCCGCCGTCGAAGCCGGCGACCGTGATATGGTCGGCGCGCGCCTTGGCGACGCCAGCAGCAACCGTGCCGACGCCGACTTCCGAGACCAGCTTGACCGAAACATCGGCAGTCGGGTTGACGTTCTTCAGATCGTAGATCAGCTGCGCCAGATCTTCGATCGAATAGATGTCGTGGTGCGGCGGCGGCGAAATCAGGCCGACACCCGGCGTCGAATGGCGGGTCTTGGCAACCGTCGCGTCAACCTTGTGACCCGGCAGCTGGCCGCCTTCGCCAGGCTTGGCGCCCTGCGCCACCTTGATCTGCAGCACGTCGGCATTGACGAGATATTCGGTGGTGACGCCGAAGCGGCCCGAGGCGATCTGCTTGATCGCCGAACGTTCCGGGTTCATCGAACCATTGGCCAGCGGTATATAGCGGTCGGATTCTTCGCCGCCCTCGCCGGTGTTCGACTTGCCGCCGATCCGGTTCATGGCGATCGCCAGCGTCGTATGCGCCTCCCTGGAAATCGAGCCGAAGGACATCGCCCCCGTCGAGAACCGCTTGACGATATCGGCCGCCGGCTCGACCTCGTCGATCGATACCGGCGTGCGGCCGAGCGCCTCGGCGCTCTTCATCTTGAAGAGGCCGCGAATCGTGTTCATGCGCAGCGCCGAATTGTTCACCATGTCGGCGAATTCG
The DNA here is from genome assembly GCF_010668065.1 of Rhizobium leguminosarum. GTDB lineage: Bacteria > Pseudomonadota > Alphaproteobacteria > Rhizobiales > Rhizobiaceae > Rhizobium > Rhizobium leguminosarum_S. The sequence continues at coordinate 187,136 of NZ_WUEN01000008.1, read as the reverse complement.
CGGTAGCGGTCCTCGGCATTGCCGCGCACCGCATGCTGAAGGGCCGCAACCGCATCCGGCGTCCAGGCATGACTTTCGCCGCGCATGCGGTAGGCATATTCGCCGCCGATGTCGAGCGTCGTGGCAAGAAGCGGATCGGTGCCGAAGGCCGCATTATGGCGGGCGACGGTCTCTGCGGCAATCGCCTCGAGGCCGACGCCCTCGATCATCGTCGCGGTGCCGAAGAAGTATTTGTCGATGAACTCCGACTGCAGGCCGATCGCATCGAAGATCTGCGCGCCGCAATAGGACTGATAGGTCGAGATGCCCATCTTCGACATGACCTTGAGGATGCCTTTGCCGACCGCCTTGATGTAGCGGTAGACGATTTCGGAAGCATCCACTTCCTTCGGGAATTCGCCCTTGGCATGCATGTCGAGCAGCGTGTCGAAGGCGAGATAGGGGTTGATCGCCTCGGCGCCGTAGCCGGCGAGCAGGCAGAAATGATGGACTTCGCGCGGCTCTCCGGTCTCGACGACGAGACCGACCGAGGTGCGCAGCCCCTTGCGGATCAGATAGTGATGCACGGCAGCTGTGGCGAGCAACGCGGGAATGGCGATGCGGTCCGGCCCGATCTGGCGGTCGGAGAGCACGATGATGTTGTAGCCGCCCTTGACGGCCGCTTCCGCGCGCTCGCAGAGCCGGTCGAGCATTTCGGGCATGCCTTCGGCGCCGCGCTCGATATCATAGGTGAAATCGAGCGTCTTGGTGTCGAAACGGTCTTCCGTGTGACCGATCGAGCGGATCTTCTCGAGATCGCCATTGGTCAGGATCGGCTGACGCACCTCGAGCCGCTTGGCGTTCGCCGCCCCCTCATGATCGAGAATGTTCGGCCGCGGCCCGATGAAGGAAACCAGGCTCATGACCAGTTCCTCGCGGATCGGGTCGATCGGCGGGTTGGTCACCTGCGCGAAGTTCTGCTTGAAATAGGTGTAGAGCAGCTTCGGCTTTTCCGACATCGCCGAGATCGGCGTATCCGTGCCCATCGAGCCGATCGCTTCCTGGCCGGTCGTCGCCATCGGCGACATCAGGATGCGTGTATCCTCGAGCGTGTAGCCGAAAGCCTGCTGGCGGTCGAGCAGCGACACGTCGCGGCGCAGCGCCCGCGGTTCCACCGGCTTCAGGTCTTCGAGGATGAGCTGGGTGCGGTTGAGCCAGCTGCGATAGGGATGGGCCGTCGCCAGCTGCGACTTCACCTCGTCGTCGGAGATGATGCGGCCTTCTTCCATATCGATCAGCAGCATCTTGCCCGGCTGCAGGCGCCACTTCTGGATGATCTTCTCCTCCGGAACCGGCAGCACGCCGGCTTCGGACGCCATGATGACGCGGTCGTCATCGGTGACGAGGTAGCGCGCCGGCCGCAGGCCGTTGCGGTCGAGCGTCGCGCCGATCTGCTTGCCGTCGGTGAAGGCGACGGCAGCCGGCCCGTCCCAGGGCTCCATCAGTGCCGCATGATATTCGTAGAAGGCCTTGCGTTCGGCCGCCATCGACTGGTTGCCGGCCCAGGCTTCCGGGATCAGCATCATCACAGCATGCGCCATCGAATAACCGCCGCGCACCAGGAATTCGAGCGCGTTGTCAAAACAGGCCGTGTCCGACTGCCCCTCGTAGGAGATCGGCCAGAGCTTGGAGATGTCCTCGCCGAACAGCGGTGAGGAGACCGACGCCTGGCGCGCCGCCATCCAGTTGACATTGCCGCGCAGCGTGTTGATCTCGCCGTTATGGGCGACCATGCGATAGGGATGCGCGAGCTTCCACGACGGGAAGGTGTTGGTCGAGAAGCGCTGGTGCACCAGGGCGACCGCGCTTTCGAAACGCGGATCCGACAGGTCCTTGTAATAGACGCCGACCTGATAGGCCAGGAACATGCCCTTGTAGACCACCGTCGCCGACGACAGCGATACCGGATAGAAATTGCTCTCCTCGCCGTCGAACTCGTCATAGATGCGGTTGGAGATTACCTTGCGCAGCGTGAACAGCCGACGCTCGAACTCGTCGTTGCTTTCGGCATCCTCGCCGGCGCCGATGAAGACCTGCACATGATGCGGCTCGGTTGCGGCAATGGCCGGCGCCTTGGACAGCGAGGAATTGTCGACGGGCACATCGCGGAAGCCGATGAAGACCTGACCTTCCTCGGTGATGACGTCCTTGATCACCTTCTTGAAGTGCTCGATCTGCTTTTCATCGCGCGGCATGAAGATATGGCCGACGCCATATTCGCCAACCGGCGGCAGGGTGATGCCCTGCTCGGCCATCTCCTCGCGGAAGAAACGGTCGGGGATCTGCATCAGGATGCCAGCGCCGTCACCCATCAGCGGATCGGCGCCGACGGCGCCGCGATGCGTCAGGTTCTCGAGGATGAACAGGCCATCCTTGACGATCTGGTGCGACTTCTGGCCCTTCATATGCGCGACGAAGCCGACGCCGCAGGCATCATGTTCGTTGCGCGGATCGTAGAGGCCCTGTTTCTTCGGCAGGCCGGAGGCGGATTTGGAGATATTGGCCGTCGCGCGCAGATTAGCAGCAGCAAACCGGTCAACTTCCATGGATGGCGTCTTCGTCATCATCTTTCCTCCTGTCGAAGCCCGCGGGGCCGCGGGCGGCTTTTCGTCCCGCGCCGCAACCCGAAGATAGGTTCGGCGCATGACAGCGCTGTTGCATTGTGAAGATCGGCCGCAGACATCTGCTTTTGAAGGAAAGCAAACCGTCGCGTTCCGCGCCTGCCATTCGCCTCCGCGCGCCGCCCCTTGAGGCTTGACACTCGGAAGAACTATAGCGTGAAAGCCGGTCTGTTCCAGGGCTTTCGGCGCCTCTTCGGTCATAAAGGCCAAAATAGGACAGCAACACTGTCCTAATTCATCAGTTCTATGCCAGAAAGCATTCGGCTCTGCAAGAGCGCTCCGTTAAAAAACGTCAATTTGCGACGGAAGATTGCCCGGGTAGCGGCGATGACGAAATAAAATTACGCCGAGACGCATTATTTTGTTTATTGATTGCGTAGTTCAATTTCCGTGATGTGTCGCGGGCGACAACCTTGATCCTGTGAAGCTTTGGCGTAATGTCCGCTGCGGACTTTGCCAACCCCTTCCTTTCTCACGGTTTCCCCACATGTTCTTTGCTTCCGATAACTGGGCCGGCGCCCACAAATCCATTGCCGAACGTCTGCTGACGGAATCGGCCGGCTTTGCCGCCGCCTATGGCGCCGGCGATCTCGACAGGAAGGTCGAGGCCCGTTTTTCCGAGATCTTCGAGCGCGAGGTTTCGATCTTCTTCGTCGCTACCGGCACGGCCGCCAACTCGCTGTCGCTGGCAAGCGTCCAGCGCCCCGGTGGCATCACCTTCTGCCATTCGGAGGCCCATGTGATCGAGGATGAATGCGGCGCGCCGGAATTTTTCTCCGGCTCCGCCCGCCTCGTTGCCGTTGACGGCGAAGCCGGCAAGATCGATCCGGCAAAGCTTTCGGCGAAGATCGCAAGCTTTCCCGAGGACGCCGTCCATCACGGCCGCGCCAGCGCGGTGACCATCACCCAGGCGACGGAGATCGGCACCGTCTATTCCCTGCCGGAGATCGGCGAGATCGCCGCCATATCAAGGAAGCGCAATCTGCCGCTCCACATGGACGGCGCCCGCTTCGCCAACGCCCTGGTCGCACTCGGCGCCACCCCGGCCGAAATGACCTGGAAGCGCGGCGTCGACATGCTGTCCTTCGGCGGCACCAAGAACGGCTGCTGGTGTGCCGAAGCGATCGTCTTCTTCAATCCGGATCAAGCCCGGGAAATGCCCTTCATCCGCAAGCGCGCCGCACAGCTCTTCTCCAAGTCGCGTTTCATCGCCGCTCAGTTCGATGCCTATTTCGAAGACGGCCTCTGGCTCGATCTCGCCCGCCATTCGAACGGCATGGCCGACCGGCTGCGCTCCGGCATCGGCACAAGCAACTCCGCCCGCCTCGCCTGGCCGACCGCATCCAACGAAGTCTTTGCCGTCGTCAGCAAAAGTGCCGCAAAAACTGCGGAGGAAAAGGGCGCGAAATTTTACGCATGGCCGGTCCCGGCGGCAACGCCCGAACTTGTTTCCGAAAGCGAAACCCTGATCCGCCTCGTCACCAGTTTCGCGACCACCGAAGCGGACGTGGATGGTTTTCTGAAATGCCTGGCCGCCTGATCCCCCGAAAGGCCCGCCAGGTTGGCAGGCCTTTCGGTGACGGGCAAGGAATCACGCCGACCTCAGTCCCCTCACCTTTTGCAGAATATCCTCCGACAGTGCTGAAACCAGAGCTTGGTCAGCGCCCTTACGCGGCACCAGCACGAATTCCACGTCCTCCAGCACCGGAAGTTTTCCCGCAGCGATCTCCTTCAGGCCGGACGGCGCCATGCTGCGCGGCTGCACCAGCACGCCCATCCCGGCCCGCGCCGCCGCCGTCAGCCCGCTCAGGCTGCCGCAGGTGCAGACGATCCGCCACGGCACCCCGTTTCGTCCGAGTGCTTCGAGCGCGATCACCCGTGTGACGCTCGGCGGCGGAAAGGCGATCAGCGGCAAAGGGCCGGAGGCAAGCACACGCTCGGGATCGCGCGCCAGCCAGACGAGCGGCTCGCGATAGACGAGCTTTCCGCGCGCATCGCCGAGCCGGCGCTTGGCGAGCACCAGATCGATCTCGCCATTGTCCTGCATCTCGTAAAGCACGCCGGACAGCGCAACCGTCAGCTCCAGGTCGACCGAAGGGTGCGAACGAACGAAATCCTCGAGCACCGCCGGCAGCTGGCTGGTGACGAAATCCTCCGACACGCCGAGCCGCAGACTGCCGCGCAGGCTGTTGTTCTTAAACAGCGACTGTACCTGTCCCTCGATCGAAAGCATGGCGCGCGCATGCGACAGCAGCGCCTCGCCATCGCCGGTCAACATCACCTTATGCGTATCGCGCGCCAGCAGCCTGCGCCCGAGTGCCGTCTCCAGCCGCTGGATGTGCTGGCTGACTGTCGACTGCCCGAGGCCCAACCTTTCTGCGGCGAGCGTAAAACTGCCCATCTGTTCGACGGCGACGAAACTGCGCAATTGCGAAAGGTCCAGCATGATCCAGATTCTCGATAACTGTTATTCCTTGCATCCTGGATCATAATGCACGACAGAACAATGACTGTTTTATCAAGCCGCGAGACCGCCATGCGCCGCTTTCTGCCCGATACATTCACCATCCTGCTCGTCTGCACCGTCATCCTTGCCTCGTTGCTGCCGGCAAGCGGCACATTTGCGGATTATTTCGGCATCGCCACCGATCTCGCCATCGCGCTGCTGTTTTTCCTGCATGGCGCCCGCCTGTCGCGCGACGTGGTCATATCCGGCCTGCTGCACTGGCGCCTGCATATCGTCATCCTGCTGACGACCTTCGGCATCTTCCCGCTGCTCGGCATGGCGCTCGGGCTGATTCCCGACACCATCCTGCCGCAGCCGCTTTATCTCGGCATCCTCTTCCTCTGCGTGCTGCCGTCGACGGTGCAGTCGTCGATCGCCTTTACCTCGATGGCGGGCGGCAACGTACCGGCCGCCATCTGCTCGGCCTCGGCATCCAACATCTTCGGCATGTTCCTGACGCCGCTGCTCGTCGGCCTGCTGTTTTCCGTCGGCGGCCATGGCGGCTTCTCCTTCGACGCGTTGGAGCAGATCCTGCTGCAGCTGCTTGCCCCCTTTATTGTCGGCCAGATCCTGCAGCCCTGGATCGGCGACTGGATCCGCGCCAAGAAGAAGATCCTGATGCCTGTCGACCGCGGCTCGATCCTGATGGTCGTCTATCTTGCCTTCAGCACGGCGGTGGTCGAGGGCCTGTGGCACACCTTCTCGATCGCCGATATCGCCGTCGTCATCGTCGCCGACATGGTTCTGCTGGCGATTGTCCTGGTGCTGACGATGTTCGGCAGCCGCTGGCTGGGCTTCAACAAGGCCGACGAGATCACCATCACTTTCTGCGGCTCGAAGAAGAGCCTCGCAAGCGGCGTGCCGATGGCGAACGTCATCTTCGCCGGCCAGTCGATCGGCGCGATCGTGCTTCCGCTGATGCTGTTCCACCAGATCCAGCTGATGGTCTGCGCCGTTATTGCCCAGAAATACGCCGCCGCCGCAGCCCGCCGCGCAACGGAAAAAGAGATGAAAGAGGCCGGCAGCCCGGCCTGAACAAATAATAAAAACGGCGCCCCGATGGAGCGCCGTTCGTTTTATCCGATAAGTATGTGATTAGCCGTTGATGATCTGCGCTTCGATGGCCTTCGGAGCCTCGACCGGTTCTGCGGCAATCGTAATCTTGCGGGGCTTCATGGCCTCGGGAATGTTGCGCAGAAGGTCGATGTGCAGCAGGCCGTTCTTCAGCGAAGCGGCGGTCACCTCGACATGATCGGCAAGCTGGAAGCGGCGCTCGAAGGCGCGCTTGGCAATGCCTCGGTAGAGGAATTCGCCGCTTTCGGCAGGTTCCTCGCTCTTTTCACCCTTCACCGACAGCACATGGGCATGGGCTTCGATCGAAAGTTCAGTTTCGTCGAAACCGGCAACGGCCATGGTGATGCGATAGGTGTTTTCACCGGTACGCTCGATATTATAGGGCGGATAGGTCTGCGCCTGCTCCGGTTGGGCAAGGCTGTCGAGCATGGTGAAAAGCCGGTCGAAACCGACGGTCGAACGATAAAGGGGAGAGAAGTCTACGTGACGCATGATGTCCTCCTGTGGAAGCGACGTGTTGCGATGAAATGCCCCTGAGACCCCATCTTTGGCGGCCTTGGGACGGTTGCGCAGGCCCTGTTCGGCACCCGCAGAAAGGAAATGGTGATGGGATTCGAGGAGTTCAAGACCTTTTTGCATTCGCCTTGATCGGCCCGTGAACCCCGCATGAACGACCGGTTCGGAGCACGTTCAGGCGCATTCGCTTAAGAATTTAGGCGTCGGGTGAATCTGGTCCGATGGCTGAAGTGCATCGTCCCTTCTTCTTCAGTCTCAACTTCGGCCGGCCGCGAGCACCCTCATGCTCCTGCCGGCCCTTTTCCCACGCGACTGCGTCGCGCGTCTGAAAAACGGCCTTGCGGGCGCGCCGCTTTCCAAGCCGGATGCCATGCGCTATCCCTGATGCGAAGCAGTCAGCAGCGGCGCATTGGCAAAGTCATGGATCAGGTTCTCTATTCGACGCCCGATAATCCCGCCCCGGAAAACCGCACGGAGGGGTTCTTCGAAACCCATGACGGCCAGCAGCTGCGTTACGCCGTCTTCCGCTCGAGTGGCCAGATTGCCAAAGGTACCGTCGTCATCCTGCACGGCCGAAACGAATATATCGAGAAATATTTCGAGACGATCCGCGACCTGACGGCCAAGGGTCTCTGGGTCGCGACCTTCGACCTGCGCGGCCAGGGCCGTTCATCACGGCTCATGAAGCGCCGCAACCACGGCCACATCCGCCGCTTTGCCGATTACGAGCGTGATCTCGATACCTTCCTGGAAAAGGTGGTGCTGCCCGATACCCGCCTGCCCTTCTATCTGCTCGCGCATTCCACTGGCGGCCTGATCGCACTCTCGGCCGCCCCCTATCTCACCACTCGTATCGATCGCATGGTGCTGTCGGCGCCCTTCATCGGCCTGACCGGCCAGTCGGCCTCCCCTCGCGTCATCCGCGCTCTCGCCGGCACGCTGACTGCCCTCGGCCTCGGCTTCCTGCCGCTGACCTCGAAACTGAAGGAGCCGAACTTCAGCGACAACCCGCTGACCTCGGACGAACACCGTTTCGAGCGCAATGTCGCGATGATGAAGGCCTATCCGGAATTGACGCTCGGGCCGCCGACGGCCCGCTGGCTGATCGAGGCTTTCCGCACGATGGACCGGGTCACCTCACCCTATCATCTCTTCTCGATCACCATTCCGACCATCGTCATCGCCCCGACGCGTGACGGTGTCGTGCCCTATACGGCGCAGGAGCGGCTTTCGCGTTATTTCCGCGCCGGCCAGTTGGTGCCGATCAACGGCGCCCGTCACGAGATCTTCCAGGAGCGCGATATCTATCGCGCCGCCGCCCTTGCGGCTTTCCACGCCTTCATTCCCGGCAGCGATGCCGAAGAAAACCAGGACGTCGCCGCCCTCGGTACGTGACCGGTCAGCGCTGTTGACCGGGGGATCAGCGCTGCAGGATGGCGATTGCCTGTTCGTAGACTGCCCGGCTGCCGGCAGCGATGATCGAGCCGCCGTTTTCCGGCCGTCCGCCGTCCCAGGTGGTGATGATGCCACCAGCCCCCTCGATGACGGGAATGATGCCGCCGACGTCATAGGGCTTCAGGCTGTTTTCGACGACCAGATCGACATGGCCGGCGGCAAGCAGCGCATAGGCATAGCAGTCGCAGCCATAGCGGAAGAGCCGTACCTGGCTCTCGATCTCGCGGTATTTCTCCATCTCCTCGCCGGCAAAGAGATGCGGCGAGGTGGTGAACAGGATGGCGTTCGAAAGCGCGTCGCACTGGCGCGTCGCCAGCCGCCGTTCGCCCTCGGGCCCGGTATAGATCGAGCCGTTCTGGTCGGCGAAATAACGCTCGCCGGTAAAGGGCTGCTCGATCATGCCCATGATCGCCCGGCCATCCTTCTGCAGGCCGATCAGCGTTCCCCATACCGGCACGCCGGAGATGAAGGCGCGCGTGCCGTCGATCGGATCGATCACCCAGACATATTCACGGTCGAGCCCGACATTGCCATGTTCCTCGCCGAGAATGCCGTGGCCGGGGAAATTCTCCTCGATCAGCGCCCGGATGGCGAGTTCGGCCGCCCGGTCGCCCTCCGTCACCGGATCAAAACCCGAGGAAAGCTTGTTCGTGACATCGAGGCCGGAGCGGAAACGCGGCAGCGTCTCGGCTCGGGCGGCTTCCGCCAGGCGGTTAAAGAACGAACGGTCAGGAAACATGATGGATCCGTTTGGCTGGCGGGAATGGCGCTTTTCATAGCGAAAAGCAACGGGAATGCAAACGCAGCAGGCAATCTGGCTCTAACTGCCCAAAGATATCGCAGCGCAATATATTGCTTGACATTTGTGCAATGCAATAGTAGCGTCTTCATACAGTCTTCTGACTGTAAATACCCTCCTTGGGTGTTTCCTCCCTAGACTTAGCCGCGCTCACAAGCGCGGTTTTTTTTGGCCGGGAAGACGTAGGCCAGATGCCAGCGACATCGAAAAAGAGAGCTATTCGGCGGCCAGCGCCCGCTCGCCGGCAAATTTCTCAACATATTCCGCCATCTGCTGCATGAAGTCCGTGACGGCATCAGCCACTGCGGCGAAATCCTCGCGTTTCTCCAGCGTCAGCTCATCGACATAGATCGCCCGGTTAACTTCGATCTGCAGCGCGTGCAGGCCGCGCGAGGGGCGGCCGTAATGTTCGGTGATGAAGCCGCCGGCATAGGGCTTGTTGCGGATCGCAGCGAAGCCCATTTCCTCGAGGATGGCGATGGCCGCGCGCGAAAGTTCGGCCGAAGCGCTGGTGCCGTAGCGATCACCGATGATGAAATCCGGTCGCGCAGTGCTGCCGGCAACGCGCACATTGCCGGGCATCGAGTGGCAGTCGATCAACACGCCGAAGCCGAACTGCACATGCGTTCGCGCAATCAGCCGGCGGAGCGCCGCATGATAGGGCTTGTAGACCGCTTCGACGCGGTCTAACCCCTCCTGCACCGGCAGGCGCCGCGCATAGATCTCCATGTTTTCGGCGACGATGCGCGGAATGGTGCCGAGCCCGCCGGCGACCCTGAGCGAATTGACATTGGCATAGGGCGGCAGTAGCCCGTCGAACATCCGCGGATCGAGCTCGTAGGGCTCGCGATTGACGTCGAGATAGGCCCGCGGAAAGTTGGCCGCCAGCAGCGGCGCGCCGAGTGCGACGGCCGAGCCGAAGAGCTCGTCGACATAGTGATCCTCGGAACGGCGGATGGCGATGCCCTCCAGCCTGGACTGGGCGATAAATTCCGGTGGATAAATGCGGCCGCTATGGGGGGAGTTGTAGACGAAGGGAATGGTGTGCGACACGGGCTCATGAACCTCAAAAAGCTCGTATTCGCGTATTTCCGGCACTTTCGGCCCTCTTTACCATGTCATGAACTGACTGCTTGGCCCATGTTGCCAGTTGCCCGGCCGCAAGTCCATACTATGTAGAAGGGATGGCGGTCACGCACAGACAATTCACCGGTTGTTTACCGGGTAAAGACTAGTGTAAACGGCTGGCAGCCCACCAAAAACCTATGGATCGCGGTCTGGATTGATGACTCAGAAGATACTTCTCGCCGAAGACGACAACGACATGCGCCGCTTCCTGGTGAAAGCGCTCGAAAAGGCCGGCTACAAGGTCCTTTCCTATGACAATGGCGCCAGCGCCTATGACCGGCTGCGCGAGGAGCCGTTTTCCTTGCTGCTGACCGATATCGTCATGCCCGAGATGGACGGCATCGAACTGGCGCGCCGCGCCACCGAGCTCGACCCCGACCTGAAGGTGATGTTCATCACCGGTTTTGCCGCCGTGGCGCTGAACCCTGATTCGAAGGCGCCAAAGGATGCCAAGGTCCTTTCCAAGCCTTTCCACCTGCGCGATCTCGTCGACGAGGTCAACAAGATGCTTGCCGCGTAAGGCTTGCCGGGCGGCGCGTCACAAAACTGAAAAAAGCCTATTGACGGCTCCGAAGGTTTTGTGATCTATGCGCCGCCATCGGATGGGCGTGTAGCTCAGCGGGAGAGCACTACGTTGACATCGTAGGGGTCACAGGTTCAATCCCTGTCACGCCCACCATCCGATCTCCCTGACATTGTTGAGAAATCCCCGCCGTGGGGATTTTCTAATTCTTGAGGCTGGCACGCGCTCCAAATCCGGCACTTTGCGGAGCGAGGGCTCCACATAATGGGCCGGATTCAATTGGCTGTGGGATAGCCCCACACGTGGCAAATTGAGGGCGTATGACGCAAAGGACGCGGACACGGAAGGCAATATCCATATTCCTCGGCGTCGCCCTGGTTGGGGCTGGCCTCCTCGGTTTCGGTTATATGCAGTTTCATGTCGTCGAACCTGTCAGCATCAAGCTTTGGCTGATTCCGATCACGATCCTCGCGGCTGGGGCAGCGATCCTCTGGGACGACTTGAAAAATCCCTAGCGAGACGATTGCTCTTTCCGTTCGACGCCCGAGCGGCCGCCGGCAAGCTGTGAAAAGGGCAAATAGCGCAATTCCAGCAAAACTGCGCGCCAAGATCTTCATCGCTTCTCGTCGAGGCGACGCATCGTCAGCCACCGATCACTTCCAGTTAGAACCTGAGGCCAATATCGGCATGCCCCCCGGCAAACCCTGGCGGTCACCTGGCCTTTCCCGATTCGTGCAGATTGCAGTTATGGGGTGTTCGCATATGAGGACGTGCTTACGCGATCGTCGATTGCATACCGCTGCCGAAAGTTCAGCCCTTCGTTGCCCGAGCGTCCGGACGCGCGGTTTTGTGACGGATAGATGACGAGTTTGTGACAAAAATCGTGTGATTTCAGCAACATAGCCGTGCCGGCCTGCTGTCATGACCGACAATTTCGTTGCAGTGCAACATCCCCTATGTAACTTCCGCGGCGAGGCAGGCACCGAGCCAAAACGGTGCCGCTTCGGTCACACGGGTTGAAGACACGTAGGGACTGCCGAGGGCAGACGGTCTTCATCCTCTTGCATCTGAACTGGAGGTTTATTCCATGAACATCAAGAGCCTTCTTCTCGGCTCCGCTGCTGCACTTGCAGTAGTATCCGGCGCTCAGGCTGCCGACGCTATCGTTGCTGCCGAGCCGGAACCGGTTGAATACGTTCGCGTCTGCGACGCTTACGGCACCGGCTACTTCTACATCCCGGGCACCGAAACCTGCCTCAAGATCAACGGCTACGTCCGTTTCCAGGTTGACGTTGCTCCGAACGCCAGCTCGATCGGCGCCGGCGGCGGTGGTTCTGTCGCCAACGACTCGGACTGGGATGCCCGTACGCGTGGTCAGGTTCAGTTTACCGCCAAGAGCGACACCGAATATGGTCCGCTGACCGGCGTCATCGTCATGCAGTTCAATGCTGACAACGCTTCGGCTCAGAAGGCGATCCTCGACTCCGCTTACATCGACATCGCCGGTTTCCGCGCTGGTCTGTTCTACAGCTGGTGGGACGACGGCCTCTCCGGCGAAACCGACGACATCGGCTCGCCGGTCACGCTGCACAACTCCATCCGTTATCAGTACGAAACCGACGCCTTCTACGCTGGCATCAGCGTTGACGAGCTGGAAGACAGCCCGTTCTACGACGGCGAAACCGCCAACAACGTCGGCGTTGCAGTCGGTCTCGGCGGCAAGGCTGGTGCATTCAGCTACCAGATCACTGCTGGCTACGACACCGACAACGAAGAAGGCGCCGTCCGCGCTATGGGTACGGTTGCTGTCGGTCCGGGCACGCTCGGCCTCGCAGTCGTCTACGCAACCAACCCAAACGCCTATTACAACAAGGCTGAATGGGCGATCGCCGCTGAATACGCCATCAAGGCGACTGACAAGCTGAAGATCACCCCGGCCGTTCAGTACTACGACAACTACGGCATCACCGCTGGCGAGTTCAACGACGACGTTAGCGCCTGGAAGGCCGGCGTGACGATCGACTACCAGATCGTCGAGAACCTCTCCACGAAGATTTCGGTTCAGTACCTCGATCCGGACAATGCTAGCGACGTCACTTCGGGCTTCTTCCGCCTGCAGCGCGCGTTCTGATAAAAGGCTGCCGGCTAGAACAGGATCATTTTAGGCCGGGTCGGCCTAAAATCTGAATCCTGTCCTAAATTATCCGGTAGCTACAAATTCCTGATCTGACTGACCTCCGATCGGGAAAGAATGGGCCTGGACTTCCCTGCCTGGGCCCATTCCCCTTGACCAGACGTGTGTCCAAGACGGCACGCTCGATGAGTGCCTTGCCACTGTCGTATCACATCGGTTCGTTGCCGATGTCCGGCAGCCTATGTCGTTGCTGGATCTTGTGACCAGCAAGTTCAACCAACTTTTCACTGATCTGCCGCCGATCGTCGAGCGAGCCCCGCGGCCGCCGACAAAATTTTTGCGCCTCAGCTATAACGGCGCCAAATTCGGACACAGAGCCATGCCATGGCGAACCGAGGGTGAGGTAGTGATTCGCCTCGCCACGACATGGGGTTTGAGATCGAAATGAAGTTATCCGCGCTTGCCGCTGCCGCCCTTTTTTCCGCCGTCCTCGCCTTGCCGGCCTCTGCCGCGCCGGCCGCGCCCGCAGAGACCTTTCCTGGCGCTCCCGGCGTCATTACGCTTTCCGGCAAATGCGCCAAGCTGGTCGTCGCCAAATTCGACGCCACCAAGGGCTGCAAGAACGAGCTTGCCAGCGTCACGCTGGCCAATGGCGTGGTGACCTTCATCTTCACCTCGGATGGCAAAGCGCTGGGCTTCCAGGGCGACGGCAGCGGCATCAAGCCTGCCTCCAATGGTAATGCCCGCCTGCCGCTCAGCCTCGTCACCACGGGTGTCGGCAACAAGATGACCGGAGAGGTCAAGGTCGCCGGCTTCTGCACCTTCGGCAACCCCTATGCCGGCAAGCCGATCGCGATCGAATGCACCGCCGAAAGCAAAGACTCCTCCTTCACCGGCAGTTTCCGTACTGGCGGCAAGCTGGTGAAGAAGGGTAAGTAGCCGCCCTCAGGCGCACCAGGCACTGCCGGCGGCCCCTGGCTTGCGTGCCAGGCCCTCATTGATCAGCTGCACGCCGAAAGAGCGCCCGTCGCGCGAGACGACGCGCGGCGCGCCAGAGGGCTCGGCCTTACCCGCCGCATTCATGGTGAAGGGTCCGGCGTTCAGAAGCGCCAGCAGCCGCGACTTGGCGGCAAAGGCCACCCGGCGCTCGCCGTCGCAGCGCGCCTGGTCGACCACTGGGCTTGCCATGTCAGCAATCACGATCTTCTCGCCTTTGTACCAGAAGACGCCACCGTCGCCGACGCAATTGATATGGGCGCCTTGCCCGCAATAGCCGAAAGCGACTGTCCCGGTTTGCGAAACGGCAGCGGGGGCCAGCGGCGGTACTGCCTTTATCGGCTGGATCATCGGCGTCGGGATCGCGGCCGGCGGCAGCGGCAGCGGTTGCGGCACTGCGACTTTCGACGTGGGAGCGGCAAGCGCCACCTGCTTCGGCGGCGCGTCCTTCCTGACGACAGGCCTCGGCTCCGCCGTGTCCCGTGTGATCGGCGTCGATGGTCTTGCAAGCATCGGCTGGATGCTCTTCCAATGGTCGTGGGCGACGATGCCGCCGATCGCGGCAATGCCGATCACCGCCCAGGGCAGCAATCCGCCACCGCTGCTGCGCGCTTTGCTCTTTCCTCTCGCCGGCGCCTTGCGGCGGCCGCGTGTCGCTGTCTTGGCCATCTGTCCGATTCCCGTGAGGTCGGGATTATCGCTGCCCAATCCTTTCCGAAAGGTTGGCGCGGCGACAGGATGATGCCTGGTTCGCCGAACTTTCCCACCAATGACATGAACGCGCCGGCGCGCACCGGAGAGACCAACGGCACTGCCGAAACGCACGCGGCGAAAAAGCTGAACAAATTCCGCGCTCAGACGTTAGCCAGCGAAAAATTCCATCTTTCTGGGGGAAAAATCTATGGATCTTATTATCGCCGACATAATACCGGAGTCGCGTATCCACTATCCCGTCATTTTCGCCCGCCTCTTCGGCGCCATCGTCTTCGGCGGGCTGATCGGCTTCGAGCGTGAGGCCCGCGACCGCCCGGCAGGCTTCCGCACCCATATTCTGATCAGTCTTGCCGCTGCCCTCTTCGCCATCATCTCGATCGAGGCCGTGCACATGCCGGGTTTTACCGATGACGAGCAGGTGCGCATCGATCCGCTACGTGTCATAGAGGCGGTGACCGCCGGCGTCGCCTTTCTTGCCGCCGGCATGATCGTCTTTGCAAGAGGTCGGGTGCATGGGCTGACGACGGGAGCCGGCATGTGGCTCTCCGGCGCCATCGGCCTCGCCATGGGCTTCGGCTATTGGCCGATCGCCTTCTTCACGACAATCGTCGCCATCTGCGTACTCTTCGCCTTCGGTAAACTCGAACAACGGTTCGGCTTTAATTCCGGACAGCGTGTCGATCGCGATGAACACAAATAGAAAAACAGAGCGCCCGGTATCATGCCGGGCGCTCGTGTTGTTGGAGTCGTTGTCTGTCAGTCATTCAGCGCGTGTTGCCGAAGGATCGCTTTTCCCAACCGATGCGGTGCCGCCGATGGCGGAGAGCGGCTTCTGGCGTTTGCCGATATCGATGCGCTCGTCCGCCGCCTCGCGTATGGCCTGCCATTCATTTTCGTGCCGGATGAAGATCTCGCGGGGCACAAAGTTGATCGTCATATGTTTTTCACCCTGTTTCAAATCTACCCGTCAGCGCCGGAGGCTTCCGGAATACCCGTTATTTCTTGGTGTCTGCATTGCCCTTGATGTCGGGGCCACCCTTGGAAAGATCCGCGCCGGTAACATGGGCCGGCACGTGAATGTCGTGGTAGACGCCGGGCGTCAGTGTCAGGTCGACATGATGCGGCGGAAGCACCTGCGCCTTCTGCATGCGGTTCGGCTTCGCCCGCTTCATGCGGTCCGACGCCTCCGTACGTTTGTCGGGAAGATGGGTCGAAGTGTGCATCATCGGCCTCCTTTTTTAAGCTCAACCAGGGCCTAACGGGCGGGCATCAGGATGGTTCCAAAAAAAATCACCCAATCGCGGTGTGACGACCGGCCTTGACTGGCCCGCGAAGTTCATTACCTAGTGCCTATCCCGCAGCCTTCCAGACATCGGCTGACGGGGAACTTTGGTGCCGGGCCCCTCTGGCGAGAGTTTTTACGGCGCTCTCGTGATGTCGGTACCGCCTGCAGCTTAGCCGGCGGATTTTTCATCGATGAACAAGCTCACCATGCCTGACCCGCGTGCCCGTTGTGGCGTGCCGCGTTTTTCCACTATATCGACCCTCTTCAACACGATTTGCGGCCGCGAGGTGCGGCCATGAATCAACCCGTGACCCAATCCTCGCTCAGCTATTTCCGCTGGGCTTTCATCGTCACTGCCCTCGGCCTCGTTCTCGGCGCGGTGCTCGGCTGGCAGACGACCGGCACGATCGGCGGCATGGCGACCGTCTTCTTCATCTGCACGGTGCTTGCGGTGCTGGAGATCTCGCTCTCCTTCGACAATGCGATCGTCAACGCCAACAAGCTGAAGGAGATGACACCGGTCTGGCAGCAGCGCTTCCTCACCTGGGGCATCATCATCGCCGTCTTCGGCATGCGCATCGTCTTCCCGCTGGCAATCGTCGCGATCGCGGCACGGATCGGCCCCTGGGATGCTCTGGTGCTTGCCGCACGCGAGCCGGCCGAATATGCCCGCATCATGAACGACGCGCATCTGCCGATCGCAGCCTTCGGCGGCACCTTCCTGATGATGGTCGGCCTCAACTACTTCTTTGACTACAAGAAGGAAATCCACTGGCTTCCCGGCCTGGAAAGGGTGATGGCGCGTTCGGCCGCCATCAAGGGTATCGAAATCGCCGTCGTGCTGGTGCTGATGCTGGTTTTCTCCTGGCTGATCGGCGGGGAGGAAGCCACCGTCTTCGTCAATTGCGCCCTCTACGGCCTGCTCACCTTCCTCGCGGTCGAGGTGGTCGGCGGGCTGCTCGATGCCTCGCAAAAGACGATGAGTGCCGCCGCCAAGGGCGGTCTTGGCGCCTTCATCTATCTGGAGGTGCTGGATGCGAGCTTTTCCTTCGACGGCGTCATCGGCGCCTTCGCGCTGACGCAGAACCTCTTCGTCATCGCGATCGGCCTCGGCATCGGCGCCATGTACGTGCGCTCGATGACGATCATGCTGGTGGAGAAGGGAACGCTTGCCGAATACCGCTATCTCGAGCATGGCGCCTTCTACGCCATCCTGATCCTCTCGGTGATCATGTATGCGCAGACCCTAGTCCACATCCCCGAGGTCATCACCGGGCTCGGCGGCGCGGCCTTGATCGGCCTGTCCCTCTGGTCGTCCATCCGCCACAACAGGCGCGAAAGGGTGGAGGATCATGGCGCTCGGCAGGAGAAACTTCACGCCTGACGATGCAAGAAGCCGCGGTGCGCGACGCCCTTGCAGCTAAAAATAAAGCCCGCGACCATCCGGTTGCGGGCTAATTCATTCATGCATGACTTGAAGGTCTTAGCGGGAGACCTGACCGAAGGAGGCCGGGTCGATACCGAGTGTGGTGAGGTCGTTGGCGCGCGGGCGGCGGCCGGCTTCGACAGCAGCGCTGACGGCGTTTGCGGCACCAAGGACGGCGAATGCGCGGCCAAAGAAGCCAGTACGGACTGAATTGCGAAGTGCGGACATTGTCCTTTTCCTCTTGCTCTATGATTGACTACTCATAGATGGCATCGCGCATAGACCTCCACAATGCTCAGAAAATCACCTCAGCCATGCAAAAACAGGAGGCCGGCGCATGTCTCCATGGCCAGCCTCGAGGAAGGGGTGGGTGGTCTTTTTATTCTTAGAGCGCCGTGCGTCCTTTCGGATGCACAAAGGACGCCCTAACACTTTGAAATCTGCGCATCGTGCTTTCCGAAAATCGGAACCGATTTTCGGGCCGATGCGCTAGTCTTCGTTTGCCGCCAGCTGCGAGAGCACCTGTCCCCTGCCGCGCAGCCGCAGGATCAGCGGGATGAGGAAGGCGGCCGCTGCAACGATGAGCAGGCCTGCCGCGATCGGTGACATCACCAGCGTCGTGACGTCGCCCTGGCTGATCGCCAGCGCCCGGCGCAGCTGCTGTTCGGCAAGCGGCCCGAGGATCAGCCCGACGACGGCAGGCGCGATCGGATAGCCGAAGAGCCGCATCACATAGCCGAGCAGGCCGAAGGCGAGCAGCATGCCGAGCTCGAACACCGACGGATTGGCGCCGATCGTCCCGAGCGTCGCAAACAGCAGGATGCCGGCATAGAGCCACGGCTTCGGAACGGTCAGCAGCCGCACCCAGAGCCCGATCATCGGCAGGTTCAGCACCAAGAGCATCGCGTTGGCGATGAGCAAACTGGCGATCAGCCCCCAGACGAGCTGCGGATTGGTGGCAAACAGCAGCGGCCCCGGCTGCAGCCCGTATTGCTGGAAGCCGGCAAGCATGATCGCCGCCGTCGCCGTCGTCGGCAGGCCGAGCGTCAGAAGCGGCACCAGCGTACCGGCGGCCGATGCATTGTTCGCCGCCTCGGGACCGGCCACGCCTTCGATCGCGCCATGGCCGAACTCTTCCGGGTTTTTCGCCAGCCG
Organism: Rhizobium leguminosarum; assembly: GCF_010668065.1. Classification (GTDB taxonomy): domain Bacteria; phylum Pseudomonadota; class Alphaproteobacteria; order Rhizobiales; family Rhizobiaceae; genus Rhizobium; species Rhizobium leguminosarum_S. The sequence continues at coordinate 168,765 of NZ_WUEN01000008.1, read as the reverse complement.
CTTTTCGGTCGCATAGGAGAGGAACGTGCCGATTTCGGCGCCGCCCGCCGGCATCGCACCGATCGGGAAACCGATCAGCGTGCCGCGCAGCCACGGCTTCCACGAGCGTGACCAGTCCTCCGCGTTCATCCAGAGCGAACCTTTGACCGCCTCGACCTTCTCCGCGATCCGATTGCCTTGCGCGGCGATGTAGAGCGTCTCGCCGATCGCAAACATCGCCACAGCCAAGGTCGTCACCTCGATACCGTCGAGCAGGTCGGGAATGCCGAAGGAAAGCCTGGCCTGTCCAGTCTGCTGATCGATGCCGACCATGGCGAGCGCAAAGCCGATGAACAGCGAGGTCAGACCCCTCAATGCCGAATCGCCGAAGGCCGATGAAACGGTGACGAAGGCAAGCACCATCAGCGCGAAATACTCGCGCGGCCCGAAGACCAGCGCCAGCTTGACGATGTAAGGCGCGATGAAGGCAAGCCCGAGCGTGGCGACCAGGCCGGCGACGAAGGAGCCGATCGCCGCTGTCGCCAGCGCCGGTCCGCCGCGTCCGGCGCGCGCCATCTTGTTGCCCTCGAGTGCGGTGACGATCGAGGCGCTTTCACCCGGCGTGTTGAGCAGGATCGAGGTCGTCGAACCGCCATACATGCCGCCGTAATAGATGCCGGCGAACATGATCAGCGAGCCGCCGGGATCGAGCTTGTAGGTGACGGGCAGCAGCAGCGCCACGGTGAGAGCCGGGCCGATGCCGGGAAGCACGCCGACGGCGGTGCCGAGCGTGACGCCGACCATCGCATAAATCAGGTTCATCGGCTGCATCGCAACCAGGATACCCTGCCATAGGAATTCGAATGTGCTCATCTTGGTGTCCCAAGCGGCATTCCCGGCCGTGCGTTTCGCAACCGGGCGCCGCGCAAAATCAAAAGAGCTGACAGCGCGTCCCGCGCGGTCAGAAGAACAGATGTTCGAGCGGGCCGGCCGGCAGTGTCAGCTGCAGCAGCTGCGAGAAGATCGCCCAGACGACGAAGCTGAAGACGATGCCAAGCGGCAGCGAGATCCAGAGCTTGCGTTTGCCGAAGCCGCGTGCCGTCAGCGCGAACAGCACGCCTGTCGCAATCGAGAAGCCGGCGACGCGCAAAAGCAGCATCTGGCCGGCAAGACCGGCGACGATCCAGATGACGGGTGCGACTTCCTGCCGGTCACGTTCGGGAAAATCGCCGCGCCAGGCTTCGAAGGCGGTCCAGATCCCGAGACAGAAGAGGCCGAACGCCACCACTTGCGGCACTGTCGCAGGACCGATGCGGTCGTACTGCGCAATCGTTTTCAGATGCGACGCATCCCAGGCCATCACGCCGGCGATGGCGAAGAGGAAAACGGCAATGATGAACGCCGCCCAATCAGGGCGGCGTTCGGTTGCCGAGGAGGTGTTATCCTCGCTCATTGAACAAGTCCGATGTCTTTGAGAATGCCTTCAGTGGCCGAGACATCCTTTTCGAGCTGCGCCTTGAAGGCATCGCCGGACAGATAGGTGTCGGCCCAGCCCTTGGTCTTCAGCGTTTCCTGCCAGGTGGCGGAGCTGTGCAGCTTCTCGAAATCGGCGGTGACGGCTGCCACCTGCTCTGCCGACAGGCCGGGGGCAGCAGCAACCATGCGCCAGTTCTGGATGATGACGTCGGTGCCGGCTTCCTTCAGTGTCGGGGCATCGACACCGTCGATACGCTTTTCGCTGGATACGGCGAGAAGACGGAGCGTGCCTGACTTCACCTGCGATTCGAACTCGCTATAGCTCGAGACGCCGGCCGTGACCTGGCCGCCGAGAATAGCGGCGAGCGCTTCACCGCCGCCGGAGAAGGCGACATAGTTGATCTTCGTCGGATCGACGCCGGAAGCCTTGGCAATCAGGCCGACGGCGATGTGGTCGGTGCCGCCGGCAGAGCCGCCGCCCCAGGAAACCGCACCCGGATCCTTCTTCAGCGCCGCGACCAGATCGGCCATGGTCTTGATCTCGGACGCTGCAGGAACGACGACGGCTTCATATTCGCCGGTCAGGCGGGCGATCGGCGTGACGTCCTTGAGCGTCACCGGCGACTTGTTGGTGAGGATCGCGCCGACCATGACATAGCCGCCGACGATCAGCGAATTCGGGTTGCCGGCAGCCTGGCTGCTGAATTGCGCAAGGCCGATGGTGCCGCCGGCGCCCGGGACGTTCTGGACCTGCACGTTGCCGGAGATCTTCTCCTGCTGCAGCGCGGTCTGCAGCGAACGGGCCGTCTGGTCCCAGCCGCCGCCGGGAGCGGCGGGCGCGATGATGGTGTAATCGGCCGCATAGGCCGGCAGCGCGATGGTCGCTGCAAGAAGGGTTGCGATGAACGTATGCTTCACGATGTGTCCTCCGTCGGCGGCTGAGCAAACCGCCTGTTATTCTCAAGGGAATCGGGAGGAATGGCCGGCCAGCGGACGCAAGCGTCCTGAATGACGAGCGGAATACCTCCCAAGGCTTCAACTCTCCGCCTCCACGGAGAAGAAGTAGCCAAAGCGACCACAACAACCTGTCATTTAGCTGACATCGGCGAGATATCCAGAAGGAGACGACACTTTTTTGCCGTAATTGGCAGGCGCGGATCTAAATCCCGGTTCTTCGCTGCCGGATGACCAGTACTTCCAGCGGCCACGAAGTATGGCCGCGAGCCTCATCTGGCGAGAGCTACAGGCGGAGCGATCCAAAGCTCTGCAAGGAGGGTGAACCGGCTGAAAGCTGACGCCTTCACTGCGTCCGCAGAACCTCATTCCAGTGCGCAATCAGCCGCGCCCGTTTCACCTGGTCGAGATAGACCATCAGCCCGGGGCTGACCGGCACCGGTCGCAGTTGGGCGCCGAGCAGTTCCTGCAGCGTATTGGCGGTATTCTCCCCTGCCACCTCGGGGCTGACGGCCGGGATCTGCAGCTCGCGCGCCATGATCGTCTGCCCTTCCCTCGACATGAAGAAGGTGAGGTAACGCCGACCAAGCTCCGGCTCGGCGGCGGCCTGCGGCACCAGCCCGATCCGCGACATCACCACGGTATAATCCTTCGGCAGCACGATGCCGACATCGGGATAGCGCGAGGCCCAATCGGCCGCATAGGAGCCGAGAATATTGTAGCCGAGCACGAAGCGCCCGTCGGCAACGCGTTCGAGGATCGCCGAACTCGTCGAATAAAGCTTGACGCCGGCAGCCCCCATCGCCCCGATCACCGACCAGATATCGCCGAACTGCTCCTGGTCGCGCGCCATGAAAAGAAAGCCGACGCCGGAACGCTCGATGTCGTAGGTGCCGATCCGCCCATAGACCTCGTTGCCCTTGCGCTTCAGATAGTCGACGAATTCAGCCCGCGAACTCGGCACCGGCTCATGCGCAAAGCTCGGCTTGTGATAGACGAACACCGCCGGCTCGAAGGTGAGCGCATAGGCGGTGTTGCGCCAGTTCGCCCATTTCGGCCATGCAGCACTCATCGGCAGGTTGCTGACCTGTGCATATCCGTCGTTGGAAAGCTTCACCTGCAGGTCCATCGCCGAGGAGAAGGCGAAATCCGCCGTCTTCTTGCCGTCATCCGTCTCCCGGACGATCCGGTCGTAGATGTCGCCGGTCAGCATGTCCTCATATTTGACTGCGATATCGGGATTGGCGTCCAGGAAACCCCGGATCATCGGCTGCGCCAGGGGCTCGTCGAGCGAGGAATAAACCGTCAGCACCGGCGCATCGGCATTGCCCGATTTTGCCGGATAGAAGGCCTGATCGGCTAGCGCAAAGCCCGGCCAGAACGCCAGCAGCAAGATGAAAACTTTCCTCATGCAGCAACAATGCCTGAGCGCACCCAGAGGAGCAAGGGCGCCGGACTAGACAGCGACCCACTCCATCAGCGCATTCTGCGCATGCAGCAGAAAGGCCTTGGCGGCGCGGCTCCGGCAGAGCGGGTGTTCCATCGCCCCCGCCGTCACCTCCTGGCCGCGCGTAACCGGCGGGCACGGCAGGAAGATCGCATCCTCCCGCAAACGATCGAGCACATCGGTCCCGATCCTATAGCCGGCGAGCGCGTCCGAGGCGGCATCGCCCGGCCATGAATCGGTGATGACGACGTCGGCATTCGATAGCTCGCCCATATCGGTGCTCACGCGGAAGCGTCCATTGAGCAACGCGGCGTCGCTGATGTGCCAGCGTTCGGGATAGACCTGCACCACCTCGATCGGCAATGCGATCGACGCTTCGGCCCAGGAGCGGAGGATATTTGTGTCCGCCGCCACGCCAACGACCTTCAATCCGTCGATCGAGCCGCGCCGGCTGTTGATATAGGCAAGGTCGCCGAGCGTCTCGCAGGGATGGTTGGAGCGTGTCCGCGCATTGACGACGGGCACCGGCGAGGCTGCCGCCACCGCCTTCAATGTCGCAAACTCCTTCGTGCGGATCACCAGCATGTCGAACCAGTTGCCGAGATAACCCGAGAGATCGCCGGTTTCCTCCCTGGTATTGAAGCCGATCGGCACATGCACGCAGATACCACCCATCGCCTGGATGCCGAGATCGAAGGCGGTCGTATTGCGCCAGCCGCCGTCGTCGACAATCAGCGCGACGCGCTTTCCCGCAAGGCTCTGCGGCATCGCACGCTCATCCCAGGCTTCGGCGAGCTCTCCGGCGCGAGTGATGATCGACCGAAGCCCGGCCTCCGGAATATCATGAAACTCCAGAAAACTCCGGGCCGAACCTGTCATCCAAAATCTCCGTCAGGCAGGAAACGTCGCCACAATACCCTTCGCTGGCCTCACGGCAACCGCCGAAGCAACCGCGAATCGCATTGCATACCCTCGCGATTCGTCTTCCAGGCCGTGCCCCTGGGTCCGGCTCGAGCCTTAAATCGATCTGCAATCGGTTTTATGATGACGATGCCAAAAGCATCGAGCAAAGCAGAACACTCCGTTCTCTCCGATGTGAATTGTCTTTTCATCACAAAGGATTAGGGATTGGCTCCGTCCTTCACCCGTTTAGAGTATTGATGAAGATCGACGACGTCATATGGTCGCGCTTCCGTGTTAAAAACGTCGAGACCGCCCGAATTTATTATTCGGGGGACGACTCTACGCGACAAAAACTCTATAAAAAGCTAGACTAAACTGGGAAGATCCATGGGAGGGGTCATGGAACGACGACTGAGCGCTATTCTTGCTGCAGACGTCGTCGGCTACAGCCGACTGATGGGCATCGATGAATCCGGCACGTTGCAGGCGCTGAACCGCCATCGCTGCGAGCTGGTCGACATTCGTATTTCGGATTACAAGGGCCGGATCGTCAAACTCACCGGCGACGGCATCCTTGCCGAATTCCAGAGCGTGGTGAATGCGGTCGCCTGCGCCGCCGAAATCCAGCGCAGCATGGCGGCCCGTAACGAGAACGTGCCCAAGGACGAGCGCGTCGAATTTCGTATCGGCATCAATCTCGGCGACGTCGTGGTCGAGAACGGCGACATATTCGGAGATGGGGTCAATCTCGCCGCCAGGCTCGAGCGCATCGCAGCGCCGGGCGGCATCGCCGTGTCGGCCTCGGTGCGCGACCAGGTCGGTTCGCGCCTCAATCTCGGCTTCGAATTCATCGGCGAACATATGCTGAAGAACATCAGGCAGCCCGTTCAGGTCTATACCGTCAGCTTGGCGCCGCCTTCCTCCGCCAGATTGGTCGCGCAGAACCGCAATACCTGCTTCATCGCGGTGCTGCCCTTCACCAATATGAGCGGCGATGCTGATCAGGATTATTTCTCCGACGGCATCACCGAAGACATCATCACCGATCTCTCCAAGATCTCCAGCCTGCACGTCGTGCCGCGCAACACCATTTTCACCTACAAGGGCATATCGGTGAAGGTGAAGCGGCTCGCCCAGGAGCTTGGCGTTCGCTACGTGCTCGAGGGAAGTGTGCGCATCGTCGGCAATCGCGTGCGCATTTCCGGCCAGCTGATCGACACCGCCAATGGCGACCATCTCTGGGCCGAGCGTTACGACCGCGACATGACCGACATCTTCGCCATCCAGGACGAGATCACCCATGCGATCGTCGGCCAGTTGAAGGTGCGCCTGCTGCCGGAAGAGAAGAAGGCGATCGCGACTGAGCCGACCGCCAATGTCGAGGCCTATACCTATTATCTCAGGGGCCGCCAGCTCTCCCACACCTGGACCAAATCCTATCTAGAGCTCGCAAGGCGCATGTTCTGCAAGGCGGTGGAGCTCGATCCGGAGTATGCCCGCGCCTATGCTGGCATCGCCGATTGCGACGCGGCGATCCGTGACTGGGCGCCTGATGACGTGCCGCTGAGGCGCATCCTCGAGATGAGCGCCCGCGCCCTGGCGCTTGATCCTGACCTTCCCGAGGCCCACGCCTCCCATGGTCTCGCCCTGCATCAGAGCGGCTATGACGCCAGGGCGGCGGCGGCCTTCGAACGTGCCCTGGCGCTCGACCCGAACCTCTTCGAGGCGAATTTCCACTATGCCCGGTTCTTCTTCATGCACGGCAACTTCGCCGAATCCGTGCAATATTTCACCCGCGCCGCCGCAATCCGCCCTGATGATTACGTCTCGCCGATCCATCTGATGTCGGCCTACCGCTCGCTCGGCCGGGTGCTGGATACGGAAAACTGGGCGCGCCTCGGCCTGCTGCGCGCCGAACGGGCCTTGAACGTCAACCCGGAAAATTCAGGCCCCGCCCATCGCGGCGCGCTGGCGCTTGCCCATCTCGGCGACGCGGCAAGGGCACGCGACTGGGCGGCCCGTGCGATCGCCATCGATCCCGACGACATCGTCGCGCAGTATAATCTCGCCTGCGTCTACTCCGTCCTCGGCGACGTCGATCAGGCGATCGATCTGCTGGAGAAGCTGCTGCCGAACAGCTCCGTCTACCATATCAAATGGTTCGACAATGATTCCGATCTCGACAACATCCGCGACGATCCCCGCTTCCGGAAGCTGCTCACCGCCGCAATGATGCAGCGCGAGCGGGTCGAAAGAACCGGGAGCTGAGGTCGAGCTTTTCCCGGCCGTTCACTGGCGCATCGGCCCGAAAATCGGAATCGATTTTCGGAAAGCACGATGCGTAGATTGAAAGTGTTACAGCGTCCTTTGCGCGTCTGAAGGACGCGCGGCGCTGTAACCTTGAAAATCGCTGTGACATCCCTGCTTCATCTCTGTAATCTCCCTTGAAAAACAGGGGAAACATCCGTGCGCATCCTGCTCACCGAAGACAATATCGCGTTGGCAGACGGCCTGTCGGCGATCTTGCGCGGCACGGGCCATGCCGTCGATGTCGTCCATGACGGGGCGTCTGCCAATGCGGTCATCGCAGCGGAAAATTTCGATCTGGTGATCCTCGACCTCAACCTGCCAGAGATGGACGGTCTCGACGTGCTGCGCGCCATGCGCGCCCGGCAGAACCAGGCGGCCGTCCTCATCCTGACCGCGCGCGGCACGCCGGAAGAGCGGGTGAAGGGGCTCGATCTCGGCGCTGACGATTATCTGATCAAGCCCTTCGATATCGCCGAATTCGAGGCCCGCGTACGCGTGCTGCTGCGCCGCCAGGCCGGGCTGCGCTCGGCGACCGTCGGCTTCGGCGGCATCTCCTTCGATCTCAATTCCCGCACCTTTTCATCAGGCGCAACGCCGCTCGATATTCCCGCCCGCGAGCTGGGCCTGCTCGAAATCCTCTTCATGCGGGCCGGCAAGGTCGTCGCAAAGGAGGCGATCATTCAATCGCTGACGGCCTTCGACGACGACATTTCCGCAAACGCCATCGAGCAATATGTCAGCCGCCTGCGTAAGCGCCTGTCGCCGCACGGCCTGACCGTCAAGACCGCCCGCGGCATCGGCTATTATCTCGACAAGCTGCCCGAGGCCTCATGAAAGCCGCCTATTCCCTCAGGCGCCGGCTGCTCTTCTGGTTGCTCGTCTCCACCGCCGTCATCGGCACGCTGGCCCTCGCCGATACCTATCGCGAGGCGGTCCAGACCTCCAACATCGTCTCCGACCGCGTCCTCGCCGGTTCCGCGCTGGCGATCGCCGAACGCGTCGTCGTCGCCGAGGACGGCACGCTACAGGTCGATATCCCCTATGTCGCACTTGAGATGCTGACCTCGGCCGCGCAGGATCGCGTCTTCTACCGCGTTGACGGCCCGCCGGGCCAATTCATCACCGGCTACCAGTCCCTGCCTGTCCTCAAGAAGACGCCGGGCGATGCCGCCGCCTTCGCCGACGATAGCTTCCGCGGCGAACCGATCCGCATCGCTACACTCGAACGCTCTGCCTCGACGGGCATCCGCTCGGTGCCCTTCGTGGTGACGGTCGCCGAAACCACCATCGCCCGCCGGCAGTTGGCGCAGGCGATCCTCGTCCGATCCGCACTCCGTCTCGCCTTCATGATCGCGGGCGCGGCCGTCATCGTCTGGATCTCGGTCACGGTGGCTCTTCGCCCGCTCTACAAGCTCGGCGACGCCATCGGCGAACGCAGCCCCGATGACCTGCATCCGATCAAGCAGACCGTGCCGAGCGAGGTCGAGCCGCTGGTCGACACGGTGAATTCCTTCATGGTCCGCCTGCAATCGGCGCTGGATGCGCTCCGCCATTTCACCGGCAATGCCAGCCATCAGCTGCGCACCCCGCTTGCGATCATCCGCACCCAGCTCGCCCTTTCCGCCCGGGCCGGCTCGCTCGATGAGGCGCAGGCGGCAGCACTGAAGGGCGACCAGGCGGTAGCGCATGCCGAGCGCATCCTTGCCCAGCTTCTGCTGATGGCCAAGATCGACGCTGCCACCGCCAAGGAGGCGCTGACCGCTTCCGCCATCGATCTCGCCGCCATCGCCCAGGAAATCACCGGCGAGCAGATCCCGACGGCCGCCGTCGCCGGCATCGATCTCGGCTTCGAGGGCGAGAGCCCGGCGATGGTCCGCGCCGAGCCGCTGCTGATCGGCGAAATGCTGCGCAACCTTGCCGGCAATGCCATCGCCTATGCCGGCAAGGGAGCTGAGGTCACCGTCCGTATCATTGCCGCGTCAGAGACGATCCGCCTCGAAGTCGAGGACAACGGTCCCGGCATCCCGCCCGAGAAGCTGGAGGCGGTGCGCCGGCGCTTTTCGCGCGGCAATGAGTCCGGTGCGCCCGGTGCCGGTCTCGGCCTGCCGATCGTCGAAGAAATCGCCAATCTTTTCAACGCCGACCTGACGCTGGAGCCGGGCGCGGATGGCAAAGGCCTGAAGGCGGCCGTCACCTTTGCCAAGGCGGCGTAAGAGCCCGCTGCAATTCAAAATGCTACAGCGTCCTTTGCGCGTCTGAAAAGACGTGCGGCGCTGTAGACCTTTCCGCCTTGCTTTCTTTCGCTGCATTGCACACACTGATTTCCGGGAACAGCAAGCCGCACGATGATGCGAGCCGGATAAAAAGAGAAATATGTCGATCAAAGCCAGCATCTATCATCTGACGCATTACACCTATGACAAGCCGGTCCGACTCGGCCCACAGATCATCCGGCTGAAACCGGCCTCGCATTCGAAGACACGGGTGCTCAGCCACTCGCTGAAGGTCACGCCCTCCAACCATTTCGTCAATCTGCAGCAAGACCCTTATGGCAATTACCTTGCCCGCTACGTCTTTCCGGACCCGGTGACCGAATTCAAGATCGAGGTCGATCTCGTCGCCGACATGACGGTCTACAATCCCTTCGACTTCTTCGTCGAGGAAGAGGCCACCAAGTGGCCCTTCGGATACCCTGAAACGATCCAGGAGGATCTGTCGATCTATATGACGCCGGAGCCGGCTGGTCCGCGCCTCAAGGCGCTGCTGCCGACGCTCGACTGGTCGCCCGACCAGCCGACAGTCGATATGATCGTCGGCCTGAATGCCCGCTTGCAGCGGCAGATCGGCTATGTCATCCGCATGGAAACCGGCGTGCAGACGCCGGAGGAGACGCTGGAAACCGCCAAGGGCTCCTGCCGCGACACCAGCTGGCTGCTCGTCCAGATCCTTCGCCATCTCGGCCTCGCCGCCCGCTTCGTCTCCGGCTACCTCATTCAGCTGACGCCGGACCTGAAGGCGCTCGACGGTCCCTCCGGCACCGAAGTCGATTTCACCGACCTGCACGCCTGGGCTGAGGTCTATCTGCCCGGCGCCGGCTGGGTCGGCCTCGATCCGACTTCTGGCCTGCTGACCGGCGAAAGCCACATCCCGCTTGCCGCCACGCCACATTATCGCAACGCCGCTCCGATCTCGGGCGGTTATTTCGGCGAGGCCGAAACCGAATTCGCCTTCGACATGAAGGTCTCGCGCGTCGCCGAGCACCCGCGCATCACCAAGCCCTTCTCCGATGAAAGCTGGGAGGAGCTCAACGAACTCGGCGAGAAGGTCGATCGTATCCTCGAAGCCGAGGACGTGCATCTGACGATGGGCGGCGAACCGACCTTCGTTTCGATCGACGATTTCCAGTCCGAGGAGTGGAACACCGCCGCCGTCGGCCCGACCAAGCGCGAAAAGGCCGACATCCTGATCCGCAAGCTGCAAGAACGCTTCGCCCCCGGCGGTTTCCTGCATTATGGCCAGGGCAAATGGTATCCGGGCGAAAGTCTGCCGCGCTGGACCTTCTCGCTCTACTGGCGCCGCGACGGCAAGCCGGTCTGGCAGAACCTCGATCTGGTCGCCGCCGAAGGCAAGGATACCGGCGTCACCGCCGAGGATGCCGAAAAGCTCCTGACGGCGATCGCTAAGGAACTGGCGATCAAGCCTGACATGGTGCAGCCGGCCTATGAAGATCCGGCCGACTGGATCATCAAGGAAGGCAACCTTCCCGAAAATGTCGATCCGGCGAATTCGAAGCTGAAGGATCCTGAGGAACGCAACCGCATCGCCCGCGTCTTCGCCCGCGGCCTCACGACCGCGACTGGTTACATCCTTCCGGTCCAAGCATGGAATGCCAAGGCAGCGGAAAGCCGAGTCTGGGTCAGCGAGAAATGGCGCACCCGCCGCGGCAAGATCTTCCTCGTCCCGGGCGACAGTCCGATCGGTTACCGCCTGCCGCTCGGCACGCTGCCCTATGTTCCCCCGGCGCGTTATCCCTATATCCACCCGGCCGATCCGACGATCCCGCGCGAACCGCTGCCTGATGTCTTCGTACCGGCCGGCCGGGCCATGCCGGAAGCCTCCTTCCATGCCGACGAGAGCAATCGCGGCCGGATCGAACAGACGCTCGGCGAGCTCCGCGGTGCCGTGCGCACCGCCATGTCGGTCGAGCCGCGCGACGGCAGGCTCTGCGTCTTCATGCCGCCGGTCGAGCGCATCGAGGATTATCTCGAGCTGATCGCCGCTGCCGAAAACGCCGCCGCCGAGCTCAAGCTTCCCGTCCATATCGAAGGTTACCCGCCGCCGCAGGACGAGCGCATCAACGTCATCCGCGTCGCCCCGGATCCCGGTGTCATCGAGGTCAACATTCATCCGGCCTCGAACTGGAAGGACTGCGTCGACATCACAACGGCGATCTACGAGGAGGCGCGCACCACCCGGCTCGGTGCCGACAAGTTCATGATCGACGGTCGCCATACCGGCACCGGCGGCGGCAACCATGTCGTCGTAGGCGCGGCCAATCCGAACAACAGCCCCTTCCTGCGCCGTCCCGATCTCTTGAAGAGCGTGATCCTCCACTGGCAGCGTCATCCCTCGCTCTCCTACCTCTTCTCCGGCATGTTCATCGGCCCGACCAGCCAGGCGCCGCGCATCGACGAGGCTCGTCACGACAGCCTCTACGAGCTGGAGATCGCCATGGCGCAGGTCGGCGCCCCCGGCCGTGGCCAGCAGCCGCTGCCCTGGCTCGTCGACCGCCTGTTCCGCAACCTTTTGACCGACGTCACCGGCAACACCCACCGCGCCGAGATCTGCATCGACAAGCTGTTCTCGCCGGACGGCCCGACCGGACGGCTCGGCCTCATCGAGTTCCGCGGCTTCGAGATGCCGCCGAATGCGCGCATGTCGCTTGCCCAGCAATTGCTGGTGCGCGCGCTGATCGCCCGCTTCTGGGTCAACCCGGTCGACGGCAAATTCGTCCGCTGGGGCACGACCCTGCACGACCGTTTCATGCTGCCGCATTTCGTCTGGGCCGACTTCCTCGACGTGCTTGCCGACCTTCGCCAAAACGGCTTCGACGTCAGCCCGGAATGGTTCAAGGCCCAGCTCGAATTCCGCTTCCCCTTCTGCGGCGAAGTCGAATACGAGGGCTCGAAGCTGGAACTGCGCCAGGCGCTGGAGCCATGGCACGTCATGGGCGAGGAAGGCGCGCCGGGCGGCACCGCCCGCTACGTCGACAGCTCCGTCGAACGCCTTCAGGTGCGGCTCGAAACCAGCAATACCGCGCGTTACACCGTCACCTGCAATGGCCGCACCCTGCCGCTAACGCCGACCGGCACCGCCGGCGTGTCGGTCGCCGGCGTCCGTTACAAGGCGTGGCAACCGTCCTCCGGTCTGCATCCCGTCCTGCCGATCAACACGCCTTTGACTTTCGACATTTATGATACATGGTCGAAGCGTTCGATCGGCGGCTGCATCTATCATGTTGCCCATCCGGGTGGCCGGACCTATGACACTTTCCCGGTCAACGGTAACGAGGCGGAAGCAAGACGACTCACCCGCTTCGAGCCGTGGGGGCATACGGCGGGCGGATACATTCCGCGCGTCGAGACGGGTTCGCCGGAATTCCCGCTGACGCTGGATCTGCGGCGGCCCGCCGGAATTTAAGGCCGAAGGTTAGGGCCGGGGGGTTAGGGTTTCAGTTTTGATGGGTAAGAGGCCGGCAGCGGAGCGCAGGGGAGAGGCAGAGGACCGCATCGGCAAGGGTGTGGCCTTCGACTATGCGCCGCTTCCCGGCACCGCTGACGAGATGGTCGACAACAAAGGCGCGGTCCGCCCGGTCTGGCAGCGTTTTCTCTCGCATCTGAGCGCGATGCCGGAAAAGGATCTCACCGAGCGTTTTGCCCGCGCCGACCGCTACCTGCGCGATGCCGGCGTCTTCTACCGCGCCTATGGCAGCAAGGGCACCGGCGAACGCGCTTGGCCGATTTCGCATATCCCGGTGCTGATCGACGAGCGCGAATGGAAGACGCTGTCGGCGGGCCTCGTCCAGCGTGCCGATCTGCTGGAGGCGATCGTTGCCGATATCTACGGCGACAACCGGCTGGTGGAGGAAGGGGTCCTGCCGCCGGCGCTGATGGCCGCCAATCCGGAATTCCAGCGCCCGCTCGCCGGCATCCGGCCGGGCTCCGGGCATTATCTGCATTTCTGCGCCTTCGAGATCGGCCGCGGACCTGACGGCAACTGGTGGGTGCTGGCCGACAGGACGCAGGCGCCGTCAGGCGCCGGTTTCGCGCTGGAAAGCCGCGTCGCGACGACCCGGGCCTTCTCGGATATCTACGCCGAAACCCCGGTCCACCGCCTCGCCTCCTTCTTCGGCGCCTTCCGCGACGCACTTCAGGGCATGAAACATTCGGGCGACGACCGCATTGCCGTGCTGACGCCCGGCCCCGCCAACGAGACCTACTACGAGCACGCCTATATCGCCCGCTATCTCGGCCTCATGCTGCTCGAGGGCGAGGACCTGACCGTCGTCAAGGGCCGCGTCATGGTCCGAACCGTCGCCGGCCTGAAGCCGATCGGCGTGCTCTGGCGCCGTCTCGATTCGGCCTTTGCCGACCCGCTGGAGTTGAACCAGAATTCGCATATCGGCACGCCCGGCCTGGTGGAAGCGCTGCGCGCCGAAAGCGTCACCATCGTCAATGCGCTCGGCACCGGCGTTCTCGAAACCCGGGCGCTTCTGGCCTTCATGCCGACCATCTGCCACCGTCTGCTGGGGAAGGATCTGCAACTGCCCTCGATCGCCACCTGGTGGTGCGGTCAGAAGGAAGAGCGCGAGCACGTCGCAAAGAACATCGAGAAGATGGTGATCGGCCCGGCCTATTCCCGGGCACCCTTCTTCGACGACAACGGCGAGTCCGTACTCGGCTCGTCGCTGCGTGCGGCCGCCAAGGATTCCATCACCGACTGGCTGAGTTCGGACGGCCCGAAACTGGTCGGCCAGGAGGTCGTCACGCTGTCTACGACGCCCGCCTGGGTGGACGGCAAGCTCGTGCCGCGGCCGATGTCACTGCGCGTTTTCGCCGCCCGCACGGCAAACGGCTGGCAGATCATGCCCGGCGGTTTTGCCCGCATCGGCTCCGGCGCCGATGTCGCGGCGATCGCCATGCAGTCGGGCGGAGCGGCCGCCGACGTCTGGATCGTCAGCGACAAGCCGGTCGAGCGCCACACGCTGCTGCCGGCCGAGGGCAGCTTTACCCGCAACATGCCGGGCAGCCTGCCAAGCCGGGCAGCCGACAATCTGTTCTGGCTCGGCCGTTACATCGAACGTGCCGAAGGGGCGCTACGCATCCTGCGCGCCTGGCACGCGCGTTACGCCGAAGCTGCCGATCCGAGCCAGCCGCTGCTCGCCGACGTCTCCGAGTATCTCACAGCCGTCGATATCGATACCGCCGAGGCCGTGCCGGAAACACTGCTGCGCAACATCGACAGCGCCGTTTATTCGGCGAGCAATATCCGTGACCGTTTCTCGCCGGACGGCTGGCTGGCACTCAACGATCTCGCCAAGACCGCCCGCCGCTTCCACGTCACCGTCGCTGCCGGCGACGACGCCAGCCATGCGATGACCATCCTTCTGCGCAAGCTTGCGGGCTTCGCCGGCCTCGTGCACGAGAACATGTATCGCTTCACCGGCTGGCGCTTCCTCTCGCTCGGCCGCTATATCGAGCGCGGCCTGCACATGACGCGCCTGCTCGGCCATATGTCCGGCCCGGACGCGCCCGACGGCGCGCTCGACATGCTGCTCGAGATCGGCGACAGCGTCATGACCCACCGCCGCCGCTACAACGTCAACACGGCGCGGTTGACCGTCACCGACCTCTTGGCGCTCGACCCCCTGAACCCCCGCTCGGTCCTCTTCCAGGTGAACGAGATCCACCACGAGGTCGAGCAGCTGCCGAACGCCCTGATCAACGGCCAGATGTCGCCCTTCTACCGCGAGGCGATGCGGCTCCATTCCGGCCTGGCGGTGATGACGCCGGAGGGCATGGGGGTCGAGGTCTATCAACGGCTCGAACGCGAATTGGAACAGCTTTCCGATCTGCTCGCCCAGACTTATCTCGGGTGACGACGATGCTCTACGATCTCTCGCTCCACATGGGTTACATCTACGACGTGCCGGCCTCCGGCGCCCGCCACGTCATGCGCCTGATGCCGCTGTCGCTGACCAATCGACAGCGCCTGGTCGCCGGCTCGATCACCATCTCGCCGACGCCGGACGAGCAGTCGCATTTCGTCGATTTCTTCCATCATCCCACCACCTCCTTCCTGCTACGCGCGCCGCACGAGACGCTCGACATTCGCATGCAGGCCCGCGTGCAGGTGGAAAGCCAGCCGATCGCCGCCGATTTCTCGCCGCTGCTTGCCGACCTGCCGGAGGAGGTCGCCGGCATCTGGTCGCTGGCGCCGGATTCGCCGCACCATTTCCTTGGCGACAGCCCACGCCTGACCCAAGCGCGCGAGATCGCCGACTATGCGCGAAGCTATGCGACGCCTGATCTGACGGCGCTGCAGATCGCCCATGCGCTCTGTACCCGCATCAACAAGGATTTCACCTACGACCCCGACGCGACGACGGTGGACACGACGCCGACCGAGGCGTTCAGATTGAAGCGCGGCGTCTGCCAGGATTTCACCCACATCATGATCCTGGCGCTTAGAAGCCTCGGCATTCCGGCCGGCTACGTCTCCGGTTTCCTGCGCACTATCCCGCCGCCCGGCAAGGAACGGCTGGAAGGCGCGGACGCCATGCATGCCTGGGTCAGGATCTGGTGCGGTGAGACGAATGGCTGGATCGAGCTCGACCCGACCAACGACATCCCCGCCGGCACGGACCACATCGTCGTCGCCTATGGCCGGGACTATTCCGACGTCGTTCCCGTCATCGGCGTATTGAAAAGCTATGGCGGCCAGCGCGCCGTCCAGGCGGTCGATGTGATCCCGCTGAAATAATCCCAAAACTGGAAAAATCCGGCGATTCGTTAAAATTCTATTGACGCCGTAAGGACGGCGGAAAGGAGAAGCGTGCATATATCACCTCACAGGGCCTCCTATACGGGTGAACATGATGAGCACCTCCTTTTTGCATCCCTGCTTGCGTCGCATGCTTGGCGACCGTGGCGGTAATTTCGGTATAATGACGGCGATCGTACTGCCCGTCCTTTTTGGTGCCGCCGGCATGGCGATCCAGGTGGGCGATATATTGCTTTCGAAACAGCAGTTGCAGGAAGCCGCCGATTCGGCCGCGCTGGCAACCGCGACCGCCTTGGCAAACGGCACAATCCAAACCTCGCAGGCCGAAGCCTTCGCGCGGGATTTCGTCGCCGGGCAAATGGCGAATTACATGCAGAGCAGCGTCGATATCAAGAGCGCGACAGGCGTCGATGTCCGGACAACGACGTCGGGAAAGTCGACATCCTATCAAGTGACGGTTTCACCCAACTACGACATCGCGGTCAATCCGTTGATGCAGGCGGTCGGCTTCAGGACGCAGAACATTTCGACATCGAGCACGACATCTAGCGGCAACTCGCAAACCCAAGGCTCCGTCTCCATGTTCCTCGTCCTCGACCGGTCCGGTTCGATGGGCGAAGTCACCGCGACGGTCAACGCGTCCGATCCCACGGAAGAATACGATTACGATTGCAGCGAAAAAGACAGGTACGGCAACGTCACCAAGAAGACCTGCACCGGCACGCGTCCTCACTACTACACCAAGATCGAAGCCCTGAAGCTTGCCGTCGGCACGCTGACAGGCGAACTCGACGCAGTCGATCCCGGAAAGGAATATGTCCGCACGGGTGCAGTTTCCTACAATATCCAGATGCAGAAAGCGAAAGCGCTGGATTGGGGGACAGCCCACGTCACCAAATACGTCAACAAGCTGACGGCAACCGACGGTACGGATTCGGGCGAAGCATTTAAAACGGCCTACAACAAGCTAGCCGACGCGGCTGAAAACAAGGCGCACGTGGACAAGACGGGACAGGCTCCGACAAAATATATCGTCTTCATGACGGACGGAGACAATAACTATACCTCCGCCGATACCGAGACGAAGACGTGGTGCGACAAGGCCCGCGAGGACAAGATGCAGGTCTACACGATTGCCTTTATGGCGCCGGCGCGTGGCCAGGCACTGCTGAGTTATTGCGCGACAGCACCGGGCAACTACTTTCCCGCTGGCGACATGACGGCGCTCCTGAAGGCTTTCAAGGAAATCGGCATGAAGGCATCCAATCAGGCGACGCGTTTGACGAACTGATAAAACATCCAGAGAAACGGGAAACGAAAAGCCGCTCCGGAACAACCGGAGCGGCTTTTCGTTATCCTCGCTCCGTCCATCTGATCGGGAAAAGCGATTGAAATCAACCCCCTCGACCCGCGTGAATATGAAGGTTTCGCAAATTTTTTGTTTGTCCAAATCCTTTGTTGCAAGTGCTTAGTAACGATGCATAAACTGTCGTCGGCGCAAGCGACAAATTGATTGAATCAGGCATAACATCCTGAAACCAAATTAAAATTGGCGAGACCTGACGATGAACCCTGTTTCCAAGCCGATCATCCCCTCCCCCGCCCCTCGCAGTTCAAGGCCGGAAATTCTCGCTGAAGAAATTATCGAACGTCTGACCTACCGCATCGGCAAGGATGCCAAGGTGGCAAAGCCGCATGACTGGCTGACCGCGACGATCCTGGTGGTGCGCGACCGCATCATCGACAAGTGGATGGCTTCCACCCGCGAGGTTTATGCGACCGGTGCCAAGCGCGTCTATTATCTTTCTCTCGAATTCCTGATCGGCCGCCTGATGCGCGACGCCATCTCGAACCTCGGCCTGATGGAGGAGGTGCGCGATGCGCTCGCCTCGCTCGGCGTCGACGTCAACGTCATTGCCGGCCTGGAGCCGGATGCCGCACTCGGCAACGGCGGCCTCGGCCGATTGGCTGCCTGTTTCATGGAGAGCATGGCGACGGTCGAGGTTCCGGCCTATGGCTACGGCATCCGCTATGTCCACGGTCTCTTCCGCCAGCAGTTGGCCGACGGCTGGCAGGTGGAACTGCCGGAAAACTGGCTCGCCCACGGCAATCCCTGGGAATTCGAGCGCCGCGAAAGCGCCTATGAAATCGGCTTCGGCGGTGCCGTCGAATTCATTACCACCCATGACGACCAGCCGCGCTACGTCTGGAAACCGGCCGAGCGCGTCATCGCCGCCGCCTTCGACACGCCGGCCGTCGGCTGGCGCGGCAAGCGCGTCAACACGCTGCGCCTCTGGTCGGCGCAGCCGATCGATCCGATCCTGCTCGATGCCTTCAACGCCGGCGACCACATTGGCGCGCTGCGCGAAAGCAACAAGGCCGAAAGCCTGACCCGGGTTCTCTATCCTGCCGACGCCACCCCGGCCGGCCAGGAACTGCGCCTGCGCCAGGAATTCTTCTTCTCGTCGGCCTCGCTGCAGGACATCCTGCGCCGCCATCTGCAGCAATATGACGATTTCACTTCGCTGCCGGACAAGGTGGCGATCCAGCTGAACGACACTCACCCCGCCGTCTCGGTCGCCGAACTCGTGCGTCTGCTCTGTGACGTACACGGGATGGATTTCGACCAGGCCTGGGACATCACCCGCCGCACCTTCTCCTACACCAACCACACGCTTCTGCCCGAAGCGCTGGAAAGCTGGGCGGTGCCGCTGTTCGAGCGTCTGCTGCCCCGCCACATGCAGATCATCTATGCGATCAATGCCAAGATCCTGATCGACGCTCGCAAGGGCAAGAACTTCTCCGATGGGGAAATCCGCTCGATCTCGCTGATCGATGAAAGCGGCGACCGCCGCGTGCGCATGGGCAACCTCGCTTTCGTCGGCTCGCATTCGATCAACGGCGTCTCGGCCCTGCACACCGACCTGATGAAGGTCACGGTCTTCGCCGATCTGCACAAACTCTATCCCGACCGCATCAACAACAAGACCAACGGCATCACGCCGCGCCGCTGGCTGCAGCAGTGTAATCCCGGTCTCACCGGCCTGATCCGCGAAGCGATCGGCGACGAATTCCTCGATGATGCCGAGAAGCTGCGTGCGCTCGACGTGCATTCCTCCGATCCGGCTTTCCAGCAGAAATTCGCAGCGATAAAGCGCGCCAACAAGGTGGCACTCTCCAACCTCGTCGCCAGCCGCATGGGCGTGAAGCTCGATCCATCGGCGATGTTCGACATCCAGATCAAGCGCATCCACGAATACAAGCGCCAGCTGCTGAATATCATCGAGGCCGTCGCGCTCTACGACCAGATCCGCTCGCATCCCGAGCTCGACTGGGTGCCGCGCGTGAAACTCTTCGCCGGCAAGGCGGCGCCGAGTTATTACAATGCCAAGCTCATCATCAAGCTGATCAACGATGTCTCCCGAACGATCAACAACGACCCGTCGGTACGCGGCCTGCTGAAGATCGTCTTCGTCCCGAACTACAATGTCTCTCTCGCCGAAGTCATGGTTCCGGCCGCCGACCTCTCGGAGCAGATCTCGACCGCCGGCATGGAAGCATCCGGCACCGGCAACATGAAGTTCGGCCTGAACGGCGCGCTGACGATCGGCACGCTCGATGGCGCCAATGTCGAGATGCGCGACAATGTCGGCGAGGACAACATCGTCATCTTCGGCCTCAAGGCCGACGAGGTGTCGAAGGTCCGCAGTGATGGCCACAATCCGCGCGCCATCATCGAGGGATCGCGCGAACTCGCCCAGGCGCTTGCCGCTATCGGCTCCGGCGTCTTCTCGCCCGATGACCGCAACCGCTATACGGCGCTGATCGACGGCATCTATTCGCATGACTGGTTCATGGTCGCGGCCGACTTCGACGCCTATGCCCAGGCCCAGCGCGAAGTCGACCAGATCTGGACCAACCAGTCCGCCTGGTACACCAAGACGATCAACAATACGGCGCGGATGGGCTGGTTCTCTTCCGACCGTACGATCAGGCAATATGCAGACGAAATCTGGAGAGCCGGATGAAAACGCCGAAAACCGTCCCTGAAGTAAAGCTTTCCTGGGAAATTTCGGCAGATGAAATCACGGCAATCCTTGCCGGCTCGCATTCCAATCCCTTTGCCGTCCTAGGTGTGCACCAGGCCGGCGACGCTTTCGTCGCCCGGTGCTTCATCCCGGGCGCGGAGGAGGTGACCGCCATGACGCTCGACGGCGGCGTCATCGGCGAACTGAAGCAGCTCCATGCCGACGGCTTCTTTGCCGGCCCGGTTTCCCTCACCAAACTCCTGCCGGTGCGCTACCGCGCCCGGCGCGGCGATGCCGAATGGGCAGTCACCGATCCCTACAGCTTCGGTCCGGTGCTCGGACCGATGGACGATTATTTCGCCCGCGAGGGCTCGCACCTGCGCCTGTTCGACAAGATGGGCGCCCACCTCATCAAGCATGAAGGCGCGCAGGGCATCCATTTCGCCGTCTGGGCGCCGAACGCGCAGCGCGTCTCGGTCGTGGGTGATTTCAACAATTGGGACGGCCGCCGCCACGTGATGCGCTTCCGTGCTGACAGCGGCATCTGGGAAATCTTTGCCCCTGACGTACCGATCGGCGTTGCCTACAAGTTCGAGATCCGCGGCCAGGACGGCGTATTGCTGCCGCTGAAGGCAGATCCTTTTGCACGGCGCAGCGAGCTGCGACCGAAGACCGCCTCGATCACCGCCGCCGAGCTCGAGCAGGAGTGGGAAGACGAGGCCCATCTGAAGCACTGGCGCGAGAGCGACAAGCGCCGCCAGCCGATCTCGATCTACGAGGTGCATGCCGCCTCCTGGCAACGCCGGCAGGACGGCACGATGCTGTCCTGGGACGAGCTCGCCTCCAGCCTCATCCCCTATTGCGCCGATATGGGCTTCACCCATATCGAATTCCTGCCGATCACGGAGTACCCCTACGACCCCTCCTGGGGTTACCAGACGACCGGCCTCTACGCGCCGACCGCTCGTTTCGGCGAGCCGGAGGGTTTTGCCCGTTTCGTCAACGGCTGCCACAAGGTCGGCATCGGCGTCATCCTCGACTGGGTGCCGGCGCATTTTCCGACCGACGAACACGGCCTCGGCTGGTTCGACGGCACGGCACTCTACGAGCACGAAGACCCGCGCAAGGGCTTCCACCCGGACTGGAGCACGGCGATCTACAATTTCGGCCGCACCGAGGTCGTTTCCTATCTCGTCAACAACGCGCTCTACTGGGCCGAAAAATTCCATCTCGACGGTTTGCGTGTCGATGCCGTCGCCTCGATGCTCTACCTCGATTATTCCCGCAAGCATGGCGAATGGATCCCGAACGAATATGGCGGCAACGAGAACCTCGAAGCGGTCCGTTTTCTCCAGGATCTCAACATCCGCATCTACGGCAAAAATTCCAACGTCATGACCATCGCCGAGGAATCGACCTCCTGGCCGAAGGTCTCGCAACCCGTCCATGAAGGCGGCCTCGGCTTCGGCTTCAAGTGGAACATGGGCTTCATGCACGACACGCTGAGCTACATGAGCCGCGATCCCATCTATCGCGGGCACCATCACAACGAACTCACCTTCGGCCTGCTCTACGCCTATTCCGAAAATTTCGTCCTGCCGCTCTCACATGACGAGGTTGTGCACGGAAAAGGCTCGCTGATCGCCAAGATGCCGGGCGACGACTGGCAGAAGTTCGCCAATCTGCGTGCCTACTACGCCTATATGTGGGGCTATCCCGGCAAGAAGCTGCTGTTCATGGGCCAGGAATTCGCCCAGTGGAGCGAGTGGAGCGAAGAGAAGGCACTCGACTGGAACCTGCTTCAGTATCGCATGCACGAGGGCATGCGGCGCCTGGTGCGTGACCTCAATTTCACCTATCGCAGCAAGCCGGCGCTGCATGAGCGTGACTGCGAGGGCGAAGGTTTCGAATGGCTGGTCGCCGACGACCACCAGAATTCCGTCTTTGCCTGGCTGCGCAAGGCGCCTGGCCAGAAGCCTGTCGCCGTCATCACCAATTTCACCCCTGTCTATCGCGAGAATTATTCGATCCGCCTGCCGTCCGCAGGGCGCTGGCGGGAAATCCTGAACACCGATGCCGACATCTACGGCGGCAGCGGCAAGGGCAATGGCGGGCGCGTGCAGGCCGTCGATGCCGGCGGCAACATCACCTGCTCGATCACCTTGCCGCCCTTGGCGACAATCATGCTTGAACCTGAAAATTAGTGACTAGTGGGAGGAGAAAATGGTAGAAAAGCGCGTTCAGCCACTTGCCCGCGATGCAATGGCTTATGTTCTGGCGGGCGGTAGGGGAAGCCGTCTCAAGGAACTCACCGACCGGCGTGCCAAGCCGGCCGTCTATTTCGGCGGCAAGGCCCGCATCATCGATTTCGCCCTGTCGAACGCCCTGAATTCCGGCATCCGCCGCATCGGCGTCGCCACGCAATACAAGGCGCATTCGCTGATCCGCCACATGCAGCGCGGCTGGAACTTCTTCCGCCCCGAGCGTAACGAGAGCTTCGATATTCTGCCCGCCAGCCAGCGCGTCTCCGAGACCCAATGGTATGAAGGCACGGCCGACGCCGTCTATCAGAACATCGATATCATCCAGGACTACGGCGTCGAATACATGGTCATTCTTGCCGGCGACCACGTCTATAAGATGGACTATGAATGGATGCTGCAGCAGCATGTCGATTCCGGTGCCGACGTCACCATCGGCTGCCTGGAAGTGCCGCGCATGGAAGCGGTCGGCTTCGGCGTCATGCATGTCAACGAGAAGGACGAGATCATCGCCTTCGTCGAGAAACCGGCCGATCCGCCGCCCATTCCCGACAAGCCAGATTTTGCCCTCGCCTCGATGGGCATTTACGTCTTCCACACCAAGTTCCTGCTCGATGCGCTGCGCCGCGACGCCGCCGACCCGACCTCGAGCCGCGACTTCGGCAAGGACATCATCCCCTATATCGTCAAGAACGGTAAGGCTGTCGCCCACCGCTTCGCCAAGTCCTGCGTCCGTTCCGATTTCGAGCACGAGCCCTATTGGCGCGACGTTGGCACGATCGACGCCTATTGGCAGGCCAATATCGACCTGACGGCGATCGTTCCGGAGCTCGACATCTACGACAAGTCCTGGCCGATCTGGACCTATGCCGAGATCACCCCGCCGGCGAAATTCGTCCATGACGACGAGGATCGCCGTGGCTCGGCCACCTCCTCCGTTGTGTCAGGCGACTGCATCATCTCGGGCGCCATGCTCAACAACAGCCTGCTCTTCACCGGTGTCAGGGCCAATTCCTTCTCCAAGATGGAAGGTGCGGTCATTCTGCCGAACGTGAAGATCGGGCGACGCGCTCAGCTCAAGAATGTGGTGATCGACCATGGTGTCGTCATTCCGGAAGGCCTGGTCGTCGGCGAAGATCCCGAGCTCGATGCCAAGCGCTTCCGGCGAACGGAAAGCGGCATCTGCCTGATCACGCAACCGATGATCGACAAGCTGGATATCTGACTTATGAAAGTTCTTTCGGTTTCGTCCGAAGTCTTCCCTTTGATTAAGACAGGGGGTCTGGCCGATGTGTCCGGCGCCCTGCCGATTGCTCTGAAAGCCTTCGGGGTCGAGACCAAGACCCTTCTACCCGGCTATCCCGCCGTCATGAAGGTCATTCGCGACGCCGTCGTCAGGCTCGAATTCCCCGACCTGCTCGGTGAGCGGGCGACAGTGCTCGAGGTCCAGCATGAGGGCCTCGATCTGCTCATCCTCGATGCACCGGCCTATTACGACAGGCCGGGCGGGCCTTATCTCGATCCGCTCGGCAAGGACTATCCGGACAACTGGCGTCGTTTCGCCGCCCTGTCGCTCGCCGCCTCCGAGATCGCCGCCGGCCTGCTGCCCGGCTGGCGGCCGGATCTCGTCCATACCCACGACTGGCAGGCGGCGCTGACGTCGGTCTATATGCGTTATTACCCGACGCCGGAACTGCCGAGCGTACTGACCATCCACAACATCGCCTTTCAGGGCCAGTTCGGTTCCGAGATCTTTCCCGGCCTGCGCCTGCCTGCCCATGCCTTCACCACCGAAAGCATCGAATATTACGGCACTGTCGGCTTCCTCAAGGGCGGCCTGAAGACTGCCCATGCGATCACGACGGTCAGCCCCACCTACGCCGATGAGATCCTGACGTCGGAATTCGGCATGGGGCTCGAGGGCGTCATCGCCAGCCGCGTCGACGATCTGCACGGCATCGTCAACGGCATCGACACCGATATCTGGAACCCGGCGACCGATCCTGTCGTCCACACCCATTATGGCCAGACGACGCTGAAGAACCGCGAGGAGAACCGGCGCTCGATCGCCGAATTCTTCGGTCTCGACAATGACGACGCCCCGATCTTCTGCGTCATCAGCCGTCTTACCTGGCAGAAGGGCATGGATATCGTTGCCAACGTCGCCGATGAGATCGTCGCCATGGGCGGCAAGCTCGTCGTGCTCGGCTCCGGCGAAGCCGCACTTGAAGGCGCGCTGCTCGCCTCCGCCAGCCGCCATCCCGGCCGCGTCGGCGTCTCGATCGGCTATAACGAGCCGATGTCGCACCTGATGCAGGCCGGTTGCGATGCGATCATCATCCCCTCGCGCTTCGAACCTTGCGGCCTGACCCAGCTTTACGGCCTGCGTTACGGCTGCGTGCCGATCGTCGCCCGCACCGGCGGTTTGAACGACACCGTGATCGACGCCAATCACGCCGCACTTGCAGCGAAAGTCGCAACCGGCATACAATTTGCCCCCGTGACCGAAACAGGCATGCTACAGGCAATCCGCCGTGCGATGCATTTTTATCAGGACCGAAAACTCTGGACCCAATTGCAAAAGCAGGGCATGAAATCGGATGTCTCCTGGGAGAAGAGCGCCGAACGCTACGCTGCCCTCTATTCAAGCCTCGTCTCGAAAGGCATGTGACCTAAAATGATCAAGTCCGTCCCCACCACGCCCTATCTGGACCAGAAACCCGGCACGTCGGGCCTGCGCAAGAAGGTTCCGGTCTTCCAGCAGCCGAACTATGCGGAGAACTTCATCCAGTCGATCTTCGATTCGCTGGAAGGCTATCAGGGCAAGTGCCTCGTCATCGGCGGCGACGGACGCTACTACAATCGCGAAGTCATCCAGAAGGCGGTCAAGATGGCCGCGGCCAATGGTTTCGGCAAGGTCATGGTCGGCAAGGGCGGTATCCTGTCGACGCCGGCCGCTTCCCACATCATCCGCAAGTACAAGGCTTTCGGCGGCATCATCCTCTCCGCCAGCCACAATCCCGGCGGCCCGACCGAAGACTTCGGCATCAAATACAACATCAACAATGGCGGCCCGGCACCGGAAAAGATCACCGACGCGATCTATGCGCGGTCCAAGACGATCGACAGCTACAAGATCGCCGATTTTGCCGACGTCAATCTCGACCGCATCGGCAAGGACGAACTTCCCGGCGGCACGATCCTCTCGGTTATCGACCCGGTCGAGGACTATGCCGCGCTGATGGAAGAGCTGTTCGATTTCGGCGCCATCCGCAATCTGATCAGCCTCGGCTTCCGCATTGCCTTCGATGGGATGAGCGCCGTCACCGGCCCCTATGCCAAGGAAATCTTCGAAAATCGTCTCGGCGCTCCCTCGGGATCGGTGCGCAATTTCATGCCGCTGCCGGATTTCGGCGGCCATCACCCGGACCCGAACCCGGTGCACTGCAAGGAACTCTTCGATGAGATGATGGGCGATGACGCGCCCGATTTCGGCGCCGCTTCCGACGGCGACGGCGACCGCAACCTGATCATCGGCCGCGGCATCTTCGTCACGCCTTCCGACAGCCTGGCGATCCTTGCCGCCAACGCCAATCTCGCCCCCGGCTATTCCGGCGGCCTTGCCGGCATCGCCCGCTCGATGCCGACATCGGGTGCTGCCGACCGCGTCGCCGAAAAACGCGGCATCGGCATGTACGAGACGCCGACCGGCTGGAAGTTCTTCGGCAACCTGCTCGACGCCGGCATGGCGACGATCTGCGGTGAGGAAAGCTCCGGCACGGGCTCCAGCCACGTCCGCGAAAAGGATGGCCTCTGGGCCGTGCTGCTATGGTTGAACATTCTTGCCGTGCGCGGCGAGAGCGTCGCCGACATCGTCACCCAGCACTGGCAGACCTACGGCCGCAATTATTATTCGCGCCATGATTATGAAGGCCTCGACACCGATGCGGCGAACGGCCTGGTGGACAATCTCCGCAGCCAGCTTCCCACTCTGCCCGGCAAGAGCTTCGGCAGCCTGAAGGTCGAGAAGGCCGACGACTTCGCCTACCACGATCCGATCGACAAATCGGTGAGCGAGCATCAAGGCGTCCGTGTGCTCTTCGAGGGCGGCTCCCGCGTCGTCTTCCGCCTGTCCGGTACCGGCACGTCTGGCGCAACCTTGCGTGTCTATATCGAGCGTTACGAGCCGGATTCGACTCGCCACAACATCGAAACGCAGGAAGCGCTCGCCGATCTGATCGCCGCCGCCGAAAGCATTGCCAGCATTCGTGAACGCACGGGACGCGATGCGCCAACCGTGATCACCTGATCCGGGGGGAACATGCGGGGGAACAGTTCGGCGCAAGCCGGCGCGATCGTCTTCGAGACCGGCGTCGAATTTGCCGTATGGTCGCATCATGCCGCACAGATCGAACTCTGCCTCTTCGAGGAGGACGGCAACAGGGAATTCGCGCGCCTGCCGATGGCGCGCGACAGCAACTACTTCCATCGTCTCTTTGTCGACGGACTGAAGGCGGGGGCTCGCTACGGCTATCGCGCCGACGGTATCTATGCGCCCGATAACGGCCTCTGGTACGATCCTTCCAAACTGCTGATCGATCCCTACGCCAAGGAGATCGACAGGCCGTTCCGCTACGATCCGCGCCTCGGCATCTATGGCGAGGACAGCCAGGATCTGATGCCGAAGGCAATCGTCACCACCGATAGCCGAGCCGCGATCAGCAAGCCGCTGTTCAAGCCGGGCGGCTTTATCTATGAGGTGGCGGTGCGGCCCTTCACCATTCTCCATCCGGATGTGCCGGAGGCTGAGCGCGGCACGGTCGCAGCGCTTGCGCATCCCTCCGTCGTCGCGCATCTGAAGCGCATCGGCGTCGATGCCGTCGAACTGATGCCGATCACCGCCTGGATCGACGAACGCCATTTGCCGCCGCTCGGCCTCACCAACGGCTGGGGCTACAATCCCGTCGCCTTCATGGCGCTCGATCCGCGGCTCGTCCCCGGCGGCATGACGGAGCTGCGCGAGACGGTCGCGGCCCTCCATGCCGAAGGCATCGCCGTCATCCTCGACCTCGTCTTCAACCATACCGGCGAGAGCGACCGTTACGGCGCGACGCTGTCGCTGCGCGGCCTCGACAACCTGCATTATTATCGCCACGCCCAGAATTGCCCGGGCGAACTCATCAACGACACAGGCACCGGCAACACGCTCGCCTGCGATCATCCCGAAGTTCGCCGCCTCGTCATCGACAGCCTGCGCCATTTCGTGCTCAACGCCGGCGTCGACGGTTTTCGCTTCGATCTCGCCCCGGTGCTTGGCCGCACCGCGACGGGCTTCGAACGCGACGGAACACTGGCTGCAATCCTCTCCGACGATGTGCTTGCCGACCGGATCATGATCGCCGAACCCTGGGATATCGGCCCGGGCGGTTACCAGCTCGGCAATTTCCCGCCCCCCTTCCTTGAATGGAACGACCGGGTTCGCGACGACCTGCGCTGCTACTGGCGCGGCGACGATTGGAAGACCGGTGCACTGGCAACCGCACTCGCCGGCTCCTCCGACATCTTCTCCCACAATAACGGCAAGGAGACGCGCAGCGTCAACTTCCTCGCTGCCCATGACGGCTTCACACTGATCGATCTTGTCTCCTACGCCGGAAAGCACAACGACGCCAACGGCGAACACAATCGTGACGGCCATAACGAGAACCACTCCTGGAACAACGGCGTCGAGGGGGAAACCGTCTATCCGACGATCCGCAAGCGTCGCCGGGACGATGTGATGGCGCTGATCTCAACGCTTTTTGCCACCCGCGGCAGCATCATGCTGACGGCGGGCGACGAGGGCGGCCGCAGCCAGCACGGCAACAACAACGCCTATTGCCAGGACAACGAGATCACCTGGCTGGACTGGAAGGCGTTGGACGGGGATCTCATCGCCCACACCGCCTTCGTTGCGGGGCTGCGTCGCCGCTTCACCGTTTTCTCCGAAATGGGCTTCCTGGCGGGAAATGGCGATGTCGAATGGATTTCGCTTTCCGGCGAGCCGATGACCGTTGCCGAATGGGAGACGCCGTCGCTCTCCACCCTCGGCATGCTGTTATCGACCGGTGACCGCTCCTCTCGCGGCAGGCAGACCCGGCTTGGTGTGCTTTTCAATCGCTCGGGGAGCCGCCAATTTTTCACGCTGCCTTCTGAGGGCGAACCGGGCTGGCGCCAGTTGACCCCGGATGGAGCGAAGAAAACCGGTGGCCGCGCAACCGTCGAGCCGCGCTCGATTGCCTTTTTCGTAGAAAATTGACCGCCTCCCCTCCCTCGCGCAAATCCTTGTCGCAATCGTCACAAATGCACGATAAGGCTTTGCCGCGGCGGCTTATTTCACGAGGAATTTATGGTCACGGAAATTTCACTCTCCGACGTGCGGGGATTGATCGGCATGGAAACGGGCCTTTCGGATTGGGTCACCGTCGACCAGACGATGATCGACGCCTTCGCGTCGGCGACCGACGACCATCAGTTCATCCACGTCGATCCTGAACGCGCGGCGGCCGAGAGCCCCTTCGGCGGCACCATCGCCCACGGCTTCCTGACCCTGTCTCTGCTGTCGACGATGAACTACAATTGCCTGCCGAA
This sequence comes from Rhizobium leguminosarum, assembly GCF_010668065.1. GTDB lineage: Bacteria > Pseudomonadota > Alphaproteobacteria > Rhizobiales > Rhizobiaceae > Rhizobium > Rhizobium leguminosarum_S. The sequence continues at coordinate 139,714 of NZ_WUEN01000008.1, read as the reverse complement.
AGTGCGCGAGCAGACCCTCGGCATCAATTACGGCTTCGATCGCGTCCGCTTCATGACGCCGGTGAAAAGCGGCGCCCGCGTCCGCGGCCGCTTCCTGCTTTCCGAAGCCCGCTTCCGCGGCGCCGGCATGCTGATGACCACCTATGACGTTACGATCGAGATCGAAAACGAGAAGAAGCCGGCGTTGACGGCAAAATGGATCACCATCATCCAATTCGACCCGAAGGACCGTCCCGAGGACATCTGAGCAAGACTGCTTTTGTTACTCGGCCGAATTGAACACGGCTTCGAGAGCGTGTCCGTCGGGATCCATGACGAACGCCGCGTAATAGTGTTCACCGTAATGGGACCGCAGGCCTGGCCGGCCATTGTCGCTTCCGCCATGCGCGATTGCCGCCGCATAGAACCGATCGACCGCTTGGCGGTTCGGCGCGGCAAAAGCGAGATGAAAGCAGGGACCGGGCGCACGCTGGCCGTCCGGGCGATGCTTGATCGCCAGCTTGTCCCCGCCGCCGGGAAGGCCGTAGCCGATTGCCTGCCCTGTTTGCCCCGGCCTGATATCGTCCCAGACCCTGATATAACCGAGCGCGGCAAGGGCAGCATCGTAAAATGCCGCCGACCGCTCGATGTCGCAAACGCCAAGGGAGGCATGATGCAGCATTCGCTTACCTCTTGAATGAGCGCACGCTCGCGATTTGCTGAGACTCAATGCCCGGCGTCATGAGCCGCCTCGTTCAGCAGCCCGAAGACATAATCCGAAAACGACCGCCAGCACTCCACCCGGAACGTGTCTTCTTCCGTACGGAAAAGCACGATTTCCGCCTTGCCGAAAATCGTGCGCGATGCGGCGCCGATCGGAAAGGAAGAAAGCGACAGGTCCTGCGGGCAGCCGGCCGAAAGCGTCGCCTCGGCACCCGGTCCCGAGACGATGATCGCGACATTGCGGTGGGAAACGTCGGTCGCGGAATGCAGCGTGCCGGCGCCGGAAAGTGCAGCCATCAGATCGGCGCCGGCCTCATCGATCACCAGCCACTCGTCCGGGCCAATCCAGAGCGCCGATCGGGCGCCGGCCCGGCCGGATGTCTTCGGCGCATCCGGCAGCGTCAGGCCGAGAGCAGAGGAAAGTGCTTCAAGCGATTCCGCCGGCGCGCGCAGCGCCACCCGACTGGCGGTGGGTGCGGTCGTCAGCCGCACCGCTGCGGAGCCGCCGAGACGTCCGGCAAGCGCCGGTTTGCGAATTGCGACATCAGCCATGGATGCGGCCCCCTTCCTTGTCAAAGAATACCAGATCCGTCACTTCGACGGCGATCGTCCGGTCCGGCATCGGCACATAGAGCGTTTCGCCCATCCGCGCCCGGCCGCCGGCGACCAGCGCGAAGGCGATCGACCTGCCGCAATTTTCCGACCAATAGGCTGATGTGACGTGGCCGAGCATGGTCATCGGCTTCGGCTCGTTCGGGCTCGCGACGATCTGCGCGCCTTCTTCGAGCACCAGCTTCGGGTCCTTGGTGACGAGGCCGACGAGCTGTTTGCGCCCGTCCTTGATGAGATCCGGCCGCTTCAACCCGCGAATGCCGACGAAATCCGTCTTCTTCTTCGAAACCGCCCAGGAAAGCCCGGCGTCATCGGGGGTCACCGTCCCATCCGTATCCTGCCCGACGATGATGTAGCCTTTCTCGGCGCGAAGAACGTGCATCGTCTCCGTGCCGTAGACGCAGGCGCCAAGCGGCTCGGCATTAGCCCAGACCGCTTCGAGCACCGACTGGCCGTAATCGGCCGGCACGTTGATTTCGAATCCGGTTTCGCCGGTGAACGAGACGCGGAAGAGCCGCGCCGGCACCCCGCAGACCGTGCACTCGGCAACGCTCATATGCGGGAAGGCTTCGTTCGAAAGATCGAGCCCTTCGACCAGCGGCGCGACGATCTCGCGCGCCTTCGGCCCCTGCACGGCGACGACAGCCCATTGTTCGGTCACCGAGGTCAGCCATACCTTCAGATGCGGGAATTCCGTCTGCAGGTAATCTTCCATGTGATGGAGAACACGCGGCGCACCGCCGGTCGTGGTCGTCACATGGAAACGGTCGTCCGCCAGGCGTCCGACAACGCCGTCGTCATAAACGAAGCCATCCTCGCGGGTCATGATGCCGTAGCGGGCCTTGCCGGGCTTCAGCGTATCCCAGGCATTGGTGTAGATGAGGTTGAGGAACTCCGCAGCATCCGGCCCCACCACCTCGATCTTGCCGAGCGTCGAGGCGTCGAAGATACCGGCCGCCTCGCGTGCCGTCCGGCATTCGCGAGCGACCGCCTGGTGCATGGTCTCGCCGGCCTGTGGATAGAACCAGGCACGCTTCCAGTTGCCGACATCCTCGAAGACCGCGCCATGGGCTTCTTCCCAGCCGTGCAGCGGCGTCTTGCGCGTCGGATCGAACAGCTCTCCGCGTGAATGACCGATCAGCGTACCATAGGTGACCGGCGTATAGGGCGCACGGAAGGTGGTGAGCCCGACCTGCGGGATTTCCTTGCCGAGCATTTCGGCGGCAATCGCCAGGCCATGCATGTTGGACAGCTTGCCCTGGTCCGAGGCCATTCCGTTGGTCGTGAAGCGCTTGATATGCTCGATCGAATGCATGCCCTCGCGCACGGCAAGGCGGATATCCTTGGCGCAGACGTCATGCTGGAAATCGATGAAGGCCTTGGTGTTGGTCTTCGGCCCGGCGCCTTCGGCAGCGCCGATCATGCCGCCCGTCCAGTCATAGGCCTGTTCGGCCGAAATTGCGATCTTCTCGCCGCTGCTTCTGCCGGTGGCCTGCGCCATCAGTTCGCCGGCGGCAAGCGATTCCTCGATCGTCCGCTGCAGGTCGTCGGTGCCGTTGCAGGCGCCGACCGAGAGGCAGTCCTGCGCATAGGAGCCGGGCAGGAAACGCTGGCTTTCTGCATCGAAGGCCACTTTGCCGCGCGACTGCGAGAACAGATGGACGGACGGCGTCCAGCCGGCCGAAACCAGCAGCGCATCGACCGCGATCTTGCGCGGCGAACCGCCGCCGTTGCGCGCCACCGTCATCGACGAGATGCGCAGCCGCCCCGACGTGTTGACGACCGATTGGCCGGCCAGAACATCGATGCCGAGTGCCCGCGCCTCTGCCAGCACTGCCGCTCCCGGCGCCTGCCTGCTATCGACGATGGCGGCGATCGAAACACCGGATCGTTTCAGATCGAAGGCCGCCTCATAGGCCGAGTCGTGCGCCGTGTAGATGCCGATCTTGGTCCCGACCGCAACGCCGTAATGATTGAGATACATCCGCCCCGCCGAGGCGAGCATGATGCCCGGCCGGTCGTTGTTCGGAAATACCATGTGCCGCTCGATCGCGCCGGTGGCGAGGATCACCCGCTTAGCCCGGACCTGCCAGAGCCGCTCGCGCGGCAGGTCGCGGGCAGGCTTGGCGATATGATCGGTGACGCGCTCGGCAAGACCGACGAAATTGTGGTTGTAGTAGCCAAAGGCGGTCGTGCGGACCAGCACTTCGACATTGTCCATCGCCTTCAGCCGCGCTACGGTCTTCTGTGCCCAGCTATTGCCGTCCTGTCCGTCGATCCTTACCCCGACATCGTAGCGCAACGCGCCGCCGGCTTCCGCCTGCTCGTCGCAAAGGATCACCCGCGCGCCGGTCTCGGCCGCAGCCAGCGCCGCCGAAAGCCCGGCAACACCGGCGCCGACAACCAGCACGTCGCAATGGGCATAGCGGCTGGCATAGTGGTCCGGATCCTCCTCCGTCGGGGCGACGCCGAGGCCGGCGGCACGACGGATGAGCGGTTCGTAGACGTGTTTCCAGGCGGCGCGCGGCCACATGAAGGTCTTGTAATAGAAACCGGCGGCGAAGAACGGCGACATCAGATTGTTGACCGCGCCGACGTCGAAGGCAAGCGAGGGCCAGCGGTTCTGCGAGCTGACGATCATGCCGTCGAAGACTTCCTGCACGGTGGCGCGCACGTTCGGCTGCTTGCGCGCTGTATCGCGGGAAACGTCGATCAGCGCGTTCGGCTCCTCGGGCCCTGCCGACAGAATACCGCGGGCCCGGTGATATTTGAACGAACGTCCCAGAAGATGCACGCCGTTGGCGATCAGCGCCGAGGCCACGGTATCACCTTCGAGCGCCGTATAGCTCTTGCCGTCGAAGCTGAAACGCGCGGTCCTGGCCGGTGTCAGGCGCCCCTTGCCGGCGATACGGTTCGCGCCGCTCATTGCGCCTCTCCTTCCACGGCTTCATATGTCTCGACAGGCCCATGCTGCGCGGCCGCCGCACCGATCTCAGGCTTCGGTTCACCCACCTTGTAAGTCACGATGAACTTGTCGGTCACCGTATCGCGCGCCGCATTGAAGAAGCGGCCGCAGCCATGAATGTGCCGCCAGCGTTCGAAGATCAGCCCCTTCGGATTGTCGCGGATAAAGAAATAGGACTCGAACTCCTCGTCCGAAATCGAGGCGATATCAGCGGGCCGCGCGATATGCGCGTCACCCGCGCCACGAAATTCGAGCTCGGAGCGCTCTTCCTGACAGTAGGGGCAATAGATCAGCAGCATGTGTTACCCGTCTTAGAGTTCCGATCCGGAAACATTGGTTCCGGGAGGTTGATTGCAGAGGCGCTTTCCCATCGTCACATAGGGAACGAGGCGCTTGAGAAGCTGTTCGAAATTGTCGTAGGGCTCCAGCACACCGGTCATGCCGATATTCGCAAAAGCCATCATGGTGATATCGTTGTCGATCACGAAGGCACGTCCCGGCGTTCCGCCGACCTCGGGCACGAAATAGACGGCTGGTTGGCGCAGGACCATCGCACAAAGCAGCGTGCCACTCTCGGCAACGAAGGGCCATTCGCTTTCGCCGGCGGCCCTGTGGATCTTCTGCAGGCGGAAATCTCCGACGCCGGGAAAGACATCACCGGCCGGCATTGCCGCGCCGCTGATCCCGATCGTCAGGAGAGCCGCCATCCACATCAGTGCGCCACCGCCGCCGCCGCCGCCTCGTCGATCAGCCGGCCGCTGCGGAAGCGCTCCAGCGTCAGCCCGGCATTGAATTTGTGCGGCTCGTCGCGAGCAATCAGATGCGCGAAGAGATTGGCCGAGCCCGGCGTCGCCTTGAAGCCGCCGGTGCCCCAGCCGCAATTGACGTAAAGCCCGGGAACCGGCGTCTTCGACTGGATCGCCGAACGATCCGGCGTATTGTCGACGATGCCGCCCCATTGCCGCATCATCTTGACGCGCCGGAACATCGGGAAGAGCTCGCAGATGGCGTCGAGCGTGTGCGTGATGATCTGCAGCCCGCCCGTCTGGGAATAGGAATTATACTGGTCGGTGCCGGCGCCTATGACGAGCTCTCCCTTGTCGGACTGGGAGATATAGGCATGCACCGTGTTCGACATGACGACGCAGGGAAAGATCGGCTTCAGCGGCTCGGAGACCAGCGCCTGCAGAGGGCTCGATTGCAGTGGCACGCGCACGCCGGCCATCTGCATGACTGTCGTCGTATGGCCGGCCGCCGACACGCCGACCTTCCTGGCGCCGATGAAGCCGCGCGAGGTCTCGACCCCCGTCACCCGTCCGTCCGCACCGCGCCGGATGCCGGTCACTTCGCAATTCTGGATGATGTGTACCCCGCGGTCTGAGGCCGCCCGTGCATAACCCCAGGCAACCGCGTCGTGCCTGGCCGTGCCGCCGCGCCGCTGCAGTGCTGCGCCGTTGATCGGGTAGCGCGCGCTGGCCGAGATATCGAGCGGCGGACAATAGGCCTTCGCCTGCTCCGGCGTCAGCCATTCATTGTCGATGCCGTAGAGCCGGTTGGCATGGATATGCCGTTTGAAGGACTGCTGGTCGTGAATATTGTGCGAGAGCATCATCACGCCGCGCGGCGAATACATCACATTGTAGTTGAGCTCCTGGGAAAGCCCCTCCCAGAGCTTCATCGAATGCTCGTAGATGTGCATGCTCTCTTCGTAGAGATAGTTCGAGCGGATGATGGTGGTGTTGCGCCCGGTATTGCCGCCGCCGAGCCAGCCCTTCTCGATCACCGCCACATTGGTGATGCCGTGCTCCTTGGCGAGATAATAGGCAGCACCCAGCCCGTGGCCGCCGGCGCCGATGATGACGACATCATATTCGGCGCGTGGCTCAGGCGAAGTCCACTGCTTCTCCCAGCCCTTGTGGCCGCGAAGGGCCTCCCGTGCCACGGCAAAAACCGAATATTTCCGCATCCGCCTTCTTCTCCTTCGGGAAAGGGCCTGTTCTCCGCGCTCATACAAATCGCAAATCCAAATGCGGCACAACGGTTCTTTTGCGACGCACGAGAGCTTTGCTTTCGACACGCTGATGAGAATGCCCCTCCAGGCCGATGACGCAAGCGTCTGCATTTCCGCTTAGCCGCCGGCCCGGCCCTAACCCAAGAGGGTTAGAAGACAAGCAAATGCTAAAATGTTAACAATCGCTGTTCCCGGGGGTACGTGTATCATGTGGGGTTGGCGCGCAGTACCAGTCGCGATGCTTGGCATCGCGTTAAACGGCGCATGGCCGGCGCTCGCCGCCGAGCCGGTCGGCCAGGCTGTCGTCATCAAGACGCAGGTGACGGGACAGAGCGGGCCGATCGAGGTCGACACCCGCGTTCATCGCAACGAGCGCATCAAGACATCGCAATCCGGGCTTGGCCAATTCGTGTTTCGTGACGGCACGAAGCTCGCGGTCGGCTGGGGTTCGTCGGTCGTGATCGACAAATATGTCTTCGATGATTCCCAATCGGTCAAAAAACTGACGATCAGGGCGGCAAAGGGCACATTCCGCTGGGTCAGCGGCAATTCCAATTCCTCGGCCTACCAGATCCTGACGCCGGCCGGCACGATCGGCGTGCGCGGCACCGCTTTCGATTTCTACGTCGGCCCGGATGGCACGACCGCCGTCGTGCTGCTGAATGGTGCTGCCAGTTTCTGCGGCCCGGGCGGCTGCCGGCAGTTGCAGCAACGCTGCGATTGCGTGGTGGCCAAGCCGAATGGCGATATGTCCGCAGCACGCCGGGTTGACCCCAGTATCCTCGCGACGCTCGGAAATCAGCGCGCCCTACCCTTCCTCTCCGGCAATCAGCGACTTGCGGGCGGCATCGGCATGCTCGGCGGCTGCAATATGGCCTCAGCCGCGCCGGAAAGAAAAGACAGAACGCGGCCTCCGCCGGCAGTTGCGCCTGCTCCGCAAAGGCAGGATCCGCCACAGAGACAGGCCGAGCCGCAAAAGGAGCGACCGAACAAGCCCGACAAGCCGCATCACGACAAGCCTCATCATGATAGGCCGCACCACGATAAGCCCCATCATGACAAGCCGGATAGGCCCGACAAGCATGATGGCCACGGCCGGCATGACGATGATGGCAAGCCCGGAAATCATGGTTTGGATCATCGGGGGCACGAGCGCCACCATGATCGAGATCACGACAACGATCGGAACCGCGACAGGGGTCATAATTTCAATCGCGGTCGCTGAGGCCTGTCAATCTGCGGCGCTTTTTTCGACCTCCTCCGGCACCTCGCGGAAATGATCGGCCCTGCGGGATACGCGCTCGTAGAATTCAGCCAGACCGCCGATCACCTGCACAGCCCTGAGCTTTGCCGTACCGATAAGCTTTCGGCTATTCCTTGAGTGTGATTGCAGGGCCTGCATCAACTGATTGTGGACGACCTTGAGCGCGGCAAATTCCAGAGATGCTGCGACCCGCTCATCGCCGACAACGGCGAGGATCTGTGTCCGGCTGCTCTTCCCCTTTAGCTGGAGCGCGCCGGCCTCGATCAGCGCCATTCCCGGCACTGACCGTGCCGTGCTGTCGGAAATGAGGATATCGAAGCCGACCTCCTTGCAGGAGGACTCGATTCGAGCCGCAACGTTGACGGCATCTCCGACAGCCGAATAGTTGAAGCGGGTCTTGGCGCCCATATTGCCAACGCAGGCAAGGCCAGTATGAATGCCGATGCCGATGCTGACTTCCTGATCAGGCCCGAAGCCAAAGGCGTCGCCGGCGTTCAATTCGGCGAGCGTCTCGCGCATGGCAAGCGCTGCGCGAACAGCCTTGGCTTCGTGATCCGCCACATCGACGGGCGCATTCCAGAATGCCATGATCGAATCGCCGATGAACTTGTCGAGCGTGCCCTCATTCGCCACGACATGGCGGCTCAACGCATCGAGCAGCGTGTTCAGGAAAGCGACGACATCCGTCGGCGCCAGCCGCTCGCTCATTTCGGTGAAATTCCTGACGTCGACAAACATCATCGTCAACTCGCGGTCGTCTCCGCCGAGACGCAATGCGTCGCGATTATGCTCGATACGGTGGAGCAGCGACGGGGAAAGATAATGTCCGAAGGCGCGCCGCACCTCGCGTCGCTCTCGATCGATCACCAGGATCTTGAACGAGGTCGCGGCAAAATGGATGATCGATCCGCTGACGATCGGAGCCAGTGGATCGAAGAGAAGCCCTGCATAAAGAAACGAGAACCAGGACGCCACCAGCGCCATCGCCGTGATCAGCAGCCCGCAGATCAGAGCGACGGCGGGGCTGACGAAGGTCGTCACCACGACGAGCAGGCAGCCGAGCACCGCGATCAGCAGGATTTCCAGCCCGTCGGCCCAGTCGGGCCGCGACAGGAAATGGCCGGAGAGGATCTGCTCGACGGCCTGCGCATGCAGCGAAACGCCGGGAACGTTCTCGCCGAGCGCGGTGACGCGAATGTCCTGCAGGCCGGCCGCCGATGTGCCGATGAAGACGATGCTACCGTCGATTGCGGCCGCGACCTCGGGAGAGGCCCCGTCGGCCGCGAGCACCTGACGGGCGGATATGTATCGCTCGGCCCGGTCGGGGCTGACATAGAGCCAGAGTTCGCCCGCCGCCGTCAGCGGCACGACGAAATCCCCGATCTTTGCCGATGTCATGATGCCGGCGCGATCGGGCGCGCCCGATAGCACATAGGTCGACGCCCCCTGCGCCACACGTAGAGCCTCGATCGCGAGATTCGGATAGAGCTGTTCACCGTCTGTCAGGAACAGCGGCACCGCCCGCACCACCGGCGAGGGATTGCCGGGGTTGAGGCTGATATGGCCGAGCCCCGCCGCATTGGCCTCCAATTGCGGTCTGAGCGGCGTCGAGGCGCCGAGATAGGGCGGAGCCGAGACAGGGCTTTCGCCGGTGAAGGCGAAGCCCGCTTTGACAGGCGGCCGGTAGTTGCCCTCGTTGGAAAGACCGAAGCCGAGCACGACGGGTTTTCCGGCAATCGAACGGGCGAATATCTCGTCATTGTCTGGCAGCTTCTCGGCCAAGGAAGGATCCACACCAGCAACGTCGCGCACAACATTGCGCGGCGACAGCCGGTCCGGCTCGGCGAACAGAACATCGAAGGCAATGGCTGAGGCACCCATCTCCGAAAGCCGGTCCACCAGCAGGGCCATCCGGTCCCGCGGCCACGGCCACTGGCCGAATTCGCGCAGCGACGTCTCGTCGATGTCGATCACACGGACCGGCATCGGCTCGAAGGTCCTGGGAACCAGCCGCTGATACTCGTCGAAAGTCACGCCGCGGATCAGCTTGAAAATCCCAGGATCGCCGGCCCGGAGGATCGTCAGCATAGCCACGATCGCCAGGCCGATAACGACACCGATTTGCTGCGCGCGCGTCATGATCTCACTGGCTGCCCCCCGACGGCCGACAGAACGGCCAGCACCTGCCGGCAGACAGGCTACGCCGCTTTCGATCCAAACGCCATTCGCAGATGCATAAGGACGCTGTCTTTTCAGCCTCCCGCATTTCGCTTTCCGGCGGATGGCGGGGAACCGTCGTCAATCAGGCCACGCCTCCAGTTTTGGCCTGGCTTTTGCCTGGATGACAAGGCTTCGACCTTGCCCGGCGCGCAGCGAAATGTTCTTGTAACGATCGAAAATCGGATGCTTTTTCGAGAGAAGGATGAAGGTCGCCGTGATTTCCGAATCCGCCGCACGCCGCAGCGGCTACTGGCTGATTGTCGTCGTGCTGGCAATGCTCGCAGGGCTGCCGCTTGCCGTCTGGCTTGATATCAGCGATCTCTCGGGGAATACCCTGCGCCGTCAGGCGCGCGACATGAGCTCGCTGATATCGAGCATCCGCTCCTATTATTCCGCGAATGTCGTGGGGCGTGTTCTCGCCGCCCATGCCAGCGGCGCGACCGGAGGCACGGTCGTCTCTCATACTTACGCGAATATTCCAGGCGCCATCCCGCTGCCGGCCACGCTCTCCCTGGAACTCGGCGACGTCATCAAGGAGCAGCAGGCCAATATCACCTACCGTTTCGTCTCCGACCTGCCGTTCAAGAGCCGCGCATCCCACGAGCTCGACGATTTCGAGAGACAAGCGCTCGCCGCGTTGCGCGCCAACCCCCAGCAGACGCTGAACGATCTCACCCGCGTCGGATTGACCGATACCTTGCGGTTCATCACCCCCGTGGTCATGGGCCAGGCCTGCGTTGCCTGTCACAATACCCATCCCGAAAGCCCGAAGACCGATTGGAAAGTGGGCGATGTGCGCGGGATTCAGGAAGTCGTCATCAGGCAGCCCTATGCGAGCAACGTCTTCGCCTTCAAATACCTGCTCTGCTATTTTCTTTTCGTCGCCATCATCGGCATCAGCTTCATTCTGCTCCAGCGGCAGCAGACGCGCGCAATCCACAACGCCAACCACGAGCTGGAAACGGCGAACGAATTCCTCGCCAGCGTTTCCCTGAAGATCTCGCGCTATCTCTCGCCGCAGATCTACAAAAGCATCTTCAGCGGCCAGAAGGACGTCGTCGTTCATACAGAGCGCAAGCGCCTGACGATCTTCTTCTCCGACATCAAGGATTTCACCGCGACCACCGAACGTCTCCAGCCGGAGGCCCTGACGGAGATGCTCAACGAATATCTGACCGAGATGTCGAACATTGCGCTGGAGCATGGCGGCACGGTGGACAAGTTCATCGGCGATGCCATGCTGGTCTTCTTCGGCGACCCCGAAACGAAGGGTCCGGAGGAGGATGCGAAAGCATGCCTGCGCATGGCCGTCGACATGCAGCGCCGTCTCGGCGAGCTCAAGGACAGATGGCGCAGAAACGGTACCGAGGAGCCTTTCGTCGTCCGCATGGGAGTAAACAGCGGTTATTGCAACGTCGGCAATTTCGGCAGCAGCGACCGCATGGACTATACGATCATCGGGGCGGAGGCCAATCTGGCGGCGCGGCTGCAATCGATCGCCCAGGGAGGAGAAATCGTCATCAGCTACGAAACCTATGCGCTGGTGAACGATATCGTCGACGCCCATCCTCTGCCGCCGATCACGATGAAGGGCATACAGCGCGAGATCGTGCCCTACACGGTGGATGGGCTGACACTCGGCGCGGACCATAAGAGCCGCGTTCTGAGCGAGCACCTCTCCGGCCTCGACCTGCATCTGGATATGAGCCGGCTGGAGCCCGCCGACCGTCTCCGGGTCCGGACGGCTCTCAAGGAGGCGATCGCCGCGCTGGACGAAGCTCTGCCCGAGGCCGCCAAATCGTAACCGGACAGAGGGCGAGGCGTGATTTTTCCGCCAGCCTCCCATATCCATCTGGACTTCACGCACCCGATCTGCTATCTCGCATCACCAATCGCAAGGCTCCGGCCGCGCGAACGTTATTGTTTTGCCTCTGGCCGCTGCGCCGCCCCAGGCATCAACCAACCAAAGGAACGTGATTCTCGTGCAGGTACTTGTCCGCGATAACAATGTTGATCAGGCTCTCCGCGCTCTCAAGAAGAAGATGCAGCGCGAAGGCATTTTCCGCGAAATGAAGATGCGCGACTATTACGAGAAGCCGTCGCAGAAGCGTGCTCGCGAAAAGGCCGAGGCTGTTCGTCGTGTTCGCAAGCTGGCCCGCAAGCGCGCCCAGCGCGAAGGTCTGGTCGCAGCACGCTGAGCGTTGCCGTCGTTTTTTCGACGTTTTCAGATGCATTGTGGCGGGGGCGATGGGTTCGCCGCCGCCTTTTTTAGTTTGCCGCTGAAGATCGCATATCCGCGCACCGGATATGCCGCATGGGGAAAGCGAGCCCGAATGGCTGTCAACACCTTTAATCCGTCCCGCGCTTTGCGCTTGCAGAAAACCGCATTCCTGCCCGCTTTGGCGCTGGCGGCAATGTTCGGCCTCGCCGGCTGCGAGACGACCAATACTACGGATGCCGTGATCCGCATCGACAAGGCGCAGGGTTCGGAAGAGAATATCGCTTCGCTGACGGCGGTCATCAACGCCAATCCGAGGGATCCCGAAGGTTACAACGTCCGTGGTTCCGCCTATGGCCGCGCCGGCCAGTTCCGCCCGGCGCTGAACGATTTCAACACGGCATTGCAGATCAACCCGCGGTTTTTCCAGGCATACGCCAACCGCGCTCTCGTCTATCGCAACATGGGCCAGCAGGCTCAGGCGATTGCCGATTACAATGCCGCCCTGCAGATCAATCCGAGCTACGACGTCGCCTATATCGGCCGCGGCAATGTCTATCGCATGGCCGGCCAGGACGATCAGGCTTTCAACGACTTCGACAAGGCGATCCAGCTCGGCACCACCGATGGCCGTGCCTATCACAATCGTGGCCTGCTCTATCAGAAGCGCAATCAGCAGGATAAGGCGATCGACGATTTCTCGAAAGCGATCTCGCTCGCGCCGAATTCGGCCGAGCCCTATAATGGCCGGGGCATTTCCTATGTCGCGCTGAACGACGACGACAACGCCTTTGCCGATTTCAACCATGCAATCGAGCTGAACGGCAACATCGCCGAATCCTGGGCCAATCAGGCGCTCGTCTACGAACGCCGCGGCGACAAGGCGAAGGCGGCCCGCTCCTATCGCCATGCGATCGGTCTCGATCCGAAGTACCAGCCGGCTCGTGACGGCCTTGCTCGCGTCGGCGTCGCCCCAGCCGGCTAAGAACATCATCGGACGGCCGCAACCGCCTCTTGCCGATGGCGCCGCTCATCGGGACTGCGGCCAAGTCTCTGATGGTTCAAACGAATCTTCCGGCCGTTAGATATCATCGAGGTGATATCGTGCCATGCCGGGCGGAGGAAGCGACGCTGCGGCAAAGCCGGCCGCACCGCCTTGCAAAGAGAAGCCGAAAAAGCGTCCATCCTCGGCGATGGGCTGTCATAGTGTGTTGCAACCTGCTCTAGCTCCCCCTAACATGGACATGCTTCGATAGCCCGCTATCGGATGTTCGAACACGTGTTGGGGGCGGTTTGCGAGAGATGCGGATCTTGGCTTTCCTGGCCGCAAGCCAAAACCGTTGCGGGCCAAGCGCATTACAGCGCCGCGCGTCTTTTCAAACGCGCGAAGGACGCTTTAGCACTTTGAATTCCTGCACGATTTGGTCCTTAAATCGATTCCGATTTCAGGAATTATGCATGTGCGCATGCGATGTGGCGTAACAGATGAAAATCGTAGCGCTGTTCTTTCCCAAGGCTTCGATCGGCACCTACCTCGTCGCCATGGCCGTGGCGATCGCACTGCCGATCTTCGCCTTCGTGGCGCTGCTCCTGCTGCAGTTGGAGGACAACCAGCGTTCGACGCTGAAGCGCGAGACGGCCCAGGATGCGCTTGCCCTTTCACGCATCATCGACCGCCAGCTTCAGGACATGGCGACGACGCTGCGGCTGCTTTCGAGTTCGCCGGAGCTTGAAAACGGCAATCTCGCCTCCTTCCATGAGCGCACGGAAACGGCCCTCAGAGACAATACGCTTTTCGTTATCGCCGTCGACCGCAGCGGCCAGCAACTGCTGAACACCCGTCGGGCGTTCGGCACGCCGCTCGGCCAGACGGCGAATATCCCCGCCCTCGAGGCGGTCATGGCGTCCGGTCGCATCGAAGCGTCCGACGTCTTTCGCGGCCGGACCAGCGGCGAATGGGTCTATAACGTCACCCTGCCGCGAAAGAACGAGCCGGTCGCAGCCCTTATCATCACGCAGAACGCCCAGGATCTGGGCAAGCTTGTGACCACCGAGGGCCTTGCCCCCGGCTGGTCGGCCGCCGTCATCGATGAGAGCGGCCACGTCGTCGCGGCCACTGGCCCCGCCAATCTCGAACCCGGCACACCTTTCGATCCGCGCATTCTGCCGGCGCTCACCGTCTCCCGCGGCGTCTTCGAGGACGAGGCGATCCTGCCGCACATGCTCCTCGGTTATGCCCAGATTCCCGGCTGGTCGTGGAAGACGGTAATCTGGGGACCGATCGCCCAGGCTTCGATCCTCAGCACCTGGCGTTTCCTGATCATCGGCGGTGTGGCACTTGTGCTCGTCGCCGTGCTGGCCGCCTATGCCGTCGCAAGACAGGTGCGCACCACCATCCGCGATATCGCCGACATGGCGAACCGCATGGGCGAAGGCCATATCGTCTCGCCGGTCGAGACCAGCGTCATCGAGGCGAACCAGGTGGCGATTGCCCTTTCGAATGCCTCTTTCGACCGTAGCCAGACCGAGGATCGGCTGCGTTTCGTCATGCACGAACTCGTCCATCGCACCAAGAATCTTCTGACACTTGCCCAGGCGATGATGCGCCAGCTCGCCAAGCAGTCCGACAGCGTCGAGACCTTCCGCGCCGCCGTCGCCGACCGCCTCGAGGGATTGGTGCGTTCGATCGAACTCCTGACCAGCGAACAATGGGGAGGGGTATCGCTGCGGCGGGTCGTCGACATCCATTTGCACGCCTTCCCGCAATCGCGCGAGCAGATCGACATCAGCGGCGAAGACTTCGTGCTGAAACCGGATGCCGTGCAGAATCTCGGTCTCGCCTTGCATGAACTCGCCACCAATTCGGTGAAATACGGTGCGCTCTCCGTACCGCAAGGCCGTGTCCGCTTCGAATGGCGTGACGTCAGCGAGGAGGACAAGCCGGATGCCCTGCTCCGTTTCACCTGGGAAGAGCGCGGCGGCCCGCCGGTCACCGAGCCATCGCGCTCGGGCTTCGGCACGACCGTTATCAAGGCTCATGCCGCCTCCGCCTTTCGCGGCACGGTTGAGATCGATTTCCGGCCCGAAGGCCTGTTATGGGTGCTGACGGCGCAGCGCGCCACGCTGGAGCGGGAATAGAGCGCCGCGCGTCTCTTTAGACGCGCGAAGGACGCTCTATCACTTTGAATCTGCGTCCCGGAACAATCGCTACCTCCACCCGTTTCGGACAGGTCGTTCCAAAGGAGAAAGACCATGTTCAAGCAAACGATGATCGCAGCCGCGGCTCTTACAGCCGCTGCCTGGGCGAGCCCGGCGGGCGCGGAAAACTATGTCACGCTTGGCCGTCTGGTCTGCGGATCGGATGGCGGCCAAGGTCTGATCGTCACCTCGCAGAAGAACCTTATCTGCACCTATACGCCATCGGCCAGCGGCGCCAAGGCGGTCTATGCCGGAAAAATCGAGAAATTTGGCCTCGATATCGGCCAGACCGGCAAGAGCGTCATGATCTGGCAGGTGCTGGCAAAGACCGGCACGGATATCCCGCAATTCGCCCTTGCCGGCGAATATTACGGGATCGGCGCCGATGCGAGCATCGGTGCAGGCGCCGGCGCCAAGGTCATCGCCGGCGGCACCGACAAGGCCTTCATGCTGCAGCCATTGAACGTCCAAGCTCAGGAAGGCCTGAACCTGGCGATCGGCGTCGAAAAGATGACACTCGTGCCGGGAGAGACCTGACGAAAAGCGGCCGGCCAGAAGGCAGACAGCAGTGGCGTGCCGCATAAATCAAACAGCCGCCCGAAGGGCGGCTGCATTGGCGTTGATCAATGCGCGAGCGCCTTGTTGATATCCTCGGTCATCTTCTTCGCGTCACCGAGCAGCATCATCGTGCCGTCCTTGTAGAACAGCGTATTGTCGATGCCGGCATAACCCGAGCCGAGCGAGCGCTTGACGAAGAGGCAGGTCTTTGCCCGGTCGACGTCGAGGATCGGCATGCCGTAGATCGGCGAGGTCTTGTCGTCGCGCGCCGCCGGATTGGTGACATCGTTGGCACCGATGACATAGGCGACGTCGGCCTGGGCGAATTCCGAGTTGATGTCCTCGAGCTCGAAAACCTCGTCATAGGGAACATTCGCTTCGGCGAGCAATACGTTCATGTGGCCGGGCATGCGGCCTGCGACCGGGTGGATTGCATATTTCACCTCGACGCCGTTCTTCTTCAGATTATCGGCGAGCTCGCGCAGCGCATGCTGGGCCTGGGCGACCGCCATGCCGTATCCCGGCACGATGATGACCTTCGATGCATTGGCCATCAGATAGGCCGCATCCTCGGCCGAGCCGAGCTTGACCGTCCTGTCTGATGTATCCGGTCCGCCGGACGCCGTCTCACCGCCGAAACCGCCGAGGATGACGGAGACGAAGGAGCGGTTCATACCCTTGCACATGATGTAGGAGAGGATCGCGCCGGAAGAACCGACGAGTGCGCCCGTGATGATCAGCGCCAGATTGCCGAGCGTGAAGCCGATGCCGGCCGCGGCCCATCCTGAATAGGAGTTCAGCATCGAGACGACGACGGGCATATCGGCCCCGCCGATCGGCACGATCAGCAGGACGCCGAGCGCCAGCGACAGCGCCACGACGGCCCAGAAGTCGAAATGGCTTTCGGTGGCGGCAAGCCCGACGATGAAGAGTACGATCAGCACCAGCAGGCTCGCATTGATCACATGCCGGTAGGGCAGCAGGATCGGCTTGCCGGACATGCGTCCGTCGAGCTTCAGGAAGGCGATGATCGAGCCGGTGAAGGTCAGCGCCCCGATCGCCACGCCGAGCGCCATCTCGACGCGTGCCTCGGTGTGGATGTGACCGATCTCGCCAATGCCGAAGGAAGCAGGCGTGTAAAGCGCCGAAGCCGCGACAAGCACGGCGGCAAGGCCAACCAGCGAATGGAAACCGGCGACGAGCTGCGGCATCGAGGTCATGGGGATGGTGCGGGCGACATAGGCGCCGACGCTGCCGCCGATGGCAAGGCCAAGGACGATCAGCACGAAGCCGCCGAAGTCAGGCGTCGCCAGCACCAGCGTCGTCAGGATCGCGATCCCCATGCCGATCATGCCGTAGAGATTGCCCTTGCGGCTGGTGGCCGGATGCGACAGGCCGCGCAGCGCCAGGATGAAGAGCACGCCGGAGACGAGGTAGAGGAAGGCTGCGATATTGGTCATCGGTCCCTCACCGGTCCTTCTTGCGGTACATCGAAAGCATCCGCTGCGTGACGAGGAAACCGCCGAAGATGTTCACCGAGACGAGCACGAGGGCGACGAAACCGAAACCGGTCGCAAGCCCGCTGGTCGAGATGCCGACCGCCAGAAGCGCGCCGACGACGATGACGGAGGAGATCGCATTGGTGACGGCCATCAGCGGCGTATGCAGTGCCGGCGTCACCGACCACACGACGTAATAGCCGACGAAGATCGACAATACGAAGATGGCGAGCTGGAAGACGAAGGGATCGATCGCCCCGCCGGTCGCAGCACTTGCCGCCTCCGGTGCCTGTGCCGCCGCCGTGATCACGGCGGTCACCGCCTGGTCAAGCTGCTCCAGCGCTCTGTCCATTGCTTCACTGGCCATCAGATGTCTCCCTTCTTCGCGCCGCCGAAGGCGGGATGAACCACATCGCCGGCATAGGTCAGCATCGTCGCCTTGACGAGCTCGTCGTCGAGATTGACGACGACGCTCCGGGTTTCCTTGTTGACCATGGTCTCGAGGAAGGTGACGAGGTTCTTGGCATAGAGCGCCGAGGCACTGGCCGAAACCCGGCCCGGCATGTTGGCGAAACCGATCACCCTGACGCCTTCGACATCGGCGATCTCGCCGGGGACGACGCCCTCGATATTGCCGCCGCGCTCGACCGCGAGGTCGACGGCGACCGCACCTGATTTCATCGAGGCGAGCATGGCGCGCGAAACGAGCCGCGGCGCCGCACGACCGGGGATCAGCGCGGTGGTGATGACGATATCCTGCTTGGCGATGTGTTCGGCAACCAGAGCCGCCTGTTTCGCCTGATAGTCGGCGGACATTTCCTTGGCATAGCCGCCGGCCGTTTCCGCCGCCTTGAACTCTTCGTCCTCGACAGCGATGAACTTGGCGCCGAGCGAGGCGACCTGCTCCTTGGCAGCAGGGCGAACGTCGGTGGCCGAGACCGCAGCACCCAGACGGCGCGCGGTCGCGATCGCCTGAAGACCGGCGACGCCGGCGCCCATGACGAAGACCTTGGCGGCCGGCACGGTACCGGCGGCCGTCATCATCATCGGCATGGCGCGGTCATAAACCGCCGCCGCCTCGATGACGGCCTGGTAACCGGCGAGATTGGCCTGGGACGACAGCACGTCCATGGACTGGGCGCGGGTAATGCGCGGCATCAGTTCCATCGCGAAAGCCGAAAGCCCGGCACTTGCGAGTGCCGCGATCGCTTCGTCATTGCCGTAAGGGTCCATGATGGCGATGATCACGGCGCCGCTTTTATAGCCGGAGATTTCCGATCCGCTGGGACGGCGCACCTTCAGCACCACGTCGGCCGAGGCTGCATCCGCAAAACTGCCGATCCTGGCACCGGCGGCCTCGAACTCCCCGTCCGGAATACGCGAAGCCGCACCGGCACCGGCTTCGACGACGACGTCGAAGCCGAAATTCTTCATCTTCTTCACTGTCTCGGCGGAGGCGGCGACGCGCGTCTCCTCGTCCGTGTTTTCCCTTGCAACGAAAACGATATTGCCCAACTGCCCCCTCCTCCGGGTCAGCCAGACCGCCGCAGGCTTCCCTGCGCGGGCCAAGCACCTCATTCAAAAAGCTTCGGAGAAGCTCTCCTCCCCTCAGAGCGCCGTGCGTCCTATCGGACGCACAAAGGACGCTCTGACCCTCTGAATCTACGCGATCAGCGGAGCAGGAAGATGCCGGCAGCGAGTAGAATGATAAAGACGAAGAGACCGCCGAGAAGGCCGGCGCCGCCGAAGAAACCGGCGGTCATAGCAAGCAGGAGGACGATGAGAAGCATCGAGCCGTATTTCGCGCTGGCGATGAACATGTCGTAGGTCTTTTCATGTTCTTTGTAATCCATCGGCGCGCCGGTCTCGACCGGTCCGGTATGATGTTCGGCCATAAATATCGTCTCCCTGAAATGCCTCTGCGCTGCTTGATTCCCTAGCTTGAGCGAGGGAAATCCCTTCCTGCAGGGATTACACAATGACTGGCGAAAGCGCAATGCATGAGAATGCCGCAGGCGCGTCGCAGCGACCTCATCCGGACGAGAAGACGACCTCAACGGTCGGATGAAAGGAGGTCCGGCGACAGATGCGGTTTTCGCCTGTCGTCCACGCCTCATCTGCCCTGACCGGCATCGTCTCTCTATCGCGGAGACAGGGAAGTCACAGCGGCAGATCGGTGCCAAGTTCGCCTGGCGGCACGAAGCGCGCCGTCGGAATGATTGTGAGCGGCGGCAGCGTGTCGTTCGGAGTGCGCGAAAACATCATACGCTGCTCGCTGGCGCTGGAGATGAAGAAGGGATAGCGCGTTAACAGCTTGCGCCCGACCTCGACCACATTCGTCGCCATCAGCGTCACGTCAACCCCGTAACTCTCCGCCAGTCGGCCGGGCACGATGGTATCGGCATAGAAGACCCGTTTGTAGAAGGCGGCATGCGGGGGCCGGACGGACTGAATAACGCGGTCAGCCCGGAAATACGCTGCCGCAACGATGGCGGGTCTCAGCGTCAGATAGGGAACCCATGGCATGTTGGCGGCGAGCTCCGGATCGGCCGCGAAACGCGCCGGGTCGATCAAGGTCAGCCCGGCGTCCAAAAGCTCATCCATTGCCTCGGGAAAGGCCTCTCCGGACCGGCTGATACGATGCTCCGGCGTCACATAGTGAATTCGGATCGTACTGACCAGTTCACCATAATAGTACAGACCGAAGATATAGGCATGGCTGTCGAAATCGACATCGTCCAATAGACCTTCCGGGGCAAGCGACAGCGCGTCGTGGGCCTTGTAGGCCTTGTAGCGCAGCCGCTCCATGTCCTCCATGTCTTCACTGCTTTCGACACGGCGATATTCGACGTGATCTAGAATTTCCAGGATTTTCCTGCTGAAATCGCTACGCGTAAAAAGTGTGTCTGACATTCTCTCGATCCGCTCGTTAACGGATCATTAATCATACGCCGCCGATATATAGGCAAGAAAATCTGAAAATTTGGGTTGAATTTAAATTATTAAGGTTAACGGCGCGCAAGATTTTCGGCTGGGATAACCAGTCACTTGCAGGCGGCTCAGGCGACCTTGTTGCGACGGCGCTGGACGGTGCGGCGGCCGATGCCTTCTTGTAGCAGCGTGATGTTCTGGGAAGGCACCGGCCGCGAGAAAACGTAACCCTGCACGAGATCGGCGCTGCGGTGCTTGTTGAGCAGCGCCAGTTGCTCCTCGGTCTCGACGCCCTCGATGACAATCTTCAGGCCCAGTTCGCGGGCGAGATTGACCGTGCCGCGCAAGAGCTTGAGGCGGCGCGCATCCTCGACGATGTTGCGCACGAAGGACCGGTCGATCTTGACGATATCAAGCGGCAGCGTGTCGAGATAGCTGAGGCTGGAGAAACCGGTGCCGAAATCGTCGATGGCAATGGTGATGCCGCGGGACCTGAGCTCCGCCAGGATGGCGCGCACCGCCGCCGGCTCGTCGATCAGGCAGCTCTCGGTGACTTCGAGATGCAGTCGTGCCGCGGCGAGGCCGGAATGGGCAAGCGCCTCGGCAACCACCGAAAGGATGTCGGCATCGCGCAGATCCCGCGCCGAAAGGTTGACCGAAACGGCGATATGTTCCGGCCAGTTCATGCATTCGCTGCACGCCTGGAACAGCACGAAGCGGGTGATGTCGGAGATGATGCCCATATCTTCGGCGAGCCGGATGAAGACATCGGGGGGGATCGAGCCCCTCTCCGGATGCACCCAGCGCGCCAAGGCCTCGGCACATTCGATCCGCGAGCCGTCGGCCCGGAACATCGGCTGGAAGACGAGATGCAGCGCCTGCGCCGAGACCGCGTCGCGCAGATCCGCCTTCAGCTTCTGTTGCTCGATATAGCGGCCGTCCATCTCCCGCTCGAATCCTGAGATGCCGCCCTTGAAGCGCGACTTGCTTTCGAACAGGGCAAGATCCGCCTTGACGCTCCATTCGTCCATCGCGAACGCGTCGCTTTCGAGAATCGCGTAGCCGGCGCTGAGCGAAACGAGAAAAGTCACTTCGTCGACCTCGTAGTTACCCTGGATCGCGGCATGAACGCGGCGGATTTCACGGTCGAGCGAGACCTGCTCCTTCGCACGCGGGAAGAACAGAATGAACTGATCGCCCATCAGCCGGCCGAGGATGGCATTACCGGAAGCCTGCTTGATGCGGGCGGCGATAGCGCAGAGCAGATGGTCGCCGGTCACATGGCCGCGCATGTCGTTGACATGTTTGAACTCGTCGATATCGAGCACCATGAAGCCGAGCGGCCCGTTCTTCTTCGGAGACTTGGCAAAATACTCCTGCACCAACTGGCCGAAATATTGCCGGTTGGGCAGGCCGGTCAGCGCGTCGAAGCGCACCATGTGCAGGATCTTCTGCTCCGCCTTCACCCGGCTTGACACGTCCTCGAAGATCAGCACGGCGCCGCCGTCGGCCCTGCGGCTGGCGGAGAATTCGAGCGACAGGCTCTCGGGAAAATGAATGAGCGTGCGCGACAGGCTACCCTCGGCGACCTGGGTGAGCTGGCGCAGGATGAGCTCCGGCTGCGAGGCATCCATGAAGCTGTAGCGCGCGCCGTAGCGCAGCACGGCGCCGAGGTCGCGGTCCTTCAGCCGCTCCGGCGCACCGATCTTCAGAAGCTCGCAGGCCTTGCGATTGACCACCTGGATGCGGTTTTCGGCATCGACCATGACGAGGCCGTGCGGCATGTTGTTGAGCGCCGTATCGAAACGGTCGGCAATGATGGTGATTTCCCGGCGCGCAATGACGTTCTCATAGAGAAACTCGCGCACGCCGTTCGCCATGGCCCGCGTCGTCAGCCAGAAAGGAATGAGGAGGATTGACAGCAGGCCGCGATAGAAATCCAGCGCCAGCAGGCTGCAGACGATCATCGGCAGGCAGCAGAAGAACGTCTGGAGGTCGACTGCGAAGCGCGAGCCGTAGTTGCGGCCGACGACGGAAACCATGGTCGCCATGGTGACGGAAATGCAGGCAAGCTCGGCAAAGGAATCGCGCACGACGAAGATGGCGTAGCCGCTGGCGAGGCCGAGGAGCGCGGTGGTGCAGGCTCCACTGGAAACGAGAATCCACTCCCAACGCTCGATGCCGGCGTGCGAGAGGCTCTCCTTATCCACACGATCGAACTGCCGGAAGATGGCCATACGAGCGCCGAAGACCAGAAGGAAGGCGACCGACAGCAGGATGTAGATCGAGTACTGCGTCTTGGCAGCCACTGCAAGGCACGTCGCAACATGCACGATCACGCCAACAAGAAGCGTCATGCGGTTCCCGGAAAGGGAACTCACAAACGACAGATAGACATCTATAGGGACCCTGTTCGGGTTATCTGGCTTCATCCACACTTTCCCTGTGCGCGGGAATTCTAAGCTCAACCCTTTAAAAATTGATTTCAATGGAATCAAACATTTGGTCAAATTTTCTAAAACCATAGGGTGAACCGCACAGCCTACGCGCGTTATTGCAGCCTACTGGCGAGATTATTGAAATAATTTATCCACGCCTGGGTTGTTGAAATATTTGACGGCCATATGGTCCGACGTGCGCACCTAAGACTATACTCCAACGCGAGGCATTTATCCTTCCAATTTCAAAGGCCGTGGTCTACATCGATTGCAAGAGGGAAAAGCTGCCGGAAAACCGGCGGGACAAGAATAAGGGGAGGCGAATGTCGGTACTTCTGGCCGCAAGCCGGCTGATCGATTCGATCAGTCAGTTCATGGGCAAACTTTCCGAATACATGGTGCTGTTCTGCTGTCTGATCAGCGCCGGTAACGCCATCGTCCGTTATGCCTTCAACTACAGTTCGAACGGCTGGCTGGAGATCCAGTGGTATCTCTTCGCCTTCGTCGTCATGCTCGGCGCCTCGCATGCGCTGCGCAACAATGAACATGTCCGCGTCGATCTGATCTATGGTTCGGTTTCCGACAGGGCGAAGATCTGGATCGACATCGTCGGCCTCATCGTCTTCCTCCTTCCCGCATGCGTCTATCTCACCTGGCTGTGCTGGCCCTTCTTCGCGCTCTCCTACCATCAGGGGGAAATATCGGGCAATGCCGGTGGGCTGATCCGCTGGCCCGTCAAGCTGATCCTCGTCGCCGGCTTCGCATTGCTCTCCCTTCAGGGCCTCTCGGAACTGGTCAAGCGGATCGCAGCGCTCACCGGCTATATCAGCATCGATACGAAATACGAAAAGCCGCTGCAGTAACGCGGGCTGGGAGACACGGATTTGTTTGATTTCGGCATCATCCCGCCGGCCATGTTCCTGGGCATGATCATCTTCATGCTCTACGGCTTTCCGGTCGCCTTTTCGCTCGCCGCCGTCGGTTTGTTTTTCGCCATCATCGGCATCGTCACCGGCCATTTCGGCGAGGTCTTCCTGCAGGCTCTGCCGCTGCGCTTCTTCGGCATCCTTTCCAACGACCTCCTGCTCGCCATTCCCTTCTTCACCTTCATGGGCGCGGTACTGGAGCGCTGCGGCCTGGCCGAGGACCTGCTCGAAGGCACCGGCAAGCTCTTCGGTGGTATACCCGGGGGCCTTGCCTATGCCGTCATCCTCGTCGGCGCCGTACTCGGCGCGATTACCGGCACGGTGGCCGCCTCCGTCATCACCATGGGGATGATCTCGCTGCCGATCATGCTGCGCTACGGTTACAACCCGCGCCTTGCCACCGGCGTCATCGCCGCCTCGGGCACGATCACCCAGGTGATCCCGCCCTCGCTCGTGCTCGTCGTTCTCGCCGATCAGCTCGGCAGGTCGGTCGGTGACATGTATCTCGGCGCGATCGGCCCCTCGATCCTGCAGGTGACGATCTTCGTGCTCTTCATTCTGGTGATGTCGATTATCCGGCCGAAATCGATGCCGCCACTGCCGAAAGAGGTGCGCGGCGATTTCAACTGGGCACTGCTGATGAAGGTGCTGATGGGCATGGTCCCCTCGATCGTGCTGATCTTCCTGGTGCTCGGCACGATCTTCATGGGCCTTGCAACGCCGACGGAAGCAGGCGCGCTCGGCGTCGTCGGCGCCATTGTGCTTGCCGCCATGAATCGCCGCCTCACCTGGCCGCTGATCCGCGAAGCCATGTCATCGACCACGCACATCACATCCATGGTGGTGATGATCCTGATCGGCTCCACCTGTTTCAGCTTGGTCTTCCAGGGCATGGACGGCTCGCGCTGGATCGAGCACATGCTGTCGGGCATTCCCGGCGGCCCGGTCGGTTTCCTGATCTTCGTCAACATCTTCATCTTCGTGCTCGCCTTCTTCCTTGATTTCTTCGAGATCGCCTTCATCGTCATCCCGATGCTCGCACCCGTCGCCTCCAGTCTCGGCATCGACCTGATCTGGTTCGGCGTCCTGATCTGCGTCAACATGCAGACGAGCTTCATGCATCCGCCCTTCGGCTTCGCACTCTTCTACCTGCGCTCGATCGCCAGCAAGGACGTCAAGACCTCGGATATTTACATGGGGGCTCTCCCCTGGGTCGGCATGCAGCTGATCCTGGTGGCGATCGTGATCTTCTGGCCGCAATCGGTCACCTATTGGCTGGATCACGGCCCGAAGGTTGACCCGAACTCGATCAAGATCGAAGTCCCGGGCTTCGGCGGCCAGCTCGGCCTGCCGCCACTGGGCGGCGGCGGCAATGGCTCGCCGCAGATCCCAGGCCTGACCCTGCCGCCGCTGAACGGCCTGCCGGGAGCACCGCCGCCACCGGCCAAATAGCCCAGCAAAAGCAAAACCCCGGATGGAGATCCGGGGTTTTGTTATTGCGCTCGTCTGAAGCGTCGACGGCGGAAAGCTTAAAGCTTTCCGGCCCGCTGCTGGATCATCATGAACGTATCGAAGGTGTACTCCGACAGCTGCATCCACAGATAGGCGTCCCGCTTGAAGGCGGTCTGGTCGTCGTAGATCTTCTTGAAATACTGGTTCGTGCCCGAGATTTCGCTGTAGATGCCCGTCGCCGCCTGGAAGCAGGCTTCCATGATCTCCTGGCTGAACGGGCGCAACGTCGCGCCCTCCGCGACGAGCTGCTTCAGCGCGGTCGGGTTCTTCGTGTCGTACTTCGCCAGCATGTTGGTGTTGGCGAAGGCGCAGGCATCGGTCAGCGCTGCCTGATAATGCTTGGGCAGGCTGCTCCATTTTTCGAGATTGAAGAACCCATGCACCGTCGGGCCACCTTCCCACCAGCCCGGATAATAGTAGTACTTGGCCACCTTGTGGAAGCCGAGCTTCAGGTCGTCATAGGGGCCGACGAATTCCGCCGCATCGATCGTGCCTTTTTCCAACGCCGGATAGATGTCGCCGCCGGCGATCTGCTGCGGGATGACGCCGACCTTCTCCATGACGCGGCCGGCAAGGCCGGCAATGCGCATCTTGACGCCCTTGAGGTCATCGAGCGTATTGATTTCCTTGCGGAACCAGCCGCCCATCTGCGCACCGGTATTGCCGGCCGGCAGGGCATACATGCCCTGCGTGGCATAAAACTCATTCATCAGCTTGTTGCCGTTGCCTTCATAGTACCAGGCATTGGTCAGACGGCTGTTCAGCCCGAACGGAATGGCCGTTCCGATGGCATAGGTCGGGTCCTTGCCGACGAAATAATAGGAGGTGGTATGGGCTGCCTCGACCGTGCCGGCGGCAACGGCATCGACGGCCTGCAGACCCGGCACGATTTCACCGGCCGCGAAAGGCTGGATCGTGAAATTGCCGTCCGTTGCGGCGGCGACATGCTTGGCGATGTCCTCGGCGCCGCCATAAATCGTATCCAAGCTCTTCGGAAACGACGATGTCATGCGCCACGCGATCTTCGGATTCTCCTGCGCGATCGCAGGCGCTGCCAATGCCGTTGCGGCAACCGCACCGGCGCCGGCGGTTCCCGCCTTCTTGAAAAACGAACGACGATCCATCAAAAACCTCCCGTATAGATGGTACTGCGCGGGCGATCTTCACCCCTACCCGCAGCAAGGGCAAACCTAAGCATGGCGGGGGCCGCGATTCAAGCTTTAGTCTATTAGCCTTTGGCATCAAGACGGCAATAAGGCAGCCCGCACGTATCCATCAGAATCAGCGGCTTAGCCGTAAACCGGAAAGGCAGGTGCCGCTTCCGCCGCAATTTGGCCGTCTGACACAGCCAAGCGTTGACTTGACGGCCGATCAGGCCGAAGAAACGACGAGAATAGAGATTTTGACCGGGGCTGATATGACGAAACCGATCGTTGCCATTCCTGCCGATATCCGCAGCTTCGACGGCGCGACCTGGCATGCCGTGCAGCATCAATATCTGCGTGCCGCATTGAACGCATCCGGTGTCATGGCCTTCATCATCCCCGCTTTCGAGGAGGGCTACGATACCGATGCGATCCTCGACCGCGTCGATGGTCTGCTGGTCTCCGGTTCGGCCAGCAATGTTCATCCCTCGCTCTACGGTGCCGAGGCGAATGATAAGGACGGCCCGTTCGACCCCGCCCGCGACGCCACCAGCCTGCCGCTCATCCGCCGCGCCATCGACCGCGCTATCCCGCTGCTTGCCATCTGCCGCGGCATCCAGGAACTGAACGTCGCCCTCGGCGGCTCGCTGGCAAGCGAGATCCAGGAGCAACCCGGCATCTGGGACCACCGCCGGCCGGAAGTCGTCGATCGGGACGGCATGTACGCCATTCGCCAGACCGTCCACGTCAAGGAAGGCTCCTGCATCGCCGGCATTCTCGGCCCGGGCGAAATCCGCGTGAATTCCCTGCATCGCCAGGCAATCGCCAGAACCGCCCCGCGCCTGCAGGTGGAAGCGATCGCCGAGGACGGCACGGTGGAGGCCGTTTCCGTCATCGACGCCAAGGCTTTTGCCGTCGGCGTGCAATGGCATCCGGAATATTGGGCTGAAACCGACAAGTCTTCGAACCAGCTGTTCGCCGCTTTCGGCGACGCCGTCCGCAGCTATGCCGCGGCCAAGCTGCCGATCATGTCAGCGCAGGCGATCGCCTGACGGCGCGGCGCCGGCGAAGCACCATATCTGTTACTTGGCAAGCATCGTGCGCCGTGCCAACCACCTAAGCCTTCTGCGGCGTCTCCGGCACCGGCGTCAGCGCCGCACCCTTCTCGAACCAGGCAATGAGATTGTCGGCGACGAGATCGGCCATTGCATTGCGTGTCGGCACGGACGCGGAGGCGACGTGCGGCAGCAGCACGGCATTTGTCGGTTCCAACAGGTCGGCCGGTACGGTCGGCTCTTCATAGAAGACGTCGAGACCGGCAGCCCCGAGCGCGCCGGAAGCAAGCGCCGCACTCAGCGCCTCCTCGTCCACCGTCCAGCCGCGGCCGACATTGACGAGAATGCCGTCAGGACCGAGTGCTGCCAGAATATCGGCATCGATCGTCTTGTGCGTCTGCGGCGTCTTCGGAACGATGGCGATCAGCGTGTCCACCGCGTCCGCCAGCCCCTTCAGCGTCGGGTGATAATCGTAGGACACATCGGCATGGCGCGAACGCGTGTGATAACTGATCTTCACCTTGAACGGCTCCAACCGCTTGGCGATTTCGAGCCCGATGCGGCCAAGGCCGTAAAGCCCGACATGCCGGCCCTTGAGCGAGAAACGCGACAGCGGATAGGCCGTGCCCGGCTTCCAGTTGCCGGCACGCAGCCAGGCTTCGGCCCGCGGCAACTCGCGGACCGTGTTCAGCAGCAAGCCGATCGCCGTATCGGCGACCTCGTCGTTCAGCACATCAGGCGTATTGGTGACGACAATGCCTTTTTCGGCGGCATATTTCACGTCGACACCGTCATAACCGACGCCGAAATTGGCGATCACCTCGACGCGCGGCAGCTGGTCCATCCAGGCGCCCGGGAAGGAACCGGACACGGCGACGCCGCGGACGCGGCCGGCAATCTCGCCGTCAAGCGCAAGCGTCTCCTCGCGCGGGACGGCGATAATCTCAAAACGATCCTTCAACCTTTCGAGAACACGCTCGTGTATCTTCCCAGGAACGAGAATGGCGATGCGGGACATGGCTTTTCCTCTTGGATGGCAGTCGTGGTTCAGGCGCGCGGCCGATGGGGACTGGTGGACTGGCGAATGCGCATTTCCGGCTTGATCAGATGCATGCCATCAGGCTCATGGCTGCCGGCAAGGCGATCGAGCAGCGCCCGGGCGGCCAGGCGCCCGACCTCGGCCTGACCGTTCCAGACGGTCGTTAGCGCAGGCGTAGCGATCGAGGCCTCCTCGAGATCGTCGTAGCCGGTGACGGAAATATCGCGTCCCGGCACCAGGCCGGCGCGCGCAATGCCGTTCATCAGGCCGATCGCCACGAGATCGTTCCAGCAGACGGCTGCGGTCGGCTTCTGCGGCAGCGAAAGGAAATGCACTGCAGCCTCGAAACCGCCCTGTTTCGAGCGCGGACCGGGAATGCGCAGGTTCGGATCGACCTCGATGCCGGCCTTGCGCAGCGAATTGACATAGCCCTGGTAGCGATCGCGGCCGGTGGATGTCTGGTCCGTGCCGCCGATCATGGCGATCGAGCGATGACCGAGCCCGATCAGGTGGTTGGTGGCAAGCGAGATACCGTAGCTGTCGTCGCCGCGATAGGTCGGCAGGTCCTGCCCTTCCATCGAGCGGGCGACCAGGATCGCCGGCATGCCGTTGTCTTCCGCCAGTTGCACGTCTTCCGGCGGCGTACCGATCGCCGGCGACATGATGACGCCGTCGCCGCCGAGCTGCAGCAGCGTCTCGATAAAGGTGCGCTGCTTTTCGACATTGTCGTAATGGTTGGAAAGGATGAAGGTGTGCCGGCTGCGGTCGAGCTCGCTTTCGATCGCCTTCAGGATCTCCCCGTAGAAGGGGTTCATGATGTCGTGCACGACGACGCCGATGATGCCGGAGCGTGAGGTCCGAAGGCTGGCGGCACGGCGATTGTAGATATAGCCGAGCGCGCGCGCTTGTTCCTTGATCTTCTCCCGGGTATTGCCGGCAACGAGCGGACTGTCGCGTAAGGCAAGCGATACGGTCGCCGTTGAAATGCCGAGCGTTTCGGCGATTGTCGAAAGCTTGATCTTCTGGACCACGTGTCCTCCTCCAGGCAGCACGTACGCAGCAAGACCCCGCCAGCAAACCGGCGCGGCCCTTAAAATGTTTAATTAAAAGATTTAATCGATGGAAGCAATTCGTCTTTCGGGGAAATTTCAGTCTTCGTCCGGTTCTTCGATATGAATGGCTTCCGCCTGCAGATTGGCATCGATCGCCTTCAGCAGGCGGACGAGATTGCGGATTTCCTTCTCGGAGAACTCCTGCGTCGCCAGCATGTCGCAGGCCGAAGCCGCCATCTCGATCCCCTGCACGCTGCCACGGCCGAGTTCGGTGAGATAGACCTTGGTGAGGCGCGCATCTTCCGCATCGGGCTTGCGCTCGAGAAAGCCCTGCGCCTCCATGCGGCCGATCGTGCGCGTCATCGTCGGCGCCTTGACCCCGAGCTTCTGGGCAAGGCCGCCCGCCGTCATGCCGTCGCTCTCGGCAAGCGAGAGAATGACGCCGTCCTGGCCGGCATAGAGCCCGCTTTCAAGCAGGTTGCGCGAGAGCACCGTCCGCATGGAACGCGCCGCCTGGGTCAGGGCCGGGGAGAGATCGACGAGCGTATACTCGGTCTGGTCCTTCTTCTTGGACTTGTTCTTTTTGCCGTCCTTGTGCTTCTTTCCCATAGCCATCCCTTTGATCTTTAAGCCCCGACGCCGCTGCGATATGACATTGCTCAGGATCTCGTC
Organism: Rhizobium leguminosarum; assembly: GCF_010668065.1. Classification (GTDB taxonomy): domain Bacteria; phylum Pseudomonadota; class Alphaproteobacteria; order Rhizobiales; family Rhizobiaceae; genus Rhizobium; species Rhizobium leguminosarum_S. Next base: position 109,697 of record NZ_WUEN01000008.1, on the reverse strand, counting down.
ATAAACAAGAGGCAACGACCGGATGATGACACCTTCGCCGCGCTTCGAGGACAGCAACCCAGCCTTTGCACCTGACGAGCGCCATCTGATCGCCGTGTTGCCGCTCGGCGCCCATGAACAGCACGGCCCTCACCTGCCCTTCGAAACCGACACCCTGATTGCCGAAGGCATCGTCGAGCGATTGAAGATAGCCCTGCCCGCCGGCCGGCCGGTCACCTTCCTGCCTGCCGAATCTGTCGGCTATTCCGTAGAGCATGTGGATGTTGAAGGAACGAAGACGCTTGCCTTCGACGAAGCGGTATACCGCTGGCTCGGCATCGCCGAGGGGCTGGCAAAGCAGGGTATCCGCAAATTCGTGATGCTGAACGCCCATGGCGGCAATTCGCCCGTCATATCAATCGTCGCGACCGAGGCGCGGGTCCGCTTTGCCATGCTGGCGGTGGCGACGAGCTGGACCCGTTTCGGCGTGCCGGATGGCGTGATCACGCCGGAGGAAAAGGCGATCGGCATCCATGGCGGCGATATCGAGACCTCGGTGATGCTGGCGCTTCATCCCGACAAGGTGGATATGGCGAAGGCGGCGGACTTTTCCTCGCGACAGACGGAATTCGCCGAGAGTTTCAAGCATCTGCGCGCCTACGGGCCGCACGCCTTCGGCTGGAAGATGTCGGATCTCAACACGCAAGGCGTGGCGGGCAATGCCGCAGCTGCGACGGCAGAGAAAGGCGAGGCGCTGATTGCCCATGCGGTAAAAGGACTGGTGGAATTGCTGAGCGATGTCGATGCATTCGATGTCGCGCAACTCAGGTGAATATGGGTCATCTGCGCCGCGCAAACGATGTGATCTTATAACATTATAAAACCCTTTGAACTGCCACGCTCAAGCCATTATATGAGACCAACCGTTCAAGCAGCCGATCCCAAGCCGCTCGGCCGCACGCCTAATCCTAGAGGTTCTCATGACCGACGCGATCTCCACCCAGAAGCCTATTCCCGTTACCGTGCTCACCGGTTATCTCGGCGCCGGCAAGACGACGCTGCTCAACCGCATCCTCTCCGAAAATCACGGCAAGAAATATGCGGTCATCGTCAATGAATTCGGCGAAATCGGCATCGACAACGACCTGATCGTCGAGTCGGACGAGGAAATCTACGAGATGAACAATGGCTGCGTCTGCTGCACGGTGCGCGGCGACCTGATCCGCGTTGTCGAAGGCCTGATGCGCCGCCCCGGCCGCTTCGACGGCATCATCGTCGAGACGACCGGCCTTGCCGATCCGGTGCCGGTCGCCCAGACCTTCTTCATGGATGACGATGTGCGCGCCAAGACCGAGCTCGACGCCGTCGTCGCCCTCGTCGATGCCAAGCACCTGCCGCTACGCCTGAAGGACAGCCGCGAGGCCGAAGACCAGATCGCCTTCGCCGACGTCGTCATCATCAACAAGAGCGACCTGGTGACCCCGGAAGAACTTGATGTGATCGAGGATATCGTCCGCGCCATCAACCCGGCCGCCCGCGTCTACAAGACCAGCCGCTCCGGCGTCGACCTCGCCCGCGTGCTCGATCAGGGCGCCTTCAACCTGGAGCGCGCGCTCGAAAACGATCCGCATTTCCTGGAACACGGCCATGACGACCATGTCTGCGGCCCCGATTGCGATCACGACCACCATCATCATGACCATGATCATCACGGTCATCAGCATGGTGACCACGGCCACGACCATCATCATGGCGCGATGTCGGCGATCCACGATGTGACGGTGCAGTCGGTGTCGCTGCGCGGCGGCGAGATGAACCCGGAGCGATTCTTCCCCTGGATCCAGAAGATCACCCAGACGCAGGGGCCGAATATTCTGCGTCTCAAGGGCATCATCGCCTTCAAGGACGATCCCGAGCGTTACGTCGTTCAGGGTGTGCATATGATCATCGAGGGCGACCATCAGCGGCCGTGGAAGGAAGGCGAAAAGCACGAGAGCCGTCTCGTCTTCATCGGCCGCGAACTCGACCGCGAGAAGCTCGAAACCTCCTTCAAGGCCTGCGAGGCAGCCGCCTGATGCCGACAGTTGCACCGCTTGATCTCGACGGCCACGTTCTGGCCGTCGAATTTTTAGGTGATGTTCCCTTCTTCGCAAGCGCAAACGGTACATTCCACCGGCTGGACGGCGGCGACAGGGTTTCCGAAGCCCACCAGGGCATGCTCACTGCGATCCGCGATCCCTACAGCGAGAGCCTGATTTCGGGCGGCGAGGACGGCAAAGTGCTGCGCATTGCCGCCGACGGCAGCGTCAGCGAAATCGCGACCGCGCCGCGCAAGTGGATTTCGCAGGTCGCAGCCGGCCCGCAGGGTGCCGTGGCCTATTCCTACGGCAAGAGTTCGCTGGTGCGCCTTGCCGATGGCACGACCAAGGAATTCCCCGAGGAGCGCACCGTCGAAGGGCTTGCCTTTGCGCCGAAGGGGCTGCGCATCGCCGCGGCGCGCTACAACGGTGTGTCGCTGCACTGGATCGGCATGAATGCCAGGCCGGTCGATCTTGAATGGAAGGGTGCGCATACCGGCGTCACCTTCTCGCCTGATGGTAATTTCCTCGTCACCTCGATGCAGGAAAACGCACTGCACGGCTGGAAGCTCGACATCAAGCCCGGCACCGAAGCCCGCCACATGCGCATGACCGGCTACCCTTCCAAGGTGAAATCACTCTCCTGGTCGGTCAAGGGCAAGTGGCTCGCGTCTTCAGGCGCGCCTGCGGCAATCGTCTGGCCCTTCCAGGGCAAGGACGGGCCGATGGGCAAGGCGCCGCTGGAGCTCGGCACCCGCGCCAATATCATGGCGACCGCGGTGAAGTTCCATCCGCTCGAAGACATCCTCGCCATCGGCTTCATCGACGGCATGATTCTGGCCGTGCGCATCGCCGACAGCAAGGAAGCGCTGCTGCGCCGACCTGGCAAGGGCGCGATCACGGCGATGAGCTGGAGCAAAAACGGCAAGCTGCTCGCCTTCGGCTCGGAAGCCGGCGATTGTGGTGTCATCGATATTTCGGCTTGAGGCCCGTTGCCGGCAATGGACGACGCCCTGACGGAACCCGAAATCGTGGCGCTCACGGCCGACCATATGCAGGCGGCGGCCGGAATCAGACGTGTCGCCCTGTGGCAACGGCTGCCCTGGCTGCCGGATGTGCATACGCCTGAGGAAGAGGAGCAGTATTGGCGCATGCATCTGCTGCCGACTTGCTCGATCCTCGGCGCTGCCATGGGCAACCGGCTCGTCGGTGTCATCGCCTATGGCGACAACTGGATAGAGCAGCTTTACGTTCTCCCCGGTTTCCAGGGCATGGGCATCGGCTCTTCACTCCTCGGCTGCGCCAAGGACGAGATGAACGAGATCAGGCTCTGGACGTTTAAGCGTAATGCAGGCGCTCGCAGCTTCTACGAACGGCACGGTTTTACCGCCGAGAAGGAAACCGATGGCGCCGACAACGAAGAACGGGAGCCTGATGTGCTCTATCATTGGCGCCGGCTTCCGGAGGTGACCCCTCGCCTGCAGCCATCCGGTGGTTAGAATATGCTATCGGACTCAAGGCCGTAGGATATCGGGGCTTGCCAAACGCCGTGCCCGGGCGAAACATGAACCACGAGCAGGAAGCGCTTTGCGCTGCCGTGGCTGACAGAGGAAACGGAAATGTCGAAATCGACCCGCCTCGGTTTAGCCGGGCAACAGCCGCAGCCTTTGGCCGACGCATCCGTCTGGACCGTGATTCGCGCCGAGGCGGCCGAGCTCGCCGCGCGCGAGCCGATATTGAGGCAGCTGCTTGCCGCTCAGGTAACCGACACTGCCAACAACGATGAGATCATCGCCCGCGTGCTGGCCGCGCGGCTCTCCGTAGCGCAGGTGGAAACGGGTGATCTGTTCGATCTTATCCTGTCCACACTTGATGACGATATCATGCGGAAGGTCGAGGCCGATCTCATCGCCGTGCGCGAGCGCGATCCGGCCTGCACGACATTTCTGCACGCGCTTCTCAATCTGAAGGGCTTTCATGCGCTTGAGACGCATCGCATCGCCCATGCGCTCTGGATCGCCGGCCGTCCGGAGATCGCCAGCTGGCTCGCCAATCTCGTTTCGCTGGTCTTCGGCCCGGATATCCATCCGGCGGCACGCATCGGCGCATCCATCATGCTCGACCACGGTTCGGGCATCGTCATCGGCGAAACGGCTGTCATCGAGGATGAAGTGTCTATCCTGCAGAACGTCACGCTCGGGGGCACCGGCAAGGAAACCGGCGACCGCCACCCGAAGATCCGCCACGGCGTGATGATCGGCGCCGGCGCCAAGATCCTCGGCAATATCGAAATCGGCGCCTTCAGCAAAGTTGCCGCCGGTAGCGTCGTGCTCAAATCGGTGCCCGAGCATTGCACGGTCGCCGGCGTGCCAGCCGCCGTCGTACGCATCCACCGCGCCGATGAAATCCCCGCCGAGACGATGGACCAGAACATCTAGGATCGCTCCGAGATAAAGAGTTCGGCCCTTTTCGCTAAGCGGCCTGCTGATTTTCCCAGAAGACTTCGACCCGGTTACGGCCTTCGCGCTTCGAACGATAGAGCGCCTCGTCGGCCTTCTGCATCAGCCGTTCAAAATCTCCGCCGCTTTCCGCACGCGCGGCGACACCGACGCTCAGCGTCGGAAAGACGGCCAGATCCGGCCGCTGCATGACGGCAGCGGCGAAAGCGAGACGGATGCGCTCGGCAATCGCCACCGCATCCTCCCGGGAAACGTTTTTCAGCACCGCCAGGAACTCATCTCCACCTTGGCGGGCAAGCAGATCGTCGGAGCGCATGATGCCTCTCGAAACACTGGCGAAAAGCCGCAGGATGTCGTCACCGGCGGCATGGCCATGCCTGTCGTTCAGTTGCTTGAAATGGTCGATATCGATGATCAGCAGCGACACTGGCTGGGAACCGAGAGTCGGCAGATGCTGGGCAAGGCCGCCGCGATTGAGCGCGCCGGTCAGCGGATCGTGGTGAGCGAGTTCGGTCAGCTGATTTCGGCTGCGCTCGGCGGCCATCAGCACCATGGCCATGCTGCGCAGCATGATGAACGCGACCGCCGATACCGCCATCCAGCTGTGAATTGCACTGCCGCCGAAAGGATCCGGTCCACCGATCTCACCGGTCGCCGCGAGAATGCTGCGAACCGCAAAGATCGCGGCAGTGCAGGCGTAGAGGCCGACAAGCAAGGCTGCCGAATAGAGCCTCTCGCGCCGGACAATGCTGATCGCCTCCCTTGCAACGGCAAGATCGCAAAGGCAGCAGATGACGGAGACGTAGAGGAGCCTCGCCGAGACTGCCGATGGATCGCTGACGATGAGGACGACAGGAACGCTGACGAGCAAGATGGCAAGCCAGAAAGTGCGCTGGTCGAGCGCTCGTCCCGAAAACACCCGCACGGCAAAGAACATCAGCATGTAGCCGGCGATGGTGACGATATTGCCGCCGTCGACCGAGACCGAGTAGGGAACGAGATTACGCAGCGCGACGAGAAACGAGCCGACACCGACAAGAAGGTTGCTCAAGCCCCACCACAGCGGCCACCTCTCGAAGCGACCCGTCGCATAGGCTGCAAGCTGGAGAATGCCCAGCACAAAACAGCTCACGGCAACAATGAAATAGATTGTCCTGAGATCCAGCAGCATGGCGCTTTCCCGAAATTCTCGCGGAACTTACAGGAAGCGTTTTGCGGTTTGATTGGAGCCTTCGCTAAAAATTTAACGATCGCGGGTTTTTCCCGCTGCATAATTCAAAATCCTACAGACCCTTGGCGCGTCTGAAAGACGCGCGGCCCTGTCGTCAAGCGGCCCGCACCGAGCCGATGATGTCCGCCAACAGACCGTGCAGCAAGTCCCTGTAGCCGTTTCGGGCAGACGGACCGCTCTCTTCCGAGGTCATGACGACGGTGAGATCGAGCGACGGCACGATGTAGAGCATCTGCCCGCCATATCCCCAGGCAAAATGCACCTGCTCGCCACCGATCTGCCGCGTGAACCAGCCATAGCCATATTCATCGCCGGAGAAGCGCGAGTTGGTGCGCTGCTGCCACGACTGGGCGATCCAGTCGGCAGGAACGATCTGGCGGCCGTCGGTGGTCTTGCCGCCGTTGCGGTAGAGTTCGCCGAAGGCAAGCAGGGACCGGGCGCTCATCGCCATCTGATTGCCGCCGAGATAGATGCCCTGCGGATCGCGCTCCCATGCGCCAATGCGGAAACCTTCGACAGGACCCAGCCATTCGCGCGCCAATGTCAGCGTCGACCGCCGGCCGACCCTGGTGAGAATGGCCGACAGCAGATGCGTGGAGGCGGTGGAATAGAGCATCTCGCCGCCGGGCTGATCGACGAAAGGCTGCGACAGCGCAAAGCGCACCCAGTTGCGCGAGGAGACCCAGCGGCCGTAGTTCGCCCCCGACATGCGATCGAGCCCAGCCTGCATGGAGAGAAGATTGCCGATGGTGACGTCGTTGATGCGCGGGTCCGGTGATGCCGGAAGATCGGCCTTCAGGATCGGCGCGATCTTCTGGTCCGGCCCCTCGAGCAGGCCTTTGTCGATGGCGATACCGACCAGCGCCGAAATGATAGACTTCGAAGCGGATTTGATATTGGTCGATTCCGAGGGCGAATGACCATGGAACCCACGTTCGCTGAGCACGCGCCCGTCGCGAGCAACAATCACCGTCTTGAGAGGCCTCATCGCGGGGTCGCTCGCCGCGCGATCGAGACGCGGACCAAGCCCGCCGACGCCGGAAGCCGTGCTCTGGGCAGCCGCCGGCCCCGTTGCTGCAAGCGGCAGGCAGAAGAAAAGCAGAAGGGAAAGAAGGCGGATCATGCGATGCAAGATAGGATATCGCCGCGATATGTTCGCGGGCCGGCGACCCATTTCACGCGATTGTGTTTCCGCGTGCTGCCGGCGCCTTTTCGAAACTTGATGCCAGAAAGACAATCCGCGCCGCAACCACACCAGGCCCGCCAGCCTGCGTGGTCAAACGGCGCGGATATTACCAGCCGGGGGAAAAATTCCCAACCTGGCCGGCCGGTCGGCGCAGCCTTACGGCTCCGCGTGTCGTTTCAGGCCGACCCGGCCCAATCCCGTTCTAGGCTGCGCGGCGAACCGGGGCACCGGTCAGCATGCGTCCCGAAGGGACAATCATGCCGGCCGCGCCGTCAAGCCAGCCTTCCGTGAGTTCGAGCGCCAGAAAGCGCGAGCGTTCGAACGGACCCGGCATGACAAGATGGCGAGCCTTTTCGGCAAAGAAGCCGAAGCGCTCGTAATAGGCAGCATCGCCGACGAGCAGGACGGCGCCGTGCCCGCGCTTCTTCGCTTCGAGAATCGCCGCGCGCATCAGCGCCGAGCCGATGCCCTTGCCGCCCTGATGGGGCGCAACGGCGAGCGGTCCGAGCAGCAGCGCATTGATCGGCGTGCCTTCGTCATTGACGCCGGCCTCGATGTTCCAGAGCCGCACCGAGCCGATGACATGGCCGTCGCGATCGCGCGCGACGAGCGCAAGGCCCTCGGCCGGGACGCGGTTGCGGCGGATCTTCTCCGACGACTTCTTGCGGCGATCCGGACCCATGACGCGGTCGAGCAGGTTTTCACGCGCAACGACATCCGAGGGATTTTCGGCGTCGATGGCGAAAGTGGTAGGCGCAAAGAATGCGCGGACAGAATCAAGAACAGCGGCCATCTTGGCCTCCCGTACCCAATACCGTTATCAGCGGCGATGAAGGAAAATTGTGAAGTTGCCGCCCCGGCTGGTTACGGGGCCGGCGGAAACGACCTTAGATGACGTAGGCCTTCAACGGGTCGAAACCGTTGAAAGCGACCGCGCAATAGGTCGTCGTATAGGCGCCGGTGCCTTCGATCAGGACCTCGTCGCCGATCGAAAGGGAGATCGGCAGCGGATAGAGGTTCTTCTCGTAGAGCACGTCGGCCGAATCGCAGGTCGGACCGGCAATGACGCAGGGCTCCATCTCGTCGCCGTCGTGTTCCGTGCGGATCGGATAGCGGATGGCTTCGTCCATCGTCTCGGCGAGACCGCCGAACTTGCCGATGTCGAGGAAGACCCAGCGGGCATCGTCATTATCCGACTTCTTCGAAATCAGAACGACTTCCGCCTTGATGACACCGGCATTGCCGACCATGCCGCGGCCCGGCTCGATGATCGTCTGCGGGATCTGGTTGCCGAAATGCGTGCGCAGCGCCTGGTAGATCGACTTGCCGTAAGCTTCTGCGGACGGAACGTCACGCAGGTACTTGGTCGGGAAGCCGCCGCCCATGTTGACCATCTGCAGGTGGATGCCCTGCTTGGCAAGCGATACGAACACGCGCTTGGCATCGGCGAGCGCCGAATCCCAGGCATCGACCTTGGTCATCTGCGAACCGACATGGAACGAGACGCCATAGGACTGCAGGCCAAGCTGATGGGCGTAGACGAGAACGTCGACAGCCATCTGCGGAACGCAGCCGAACTTGCGCGACAGCGGCCATTCGGCGCCTTCGCCATCCGTGAGCACGCGGCAGAAGACACGGGCGCCGGGAGCGGCGCGCGAGATCTTCTCGACTTCCTCATGGCTGTCGACGGCAAAGAGGCTGACGCCGAGCGCATGCGCGCGGGCAACGTCACGTTCCTTCTTGATCGTGTTGCCGTAGGAGATGCGGGCAGCGGTCGCACCGGCGTCGAGCGCCATTTCGATTTCGGCAACGGATGCGCAATCGAAATTGGAGCCGAGGCCTGCGAGCAGCTTCAGCACTTCCGGGGCCGGGTTGGCCTTGACGGCATAATAGATGGCGCTGTCCGGCATGGCGTGACGGAAAGCGTGGAAATTGTCGCGAACGACGTCGAGGTCAACCACGAGGCAGGGACCATCGGGACGTCGGGTTGCGAGAAAGTCGCGGATGCGCTGGGTGGTCATATCGATTCCCTCTTCCAATTCCAGAGCTCCGGCATGAACCGGAGGACAAAGGGCATACGATTGCTCGCATTGGAACCAGCCGGTGGAGACCCCGGAACCATAGCAAGCGCTCGATGCGCAAATAGTGAACCAACGCCGCGATGCGGTGTAAGTTCGGCTTTGTCTGCCATGGATTGGAGGGAGAATCCCAACCGCACTTCCGGCAATGATGGTGTGCCTCTTCAGTAACCCCCGCTGATGGAAAGCAGGGAGAGAACAAAAAGGCCCGCACCGTCGTTGCTTCAGGCGTCCTCGCATTTTCCGGTTGGCCGGAATAGCGACTGGAGGGGTTAATTCCAGGTACCTTACCGATTTCCTCACCAATTCGAGGGTTCGGCGGACACCCATGGGCACGTGCGACTTTGGGCTGAGTGGGAAATAAGAATATTCGCCTTCATAATCAAGCGATTTTTTGATCTCGGACTAAAAAAATTATTGAACAAGACGAGCCAATTTGTTCAACATTCCGAAACAGCCTGAGGGGTGCCATGGATACCTTGACCCGCATACGCGCCTTCATCGATGTCGTCGAGGCCGAAGGCTTCTCCGCCGCGGCACGGCGCACCGGTCGCTCCAAGGCGCTGCTCTCCAAATATGTGCGCGAATTGGAGGATGAGCTCGGCGCCCTGCTGCTCAACCGCACCACCCGGCAGTTCTCGATGACCGAAGCCGGCCATACCTATTATCGCACCGCCTCCGATATCTTGAAGGAGATCGACAACCTCGCCGATCTCGTGCGTGAGAACAATGCGCAGCTCAAGGGACGGCTGCGCATCTCGGTGCCGCGCACCTTTGTCGATGCCGATGTCGGCCAGTCGCTGATCGATTTCGCCAAGGAGAACCCGGACCTTTCACTGGAGATCGCCGCCGACGACCGGTTTGTCGATCTGATCGAGGAAGGCTTCGACGTGGCGATCCGCATCACCAAGCTCGAAGATTCCGGCATGATCGCTCGCAAGATCTCGGATTTCCGCATCCATATCTGCGCCACCCCTGAATTTCTCGAGCGTTATCCCGATCTCGATCACCCAACGGCCCTTTCCAGCGTCCCCTTCATCGTCGATACCAATGCGCGCACCCAGGCGAGCATCCGCTTCCACAATCCCGACAACACCTCGTTCGCCGTCGCCGTTTCCGGACCGATAGAGGTCAACAGCCCTCATGCGACATTACGCGCAGCACTGGCCGGCATCGGCGTAGCCTTCATCCCGGATTTCATCGCCCGCAAGCCGATCGAGAGCGGCGAACTGGTGACCCTGTTCAACGATTACACCCCGACCGACCGCGGCATCTATGCCGTCTACCCGCACCGGCGCTACCTGCCGGCCAAGGTAAGAATCTTCGTCGATTACCTGCACAACTGGTTCAAGAAACATCCGTAAGCCGGCGCCCTTGCGAAGCGATGCGACATTCCGCCCCGCTCTACAGCGCCGCGCGTCTTTTTAGACGCGCAAAGGACGCTGTAGCACTTTGAATCGCTGCATAATTTTATCCTTAAATTATGCAGTGGCATCCGACCCAGCGAAGCCGATGCAGAGCCCGGTCCCAATTCCGTCCCAATTTCTGGCAAGAAGTCAGGGGCAGCGAACAGGGCAGCGGGATAGATGAGACATTCAACGATACTGATGGCCGCGCTTCTTTCGCTGGCGCCGGCCGCCGCCTTTGCGCATCCGCACATCTTCGTGGAAGCGCGCCTCGAAGTCGTGGCCGGCAAGGACGGCAGTGTCGAGGAGCTGCGCAATGTCTGGCGCTTCGACGAGGTCTTTTCCTCCTCAGTGGTCATGGATTTCGACAAGAACACCGACCTGAAGCTGGAGCCGAACGAGCTGACCGACGTCGGCAACACGGTCAAGAAGTCTCTTGCCGATTACGACTACTACATGAACCTGACGATCAACGGGAAGAACATCACCGTTCAGAAGCCCGACATCATCCATGTCGACTACAAGGATGGCCAGCTGCTGATGTTCTTTGCGGTGAAGCCGGTGGAGAAGATGCCGCTGAAGGGCCGGCTCACCTTCGGCGTCTACGATCCGACGCTCTACACCTCGATCGATTTTCCCACCGACACCGAGCTGGCGATCGTCGGAGACGGCTTCAAGGCCTGCAAACATCAGGTGGTGCGACCGGATGCCGACGAGGTGATCTCGCAAAATAAACAGTCGCTGACGGACGCTTTCTTCAACGATCCCACCGGCACCAACATGTCCAAACTCTTCGCCACCCGGCTGGAGGTCACATGCTGACGAAACGCCTGCCCCTCATCCTTTCCGCTGCAACCCTTGCGCTGGTAACGGCTGCAAGCCTCGCCCATGCGCAATCGCCGCTCGGCATCGGCACGGCGGAGCCGAGCTTCCAGCCGACAGGCGGGCCGCTCGCACCGCTTTTGCTCTATGTGAACTATGAGCAGCAGGCCTTCTATCGGGCGCTGACCGGCGCCTTGAAGGCGATGCGCCAGGACCCGTGGCAGCTGGCATCGCTGATCGGCCTCTCCTTCGCCTACGGCGTCTTCCATGCCGCCGGCCCGGGCCACGGCAAGGCGGTCATCTCCTCCTACATGATCGCCAACGAGGTCGAGCTGAAGCGCGGCGTCGTGATTTCCTTCATTTCGGCCTTCGTCCAGGGCGTGATGGCGGTGGCGCTGGTCGGCGGCGCCTGGCTGGTGCTGCGTGGCACCGGCATCACGCTGACGGCAGCGACCCATGCGATGGAGATCTTAAGCTTCGTCATGGTCATCCTGTTCGGCGGCTGGCTGCTGTTTCGCAAACTGCGCTCGATGGCGGGCAATATGCCGCGCCGCCGGCTGATGGCAACGCCCGCCGGCCCGGTCAGCATGATGCTCGACTGGAAGGACAATGCGGCCGAACGCCAGGCCTATGCCTTCAACGGCAAGGCGCAGGCTGTCGAAGCCGGCCACACCTTCGTTCCCGGCATGGTCTGCGAGACCTGCGGCAATGCCCATGTGCCCGATCCGGCACTGCTCGGCGGCGACAAGTTCAGCGCCCGCGAGGCCTGGTCGGCGATCGTTGCCGTCGGTCTGCGCCCCTGCTCCGGCGCACTTCTGGTCATGACCTTCTCACTGCTGAACGGGCTCTATCTCGGCGGCGTGCTGTCGGTCGCTGCCATGTCGCTCGGCACGGCGATCACCGTTTCCCTGCTTGCCACACTTGCCGTCACTGCCAAGAGTGCGGCCGTCCGCCTCTCCGGACGCGGCTCGACCGCCTCGATCTGGGTCGGCAATGCCATCGAAATCCTCGGCGCCGTGCTCGTCATGCTGATGGGCGCCCTGCTGCTCGGAGCCTCGCTGCAGGGATAAAATTACTTTCCCCGGCCGCGCTGATAGCGCGCCCGCAGCCAGAAGACCGCGAAAAACGCCATGATCAGGCAGACGCCGACGACGATCGCCAGCGTCGGCGAGAAATTGCCGATCCACAGCACGATGGTCGGCAGGAAATAGATGACGAGGGCGGCGCTAAGCAAGATGATGGCGGCGGCGATTGCCTGCGAGCGGCTCTCCGGGCTCACGCGAGCCTTTCCTTTTCAAGATCAGCGCGAATATCCTGCAGGCGGCGAACCTGGTTGCCCTCGGCGTCGAAATTCCCGGGCGCGAGCCAGGCTTCGAAGGCATCGTTGATCATCGGCCATTCGGCGTCGATCATCGAGAACCAGGCGGTGTCGCGATTGCGATGCTTGGAGATCATGTGCTGGCGGAAGACCCCTTCGAAGCTGAAGCCGTAACGCGCCGCCGTCGTCTTGCTCGCCTCGTTGTTATTGTCGCATTTCCATTCGTAGCGGCGGTAGCCGAGATCCTCGAAGACGTGCTTGGCCATCAGATAATGCGCCTCGGTTGAAAGCGGCGAACGCTTCATCTCAACGCCATGCGCCACACCGCCGATCTCGACGACACCGTTTGCCGGGTCGGCGCGCATGTAATTCGCCATGCCCACAATCTTGCCGGTGGCGTTGTCGCGGAAGATATGGGTGAGCCAGCCGGACTTGGTGTAGACGGTTTCCAGCCAGTTGGCGAAATCGTCGATACCGGAGAAGTCGTCCTGGGCGAAATAGAGAAGCAGCGGATTGATGCCCATGCCGCCGAGCCCGTCCCACAGCGCCTCGAGATGTTCCGCGCGCCGATAGGGCTCCACGGTAACGAAACGGCCCTTCAGTGTGACCGGCTTCGGCGCCGGGCAGCCCTTGAAATTTGTGAGATCGCGCATGTCCACTCCCTTTTCGGAAGAGTGGATAGGCCAGCCGCCCGACAAAGGCAACCGGCCTAGATGTCACTGTGACAAGGTCGTCTTGGCCGACGACACCGTCGCCTCGATATGGTCGACCAACTGGTCGGCAAGGCCGAGGCGGCCGGCAAGCAGATCGAGATAACCGCGCTCGGCGCGCGAATCCGGGTCGATGGTCAGCCGCGAGGCGGTGTAAAGCTCGACGCGCTGTTCTTCCGTCGTCGCTGCGGCAACGAGCGCATCGATATCCGTCGGCGAAGCGAGTTCATGCTCGATGAAGGCGGCAGCCTCGCCGCTGACATCGGCGGCCTTGACCTTGTCCATGATGAGGGCGCGTTCGGCATCGTCGATATGGCCGTCGGCCTTGGCGGCGGCGATCATCGCGCGGATCAGCACCAGCACGAATTCATTGCTGCCGGCAGGCGACGTCGGTCCGAAACCGGACTCGGCCGGCGGCGGCAGAAGGACCGGATTATTGGCGGACGGTGCATCGGAAGGGGCAGCGGGCGCCTGCCCCGCCTGATAATTCTTGTAGGCCTGGTAGCCGAGGCCGGCAATCGCGGCAAGACCGCCGATCGCTAGTGCATTGCCGGCAATACCCCGACCGGTCTTGGTGCCGAGAAGCGCGGCTGCAATCGCACCTGTCGCCAGCGGATTGTTCTTTGCCGTCTGCACGGCGTCACCGGCCCTGTCGCGGACCGAACCGCCAAGACCTGGCACCTGCGAACCCAAAAACTGGTCGAGAAGCTTCTTTGCGTCGAACATTCCTCGTCATCTCCCTGTTTGAAACTGGAGGAGTACATAGGTTTGCGACGGGTGAAATACAAATGCCGCGTGCCGAGTTGCCACCCCCTCTGCCCTGCCGGGCATCTCCCCCACAAGGAGGGAGATTGTCTGGGCGTGAGGGTTTCCTCAAGAAATTGGCTCAAGCGGCGGATCGGGAGAAAGAGCTGGCCTCCTGCCGATCTCCCCCCTTGTGGGGGAGATGTCCGGCAGGACAGAGGGGGGTGTCGCACCCACTGAACAAAGGTTTAGGCCTTCAGCGCCGCCGCTTCTGCCGCGAGCTTGGTAATGCCAGCCCAGTCGCCGGCCGCGACCAGTTCCTTCGGCGCCACCCACGAGCCGCCAACGCAAATGACGTTCGGCAGCGAGAGATAATCATTGGCGTTCTTCAGCGAAATACCGCCGGTCGGGCAGAACAGCGTGCCGGCAAGCGGCGAGGACAGCGCCTTGAGATAGGCGGCGCCGCCGGCCTGCTCCGCCGGAAAGAATTTCAGCACCTGGTAGCCTTCTTCGCGCAGCGCCATGACTTCGCTGGCGGTCGCAGCCCCCGGAAGCAGCGGCACGTCGGAATCGGCGGCGGCATCAAGCAGTTCCTGCGTCGTGCCCGGGCTGACGATGAACTTCGAACCCGCCTCGACGGCGGCTTCCCAATGGGCGACATTGAGGATCGTGCCGGCGCCGACTTCGGCGCCCTCGACCTCTGCGGCGACAGCGCGCACGGCCTCGAGCGCCGCCGGTGTGCGCATGGTGATCTCGATCGCCTTCAGGCCGCCCGCGACGAGCGCACGGGCCAGCGGCACCGCCGTCTTTGCATCGTCGACGATCAAGACCGGAACGACAGGCTGGAGTTTCAGGATCGAAAGGAGCTTCTCTGTTTTCTCGCCCATGGTCGCGCGACCTCCTTGAAACGATTGAATTCGGACCCCGAATAACGCCCCCGCGGAACCTTGTCGAGATAAAACCGGACCGTATGCCGAGAAGGGTATGAAATGCGTGGAAATTGGGCTACCGTGCCGCAATCGTCACAAAAGGTTCACCGGTATGGCGAAAGAGATCGAGCGGAAGTTTCTTGTACGCAGCGATGGATGGCGTTCCGCCGTCGAGACGAAATCTGTCTTCAGGCAGGGTTACATTGCCTCGATGGATGATCGTTCCGTGCGCGTGCGCATCCTCGACGGCAGGAAGGCGAAACTGACGATCAAGATCGGCCGCAGCACCATCACCCGTGACGAATTCGAATACGACATACCGATCGCCGATGCCGAAGAGTTGTTGCAGAACGCGATCGGCGTCGTCATCGAGAAGACGCGCTATCGCGTTCCGCATGAGGACTTCGTCTGGGAAGTCGACGTCTTTACCGGCGAGCATCGCGGACTGGTGATTGCCGAGGTGGAAATGACGGCGGAAACCGATGATCCGCCCCTGCCTGCCTGGCTCGGCCGCGAAGTGACCGGCGATTTCCGTTATTCCAATCAGGCCCTTGCCACAGAATATGGGCACGACAGGCATGGCCTATCGCATTCGGCCTGACGCCGATTTCACCAAGGCATTCCGCAGCGTCGCGACGAAGCAGCTGGAACACGCCGTCACTATCCTCGAGGAACGCCCGGACGGCGCGCATGAGGCGATCCATTCTTTCCGCAAGAACCTGAAACGGCTGCGCTCGCTCTATCGCCTCGTGGCCCGCGAGGTGCCGGATTTTCAGGCCCAGGAAAACGCAAGGCTGCGCGATACCGCACGCTCGCTTTCGGCGATCCGCGACGCTGCCGCCCTCATCGGCACCGCGCAATATCTGCAGCATGCAGCCCGCGGGAACGAGGAGAGCGAGGCGCTCGGCCGCATCGTCACCATTCTCGAAGCGCGCCGTGACTGGATGGCGCAAGCCGAAAGCGGCCTGGAGCAGCGGCTGACGGAAACCTCCGACGTTCTGAAGCAGGCGATCGCCGCCCTGGATGCCGTCTCCTTTGATGGCGGCCACCGCAGGAATGCCCGCATGCTGGCGAAGAGCTGGCGACGCACGGCGCGGAAGGCCAAGAGCGCGCTTGCGGCTTGCCATGGCGAGGCATCGGCCGACGACTTCCACGATCTGCGCAAACGCACCTACGACTATCGGCTCTACCATGCGCTTTTGCGTGACGTCTGGCCGGGCGCGATGAAGGCCAAGCGCGATGCCGCCAAGGAACTCGTCGAGGATCTCGGCCACATCCACGATCTCACCGTGCTCTCCGAACTGGTCGAAGCCGAACCACAGCTCTTCACCCGCAATGATGACCTGGCGCATCTGCTCGACATCATCATCTTCCGCCAGCAGGAAGACCGGCGGCAAGCGCTGGTCAAAGCCGAGGCCGTCTTCGCCGATGATGCCGACGAGGAAGCCCAGCGCATCGAGCTTCTCTGGTTGATGGCTGGGAGTTGAGAGGCCGCGAAATCGGAAGTGCTTGCGCGCAGCTCTGCATTTCCCATCGCATCTGCAATATCACAAGGAACCCTATTGACCTCAACCAATCTTGAGGTCCTAGCCTGCCGTGGTTGAACAAGCAGAGACTTGATCCGCGAGGAAAAAATGACCGCCGAAAATGCCGCGATGCCAAAGGTGCTCGGGCTCTACGAGACCCATCTGACCGTTGCCGATCTCAAGACCTCCACGGACTTCTACCGCGATGTCGTTGGGCTCGAACCTGCCGCCTCATTCGAGGAGCGTAAAGTCGCTTTCCTCTGGGTGGACGACAGGAAGACCGGCATGCTCGGCCTTTGGGAAACCGGAAGCGGGCCGCTGAAGATGCGGCTGCACATCGCCTTCCGCATGACCGCCGGCGGCGTGCAGCAAGCGCCCGCCATTCTCAGGGCAAAGGGTGTGGAACCTCTCGGCTTCACCGGTGAACCGGTCACGGAGCCGGTGGTTCTCGGCTGGATGCCGGCGCTATCTATCTATTTCAAGGATCCGGATGGGCACTCGATCGAGTTCATCAGCGTTCTTGACGACATCCCCGACCGGAGTTTCGGCGTGCGGCCGTTTTCCGCGTGGCAGGCGCGAGCGTAATCAGTCACCGGTCAAGGCCGCCACTGGCGAAGGCAATTGCGCGGCCCGCCGATTTTCTGTATTTCCGGCCTATGACCGACAGCCTGACACACACCAGCCCGCTCCTCGTGGCCGCACTCTACCATTTCGTTTCCGTGCCGCGCTTTGCTGACCTGCAGGCGCCGTTGCAGACGCTTTGCGAGGAGAACGGCGTCAAGGGAACGCTGCTTCTGGCGCATGAAGGCATCAACGGCACGATCGCAGGCCCGGATACCGGCATTCACGCCGTGCTCGCCTTCCTGCGCGCCCAGCCGGAATTTTCGGGCCTGGAGCACAAGGAAAGTCGCGCCTCGAAAATGCCCTTCCTGCGCATGAAGGTGAAGCTGAAGAAGGAAATCGTCACCATGGGTGTCGAAGATATCGACCCCAACAAGGTGGTCGGCACCTATGTGGCGGCCAAGGACTGGAACACGCTGATTTCCGATCCCGACACCATCGTCATCGATACCCGCAACGACTACGAGACGGCGATCGGAACCTTCCGCGGCGCGCTCGACCCGAAGACCAAGAGCTTCCGTGAATTTCCGGAATGGGTGCGGCAGAATCCCGGTTTGCACAACAAGCCGAAGGTCGCCATGTACTGCACCGGCGGCATACGCTGCGAGAAGGCCACCGCTTTCATGAAGGCTGAGGGCTTCGACGAGGTCTATCATCTGAAGGGCGGCATCCTGAAATATCTGGAGGAAGTGCCGCAGGAGGAAAGCCTCTGGGATGGCGCCTGCTTCGTCTTCGACGAGCGTGTGTCCGTCGAGCACGGTTTGAAGCAAGGCGAACACCGGCTCTGCCACGCCTGCCGCAACCCGATCACTGCCGAGGAAATGACGTCGCCGCTTTACGAGGAAGGCGTTTCCTGCAGCCACTGCTACGACACGCGCACGGAGGAAGACCGGCTGCGCTACCGTCAGCGTCAGCACCAGATCGCCCTGGCGAAGAAGCGCGGCCAGCGACATATCGGCAGCTGAGCCAGGGTTCTGATTGGATCAGGCTGCGCCGATGTGGCGTCGGGCCGCCGGCTCCGCTGCACGTCGCTCGTTCAGCATCTCGGTGATAAGGTCTGATATCACAGGCTTTCCGAACAAATAGCCCTGCAGGCAGTCGCAGCCGAAAAGGCGCATGGCTATCGCCTGCTCCTCGGTCTCGATGCCTTCGGCCGTCACCGGAATGTCGAGCGAGCGGGCGAGCGCTACCGTCGCCTGCAGCATCTCGCGCTGGCGTCTGTCGTTGACACCCATGACCAGCGAGCGGTCGATTTTGATGCGGTCGAAACCGAACTGCCTGAGATAACCGATCGAGGAGAAGCCGGAACCGAAGTCGTCGAGCGCCACCTTGACCCCCAGCCCCTTCAACCGTTCGATCGACTGGCGGGTGCGCTGCGGATTCTGGATCATGTAGCCTTCGGTAATCTCAAGCGTGATGCGGCCGGCTTCGATCTCCGTCTGCTTCAGCACGTAGCGCACATAGTCGGTAAAGGCGGGATTGCGGAACTGGCCGGGCGAGACGTTGACCGACACATTGAGTTCCGGCCATTGCTTAGCCGTCTCGCAGGCTTTGCGCAGCACGAACAGGCCGAGCGATTCGATGAGGCCGCTGGTTTCGGCGATCGGGATGAACAGCTCCGGCGAAACAGGGCCATGGCCTGGGCGGTTCCAGCGCACCAGCGCCTCGACACCGGTCATCGCATGCGTCGCCGCATCGATCAGCGGCTGGTAGGCAAGTGTCAGGTCGCCGCTTTCGATGGCGATCCGGAGGTCGAGCTCCAGCGCATTGCGCTGCTCTCGATCGGCGTCCATCGACGGATCGTAGAGCGTCATGCGCGCGCGGCCGGCCTCCTTCGCCTTGTACATGGCAAGGTCGGAACGGCGCACCAGCTCCTCACGCCCGATCGTCCCGGAAGGCGACATGGCAATGCCGATGCTTGCCCCGACGACGACGACACGGCGACCGATCTCCAGCGGCTCGACAAGAAAATCGAGGATCTGCTCGGCAAGCTGCAGGGCGGCGGCATTCTCGCTGTCGGAGAGAAAGGCGATGGCAAATTCATCGCCGCCGATGCGGGCGAGAACGGCACCCTGCGGAATGAGCACAGCGAGCCCGGCCGCGACCGCACGGATCAACTGATCGCCGGTGCCGTGGCCATAGCTGTCATTGACTTCCTTGAAGCCATCGAGGTCGAGATAGAGGAGCAGCACGTTGCGCTTGGTCTGGCGTGCCTCGACGACAAACCGATCGACGGCCAACCCGAGACCGTCGCGATTGGAAAGACCGCTCAGCCTGTCGCGCAGCGCCTCCTCGCGAGCGCTGTTTTCCTCCGCCTTCAGGCGGCGGCCGGCAAGCCAGCCGATGACCAGCAGCACGACGAAGAACAATCCGACGAGGCCGAGCGCCTGGATGACCATCGGCCGCACCTGTGCATAGCCGATATCGCCGGGTGAACGCGAGATCCACACGAGCTTGCCGAGCGTTGCCCCCGTCGGATCGACGATCGGGACGAGGTAGTCGGCCGCAAAACTCGGCGGCGCCAGCCTCAGCCCGCCGATGACATAGGTCTGGCCGAGAGCGGTCACCCTGTCGTCATCGAGATGGCGGGCGAAAACGAGATAGCGCTGCTGGCCGGCGGGCACGTCAAGCGAACCGGACTTTTTCCGCACCAATGCCACGCCGACGGCGGCAATGCCCCGCTTGGTGGTGACGAAACCGATCGCCTGAGGACGATCGGCCGGGCCGGCCGCCTTCACCGCGTCGAACAGGGTCCAGAGCGAAGGCGCGAAGAAATCCGTGAGCGGCTCCGCCATCGGTTTGCCGTCGCGATACGCCATGATCGCCTTCTTCTCGGCATCGATGACGATCGCCATGTCGAAAAGCGAACTGTTGACCGACATCTCGCCGTAGTTGCTCACCGTCCAGGCCATACCGTCGGCTGCATAGACGTTGACGGCGGCGTCATCCCAGGCGGCGTAATCGTCGAGCGTCGCACCAAGCTGATCCTCGAAGGTCTTCAACGCGCCGATCGTCGTTTCGCGCGAGCGCTCGTCATCGAGAACATTGGAATTTTCGGCCACGCGTTCGAGAGCCGTCAGCACCATGATGGTGACGACCGCGACGATGACCGCGAAGGAGAAAAGCACGCCCGTGACGGTGATGTGACGGCCTATTCCCGATCCTTTGCTCTGCGACTTTCCGGCTGTCTGCATTACGACTCCCTGACCGTCGGACTTTGCCAGCCAAGGGTTCAAAAACGTTTAAGCAACCGGCTGTTGCAGGCCTCTGACGAGCTATTTTTGTGCCGCCGCCTGAGGACGCGCCCCTAACCCGGCTTGTGATTGCCCTTCGGGAATTTGGCCGCAAGTTCGCGATACCACTTGCCGCTCTTCTTCACCGTGCGCAGCTGGGTTTCATAATCGACATGGACGAGACCGAAGCGCATACGGTAGCCTTCCGCCCACTCGAAATTGTCCATCAGGCTCCAGGCGAAATAGCCACGTAGGGGATAGCCGTCCTTGATGAGGCCGGCGACGATGTCGAGGTGATCGCCGACATAGTCGAGGCGCATCGTATCGTCGACCTCGCCGTCGATGACATCGGTGTTGTCGCAGGCGCCATTCTCGGTGATGTAGCACTCCGGCAGTTCGTAGCGGCGGTAGAGGTCCTCGACCGAGAGCTTCAGGCCAGGCGCATAGATTTCCCAGCCGATATCGGTCTTGACGTCGCTTGCCGGCGGCGCTTCCACAGTCCAGGGGAAATCGCCTTTGCGTTCGGCATCATCAGTGACCCGCTCGGGCTTATAATAGTTCAGCCCCCACCAGTCGAGTTTCTGGCTGATGAGTTTCAGGTCGCCATCCTCGATGACGGGCATGCGATCGCCGAGCGCCTCGATGAATTCCTTCGGGTATTCACCCTTGAAGACGGGATCGAAGAAAGCGCCGTTGTGGAACTGATGCGCACGCTCGCCGGCGGCCAGATCGGCCGGGCTGTCGGAGCCGGGAATGATCGAGGCGGCATTGAGCACGAGCCCGACCGGCACGTTGGGGGCTTCCGAGCGGATCGCCTCGACGCCGAGCCCGTGGGCAAGGTTCATGTAATGCATGGCGTGAAGGGCGGCCTGCATGTTGCGCTCGCCCGGAGCATGGATGCCGTAGAGGTGGCTGAGCCAGACGATGCACCAGGGTTCGTTAAAGGTCGCGACCCGGTCGAGGCGATCGCCAAGGCGGTTCATCACCGTCTTGGCATAGCGCTGAAACGCATGGGCAGTCGAGCGCGCAGTCCAGCCGCCCTCGCCGGCGAGCAACAGAGGCAGATCCCAATGGTAGAGCGTAGCGAAGGTCTTGATGCCCCGCGCCTTGCAGCCGTCGACCAGCCGGTCGTAGAAATCGAGGCCGGCCTCGTTCACCGGACCCGTACCGTCGGGGATAATGCGCGGCCAGGCGATCGAGAACCGGTAGGCTTCGACACCCATCTCCTTGATGAGATCGAGGTCCTGCTCCAGGCGATTATAGTGATCGCAGGCAACGTCGCCGTTATCGCGATTATGGACGCGACCGGGCATATTGCAGAAAGCATCCCAGATGGATGGCTTGCGGCCATCGGCCTTGCTGGCGCCTTCGATCTGGAAGGCGGCGGTGGCGACGCCGAAGGTGAAGTCGCCGGGAAAGCGCTCTGCGAGTTTCTTCGGATCGATCATCTGTAAATCCTATCTCTAGGTTGAGGCCGTTTGCCGGGATTTAGCCAAGCCTGAGGGTAAAGTACAGGTCGGCGGGGAGAAAAACTGCAACGTTGCAGGAGGAAAAACAGGGCAGCTGCAACTGTCCTTCCCTCACCGCGCAGCCACCCTCATAACGGCAATGTCAGCAGTCGTGACTTGGCCGTTGAGACGGAGATCCTTACACGGGAAATGGCATCACAAATGTGAAAGGAATCCAATGCTCTCTTCGATCCATTCGCTGCAGCCACATCTGCTGAGCCTATTGCGCATCGTCTCGTCACTTGTCCTTTTCAGCTACGGAACACAGAAGATCCTGCATTTTCCGGCTGCGGCAAGCGTGCCGCCGGCGGGGTCGCTCTCCTGGGTTGCCGGGCTGCTCGAACTCACCTTCGGCTTCCTGGTCCTGGTGGGATTCCAGACCCGTATCGCAGCCTTCGTGCTCTCGGGACTGATGGCCTTCGCCTATTTCATCGGGCATGCGTCGAAGGGCATCTATCCAGCTCAGAACGGCGGCGTCGCGGCGATCCTGTTCTGCTTCGTGTTTCTTTACCTGGTGGCGGCAGGTGCCGGACCGTTGAGCGTCGATAACCTTCTGAAGCGCGGCCGCACTGCTGCGGCCTGATCAGAAATAAAACAAAAACGCCGAGGCGACTTCAGACGAGACGGCCTCGGCGTTTTTCATTGGGCGTCGCCAATGACGCGGATCAATAAATTCAGAGCTTGACCCAGGCGCCATTCTTCTTCGAAGACGCGACGCAGGCTTCGACGAAAGCCACACCCTTCACGCCGTCATCGACTGTGGGGTAGACCACTGCCTTGTCGACGGCCTTGCCCTTCTTGCGGGCGTTGATCGCATGCGCGGCCTCGGTATAGATCGTCGCAAAGGCTTCGAGATAACCTTCCGGATGCCCCGATGGTACACGCGTGACACGGCCGGCAGCCGCGCCTGAACCGGCGCCGCCCCGGGTGATCAGCCGCTTCGGCTCGCCGAAAGGCGTGTACCACAAATAGTTCGGATCCTTCTGGGTCCATTCCAGCCCGCCCTTGGTGCCGTAGACGCGCACCATCAGGCCATTTTCATGGCCGGGCGCCACCTGGCTGCACCAGAGCATGCCCTTGGCCGGCTTCTCCGAACCCTTCGCCTTGAAGCGCAACATGACATGGGCGTTGTCGTCCAGCCGGCGGCCCGGAACGAAACTGTCGAGATCGGCGGCGAGGCTGTCGAGCTCGAGACCAGTGATGAAGGCAGCGAGATTATAGGCATGCGTGCCGATATCGCCGGTCGAGCCGCCGACGCCGGACTGCGCCGGATCGGTGCGCCAGGCGGCCTGCTTCTGGCCGGTTTGCTCGACCGCTTCCGTCAGCCAGTCCTGCGGATATTCGGCCTGGACGACTCGGATGTCGCCGAGTTCGCCGTTCGCGATCATCTCGCGCGCCTGGCGGACCATCGGATAGCCGGTGTAATTATGCGTCAGCACGAAGAGCGCGCCGCTCTCGTCGGCGATCTTCTTCAGCTTCTTCGCATCGGCAAGGTTTGACGTCAGCGGCTTGTCGCAGATGACATGAATGCCGCGCTTGAGGAATTCCTTGGCTGCATCGTAGTGAACATGGTTCGGCGTGACGATCGCCACCGCCTCGATGCCATTCTTCAGCTTCGCCTCGCGGATCGCCATCTCGCGATAGCTGGAATAGGTCCGCGACGGATCGAGGCCGAGGTCGCGGCCGGATGCGATCGCCTTTTCGGGCGAAGCCGACAGCGCGCCGGCGATGAGATCGTACTGATCGTCGATGCGTGCCGCGATACGGTGCACCGCGCCGATGAACGCGCCCGCCCCGCCGCCCACCATGCCGAGCCGGATGCGCGGCTCACGTGTCTGTTCGGTTGATGCTTCGATTGCCATTCTGTCCTCCTGAAATTTAACTTGGTGCGGACGCATGCCCCTCATCCGGCTGCCGCCACCTTCTCCCCCAACGGGGCGAAGGGATATGCCGCTATGGCTACACCCATCTCTACGGCTGGTGCGGCAAGTCCCCTCTCCCCGTCAGAACCGGGAGAGGGTTAGGGTGAGGGGCAAGCCAGCAACCAACCAATATGCGCTGATCTAGGAAAGCCCCAGCATCCGCCGGTTCGCCGCCTGGTCGGTACCGCTGCCGGCGAAATCGTCGAAGGCTTTCTCGGTGACCCGGATGATATGCGCGGCGACGAATTCGGCGCCTTCGCGGGCGCCGTCTTCCGGATGCTTCAGCGCGCATTCCCATTCGACCACGGCCCAGCCGTCGAAATTATTCGCTGTCATCTTCGAAAACACCGCGCCGAAATCGACCTGGCCGTCGCCGAGCGAACGGAACCGGCCGGCACGTTCGACCCAGCCCTGATAGCCGCCGTAGACGCCCTGGCGCCCGGTCGGATTGAACTCCGCATCCTTGACGTGGAACATCTTGATGCGGTCCTTGTAGATGTCGATATTGTCGAGATAATCGAGGCACTGCAGGACATAGTGCGAGGGATCGTAGAGCATGTTGGCGCGCGGATGGTTCTTCACCCGCTCCAGGAACATCTCGAAGGTGATGCCGTCATGCAGGTCCTCGCCCGGGTGGATCTCGTAGCAGACGTCGATACCGTTTTCGTCCGCATGGTTGAGGATCGGCGTCCAGCGGCGGGCGAGTTCGTCGAAGGCAGTCTCGACCAGGCCGGCAGGACGCTGCGGCCAGGGATAGATGAAGGGCCAGGCAAGCGCGCCGGAGAAGGTCGCATGCGCCGTAAGCCCGAGGTTTTTGGATGCGGTCAGCGCCATCTTGACCTGCTCGACCGCCCATTCCTGACGCGCCTTCGGATTGCCGCGCACCTCCGGTGCCGCAAACCCGTCGAAGGCTTCGTCATAGGCCGGATGCACGGCGACGAGCTGGCCTTGCAGGTGAGTGGAGAGTTCGGTGATCTCGATGCCGTTTTCGCGAGCCTTGCCGGCGAACTCGTCGCAATAGGCCTTGGACGTGGCAGCCTTTTTCAGATCGATCAGCTGACTGGCCCAAGTCGGCACCTGGACGCCCTTGTAACCGATGTCGGCCGCCCATTTGGTGATCGCGTCCCACGAGTTGAAAGGAGCAGTATCGCCCGCGAACTGGCCAAGGAAAAGGCCGGGGCCTTTGATCGTTTTCATGTCAGATTCCTCCCTGAATATCGACCGTAAACGTTTCTGATATGTTGTAGCACGCTATTTGGCGGGAGCAAGGCGCCTCCTCGCCCTTGGCTCGTGATTTGGCGCGAGGCCAGCTGCGATATGGCTTAGAGCTAATCATGATGGGCTTTGGCGGGCAAGAGGTACGTGCAGCATTTTCGGCCAGCCGCCGTATGGAAGCATAAAAAATGCGCCCATCCTTTCGAATGGGCGCATGTCTGCAGTCGATGGATCAGAACGGCGAATCCGGGAAATAGAAGTCCTTGGCATTCTCCTTGGTGACGAGCGTCGCATCGAGAATGTAGCTGCCATGAACCGGGACCTGATCGTAGAGGGCCGCAGCCGTCAGCTCCATCGCCGTGCCGACCATTGCCGGCGGATAGAGAACGTCGACCGGGATCAGCTTGTCGCCGTCCATGACCTTCTTGACCATGTCCTTGGAGCCGGCGCCGGCGACGACATACTTGATGTCAGTGCGCTTGGCCTGCTCGATCGCCTGCAGAACGCCGACGGCCATGTCGTCATCCTGGCACCATACGACGTCGATCTTCTGGTACTTGGTCAGGTAGTCCTGCATGACCTTGAACGCATCGTCGCGGTTCCAGTTGCCGTACTGGCGGTCGAGAACCTTGACGTTCGAGCCGGCGATGCCCTTGTCGAAACCGTCCTGGCGCTGCTGGTCGATCGGGATCGGCAGACCGCGGATGATGACCACTTCGGCGTCCGGCGTCGTGTCCTTGATGTACTTGCCGGCGACTTCGCCGAGAGCCGGGTTGTTGCCGGCGACATAGAGGTCGCGCACGGAATTGTCGTTGTTGCTCGGCGCGCGGTCGACGAGGGCGACGAACTTGCCCTTGGCCTTGACTTCCTTAATGGCGTTGACGAGCGGATCCGGATCCGACGGCAGGATGACGAGGGCGTCAATGCCCTGCGTATCGAGATCCTGCACGGCGTTGGCCTGGCTTGCGGCGTCCGGCGAGGTCTTGACGATGACATTGAGACCGGGATGTTCGGCCATCAGCAGCTTGGCGACGCGTTCGGCATGGAACACCACGCCCGACGTCCAACCGTGGTCGGCGGCCGGAATGGATACGCCGATCGTGAATTTCTTGTCCTGGGCGTGAGCGGCGCCGGCGAACGTCACCGCCGCAACCGCCAGGCCCAACATCAATTTACGCATGCTATTTCCTCCCAATAATTTCAGGGACTTTTCCATACGGGACCGGACGCCCTGTAAGTCCGGTCAATTCATGATTTGCGCACCAGCGAACGCTGGACGAACATGGCGATGATGATGATTGCACCCTGGATGGCGCCGATCAGATATTCGCTGATGAAATTCGAAAGCAGCATGATGTTGCCGACCAGTTCGAGAATGAAGGCGCCGCAGATCGTGCCCCAGACCCTGCCCGCGCCGCCCTTGAGCGCCGTGCCGCCGACGACGACGGCCGTGATCGCCTGCAGCTCCCACAGGATGCCTGTCGTCGCCGACGTCGAGCCGAGACGGGGAACGTAGAGCAGCACGGCAATGGCGACGCACAATCCCTGGATGACGAAGGCAATCGTCCGCACACGGTTGACCGCGATGCCCGAATAGCGGGCGACATCGCTGTTTGATCCCACCGCGACGACGTGGCGCCCGTAGCGGGTGCGGTAGAGGATGAAGGCAGCAACCGCCGTCACCGCCAGGATCACCACGATCGGCACCGGCACGCCGGCGATATTGCCGAAATAAGCAGGGCGATAGAGCGTCTGGATATCGGCGGAGCGAAGCGTGATCGCGCCTCCCTGCGACAGCCATGTCGTCAGGCCGCGATAGATGCCCATCGTGCCGAGCGTCGCGATGAACGGCTCGATCCTGCCGACGGTCGTGATCAGGCCGTTCGCCAGGCCGCAGAGTGCGCCAGCGACCATGGTGAAGACGACCGCGACCACCAGCATCAAAGCCGGGTTTTCGATGGCGCCCGAGTTCATCAGCAGGATCATCAGGCTGGCGACGAAGGCCACCATCGAGCCCACCGATAGGTCGAGATCACCTGCAGAAATCACGAAGGTCGCACCGACTGCGATGATGGCGATGAATGCGCTGCGCGTCGCGACATTGGCAAGGTTGGTGATGCCGATGAAATTGGGATTGACCAAGGCTCCGACGATCAGCAGCAGCGCCAGGGCGACAAAGGGCGCGACCGCACGCAGGTCGACATCCCGCCAGGATCGGCGCCGGATTTCCCTGGTCTCCTCGTTGATACTCATTTCCAAACCAACCTCCCGTCCCATATTTTCTGGGAATCTTATCTGTCGCCCTGTCGGTAAAGCCCTGCTTCAGCCTTCAGGCAGCCGCCTTCTTCTTGAGCCCGGCGGCGTAACGCATGATCTCCTGCTCGGAAATCTCCTCGCCCTCGAGCACGCCGACGATACGCCCTTCGCGCATCACCGCCACTCTGGTGCAGAGGCCGATGACCTCCGGCATCTCTGACGACACGACGATGATCGACCGGCCGTCCCGGGCGAGTGCCGAGATGAAATGATAGATCTGCTGCTTGGTGCCGACATCGATGCCGCGCGTCGGCTCGTCGATGATGATGATCTGAGGCTCGGTCTCCATGACCTTGGCGAGCAGCAGCTTCTGCTGGTTCCCCCCTGACATCCGACCGGCGACGATATTGCCGTCGCGAACCCTGATATCGAAGCGGCGCTTGGCCTTTGCCATCGCGGCCGCCTCGCTGCCCGGACTGAGATAGCCGTGACGAGCGTGCCTTCCGAGCGATTGCAGTGTCAGATTGGTCACCATGCCGGAGCGCAGCAAGAGGCCTTTCGACTTGCGGTCCTTCGTCATGTAGGCGAGCCCGCAGCGATTGGCGGCATGCACGTCGCCGGAGGGAACCGTTTCCCCCTTGATGACCACCTCGCCCTCGAGACGGGTTCGCAACCCGGCGATCGCTTCCATCAGTTCGGTGCGGCCGGAGCCGATCATGCCGGAAAACCCGATGATCTCGCCCTTGCGCACCTCGAAGCTCGCATCCTTCACATAACCCGTCGACACCGAAGCGACTCTGAGGACGACCTCCTCGTCGACATCAGGCTCGACCTTGGCGGGATAGAGGCTGGAGAGTTCGCGGCCGACCATCAACTGCGCGATCGATTCCCCGTCCAGAACGGACGTCGGCGAAGTCTTGATCCATTGGCCGTCGCGCAGCACCGTGACACGATCGGTCAATTCCATCACCTCGTCGAGCTTGTGGGACACGAAGACGAAGCTGGTACCCTGGTCGCGAAGCTTGCGAACCTGCTTGAACAGCATATTGGTCTCTTCCCGCGACAGCACCGCGGTCGGCTCGTCCATGAACACCACCCGCGCATCGCGGCTGATCGCCTTGGCGATTTCGACCATCTGCTTGTCGGCGATGGAAAGCGTGCTGATCAGCGCATTCTCGTCGACATGCGAACCCAGCACATCGAGAACCTTGCGTGTCTCCGACCGCATATATTTGCGGTCGAGAACGCCGAAGCGCGTGACTTCGCGCCCGAGAAAAAGGCTCTCCGTCACGGTCAGATGTTCGGCGAGGTTGAATTCCTGGTGAATGATGACGATGCCGAGCGCCTCGGCGGCGCCATTGGGCGGCAGGACGACCGGCTTGCCGTCGAGCAGGATTTCGCCGGAACTCGGCTGTTCGAAACCGGACAATACCTTGACGAGCGTGGATTTGCCGGCGCCATTTTCACCCATGAGGGCATGGATTTCGCCGGCGCGGAGATCGAAGTTCACGCTGAAGAGGACCTGCACTCCACTGAAGGATTTGCATATGCGCCTGGCGGACAGCAGCACGGGTGCGGTGTCGGCAGCTTCCACAGTCATCTGGTCCTCCCAAAGCGGCATCCCATCCGCTCTGGAGCCTTATGTAAACCTTTACATACATCGTGTAAAGGTTTACATCATTGATTTACACAGATCAGTTGAAGCCTGCCTTTGACCTCTCGACAAGTCTGTGTAGTGTCGCGGCGAAGACAGCCCCAAGGCAGAGCCAAGTGTCGAATTCCACGCCCGCAACCATCGAAGACGTCGCCCGGATCGCCGAGGTCTCTATCGCGACGGTTTCCCGGGCAATCCACATGCCGGAGAAGGTCGCCAACTCCACCCGCCTCAAGGTCAACCAGGCGATCGCCATCACCGGCTATACGACCAATGCCATGGCGCGCAGCCTGAGGCTCGGCCGCTCCAACATGATCCTCGTCGTGGCGCCCGATATCGGCGATCCCAATTTCTCCAACATTCTCGTCGGGCTGGAGAACGAAGCGCGCGCGCACGGCTACGGCATCCTGATCGGCCACACGCAGAACGATGCCCAGCGCGGCCTGGAATATCTGAAATTCTTCAATTCCAACCAGGCGGCCGGATTGATCCTCTTCACCGGCATCCTGCCCTTCGGGCATCAGACGATGACCGCGCGGCTGCCGCCGAGCGTCGGCGTTTTCGAGCCCGTCTTCAACGGCGGCATTCCCTATGTCGGCGTCGACGACACCGAGGGCGCTCGCAAAGCGGTGGACCTGCTGCTGGCCGAAGGGCATCGCAAGATCGCCTTCATCGGCGATTCGCGCACCCGGCTTGCCTATACGAGACGCCGCATGGGTTACGATGCCGGTCTCGACGCCGCGGGCATCCCGCTCGACACCAGGATCGTGCTCGAAGGCGACGGCACGATCGAAAGCGGGCGGCATGCGGTCGAACAGCTTTTCATGCGCGACACGCTTCCAACCGCCTTCATGTGCGTGAACGACCAGACGGCGATCGGCGTCATGGTCGGGCTCGGCGCGCGAGGCTACGACATTCCGCGGGATTTCTCGGTGACCGGTTTCGACGACGTGCCGCAGGCCGTCTTCATATCCCCACCGCTGACCACGATCCGCCAGCCGAGAACGGCGATCGGCAAGCAGGCGATGGCGCTGCTGCTGGAACTTCTGTCCGATGGCCGGCCGACCGAAACGGAAATCCTGCTGAGGCCGGATCTGGTGGTTCGAAACTCCGTCTCGGCGCCGTCGCGCAACTGGTCGAAACGTTGAACCCATATCACTGGGCGCCTAAGGCGCATTTAGCCGGCAAAATGCGCCGGCGACCAATGGCCGCCGGCGCGCTTTATCAAACGTAGCGATTGACGACGTTCTCAAGCAATTCCTGCTTGCCCGACCTTGGCTGCGGGTTCACGTCATGGCTCTCGACATAGTGGGTGATCTCATCCAGCGAATACTCGCCGCGGAAGAGCTTCTGCGCCTCGGCGGATTCCCAGCCGGCATAACGATCGGCGAGCGGCTGCGACAGAGCCTTGTCCTCGATCATCTTGGCAGCGGCCTTCAGGCCGCGGGCGCAGCAATCCATGCCGCCGATATGGCCGATCAGCAGGTCCGCCGGGTCGAGAGACTGACGGCGCAGCTTCGAGTCGAAATTGGTGCCGCCGGTCTTGAAGCCGCCGCCAGCCAGAACATGGTAGTAAGCGAGCGCCATTTCGGGAACATTGTTCGGGAACTGGTCGGTATCCCAGCCGGACTGGTAGTCGTTGCGGTTCATGTCGATCGAGCCGAAGATGCCGAGCGCATTGGCAAGCGCCAGCTCGTGCTCGAAGGAGTGGCCGGCAAGGATCGCGTGGCCCTGCTCGATATTGAGCTTCACCTCGTTTTCAAGGCCGTGCCTCTTGAGGAAGCCATAGACGGTCGCGACGTCGTAATCATACTGATGCTTGGTCGGCTCCTGCGGCTTCGGCTCGATCAGGATCGTGCCCTTGTAGCCGATCTTGTGCTTGTATTCGACCACGAGGTTGAGGAAGCGGCCGAGCTGGTCGAGCTCGCGGCCGATATCGGTGTTGAGCAGTGTCTCGTAACCTTCGCGGCCGCCCCACAGCACGTAGTTTTCGCCGCCGAGCTTCTGCGTGGCGTCGATGCAGGTCTTTACCGTCGCGGCTGCGAAAGCGAAGACGTCAGGATCCGGATTGGTCGCAGCGCCCGACATATAGCGGCGGTGGGAGAAGAGGTTCGCCGTGCCCCAGAGCAGCTTGGTGCCGGTTGCGGCCTGCTTCTCGGCGAAATAATCGACGATTTCGTTGAGGTTTTTAGTGTTCTCGGCGAAAGTCTTGCCTTCCGGACGCACGTCGGCGTCATGGAAGCAATAGTAGGGCGAGCCGAGCAGCGAGAAGAATTCGAAGGCGACGTCGGCCTTGAGCTTGGCGGCCTTCATCGTGTCCTCGAACCAGGGACGCAGGAAGGTCTGCCCGCCGAAGGGATCGCCGCCCGGCCAAGTGAAGGTGTGCCAGTAGGCCACCGCAAAACGCAGATGGTCTTCCATGCGCTTGCCCATGACGATCTCGTCCGGCTGGTAATGGCGGAAGGCCAGCGGATTGGTGCTGTCGGGGCCTTCGTATTTTACTTTCTGGATATCGCCGAAAAATCCGGTGCTCATTTTGGTTCTCCTTGGGTTTGTATCTGTTTGCAGTTCCGAATTCTTGTCTACGCCAGGGGCCCCCTCATCCGCCTGCCGGCACCTTCTCCCCGATGGGGAGAAGAGACTCGCTGCAGCGCTTCTTTCCCCTTCTCCCCTCGGGGAGAAGGTGGCCCGAAGGGTCGGATGAGGGGGCCGCTGGCTCCAGTTCTCAATGGGCCAGCGACTTGATCGCCGGGTAGAGCGCGCGGTAGCGCTTGTAGGCATCCTCATAGGCCCCCGTGAGCGCGCCAACCGGCTCGATCGTGCCGGCCGTCACCGGCGGCGTGCAGACGGCAATCGGATCCGCGCCCGTTGCAGCGATCAGGCCGAGGCGGGCGGCGCCGAAGGCCGCGCCGAAATCGCCGTCGGCCGGCAGGTCGACGGGAACGCCGAGTGCGGTCGCGATCGACGCCAGCCAGTAACGCGAGCGCGAACCGCCGCCGATTGCCGTGACGCGGGATATGCCGGTGCCGGCCGAACGCAGGGCTTCGAGATTGTCGCGGATGGCGAAGGCGACGCCTTCGAGCACCGCCTGGGTCAGAACGACACGGCTGCTTTCATGTTCAAGGCCGATGAAGGCGCCGCGGATGACGGCATCATTGTGCGGCGTGCGCTCGCCGGAGAGATAGGGCAGGAAGGTGACGCCGGTGGGCGCCTTCAGCGTCTCGCCGAGTTCGCCGGTGAGATCGGCGGCCGACTTGCCGGTCACGCTGGAATGCCAGTTGAGCGCATCGGTGGCCGACAGGATGACGCCCATCTGGTGCCAGGTGTTCGGCAGCGCGTGGCAGAAGGCATGCACGGCGCTTTCCGGCTTCGGCAAATAGGAACCGTTGGCGGCAAAAAGCACGCCTGATGTGCCGAGCGAGACGAAGGCGGCGCCATCGCTGACCGTGCCCATGCCGCAGGCCGAGGCCGCATTGTCGCCGGCACCGCCGGCAACGACGACCTCACCTGATATACCCCATTGCGCCGCCAGTTCGGACCGCAGCTTGCCGGCCTGCTCGGTGCCTTCGACGAGCGCCGGCATCTGCTCCTCGGAAAGGTTGGTGGCTGCGAGCAGTTCGGAGGACCAGGCGCGCTTGCCGGTGTCGAGCCAGGAGGTGCCGGCCGAATCCGACATTTCCGAGATATAGTCGCCGGTCAGCCAGAGACGCAGGTAGTCCTTCGGCAATAGCACCTTGGCGATCTTGGCGAAGACATCGGGCTCATGCTTCTCGATCCAGGCGAGCTTCGGCGCTGTGAAACCGGGGAAGACGATGTTGCCGGTGAGCGCGCGAAAGCGCGGATCGGCATCAAGTGCCGCGGCCTCGACATAGCTGCGGGTGTCGTTCCAGAGAACGCACGGGCGCAGCACCTTGTCGGCGGCATCGATGAGCGTTGCGCCATGCATCTGGCCGGAGAGGCCGATGCCCTTGACCGCAGCAAGCTCCTTCGGATGTTTCGCCTTGAGGCCGGCGACGGCCTCCTCGGTGGCGCGCACCCAGTGGGCCGGCTCCTGCTCCGACCAGCCGGAATGCGGACGCGACACGTCGAGCGAACCGTTGGCCGAGCCGACGATCTTCTGATCGCCGTCGATCAGCATCGCCTTGACGCCGGAGGTTCCGAGATCGAGACCCAGATACATGTGGTGTTTCTCCCTTTGCCGTTACGGCAGATTGTCTTTCAGGAATATGTCGAGGCGGATGCGCTCCTGCGCTTCGATGACGGCAAGCCCGTCCGCCTTGGCTTTCAGCACGCGGATCGCGCTGCGCACCTCATGGCCGGCATCCTGGTTGAGGATCGCATCGATCGTGTTGTCGATCAGTGCTGCACGCGTATGAGCGGTCAGTTCGTGGGCAATCACGGTCAGCACGCGGTCGACGGCCTTCTCCTTCAACGCCCGGATCAGGCCGCGATTGCCGGCGCCGAGGCTGTAGACGCCGATGATGCCGGCATTCCCGAGCGCGTCGGCAACGAGCCTGTGGGCGACCTCCGGGTCGTCGCGGCCTTCGAGAACCGGCAGGATCGCAAGATCGGGAAATTCCTCGGCCATGACAGCGGTGAAGCCCTCCAGGCGCTCGCGATGGTCGCGCACCAGCATGGAGCCGGCGAGCACGGCGATTTCACCCTTTCGCGGCCCGAGGAATCGTCCGAGCAGGCGGGCGGCTGTGCGGCCGGCTGCGATATTGTCGACGCCGGCATAGTGATGGCGGAGCGAGCCCGTGAGATCGGAAACCAGGGTGACGATGGGAAAGCGCTCGCGCACCAGCCTGTCGACGGCGGCGCGCACGTCAGGCGCATCGGTCGCAACCAGCGCGATGCCGCAGGGCTTTTCGCGGGAAAGCCCTTCGAGCACGGCGACGAGGGCGGCCGGATCGAAGGCCGGCACCTCGATGGTGCGGATATCGGTGCGCTCGGCCGACGATCGGAGGACTGCCTGGCGGATCTCGGCATTGAGCCCGTGCATGAAGGAATTGTCGCTGGCCGGGAGGATGAAGACCAGCGGATAGGTGCGTCCCTTGGCGAGATTGGCGGCAGCGACGTCTCTGACATAACCGAGCTCGCGGATCGCGGTCTCGACCTTTTCCCGCGTGACGTGGCGCACACCAGGACGCTGGTTGAGAACCCGGTCAACGGTCGCCAGACTGACACCGGCGGCGGCGGCGATATCGTGAACGGTTGGCCTCATCATTCCTCCTGACGAGACCATTAGCGCCAATTTTGATGTACGTAAATCAAAAAATCAAACGCGCGGGTTTCCGCATCGTTTTCCCGGCATGTTCGCTTCGGACCGATCCGGTGGCGATGATCGACCTGATGACATAGCGACCTGGAAACGGCAAACAAAAAGGCCCTCCGAAGAGGGCCTTTTCAAGGGGCGGCAGGCCGGAGGTCAGTGGCCGCCACCGCCTCCCCCGCCTTGCGGCGCGGGTTTCTTGATCATGGCGACACCGAGGATCATGGCAAGGAAGAGTGCGGTCAGGATCAGGAACACGTCACTGAAGGAAAGAATGATCGCCTGTTTGGTGGCAAGGCCGACCATCTGCTTGATCGCAACCGAGGCGCCATCCATGCCATAGGTGTTGAAGTTGGCGGC
Source organism: Rhizobium leguminosarum (assembly GCF_010668065.1). Lineage (GTDB taxonomy): Bacteria > Pseudomonadota > Alphaproteobacteria > Rhizobiales > Rhizobiaceae > Rhizobium > Rhizobium leguminosarum_S. The sequence goes on along the minus strand of NZ_WUEN01000008.1, from coordinate 75,190 downwards.
CATGTTGTTCATCTGGTCGATCGCCGCCGGATTGCCCCAGTCCATATTCTCCCGTAGCCGCTCGTAGTGCACGTCCTGCCGGTTGGTGAGCACGGTATTGATGACGGCAAGACCGACGGCGCCGCCGAGGTTTCTGGTCAGGTTGAACAGGCCGGAAGCGCCGCGGATGCGCGAGGGCGGCATCGTGCCGAGCGCGATGTTGTTGATCGGCACCATGCACATCATCAGCCCGAAACCGCGCAGAATCTGCGGGATGAACAGTTCGTAGAAATCCCAATCCGCCGTCAGATGCATCATGATGAAGGTGCCGGCGGCGAAGCTGACGAAGCCGATCACCATCATCAGACGCAGATCCATCTTGGTCGACAGCCGCCCGGCGATCGGCGCGGTGAAGAACATCGCAAGCCCGGAGACGAACATCGTCTCGCCGATCATCAGTGAATCATAGCCGCGGATGCGCCCGAGATAAACAGGATAGATATAGGTGAGACCATAGAGGCCGATGCCCATGACGAAGGAAAACACCGAGCCGAAGGAGAAATTCCGGTTCGAAAAGGCCTTGAGGTCGACGACGGGGAAATCCACCGTGAAGGCGCGATAGAAGAAGACGATGGCTGCAACGCCGGAGGCAACCGCGGCGATGGTGATGAAACTGTCGTTGAACCAATCGTTCGAATTGCCCTCTTCGAGCACATATTCCAGCGCGCCGAGGAAGACGCCCATCGAGATCAGGCCCCACCAGTCGAACTTCTTGAAGAGCGACAGTTCCGGCTTGTCGAAATCGATGAAGTTCCAGGTGACGATCGTGACGATGATGCCGGGCACGATGTTGACGAGGAACAGCCAGTGCCAGGAAAAGGCATGGCTGAGATAACCGCCGACGGTCGGGCCGATGGTCGGTGCCAGCGTCGCGATCAAGCCGATGATCGGCGAGACGATGCTGCGCTTCGACGGCGGGAAGATAGTGAAGGCAGCCGCGAAGACCGACGGGATCATGCCGCCGCCGATGAAGCCCTGGATGACCCGGTAGACGATCATCTGGTCGATATTCGTCGCGGTCGCGGCAAGCGCGCTCGCCATGGTGAAGCCGGCGGCCGAGATCGCAAAAAGATAACGCGTCGAGATGATGCGCGCCAGCGTGCCCGAAAGCGGGATCATGATCACTTCGGCGATCAGATAGGACGTCTGCACCCAGCCGATCTCGTCGCTGCCGGCCGAAAGGCCGGCCTGGATCTCCGCAAGCGAGGCCGAAACGATCTGGATGTCGAGGATCGACATGAACATGCCGAGCACCATCGCGAAGAAGGCGATGAGCTTCTTCGGATCCATGCGCTCGTCGGCATGGGCAGGTGCCGCCGGCATCGTTCCCGCCGTTGCTGTCGCGCTGCCGGCCATCAGATCACCTCTGCCTTTCCTGAAGGCTTACTTGCTCGGCGCCGTACGGGTGTCGACGTCGACGACGACGCTCAGGCCCGCGCGCAGACGGCCGCTGTCGAGCGCATCCTGCGGCAGCGCGATGCGCACCGGCACGCGCTGGATCACCTTGGTAAAGTTGCCGGTGGCGTTTTCCGGCGGCAGCAGCGAAAAGACCGAGCCGGAAGCCGGCGAGATCGATTCGACGGTGCCAACGATCGGATGATCGCTATAGGCATCGACCTGGACGTTGACCTTCGAGCCCGGCACCAGATGCTGGATCTGCGTTTCCTTGAAATTGGCGTCGATATAGAGCTGGCGCACCGGAACGAGCGCCATCAGGCGCTGGCCGGGAGAGACGAGGTCGCCTTCCTGGACGGAGCGGTTGCCGACAATGCCGTCATAAGGCGCCTTGAGCACGGTGAAGGAAAGGTCGCGGACGGCCTTGTCGCGCGAGATCTCAAGCGAACGGACCGAGCCTTCGGCTTCCTTGCGCTGGGCCTGGAGGATGGTGATGTTGGCCTGTGCGGCGGTGATGTTGGCGTCGCCGCCGGCAAGATTGGCCTTGGCCTGGTCGAGGGCGATATTGGCGTTGTCGAGATCGGCGGCGGTGCCGACCGACTTCGCCTGAAGGTCGCTCTGGCGCTTCTGAGTGATTTCGGCACCGCGAACGGCCGCTTCGAGTGCCACCTTCTGCGCCTGCGCCTGCACGAGGCTCGCATTCGCGCCTTCGATCTGCGCGTCGATACGCTGCAGCGAAAGCTGTTCGGTGACGATCTGGGCCTGGGCCAAGTCGAGGGCGTTCTGATAGTCGCCGTTATCAAGCGTGGCAAGCACGTCGCCCGCTTTGACTTCCTGGTTGGCGACAACGTTCACCTTCGCGACGTAGCCCGTGACCTTCGGCGAAATCGTTGCGATATCGCCTTCGATATAGGCGTCGTCGGTCGACACCATGAAGCGGCCGTTCGTCCACCATTCGTAACCATACCAGCCGCCGCCTGCGAGAAGGGCGAGCACGACGATCGGCAGCACCGGGCTGCGGCGCTTCTTCGCAGCCGCGGGTGCTGCGACCGAAGCCGGCGCCGACTGCGCGGGAGCAGAGGGAACTTCGCGGGCTTCCGCCGTCGGAGCTTCTACGGCCGCGACCTCGGCCTTTACCTCTTCGGTCTCGGCGTTTTCGCTGACGATACGCGCGACGTTGCTCTTCTGGTTGCTCGACATGGCCACTTTACCGATCTGGAGTAAATAATCGAACTGAACGGTTCGGTTCAGTTGACTTAAACCTGTTTAATCGTCATATCAAGATGTATAGAACCAATCGGTTCGATTTCTTTTAAAGAACATGCGAAACCGTCAACACGGTTAAGGGGACATGACGCTGACACCCGACCACGCCGCCGTATTCAGTCCTCCCGCTGCCGGAGGCCGATTTGCCGCAGGCGAAGATCCGGCCAAGCGCCAGCAGATCCTCGCCGGCGCCAAGCGCGTCTTCATGAAGATGGGGTTCGACGCCGCCAGCATGAACGACGTGACCCGCGAGGCCGGAGTCTCCAAGGGAACGCTCTACGTCTATTTCACCAACAAGGAAGAACTGTTTTCGGCGATGATCGAGACCGAGCGCGCCGCCTTCGTGGCGGCCGTGCGCACGGCGCTTGCCGAACATGACGATCCCGAAGCCGGCCTGTACGAATTCGGGATAAGCTTCGTCACCCATATGACCGATGAAAAGGTCATCAGCGCGATGCGCACCGTTCTCGGCGTTCGCGACCGCATGCCGGTACTCTGTCAACGCTTCTTCAAGGGTCCGGAAAATCTGCGCACCATCATGCGCGACTTCCTGGAACGGCATATCGCCGAAGGCAGGTTTGAGATCGACGACATCGATCTGGCCGCCGGCCAATTCCTCGATCTCGCCAGCGGTAGTTTCTTCAAGCTCCGCCTGTTCGGAAGCATGGAAGAACCGCCGTCGCGCGATGAAATCGAGCGCGTCATCCGCGGCGCGATTCGGGTCTTCATGGCCGCCTACGGCGCACGCCGGCACGAGACCGCCTGACCACACCCTTGACCGCCGCGCTCCATCGGCCAGAATCCCGCAATAGCGATCAAATCCGGCTGCCGGCTTTTCTTTAAGGAAGAAGCTGCAACCAGGAGAATGAGAATGAGCGCCGTCGGACGGGCGATCTGGTTCATCGAGAGCCATTTCGAAAGCGATATATCGCTGGAAGAGATATCGGAAGCAGCCGGATTGTCGCGCTACCATCTGTCGCGCGTCTTCGGGCTCGTCACCGGTCACTCGATCAGCGGCTATATAAGAGGGCGCTGCCTCAGCCGCGCCGTGCCCACACTTGTCGGCGGTTCATCCACCATTCTCGAGGTTGCGCTTTGCGCGGGCTACGGCTCGCACGAGGCCTTCACCCGTGCCTTCCGCGACCAGTTCGGCATGACGCCGGATGCGGTGCGCAGACAGGGGCACGCCCGTAACCTTGTCTTGCTGGAGCCGATCAGAATGGACCCCGCCCACCTCAACGACCTCGAACCGCCCCGCTTCGAAACCCTGCAACCGATACTGTTTGCCGGCCTGCAGGAGATCTACCCCTATGGCGGCAATGCCGCCATCCCCTCTCTCTGGCAGAAATTCAATGCCCATTTCGGACATATCTCCGGTCAGAAAGGCAATGTCGCCTACGGCATTTGTACCCATATCGACGGCGAAGCGGAGAAATTCCGCTATATGGCCGCGGTCGAGATCTCCGATGCCGGCGATCTGCCGGCGGATTTTGCAACGCTCAAGCTTCCCGGCCAGCGCTACGTCGTCTTTGCCCATCGCGGCCATGTCTCCGGCATTCCGGCGACGATGAACCGGATTTTTGGCGCATGGTGGCCGACCTCAGGCCTGGAGCACGGTGAGACACCCGACATGTTCGAACGCTACGACGAGCGCTTCGACCCCTATACCGGCATGGGCGTCACAGAAATCTGGTTGCCGATCAGAGCATGATGCTGAAAAGTGTCAGCGGTTTTCGGACGACATCATGCTCTACCTCTTTAATTGAGAACAGGATTCAAATTTAAGGCCGACCCCGGCCTTAAATCATCCTGTTCTAGGGAATAAAAGTCACATCGGTTTCGTATACCCCCTTGCGGCGCTTGCCTGGCAGGCCGGCGACATTACATTGCGAGCGTCATTACTTATGTGACGCAAAAGGGATATATGCTGATGCAGGAAATCATGACGCTCATTCAGGATCCGGCCGCCTGGGTGGCGCTCATCACGCTGGTGGTGATGGAAGTCGTTCTCGGGATCGACAACCTGATCTTCATTTCCATTCTCACCAACAAACTGCCGCCCGAGCACCGGGAGAGGGCCCGCAAGATCGGTATCGGTCTTGCGCTCGTCATGCGTCTCGTCTTGCTCGGCACCATCGCCTGGATCGTGCAATTGACCGAACCGCTGTTTGAAGCCTTCGGCCACGGCTTCTCCTGGAAGGATCTGATCCTGATTGCCGGCGGTCTGTTCCTCGTCTGGAAGGCCACCAAGGAAATCCACCACAGCGTCGATCCGGAAGATCACGGCGAGGACTTCATCGCAAGCTCGGCCACGACCGGCTTTGCATCGGCCATCGGCCAGATCCTGCTGCTCGACCTCGTCTTCTCCGTCGACAGCATCATCACTGCCGTCGGCATGACGCCGCATCTGCCGATCATGGTGGTCGCCGTCGTCGCCGCCGTCACCGTCATGCTTGTTGCCGCGACCCCGCTTGCCAACTTCATCGAGAGGAACCCGACGATCGTCATGCTGGCGCTCGCCTTCCTGCTGATGATCGGCACGACGCTGATCGCCGAAGGCATGGGCTTCCATGTGCCGAAGGGCTACGTCTACGCCGCCATGGCCTTCTCGGCGCTGGTCGAGGTGCTGAACATGTTCGCGCGCAACGCCCGCAAGCGAAAACGCGACGCCGCGCATTGAGGCTTGGACAGGAGGGCGCGGCGGAACCGGCGCGCCCTCACGCATTGCCATCAGGCCGTTCCTGGCGTGTTTTTCTTGACGCGCCCGGTTGAATATGGCCTAAGGCCAGCCGAACGGACGATCGGCGGATAGTGCGGGCGCATGCCCTTTTTCCGGCCGGTTTGCCGATGAAGCTATCTGCATCCTTCCGGCCGAACGTCGCTTTCCATGAAAGCCGTCCGGCATTCATTGACGGGCACACACAATGACAGTTTCCGGGACAGCCACCGGCGTCCGCGTCCGCATCGCTCCCTCGCCGACCGGCGAGCCGCATGTCGGCACCGCTTACATCGCTCTCTTCAATTACCTTTTCGCCAAGAAACACGGCGGCGAGTTCATCCTGCGCATCGAGGATACCGATGCGACGCGCTCGACCCCTGAATTCGAAACGAAGGTGTTGGACGCACTGAAATGGTGCGGGCTGGAATGGAAGGAAGGCCCAGATATCGGCGGCCCCTACGGCCCCTATCGCCAGTCCGACCGCAAGGAAATGTACCAGCCTTACGCCCAGGAATTGCTGGAAAAGGGTCATGCCTTCCGCTGTTTCTGCACGCCCGCGCGCCTCGAACAGATGCGCGAAACCCAGCGCGCCGCCGGCAAGCCACCGAAATATGACGGCCTCTGCCTGAATCTTGCGGCCGAGGAAGTCACCTCGCGCATGGCCGCTGGCGAGACGACCGTCATCCGCATGAAGATCCCGGCCGAAGGCTCCTGCGACTTTACCGACGGCGTCTATGGCGATGTCAGCATCCCGTGGGATTCGGTCGACATGCAGGTCCTCGTCAAAGCCGACGGCATGCCGACCTATCACATGGCAAATGTCATCGACGACCACCTGATGAAGATCACCCATGTGGCGCGCGGCGAGGAATGGCTGGCTTCGGTGCCGAAGCACATCCTGCTCTATCGCTATTTCGGTTGGGATCAGCCGGTCTTCATGCATCTGTCGCTGATGCGCAATGCCGACAAGTCGAAGCTGTCGAAGCGCAAGAACCCGACCTCGATCTCCTATTACTCCGCGCTCGGCTACATTCCCGAGGCGCTGATGAACTTCCTCGGCCTGTTCTTCATCCAGATCGCCGAAGGCGAAGAGCTGCTTGATATCAACGAGCTCTCCGAGAAGTTCGATCCGGAGAACCTCTCCAAGGCCGGCGCGATCTTCGACATTCAGAAGCTCGACTGGCTGAACGGCCGCTGGATCCGCGAGAAGCTCTCCGAAGAGGAATTCCAGGCACGTGTGCTGACCTGGGCGATGGAAAACGACCGCCTGAAGGAAGGTCTGCGCCTGTCGCAGACGCGCATTTCCAAGCTCGGCGAACTGCCCGATCTCGCCGGCTTCCTGCTGAAGTCCGATCTCGGCCTGCAGCCTTCCGACTTCGCCAAGATCAAGTCGCCGCCGGAAGAGATCCTGGAGATCCTCAACACCGTTCAGCCGGATCTCGAAAAGATCCTGGAATGGAATGTCGAGACGATCGAGGCGGAGCTGCGCGCGATCGCCGACCGCATGGGCAAGAAGCTGAAGGTCGTGGTCTCGCCGCTCTTCGTCGCCGTATCCGGCTCGTCGCGTTCCCTGCCGCTCTTCGATTCCATGGCGATCCTTGGCCGGTCCGTTGTGCGTCAGCGCCTGAAGCTCGCCTCGCAGGCGGTCGCCGCCCTCGTCGGCTCGAAGTAAGAACAGTCAGAGGATTTCGACAGTGGCTGACAACAAGACCGAAAACACCCTTTCCTCCGACGCGACGGAAGTGCGCGCCCAGAAGCTGAAGCTGCTGCGCGAGCAGATCGGCGAGGTCTATCCGGCACATTTCCACCGCACGATGACCAATGCCGAGCTCATCGCGAAATATGAGAACCTGGAACCTGACGTCGAGACGCAGGATGTCGTCACCGTCGCCGGCCGCGTCTACTCGTCGCGCAACTCCGGCATGTTCATGGACATCCACGATGCCGGCGGCAAGATCCAGATTTTCAGTCACAAGGACACGACCCCGGAAGAAGCCCGCGCGCTGCTGCCGATGATCGACATCGGCGACATCATCGGCGTCACCGGCATCGTGCGCCGCACCAAGCGCGGCGAGCTGACGATCAACGCGCAGACGATCACCATGCTGACGAAGTCGCTGCTGCCGATGCCGGAGAAGTGGCACGGTCTCTCCGACATCGAGCTGCGCTATCGCAAGCGCCACCTCGACATCATGACCAACGAGGATTCGAAGCTCCGCTTCCAGCAGCGTTCGAAGATCCTTTCCGGCATCCGCCGCTTCATGGAAAATGACGGCTTCATGGAAGTCGAAACGCCGATGCTGCATTCGGTCTATGGCGGCGCCACCGCCGAGCCGTTCAAGACGCATCACAACACGCTGAAGCTCGACATGTACCTGCGCATCGCGCCGGAACTGTTCCTCAAGCGCACGCTGGTTTCGGGGCTGACCGACAAGGTCTTCGAGATCAACCGGAACTTCCGTAACGAAGGCGTCTCCACCCGGCACAATCCTGAATTCACCATGATGGAGTGTTACTGGGCCTATGCCGACTACGAGGACATCATGGACCTCGTCGAGCGGCTGTTCGAAAGCTTGGCGCTCTCTATCCACGGCACGACGGAAGTCGACTTCGGCGACAAGCGGATTTCCTTCGAGGGGCCGTTCAAGCGCGTGCCGATGCCCGATGCCGTCAAGGAAGCGACCGGCATCGATTTCCGCGCCATCAAGACCGATGAAGAGGCCCGCGCCGCCGCCAAGGCTGCCGGCTTTGCAGTCGAGAAGGATTGGACGTGGGGCGAATGCCTCGCCTTCATCTTCGAAGAGAAGGTCGAGCAGACGCTGATCCAACCCTCGCACGTTACGCACTTCCCGAAGGACATTTCGCCCTTCGCCAAGGAAGTGCCGGGCGAGCCGCGCCTCGTCGAGCGCTTCGAAACCTATTGTAACGCCTGGGAACTCGGCAACGCCTTCTCGGAACTCAACGATCCCGAAGAGCAGCGCCGCCGCATGGTCGAGCAGCTCGAACAGGCGCATGCCCGCGGCGAAAAGGAAAAGCAGCTGGACGAGGAATTCCTCGACGCCATCGACCAGGGCATGCCGCCGGCAGGTGGCCTCGGCATCGGCGTCGACCGGCTCATCATGCTTCTGACCAATGCGCCATCGATCCGCGACGTCATCCTCTTCCCGGCCCGCCGCAACAAAGCCGACTGAGAACCACATTCTTTAAATGAAAAAACGGAGCGCCCGAAAGGACGCTCCGTTTTGTTTTAGGCAGACTGGTGAAAAACCCGAACCGATGGACCAAGACATAGTGGTTTGGTCGGTCACGGAATGACGTTATTTCACTGGCTTGTGTTATGATCTCGTTCGTCGTCACACTCAGATCATGTAGCCGCCGGCGACCTCGATTGTCTGCGCATTGATCCATGCGCCGTCGTCGGACGCGAGCATGGCGATGACGCGGCCGACATCCTCGGCTTCGCCGATACGGCCGAGAGCCGTCTGTGAGGCGAGCAACGCGGCGAACTCCGGGTTCTTGTCCAGCGCAGCGTCGGCAAGATTGGTGCGGATAGGACCGGGCGAAATGGCATTGGCGCGGATCCCGCGATCGCCGAACTCCTTCGCCTGATAGCGGGTCAACGTCTCAAGTCCGGACTTGAGGGCTGCATAAGGCGCAACACCTGCTGTTGCGACGCGAACGGAAGCGCTCGTTACATTGAGGATGACGCCGCCCTCGACCATCAGCGGCAGCAAGGCCTGCGTCAGGAAGAACGGCCCTTTCAGGTGGACATTCATCAGAGCGTCGAACTGGTCCGTCGTCACCGTCTCCATGAGATTGAACATGCCGAAACCGGCATTGTTGACGAGGCAGTCAAACGTATTCCGGCCCCAATAGGTGGAAAGCAGCCTTTTAACCTCCGCCACGAAGTCCGGAAAGCTGCCGGCATCACCGACATCGAGGGCAAGCGCAACGGCTTGACCGCCTTCTGCCTTGATCGCGGCGATGACTTCATCCGCACCTGGTTTGTGGCTGTTATAGGTGAGGATGACACCCATGCCGCGCCTTGCGCATTCCTGCGCTGCCGATTGACCAATGCCACGGCTGCCGCCGGTAATGATTGCGATTTTCATTTCTGTCTCCTTTGCTTCGGTGGCCGGAAGCTATGGGAAACAGCCGGCCTGCACTCCGCCGGAAACTGCCTCGTTCTTGCCTATTCCTGCTTTTGCCTTGCGCCGTGTCACTTGCTGGGTCAGGATTTCGCCATGCAAACAATGCTCGAAGAGATGCGCCGCTTGACGGCCCACGCTGAAAACCCCCCGACGGAAACCGGCATCCCCGGCATACTGATGGTCAAGGGGGAGATCCCCGAACATAAGCTCGGCGCCGTTTATGAGCCGATGGTCAACCTCATTCTCGATGGCAGCAAGACGCTGACGATCGCCGGGCAGGACTATTATTACGATCCAGCGAGCTACTTCGTGATATCGATCGATGTGCCGGCGACGGGCATGGTGCAGCAGGCAGGTCCCGACCGGCCCTATATCGGCGTCAGCCTATCGCTCGATCCGGCAAAGGTCGCAGCGCTTCTCCTGGATCTTCCGCCGCAATCCTATCAGGAGGGACAAAGCGGCGGCTATTCCGTCTGTCGCATGACGCCGGAACTTCTGGGTGCCTGGCTGAGGATGCTGCAACTCATGGGGCGCCCGCAGGATATCCCTGCCCTTGCCCCGGCCTACGAACGCGAAATCCTCTATCGCGTGCTGCAGGGACCGCAGGGCTGGATGCTGCGCGATATCGCAGCACCCGATAGCGCCCTGTCGCGGATACGGCTCGCCATCCGCTGGGTTCGCGAGCACTATGCCGAAGCGGTCGAGGTCGAAAAACTCGCTGCCCTCACTTCCATGAGCGTCTCGGCCTTTCATCGCCATTTCAAGGCTGTGACGGCGATGAGCCCGATCCAGTTCCAGAAGCGTATCCGCCTGCTGCAGGCCCGCCAGCTTCTGATTTCCCAATCCGGAAACGCCTCCTCGGTCGCCTACTCGGTGGGCTACGAGAGCGCCTCGCAATTCACCAGGGAATATGCACGCTTCTTCGGCCAGCCGCCGGCGCGCGACGCCTCGCTGATAAGGGAAAATATCAGGCCTGCCGCCTGATGCTTTTTGGGTTTAGTGCCCGCTCTTGGCCGGCGGCGCCTCTTCGGGAGCGGCTTTTGCTGGGGCGGCTGCATCCTTGGGCGCTGCGCCGTGTCCGCCGGCTGCTGCCTTGCCCTCACTCTTTGTGGAAGCAACCGCGACCGGGTCGACGCAATCCTCGGGATCCTTGAAAGCGGCGCTGATCATGGCGATCTCGTCGAACGGCATCTCTATCCGTTCGCCGAAGAACAGCCCGTTTTCGCTGGCCTTGCCGTCGTAGTAGCGCGCTGTATAGGACTTGTCGTCGAGGCCGGGAACCGTCTTGTCGGGATGCGGGATATAGACGACATCAGCGCCGATCGCCCGGCCGCGAATATCGGCGCGCATCGTCGGTCCGTTTTCGTCAAGCACCACCACCTGCACCAGATCGGGCTTCTGCGCGGCATAAACCGCCTGAGCGACACGAAGCGCGGTCTTGACGCGCGTCATCCCGTCGGTCGGTTCAGTCTTGATGTATTTGCGCACCCAGACGTGATCCTGCTTGCGGATCGTCACCAGGTTGACGTCACTGCATTCGAGCCCGTAGCCACCACCAGTTGCACCGATCAGCCTGTCCTTGCCGACATAGACCGCCGCACCGCCGGACACGCCCATGAGAAGAGCGACTCCGCCAATGATGATTGCCAATTTCCGGGAAGGCCGGAATATGCGCAGTAAGGCCTTCACGCCAACTGCTCCGCCATCTGAAACTCCAACGCAGGACAAGTGCTGAGAACGCTAAGGAAATGACGTTTCCGAAAGTTTAAGTGGGCATGCGAAGCCCGCTCCATTTTAGGAAAATACCAAAAAAGGTCCGCTTTTTTCAGGCCGCTTGTCAGGCCGTATTCCGCCATGCTCTAAACGCCCATGGCCTTCACGCTTCGCCAGGTTCAATTTTTCGTCGCCGTCGCCGAACAGGGTTCGGTGACGCGAGCCGCACAGAACCTTTCGATCTCGCAATCCTCGGTGACGGAAGCGCTGAAGGAGCTTGAAAGCGATCTCGGCGTCGAGCTTTTCGAGCGCCATTCGCGCGGCCTGACAATCACCCATAACGGACACCAGTTCCTGCGCCATGCGACGAAGATCCTCGCCTCCGTCTCCGATGCGCGCACCAGCTTCTCCGGCCAGCAAAGCACCCTTTCCGGCACGCTGAACATCGGCGTCACTTCGCTTGTCGCCGGCTACGTGCTCTCCGATCTCCTGGCGCGATACCGCCGCGCCTGCCCTGGCATCGAGGTCAGCGCCATCGAGGACAATGGCGGTTACCTCGAACATCTCCTGGTCGGCGGCGAACTTGATGTCGCCGTCATGGTGATCTCCAACCTGCGCGACCGTATGGCGCTGCAGGCGGAAATCCTCGAAACCTCGCCATATCGACTATGGCTGCCGATGGGCCATCCGCTGGTGTCGGCCGACATCATCTCGGTCGCCGATATCGCCCGTGAACCGCTGATCATGCTGACGGTCGACGAAATCGAGGAGAACACCGGCAAGCTGCTCTCGGCACTCGGCGCCCGCCCGCACGTCGCCTTCCGCACCCGGTCGGTGGAGGCGGTGCGCAGCCTGGTTGCAACCGGCGCCGGCGTGGCCCTGCTTCCCGATCTCGTCTACCGACCATGGTCGCTGGAGGGCGACCGCATCGAGAGCCGCGACGTCTCCGGTTCGCTGCCGGTCGTCCAGGTCGGCATGGTCTGGCGCAAGGGCTCCAGCCTGCCGCAGGCGGCGCGCGACTTCGTCGGTATCGCCGAGAGCTTAAGATCCGGGCGTATCCGCTGATATCGGAATTTCCGATACCGCCTTTCTGATAAATGAATTTGCGAAAGCGGCTTTTTCGCGTCACCTTTTCAACCGGGAACAAACCGCCACAGAAAGTGGCAAACCGGGAGACGGATGATGACGAATCTGTTGAAATCCTGCACGGCAGCGCTCGCCTGCCTGAGCTTCGCGACCCAGGGAATCGCCGCCGAACCGCTGAAGGCCCTGGGCAAGGGCGAAGGTGCGGTCAGCATCGTCGCCTGGGCCGGCTATATCGAGCGCGGCGAAACCGACAAGAACTACGACTGGGTCACCGATTTCGAAAAGGAGAGCGGCTGCAAGGTTTCCGTCAAGACCGCCGCCACCTCGGATGAAATGGTGTCGCTGATGAACGAGGGCGGCTTCGACTTGGTCACGGCATCGGGCGACGCCTCGCTCCGCCTCATCGCCGGCAAGCGTGTCCAGCCGATCAACACCGATCTGATCCCGAGCTTCAAGACCGTCGACGAGCGCCTGCAGAACGGACCGTGGTATACGGTCGGCGGCGTGCATTACGGCGTGCCCTATCTATGGGGGCCGAACGTGCTGATGTACAATACCGATGCCTTCAAGGACAAGGCGCCGACCAGCTGGAACGTCGTCTTCGAGGAGCAGACACTGCCTGACGGCAAGTCGAACAAGGGCCGCGTCCAGGCCTATGACGGCGCGATCTACATCGCCGATGCCGCCATGTATCTGATGGCCCACAAGCCGGATCTCGGCATCAAGGATCCCTACGAACTGAACGAGGACCAGTACAAGGCCGCCCTCGACCTGTTGCGCGGCCAGCGCAAGCTCGTCTCCCGCTACTGGCACGATGCGATGATCCAGATCGACGACTTCAAGAACGAAGGCGTCGTCGCCTCCGGCTCCTGGCCTTTCCAGGTGAACCTGCTGCAGGCCGACAAGCAGAAGATCGCCTCCACCTTCCCGGATGAAGGCGTCACCGGCTGGGCCGACACCACCATGCTGCATGCCGACAGCGAACATCCGAACTGCGCCTATATGTGGATGGAACATTCGCTGAAGGCCAAGGTCCAGGGTGACGCCGCCGCCTGGTTCGGCGCCGTGCCCTCCGTTCCCGCCGCCTGCAAGGGCAATGAACTGATGGGCGATAGCGGCTGCGCTACCAACGGCTTCGATCACTTCGACAAGATCAAGTTCTGGAAGACCCCGGTCGCCAAATGCGCAACGCAGAGCGAATGCGTGCCCTATCATCGCTGGGTGTCGGATTATATCGGCGTGATCGGCGGGCGGTAATTTACGTCCTCACTGAGATGACTGTTGTAGCGTGAGACCCCTCCCCAAAGGGGAGGGGCTCCGAGTGGCGCCGCCGAATCCTGCCGAAACGCCAAGGTATTTGCGAAGGGGTACGGCAGGCTAAGCCCCTCCCCCTTGTGGGGAGGGGTTTGGGGCGGGGTCATAAACCAAAACCGCAGCCTCTCTAAAGCAAAGAAGCCGGAGCCCCCAATGACGTCAGCCGTCCGTTTCCAACAGGTATCGCGCCATTTCGGCCAGGTTCGCGCCGTCGACGGCGTCGATCTCGAGATCGCGCCGGGCGAGTTCTTCGCGATGCTTGGCCCCTCCGGCTCAGGCAAGACGACGTGCCTGCGATTGATAGCCGGCTTCGAACAGCCGACATCGGGCCATATCCAGATCTTCGGCGAGACGGCCGAGGGCGTTCCGCCCTATCGCCGCAACGTCAACACCGTATTCCAGGACTACGCGCTCTTCCCGCATCTGAACATCCTCGACAATGTCGCCTACGGGCTGATGGTCAAGGGCGTCGGCAAGGCGGAGCGGATCAAGGCCGCGGGCGACGCCCTCGAACTCGTCAAGCTCCCGGGTTACGGCACCCGCCGCCCCGGCCAGTTGTCCGGTGGCCAGCGCCAGCGTGTGGCGCTCGCCCGCGCGCTGGTCAACAAGCCGAAGGTGCTGCTGCTCGACGAACCGCTCGGCGCTCTCGACCTGAAACTCCGCGAACAGATGCAGGAGGAATTGAAGAGCCTGCAACGCGCGCTCGGCATCACCTTCGTCTTCGTCACCCACGATCAGGGCGAGGCCCTGTCCATGGCCGACCGCGTCGCCGTCTTCAACGACGGCAACATCGTCCAGGAGGGCACGCCGCAGGATATCTACCGCCGCCCGAAGAACCGCTTCGTCGCTGATTTCGTCGGCTCGTCGAACGTCATCGCACCTGATCTGATGGCCTCGCTCGGCGGCGAAAGACGCTGGGCAAGCCTCCGCCCCGAAGCGATCCGGCTGGCAGGCGACGGCGTCGAGGCCCAGGTCGACAATGCGAGCTTCCTCGGCGCAGCCACGCGCCTCACCGTTGGCCTCCAGGGGGCGCGGCTGCATGTGATGCTGCCGGCGGGCGCAGATGTGCCTGTCGTCGGCGCCGGCATACGCCTTGGCTGGCAGCCCGGCGATATCCACTACATGGATGACGCGGCATGACGGCGATCTTCATCACCACCAATGAGGCGACATCGATTCTTCCGGGGCGCGGCGGCCTCTTCGGCCGGCTGTCCGATGCCTTCTGGCGGCACCCGAAACTGCTGCTCGTCCTGATGCTGACGCCGCCGCTGCTCTGGCTCGGCATCATTTATATCGGTTCGCTGCTCGCCCTGCTTCTGCAGAGTTTCTTTTCGATCGACGATTTCTCAGGCCTGGTGAATTACGAATTCACCCTTTCGACCTATGCGCAGCTTCTAAACCCGACGAATTTCGACATCATCATCCGCACTTTCATCATGGCAGCGCTGGTGACCATCGCTTCCGCCTTGATCGCCTTCCCGATCGCCTACTACACAGCGCGTTATGCGCAAGGCAAATGGAAGGCGCTTTTCTATCTCGGCATCATGCTGCCGCTCTGGTCGAGCTATCTCGTCAAGATCTACGCCTGGAAGCTGATCCTCGCCAAGGAAGGCATCCTCACCTGGATCTTCGAGAAGCTGCATCTCTCCTGGCTGCTGGACGGCATCCTGAACCTGCCCGTCATCGGCGGCAATTCGCTTTCGGTGAGCTACCTCGGCACCTTCATCGTCTTCGTCTATATCTGGCTTCCCTACATGATACTGCCGACGCAGGCGGCCCTCGAGCGTGTGCCCGGCAACCTGATCGAGGCCTCGTCCGATCTCGGCGCCACGCCGCGCCAGACCTTCCGCACCGTGCTCCTGCCCTTGGCGCTCCCGGGTATCGTCGCCGGCTCGATCTTCACCTTCTCGCTGACATTGGGCGATTACATCATCCCGCAGATCATCGGCTCGTCCAGGCTCTTCATCGGCCAGGCGGTCTATACCCAGCAGGGAACGGCCGGCAACGTGCCGCTGGCGGCCGCCTTCTCCGTCGTACCGATCGTCATCATGGCGCTCTATCTCTGGCTCGCCAAGAAACAGGGGGCCTTCGATGCGCTCTGACCTCAAGACATCGCCGCTTCCCCTCAAGATCGCAGCCGCCGGCGGATTGCTTTTCCTGCACCTGCCGATCCTGCTGATCTTCGTCTATGCCTTCACGACGGAGGAAAAGAGCTATCAATGGCCGCCGCCCGGGCTGACGCTGCAATGGTTCGCGGTCGCCTGGAACCGGCCGGACGTCTGGTCGGCGCTCAGCCTTTCCGTGCAGGTCGCCGTCATCGCCACGGCGATCGCGCTGGTCCTCGGCACGCTCTGTGCGGCGGCCGTCAGCCAGACGAAGTTCTTTGGCCGGGAGGCGATCTCGCTGCTGGTCATCCTGCCGATCGCGCTTCCCGGCATCATCACCGGCATTGCGCTCCGCTCCGCCTTCAGCCTGTTCGACATCCCGTTTTCGGTTTGGACCATCGTGCTCGGCCACGCCACCTTCTGCGTCGTGGTCGTCTACAACAATGCGGTCGCCCGCTTCCGCCGCACGTCAGGTTCGCTGATCGAGGCCTCGATGGATCTCGGCGCCGACGGCTTCCAGACCTTCCGCCATGTCATCCTGCCCAATATCGGCACCGCCCTGCTCGCCGGCGGCATGCTCGCCTTCGCGCTTTCTTTCGACGAGGTCATCGTCACGACCTTCACCGGCGGTCAGCAATCGACCTTGCCGATCTGGATGCTCGAAGAACTCATCCGCCCGCGCCAGCGTCCCGTTACCAACGTGGTCGCCATGGTCGTCGTGCTCGTCACATTCCTGCCGATCCTGGCAGCCTATTACCTCACCCGCGACGGCGACCAGATCGCTGGCGGCGGCAAATAAAAGGGAGAACATCATGGATATCCAAATGCTGATCGGTTCCCGCTTCGAAAAAGGCACAGAAACGGAAGAGCACGTCCTGAACCCGAAGACGGGCGAGACGGTGCTGGACCTTGCCGAAGCGTCGCTTTCCCAGGTCGACGCTGCCGTCGACGCCGCCGAAAAGGCCTTCAAGACCTGGTCGCAGACGACGCCCGGCGAGCGCTCCGGCTACCTGCTGAAGATCGCCGACGCGATCGAGAAGGATGCCGCCGGCTTTGCCGCACTGGAGGCTTTGAACTGTGGTAAGCCGATCAATGCCGTGCTGAATGACGAGATCCCGGCGATCGTCGATTGTTACCGCTTCTTCGCCGGCGCCGTGCGCAACCTGCACGCACCGGCGGCCGGCGAATATCTGCCCGGCCACACCTCGATGATCCGCCGCGATCCGATCGGCATCGTCGGCTCGATCGCGCCGTGGAACTATCCGCTGATGATGATGGCCTGGAAGCTGGCGCCGGCCATTGCCGGCGGCAATACAGTCGTCTTCAAGCCTTCGGAGCAGACCCCGCTGACGGCGTTGAAGATGGCGAAGCTGCTCTCCGAAATCCTTCCCGAAGGCGTCGTCAACGTCATCCTCGGCCGTGGTGAAAGTGTCGGCAACGCCCTGATCAATCACGCCAAGATCGGCATGGTCTCCATTACCGGCGATGTCGCAACCGGCAAGAAGGTGCTGCAGGCCGCGGCCAAGACGGTCAAGCGCACCCACCTGGAACTCGGCGGCAAGGCCCCGGTCATCATCTTCGACGATGCCGATATTGATGCGGTCGTCGCCGGCATCCGCACCTTCGGCTATTACAATGCCGGTCAGGACTGCACCGCCGCCTGCCGCATCTATGCCGATGCCAAGGTTTACGACAATTTCGTCGCCGACCTCTCCTCGGCCGTCTCGAGCATCCGCTTCAACCAGGCCGACGATACCGAAAACGAGATCGGCCCGCTGATCTCCAAACGCCAGCGCGACCGCGTCGAAAGTTTCGTCGCTCGTGCTTCCGAGCACAAGCACATGGAAATCACCGCCGGTGGCAAGGTCTTCGGCGACAAGGGCTTCTTCTTCACGCCGACGGTCATTGCAGGCGCCCTGCAGGACGACGAGATCGTCCGGCGCGAGGTCTTCGGCCCGGTCGTCTCGGTCACCCGCTTCTCCGATGCCGATGATGCTGTTGCCTGGGCAAACGATAGCGACTACGGCCTGGCCTCTTCCGTCTGGACCAAGGATATCGGCCGCGGCATGAAGACAGCCGCCCGCCTGCAATATGGCTGCACCTGGATCAACACCCATTTCATGCTGACCAACGAGATGCCGCATGGCGGCCTCAAACAGTCGGGCTACGGCAAGGACATGTCGGTCTACGCACTGGAGGACTACACCGCCGTACGCCACGTGATGATCAATCACGGCTGACCGGCAGGAAAGGCAAGGGTACGAAATTCGACGCAATGCCCATCGGTAGCACCGGGAGGGTGCTCCCCAGAGATCGCCATTCCATTCAAGCGATCTGGAACATTTTCCCGGTTGCCGCGTCTTTCCCAAGCAAACGCAAAGGATGATGTCATGCTGAAATGGGCTCTGATATTTTTTGTCATTTCGATCATCGCCGGCTTCTTCGGTTTCTCCGGCGTCTCCGCAGCGACCGCGACAATCGCACGCGTTCTCTTCGGCATCGCGCTGGTGATCTTCCTGATCTTCCTTGTTCTTGCGCTGATGGCCGGCCAGGCGATCCTGTGAGCGGTCGCGGGGGCCGCTGCGCCTTGCGCTTGCGGCCCCCGCCGTCTGTTGTCACCACAGCCCCTTTAAGCCCTGCGGCCTATTTCAACTCGGCAAGCAGAGCATCGGCACCTTTGCGGATGCCCACCATGGAGGCATCCATCGCCGTGAAGCTTGCGCCGATATTCATCGCGTTGGGATATTGCTTGGTGACATAGGAAGACAGGAGGCGATTGCTCGCAGCGTCATAGATCTCCACGGCATAATTCACCGAGCCGGTCATCGAGCCTTCCCGGCCGCGAACGGCCTGGACGGTGTTATACAATCCGCCTGCGACGTCGATGCGCGTGACCGTTCCGAGGACCGCGGTCGTTGCCTTGGCGCCCGTCAGCGTCAGATGCAATCTGAGAGTCGCTGGAGCAGGCGTGCTGACGACAGCAAAGCGCGTCTTCAATTTTTCCGTGAATTGAACCTGCATGTAATTGGCAAGGAATGCTTTGTCTTTTTCTAAGACCTTGCCGAACTGGTTGTCGGGACCGTTATAGACGGCAACGGGATCGACGATGATCCTGTTGTACTGGCTCCAGTTGACTTTCGTCTGATAGCGATACGGTACGCGGCCGGTCTTATCCTCACTGTTCGGCTGGAGCTGCGATGCCGAAGCCAGCCCGGAATAAACCGTGGGGTCAGGGGTCGTGCATGCGGCAACGCTCGAACAGGCGAGCATCAGTGCGGCGCCGACTTTCAAATTTTTTATCAATGACTTGGCTCCAGCTTTGGAAATACCGAATGGCATCTGCTGGCAGCGGTTTTATGGAATTCGAATGTTGCTGTGTTTGCTATGATATGCGGAAATGTTCGTGAGCCGTGTTCGCTCCGGGCAGCGCGACGCGTGATGACGCGACGGCCGGGCAATAAGTCATTGTGATGAAGGGATCGGCGGCGCGCCTTCGGGCTGGATCGCCTGAGGGGCGGGAAGATCGATCACGACGACCAGGCCGGTTGGCGTCCTGTCCAGCAACGTCAACTGTCCATTATGCGCTTTGGTGACAATTCCTTTGGCGATCGGAAGGCCGAGCCCAAGCCCGGAGCCGCCCTGGGCACCGATCTGGCGGGATTTATCCACTTTGAAGAACGGCTCCAGAACTTTTGCCTTGGCCTCATCGGTCAAACCAGGACCATTGTCGCCCACCGATATTTTGATCCCGCCATCGTCGCTCTCTTGCAGATCGATTTCGACTTGCTTTGCATAACGAGACGCATTGTCGACCAGATTCGTGATTGCCCGAGTCAGCGCCTGAGGTTTGCAGACAAACGCCAGCCGCCGCGAACCGGTGAAGCCTACATCGACGCCCATGTCGGAGAAGTCTGTCGCAATCGTCTGCAGCAGGCTTGAGATATCGACCTTTCGATCAGTCTCCGCAGTGGACGCGTCTTTGAAATAGGCCAGGCACTCGTCGATCATGAAACTCAAGGTGGCGATATCGGCCAGCATCAGGCCGCGAAGCTCGGGCTCGCCGGAACGCTCGGCACGCATCCGCAATCTCGTCAGAGGCGTCCTGAGATCATGCCCCACGCCACTCAGCATTCTTGTTCGATCCTCCGCCATGCTCTGGATTCGATCGCTCATGACGTTCAGCGATTCCGCCAGACTTCGAATCTCGGCTGCGCCGTCCGGTTCGAAAGGCTTTTCCCAACTGCCCTCGATGCTTGCTCGCTTTGCGGCGGCGGCAAAGCGCCTCAGAGGCTCGGTGATAAGCCAGCTGCTGAAATATGCAAGCAGCACCAATGGGATGACGACTTTCAAAAACCCGCTCACGGCGGCCGGAACAAACCAGACATAGCTGGGAAAAACCGGCAGTTGAAAGACGAGGGCGAGCTTGTCGTCAATTCCGACAGTCAGGACATCTGGGTGCGATTGACCGATGACGAAGCGATGAAATGCCGCAAAAATATTGTCGGCAAGCATTGTGTTGATACGCGCCACCAATTCGCTGGGAGATACCATCTGCTGTTTGCCGGCAAGTGGCTGCTCCAGGGACAATTTTTCGACCCCAACGCCGAGTGCCGCTGCTCTCTTGAGAACGGTGACTTCGTCCTGCGCTGAACTTGCCTGGGCAAATTGCTCCGCGACCATCGCCGCTCTGGCAGCAAACAGGCCGTTTTGAAACCCACGATCATGACGGCCGTAGATATAGGGCTCCATGGCGGTTGCCGCGACGGAAACGAGCACGACAAGGAAGGTCGCCAATATGAGGATCTGGCTTTGGATCGAAGCGCGCCGAAAATTTCTCAAGGGAGACGCTCTACCTTGGATGCGAAGAGATAACCGCCCAGCCGCACCGTCTTTATGAACGTCGGATCTTTCAGATTTGGTTCGATCTTTTGCCTGACCCGGCTGATATGGGCGTCGATGCTGCGCTCGACCGGCCCCGCTAACCCGGCATGTGTCATCGACAACAGCTGTTCGCGCGTCAAGACCTTGTTGGGATTGCAGCAGAAGGCCAGGAGGATATCGAACTCCGCGGTTGTCATGGAAACCTGCGCTCCATCCGCGTCGTGGAGTTGGCGGCTTTTTGGATCGATGCGCCACCCCGAGAACATCATCGGTCCAAGTGCTTCCTCCTGATGATGAGCATATGACGCTCTGCGGAGAATACTCTTGATCCGGGCCAGTAGCTCGCGGGAGTTGAATGGTTTCGTGACATAGTCATCGGCTCCGAGCTCCAGGCCGAGAATGCGGTCGATATCCTCCTGCAGCGCCGTCAGCATCAGGATTGGCACCGAGCACGCTGCACGAAGCCGCCTGCAGATGCTGAAACCATCCTCGCCCGGCAACATCGCATCGAGAACGATGAGATCGAATTGCTGCCGCACCATCATTCGATCCATAGCCGCACCGCTCTCCACCGACGAGGCCTCGAAGCCGCTGCTTCGGACAAGGTCCACCAGCATATCCGCGATGGCGGGATCGTCTTCGACGATGAGGATATGAGCATGATTGGGAACTGCCATTTCTTATGCCATCGTCATTCGTTCTCTTGCCGGGAGATGCCCCTCGGCGCGAAATTGCCACGTTTCACCGTGTCTAGGTCAGGCGGGCTCGGCCACTGTCAACCGCAGTGGTTAATCTCCCCAGCGTTCAGACACCACACGATCTGTCGCCGCCGACGCGGCTCCGCCTTCAGCATATCAAGTGTCGTGCAATGCTATATTCGATAATGTTGAGATATGTTGCAGGATTTTCGACACGGGGTCCGGCGTCAAAACTGGCTTTCGGGATCGCCGCTGATTTCCACCTTGTCACCTTGGATGGCGCTGTCGATGATGACGGTGGCGATGAAACACATCCGAACGACCAGCAGGCAATAGAACACCAGAGAGACGATCGCCGTCGTGTAATGCTTCAACGCTGAGCGCTTCGGAAGCCGTGCGGTGAATCTATCGAGACCGTTTCTGGCGAGACGACCGATCGCCACGAGCAGGAACAATAGCGTGATGATATATCCGCTTGCCGATGCTGCCCCGAGCAACTGAAACATGAGAAGACACCCGCACCACGTAAAAAGTTCTGGTTTCGGAATGACGCTTTCAAGCAGACGAAACCCGGTAGAAAGATGCCGATAGGCTCCGTCGGGAACGCGGCGCGTCGGCGATGAGAATTCGGCCACGTCTATTCAGCCCGCTCCGCGCTTGATGTGGAACGGCGACTTAAAAGAAGAGATGTGGCAGCACGCCACCGAGATGCCCTCGCCGCACCTGCAATCGACGTCTCCTTCGTAGCCGCGGCTTTTTGGACCGCATCAATCCTGCCTGTCCTCGACTCCGTGAGGGCCGCGATCCTTCTTAGAAATGCGTCGCTGTCGAACTCCTTAGAGGAGCGGACGGACTTCGTGGCCGACTGGACAGTATGGAAGAACACCTCCAGATTGACGACCGGTATCGGCTTGATATTTCGGACCATATCGATATCCGATCGCATCGTTACGGCCAGAAAATATCGGTCCGAACGCAAGGCGTCGAAAAGCTCCGGCACCGAGGACACAGCCGCCGCGACATATCCGCTCTCATTCAATTTCGAGACGATATCGCAGGCAGCGTCTTTTCCGAGAAAGACGAGAATTGGCTTTTGCTGATTGCTTTGCGCGGAAGACATCACTGGCACACTCCTGACCTGTCGCCAAAAGTGTAGCCCGCATCGACGCTTCTGTTTGTTCGGTTTTATTCGGTTTTATTGGGCCAGGGAGCGCCCGCAAAATTCATCAAATTCAGCACCGAAGGTCTTCGGATTTCGGGGGCATTCACGACAATACCGCCCTGAGCCAGGGAGGCATTCTGTTCGTTCGCTTTCTCAGCAGCTTGTCGATCGATATCGATCCCGCGCCCGAAACCGCGAGCACGAACATGCCGCCGGCAATCGCCAGGTCCTTCTCGAAATGCAGCAGTTCGTTCTGGCTCTCAAAATTCGTGTGAAAGAGCAAGGCGGTCGCCAGGCAGAAGAGCGCCAGCGCCAATGCCCCAAGCCGGCTGAGGAAGCCTGTCGCGACGGAAAGGCCGGCGCCGATCTGCAGGGCAATGGTGGCAAGCGCGACCGGCGCCGATAGCCCCAGTTTTGCGAAAATGTCGAAAGTCGCGGTGATATCTGCCGCGAGTGACCAAGCTTCGTGCAGGAAGATTAGCGACAGCAGAAGCCTGCCGAGGAGAAGAATGAGATCGGCCAGTCGGGGCCGGCTTGAGGCGCTTTCCATCATACCCTCCGATTTGAAGAGCAGGTGGTTAGCCCGCTCAAGGCAAGGCGGCATTATAGCAGGCTCGCCCCGACATTTATCGCAAGCGCCAGGATCGTCGTATTGAACAGGAACGACAGCACGGCATGCAGCAGCGTCAGCTTGCGCATGCTGGTCGAACTGACCGCGACATCCGCCGTCTGTGCGGCAACGCCGATGGTGAAGGAGAAATATAGGAAATCCCAGTAGCCGGGCTCTTCGATCCCGTCCGGAAACTTCAGCCCACCCTCCTCGTCCGCCCCGCCATAGAAATAATGGGCATAGTGGATGGTGAAGAGTGTATGCAGGAAGATCCAGGAAATCAGGATCGTCAGAACCGCAACACCTGCCCGCGCCAGCGCGACGTCAGGTGCCGCCTCCTTGATCGAATGAAGCTCGAGGCCGATCCCGGCAATGCTGGCAAGTGCGGCACCGATCGACAGAGCCAGCAGGACGGTGTCGGAGAAATCGAGATCCTCCGAACGTTTCCGGATGCTTTGAACCGTCGACCGCAGCATCTTGCGCCAGCTGAGCGCGACAAAAACGCCGGCGCTGACATTCCAGCCGAACAGGATATTGCCGGCGCTGACTTCGCGTGAGGTCAGCGCCAAGAAGACCACCAGTCCGGCAACAACGGCGAAGATGAAGCTCGCATGCTTGTAGGCAAATGCTGCAAGCGAATTTGCCCGTTCCTCATCCGCCATATCGGTCTCCGACAGCATATGCCCTTGATAACAGCATGAAAAAGGCGCGCCTGCCAGCCGGCAGCCGCGCCTCCGATTGTGGCCGAGCCTTATCAGGCGGCGGCGAGCTGCAGTTCCTTCTGCACCATGGTGCGCAGCGTTCCGAGATCCTTGGCGAAGGCGCGGATGCCTTCGGCGAGTTTTTCCGTCGCCATCGCGTCTTCGTTCATCATCCAGCGGAAGGTCTTCTCGTCGACGGAGACCTTCGGATCCGGCTTGCGGCTCTCCGGCGAGAGCTTGCGCTCCAGCTTGCCTTCATCCTTGGCGAGCTCGTCGAGCAGGTTCGGGCTGATGGTCAGGCGGTCGCAGCCGGCAAGGGCTTCGATTTCGCCGGCGCTGCGGAAGGAGGCGCCCATGACGATCGTCTTGATGTCGTTCACCTTGTAGTAGTTGTAGATTTCACGGACGGAGATGACGCCCGGATCTTCCTCGGCAGTGTAGTCCTTGCCGGTCGACTTCTTGTACCAGTCGAGGATGCGGCCGACGAAGGGCGAGATCAGGAACACTTTGGCGTCGGCGCAAGCGATCGCCTGGGCCTTGCTGAAGAGAAGCGTCAGGTTGCAATCGATGCCTTCCTTCTGCAGCACTTCCGCAGCACGGATGCCTTCCCAGGTGGAAGCGAGCTTGATGAGGATGCGGTCCTGGTCGATACCGCGATCCTTGTAGGCGGCGATGATTGCGCGCGCCTTGGCTAGCGAAGCCTCGGTATCGAAGGAAAGATCGGCGTCGACTTCGGTCGAGACGCGGCCCGGGACGAGTTTCACCAGGGCTGCACCGACGGAGATGGCGAGGCGATCGGCGACGGCGGAAGAAACGGCTTCGGGATTGCCGCCCTGCTTCTTGCCCCAGGCGACGGCTTCCTTGATGGCGTCGGCAAACATCGGCGTGCCGAGAGCCTTGAGCACGATGCTCGGGTTCGTCGTGCAATCGACCGGCTTCAGGCGGGCGACGGCTTCGATGTCGCCGGTATCGGCGACCACGGTGGTAATCTCGCGAAGTTGGTCAAGCTTGGATGTCATGGTCAATAATCCTTGTTGAACTTGGGCTGCGACCGGCGCGAGTTCCGCCGGGCAAAGGTGATCTACCGACAGGTTGTTTGCATGCTGCAGGCGAAAATGCGCGCATCCGTCACGGATGATTCATAAACGTGAAGGACAGTGGCCGTGTTCCGGCCGCGAACGAACGGCTGCTCGCACGCAAGCGATACCGCTTGCGGCTGGAAGGCCGGTCGTGACTTTCGGCATGCCCGCACTATGTCCTCCTCGGACGGACAAGAACGACGTGTGTCACCCGGACTATCGCCATTCGCCTTGCGAAAAGTCAAGGACATTTGTGCATTTCAATTGACATAAGTGTCACACCCGTCATTATCCCCGGCAACAAAAGCGTCGTCAACGCCTTCATCCCACGAGGGATCTAGGGCAGGAAATCGCGCGGAGGAGATGTGGTCAAGCTCAAACGCGGCACGCACACGGCCTATTCGGAGGCATCCTCGCTGCGGCTCAGGGCGGCATGGCTCTATTACAACGAGGGTCTGACCCAGAAGGACGTCGCCGAACAGCTCGGCATCAGCCGCACGACGGTGATCCGTCTGCTTGACGAGGCGATGAAGCGCAGCGAAGTCCAGATCTGGATCAACGATTCGATCGGCGACTGCGTTGAACTTTCGGTGAAGCTGGAGCGCGCCTATGGCCTCGACGAGGCGATCGTCGTCCCAGCGCCGGTCACTGGCGACGTCAATTCATTGGCTAAAAATGTCGGTCTGGCGCTTGGCCAGTTCCTCTCCGAAGCCATCCCCGACGATTACACCATCGGCGTCGGCTGGGGCCGCACCATGACCGCCTCGCTGTCGAGCTTCCGGCCGCCGCGCCGCGCCAATTGCAAGGTCGTCTCGCTGCTCGGCGGCATCGTCGCCGTGCATCAGACGAACCCGATTGATTACACATGGCGGCTGGCAAACCAGCTCGGCGCCGAATGCTACATGTTCCTGGCGCCGCTTCTGGTCGACTCCATCGAGACCAAGCGCAACCTCATCGAGAAATGCGGGCTGGACACGATCTACCGTCTCGCCGAAAACCTCGATCTGGCGATCGTCAGCTGCGGCGATATCGGCCCCCATTCGACCTCGCTGTCGGAGGGCTGGATCTCGAAGGCCGAGCTGCAGGAACTGATCGATGCCGGCTGCGTCTGCGACACGATGTTCAACTTCCTCGACAAGGACGGCAATTCGGTGGACCACTCGATCAATCGGCGTGTGATGTCCGTCGATCTCGACACGCTGAAGGAGGCAAAGCACATCGTGCTCTCCTCCGGCGGCGCCCATCGGGCCGTGGCGATCCGTGCGACGATCAAGCGCATCGGCTGCAACACGCTGATCACCGACGAAAGTGCTGCACGGGCGTTGTTGGAATTGGCAGAAGCCTCGCCGCCCGTCTCTTCTCCCCAGCGGGGGTCCGAAGGACGGGTCGAGACCCGTGGCTCGACCCCGGTCGGTGCCGACAGGCGATGAGGGGGTGAGCGACGCAAGGAGCGAACGGTCGGAGCGACAAGCGACGAACGAGCTACGTCACCGCCCTCGTCCACCTCTTCTCGCCACCTTTGCCGCCCGAGGAGGCGGCACGCTATCAGGCGTGCGCCGATTCCCAGCCGAGCATCGCCCGCTTGCGGGTGAGGCCCCAATGGTAGCCCGTCAGCGCGCCGTTCTTGCCGAGCGCCCGATGGCAGGGCACCACGAAGGAGATCGGGTTTGCCCCGACCGCCGCACCCACGGCGCGCTGCGCCGTCGGGCTGCCGATATCGTTGGCGATATCGGAATAGGTGACGGCCTTGCCGAACGGGATTTTCAGCAGGCTCTGCCAGACGCGCACCTGGAAGTCCGTGCCGATCAGCACGACACGCAGCGGTTGGTCGGAGGACCATTTGCCGGGCTCGAAGATGCGGGCGGCATAGGGAACCGTCGCCTGCAGGTCTTCGACATATTCGGCGTTCGGCCAGCGGCAGGTCATATCCTCGAGGCAGGCCCTCTCGTCGCCGGAATCGCTGAAGGCAAGGCCGGCAAGGCCGCGGTCGGTCACCATGATCAGCGCCACGCCGAAGGGGCAGATGTGGAAGCCGTAGCGGATGATGAGGCCACCGCCCTTGGCCTTCCATTCGCCGGGCGACATCGCCTCATGGGTGACGAAAAGATCGTGCAGGCGGCTCGGCCCGGAAAGGCCGACCTCGATCGAGGTCTCGAGCAGCGGCATGTCTTCCTTGCGCAGCAGCCGCTTGGCGTGGTCGAGCGTCACCGCTTGCAGGAAGCCCTTGGGCGATAGCCCGGCCCAGCGGGTGAAGGTCTTCTGCAGCTGGGTCGGCGACTGGTTGAGCCGCGCCGCGATTGCCTCCAGCGAAGGCTGGTCGCGGTAATCCTCGGTGATGAGTTCGATCACCCGACGGACAATGTCATAATCAGGGCCGTCAGGCGTGATGTCTGTCTGCAGGTTGGCAATCATATTCATCGTCTTTCTCCTTGTAACAAGGAGATAGTCAATAGGGGATGAGCAAACCACCCGATTCTTGCGCATCCGCCGGATAGGCTCAGATGCGCTGCTTGACCGTCGCCAGCGCTCCCTTGAAGGCCTTGGCGAAGCTTTCGCGATCATCGGGATTGAGGAAGGAGCCGATATCCGTGCGCCGGCCTTCGCCGAAGATATGCATGGAAAGAATACCGATCTCCTGGTGCCGGCGAACGAGGAAGCGCGTCCAGAACGGATTGAAATGATGCTCCACCATCCGTCCCGAGGGCGCAAACTTGCGCACCGACACATCCGTGCGCGATACCGTCACCTGTTCGCGCGCTTTCCCGGAGCGGTAATTCAGCCAGAAGGCGCCATAGAGAAGCAGGAAATCCAGTCCGAAGAACAAGCCGATCGGCCAGGCCCCCGTCGCGATGAAGAACGTGCCGTAAAGCAAGCAGACGGCACCGGATAGGGCAAGCAGCACCTTGAAGCCCCGGCGGCCGAGCGATCGGTGGGGAAAGAGCTCGGCAGCGAAAACAGGCTGCTCATTGAAGCTGTCGGCGTTGCTTTCCATCATGGCTGCCGATTATAGAGTTTCCATGGCGAATCCGAAACTCAAATCCGTTACTAAGACGCTGCAGGACGCGAATGTGATCGCCCGCCGCAAACCGGCGGCCGCTGTGCGCACGGCCTATTCGCTGGCCGAGCGCGAGGAGATCTTCCGCCGCTTCTCGGTGCAGCGGCCGGAACCGAGAGGCGAACTCGAGCACACCAACCCCTTCACGCTCGTCGTTGCCGTCGCACTTTCGGCGCAAGCGACCGATGTTGGCGTCAACAAGGCGACGCGCGCGCTCTTCAAGGTCGCCGATACACCGGAAAAGATGCTCGATCTCGGCGAAGAGCGGCTGCGCGACCACATCAGGACGATCGGCCTCTACCGCAACAAGGCGAAAAACGTCATCGCGCTCTCGCAGTTGCTGGTCGACCAATTCGGCGGCAAGGTGCCGGAGACCCGCGACGAACTGGTGAGGTTGCCGGGTGTCGGCCGCAAGACCGCCAATGTCGTGCTTTCCATGGCCTTCGGCCAGGCGACGATGGCCGTCGACACGCACATCTTCCGCATCGCCAATCGCATCAGGCTTGCCCCCGGCAAGACGCCCGACGAGGTCGAGGCGCGGCTGATGAAGGTGATCCCGAGCCATTACCTCTATCACGCCCATCACTGGCTGATCCTGCACGGTCGCTACACCTGCAAGGCGCGCCGCCCAGAATGCGAGCGCTGTATCATCGCCGATCTCTGCAAATCGCCGGAAAAGAGTTGGGATGTACCGGCGCCGCTGGTCGAGCTACCGCCGCAGGTGATCGGCGAGGCCGTCGAGTAGGACTGCGATCGCCTGCTCGTAATGCCGCCTTTCAGCGCCCGCCTCGATCGCGATCGCCGCGCGATCGAAGGCCGCCGATAGCAGCGACGTCAGCGGTTCGAGCATAGCGCCGGCCTCTGGAAGCATCGCTGCTAGCCCTGCCCGCAGCGTCGCTTCCGCATTGTCTGCATCGATCGCCGCACTCGCCAGCGGGCCGAGAACGGCAGGTGCCTCGATCAGCAGCAGCCGGGTGCGCCCTTGCGCCATCATCGCATCGAAATAGGCCGAAGCGCCGGCGATCAGCATGGCACGCGGCGCGTCGCAGGATGCCGAGCGCGCCTCGATCGCCGCGGCCACCGCGCGCGCCTCGCATTCGATAACCGCCCGAAAAAGCGCCTTCTTGTCTTCAAAATGATGGTAGAGCGCGCCACGCGTCACTCCCGCCGCGGTGACGATCTCCGGCGTCGCGGTTTCGGCATAGCCTTTCTCGACGAAGAGACGTCGACCGGCAACGATCAGTGCCTGTCTCGTCTGCTCCGTTCTCTCGCGATTGCTGCGGCTCATGCACACCTCTTTACATACAAACTGAATGTATGTTAATAGTCAAAAACATACAGATTGTATGTAAATAAAAAGGAGGAAAAAGAGATGAAATCGACGAGCTATTATCCTGTCATGATGACCGACGACGTTGCCGGCACCGCCAGCTTCTATTGCACGCATTTCGGCTTCAAAGCTCTGTTCGAAAGCGACTGGTATGTTCACCTGCAATCGGCAGAGGAGGAGCATATCGCGCTTGCCATCCTTGACGGCAGCCACGAGACCATCCCGGCCATATCCCGCGGCAGGGTATCCGGCCTGCTCCTCAATTTCGAGGTCGCCGATGTCGATGCGATCTATGCAGCCTGCCGGAGCGCCGGCTTGCCAATTCTCAGAGAAATCCGCGACGAGGATTTCGGCCAGCGGCATTTCATCACCGCCGATCCGAACGGCGTGCTGATCGACATCATCAAGCCGATCCCTCCGAGCGCCGAATTCGCGGCGATGTATGACGCCTCCGCCCTGCCCGGCTGAGCCTCAGGCCGGCAAACCGGGATCCTTAGCGGAAACCAGCTTGTGCAGATGCACCATCATGCCGGCGGCAAAAAGCGGCGTCAGAAGATTGACGATCGGGATCGCCAGGAAAAGGGCGATCATCAGCCCACCGAGAAAGACGGTGGAGGCATGCTTGGCGCGGAAGAGCCGCGCCTCATCCGGCGAACGGAAGCGCATGGCGGCGAATTCGAAGAATTCCCGTCCGAGCAGATAGCCGTTCACCAGAAAGAACGCGACCAGATTGACGCCGGGTATGAACAGCAGCAGCAATGCCAGGATATTGCCGAGAATCACCACACCGAGAAACTTGATCGAGCTTACCATCGCCGGACCGAGCGGCATGGCGGTGCCCGGCGCGTCCTTGGGATAGTCGCGCTTTTCGATGACCTCGGCGACGTCGTCGAGAAACAGGCCGGCAATCAGCGCCGTCACCGGCGACAGCAGCAGCGCCAGCATGAGAGCAAGGCCGATTCCGGCAAAAATTGCGAAGATGAGAGCGAACCACCCCGCCCAATCCGGCATATCGGGAAAGAAGCTCGTGAGCCAGGGAAAGAGAAAGGCCATGAAGGCCCCGCGCAGCGCGAACCAGAGGCCGACAAGCACGAGAACCGTCAGGCCGAGCACCTTCCAGAAGACAGAGCGTGTTTCCGATGCGAACAGATTGGCGAGCGAAAGTCGAGCGGCGTCAAGAATCATGTCTCAGGCGTCTCCGGTTGCGCCGAAGATGTAGGGAAGATGGGGGCCACCGACAAGAGAGAATAAAATTGCATTCAGTAATAGAAAACTTGTCGAAAACCAAATACTAATATAATATTGTGGCATACATGAAATACGCACGGGCCTGAGAAGCAGCTTCCGAAATAGTTGCAAAGACAAGGGGTCGCAACAGCGCATCCACGGAACGCCTCTGAGGAAGATGGGGAGGCTGCCGTGGAAGACTTTGTGCAAAAACTCAGGCAATACGCAAAAACCGGCACACCGGCCGAGCGCCGTATCGCGAAATATTTCACCGAACATCTGAACGACCTGCCGTTTGAGACGGCTGCGTCCGTTGCAGACAGGCTGGATCTCTCGCCGATGACAGTCGGGCGCTTCCTGCGCTCGCTCGGTTATCAGGGATTGGACAGCGTCAAGGTGGAGATTCGCGAGACCGTGACGACATCGCCGGCACAATTGCAGAGCGCCATGAGCGAGCTGCATGCCGACGCCGCGGAGGGCAAACCGCTGGCCGTGCTGGTTGCCGAACAGATCCAGGCCCTCCATCATATCTATCATCTGACGGCGCAGCCGCACTGGTCGGAAGCCGTCGGCTTGATCAGCACTGCCCGCGAAGTGTCGATCGCCACTCATGCGCGGCTCGCAAGCCTGGCCAATCATTTCTGCCAGCGGCTGACGCAAGCCCGCGACGGCGTACGCACGCTCGACGCCGCCGACAACCGTTTTGCGGAACTCTTCGCCCGGCTGGCGGTCGACGACGCACTGCTCGTCATCATCGATTGTCGCCGCTTCGCCAAGGCGCGGCTGCTTGCCAGAACGGCGCGGCGCTACGGCTATAAGGTCGTGCTGATTTCGCCGCAGCAAGCGGACTGGATGGCAGACCAGTCGAACGTCATGCTGCCTCTGCCGCCCGCTCGTGCCCCCGATCTCGACAATCTTCCGCCGCTGATCGCGCTGCTCGATTGCCTGTCGGAATCCGTCATCCTCCAAGTCGGAGAAGAGGCGGCACTTCGCCGCCGCCGCATGATGGAGTTCGCGACCGTGCTCGGCGAGACGGCGAACCACTAATTTTAAAAGGATCATGCGCAGATTCAAAGTGATGGAGCGCCGCGCGGCACTCTATTGCATCGTTTCCAATTCGGCGCGGTGCCGGTGCATGGCGAGAAGACGGCGGTAGTCGCGGTCGTAGAGCGCCTGCTTCGCCTTGTCGGGAAGCCGTTCGTCGGCGCCCGGATACATCGCCTCGCCGGCCGCCGCCAGATCCTTGTACAGGCCGCAGGCGACGGAGGCTGCGATCGCAGTGCCGAGCAGCACCGCTTCGTTCATCTTCGGCACCACGACCTTGCAGCCGGTCGCATCGCTATAGAGTTCCATCAGCACCGGGTTCTTCACATGCCCGCCGGCGATATGCAGCGTATCGGTCATGTGGCCGTATTCCTTCATCATTTCCAGGATATGGCGGATCCCGAGCGCAATGCCCACCGCAGAGCGCCAGTAAAGCGCGCAGAGCCCGTCGAAGGACGTATCGAGCGTCAGCCCGCTGACCACGCCGACCGCATGCGGATCGGCGAGCGGCGAACGGTTGCCATGGAAATCCGGCAGCACGAAGATCCGCGCACCGAAGGCGTCGCCCTCCTCGGCCCGCAATTCGGCGATGCGCGCGACGATCCTCTGATGCAGCGCCGCCGTCGGCTCACCGCCGGCCGCATGCATGCGCACGATGTGGTCGAGCAGCGCGCCGGTCGCCGATTGCCCGGCCTCCACCAGCCAGGATTGCGGGAAGACAGCCTCGTAATAGGGACCCCACATGCCATGGCTCGGCTTGCGCTCCCGCGAGAACGTAACGATGCAGCTCGATGTGCCGGCAATCAGCGCCAGCTGGTGCTCGCGTTTGACAGGATCAGCGGCATAGCCGCCGAGCGCGCCGAGTGCGCCGGCATAGGCGTCGATCATCCCGGCAGCGACACGGCAGTCCACAGTCAGCCCCAGCGCTTCTGCCGCTTCCTCAGTCAGCCGGCCGACGCTGTCTCCGACAGGCGTGGTCTCATCCGGCAGGTGGCCGCGCGCCTGAAGGTCCTCAAGGCCGATCCGCTCCAGGAAGTCTTGCTGCCAGCCCTTTTCGAGATGGGCGAGATAGTTCCATTTCGCCGTCAGCGTGCAGCGCGAACGGGCGGCCGATCCGGTCGATTTCCACGTCATGAAATCGGCGAGATCGAAGAAGTAGCCGGCATTTTCCCATGTGGCGGGCAGCTTTTTCTTCAGCCACATCAGCTTCGGCATTTCCATTTCCGGCGACATCACGTGGCCGGAATGTTCGAGCACCCTGTGCTCCGTCGCCGTGCAGAAATCGGCTTCCTTCAACGCCCGGTGATCGAGCCAGACGATCGTGTCGAAACGCCGGTCGCCGCCTGTGGAAACGCTGAGCTGCCGGCCCTCGATGTCACGGACGACGAGCGAGCAGGTGGCGTCGAAGCCAATCGCTCCGACCGAGGCGGCGGCGATGCCGGATTGCTCCACCGCCCTGCGCACTGCCGTGCAGGCGGCCGACCAGATGTCTTCGGAATCATGCTCGGCATGGTTTTCGCGTGGCCGGTTCATCACGATCGGATGCTCGGCCTTGGCGAGCAGACGGCCGCGTACATCGAAGACGCCGGCGCGCGCGCTGCCCGTGCCGATATCCACCGCAACCACATGATCACGCATCAAGTCTTGGTCCCGTCCAGCTTATGGTTGCGGACAAGGTGTATCAAATCCGGCATGGCGTCAAACACCACATCAGGCGAAAGGCGGTCGAGTTCGGCACGATATCCGGTGAAATTGGCGTGTGATCCGCCGGTGAAGGCAAAGACCGTCATGCCTGCTGCCTTGGCGGCGGCAATGCCGGCCGGGCTGTCTTCGACGACAAGGCAATGAGCCGGCTCGACCTGCATTTCACGCGCCGCATGCAGGAAGAGATCGGGCGCCGGCTTGCCGCGCTTGACCATCGTTGCGCTGAAGATGTCGGGCAGCCTGTCGAGAAGCCCGGTCACCGACAGCGACAACCGGATTCGCTCCATCTGGCTGGAGGAGGCAACGCAGCAGCGAACGCCCAGCCCGTCGATCGCCGCGGCGATACCGTCGATCGGCTTCAGTTCCGTGCGAAAACGGGCGTAGAGTTCGATGCGGATACGCTCGAGGAATTCCTCGTCGGCATGGACGTTGAATTCGGTTTCCAGCGTATCGATGAGGGTCGACAGGCTGCGGCCGAGAAAACGCTCATAGGCCTGGTCCTCGGTGATCGAGACGCCGAGATCGTTCATTGCCCCGACGAGCACGCTGATCGAGATCGGCTCGCTGTCGACGAGTACGCCATCGCAATCGAAGATCACCAGCCGTGTTTCAGCATCAGCCATGCAAGACCCAACCTGAGTTCAATTCGGACGCGTTACCGTCCCGCTTCACTCGCAAGGCCGGATGAATGGCGGCAGTAGAGACCGCCACCGAATTTCTTACACTGCGAGCTTGCCGTCGAGATAGAGCTGCAGCGTCTCCCGCGTGCCCTTTTCCCACAGGGTTTTGAGAGCATGGCCGAAACGCTTGCGGAAAAGTTCGGACTTCGCCACTTCGCCGAAAATATCGTCGAAGACAAGGAAGGCCGACGGATCGTCCTTGGCTTTCAGCGCCGCCGCATGCAGGCGCTCTGCGCTCGCGTCGTTGAAGACGATCTCCTTGCCGCTGTCGGTCTTGCCGGCGAAATAACGGCACCAGAGTGCTGAAACCAGCGCCAGACCGACGACGTCCCTGCCCTGACTCAAATTGTCGAGCGTCGACGGCAGGATGAATTTCGGTTGGCGGTTCGAGCCGTCCTGCGCCAGCCGCGGAATGGTATCTGCAATCTTCGGATTGAGCAGGCGATGTTCGATCAGCGCGAAATAATCTGTCAGCGACGTGTTCGGCACCGGCGGTACGATCGGAATGATCTCGTCTTTCTCGAGCTTGGCGAGGAAGGCACAGATCAACGGGTCTTCCATGGAATCATGAACGAAATGAATGTCCATCAGCGCCGCCGGATAGGCGATCGCGGCATGCCCGCCGTTGAGGATGCGGATCTTCATATGCTCGTAAGGCGTGACATCGGCAACGAAAGTGACGCCGACCTTTTCCAGCGCCGGCCGGCCGGCGGTGAACTTATCCTCGAGCACCCATTGCTTGAATTCCTCGCAATAGACCGGCCAACTGTCCTCGATCTGGAAATTGTCCCTGAGGAAATCGATCTCGCGCTGGCTGGTCGCCGGCGTGATTCGGTCGACCATGGCGTTCGGGAAGGCGACATTCGCCCGGATCCAGTCGGCAAAGGCAGGGTCCGAAAGTGCCGCCGTGCCGACGACGGCATTGGCGGTGACGATGCCATTATGGGGAATGTTGTCGCAGGACATGACGGTGAAGGGGCCGATGCCCTTGTCCTTGCGCGCCTTCAGGCCGGCGACGATCAGGCCGAACACCGTCTTCGGCGCGTTGGGGTTCTCTCCGTCTGCGGCGATCGCCGGATGGGCCGGATTGAACGTGCCTGATGCATCGATGAAATAACCGCCCTCGGTGATCGTCATCGAAACGATGCGGATTTCGGGATCGGCAAGCCTGGCGATGATCGCAGCGGCATCACCGACCGGCAGGATGTCGATCATTGGCGCGGTGACGCGCGCCGCCGTCTTGTTGTTGTCCTGTTCGACCACCGTTGTCAGGAAATCCTGCGCCGCAAGCTTTTCGCGCATCGCGGCATCCGACGGCAGCACGCCGGCGCCGACGATCGCCCAGTCGTGATCCGTGCCGGCGTTGAAGAGATCGTCGAGATAGATCGCCTGATGGGCACGGTGGAAATTGCCGACGCCGAAGTGCACGATGCCGGCCTTCAGCGACGCCCTGTCATATCCAGGGATGGCAGCAGTGCGCGCCACATCCGAAAGCGTTGCCAGCGATAGTTTGCACGTCATGTTTCAGTCCTCTTGAAGGTCTTGCCGAGACGGCCGGGCGCCATCGCTCGGCTCGCATGCCTGCCCCCCAGCCCGGCCGCCTGCTTCAGATGGCAAGGCCGCCCTCGTTGAATTTATGAATACGCGAACGGTCCGGCGTCAGGAAGACCGTATCGCCCGCTTTGGCGGCGAAGTCGCCGCTGCCGCGCGCCGTCAGCATGCCGATGCCATCGGCATCGATATGCAGGAAGGTGTCGGAGCCGAGATGTTCGGCGACCACCACCCTGCCCTTCCACTCGCCGCTTTCCATCGACAGCAGCACATGTTCGGGCCGGACGCCGATGGTATGGGCGTTGAGCGCGGCGGCATGTTGGCCGGTGATGAAGTTCATCTTCGGCGATCCGATGAAGCCGGCGACGAAGAGGTTGCGGGGACGGCTGTAGAGTTCGAGCGGCGATCCGACCTGCTCGATATTGCCCCGGTTCAGGACGACGATCTTGTCGGCCATGGTCATCGCCTCGACCTGGTCGTGGGTGACGTAGACCATCGTCGTCTTCAGCTGCTGATGCAACTCGCTGATTTCGAGGCGCATGTTGACGCGTAGCGCCGCATCGAGGTTCGACAGCGGTTCGTCGAACAGGAAGGCCGAAGGCTGGCGCACGATGGCGCGGCCGATCGCCACGCGCTGGCGCTGGCCGCCCGACAACTGGCGCGGTTTGCGCTCGAGATAGTCGGTAAGGTTCAGCACCCGGGCGGCATCGCTGACCTTGCGGTCGATCTCCGCCTTGTCGATACCCGCCATCTTCAGCGGGAAGGCGATGTTGTTGCGCACGCTCATATGCGGATAAAGCGCATAGGACTGGAACACCATGGCAAGGCCGCGCTCCGACGGCGCCTTTTCGGTAGCGTCCCTGCCGTCGATGACGATCTTGCCGCCGGAGACGTCCTCGAGCCCGGCGATCAGCCGGAGCAGCGTCGACTTGCCGCAGCCCGACGGGCCGACGAAGACGACGAACTCGCCGTCCTTGATGTCGAGATCGATCGAAGGGATGACCTTGGCTTCGCCGAAGACCTTGGAAACCTTCTGAAGGGTAATGCTGCCCATGTTTCTCTCCCTTTTATGTTATTTCACAGCGCCGAAGGTCAGGCCGCGGACGAGTTGTTTCTGGCTGAACCAGCCAAGGATCAGGATCGGCGCAATCGCCATCGTCGATGCCGCCGAGAGCTTGGCATAAAACAGGCCCTCTGGGCTGGAATAGGAGGCGATGAAGGCCGTCAGCGGCGCCGCCTTCGAGGCGGTGAGGTTGAGCGTCCAGAACGCCTCGTTCCAGGCAAGGATGATGTTCAAGAGCAGCGTCGAGGCAATGCCGGGCACGGCCATCGGCGTCAGCACGTAGACGATCTCCTTCATCAGCGACGCCCCATCCATGCGCGCCGCCTCAAGGATCTCGCCGGGGATTTCCTTGAAGTAGGTGTAGAGCATCCAGACGATGATCGGCAGGTTGATCAGCGTCAGCACGATCACCAGGCCGGTGCGCGTGTCAAGCAGGCCGAAATTGCGGAACATCAGATAGATCGGGATCAGTGCGCCGACCGGCGGCATCATCTTGGTCGACAGCATCCACATCAGCACGTCCTTGGTCCGCTTGGTCGGCGAAAACGCCATCGCCCAGGCGGCCGGAATGGCGATGATCAGGCCAATCAGCGTCGAGCCGAAGGAGATGATCACCGAGTTCATGAAGTGACCGAGATAGTTGGACCGGCTCTGCACCTCCGTATAATTCTCCGTCGTCCAGTGGAAGAACAGGAACTGCGGCGGCGAGGCGATGGCGTCGGCTTCCGACTTGAAGCTGGTGAGAAACGTCCACAGAATCGGGAAGAAGATCAGGATGCCGAGCGTCCAGGCGATCGCGGTGACGATGAGCTTGCGCTGCGTTGTGACTTTTCTGGCCATCTCAAGCCTCCAGATTCTTGCCGACGAGGCGGACGAGGAAGATCGCGACGATATTGGCGAGGATAACAGCCACGATGCCGCCGGCCGATGCGCCGCCTATATCGAACTGGAGAAGCGCCTGCACGTAGACGAGATAGGTGAGGTTGGTGCTGTCGGTGCCCGGCCCGCCATTGGTGGTGACGAGGATTTCGGCGAAGACCGAAAGCAGGAAGATCGTCTGAATCAGGATCACCACGGTGATGGCACGCGCCATGTGCGGCAGGATGATGTAAATGAACTTCGAGATCGGCCCGGCGCCGTCCATCTCGGAGGCTTCCTTCTGCTCCTCGTCGAGCGACTGCAGCGCCGTCAGCATGATGAGGGTGGCAAACGGCAGCCATTGCCAGGCGACGATCAGAATGACGGAAAACAGCGGCGCATTCGCCAGCCAGTCGATCGGCTGCAGGCCGAGCGCCTTGGCAAGATGGGCAAACAACCCGTTGACCGGGTTCATGAACATGTTCTTCCAGACCAGTGCTGCCACCGTCGGCATGACGAAGAACGGCGCAATCACCAGGATGCGCACGATGCCCTGGCCGTACATCGGCTGGTCGAGCAGCAGCGCAAAGGCGATGCCGCCGATGACGGTGATCAACAACACGCCGGCGACAAGCAGCAGCGTGTTGATCAGCGCGGCGAAGAAGGCGGGATCCGTCAGGAAGTACTGATAGTTCAGAAAACCGACGAAGCTTTCCATGCCGGGGCTGAGCAGATTGTAGTTCAGCAGCGAGAAGTAGATCGTCATCGCCAGCGGGACGATCATCCATGCAAAGAGGAGCAGCACGGAGGGCGCAATCATCAGGCGCGCGGAAGAGCGGGTATGTAACGTTGCCATGGCAATCACCGATCTGGACTGAAGCGGGGAGCGGCCGCAAGGCAGCTTTGTCTGGAAAAAAGCGGCCGCCGATGCAGTTCGGGCAATCGGCGGCCCAGAGGGGCGGAATGTCAAGTATCCCGCCACTTGCTCAGGAGGTTTTACTTAATGTAGCCAGCCTTGGTCATTTCGCGGGTGGCCAACTGCTGTGCGCTCTGCAACGCCTGATCGACCGAAAGCTGGCCGGCAAGGGCTGCCGAGAACTGCTGACCGATCGCCGTGCCGATGCCCTGGAATTCCGGGATCGCCACGAACTGGACGCCGACATAGGGGACCGGCTTGACGGTCGGCTTGCTCGGATCGGCCGAGTTGATCGAGTCGATCGTCGTCTTGGCGAAGGGAGCCGCCTTCTGGTACTCGGCATTCGCATAGAGCGAGGCGCGGGTGCCCGGAGGGGCATTCAGCCAGCCGTCCTTCTCGGCAACGAGGTTGGTGTAATCCTTACTCGTCGCCCAGGCGACGAACTTCTCGGCGGCTTCGGCCTTCTGCGAACCTGCCGGGATGGCAAGGCTCCAGGCCCACAGCCAGTTGCCGCGCTTGCCGAGACCCTTATCGGGAGCCAGCGCAAAGCCGACCTTGTCGGCGACGGTCGATTCCTTCGGGTTGCTGACGAAGGACGCAGCAACGGTGGCGTCGATCCACATGCCGCACTTGCCGGTCTGGAAGAGCGCCAGGTTCTCGTTGAAGCCGTTGGAGGAAGCGCCCGGAGGGCCGGCATCCTTCATCAGCTTGACGTAGAAGTCGAGCGTGTCCTTCCATTCGGGCTGATCGAACTGCGGCTTCCAATTTTCATCGAACCAGCGGGCGCCGAAGGAGTTGGACATCGCCGTCAGGAAGGCCATGTTCTCGCCCCAGCCGGCCTTGCCGCGCAGGCAGATGCCGTAGACTTCCTTGTCCTTGTTGGTGATCTTGCGGGCAGCGTCGGCAATGAAGTCCCAGGTCGGGGCGTCCGGCATCTTCAGGCCGGCAGCGTCGAACAGGTCCTTGCGGTACATCACCATCGAGCTTTCGCCGTAAAACGGCGCCGCATAGAGCTTGCCGTCCATGGTCAGGCCGCTGCGGATCGCCGGCAGCAGGTCGTCGACGTCGTAATTGGCGCCGAGATTGTCGAGCGGCACCAGCCAGCCCTGCTTTGCCCAGATCGGAACTTCATAGGTGCCGATCGTCAAGACGTCGTACTGGCCACCCTTGGTCGCGATGTCGGTCGTGACCTTCTGGCGCAGTACGTTCTCTTCCAGGGTGACCCATTCAAGGTCGATACCGGGATTCTTCGCCTTGAAATCATCCGTCAGCTTCTGCATCCGGATCATGTCGCCGTTATTCACGGTCGCAATCGTCAGCGTTTCGGCCGAAGCCATACCGGCAAACGCCAGTGCTGAGCAGGCGCCCAGCAGAAAAGTTCTCAATGTCATAATCTTCCTCCCAGAAGATGGGGTGTGAGCATTCGCTTCGCTCATGGGCAATTACTCAACAAACAACAAAGAATGTCAATCGACAATCGATGCTGCGATGCCGAAGGACATGGTCATCTCATTGATTTAATTAAAATATTTTTTGCTCAATTCCTGAGCAAAAACTCAGCAGTCTCTTCATCGGTGATCAAAGCATTGATTTGATGGCCGACAACGGCAGCCCTGATCGCCTTGAATTTGCGTTTGCCCTTGGCCAGCCCAATGACCACCGATGCGTCGCGGGACGGGATCGGCGCCGACGCGACGCGCTCGTTGATCGGGTTGTCGATCAACCTGCCGTCGACATCGAAGATCCAGCCGCAGATTTCGCCGACAGCACCTCCGCGCATCAGCTCCATCATCTCGTCCTTCTCCAGAAAACCGTCGACGCAGAGCGGCCCATCGATGCCGAGCTCGCCGATGCCGACGAAGGTGACATCGGCTTGCGCGCTCATGTTAAGCGTCGAGCGCACCAGCTGTTGGCCATGCAGCAGCTCCCGCTCCTCCGCCGAGGTGACGAGCACCGGCAGCGGCATCGGATAGTGCCGCGCCTTCACGGCATCGGCCATGCTGAAGATGACGTTGTAATAGGCGGCCGATCCGTCCGGGGCGATATTGCCGGTCAGCGAAACGATGCGGTGATTGGGACATTCGATCGCCGGCAGCTGGTCGACGGCCGCCTTCAGCGTGCGGCCGGTCCCAATGGCGAGGACGATCGGCTCTGGCCGTTTCAGCCACCGCTCGATCTCGGCCGCAGCCGCCTCGGCGATACCGACCGTCGTCGACGACGACGCGGGATCGCTCGGCACCACCTCCACATGTTTCAGCCCGAATTTCCGCCGCAATTGACTGCCGAGCTCCAGGCAGGCGGCGATCGGATGATCGAGCCGCACCTTGATCAGGCGCTCGGCGACCGCCAGCGACACCAGCCGCTGCGCCGATTGCCGCGAGATGCCCATCGCAGCGGCGATTTCATCCTGTGTACGCCCGGCGACGTAATAGAGCCAGCCGGCACGCGCCGCATCGTCGAGCCGTGCAGGGGTCTCGGATCTTTTTACCATCTATTGCCTACCGCGCAAAATGAGCCGGCGTGCCGCCGCCGAACATGATTTGAGTCTGTATCGCGCCAGATCAAAACAAAATTCCGGCAAATGTCGAGCCTGTTGCAAGGAGCCCCGCCAAATAACCGCCGTCACTCGGACAAACCCGCTCAGGCAAACCATTGCACGACGAGATAGATCCCCGCCTTCACGAGACCGTAAATCACCCCGCCGGCGACGACGAGCGACACGGCCGTCATCACGAAGCCGATGAGCGCGAAGAGCCCGTCACGGCCCAATATGCCAAAAGCGAAGACCGAGATCGTGACCGCCGGCAGGATATTGCCGAGCGGGACCGGCAGCAGCAGCACGATCGACAGCAGCAGGCATGCCGCCCCGGCAAGATATTCCGCCGGCGGCTCGGCGAAGATCGCAAGCCTCGGCTTCAGCATGCGCTCGGCCCAGGCGAGCCAGCGGTGGATGCGGCCGACAATCGTCTCGAAATCCTCCCGCCGCATCGAACGGTTGGCAATCACCTTCGGTAGCCAGGGTTTCAGCCCGAAGGTCAGTTGCGCTGCCAGGAAGACCAAGGGCGCCCCGAGCACGGCAGAAGTGCCGGGCGGAGTGGGAAAAGCGTTCGGCAACGCGAAGATCAGCATCAGCGCGCTGATCGCCCTGTCACCCATCGTGTCGAATATATCGC
The DNA here is from genome assembly GCF_010668065.1 of Rhizobium leguminosarum. Lineage (GTDB taxonomy): Bacteria > Pseudomonadota > Alphaproteobacteria > Rhizobiales > Rhizobiaceae > Rhizobium > Rhizobium leguminosarum_S. The sequence goes on along the minus strand of NZ_WUEN01000008.1, from coordinate 33,670 downwards.
CGATCGAGATCCGTTCGCGGCTCTGATCGGCGGCCATCTGCCGCAAAATGGATGAGAGGCGGCGGCCTTTGGGACGTGCTCTTCGGATGGTACTGTTTTCTCTCGTATCGATGGTCGTGGTCCGGCAGTTGATGAAAGTGTAGGGCCGGATTCTGGCGATGCAATATGCCAATTGAATGACTTGCGGGGTTAGAAATTGCGGCTGCGATCGGAGCCGATGGGCTTGGGCTCACCAGATTTCTCCAACGTCTTGCCATGACGGAATGGAAGATGGAAACCCGTCGCGCCTATCCGATCTCCCCACCTGTGGGGGAGATGTCCGGCAAGACAGAGGGGCTGCCACACGGCACGGCCCTAAACCCGACGACACCGCAGCCGAATGAAGGCTTGAAATTCCCCGCCAACAGTGCGAGCAGACGCTCGAAGACCAGAAAAACGGCAGGGTGGCAATGATCATTTCATTCGACATCGGCGGCACCGCCATCAAGGGCGGCATCGCCCGCTCCGAGACAGACATCCTTCCCCTCGGCCGCCGCCCGACGCCCAGGGATGATTTTGCCGCTTTCGTCGAGACCCTGCGCGGCATCATCGCCGAAACCGGTGAGCAGCCGAGCCGCATCGTCCTTTCCATCGCCGGCGTCGTCGATCCCGATACGCAGCGCCTGATCTGCGCCAACATTCCCTGCATCCACGACCGCACGCTCGCAGCCGACCTCGAAGCCGAGCTCGGTCTGCCGGTGCTGATCGCCAACGACGCCGACTGTTTCGCGATGGCTGAAGCCGGTCTCGGCGCCGGCCGCGGCCACCGCATCGTCTTCGGCGCCATCCTCGGCACCGGCGTCGGCGGCGGCCTGGTTGCCGACGGACGCCTCGTCAACGAGGCCGGCGGTTTTGCCGGCGAATGGGGTCACGGGCCGATCATCGCATCTGCGGCCGGCAATCCGCCCGTCGCCATTCCCGCCTATGCCTGCGGCTGCGGCCAGAGGGGCTGCGTCGACACCGTCGGCGGCGCCCGCGGCCTGGAGCGCCTGCACAAGACGCTGCACGATCTCGACCTTGCCAGCGAGGAGATCATCGCTCAGTGGCGCCATGGAGAGGAGAAGGCGACACGGACGATCGACGTCTATGTCGATCTCGTCGCCTCGCCCTTGGCGCTGACGATCAACATCACCGGTGCGACCATCGTGCCGGTCGGCGGCGGGCTTTCCAATGTCGAGCCGCTGCTTGCCGAACTCGACCACGCCGTGCGCGCCCGCATCCTGCGCAAGTTCGACCGCCCGCTGGTGGTGCGCAGCGAATGCCGTATCGAACCCGGGCTGATCGGCGCGGCGCTTTTGGGACTGAAGGCGGAAGCAGCGGCTCCTTAAAGCACCGGCCACATCCGCACGATCGCTGCGAACCGATCCCAGTCCTTGCGTGCAGAAGGCGTCCAGGCAGCCTCGGCGATTGCCGGGAGCCGCGGAAAAACCAGCCGGTTGAAATAGGCGCGGGAAAGGAAGTTCTCGGTCCAGATGCAGGCCTGGATGCCGCGCATCTTCTCCCTTAGCACCTCCGGCAGCTCGCCCTCGGCCTCGTAAGCGTAGGTATGTTCCGGCGGTGCGTGGCCCGCCCAGCTGGCGCCGGGCTCGGCCCAGGCCTCTGCCTGCGCCATGTCGAGATAATAGGCTTGCCCCGGTGTCATCACCACGTCGTAACCTTCTTGCGCGAGCTCGATGCCGACCTCGGACTTTTCCCAGGCCATCAGCAGCGTGCCGTCGCGATCGACCCCGCCGCCGTGCGAGACCTCGTTCCAGCCGACGAGTTTCTTGCCGCGCTCCGACAGCATGGCTTTGATACGTTTCAGGAAATAGGATTGCAGCTCGGCGGTGCCGGCAAGTTTCTCCCGCTCCATCAGTGCCTTGCAGAGCGGCGAGGAAAGCCAGGAGCCATGCGCCACTTCGTCGCCGCCGATATGAAGGTACTCGCCGGGAAACAGTGTCACCATCTCGTCGAAAACCTTGCCGAGAAATTCATAGGTGAATTCCACCGCCGGATTGAGGGCGTTGTTCGGATAACCCTGCACCGAGCGGTAACTATCCGGCGCCTCCTGCCCGTCGACGAGCTCGGGCAGTGAGAACAGCGTCGCCATGCTGTGGCCCGGAATATCGATTTCCGGCACCACCTCGATATGCAGCGAGGCGGCATGCGCAACGATCCGGCTGGCATCCTCCTGCGTGTAATGGCCGGCGCGCGTTTGCGCCCCGTCGCCGAGCTGCGGCACGAGCACTTCATCCGGCCCGCGCCGGGCGCCGATCTCCGTCAGCGCGGGAAAGGCCTTGATCTCCAGCCGCCACGCTTCGTCATCAGTCAGATGCCAGTGGAAGATGTTGAGCTTGTTCCAGGCGAGAATATCGATCAGCCGCACGACGTCTGCCACCGGATAGAACTGCCTGGACACATCGAGATGGCAGCCGCGCCAGTCATAACGCGGCTGGTCGGCGATCGTGCCGAAACTGGGGAATTTGAAGCGCTCGGGATCGGCGCGGGCGCCGTGCAGCAATTGCGCCAGGCTGATCAGCCCATAATGCCGCCCGGCGTCGTCCGCACTCGAAAGCACGATCTCATGCGCGGCAAAACGCAATTCGTAAGCGACGGCGGCGATCGACGATTCGGTGACGAAACGAATGGCCCGCCCGCTCTCGACGGCACTGAGGGAAAACGGCATATTGTCGGCCGGATAGAGCCGCTGGTAGAGCGCGAGAACCAGCGAGAGCGCCTTGACCGCATCGGGCCGCGTCCGCTCGGCCGGATAAAGGACGACCGGCAGCTCTCCCGCCTTCAGCCCGAGCGCCAGCGGCCAGGGCAGCAGCGAATAGGGTTCCTCGGCCCGGCCCGGCGGCAGAAGGGGCGGCGCCACGCCACCATCCCTGCCTTCGAGCATGAGATCGCCGAAACCAACAGGAATGTGGCGCCCGTCGCCAAATGTCAGATAGGCCGATTTGACGCCGGCCGTCCTATGTTTCGGCGCCCTGGTCAGCCCCTCGACGCTGAACCGCCAGCGCCCGCCGGGCGGCACGCTCAGCCCCTCGGGCGGCAGGAATTCATGGAAATGCGCGACCTGCCGCTTGAGGCTGCCGCCGTCACAGACATGTTTGTCGGCAACCCGCGTCTCCGACGTATAGGCGAGCGAGAAGCCGGACAGCGGCTCGGTCGAAAGATTGAAAAGCGTGAAGGTGAGGCGCCCGAAACTGCCCTCGATCGGGCTCCAGCTTGCTTCCAGATGGTAATCGGCCATGGTCGGGTTCTGCCTCGTCGCTGAGTGGCCGGGATCGCGGTTGGTCTCCCGGCATGCTTTCGCAGCTTAGCTTTTTCGAGGCGGCAATGGAATCGGCGCGCAGCTCCAAGACGGAGCAGGCAGTAAAGACTGCGCTGTGGGCAGCGACGCGCTTTGATGAGGAAGCTGTGACCTGCAAGGAAAACGGCGCGGCTTTCGCCGCGCCGTCTCACTCTGCTGCCAACGCCGGCGGATGTCTGTCATCCGCCTCTTCCTGGATGGCGTCGGCATGCTGGCCTGGCTCGTCCTTTGTCTTCGGCTCGCGGCCGAAGAAAAGGGCGTAACCGGCGGGCAGAACCAGAATGGTAAGCACGGTCGCAACCAGGATGCCGCCCATCATCGCGTAGGCGAGCGGACCCCAGAAGACACCGCGCGAGATCGGGATCAGCGCCAGCACGGCGGTCAGCGCCGTCAGCATGATCGGCCGGAAACGGCGCACGGCCGCGCCGACGATTGCCTCCTGCCGGTGCATGCCGGCCTTGATATCCTGGTCGATCTGGTCGACCAGGATGATCGAATTGCGCATGATGATGCCGAGCAGCGCGATGACGCCGAGGATCGCCACGAAGCCGAAGGGCGCGCCGCTGATCAGCAATGCGGCCGCCGCACCGATGATCCCGAGCGGACCGGTGGCGAGCACCAGCATCGCCTTGCCGAAATGCTGCAGCTGCACCATCAGCAGCACGATGATGACGGCGAGCATGATCGGCGCCTTGGCGGCAATCGACATCTGGCTTTCCGCCGCATCCTCGGCGCCGCCCTGGATTTCGACCTTGTAGCCGGCCGGCAGGCTGTCGCGCAGATCCTTCATGTCGGCATACATTTTCATCACCACGTCGTTCGGCTGCACATCGTCAGGCAGCGTGGCGCGCACGGTGATTGTCGGCAGCCTGTTGCGCCGCCATTCGATGCCCTGCTCCATGACGGGCACGACCTTGGCGACCTGCGAGACCGGTACGAAGCCGCCGAAATCCGTCGGCACATAGACCGAGTTGACCGCCGACAGCAGCGAGCGGCTGGCATCCGGCTCGCGGGCGACGATCGAAACCGTCTCCTCGCCATCGCGGAAATCGTCGAGCGCAGTCCCTGACATGGCGGTCTGCAACATCTGGCGGACACGCTGCGAGGTGACGCCGAGTGCCCGGGCGCGATCCTGGTCGATCACCAGCTTCATCGCCGGCACCTCTTCCAGCCAATCGTCATGGATGGCGCCGAGCTCCGGATTGGCCTGGAAGCGCGCCTTTACCTGATCGGCGATCTCCCTGACTTCCTGGCGGTCGGGCCCCATGACGCGCATCTGCACCGGCCAGCCGGTCGGCGGACCGAGGAAGAGGCGGTCGACCTTGCCGCGAATATCGGGGAAGTCTTCCGCAAGGATCGTCCGTAGCTTGACGATCAGCCGCTCGCGTGCCGGTTCGTCATTGGCCATGACCAGCAGCTGGGCGAAGTTCGGATTGCGCAGCTGCTGGTCGAGCGGCAGGAAGAAGCGTGGCGCGCCTTCGCCGATATAGGTGGCGATGAACCGCTTGTCGGGATCATCCATCATCTTGGCTTCGAGCGCCTTTGCCTGCACCTCGACTTCCTTGATGCTGGTGCCCTCGGGCAGCCAGAGATCGACGAGGATTTCCGGCCGCGAAGATTGCGGGAAGAAATTCTGCGGAATGAATTGAAAGGCCCAGAGGCTGGTGACGAAGGTGCCGAGCGTCAAAAGCAGCACGATGACGCGGTGGCGCACCGCCCAGCCGACCGTGCCGCGCAGCCTGCGGTAGAAGCCGGTGTCGAAGGCGTCGTGATGCTCGCCGGCGTGATGGCGCTGCTTGAGGATCATATAGCCGAGCCACGGCGTGAAGTAGACCGCGACGAACCACGAGGTGACAAGCGCGATGCCGACGACGTAGAACAGCGACCGCACATATTCGCCGGCCGTCGAGGCGGCGAAGCCGACCGGAATGAAGCCGGCCGTGGTGATCAGCGTGCCCGTCAGCATCGGGAAGGCAGTCGAGGAATAAGCGAAGCTTGCCGCGTCGATCTTGACGAGCCCCTCCTCCAGTTTTCGCTCCATCATCTCGACGACGATCATTGCATCGTCGACAAGCAGGCCGAGCGCGATGATCAGCGCGCCGAGCGAGATGCGCTGCAGGTCGATGCCGAGTTCGTACATCAGCGCAAAGGTGGCGGCCAGCACCAGCGGAATGGCGATGGCGATGACGAGCCCCGATCGCCAGCCGATCGATACGAACGAGACGACCAGCACGATGATGAGAGCTTCGCCGAGCGCATGCATGAATTCGCTGACCGCATCCGTCACCACGTCGGGCTGGTTGGCGATCTGATCGACGGCGACGCCGTAGGGCAGCGCCTCTTCGAAACGTTGATAGGTCGCCTCCACGCCCTTGCCGACATCGGTCACGTTGAAGCCCTTGGCCATCACGACGCCGACCTGAACGCTGTCGTGGCCGTTGAAACGGTACTTGCGCTGGTAGGGGTCTTCGAGCCCGGAACTGACGGTGGCGATATCGCCGAGGCGCGTTACCTGGCCGCCGGCGCGAAGGCGCAGCTCGCGGATATCGGCCGCCTTCTTCACGTCGCCTTCGACCGATATGCGCACCGAGCGCAGGCCGGTATCGACCGAGCCTGCCGGATCGACATTGTTCTGGCCCTTGATGGCGTTCTGCAGATCGAGGATCGTCAGGCCTCGCTCGGAGAGCGCCTTGGATGAGACGTCGATATAGATCTTCTCAGGCTGGTCGCCGATGATGACGGCCTTTTCGACGCCCGGCGTCGTCAACAGCATGTCACGCGCCTGGATCGCGAATTTCTTCAGTTCCGGATAGGAATAGCCGTCGCCGCTGATCGAATGCAGCGTGATGAAGGTGTCGCCGAACTCGTCGTTGAAATAGGGGCCGAGCAGGCCCTGCGGCAGCTCGTTGGAGATGTCGCCGACCTTCTTGCGCACCTGGTAGAAGGCGTCAGCCACTTCTTGCGAATTCGTGTCGCCCTTGACCTGCAGGGTGATGATCGCACTGCCTGCCCGCGTATAGGACTTGACCCAGTCGATATGCGGCGTTTCCTGCAGCTTGCGCTCGATCTTGTTGACGACCTGATCTTCCATTTCCTGAATGGAAGCACCTGGCCAGATCGCCTGAACGACCATGACGCGGAAGGTGAATTCCGGGTCCTCGCGCTGACCCATGCGCATCAGGCCGAGCACGCCGGTGATGATGATTAGCCCGAAGAGGAAGCGGGCGATGCTCGGATGTCCGATTGCCCAGCGCGACAGATTGAAGGGCCGCTTCTCGGTGGTGGCGTCCATGGTCTTGTTCCCTATATCCTACGGCGTGATCAGCGGACGGTCTGGTCCGTGGCGGCCAGGGCCGACTGCTGGTCCGGCACCTTCACCTTCAGATTCTCGCTCATGAACTGCGTGCCGGCCGAAACGACGAGATCGCCGGTATCGAGACCCTCGGTCACATGCACGCCGTCGCCGGTAAAGTCGGCGACCTTGATGTCGCGGCCATGCACGGTCGCCGTGTCGCGGTCGACGGTCCAGACCATCTGCTTGCCGTCTTTCTCAGCCAGGGCGCTGAGTGGGATCGAGACATAGCTGTTGCCGTTGCTGACATCGGCCTCGATCGTCGCCGTCATGCCGAGCAACACCTGCGGATCGTTCGGCAGGCTCACCCGAACCGCAAAGGTACGCGACTGCTGGTCGGCGCTGCCGGAAACCTCGCGCACCTTGCCGTCGAGCACCAGCCTGTCGTCAGCCCAGAAGCTGGCCTTGACTGTCTTGCCCGGCTTGAATTCGGCAATGTCGTTTTCTGGAACCGCAATCTGCACTTCCTTTTCGCCGTCGACGGCAACGGCGACGACGGGAGTGCCCGACGCAACGACCTGGCCGACATCGGCATTGATCGTCGTGACAATCCCGTTGTGGTCGGCCTTCAGCTCCGCATAACTCACCTGGTTCTTCGCCTGATCGAGCGCCGAGACGGCGGCATCGCGGCTTGAAACGGCCTGATCGTAACTGAGCGACGCTTGCTCGAGCTGGGATTTCGGCGAAACATTCTTGTCGAACAGCTGCTGATTGCGCTTGTTCACGAGATCGGCGGTTTCGACGCCTTTTTCAGCGGCTGCGAGATTGGCTTCCGCCGTCTTGACCGCCAGCTGGTAATCGGTGGAGTCCATCCGAGCGAGCACGTCGCCCGGCTTCACCTTGTCGCCGATATCGACGAGGCGTTCGGTGATCTTGCCGGCGACGCGAAATCCGAGGTTCATCTCCGTGCGCGCCTTGACCGAGCCCGAATAATCGAGCTTGCGGGTGTCGCCGGCCTTGGCGATCTCGACGACCTTCACCGGCCGGATGACTTGCTTGACCTCAGCCTTCTCTTCCGAGCAGGCAGAAACGCCGATGCCGATGGCGCCGATGAGCGCGAGACTGGCGACGGACGGCATGCGATGGCTGAGGGTCTTGAGCGAAAACATCTTCCGCACTCCTGGATCGTTTCGGGGGTCCCGACGGCGGCTGCCGTCCACTATTTCTTCAGCGCCCTGATCACGTAGTCGATCAGTTCGTCGACGCTTGCGCGGTTGGTTTTGGCAAGACATTGCGCCACCATCTGCGGATGGCAGAGCGTGTTCGTCGCGGCACCGAAGCAGCGCGAGGCAACGACCGGGTCCTGCTCGGCGAACTCGCCGGCGGCAATGCCTTCGGCGATGATTTCGGCAATGAGATCATGAACGCGGTCGATATGTTTTTCGATGACGTGCCAGTCGCGCTCGATCGCGACGATGATCATCTCATGCACCTTCATCTCGTCGAGCATCAGGTCCAGCGTCAACTGATGCTGGGTCTCGACATAGCGGCGCAGCCGCTCGCTGGCGCTGATCGGCTGATGGCGGATGTCGTAAGCGATCTGATAAGCGGTGGCGAGCATGCGCCCGCAGAGCGCCTGGTGGATTTCCACCTTGGAGGCGAAGAAACGATAAATATTGGCCGGCGACATGCCGAGATCGCGGGCAATGTCGGCCACCGTCGTCTTGCTGTAGCCATAGTGACGGAACAGCCGCTCGGCCGCATCGAGAATGCGCGTGACATTCTCCTGCCGCGTGATGTCGAGTGTATTTTCCGTGAGGTCGTTCATAAGTTTCGAGGCCTGAATTACGACTGACGATTTTCGAATTTCGTCAGTCGTAAAATATCAAGCGCTACTTGTCAATATGCCGCGGCGCAGCACAAGGTGTCGCGGGACGAGCGTGATCCTGCGAAAGCACCAACTTGAGACGATCGATGAACGGTGAGAAGGCGTGGCCCGCACGCGTGATGCCGACGACCGAGACGTCGGAACAGGCGGACCCCGAGAACGGGGGCAACAAATGGGAAGTGCCGCGGCGAAGCGCGCGGCACTTCAGACTCACGGGTCAGACGACCTTGACGTCGAGTGTGATCGGAACGGAGGCGAGCGCCTTCGAAACCGGGCAGCCGGCCTTTGCCTTATTGGCGAGTTCGGTGAAGGTCGCCTCATCGGCACCGGGAATACGGCCGGAGAGCGAGAGGTGGATGGCAGTAATGGCAAAACCGCCCTCGACGCTTTCGAGCGTCACCTTGGCGGAGGTTTCCATATGCTCGGCGGTAAAGCCGGCTTCACCGAGGATCAACGACAGCGCCATGGTGAAGCAGCCGGCATGGGCGGCACCGATCAGTTCTTCCGGGTTGGTGCCGGCAACGCCTTCGAAGCGGCTCGCAAAGCCGTAGGGGTAATCCTTCAGGGCGCCGCTCTGCGTCGAGATCAGGCCTTTTCCGTCCTTGAGGCCACCGGTCCAATGAGCCGAAGCCGTGCGATTGATCTGCATGCCGTCCTCCTGTTTTCGATTGTGCTTTCAGAGCATGATGCCGAAAAGTGTGCGCGGTTTTCGGACAACATCATGCTCCAACTGTTTCCAGAAAGCGGCAGGGGCCGCTCCATGCCTGCGGGAGATCAGATAGCCTTCCCGATGGGCAATATAATGCTCTATCCCGAGAAGACGACAGGCTTGTAAAAATAGCGGGATCGAAGCCCGTCAGGCGGGATGCTGCAGCACGCTGAGGCCGCCGTCGATCGTCAGGCAGGTGGCATTGATGAACGGGCACTCGTCGGAGATCATGAACACGGCCGCCATGGCAATCTCCTCCGGCGTCGCGATGCGACCGCCGGGATGCAGTTTCATCGTTTCGGCCTTTGCCGCCTCCGGATCAGGAAAGCCGTTCCAGTAATCGATCACCTTCTGCGTCGAGACATAGCCCGGCGCCAGCGCGTTCACGCGGATATTGCGGGCGGCATATTCGAGCCCCAAGGATTTCGTCATTCCGAGCAGGGCGTGTTTTGCCAGCGGATAGGGAAATGTGTGCGGGATGATGGTGAAAGCGTGCGTCGAGGCGATGTTGAGGATAACGCCGCCGCCCTGTTCGATCAGGCCCGGCAGCACCGCCTTGCAGCAGTTCCATGCGCCCTTCAGATTGATGTCGAAGCAGCGGTTCCATTCCTCGTCCGTCGTCTCGAGCGGTTCGGCGAAGACATTCACCCCGGCATTGTTGACGAGCGCATTCAGCTGCCCGATTTCTTCATTCGCCTGAGCGACCAAAGTCGTGATCGTCCCGGCATCGGTAATATCGGCCGGCAGATAACCAAGCTGGCCGCCACTGCTCTGGAGCTCTTTCGCCGCCTGCGCCAGCAGCGCCGCATCGCGATCGACGAGAAAGACGGCGGCATCCTCCCGCAGGAAAGCCTTCGCGATCGCAAGGCCGATACCCTGCGCAGCACCTGTTATCAGGATGTTCTTGCCCTGCAGGCGGCCGCCCATCTATCCCTCCTCCGATCGAACCGGCAGCGCCGACATCAGGATCGTCACCGTGCCGGCAAGAACCTCCCCCGGCGCAAGCGGCGCGAGCCCACCGAAATCAGGCAGATGGTGGCCGTTCGGCAGGTGGCTCATCGGCTCGAGGCAGAAGAAGTCGCTCCGGTTGACCGGCATATACAGCATGAAGCGATCGAGCGCACCGTCGGCTTCCAGCGCCGCCTGGATTCCAAGCTCCGGCCAGGCGATCGCAGCTCGCCCATTCCAACCCTCGAAGGCATTGTTCATCCATCTCTGCGGCAAAAGCTTTTCGGATCTGAAATCGAAATAGTCCGGCACAGGGCCAGGCATCTCCGGAAGATGGTCCGGCCGCTCACTCCAATAGCGATCGGCCGCAATCGTCAGTCGCGTCTTTGGCGTGCGCGCGAAGAAGGGATGTTGACCGAGCCCGAAAGGAAGAGCCGCTTCCCCGCGGTTTTCCACGGAAAGCCTAAGCACCAGAGCATTGCCGGCGAGACGGATCTCCTGCCGGGTAAGATAGGCATAGGGTGAAACACTGTCGGCGCTGCGGGAAAAGCAGAACTGCGCATGCTCCGGGCTGGAGTCTTCAAGTTGCCAGAGGCTGAGCCAGCCGTCGCCGTGCCGATAGAGCGGATCGGAAGTATTCGGCTGGAAGGCATAGTCGCGTCCGGCAAAGGACATGATATTGCCTTCCACGCGGTTGCCGAACGGCACCATCGCGAAATTCGCCATCGTTCCTTCAGGGCCGCCGGCCACCACGAGAAAGGGCATGCCTCGATAGGTCGCGGCGGTGACGGCGGCACCCCGACGGCTGACCCGGACGGCGAGATCGCCGTGCCTCAGTTCGATGTCATCGCCGGTTTGTCCCTGGTTCATCCGCGCCGTCCCGCAGCCGAAGACCTCAAATTGTCGAGCAACACTGCGATCAGCAGGATCAGCCCGCGTACCACATACTGATAGAACGCCTGGATATTCAAGAGGTTCATGACGTTTTCGGCGATGCCCATAATCAGCACACCGACAATGACGCCGCTCATCGCCGCCCGGCCGCCGGCCAGCGAAACGCCGCCAAGAACGCAGGCCGAAATCACCGAAAGCTCAAGCCCTGTCGCCGCATTCGGCTGGCCGGAGGTGATGCGGGAGGCAAGCAGAATTCCGGCTATGCCGCAGACAAGCCCCTGCAGCGCAAAGATCCAGACTCGCATGTTGACGACATTGACACCGGCAAGCCGCGAGGCCTCGGGATTGCCGCCGATCGCCAGGGTGTTCTTGCCGAAGACGGTGCGGTTGAGCACGAAACCGAAGAGGATGAAAAGGATCAGCATGATCCAGATCGGCGTCGGCACGGTGAGAAATCGCGACAGGGCAAGCTGGTAGAAGGCGGGATCGTTGATGCCGACGGCGCGGCCATCGGAAGCGATCAGCGCCAGCCCGCGCACGATCTGCATGGTCGCAAGCGTGGTGATCAGCGCATTGATGCGAAACCGCGCAATGACGATACCATTGACGAAACCGACGACGGCGCCGCAAAGCAGGGCGGCGAGCAGCCCGACGGGAATGGAGCCCGTCGCATTCGAGACCATCACCGCGATCATGCCGGAGAAGGCGACGATCGATCCAACCGAAAGGTCGAAATCGCGCGACGCCAGGCAGAACATCATCGTGCAGGCAACGATGCCGATCGTGACGACCGATTGCAGCAGCCCCAGCATGTTTCGCTCGGTCAGGAAGTTCGGAACGAAGAGCGAGACGATCACGAAGGCGGCAGCAAAGATCACCACCAGCCCTTGTTCGCCGAGAAGGATTTTTTTCAACGAATTCATCGTCCGTATTCCTGGTTCTAAAGGGTGCCTGCGGCATTCTTGTCGGGAAGCGCTGCCGTCAGGATGCTGCGCTCGTCGAAATCCGGACGGGCGACGTTGGCCGCCACCCTGCCCTGGCACATCACCATGATGCGATCGGAGATGCCCATGACTTCGGGCAACTCGCTGGAGATCACCACGATCGCCATGCCGCCGGCCGCAAGCTCATAGAGAATTTCGTAGATTTCCGATTTCGCCCCGACATCGATGCCGCGCGTCGGCTCGTCGATGACCAGCACCTTGATCCCCTGCTCGGACAGCCAGCGGCCGAGAATGACCTTCTGCTGGTTGCCGCCCGATAGATTGATGATGTCCTGCTTGCGCGACGGTGTTCGCACCCGAAGCTTGGCGATGAACCGATCTGCCAGCGCCGCCTCTTGTCTCGGGCTCAGAATGCCGAAGGGCGAAAAGTGCCGGCGTGACGAGATCGCGATATTTTCTTCGATCGATCGGCCCTGGACGATGCCGTCGAACTTGCGGTCCTCGGGGCAAAGCACCATGCCGGCATTGATCGCCGCTTTCGGATTGTTCGGCGAAACGGCAACGCCGTCGATGGTCACCTGGCCCTGATGCCTGGCATCGGCGCCGTAAAGCAGCCGCGCCACCTCGCTACGGCCAGCGCCGATCAGGCCGAAGAAACCGAGGATTTCGCCCTGGCGGACGGAAAAGCTGATCGGATGGCGCAGCCTCGGCCCCGACAGGCCGTTGACCTCCAGCCGAATGCCGCCGAACGGACGTTCGCGCCAGCCCCAGACATTGCTGATCTCGCGTCCGACCATTTCCGAGATGATCTGCTCGCGCGTGGTTTCGGCGATCTGAGGATGGTGGGCGGCAAGCTTGCCGTCGCGTAGCACCGTCAGGCTGTCGCAAAGACGAAAGATCTCATCGAGACGATGCGAGACGTAGAGAATGACCGTTCCCTGCGCCTTCAGCCTGTCGATGAGCGAAAACAGGATTTCGCTTTCGCGCGAGGAAAGCGAGGAGGTCGGCTCGTCGAGCGCGATCACCCGTGCATCGAGCATGACGGCCTTGGCGATCTCGACCATCTGCCGCGCACCGATCGAAAGCGAGGCGACCTTGGCCGACGGATCGACATCGATGCCGATCTCCTCAAGCTTCGACCGCACCGTCTCGATCAGCACTTTCGAATGGATGACGCCGCCCTTGGCCGGAAAGCGTCCGAGCCAGAGATTTTCAGCGACCGTCAACTCCGGAACGAGTTGCAGTTCCTGATGGATGACGATGACACCGGCATGGAAGGCGTCACGGACGGACGCATATTTCTGCTCCTCGCCGTCGATGAGGATGTTGCCAGCATCGGCGGCCTGATCGCCGGACAGTACCCGGATCAGCGTCGATTTACCGGCGCCGTTTTCACCCATCAAGCCGTGGACGGCACCCTTCTCGACAGTGAAGGACACATTCGCCAGCGCCTGCACGCCGGGATAACCCTTGGAGATATTGCTGAATTCGAGGAAAGCCATCATTGCTCCACCGAGAAGGACCCGGCGGCACGCTAGGCGGCCGCCGGACGATATCATCTTGGAAGGACGATCACTCGATGCCAAGATCCTTGCGGACCTTTTCAAAATCGCCGCGCAGTGCCAGGGAACCGGAGGTCAACGTCAGCTTTGCCGGCTCCTTGTCGTTGGCGATCCAGTCATACATGTTGAGCGCCGTCTCATAGCCGTGACGCTTCGGCGAGATGATGACGGTGCCGAAGAAGCCCGTCGCCGCCGGCTTCTTGAACTCGTTGATCGCCGATTCCGCACCGCCGATGCCGACACCGATGACGTTGGCCGCCGGAATGCCGACCGATTCGGAAGCACGGACGGCGCCGAGGACGGCTTCGTCGTTGAGGCCGAAGGCGACCCAGTATTTCACGTCGGCATGTTTGTTGAGAACGGTGGTTGCCGCGTTGAGCGCCGCTTCCGTATCCGTCTTCGCCTGTGGCGCATCATAGATGTTTTCGGCCGGGAAGCCGGCGGCCTTCAGCACCGACATCGCGCCTTCGACGCGGTCGACGGCGGTCGGCAGCTGGTCATAGGAGACCCGCACGGCGCCGACATTCTTCATGTCCCAGCCGCGCTTCTTGATTTCGTCGACGATCGCCTGGCCGACGGTCTCGCCGATCTTGGTGGCTGAAATGCCCATATGCGGCACGTCTTCCAGCGGCTTGCCGTCGGCGCTGACGAGGCGGTCGTCGACCGTCATCAGCTTCAGCTGGTTGGCTTCGGCCTTGGCGACGATGCCGGGGCCGAGTTTGACGTCGGGCGTGCAGATGATGAAGCCCTGCGCGCCCTGCGCGCCGAGATTATCGATCGCCGACTGGACCTTCTCGCCGTCTTCGGCGCCGATCTTGACGACGGTGAAGCCTTTTTCCTTGGCGGCCTGGTCGGCGAATTTCCATTCGTCCTGGAACCACGGTTCCTCAGGCTGCTTGACGATGAACCCTATCTTGACGTCCGCGGAAAATGCCGAGCCGGCTGCCAGAATGGCGAAAGTGCCAGCCAGAATGGCTGCTTTGAACAAGCGCATGTCTCTCTCCCTAACTCTCAAAAACCGAGCAGCTGCCTCCCAGGCAACGTCCATTGAATTATGATAAATCATCATACCAGTCAATTGCCAATGTATGATGATTGGAATAATAGGATTGTTGACGAGGTGCCGGGAGGAAGCGTCGCAAAGCGGATCGAATTCGGATAATCAGGTTCGGTTGCCTAGCACGCGAGACAGAGCGGAGAGGTGAGTTGGAAACAATCGAGCGACAGAGCGGGGCCGAAAGCCGCCGCATCGAGCGCCGCCCGCGCGTACGCCGCAACGTCACGGCGGCGATCGCTCAGGATATCTGTGCGGACCGCTATCCCGCGGGCTCGCCGCTGCCCCGCGAAAACGATCTCTGCGAACTCTACGGCGTCAGCCGCACCGTCATTCGCGAATCGCTGAAAGTGCTGGAATCCAAAGGCCTTGTCCGCGGCAAGCCGCGCATCGGAACCACCGTCTGCGACAAGGATGACTGGAATATCCTCGACGCCGACGTGCTTGAATGGATGGGTCCCTATATCAAGGATTTCGACCTGCTCGGCTGCATTCTCGAAGCCCGCCGCACCATCGAGCCGGCAGCCGCCGAATATGCCGCCGAGCGCGCCAGCGCCCAGGAGATCGCCGATCTCGACAATGCCTGGCGGCAGATGCGCGACAGCGCCCGCGACCCGGAAAGCTTCACCGATGCCGACGTCATGTTCCACACGGTGCTGCTCACCGCCAGCCACAACCAGGTCTTCCGCCGCCTGTCGAGCGCCATTCACGCGGCGCTGAAATATGCGCTGCATGCCTCCAATATCGGTGTCGAGAATCGCGAGGATGCGGTGCTCGTTCACGGCCAGTTGGTCGAGGCCCTGCGCATGCGCGACAAAACAGGCGCCCGCGAATGCGCCAACCGCATGCTTGATCTTGCGGTGCGCGATCTTGCCGCCGCCGAAAAAGCGATCGGCAGAACGAAATGAACTATCACGACAAATCTGCGGACGCGCCGCCGATCGCAAACCCGGGAAGAGACTGAAAGAGCAGCGATGAAGATCACCAAACTCACCACCTATATCGTTCCCCCGCGCTGGCTGTTTTTGAAGGTCGAGACCGACGAGGGCATCGTCGGCTGGGGCGAACCGGTCGTCGAAGGCCGTGCGCTCACCGTTCAGGCCGCCGTCCATGAGCTGGAAGACTACCTGATCGGCAAGGATCCTTTCCTGATCGAAGACCACTGGACCGTGATGTATCGTGGCGGCTTCTATCGCGGCGGCGCCGTCCACATGAGCGCGATCTCGGGCATCGACCAGGCGCTGTGGGACATCAAGGGCAAGGCGCTCGGCCAGCCGATCCATTCCCTGCTCGGCGGCCAGCTCCGTGATCGCATCAAGGTCTATTCCTGGATCGGCGGCGACCGTCCCTCGGATGTCGCCAACAATGCCAAGGAAGTGGTGGCCCGCGGTTTCAAGGCGATCAAACTCAATGGCTGCGAGGAAATGCAGATCGTCGACACCAACGAAAAGGTCGAGAAGGCGGTCGAGACCATCGCCGCCATCCGCGAGGCGATCGGCCCGCATATCGGCATCGGCGTCGATTTCCACGGCCGTGTCCACAAGCCGATGGCGAAGGTTCTCGCCAAGGAGCTCGATCCCTACAAGCTGATGTTCATCGAAGAGCCGGTGCTTTCCGAAAACAAGGAAGCGCTACGCGATATCGTCAACCACACCTCGACGCCGATTGCGCTGGGTGAACGGCTCTTTTCGCGTTGGGACTTCAAGCAGGTTCTCTCCGACGGCTATGTCGACATCATCCAGCCGGACCTCTCCCATGCCGGCGGCATCACCGAATGCCGCAAGATCGCAGCGATGGCCGAAGCCTACGACGTGGCGCTGGCGCCGCATTGCCCACTTGGTCCGATCGCGCTTGCCGCCTGCCTGCAGGTCGATGCCGTCAGCTACAATGCCTTCATCCAGGAACAGAGCCTCGGCATCCACTACAACAAGGGCAACGACATCCTCGACTACATCTCCAACAAGGAGGTGTTCCAGTATGCCGATGGTTTCGTTTCGATCCCGCAGGGTCCAGGGCTCGGCATCGAGGTCGACGAGGCCTATGTCATCGAACGCGCCAAGGAGGGCCACCGCTGGCGCAACCCGATCTGGCGACATGCCGACGGCAGCTTCGCCGAGTGGTGAGAGCGCATAACCCCGAAAATCGGAACCGATTTTCGGAAAGGAGTGTGCGCAATTCAAAGTGGTAGGGTCGCGCAAGCGGCCCTTTTTCATTCACCGTGTCGGATATCGGGGATCTCGTCCGTCATACTGGAAACTCAAAGAGGAGATTTCAGGATGGCCAGAGCAATCGCAATCATCGTCGCCCGCATCATCTTCAGCTTCGTCTTCTTCATGGCCGCCGGCTTCAAGTTCGCCGATATCGGCGCAACAGCAGGCTATATAACCGCGGCAGGCTTTCCGATGGCGACATTCCTTACCTGGATCGCCGCCTTTTTCGAGATCGCGCTGGCGCTCGCTTTCATATCAGGAGCCTTCTTCACCGAGGCCAGCCTGCTTGCAGCCATCTATGTGATCTTCCTCGCTTTCGCCTTCCACGGTCCGTCCCATTGGCAACAGAACCAGGCCGAATTCGGCTTCTTCGTCGATCACTTTACCTTCCTCGCCGGTCTGCTCTTTGCCGCCGTCCACGGACCGGAGAGATGGGCATTGAAGCAAACGCTTCTAAGATAACCGCGACGACCCGCCGCCTCCGGAACCAACTGCCGCGCCGAACAGTTGGCATGTCGGCAAAACGGCAAGGAGATCCCGCCCATGGAGCTGAAGGGAAAGATCGCATTGGTAACAGGCGCCGGTTCGGGCATCGGCAAAGCGGCCGCGTTGCGGCTCGCTGCCGAGGGTGCAAGGGTCGCAGCATTGAGCCGCACCGCCGACGAGGTCGAAAAGACCTGCGCCGAGATCAAGGCCGCCGGCGGAGAGTCGATCGCGCTGACGGCAGATACCAGCGACGAAGCTCAAATGCGAAGCGTCGTCGCGAAGCTGACCGACACCTTCGGCGGCCTCGACATCGTTGTCGCCAATGCTGGGATCAACGGCGTCTGGGCGCCGATCGACGATCTGAAGCCGGAAGAATGGGACAAGACCATCGCCGTCAATCTGCGCGGCACCTATCTCACCCTGCATCTGACGGTTCCGCATCTGAAGCGCCATGGCGGTTCGATCATCGTCGTCTCCTCGATCAACGGCACCCGCACCTTCACCACGCCGGGCGCCACCGCCTACACCGCAACCAAGGCGGGCCAGGTCGCCATGGTCCAGCAACTCGCCCTCGAACTCGGTCGACACGGCATCCGCGTCAATGCCGTCTGCCCCGGCGAGATCGAGACCAATATCGGCGCCAATACCGACAGCCGCCATCGCGAGGAGACGGAGGTTCCGGTCATCTGGCCGCAAGGGGATATCCCGATTGCCGCCGGCAAGGCAGGCAAGAGCGAGGATGTCGCCGAAACCATCCTTTTCCTCGCATCCGAGCGCGCCCGACATATCACTGGTACGCCGATCTGGATCGACGGCGGCCAGGGCCTGTTGCGATAGCCCTTGCGGTCGGGAACTCAGCCGTTCAGCCGGGCGCTTTCGAGCGTATAAAGCTGCTGGGCGCGCTGCACGCCGCGCAACGCATAGCGCCCGACGCAGGCGAGTGCGGTACGCTGCTGCTCTGGTATCGCCGCGGCGAAATCGGAGGAGATCAACAGGTTGAGATCGACGGAACGACACATCGAGGCGATCCGGCTGACCTCGTTGACGGCAGGTCCGATGACGGTGAAGTCCAACCGGTCCTGGCTGCCGATATTACCGTAGAAGACATCACCGATATGCAGGCCGATATAGACGTCGGTCGTCGCCCGGCCGTCGGCCGCACGCGCGGCATTCAGCGTCGTGAGCTTTTCCCGTAGCAGCGATTCGGCGCTCAGCGCTGCGCGACACGTCTCCGCCGGCACCTCGCCCTTAAAGATGGCGAGCACACCGTCGCCGATCAGCTTCAGCACGTTGCCGCCGGACTCGTGGATCGCCGTGATCACCGCCTCGCTATAGTCGTTGAGCAGCGGGATGATCTCCTCCGGCGGCACGCTGTCGGAGATCTTGGTGTAGTTCAGCAGATCGGAAAACCAGAGTGCCGCGGAAATCCGCTCCGATTTGCCGCGGCTGATCTTGCCTTCCATCACCTGGCGCGCGGCGTCCTCGCCGAGATAGACCTCGGCGATGGTGCGGGCGATACGCCCGAGCGCGATGCATTTGATCGCCAGCCCCAGCACCGGCACCAGCTTGCGCAGGATGGCGAGGTCGTGATCGGAAAAGCCCTCAGGATGTTTCGTCGCGAAATGCGAGAAGAAGCAATCCATCTCGCCGATCGTGCCGGCCTCGGAAAAACGGTGCATCATCGCCACGAAATCCGTGTGACCGGCTTCGGCGATCGTATCGAGCAAGGAGAAATCGATCGGATCGCCGAAGCCGAGACGCCGACGTATCTCCCGTTCGTTGCGAGACCAAAGATGAAAGAAGGCCGAACGCTGCCAGTTCGACGCCGCCTCCCCCGAGATCGTCGGACCATATTCGAATTCGGTCTGGACTTCCTCGACGCTGTCCCAGCGGAAGGCGCGGCCCTCATGCACCGGATGCAGCGTATCCATCAGCGCCAGACCGCGGTCGAGCGGTAGGCCGGCATCCCGGCAAGCCGAGCAGAAACCGGTCATCAATTCGGCTTCCGAAACGCCCTTCAGTCCCTGCTCCGTAATCCAGGCTGCAATCGTGCTGACGTCGCTGTAATCCATGTCGCTCACCTAAACTCGTGTCAAAGCTGTAGCCCGAATTCGGCATCGAAGGAAAGTCAATTGGCTCAATCGGCCGCGGGCATATTGTAGGGCGTGACGATTTCGACTGATGAAAGCGAGGGCGTAACCGCGCGCGGTAAGGCGGTCGCCCGGCTCATGATCGCCCGGAAGGCCGAACGCGCATCGGTTCTGAGATCATGATGCAGCACGAAGCCGATCCGACGCGCCGCAAGAAGGGCGCGATTATCCGCGTCGAGATCATGGGCGACGAAAACGCGGACGGGACGTTTGGCCATGTCGAAGACCGCAAGCACCGCCCGGTTGCCGCCGCCGATCGAATAGACGGCGTTGATGGCGGGATCGGCCGCAAGCGCTGCCGCGGCAAGCGTTCCCGTCGCAGCATCGGTGCCGTGCCCCTCGCTGATTTCGGTAATGCCGATGTCGGGATAACGGGCGCGGATGACGCGGCGAAAGCCGATTTCGCGCTCCTCCTCGCCACGGAACCGTCCGCTCGACAGCGTCACCAGCACCTTGCCGCCATCCCTCCCGAGAAATTCGCCGATCAGATAGGCGGCAGTCTCTCCGGCTGCCCGGTTGTCGGCGCCGGCATAGGCGATGCGTGCCGAATTCGGCAGGTCGGTCACCAGCGTCACGACGGGAATGCCGGCGGCATCCGCCCGCGCGACGGCGGCAGCCACCTCGGCGACGTCAGGCGCCTTGAGCACGATGCCGTGCGTGCCGCGCAGCCGGATGCGATCGAGAAGCTGCACCAGCTCAGCCGGCTTCATCACCTCGGCGAAATGGAACCGGCAGCGAAAGATGCCCGGCAGGAAGGTCGCCATCTCCGCCTCGAAGGCGGCCCGTACCGCATCGCTGAAACGCTGCGGCGTCTCCATGACGATATCAATCGCCAGCATGCGGCCGCTGCCCATCGCGCCGGCCTGCTGCTTCTCCAGCTCTGCGATCGCCGCCTTCACCCGCATCTCGGTCTGCCGGCGCACACCCGGTCTGCCGTTCAGCACCCGGTCGACGGTCGCGGTGCTGAGCCCTGCCTGGAAGGCAATATCCTTGACGAGAAAGAGGTGTGCCATGCGATCTGTCTGATGGTTTTTTGATGGATTTCTGATCTATATCACCTGGCATCGCGGCGTATAGTGCCTCCATTGGAAAGAGGGAGGAGCCCGCCATGAAAACCGACAACCAGCAGAAACTGCGCGCCGACCGCGTCTGGCTGAGCGAAGACGCCTGCGATCTCGATGAGTTTCGCGCCCTTGCGGAAAAGACGACGGCACTTGCCGATTACCCCTCGGCATCTGCGCTCGAAAAAAACGTGCTGATCTATGACAGCCGCAAGGTGATGACGGAGGCTGCAACGCCTGAAGGCCGACGCGCCGTGTTGGCGGAAATCTGCGAGGCCTTCGGCGAGGGGCCCGGTGTCGTCGTGTTCAAGCGCGCTTACGAAGACACCGGCATCATCGACCGCGCCAGCAAGATTTTCGATGCGATCATCGAGGAACAGCACCGCACCTCGACCGGCGGCGGCGACCACTTCGCCAAGCCTGGCGCCAACGACCGTATCTGGAACTCGCTGGAAAAACATTGCCTCGCCGATCCGGCAAATTTCGCCGAATATTACGCCAATGCCATCGTCGCGCTGGCCAGCGAAGCCTGGCTCGGCCCGAGCTACCAGATGACGGCGCAGGTCAACCGCGTCAATCCGGGCGGTTCGGCGCAGTCGGCACATCGCGACTACCATCTCGGCTTTCAGTCCTCAAAGGTGATCGAGCAGTTCCCGGCACATGTGCATCGGCTCTCGCCGGTGCTGACATTGCAGGGCGCGGTTGCCCATTGCGATATGCCGCTCGAAAGCGGTCCGACGCTCTTCCTGCCGTACAGCCAGACCTATGTACCGGGCTATCTCGCACTGAAGCGGCAGGAGTTCCGGGATTATTTCGAGACCAACCATGTCCAGCTGCCACTCGAAAAGGGTGACGTCGTCTTCTTCAATCCCGCCCTCTTCCATGCCGCCGGCACCAACCGCTCGGCCGACATCAAACGTGTCGCCAACCTGCTGCAGGTCTCTTCCGCCTTCGGCCGGGCAATGGAAACCGTCCATCGCGAGAGGATGAGCGCCAGGCTGTTTCCCGCCTTGAAGACCTTGCAGGGCAGGCTCTCGCCAGACGAAATCGCCAACGCCGTCGCCGCCTGCGCCGAGGGCTACTCCTTCCCGACCAACCTCGACCGCGACCCGCCGCTCGGCGGACTGGCGCCGAAGACACAGGCGCAGCTGATGCACGAGGCGTTGCGGGAAGGCTGGAGCGATGAAGCCTTTACGGCAGCACTTGCCGAGCAGGCGCAGAAGAAGCTGAGCTGATTTGGAGCTCGAGCTTCTTGCATCCGCAAAAAGCCTCCCGCCCCGCGGGAGGCTATTCGCACATCATCACAAAGGAGGAACCTCATGAGCACAGACCACGGCCGCCTCGACGGCAAGATCGCCATCGTCACCGGCGGCACGCAAGGATTGGGCGCAACCATTGCCCGCCTCTTCGCCGAACGCGGCGCGGAAGGCATCGTCATCTGCGGCCGCAACGAAGCCAAGGGCAAGGCAAAGGCGGCGGAGATTTCGGCTGCGACCGGTGCCAGGATCGTCTACGTCAAGGCCGACCTCGGCAAGGTCGAGGATGCACAGAGTGTCGTGCGCGCCTGTGACGAGACCTTCGGCCGCGTCGACGCGCTGGTCAATGCCGCCGCCATCACCGATCGCGGCACCATCCTCGACACCAGCCCGGAACTCTTCGACGCCATGTTCGCCGTCAACGTGCGCGCGCCGTTTTTCCTGATGCAGGAGGCGGTGAAGGTTATGCGCCGCGAAAACATCGAGGGTACGATCGTCAATATCGGCTCGATGTCGGCCAAAGCCGGCCAGCCCTTCATCGCCGCCTATTGTGCCTCCAAGGGCGCGCTGGAAACGCTGACGAAGAACACCGCCTACGCGCTCCTGCGCAACCGCATCCGCGTCAACGGTCTGAACATCGGCTGGATGGCCTCCGAAGGCGAGGACCGGATCCAGCGTGAATATCACGATGCTCCTGCCGACTGGCTGGAGAAGGCGGCGGCAAGCCAGCCCTTCGGCCGCCTCGTCGATCCGCACGAGGTGGCGCGCGCCTGCGCTTACCTGTCATCGTCCGAATCCGGCCTGATGACCGGCTCGGTCATCTGCTTCGACCAGTCGATCTGGGGCGCTTATGACGGCTCGCCGCATCCGGTCGCGGCCCTCTGAAGAAACCGGAGTCCGGCATTTCCATCGCCGGGCTCTGGCACCTCCAGCTTTTTGCCGCTAGGAAAAGAACGGCAGCATTCAGGGAGGAAACTGGCATGGGCGACAATCCGATTTATGAGATCCGCGACGAACGCTTCGGTGCAATGGTCATCGGCAGCGCCGGCCTCGAGGAGCTTTATTCCGGCTGCCGCTGGACGGAAGGCCCGGTCTGGTTTTCCGACCTGAACTGCCTTCTCTGGAGCGATATCCCGAATGAACGCATGATGCGCTGGACACCGGACGGTACCGTCTCCGTCTTCCGCTCGCCCTCCAACTACGTCAACGGCAACACCCGCGACCGGCAGGGCCGGTTGGTCTCTTGCGAACATGGCGGCCGCCGCGTCACCCGCACCGAGACGGACGGCACCATCACCGTTCTCGCCGACAGCTACCAGGGCAAGCGGCTGAACTCGCCGAACGACGTCGTCGTGCACTCCGACGACGGGGTCTGGTTCACTGATCCGACCTACGGCATCCTGTCGGATTACGAGGGCCACAAGGCCGAGCCCGAGCAGCCGACGCGCAATGTCTATCGGATCGATCCGGCAAGCGGCGCGATCGACGCCGTCGTCGAAGATTTCATCCAGCCGAACGGCCTTGCCTTCTCGCCTGATGAGACGAAGCTCTACATTGCCGATTCCGGCTCCGCAAAACATGAAGTGCCGCGCCATATCCGCGTTTTCGACGTCACCGACGGCAAGGCGCTTGCCAACAGCCGCTACTTCTGCAGCCTCGATGTCGGCCATCCCGACGGCTTCCGTTTCGATGTCGCCGGCAATCTCTGGACGAGTGCCTCCGACGGCGTGCACTGCTTTTCGCCCGACGGAACCCTGCTCGGCAAGATCAGGGTGCCGCAGACGGTGTCCAACCTCACCTTCGGCGGCCCCAAGAAAAACCGGCTCTTCATCACCGCGACGCGTTCGGTCTATTCGATCTATATCAAGACGACCGGCGCGCAATATCCATAGATCAGGCCTTCGCCTTGTCGGGGCGGCCGTGCAGCGGCTCGGCGCGGTGCCAGTTTTCCAGAATGCGGCCATCGGTGTGTTTCTGCCGCGCCCAGCGGATGCCGTTCGAGATCACCTTATGCACGGTCTTGTCGTGATAGATCGGGTAGGTCTCGTGGCCGGGGCTGAAAAAGAAGATGCGCCCGCGCCCGCGCTGGAAGGTGCAGCCGCTGCGGAACACCTCGCCACCGGAATACCAGGATATGAACACAAGCTCGTCCGGCTGCGGAATATCGAAGGGCTCGCCATACATTTCCGAGGCATTGACCTCGAAATAGGGCGGCAGCCCCTCGGCGATCGGATGCGAGGGATTGACCACCCAAACGCGCTCCAGGTCGCCTTCCGGCGTCTCGCGCCAGGAAAGGTTGGCATTGGTCCCCATCAGCCGGCGGAAGAGCTTGGAATGATGGCCGGAATGCAGGACCAGCAGGCCCATGCCCTTCAGCACGCGCTGCTGCACGCGGTCGATCAGCCCGTCGCTGACCTCTTCATGCGCCATGTGCCCCCACCAGAGCAGCACGTCGGTATCATTGAGCACGGAATCCGGCAGCCCTTCATCCGGATCGTCTAGCGTACCGCGGCGAACCTCGAAATCGGGGTGGGCGATACCGGCAGCGATCGCTCCGTCGATACGATCAGGATAGATATCCTGAACTTCCTTGTGGACCTGCTCGTGGCGTCCTTCGTTCCAGATCGTGACCTTGATTGTCATGTCATTCCTCGATGTGTTTCAAGCGGTTGCCGAACGGATTACCCGGCCGGCGGAATCAAACAGATGGCAACCGGCGCGCTCGGCAGTCAGCGACACGCGATCGCCGGGGCGAATGGTCATGTCGCCTTCCGTGCGTACGACGATCGGCTGCTGCTGCGAACCGACTGTCAGATAGGTCTCCACGCCCAAACGCTCGACGATGACGACCTCGGCCGAAAAATCACCCTGCCCTTGGGGTGCGAGCTTCAGATGTTCCGGCCGAATGCCGAGTTTCGCCTCGCCCTGCTGCACGGCGCCATTGGCGTCTGAAAGGTCGATGGAAAGGCCGAGCGGGCTTTCCAGATGCACCTTGCCGGCATCCCGGCGCGTCGCCGTCATCGGCAGCACGTTCATCTTTGGCGAGCCGATGAAGGTTGCGACAAACTCGTTATCGGGCTGATGGTAGAGATCCATCGGCGCGCCCTGTTGAGCGACGACGCCCTTGTTCAGCACGACGATGCGGTCCGCCATCGTCATCGCTTCGACCTGGTCGTGCGTGACATACACGACTGTCGCCTTCAACTCGCGGTGCAGGCGCTGCAGCTCGGCGCGCATCTGCACGCGCAGCGCCGAATCGAGGTTCGACAGCGGCTCGTCGAACAGGATCAGCGCCGGTTTCTTGATGATGGCGCGGCCAATCGCCACGCGCTGGCGCTGGCCGCCGGAAAGGGCGGCCGGGCGGCGGTCGAGGTAATCGGTGAGCTGCAGGATTTCGGCGACAGCTTCCACCTGCCGGCGGATATCCGCCTCCGGCACTTTCTTCAGGCTGAGCGAAAAGCCGATGTTTTCGGCAACGCTCATATGCGGATAGAGTGCATAGGACTGGAACACCATGGCGATGCCGCGCTTGTCCGGCGGCACGTCGTTGATGCGCTTGCCGTTAAGGATGAGGTCGCCCTCATCGATGCCTTCAAGGCCGGCGATCATCCGCAGCAGCGTGGACTTGCCGCAGCCGGACGGGCCGACGAAGACCGCGAATTCGCCGTCTTCCACGGTGATGTCGACGCCCTTGATGACCTCGAGCGCGCCGTAGAATTTGCGAACGTTTCTGAGATTGATCATCTGTTTCTCTTTCTTGATCTCAGCCCTTCACACCGCCCGAAAATGTCTGGACGAGGAAGCGCCGCGCAAAGCCGAAGGCGACGACGGCAGGCAGCAGATAGATGAATGCAAGTGCGGTCAGCAGGCCGTAGTCGATCTCGTTGATGCGCAGGAAGGCGCGGAAGAGACCGAGCGGCAGCGTCTGCAGCTCCGGCGACGACAGGAGGATCAGCGGCAGGAGGAAATCGCCCCAGGCCGACATGAAGGCGAAGAGCCCGGCGGCGGCAAGCCCGGGCAGTGCCAGCGGGATCAGCACCCGGCGGATGCGCTGGAAGAGTGTTGCCCCATCCATCAGCGCTGCCTCCTCATAGTCCCGCGGCAGCCCATCGAAGAAGGTCTTCATGATCCAGAGCGCCAGCGGCAATTGCATCGTCGCAAGCACCAGGATCAGCCCGAGATAACCGTCGATGAAGCCGGTCCAGCGCATGATGTCACGCGTATAGCTGCCGAAGATCGGCCTGAGCACCGCCGCTTCCGCATTGTTCAGCGTCAGCAGGAATTTGTAGAGCGGCACGACCAGCGCTGTCGGCGGCAGCACCCGGATGAGCAGGATCGCGTAGAGGAAGGGCAGCTTCCACCAGGCCCGGGTGCGCGACAACGCATAACCGCCGAGCCCCGAAAGCACCATGACGAGCAGCGTCGCGCTAGCGACCACGAAGAGCGAATTGAACAGCCACTTCGCCCCGTCCTCCTTAGTGAAGACCCTGATATAATTGGCGAAAGTCCACTGCTCCGGCCAATGCAGGAAGAGCTGGGCATTGCCGTCGAGCGAGGCGAGCAGCACCCAGAAGAAAGGCACCGCGCAGAAGATCGAGATCAGCGACAGCGTCGCATAGGCGATGAGGTCGGAGCGACCCTTGTTTGCAGTTTCACTTGGGGAAACGACGGCCATGTCAGACCTCCACCTTCATGGCCCGGACATAGGCGATACCTAATATCAGCGAGATGACGAGCGCGACGACGGCGACCGCAGCACCATAACCCAGCTGGAACGACGTAAAGGACTGGTTGTAGATATAGATGCTGACCACCTCGGTCGCCCCGCCCGGTCCGCCGCGCGTCAGCGCATAGACGAGGCCGAAGACGGCGATGGTGGAGACGGCGGAGATCAACATATAGAGCAGGATCGTCGGCATCATCAGCGGCAGGGTGATGCGGCGGAACATCTGTGACGGTGTCGCGCCGTCCATGCGGGCCGCCTCGTAGATCTCCGCCGGAATGGTGCTGAGCCCGGCCGTTAGCAGGATCATCGCCGTGGCGATGCCGCGCCAGGTGTTGACGACGATGATCATCGACAGCGGGAAGACCTGCAGCCAGTCGGCCGGCGTGATGCCGAAAAAACTGACGATGCGGCTGAGTGTGGCATTGTCGCCGCCTGCCAGCATCGAGATCCACATGAAACCGGCGACGACCTCAGGGGCTGCATTCGGCAACAGGATGATCGACGAGAACACCCGCCGAAAGCGGATCGGCCGGCGCAGCGCAATTGCCGAGATCAGGCCGAGCACGAACTGGCCGATCACCGCCGAACCGATGACGAAGACGAAGGTGACGAACAGCGAATTCCAGAACTTCGCGTCGTTGAAGAGCCGCGTATAATTCCTGAAACCAACGAAACGGGGCCGAAGGGCCGCAGCCCCGGTCAGCGCCTCGTTGGTGAAGCTCAAATAGATCGAATAGAGGGCCGGATAGATGACGAAGGCCAGAAGCAGCACCAGCGAGGGCAGCAGGATCAGCAGCCATTGCCGCTCGGCGCGCTTTTCATGAGAGTTTCGGGCCATGGAAGCTCACAAACCTTATCGATGGAACCGGCTTATCGAATGAAAGCGGGAAGACGCGGGCGTTGGCGCCGCGTCCCCGTCGTGGCGGAAGAGAGGGTGGAGCTTACTTGACCATGTCGTCGCCGAGCGTTTCCTTGACGTAGTCGACAAGGATCTTCTGGGCGCCGGCGGCATCGGTTTCCTTACGCAGCAGCGCTTCGGTGGCGCGCGCCACACCTTCCGAGACCGTACCGAAACCGGAGGCCTGCTTCAGGAATACGCCGTTCCCGGCCGCCGCATGGATCGGAACCAGTTCCGTCAGCTTCTGGAACTCGGCATTGTCAGCCGCACCCTTGCTGGCGGGGATGTTGCCGATGCGGGCAGCGTAGGAAACCTGCGTCTCGATCGAGCCGATCTCCATCAGCGCCTTGATCGCCAGTTCCGTATTGGCCGACTTGGAATTGACGGCCCACGGCGCAGCGAGATTGGCAAGTACGTACTGGCCGCTGCTCTGGCCGGGAACAGTCCAGGTGCCGACCACCTTCGTCACGTCAGGGATCGGGTTCTTGCTTTCGCGACCCCAGTCGAAAATATAGCACCAGGAGCCGCAGGTGGTCGCGGCGAGCTTGCCTTCCGGGAACATCTGGTACTTCGGCACGACCCAGGGCTCGGGTCCGAGCAACGGCTGCGTGGGCATCAGATCCTTGTCGATCAGTTCCTTGTAGACGTTGAAGACATCCTTGATGCCTTCGCCATTCAGATCGAGCTTGCCGTCGGCATCGACCAGCTGCGGCGTCTTGGAACCGACGAGCAGGTGCTGGAAGCCTTCGTCGAAGGCGCCGCTTCCCCAGGAAACGCCGGCCGGAAAGAGCAGGCCGTAGGCGCCGGTCTTCTGCTTGATCTCGGCCGCGCGGTCGAGAAGTTCCTGCCAGGTCTTCGGCTGTTCGGTGGAGATGCCGGCCTTTTCGAGAACGTCCTTGCGGTAATAGATTTCCTGAATGCCGAGCATGAACGGCATCACATAGGTTTCGCCATCCGGGCTGACGGCAAGCTCCTTGGCGACGTCATAAAGGTTGGCGTAGCCGTCCCAAGCCTTGAACTCCTTGGTAACAGGCGCGAGGTAGCCGGCTTCCACCATGTCGGCGACGGCAGCCGTGGTCGGAATGGAGAATAGGTCGGGCGCATTGCCGGCGCCGAGCTCGGTCAGGAGCTTGGTCAGGTAATCCTTGTCGGGCGCCGGATATTCGATGACCTCGACGGTGACGCCATATTTCTTTTCGATCCGCTCGACCGTCGACTTCATCGCGTCGATGCCGGCCTGACCATGATTTGCAATTCGGATTGTTTCTGCCTGTGCCAGCGTCGAAACCGCGCTCAGCAGAATGGCGCATAGGCCGCCAAGAACCATTTTCTTCAACGGAAGTCCTCCCTTTGTAGAGACACGGCGCCCTCCAGCACCGGTCGTGAAAATGTACACGCATTCCAAACACTGACAAGATGGTTTTTGAAAAGATTCGAGTGTGCACTTTAATATACTGATATTACTTACTTATTTAGATATTGCCATTGCCATACCGTTTGTGTAATCGTGTGCACACCATATTCAGGGAGGAATTTTCATGACTAGGAAATTGCGCCTCGGCGTCATCGGCGCCGGCTTGAAGGCGGCGGAATATGCCGAGAGCTGGGTCAAGATGCCGGAGATCGAATTCGCGGCACTCGCCGACACCACGGCGGCGTCGCGCCAGCGCCTGATCGACGTCTGCCTCGCCGCCGGTGCACCCAAACCGAAAGGCTTCGAGGATTATCGCCAGATGCTTGCCGAATGCCGGGGCGAACTCGACATCGTCTACGTCTCGACCCCGCATGCCTTCCATGCCGAGCAGGCAACTGCCGTCGCCGAGGCCGGCCTCGATCTCTTCCTGGAAAAGCCGATGGTGACGACGGTTGCTGAGGCCGAGAGGCTGATCGCCGCACAGAAAAAGAGCGGCGTCACCATCGTCACCGCCTTCCAGGGCGGCCTGTCGCCGCTGGTGCTCGACACGCGCCGGCGGGCCCTCACCGGCGAATTCGGCGAGTTGATCGCCATATCGGGCATGATCTGGGAAAGCTGGTCGTCCAATTACGACGGCCATTGGAAGCAGCAGCCTGACATCTCCGGCGGCGGCTTCATGTTCGATACCGGCGCCCATATGATGAACACCGTCTGCCTGCTCGCCAATTCGGACTTCGACTGTGTGTCCGCCTATATGAACAACCACGGCAGACAGGTCGATATCACCACGGCCGTCTCCGCCCGGCTGAAGAACGGCGCGCTGGCGACATTGACGGCCGCCGGCGAAGGACCTCCGGGCTGCGCTTCCTATATCACCTTCTTCTATTCGAAGGCGATCGTGCGCATCGACGCCTGGGGTGGCTGGCGCGAGATCAGTATCGGGCGGACCGCCGAGCCGCGCGAGGAAGCCGAGATTCTCGGCAACCCGATGAAGAATTTCCTCGCCATTCGCGAGGGAAAGATGGAAAACTCCGGCTCCGTTGAAATGGGCCTCAGATTCGCTAGGCTATGGGATGCAATCAAGGAATCGGCAGCGGCCGACGGCGCTTCCGTCAGGATCGTCGCCCAATAGGCGCTGAAGATGAGCGGTATGAGCAGACGGCGGATCACCTCGAAGGAACTGGCGAAACTCGCCGGGGTCTCCTCCGCCACCATTTCCCGCGCCTTCTCGCCGGATTCGCGCATCGGCAGCGCCACGCGCGACCGCATCCTCGCCGTCGCCCGTGAACATGGCTACCAGCCGAACGCGATCGCCCGCTCGCTGAACAACCAGCGCTCGCGGCTCGTTGCCCTGGTCGTAAACGCGATCGGCAACCCTTGCGAGGCCGAGGAGCAACAGCTTCTCGTCCACCGCCTGCAGGCGAGACAATTGCTGCCGATCATCCTCTGCTGCGCCGATCATTCCGACCGGCTGCAACTGATGCGCCTTGCCTCCACCTATCAGGTCGATCACGTCGTCGTCTTCTCCGACATGGTGTCGATGCAGGATGCGGTCGATATCTTCCACACGACGAAGCCGATCATCGTCTCCTTCGAACCGCTCGACAACGAAAACGTCTCCAGCATCCGCATCGACGGCGCTGAGGCCGCCGACGAGATCATCGACAAGATCGTCCGCGACGGCAAAAAGCGTTTCGCCTACCTCTCCGGCACCAATTCAAGCTGGATCGACAAGCTCCGGCGCAAATGGTTCGCCGATGCGCTGGCCAAGCGCGGCCTTGCCTTCGAGGCCCAGGCCTTCGGTGACTACTCCTATGATTCCGGCTTCAAGGAAGCCGTGCTCCTGCTGCACCGTGACAAGGTCGACGCCATCATCTGCGGCAACGACGTCATGGCGATCGGTGCGCGCGATGCGGCCCGGCGGGTGCTCGGCAAGAACACGCCTGATGATATCGCCATCGTCGGCCAGGACGGCATTGCCATGGCCGCCTGGGATTGCAACGACCTGACCACACTGAGCCTGAACCACGTCGCCTTCATCGATGCCGTCGTCGAACTGATCGAACGCCATGACGCCGAGGTCGAAGGCCCGCACAGCATCACGCTCACCTGCACCGCCCGCTGGGGCTCAACCGCCTGATGCATGTCGCCTGGAAGTGTACAGCGGTTCCGGGATGACGACATGCATGAAAAAAGCTAAAGCCGTCGCATGATTCAAGTTCGCTGTGACGTGCTTTAGCGGCTCGCTCATCCATTGCATCGAGGAGGAATACCGATGACCAGATTTTCACGCGCCGAGAGGCGCCGCAATGTCCCTGATGCCGTAATCTGGAGAGCCTGAAATGCGTTCCGTCGTTTCCTTCAATGAAGGCTGGAGTTTCCACGAGGGCTTCGGCCAGCGTTTGCTCGAAACTTTCGATGCTGCCAAATCGGTCAGCCTGCCGCATACCGCCGTCGAACTGCCCTTCAGCTACTTCGACGAGACCAGCTATCAGCGCGACTTTACCTATCAGAAGGTGCTGCGCTGGCTGCCGGAATTCGAGGGCCGCGAGGTCTCGCTCGTCTTCGACGCCGCCATGGCCGACAGCGTCGTCTATCTGAACGGCGAAGAAATCATTGCCCATAAGGACGGCTACACCCCCTTCGAGGCCCGCCTTACCGGCAAGCTCGTCAAGGGCGAGAACCTCGTCACCGTCAAGATCGACGGCAGCGAGAACCCCAACATTCCGCCTTTCGGCGGCCGCATCGATTATCTGACCTATGCCGGCATCTACCGCGACGTCTGGCTGAAGGTCACCGACCCGGTCTCGATCCGCAATCTCAAGATCGAAACCACTGACGTTCTTCGCCCGGAGAAATCGGCGACCATACGCGTCGACATCGCCAATCCCGAGGGCCGCAGCTTCTCGGCGACCGTCACCGCCACGCTGAAACAGGCCGATGGCACGGTGGTCGCCACTGCCGCGACCGAAACGATCGGCAGCCGCACCACGCTATCCTTTGGCGGCCTCACCGGCATCGCCCTCTGGGACATCACCGATCCCACGCTCTATGACGTCACCGTCGAGCTCAGGACCGAACACGGCTCCGACCGTATTTCCACCCGGTTCGGCTTCCGCACCGCCGAATTCACGCCGGAAGGTTTCCTCCTCAACGGCAAGCCATTGAAGCTGCGCGGCCTCAACCGCCACCAGGCCTTCCCTTATGTCGGTTATGCCGCCGGCCGCTCTGCCCAGGAGCGTGACGCCGACATCATGAAGACGGTGCTGAAGTGCAATATTGTCCGCACTTCGCATTATCCGCAGTCGAAATGGTTCCTCGATCGATGCGACGCAATCGGCCTGCTGGTTTTCGAGGAGATCCCCGGCTGGCAGCATATCGGCGATGCCGACTGGCAGCAGGAATCGATCGAGAACGTCCGCCGCATGATTGAGCGCGACTGGAACCACCCCTCGATCATCATCTGGGGCGTGCGCATCAACGAATCGCAGGATAATCACGATTTCTACGCCGAGACCAATCGCCTCGCCCGTGAACTCGACAGTACCCGCCAGACCGGCGGCGTGCGTTATCTCACCGAGAGCGAGCTGCTCGAAGACGTCTATACGATGAACGACTTCATCCTCGGCAACGAGGAATTGCCGGGCGCCAATCGCCCGCGCACCGCCCTGCGCGCCCAGCAGGAAAATACCGGACTGTCCCACAAGGTGCCGTACCTCATCACCGAGTTCAACGGCCACATGCACCCGACGAAGATCTATGACCAGGAGCAGCGTCAGGCCGAGCATGTGCGCCGTCACCTGGAAGTGCTGAATGCCGCCTATGGCGATCCTGATATCTCCGGCGCCATCGGCTGGTGCATGTTCGATTACAACACCCACAAGGACTTCGGCTCCGGCGACCGCATCTGTTATCACGGCGTCATGGACATGTTCCGCGAGCCGAAATTCGCGGCTTATGCCTATATTAGCCAGTGCGACCCTTCCGAGGAGATCGTCATGAAGCCGGCGACCTTCTGGGCGCGCGGCGAACGCAATATCGGCGGCGTGCTGCCGCTGATCATCCTGACCAACTGCGACGAGGTGGAGCTGCAATATGGCTCGCTCAGCAAGCGCATCGGTCCGGACCGCGAGAACTATCCGCATCTGCCGCATCCGCCCGTCGTGCTCGACCATCGGCACTTCACCGCCGATGAGCTTGGTACCTGGGGTCTCGAATGGATCGACGGCACCTTCACCGGCTATATCGGCGGCGAGCCGGTGGCCAGCCTGACGCTGGCGGCCGATCCATTGCCGACGACCCTGGAAGTGATTGCCGATAGCCCGACGTTGAAAGCCCGTGAACGCGACAGCACACGCGTCATCATCCGCGCCCTCGACCAGCGCGGTCAGCGCCTGCCTTTCATGAACGACAGCATTTCGCTGAAGGTGCACGGCCCGGCAAGGATCGTCGGCCCGACCAATGTGCCGCTGCAGGGCGGCACCGCCGGTTTCTGGCTGGAGGCGACCGGGTTCACCGGCGAGATCACCGTCGAAGCGGTTTCCACGCGTTTCGCGCCGGTGACGCTCAGTGTGACGGCCGGCTAACGCATAACCCCGAAAATCGAAATCGATTTTGGAAAGGATTATGGGCAAACTCAAAGTGTTAGAGCGTCCTTAGCGCGTCTTATAGACGCGCGGCGCTTTAATGACTTCACGCGATCCGCGCCTGGCTACTGGGATCGAAGAACACGGCCTTGTCGAGATTGAAGGCGAGACGGGTGTTTTGTCCTGGCGCGATGCCGGTATCGGCGCGCAGGCGGGCGACGACGGATTTTCCGCCGAGCTTGGTGACGGCGAAGGTGT
>NZ_WUEN01000007.1:0-323609 GCF_010668065.1 Rhizobium leguminosarum | reverse complement strand
ACCAATCTCATCCCCGGTTCAAGCCAAGGGGCCTGCGGTCCCGGCCGTCCGCACTCCGGCGGATGGCCATCCGCCGGAGTGCGCACCGATCATCCAACAATCAGCGCTAATTGAACATGCAAGGGGCTGGTCTCGGCAATCTCCTGGGCCGAGGATGACGCCGAGTAGAGAGCGAGGCGGTCAAAAAACTAACGCCGCCCGGAGGCGGCGTTTGAAGGCGCGTGATCCGTAAAGCTTAGAACTCTTCCCAGCTCTGCTCGGCTGCGGCCGCATTGCCGCCGAAGGCGCGGGCGACCTTGGCGATCGCCCGGCGGGCGGGCGAGGCAACCGGTCTTTGCGGCTCGTTGCGGACGAGCGCCACGGGCGTCGGCGCATCATCCGGCAGCTTGAAGCGGGCAATGAGGCGCACCAGTCCACCGGCTTCGGCCGACAGCCTGTGCGTGGCGGCGGAGGTCTCTTCCACCATCGCAGCATTCTGCTGTGTCACCTGGTCCATCTGGTTGACGGCGGTATTGACTTCCTTAAGGCCGGTCGACTGTTCGGTCGCGGCGGTGGCGATCGAATGGATATGATCGTTGATGGCGATAACGCGGGTGCCGATTTCGGCCAGCGCCTCGCCGGTCGCCTGGACCAGCTTCACGCCAACCTGCACCTCGTTGCCCGACTTGGTGATCAGCGCCTTGATGTCCTTGGCAGCCGTTGCCGAACGCTGGGCGAGTTCGCGCACCTCCTGCGCGACCACCGCGAAGCCCTTTCCGGCATCGCCGGCGCGGGCCGCCTCGACACCGGCATTCAGCGCCAAGAGGTTGGTCTGGAAGGCGATCTCATCGATGACGTTGATGATTTGGCTGATTTCGCGCGATGCCTGCTCGATGCGGCCCATGGCCTCGACGGCATTGCCCACGACGACGCCGGAGCGGCCGGCGTTCTCCTTGGCTTCGGACACCATGATGGTGGCTTCATGCGCCCGCTCGGTGGAATTCTGGACGACGGCGGTGATCTCGTCGAGCGCTGCCGAGGTCTCTTCGAGGGCGGCTGCCTGCTGCTCGGTGCGCTTCGACAAGTCGTCGCTGGCATTGCGCAGCTCGGCGGTGTTGCCGTTCATCGCTTCCGTCGTCTCGCGCACTTCGCGCATCGTCGCCTGCAGGGTGACGAAGGTATTGTTGACGTTCTGTTGCAGTTCGGCGAAGGCGCCCTGGAAGCTGCCGCTCATCGTCTGGGTGAGATCGCCTTCGGCAAGGCTTGCGATGACGCGGCGGGTCTCGCCGATGCCGGCATCGACGCTCGACAGCAGCATGTTGATGTTGCCGGCGAACTGGTTGAGGTTGTCGTCCTCGTAGTCCTTGCTGATGCGGTGGCCGAAATCGCCGGCCGCAGCCGCCGCCACGACGACGGACATGCTCGACTGCAAGTCGTCGCTCTTGGCGCGCATCGCCGCCTCCTGGGCATTCAGGCGCTTGACGGCGAGGCCGTTCGCCTTGAAGACCGCAACCGCTGCGGCCATCTCGCCGATTTCGTCCGGGCGGCCGGCGAAGGGAACCTCGGCGTCGAAATTACCGTCGGCGACTTCCTTGATCGCGTGGGTGACGCGCTTGATCGGGCGGCTGAGATGGCTGGTGCCGATATAGAAGCCCATGCCGATGCCGACCGCGATACCGATGCCGGTGATGCTGAGCACGAGCATCAGCACCCAGGAGCGGAAGCTCTCGATCTCGGCGTTGACGGTCTCCAGCGCTGCC
This sequence comes from Rhizobium leguminosarum, assembly GCF_010668065.1. Lineage (GTDB taxonomy): Bacteria > Pseudomonadota > Alphaproteobacteria > Rhizobiales > Rhizobiaceae > Rhizobium > Rhizobium leguminosarum_S. Next base: position 321,870 of record NZ_WUEN01000007.1, on the reverse strand, counting down.
TTGTCGATGGCGACGACGGCATCGATTTCCGCCTGGAACGCCTTGCGATTGGCGCGGTTGGCGTCGTTGTTGCCCTGTTGGCCGGCGGCCTCGGGGCCGACTTCCGTGCCGAGGCGGGCCGTTTCCATGCGGAAGGTGCGGAATTCCGCGGCGCGGGCGACAAGCTTGGCAAAATCGTCCTTTTCATCCTCGGGAACGAGCGGCGCCCAGCCCGAGATGACCTTGTCGATCTCGTCGAGGCCGGCCAGCAAGCCCTTGGCGAAGTTCGGCGTATCCTTGATCGTTTTGGCGGCATAGATGCCGCGCGATTCCATGACCACGGCCGTGACGAAACGATTGAGGCGTTCGCCGGCATAGGCGCGGCTGGCGGCCTGCTCGTAAGCCGTCAGGTTGCGACTGTATTCGTGCATGGCGGACAATGCCGTTGCACCGATCAGAAGTGCCACCGCGCCCATCACGCAAACCAGCAGATTAATTTTGCCACGGATCTTCAATGCAATGCCTCCTAGCTACGCCACTGCCTGGAAAGCAAATTCCCAGTCGATGCGTTGAATATCGGCGAAATTTATTAAAGTTAGATTTCTAATATTTACGATTATGGCTTCGGAAGTGATCCATGCCGAATGCAGCCGGAAGGCGTAAACGCCTGAAAACCGGGGCGATCGATCTGCCGCGGCGCAAACTACAACCACTCAGAGCAGGCCTCATTTCTTAACACCAGAGTGCGAAATTACTTTCCGGGCCAGCAGCGCAGAGTGAAATTATCCGGCATAATTGACTTTTATGGGCTTCATCCTTTATAAGCCCGCGCACGTCCGGGCACTCAAGCCTTTCATGGCCCGCCCGTTCGAAAAACAACGCTCCTTGCATTATGCAAATTCAAGAAGGGCCGCACTCCGCGGTGTTTAAAATAAATGAAGCGTACCTACCAACCATCCAAGCTTGTTCGCAAGCGTCGCCACGGTTTCCGTGCCCGCATGTCCACGAAGGGTGGCCGCAAGGTCATCGCAGCCCGCCGCGCGCAGGGCCGCAATCGTCTGTCGGCGTAAGCCGGGTTGCCCGGTAAGAGATGGCGGGCGAATTGACGATCAGTGAGAAGAAACACACTGTCGGGCGGCTGAAGAGCCGCCCGCAGTTTCTTGCCGCGCGCGAGGGCGAAAAACGCCGGGGCGGCTTCTTCCTTCTCGAAGTCCTCGACCGGAAGGAACCCGACAGCCACGCACGCGTCGGTTTTACAGTCACCAAAAAACATGGCAACGCGGTCGAACGGAACCGTATGCGCCGCCGCCTGAAAGAGGCGGTGCGGCTTCATGCGGGGTTTGCAATGCAGCCCGGACACGACTATGTGGTTGTCGCGCGCAGGGACGTGCTTGACGCGTCCTTCCAGGAATTGGCCGCGGAACTGAAATCCCGCGTGGAAACCAGGCCGAAACACCGGCGCTCCGGAGACGGACGCCCCAGGAACGTATGATGGAAAACAACCGCAATTATTTCATTGCGATCGCTCTCTCGGTGCTGATCGTCCTCGGCTGGCAGTTTCTCTATATGAATCCGCGCATCGAGGCCCAGCGCAAGGCGCAGGAAGCCCAGAAGGCGCAGCAACAGACCGAGCAGGTGCAGCAGCCGGCAGCAGGCGGTCAGGCACCGGCCCAGACGAGCGGCGCTGCCCCTTCCGGCCAGGCGGCCGCGACGGCGACGCTCGAGCAGGCGCTGGCAAAGTCCCCGCGCGTTGTCATCGACACCCCGGCGCTTTCCGGCTCGATCAACCTTGCCGGCGCCCGTCTCGACGATCTGAAGCTCAAGGGCTATCACGAGACCGTCGACGACTCGAGCCCGATCATCACGCTGTTCAGCCCGGCGGAAACCAAGGACGGCTATTTCACCGAACTCGGCTATATCGGCAGCGACGCGACGGGCAGCGTTCCCGGTCCCTCGACGCTCTGGACCGCACCTGAGGGCGCCAAGCTCACCGAAAAGACGCCGGTGACGCTTTCCTACACCAATGACAAGGGCCTGACCTTCACGCGCACCATTTCCGTCGACGAACGCTACATGTTCACCGTCGCCGACAAGATCGAAAACACAGGCCAGGTGCCCGCCGCGCTGTCTTCCTACGGCCGCGTGACACGCTACAACAAGCCGACGACGCCCTCCGTCTACGTTCTGCATGAAGGCTTCATCGGCGTGATCGGCGATGACGGCCTCATCGAAACCAAATATAGCGCCGTCGAGAAGGAAGCCGTGGCACCGGCGAAATCCACCGGCGGCTGGCTTGGCATCACCGACAAATATTGGGCGGCGACGATCGTTCCGCCGCAGAGTGCCGCCTATGAGGCGCATTTCTCCTATTTCGGCGATGGCCAGCCGCGCTATCAGGCCGACTACAAGGACGATGCCTTCACCGTTGCGCCGGGCCAATCGATCGAGCTGAAGAACCTCGTCTTCGCCGGCGCCAAGGAAGTGCCTGTTATCGACGGTTATGAGGCCAGCTATTCGATCCCGAAGTTCGACCGGCTGATCGACTGGGGCTGGTTCTATTTCATCACCAAGCCGATGTTCAAGCTGATGGACTTCTTCTTCCGCTACTTCGGCAATTTCGGCGTGGCGATCCTGTGCACCACCATCGTCGTCAAGGCTCTGTTCTTCCCGCTCGCCAGCAAGCAGTACGCTTCGATGGCGAACATGAAGCGCATGCAGCCGAAGATGGAGGAGCTGAAGGCGAAATTCGCCGACGACCGCATGGGGCTGCAGCAGGCAACGATGCAGCTCTACAAGGAAGAAAAGATCAACCCGATCGCCGGCTGCTGGCCGGTGGCGCTGCAAATCCCGATCTTTTTCTCGCTCTACAAGGTGATCTATATCACCATCGAAATGCGGCACGCACCCTTCTTCGGCTGGATCAAGGACCTTTCAGCGCCCGATCCGACGACGATCGTCAATCTGTTCGGCCTGTTGCCTTTCGAGGGACCGACGCTGCTGCACCTCGGCGTCTGGCCGCTGATCATGGGCGTCACCATGTTCGTGCAGATGCGCATGAACCCGACGCCGCCCGATCCGACACAGGCGATGATCTTCAACTGGATGCCGCTGGTATTCATGTTCATGCTGGCAAGCTTCCCGGCCGGCCTGGTCATCTACTGGGCCTGGAACAACACGCTCTCGGTGGCGCAGCAGGGGCTGATCATGAAGCGCCACGGCGTCAAGGTCGAACTCTTCGACAATCTGAAGGGTCTGTTCCGACGAAAAGAAGCGCCGTCGAAGTGACGCTTGCCAAGCCCCGCTCCGGCGGGGCTTTTCATTTCCGGGTGGCGGACGAAGGACACAAGGCATGCCGCGCAGGCGCCTGAAAAGCTTGACATCCGCCCGCAAAACCATGAAGCCCGGTAAAAGACCCAACCCAGAGATTGCAGAGCCCGCATGCCCGAAACCGAAAAGCCGCTCTTCGGCCACCCATGGATCTTCATCCGCGGCGTGCCGTCCCTGAACTTCCTGCCGCCGGAAGGGCCGTTGGAAGTGGCCTTCGCCGGTCGCTCGAATGTTGGCAAATCCTCGCTGATCAATGCGCTGGTCGGCCAGAAGGGCTTGGCGCGCACCTCGAACACGCCGGGACGCACGCAGGAACTGAATTATTTCGTTCCGGATGGTTATTCCGGCGAAGGCCAAGACCTGCCGCCGACGGCGATCGTCGACATGCCGGGCTATGGTTATGCGCAGGCGCCGAAGGAGCAGGTCGACAAGTGGACCAAGCTCGTCTTCGATTACCTGCGCGGCCGCGCGACGCTGAAGCGCGTCTATGTGCTGATCGACAGCCGCCACGGCATCAAGAAGAACGACGACGATGTGCTTGATCTGCTCGACAAGGCGGCCGTCTCGTATCAGATCGTGCTCACCAAGACCGACAAGATCAAGGCGGCTGGTGTGCCGAAGCTGCTTGCCGAAACGGCGGAAAAGATCCGCAAGCGCCCGGCTGCCTATCCCGGCGTGCTGTCCACCTCGTCCGAAAAAGGTGATGGGCTGGACGAATTGCGCCAGGCGATCGCCGAAACCGTCGGCATCGCCCGCTGGAAGTAGAGGGCGGAGGCGCCTCGGACGCGGCGCCCTGTTTGGTGTAAAGGTCTCTGCGACATCCCATAGTTGAACATTATGCTATTGGAAAACTAAAGGTTGACCACGCAGCTTTATTGAGCTAGATAGCGACCATCGAATTTTGCTTGCTGGCTTGGTTATCGCGCGATTGGCACCGCGCTCTGAACGAACTTCCTTTCAAAAATCGCTATCACCATCCGCATCGCCCTGGCGTTACGGTTCTCCAATATTGCTATGAAAGGGTTCATCATCATGGCCACTGGCACAGTTAAATGGTTCAATTCCACCAAAGGCTTCGGCTTCATTCAGCCTGATAATGGCGGCGACGACGCCTTCGTTCACATCTCCGCCGTCGAGCGCGCCGGAATGCGCGACCTCGTCGAAGGCCAGAAGATCGGCTTCGACCTCGAGCGTGACAACAAGTCGGGCAAGATGTCCGCTTGCAATCTCCAGAACGCTTAAATCGATACCTGCTTTCCTTTGACCACGGATGTACTGGCACTGCCGGAAGCACGTTATCCATCCAAGGCCAGGCGATTTGCCTGGCCTTTTTTGTTTTCGCTCGCGCGTCGAGCCCTCCCGTATCGGAGCCAATATGACTGAGACATACAGCAAATCTCGCCAGCGGGCGGAGATTGCCTTCGGCAACGTCCAGACCCAGTTTTTCGCGAAGAACCAGGCGGTCGAAGAGCTCGAATCCGACGCCCAATCGCAACAGGCAAAGACGTTGCGACTTCGGGAGGCCCGGCTTGCGAGGGAACAGAGTAACCGGGTGTCGGCCACCTCTGCCCTCGTTGCGAAACGCGCCAGGGCCCGCTGAGATCACAATCCGATCGACAAGGCTCGAGATTTAACCGCGTCTGAAATGACGAGCTTGCAGATCGCGCAGCTGCAGCATGGCCGAAGGCGTGCTGGCATTCACTCGTACCAAGGAAGCGTCAATGGCAGAGACTGCGAACGAACTTCAATCGATCAATACAGCCTGGCAGATCGCCATTCAGGAGATCCTGCGCATGGTGATCAGAGACATGTATCACGGCGGCGGCGAAGCGTCGTTCAGAACCCATATCAAGCGTATCGAAGAAGCGGCCGTCGACAGTATTTACACGGATTTGCGGCTGCGCGGGACCGATGAATGGACGGAGGTCCTGGTCAAGGAAAGGGCGAGCAATTTCGTCACGACCCTGCTGACGTCATTTACCTATGACCGGGCTTAAATCACCCTGCGGCCGGCAATCGACGGACGTGCCGCCGATCAACGCTTGCGTCCCCGCAGTTTTTAAAGCAACCCTAGTTCTCCTGCTGTACGGGAGCAGCCGCGTCCAAGAGTAATATTTGATGACCGATAGCAAAGACCAGCCGATTTCGCCCGAAGGCGTCGGCAACTTGCCCCATCTTGCCGAAGCCCTTGATGATGACCGGTTTCGACACTTCCTCGATCATGTGCCATTCGCGGTGGCTGTCTCCGAACTCGGTGGCGACGAGCCGCTGATCTACGTCAATCTCGAATTCGAACGGCTGACGGCGCTTGAGGCAACCGAGGTCCAGGGAAAACCTTGGCCGGAAATTAAATTGAAGTCCACCGCCGTCTCCGGAGAGGTGCCGCTCACGGCCGCTGTGACCTCTGCGGAGGAGTATATTGGTGCCTTCTCGCTGGTGGCCGAACCCGAGAGCACCGTCGTTATCGATGTCTGGTCGAATACGATCGTCGACGACGACGACACCCCGCTTTTCCGATTGGTGGCCTTTGCTGCCCGCAATGAGGCGACGGCCGCAGAGAGCTTCAGCGAACTGCTGACGGAGAAAGATGTCCTTCTGCGGGAACTACAGCATCGCGTGAAGAACAATCTTCAGATGATCACGGCGCTCATCCGAATGGAGGCGCGCAATGCTCAACAGAATGAGGAAAGCGAGAGGTTTGTACGGCTTGCCGGGCGGATTGAAGCTTTGGCTCTGCTCTATCGCTCGCTGTCGGACGAAGAGAAGGGCGCCACGATCGATCTTGGCACCTATGTCAGCCAGATTGCCGCTTCTGTGATGGCGGCCCACGCCGTGGAGGGGATCCGGCTGGACATGAAGGTCGATACCTGGCCGGTTTCCGTCGATGTCGCCATGCCGGCCGGCCTCGTCATCAACGAACTCCTCACCAATACGCTGAAGCATGCCTTCGTGGGGCGTGATGGCGGTGAGATTACGCTCCGCTGTGTCGTCAGCGATACCGGCTGCAGGATCACCGTTGCTGATAATGGGATCGGCCTTCCCCAGGATGTGACCTGGCCGCAGCCCGGGAAGCTGAGCGCGATGATCGTACAGTCGCTGAAACAAAACGCCCGCGCCGAGGTCGAAGTCAACTCGTCCCCTGATGCCGGCATGAGTGTCACGCTCGTCTTCCCGAGAGCCGAAGCGGCCCGATAGCCACCTATGTTCGGGGCGCCCCGAAGAGCGCCCCAATGCGTCTGTCGATACGAGCTGGCTTACATCTTCGGCAGCAGCACCTTGTCAACAACGTGGATGACGCCGTTCGACTGCTTGACGTCGGCAATCGTCACATGGGAGACGCCGCCGTTTTCATCGGTCAGGGTGATCTTGCCCATGCTTTCCTTGGCTTTCAGCACGCAGCCGCCGACGGTCTTGATGTCGTGCTCGCCGCCGTCATCCTTGATCATCTTGGCAACGGTCTTGGCCATCGCATCGGCGGCAACGACGTGGCAGGTCAAAACCTTGGTCAGCGTCGCCTTGTTTTCCGGCTTCAGCAGCGTATCGACGGTGCCCTTCGGCAGGGCGGCGAAAGCTTCGTTGGTCGGCGCAAAGACGGTGAAGGGGCCCTTGCCCTCGAGCGTGCCGACGAGGCCTGCTGCCTTGACGGCTGCGACCAGCGTCGTGTGATCCTTGGAGTTCACGGCGTTCTCGATGATGTTCTTGCTATCGAACATCGCCGCACCGCCGACCGTCGGGTTTTTCGCGGCGGCAAAGGCGACGGCGGACATGGCAGTGGCGAGCGCGAAGCCGCGCAATACGGACTTGATCATGATTTTCTCCTCACCGGACACCATCCGCGGGCTTTATGCCTGAGCGTCGTCCGGACATTTCGAACTACGGAGGGCCGCGCCGAAGAGTTTCAGTGAGGAGACATGATTTATGGCCGGTGCGATTACGGCCGGTGCAGGGGACCGCTTGCGATCACCGGACCAGTCGCCTGGCCGGTCGGTGAACCGCCGAAGGGTTCGAGACTGACGGCAAGCGTTGCGCCATCGGCTATCATGCTGCGCAGTTCGGCGGGAATGACGAGTTCACCGCTTTCGCCCGGCTGGAAGACGCCGAGCGATCTCGTCATGCCGCTGCCCGGGACCAGCCAGAGTTCCAGCGACTTCTCCTCCGGCTTGCCGGCGGCGACCGGCACGATTTTCAGCCGGCCGCTCTGAAGCTCATAGGAGGCAAGAAGATTGATAGTGCTGTTCTGGCCCGAAAGCGAGGCTACCAGTGGTGCAGGCCCCTGCGGCTCCGGCACCACGCCGGAGGCGAAGATGACGGCGCTGGCGGCGACGACGATGCAGGCGAAGCTCAGCGAGCGCCAGAAAACGGCGGAATTCCAGAGTCCCTGCGAAAAGGAGGGGGGCTTTTGGCCATCGCCGAACAGCCGCGCCTCGATCTGCTTGAAGGTTTCCCGGTTCGGAGCAACGCCTTCATACTCGTCGTTGAAGGCGGAGAGGTTGGTTTCCCAACGGCTGACGATCGCAGCGAAGGGGCGGTCGTGGCGCATGCGCTCTTCCACCACCCGACGATCCTGCAACGACAGGACGCCAAGCACATATTCGCCGGCGAGAACCTCGTCGCGGGAGCGGTCTCCCTTGCTTTTGTCGGGCGATGTCATCGTTCCATGCACTCTCTCAGTTTCAAGAGGCTGCGCCTGAGCCAGGTCCGCATCGTGTTCAGCGGGACACCAAACTGATCGGCCAGTTCCTGATAGCTCAGCCCTTCGACATAAGCCCGTTTCACCGCGACCGCACGATCAGCTTCCAACTCTTCCATGCAGGTGTCAATCCGCCTTCCTTCATCCTTGGTCACCGTCTGCATTTCCGGGTCGGGTCCGGCATCGGCAAGATCGTAGACCGTGTCCAATTCGTCGGCGACGGGCTTGCGCGCCCGCAGCGCATCGATCGACCGGTTGCGGGCAATTGCGCCCAGCCATGCCGAGGACGAACCCGAGGCGACGGAGAAGCTGCGAGCACGCTGCCAGATGCTGATATAGACTTCCTGCAGAGCTTCTTCGGCTTCCGTGCGATCCTTCAAGATACGCAGGCAGATCGAGAAAAGTTTCGGTCCGGTCTGATTGTAGAGGGCCACGAAAGCCCTGCGATCGCCGAGTGCGACGCGGCCGATCAGGTCTGCGATGTCATCGCCTTGCATGCCGTTCCTCATCTCAAGCTTGCGTGCGCCAGACGGTAACGACGTCCGGCTACGCGCCAGATACGAAAAACTATTGCCCTCTGGATTATTCCCTCGGTCAGAAACTTGCGATAAAAGGCCGCGAACAATTCTGCGGGGTTCCCATGAACGAAACCGAAAGCGAAATGCAGGCACGGCTTCTGGCCAAGGCTCTGCCCTTCATGCAGCGTTACGAGAACAAGACGATTGTCGTGAAATATGGTGGCCACGCCATGGGCAATCCCGAGCTCGGCAAGGCCTTTGCCAGCGACATCGCGCTGTTGAAACAATCGGGCGTCAACCCGATCGTCGTTCACGGCGGCGGCCCGCAGATCGGCGCCATGCTGAGCAAGATGGGCATCGAATCGAAATTCGAGGGCGGCCTTCGCGTCACCGACCAGAAAACGGTCGAGATCGTCGAGATGGTGCTCGCCGGCTCGATCAACAAGGAAATCGTCGCGCTCATCAACCAGACCGGCGAATGGGCGATCGGCCTTTGCGGCAAGGACGGCAACATGGTCTTCGCCGAAAAGGCGCGCAAGACCATCAAAGATCCGGATTCGAACATCGAGCGCGTGCTCGATCTCGGTTTTGTCGGCGAAGTGGTCGAGGTCGACCGGACGCTGCTCGATCTGCTTGCCCGCTCCGAGATGATCCCGGTCATCGCCCCCGTGGCGCCTGGCCGTGACGGCGCCACCTACAATATCAATGCAGATACCTTCGCCGGCGCCATTGCCGGTGCGCTGAACGCAACCCGGCTGCTGTTCCTGACCGATGTGCCCGGCGTGCTCGACAAGAACGGCCAGCTCATCAAGGAGCTTTCGGTCGCCGAAGCACATGCGCTGATCGCCGATGGCACGATCTCGGGCGGCATGATCCCGAAGGTCGAGACCTGCATCGATGCGATCAAGGCCGGCGTGCAGGGCGTCGTTATCCTAAACGGCAAGACCGCCCATTCCGTGCTGCTCGAGATCTTCACCGAGCACGGCGTCGGAACGCTGATCGTTCCCTGAACCAGGCTGCGCCCTTCACTTGCGAAGGGCGGATCTTCCTGACGCGGAAACAGGGTATCGAGGAAACAAATGCGCCTGACTGACTGCTATAATTTTCACGATTTCCGGCGCATGGCCAAACGGCGTCTTCCCGGACCGATATTCGACTATATCGACGGCGGTGCCGATGACGAGGTGACGTACCGGCGCAATACCGCGGCCTTCGAGGCCTGCGATCTGGTGCCTGACGTTTTGCGCGGTGTGGCCGATGTCGACATGTCGGTGACCGTCATGGGGCAGAAACTCGCAATGCCGGTCTATTGCTCACCGACGGCGTTGCAGCGCCTTTTCCACCACCAGGGGGAGCGGGCGGTCGCGGCAGCGGCGGCAAAACACGGGACGATGTTCGGCGTCTCCTCGCTCGGCACGATCAGTCTGGAGGAAGCCAGGCAGATCAGCAACGGGCCGCAGGTCTATCAGTTCTACTTCCACAAAGACCGCGGCCTCAACCGCGAGATGATGGCGCGGGCGAAAAATGCCGGCGTGCAGGCGATGATGCTGACGGTCGACAGCATCACCGGCGGCAACCGCGAGCGCGACAAGCGCACGGGCTTTGCCATTCCCTTCAAGCTCAATCTTGCCGGCATGACCCAGTTCGCGATCAAGCCTTCCTGGGCGATCGACTGGCTGACGCACGAGCGCTTCCGGCTGCCGCAGCTCGAAAACCACGTCAAGATGGATGGCGGCGCGCTGTCGATCAGCCGATACTTCACCGAGATGCTGGACCCGTCGATGTCGTGGGACGATGTGGCGGAGATGGTGCGCGAATGGGGCGGGCCATTCTGCCTGAAGGGCATCATGTCGGTGGAAGACGCCAAGCGCGCGGCGGAGATCGGCTGCAGCGGCATCGTGCTTTCCAATCATGGCGGGCGCCAGCTCGACGGCTCGCGCAGCGCATTCGACCAGTTGGCCGAGATCGTCGACGCCGTGGGCGACCGGATCGACGTGATGATGGATGGCGGCGTGCAGCGGGGAACGCATGTTCTTAAAGCGCTGTCGCTGGGGGCGAAGGCCGTCGGGCTCGGGCGCTACTATCTCTTCCCGCTTGCCGCTGCCGGACAGCCCGGTGTCGAACGGGCGCTGGAGACGATGCGCACCGAGATCGAGCGCGGCATGAAGCTGATGGGCTGCACCTCGGTCAGCCAGCTCAGCCGGCGGAATCTGCGCTTCCGTTCCTGAGCGGAACGGGATTTCATTCCGGGCCGCAGCCTTTCGTACTAAAGCGCGTCGCGATCTTTCGGATTCGCTCGTCGCGCTTTAGCTCTTTGTTTTTACGCATGCCGTTGTCGCAAAACCGCTGCACACTTTTGCGCGATATGCTTTACATCTGCGGCCCTCGGGCTTTCGACGTCAGAGCGGGCTATAAATCGCCGCCGCCTCCTGTTTCAACTTTTCCATCATCGACCGGTAAGGCCCCGGACCATAACTGACACGACCGACGCCGAGCTTTGCCAGCGTCTTCACATCCGGAGCGCCCGTCCGCATCATGATGTTGACCGGCAGCGGCGATGCGGCGCAGATCTTTTCGATCAAGGCGGGATCGATCAAACCAGGCACGAAGAAGCCGCTGCCGCCGGCGGCCGCATAGGCCTTGCCACGCTCGATCGCCTCGTCCACCAGACCGGCATGTTTGGAAAGATCGCTCTCGGCCAGGAAGAGATCGGTGCGGGCGTTGATGAAGAAGGGAATGCCCTTGCCTTCCGCCATAGCGCGAATGGCGCGGATGCGGGCCGCCTGCCTCTCGGCCGGATAAAGCCCGCCACCGCCGACCACCTGATCCTCGAAATTGATGCCGACAGCGCCGACTTCCACCAGCTTGGCAACGTTGGCGGCCGCACCTTCAGCCTCGGCCGAATAGGCGCCTTCGAAATCGACCGAAAGCGGCAGGTCGACGGCAGCGGTGATGGACTTCGCCGTTTCGACCAGCACCGACATCGGCAGCTTCTCGCCGTCGGCATAACCATGGGCAGCGGCCACCGACCAGCTTCCCGTCGCAAGCGCCTTGGCGCCGCCATCGGCGACGGCCTTGGCCGTGCCGGCATCCCAGATATTGTAAAGAATGACAGGATTACCCTTGCGATGCAGCGTGCCGAACAGCTCGGCCTTTTCACTCTGGTTCATGCCGTCTCCTCCATGTTGGGTGCTTGTGCGCTGATCTTCTCTTCATGCCGCAGCAGCCATTGCTTGCGCCAGAGCCCGCCGCCATAGCCGGTCAGCGAACCATCGCCGCCGAGGATGCGATGGCAGGGCACGATGATGGCAAGCTGGTTGGCGCCATTGGCGCGGCCGACGGCACGCACCACTTCCGGCCTTTCCATTTCCCTTGCGAGATCGCCATAGGCGCGCGTCTGGCCGACAGGAATCTCCATGAGCTTTGCCCAGACATGTTTTTCGAAGGGCGTGCCGCCGAGCGCCAACGGCGTCTTGAAGACGGTGAGCCGCCCTTCGAAATAATCCCGGATCTCCGCCGCGATCTGATCGATCGCCGGCGTGCGGCCGATCGCGACCGACGAGCGGACGCGCTTCTGCAGCGCCTCGAGCTCGGTCGGCAGCGCCTTACGGTCGTGGAATTCGAGAAGATGCAGATGCGTCTGGTCGGCAACGGCTACCATCGGCCCGAGCGGCGTGTCGAACCAGTCGGCAAAGAGCAGTTCGCGGTTCTGCGACATCGCCGGCGCCTTGCCGACGAGCCGCTGAAAAGCCGTCCGGAAACCACTTGGGGAGTCATATCCCGCATCGAGCTGCGCATCGATGACGCGCGCGCCATCGGCCAGCTGCCGGGCCGCCTCGCCCAGCCGGCGATAACGGACGATATCGTGGAAGGTCATGCCGAGCCCGCGTTTGAAGGCGCGGCGCACGGTCGAGGGATCGTGGCCGCGGCGCACGAGCTCATCCTCGGTCCAGCGCAGCTGCGGCTCGCGGTCGAGCGCGGCAAGCAGCTCGTGGACGATCGGTTCCCTGCCCGGCTGCTCCAGCGGCCTGCAGCGTTGGCACGGGCGGAAGCCGGAATGCATGCAGGCGGCGATCGTATCAAAAAAGAGCGTATTTTCCCGCTTCGGCTTGCGCGCTGGGCAGGTCAGACGGCAGAAGATGCCTGTCGTCTTGACGCAGACATAGGCCTGCCCCTCATAATCGGCGCTGCGCGCGATCAGGGCATCATAGAGCGTATCGTCATCGGGGCGTTCGAAAAGCATGACCGCTTTCTAGCATTCCGTGCCTGCGCCGTCCGCCGAAAATCGGGCGTCTATTTTTTCTTGCCGATTTCCTTGGCGGATGAGCCGTGCCATAAGACCGCCATGACCAAGATCGACCGCACGCCTGACAAAGCCGATTTCCAGCACGTTACAGACTGGGTCTTCGACCTCGACAACACGCTCTATCCGCATCATGTCAATCTCTTCGCGCAGATCGACAAGAACATGACCGCCTATGTCGCGGCACTCCTGCAGATGGAGCGGGAAGAGGCGCGCAAGCTGCAGAAGCAATATTACCTCGAGCATGGCACGACGCTGCAGGGCCTGATGATCCATCACGGCATCGACCCGAACGACTTTCTCGAAAAGGCGCATGCGATCGACTACACGGCGCTGACGCCGCAGCCGGAACTCGGCGAGGCGATCAAGGCGCTGCCGGGGCGCAAGTTCATCTTCACCAACGGCAGCGTCAAGCATGCCGAAATGACGGCGGAGGCGCTCGGCATTCTCGAACATTTCGACGACATTTTCGATATCGTCGCTGCCGATTACGTGCCGAAGCCGGCGCAGGCGACCTACGACAAGTTCACAGCGCTGAAGCGCGTCGAAACCACCAAGGCGGCGATGTTCGAGGATCTGCCGCGCAACCTGACGGTGCCGAAAGCGCTCGGCATGCAGACCGTGCTGCTGGTGCCGCGCAATCTGGAAGAGACGGTCGTCGAATGGTGGGAAAAGACCAGCGGCGAGGAGGATCATATCGATTTCGTCACCGACGATCTCGCCGATTTTCTCAGCAAGGTTACCGGCTGAAAGCATTACCAAGTTTTCATTCAGCTTACCGATGTTTAACTGGGTCTTCCGGGCCTGCGGCCATATCTTCTTTCGTGAGGGGACACCTTACGAAAGGCAAACACGATGTACCGCAACAAGCTGATACTGGCAGCGCTTTCCTCCACCCTCATCTTCGGCGCAGCCGCCGGGGCAGTTTTTGCCGCACCGGGTGACGGGCCGCGCCAGCATGCCGGCATGGGCCGTCCGGGTCCAGGCTCCGCTGCCTTCCGCGAAATCACCTATGTCCGCATGCTCAAGCAATTCGATACGAATAAGGATGGACAGGTCTCCAAGGACGAGGCGACCGCCGGCCTCGACAAGATCTTCGCCGCGATCGATACCAACAAGGATGGCTCGCTGACCCCGGGCGAAATCCGTGAGTACCGGAAAACGCAGATGCAGGCGATGCGCGATCAGCGCAAGCAGGAGGCCGGCGAAAACAAGGATGCGAATGCCGCAGCCGCGACGGCAGACAATAACGACCAGGGACGGCCGCCGCGCGACGGTCACGATGGTCGTGACGGGCATCGTTGGATGCGCCATGGCGGCAACATCATGCGCGCCTCGTTGATGATGCAACGGATCGACACCGACCAGAACGGCCAGATTTCCAAACAGGAAGCCACAGCCGCCTTCGACAAGCTGTTTGCGCGGATGGACCGCAACAAGGATGGCGTCATCTCGATCGACGACATGCCGGACCGGCCGCTGCTCTAAAGCATGTCGCGCAAAAGTGCGCCGCGGTTTTGCGACAACGGCATGCGTAAAAACAAAGACCTAAAGCGCGAGGAGCGAATCTGAAAGATCGCGACGCGCTTTAGAACAGGATGACGACTTCCCCTGCCTTTCCCCGCCTCGGCGGGGAGAGGCTTTGCGGCTTATCCCTCCGAAGCGCCTATTCGCGGTGTTCGTAGAAATTCTGCACGATCTTCCATGCCTCCTCGGCCGTGTCGACGAAGCTGATCAGCTTGACGTCGTCGGGCGCAATCGTCCCGAATTCCGCCAATGCGTCGAAATTGATGATGCTCCGCCAGAACGCCTCCCCAAAGAGGATCAGCGGCAGGCGCTCCATGCGGCCGGTCTGGATCAGCGTCAGGCATTCGAAGAATTCGTCAAGCGTGCCGAAGCCGCCGGGAAAGACGGCGATCGCCTTGGCGCGCACCATGAAGTGCATCTTGCGGATGGCGAAATAGTGGAAGTTGAAGCTGAGCTCCGGCGTCACATAGGCGTTCGGCGCCTGCTCGTGCGGCAGCACAATGTTGAGGCCGATCGAAGGGGCGCCCTCGTCGGCCGCGCCGCGATTGCCGGCCTCCATCACGCCGGGGCCGCCGCCGGTGACGATGACATATTCGTGGAAATTGAAGGTGGCCGAATATTTCGAGCAGAGCCGGGCGAATTTGCGCGCCTCGTCATAGTAGACGGAGGCCGCCTCCAGGTTGACGCGCTGGATATCGTTGCGGGCTGCCCAGGCGCTCTGGCCGGGGGCGGGAATGCGGGCGCCGCCGAACATGACGACGGTCGACTTGATGCCGCGTTCGGTCAGCATCATCTCCGGCTTCATCAGTTCCAGCTGCAGGCGGATCGGCCGCAACTCCTCGCGGCAGAGGAAATCCTCATCGACATAGGCAAGGCGGTAGGCAGGCGACATCGTCTGCGGCGTCTTCGGCACGGCTTCGGCACGCTGCTTGTCGGTCGAGCTGCTCTTCAGCGGGTCCCATACGCCATCCTTGCGCCGCGAACCGCCGTTTCGTCCCTTCGCCATGTCAAAATGCCTTTCAGTATTGCCGGCTACGAAGCCGGATATGTCGCTATAACGCCTTGAATCCAGGTATGATCTTGTCGGAAAAATCATTCCGTTCTACGGCTTCATGCTGTAAAGCAGGGTAAACCCCGCCAACCGCAATTCCGGAGACGCCCCGTCTCCACGATAAAGATCGAAGTTTAAGGAATTCTCATGAGCGCCACCGACCTCGCATCCCTCGAAAAGATCATCGAAGCCGCCTTTGACAATCGCGACAATGTGAACACGTCGACGAAGGGCGAGGTTCGCGATGCGGTCGAAGCAGCGCTCGATCTGCTCGATGCCGGCAAGGTCCGTGTCGCCGAACGCTCCGCCGACGGCGCCTGGTCGGTCAATCAGTGGCTGAAGAAGGCCGTGCTGCTGTCCTTCCGCCTCAACGACATGGACGTGGTGAAGGGCGGCTCGGGCAACTCGACCTGGTGGGACAAGGTTCCTTCGAAGTTCGAAAACTGGGGCGAGAACCACTTCCGGGCCGCCGGCTTCCGCGCCGTGCCGAACTGCGTCGTGCGCCGCTCGGCTTATATCGCCCCGAACGCGATCCTGATGCCTTCCTTCGTCAATCTCGGCGCCTATGTCGGTGAAGGCACGATGGTCGATACCTGGGCAACGGTCGGCTCCTGCGCGCAGATCGGCAAGCATGTGCATCTCTCCGGCGGCGTCGGCATTGGCGGCGTGTTGGAGCCGATGCAGGCGGGCCCGACGATCATCGAGGACAATTGCTTCATCGGCGCCCGTTCCGAGGTGGTCGAAGGCTGCATCATCCGCGAAGGCTCGGTGCTCGGCATGGGCGTCTTTATCGGCAAGTCGACCAAGATCGTCGACCGCGCCACCGGCGAGGTGACCTACGGCGAAGTGCCGCCCTATTCCGTCGTCGTCGCCGGCTCGATGCCGTCGGGCAATGCGACGATGGGCAACGGCCAGCCGGCGCCGCATCTCTACTGCGCCGTCATCGTCAAGCGCGTCGATGAAAAGACCCGCTCGAAGACCGGCATCAACGAGTTGCTCAGAGATTGATGACACCGGGACGTTGATCCGGTAAACAGACGGCGTCTTTTTACGCGAGGCGGCCCCGCCTTGCCATGTCTTTGCCATTCCCGCCGGATAGTTCGACCGCCATGACCGCTACCGACCCCGTCGCCAATCTCCAGACGCTGATTCGCTGCCCGTCCGTGACGCCCGCCGAAGGCGGCGCGCTGTCGGCGCTGGAGGCGATGCTTGCGCCGCTCGGCTTTTCGGTCGACAGGGTGAAGGCGAGCGAAGAGGGAACGCCCGACATCGAAAACCTCTATGCCCGCCTCGGCACGGACGGCCCGCATCTGATGTTTGCCGGCCATACCGATGTCGTGCCGGTCGGCGACGAAGCCGCCTGGACGCATCCACCCTTTGCCGCCCAGATTTCGAAGGGCGAGCTTTTTGGCCGCGGCGCTGTCGATATGAAGGGCGGTATTGCCTGTTTCGTTGCCGCCGTCGCCCGCCATATCGAGAAAAACGGGCCGCCCAACGGCTCGATCTCCTTCCTCATCACCGGCGACGAAGAAGGCCCGGCGATCAACGGCACGATCAAGCTGCTGCAATGGGCGGCCGAACGCGGCGAGCGCTGGGATGCCTGCCTTGTCGGCGAGCCGACCAATCCGGACAGGCTCGGCGACATGATCAAGATCGGCCGGCGCGGCTCGCTGTCGGGTAAAATCACCGTTCACGGCGTGCAGGGCCATGCCGCCTATCCGCATCTTGCCGACAATCCGGTGCGCGGCATGCTGCAGCTGACGCAGGCGCTGATGCACCCGCCGTTTGACGGCGGCACCGGCGATTTCCAGCCGTCGAACCTCGAAGTGACCACCGTCGACGTCGGCAATCCGGCGACCAACGTCATCCCGGCCAAGGCATCGGCAAGCTTCAACATCCGCTTCAACGATAGCTGGACGGTCGAAACGTTGCGTGCCGAAATCCTGCGCCGTCTCGACGCCGCCGCAGGCAACGGCGCGTTGCGGCCGGGCCGCGAACCGGTGGCCTATGATATCGTCTGGGCCGACCGGCCGAGCCATGTCTTCCTGACGCGCAACAATGAGCTGATCGCCTCGCTGTCTTCAGCCGTCGAAAGCGTTGCCGGCCAGTCGCCGCGGCTTTCGACCACCGGCGGCACATCGGATGCGCGCTTCATCAAGGATTATTGCCCGGTCGTCGAGTTCGGCCTCGTCGGCCAGACCATGCACATGGTCGACGAGCGCGTCGCTGTCGCCGATCTGGAGACGCTGACGGCGATCTACGAAACCTTCATCGCCCGCTGGTTCGCCAATGCCGGGCTTTAGGGAGGTTCAGTACTATCTGGCCGGCCTCTGGCTGCTGATCCGGCTGGATCCGCGCGGCTTCCGCTACCTCGACATGTCGGAGCGCGGCGTCAATCGCTCGTTCTGGGCGATGCTCTGGTGCCTGCCGCCGATGGGTATTTCCTGGCTCTGGTGGCGACAGGCCTTCCTGCGGGCGATGCCGCCGGAAGCCGATGTCGATTTTCCCTTCTATATCAGGCTCGGCCTCGTCGAGGTCGCCAACTGGTTCGTGCCGCTGGTCTTTGCCGGGTTTCTGCTGCTTGCCTTCCGCATGGGCGAACGTTTCGCGCCTGTCGTCGTCAGCGTCAACTGGCTCGGCGTGCCGCTTTCCTATATCAACGGGCTGCTGCTGGCGCTGGTGTTCTTCCTGCCCGGCTCCGTCGGCCTCGTCTCGCTGCTGCTGCTCGCCTTCATGCTGGCGCAGGTCTTCGTGCTGGCGCGCATTCTCCGGATGATCTGCCATGGCCATGCGCTGATGACCGGGGCGCTGACACTGGTGCTTCTCGTGCCATCGATGATCCTTTCGGAATATCTGCAGCACTTCCTCGGCATCTATCCCGTCTGACCAAGCTTACGAGGGGTCGTCAGCATCCCCGTCATTGGCATCGGTATCGGTGACCGGCCTTCGGCGATCGGGGATCACGTCGGGATAGTCCACCTGCATGAAATAGAGCCCGTCCGGCGGCGCCACCGGGCCGCAGGCCTTCCGGTCGCGAGCCTTAAGCGCTGCCTCGACATCATCGGGCTTCCATTTGCCTTCGCCGGCGAGCTTCAGCGTGCCGGCAAAGGAGCGGATCTGGTTGTGGAGAAAACTCTGCGCCGTGGCGCGGATCTCGATCAACTCGCCGTTGCGCGTCACATCCAGCCGGTCGAGCGTGCGCACCGGACTGTTTGCCTGGCAATGGGCGGCGCGGAAGGTGGAGAAATCGTGCCTCCCGACCAACCTCTGGGCGGCGGCGTGCATGACCTCGTGATCAAGCACCTTCGGCACCCACCAGGCCTTGCCGGCTTCGAGCGCCAGCGGCGCCCGGCGGCTGACGATGCGATAGAGGTAATGGCGCCGCAGCGCCGAAAAACGCGCATCGAAGAACTCGGGAGCCACCTTGACGTCGAGAATGGAGACGCGCTCGCCGGCAAGCCTCAGATGCGCGTTCAGCGCATTCTGCAACTGGTAGGACGACCACTCCTTCGAAAGATCGGCATGGATCACCTGCCCCATGGCATGGACGCCGGAATCGGTCCGGCCCGCGCCGCGCACTAAGACCGTCTCGCCGGTCAGCGACAGCACCGCGGCCTCGATCGCGCCCTGCACCGAGTGGCCATTTTCCTGCCGCTGCCAGCCGACATAGGGGCCGCCGTCATATTCGACGGTCATGCGGAAACGCGGCATCAGGTGAGCCTCGTGCCCGCCGCAAGCGGCGTGCCCCTGAGAAAATCCGCCGCCGCCAGCGGCTTGCCGCCGGCCTTCTGCAGCCTGGTGAGCCGCACCGCGCCCGAGCCGCAGGCGACCACCAGATCATCCGTCAGCAATAACCCGGCCGCACCCTGCCCTTCAGCCAGCTCGGACGCCAGCACCTTCACCCGCTCCGGCTTGCCACCGATTTCGAGCTCGAACCAGGCGCCCGGAAACGGCGCCAGGCCGCGGATGTGATTGTGCACGTCGCTCGCATCCCTGGAAAAATCGATGCGCGTCTCGGCCTTGTCGAGCTTGGCGGCATAGAGCACGCCGTCTTCCGGCTGCGGCGTCAGCGGCAGGTCGTTCATTTCGAGTTTCACCATGGCCTCCGCCATCGCCTTGGCGCCGACCAGCATCAGCCGGTCGTGCAGCTCGCCAGCGGTCATGTTCGGGCCGATCTCGACCTCGCGGGTGAGTGCCAAGGCGCCGGTATCCAGACCCTTATCCATCTTCATCACCATCATGCCGGTCTTTGCGTCGCCGGCCATGATCGCCCGCTGGATCGGTGCCGCACCCCGCCAGCGCGGCAGCAGCGAGGCATGACCGTTGTAGCAGCCATCGCGGGTGCCGTTCAAAATCGCTTCCGGCAGCAACAGTCCGTAGGCAACGACGACGCCGACATCGGCATTCAGGCCACGAAACCTCTCGCGCTCCTCGGGGTCCTTGAAATTGACCGGGGTGAAGACCGGCAGGCCGAGCAGTTCGGCCGCCTGATGCACCGGCGATTTCTGCAGATCGAGGCCGCGCCGCCCGCCCGGCCGCGGCGGCTGCGTATAGACCGCAACGATCCTGTGGCCGGCATCGACGAGCAGGCGCAGGGTCGGAACCG
Source organism: Rhizobium leguminosarum (assembly GCF_010668065.1). Classification (GTDB taxonomy): domain Bacteria; phylum Pseudomonadota; class Alphaproteobacteria; order Rhizobiales; family Rhizobiaceae; genus Rhizobium; species Rhizobium leguminosarum_S. Next base: position 301,869 of record NZ_WUEN01000007.1, on the reverse strand, counting down.
AGAACTCCGGGGTTCCCATGAAGATGATGCGAAGAGACATTTTATCTCGCCAATTGAGGATCAACCGTCTTCAAACGGGTTTACGAGCTTGAGATCAAGCCCCTCGAAATCTCGGATATTGCGGGTCGCAAGCGTCGCGCCGTTGGCAAGGCAGATGGCGGCAATCATAGCATCCTGGACCGAAATCGGCCGCCCCATGCTTTCGCGTTTCGCCCGCAAGCGACCGGTAGCCATGGCCGTTTCCAAATCCCAGCCGGCGATACGATCGCGAAACTGGCCTTTCACCAAATTCTCGATCGCGCGAAAGAAGCGGTCCGATCCTGTCTTCAAGAAAACCCTTTCGGCTCCGTAAATCTGCTCCATCAAGCCAACCGTGCAAAGCCAGATTCTCGAGCCATCCTGCTGCAATATCCAGGCCTTCACCTTTTCATTCGGCAATGGCCTGGCGAACTCGGAAATCACATTCGTATCGAGAACGATCATTCGAAATCCTCGAACGGCCGGCCGAAATCCTTTTTCCGCGCGGCCTCGATTTCGTCCATGATTGCAGCAAATTCATCGTCGACTGCGTTTTCGCTGACGAAAGCGGCGCGTATTGCTTCATACGCCGACAAATTCGCGGGCTTTGCTTCTGCTTTTCTTTTCAGCGCTTCCCGCAAAAGCTCCTTGGCCTCGTCAGAAAGACTGTTGCCGCTCCGCTGCGCCGATTCCGCAATGTCTCGCTTCATTGCTTCGGAAATGTTTCTGATCAGAAAATCACCCATTCGGCACCTCCATCATGATATCAGTGATATCATAGTGGGTCGCCGGTGAATTTTCAACGCAACGTCAGAGCGCCTTGGACTTCGCCGCCTTGGTGAATTTCTTGATCACCATCTCCCGCTTCAGCCGCGAGATGTAATCGATGAAGAGCACGCCGTTCAGGTGGTCGATCTCGTGCTGCAGGCAGGTGGCAAGCAGGCCGTCGGCTTCGACCGTCTGTTCCTTGCCGTTCCGATCGAGATATTTGACCGAGACGATAGCCGGGCGCTCGACCTCGGCATAATAATCCGGAATCGAAAGACAGCCTTCCTCATAGACGGAACGCTCGTCGGAAGATTTGACGATCTCAGGATTGATGAAGACCTGCGGCTGCTTTTCCTCGCCCTCGCGCGAGATGTCGATGACGAGCATACGGCGCGGCACGCCGATCTGGATCGCCGCAAGGCCGATGCCCGGCGCGTCGTACATGGTTTCCAGCATATCGTCGGCAAGACGCTGCAGGTCGGAATCCACCCGCTCGATCGGCTTGGACAGCTGGCGGAGAACGGGATCGGGAAGAATGATGAGTGGCTTGATGGTCATGGCGTTCCCATAACCCATCTTTTCCGACTATGGAATTATCCGGCAGCCGGGGAATACGCTTTTTTGCATCCCCGCCTGGAATTTCGCCATATTCGCCTCATGCCGCCCGACGGGCAGCACCGGCGGAACGGCCCTCCGGCCGGGCGCGGAAGCGCCGCAGCAGCTCGATCAGGGTCTCCACCTCGTCCTTGAGGCGGCGGGTTTCCGCCGAAGAGTGCTCGACCATGTCCGAATTCTGCTGGGTGATCGCACCCATGTTGCGGACGGCGAGGCTGACCTCGTTGACGCCCGTCGCCTGATCGCGGGCGGCGGCGGCGATATCGGCGACGAAACGGTTGATGATGTCGATGCGGCTGATCATGTCGTTCAGCGCCTCACCGGTGCTGGAGACGATGCCGACGCCCTGATTGACCTGGGTCGAGCTCTGCGAGATCAGGTTCTTGATCTCCTTGGCCGCTTCCGCGGTGCGCTGCGCGAGCTGGCGGACTTCCTGGGCGACGACGGCGAAACCCTTGCCGGCATCGCCGGCACGCGCCGCCTCGACACCGGCGTTCAGCGCCAGCAGGTTGGTCTGGAAGGCGATCTCATCGATGACGCCGATGATCTTGGAGATCCCGGTCGAGGATTTCTCGATGCCGGCCATCGCCGAGACGGCGCTGGTGACGAGTTCGCCGGAGTTCTTCGCCTTCTGCTGCGTCTCGCGCACGGCGTCCGACGCCTTCTCGGCATTGGCGGCCGTCTGGCCGACGCTGACGGACAGCTGCTGCAGAGCGGCCGAGCTCTCCTCGACGCCTGCCGCCTGCTGGGCGGTGCGTAGCGCCAGATCGTTGGTCGCCTTGGAAATGACGTCGGCGCCGCTCATGATGTGGCCGGAGGTCTCGCGCACGGAGGCAAAGGACTGGCTTAGCGCCCTGACGGCACGGTTGTAGTCCTCGGCCATCTGCCGGAAATTGCCAGGCAGATCGGACGGCAGGGTGGCTTCGAGATCGCCGTTCGACAGCGCTTCCAGGCCGCGACGCAGCTGCTCCAGCGCGATCGCCTGATCGGATTCGGCCTCAGCGCGCTGCTCTTCCAAGGCGCGGCGCTTGGCTTCCAGCGTCTCGAGATAGACCGAGATGGAATAGTCCATGTCGAGCATGCCTGATTTGATGACGGCCGACAGTTTCTCGGCCAATGCCTTGCCTTGCTGGCGCGCAAAGATCGAAGGCCACTGCTTCTCCATGATGCCCTTGACCAGCTCGGACATGACGATGGCGTAACCGCCAATATACCAGCGCGGCTCCAGCCCGATGCGGGCGTCCGTCCGCCCGACCGCGGTCACGCCGTTGACATAGCTCTCGTCGAACGCGCCGCCGGCGAGATTGGCCCAATGGTCCTGCTGGCGCTTCTTGGCATGGCCGACATGGTTCTTATCGGCGAGGAAGCCGGCAACCGCAGGGGTCTTGGCGATCTTGGCGTAGAATTTATCGAGGGCGCCGCCGATCAGCTCTGATATGACAGGGCGCAGATCCCGCATCGACTTGCGCGCTGCCTCATCCAGTTCGATGAAGTCCAGGCGCTGCCTGAGGGCATTGTCGGTCTGCTGGGCGGTCATGGAGATCTCTGTACTTGGCGCGACGCGCGGGAAGGAATTTCTGCGCCGCAGGTTTTGGCCAATATGGTTGAGCAATCGTTAAATCGGACGGCGATTTCTTCTCCCCGAGCGAGGAAGAGCGGTTGCTTGCGAGGATATTGAGGGCGGCTCATTCCGTTCACGTTTTGATCTATATCTCGCCATTTCTTCTGTTATGCTGCGGCATGACTATCCATTCCGAATCGCTCGCCCTTGCGCTTGCCTCGATCAGCCCGGCCATGCTGGCGCTTGTCGGAGGCGTTCTCGCCGCCCTCGCCCTGCTGGTAATCGTGCTTCTGCTGCGCGGCGCCAGCCTTCGCCGCGAGCAGGCGGAGGAAGCGAGCTTTCGTGCTGAGGAAAACGAAGCGCGCATGGCCGAGCTTTTGAAGATCCAGGCGGAGATGCAGGGCCGCATCGCGGCGATGACCGAGGTCTTCGGGGCGCGGCAGAGCGAACTCAACCAGACGATCAGCCAACGCCTCGACGGAATGTCGCAGCGCGTCAGCTCGACGATCACCGAGCAGACCAAATCGACGCATGAGAACCTGCAGCGGCTGCAGGAGCGGCTGGCGGTCATCGATGCCGCGCAGAACAATATCCAGACGCTCGCCAAGGATGTCGTCGGGCTGCAGGCCATTCTGTCCAACAAGCAGACGCGCGGCGCCTTCGGCCAGTCCAGGATGGAAACGATCGTCGCCGACGGTCTGCCGATGGGCGCCTACGCCTTCCAGCAGACGCTGTCCAACGGTTCGCGGCCGGACTGCACGATCCGCATGCCGAACGGTGCGCCGCCGCTGGTGATCGACGCAAAATTTCCGCTCGAAGCCTGGAACGCGATCCGCGACGCCGTCAGCCCCGAGGCCGGCAAGATCGCCGGCCAGCAATTCCGCCGCGACATGGAGGTCCATATAAGGGACATTTCCGAGAAATATCTGATCCAGGGGGAAACCCAGGATACGGCCTTTCTCTTCGTGCCGTCCGAATCGATCTTCGCCGAGATCCACGAGCACTTCGAACCGGTGGTGCAGAAGGCGCACCGCGCACGCATCGTCATCGTCTCGCCGTCGCTGCTGATGCTGTCGATCCAGGTCATCCAGGCCGTGCTCAAGGATCAGCGCATGCGGGCGCAGGCGCATCTGATCCAGGGCGAAGTGGCGATCCTGATGGACGATCTCAGCCGCCTCGACGAGCGGGTGCGCAAACTGCAGGGTCATTTCGCCATGGCGCAGAAGGATATCGATATGGTGGTCACGTCAGCCGACAAGCTCACCAAGCGCGGCGCCAGGATCGAAGCGCTGGAATTCGAGGCCGGCGGCGGCGAAGCCAAGCCCGCCCGCGACAGCGAAGCCGCGGCCAAATCGGTGGAAAGCCGCACCGGTCTTCTGAAGCTGCGGGTGGTTGACGAGGAGTGACCGCTTCGGGCAGTGTCTCGCCCGCATGAAACAGTAGGAGCATCATGTCGTCCGCATGCTCCAGAAGACGGGACACATTCATGATCACAGTTTTCGGGTCCATCAACATGGATCTCATCGCCACGACCGAGCGCCTGCCGAAGCCCGGCGAGACGGTGGCCGGCAACGGCTTTGCCACGGCCGCCGGCGGCAAGGGCGCCAACCAGGCGCTGGCAGCGCGGCGCGCCGGACGCTACGTGCATATGGCCGGCGCCGTCGGCAAGGATGCCTTCGCTGCGGAGGCGCTGGCCCTGCTCGATGATGCAGGTACCGACCTTTCCCTGATCAAACATGTCGACGGTCCCACAGGCACGGCGCTGATCCTTGTCGGCGGCGACGGCGAGAACATGATTGCCGTCGTTCCCGGCGCAAATGGCCAGGTCACACCTGCCGATGCCGAAACTGCGATCGGCCGCATGAACGACGGCGATATCCTGATGCTGCAGCTCGAAGTGCCGGCTGCCGCCGTCGAAGGCGCGCTGTCGGCCGCCCGCGCCAAGGGCGTCACCAGCATCCTCAACCTCGCGCCGCTGATCCCCGATGCCCCGCGTCTCGGCCGGCTTGCCGATATCGTCATTGCCAACGAGACCGAGTTCGAGCGGCTCGCCGGGCAGGAGGGCATGGACGCGCAAGCGCGCGAGGCAGCCCTTGTGCATCTGCATGCGGAGACGGGCCAGACGCTGATCGTGACGCTCGGCGCCGACGGGGTCATCGCCATTCGTGACGGGGCGATTTCAAGGGCGCAGGGTCTCAAGATCGAACCTGTCGATACGGTCGGCGCCGGAGACACGTTCTGCGGCTATTTCGCCGCCAGCCTCGACGACGGCCTCGATTTTGTCTCGGCGCTGCGCCGTGCGGCGGTTGCCGGTTCGCTCGCATGCCTCAAGGCCGGGGCGCAACCTTCGATCCCTTTGAGCGAGGAAGTCGCAGACAGGATATGAAATCTTGAAGGAATGGACGGGCGTATGATGATGGGACCGCGGAGGCTGTGGCCTGATGGGCCTGCCGGCACCGGGTTTACTCGACATGTTCCGCTCAGTCCCTTCATCGTCGCGCGGTTCGGCTGTCGTGGCGCAGAACAACTGGGAAGAGTTCTGATCGTCCAGCCCCTCATAATGCAAAAGGCGCCTGGGAGATCCGGCGCCTTGTGCATTTCGGGGATAATGCAGCTCAGGCAGCGTTCGACGTCTGCTCTTCGTTGAGGAAGGCGTAGATCGCCGAGGCGGATTCGGTGGCGCGCAGCTTGGCGACCAGATCGTGATCGCGCAGCACGCGGGCGATACGCGACAGAGCCTTGAGATGATCAGCGCCCGCGCCCTCCGGCGCAAGCAGCAGGAACACGAGATCGACCGGCTGGTCGTCCAGCGCCTCGAAATCGACCGGCTGCTCCAGCCGGGCGAAGATGCCGACGATCGAATGGATGTTTCCCAGCTTGCCGTGGGGAATGGCGATGCCGTTGCCGACTCCGGTCGAGCCCAGACGTTCGCGCTGCAGGATGACGTCGAAAATCTCCCGTTCGGAAAGCCCGGTGATCCTGGAGGCTCTTGCAGCCAATTCCTGAAGCAACTGTTTCTTGGAATTTACTCTGAGGGCGGGAATGATCGCATCCTGATGGAGCAAATCTGCCAATGCCATTTCTTTTTCCTTCTGTCGCCGGGATCAAATGCAAGGAGCGGCGGCAATACCGCCGCTCACCACCCTGATCTCAGCCTTTGATACTGGCTGAATCGATCCAGCCAATATTTCCGTCGTGCCGACGGTAAACGATGTTCAGATGTTCCTTGCCGGGGCTGCGGAACAGGAGAAGCGGCTCGTCGGTCATGTCGAGCGCCATCACTGCGGTGGCGACCGACATGGTCTTCAGCTGCTTCGTGCTTTCTGCGACGATGGCCGGAGCGAAATCGTCGGCGATTTCATCATCGTGATCAGGAACGGAATCCATGACCGTGTAGGAGACCTCTGCAAAACCATTCAGATGGCTTCCGGCGTGATGGTCCTTCAGCTTGCGCTTGTATCGCCGCAGCCGCTTCTCGATCCGCTGGGAAGCCGCGTCGAAAGCCAATTGCGGGTCGGTCGCCTCGCCGGCTGCATGCAGCACCACCCCGCTGTCGAGATGCAGCTTGCAATCCGCCGAGTAACGAGAACTCGCCTTTTCCACGGTCACTTGGCCGGAATATCCCCCGTCGAAGTATTTCGTGATGGCCATACCAATTTGGTCCTCGATCTTTTGACGGAACGATTCACCAATTTCCATATGTTTCCCGGATACACGCACACTCATGGAGTTTCCCTTCTTATGGTCGTTTGCGGGTATCAGTTTACGCCAAGCCTCAGGTTCATCCAAGCACTTCGCACAATCTCAAGCAAGATCGGCTTAGGCCTGCGGGTCCTTGGTGCCCTTCTGATGCTGGGGATAACTCCAGACGCCGTTCGCGGCATCGATTGCGGCGGGCTTCTAGCCAGAGCGTGCCGAAAAGTCAATAGGGCGCCGAATCACCCTCGGCGGCACGCGGTCAGCGTGTGGCGGATACCTTGTCGGGCAAGGCATGTCGCCGATCGCCACCCCATCCACTTTACGCGTTTCGCGCTTGCGTTGCGCGCCTTCTTGCAGGGATCGTCATGGCGGCGACACCTGATATGACGCAGACGAGTCCAATCCAGGCCGTCGGGCTCAGCCTTTCGCCGAGGAAGACGATGCCGATCGCAACGCCGATCGGCACTCTGAGATAGGCCTGCGCGGTGGTTCCGACCGAACCCAGCGTCTGGACGAGACGGAAATAGATCACAAAGGCAAGCGCCGTCGAAAAGGCGGAGAGGGCCAGCAGCGCCAGCATCGATGCCGCCGAAGGATCGATTTCCCACGGCCGATCGACGACGAGGCTCATCGGCAAGAGAATAACCGCGCCCGAGATCAACGAGCCGGCCGCCGGCACTGCGGGATCGAGCCCCTCGAAGTTCTTGCTGAAAATCGCGGCACCTGCATAACAGATGGTCGCCAGGATGATGGCAAGCTGCGCCATCAGGTTTTCACCGAGACCGCCGAGCGCTTCGACGCCGATGACGAGGCAGATGCCGGCAAGCCCGGCCATGACGCCGAAAAGTCTTCGCAGCGTCACCTGCTCATGGCGGGCGATCAGCACGGCCAGCAGGAAGGTGAAGATCGGCGTTGCCGAATTCAGGATCACCGCCAATCCAGCGTCGACGGACTGTTCCGCCCAGGCGATCAGCGTGAAGGGGACGACGCTGTTCAGACAGGCCTGAACGAAAAACCGCCGCCAAGTGGCACGATCGCGCGGCAGACGGACACGCCGGTGGCGCAGGACGGCCAGCAGAATACCGCCGGCAATCAGCGTGCGGGCGGCGATCAACGTTATCGGCGGGATCGTCTCGACGCCGATCTTGATGAAGCTATAGGAGGAACCCCAGAGGCTCGCCAGCACCAGCAGCAGGAAAAGCTCCCTGGCAAGGTTGGAATTTTGCGGCGTCATGGTCGGCATTTCGATTTCGTTGAAGACAATTCAAAGGGTTGCAGCGCCGTTGCGCGTCTGAAAAGACGCTGGGGCGCCGGAGAGGAATAGCGGGATTTGCGGGCCGGATGCTTCGAACGAGGTCGAAGCATTGCTGCGTCAGAAGCCTGCGACCTTGGCGAGTGCCCGCTTCTCGCGGCGGCGCTGGACCGAAGAGGCGATGTTCATTGCCTCCCTGTATTTCGCAACGGTGCGGCGGGCGAGATCGACGCCGCCCTTCTTCAGCATGTCGACGATATCGTCATCGGAAAGCACCGCCTCCGGACTCTCCTGCAGGATCAGCGCGCGGATCTTGTGACGCACGGCCTCGGCCGAATGGCTGTCGCCGCCGGCGACGGCGCTGATCGAGACGGTGAAGAAATATTTGAGTTCGAAGAGGCCGCGCGGCGTCAGCATATATTTGTTCGACGTGACGCGGCTGACGGTGGATTCATGCATCTTGATCGCTTCGGCGACCGTTTTCAGGTTCAGCGGGCGCAGGTGATCGACGCCGTGCAGCAGGAAGGCGTCCTGCTGGCGGACGATTTCGCTTGCCACCTTCATGATGGTTTTTGCCCGCTGGTCGAGGCTGCGGGTCAGCCAGTTGGCGCTCTGCAGGCAATCGGAGAGGAAGGCGTGGTCCTCGCCGTTCTTCGTCACACGGGAAAAATAGGACTGGTTGACCAGCACGCGCGGCAGCGTATCCGGATTGAGCTCGACCAGCCAGCCGCCGTCCGAGGCGGACCTGACGACTACATCCGGCGTGATCGCTTCGGAAACACCCGCTTCGAAGCCGCTGCCGGGCTTGGGATTGAGCTGACGGATCTCGCCGAGCATGTCGAGAAGATCCTCCTCGTCGACGCCGCAAAGCCGCTTCAGCGTGGCAAAATCACGCCGGGCCAGCAGTTCGAGGTTTTCGACCAGAGCCTGCATGGCCGGGTCGTATCGGTCCTTCTGCCTGAGCTGGATCGCCAGGCATTCAGCGAGGCTGCGGGCGAAAACACCTGGCGGATCAAGGCTCTGCAGGGTGGCAAGCACGCGCTCGGCCTGTGCGAGGCTCGTGCCCAGCCTCTCGCCCGCCTCGACGATATCGGCCTGCAGATAACCGCAGTCGTCGAGCTGGTCGACGAAATTCTGCGCGATCAGCCGGTCGGCCATATCAGGCAGGACGAAGGGGATCTGCTGGGCGAGATGATCGCGCAGCGACACCTGGCCGGCGACGAAATCGTCGAGATCGTAGTCGGCGCCCTCGCCGCTGCCCGGCATCGACTTCCACTGGCTGACGAGTTCCGGCGCATCGAGGCGCTGCGGGGCGCCGTCATCAGGAAAGACATTGGTGTAATTGGCGTCGAGTTCGTCGTTCAGCCGGCTGGTGCTGGCGCTGCCGCCATTGTCATACCAGTCGCTGGAGAGCGCGTCGGCGCGGTTGTCGTAGCCATCGTCGGAGCCGGCATCCTCGGGCTGATGAGCATATTCTCCATCTTCGGCATCGCCGCGTTCGCCGCCCGCCTCACCGTCATTCGACGGAAATTCGAGCAGCGGGTTCTTCTCCACTTCCAGGGCGATGAACTGGTTGAGTTCGAAATGAGTCATCTGCAGCAACTGGATGGATTGCATCAGTTGCGGTGTCATCACCAAAGACTGGGTCTGGCGCAGGAAAAGATTGGCGGACAGTGCCATGACGGACGCGAAACTCCCCTCGATTCCTCCGGGAAACCGCGTCCGATCAAGGCTTCAGGCCACGGAAATCCAAGTTGGCCCAAAAATTGCTTTTTTATTGTATTTGGTCAAGCGGAACTATGACGGCACGGTGAATTTCTGCCGATCCGGCCTAAAATCATCCGGATCCGGCGTCAGAGGCTAAAATTGTCGCCGAGGTAGAGCCGGCGCACTTCCGGATTGTTGACGATGTCGTTCGCCCGGCCATGGGTCAGCACCTCACCGGCATGGATGATGTAGGCGCGGTCGATAAGGCCCAGCGTCTCGCGCACATTGTGGTCGGTGATAAGAACGCCGATGCCGCGTGCCGTCAGATGGTGAACGAGATTCTGGATGTCGGCAACCGAGATCGGGTCGACGCCGGCAAACGGCTCGTCGAGCAGCATGAAGGTCGGGTCGGTCGCAAGCGCACGCGCGATTTCGAGGCGGCGGCGCTCACCGCCGGACAGGGCGACGGCGGCAGTTTTGCGCAGCTTCTGGATATGAAATTCCTCCAGCAGCTCATTCAGCTTCTGCTCGCGCTCGGCCTTGTCCTTCACATGCACTTCGAGGACGGCGCGGATATTCTCTTCCACCGTCAGGCCGCGGAAGATCGAGGCTTCCTGCGGCAGGTAACCGACGCCGAGGCGCGAGCGGCGGTACATCGGCATGGTCGTGACGTCGTTGCCGTCGATCTCGATCGTGCCTTCATCGACCGGCACCAGGCCGGTGATCATGTAAAAACAGGTGGTCTTGCCGGCGCCGTTCGGGCCGAGCAGGCCGACGGCCTCGCCACGGCGCACCACCAGCGAGACGCCGTTGACGACGCGCCGCGTCGCATAGGTCTTCGTCAGACCCCGTGCGATCAGCGTTCCCTGATAGCGGCTCTTGTCGGCGGCGCCCGCAGCTTGTGGCCCGGGCTTGCCGAACATGGTGGATAGCGATGATAATTTCACGTGGGAGGCCGGCTTCTCAGTTCTGCTTCTGCTGCTGCGCATTCGGCTGCGATTTCGGATCGAGCTGAATCTGGACACGCCCGCCGCAGCTTTCAAGCTCCGCCTGGCCAGTCTGCATGTGAACCGTCAGTTTGCAGCCGGTAAAGACGTTCGGCCCGTCCGACAGAATAACCTTGTTCCCCTGATCCGCGGTGAGGGTGAATGTCTGCGAGGCCATGTCGAAATTGCCATCATCGGCAGTCGCCGTCTGCGTGCCCGAGGTCAGGAAGACCTTGTCCGTCACCAGGATCTTGTCGATATCGGCACTTCCCGATGCAAGCGAGGCCGACTGCTGCGGCTGTGCCGCGGGCTGGGCCGGCGGTTGGGCGCCGTCAGCGGCCGGCTTTGCCGCCTTGTCCTTGTAATAGACGGTCATCTTGCCGGATTGCATCGTCGTCGTCCCCTGGACGACCTTGACGTTGCCGGTGAAGAGCGCGGTGTGTTCCTGGTCGTGGATCTCCAGCTTGTCGCTTTCGATCTGGATCGGCTGGTCGTTGGACAGCTTCATGCCCGGCATCGTGGCCGTCGCCTGCGCGCCGGCGCCCGTGGCCGTCAGAATAAGGGCAAATGCGCCGGCAATGAATGCCATGCCTGTCTTGCAAGTGGAAATGCGACAATCTTTTGTCATGGATGACCCGGCTGGTTAAGTGCCCTGTTTATGGATGGTGGATGGATCGACATTCATGCGAACATTCCCCTCGAATGTGATCACCCGTCCCTTATCGGTTATCTGAAGCGTCTTCGCAACAATGGAGGCATTGTCCTTGGTGATGGTGACGGGGTCGTCGCTGCGCATGTTTCCGCCCTTGATGTCGAGCTGCGCGGACTGGAAATTCGCATTGAGGCCGCTGCTCAGCACCAGGGTGAAGGGGGCCGTCATATGCAGGTTGTCGGTAGCGCGGTTGTAATCGGCGGTCGAGGCGACGACGCGGGCGATCAGACCGTCATTCATCGGCACGGCGGCCTTGATGGTTTCGAGGGTGATGAGATCGGGATTGCGGATATCCTGCAGCGCCCTTTCGGCCAGCATCGAATAATTGATGCCGTCGGAATTGCGACCTGATATCGCCGGCTTTTCCATCACGACCTTGCCGTTCTCGATCTTGGCGCCTTCCATCTTGATGTTTTCGGGCAGATAGGTGCGGATCACCGTCACGGCGCCAACAGCGGCTGAAACGATAAGGGCCGCCACAGGCAGCAATATCTTCAGGCGCCGCACGCGGGCGGAATGGAACAAGGCATCGCCATAGGCATTCCTGCCGGACCCTGAATAGGCGGCATGTCCGTTGTTCTTCAGGGTATCGAGCATAGGCCTCGTCCATGTGCGGTGATCGCCGCGCCTCGATAACAAAGCCGGCCGCCAATCACAGTTCGTTTCGCATTATTACATTGGCTTGCCAATATGGAATTTTTTCTGCAACAAGCAACAAAACGGAAAAACATTGAAAAGTGGCATTCGTACGGGCCGCTGCCACCCTATTTCACCGGATCGATCGGCGGCATGCCGAGGCCGGTGCCAGCGCTGGAGGTTTCTATGGACAGTTTGATCATCGCGGATCGCCGGCGGTTGCGCCGCAAGCTGGGCTTCTGGCGCCTCATCGCGGTGGCCCTCATCGTGGCACTTGGTTTCGCCTTCTACCGCTTTGCCCTCGGCGATGCCGGGACGCAGCGCCCGCACATCGCCCATGTGACGATATCCGGGCTGATCGTCGACGACGACGAGCTTCTCGAGCGGCTGAAGAAGGTCGAGACCAGCGACCAGGTGAAGGCAGCGGTGATTTCGATCTCCTCGCCCGGCGGCACGACCTATGGCGGCGAAAAAATCTTCAAGGCGATCCGTGCGATATCGGTCAAGAAGCCCGTCGTCTCCGACGTGCGCACGCTTGCCGCCTCCGCCGGCTACATGATCGCCACCGCCGGCGATACGATCATTGCCGGTGACAGCTCGATCACCGGCTCGATCGGCGTCATCTTCCAGTATCCGCAGATCCAGCCGCTGCTCGACAAGATCGGCGTCTCGCTGCAGGAGATCAAGTCCTCGCCGCTGAAGGCCGAGCCCTCGCCCTTCCACGAGGCGAGCGAGGAAGCCAAGGCGATGATCCGCAACATGGTGGTCGACAGCTATAACTGGTTCGTCGACCTGGTCGCCGACCGGCGCAAGCTGCCGCGCGACGAGGTGCTGAAACTGGCCGACGGCACGATCTATACCGGCCGCCAGGCGCTGAAGGTGAAACTCGTCGATGCAATCGGCGGCGAGGCTGAGATCCGTGCCTATCTGACGTCACGCGGCGTCGACAGCGATCTGCCGATGGTGGACTGGGACAAGAAGAGCAATACGCCCTTTCTGCTCGCTGGGGCTGTTTCTCGGTTGATTACGATCTTCGGTTATGATGATCTCATGAAAACCCAGGATATCAATGGAATCCTGCCCCCAAAGTTGCTTCTTGACGGGCTGCTTTCAGTTTGGCAGGTTGGCCACGATTGATAAGAAATCAATAATTTAAGGGGGCGAAAGTGATCAAGTCCGAATTGGTGCAGATTGTTGCCGCACGCAACCCGCATCTCTATCATCGCGACGTCGAGAATATCGTCAACGCGGTTCTCGACGAGATCACGGATGCACTGGCTGCGGGTAACCGAGTCGAATTGCGCGGCTTTGGCGCCTTTTCGGTCAAGAACCGCCCTTCGCGCTCCGGACGCAACCCGCGGACCGGCGATACCGTCTTCGTCGAGGAGAAGTGGGTTCCCTTTTTCAAGACCGGCAAGGAGCTGCGCGAGCGGCTTAATCCCGGCCAGGCCGACGAAGAGGATTGAGCCGTCGCTGCCTGCGGCGAAACCGCACTTGAACTCGAGGGCCGTTTTCCTATTCTGGTAACGCATCGTGCTTTGCGTGTTCTACAAGGACACATAGTGCTGCAAGCATGAAACGCGCCCTGCAAAAAGACCGGCGCAATCTGCCGCGTGGAGACCTCAAATGGCCAAGAAGATCGTCAACCTGTTGATTCTGCTGCCGCTCGGCGTCATCCTCATCGTCTTCTGCGTCGCCAACCGGCAGAGCGTCACGCTCGCCTTCAATCCGTTCCGGCCGGAAGACCAGGTGCTGGCAGTTTCCGCGCCCTTCTTCGTCTTCCTGGTCGTCGCGTTGATCACGGGCATGCTGATCGGGGCCGCCGCCACCTGGTTCAGCCAGGGCAAACACCGCAAGCGCGCCCGCACCGAGGCCAAGGAAGCCATCCGCTGGCAAAGCGAGGCCGACCGCCACAAGAGCCGCGCCGAGGAAATCGCCGGGCAACTGCCAGCGCGGTAAGACTGGTCAGTATTCGATTGGCTCGGGTTCGGCTGCCGTCAAGCCGGAAAAAAGCTCAGTTCCTCATAATCGCCCTCCGGCGAGGTGCCGTAGCCGGTCACCTGGAAACCGTGGACGAGGTAGAACGCCTTTGCCCGCCGGTTCTTCACCAGGCATTTCAGCCGGTATCGGTGTTGCGGCCATTCCGGCAGGGCGTGCAGCAGCGCCGTGCCTGCACCCTGACCCTGGAATTCCGGTTTTAGGTAGAGCATGTGGATGAAATCGTCCTCCGGCCAAAGCGACAGGAAGCCGGCGACGCTGCCGCTTTCATGCGCGCAGACGAAGACCGTCTCGCCATTGGTATGGGCGGCGAAATCCTCGCGATGGAATTTGCCCGGATCGACCCAGACGAATGTTTCGCGGCGCACGGAAAGGTAAATCTCCGCAAGCATTTCCTGGTCTTCCGCCCGCGGCGGCCTGATGGTCCACGTCATCATGCCGATTTAAACAAACCCTCCGCCCGCGCCAAGCCTAACCGGCCGCCATCTTCGCGACGACGGCGGCATTGAAGTCCGAAAAGAACCCTTCGGCGAGCCTCTGCGAGGTCGAATCGAGCAGGCGGGCGCCGAGCTGGGCGAGCCCGCCGCCGAGTTCGGCCTTAGACCGGTAGTGCAGGATCGTCTCGGCACCCCGTTCCTCGAGCACGATATCGGCGCTGCCCCTGGCGAAGCCGGCAAGGCCGCCCTTGCCTTCGGCCGACAGCGTATAGCTCTTCGGTGCCTCGACATTGGAAAGCGTCAGCAGCCCGTGGAAGGTGGCAGAGAGCAGGCTGAACCTGACCTTGATCGTCGCCTCGAAGACATCAGGCGACAGCCGCTCGATGCTCTGGCAGCCCGGAATGCAGCCGCGCATGATCTCGGGATCGTTGAGTGCTGCCCAGACGACGTCCCGCGGCGCGGCGATGCGTTCTTCGCCGGTGAAATCCATTCAATGGCCCCATCTTCGATTCGCTCATCTTATCCCAGCGGGAAAGCGCTTTGCCAAGGCGGCACGGAATGTTATCTGCCGGGTTCCGATCTGACACACATAGGGGCTGGGCCGATGAACGACGAACTGAAGCCCTGGAGCGTGACGGCAAGCCGCATCACCTATGAGGATCGCTGGATCCGGGTCCGGAGCGACGATTGCGTCACCGCCGATGGAACCGTCGTCGCGCCCTTCCATGTGCTCGACTATCCCGACTGGATCAACGTCATCCCTGTGATGCCTGACGGGCGCGTGCTGCTGACACGGGAATACCGACACGGCCGCGGCGAGATCGTGCTCGGTCTGGTCGCCGGCAGCCTCGAACCCGGCGACAGCAAGACCGGCGATGCGGCGATGGCGGCGGCCCGGCGCGAACTCCGGGAGGAAACCGGCTATGAAGCCTCGACCTTCGTCAAGCTGCTCACCTCCTATCCGAATGCCGCCAGCCAGAGCAATATGGTGACGAGCTGGCTGGCGCTTGGTCTCAGCCGGGCCGGTGAACCGTCTTTCGACCCCGGAGAGAAGGTCGAACTGCTGTTTGCGGATCTTGCTGCCGTCCTCGCCGAGCTGCAGTCCGGTGCCGTCATCATGCAGTCGATGCATGTCGCGGCCCTCTATGCGGCGGAAAGCTGGCTTCGCACACAGGCCTCCGAGGGCTTGAAGTAGGCGCCGCGCCGGGAAAACCCTCCCCTTGCCCGGGCTTGGCCGGCAGCGCAGTTGATCCGCCCCGCTTTTTTGCGCTACTGCATATTCAAAGTGCCGCAATGCGCTTTGCGCGTTTCAAAAGACGCGCGGGCCTGCAGCCGACGCAAATCCGACAAGACACCCCGACAGAGACGCGGAAGAGCACGTTGAAACAGAGAGAAGGCCGGCCGGGCCAGAAGAAAACATCAGGTCCTTCCGATGAAAGCCGCAGGGACGATCGGGCAGGCCGGTCGCCGAAGCCGGTGGCGCGGCCCGCGGCAAGCCGTGAGGCTGTGCGCGAGGGTGCCGCCGTGCCTGCCGCCGTCGCGCGTCCTCTGATGACACGCAGCGGCGAGCGCCCGACTGAGCGCGTGCCCGTCATCCTCGAATCGCTCGGGGCCGGCGACTTTCATCTGATCGACAGCGGCAACGGCGAAAAGCTCGAGCAATACGGCCCCTATCGCATCATCCGTCCGGAAGCCCAGGCGCTGTGGCGGCCTTCTCTGCCCCCCCATATCTGGGAAAAGGTCGATGCCGCCTTCACCGGCGACACCGACGAGGAAGGCACCGGCCGCTGGCGCTTCCCGAAGGAGGCGCTCGGCGAGACCTGGCCGCTCAACCTGCTCGGCGTCGATTTTCTCGGCCGCTTCACCTCCTTCCGCCATGTCGGCGTCTTCCCCGAGCAGGTCGTCCACTGGAGCTGGATGAAGGAGCAGGTCGAAAAGGCCGGCCGGCCGCTGAAAGTGCTGAACCTCTTCGGTTATACCGGCGTCGCTTCGCTGGTTGCCGCCGCGGCCGGCGCCGAGGTCACCCATGTCGACGCCTCGAAGAAGGCGATCGGCTGGGCGCGGGAAAACCAGGCGCTCGGGCGCATGGAGAAGCTGCCGATCCGCTGGATCTGCGAGGATGCAATGAAATTCATCCTGCGCGAGGAACGCCGCGGCAGCCAGTACGATATCATCCTCACCGATCCGCCGAAATTCGGCCGCGGCCCCAATGGCGAAGTCTGGCATCTTTTCGAGCATCTGCCGTTGATGCTCGATGTCTGCCGCGAGATCCTGTCGCCAAAGGCAGTGGGCCTGGTGCTGACGGCCTATTCGATCCGCGCCAGCTTCTATTCGATCCACGAGTTGATGCGCGAGACGATGCGGGGCGCTGGCGGTGTGGTCGAATCCGGCGAGCTGGTGATTCGCGAAGCCGGCACCGACGGCAAGACGCAGGGCCGCGCGCTTTCCACCTCCCTCTTTTCCCGCTGGGTGCCGAAATGAGCAAGGACTTCCACGATCAGGGACCGCGCAGGGTCGGGCAGGTGAAGGAAGTCACTTCGCTCGCCAATCCGATCATCAAGGACATCAAGGCGCTGACGAACAAGAAGTCGCGCGAGGAAAGCGGTACTTTCCTCGCCGAAGGACTGAAGCTCGTCATCGATGCGATCGAACTCGGCTGGGCGATCCGCACGCTGGTCTATGCCAAGGCCGCCAAGGGCAAGCCGCTGGTCGAGCAGATGGCGGCAAAGACCGTCGCCTCGGGTGGGCTGGTGCTTGAGGTCAGCGAAAAGGTGATCGCCTCGATCACCCGCCGCGACAATCCGCAGATGGTGGTCGGCATCTTCGAACAGCGCTGGACGCCGCTTAAGGGTATCCGACTGAGCGAGGGCGAGACATGGGTGGCGCTCGATCGAGTCCGCGACCCCGGCAATCTCGGCACCATCATCCGCACCGCCGATGCGGCTGGGGCTTCCGGCATCATACTTCTCGGAGAAACGACCGATCCCTTCTCGCTCGAAACGGTGCGGGCCACGATGGGCTCGGTCTTTGCCGTTCCGGTCGCGCGGGCGACGCCTGAGGAATTCATCGCTTGGCGGAAATCGGCCGGCGTTTCCGTCGTCGCGACACATCTTGCCGGGGCGGTCGATTACCGGACGATCGACTACCGGAAAAAGCCCGTCGTGCTGTTGATGGGCAACGAACAATCGGGCCTGCCGGAGCAGCTGGCCAGGGAGGCCGACGCGCTTGCACGCATCCCGCAGCAGGGCCGCGCCGATTCGCTGAACCTCGCCGTCGCCACCGCCGTCATGCTTTTCGAGGCACGCCGCCATCTCCTCTCACTTGCCGAGGGCAAATGACCGAACAGACGCATGCACGCCCGGCGCTGTTTTCGCGCCCGGCGCCGATCCTCTTTTTCATCGTCGTCGCCGTTCTCATCGACCAGGCCGTCAAGATCGCCGTTGATCATTACCTGCCGCTGCAGGAGGCGGTGCCCGTCGTTCCGATGCTGGCGCTCTATCGGACCTATAATCTCGGCGTCGCCTTTTCGATGCTATCCGGCATGGACGGCTGGTTCATCGTCGGCATGCGGCTCGTCATCGTCGCCTTCGTCATCTGGCTGTGGTACCGCACGGCGAAGGATCGCTGGATCGCCCATCTCGGTTATGCGCTGATCATCGCAGGCGCGATCGGCAATCTCGTCGACCGCTTCGCCTATGGGCATGTGATCGATTACATTCTTTTCTACACCGAGAGCTGGTCCTTCGCGGTCTTCAATCTCGCCGACAGTTTCATCACCATCGGGGCCGGCTGCGTCATTCTCGACGAGCTGCTGTTGCCGAAAAAGGCCGGCCGCTAAAATCTTATCGAAATCCTGAAGGCATTCGGAACGGGCCTCATGTTACCCAGATAGCATGCAGAACCTGGGACAGTTGCAGGAAAGATTGTCCGCCGCCTTCGGTGGACCCGCCGCCAAGCCGCTTGAGAAGCGGATGGAGGTCTTTTCCCCACGGCCGAACGCAGCCGCACCCCGGGGCGCTGAGGACCGCCAGGGCGGGCCTGCACCGACACGGCGCCTGCTGTTCTACTGGCTGGGCGGCGCCGGCCTTCTTGCCGCAACGATCCTGATGCTGCTTGCCCATGCCGGCGATCCGCTGCTGCTTTCGGGCGGTCTCGTCGTTCTTGGCCTGGCCGTCATCGCCAGTTATGCCCTGCTGATGGTTCGCTCGCGCAGGGCCGGGCAGCGCCCCGGTCAACCCATGCCGGATTGGAACGCCGGCGCAAAGCTGTTCGCCGACGTGCACGACGTGCTCGGCGACATCACAGTCAGCCGCACCATGGACCGGCGCATCATCTCCGCCAACGACACGTTTCGCCGCCTGACCGGGCGGTTGCGTCCGGAAGGACGCAGCTGCGAGGAGATCGGGCTTGCCTTCCGCCCCGGTCCGATACC
The DNA here is from genome assembly GCF_010668065.1 of Rhizobium leguminosarum. Classification (GTDB taxonomy): domain Bacteria; phylum Pseudomonadota; class Alphaproteobacteria; order Rhizobiales; family Rhizobiaceae; genus Rhizobium; species Rhizobium leguminosarum_S. Next base: position 283,048 of record NZ_WUEN01000007.1, on the reverse strand, counting down.
GCATTGCTACGATGTCGAGATTTCGACGCCGGAAGGCCAGCGCATCTTCCTCTGGCGCGATGTCGTTACCCGCGACCCTGCGAACGGCCGCCTGCTGTTGCAGAGCGTTGCCCGCGACGTGACCGACGAGCGGCTGATCGCGCAGGGCCGCGAGGAGGCCCGCCAGAAGGCCGAATATAACAGCGCCGCCAAATCGAGATTGCTTGCCACCGTCAGCCACGAGGTGCGCACGCCGCTTTCCGGCATCCTCGGCATGACGCATCTGATCGCCGAGACGCGGCTGACGCAGGAACAGCAGAACTATCTGGCAAACATCCGCCAGTCCGGCCATGCATTGACGCAGCTCGTCGAGGACCTGCTCGATTTCTCCACCATCGAGGTCGGCCGCTTCGCGCTGCACCCGCGCTCGGAATCGCTGCGCAAGCTTCTGGAAAGCGTCGTCGAGATGCTCGCCCACCGGGCGCATGAAAAGGGTATCGAGATCGGAGCCACCGTGTCATCCGACGTGCCCGAAAATATGAGCTTCGACCCGGCGCGGCTGCGCCAGGTTCTGTTCAACGTCATCGGCAACGCCGTGAAGTTCACCCAGGTCGGCGGCGTCTTCATCCGCGTGTCGCTCGACGGCGACGACCTCTCGATCACCGTGACCGACAGCGGTCCCGGTATGACGGCGGAGGAGCAGGCGCGCGTCTTCGGCGAGTTCGAGCAGGGCGGGAGCGTTGCCGACAAGAGCAGCGGGACCGGGCTCGGCCTTGCCATCTCCGCCCGCATCATGCGCGAATTCAACGGCGCGCTGACGGTTGCCAGCGAAAAGGGCAGAGGCAGCGAATTCACCATCCGCTTCCCTGTCGATATCGGCAGCGAGCGCCCCGACCGGCGAAACACGCTGCTTTCAGGCAACAGCGTCGTGCTGCTGGCGCCGGCAGGTGCGGCGCGCACTGCCATCGCCGAAACGATCTCTGCGCTCGGCGGCCTCTGCCATCTCGTCGGCGACGGCGAGACGGCGCGGGCAACACTGCTCGAGCTGGCAAAGAGCGGACGGCGGCCGACCGATATCATCATCGACCACCGGATGTCGGCGGAATTTTCCGCCCATCTTGCCGATCGCGCCGACATCGCCGCACTTGGCCTGCGCAAGGTCCTGCTCGTCAATCCGGAAGAGCGCAGCGCCCACCCGCTCGACCTCTTCGACGCCTGGCTCATCCGGCCGCTGCGCGAACAGTCGCTGATCGACGTGCTGCGCGGGCGCATGCGCGGCATGGAGAAGCGCGACGCGTTGAACGACAACCAGCCGGGCTTCGGCCTTTCGGCGACGGAGACAATGGTTGCCGCCCGCGGGCTCAGCATCCTGCTCGGTGAGGACGATCCGATCAATGCCATGCTGGTGCGCGTCGTCCTGGAAAAGGGCGGACATAAGGTGCGCCATGTCGAGGATTTCGAGACGCTGCTCGACTACGCGCTCTGCGAGGCGAATGACCGGCCCGATATCATTATCAGCGACCTCTCGATGCCTGGTGGTAACGGCATCGACATGCTGGGACGCCTGCGCGGCCACGAGCGGCGGCTCGATCTCGCCTCGGTGCCGGTGATTGTGCTGACTGCCGACAAGAGCGACGAATCGCGCCGCCAAGTCTTGCTCAACGGCGCCAACCGCGTCATGATAAAGCCGGTCGATCCGGTGCGGCTGCTGACCGAAGTTCAGGCGGTCGCCGCCCTTTCCGCCCGCCGGGCAGAGGCGCGGTGAGCGCCTCGGAAACCGGCACGCTTCTTGCGCCTGGAAATTCAAAATGTCACTTTCCTGTCGTAGAGAAGTGTTTTATGGCGTCGATAAGCCGGCAACGGGAGAATCGTCATGTCCGCCATCGACATCCTGAATCGTGACACCACGGCGGAGGCTGCACGGCCCTCGACGGCTGCCGTGCAGAAGGACGGCGATATCCTCGGCCGCATCGGCAATCTGGAGACCCGCCTTGCCCGCACGGCACGCGAGATCGATGCCGCCCAGGCCGTGCGCTACCGCGTCTTCGTCGACGAAATGAAGGCGCAGCTGCCGCTGGACGCCATGCGCCGCCAGCGCGATGTCGACGCCTATGACGCCGTCTGCGACCATCTTCTCGTTCTCGACCGCTCGATCGAGGGCGACCCGGAAGACCAGATCGTCGGCACCTACCGGCTGCTGCGTCAGGATGTCGCCATCGCCAATGGCGGTTTTTACTCGGCTTCCGAATTCGAAATCGAGAGCCTCATCGCCAAACATCCAGACAAGCGCTTCATGGAGCTCGGCCGCTCCTGCGTGCTGCCGGAATACCGCACCAAGCGCACCGTCGAGCTGCTGTGGCAGGGCAACTGGGCCTACGCGCTGAAGCACGGCGTCAGCGCCATGTTCGGCTGCGCCTCTTTCCCCGGCGTCTATCTCGAAAGCCACGCGCTGGCGCTGTCCTTCCTCTACCACAACGTACTGGCGAAGAACGAATGGGCCGTCGGCGCCCTGCCGCATCTGGCCCGCAACATGGACCTGATGCCGGTCGAGGCCATCAACCCGAAGCGGGCGCTGATGGCCCTGCCGCCGCTGATCAAGGGCTATCTGCGCCTCGGTGCGATGGTCGGCTCCCACGCGGTCGTCGATCATGCCTTCAACACGACCGACGTGCTGATCGTGCTGCCGATCTCCAGCATTTCGGACCGTTACCTGAATTATTACGGCGCCGACGCCGGCCGCTTCGCGAGCTAAAAGCCGGGGACCGTCAGCCAAAGGCTTGACGATCTCTGGGCATCCCTTCATTCTGACATCGCGTTTTCCGTGGGGCGCATCGGCATTGTGCCGGCTGGGCTATGCCCGCCCATAATCTTCAACCATGCGCCATGCCGAATTTCGAAAACCTCCGCAAGCGAGCCAAGCTCTATAAACGCTGGCATCAGGACAGATATTATCCGGTCGCCGCTGAAATCCGGCGATGGCTTCCCCGTTACTCCAGCCTGGACGACCTTGAGATCCTCAAGCTGGATTTCAAGCTCGCCGACGCGCAGGAGCTGGTGGCGGCGAAGGAAGGTTTCGAAAGCTGGACAGCGCTGAAACAAGGACTGGCAAAAATGGAACCGCCCCTCCAGACAAGACCCGAAAAGCCGACTTTCATCGATGCGCAGCCGCAGCTCTTCGTCCGCGATATCGCCACTTCCTGCGATTTCTACACCGGCAGGCTCGGCTTCGAGCTCGCCTTCATTTATGGCGAGCCGCCTTTTTACGCGCAGGTTTTCCGGGGCGCGGCGCGGCTCAATCTCCGATCTTCCGACATGCCTTTGTTCCATCCGGATTTCCGGCTTCGGGAAGAGGATGCACTGTCGGCGACCATCACGCTCGATGACGCCAAGGCGCTGTTCCTGGAATACACGGCATCGGACGTCCCTTTTCATCAGGGCCTCAGGGCCGAACCATGGGGCGCCCAGACCTTCATCATCCGCGATCCCGACGGTAATCTCATCGCCTTTGCAAGCTGACCGCTAGAGCATGATGCCGAAAAGTGTGATCGGTTTTCGGACGACACCATGCTCTCACTATATGATGTAGAACAGGATTCAGATTTTAGGCCGACCCGGCCTAAAATCATCCTGTTCGCGCGGGACACAGGCTGCGCAATGGGATGCGATTCCCATCGGGACAGCTAAGCCCGTCACCGAAACAGCCGGATCGGACCGGGATAGAGCGCGACGGTCTCGTCCGTCGTCAGCAACTGAATGCCCTCGACGATCGCCTGCGCGATGAGGATCCGGTCGAAGGGGTCGGCGTGGATTGCCGGCAATCGATGCACCGCCAGCGTATGCATGACGGTGATCGGCAATTCGCAATAATCGTTGTCGATGAGGGCACGGTAGAAGAGCGGCGGATCGAGATTGAAATCGTCGCGGCCGACGGCGTGCTTGGCGCTGAGTTCACCAAAGCTTGCGGGGCTGAAGAACAGCTGGTTGAGCGGATCGGCGACCAACTCCTTCGCAGCAGTCGGCAGTTTCGGCGAATCCTCCGCAAGCAGGATCAGCAGCAGCGTGTCGAGAAGGAGCTTCATCGCGGTTTTGAAAACCTTGCGACGTCCTGCAGATCCATGCTGTCGAAATCATCCGGCACGGAGATCCGCCCCTTCAGGAAACCGACACGCCGGATCTGCTGCGCACCGCCGGCATCGAGCGGCACCACCTTGACCAGCGGCTTGCCGGCCTTGGCGATCACGAAGACCTCACCGTTCGCCGCGTTTTCGACGAGCCGCGACAGATGAGTCTTTGCTTCGTGGATGTTGATGATTCGCATCTCGGCTTCGGCATCCATAAACTTAGTTCAATCAACTTAGTTTATGGATCTGGATTTCGCAAGAAGCAAAATTCCCGTCGAATCAATTCCTTATCAGCAGCTTAGCGTAAATCGCAGCTTATGCGAAGCCGGGTAAGGACAATCCACAAGACGCTGTGCCCGGCCGACGCGGTCGGCCGGGCACAGAATGCCGTCCATATGCTCGGGCGAGTTTACGAACCCGCACCGTAGGCGGCGATCGCCGCCATGTTGACGATGTCGCTGTCCTTGGCGCCCATCGAGGTGATCTGCACCGGCTTGTCGAGGCCGACGAGAATCGGGCCGATCACCGTGGAGCCGCCGAGCTCCTGCAGCATCTTGGTCGAGATCGAGGCCGAGTGGAAAGCCGGCATGACGAGAACGTTGGCCGGCCCGGAGAGGCGGCAGAAGGGATATTGCTCCATCACCTTGCGGTTCAGGGCAACGTCGGCCGCCATCTCGCCGTCATATTCGAAATCGACGCGGCGCTTGTCGAGGATCTTTACCGCCTCGCGCACCCGCTCGGAGCGTTCGCCCGAGGGGTGGCCGAAGGTGGAATAGGCCAGCATAGCGACCCGCGGCGGATAACCCATGCGCCGCGCGAGACCCGCGGCCTCTTCGGCGATATCGGCAAGCTCTTCGGCCGTCGGCATGTCGTGCACCGCCGTATCGGCAACGAAGACCGTGCGGCCGCGGCAGAGCGCCAACGACACGCCGATAACGCGGTGGCCCGGCTTCTCGTCGATGCAGCGGCGCACATCTTCGAGCGCCGTCGAATAGTTTCGGGTGATGCCCGTCACCATGCCGTCAGCGTCGCCGAGCGCCACCATGGTGGCGGCGAAGTGGTTGCGGTCGTTATGGATCAGCCGCTGGGCGTCGCGGTGGAGATAACCGTGCCGCTGCAGCCGGGCATAGAGATAGTCGATATAGGCCTCGACCCGGGTCGAAAGCCGGGCATTGACGATTTCGAGGCCCGGCCGGTTGAGATCGATGCCGGCACGTTCCGCCGTCGCCCGGATCAGGTCCTCGCGGCCGAGCAGGATGGCGGTGCCGAGCTGCTGGTTGGCGTAGGACATCGCGGCGCGCAGGACCTGTTCTTCCTCGGCCTCGGCAAAGACGATGCGCTTTGGACGGCGGCGGACGCGCTCGTAAAGGCTGGCGAGCGTCGAGGCGATCGGATCGCGGCGCGCCGAAAGCTCGCGGGCATAACCGGCCATGTCGGTGATGACCTTGCGGGCGACGCCGCTTTCGATCGCGGCTTGCGCGACCGCCACCGGGATCGCCGAGATCAGCCTGGGATCGAAGGGAACGGGGATAATGTATTGCGACCCGAAACGCGGCCGGTTGCCCTGATAGGCGGCAACCACGTCATCGGGCACGTCCTCGCGGGCAAGGTTTGCCAGCGCGTTGACGGCGGCAATCTTCATCGCGTCGTTGATTGTGGAGGCGCGCACATCGAGAGCGCCTCGGAAGATGTAGGGAAAGCCGAGGACGTTGTTGACCTGGTTCGGATAGTCCGAACGGCCGGTCGCCATGATGGCGTCGTCGCGGATGCGGGCCACCTCTTCCGGGGTGATCTCGGGATCGGGATTGGCCATGGCGAAGATGATCGGCCGCTCCGCCATCGAGCGGATCATCTTGGCCGAAAACGCGCCCTTCTGCGACAGGCCGAAAACGACGTCCGCGCCTTTCATCGCCTCTTCCAGCGTGCGCGTGTCGGTCTTTGCCGCATGCGCCGATTTCCACTGGTTCATGCCCTCGGTGCGGCCCTGGTAGATGACGCCCTTGGTGTCGCAGAGGATGACGTTCTCTGGCGCAAAACCCATCGCCTTGATGAGTTCAACGCAGGCGATCGCCGCAGCACCCGCACCGTTGCAGACGAGCTTCGTCGTCTTCAGGTCGCGGCCGGTCAGCTCCAGCGCATTGATCAGGCCGGCAGCGGCGATGATCGCGGTTCCATGCTGGTCGTCATGGAAGACGGGAATGTCCATCAGCTCGCGCAGCCGGCTTTCGATGACGAAACAATCCGGCGCCTTGATATCCTCGAGGTTGATGCCGCCGAAGGAAGGGCCGAGGAAACGCACGCAGTTGATGAACTCGTCGACATTTTCCGTATCGATCTCGAGGTCGATGGAATCGACATCGGCAAAGCGTTTGAACAGCACCGCCTTGCCTTCCATGACGGGCTTGGATGCCAGCGCGCCGAGATTGCCGAGGCCGAGGATCGCCGTGCCGTTGGAAATGACGGCAACCATGTTGCCGCGCGCCGTATAATCGTAGGCGGTCTGCGGATCGGCGGCGATTGCCTTCACGGGCACGGCAACACCCGGCGAATAGGCAAGCGAGAGGTCGCGCTGCGTCGCCATCGGCTTGGTCGGGTTGATCTCCAGCTTGCCGGGCCGGCCCATCGCGTGAAAATCGAGCGCCTCCTGGTCGGTAACCGAGGTCACCGGCCGGTCTTTCTTATCGATATCGGGCATAAATCCTCCAACGTCCTGTGGGCGACGCTTTGCTCTTCCTCAAATGCTGTTGTCATCTATAGCGGCGCGCGGATAGGGTTGGCACCTGTTTTTTTGGGAAAAACTCCACCTCCGTGAACGCACGAATAGACACAGGGAATGAAGCCTTTTCGGCTGCCGAGCTCGCCACGGCGGAAAGCCGTGCCTCGGCAACGCCGATGATGGAGCAATATATCGAGATCAAGGCGAACAATCCGGGTTCGCTTCTGTTCTATCGCATGGGCGATTTCTACGAGCTGTTCTTCGAGGATGCGCTGGAAGCCTCACGCGCGCTCGGTATCACGCTGACCAAGCGCGGCCAGCACATGGGCCAGGATATCCCGATGTGCGGCGTTCCGGTGCATGCGGCCGATGATTATCTACAGAAGCTGATTTCGCTCGGCTTCCGCGTCGCCGTCTGCGAGCAGATCGAGGATCCCGCGGAAGCGAAGAAACGCGGCGCGAAATCCGTCGTCAAGCGCGACGTCGTCCGCCTCGTCACTCCAGGCACGATCACCGAGGAAAAGCTGCTTTCGCCCTCGGAATCCAACTATCTGATGGCGCTGACTCGCATTCGCGCCAGCGGCGAGGCCTTGCTGGCGCTTGCCTGGATCGATATTTCCACAGGCGTCTTTCGGCTTGCCGAGACCGAAGCCTCGCGGCTGCTTGCCGATATCCTGCGCATCGATCCGCGCGAACTCATCCTGCCCGACACGATCTTCCACGATCCCGAACTCAAGCCGGTCTTCGACGTGCTCGGCCGGACAGCCGTGCCGCAGCCTTCCGTGCTCTTCGACAGCGCCAGCGCCGAAGGCCGGATCGCGCGGTATTTCGGCGTCGCGACGCTCGACGGCTTCGGCACCTTCTCGCGCGCCGAGCTGGCAGCGGCCGCCGCCGCCGTCGCCTATGTCGAGAAAACGCAGATTGCCGAGCGGCCGCCGCTTGGAAAGCCGGAACGGGAAAGTGCCGCTTCGACGCTGTTCATCGATCCCGCCACCCGCGCCAATCTCGAACTTGCCCGCACGCTTTCGGGCGATCGCAACGGTTCGCTCTTGAAGGCGATCGACCGCACCGTCACCGGCGGCGGCGCCAGGCTTCTGGCCGAGCGGCTGATGTCGCCGCTGACCGACCCCGCCCGCATCAATGCGCGGCTTGATTCGATCGGCTTCCTGATCGACGAACCGCTGCTTTGCGGCAATCTGCGCGACACGCTGAAACATGTGCCCGACATGCCGCGCGCCCTGTCGCGCCTGGCGCTCGACCGCGGCGGCCCGCGCGATCTCTCAGCGATCCGCCAGGGCCTTGACGCGGCGGGCGGAGTTGCGGCGATGCTCGGCAAGGCGATGCTGCCCGAAGAGCTCGGCCAGGCGCTATCAGGGCTGCAGGCCCTTCCCGCGGCCCTGGAAAAGCTGCTTGCCGACACGCTTGCCGACGAATTGCCGCTGTTGAAACGCGATGGCGGCTTCCTGCGTGACGGCGCCAGCGCCGAGCTCGACGAGGTCCGGGCACTGCGCGACCAGTCCCGTCGCGTCATCGCCGGCCTGCAATTGCAATATGCCGAGGAGACCGGCATCCGGTCGCTGAAGATCAAGCACAACAACGTCCTTGGTTATTTCATCGAAGTGACCGCCGGCAATGCCTCGCCGATGACGGAGACGGCGGACGCGAAGGCCCGCTTCATCCACCGCCAGACGATGGCGAACGCGATGCGCTTCACCACGACCGAACTTGCCGACCTCGAAAGCCGCATCGCCAATGCCGCCGACCAGGCGCTTACGATCGAACTCGAAGCCTTCGACAGGATGACGGCGGCCGTCGTTGCGGAAGCCGAGGCGATCAAGTCGGGCGCCCGGGCGCTTGCCGTCATCGACGTCGCCGCAGGCCTGGCGCTTCTCGCCGAGGAGCAGGCCTATTGCCGCCCGCAGGTCGACGGCTCGAAGATGTTTGCCATCGAGGGCGGGCGCCATCCTGTTGTCGAGCAGGCGCTGCGGCGGCAGGCGGGCGGCCCCTTCGTCGCCAATCATTGCGATCTCTCGCCGAGGACCGGCGACCGGGACGGGGCGATCTGGCTGCTGACCGGCCCGAACATGGGCGGCAAGTCGACCTTCCTGCGCCAGAACGCGCTGATATCAATCCTGGCGCAGATGGGCTCCTTCGTGCCGGCGACCTCGGCCCATATCGGCATCGTCGACCGGCTTTTCTCGCGCGTCGGCGCCTCCGACGATCTGGCGCGCGGCCGCTCCACCTTCATGGTCGAGATGGTGGAGACGGCGGCGATCCTCAACCAGGCGAGCGACCGTTCGCTCGTCATCCTCGACGAGATCGGTCGCGGCACCGCGACGTTCGACGGTCTGTCGATCGCCTGGGCGGCCGTCGAGCACCTACATGAGGCCAATCGCTGCCGTGGGCTCTTCGCCACGCATTTCCACGAGTTGACCGTGCTTTCGGAAAAGCTTGGCCGGCTATCGAACGCAACGATGCGCGTCAAGGAATGGGACGGCGATGTCATTTTCCTGCATGAGGTCGGGCCCGGTGCTGCGGACCGCTCCTATGGCATTCAGGTCGCGCGACTTGCCGGGCTTCCAGCCTCGGTCGTGGCGCGCGCCCGCGACGTGCTCACCCGCCTGGAAGATGCCGACCGCAAGAACCCGGCGAGCCAGCTGATCGACGACCTGCCGCTTTTCCAGGTGGCGGTGCGCCGCGAGGAAACCGCCCGCGGGACCTCCAAGGTCGAGGAGGCGCTGAAGGCGATGAGCCTTGACGACATGACGCCGCGCGAGGCAATGGATGCGCTTTACGACCTCAAGAAAAAGCTGAAATAGGAGCGGCGCGCCATGTTCATGGAAAAACTGGTTCGCGAAACCGAGCGCCTCTCGCTCATCTGCTCCATGCTCGATACGATGCGGCGCGCCGATAAGGACCGCAATGCCCGCGGCTGGACTTCGCCGATCGGCATGCTGAAAATCACCCGCTGCTGCGCTGTGATCTCAGAGCTCGGAACCTCGATTGCCAAGGCCGGCTATCGCGAATGCGACAGGCAGGCGCTCGAGGAGATCATGCGCGAGACACGGCAGGTGCTGCATTTGCTGAATGCGCGGGCCGCCGGCTGAGAATTTCCGGGAAAGCCGGCGCCCTTGCGTCAAAGCGCCGTCGCCTCTTGCGGCGAACCAACACCATTTCGCCAAATTTAAAGGTTCTTGCAGTATGAAGGCCCGTGTCAATCGCCGGGCAAAGGGGCTATAGCGCATGCAGACGAAACAAGCGGCAGGCCGTGAACCGGCAGTCCGGCATGAACAGGAAACCGCCCCGGCGATAGCGATGCGCGACCTCGATTTCTCCAATATCCTCGACGTCGAGCTCTTGCAGAAGCAGTGTGACGCCGTTGCCGAGGCCAACCGCAACCGGCCCGACGTCCTGCGCGCCGATCTTCTGGCGGTGCTGAAGAAGGCGAGCACCGAAGGCCGGCAGAAGGCGCGCGAGGCACTGATGGCCGACGGCGGCGGGCTCAACTGCGCCTACCGGATTTCCTGGCTGCAGGACCAGATCACCACCGTCCTCTACAATTTCGCCACCGCCCATATCTTTCCGCAGCAGAAGGACAAGTTCGCGGTCACCGCCGTCGGCGGCTACGGCCGCGACACGTTGGCGCCGGGCTCCGATATCGACCTGCTGTTTCTCTTTCTGCCGAGGCCGGCGGAAGAGACGCACAAAGCGGTCGAATTCATGCTCTACGTGCTCTGGGACATGGGCTTCAAGGTCGGTCACGCCACCCGCACGGTGGAGGAATGCATTGCGCTTTCCAAGTCCGACATGACGATCCGCACCGCCATCCTGGAGATGCGCTACATCTGCGGCCTGCAGCGGCTGGAAACCGAGCTCGAGACCCGCTTCGACAAGGAGATCGTCACCGGCACCGGTCCCGAATTCATCGCCGCCAAGCTTGCCGAGCGCGACGAGCGCCACCGCAAGGCGGGCGACACGCGTTATCTCGTCGAACCGAACGTCAAGGAAGGCAAGGGCGGGCTTCGCGACCTGCACACGCTGTTCTGGATCTCGAAATATTATTATCACGTGCGCGACCAGGCGGAGCTGGTCAAGCTCGGGGTGCTGTCCAAGCACGAATACCGCCTGCTTGAAAAAGCCGATGATTTTCTCTGGGCGGTGCGGTGCCATATGCACTTCCTGACCGGCAAGGCCGAGGAGCGCCTGTCCTTCGATATCCAGCGCGAGATCGCCGAAGCCTTCGGCTATCACACCCGCCCGGGCCTTTCGGCCGTCGAGCGCTTCATGAAGCACTATTTCCTCGTCGCCAAGGATGTCGGCGATCTCACGCGCATCCTCTGCGCCGCCCTTGAAGACCAGCAGGCGAAGTCGATCCCGGGCCTCACCGGCGTCATCAGCCGCTTCACCCACCGCAACCGCAAGATCGCCGGTAGCGTCGAATTCGTCGAAGACCGCGGCCGCATTGCGCTCGCCGACCCCGAAGTCTTCAAGCGCGATCCGGTCAACATCATCCGGCTCTTCCACGTCGCCGACATCAACGGGCTGGAATTCCATCCGGACGCGCTGAAACGCGTTACCCGTTCCCTCGCGCTTATCGACAACGCCTTGCGGGAAAACGACGAGGCGAACCGGCTGTTCATGTCGATCCTGACGTCGAAGCGGGATCCGGCGCTCATCCTGCGCCGGATGAACGAAGCCGGCGTGCTCGGCCGCTTCATTCCCGAATTCGGCAAGATCGTCGCGATGATGCAGTTCAACATGTATCACCACTATACGGTCGACGAACATCTGATCCGCACCGTCGACATTCTCTCCGAGATCGACAAGGGCCGCGCCGAGGATCTGCATCCGCTCGCCAACAAGCTGATGCCCGGCATCGAGGACCGCGAGGCGCTTTATGTCGCCGTGCTCCTCCACGACATCGCCAAGGGCCGGCAGGAGGATCATTCGATCGCCGGCGCCCGCGTCGCCCGCAAGCTTTGCGTCCGCTTCGGCCTGTCGCAGAAGCAGACGGAAATCGTCGTCTGGCTGATCGAGGAACATCTGACCATGTCGATGGTGGCGCAGACCCGCGACCTCACCGACCGCAAGACCATCACCGATTTCGCCGACCGCGTGCAGTCGCTCGACCGGCTGAAGATGCTGTTGATCCTGACGATCTGCGATATCCGCGCCGTCGGTCCGGGCGTGTGGAACGGCTGGAAGGGACAGCTTCTGCGCACGCTCTATTATGAAACCGAGCTGCTGCTCGCCGGCGGCTTTTCGGAGGTCTCCCGCAAGGAACGCGCCAATGCCGCCGCCGAGGCGCTGCATTCGGCGCTCGCCGACTGGAGCCAGAAGGACCGCAATACCTATACCAAGCTGCACTACCAGCCCTATCTGCTCTCCGTGCCGCTGGAAGACCAGATCCGCCACGCCCATTTCATCCGCCAGGCGGATAAAGCGGGCCAGGCGCTCGCCACCACGGTGCGGACCGACAGTTTCCACGCGATCACCGAGATTACCGTGCTGTCGCCCGACCATCCGCGACTGCTCGCCGTCATTGCCGGCGCTTGTGCTGCGGCCGGTGCCAACATCGTCGACGCGCAGATCTTCACGACATCGGACGGGCGGGCGCTCGACACGATCCATGTCAGCCGCGAATTTACCGACGATGCCGACGAACTACGCCGGGCTGCGACGATCGGCCGGATGATCGAGGACGTGCTGTCCGGCCGCAAGCGCCTGCCCGAGGTCATCGCCACGCGCGCGCGCAACCGCAAGAAGAGCAAGGCCTTCGTCATTCCGCCGTCGGTCAACATCACCAACAGCCTGTCGAACAAGTTCACGGTCATCGAAGTCGAATGCCTCGACCGGCCGGGGCTGCTGTCGGAGATCACCGCCGTCCTTTCCGATCTGTCGCTCGACATCCAGTCGGCCCGCATCACCACCTTCGGCGAAAAGGTGATCGACACCTTCTACGTTACCGATCTAGTCGGCCAGAAAATATCAGGCGACAGCAAGCGCGCCAACATCACCGCCCGGATGAAGGCCGTCATGGCCGAGGAAGAAGACGAGCTGCGCGAGCGTATGCCCTCCGGCATCATCGCACCCGCCGCCACCGCCCGGACCCCGCCTGCCAGCGACAAGAAGGCCGGTTCCCCCATATGAGCCTGAACGCATGAGTCCCCACGCATGAGCCCAAACGCATGAGCTTGGTCAAGAAATTCGCGACCGTCGGCGGCGCCACCCTCGGCAGCCGCATCTTCGGCTTCGCCCGTGAAACGTTGATGGCTGCGGCCCTCGGCACCGGACCGATGGCCGACGTCTTCTACGCCGCCTTCCGCTTTCCGAACCTCTTCCGCCGGCTGTTTGCCGAGGGCGCCTTCAACGCCGCCTTCGTGCCGCTCTTTGCCAAGGAGATCGAGGCGAATGGCACCGATGGCGCCAAGCGCTTTTCGGAAGAAGTCTTTGGCGTGCTGTTTTCGGTGCTGCTGCTCATCACCATCGTGATGGAGCTTGCCATGCCGCTCTTGGTGCGCTTCGTCATCGCGCCGGGCTTTGCCGACGACCCCGAAAAGTTCTCGATCACGATCCGCATGGCGGCCGTGATGTTTCCCTATCTGATGTGCATGTCGCTGACGGCGATGATGAGCGGCATGCTGAATTCGCTGCATCATTTCTTCGCCGCCGCCATCGCGCCCGTCTTCCTCAACGTGGTGATGATCGGGGCGCTGTTTTATGCGCTCTATACCGGCGCCGATCCGCTGGCGACGGCCTGGTACCTCTCCTGGGGCGTTCTTGCCGCCGGCGTCCTGCAGCTTGCCGTCGTTTATGTCGGCGTGCTTGCGGCCGGCATGAGCATCGGCTTCCGTTTCCCGAAGATGACGCCGAACGTCAAGCGGCTGCTGATCCTGGCGGTGCCGGCGGCGGTGACCGGCGGCATCACCCAGATCAACCAGTTGATCGGCCAGGCGATTGCGTCGTCCCGCGACGGCGCGATCGCAGCACTGCAATATGCCGACCGCATCTATCAGCTGCCGCTCGGCGTCGTCGGCGTCGCCGTCGGCGTGGTGCTTCTGCCGGAACTTGCCCGGTCGCTGAAGGGCGGCAACCTGCGCGAGGCTGGAAACCTGCAGAACCGCTCGATCGAATTCGTGCTGTTCCTGACGATCCCCGCCGCCTTCGCGCTCTGGATCCTGTCCGACGAGATCATCCGCGTTCTCTACGAGCGCGGCGCCTTCCATCAGGAAAACACCGCCGTCGTCGGCTCGATCCTGGCGATTTACGGCATCGGCCTGCCGGCTTTCGTGCTGATCAAGGCGCTGCAGCCCGGCTTCTATGCCCGCGAGGACACCAAGACGCCGATGCGTTTTTCGGCCATCGCGGTTGCGACCAACTGCGCCACGGCGCTGACCCTCTTTCCCTATATGGGTGCGCCCGGCATTGCGGTTGCCGAGGCCACGGCCGGCTGGATCAGCACCGTACTGCTGTTTGCCACGCTTTTGCGCCGTGGCCACCTGACATGGGAATGGGCGCTGGCAAAGCGCACCGCCCTGCTGATCGTCGCTGCGGCCGTCATGGGTGCGGCCATCGTCTTCCTCAAGCAATATTGGGCGCCCTGGCTTGCTTCCGGCGCGCCGCTTCTCACCAAGATCGGCACCCTCGGGCTGCTGATTGCAATCGCCATGCTGATCTATTTCGCCGCCGCCTTCCTGGTCGGCGGGGCAAATCTCGGCATGATCCGACGCAATCTCAACCGCAAGCCGGCACCGGCAAAGGACGGGTGAGGTCGCACTTTTCCCGGAAATTGCTTCAGCAGTCGACCCATCGTCGCTGCGGTCCGACGTCGACATGAATGATGCCGTTGCAATAGCTGCCGATGCCGCCGATGCCCGGCGCGCTTCTTGCAGCAGCAATGATCGTGCGCTCCGACAGGCCGGGCATCCTGAAATCGGCCGCCAGACATTTTCCGTGCAGGGACCCATGGCGGCGGGGATGCGGCCTGTGGCCCGAGGTTATCACAGGGCGTCGGCCGGTCTTTGCAGCAATATGCGACAGGACCGCTCGCAGGCGCCCTGGAAAGCAGCCGGCACGAACGCTGACGGTCTGGACCGTGTAGGCGAGACGTGCCTGATGTTTTGCAAGATGCGCGGCATGCCTTTTCATGTCTTGACCGACGGCATCCGTTGCTGATTGTAGGGCGAAAAGGCTTGCCATGGCGAGCAAAATTGCGTTCTGCATGGTCGCTCCGATCGGCTATCCAGCGACCCCAACGGCGCCGGCACCAGGCGCAGGATTTTCGGTTCAAAAAAAGCTTTTTTGTGAAATTTTATACTCAATTATGAGTAAGACGGTTGATCAATTCGGCTTAAAATCTGGAGAATTACCGCTCCAAACTGGAATAAACATCTCAAACGCGAGGCAGCACATGACGATCCAGTCTCTTTTCCTCGTCACCCTCGTGGTCGATGACTACGACCGCGCCAAGGCCTTTTATTGCGATGGCCTCGGTTTCGATTGCCTTCAGGACGAGCTGCAGCCGGAGGGCAAGCGCTGGGTGGTGGTGAAGCCGCGGGGTGGGGATGGAGCCGCCTTTCTGCTGGCGCAGGCGGCAGGCGAGACGCAGCGCGCGGCCATCGGCAATCAGACCGGCGGGCGTGTCGGCTTCTTTCTGAAGACCGACGATTTCGCCCGCGACCATGCCGCGATGCTGGCAGTCGGCGTGCGCTTTCTGGAAGAGCCGCGTCACGAGGTTTACGGCACGGTGGCGGTGTTTGCGGATCCCTACGGCAACACTTTCGATCTGATCCAACACACTGCCGCCTGAACCCCTTGATTGCGACCGGTTGCCCGTGCATAAGCCGCGGCGTTAACAACATGGGCGAAAAGCCCTGCTGCATTCTGCGGCAATTTAAACTGTGACAGCGTGGGCCCTCCACCAGCCTATTGAGGACGACATGAACGAATTCAAGAAACTCGTATTCTCCGGCGTACAGCCGACCGGCAATCTGCATCTCGGCAATTATCTCGGCGCGATCCGCCGGTTCGTGGCGCTGCAGGAAGGCAATGACTGCATCTACTGCGTCGTCGACATGCATGCGCTCACCGCCCAGCTCGTGCATGAGGACATGCCGAGCCAGACGCGCTCGATCGCCGCCGCCTTCATCGCTGCCGGCATCGACCCGGAAAAGCATATCGTCTTCAATCAGTCGGCCGTGCCGCAGCATGCCGAACTCGCCTGGATCTTCAACTGCGTCGCCCGCATCGGCTGGATGAACCGGATGACGCAGTTCAAGGACAAGGCCGGCAAGGACCGCGAACAGGCCTCGCTCGGCCTTTACGCCTATCCGAGCCTGATGGCTGCCGACATTCTCGTCTATCGCGCCACCCATGTGCCTGTTGGTGAGGACCAGAAGCAGCATCTGGAGCTTGCCCGCGACATCGCGATGAAGTTCAACCTCGACTATGCCGAGCATATCAGCAGGACCGGCTACGGCGTCGACATCACCGTCGGCAACGAGCCGGTGCATGCCTATTTCCCGATGGTCGAGCCGCTGATCGGCGGGCCGGCGCCGCGCGTCATGTCGCTGCGCGACGGCACCAAGAAAATGTCGAAGTCGGACCCCTCCGATCTCTCGCGCATCAACCTGATGGACGACGAGGACGCGATCTCGAAGAAGATCCGCAAGGCCAAGACCGATCCTGATGGTTTGCCGAGCGAGATCGACGGGCTGCAGGGCCGTCCGGAAGCCGACAATCTGGTGGCGATCTATGCCGCACTCGCCGACAGGTCGAAGGCGGACGTGCTTGCCGAATTCGGCGGCCAGCAATTCTCCGTCTTCAAGCCGGCGCTGGTCGACCTGGCGATCAACGTGCTCGCGCCGATTACCGGCGAGATGCGCCGGCTGATGGACGATACCAGCCATATCGACGCGATCCTGCGCAAGGGCGGCGAGCGCGCCAGGGCACGCGCCGAGGTGACGATGCGCCAGGTGCGCGACGTCATCGGCTTCCTCTATTGAGATAGATCTCCCCTTTTCCCCGCTGCGGGAGAAGGGGACCTTCCCCTGGGGAGAAGGGGGCCTTCCCCCGGGGAGAAGGGGATTTCTTCTGGGGCATCAGAGGAAAAACTGGACTTGCAAATTTTCCGCTTCGGGTGTCAGAGTCCGCGCCATGGTATCGAAGCGACTCTCACGGCTCGAAGGTCACCGCCGCAAATTCATGGCGGTAATCGACGGTACACCCGAATGCCAACGCGCCGTTCATTATGCCGGCCGGCGCGCGAAGAATTCCAATGGCGGGCTGGTGCTGCTCTATGTGATCCCGGATGGGGATTTCCAGCAATGGCTCGGCGTCGAGGAGATCATGCGGGCCGAAGCGCGCGAGGAAGCCGAGGCGGTGGTTGCCAAGATCGCCCAGATCGTGCGCGAGACCATCGGCATCGAGCCTGAGGTCGTCATCCGCGAGGGCGGTGCTGCCGAACAGATCAACGCCGTGATCGAGGAAGACCGCGATGTGGCGATCCTGGTTCTCGCCGCCGGTTCTGCGAAGGAAGGTCCAGGGCCGCTGGTCTCCTCGGTCGCCGGTCGCGCGGCGGCGTTTCCGATCCCGGTCACCGTGCTGCCGGATACGTTGACCAACGAGGAAATCGACGCTCTCTGCTAGAGCATGATGCCGAAAACTGTGAGCGGTTTTCGGACGACATCATGCTCTAACTCTAGCATTTCTTGAGTACAAGTCTCTTGATTACAGCCGTCAATCGGCTTATCTTCTTTTGAAGAATTCTAAAGACGGCCGAGACCATGGGCCGGCCGCATGGAGAATCAGATGTTCATTCAGACCGAAGCCACGCCGAATCCCGCCACGCAGAAGTTCCTGCCGGGCAAGGTGGTGATGGAAAACGGCACGGCCGAGTTCCGCAGCAGTGAGGAGGCTCAAGCGTCGCCGCTCGCTGCCCGCCTGTTCGAAATATCGGGCGTTACCGGCGTCTATTTCGGCTATGATTTCATTTCCGTCTCCAAGGACAATGCCGACTGGCAGCATCTTAAGCCGGCTATATTAGGCTCGATCATGGAGCACTTCATGTCCGGCAAGCCGGTCATGGGCGATGCCTCCATCCTCTCCGAAGACGCCGATGCCGGCGACGAATTCTTCGACGAAGGCGATGAATCGATCGTGCTGACCATCAAGGAGCTTCTGGAGACCCGCGTGCGCCCGGCCGTTGCCCAGGATGGCGGCGACATCACCTTCCGCGGCTTCAAGGATGGCAAGGTCTATCTCAACATGAAGGGTTCCTGCGCCGGCTGCCCGTCTTCGACGGCAACGCTGAAGCACGGCGTCCAGAACCTACTGCGCCATTTCGTTCCGGAAGTGCAGGAAGTGATTGCCGCTTAAAAATCCTGAATTCGTCCCGCCGTTCATCTCAGGTTCGGCCGAACGGATTTATCGATAGGCGACACTGGTTTATTCGGAAATTGATGGCATGATCATTCTGGCGCTCGACACGGCAGGTGTGGACTGCGCTGCCGCCGTCTATGACAGCGGCAGGGATACGGTGCTGGGGGAGGCATCGGACATGATCGGCAAGGGGCATGCTGAACATCTGATTGGTATCGTCGATCGCGCGCTCGATCAGGCGGGACTGGCCCTTTCGGATATCGACCGCATTGCCGTTACCATCGGTCCCGGCTCCTTTACCGGTATCCGCGTCGGCGTTGCCGCAGCCCGTGGTTTTGCGCTTTCCCTCAATGTGCCGGCCGTCGGCGTCACCACGCTCGAAGTCATGGCATCAGCCCAGCGCGACAAGACGCCTCATCGCGCCGTGCTGGCGGCGATGGATGCCAAGCGGGACGAAATCTACCTCCAATCCTTCGCGGCCGACGGTTCGCCCCTCGACGCGCCACGGGCAGTCGGCGTTGCGGAAGCGCAGGCATATGCTGCCGGCTTCGACGGCGAGATTACCGGTTCGGCGACGGCCCTCCTGAAGGCGGACGCCGGCGGCGATCACACCAACAGGTTCCCGATCTCCGTCGTGGCGCGCCTGGGCGCTGCCGCCTCCCCCGATGCCGGAAAGCCGAAGCCCCTTTATCTGCGCGGACCCGATGCCAAGCCGCAGGCCGGGTATGCGATTGCGCGACGAGTATGACGATGCTGGAAGCCTATCTGACGCTGAAACCGGAATTCGAGATCATCGCCATGGAGCGCGAGGATTGCCGCGAGGTCGCCCTCCTGCACGGCGAGCGGTTCGCTCGGCCCTGGGGCGACGGTGAATTTCACGGCCTGCTGATGCAGGATACCGTCTTCGGCTTCGTTGCGCGCCAGACCAATGCCATCCTGAAAAAACCGCTTCCGGGGTTCATCCTTGCCCGCCATGTCGCCGGCGAGGCGGAGATCCTGACGATTGCCGTGCAGGCGAAGGTCGCTCGCGCCGGACTGGGCTGGCGGCTGATGCAGGCGGCGATGCGGGAAGCACACGCGCGCGGCGGCGAGAGCATGTTTCTCGAGGTCGACAACGGCAATACGGCAGCGCTTGGCCTCTACCGCAAGCTCGGCTTCGAAAAGGTCGGCGAACGTCAGGGTTACTACAGACAAGAAAACGGCGCCCTCTCCACGGCGCTTGTCATGAAGCGCGTTCTTCGGTAGTTCCCTGGCAGCGAGATAACATGCAGGCCGGCGCAAATGCCGTGCGGCGTTGTCGAAACACGAATATCTCTATAGGCCGGCGATGACTGATGTAGCCAAGACCCTTGAGGAGCTTTGCACCGAACGCGGCATGCGCATGACCGAGCAGCGCCGCGTGATCGCGCGCATCCTGGAAGATTCGGAAGACCATCCCGACGTCGAAGAACTCTACCGTCGCTCGGTGAAAGTCGATGCGAAGATCTCGATCTCGACCGTCTATCGCACCGTGAAACTGTTCGAGGATGCCGGCATTATCGCCCGCCACGACTTCCGCGACGGGCGTTCGCGCTACGAAACGGTGCCGGAAGAACATCACGACCATCTCATCGACCTGAAGACCGGCACGGTCATCGAATTCCGCTCGCCGGAGATCGAGGCGCTGCAGGAGCGCATCGCCCGCGAGCACGGCTTCCGGCTAGTCGACCACCGCCTCGAGCTCTACGGCGTTCCGCTGAAGAAAGAAGATCTCTGAAGCAATGGCAGCCCGGGAGACCAGCATTTGATCGCCTGGCTGCGCATCGCCTTCGCCGCGGTCGTCATCCTTGCCGTCAGCATCGTGCTCATGCCGCTGCAGGTACTGGCGCTGTGGTTCGACTGGCGGCTGCGCCGCCGGCTTCCGCGCGCCTGGCACCGGATCGTCTGCTATTGCCTCGGCATCCGCGTCCGCGTGAGCGGCAAGCTGGAAGACCGCCGGCCGCTGATGCTCTGTTCCAACCATTCCTCCTGGCTGGATATCATGGTGATGTCGGCCGTTGCCGACGTCGCCTTCATCGCCAAGATCGAGGTGCGTGACTGGCCGATCTTCGGCACGCTCGCCAAGCTGCAGAAGAGCGTCTTCGTCGTGCGCGAGGAGCGGCGCAAGACTGGTCATCAGGCAAACGAGATCGCCGGGCGCATGGCCGACGGTGAGATCGTCGTGCTCTTCCCGGAAGGCACGACCTCGGACGGCAACCGGTTGCTCGAGGTCAAGTCCTCGCTGTTCGGCGCCGCGGCGATGGCGGTGCCTTATTCGCCGACGGGAACCGTCGTGGTGCAGCCGGTGGCGGTTGCCTATACCAGGGTGCACGGCATCGCCATGGGGCGCTATCACCGGCCGCTCGCCGCCTGGCCGGGTGATATCGAGCTGCTGCCGCACCTCCTCGACATCGTGCGCTGCGGCGCCATCGACGCCGAGGTTTCCTTCGGCGAGGCGGTCGATTATCGCGCCGAGACCAGCCGCAAGGAGGTGAGCGCGACGATCGCCTTGCGCATCCGCAACCTCCTGAACAGCCGCCTGCGCGGGCGGGAAATCTCCTAAAAGAAGATTTCGATTTTCTCCGGCGGCAAAAACCACTAAATAGCGCGCCATGACACAGGACAGCGCCCTTCTCCAGGCCCCCGAGGCAATTCCCAGCGAGAGCCTCCGCGACGGCAGCAACAGCCGCAAGGTCTTCATCAAGACCTATGGCTGTCAGATGAACGTCTACGATTCCATGCGCATGAGCGATGCGCTCGCCCGCGACGGCTATGAGCCGACGGAAGATATGGAAGAGGCGGACCTCGTTCTCCTCAATACCTGCCATATCCGCGAAAAGGCGGCCGAGAAAGTCTATTCGGCGCTCGGGCGGCTGCGCGATATGAAAAAGAAGAAGGCGGCGGACGGACGGGAGATGATGATCGGCGTTGCCGGCTGCGTCGCCCAGGCCGAAGGCGAAGAGATCCTGCGCCGCGCACCCGCCGTCGACGTTGTCATCGGCCCGCAGACCTATCATCGCCTGCCGGAGGCGCTACGCCTGGCCAAACTAGGCCAGCGCGTCGTCGACACCGAATATGCGATCGAGGACAAGTTCGAGCATCTGCCGATCGCCGAGAGCCGCAGGATCCGGGCCCGCGGCGTCACCGCCTTCCTGACGGTGCAGGAAGGCTGCGACAAATTCTGCACCTTCTGCGTCGTGCCCTATACACGCGGCTCGGAAGTGTCGCGGCCGGTTTCCCAGATCGTCGAGGAAGCCGAAAAGCTCGCCGACAGCGGGGTGCGCGAGATCACCCTGCTCGGGCAGAACGTCAACGCCTGGCACGGCGCCGGGAGCCAAGGCGAGGCATGGAGCCTCGGCGACCTGCTCTACCGGCTGGCCGAGATCCCCGGCCTTGCGCGGCTGCGCTATACCACAAGCCATCCGCGCGACATGGACGACCGGCTGATCAACGCCCATCGCGACCTCAGCGCACTGATGCCCTATCTGCACCTGCCGGTGCAATCGGGCTCGGATCGCATCCTGAAAGCGATGAACCGGCGCCACACGGCCGCCGAATATCTGGCGCTGATCGAGCGCATCCGCACGGTGCGGCCCGACATTGCGCTGTCGGGCGATTTCATCACCGGCTTTCCGGGGGAGACAGATGAGGATTTTAAGGATACATTGAGACTTGTGGAGGAGGTCCGTTATGCACAGGCCTTCTCGTTCAAATACTCGACACGGCCGGGCACGCCCGGCGCGGAGCTGAAGGACCAGGTGCCGGAAGAGATCAAGGCAGAACGGCTGGAACGCCTGCAAATGCTTCTCCTGAAGCAGCAGCAGGAATTTGCCGAATCCTGCATCGGCAAAGAGATCGACCTGTTGCTCGAAAAGCCCGGTCGCATGCCGGAACAACTAATCGGACGTTCTCCCTGGCTTCAATCAGTGAATGTTGATGCAAAAGCATCGCAAATCGGTGACATTATTAAAGTGCGAATCACAGGGACCGGAACAAACAGCCTGTTTGCCGAACGCGCAGAGGCTGCGGTCTAACCCAAGGAGCCCGACCGCTTGAACGGACAAGAATTGGTTTCTTCTTCACCGCGCCACCCCCGCACGCCGAGCGATACCAATCACTTCGTCCTGACGTTCGAGAACAACCGGTTCGCCAGCGAGCTCTTTGGTCAATTCGACCAAAACCTCAAGCTGCTCGAGCAACGGCTGAACATCGATGCGCGGGCACGCGGCAATTCGGTCGTCATCACCGGCGATATCGTGACCACCAACCAGGCGCGACGCACGCTCGACTATCTCTATGAAAAACTTCAGAAAGGCGGCAGCGTGGAACGATCCGACGTCGAGGGTGCAATCCGCATGGCGGTCGCCGCCGACGATCAGCTCAGCCTGCCGACCATGGAGCGCAAGGCCAAGCTGACGATGGCGCAGGTTTCCACCCGCAAGAAGACGATCATCGCCCGCACGCCGACCCAGGACGCCTATATCAGGGCGCTGGAACGCGCCGAGCTTGTCTTTGGCGTCGGCCCGGCCGGCACCGGCAAGACCTATCTCGCCGTCGCCCATGCCGCCCAGCTCTTGGAGCGCGGCGCTGTCGAAAAGATCATCCTGTCGCGCCCGGCCGTCGAGGCCGGCGAGCGCCTCGGCTTCCTGCCCGGGGACATGAAGGAAAAGGTCGATCCCTATCTTCGCCCGCTCTATGATGCGCTCTACGACATGATCCCTGCCGACAAGGTCGACCGGGCGATCACCGCCGGCGTCATCGAAATCGCGCCGCTCGCCTTCATGCGCGGGCGCACGCTCGCCAATGCCGCCATCATCCTCGACGAAGCGCAGAACACGACGTCGATGCAGATGAAGATGTTCCTGACGCGTCTCGGCGAAAATGCGCGGATGATCGTCACCGGCGACCCGAGCCAGATCGACCTGCCGCGCGGCGTCAAATCCGGCCTCGTCGAGGCCTTGCAGCTTCTGAACGGCGTCGAAGGCATCTCGATCGTGCGCTTCACGGATACCGACGTCGTCCGCCACCCGCTGGTCGGGCGCATCGTCAGGGCCTATGATTCCACCTATGCCGTCGCCGAAGACGTCAGCCGGCAGGGCTAATGGCCGAACTCGACATCCAGATCAGCGTCGAGGACATCGGCTGGCCCGGCGAGGAGACGCTGCTGTCGTTTTGCGAACGTGTGCTCGGTGCCGCCGTGGTCTATCTCCGCGACAGCGAGAAGCAGCCTTTCCCGACGATGCCGCCCGAGGTTTCGCTCGTTTTCACCGACGATGCCTCGATCCAGGACATCAACGCCGAATGGCGCGGCAAGGACAAGGCGACCAACGTGCTCTCCTTTCCGGCCTTTCCGGTTCAGCCCGGCAAGATGCCCGGCCCGATGCTCGGCGACATCATCATCGCCCGGGAGACGCTGGAGCGGGAAGCGGCCGAGCTCGAAAAGAGTTTCGACGACCACCTGACCCATCTTCTGGTGCACGGTTTCTTGCATCTTCTGGGCTACGACCATATGAATAGTGCCGAAGCCGAAATTATGGAGGGGTTGGAGACTCGCATTTTGGCGCAGCTCGGCCTATCTGATCCCTACGAGGGTCAAGACCTTAAAATGGAACCATGAGCGACTTTACGACGAAGCCGGCGGCAGACGCCAAGGACTCCGAGCCATCCTCCTCTTCGGACGAGGCAGGCAGTAGTAGTCGGCCATCCGGCCGATCGCAATCCTTCTGGTCGCGCGCCGCGCGCATCCTTCGCCCGCAGCAGGGCTCGCGACTGCGCGAGGATCTCGCCGACGCGCTGATGACCGACGCGGCCGGCGACGACGCCTTTTCGCCCGACGAACGGGCGATGCTCAACAACATCCTGCGCTTTCGCGAGGTGCGCGTCGCCGACGTGATGGTGCCGCGCGCCGATATCGAGGCGGTCGACCAGAACATCACCATCGGCGAACTGATGATCCTCTTCGAGGAATCCGGCCGCTCACGCATGCCTGTCTATGCCGATACGCTCGACGATCCGCGCGGCATGGTGCATATCCGCGACCTGCTCTCCTATGTCGCCAAGCAGGCCCGCAACAAGCGCCGCGGCCCGACGAAACCGGCCGCCGTCGTGCCGGCGATCGAGGTTGCCCCTGAAAACATCCAGAAGACCGCGCGTTCGGCCAAGCAGAATCTCGATCTCGCCCGCGTCGACCTGCAAAAGACGCTGGCCGAGGCCGGCATCATCCGCAAGATCCTGTTCGTGCCGCCGTCGATGCTGGCGTCCGACCTGTTGCGCCGGATGCAGGTGAACCGCACGCAGATGGCGCTCGTCATCGACGAATATGGCGGCACCGACGGGCTTGCCTCGCATGAAGACATCGTCGAAATGGTGGTCGGCGACATCGACGACGAACATGACGACGAAGAGGTGATGTTCAAGCGCGTCGCCGAGGACATGTTCATCGCCGACGCCCGCGTCGAGCTGGAAGAGATCGCCCAAGCGATCGGGCCGGATTTCGACATCAGCGAGCAGGTCGACGAGGTCGATACGCTGGGCGGCCTGATCTTCTCCGCACTCGGCCGCATCCCGGTGCGCGGCGAGGTCGTCCAGGCGCTGCCGGGCTTCGAATTCCACATCCTCGACGCCGATCCGCGCCGCATCAAGCGGCTGCGCATCACCCGCAAGCGCCACGCGGTTCGCCGCCGCGCCAAGGCGGATGGCGACGCCGCTCCCGGCTCCGAGACCGGCGACGATCGGCCGGCGAAATCGACCGCCAACTGACAGGCCCCAACTGACGGGACAAAGAGCCGCTTTTTTGAAAGACTGCGAATGGGTTGATTCGCGGTTTGATGGGAGTGCGCATGGAGCGGCTTGCGGACAGGGTTATCCTCGTCTGGGGTTTCAAACGGTCGCTGCTGGCTATCGCCGCCGGGGCATTCGCGGTTCTGGCGCTGCCGCCTATCGGCTTTTTCGCGGCGATGTTCGTTTCCTTCACGCTGCTCGTCTGGCTGATCGACGGGGCGGCGGCATCGCCTGAAAGCGGCCTGATCGGCAGGCTGTGGCCGGCGTTTGCCACCGGCTGGCTGTTCGGCTTCGGCTATTTCGTCGCCGGCCTCTGGTGGCTCGGCCATGCGCTGCTGGTCGATCAGGAAGAATTTGCCTGGGCGCTGCCGCTGGCAATCCTCGGGCTGCCGGCCTGTCTTGCGATCTTCTACGGCCTGGCGGCGGCCCTTGCCCGCATCTTCTGGTCTGATGGCATGGGGCGGATCGCCGCGCTTGCGGCAGGCTTCGGGCTGATGGAATGGCTTCGAAGCGTGATCCTCACCGGCTTTCCCTGGAACGCCATCGGCTACGGCATCATGCCGGTTCCGCTGATGATGCAGTCGGCGCATGTGATCGGGGCGATGGGCGTGACGGCTCTTGCCGTCTTCGTCTTTTCTGCGCCTGCCCTTGCCGGGACACGGCAGGGCGCGCGACCGGGCATCGCCCTCGCCGTCCTGCTATTTGCTGCCCATCTCGGTTATGGCGCCTATTCTCTCCATCTCGCGCCGCGGCCGGACACATTGCCTGAGGACAAGCGGCCGGTGGTGCGGCTGGTGCAGCCGGCGATCGACCAGACAGAGAAAATGGATAACGACGTCGACCGCGCCGCGATCTTCGAGACGCATCTGAAGCTCTCGGCCGAAGCGCCGAAGAATGGCGGGCGCAAGCCCGATATCATCGTCTGGCCGGAAACGTCGATCCCCTTCATCCTGACCGACAATCAGGATGCGCTGACGCGGATTGCCGATACGCTCGACGACAATCAGATCCTGATCGCCGGCGCCGTACGCGCCGAGGAGATGGGACCAGGCACGCCGCCGCGCTACTATAATTCCATCTACGTGATCGATGGCCGCGGGCAGATCATCGCCGCGTCCGACAAGGTGCATCTGGTTCCCTTCGGCGAATATCTGCCCTTCGAGGACGTGCTCACCGAATTCGGCATCCAGAACGTCGTCGAGATTCCGGGCGGCTTTTCGGCCGCGGCAAGCCGGCACTTGCTGACGCTGCCCGGCGGGCTCAATCTCTATCCGCTGATCTGCTACGAGATCATTTTTCCCGGCGAAATGACCGGTGACATAAAAGACGCCAACGCGATCCTCAATATCACCAATGATGCCTGGTTCGGCACGACGCCCGGCCCCTACCAGCATTTCCAGCAGGCGCGGGTACGGGCTGTTGAAACCGGCCTGCCGCTGATTCGCGACGCCAATAGCGGCATTTCAGCGCTGGTGAATGCGCATGGGGAAATTATTGCGGGCCTCGGTCTTGGAGAAACCGGCTTCGTCGATGCAACGCTCGATAGCATCAGCGATGGAGTCGGAACGACATTCCCCCGGCAAACATACTTCTGGTTGACCGAGGCGCTGCTGATTTTGATTGCGCTAATTTCTCGCAGAGGTTTTATTTCCGGGTTGAATTGACCAAAAACCCCTAAAATTGCATAGTGATGTCAATCGGCGTTCTTAACGTATGTTTGAAGGTGGGTTCCTCACCGCTTGCAACGTGGCGTTTTGGGATGGATCAGGGGCATGCCGGTTAGAAACAGGTTGAAATTCTTAGCTAGGGCACGACCATGATTGAAAACAAGAAGAAGCCGAATCCGATCGACATCCATGTTGGCAGCCGTATTCGCCTCCGCCGTACAATGCTGGGCATGAGCCAGGAAAAGCTTGGCGAAAGCCTTGGTATCACCTTCCAGCAGATCCAGAAATACGAAAAGGGCACCAACCGCGTCGGCGCAAGCCGCCTGCAGAACATCTCGAACATCCTCAATGTTCCGGTGTCGTTTTTCTTCGAGGACGCGCCCGGCGAACATTCCAGTGCCGGCGGCGGCATGGAAGCCTCCAGCTCGAATTACGTCGTCGATTTCCTGTCGTCCTCGGAAGGACTGCAGCTCAATCGCGCCTTCGTCAAGATTTCCGATCCCAAGGTTCGCCGCAAGGTCGTGGAGCTGGTGAAAGCCCTGGCCGCTGAAGCCGACGCCGACTGAACCAAGACCAGTGCAGAATTCGAAAGGTGGTCGAAAGGCCGCCTTTTTTGCGTTTTTGGGGCAGAATTTGTCACTTTGCCGCAGATATAAAGATATATTTATGTCCTTCTGCGCTTGTCATCGGCCCTCGAACTGAGTACCTACTAGCTGGCTTTTATTCTTTGAGGGGAATCCCGAAATGCGCGCGAATTATCTCTTTACCAGCGAGTCTGTTGCCGAAGGTCATCCGGACAAGGTCTGTGACCGCATCTCCGACGAGATCGTCGATCTGGTCTACCGCGAAGCGGCCAAGACCGGCGTCAATCCGTGGGGCGTGCGCATTGCCTGCGAAACGCTGGCGACGACCAACCGCGTCGTCATTGCCGGCGAGGTTCGCCTGCCGCCGAGCCTGATGAAGAAGGACAAGGACGGCAAGGACGTCATCAATCCTTCGAAGTTCAAGGCCGCCGCCCGCCGCGCCATCAAGGATATCGGCTACGAGCAGGACGGCTTCCACTGGAAGAAGGCAAAGATCGACGTGCTCTTGCACTCGCAGTCGGCCGACATCGCGCAGGGCGTCGACAGCGCCGCCGACCAGCAGGGCGACGAGGGCGCCGGCGACCAGGGCATCATGTTCGGTTATGCCTGCCGCGAAACGCCGGACCTGATGCCGGCCCCGATCTATTATTCCCACAAGATCCTGCAGCTGCTCGCAGTTGCCCGCAAGAAGGGCGACGGCGAGGTCGCCAAGCTCGGCCCCGACGCCAAGAGCCAGGTGACCGTGCGTTACGTCGACGGCAAGCCGTCGGAAGCAACCTCGATCGTGCTTTCGACCCAGCATCTCGACGAGAGCTGGGATTCGAACAAGGTCCGCGCCGTCGTCGAGCCCTATATCCGCGAAGCGCTCGGCGAACTGAAGATCGCCGACGATTGCAAGTGGTACATCAACCCGACCGGCAAGTTCGTCATCGGCGGACCGGACGGCGATGCGGGCCTCACCGGCCGCAAGATCATCGTCGACACCTACGGCGGTGCCGCTCCGCATGGCGGCGGCGCATTCTCCGGCAAGGACACGACGAAGGTCGACCGTTCGGCCGCCTATGCCGCCCGCTATCTTGCCAAGAACGTCGTCGCCGCCGGCCTTGCCGACCGCTGCACGATCCAGATCTCCTACGCGATCGGCGTCGCCCAGCCGCTGTCGATCTATGTCGACCTGCATGGCACCGGCAAGGTCACCGAGGATCAGATCGAAGCGGCTATCCGCAAGAACATGGACCTTTCGCCGACCGGTATCCGCCGCCATCTCGACCTCAACAAGCCGATCTATGCCAAGACCTCCGCTTACGGCCATTTCGGCCGCAAGGCCGGCCGCGACGGCTCGTTCTCCTGGGAGCGCACCGACCTCGTGAAGGCGCTCAAGGAAAGCGTGAAGGCCTGAGATAAAGCATGACGGATATGGAACGCCGCGGCCGGGCGACCGAAGCCTTCTTCGGTCGCCGCAAGGGCAAGGCCCTGCGCGAACAGCAGGCCGAGACGCTGAACAGTCTGTTGCCGGCATTCCTGATCGATCTTACAGCGGCTCCCCCGGAGCCGCTGACTTCCCTCTTCCCGGTTCCGGTCGAAAGATTGCGGCTGGAAATCGGTTTCGGCGGCGGCGAGCATCTGATCCACCGTGCGCTGGAGAGGCCTTCGACTGGCTTCATCGGTGTCGAACCCTTCGTCAATTCCATGCAGAAGCTGCTGTCGCGCATCGGCGAGACGGGTGCCACCAATATCCGCGTGTATAATGACGATGCGACGCAGCTGCTCGACTGGCTGCCGGACGGCTCACTCGATCAGATCGATCTGCTCTATCCCGATCCCTGGCCGAAGCGGAAGCACTGGAAGCGGCGTTTCGTCTCGAAAACCAATCTCGACCGCTTTCATCGCGTGCTGAAGCCCGGCGGCCTGTTCTGCTTCGCCTCCGACATCGACACCTATGTAAACTGGACGCTGATCAAATGCCGCGACCATGGCGGCTTCGACTGGATAGCCGACAATGCAGCGGGTTGGCTGACCCCCTATGAGGGCTGGCCGAGCACACGTTACGAGGCCAAGGCGCGGCGCGAAGGCCGGTCTTCGGCCTATCTGACCTTCAGGAAAATCTGAGGCTGCCGGCAAGTCGGCGAACGCGCCCGTGATGTTCTTCGGCGCGCGGGACGCTGGCGTGACGGATTTCCGTGCCGAAGGATGGCCTAAAGCGCGTCGCGACCTTTCAGATTCGCTTGCCACGCTTTAGCTAAAGCCGACAACGACAACAGGCTGAACTGAAGGATCAGAGCGCCCTCACTTGCGACGCGGAGAGTTCCGCCGTTGAACCGGTTGCCATTGGCGCTCACGCGACTATTTTCTGTGCTGGCCAGCCTCCTCTCAATGGAAGAGAGAAAATGACCGGGAGCAAGTCATGTGCCGAAATATAAAACCCCTGTTCAATTTCGATCCGCCAGCGACGGACGACGAGATCCACGATGCCGCGCTCCAGTTCGTGCGCAAGGTGAGCGGAACGACCAAACCGTCGAAGCGCAACGAGGTCGCATTCGAGCACGCGGTCAGTTCGATCGCGGCATGTGCCCGCGAGCTGCTCGATTCGCTGGAAACGTCTCAACCTCCTCGTGATCGCGAAGAGGTCGCGGCAAAGGCGCGCGCGAGAACGGCGGTCCGGTTCGCTTAAGGAAACCCTGTCACGCACAGGAGATCTCAATCAAGGCTCAAATGGCCTTGACGGTCAGTGCAGGCTGACCGTCTTCAATTCGTCCTCGGCAGCCTTGAAAAAGGTGCTGGAGCGGTTGTCCGTCAAAAGGATCGGCGTGCCGTCGGCGCCGAAGAGTGCCCAGAGATCGACGTTCGGATCGATATCCGGCGCCTCGGGAAAGCACTTGGCGACCTCATCGGTCCGCATTTTTCTGATATAGGCGACCTCGCCGTTGCCGATGTGGGCAAGCTCGGATTTGGTCAAGTGAGACGTGGCTTCTTTCATCAACATTCCTGTTCCTCCGGGAGAAGGGACCAACGGTTCGACAAACCGTTGTGCTACTGTGAGACCGAAATGTTAATTTTCTTGACCATGCGCGCGGGTTCCGGACGAATTAGATCGACGGAGAGCAGACCGTTCTTCAGGCCGGCGCCGAGCACCTGCATGCCGTCGGCAAGAACGAAAGTACGCTGGAACTGACGGGCGGCGATACCGCGATAAAGATAGTCCCGTTCACCCTGTTCGGCCTGGCGGCCGCGGATCACAAGCTGATTCTCCTCAATGGAGACATCGAGTTCCTCCTCGCTGAAGCCGGCCACGGCAAGGGTGATGCGCAGACGTTCCGGCGCGCCGGTGTCGGCGGCGATGCGTTCGATATTATAAGGTGGATATCCGTCACTTGCCTTGGAAATGCGCTCCAGCGTCTTTTCCATGGCATCGAAGCCCAGAAGCAGCGGGCTGGCGAAAGGGGTAATGCGGCTCATCTCGTTTCAAGTCCTTGATGCAAGCGACCATCCCGGACCTTAACGGCAGCATCCGGATGCCGCCAATATGGGGAGAGGAGCCCGGCGCTGCAAGGCATAGGGCGCGACGTGTCGGCACCACCTTCTCAATTTTAAGCTGGCGTCAGGCTCTTTCCTTGACAAAGCGCCTGCTGCCTCGCATCAAAACATGCCCGCGCGGATTGTGCTGATTTGTGACGGGACGTGAAGAAATCGGTGCATGCCCGATAACACGCAGTGCGAGGATGGAACGATCGGAATGGCAAGCGCAAGAAAGATCATCATCGACACGGATCCCGGCCAGGACGACGCGGCCGCCATCATGCTTGCCTTCGGCAGCCCCGATGAGCTGGAGGTGCTGGGGGTCACGACGGTCGCCGGCAACGTGCCGCTTTCGCTCACCAGCCGCAATGCGCGCATCGTCTGCGAGCTCTGCGGCCGGACGGAGACGAAGGTTTTCGCCGGCGCCGACGCGCCGATCGCCCGCAAGCTGGTGACCGCCGAACATGTGCATGGCAAAACCGGCCTCGACGGTCCGGAACTCAGCGAACCGACAATGGCGCTGCAGCCCGGCCATGCTGTCGACTTCATCATCGAGACGCTGCGCCGCGAGCCGGAAGGAACGGTGACGGTCTGCACGCTCGGGCCGCTCACCAATATCGGCATGGCCTTCCAGAAGGCGCCCGACATCGTCCCCCGCATCCGCGAACTGGTGATGATGGGCGGCGGCTTTTTCGAGGGCGGCAACATCACGCCGGCGGCCGAATTCAACATCTATGTCGACCCAGAGGCCGCCGATATCGTCTTCCGCTCAGGCGTTCCGATCGTGATGATGCCGCTAGACGTGACGCATCAATTGCTGACCCGCAAGGACCGGGTGAAGCGCATGGCCGAGATCGGCACGGCGCCGGCAAAGGCCATGGTCGAGATGCTGGAATTCTTCGAACGGTTCGACATCGAGAAATACGGTTCCGACGGCGGGCCGCTGCACGACCCGACCGTCGTCGCCTATCTGCTGAAGCCGGAGCTTTTCCAGGGCCGGGACTGCAATGTCGAGATCGAGGTTCAGTCCGAACTTACCGTCGGCATGACGGTCGTCGACTGGTGGCATGTGACCGAGCGCAAGCGCAATGCCAGGGTCATGCGCCATGTCGATGCGGAGGGCTTCTTCGATCTGCTGATCGAACGCTTCGCCCGCATCTAAAACTTCGGTTTCCTTCCTCGCAAGGAGGAAGGAAACGATCTCAGGCGTCTTTTTCGTCGAAGACGGAGTTGGTTTCGGCTTCGGCCGGCTTCGGGCCGCCCTTGGCGACACCGACCATGGCCGGGCGCAGCACGCGCTCGCCGATGGAGAAGCCTGCCTGCACGACCTGGACGACCGTATTGTTCGGCACCTCCGGGTTCGGCACCTCGAACATTGCCTGATGGAAATTCGGATCGAACTTCTGGCCAACCGGCTCCAGCTTGCGAACGCCGTGGCGCTCGAGAGCCGACAGCATGGCGCGCTCGGTCATTTCGACACCCTCGATCAGCGTGCTCAGGCCGGCATCGGCCGTAGCCTTGGTCTCCGGAGCGATGGCATCGAGCGCGCGGCGCAGATTATCCGAGACGGCGAGCATGTCGCGCGCGAAACCCGCGACGGAATAGGACTTGGCATCCTTCACCTCACGCTCGGTGCGGCGGCGCAGATTGTCCATCTCGGCAGCAAGGCGCAGATAGCGGTCACGCAGTTCGCCGTTTTCGGCTTTCAGAAGCTCGATCGGGTCCGGCTGGGCGGGCTCTTGCTGCGCAGTTTCGTTCTCGACGTAGGCGGTAGCGTCGGCTGCGGCATCCGCCGCAGTTGCGTCAGGTCCGTTTTTCGTCGTGTCATCGGTCATGACGGTCTCCGGTTGGTGTCTTCAGATGCGCCCGATATCGAGGTTTGACCGAAAAAAATCAAGTCTGCGTGACAAAGAAGCGAAAATTCCGCGTGACTGATAGCTGCGCGTCAAAGCTGATTGCGCGAAAGGCGGGAGACGAGCTGGGCCGTATAGTCCACCATCGGCACGATGCGCGAATAATTGAGCCGCGTCGGGCCGATGACGCCGACGGCGCCGACGATGCGATCGTCGTCGTCCCGATAGGGCGCGACGATCAGCGACGAGCCGGACAGCGAGAAGAGCTTGTTTTCCGAACCGATGAAGATGCGCACGCCCGAACCGCTTTCGGCGAGATTGAGGATCTCGATCAGGCTGTCTTTCTTCTCGAGATCGTCGAACAGCAGGCGCAGCCGGTCGAGATCCTCGGCGCCGGCGAGGCCTTCGAGCAGGTTGGCGCGGCCGCGGATGATCAGTTGGGTGGGCTTTCCCTCGTCCGGGCTGCCGGCCCAGACAGCAATGCCGCGCTCGACCAGATCGCGCGACAGGGCATCGAGTTCGTGACGAACGTCGTCTTTCAGCCGGCTTAATTGTTTGCGAAGCTCCGGCAGGGTCTGGCCGGACATATGGGCATTGAGGAAATTCGCCGCTTCGGTCAGCTGCGAGGAGGTGACGCCTGCCGGCAGCTCGATGATGCGGTTTTCCACCTGATCGTGATCGCCGACGAGCACGGCCAGCGCCTTTGTCGGTTCGAGCCGGATGAACTCGACATGTTTCAGCACCGGATCGCTTTTCGAGGTGATGACGAGGCCGGCGCCGCGCGAAATGCCGGATAACATGCGGCTGGCCTCGTTCATCATCGATTCGACGGGATTGCCGCCGCTTTCGACCCGCACCTGGCGGTCGATGTTGGCGCGTTCCTCGGCCGAGAGGTCACCGACCTGCATGAAGGCATCGACGAAGAAGCGCAGGCCGATCTGGGTCGGCAACCGGCCGGCGCTGACATGCGGCGAATAGATCAGGCCGAGCTCTTCGAGATCGCTCATGACATTGCGCACCGAGGCCGGCGACAGCGACATCGGCAGGATACGGGACAGGTTGCGTGAACCGAGCGGCTCGCCGCTTTCCAGATAACCTTCGACGATGCGACGAAAAATTTCCCTGGAGCGCTCGTCCAGCGCAGCTACGGCATCCGAAACCGACGTCGACCTGATGCCCATGAAGCTTTCGAACCCGTGCTGATGATACTTCCCGAAAAGTAAGTCAAACTAACACCCGTGGCAAAAGGGAATTTGCAAATGAGCGCCGCCAATCGTAGAAGCGGTCAAATAAACCCCAGGAGATGAGAATGCGGCCTTCAGGCAGAAAAATCGACCAGATGCGCAAGGTCTCGTTCGAGCGCAATTTTTCCAAGCATGCGGAAGGCTCCTGCCTGGTGAAGTTCGGCGATACGCATGTGCTCTGCACCGCGAGCCTCGAAGAAAAGGCGCCGCCATGGCTGCGCAATACCGGCAAGGGCTGGGTCACGGCCGAATACGGCATGCTGCCGCGGGCGACCGGGGAACGCATGAAGCGCGAAGCCGCCGCCGGCAAGCAGGGCGGCCGCACCCAGGAAATCCAGCGGCTGATCGGTCGGTCGCTGCGCGCCGTCGTCGACCTGCAGGCGCTCGGCGAGCGGCAGATCACGCTCGATTGCGACGTCATCCAGGCCGATGGCGGCACGCGGACCGCTTCGATCACCGGCGGCTGGATCGCGCTTTACGACTGCCTGAAATGGATGGAAAGCCGCAACATGATCAAGGTCGACCGGGTCCTAAAGGATCATGTCGCCGCCATCTCCTGCGGCATCTTCGCCAGCCAGCCGGTGATCGATCTCGATTACCTTGAGGATTCCTCGGCCGAGACCGATGCGAACTTCGTCATGACGGGCACCGGCGGGATCGTCGAGATTCAGGGCACGGCCGAAGGCACGCCGTTCAGCGAGGGCGAATTCACCTCTCTGATGCAGCTTGCCAGAAACGGCATCGGCGAACTCGTGGCGCTGCAGAAGCAAGCCGTCGAAGGATGAACCCCATGCTGGAAGGCATGTTGGAAACGGCGCTCTATGCGCGGGATCTCGATAAGGCCGAGACGTTCTACGAAGACGTTCTCGGGCTTGAAAAGATCGCGCGGGCCGCCAACCGGCATGTCTTCTTCCGCTGCGGGCCTGGCGTTCTCCTGATCTTCAATCCTAAGGAAACGGTGAAGCCGCCGGCGCCTGAAGCACTGCAGGTGCCGCCGCACGGCACGAGCGGCCAAGGCCATGCCTGTTTCCGGGTGTCCGGCCGCAATATCGATGCCATGGCCGAACGGCTGACGGCGGCCGGCGTTGCGATCGAATCCGAGGTGCGCTGGCCGAACGGCGGTCGCTCGATCTATTTCCGCGATCCTGATGGCAACAGCCTGGAATGCGCGGAGGCTAAAATCTGGGGCATCGAACAGGACATCTGAATGCGCAAGCTTGAAACGAAGACCATCGTCGTCGCCAGCCACAATGCCGGCAAGATCCGCGAGATCCAGGAATTGATCGGGCCGCTCGGCTTCACCGCCAAATCGGCCGCCGAACTGAATTTCGTCGAACCGGATGAGACGGGCACGAGCTTCGAGGAGAATGCGACGATCAAGGCAATCGCCTCAGCCAATGCCTCAGGCATGCCGGCGCTGTCAGACGATTCCGGGCTGGTGGTCGATGCACTCGGCGGCGATCCCGGTGTCTACACCGCCAATTGGGCGGAGAGGGCAGACGGCACGCGCGATTTCGACATGGCGATGGCCAAGGTGGAAAAGGCGCTGCAGGATGCCGGCGCGACAAAGCCCGAACAGCGCAGGGCGCGCTTCATCAGCGTGCTCTGCCTCGCCTGGCCGGATGGGCATACGGAGCTGTTTCGCGGCGAGGTGGAAGGCAGCGTCGTCTGGCCGCCGCGCGGCACCCAGGGCTTCGGCTACGATCCGGTGTTCCAGCCTGAGGGCTACGACATCACCTTCGGCGAAATGAGCGGCGAGGAAAAACACGGCTGGAACGTCGGCAAGCCGCAAGCGCTGTCGCACCGGGCCCGCGCCTTCAAACTCTTTGTCGAAACCTGCCTGGAGGCATAGAGTCGGTCCGTGGTCAATTTCGACACGCCAAGCACCTCGCGCGACGCGGCTCTGCTGCCTGATACCGGCGAGCCGGGCTTCGGCGTCTATGTGCATTGGCCCTTCTGCGCGGCGAAGTGTCCCTATTGCGACTTCAACAGCCATGTGCGGCATCAGCCGGTGGATCAGGAGCGTTATACGGCCGCCTTCCTGACGGAGATGGCGGCGGTCCGGGCGATCAGCGGGCCGAAGACGGTGACGAGCATCTTTCTCGGCGGCGGCACGCCCTCGCTGATGAAGCCGGAAACGGTCTCGGCCATTCTCGACGGCATTGCGCGGCACTGGCATGTGCCAGATGGCATCGAGATCACCATGGAGGCCAATCCTTCGAGCGTCGAGGCCGAACGGTTCCGCGGCTATCGGGCGGCCGGCGTCAATCGCGTCTCGCTCGGCGTGCAGGCGCTGAACGACCGGGATCTGAAATTCCTCGGCAGGCTGCATGATGTCGCCGACGCACTGAAGGCGATAAGGCTGGCGCGCGACATCTTTCCGCGCATGTCCTTCGACCTGATCTATGCCCGGCCGGAGCAGACGGTCGAGGAATGGGAAAAGGAACTGAAGGAGGCGATCTCCTATGCGGTCGACCATCTTTCGCTCTATCAGCTGACCATCGAGGAGGGCACGCCCTTCTACGGCCTGCACAAGGCCGGCAAGCTGATCGTGCCGGATGGCGAGCAATCGGCACTGCTCTACGAGGCGACGCAGGAGATCACCGCGCGCGAGGGCATGCCGGCCTATGAGGTTTCCAATCATGCCCGGCCGGGGGCCGAAAGCCGGCATAACCTGACCTACTGGCGCTACGGCGATTATGCCGGCATCGGCCCGGGCGCCCATGGCCGGCTGACGCGTGGCCCCGAGAAGCTCGCGACGGCGACCGAGCGCAAGCCGGAAACCTGGCTCGAGATGGTCGAGCGTGATGGGCACGGCATTCTCGACGAGGAGCGGCTCGGCTTCGAGGAACAGTCCGACGAGCTGCTGCTGATGGGGCTGCGGCTGAGGGAAGGCGTCGATCTTGCCCGCTGGCAGCAGCTTTCGGGCCGCGACCTCGACCCGAAACGCGAGGAATTCCTGCTCGAACACAAATTCATCGAGCGGATCGGCAATTCACGCCTGCGCTGCACGCCATCAGGCATGCTGATCCTCGATTCCGTCGTCGCCGATCTCGCCTGCTGACGCGGCGGGCTGGATTTGCGGCACGGCGGCATCGATATTGCCGCCGCGCAAGAAGGCATGTCTCAGCCGTGGCTTGTCGCGCCCGCCTTGAAGAGGCTGCCGGTCGGTGTCTTCAAAAACATCTCCAGCGGAATATGCTCCTGGTGCAGGAAGCCGGTCGCCGGCAGCAGACCGTCGCGGACCATCTCGATGACGGCGACGACGGAGGCTGACGTCGTCCAGGCAATCGCCGTGCGGCGCGCCCCGGCAATCTCGATCGGGTAATAGGCGCGCACGAACTCCTTGCGGCGCAGGCTGCCATTCTCGGTGCCTTCGGCGGCGACATGGACATAGACGACATCGTCTTCAACCGGCGGCTTGGCATTGGTCAGGATCTCGCCGGCGAGCTTGCGCTTATCGCGCATCAACAGCTCGTGGAAGAAGAAGTTCATCAACTCCATATGGCCGGGATAACGCATGGTCTTGTAATCGAGATTGTCAATCTTGCCGAGCATCGTGTCGCACATAGTGCCAAGGCCGCCCGACGTCGTGAAGGCTTCGAGCTTGACGCCGCCGAC
The DNA here is from genome assembly GCF_010668065.1 of Rhizobium leguminosarum. Lineage (GTDB taxonomy): Bacteria > Pseudomonadota > Alphaproteobacteria > Rhizobiales > Rhizobiaceae > Rhizobium > Rhizobium leguminosarum_S. The sequence goes on along the minus strand of NZ_WUEN01000007.1, from coordinate 245,570 downwards.
ATAGACGGTCTCGTGCCATTCCATCGGCGAGACGAGCTTGCGCACACCGCCCTCGATGACCTCGCAGTCGTTCAGATACTCGTTGACGACGCCCTCAGGCGACCAGTTGAAGGCATAGCCCAGCAGCCCGGTCGGATGCTGCGGCAGGGCGCCGACGCGCATGCGGATCGACCGGCAGCGATCGAAGCCGTCGGCCAGGCTTGCGCCGACGATGCCGACGAAACCCGGCGCCAGGCCGCATTGCGGCGCCATCAGGCCGCGGGCGGTCTTCGACAGCTCGATGATGAAATTGGTTGTGGGAACGTCTTCGGTCAAATCGAAATAATGAATGCCGGCAAGATGGGCGGCGCGCGCCAATTCGATGTTCAAATGATAGGGCAGGCAGGAGAGCACCGCCTCGACATTCGAGAGCAGTTCGCCGATCACTTGCGGGTCGGAGATATCGCCGGTGCGGCACTTGAAGGGGACGTCGCTCAGCGGCAATTGCGCGTCGACCCCGATGACCTCGAAGCCGCCTTCATGCAACAGCGTCGCCGCCAGCCGTCCGACCTTGCCCAGGCCGAGAACGGCGATCTTTTCGAAACTCATTCATTCCTCCCACGCGCCGTTTTGGCGCTTCAGTCTTTGACATGCACTGGATGCGCCGGAGGTATAGAATAAAAAACTTATAAAGGAAAACGACCGGAATCGCTTCCGGCCGTGGATTTTTCGGGAAAACTCGTCGATTATTCGTTGATCAGGCGCTTCAGAAGCTCGACTTCGTGCGAAAGCTTGGTGTCTCCCGAAATCAGCTCCTCGATCTTGCGCACGGCATGCAGCACGGTCGTGTGATCGCGCCCGCCGAACCGGCGGCCGATCTCCGGGAAGGAGCGCGGCGTCAGCGTCTTCGACAGATACATGGCGATCTGGCGCGGCTTGACGATGACGCGGGTGCGGCGGTTCGACACCAGTTCCTGGCGCGAAACGTTGTAGTGCCTTGCGACGATGCGCTGGATATCCTCGATGCGCACACGGCGCGGCTCGCCGGAGCCGACCAGATGGGCGAGCAGTTCGTCGACGCGTTCGATCGACAGGTTCGGCTCGAAGGAGCGGCGGAAGACCAGCTGGTTGAAGGCGCCTTCGAGTTCGCGGCCGCTGGCCGTGACGTTGCGGGCGACGTGCTGGAGCAGTTCGGCCGGAATTTCGAGCGAGGGATCTTCGAGCCGGGCGACAGCAAGGCGACGCTTGAGGATTTCGAGACGCATCTCGTAATCCGGCGCGTCGAATTCGATCGCCACACCGCCCTGCAGGCGCGAGCGAACGCGGGGGTCGAGCGACTCCAGCTCCCAGGGCGCACGGTCGGCGGCAACGACGACCTGCTTGGCGCTGTCGAGCAGCATGTTCAGGAGATGGCAGAATTCATGCTGGATCATCTTGCCCTGCAGGAACTGCATGTCGTCGATGATCAAGAGGTCGATGTTGCGCAGCGAATCCTTCAGCGTCAGCGCATCATTGTCGCGGATCGCGGTGGCGAAGCGCCACATGAAATATTCGGCCGTCAGATAGACGACGCGCAGAGCCCGCGGGTTCTGCACCGCGGCATTGGCGACCGCCTGCAGCAGGTGGGTCTTGCCGAGGCCGACGGTCGAATGGATGAAGAGCGGGTTGAAGCGCACGGCGCCCTGACCAGCTTCCGCAATCGTCTTTGCAGCCGCAAGTGCGACCCGGTTCGAGCTGCCTTCGACGAAGGTGTCGAAGGTGAAGCGGCTATCGAGCGGCGAACCGAAGAGCGGCGAGCCAAAGCTTGCTGGCCTTGCGGCGGCAACAGCCGAAACCGCCTGCTGGACGGCCTGACCGGCCGGCTGCGCGCTTGTCGGGCGACGCATCTGCGTGGGGGCGGCTGGTTCCGGCGCGACCGCCTCATCGAGCGCCTTCGTGCCGTGGCGCGTTGCCGTGCGCACCAGGACTTCGATTTTCAGAATTTCCGGATCCTCGGCCTGGAACAGACCGGTGATGAGATCGAGATAACGATTGTTGATCCACGACTTCAGGAAGGTCGTGGGAACCGAAAGGCGAACCACGCTCTTCGAGACCGAATGCAGCTTCAGCCTGGCAAACCAGCTGGCATAGACGTCAGGACCGACCTGGGCCTTCAAGCGCGCGCTGACGCGCTCAAACAAAATGCTCTGCTTCATTTCCGCCTTTGCTTCGCCCACTTCGAGGCGAATGGAGCCGAACGTCTGCGGTGCCGCATCCCCATTGTCGAGCCCGCCCGTCGTCATCGTATTCATCTGCATAATGCCGCCTTTCAATTCCACCGGGCGGCATCCGCTAAAACGGCCGCCCGATCATTCCCCGCTTTGGCGGGCTGACGGATCCTCATGAGCCGCTCGCCTGCCGGTTCACTCAAAACACTGGCCCCTCAACGGGACCGACGCAGAACTCCGTTGCAGGGGCCGCATTCATGCGGCAACCTTCATCGGCTTTCCGTGTCAGGCTGGCGGTCGAACCTCGTATTCGGCCGACCAACCCGAACGCAATATTACTTTAACCTTCTCCGGCGACCTCGCCTTAAACGTGTGGCCACTGAAGGCACAAAACATCCCCGCTCCGTAACAGCCACGTTACGGCCCAAATCCGTCGAGTGCTTGAAAAAACGGAAGCGCAAGCTCCGTAACAAAAGGCACAAACTCATCGCCCTGCCGACGTGGCAGTTAAGACCGAGCCCCTGCAGGTGATGTCCGCGCCCTTTGTTAAAAGCCATTTAGGCAGGATCAAAAGGCAATATCAACGATGAATTTTACGCAAAATTAAGAAGCGGCCATTGACTCCGCCTACCCTTTTCGGGCGTCACACCAGCGTCAAAAAAGAATCGCAGTTGAATCAAAGAGATTCCCCGTTCGGGCTATTTTGACACGCATTGAAAGAAAAAAAAATAAAATCCTCTTGACTCGCCTGTGGTCCCGGAAGCTTGGGGCAGAGTCGCGCGGTGCAAAAGCATCCTTGCGCAAGCTATTGTTTCTACACACTTTTTCCTGTCATGGCACTGACACGAAATAGTCGTGAGATTAACCATGCAGGGGCCGATCGGTTGAATCGAAAAAGCCCGGTAAAATTACCGGGCTAATCATAAAGAAGAAGTCCTTAACGGAAGATTACGCGGTCGTGGTGACCGAAAGAGCCTTCACACGAGCAGCCAGACGCGAGACCTTGCGCGATGCCGTGTTGGAATGCAGCACACCCTTGCTGGCGGCGCGGGCAAGCTCGGGCTGAGCAGCCAGGAAAGCTTCCTTCGCCTTGGCGGCGTCACCGGATGCGATGGCCTCTTCGACCTGGCGAACGAAAGTACGAACGCGCGAGCGACGAGCCTTATTGACGTCGGTACGGCGGGCGATCTTGCGGGTCGCTTTTTTCGCCGAAGTTGTATTGGCCATGGATGCCTCTCTCAAGAATTCGAACAAACTCCGCCATTACCGCGGGCCTTGCGGCCACAAAATCCAGCAATGCGGGAGCAATCGCGGAAAACCAAACCGGCTTTCCGAACCGTGGGCGGGCATATAACTCTAAAGCCGGCCCACGTCAACGCGGATTTTCAAGCTTTACCACCGGCAAGCGCCTAAAAGCATTCAACGGTGCGTAAAAGCAGGTTTGCGCTTCTCGACGAAGGCCGCCATGCCTTCTTTCTGGTCGTCCGTGGCAAAGAGACTGTGAAACAGGCGGCGCTCGAAACGCAAGCCCTCCTCCAGCGTCGTCTCGAATGCGCGGTTGATCGCCTCCTTGGCCATCATCACCGAGGGGCGCGACAGCGAAGCGATCTTTTCGGCTGCGGCAAAAGCCTCGTCGAGCAGACGTTCGGGCGCGACCACACGCGAAACGAGTCCCGATCGTTCGGCTTCCGCCGCATCCATCATGCGGCCGGTCAGGATGAGATCCATCGCCTTCGCCTTGCCGACGGCGCGCGTCAGCCGCTGCGAGCCGCCCATGCCGGGAATGACGCCGAGGGTGATTTCCGGCTGGCCGAACTTCGCCGTCTCCGAGGCGATGATGAAATCGCACATCATGGCGAGCTCGCAGCCGCCGCCGAGCGCAAAACCGCTGACCGCAGCGATCACCGGCTTGCGTGCCTTGGCGACCTCATCCCAGCCGCTGATGAAATCACTCTTATAGATATCGGCGAACTGGAGCGGCTGCATCTCCTTGATATCGGCGCCGGCAGCAAAGGCGCGCTCGGAACCGGTCAGCACGATCGCCCCGACCGTCTCGTCGGCGTGGAAGGCGGCATAGGCCTCTTTCAGTTCCTTCAGGACGGTGGAGTTCAGCGCGTTCAGCGCCTGCGGGCGGTTCAGCGTGACGAGGCCGACATTGCCTCGGGTTTCGACGATCAGGGTCTCATAGGCCATGCTGTTCTCCCGGTTTCTCACTCTTAACGTCTGGCAGGCTTACTTCTGGCAGGTGGCGCAATAGAAGGTGGAGCGGCCCGCCTGGACGATGCGGGCGACCGTACCGCCGCAGCCGGGCGTGCGGCAAGCCTGACTTTCGCGATCATAGACGGAGAAGGAATGCTGGAAATAGCCGAGCGATCCGTCGGTCTGGATATGGTCGCGCAGCGATGATCCGCCGGCGGCGATCGCGTCGGCGACGACGTCGCGGATCGAGGTGACGAGCAGGTCGAGCTGTGCCTTCGGCCGGCCAGTCGCCGTCACCAGCGTGCCAGCGGCGCGGATCGGCGAAAGATGCGAACGCCACAATGCTTCGCAGACATAGATATTGCCGAGACCGGCAATGTTCTTCTGGTCAAGCAGCGCGCTCTTCAGCGGCTGCGCCTTGTCCCGGAAGCGTTCGGCCAGATAGGCGGCGCTGAGCTCGTTTCCCGTCGGCTCCGGGCCGAGATCGCGGAAGAAGGGATGGGCGGCGAGATCGGCGCGTCCCACCATATCCATGAATCCGAAACGGCGCGGATCGTTGTAGACGACGCGGCGGGGGCCGCTGGCCGCTTGCAGATGGAAGACGACGTGATCGTGCTTCTCGTCCTTCGAGCGGGCATGGTGGAATTCGCCCGGCATGCCGGAGGCTGCACCTTCCTCGATGCGAAAGGAACCGGACATGCCGAGATGCGAAATCAGCGTGTTGCCGTCGTCGAGATCGACCAGCAGGTATTTGGCGCGGCGGCCAAGGCTGACGATGGTGCGGCCGGAAACCCTGTCTGCGAAAGCGTCGGGAAAGGGGAAGCGCAGATCGCCGCGGCGCAGCTCCAGCCTGGTGACGCGCGTGCCCTCCATCGCCGGCGTCAGGCCGCGTTTCACCGTTTCGACTTCTGGCAATTCCGGCATCTTAACCCATCTATCTCTAACGTGTTTCAACCGACGACGATGTGCGCTATAGCGCCAGTGTGCCGCGGAAAACGCGGCCCAGTGATAACGTCGCGCGCGGTCTTTCGCTATGGCCGCCGCGCCTGAATCTCAGGAACGGAGCAGTCTGATGTCAGAAAGCCGCACTTCCGCCGATGGCGGCATGAAGACCTCCTACGGCTTCCGCGAGGTGCCTGACGGCGAGAAGCAGGGCCTGGTCAACCAGGTGTTCCACAAGGTCGCCAAGCGCTATGACATCATGAACGACGTCATGTCGATGGGCATGCACCGCGCCTGGAAGGATGCGATGATCTCGGCGCTGAACCCGCGCAAGGAGCCTGGCTACAAGGTCCTCGACGTTGCCGGCGGCACGGGTGATATCGCCTTCCGCATCGTCGAGGCGTCGGGCAGACAGGCGCATGCCACGGTGCTCGACATCAACGGCTCGATGCTCGGCGTCGGCGCCGAGCGGGCGGAAAAGAAGAAGCTTTCCGGCAATCTCACCTTCGTCGAGGCGAATGCCGAGGAACTGCCTTTCGAGACAGGCAGCTTCGACGCCTATACGATCGCCTTCGGCATCCGCAACGTGCCGAGGATCGATGCGGCGCTGTCTGAGGCCTATCGCGTCTTGAAGCGCGGCGGGCGGCTGCTGGTGCTGGAATTTTCCGAAGTCGATATGCCGCTTCTCGACAAGATCTACGACGCCTGGTCGTTCAATGCCATTCCACAGTTCGGCAAGGCGATCACCGGCGATGCCGAACCCTATCAATATCTGGTGGAATCGATCCGCAAGTTCCCGAACCAGGAGAATTTCGCGGCAATGATCCGCCAGGCCGGCTTTTCGCGCGTCACCTTCACCAATTATACCGGCGGCATCGCCGCACTCCATTCCGGCTGGAAGCTCTGACGCATGACGCCGAAAAGTGTAGAGCGGTTTTCGAATAGCGTCGCGCGAGAATCAAACAGAACATGAGTACTTTCGGCGCATATTTCCGCCTTTGGCGCGTCGGCTGGGTGCTCGTGCGTGAGGGTGTCGTGTCAGCCCTTCCTTCCGAAGGGCTGCCGCCTCCGGTCGCGCTCGCCAAATCCTTCGTCACGATTTTCGAGCGAAGCAAGGCGCGGCATCAGAAGCGCAGCGACCGGTTGGCACAGGCTGTCGAGCGGCTCGGTCCGTCCTATGTGAAGATCGGGCAGTTCCTGGCGACGCGGCCGGATGTTGTCGGCGTCGAATTCGCCAACGACCTATCGCAGCTTCAGGACCGGATGGCCTTCTTTCCCTCGGCCGCCGCCAAGGCCAATATCGAAGGCTCGCTCGGACGGCCGATCAGCGAACTCTATGCGAGCTTCGGCGATCCGATCGCCGCCGCCTCGATCGCGCAGGTGCATCCGGCCGAGGTCGATAGCGCCGAGGGCCGGAAGAAGGTCGCCGTCAAGATCGTGCGCCCCGGCGTGCGCCAGCGCTTTGCCCATGACATCGAGGCGATGTATCTCGTTGCCCATATGCAGGAGCGTTTCCTGCCATCCAGCCGGCGGCTGCGGCCGGTCGAGGTGACGAAGACGCTGGAGCAGACGACCAAGGTGGAGATGGATCTTCGCCTGGAGGCGGCAGCTCTTTCCGAGATCGCCGAAAACACCGAAAAGGACCCGGGTTTCCGCGTGCCGAAGGTCGACTGGGAACGCACCGGGCGCGACGTCATCACCATGGAGTGGATCGACGGCACGAGGATGTCCGATGTCGAGGGTCTACGCGCGGCGGGCCACGACCTCAATGTGCTCGCCGATACGCTGATCCAATCGTTCCTGCGCCACACGCTGCGCGACGGCTTCTTCCATGCCGACATGCATCCGGGCAATCTCTTCGTCGATGCTGATGGCATGATCGTCGCCGTCGACATGGGCATCGTCGGGCGGCTGGGCAAGAAGGAGCGGCGGTTCCTCGCCGAAATCCTCTATGGCTTCATCACCCGTGACTATATCCGGGTTGCCGAGGTGCATTTCGAGGCCGGTTATGTGCCCGGTCACCACAATGTCGAAAGCTTCGCCCAGGCGATCCGGGCAATCGGCGAGCCGATCCACGGGCAGCCGGCCGAGACGATCTCGATGGGCAAGCTGCTGACGCTGCTTTTCGAAGTGACCGAGCTCTTCGACATGGAGACGCGGCCGGAGCTGGTGATGCTGCAGAAGACCATGGTCGTGGTCGAAGGCGTATCGCGCATGCTCAATCCGCGCTTCAACATGTGGAAGGCCTCCGAGCCCGTCGTCGGTGACTGGATCCGCACCAATCTCGGACCGAAACGGATCGCCACCGATCTCAAGGACGGGCTGAAGGCGGCGGTCAAGCTCGCCGAAGCCGTGCCGGAAATCGCAGCGAAGACCGAAAAATTCCACCATCAGCTGCTGCATATGAGCGAGCACGGCTTACGTTTCGATGCTGAGACGGCGGAGGCGATCGGCAAGGCCGAAGCGCGGCACAACCGTTCGGCCAAGATTGCGCTGTGGATCATCGCATTGACGCTTGTCTATATTGCCTGGATGCTGAGCTGATCCGCCTGCCAAAAACATGCTGTGTTCGGCATTTGGGATATCCCATGTGACGGAGGGCTCGCTTAGTCTCGTCTTCAAAGCATGATGCCGAAAAGTGTGAGCGACATCATGCTCTGACTCTTTAATTTAGAACGGGATTCAGATTTTGGGCCGATCGGCCTAAAATCATCCCATTCTAGGGAGATATGGCACATGAAGCACGAACGCCCTGGCATCGAACTTTCCGGACGACCGCTCGGTTTTGCCGAGATGGTGACGATCGGGGCGGGCAAGGCTGCGGTTTCGGCTTCGGCGACAGGCATGGCCCGCATCGCGATCGCCCGCGAGGTCGTCGAGGATGCGATTGCCTCCGGCATGCCCGTCTACGGCTCGACGACAGGCGTCGGCGCCATGAAGGATGTGGAGTGGTCGGCCGACGAACTCGACACCTTCAATCTCGGCTTGGTGCGCGCCCATCATTTCGGCACCGGCACCCCCTTTTCCTGCAATATCGTGCGCAATGCCATGGCGATCCGTATCAACACGGCGCTGACCGGCCAGGTCGGCTGCACGCCGGAGCTGATCCAAGCCTATATCAGGATGCTCGAGGCCGATCTCATCCCGGTCGTGCGCCGTACCGGCTCGATCGGCTGTGCGGATATCGGCCTGATGGGACAGATCGGCGCTGTGCTGACCGGCGTCGGCGAAGCGATCTATCGCGGCAACCGGATGCAGGCGGCCGAGGCTTTCCAGGCGGCCGGGCTGGAACCGATGCGGATGGCGCCGCGCGACAGCCTCGCTTCGCTCAGCATCAATGCGGTGAGCTTTGCCTCGGCAGCGGAAACGACGCGCAACGCCGCGGCCTCGATCCGCGTCCTGCTGGCGACGGCGATGATGGCGGCCGGCGCGCTTGGCGCCTCCCGCGATCCCTGGAAGGCGGTCCGGCATGTCGGAACGGCGCGCGAAGCGCTGATCGGTGCCTGGCTTTGCAATGCCTCCGACGAATGGAACTGGCCCGTCGCAACGCATGTGCAGGATCCGCTCAGCCTGCGGATGATCGCGCAGGTGTTCGGCGCGGTGATCGAAAACCTTTTATCGACCGGACACAAGATCCTTGCCGCCACCGGGCGCTCGGACGACAATCCGGTCGTGGTCGAAGGCCGGGTGATGACGTCGGGGGGCTCGCTGCCGCTCGATGTGACGATCCTGCTCGAATCGGCCGCGCTCTGCATGGCGCATGCGGCGCGCAACGCCTTCAACCGCTGCGTCATTCTCGGCAATGGCCAACGGCGCGACCTGCCGGTCAATCTCGTGCCGCCGGGGCGGATCGCCACCGGTTTCGGGCCGATCATCAAACTTGCCGGCGAGATCTTCTCGCGCGTGCTGTCGATGTCCAATCCCGTGTCGGCCCAGTCGCTGGTCGTCGCAGCCGGGCTGGAGGACGAGGCAGCCTTCCTGCCGCTCGTCATCGAACGCTTCGACCGGCAGATGCGGGCGCTGAAGCGTCTCGCAGCCCTCGAGGCGCTGCTGTCTGCCCAGGCGATCGACATTCTCGGCGATGAACCGAAGGGTGTCGCCGCCATGCTCTACGAGGTCGTGCGCAAACATGCGGATTTCTATACGGTCGACCGGCCGCTTTCGGCTGAAGTGGAGGCGATCGAGGAGGAACTTGGTTCGGACGAATTCGTGACCAAGCTGACCGAGCAGGTTCCGATCGCCTCCTTCGACGATTTCTTCGCCCTCGGCTCGCTGCAGCGCATCGAGGAACGGCTAACCCATCACGAGCCGGCAGCGGTCTGATTTCCAGTTACGGAGGAAGCAGCATGGACTTCGATCTCGTTCTGCAGGGCAGTGTGGTGCTGCCGGACCGCATTCTCGAAGAGGGCTATGTCGCCGTGCGCGACGGCAAAATCGCCGAGGTCGGCCTCGGCGTGCCGCCTGCGGGCCGCGAACGGCATCTGCTCGGAAAAGCGCTGATCCTGCCCGGTGCGATCGACGCGCAGGTGCATTCGCTTTCCCAGAAAGACCAGGAGGACTTCCTCTGGTCGACACGCTCGGCGGCGGCCGGCGGCGTGACAACGATTGTCGACATGCCCTATGACGAGGGCAATCTCGTCTGCTCGGCGGCGGCGGTGAAGCGGAAGATCGATCATGCCGGTCCGCAGGCGCGCGTCGACTTTGCGCTCTACGGCACCGTCGATCCGGAAGAAGGCCCGGCGCGCATCCGTGAGATGGTCGAGGCAGGCGTCGCGGCCTTCAAATTTTCGACCTTCGGCACCGATCCCAAGCGCTTTCCGCGCATTCCGCCGGCCCTGCTCGACGCCTGCTTTGCGGCAATCGCGCCGACGGGACTGACGGCGGGCGTGCACAATGAAGACGACGAGGCGGTGCGCACTTACATGGAGCAAGTGAAGGCAAGCGGCATCACCGATTGGCGGGCGCACGGCCTGTCGCGGCCGCCGATCACCGAGCTGCTGGCAATGCATACGATCTTCGAGACGGGTGCCAATACCGGCTGCCCGGCACATGTGGTGCACTGCTCGCTCGGGCGCGGCTATGATATCGCGCGCGCCTATCGCCGCGACGGCTTTGCGGCGACGGTCGAATGCTGCATCCACTACCTGACGCTCGACGAGGAAAACGACGTAAAGCGGCTCGGCGGCAAGGCGAAGATCAATCCGCCCGTGCGGCCGCGCGCCGAGGTGGAGACGCTCTGGCGGAAGGTGGCCGAGGGTGATGTCTGGCTGCTTTCGACCGACCACGTCAGCTGGTCGGAAAACCGCAAGACCAATCCAGACATGCTCGCCAACGCATCCGGCGTTCCCGGCCTCGAGGTGATGGTGCCGCTTTTCGTCAAAGGTGCCATCGAACGCGGCATTCCGCTGACATGGGCCGCCAGGCTGATGGCGGAGAACCCGGCGAAGCATTTCCGGCTCGACCATATCAAAGGCGCGCTGACGCCGGGCAAGGATGCAGATATCGTCGTGCTGGAGCCGCGCGACAGCGTCTATGACGCCGCCGCGAGCGGCAACAATGTCGTCGGCTGGAGCCCCTATAACGGCATCCGCCTGCCCTGGACCGTCTCGGCCACCTATCTGCGCGGTGAAAAGATCGCCGAGGGCGCGAAGGTGCTGGCCGAGCCCGGCACCGGCCGGTTCGTGCGGCCGCTGCCGCGCCAGGTCATTGCGGGAGCTGAAGCATGAGCCGCAATCTTCCCGTCAAGGCCGGCCGGATCGCTGAAGATATCGAGGCGCTGGCCGGGATTACCGAGCCGGGGCACCCTTGGACGCGGCGTGCCTTCTCGCCGCTCTTCCTCGACGGCCGGGCCTATATCGAAGCACGGATGAAGGCGGCGGGGCTGGAAACGCGGATCGATGCCGCCGGCAATCTGGTCGGACGGCGGACAGGCCGGAAACCGTGGCTGGGCACGATCATGGTCGGCTCGCATTCCGACACGGTGCCGGATGGCGGCCGCTTTGACGGCATTGCCGGGGTCATCTCGGCGCTGGAGGTGGCGCGCGCGCTTGTTGACCAGAATATCGAGCTCGATCACGATCTCGAAGTCGTCGATTTCCTTGCCGAGGAGGTCAGCATCTTCGGCGTGTCCTGCATCGGCAGCCGCGGTATGACAGGCCAGTTGCCGGAGGCATGGCTTTCGCGCGTCAGCGACGGGCGCGACCTGGCCGAGGGCATCGCCGAGGTCGGTGGCCGACCGGATGTGCTGATGCAGCAGAACAGGCCCGATATAGCCGGCTTTCTGGAGCTTCATATCGAACAAGGCCCGGTGCTCGAAGCCGAAAATGAGGATGTCGGCATCGTCACCGCGATATCAGGCATCACCCGTATCGAGATCACCGTCGAAGGGCGGGCCGACCATGCCGGCACGACGCCGATGGACCGGCGGGCGGATGCGCTGGTGGCGGCGTCGCAGCTGGTGCTCGACATCCGCAATGCCGCTGCCGAACTTGCCAAGTCGCCGGGGCATTTCGCGGCGACGGTCGGCGAATTCCGGATCGAGCCGAATGCCGCCAATGTCGTGCCGTCGAAGGTGGTGCTGCTGATCGATGGCCGTGCCGAAATCCGTGCCGACATGGAGGCATTCTGCCGCTGGCTCGACGGCCATGTCGAAAAGCTGGCGGGGGCCTATGGCGTGACGATCAAGACGCCGAACCGGGTTTCCGACAATCAGCCAACGCCTGGCGATGCCGGGCTGCTGTCGACCTTGGAGGCTGCCTGCGAACGGGTCGGCGCGAAACATCGGCGGATGGCCTCCGGCGCAGGACACGATACGGCCTGGATCGCCAAGGTGGCGCCGGCGGCGATGATCTTCGTGCCTTGCCGGGAAGGCCGCAGCCATTCGGCCGACGAGTGGGCTGAGAATGACGATATCGCGCTCGGCGCCGCCGTGCTTTTCGAGGCGGTGCGCGAGATGGACACGAGCTTGAATCAGGAGAAGGCGAATGGGGCGCATACTCGTTGAGAAGGACGTGGAAGCTGCCGTCAAGGGCGGCTCCGTCTATGCCGCCGGCGGCGGCGGCTGGGCCGATCACGGGCGGATGCTCGGGCTTGCCGCCGTCAATGTCGGCAAGCCAGAGCTGGTCTCGATCGATGAGTTGAAGGACGAGGATTGGGTCGCGACTGCGGCTGCGATCGGCGCGCCGGCCTCCACCACCCCCTGGGAAATGCAGGGCATCGATTATGTGAAGGCCGTGCAGCTGCTGCAGGAGGCGCTGGGCGAAAAGCTTTCCGGGCTGATCATCGGCCAGAACGGCAAATCCTCGACGCTGAACGGCTGGCTGCCGTCGGCGATCCTCGGCACCAAGGTGGTCGACGCGGTCGGCGATATCCGCGCGCATCCCACAGGCGACATGGGCTCGATCGGCATGGCCGGATCGCCCGAGCCGATGATCCAGACCGCCGTCGGCGGCAATCGCGCCGAGAACCGTTACATCGAGCTGGTGGTGAAGGGTGCGACGGCGAAGATCTCGCCGGTGCTGCGGGCCGCCGCCGATCAATCCGGCGGCTTCATCGCCAGTTGCCGCAATCCGCTCCGAGCCTCCTATGTCCGCAGCCATGCGGCGCTCGGCGGTATCTCGATGGCGCTTGCGCTGGGCGAAGCAATCATCGCGGCGGAGAAGCGCGGCGGATCTGCCGTCGTCGACGCGATCTGCAAGACGACGGGCGGGCATATCCTTGCCGAAGGCGTCATCACCCGCAAGGACGTCGTCTATACCAGGGAAGCCTTCGACATCGGCACGATCAGAGTCGGCGCAGGCGAAAAATCGGTGACGCTGCATGTGATGAACGAATATATGGCGGTGGACGATGCGGATGGCAAAAGGCTTGCGACCTTCCCCGCCGTCATCACCACGCTTTCACCGGAGGGCGAGCCGCTCAGCGTCGGCCAGCTCAAGGAGGGCATGCATGTCTTCATCCTGCATGTGCCGATGGAGATCATTCCGCTGTCGGCAAGCGTGCTCGATCCGACCGTCTATCCCGTCGTCGAAAAGGCGATGGGGATCGAGATCGCACGCTATGCGTTGGCGACGAAGGCCTGAGCCATGGCGCGCGATCCCGGTCTCGAAGAACTGATGCGCGAGGAGCTCGGCGATCGGCCGGGCCTTGCCGAAAAGTCCATGTTCGGCGGCCGGGCCTTCATGCTGAACGGCAATCTTCTCTGCTGCGCGCGCCATGACGGCATGCTGATCCGTCTCGGCAAAGGGAATGACGGCTGGGCGCTGGCGCTGCCAGGCGTGATCCAGATGCTGTCGGGCGAGCGTGTCATGCATGGCTGGGTGCGCGGCAATGCCGAAGTTTACGGCGACGATGCCCTGAGACGACGTTTGCTCGATGCGGCACTCGCCTATGTGGAATCGCTGCCGAGCAAATAGCAAAACGAGGAACCCACGATGCCGAAGGCCAATCCACGTCATCCGAAATTTCCGATTCCCGGCGGGCCGGAACTGCGCGCCAAGGGCTGGCGGCAGGAGGCGCTGCTGCGGCTGCTCGAAAACGTGCTCTCCGTCGGCGAGGATCCCGACAACCTGATCGTCTATGCCGCCCTCGGCAAGGCGGCCCGCAACTGGGCAGCGCATAGGGGCATCGTCAAGGCGCTGACCGAGATGGAGGAGGACCAGACGCTGCTCATCCAGTCCGGCAAGCCGATCGGGCTCGTACGAACGCATGCCAAGGCGCCGCTGGTCATCATGGCGAACTGCAATATCGTCGGGCAATGGGCAAAGGCCGAAGTGTTCTACGAGCTGCAGCGCAAGGGGCTGATCTGCTGGGGCGGGCTGACGGCCGGCGCCTGGCAATATATCGGCAGCCAGGGCGTCATCCAGGGCACGTACGAAATCTTCATGCGCATTGCCGAGCGGCGCTTCGGCGGCGATCTCCTCGGCCGGTTCGTGTTGACGGCTGGCCTCGGCGGCATGGGCGGAGCGCAGCCGCTCGCCGGCCGCATGGCAGGCGCTGCGATCCTCTGCGTCGACATCGATCCGGAGCGGGCCCGCAAGCGCCAGCAGATCGGTTATCTCCAGGAAATCGCGCCCGATCTCGATGCCGCCCTTCGGATGATCGATGCGGCGGTGAAGGACAAGCGGGCGCTGTCCGTCGGCCTCGTCGGCAATGCGGCGGAGGTCTATCCCGAGATCGCCCGGCGCGGCATCGTGCCTGATATCGTCACCGACCAGACCTCGGCGCACGACCTCGTCTATGGCTATGTGCCGAAGGGCATGAACCTCGATCAGGTCAAGGGTCTGCGCGACGATGGCCAGGGGCAATTGATGGCGGCAAGCCGCGCCTCGATCGTCGAGCATGTGACGGCGATGCTGGAGTTCCAGAAAAAGGGCTCGGAAGTCTTCGACAATGGCAACCTGATCCGCACGCAGGCCAAAGAGGGCGGCGTCGCCAATGCCTTCGACATTCCGATCTTCACCGAGGCCTATCTCAGGCCGTTGTTTGCCCGGGCGATCGGCCCATTCCGCTGGATGGCGCTATCGGGCGAGGAGAGCGACATCGCCCGCATCGACGACCTGCTGCTCGAAATGTTCCCCGACAACAAAATCATCACCAACTGGATCCGGCTGGCGCGCGAGCATGTGCCCTTCGAGGGGCTTCCGGCCCGCATCGCCTGGCTCGGCCATGGCGAACGCACGGCACTCGCTCGGCGCGTCAATGCGCTGGTTGCGAGCGGCGAACTCAAAGGCCCCGTCGCCTTCTCCCGCGACCATCTCGATGCCGGCGCCATGGCGCATCCCAATATCATGACCGAGGGGATGAAGGACGGCTCGGATGCGATCGCCGACTGGCCGCTGATCGACGCGATGATGCTCTGCTCGTCGATGGCCGATCTGGTCGTCATCCATTCCGGCGGCGGCGGCTATGCCGGCTACATGACGAGCTGCGGCGTCACCGTCATCGCCGACGGCACGGATGCCGCCGACGAACGGCTCGACCATGCGCTGACCAACGACACGGCGCTCGGCGTCATGCGTTATGCCGATGCCGGTTACGAGGAAGCGCTGGACGAGGTGGCGAAGAAGGACGTGCCCTATATCCGGCTTGGTTGAAATGGACCACGATCTGCTATATATCATTGTCATATCCCGCCGAGGACGATGACATGGAAACAGCAAAAATCTTCTGGTCAGGGCGTTCCCAAGCCGTCCGTTTGCCAAAGGAATTCCGCTTTGATGGCGATAGCGTCACCATTCGACGGCAGGGGCGTGCGATCATTCTCGAGCCGATTTCCGATGATTGGGACTGGCTTGCCGACGTGGCCGGTCCGGTTGATCAGGACTTTGCGACAGCGGCGGAAGAGAAGCCTGCCGGGCAGGAGCGACCCGAACTCGACTTCTTCAAATGAAGTACCTGCTCGATGCGAATGCCGTCATTGCCCTGATGAAGGTCAATGAGCGCCTCATCGCCGAACTGCGCAAACACAGACCGCAAGATTTCGCCATACCGGCAATCGTTGCGCATGAACTCTTCTACGGTGCTTACAAAAGCCTCCGTACCGATGAGAATCTGGCGCGGATCGATGCATTGCAATTCAATATCCTGGAATTCGACCGGAACGACGCGCGCAAGGCGGGGGAAATCCGCGCGGCGCTGCAGGCATTGGGAACGCCGATCGGACCCTATGACGTCCTGATTGCCGGACAGGCCGCCGCACGCGGCCTCATCCTGATCACCCGCAATCTGCGTGAGTTCGAGCGCGTGGCTGATTTACAAACCGAGAATTGGGAAGGTTAGCTTCAATCAAGTCGTCTGGGCAGCGCGTCAGGCAATTAGATTGGAGACTTCGAGAAGGTTGCCGTCGGGATCCCTGAAATAGACCGAGCGCAGACGTCCGGTCGCACCGGTGCGTTCGACCGGGCCCTCTTCGATCACAACGCCCGCGGCCTGTAGATCAGCAATGACATCGGCAAGCGGTGTCTCGGCGATGAAGCAGAGGTCGCCGGAGCCGGGTGTGGGACGTTTCGCCTTGGGATCGAATTCGTGGCCGGCCCGATGCAGGTTGATCTTCTGGCGGCCGAATTTCAGCGCCTTGCGGCCTTCCGCGAAGGTTTCGACAGACATGCCGAGGATGCGGGAATAGAAATCGCAGGTGATGGCGATATCGGCGACGGTCAGCACGAGATGATCGAGACGGTCTATGCGGATCATGCTTTTCTCCTCGCGAGGTGCTGGGCAAAACATGCGGAAGCGAAGGCCAATGCCAGCATGGCAAGCGTGAAGATAACGACGGCGGCCCAGCCTTCAACCGCGTAGAACCACCCGCCCGCCGAACCCATGAGGCTGGAGCCGACATAATAGGCGAGCATATAGAGCGACGAGGCGTGCCCTTTGGTGCCACGCGCCAGCTTGCCGACAAGGCCGCTGGCGATCGAATGGCTCATGAAGAAACCGGTCGTGAGCACAATTATACCGAGGATGATGACCGGGAGTGAGGCAAAGAGCGTCAGCGCGCTGCCGGCGGCGGTGAGTACCAGACCGAAGAGAAGCACGGAAAAGTGCCCGATCCGGTCTCCCAGCAGGCCGCCGATCGAAGAGGCGCCGATGCCGAAGAGATAGACGGTGAAGATCAACCCGAGTTCGGTCTGGTTGAGGTCGTAGGGCGGCGCCACAAGGCGGAAACCGGCATAATTGTAGATCGTCACGAAGGAGCCCATTGCCAGGAAGGCGATGGCGAAGATGAAGGGCAACGCCGGATTGCTGAGATGGCCGAACCAAGCCTTGAGATGAAAGTGCGGATCGAAGCCCGGCCGGCGGACGAAATTGCGTGATGGCGGCAGGAGGGCGATGAAGCCGATTGCGGCGGCAAGGCCGATGGCGCCGATGAGAAAAAGCGCCGGACGCCAGGTGAGATATTCGGCGAAGATGCCGGTCAACACGCGTCCGGACATGCCGCCGAAGGCCGTGCCGCCGACATAGAGGCCCATGGTGGCGCCAAGGCCGCGCGGATCGATTTCCTCGGCGAGATAGGCCATGGCGACAGCAGGCACGCCGCCGAGAACGAGGCCCTGCAGGGCGCGGATGACGAGCAGCAGGTGCCAATTCGGGGCAAAGGCGGAGGCAATGGTCAACAATGCCGCCCCAACCAGCGATATCGACATCAGGCTGCGGCGGCCAAGGCCTTCCGAGACGGCGGCGGCACAGACGATGGCGACCGCCAGGAAACCGGTGGAGAGCGAGAGGGACAGCGAGCTTTCGGCCGGACTGACGGAGAATTGCTGCGAGAAGATCGGCAGCAGCGGCTGGACGCAATAGAGCAGCGAGAAGGTGGAGAAGCCGGACAGGAAGAGCGCCAGGCTGGCGCGGCGATAGGCGCCGGTGCCACGGGTCAGGTATTGCTTCTGCCCTGGGATCGCGGTTGTCTCGGCGGTCTTCATTGCATGCGCTGACGTCGGCATATCTCATCCTTCCAGCCTCCGATCTAGTCAACACCACTCCATTTGTCCAATATATGACACTGGCGATTTCGATAGGTTTTGGAGATGGCGATGGAGTTGCGGCACCTGAGATATTTCCTGGCAGTAGCGGAAGAAGGCAATTTCACCCGTGCCGCCGGCAAGCTCGGCATCGGGCAGCCGCCGCTCAGCCAGCAGATCCGCGATCTGGAGACGGAAGTGGGTGCGGCGCTGTTTCATCGCGTGCCGCACGGCGCCGAATTGACGGCGGCGGGCACGGCCTTCCTCGGCGAGGCAAAGGCTTCGCTGGCGGCCGCGGAAAAGGCGAAACTTGCGGCGCAAAGCGCCAATCGCGGCGAGACCGGCCGGCTGTCGCTCGGTTTCACTGCCTCCTCCGCCTTCAATCCCATCGTCAGCACGACGATCCGACGCTTTCGCGCACGCTGGCCGGAGGTGCAACTGTCGCTGACGGAAATGAATACGCTGGCGCTGATGCAGAAGCTGGAACGCGGCGAGCTCGACGCCACCTTCATGCGCCCCAGCCTCGACGATCCCGCCGGCATAAGGCTGCGGCGGCTGCCGGACGAGCCGATGGTGATCGCCCTGCCCGCCAGCCATCTCCTGGCACGGCGCAGTAGCGTGCCGCTTGCGGCGCTGGCAGACGAACCCTTCATCCTCTTTCCCCGGCTCGTGGGCTTGAGCCTCTACGACGATGTCGTGCTTGCCTGCCGCAAGGCCGGATTCGAGCTGACCGTGGCACAGGAGGCACCGCAGATTTCCTCGGTCGTCAATCTGGTGGCGGCCGATCTCGGCGTCTCGATCGTGCCGGCTTCGATTTCGCAGATCAAGCTCGAAGGTGTGGCCTACCGGCCGATCGAGGGGCCGCCGGCCGTGGCGCGCCTGGCGCTGGCGATCCTGAAAACACATCGCTCGCCGGTCACCGAGAACCTGATCAGCTTGCTGAACTGATGAATTAACCCACCGGATCCCAATAGGGCGGATCACCAAAACTCTTCTTCAGGTGGTCGGCGATGGCACGGAGCTTGGCGGAGGGATTTCGGCCTTCGGGATGGGCCATATAGATGAATTCGGCCTCCGGCCTATGGCCGACATCGATTTCGGCAAGCCGGCAATCGCGGATGGCCGGGCCGGCGATGAAGGCAGGCAGCAGCGCGATGCCGAGCCCGGCAATCGCGGCGTCGCGGAGCATGTCGCCATTGTTGATGCCGAGCGCCAGTTTCGCGCGGACGACGATCGCCCCGTCGGGCGTCTGGAAGCGCCAGTCGGCAACGCCGCGATTGGTGTAGAAGATGCCGCGATGGCTGTTGAGATCAGCCAGCGACGACGGAATTCCCTGGCGCGCGAGATAATCCGGCGAGGCGCAGAGAAGACGGCGGCTGCGCGTGAGTTTCCAGGCGACCAGCCGGCTATCGGCGATCGGGCCGTTGCGGATAATGGCATCGTAGCCGTCCGAGGCGGCATCGACGCGCCGGTCATCGATGTCGAGGGTCAATTCGATCTCGGGATGTTCGGCAAGAAACGGATAAAGCGCCGGGCCGAGATGCATGCGGCCGAAGGTGACGGGGGCGGCGATGCGGATCGGGCCTGACAGCGTTCCGCGCCGCTCGGCCATATCTGCCGCGGCTTCCTCGATCTCGCGCACGATGCGCGCGGCGCGCCCGAGGAAGACCGCGCCATCCTCCGTCAAGGTGAGCTTGCGCGTCGTTCGGTGCAGCAGCACGCCGCCGAGCGACTTCTCCAGTTCCGCCAGCCTTTCGCTGACGACAGATTTGGACAGCCGCAGACGCCGGGCCGCCTCGCTGACCGAGCCCGCCTCAACCACGGCGACGAAAGCCGCAATACCTTCGATCCTGATCATCGTTCGGCTTTTCCGAATTCGAGTTCCTCGATCTGGAGACTAATCCGAACGAAGGGAAAATGCCATCTTCCACTCATCAAAAGGGACGGCAGGGGCCGCCTCGCCTTAAATCTAGGAGATGGAACCATGAACCGCTTGAACAACAAGGTCGCAATCGTCACCGGCGCAAGCTCCGGAATCGGCCGCGCCACGGCAAAGCTCTTCGCCGCCGAAGGCGCCAAGGTCGTCGTCGGCGCCCGCCGCCAGGGCGAACTCGACAGTCTCGTCGCCGAGATCAAGGCAGAGGGGGGCGACGCCATCGCCATTGCCGGCGACGTGCGCTCGGAAGACTATCACAAGGCGCTGGTCGCCGCCGCCGTGACGAATTGCGGCAAGCTCGATATCGCCTTCAACAATGCCGGCACGCTCGGCGAAGCCGGTCCGAGCACCGCCGTTTCGGAAACAGGCTTCAGCGAGGCGCTGGCGATCAATCTGACGGCCTCCTTCCTCGCCGCCAAGCACCAGATCGGCGCAATGGTGGAAAATGGCGGCGGCTCGGTGATCTTCACCTCAACCTTCGTCGGCTACAGCTTCGCCTTTCCAGGCGTTGCCGCCTATGCCGCCAGCAAATCCGGGCTGATCGGCCTGACGCAGGCGCTTGCCGCCGAATTCGGCCAGCAGGGCGTGCGCGTCAATGCCATCCTGCCGGGTGCTGTTGATACCGACATGTATCGGGACATGAACGATACGCCTGAGAAGCAGGCCTTCGTCACCAATCTGCATGCGCTGAAGCGTGTCGCGACACCCGAAGAACTCGCCCGCTCGGTTCTCTATCTCGCCTCCGACGATGCGAGCTTCGTCACCGGCACGGCCTCGCTGGTCGACGGTGGCGCTTCGATCACCCGCACCTGAAATGGCGCGGCACGATTATCCGCTGCGGGTCGGTGATCCTTCAATGCGCCGGCTTATCGTGCCGCTTTTTTCAGAGCATTCTCGCATTGAGCAACAACGGGTCGCGGCCCAGCATTCGATCAAAGGAACGTCATCATGTCACGCCTGCAGAACAAGACAGCCCTCATCACCGGCGGCACCAGCGGCATCGGTCTCGAGACCGCCCGCCAGTTCATCGCCGAGGGCGCCCGCGTCGTCGTTACCGGCAGCAGCGCGGCAAGCGTCGAGGCGGCCCGCGCCGAACTTGGCGGCGAAGCCACCGTCATCCAGGCCGATGCCGGCAATGCGGCCGGCCAGAAGGCCGTCGCCGAGAGCGTGAGAGAGGCTTTCGGCACACTCGACATCCTCTTCATCAACGCCGGGGTCGCCGAATTCGGGCCGCTGGAACAGTGGAGCGAAGCCGCCTTCGACAAGTCAGTTGATATCAACGTCAAGGGCCCGTTCTTCCTGATTCAGTCGCTGCTGCCAATTTTTTCGAAGCAGGCCGCGATCGTGCTCAACACCTCGATCAACGCCCATATCGGCATGCCGAACTCCAGCGTCTACTCGCTGACGAAGGGTGCGTTGCTGACGCTTGCCAAGACCCTGTCGGGCGAACTGATCGGCCGCGGCATCCGCGTCAACGCCGTCAGCCCCGGTCCAATCGCCACGCCGCTTTACAGCAAGCTCGGCGCTTCGGAAGCCCAATCGAAGGCGATGACTGCGCAGATCCAGGCTCAGATCCCGGTCGGCCGCTTCGGAAATCCCAGCGAAGTCGCCAAGACGATCGTCTTCCTCGCCTCCGATGAGGCGGCCTATATCGTCGGCAGCGAACTCATCATCGACGGCGGGATGAGCAACCTCTGACCCCACGAGCGCGGCGGACACCAGCTGCCGCGCTGCTTGCCGGCTTCGGCATGTCGCCCGCGCGATTGCATGTTCTTCGCCAAAGGCTTAGGGTCGAGGGCGGTCAGAAAAGGCAACGGGAAGAAGGCCATGGCTCTCAGCGGCAAACGCATCCTCCTCATCATCTCCGGCGGCATCGCGGCCTACAAGAGCCTGGATCTGATCCGCCGGCTGCGCGAGCGCGGCGCGAGCGTGCGCCCTGTCATGACCAAGGGCGCGCAGGAATTCGTCACGCCGCTTGCCGTCGGTGCGCTGGCGGCGGACCATGTCTTCCTCGATCTGTTTTCGCGCCAGGACGAACAGGATATCGGCCATATCCGGCTGGCGCGCGACTGCGACCTCGTGCTGATCGCTCCTGCCACCGCCGACCTGATGGCGAAGATGGCGAATGGGCTTGCCGACGATCTCGCCTCGACCGTGCTTCTGGCGACCAACAGGCCGGTGCTTGCCGCACCGGCGATGAATCCGGCCATGTGGGCGCATCCGGCGACGCGGCGGAATGCGGCGATGCTGAGAGCCGACGGCATCCACTTCGTCGGGCCGATGGCCGGCGAGATGGCGGAAAGCCGGGAGGCCGGGCTTGGCCGGATGGCGGAACCGCTGGAGATCGTCGCTGCGGCCGAAACCATGCTCGACGACGGAGAAAAGCCGCTCAAGGGACGCAAGGCAATCGTGACGTCGGGACCGACGCATGAGCCGATCGATCCCGTGCGCTATATCGCCAACCGCTCCTCCGGCCGGCAGGGACATGCGATCGCCGCAGCCCTGGCAAAGCTCGGAGCGGAGGTGACCCTCGTGTCCGGGCCAGTGACGATCGCCGATCCCGTCGGCGTCAGCGTCGTGCATGTCGAGCGGGCGGAGGAAATGCGTGATGCCGTGCTTGCGGCGCTGCCGGCCGACATCGCGGTGATGGTCGCGGCGGTTGCTGACTGGCGCGTCGCCTCGGCGGCCGACCAGAAGCTGAAGAAACATCCGGGCGAATCCATCCCGACGCTGGCGCTGACCGAGAATCCGGACATCCTGAAAACCGTCGGCCATCATACGATGCGGCCGAAGCTGGTGATCGGCTTTGCCGCCGAGACGCAGGACGTCGAAAGCAATGCGAAGGCGAAACTCGAGAGAAAAGGCGCCGACATGATCGTCGCCAATGACGTCTCTCCCGCGACCGGCATCATGGGCGGCAGCCGCAACCGCGTCAAACTCGTTCGCCGCGACGGCGTCGAGCAATGGCCTGACCTGGCGAAGGAAGAGGTCGCCGAACGACTCGCGGCACTGATCGCCAAGCAGTTCAGTTAACGCCGAGGGATCAGGCTGGAACGACGACGCGCTGCGATTTGACGGCCGCCCGTTTGCCCGGTCGAAAATCCGCGACGTCGATTCCTCCTTCGTCGACCGTGACGGCGCTGCCGTTCGGGATCTCGGCCCAGGCATCGCCATCGTCGTTCAGCGGCTCCGACACAAGACAATAGCCCTTGCCGACCGGCGAGGCATAAAGAGTCGGCGCCTTGCGATCGGTCGCATAACGGATGGCATAAAGCGCCTTGCCGTCGGAGAAGGCAGCGGTAAAGCGCAGCAGCACCGAGCCGATGGTGTTTTCCGCCAGGTCCTCGATGAAGCCGATCATTTCCGCCATCGCGGCGATCGGCGCTTCGCGCAGGCCGAACTGCAGCGCCAGCAGGAACATCAGCTCGGAATCGGTGGTGCCACCGCGGGCATTGAACAAGTCGTCGTCGAGCATCGCCTCCATCGGCCGGCGCAGACGCTCGAAGCCGGAGACCTGGCCATTGTGCATGAAGGACCAGCTCTCATGGGTAAAGGGATGGCAATTGTCGCGGCGCGTACCGCCGCCCGTGGCAGCGCGGACATGGGCGAGGAAGAGCGGCGAACGGATCTGCCGCGCCAGGCTCTTCAGATTGCAATCCGACCATGCGGGCAGGATATCGCGGTAGCGGCCGGGCTCAGGCCTGTCGCCATACCAGGCGATGCCGAAGCCATCGCCATTCGTCGCCGTCTTGGCGCGGGTGGCGCAATGCGACTGCTCGATCAGGGAATGGGCGGGCGAGGATACCAACTCCTCGAGATAGAGGGGGTCTCCGCGATAGGCTGCCCAGCGACACATGGCTCTTTGCTCCGGAACCCGCCGCATCGGCGGGAATGCTGAAACGCAACTGAATTGTCGAATGTCGTCGCTAATAACAGCTTAACGCCCGGCCGGTTTGCAAGTGAAACATGACGATTTCTTGACGCCTGACCTCTTCAAATTCGGCAAAACGCAGTGTTCTTTTGTGAACACTGCGTTGTCTGCCCCGCAGACTTCGCGCCCGGCAGCCGGGCGGCTATAGTCGCCGCCAAGTTGAACCTCTAGGAGGACGCCATGTCGATCCGCCCCGTCAAGCATGAAAGTACTGCCACACCGACCATGGAAGGTGCCGGCGTCAAGCTGCACCGCGTCTTCGGCTTCGGCGATCCCGCGATGACCGATCCCTTCCTGATGATGGATGATTTCCGCAACGACAATCCGGCGGAATATATCCGCGGTTTTCCCTGGCATCCGCATCGCGGCATCGAGACGATCACCTATGTGCTTGCCGGCACCGTCGAGCACGGCGACAGCTTGGGCAATAGCGGCCTGCTCGGCGCCGGCGACATCCAGTGGATGACAGCCGGCAGCGGCATCATGCACCAGGAAATGCCGAAGGGCGATTTTGCCGGCCGTATGCACGGCTTCCAGCTCTGGGCGAACTTGCCCTCCTCGCTGAAGATGACGGCGCCGCGCTACCAGGACGTCAAATCCACCGATATTCCTGTCGTCGTCGATGATGACGGCACGGCGGTGCGGGTGATCTGCGGCGATTTCTGGGGTAAGGCCGGTCCGGTCGATGGCGTCGCGGCCGAGCCGATCTATCTCGACGTTTCGGTGCCGCCCGGCCGGAAGAAGCGCCTGCCAGTCGATACCTACCGCAATGCCTTCGCCTATATCTTCGCCGGCTCCGGCACCTTCCGCGATGCATCGAAACCCTTCGGCGTGCGCGTCGAGAAGGAAGTCGACGGCGAGGAATTGAATATCCGCGACATGTCCGGCAACCGCACGCTCGTGGTCTTCGACAGCGGCGACGAAGTGACGGTGCAGGCAGGCGACCAGGGCATCCGTTTCCTGCTTGTCTCCGGCAAGCCGATCGAGGAGCCGGTTGCCTGGCACGGCCCGATCGTGATGAATTCGCGCGAGGAAATCATGCAGGCGATGCGCGAACTGCAGAACGGCACCTTCATCAAAGCTGCGCACTGAACGCATTTCTCTCTTGCATCTCAGAAGAATCAGCCTAACTTTAAGTCATCAGCAACAGAACGAAAGGAAGGTGATCCAATGTCTAATGAGATTTCGGACCTCGTAACGGGCATGGAAGAGGTGACGAAGGCGAGGCAGCCCTCGCTCTAATCCCCGCCTTCCTAGGGCTGCATAGACAGTCCAGGCCAGTTTGAGGCCAAACTCATGGAAAGGGTCGCTGAGGCGGCCCTTTTTTATTGTCTTGATGTCCTTATTGTCTCGATGCCAGGCGTTGACGGAAGATCGAAATCCCACTACTCATAAAGTCATCAGATGACTTTATGAGTAGTGGGATGCGAGCACTCAGCAAGACCAATCTCGCCGATGAGGCGATCGAGGCGATCCGCGGCGACATTCTTGGCAAACGCTGGGCGGTCGGCGAGAAATTGCCGAATGAAGCCTCGCTGTCGGCCATGCTTTCCGTCAGCCGCGGCACGGTGCGCGAGGCGGTTCGGGTCCTCGTCTCCCAGGGTTATCTCGAAACAAGGCAGGGTTCGGGAACCTATGTCCGCGCCACCAGCGATGCCGGCCGGCCGCTGACGATGGCGCGGCGCGCCAGCCTGCGTGACCAGTTCGAGGCGCGCTTGGCGCTCGACGTCGAGGCCGCCCGGCTGACGGCGATCCGCAAGACGCCGGAAACGGTTGCCGGGCTTCGCAGGCTGCTAGCCGAACGCGGCAATTACGACGGCGGCAACCAGGCCGCCTTCATCGAACGCGACCTCGCCTTCCACAAGGCCATCATCGCCGCTTCGGGTAACCGGGCGATGATCGAGATCTACGATTTCTTTTCGGCTTCGATCGCCGATACCATCGCCGCGACGCTCGGCAAGGATATTCCGGAACCCGATATGCAGGCGCATGCCGATATCGTCGACGCCATCGAAACCGGCGATCCCGACAGGGCGGATGCGGCGGTGCGCCGCTTCATGGCGCCGGTTCTTGCCGCACTCGAGCGGATGATCCTGTCATGAACACGCCTGCCAACGATGCCACCAGCGCGCTCGACGCCGCCGACGAACTGCTGATCGATGCCGAGGCCGGCAGCCTTCCACCGCCGCAGGCAACGCCGGTGCGAGGAACTGCCGGTCGTTTTCTGCTGGGCGCGAGCCTGGTGCTGATCGCCTTCAACCTGCGCCCGGTCTTCTCGAGCGCCTCGGCGCTGCTGCCGGAAATCCGCTCCGAACTCGGCCTCAGCGCGCTTGGCGCCAGCCTGCTGACGACGCTTCCGGTCGTCTGCCTCGGCGCCTTCTCGCCGCTTGCGCCTCGTCTTGCCCAGCGCTTCGGGACTGAACGCACGCTGCTCGGTGTTCTCCTGCTTCTGGCCCTCGGTACTGGTTTGCGCGGGCTTTCCTCCATACCGCTGCTCTTCATCGGCACGGCCCTTGCCGGCGCCTGCATTGCCGTCGGCAACGTGTTGCTGCCGGGGCTGGTGAAGCGGGATTTCGCCGGGCGCGCCGCGCTGATGACCGGCTTCTACACGATGGCGCTTTGCGCCGGCGCGGCAAGTGCCGCCGGGCTGACACTGCCGATCGAGCATGGGCTCGGCGGCTCCCTCGAAGGCGCGCTCGCCATCTGGGCACTGCCGGCGCTCGTCGTCAGCCTGCTCTGGTTGCCTGAGGTTCTCCGCAGCGGCAGACAGACAAGACGAAACGGCTTTCGCGTCGAAGGCCTCTGGCGCGACCGGCTCGCCTGGCAGGTGACGCTGTTCATGGGGCTGCAATCCGCACTTGCCTATTGCGTCTTCGGCTGGCTGGTTCCGATCTTGCGCGAACGCGGGCTCGACGGCGTCACTGCCGGGGCGATCGTTTCGCTGTCGGTGATGGTGCAGGCGGCATCCTGCCTGATCGTGCCGCATATCGCGGTGCGCGGTCGGGACCAGCGGCTAATCAATGCGAGCCTCTGCGGCGTCGCCGTCATTGCTCTGCTCGGCCTGCTCTTCGCGCCGCTTTCGACGGTCTGGCTGTGGGCGGTGCTGCAGGGCATCGGCCAGGGCGGGCTGATCGCAGCGGCCATGACGACGATCGTGCTGCGCTCGCGCGATCCCGATGTCGCCGCCCATCTTTCCGGCATGGCGCAATGCGTCGGTTACCTGCTCGCCGCCATCGGCCCGCTCATCGTCGGCCTCATCCGCGGCTGGACCGGAAGTTTTTCCTGGTGCGCGGCCCTCTTCGTTGCGCTCGGGCTGGGCGCGGCGATCAACGGCTGGAAGGCCGGCCGGGCGGTGGAGATCAATGTCCATGCGGTCGAAAAAGACGGTTGAGCCGTTCGCTCACCTATCCATCACCATCTCTTGATGCCGGTCGTCGGCAGCGGATGCTACGCTATCTCAGCCTCTCATTCCCGATCGCCGGAGGAGACATCTTGCGCATACGAACCCTGTTTCTGCTCGCCGCGCTTGTAGCATCGCTGGCCCCTGCCCTTTCCCATGCGCAGGAAAGCGATCCACCGAGGGCGAATGCCCAAAGCGGCGCGCGCGGCGGCGTATTGAAGCTGCTGCCGGCCGATTCCGTCACAGAGCACGCGCTGACGATCGGCGACCGGAAGCTTGCCTATACTGCCACCGCCGGCACGCTGGATCTCTTCGGCCAGGACGGGGCGCAGACCGGCGCGATCTTCTACACCGCCTATGTCGCGCGGGATGGCGGGCCGGACCGGCCTCTGACCTTTGCCTTCAACGGCGGGCCGGGTGCTGCTTCCGCCTTCCTGCATCTCGGGCTGGTCGGGCCGAGGGTGCTCGATTTCGGGCCGGACGGACGCGACGGCGCCAATGCGAAACTCGTCGACAACCCGCAAAGCTGGCTCGATTTCACCGACCTCGTGCTGATCGATCCGATCGGCACCGGCTGGAGCCGGACGGCGAGGGCCGACGACACCTCCAATTATTATAACGTCAGTGCCGATGCTGAGAGCATCGCCAAGGCGATCGCGCTCTATGTCGCGCACAACAACCGTTCCAACTCGCCGAAATATCTTCTCGGCGAGAGTTATGGCGGCTTCCGCGCCGCCAAGGTCGCCTCGGCGCTTCAGGAAAGCCAGGGCATCATCGTCGCCGGAGCGGTGATGCTTTCCCCCTTGCTCGAGGGTCAGCTGATGTTCAATGCCGATCAGTTCCCGCTCGGTGCAGCACTAGAGCTGCCGTCGCTCGCCGCCGCCGAACTCGACCGACACAAGGCCTTTGACGAAGAGAAGCAGAAGGCGGCCGAGACCTTCGCGCTCGGGGACTATCTGACGACGCTCGCCGGGCCGCCGCCGACGGGTGCCGAGGCCTCCGCCTTCTATGGCAGGATCGCCCGCCTGACGGGCATTCCCGAGGATATCGTCACCCGCAACCGCGGCTTCCTCGGCAGTTCCTTCGTCAAACATTCCGACGCCGGTAGCGGCGAGGTGATGAGCTCTTACGACGCCTCCTTTGCAGCACCCGATCCCTATCCGGAATCGGATTACGATCGCGGCGACGACGCCATCCTCGACGGTTTCACCCGCGCCTATGGCGGCGCCTTTGCCGATTACGCCCGCAACGAACTCGGTTTCAGGACCGAGATGACCTATTCGCTGCTCGACCGCGATATCAGCCGGCGCTGGGAATGGGGCGGCGGGCGCGGCGGCGGATCGCGCTTCCAGGCCAGCGCCACCGACGACATCAGGCAGCTGCTCGCCGCGAACCAGGCCTTCCATCTGCTGATCGCACATGGCTACAGCGATGTGGTGACGCCTTATGGCGTCAGCCGCTACGTGGTCGACCATCTGCCGCCCTCGCTCGCCAGTGGCCGTGTCAGACTGAAGCTTTATCGCGGCGGCCATATGTTTTATACAAGAGCTGAACAGCGGGCCGCCTTCACGGCGGATGCAAAGGCCTTCTACGCCACACACCCTGCCGCTCAGCCGGCCGACTAACGCGTGGCGATGTCTTGTCGCTAAACCGCTGTACAGTTTTGCGCGACATGCTTTGGGGACTTGCCGATGCATATTACCGGAGGATGCCACTGCGGCGCGATCCGCTATCAGGCGGAGATCGACCCGGAGCGGGTCTCGATCTGCCATTGCACCGATTGCCAGCGGTTGACGGGCTCGGCCTATCGCATCACCGCGCCGGCGCGGCCGGGAAGTTTCACGCTCACTTCAGGCGAGCCGAGAGGCTACGCAAAATATGGCGATAGCGGTGGTCTCAGCCGGCAGTTCTTCTGCCCGAATTGCGGATCGCCACTCTACCGCACGGACGGCGACGGCGGCGGGTTCGGCATCCGCCTCGGCAGCATCGATCAGCGGCAGGAACTGGTGCCGAAGAAACAGATATGGTGCCGCTCGGCCCTGCCCGGGGTGGAGAATATCGAAACGCTTCCGCGCTTCGAGGGCGAGGATTAGGCTGGCCTCGGCTTAATACCCCGCCTTTATTCCGGCATAGGCATGTCCGGCCAGCTATCTGTCACGCCGGCCTGTACCGGGCGCTCCAGATAGGTGGATAGGGCGATATAGCTGCGGGTGCCGGTGACACCGGGAACGGCGTGGATCTGGGCGAGAAAAGCTTCCAAGGCCTGCGGGCTGGCGGTGCGGACCTTGAAGAGAACGCTGGCGTCGCCGGCGACCGAATGCATCTCCTCGACCTCGGGAAACTGCAGAACCTGCATCAGCCGCTCGCTCTTGCCCCAGCCGGCCGCCTCCACATGCACGAAGGCAAGCAGCGGCTTGCCAAGCGCTGCGCCATCCAGTGCGGCATGCACGCCTTTGATGGCACCGGATTGTCTCAGGCGGCGCACACGCTCATGCACGGCCGGCGCCGACAGGCCAACTGCTTCGCCAAGCCTGGCATAACTCTGGCTGCTGTCGGCGGCGAGCGCGGCTAATATTCTTCGGTCGAATGCATCGATGACCGGCTGCTGCCTGCGTCCCTGCCGAAGACCGTCTGTATTTTTCGCCATTCCGCAAACTCCCCTTTCTGCCGAAGAATAATCGCCGATACTGGCATTCTTCAACAGAATATTCGGAAGAGAGGAAAACTCATGGAGCTGATCGCGCACAATCTGGCAAACGGGATCTATGCAGCGAGCCCTGATTACATCCATGCGCTGGAGGTCAGGCATCCATCCCGGCTGCTCTTCGTCAGCGGCACCATGGGTCTCGATCAACAGGGAATGGCGGCGGCCGATCTGGAAGGCCAGCTGGAGCTCATCTGGTCCAATCTGCGCGCCATCCTCACGTCCGCTGATATGACGGTGGACAATATCGTGCGACTGACGAGCTATCTCAGCGACGGCGCCTTTGTGGAGGCGAACCAGAATGCCCGTGTTCGGGCGCTTGGCGGCCGCGCCGTGCCGACCACGGCGATCATCGTCGAAACGCTGCGCGACGACTGGCTCGTCGAGATCGAGATCATCGCCGCCGGCTGACCGGCACATTGGCCATCGCACCCGAGGGGTGCGATGGCCGCGGCGATCAAGCCGCCTGTTTCAACAGGCCGAGCGCCTCGGCCAGATCGACCTCGCCGCGGAAACCGCCGCTGCTTTTCGCGTCCTGCCGATGCTCGATCGCATGGGCAAAACGCACGGCCGGTTCCTGCTGCATGCGCTCATAGAGGCGATGCAGGCCGGGAAACTGCCGGCGGTCGACGACCTGGTGAAAGTCGTTCCAGCGGGCGATGCCGACGAAATAGGCATCCGCCAGGCTCGGCCCATTGCCGAGAAGCCATTCGCGACCTTCGAGCAGACGCTCCAGCGTATGATGCGCCTTTTCGACCGCCGCGATTCCATAGGCGGTGAGGACCTGTTTCTCTTCCGGCTCCATTGGATGCTCGATCGCATACCAGAGCGGGCCGAAGGCCTTGAAGAAGGTGGTGTTGAGAAAGGAGAGCATCTGGTTCAGGCGATCGAAATCCGCCGACCCCTGCACAAAACCCAGACCTTTGCCAATCGTGCCGGCGCCGATATGGTGGAGGATCGCCATGCTTTCGCTGATCGTCCTGCCATCTTCGAGCAGCAGCGACGGCGTTTCGCCGACCATGTTGATCCGCTTGTATTCTTCACTGGAGACTATTTCCGGCATCTCGACGCGGCAGAGCCGATAAGGCAGGCCGGACCATTCCAACGCGACGATCGAGCCGAAGGAGCAGCCCTCCGGCACGCCGTAAAACAATATGGGTGACATCAATCGTTCCTTTCAGAATTGAACCCGTTTGGACACGTTGAATGTGTAGATGTGGACGATCCCGCGGTAGAGCCTATAAATGCATCGCAATGTCCACATATCTGGAAGCTGGCGATGGCGCTTTTCAACCTCAACGACCTCCATCTTTTCGTGCAGGCCGTCGACAGCGGCAGCTTTACGGCCGCCGCAAGGCATCTCGGCATTCCGAAATCGACAGTGAGCAAGCGGGTTGCAGAACTGGAGACCCGGCTTGGCGTCCGGCTGATCCAGCGCACGTCGCGAAGCTTCGCGCTGACCGAGCTCGGCCGGGAATTCTTTCAGCATGCCCAGGCCTCGATCATCGAGGCGGAGATGGCCGAGGGCATCGTGCGGCGGCATCTGGCCGAACCCGCCGGCAGTGTTCGCCTGACCGCCTCGGTGCCGACCGCGCAATTTACCTTGGCGGAGCATCTGCCGGCGCTGGCGGCGCGCTATCCGAAGCTCCGGCTTTCCGTGCACGTAACGGACCGTTTCGTCGATATCGTCCAGGAAGGGTTCGACATCGCGTTGCGCAGCCACCGTGGGCCACTGCCGGATTCGGCGCTGGTGCAGCGGAAGCTCGCCAGCCATCCCTTCTACATTCTCGCCTCGCCGGATTATGTCAGCGCCCATGGCGAACCGCACCTGCCGGAGGAGCTGGCACAGCATGCGACGATCATGACCAGCCTGACGGAGGACCAATGGCGGCTTTACTCGGGCGGCGACGAGGCTCTCGTCGCGCTGCATTCCGTCATGGCGGCGGATGAGCCTTATGTCTTGATGGAAATGGCCATGTCGGGGCTCGGCATTACCTGCCTGCCGACATCCGTCTGCCGCAAGGCGCTGGCCGACGGGCGGCTGGTGCGGGTGCTGCCGGAATGGACGGCCGGCAGCATCGAGACGACGATCCTGATGCCGCACCGGCGCGGCCAACTGCCGGCAGTGCGCGCCGTCGTCGATTTCCTGGCCGAACGGCTTGGCGGTTAGCTATCACGCCGCCTTGGCGGCGTGATATTCCTTGATCGCGACCATCTTGATCGCCGGATGGCGCTCGGACTCGTAACGCAGCGAGAACCCGTCCTGGGCGAGGAAGACCGGATCGCCGTCGAGATCGCGGGCGATATCGCCGCGTTTGACGGTGAGGAATTTCTCGAGATCGGCCGGCTGCTCGGCCGAGATCCAGCGGCAGACGGAAAAACGCGACATTTCGAAGGAGACCGGCAGGCCGTATTCGGCCATCAGCCGCTCCTTCAAGACGTCGAGCTGCAGGGCGCCGACGACGCCGACGATCGCCGGCGAGCCGTCTTCCGGCGAAAACAGCTGGACGACGCCTTCTTCGGCCATCTGCTGCAGGGCTTCCTTCAACTTCTTCGCCTTCATCGCGTCTTCCAGGCGCACGCGGCGCAGGATCTCCGGCGAGAAGTTCGGCACACCCTGGAAGACCAGCGATTCACCCTCGGTCAGCGTATCGCCGATCCGGAGCGTGCCGTGGTTGGGAATACCGACGACGTCGCCGGCATAGGCGGTGTCGGCGAGCTGGCGCTGCGAGGCGAAGAAGAATTGCGGCGCCGTCAGGCCGAGCTGTTTGCCGGTGCGGGCAAGCCTTGCCTTCATGCCACGCTCGAGCTTGCCGGAGCAGATGCGGGCAAAGGCGATGCGGTCGCGGTGGTTGGGGTCCATATTGGCCTGGATCTTGAAGACGAAGGCCGTCATCTTGTCGTCGGTCGCATGCACGGTCCTGGTATCGGCGACCTGGTCACGCGGCGGCGGCGCGAAATCGCCGAGCGCGTTGATGAGGTCGCGAACGCCGTAATTGCGCAGCGCCGAGCCGAAGAAAACCGGCGTCATATGGCCTTCCAGGAAGGCCTGGCGGTCGAAGGGACGGCAGGCCTCGATCGCCAGCTCGGTCTCCTCGACGAAGACCTGGCGCTCGTTTTCCGGCAGCCTGCCGGCCACGCTTTGCGGGCCATTGACCGGCGTTCCCTCGATTTCGGTATCCGAACCGCGCACCGTGTTGGCGGCGATATTGT
Source organism: Rhizobium leguminosarum (assembly GCF_010668065.1). Classification (GTDB taxonomy): domain Bacteria; phylum Pseudomonadota; class Alphaproteobacteria; order Rhizobiales; family Rhizobiaceae; genus Rhizobium; species Rhizobium leguminosarum_S. Next base: position 212,601 of record NZ_WUEN01000007.1, on the reverse strand, counting down.
ACGAGCCGCAAAAGGTCTTCGAGCGGCCGATCGGCCAGGTGATCGGCGCCGTATCCAGCGCCAGCTTCTCTTCGACCTCGTCGAGGATCTCGAAGGGATCGCGGCTTTCGCGGTCCATCTTGTTGATGAAGGTGATGATCGGGATATCGCGCATGCGGCAGACTTCGAAAAGCTTCAGCGTGCGCGGCTCGATGCCCTTGGCGGCATCGATGACCATGACGGCGGCGTCGACGGCGGTCAGCGTGCGATAGGTGTCGTCGGCGAAATCCTCGTGACCCGGCGTGTCGAGGATGTTGAAGACGTTATCGTTATATTCGAAGGTCATCACCGAGGTGACGACGGAGATGCCGCGTTCGCGCTCGATCTTCATCCAGTCGGAGCGCGTCTGCATGCGATCCTTCTTCGCCTTGACTTCGCCGGCAAGCTGAATGGCGCCGCCGAACAGCAGCAGCTTTTCGGTGAGCGTCGTCTTACCCGCGTCCGGGTGGGCGATAATAGCGAATGTGCGGCGGCGGGAAACCGCCTCGGCGAGACTTTCGGCCATGCTTGTAAATCCTGTGGAATTGCCGCGTATCTAGCGATTAAAGCCCGGCAATGCAATTGACCTCGGGCCTTCGGGCGCAAAGTAATGGGCCATGACCATTCATCACGATACGCGCCCGACGCTGAACCTCATCCGCTTAGCCAATGGCGAAGGCCTCGATCTGCCCGCCTATGAAAGCAAGGGAGCAGCCGGCATGGACCTGCGCGCTGCCGTCGACGAGGCAGCACCACTGACACTTCTGCCCGGCAAGCGGGCGCTGGTGCCGACCGGCTTCATCTTCGAGATCCCCGAAGGTTTCGAGGGACAGGTGCGGCCGCGGTCCGGCCTTGCCTTCAAAAACGGCATCACCTGCCTGAATTCACCGGGCACCGTCGACAGCGACTATCGCGGCGAGGTGAAGGTGCTGCTCATCAATCTCGGCGAGGAAGCCTTCGTCATTTCGCGCGGCATGCGCATCGCCCAGATGGTGATCGCGCCGGTAACCCAGGCGCGGGTGTCGGAGATCACCGCGGCCAGCGAAACGATGCGCGGCGCAGGCGGCTTCGGCTCCACCGGCGTCTGATGGCAGAGCGCCTCGACAGCGCTGGCCTGACCTTCCGGCAGGACTATTTCGGCGACACCGCCGGCTGGGCGGCGCTAGTCTGTCTGCTCAGGGATATTTTCGGCATCGATATCGGACCGCTGCAACAGCTCGGCGGACCCGACCCCACCAGCATGCCCTTCGGCTGGTTTGATGCCGAAGGCGAGCTTGCGGCCAATATTTCGGCCTTTGCGCTGCCCTTCGTCCTCAATGGCAGGATCGTCAATGCCGCCGGGCTGCAATCCGGCGCCGTGCGGCCAGCATGGCGCGGCCGCGGGCTCTATCGCGACGTCACGGTGAAAGCGCTCGACTGGTGCGATCGACAGGGTTTTGAAGCCGTCATCCTCTATACCGACAAGCCGTCGCTCTACGAAGCCTATGGGTTTCACGCGATACCGCTGCACCGATATGAGGGAGCGGCGGCCGTCCCTTCGTCCTTCGCCGCCCGCGCCCGGCCGCTTTTGCCGACGAATGCGGATGATCTTGCGCTGCTGCAATCGCTGCTGAAGGCACGAAGCCCGGTTTCGACGTCGCTGGCGGTCACGGTCAATGCGGCGATGTTTCTGATCAACACCCAGCTCGATCCCGATATCCGCATCAGCTTTCTGGCAGAGCGGCAGGCGGCCATCGCCTGGAAGATGGATGAGGCGGGCCGCTTCAGCCTCCTCGACGTCGTGGCGGCTGAGATACCGCCGCTCGCCGCGATCCTCGGCGGACTGGAAATCACCCCCGCCTCCGTCGAGGCGCTTTTCCGTCCCGACAAGCTCGGCTGGGAGGGCGCTCCACAACAATTGGAAGGCGGCACGAGGCTGATGCTGCGCGGGCTCGGCGATGCCACCCTGGATTTTCCGGCGATGTTGTCGCCGATGGCGGAATTCTAGAGCAGTTCCAGCAAAAGTGCGCAGCGGCTTTGCGTCCGGAATGCGCAAAAACAAAAAGGCGTTTCGCCGCCCCTCTATTTCCGGCGGGAAAGCGGCGGCAGGCGGCGTTTGACGGGCGAGGCTTTGATCATCGCGGTGTTGGTCTCCGCCCTTTCGGCGACCCGGTCGAGGATGCCGTCGAGGTCGGCCATCGAGCGGATGACCAGGCGGGCGATAAAACAATCATCACCCGTCACCTTGTCGCATTCGATGATTTCGGGAATTTCCTGGATGATCCGCTCGACGATGTGCAGCTGTCCCGGCAGCGGACGCACCCGCACAATCGCCTGCAGGGGATAACCGACGGCGGCGGGATCGAGATCGATGGTGAAGGCCTTGATGACGCCGCGCTCCTCCAGCCGGCGCAGGCGCTCGGCGGCACTCGGCGAGGACAGGCCGACCTGCTGGGCCAGTTCCTTCAGCGAGATCCGCGCATTGCCGGCCAGCGCTTCCAGAATGGCCTGATCGATTTCGTCGAGCGATTGCACATCATTAGCCACAGCGATATATTTTCCTCGTATGATTAGGCGATACCAGTCATTTTCCTTCTTATCCTTATATAAAATCGCCTTCCGCCGCAATATTCTTATGCCACCGAAATGGAGGCAATTATGGGTAGCGACATCAGACGAGGCACGGCGGAAATGACGGCAGCGATGCTGATCTCGGGGACGATCGGCTGGTTCGTCGTCATGTCGGGTCAGCCGGTCAGCGGCGTGGTCTTCTGGCGCTGCCTGTTCGGCGCGCTCACCTTGCTTGTCATCTGCGGCGCTCTCGGACTGCTGCGGCCCGGCATCATCACGCTGCGCGCCTTCGGCATCGCCATTTTCGGCGGTATCGCCATCGTCTTGAACTGGCTGCTGCTGTTTGCCTCCTATTCGCATGCGACGATCTCGATCGCGACGACTGTTTACAACACCCAGCCCTTCATGCTGCTGGTGCTCGGCGCGCTCTTCCTCGGCGAGAAGATCACCGCCACCAAGCTGTTCTGGCTGGCGCTCGCCTTCGCCGGCATGGTGGCGATCGTCCAGGCGAAACCCGGTGCGGGCGGTGATACATTCGACGGCTACGGCCTCGGCATCCTGATGGCGCTCGGTGCGGCGTTCTTCTACGCGCTCGCAGCCCTTGCCGCGAAATGGCTGAAAGGCACGCCGCCGCATCTGATCGCGCTCATCCAGGTCGCAACCGGCATGCTGATGCTGGCGCCGATGACGGACTTTTCCCATCCGCCGGGGGATGTCGGCGCCTGGGCGATCCTCGTAACCGTCGGCGTCGTCCATACCGGGCTGATGTATGTTCTGCTCTACGGCGCAATCCAGAGGCTGCCGACGCATCTCACCGGCGCTCTGTCCTTCATCTATCCGATCGCGGCGATCCTCGTCGATCGGCTCGCCTTCGGCCACGCGCTGCAGCCGATGCAGATCGCAGGCGCGGCGATCATTCTCCTTGCCGCCGCCGGCATGAATCTCGGCTGGGCGCCGCGGTGGCTGCGGCCGCGGGCGCTGGAGAGCTGAGAACCGGGCGGGCATGACACGCCCGGGAGATGCCGATATTATTTCTGTCCGCGCGTCGTTTCGAACAGGAACCAGGTACGGCGCTCGGCCTCGTCGATCCAGTTTTCGATCAGGCTGGCGCTTGCGACATCATTATGCTCGTCGCAGAGATCATGCACCTCGCGCAGCAGCGAAACGAGCTGAACGTTATCCTCGCGCAGTTCCGACAACATGTCCTCGGGCGTGACGAAATCCGCGTCATTGTCCAAAAGGCGCTGCTGACGAGCGATCTGGCCGATGGAGCGCAGCGTCGTGCCGCCGATCTTGCGGGCACGCTCGGCAATGTCGTCGGTCATGGCGAAGATCTGTTCCGCCTGTTCGTCGAGCAGCAGATGATAGTCGCGAAAATGCGGGCCGGACATGTGCCAATGGAAATTCTTGGTCTTCACATAAAGCGTAAAGACATCGGCGAGCAGCGCGGTCAGCGCCGCCGAAATATCGGTAATGGCGTTGGTCGACAGGCTGGACGGCGTCTTGAGTGGCGAAAGCCTGCGGGTTTCGGCTGGCGTATGGGACATTTAATCTCTCCTTGGTGATGAAAATCTCTAGCGCCACCGGCCGGGAAAACGCGGCGGGCCGCGCTGATCGCGCATTTGCAGAGAGAGAAATAGCAAGGCCGGGTCGCTTTCCAAGTGGATCATGGTCTAGCAAACCTATTCCTTATGGTTATGGACCGATCAGCGCCAAAGCATTGATGAGGAAGCGGCGCTTGCCTATAGATGGGCGGTGGCAGCCCTGAGGGTTAAGAAGATGAGCCTCACCGTCCTGATCACCTATGCCGGAGCGCTGTTCATCGCCGCGGCCATTCCGGGACCGGGGATCACCGCGATCGTCGCACGGGCGCTCGGCTCGAATTTCCGCGAGACCTTCTTCATGGGTCTCGGCCTGGTGCTCGGCGACATGACCTATCTCACGGCGGTCATTCTCGGCCTTGCCTTCGTGGCGCAAACCTTCACCGAGGTGTTCATCACAATCAAGATCGCCGGCGTCCTCTATCTCGGTTACATCGCCTGGAAACTCTGGACGGCGGGGCTGTTGCCGCAGGATATCGCGGCACCGAAATCCACCAATATCGGCCTATCCTTCCTCTCCGGCCTGCTGGTGACGCTCGGCAATCCGAAGACGATGCTCTTCTATGTCGCCCTGGTGCCGACGCTGATCGATATCGGCAATATCGGCTTGCGAGACTATGCGCTCCTGCTCACCACCACCTTCGTGGTGCTGATCGTCGTGCTCGTGCCCTATATGCTGCTTGCCTCGCGGGCTCGCACGATGCTGAAGCAGCCTCGCGCCTTGCAGGCGCTGAACCGGGTTGCCGCCGGCATCCTCGCCGGCACGGCCGCCTTCATCGCCACGAGGGCCGCCTGAAATAAACATTCGGCAAGAACCGGTTTTCAAAGGTTATTTTCTCCGAGGACCGCCTCCCCGGGATGAAGGCGGGCTGGCCTAGACCGGTCTTTGACCCTATTCTCCTCCTCGATTTCAAGGACAGGATTTCAAAGGGAGAGCACCCATGTCGCACAAGCCCGGCCGCGGCCGCATCTATTCCTCGATCACCGAGACCATTGGCGACACGCCACTCGTGCGCTTCGACAAGCTGGCGCGGGAAAAGGGCGTCGTGGCGAACCTGATCGGCAAGCTCGAATTCTTCAACCCGATCGCATCCGTGAAGGACCGTATCGGCGTCGCGATGATCGAGGGCCTCGAAGCGCAAGGCAAGATCACCCCCGGCAAGACGGTGCTGATCGAGCCGACCTCCGGCAACACAGGTATCGCGCTCGCCTTTGCCGCCGCCGCCAAGGGTTATCGGCTGATCCTCACAATGCCGGAAACGATGTCGGTCGAGCGCCGCAAGATGCTGGCGCTGCTCGGCGCCGAGCTGGTGCTGACCGAGGGACCGAAGGGCATGAAGGGCGCCATCGCCAAGGCCGAGGAACTGGCGTCCTCGCTTCCCGATGCCGTCATTCCGCAGCAGTTCGAAAACCCTGATAATCCCGAGATCCACCGCAAGACGACGGCCGAGGAAATCTGGAACGATACCGACGGCACGGTCGATATCGTCGTCTCCGGCATCGGCACCGGCGGCACGATCACCGGCGTCGGACAGGTGCTGAAGAGCCGTAAGCCCGAGATCCAGATCATCGCCGTCGAACCGGCCGATTCGCCGATCCTCTCCGGCGGCAACCCCGGCCCGCATAAGATCCAGGGCATCGGCGCCGGCTTCGCCCCGAAGATCCTCGATACCGGCATCTATGACGAGGTCGTCACCGTGTCCAACGACGAAGCCTTCGAACAGGCGCGCCTCGTCGCCCGGCTCGAAGGCGTGCCGGTCGGCATCTCCTCGGGTGCGGCACTGACGGCCGCAATCAAGGTCGGCGTCCGTCCCGAGAATGCCGGCAAGAACATCGTCATCATCATCCCCTCCTTCGCCGAGCGTTATCTGTCGACGGCGCTGTTTGAGGGGCTCGGGAGCTGAGGCGGGGCTCACCGGTCATTCATCTCAGCAGAATAGTGGGGGGTGCATTGAAATCCTGTGTGAAGCAGGATCTGATCGTAGAATACGGCTGGACCGAAGACCACGATCAGAGCGGACCATACAAACTCTGGAAACTGAGAGGGGCGACCGCAAGGCCGCCCCAATCGTGCTTATGCCACCGGGAAATCCGGCGGAAGCTGCTTGGCGGGAGGGATACCGGAGAACATGCGCCCCTTCATCACATCCGCGATGCGGCCGAAATTGAGGCCTGCATAGTATCCGGAAATCCACGAATAAGGAATCCGCATCATGCGGGCGAGCTTAATCACCGGAACCATATCCGGCGTTACCTTGCGGTCGTGCATTACCTTTCCTTTCTAGAAAGGTTGCGACCGGATAACGGTTGACGAGATTCCTGAAATGAATCATGGTCAAATCGTTGATGATGTCCGTTATGCGGTCATCGTTCTGGCCCGAAACCATTTTCGGACTAGGGTGGAGCCGAGGCATTCGCGCCCCGGTTCCTGTCGCCCTGACGGCGACTGCTGAACTAACCGGGTGTTGCAGACCCCGTTAGATCAGGAAGCGGTCGTTATATGGGTTCCATCGTATGCTCCTAACGAAGCCGCCGGCCCGATTCATTGTGGGCTGGCGGCTTCTTTCCGGGGTAGGCTGACGTTCTCATTCCTCGCTTTCCTCATCTCGGGTAACCGGAAAGCAGAAGTCGAGAACGGCTCCAAACGTATTGACGAATCTGTCCCGCTCCTGTTTTGACCAAGAGTTACCCCTGCTTGGCAAGCTCGCCAGAAGCCCAGCCAGTGCGGGCGGCAGGTCGCCACTGAGAGGCGTGCGGTCAGTCTTTTGTGGAGATTTTCCAAACTCCTCTTGCGTTTTGCGCTTCTGTTGTGTGGGTGTTTTTGCGGCGATTGGACGATTTGGTTTCCTGCTGCCCGTCTTGGGTTTCTCAGGCGTAATACCCGCGGCGGCGAACAGTCCCATAAACAGCGTTACCATCCGCGGCTGCTGACCGACTGGTTGATAACCACGGAAAGCATCACGAACCCGGACCTCGTCATCTTTTGCAGGATCTACATAGGAAAGAGCATCTGAATAGGCTTCGGTTAGCCACTCTCTCAGCCGAGTCTCAAATTCTGGCTCAGGCGCTAGGCGTAGGCCTTCAAGAATAGTCGATGGCCTGCCATCCTCACCAATGAGGTCTAGCGTCTGTAACGCCTGTAACGTGCGCGGGATGAGACTGCTCGAAACCCCGGCGCGAGCGAGCACGTCGGCGTCATAGCTCGGAAGACCCCGAGTACGGTGCCGCTGGATTAGCGCCAAGATCGCGGATGCGGGGGCATAAGGGGCCGGACGGTCGGCAGTAACAGGCATCACTGATTCTCCTGCGTTCTTGACTGGTACAGAAGTACCAGAACTGCAAAATCTGTCAATTCTTCGGTTCATGATCATCAGGTACAACTCTGTACTGTATTATCTATATGATATAAATGATGAATATCATACATCATACAATCATATCATAAACAGTGGCGACGCTCTGTTATGAACATGAAACTGGATAAATACCGGTTTGTGAAGACGGTGGTGGTGGATGGCTCGGAATTTCAGCGTCGAGGATGGTCGGTCGGCGTTGTCAGCTCTAATGAGGCGGAAACGGCTCCAGCACTCGGTAGAACGCTGGAGATGCCTGCTCCAACAGGACGGCGGCAACCCAGAAGGCCTCCGGTTGAAGAATGTTGCCTAAGCGCTGTGGCACTGCCACTAACCGCGGTTACAGAGCAGACTTAGGAGCGACTGCAACGACACCCATTATCATCGTTTATTTGGTACCGTATGCTTCATGACGGCAACTCTCACGCCATGCCATGTCGGCGGCGTAGGCGCTAAGATAGCAGCCAGCAGCTGTGGCCGCGCACGCAGTCCGCCGCCCACCAGAACGGCCAGTTGCCATATGACGATCGCCACGCGTCGCGCGGCTATGTCTATTTTAGCGCTTTGCGGCGTTACCGGTCATTCGTTTGCTAGAATACTGGGGCCTTCCGGCGCCCTTTCTCACGCCGCAGCCGTCAGCCTCTCCCCGGCGATGCGGTAGGAAATCGCTTCGGCGAGATGGATGCGGCCGACGGTCGGCTTGCCGTCGAGATCGGCCAGGGTGCGGGCGACCTTCAGCACGCGGTGGTAACCGCGGGCGGAGAATTTCATTTTTTCGGCGGCGTCGCGCAGCAGCTGCAGGCCGCTGGCATCGGGCTCGGCCAGTTTCTCGATCATCGCGGTGGAGCAGCGGGCATTGGTGCCTATGCCCTTTGCGCCGGTGCTTTCGAAGCGCTCCTGCTGGATCTCGCGGGCGCGGGCGACACGGCGGGCGACGTCGGCGCTGGTTTCGGCCGTCATCGGCCGGATCAGATCGGCGGCGGAGACGGCCGGCACATCGATGCGGATATCGATGCGATCCATCAGCGGACCGGAGATGCGGGCCTGGTAATCGCTCATGCAGCGCGGGCCGCGGGCGCAGGTATGGCCAGGCTCTCCCGCCATGCCGCAGCGGCAGGGGTTCATCGCCGCGATCAGCTGGAATTTGGCCGGATAGGAAACGCGGTGATTGGCACGGGCAATGACGCATTCGCCGCCTTCGAGCGGCTGACGCAGCGCATCCAGCGCCTGCGGCGTGAATTCGGGAAACTCGTCGAGAAAGAGCACGCCGTGATGGGCAAGCGAAGCTTCGCCCGGACGGGCGCGTATCCCGCCGCCGACGAGAGCTGCCATGGTGGCGGAATGGTGCGGGGTGCGGAAGGGCCGGCGATCGGAAAGCTTGCCGCCGGAGAGTTGGCCGGCGATGGAATGCACCATCGACACTTCCAGCAGCTCGGCGGCCGAAAGCGGCGGCAGGATCGACGGCAGCCTGGCCGCCAGCATCGACTTGCCGGAGCCCGGAGGACCGACCATCAGAAGGTTATGACCGCCGGCGGCTGCGACCTCCAGCGCCCGCTTGGCGCTTTCCTGGCCCTTGATCTCGGCAAGGTCCGGCAGGTTTGCGGCATTGGCGCGGATCGACGCTTCCGGCCGGGACAGGACCTGCGTGCCGCGGAAATGATTGGCAAGGGCGATCAGGCTGCGGGGTGCGAGGATATCGACGTCCGAACCTGCCCAGGCGGCTTCGGCGCCGCTTTCGGCCGGGCAGATCAGCCCCTTGCCGAGCGCATTGGCGCCGATCGCAGCCGGCAACGCGCCGGATATGGCGGCGATCGTTCCATCGAGGTTGAGCTCGCCGACGACGACAAAATCCGACAGCGCATCGGCGGGAATGGCGCCGAGGGCGGCCATCAGGGCGAGCGCGATCGGCAGATCGAAATGCGAGCCTTCCTTCGGCAGGTCGGCAGGCGCCAGATTGACCGTCACGCGCTTGGCCGGCAGCGCCAGGCCGGAGGCGTGGAGGGCCGCCTGCACGCGCTCGCGGCTTTCGGCAACCGCCTTGTCAGGCAAGCCGACGATCTGCATTGTGAGGTGGATTATTTGATAAGTGTGAGGAAGGCCCGATCCGCGATGACCCGGACTTCGGCGGCACAGTGCAGCTCGCCTGGAACGAATCAGCTTGGGGCCCAAAAGGGGAACTGGTAGAGTTTTTACAGCTGCGCTGAGCATGCGCAGCCTGATAGACGATGATAGAATTCACTCATCAGGAGTTCCCGTGAATGTAATCTGTCCCTTAACCCAACCTCTACCCCTGCAGGTGCAGATGCCAAGTACGCAGGTCTCCCCCAGTGGCGTGGCAGTAGCAGTCACTTTGAAACATCTAGGGCTTGTACGCTGCGCCTCAATGCGACTGCGGCCATTTTGAGAGCTGTACGTGGGTGCGCCTTCCTGCAGGTGCCATCCTTTCGGAGCGCAGACACTTTTAGAACTAACGACGGTGTCCCTGCAGTTACTGGTTGTTGCTTCTATCTGAACGATCTGAGTATCATTCTGAGCATAGCCCATAGGGCTTGCGAAAAGCCCCACCAATACAGAAACCGCAACTTTCTTGAAATGCTGAGCCATGTTTATTTGACCTCCAAGCTAAAGGGAGGCAGCATTTTCGGAGTTGGGTCAGAACTTTTTGGAAAGGGATTCGCAGGCGAATGCGGCGTCACTTGAGCGATGGCTCCGATCGCCGAATCCGGCGCTCGCAGCCGAGCAGAGTCCCAGATCGCAAAGAGTGGTGGGGTCGCGAAGATACAGACAACTACAACTTGAATCATCAGGGCGGCAATGGACTTAACGTTTACCTTCTCTAGTCCTCCAAGGACAATGAAGCCACACATAGCAAACACCGTGACGGCACAATAACCCCAGCCTATGTGAATCTCAGCGAACCTGTACGAATTGGTGCTAGACGGAATCGAAAGCAAAAAAGTCACCGCACCAATGATGCTGAAGCCATTCCTGCCAACAAGCCTGTAGAGATCGGGGTTATGTTCTGTGGGAGGCCGCACAGCAGGCGAAGGCATCGTTGTTGTGCTACCACCATCGGTTCCCGCCGACATAGTATCCTCCTATAGAGTTAAAATGTCATCGAACGGAATGCATCCATAGGTTATACTATAGATGTCAGCGCCACGGCAAAGCAATTCGTTCACAATCGGAATGGCCGGGACTGACTGAACAGGTTGTCCGGCACGAAGCCGAACCGATGCCGATAGGAATGAATAACGATAGCCTGACGGTTCACACTGGCGATCCGTTACAGTCGCCGTGACCTTGAGCTTGCAAAGGGAAATCGGTGATCAGCAGCGGTTCAATCGACAAGGTCACCAGCGCCCTCCAAGCGAGCCAACTGCATTGTTCGCAAGGTCGTTTCGACTCCAGGACGCGCGCCCTTTCCTCAGGCACGCCCACCATGCGCGTACTCCAGGCCCTTGGCTTTGCGTGGTCGCGGCCTTCAATATAAACATGACCCTCTGTAATGGCCCCATAAACGGATTCTCACGCGGGGAGGCAATGACTGGACGCACCGGTTTCCGGCCATAGAGCAGGCCGCCCCAGCGCTCGGGCCGGCAACGATGATCATTGATGGCGAGGCCGTCGTGCTCGACGCAGAGGGTCGGCCGGATTTCGGGCTACTGCAGCAATCGCTGGGCGCATCCGGCCAACAAGCTGCTAACCGTGCTTCCGACGCCGTCCTTTACGCTTTCGATCTTGTTTATTTGGAAGGGCACGTTCTACGCGGTGTCGAATACCGATCCATGAGAAGGCCATGCCCGTCCAGTTGATGACAAAGGAAGAGACCGACACCTGGATGCGGGCGCCCTGGGATGAAGCCAAGGAGCTGGCCCGCCCGGTTGACCTGAATCGTCGAAGAAGGGAATTCCACTCGACTCTAACGGGTATAGGTATCAAAGTGCTAATGTGAGCCAGAGAGGCGTTAATTCCTGGATTCTCCTTTCTGGCGTCTTTCTCGGAGGGGATCATGCCTGAAGAAGTCAGTAAACTATCTGAGGTACTCGACCACAACTTGAAGCATACTCTCGAAGGACAGACGTCGTACGGCGGGGACGAGTATTTTCTCGTGGCCCAGGACGGCGATGAAGAAAGCGCGCTGTCGCTGGTAAAACTGTCCGGCGGAAAGCCTATGTTGATCACTGCTGAGGTTCTCCCAGGCGATCCTGGACTTCGCTCGGTGCCAAAGGAAGTGCTGCAATCACTGTTGCCCCAAGTGGACTTCGCGGTTCCTAGGGAGGGGCCAGAACCTGCGGTCGCTGAAGGTTCGCGGTGGACAAAGGAAGAGCTCTCGTCACTCACTTTTGAAAAAGCTAGGGCGAAGGTCGGTTCCGGAGACATGAACTCTCGCGACAACTCTCCGCCAGCCACCAACCACGGCCGTCTTGCCTGTGCATGGGCCGTAAACAAGATAATCTCGATGGCCCTGGGAAAGCCAGTTGGGGGAGGCCTCGCAACGGCGGCCATGTACGAAGTGCTGAAGGTTAAAGACATCCTGTTCGACGAAGTCCAACTCGTGCCGGGGTTGGTGATCATTTCACCCACAACAGGCAGCAATATCGGACATGTGGGGATAACCGGGCAAGACGACAAAATCTATTCGAACAGTTCGTCCGCAGGGATGTGGGAGCAAAACAGAACGCTGAGAACGTGGAGCGACTACTACCACGTCAGAAAGGGCCTTCCGATACTTTTCTACCAGCTCAATCCAAACAGATTTCCGAAAGCGCTCACGTCCTGATATTTGTGCCTCCATCTAGTGTTTGCGCCAGGAATGCTGAACGCGCTCCCGGCGTTTCAACTTAAATCGCCAGCGGCGTCTGCGCGTCGAATACCGGGTTAGGGGAACCGATTGTCCAGTAATTCGGCGACTGGGTTTCCGGGAGTCGTTTCATGATGGCCTTGTGGAACGTGGCATAATCCTTGGTGAACCTACCGTGGTCCCACGCCGCTATCAGCGCTGCGGTGAAGGCACCGTTCCCAATCCCGTCAAGGGACACCTGGTTGTCCTGGCAGCCAGAGATGAGCTTCACCGTACAGGATAGAGGCTGCTCTTTGGAGCGTGCTGCGCTTTGTTTCTCCAATGTTTTCGTACTGCTCCCGAGCGAAGTGTAGAAGTCCCGGTTTTTGCGGAATGTGCGGCTCGCGACGTTCAACGGCATGGCTTTGGCTTTTGCAACCGGTTCAGGGACCGGAAACGTCGTACCCCTCAACTCGGGCACGATGGCGCGGATGACAGTGCCGCTGTGGCAACTATCGGAAAGGACAAGGACGCGAACGCCAGTTTTGAATTTAGACCAGAGCACGTACAACTCGTCATCGAGTAACTGGCCATTGAAGAGACACCAGGTCTCGTCAACCCCGTCATCTTCGTCACGATTGAAATCCGGAGCCTGCCCGCCGTGTCCCGAATACGATAGGAAGAAGATATCGCCTTCGCCGAGCACGTCGGCGGCGCTGGAAATGCTTGCGATAACAGCCTCTCGGGTTGCTTCGGCGGAAAGCATCAAGGTCGATTTGTATCCCAGCGCGTCGGCGATTTCCTGCATGTCCTGCGCGTCGAACTCGCAAGCTGAGAGTTGCCCGTCCCAGCCTTGGTAATGATCCGTGCTGACCGTGTTCAAACCGATGTGTAGCGACAGTGCTTGAGGGCCGCCTTCTACACTCGCGCTGGGTTGCTTGAGCGCCGAACTGACCGTCGTGGCCTCTGCAACTACCTTCGTGGATCTGGCGGCAGGCGCTTTCGAGGTCTTGCCGTCGACCGATTTCGGTTTGGGCTTCAACTTTTCAATGACACCGGCGAACCTGTCGGCCACTTTCTTGTACCCGGCGTCTGTCGGATGAAGTTCGTCGAACCACTCGGACTTTCCAAGGGTATCCCTGCAATCGATGTAATGCATTCGCGCCGATGTTTTGGAGAGCAGCAGAAGCCTTTCATTGAAGCGGTCGATCATGACACGGGCGATCGACGCCTGTAGATCGCGGTCGACGATTCCGCGGGATTTCATCGGTTCCCCCAACCACGGCCCGTCGTTAGGGATAGTGTAGTCATAGCCGTGGCAGAGGATATCCACCTTCGGGAAGCCCTTAGCGACTTCGCGCACCAGCTTCGAATACAGGCCGATAGCCTCGTCCAATACGGTGTTGAAGGTCGATTTGAGGTGCGCTGCAGCCGATAGTCCGGGATCGTATTCCCGTAGATGTGCGGCGAGGTTGCCGCCAGCGACGACGTCGTTTCCACCGCCGCTGAAAAGAAAGATGGAAGCACCCGTGTCGGTTAGCGCCTTCAGATATTCCTTTTGCTGAAGCATGTTCGACAGTGTGTCACCCGCTGCGTCGAGACTGTAGACCGCGTATTTTGGAAGCAGTTGATCAACTACGTCTTCGAGACGAAAAGGGTATTGGAACCAGCTATCGCCCTCGGAAACCACGATGGGACCGTGGTAGTTGCCCTCGCGGATGCGGCTGTTGAACGCAAATTGGCGTCTTGCTCGCGCGATCCAGTTCGCGCTATTCAAAAGCGAAGCGCTCTTTTGTTGACCTTCGGTAGTCTGAGGGATTTCTACGGTTTCAGGGTTTATCGCCAGGACCGGGTTGAACGGTTTCGAACGAGTTTCATTGACGATGAAATATGGCTTCAGCTCCGAGTCCGGTTTTGTCGTGTCAGCGAGCTTAGCGTTTAGTTCTTCGAGCGTAATCTTTCTTGCCATTGTCTTCCCCTCCTGGTGTCAATGTTGAATTTATTGCTTGGAAAATATTCTCCATGAGCTTCGTCTTGGAATGCAGGTCCTGCTGACGTATTGGTCCGGTTTTCGGGTTGCCGACGTTGATGTCCGATCGCGCGATCCATCGATTGGGTCCGGAAAATGCATCAGGATCAATTTTGGTAACGGTGGCGGCCGATTTTCCGAGGAAGTTCGGCTTGGGCGACATGCGTGATACGAACGAATTCTCGATCAGGCTGAGGATCGGTTTCGTATAGGCCCCCACGCAAAGCCTGCCCTCGTCTTTGGTGGAGGGGACATGCAGCCGGACTAGGCCGGGCTTTTGGCCGGCTCGTTCGAGCAGGTCTGAGAACACTGTTTCAAAGGCACGGACGTCGATGACCGGGGTGATAAGATCCAGGCTCGAAATTCGGGACACCAATTTTCGGTAGAGCTTTGGATCGGCTTGCGCCGTAGATTTTACGAGCTCGGAAAGGACCAGGACACCAGCTCCGTCGCACACGCAGTGAATGCTATATCCACTCAGCGAAAGGATATCTTCGACCAGCGAGAATACGGGGCCGTGCGGCCTCGAAGATTTCATAGCTGCGTTTTCGACGTCTCGCCAGAAAGCGCGCCCGACGCCATGAGTCCGCAATTCGATGAGGAGGTTCAGGTCGTCTCCGCGCTTCTGTACTTGTGCTTCTGAATCCAGGAATATCTGGGCAAGGACTCGGTCGGACTCTTCGACGGTGTCGGCACACCAACTGACTGTAATCGGGTAAAGCCCGTGCGACTTGGCAATTGTCTTGTCTTTGGCTACCTGATCTGCCACGACGTTTATTCCGTTGATGCTGCCTGCGAAGTTGAGGAATATGCCACGGTATCCTTCGGCTGGGAGCGACGTCGTAGCTTCCCGCCACAGAGGCGCGATCGGGCGGCTTGGGTACTTTTGATCACGGCGAAGATACCTTATTGTCTCCGCCATAGTATCAAGGGAGGTCGGGTAGGGTGCCCGGTTGAAGGTTTCCCCATCGTCGAGATGAAGGAGGTGGCCAGTGAGTTCGTGAGCGGGCGTGCTTCTCACAGGGAAATTCGTTGCGGCGAAGTAAATGCCTTGCTCGCCGATGGATAGTGGAAAAACCGTGGGCGCTGGAACGCCTAACCGCAACACCCAACCGTCCATGATCGTGTCCGCCCAGTCGTTGTAACTCCAGTGCGCGACCCCTTTGCATTTGTCGAAACCGCCCCAGGCCGAGCCCCAGGAGTTGAGAACGATGAACCCGGTGTCGTCGTATCCGACGATAACGAACGCGTGCGCCTCGGTGGTATCTCCCACAGGAACGATCTTACCTGAAGCCCGCCGAACGGCGTCTTTTTTCCAGCCTGCATGGATCCAGGCTGAAACAAGGATCGGGCCGACCTCGTTGATGGCCGAGTGATAATCGTTTAGCGACGGTCGAAGCCTGAAGTACGTGCCAAGGCAGATTTCGCGGGCAGCTTTCGATCGTTCCACATTGAACTTCTCGTCGATTTGCAAAGGCTCATACGGCCATACAGAGTCTGGACAAACCCCATTGTGGTAAAACCCTTTGATTACGTCCCTTAGCGAAACACCGCGATCCGGCCTGTCGGAGTGGCGCTCCGCCATTACCGAGAGCATTCTGGCACTCACTGGTCTCAGGTCTGTCGCCGACTCTGCTTTAAAGGTTTTCTGTAAGTCGATTACGGCAGCCAGAGCTTGGGAGGCGCAAGACCCTTCCTCACCTTGATCTCTGGGAAGGCATCGCAAAACGCTTGGGTCGCGAAGAAGAGCCATGACAAAGTCAGACGGTGTTACCCTTGGAAGTAGGGGGCGCAGGGACGGGGTGTAGATTGCATCTCGAAGATCGGGAATGTCGGATTTGACAGCAGATTTGTTAGCTTTCATTGGCGACCACCAGTCCACATCGAGCCGTGCCGGACACCAGCTTGCGTAGCGAATCGGAGGCCATCGGAGCTGCTGAATGATTTTCGGCAGGCCCGTGTGCGTCGGTCAATCACCTCATTGTAGCCCACCATCTCACGCATCAATCGCCCGTGACCGTTTCGCGATTCGAAGTGAAGGCGCGAACGTTTTCTCTGTATTGTTCCGCTGCAACTCCCGACCTGTTGTCCATCCGAATTGCTTTCAGCAGATCAACCCGGTCAACCTTTCACAGACTTCAAGGTGGCGACTGTTGTGCTCAGCGCGCTGCTGATGTCTTTTGCAATCGGGGCAAGGGGTGTCGCCAGGAGGCCAATCAGGAGCGCCAGTAAGAAGTCGGAGCCAGCAGGGACACCTTTTTGGATGACGATGACGCCGGCGATGGACAGTGTGACCGAGATGACCGCGGCCAGCAGTTTTGACGCGTTGCGATACAATTGATCCGCCCGTTCAAATCCGGCATCCATGCGTGCGTCAAGGATGGCGTCGAAGCGACCGAGCGTATTGGCCTCCTGCTCCGAGAGATCACTACCGGAGTTGATCTTGGTGGCTGCGGCGCCGAAGACAGCTGCATCGACGCCGGGTGCGGCGCGAGCCAAATCTGCTGCGGTCGCGGCTGTGATGCCAAGCCGTACGAGCGACTTCGCCATTGCTTTTTGTTCGGCTTTAGCAATGCCATTCAGCCAGTTTGCCTTCAACGGCTGGAGCGGATCGGCCGGGTTGATAACATTCAGCGCCGGAAGAAAGCCTTTGACAGCAGTGCTCAGATGGCCGAATCCTGCGTTCGAAATACCGCCCTTGGAGGCTTTGGTCGAATCGACAAGTCCAAAGGATGTCGTCCCTATCGCGCTGGCGGCGGCCAATATATTCCCGACGTCTCCAAGCGTTCCGGTAATATCCACTGCCATCCTCCCTTTGGCGCGAATAACCTCCTGCCTCACTTCAGAAGCCATACTTCACAGTGCGTCTTTGCTAAAAAGGTACCGTCTATTAAATAAAGATTATGGGATACGGCAATATTTCATCGAGCGACGAATTATAGGTGCCGCTATATACTCTTCCGTCAATCACTATGATTTTTTCAATACACGATAAGGTTGCGCGGCGCAAGTATGATTACTAATAAAATCACAAATATTTTGGAGGCCACTGCGAAATTCGAATGCAAGGACGTGGAAATATTCAACAACACTTTTAGTCCGTGTAACCCGTCACCAATCCCGTCTGATTAACAGGATTCTACTTTTCTGATTTTGGTTGCCACTCGACTATTAGTACTCAATGAGCGGTCAAAAGCAAGATTCTGTGGCGCATACCAGCGCAAGCGATGCGTGCGTTTTTCACCAACATCCGCCAATAGCGAACCCTACAAAGTGTATGAGTCAAACTCGCCGGCTAAGATACATTCTGCATTATGAGGTGGATTAAAAGAACTTTTGTAAGGGGGGTCGGCGGTAGCGTTCGCACCGACAAGAGTGTTGGCTTTCAGTATGCGGGCGGCGTATGAGTCCAACAGCGCTTAGCGCCTCGATTTATTTCAAAGGCAAAGAGAAGTCCGTTGAACTTAAGGTTTTTTGTCAGCGCGCAGGACGGCTTGAATGCTTATTTGCTGAGGCCGCCTGCTTGAAGAAGGCCACGCATTGCGCGCAAACGTCTGGACTTTCTTCTCGCTCGTGACGACAGCTTCGCGGATCACCTGCATTTTTATTCTCATCTAAACGCTCGTCGCCGCCCGGTGGCATTCCAGCTATTTCATCAACCCCTCCCCTTGTCCGGGTTGATGTCGATACCTTCCAGCGTCCTTGGAACTAGGCGTTCCGAAAAGCCGCCCACAAATGACCAGACAAGGAGTTTCATCACATCAATGTCCGTCGGATTATTAAGGCTTGGAAAGAGCGGTCCAATGATGAACTGGCCTCGTAGTAGAATTTGGATAATGAGCGCGCCAAATATGCCTACAACAATTCTCAACATGATCCACCGCACTAGATAGGCGCCCTTTAGCGCTTCGTAGTCCAACAACTCGCTGCTATTTTGGAAAGCAATTAGACGGCTGAACAGCGCACCTGCCGAACCAAATGCAATCGGCGCATACAGCCAGCTGAATATCTTGCTACTGAGTAGCGGGCCATAGCCGTTTTGTTCGTGGAAGAGGCGATATAGCAGAACCGGCACGAGCAGTGTCGCCAAGACAACCAGGGAAATAACTAGCAATCGCGTTCCAGCGTCATACCTCTCGAAGCGGTCAACTCTCCGTTTAACAAAAGATCGATTGATATCTCCGACGAGGGCGGAGAGCAGTTTTCGCTTGTCTTGTGTAGAGTTGTTGACTGCATTTTTGAAATTTTCAGCAGATGGAAGTTTCAGAGTCTCAGCTTCCGACAATCGCCGAACAAATTCAGCGCTTACTGTGGGGTCAGGAAGTGCATGAATGAGAATCTGTTCCGCTTCGAATACCTCTGCCCATGAGGGGTCGGGTCGTCTCAGAATTTCTATCGCAGCAGCAATCTGTGTTGGGGCTTCATTTCCGAGGGAGACAGTAATCTCATTCACATGAGCACGAAGCCTACCTAGGCAAACTTTGCGAAGTATTACGGGGGCGCATTCGCGGCGGTATTGGATGCCTGCGTTAATCCAATCAATGAGTTTCATGTCATCCCCTCCATTCTATAGCATTGGATAAGGTTCGACGCCTAGGGAAGCTTCTGCATTGGAAAACCATCTCCTAGTTGTTCATCCACCTCTGAATAATTGTAGCACATTGCTCGCACTCTGCCTTCATCGCCTACGCATAATGCGCGTTGGTTGGAGAGAGGTTCGCAGCGACGCCCTACTGCTGGTGAATGATAGCCACAATCAATCGGATGGATATTGGTCGAATCGGATTTAGTACATAGCAGAAGCTACCCGCTGAGGTCGCGTTGCTTCTGCTTCTTCGCTGGCCTACTTAACGCTCAAAAAAGGAACGGCCCATACGATGGGCCGCCTACCCGTATTCCTAGGCCTTTGAAGGTGAGGTTCACTATGACCGACTTCAATGCTGCAATCGTTCTCACCCGGCCATATGTTGGTTCGCGGACCAGCAACCCATATCGTGCAGAAGTCTGCCAATGGCATTGTGTCAGCTGGCCGGTCATGTGGAAGTGTCGTCAGAGTTGAAAGAGGAACCATCGTAACCAGCGACGAAATATTTCGTCACTTTACATTTCCCGATCGCCGCACGCGTTGTTTCGACAGCACCGTCGAAGGCCTGTTTAGCGGACTCGCGGCTCGGAAATTCTCCCACCAGGGTCGTGTTCGGAAGCCTGTACCACGTAGACGTCGCCGGAGCATATATCCAAACACTCCATCCGAAAGCATCCGCGTGTTTCAATAGTTCCGAGTGAGGGTCGGGGTAGGTGTCTTCAAGATCATAGCTAATGACGAAACGTGGCATTGAAGTTCCTTTCTGGTTGCATCAGAAGGAGGCCACATGCGCTTGAGTCGTGGAAGTGGTTTTGCGAACCTCGCATCGTAAAAATGAGTGCGAGGCGAGCGTTGTCCACCTTCCTTGAGCAGACGCGCAGATAAGCAATCCAGCTATCATTGAGTTCAATCGTCCCTATAGCAACGTCGTTTGCGCCGGTTCCCCGCCCGTGCTGATGATGCTTGCGCCATAGGCCTCGCGCGAAATAACCTTGATAGCGTCGTTCGGTACCGGGCGAACGAGTGCCTTTGCCTCTTCCCAAGGGGCGCGCATCCACACGTCGACTTCCTCCTGCGTCAGCAGCAGGACAGGCATCGCCTTTCCGTGGATCGGCTTGACGATGTCGTTGGGATCGGTGGTCAAGAAGGCGTAGAGGTCGTCGGTCGTGAGGCCGTCCTTGATCTTTCTGACACTCGTCCATTGCGGCACCCATATGCCCGCGAAAAACATCAGCGGCTTGCTTTCGTCGCGCGCGAACCATGCGTTCGGCGTGCTGCCGCCATCCATTTTGCTGTCGGGATCCGGCTCGGCGAAGCTGTTTATCGGTACGATGCATCTGTTCTCGACACCAAACCATTGCTTCCAGTGCTTGAAATTAAGATTCCGGATGTTGGTGACGCCCTTATCGGGCTCCATCCGCATGAGTGTGTCCATGTCGACAGGCTTGCCTTTCTGTCGCAATTTATCAGCTCGTTTTTCGACTGCTTCCCCGATTACCTTAGGCGGCGAAGGCACACCCCATCTCGCATGAGCGAGCTGCCTGCGGCCGTCAGCAGTGTTGCGGACAATTGGCCCCACCTGGTCAGGGTTCATCTGGTAGGCAGGCATCAAGTTGATCAACCTCTCGGCATCTTGTGCCCACTTGTTGACCCAATCCTTCGCGTCCATGCGATAGAGATTGCACACATCGCCCTCCCTTGGCGTCCACGTACCTTTTCGGCTGACTTCGTCCGTGTCGATAAATTGACCGTTCCACCGATGCCTGAATTGCTGTGCAGCTTCGTGGCTGCTGAAGCAAAAGACAAGATATTGATCCCATTCGATCGAAGCAGAATAGGACTTCGAAGCTTGGTCAAGAGCAAGCGCAGAGGTGAGAATTTCACCCCTTTCACGAGAGGTGTAAGCAGATTCGCCGCTCTGATAGTTGCCCCACCAGATTATGACATGGTGCGGCAGGTGGCGGTCTAGCCGCCAGCGCGCAAGCGGATTCTCACGTCGAGATGCCATGTTATAAAACCCCGTCCTCCCATATCGGCTTCTTGACCGTGGCAACCTTGACTAAGCGGCGCACCGTGAGCTGGCCGGTTTCAGATCCCCAAAGTTGGAGCACTTTCAGACTCATGTAATCTCCCCGGTCGCAGCGCTCGCAATGGAAGCGAGATGCCAGCCGATCGAGGCTGACATTCGTCGTCAGCTGCAGCAGGTCGCGTGGAAAGAAACGGTAGGTTCTTCTGCAGGACTGGCACGTAATTTCCAGCAATTGGCCAGCGTCCCCCGCGTCGCGCAGACTCCATCCACGCAGCTTCTTGGCTTCATTCATTTCCGGCATTGTCAGTCTCGATCGTAACTCGGGCGCCAGCCGCGGGCCATGCCTCGGCTCATGACGCCTTCTGCCAACGCCAACTGCCGGCGAAGGTGACGGATGTCGTCGAGCAGAGTGCCGATCGCGGCGCGGGCGTTATCCTCATGCCAGGCGAGAACGGCTTCGATCTCCCCCTCGGGCGGCAACTCATCAACGGAAAATGCCTCTTTCACGACAGATGCACCCATCGCAAATCTCCGTAGTCCTGAAGAATGGCGAGGTAGCGGGCAAGCGCCAACTCGAAATCCGGCGCAGATCGAAATCTAATCGGGTCGGTCCAAACGTCCCGCAGCACCGGTTGCTTCAGGCCATCGTCATCAACCCATCCAGCGATATCCGTTTCCATGCTGGCAACGCCAACCGCATCACCCGCCATAGCATCGAGCGCGATCACAATGAGCGCACGCCGAAGCGTGTCTGGATCGAGAATATGAACGACGAAGAACCGAACGTCTCTACTGCCAGCAACAGCTTTCACGAGCGCGGGGACAGCTCTTTCTTTGCTGATCTCGCGCGCTTGGCCGCAATAGAACTCGGCATCTTCAAGAAGGTCGGTGTACCAGTGAAGGAGCACAGCTTCGCCGTTCGGCTGCTCGCGCATATCCGTTCTCCATAGCCTCGGTTTTTAGAATGGCGGCCGCCGCGCCGATGTTCTTATTATGTTCGCATCCGGATGCGAGTCAATAATCAATCTAGGCGAATTGCTTTTTAAGGTGTTGCTGATGAAATTGGGGCATGACAAAGCCTTCCAAGCCGCTGCTGCGCGATGATGCGCCTATCCGCAGCAGACCTCGCCGGCAACGCGATCCCGCTCAGCCCAATCTTCCGTTAGATCCCATGCCGGCCCGTATCGAGCCGTGCCTTGCGCTTCTGAGGGCAAAGCCGCCGAAGGGCGACGATTGGGCTTATGAGATCAAATGGGATGGCTATCGCCTGGCCGTTCATATCGAGCCGACGGGCATTCGCATCCTGACGCGCAGCGGCCTAGACTGGACACACCGCTTCCCGGCAATCAAACAAGCGGCCATGTGGCTTCCCGTTGGCACGGCAATCCTCGACGGCGAGGCCGTGGTTCTCGACGAGCAGGGCCGGTCGGATTTCGGCCTGCTGCAACAATCGCTTGGCGGCCGGGGCGGCAAGAAGATGTCAAGCGACGCCATCTTCATGGCCTTCGATCTGCTGTATTTCGACGGTCACGACCTCAGGAATTCCGAACTCGACATGCGTCGGCATCTGCTCGAGGATTTGGTGCCGGCCGGCGGAGAAGGCGATATTCGACTCTCGGAGGAGATCGAGACCGATGGCGATCAGCTACTGGCAAGCGCCTGCGAGCACAATCTGGAAGGCATCATAGCAAAGCGGCGGAACGCGCCCTATAGCTCCGGCCGCCTTGGCGATTGGGTGAAGATCAAATGCGTCCAGAGCGAAAGCTTTGTGATCGTCGGGTATGAGCGATCCACAGTCGCGCGTGCCGGGATCGGTCGGCTTCTGCTCGCCGCGCGCAAGGGCAAGAAGCTGGTCTATGTCGGCGGGGTAGGGACGGGCTTCAATGAACGATCGGCCGCCGAGCTCCGGGAGCAAATGGACAAGCTGATCATCAGCAAACCCGCTGTCGATACCGGAAGGAAGCGGAATGCCGTCTTCGTCCGGCCGGAGCTTGTTGCCGAGATCGAGTATCGGGCCTGGACCCATGACGGCAAACTCAGGCATGCGTCCTATAAGGGGCTGCGGGAGGTGCAGGATGAGGCGATGGTTTATGAGGTAGAATAATCCGCCAGCGCCGCTACGGCCCGCAATTGTAACAAGGCTTGAGGATCCCCGTGGCCCGCCGATGGTCGCCTATCGCTTCGAAGATAGCCGTGCTGGCGATCGTGTCGCCCGGCATCTGAATGGCTATCACGGCATCCTCCAGGTCGACGGATATGGTGCCTACAACAAGCTCGCTCGATCTGACGGAGGCAATGACGGCGTGATACTGGCCGGCTGCTGGTCCCACAGCAGGCGCAAGTTCTACGAGCTCCACGCCTCGGAAAGCTCGACGATTGCGACCGAGACGGTGGAACTGATGGCAAAGCTCTGGCAGGTCGAAGAAACAGCCCGCGGGCAAAGCCCTGATGCTCGTGTCGCGGCGCGTCAGCAGACATCTGCTGCCGTCGTCACTGAGCTCTTCGACCTTTGGCAGAAGACTCTGCCGCGGATCTCCGGCAAGTCGAAGCTCGCCGAGGCTATCCGCTATGCCACCTCGCGTCGCTCCATCTTCGAACGCTTCCTCACCGACGGCCGTATCGAGCTCGACTCCAACATCGTCGAGCGCGCGATCAGGCCCCAGACAATTACGAGAAAGAACAGTCTCTTCGCTGGCAGCGACGGCGGCGGAAGGACCTGGGCGACAATCGCCACGCTCCTTCAGACGGCGAAGATGAACACCGTCGATCCACAGGCCTGGCTCACCCAGACCCTCGAGCGCATAGCCAACGGCTGGCCCAGCAGCGAACTCGATGCACTCATGCCGTGGAATTACGCGGGCTGAACGGTCTCAGCTTGCCGCTTACGCAGCATCAGAAAGGCCGCGAGCTTAACCCCGCAAATATCTTCGAAAAACTTTCCGGACTTCCTCCAGCCGCAGCGTCCATAAAAGCTTATCGCAGATGCATTGAACGCTCCGACGTATAGCTGTCTACCTGAGCGCTCAAGCAGCCTAACCTGCGGCATTCACCGGATGCTTACTGCTTACTCTGTTGGGAACCGGTTGCAGCTATAGCGCCATCGACGAGTTCACGCGAACCTGCTCGCGCCCAGCGTGTCAGATGGCTTCAGCAGCAACCCGAGGCAACCTCACTCTTGCGATTCGCTATGGTCACCGTGATCTGGAGTCTTTAAGGTAAAATTCGCGTGAGTGTGCGTTTCCACTTAACCGCTTTGGAGTGCTGGACGCAACCCGGCTACATTGTTCCAAGGAACGATCCGTGAATACATGGTAACACGCGCCGGGGTTCATACGTTGGTTGCTCTACCTTCCAACGACCACGAGCGGCGCCCAATTCAACTCAGTCGTCTGAGCTAATCCCGGGAAAATCTTACCGTTTCGCATCATTTGCATGGCACTTGTTAGTGCAACATCCATGGGTATTGCGCCACCATCCCATTCAGCTAACGCATATTTTAGCAAAGCTTTAGTTATTATGGTATCCAAAGGCCAGTGCGACACAATCACTCCACTTGCACCAGCGCTTAGAAACGCATCGGCCAAACCTAACAGCGCGTCGCCACCATACCTTCCATCTGAGCTCGCGGAGTTGCAAGCTACTAGGAAGACCCATTCTGCGGAGATATCCAGCGTGGCGATTTCGTCCGACGTAAGTATACCGTCATGGGAATCTAAGGGTCTTGCCTCACTTGGTGCTGACATTATCAAGGCGGGCTGCGCTATCCCTGCGACCTTCTGAGCTTCATCCGATAAAAGCCCATGGGTCGCGAATACAACAACCTCAGCCTTCGAGAAACTGGGGTTATTTCGCAATGCACTCTCAGTTGCAGCAGCACCGCTTAGTAACCATTCACTACTGGACTCATTGATATGCTGATGAAACAGCTCTGCGATTCGCTTGGTTCCTGAAACTGAGCAGAACTGTCTAAACCGAATTCGCTCAACAAACCCCGAGTCGTTTCGTAGAGAGTATGGAGATCGGCTGCACTCTTCCCAAGTTCCTAGTCCACCGGGATCTGCAACAGCAAAGAGTGATTTAAATCTCTGGCCTGCCCTCGCATTCGCGGGGAAATATAGTGCGTCCAGGCCAGGCACTACAACAGTTCGAAAGCGCTCATCAAGCCATGCGCCCTCGGAGCCCACATTCTGCGACGGAAACCGCAACAAATGAAATGGGATAGAAGATAATGGGCCTGCGGCAATTATGGTGACTTTGCTACCATTGAGTTCTTCTGCAATGTCCGCCAATACCAGACCGCCTATTGCTCTTAATGCACTTCTGTCAACGGATGTCTTTCCAACGGCCGCCTTTAAGCTCCGTCTTGCGTCATCAACTAATTTTTCGACGGTACCGCCGCCTGTATCGGTTCGGTATACGATAACTTTACTATTAGTTATGACGGACTTGTATATCGTGGAGCCCTGACCAACTACCACGAATGCGTTCTCGTCACTCGCCAGCTGCAGTTTTGAAGGAGGCACAGCTGAATGAAAAGAGAGCCGATCTTTGAGGTTGGACTCAGACATTTGGTCATCCCAAACTTCGGTATTTCTGACGATCAGGTCTGCAAGCGTTGAGCGTATTTCATTGTCGTCTGCTGGGCGATTCCCGCATGGCGCCTGCAACTCTAGGGCATCACCAATTTGACGGGTACTCATCAGGGCGAACAGAGTGTCGGTAGCTATGAATCGATTGCTTGCCCGCTCGACTCTTTCGAAAGCGATTGCACGTCTCAGCGCGGATGCGTCTGATGACGCTCGCGCAAGCCGTGCTCGGTTGTACGAGATCGCAACTTGCGAACGGGTCCCAACCCTCAACTCATCCAGTACGGTGTTCATTTGCGGTGGTGATAGCTCGCTTCCAAGCAAACGAATTCGGTTGGCAGCCTCCAACGCAAAAAGCAATGGACTAAGGGGAACATTCCCCGCAGCGTCGGGCATCCGACCGAGCTCACTACGCCATTCATGATTTAGGACGCTAGACGGATAAGCGGACGAGCCATCTACGAGGTCTGTCAATTTCGTGAGAGGCCGCTCCTCCAAAAGCCCTCTAAAGAGGAATGTGCTTCCAAACGGTTCTCCGGCCGAACCTGGCCACCACTCTCTTAGTAAACCGAGCTGATCAAGGGCCTCAGTGGGATTACTCGAGGCTAGCAGCACGCGCGCTTTTAGGTAAACAAGTTCGGCACGTGCACGGAGGTCAAGGTTCTGACGCTGTGCCGCTTGGCGCAGGAGCTCGACAGCAAATTCAGTCTGGCCGAGACTCAGTAACATGTGTGCAACCGCAATTTGCTTCAGCAGCATGTGACCGTCTGTAATTTCCTTCATTTGCCCCAGAGTCGAATTACCTTTCATGCCTGGTGCATTGGACAGATCCCAAATTTTGCGAAATGTGGTTAGTGCATCGTCCCAGTCCCGGTCATAGAGCTGAATTACAGCTAAAGCGTGGAACAATTTGGATTTGTACACCTTATCGGCGGTTCTCTCAGCCGATGTCGCTAGAAGGCGTATAGCATTCTCTTTGGACCCTCGTGCGACAAGTGCCTGAGCAAAGGCAAGCTCATCTCCGTTGAGGGCTTCACTTAATTTCTTCACACTCAGAGCATCTAAACTTGCTTTGTTGGTCGAGCAAACCCGAAGAGCGGCGCTTATGTTATCGATAGCGCTCTGTCTTTGATCCTCTTTATCGAGGATAAGTCCACTTTGCCGTAGAAGCGGCTCGGCAAGAACGTATTCTGTTAGGATTTGCTGCGCGCTGAAATGCTCTCCTTCCTGAGTTAACTTGACCACATGAAACAATGTTTCCGAGTCAACGTCATCCAATGTTTCTTTCAGAAATTCCAGACGATCTGCATTATGACCTTCGCCAGCTAGACGCGCCAGGATCTCCAAAACGCGCCTCGGGCTCTCCACTGAAAATGTTCTCAGAAGCGATTCATGTAAAATACCGTTTATCTCACGTCCCGAGACGAACTGGATCTCTCCCGCAAGAAACCTCTCCTTCAGGGTCTCTATCTGGGCATCAACCTCTTGTCGCGCTGCGGTGTCTATCCACAGCCGGCTTAGCCGCAGTAGCTCTGCTGAGTATCTCCCTGTTCCTCCTCGATTGATTTCGATATTCGCGAGAACGGGCTTTAATCTATTGAGAAAAACTGCGTCGTCATTTGTCAACACGGCGATCCGTAGGACCTCCCGTAAGGCCCTCCACGAAGGCTCGCCATCAAGGACGGGCACCTCTTCAACAAAGTTGATTACGGCGTCAGCAAGCATTAGCGCGCTCGGATATTGGCCGGTGTTGACAGCTTTTCTTGTTAAATCGAGTAGTATCTCGGTAGCGCCCTCAATTTCGCTTGTTCGATTGCTCCAGCCGTTTGTCTTCGGCCACCCAAGCTCTGCTTCAGCGTGGACGCTTTGTCCAATAACTGACAGAGCCTCTTCAAGTTTCCTCGTACTGGTAGAGGTCTCAGTCCAGTTCTCTGTTAATTTAGCGACGGCCGATGGGAACGGAGAAGTTTCATCCTCGAGAAAATGAGGGCGCGCTATTGTTTTCAGCCCTTCAGGCATCCGGCCTGATAGACCGATACGGCTGTAAAAAGTACGAAGTTCGTGAAGAGCGGATTGGGCATTCTGCCCTGTAACCTCGACGTAGCTAACCCTTCCTTCCAAGTATCGGAGCTCTGCAATTTCGACCGCATCATGTCGTAGATTGAAATCACCGCTGAGCAAATCTGCGCCTTTGGAGAATATGACTTCGGGCGTAAAAATCTCTAAAACAAGTTCCACGATCAGAGACTCCATCTCTTCCACGTTTGATACATCGAATGCCGATACCAAAGAAGATATACGGCTATAAAGTGGGTGCTCGTCACCTAGCTTTCCGGTTTCGCGCACCATCGGAATTACATCATATAAAGAGAGTACGGGTTCTATTGCTGAATTCCCATTAGCTATAGCGGCCTGTAACTTGAGTGCTGCAAACCGAAGTCCCTGCTTGGAGTTGCATACTTTTTTAGTGGATGAAGATGTCGCCCAGTCGAAGAATTCGCCTAATTCGGGGCTGTAGTTCTCATGGTCTCTAATCTCAAGAATCATTATCAACGGCGCACATAAAGATGCGCGACCTGCTCTAACTTCGGCAATGTACCTCTGGATGAGTTTTTGTGAGCGCTGTGTTACTTCCTTTTCGAAGCCGGCATTCGATAAGGCAACGATGGAGGCTAGAACGCTATTGGCGTCTTCGTCGAGGTTGGCATTTTCGATCAGTTTTAGCTCTGAATCTATCCGTTCTCGGCCAGCTCCCTTAAGCGAGGCATACATGATCATCGGGGAGATGGGAGGGTCATTGTCATCTGAGGCGACAAGCGACCCATCCAGCCCAAGCCCTTCTATCGGTCTAGCAGCTATCGAAGACAGCTCTGGTCTATGTTCACTGAGAAGCGGCGTTTCTATTAGAGTGGTAGTTGGCGCTGATCCATACCATAAAGCTACTCTGGCCCACTTGGTTGCTACGTGAGGCTTCCCGAGTGCTTCGGAAGCTAAAGCTGCTATCGCAGCACTCTCAGCACAACGTGTTCGCTTCCTTATCCGCCAAGCTAGCTCCTCGTCCGCGAGCTCCGAGGCTAATCGTTGAGCAGTCTCAAAGTCGGAGACTCGCAGGTATCCAGCCGCAAGCTTCACTTGCGTCTCCAATCGAACCTCGGGCGCTAGGAGAGTGCCGTTTGACGAGCTAGTCCATAGTTTTATCAATAATTTCAAATGCAAGTCGAATTTTTTTTCTTCAAGAAAGATTTCTGCCAATCTCCAAAAAGCTAACACATCATCCAATTCATATTGGTTGCCCTCAATGTTGGAAATCGAACGCACCAAAGCGTCTCGCTCGCCCTCCTGCTTGGCGACAACGCGGTTATAAAGCACTTGCGCCCACGCTCCACCTGCACTTCGGCCGCGCAAATGTACGGCCAATTTAAGGGCATCATTCAACTTAGTATTGGCTGTTGCGGTGTCACCTTTTGCTTCAGAGCTCGCCGCTAAAAGAGCAAGTGCGTCACTGGCTTCTCGAGGGTAGTCCGTCCGCGAGGCTAACAGGGCCAACCACGGCGGAACTGAAGATGGATCAGCACTTAGTTGCTCGGTCGCCCATTGGATGCGTTCCCGGCGAAAATAGGCCTGGTCGATCCAATCGCCAGGTTCGTCCAGCGGAATTTGATTTATGGCGACTCGGCTAGCCTCCACCAATAATTGACGTGGGTAGCCAAATCGAGCTAAATGCACTTGCCAACGAGCAACATTCAACGGTGGAACGGCATGGCGAAAGCCATAGGCCAATTCGATCCATGCTGCATCGCTCTCTGCGTTGATATCAGAGCGGATCGAAAGCCGCCTCTCAGTCTGCGACCAAACAACCTCCTTTTCAGAGCCATTTCCACGCTTGGAAGCCAGTCCAGAAAGTTGAAACCAGAAGAGAGCCGTCACAGTATCGTGACCTTTCTCTGACGCCATCCCTCTGATAAGCGCGATCTCTGCCCAAAGGTCGAAATACTGCGCGTTTCGGAGATATCTGTCCTTGTCACCCGACCGCAATGGTAGCCGCCAAGGAGCACTTGGTAGAAACTTCTCCGCTCTTCCTAGTGGCAACTCAGTCGCTCGCAGGTCAGTCTCGAGCGAGGCCCTGGCTGCCATTGTAAAGATGGTAGCGAGCTCCAGCCGCGCTGCAGGACCAGGATCGAGGCTAGCGCCTCTCTTATCGGCTATCGCCGTCAGGAGGTCATAGATCTCGACCGGATAACCGTTGAGGTAACTTGTAATTATTCGAGCGGCAACCGAAGGTTTCGGATACTTCAGGTCAGAGGTAATATAGCTGGTACCAAAGGCCCTTGTATTGGCAAGTCTGTTAGAACCTACGGCCGTGTCAAGTTGAAGGTTTAGGTAGAACCAAAGTGTTTTGAAAAACGGAGACAAAGTGTCAGGTTTAAATGCTTTACGCTCGTACTCTCCTCTTAAAAGAGTTATCTCCTGGATCGCGTCGCTTCTCCTTAGAGTCTCAAGGTAGTGGGCCGCTAGTATTAATCGTCCCTGTGCTTTAAACACGTTTACAGAGAATTTCGGAAGTATCCTGGCTAGCCGCGCACCGCCGATTTGGTGTTCACCAGCAACTAATTCGGCGGTTGCCTGAGATATGCACGCCTCTTCATCGAGATGGAATAGTTGTTCGACATTTTCACTGCATGCATCCGTTGCAGCTACTGGATTTAAGGGCATGAAGAGGAGCCCAAAAAATATCCAACGTCTCCAGGTCATGGCTCTGCGCCACCGCCGCGCCCCCTCGACATCAACTCTTTAAACTGATTGACCGAGTCCGTATCATCTTCCGGTGCGAAAGGCAGCCAAATCTGATGCAAATTGTCGGAGGTCCCTAAGACTGCACCTGCCCAAACGGGCACAAAAGCTGGCAATGCAGCTATTGGCAGCACATCTGTATTCAGCATTGTGAACGAGAAGCCGCCCGACGAACTTACTTCCAAATTACCTGCACCACTAAACTCCCGCTTGATTCCCTTCACAGTCTCATCGAGCTCTTCGTCAGTGCTCAACTCAAATACGACCTTACGTTTTGCACTGTAAACTTCTCTAATTACCAGGAGCACCGGACCGTCAGGCGACTTGGCAATGCCGGATTTCACACCGTTCATAATTGGCTTCAGTTCCGGACATTTCGATTCAACATATCCGGCTATTAGATCGTGCTGAGACACTGAGGCCACACTGACGTTCTCAAAAATGATTTGCGCCGACCGAATTTCCTTTCCTAGTGCGCTAGACGAAATAAGATCCCCAAGACCAAGTGCAATCGCTGAAGATTCAGAGGACGACGTCTTGATGCTTGGCAGGACTGACGGAGTTGCAGCGCCGATCTCTAGAGCTGGAAAACAATTGATCCTGCTGTTGATCCATGCGCCTGTCTTACTATCGTAAACATCACCAATCGAATGGGACCCTGGTCGTACTATAGGTATCAAGCCCATCTCGCCGAAGTATCGAAACAGCTCTGAAAATGCCAAGCTATTAGCAGCCGCAATTTCTTTTAGATGCTTAACTCTTAGATAGTGGTAAGTTCCTAATGTTGTGATGATAACACCAAGTAGACAGGTACCGATGAAGACAATCCGGCGGCCAGCCCAGAAACTGGAGTTACCTTGCTGCTTGCGGCTGAATGCGACCACTCGATTTCACCCCCCCTTTATTTAAGCATATTGTAATCTTAACACGCAGATGTTGCAACAGCACGATAAGTGCTTCATTTTTATGACTTAAGAGCGAGTAATCGCTTCGACACTTGAGTGTGACCAATGAGTGCCCGGTGGCAAGTCGAAACCGCTATCGTGGGGCGCTCCGAGACAAAGAGAATGCGGCTACCGTTCCAAAGGAACAATCTCAACAAATAGGCATGGTCAATCACGATGTAGAGCTCTCAACATGAGACGACGATGATGTTGACCTAGGCTTCGGATCGATCGCAAAGAGCTCCGGAAAAGGAGACCGCTCATGTCATTCGAAAACATGAAACTGGTAGCAGCCAAAAAAGAAGGCCCCACTTGATGCAGCCGGAAAACGCCGTGCAGCGGACCGGGTCGGCTCTCACATCCGGCTCGCCTATTGTTGCGCACATGCGCGGCGCAAGCTGGTCGAGATTACCCGCACCAGTGCCGCGCCGATTGCGGAGGAATGCGTGAAGCGGATTGGTGAACTCTACGGCATCGAAGCCGAGCTGCGTGGCCTCAATCCTGACGCTCGTCTTGCAGGAAGGCAGGAGCGATCAGCGCCACTCATCGCGGACATGCGGACCTGGCTTACCGATCATCGCGCCCGCGTCGCTGGCAAAATCGCCGCTCGGCGAAGCCCTCGCCTATATCGCCAAATATTGGGATGGGCTCTGTGTCTTCCTTGGTGATGGCCGTATCGAGATCGACAACAACACCGTCGAGAGAACCATCCGGCCGATAGCCCTCAACAGGAAGAATGCTCTCTTCGCCGGACATGACGCCGGAGCCGAGAACAGGGCGACCATCGCCTCGCTGATCGAGACGTGCAAGCTCAATGCCGTCGATCCGCTCGCCTATCCAACCAGCACACATACCGCCATCGTCAACTGCCATAAGCACAGCCAGATTGAGGGTCTCCTGCCGTGGAATTACCCCTCAGGGTGATACGTGCCTAAAGGCTTCTGTTGGCGTAAAGCAGGTTGCGCAGGGCCTCTTCCATGTCATCTTGCATCGATATGCCAGCTGCGTTGCGCAGCTGCAGTGCAGCATGGCGCAGCATGACTTGCAGATCAGCTCGCGAGATATCTACAATCCGGTCGGCGGCGTCATCGAGGAGAGTGGCGGTATCGGGCGAGGTCATTTTTCAGCACCCGTCATAGTTTTTGTTGCCGCTGGCTGTGATTGTATAGGTTCCGCCTCGAGGGCCTGTAAAGCAATGGGCAGACGTCGTTCGAGGCGCCGACAAACGCACTGGCGCGACAGGCCTCGATCGATATCGCGCTGCGCTGGCGAGTAAGGTTTTTCCAAATTCGCAAGCATAACCGTCCCCATCTCGGTCAAGCCCGTGAGGGTCTGAAGCAGGCCCGCCGCTCCGCAGGAAGAAGCGTTGCGCGTCTCCTGTAGACGAGAAATCGGAACAATCGCGATCGAACGCCATATCGGCGGATCGCGCGTAGGCAGCAACTCCCACTGAGGAGCTGGTTCGGCGGCCAAGATACTCGTCTCCCGAGGATGTTTCCCCGCGCACAGCCAGCTCGGCTTCGATCATCATGACGTCTCGCATCGACGCGGAATAGGTCAACTTGTTCCAAAGCTGGATGCTCGGAACAAGCGTGTAATTGACCGGAACAGGAGGTGACGATTGGGGTGAAGAGACACACCCGCCGAGCAGAAACAAAGGTACAAGAAGCAATACACGCATTTTTCCGCCCCACCCTCAAAACGCGAACGTGACACGCTGCAAGCGGGAGTCAAGTTCGGCGATGAATGGATTAGCCAGCAAGTTATCGATCGGCGTCAATCTGGCAGACCGTTGCACACTCCGCTGCGTTCCGTTCCCTTCATGATCCAATTATCTGCAGCGCCGGCGCAGCCTTTATGCACGGCTCGATGCGTCGATCGTTCGCATCACGTGAGAGAGCTAGATGTCGCACCAATACGCGAGAGACGCGTGAGGCGATTGAACTGGCCAAAGGCGGATCATATCGGCGGCGCTTGATTAGGTCACCTGCAAACACGCTTTAAGAGCGGAACATCAAAAGCGCAGCGAGCCGGGTTCCAAAAACATCCTCGAAAAATTCGCCGGTCTTGCGCCACCCGCAGCCCTCATAAAATGCAATTGCAGAGGTATTGAAGGCTCCGACCGCCAGCCAACGACCGCCAGCGATATACGCGTTATGCAGAAGGCTGAAGCCGATCCTATTTCCCCGGAAAGCCTTGGCAACGGATAACGCAGTGATGAACTCCTCGAACTGGTTGATCACGCCCACGATTTCTCCATCAACTTCGGCGACCTGCATCGTGTCGATAAACAGCCGCAGATGCTCGCCAACTACGTCCCCGTCGGTGAAGCGCTTGACGCTGTCTGCGGACACCTGGGTTCCGTACGTCTCCATCCAGCAGACGTGAAGCAGTTGATGCAAGGCCGAAGCGTCGGACGATCTCGCGGGTCGAAAAATACAGTCAAAATTTAGGGGATCAATCATCCGAAGGCTCCTTCTTATAGGAGCAGCGATCCGGGATGACCTTCTCATATTCAACTGCCGAGAGAAGTTGACCTTAGGCAGCGATCGACCGGAAGGCGCTTTCAGCTAAAGGAGGCGCTTATGTCATTCGAAAACATGAAATTGGTAGGGGCCAAGAAGAAGGCCCCACTTGATGCAGCCGGGAAACGTCGTGCAAGGCTGCTGCATCAAATCAACAAGCAGATCGACTTTGCATCGAAATTCACACCAGCGCGGGCGCAGCGTGGAAGATGGTTTCAGCAGGAACCGGACGGCAGCTTCACTCTGGCGATCCGCTATGGCCGGCGTGATCTCGAACTGTCGAAGGGAAAGTTCGCAATCTCATGCACATCCACCGACGAGTTGATCAAGGCGCTGGAGGCAGGCCGCTTGCATTGTTCAAAGGGTCAATTCGACGAGCAGCTGGAGCGGATTTCCGGTGAGATAAGGCAGGGCTTTAAGCGATAGCAGGTGATGAGCAGCGATTGGTTGGTGGCAGGACACTACCAACCAATTTCTCCCGAAATGCGAAAACAAGCGATTTTTTTGTAGCACCGGGCTGACGGGCTCTTGTATTTCTGCAGCGCGTTACCAAATGCACACTCCCCACGGTCCGCCGTGGTAACTCTAGAAAGGGAGTGAATGCATAAGTCCAGTTTCGCGAATAACTTCACCTTCAAGATCGAGCCTGACGAACAGGGAGGTGCCACCAAGAAAGTAAGTATCAACAGGCACAATATTGCGGGGCCTCCCGATCCGGGAGAAAAGAAAAAGAAAGCGGTTAGCGCTCATCTTCTTATTGGGTTCGACACCGAATACCAAACGATCAAAGATCGTGAAAACCAATACGCCATTGAATATGGCGCCCAAAATGATCTACTCTCCTATCAATTTTCCATAAAGCTCTTCGACAAGAACGATCTGGGTCAACACCCGGAAGCTGAAGGCATTATTATTCCTGAGGCGGACCAGCGTCTATCAATGGAGGAATTTATAGGATTTGCGATCGGGTCACTGATCGAAAAACATCCTGAGATCATTCTGCCGACCAGCATTTACCTCCTCGGCCATTTCATTCGTGCGGATTTGCCAGCATTTTCCGATTTTAAGGAAAAAGCGCGTCAAGGCATGAGCAACATTCGCAGCACGTTCGTGACTCTGAAAAACGCGATACCAATCGGATTTTCAGTGGGTGAAAACGAGATTGCTGAATTCAAAGTTAGCATTCGAGACACCATACTGCTGTCACCAGCGAACGCGAAATCGCTCGCAGACATCGGTGAAATGCTAGAATTCGAAAAAATTCAGCTCGGGACGAAACCGGAAGAAGAGAAAGACATAAAACAGAACATGGCCAAATTTCGAGCTGAACGATGGCCGGAATTTCGAGAATATGCCATCCGCGACGCGCAAGTTTGTGTCCGGTATGCTGAACGCGTGATTGACCAGAGCGACAAGCTATTCAAATCATTCAAAATGCCAACAACGCTAACTTCGTTCGGTACGAAGCTGGTATTGGAGGGGTGGAAGAATGCCAAGCAAGACGTTCTAGGCATCCTAGGGCGTGAGAAGGTCAAAGAGAAGAAATTCAGCCAAAAGCTCGGCCATTTCATAACGACAACCTCAACGCCCTATATGGAAGAAGTTTTCTACGAGGAAGCGTTCATAACGGAAACGTATCACGGCGGACGAAATGAACATTTTCTGTTTGGTGTAGCCGATTTCGGTCAATGGCGAGACCACGATCTCAGCTCAGCTTATACGACAGCTATGTCTCTGATCGGTCTTCCCGATTGGCGCAACTTGGTCAACATCGGCTCCTTGGACGGCATTCAACCAACGGACCTCACCTATGTTTCCGTCGACTTCGAATTTCCCGATAATGTTCGCTTTCCGACCTTGCCAGTCAGGACATCCAACGGGATCTTATTTCCTCAGAAGGGACATTCGAAATGCGCGGCTCCCGAGATATTTCTAGCAATGCAGTTGGGTGCAAAGCTACGCTTCCGCCGAGGCGTGAAAGTTCCATTCGACGCTGAAACCAGGGTCTTCCGGGATTTCATTCGGACCAGCATTCAAAATCGAAGCAAGCATCCAAAAGGGTCATTCGACAACCTGTTTTGGAAAGAGGTCGGCAACAGCACGTATGGCAAAACAGCACAAGGTCTGCGGGCGAAGCGTGTCTACAACTTGAATGCAGACGACATGGAGAGTCTGCCGGAAAGCAAGATTACGCAACCGTACTTCGCATCCTTTATAACCTCTTACACCCGCGCAGTCCTTGGTGAAATCTTAAACAGCTTTTCTGAAGCGGTTGAGGTCTTTAGCGTGACCACCGATGGATTTCTCTCCAATGCAGATGACGTAGAAGTTGAGAGAGCAACGAGCGGACCTTTATTCCAGTCATTCGCTCAAGCACGGAAAGAGCTCGATCAATCAAGCGAACCACTCGAAGTGAAGCATACGGTCCATCGTCCGATAGGATGGAGAACGCGCGGATCGGCAACCCTTGTGCCAGGTGCCGGAAGCAATGGCATCGTTCTCCAAAAAGGAGGCATAAAGACGGATGTCTTCAACGATACAGTGGAAGAAAATTCCGAGATTGTCAGGCTTTTCCTGAATCGGAAACCTGATGACAAAATCCATTACAAGACAGGAATCGGCATCAAAGAGATGATGCGCAATGATACGGATTTCGTTTTCCGTTCAGTGAGCAAGCGGCTATCGATGGAATTCGATTGGAAGAGGGTTCCGATCGGAGAGAAAGAAGTAGATTTCGAATTCGAAGGTCAGCAATACACGCATCTAACTTTCGGAACCGATCCTATCGAAACCGTTGCCGGTTTCGATCACATACGTGATGCTTGGGAGAAATATAACAAGCAAGAACATCACAACCTAAAGACGGTAGCCGACTTCAGGAATTTCGACACCTTCCAGACCGCTCTGAGAATTCCAGGTGAAAAGGCAGCTCTCTACCTTAAGAAAGTGGATGGAGATCTCCAGCGCCTGAAGCGCGATCTATGTCGAGCATTCCAGCATCAACAGGCGGGTTTCGATCTGATGAGGAGCAAGAACAAGGTCACGCATGGTGATTTTCGAAACGCTCTGAACCAGGCTGGTATTCCATGCAAAATTACTGATATCGAAAATGCCAAAAGGAAGGAATTTCATCCACATCAAACTCCAGACATGGAAAGAGTTCGACAGGCATTGGAAACGCTGAAAAACGATTATTTTGCGGAACTGGACATCGGATTGTTTCTTCCGGAAGGCGCCATGGAAAAAATTCAAAAATCCCCTGATTCCTTGGCAGCTTGAATCAACGTCGGTTTCCGATTTCTGATTTTTCTCCATACCCCCTTCCTCGCCTCGAGGTGAAGGGGGTATGTCATCAAATTCCGTAAAAGATAATTCCCCCACTCCCATATATAACTTTTACGGTTTTTCTAATTGCAGATGAATATAGTAAGAAACACGCAGGTAATATCCAATCTCAATCTCGATGTTGTCGATATCATATCATTTTCATACTCCGTAGAAGTCTGCTCCCCACCTCCCATATGTAGCTTTTACGGATTTCGGAGCGAAATACCTTTCGACGAAATTAAGATTGATTAGCTGAAAACAAAGCTCTGTTTACGACTGTCGTTGAGGGTAAATTTCCAAATCGTCCGGAACGCTCAGGTCGATCGTATTAAAACCCAGGAATTTCGATGAATATGAGGACAGCTTCCCTACATCGATCTTTCGATTTCTGTCCGTCTTACTCACTCCACAGACATTAATTTCATCGAAGTCATATCGATCGTCCACGTCATTGCAGATCTCATCGATCTTCTGACGGAACGCCCCCCGCTGACCGTTTCCGAAAACCCATATCGAATGGATATGGAAGTTCTCGATTGGACCGCAAGATTTCCAGTATCGCGTTCCGTTAACGTCCGCAGCAGCGATCATAAGCGGTTGGAATTTCCTTTTGCTTGGCCGATGAAAATTCGAACCAAGAAGCGCTTGGCACACTTCTTTATACACTCGATCAACGTTATCGAATTCAGCGCTCAATTGGCGCCGTTTGGATCCACCTAGCTCTCTTTGAACGCTAACGATGGTTGCTTCGCTGACGCTCAGCCGAGACTTGCGTCTCGCAAGCTTTCTTTTGTCGAAGGTGAAAGTAACGAAAAACGCGTTTGCCTCGACATAGGCGTCATAGGGTTGGAATGGCAGGCGATTACGATCGAGGAAGCTCTCTATCGTCGTTTCGAACCAGTCGGAATAGCTTCTTGCAATTGCCTTGGGGCTTGGAGAATGAATTGGGCTGTTTTTGGACATGATAATATAAAGGCCCACGGAAAGCATGAGCTGTAAGGTGAATGAAGGCATAGCCAGATCTTCCGAGGACATCCGTCGGTAGGTGGAGATGCTGGATTTGGATGATTCTATTTAGGAAATGCCAACGATGGCTGCACGGCTGCAAAAGAACAAAGTAAGAAAAAAATCGGAGAAACTAATCTAGACTTTGCCAGACCTTAGCTTGAACGGGCTAGTGCTTTCAATTGGTCCACAGCTATCAAAAGCTTGTCATCAGGCAGCGAGGCAAGAACAGCATACCCCTGATTTATCTTATCTCTCCGGGCTGGTGTGATTTGTGCATCCTCTGGCAGCAGTAGACTTTCAATCGACGAGTTAAGAACCTTCGACAGTGCTATCAGGGTTTCGACGCTGGGCACGCTGTTGCCCCGTTCAATCATCGAAACGGCGTCCATCGTGCGTCCGATTGCTTCAGCTAGCTCGGTTTGCGTCATGCCTTGAGCCTTACGCAGCTGACGGACTAACGAGCCTATTTGCTTCCCTGATGTCATGCGCCAGACATTGGCGAAGCTGGCGCACAATGGAATGTGGTTGCACTTCGATCTTTCGTAAAAAATTCGATGTCTAGATCGAATTCTGCTAGCCATATTCAGCAGACAGCATTTATATTGTGAATCGCAATTATAGAGGGAAATTTGATGCGCTTTTTTGGAAATGTTATCTGGTTCGTTTTCGGTGGCTGGTATCTAGCTTTGCTTTGGCTGGCGGGCGCGATTGTCGCCGCATTCACGGTCATTGGTCTGCCGATTTCACGTGCAGCCCTGGAAATGGCA
Organism: Rhizobium leguminosarum; assembly: GCF_010668065.1. GTDB lineage: Bacteria > Pseudomonadota > Alphaproteobacteria > Rhizobiales > Rhizobiaceae > Rhizobium > Rhizobium leguminosarum_S. The sequence continues at coordinate 173,705 of NZ_WUEN01000007.1, read as the reverse complement.
AAGATGTCTGCATTTCCGTTCGGAAAGGACGTCGTTCACGTCCGAGAACTCGACGGAAAAGGACTGAATGCTGTCACCGCTCTAACGGGGACGGTAGGATTCATTGTCAACATTATCTGGGCATGCACCTTCGGATTCGCCCTTTTCATTGCTCACCTGTTTGCAGGCATTCTCTCGTGCATTTTTATCATCACCATTCCGTTCGGACTGCAGTCGTTCAAACTAGCTGGTTTGTCGTTCTGGCCGGTCGGTCGACGGGTAGTTAGCATTGAATTGGCGCGTGCAGCTCGCGAACACAATGCAAAGATCAAGCTGGGGAAAATGCATCGTGTTCCAGTTTCTTCCTAAGCGATCTGTTTCCCTGGGCTTAACGATTGCTGCCATGGCCAGCAGCAGCTTTTCGCCGCGGCAAGCTTTCGCTGTCGATCTCGATAAGATGTTCGACAGTCTTGAACCTGCCTACACGACGATGGCAGGAGCTGAAGAATGTGGCTTAAGGATCGAAATTGGACCGCGCCTTTGGCGATACGCCGAGATGCGCGTCAGAGATTTGGAAGCGCGGTCTGGACTTTCGGACAAGCAACTTCGTTCGAAGAGAGAGGTCGCGAAAGTCGAAGGTCAACAGGTCGCTGCAATAGGAGCCTGTGGAAGCGTTCTGGTTGCTTTTCAGGTCCTTGACGAATTGAGGAAAGCGACTGGCCAGCCCTATCCTGACACCGACGCTCCTACCACTGCAACCCTACCTCCTCCCGAAGCGAATGCTTTAGAGAACCATGCACATGATGTGCAGTCGTTAGTGGAGGCATGGGCTAACGCGTATAAGGCCTGCCGAGGGGGATCTGGCGACCAGGAAAGTACATGGGCAGCATGCGGCAAACGCGACGAGATAGCAGAGGGGCTGGCACGGCAAGGCTATTGTGAAGATAGAAGAGCGGACGGTTCGCCTAATTGGGTCACTTGCCGTTCATCGAAATAGGCGAGCTGCGGGTTCGGACGTCCACCAAGAAGTCATCAATTCGCTGTTGGAGGCAAGGCAAACAGGCTGGAAACGGACCAGGACAATCGGCCTCAATATCAACATCATCTGGGCATGCACCTTAGGAATTGCCCTTTTCCTTGCTCATCTCTTCGCAGGCATTCTCTCGTGCATTTTTATCATCACCATTCCATTCGGCCTTCACTCATTCAAGCTTGCAGGCTTGTCGTTCTGGCCGGTGGGTCGACAGGTTGTCGGTGTCGAACTAGCGCGCGCAGTTCGCAAAGACAATGCAAAGATCAAGCTCGCAAAGATGTATCGTGTTCCAGTTTCTTCCAATGAAAAGCCAGAATTTTCATTAAGCTAAGGCACCTAGAAATGGTTGGATAAATGGATTCAACATTATGTCAATTGAGCTTTCTTCCGAGAGCCGGCTGACGTCGAAACAGCTAGAACGATTCCGTCGTTCTGCGCGCGAAAAAGTAGGGCAGTTTGCGCCCAAGCGCGGGCCGGGTCCGAAAGCATGGCTCGCCAAAGAACTGCGAGATCAGATGGAGCAATGAGGTCGGCCACAAACCGCCAAATCTCTTCTTGGTCCCTACGATTGCAACTCCATACTTCGCTCTTTTCGAGACGCGCAATTACCGCATCAATGTTGGGGTTTTCTTCTACCAGCTGCAAGCTCGCAAGGAACGATCGCATCTGGTCATGCCGAAACTCGAACCGGTCTCCAAGTCGCCGTAGTATGCGAATGCCATCCGCGCAGAGGCGCTCGACCTCCATCTCGCCCAGAGTCTGTCGCTCACCGACAGAAAATTGTCGGCGGCCATCAAGCAACATCTCCCAAGCCGTTCGCTTCAACGCGCTTAAATCCATCGGTTCACCGGAGTCATCCGTTGCCAGCTTCAACACCGAGCGGTAGAGATCGATACGTGAGGCAATATTAATAGCCATGTCTGTCGATTTAGACGCCAGATCTGCAATCAACCGCACGTCGTATCCGGACATGAGGTAATCCAAACCCTTTTTCTCGCCGAGATTGCGATAAATGCGATCGCCCTCTCTCTCTCCTAGCCAGAGTTGAAGTAATCCCTGTGTCAGCACCGAAATATTCTTTGGGAGTGACCAGAGTTCGAAGTCGGCCGTGGGCAGCGATTGGCAAGTCGCAATGATCTTCACGCGCGGATAGGCGGCCACAAATTCAGCCAGTGCCCCGTCTCTATCGGCCTCATTTAAACCATCAAGGGCGAGCGCGAACCGGCCTGACGAAAGCATTGCCTTAAGCAGGCCAATGTCTTCAATTCTAAGGTCATAAGCGATCAGTTGACGCTTAACGATCTCAACGAACCACTCGGAACGTTGGTCGGCCTTCTCGGGGACGTCCGCATAGTCTCGCATCAGAATTGGGATTAAGATGAACCCAAACGACTTAACCGCCGCTACGAAGTTCTTTTGTTCACTAAAGTAACGATGGGTCCAAATACGGAAAATCAAACTCTTACCCATTCCCGGGCCGCCATGCAGCCAAACTAACCGTTTACTAGCCAGCCGCTCAATCAACTCAGATGCATCTCTTATCTCTTTATCCAGCCCAGTTGCCGCAACCTGAAGGTAGCTCGGGGCATCTGATGCCTTCAACTTCCGGATATTGTTAAAATACGGCGCGAAAACCCACTGTTGCGCAAATCGCAAATGCCTGAGCGCAAAGAAGGGCCATACAGCTAATTTGGCCCAGACGGGGTCCGTTAAAACTCGAAGCGCCCAAGAGCGATAGTGTGCCAAGTAGAATATTGCCACGAACGTAATAACGTATAGGGCGACAAGAATAAAAGCTATAATCTTCCACCATCTAGCGAGAAGATCCCACCAACTAAAAGAAATTCTCACCTCTTCTGAGGCGAGCAGCTCTTCACCGCCCTCAACCTCACCTACCAGTTCCACCCTCCAGGTGCCCGGCGTATCAAATTTAGCATTGGCCGTTGCACTTATCCAAGTGCCCTTGTCATCGCCAAATTTCTCGAGCCGAAGAGGCGCCTCAAAAGGTTCATCTCCTTTATCATTGAATACCTTTAGCAATAGGTCGAATGACGAAAGCCCTCTCACGCAAGGATGTTTAAAACGCCAGCGCACCTGTACAGGTACGTCTTGGGGAGGCAGTCGTTCGATATTGCCTCTATTTGCTAATATCGGATCCTCTAAGGGCCGACTCAAAACGACCCTCCTAATTAAACCGTGATTATAGATGATATACTCATGATCGGAGGTGGAGAATACATTGATGTCTGATAACACTGACAACCCAGTCTCCCTAATATGCTCCATGGTTAGCGTTTTTGGATCAAGAATATAAAGACCGTTTGAAGCGCTTATATGGTAATTTCCATTGTATATTCGTCCCATATGTTGTAGAGTTTGCCCTTTCGGAACAAGTATATTGTGAAATACACCTTTATTTCCGACGATTACATAAGATAAATTTCCGATTTTCGTCGAGAATACATTGTCGTCAGCCAGCTTAAGGTCGTCTACTTCAAGCGGGATTTGGCTCTTAGTTAGAAAAGTCGCGAGGGTTTTTTCTCGGACCGAGAAACGGACCAATCCAAGTTCGCCAATCGCAAATCCAACATTTGGCGACGACATAACGACCGAGACGACGCGGCCTGCGTCGTGAGGTAGTGTGGAGATTGTTTCGTCGTTTGCGTCAAAGATGAATATGCTCGCGTCAGAACCAAGTATCCAAGTGCCGTTACCGGCCTCTTGAACAACGGAAATCCCTGGGGCATCGGAAAGACGTTTTGCTTTCCCTTCCTTGATATTAGCTAGGAAAACACCCGAATCCGAAGCAACTAAAATCCTCCCATTTTGGGTCGACCGAAAAAGTTGAATTCCCTTCGTTGGTAAGCCCTCGATAGGTTTGATTTGACTGGTTGTCTGATCCCATCGGAATATAGCGTCAGCAAAACCGAGGTACCAAAGGCGAGGATCATCAGTGGTTGCCATGGTCCCGTAAGAACCGTCGGAAACCGTTACCGATTTATTTTTCAGTGAGATGACGTTCACGGACCTTGCCCCCGAGGATGGAGCGTAGACGATATTTTGGTCATCTATAAGCCCTACAACAGGTTCGGCAACTCTGGGCGCGCTGATGACAGTTATCTGACCGTTGAGCCTATCATAGACACCGACGCCCCCTCCGAGATCATTAGTATATTGGAAAAAAACTCTATCCCCGAGGACGAAAAAATCTGTTGGTCGTACAACATTCTCCGGAAGATCAACAATTTTCATGTTCTCAACGTCGAATAAATGCGCGTTTCCTTCCGTAGAAAAACTCAGTACAGCTATGTTTTTTGAATTACCTTCATGCAACAAAAAAATATCATCTAGCATCGCCTTCCCAAGATATGCTGTCTTTCTGTCAGATATTCTTACAGCGTAAACTCTTCCGTTATTTGTAATAAGTAATGTCTCATTTTTGAGAAATCCTGCGTCGTCGAAACCGGGTAGATCACCGACATCTTCTTTTCCCAATGCGGCCTTTTCTATTTCTTTTAGTGAGGCTATTTCGGTGCGATTTCCCGCATGATCAAATTCGACCACCGTGGCGTCTGAAACCACGATCACTCCGTTAGAGGTCTTAACGACGTGTTTGATTTCGTCGGGCCAATCAAAGACATCCATCTGGGGGCGCGGTTCCTGCCTAAATAGCGTCACCGCATTGTCGGTTGCAAGTATGAGTTGACCATGATCGAGAGAGAGGAGGCCATCGTCAATTGGGGTGGGGAAGTCAGAAGGGCCAAAGCACGATAGGGGTACATCCTTTCCGGATGCGAACGAAGCCAAGGATAAGAGTGGAATTAAGCTGCTTACGAACAAAAGCTCTCGGTACATGTTTTTCTGCCGCCCCCATAAACCTTAGGTGGCAATCATATAAGTTTCTATGCGTCGCGTAAATATAGTCGGAGCCCGTTCAAACATCGGTCAGTCTCTTTTTGGTAATGCAGGATCCTGGCGGCTTTATCGATCAAGTAATGGAGAATATGCTGCTCGGCCTCGAAACCTCGGACCCAGACTGTCGCCAAAGAAGATCCCTGGGGGCAGAGTCAGATTGCAGATTCGATAGAGTATTTTCAGACATCAACCGAAAAGTGACCGCTGTGATATCTGGGGTCTCCGGTGTGACAAACAGATCGCTAATTTATTTCTCGCGGCGCGCGGATCATGAGGATTTTGGAAAAGAGGATCCCACCCGCACGCCAGGCTGTTGAGATTGCCATCTTCGTCCAGATGATCCACCGGCGAGATAGGTGCTCTCCTCCATCCACTCCCGGTCGATAGATATGATCGCGTCGTTGCGCGTCGTGACGAACTGGCCCGGTAGGTCGCACGGTGCGTCTTCCATGTCGTCTTTCATCGAGACCGGTGGAGTGCTGCCATGCCACGAAGGGGAATAGTCATCTGCTCGTTCCGTCAGTTGAAGAAGTCTCGGTCGACATCCGGAAAGGACGAAATTTTGTTCTCGATGAGGTTCTTGTTCATGCAGCCGCATTTGTCGTTAAGTTGGCTCAAATTGTTGACCCGAACAGAGATCGGCTGGATCCGTCAAACATAAACCAACGTTTATGTTTGACGGAGACCCATGAAATACGTCGCCTATTATCGCGTTTCGACATCCAAGCAGCAGCGCTCCGGACTTGGCTTGGCTGCCCAAAAAGAAGCAATCGTGAACTTCCTACAGGCCAATGACGAGCTTGTCGCTGAGTTTGTCGAAACGATATCCGGAAAGCGGGATGATCGCGTTCAGTTGGCAAACGCCATCAAAACGGCTCGCAGAAGCAACGCGAAATTAGTAATTGCCAAGTTGGATCGATTTTCGCGCAAAGTAAGCTTCATTTCTCGAATGATGGAAAGTGACGTCGGTATCGTCGTGGCTGACATGCCCACGGCCACGGAATTTCAACTCCATATTTTCGCAGCATTAGCACAGGAGGAACGCCGGCTGATCTCAGCTAGAACAAAAGCTGCCTTAGTTCAGGCGAAGCAGCGCGGGGTACAGCTTGGTGCCAATGGCAAACGCCTTGCCGAGCAAAATCGGAATCGAGCAATTCGAAACGCGACGGAATTAGAACCCATTCTGCCGAGGGCTTGGGATGAAATGTCTTACTCAGCCATCGCGAAATATCTGAATGGTAAGGGCGTAACCACAGCGTTTGGTTCTAATTTTCATGCTCAAACAGTGAAGAATTTGGTAACCCACATCAAGCAGGCTTCGGCTGTTAAAATAATTGCGATTTCAGACTAGCGTAAAGATCGTCGCGATACCTGATCATCCTTCCACGCCGATGGTTGATTTGTTGTTAGGGTGTTTCTTTCAGTTGGTGCTCGCCCTCCATGATGCGACATTTTCAGACAACAGATTGCGAACGACATCAGGCGTTGTGGACCCCTCAGCCCGATCAAAGTGTTGGAGATCTCCGAGTAGAATCTTTCGAGCAGCAATACTCAATGTGGCACTCCGGCTTATTTACCGACGACTCCCGATGCCTCGCGGGCCTGGAACAACTCATTAAAAACGCGATCTGCGCCCCACGCCTGCGCCGAAGTGTAGGCGAGTTGTCGGAGCTGATCCGGCTTTAGCGGCAGCGCTCCCGGTTTGTAACCTAGGTCGTGATTTGCTTCCGACCACGCATGTTGGAATAAAGTCTTGATCTGAAGCTCGAAGAATTTGGGCACCACATCTTTGTCAATTTCGGGATCGACAACGTCGGCCGGCAGCATCAAGATATGGTGTTGCCCAAAGTACCCGAATTCCCACTCGTTGTCGGGCAGGATGTCCTGCGTTTCAATCGCGTGTAGGTATTTCAGCGCAACGGCCGATATCCGGGCGACATCATCGGTATAGAATGTGACGATACGTGCACCAATCTGGTCTTGGATTTGATACAGCGGATCATCGTACTTTAGCTTACCATCCTTAAGCTTCGCCGCTTTTGCCATAAAACGCTCCACCGACTTTGGACGCGTCGATATGCGATCAATCCGGACCTCACCTTGCATGAGATCATGCAGGTAGGTCGAGAGCTTTCCGGCAATGGGAGCCAGCGCCTGGGCATGCCGCACGCGATAGTCGATCTCAAGCTGGTTCATCTGATCTTTTCAAGTTTCTCGCCGACGACCGTTCCGATGGTGCTGAAACGGATCTTCCCCTCTCCGTCTCCAATCTCCTCCTGATCGAATACGTCGTCGAATTCGGCGGAATGTGCGGTCAGCATAGCACCTGAGTCCAGTTCGACGGTCCGGTACGGCAGTTGCTTCGTGAATTCAGCAGTGTCGAATTGGAAGTTGTCCGCTGCAAGATCGTTGCGCCCCATAGCTTTCACGACAGCAGCCTTGGCCTCCGGTGTAAAACCGAACCGATCACAGAATTCATTTACGTTGAAAGGTTGACCATTCAATCCGTCGGCTAACGTCACCGCTGCGCTGATCTGCTTTTTTACCTCGAGCTGTGTCGAATCCTTGATTGCCTGCTTAAGCGCAAGAGCTAGTCGTCGGGTCCCGGACGCCGGGCTAGTCTTGAAAGCTGAGCTCAGAAATTCCTTCACCCAATAATCCGATGATTCCAAGTCCTGACTATTGATCTGCTTGTCGACCGCCATGCCATCCCAGAACCCACCGAGCAAGGACTGATCTTGATACACCACGGCCTTATACGAGTGGGCATTTTTCATGAACACTCGGTCGATGAACTCGACTGTCAGCATGTCCTTACCTTCGCTGACGAGCACGCCGTTGTTTGCCCGAAACCGTGAAAGCACCAGTTTGTGCTTTAGGCCTTCCTTGCCGCAAAGCAGAAACAACAAACCAAGTCCAGATCGCTTCGTGGTGACACCCGAAAGTCGCTCCGCAAGAATGCGGCCGGTCCCGACCGATGGTGCTTTAGCGTAATCGAGAAGTATGGTGCGACAGTCGTTCACCTGCGCACCATTTTGATCTTTGTTAAAAGCGATGCCGATCGTGCATTCGGTGTCGGCCTTTTCGTAGACCAACTTCATCAAAGCGAACATGTCACCGACGTGAGGAACTTCGCTACCCACGACCGCGACTGCGCCGTCAACACCCTTGTTTGGATGCACTAAGTATGTATGGATATGTTCTATCGGCACGCGTTCTCTCCCCAACCAGTGCCTTGTGTAGCAGAGTTTGTACAATTTTAAAGATCAAGCACCACACGTTTTCGGGTTACCGCGTGGTCGCTATAGTACCGGTGCTGGCTTATCGATCTGGCATGGCCGGAACAGTTGAACAATCAGCACATTGATCTTTGCCGCAATATTTTGCGCCCTCGCAAGACTGCTGGCGGATGAGCGTCTTCCCAAGATTCCACGGAAAATTCCTGCGAAAAACAATCTTCAAACACCGGTAGACTATTTCGGCGGGTGGTCGCTCTAACGCTACAGCGTCAGGCTAAGATAGCCGCTGGTGCCTATCTAAAAGCTCAAAGTGACATGGTTGAAATCGTGCTTGATTGTTGCCCTGTAATTGCCCCGGGATGTGCTCACATATCCTGATAAAGGGGCAGACATTCGATGTACGACATGCTCAAGCGCCCTGCCATAGTGATCGCGCTGATCCTATTCATCCTCCTCGTGGCACTGACTACCCTTTACATTGCGCACTGCCGCATTGCTACTTTCCCGAACAAGGACGCCCCCGAAGTGCTTTTTTGGATGGAAGTGTCCAAGCAGGTTCTCCAGATGGCGTCTGTCGGCTTGGGCGGCGGCATCATCGCCGGATTTCTGAAGATCCTATTTGACAGCGTTCAGGAGCAGCGGCAGATGGAAACCGCGAGGGACCAGTTTCGAAAGGAAATCATCGCCGGATTCATAAATGCGCGATATGAGGCCACGGCCTGGCGGGAGAAATTCCTGAACGCTCCCTCTGGCCAGCGTGAAAAGCTATATCGAGGGATGATGGAGGATTTTGTCGTCATCAAGGAGAAGCTTTCGCGGGTGTGGCATGACGTGGAGACAGGGAAGCAGTCACTCACGTATGCGGGCGACATTCAGGAGAATGTTATTAACATGAAGGGTTTCTTCGATAATATGCTCAAGGAGTACAGGTCTTTAAAAGATGAGCGCTTAGCCGATTCTTTGGACTTTTTCCTGGAACGGGAGGCCTTTGGCGATTTCCTTAGTGACGGTACGAATTTTAAAAACTTTCTTGACCGCTATCGAGAAACAATCAGGTTGATCAGGCTCGACCTTCTCGGCAAATAGCCCAGCGGTCGGCTTGGATATTCGAGCCAGCCGTTGCTGTGGCGAAGCAGATTGAACTCGTCAAACTCCGCATCCTGAACATCGCTCTTTTCGAAGATGCGCTTGTCGAAACTGACGGCCGGATCCGCGATCGCAGCACTCCCTCTGGGGCCATCGCCTTTTCAAGATGGTGAACTTGCGCCTCTCCTAACAGTGCTGAAGGTACGGAAGCCGTGACCACAAGTAGAACTGAGTGTCCACGATCGAATACAGAGCATTCGCTTGGATTGCGCCTGACGCTTCTTCGATCGTCGTAGGCATCAGTTGGAGCTGACTCACAAGGATGCCCTCTGCGCCTTCGCCAAAGCGCTCCTGTTGGATGTGTCGATTGACAGTTCGGCGGGTATCCGTGAGTTTACATTAACGATATAGTATATTCGGTAACTACGGTCCATAACGGGAGAGTAAGAGATAGCTTACGGCATAGCGTAAGTTGTGGATGAACAAGCTACCGCGCGACGATTCACGCCCTCGCAATTGGCGAAAAGGATTTTATCCTCAGATCCGAGTATACATCTCTTTCGGTCGGCACCCCGACACCAAGACTCCGCTCTCGGGAATCGCACCGGAACTGGGCAGACCTTAACGTCAAAAACTGGCACCGATTGTCACCGCGTTCGCTGTGCCAAACAACCTGCCATCGTCATGCTGTTTTGGCAGAGCTCGAAATGCGATTAGCCAAGGATTTCAAAATAGTCTTGGCTGCCGATGATTCAGCCATTTCATGGAGCGGGCTGCCTGGAGTTTTAAGCTCCATCAAACGCAACGGCGCTTCATCAAGTCGAGCGAGGGCTGATGCAAACAACGCTTTCTCAAACTCGGGATCGACGCGCCTCGCCTCGCGACGATATCCCTCATAGGCCGTTGCGACAGACGCTTTGAAAGAATAATCCTCAGCTAGCCGAAAACGTTGAGCAATTTGCTTGGTGCTAATCCAGGCAAACCAAATGGGAGCGCCAACGCTAAACGCTGAAATAGCAAGTTGAATCCAGATGCGAGGAGCATCGAAGGTAGGTTGAGAAAATAGGTGTTGCATGGCTGACAGCCTTAGCCAAGCGATTACCAAAATCAGCGTCAGTGTTGCTGCTAAAACCGAAACCCACACCGTAACGGATTTGCTGAGTTTCCTAGCCCGATCATCGAATGACGACGCAAGCGCGATTGAAGTTGTCAAACCATAAGTCTCGGTCGCTTGCTTCACAAGGCTTGCGGCTTCCAAGGACATCTCATCCAGCAGTTCCCTTGCCGCAACAGCACCCTTAAGGTTTTCCTGTATGCGGCCAGAAAACTCGGCCGAATTTGTCGCTATCTGCCGGACTTCGGCTTGGGTGGCCCTAAGTTCTTGCATATCAGTTGGAAGTCGGTCAGCAGCCTCCCTTGCCGCTAGTAGGGTTTGGATATGCATTGCGAGCGCTTCTTTGTCTGGAGCCATTTGATCAATTTCACGAGAAATCTTGTTCATCCGGCGCACAAGCTGATTAGGAAGCCTATTGGAATCTGCGCTGCGCCAGCCGAGCATCGGTGCTACAGTAATTTCAATGTAGGACATTGTCCCGATGAACCCCTGAACCGCCGCGGAAGGGCTGCTCGAAAAGTTGGGAAGCATCTGCTCGCGAACGTCCTTTAAGCTAGCAAGCACGTCTTTGCACTGATCCGTCTCGTCTTCGTTCAACTCATCGAGACTGGCGCCCCTAATTGCGCGGGCGATATCAAAAGGCAGATATGAAAGTTGCCGATAGCTGACCGCCGGTAAATGCCACGCAGTTGTAACTGCAAAGGTGCGCTCCTCCGTCGAAATCTCTCCCACCTTTTGACTGACAACATCCAGTTCGTCGCAAATAGCTTTGAGCAAGTCGTGCATCTAAGTGTCTCCCCCATACACGGTACACCTTAAAGCCGACTGACTAATCTTGCATTCATGAATATTCGCCGAGGCCAGTTACACACCGAAAAATTGTGTCTTTATATTTCGATCGATCGATTGCTGAAGTAGCTTCGACCGATCTCCTAGACGGACTGCATCGAGCAAAGCCGGGCGATCGTTGCCTGCCTCTGCTAGGCAGATACCAAGTTCGCCCTAGTGATCGGGTTTTAGCTGGCACTTAAGCAATTCAATGATGGACCAAATGCTCGCCATCTTGAGTGAGCACCCACCGATCGTCATTGGCGTGAACAGAATAAGATGCCACGGTCGGATCATCGCCGTTTATTTGAACGGTCCGGAACTCCCCGCCTGCCAGAGCTACCGAGAATTGGCGCAGTTTAGCATCCGCTGCGACCTGATCTGACTGATCCAAACCATCCGTGAAAAGCAAGAGTTCTTTGACGTTCCGTTTTATCCAATCAGCAACACGGCTGCGGCTATCACCGTCCGCAGTTTGCCAGCCACCAATCTCTTTGATCATCAGCCTCACCTCTTCTAGAGGGCGTTTTTGACTCGCAGCTGCAATCATTGTCGCTTCTTTGATAGAGGCCAACTTCCTTTCAAGCTCATCGATTTTCATTGATGCGTCGTCTATCTTGCCTCTAACGAACGCCGTAGCAGACGTAGGCTCTCCAAGTAGGTCAAACGCCCGCTCTCGCATTTTCTTTTGCGTTTCAAGATCCGCCGATATAGTTGCAGATTGCCCCTCCAGCGCTTTTCTTGTTTCCTCGCTTGAAGCGCCCTGAACGATAGCAGCGATATCTAGCTCTTCAACGAACCAGAGAAATGCGCCCTCAAAGTGGTCAAGCGGCCAACCGCTCGCGCTGCAATCAGCGCTACGTCGAGCGCGATCGCAACGCAAATACACGCCACCCTTCGGGCCAGCACCCTTGTTAACAATCATCATTCTGGCGTTGCAGTATCCACAAGTTGCAACTCCTTGAAAGAGATTGATGTTGTTTTGACCCTTCCTGCCTGCGCCTCTCAGGCGTCGCACAGCCCTTCCAACCTGAATTCTCTCAAATTGCTCGCGAGCGACGATCGCAGGGAAGTAGTTCGGGATTGGCTCGCCTGAGCGCACTCGTTTGCCGTCGATGTAACGATGCGGTTGAAATTCCCCGAGCACCGCCCGGTTAGTTAGGACCTTGCTGACGTACGATTCATACCAACCCTTTGATGGAGCAAAGGTTGGAACTCCCCGCTGATTGAGCACCCTCGAAATTTGCAGCGAGCCCTTACCCTGATCAGCTTCGTCAAATATCCAGCGAAGAACAGCAACTCGCTCTGGGACCGTTTCAAACGCGGTCCGATCGGCCGACAGCCTAAGCCAGATGGGAGCTACCTGCGTCAGTTTCTTGTCGTGAATGTTTCGCCGCTTGTTTTCCCAGGCAGCGCCAACCCGTAAGCTCTTCGTGCGAGATTCCTCATAAGCTCGGCTCATGATGACAACGGACACAATGATATCGGTGAAGTCAGAGCTTCCAGCTCGATAAACATGCCGGTCCGTAAGAGTAACGATGTTTATTCCAGCCCCTAGGATCTGCAAGAACAGGGTCGTCGCCGCTTGAGGATTTTGCCGGCTTATTCGATCTAACGATTCGACGATAAGATAGGATCCAGCTTGGATTATTTGCTGTTCGCAAAGGACGAGAAATTTTCCTAACGCACCTTGCGCAACATTTTTCCCGTGAAACGCGGAAACGCCGATATCTTCGAGCCGAAAATCCTCAACTAAATCAAGATCATTGTCATCAGCATAGCGACGCGATTCTTCACTCTGTCGACGTAGACTATCGCCCCTAAGCTGAACATCAGTAGACATCCGGATGTAAGAATAAGCTTTTGGTTTCATAGACGCTCCCCGAAGAACGTCAGATTACCTCATAAATTAATCCACCTCAACATCTGCATCCCGACCTTGCCGGGAGCGACCATGACCTGGACCTCGACCGGCACGCCCTCAATGCCCTGAAATGCCACCGTACTGACACGCGCGACCATATGCCCATCCCTTGTCTCGCAAACTCTTATACCGCCCCCGGCCGTTCAGGGCCAGCGGTTGCAATCTGGCATGGAAGCTGGAATAAAACAAGAACAATCAAAGAACATAGTCAGGCATCCGCTGTGACCTTGGTTGTGCTCGGTCGCGGGACCAAAACGGTCATGGCCGGCTGGCTCAGCCGCGCTTGCGCTCGATCGCATCCCAAAGCAGGGCTGCTATATCGGCGCCGCCGAATTTCTTGACCTCGCGGATGCCGGTGGGAGAGGTGACGTTGATCTCGGTCATGTAATCGCCGATCACATCGATGCCGACGAGCAGGAAGCCGCGTTCCCTCAGCGCCGGGCCGATGCGGGCGCAGATTTCCTGTTCGCGCGGCGTCAGTTCGGTGGCTTCGGCGCGGCCGCCGACATGCATGTTGGAGCGGCTGTCGTGTTCGGCCGGAACGCGGTTGATGGCGCCGGCGAATTCGCCGTCGACCAGGATGATGCGTTTGTCGCCCTTGCGCACGTCGGGCAGATATTGCTGGGCGATGAAGGGCTCGCGGAAAAGCTGGCCGAACATTTCCAGCAGCGAAGAGAGGTTGCGGTCGTCGCGGGTCGAATGGAAGACGCCGGCGCCGCCGTTGCCGTAGAGCGGCTTCAGGATGATATCGCCCATCTCGTCGCGGAAGCGGCGGATCTCGGCGGCATCCTTGGTGATCAGCGTCTTCGGCATCAGGTCGGAGAATTCGGTGACGAAGATTTTTTCCGGCGAATTGCGCACCCAGGCCGGATCGTTGACGACGAGCGTCTTCGGATGGATGCGCTCGAGCAGATGCGTCGAGGTGATATAGGCCATGTCGAAGGGCGGGTCCTGGCGCAGCAGCACGACGTCCATGGTCGCGAGATCGACGCGCTCCGGCGCGCCAAGCTCGTAGTGATCGGCCTTGACGTCGCGCAGCACCATCGGCTCGAGGCTGGCATAGAGCCTGCCGTCGCGGAAGCTCAGGCGGTCGGGGGTGTAATGGAAGAGCTTGTAACCGCGCGCCTGCGCCTCCAGGCTCATGGCGAAGGTGGAATCGCCTGCGATATTGATGCCTGCGACATGGTCCATCTGGACCGCTACATTGGTGATCTTGGTCATTTCCATCCCTCGCTGAATGCCGGACAGATGTAGGTCGGCCGGATATCAAACGCAACGGGCAATCAAGGGCTTCCAGTCGCCAGAGCGCGCGCGTCCACTAGGACGCGCCAAGGACGCTCTGTCCCTTTAAATCGGCGCATAATCCTTTCCGAAAACCGATTCCGATTTTCGGGGTTATGCGCTAGCGCCGCGCGTCCAATAGGACGCGCTAAGGACGCACTATCACTTGGAATGGGCGGCGAAAATCAGGCGGCGATGCCCTGGTTGCCGCTGTTGCGCAGCATGTTGCGGAGGCGGTAGGCGATCGCCAAGGGCTTCGGGAAGGGCTTGCGCAGGAAGGCGACCTTGCGGACGTAATTGTCGACCCGCCAGCTCGCCCAGGTTCCACCGGCGAAAAAGGCGACGTCGCCGGCGCACAGGGTTCGTTCGGTGCCGTCCTCGGCGGTGATATGGACCTCGCCTTCGAGGATCATCACGGTCTCGTCCCAGCCGAAATGCCAGCGGAATTCGCCGGCCGTACAATCCCAGATCGCCGTCAGCGAAGCCTCGTCATGGCCGCGCGAATGTTCGGCGGTGCGGGCCTGCGGATTGCCGCTGACGATCCAGTCCGGATTGATCGGCGTGGATTTCAGCGGCAGCAGATCGCTCGCATGCGCGACGAAGGATTTTCCGGCCGGCTTCGCCACGGCAGCATACGGCACCGAGCGCGCGGCCATGGCGACCGCACTTGCAAGCATCAGCTTCCAGGCCATGAAACAACCCCCAATTGTTACCCCTACCGAGACGGCATAGCAGAGAGTCGTAAGGACCTGGTTCAAGCGGGGACTAAAAGTTTAACGATCCGGAAATCCGATGGATCGAAAGCAGCTCAGAAGGCATCCCGGAAATGCCGAGGCAGCCGGCCCGGCATGATCGCGACGATATCATAGCGCTGGGAAAGGCGGGCCTGATCCGCCTGGCGGGCGAGCCAGAGATCGCTTGCCGCCCGTATCCGCTTCTGCGCGGCGACAGAGACGGCATCGACCGCTGCGGCCTCGCCATGGCGGGCCTTGACCTCGACGAAGACGGCGAGATCGCCCTTGCGGGCGATGATATCGATCTCGCCGAGCCGGGTGCGGTGGCGCAGAGCCAGGATGCGATAGCCCTTCAGCATCAGGAAGACGGCCGCGACATATTCCGAGATGCGGCCCCGGCGCAGCGCCTTCCTTCTGATCGCGGTGAGATCGCTATCGCCCATCGGCGTTCTTGATCTCCAGCAGGCGCTGGTAGAGCACTTTGCGCGGCAGGCCGGTGAGGCGGGCGGCCTCGGTCGCAGCGCCTGCCGTCGGCATCGACTTCGACAGGTCGGCCAGCATGGCTTCGACATCGGCCTCATCGGTCTCGACCGGCTCCGGCGGACCGATCACCAGGACGATCTCGCCCTTGACGTTTTCCACCTGCTGATAATGCGCGGCAAGGTCGGCAAGCGTGCCGCGGCGGAACTCCTCATAGGTCTTGGTCAGCTCGCGGCAGACGGAGGCGGGCCGAGCGCCGCCCAGCACATCGGCGGCGGCCAGAAGCGTTGCGCCGATGCGATGCGGCGATTCAAAGAAGATCAGCGTCGCGGGGGCTGCGGCAAGTTCACCGAGACGGTCGCGGCGGGCCTTGTCCTTGGCCGGCAGGAAACCGGCGAAAAGAAAGGCATCGTTCGGCAGGCCGGAGCCGACAAGGGCTGCAAGCGGCGCGGAGGCGCCGGGAATGGGAATGACGCGGTAACCTGCCGCAATCGCCTGCTGCGCCAGCCGATAGCCGGGATCGGAGACCAGCGGCGTGCCGGCATCGGAAACCAGCGCCACCGAACGGCCCGCTTCGAGCGCCTGCAGCAGCCTTAGACCGGCCTCGTCGGCATTGTGCTCGTGATAGGCGAAGGGGCGGTTCTGGATGCCGTAGCGGTCAAGCAGCACGCGGGTGACGCGCGTATCCTCGCAGGCAAGCACATCGGCGCCGGCCAGCGTTTCCAGCGCCCGCAGCGTGATATCGCCGAGATTGCCGATGGGAGTGGCGACGAGATAGAGCGCCGGCTCCACCGGCCGCGCCGGCACCGTTGCATTGTGCAGGCGGAAGCTTCGCCGGCTGGCGGCGTCCGCTGTGGTTTCCTCATTCATGCCATTTGCTTTCGTCCCACCGGATCGTCGCCGGCATCGAACCCTTATGGGCGAGCCGCACCACTTCGGCAAGGGTTCGGATTTCTGTGAGCATTGCTCTGGAAAACCGCAAATGCGGGGGTGCCGGCGTCCATGCCTCTTGCAAAGCAATGCTGAAGTCTGCCATTTTGCCCGTCCACTCCCCCGGCCTCAAGCCGGGACAGCATTCTTCGGGTGCTCGATGCGCCCGGACAGTCACGGTCGAAAGCGGTAGCATCCCATGCGTATTACTATTGAGCGGTCAAACCTGTTGAAATCGCTGAACCACGTCCACCGCGTGGTCGAACGTCGCAACACGATCCCGATCCTGTCCAACGTATTGCTCAAGGCCGACGGCCAGAAGCTCGACATGAAGGCGACCGACCTCGACCTCGAAATCACCGAGGCGACACCGGCTAGCGTCGAGCAGCCCGGCGCCACCACCGTTCCCGCGCATCTTCTCTACGACATCGTGCGCAAGCTTTCCGACGGATCGGAAGTGCTGCTAGCCACCAGCCCCGATGGCGGCACGATGACCGTGCAGTCCGGCCGCTCGAAATTCTCGCTGCAGTGCCTGCCGGAATCGGACTTCCCTGATCTCACAGCCGGCACCTTCACCCATTCCTTCAAGCTGAAGGCGGCCGATCTGAAGATGCTGATCGACCGCACCCAGTTCGCGATTTCGACAGAAGAGACGCGTTATTATCTGAACGGCATCTTCTTCCACACGATCGAGAGCAACGGCCAGCTGAAGCTGAGGGCGGTTGCGACCGACGGCCACCGGCTGGCGCGCGCCGACGTCGATGCGCCCTCCGGCTCCGAGGGCATGCCCGGCATCATCATTCCTCGCAAGACGGTCGGCGAGTTGCAGAAGCTGGTCGACAATCCCGAGGTGATGGTGACCGTCGAGGTCTCCGACGCCAAGATCCGGCTGACGATCGGCTCGATCGTCATGACCTCGAAACTGATCGACGGCACCTTCCCGGATTATCAGCGCGTCATCCCGACAGGCAACGACAAGGAAATGCGGGTTGACTGCACGAGTTTCGCACAGGCCGTTGACCGCGTCTCGACAATCTCCTCCGAGCGCGGACGCGCCGTCAAGCTGGCGCTTTCCGAGGGGCAGCTGATGCTGACCGTCAACAATCCCGATTCCGGCAGCGCGACGGAAGAGGTCGCGGTCGGCTACGACACGGACGCGATGGAAATCGGCTTTAATGCCAAATACTTGCTCGACATCACCGCCCAGCTTTCCGGCGAGGAAGCGATCTTCCTGCTTGCCGATGCCGGCTCGCCGACGCTGATCCGCGACACTGCGGGCGACGACGCGCTCTACGTGCTGATGCCGATGCGCGTCTGACGGAAACGAAGGCTGCACACCTCCGCTTTTCCTGCTGCGCCCCTATCGACGCCAATCACTTGGCCGAAAGGCTCGCCGATCTCATGCCTCGTTCGGCGCCGAAAGCCGCATGAACTGTTGATGCCGATGTCCTTGTTGCGAAAATCCTTGTCCCTTAAGCGACAAGCGGCATATTAAGGCATTCGATCAACATGCGGATGGGTGGAGAATGAGCTTACGGGTCAAGGTGAAGGAACGGCTGGGCAAGAGGTTCGACGACGAGATCCGCTTCTTCCGGGGCATGATGCAGGGGCCGAAGACGGTGGGCTCGATCGTGCCGACCTCCTCGATCACGGCGAAGCGCATGGCAAGCGTCGTCGATATCCATTCCGGGCTGCCGGTGCTTGAACTCGGACCGGGCACGGGCGCCATCACCAAGGCCATCCTCGGCCGCGGCGTCCGTCCGGAAAATCTCGTCGCAATCGAATATTCGACGGATTTTCATAAACATCTGCAGCGGACCTATCCCGGCGTGCACTTCATCAACGGCGATGCCTTCGATCTTCAGACCACTCTTGGCAATTTCAGCGGCCTCACCTTCGATTCCATCGTCTCGGGCATTCCGCTGCTGAATTTCCCGATGGCGAAGCGCATCTCGCTGCTCGAAAGCCTGCTCGATCGCCTGCCGGCTGGCCGGCCGATGGTGCAGATTTCCTACGGCGCGATCTCGCCGATCGCCGCCAATCCCGACCGCTACCATATCCAGCATTTCGACTTCGTCATGCGCAATATTCCGCCGGCGCAGCTCTGGATCTATAAGCGCGGCTGAGATGTTCGGGATCTACATCACTCATCCGCAGGTCAGGATCGACGCCAACGTGCCGGTGCCGAAATGGGGGCTTTCCGATCTCGGCGCGGCGCGCGCCCGCAAAGCGGCAGAGAGCGGCTGGGCCAAGCAATTGCGGCGCATCGTCTCCAGCGACGAGACGAAGGCGATCGAGACGGCCGAAATTTTGGCGAAAGCTTCTGGTGTGACCGTGGAGATCGTCCACGCCATGCACGAGAACGACCGCACGGCCACCGGCTTCCTGCCGCCGCCGCAATTCGAAGAGGCGGCCGACTGGTTCTTCGCCCATCCGCAACAAAGCTTCAAAGGCTGGGAGCGCGCCATCGACGCGCAGGCCCGCATCGTCGAGGCTGTTAACGCCGTTCTTGCCACGCATGATGCGACGGCGCCGATCGCCTTTGTCGGCCATGGCGGCGTCGGCACGCTGCTCAAATGCCATCTGGCGGGCAGCCCGATCGCGCGCGACCGCGACCAGCCCGGCGGCGGCGGCAATCTCTATGCTTTCGGTCTTGCGGATCGCCGCTTATCATGCGACTGGACACCCATCGAAGACTGGCAGGGGTGACTTCAGATGGACGCACGCGAGCGGTTGATCGTCGGCCTGGATGTTCCAACGATCGGCGAGGCGGAAAGACTGGTTTCCACGCTCGGCGACGACATTCTCTTCTACAAGATCGGCTATCAGCTGGTCTTTGCCGGCGGCCTGGAATTCGCCCGCGATCTTGCCGCAAGCGGCAAGAAGATCTTTCTCGACATGAAGCTGCTCGACATCGACAACACCGTCGCCTCTGGCGTCGAGAACATCGCCAAAATGGGCATGTCGATGCTGACGCTGCATGCCTATCCGAAAGCCATGAAGGCGGCGGTCGAGGCCGCGGCCGGCTCCGGCCTCTGCCTGCTCGGCGTGACCGTGCTGACCTCGATGGATGCCGATGACCTTGCCGAGGCCGGCTATAGCCAGGATCCGCACAGCCTGGTGCTGCGCCGCGCCGAACAGGCGCGCGCAGCCGGCATGGGCGGTATCGTCTGCTCGGCGGAAGAAGCGGCTGCTGTGCGCGAAATCGTCGGACCCGACATGGCGATCGTCACCCCCGGCATTCGCCCTGATGGCAGCGACAAGGGCGACCAGAAGCGGGTGATGACGCCTTTCGACGCGCTGAAAGCGGGAGCGACGCATCTCGTTGTCGGCCGGCCCGTCGTCAAGGCGCCGGATCCCCGCGATGCCGCCCGTGCCATCCTCAGCGAGATGGTGAGCGCACTCTGGCCGGCAAACCGCTGACCGCATTCAACGACAAGAGGGAGAAGACCATGGCCAAAGGATACTGGATCGCCCGCGTCGACGTTCGCGATGCCGAGCGCTACAAGGATTACGTGACGGCGGCCAAGCCGGCCTTCGAAAAATATGGCGCGAATTTTCTGGCGCGCGGCGGCGCCTTTACCGAGCTCGAGGGCAAGGCGCGCGTCCGCAACGTGGTGATCGAATTCCCGTCGATGCAACATGCGGTCGACTGCTATAATTCGCCGGAATACCAGATCGCCGCGAAAATCCGCCAGGAAGTCGCGGATGCGGAAATGGTCGTCGTCGAGGGCGTCTAGAGCGCGGTCACATCCTAAAAAACTGACGTCGTGATGGGCCTTCCCGTCGCGCAGGGATTCGGCTAAGACGAGAGCCAATTCAGCATCCCGCAAAGCCTTTCGAGGAGCCTGCCATGACCCTTGCCAACCTGCCGCCGCTCGTCACCGTGTTCGGAGGCTCCGGTTTCGTGGGCAGGCACGTGGTTCGGGCGCTGGCCAAGCGCGGCTACAACATCCGCGTCGCCGTGCGCCGTCCCGATCTCGCCGGCTTCCTGCAGCCGCTCGGCAATGTCGGCCAGATTTCCTTCGTGCAGGCGAACCTGCGCTACCGCAGCTCGATCGACCGCGCCGTCGACGGGGCAAGCCATGTCGTCAACTGCGTCGGCATTCTGCACGAGGCCGGCCGCAACACCTTCGACGCCGTGCAGGAATTCGGCGGTCGTGCAATTGCCGAAGCGGCGCGCGGCGCAGGTGCGACACTGACGCATATTTCGGCGATCGGCGCCGACGCGAAATCCGATTCGGATTATGGCCGCACCAAGGGCCGCGCCGAAACGGCCATCCTCTCGGTCAAGCCCGATGCAGTGATCTTTCGTCCGTCGATCGTCTTCGGACCGGAGGACAGCTTCTTCAACAAGTTTGCCGAGATGGCGCGCATGTCGCCGATCCTACCGCTTATTGGCGGCGGCAAGACGAAATTCCAGCCTGTCTATGTCGAGGATATCGCCGAGGCCGTCGCCCGCGCCGTCGACGGCAAGGTCGCCGGCGGCAAGGTCTATGAGCTTGGCGGGCCCGAGGTGCTCAGCTTCCGCCAATGTCTCGAGACGATGCTGAAGGTTACGTGCCGCAAGAACCCGCTGGTATCCCTGCCCTTCGGCGTCGCTTCGATGATCGGCAGCATCGCCTCGCTGATCCCCTTTATCACGCCACCGATCACGCCGGACCAGGTGCGCATGCTGAAGCGCGACAATGTCGTCTCCCCGGAAGCAGAGGCGGAAGGCCGCACGCTGAAGGGCCTCGGCATTGCGCCCACCATGGTGGCATCGGTGCTCGGCTCCTATCTGGTGCACTATCGTCCGCACGGCCAATACACCGGCACCGGCAAGGCCGCCTGAACATCTTTTCAAGCTGATAAGACTTGGCCGCCTGCGGATGCCGCGGGCGGCCTTTTGGCCTTGCCGTGTCCCGCAAAGCCCGGCGCAAGTTTGAAGTGTTCTGGTGCTCGGCATATTCAGCAGCGTTGCATAAAAGACGCATCGGAAATTTTGTGGAATTAACGCCAAATTTAGCAGGAACGTTTATTGCTATTTGCCATTCCACTGACTACCAAACCCGCGCGTCTTCCAACGGACTCAACGCCTGCGGTCGCGCGCGGCAATCACTGTGAAAGGCAATTCTCAATGGGCAAGTCAATCGCGCTCCTGTTTGCGTGTGCGGCGCTGGTTATCCTTGCAGGCTCTTTCGTTGCGCCCGGTTCGGTCGCGGCGGTAAAGGGTGATTGCTCGCCGGCCTACGGCGTCGATCCTTGCTCTACGGCTTCGATCATCCATTGACGAAAAGCCGGTCCTGCGCCGGCATCTTGCCCAGACAAGCGGTCGATCGGAACGCCTGAAACAGCGCGTTCACAATGAACGCTCAGCCCTGCCTGCTTCAAGCGGCGGCGGGCGCTTGTCCTCTCAATATCGCCTATCTGAAAGATTAGCGGCTTCTGCCGGCAACAGAGTGTCTGTTCGCGGAGTCCGACGGGGCATTTGCATTCGCGCCGGGAGTTGCGCGAATGCAATGCAGGACGGATGTCTCAGGCAATCAAGCCGGTCGCGGCCATGCCGAGCAGCAAAACACCGAGAATGATGCGGTAGATGGCAAACAGCGTAAACCGGTTGCTCCTGATATAGGCAAGCAGCCATTTGACCGCGATGAAGGCAACGACGGTGGAGACGACGAAGGCGATGCCGAGCGCCGTCCAGTCTTCGCCTGCCGCTCCACCATCCCTGAACGTCTTCAGCAATTCATAGGCGCTTGCCGCGTACATTGTGGGAATGCCGACGAGAAAGGCAAACTCGGTCGCCGCGGCGCGGTTGCCCGTGCCTGCCAGCATGGCGACGAAGATCGTGGCGCCGGAGCGCGAGGTTCCCGGGAAGACGCCGGCAACGATCTGGGCGATGCCGACCAGGATGGCGACAAGCCAGGTGATCTCTTTATGGGGCGGCCTGCGGGCGGCGGCCCATTCGGCAAAGATCATCCAGATACCGCCGATGATGAGCGCCCAGGCGATCGGTGTTGCAGTCTCTGGCAGTTCAAAGCCGAGCTTCTTGACGACCAGTCCGAGAATGGCGGTGATGAGAAAGGCGACGATCAGCTTGGCGGCATAATCGCGGTTGGCGGGGTCGCGCCAGCCAAGCACCAGATCCACCAGGCGACGCCAGTAAATGATGGTGACGGCGAGGATGGCGCCCGCTTGAATGACGATGTTGAACATGTCCGACCGGTGGCCGAGCCATTGCTCCGCAATGATCAGATGGCCGGTGCTCGAGATCGGCAGAAACTCGGTGATCCCCTCTATGACACCGAGAATGATAGCACTTATATAATCCATACATTGTCTCCGGTTTAAAGTTCGGCCGGGCCTGAACGCTTGGGTCGATCAGGCCGCCGTTTACAATCATTCGTTAGACCGTGTTTTGCCATTGTCAGACGGGGTAAAATCCGATTCGCTTGTATTGGCGGGGCCAAGCTCCTATAGCTTCAACCAATCAGTCATGACTAGGGCGCTATAATCGAGCTGCCACACAGTCCTGTAACAGCAATCACAAAGCCCGAGTATCTATGCCCACGCTTTATCATCATCCCATGTCATCCGCATCTCGCTTCGTCCGGCTGATCCTGGCGGAATACGGCTATCAGGCGGATCTGATCGAGGAGCAGACATGGGAGAAGCGCCGGGATTTCCTGGCGCTCAATCCGGCCGGCACGCTGCCTGTTTATGTCGACGACAGCATGCGCGCGCTGTGCGGCGCGAGCGTCATTTCCGAATATCTGGACGAGACGCACGGCGTCTTGAAGCGCGACCGGCGGCTGCTTGCCGAAGACCCTTTCCAGCGGGCGGAAATCCGCCGGCTGACCGAATGGTTCATGCAGAAGATGGAAAACGATGTGACCAAGCCGCTCGCCCGCGAGCGTGTCTATAAGTTGCAGATGACCGCTGATCAGGGCGGCGGAGCGCCGGATTCGAAGGTTCTACGCACGGCCCGCGCGAATATCCGACAGCATATGCGCTATCTCACCTGGCTTGCCGGCTCGCGTCAGTGGCTGGCGGGCGAGCGGATGAGCTATGCCGACCTTGCCGCCGCGGCCTCGATCTCGATCCTCGACTATCTCGGCGAGATCGAGTGGGCGGATTCGCCTGTCGTCAAGGACTGGTATCAGCGGCTGAAGTCGCGCCCCTCCTTCCGGCCGATGCTGACCGAGCGCGTGCGCGGCCTGACACCGGTTTCACACTATGCCGATCTGGATTTCTGACGAGGGCTCTTCATGCCCGAACCTGACTATGACGACAAAGAGCGCCGCCGCCGCGACAATTTGACCGAGTTCGTCCGGGCGGAATCTGCCGCCAAGGGCTTCGATCTCTGCCGCATCACGCGCCCGGATGCGATCCCGCATGCGAAAGAGCGTCTCGGCCAGTTCATCGATGCCGGGCGCCACGGGACGATGGACTGGATGGCGGAGACGCGCGACCGGCGCGGCGATCCGCGCGCGCTCTGGAGCGAGGTGCGCTCCGTCGTCGTCTTCGGCCTCAATTACGCCCCGGATGAAGATCCCCGCGGCATTCTCGACAAGCCGGACAAGGCAGCGATTTCGGTCTATGCCCGCAACCGCGATTATCACGACGTCATCAAGGGCCGGCTGAAGGAGATCGCCACGCGCTTTGCGGCGCGGGCGGGCGCCGATGTGAAGGTCTTCGTCGATACGGCGCCTGTCATGGAGAAACCGTTGGCGGCGGCAGCCGGACTCGGCTGGCAGGGCAAACACACCAATCTCGTCAGCCGCGTTCATGGCTCCTGGCTGTTCCTCGGCACGATGTTCACCACCGCCGATCTTGTGGTCGACGCAGCCGAGAGCGATCATTGCGGCTCCTGCCGCGCCTGTCTCGACATCTGTCCGACGGCTGCCTTCCCGGCGCCTTACCAGATCGACGCGCGGCGCTGCATCTCCTATCTCACCATCGAGCACAAGGGACCGATCGACACCGATTTGCGTGGGCTGATCGGCAATCGCATCTATGGCTGCGACGACTGTCTTGCCGCCTGTCCGTGGAACAAGTTCGCAAGCTCCGCCTCCGAGATGAAGCTCCAGGCGCGGGAAGATCTGAAGGAGCCGTCGATCGCCTTTCTGCTGACGCTTGACGATGCCGCCTTCCGGGCCTTTTTCAGCGGCTCGCCGGTGAAGCGGATCGGCCGCGACCGTTTCGTCCGCAACGTGCTGATCGCCGCCGGCAACTCCGGCGACAAGGTGCTCATCGGGCCATGTCGCCTGCTTTCGGACGATCCCTCACCCGTGGTGCGCGGCATGGCGGTCTGGGCGCTTTCGCGGTTGATGGAGACTGGCGAATTTGCGGCCTATGCCGCACAAAGGGCAGACGAGAGAGATGACGACGTATTGAACGAATGGCGATTGGCGGGAGTGGGCTGATGCATGTGATGATCTTTGGCTGCGGTTATTCCGGCACGGCAATCGCCAAGGCCTTTACCGGCGACGGCGTGCGGGTTTCCGGCACCACGCGCTCGCCTGAGAAAGTGGACGCGCTCCGCCAGAACGGCATCGAAGCTTTCCTTTTCGACGGCGAGAGCATGGAAGAGGGGCTGCGCCAAGCTTTGGACAGCGTCACCCATCTGGTGCAGTCGATCGCCCCTGGAAAGGCCGACCCGCTGCTGCGGCTGCTTGATAAAGACGGCGCACGCCTGCTGCCGAAGCTCGAATGGATCGGTTACCTCTCCACCGTCGGCGTCTATGGCGATCACCAGGGCGCCTGGGTGAGTGAGGAAACGCCGTGCCTGCCCGTTTCCGGGCGGTCGACCGAGCGGCTCGAGGCGGAAGAGGGCTGGCTGGCTATGGGCCGGGAGCGCAGCGTGCCGGCGGCCGTGCTTCGCCTTTCCGGCATCTATGGGCCGGGCCGCAACGCCTTCTGCAACCTGGACAAGGGCACGGCACGACGGCTGATCAAGAAGGACCAGGTGTTCAACCGCATCCGCGTCGAAGATATTGGCACGGCGACACGTTTCCTGTCGGAGCGCGGCCTCGGCGGCATCTATAATGTCACCGACGACCGGCCCGGTCCGCCGCAGGATGTGATCGTCGAGGCAGCCCGCCTGATGGGCGTCGAACCGCCGCCGGAGCAGGCGTTCGAGACCGCCGAATTGACGCCGATGGCGCGCTCCTTCTACGGCGAGAACAAACGCATCTCGAATGCGAAACTCAAGGCCGCCGGCTTCGCATTTTCCTTCCCGAACTATCCTATGTCGCTTGCGCAATTGTGGCGGGATGGATGCTGGCGGGGGGAGTAGAACCCAGTCCTGTTTGCGACGGATGCGATCACCCAAAATGAGTAGGAAATTCCTACTTTCCCGCTTTGGTCGGATAATTTTCGCCGCATCTTATGGTTAACGGCCTTTAAATTTGCCCAAATGTGGCAGCAAATATGGCGAAATCGGAAAAATATTTTCGCGATTTTCGTGAACGCCAAGGCGTTAACTATCCCTTCGGAAAATTCGTTCGGATTTTAGCTGATTTTATTAGGTTTTTTCCACATTTGGCGACGGCATGGAGTCCCGAGATTCCATCATAACGCTCACGAATGTTACAGACTGTAATATTCCGTGAACACGCCCGGCACTTTTTCGCCACTTTTTCACAGATTTAAGCCCCGCCGCCTGCAAGGGCGTGAGTTCAATAGTTGAGGGATACTCTGTTTTGAAGAACATACGTCGTTCTATTATCGCCGCTGTAACTATTGCAGCCTGTTCTTCCATGCTTCCGGCAGAGGGTTTTGCTGGCAATGGTTGTGGCGGTGCTTCATGGTACGCACTTCGCTCCAAAACTGCCTCCGGGGAACGTATGAACCCTGCCATTTTGACTGCCGCACATCGTTCGCTTGCTTTCGGCACCAAGGTGAAGGTCACCAACCGCAACAATGGCCGCACCGTCGTCGTTCGTATCAACGATCGTGGTCCGTTCATCCGTGGTCGTGTGATCGACCTGTCGCGCGCCGCCGCGCAGAATATCGGCATGGTGAGCTCCGGCACTGCGAAGGTCTGCTACCAGGTGATCAGCTAAAGCTGACAGCCGAGGTCATCAGCTGAGGCGACCACTGACTGTGCCGGAAGCGGCGCTTGCTCTTGCCGTCAATCGCGGTTACCACCCGGTTGAGACTTGTGAACAATTCACTGCGTGACACTCGCGTTTGCGCTGATCGTTCACACGCCACGGCAACAGGAGACATGTGAATGCGTCTGGGCGGCCGCCTCGAAGGGGCGATTTCTGTGCTCGCGGACATCGATGCCCGCAAGCGGCCCGTCGCCGACGCGCTGAAGGACTGGGGCCTCGCGCACCGCTTCGCCGGCTCCGGCGATCGTGCTGCGATCGGCAACATCGTCTATGACGCACTGCGCATGCGGCTTTCCCATGCCTGGCTGATGGATGACGACAGTCCTGCGGCCATTGCCCATGCCGTCATGTTCCGCCAATGGGGTTTTACATCAGACAGTCTTGCCACTGAGCTGGCGGACGACAAGTTTGCGCCGGCGCCGCTTTCGCCCGACGCCGTCTCTGCCTTTCAAAGCCGCTCGCTCGACGATGCGCCGTCGCATATTTGCGGCGATATTCCCGAATGGGTCCAACCCTCCTTCGAACAGGCCTTCGGCACCGGCTGGCTCGCCGAGGCACAGGCACTCGCCGCCCGACCGACGCTCGATCTGCGCGCCAACCTGCTCAAAGCCTCCCGCGACAAGGTCGTCAAGGCGCTCGAGAGAGCCAACGCGCATGCAGCGAAGATCGCCCGCTACGGAATCCGGATTGCTGCTGGCGAAGGCGCCTCGCGTCTTCCCAACGTGACTGCCGAGCTT
Source organism: Rhizobium leguminosarum (assembly GCF_010668065.1). Taxonomy (GTDB): domain Bacteria; phylum Pseudomonadota; class Alphaproteobacteria; order Rhizobiales; family Rhizobiaceae; genus Rhizobium; species Rhizobium leguminosarum_S. Next base: position 146,325 of record NZ_WUEN01000007.1, on the reverse strand, counting down.
TCGTTCCAAAAAGGCTGGTTCGAAGTTCAGGACGAGGGATCGCAGATTGTCGCCGACCTGGTGCTCGCCCATGATGGCGAACAGGTTCTCGACTATTGCGCCGGTGGCGGCGGCAAGACGCTCGCCATGGCAGCCGCCATGCAGAACAAGGGACAGGTTCACGCCTATGACGCCGACCGCAAACGGCTGGCGCCGATCATCGAGCGGCTGAAGCGGGCGGGCACACGCAATGTCCAGGTGCATGACGACGCCAGGGCGCTCTCCAGCCTTGCGGGACGCTGCGACAAGGTGCTGGTCGACGCGCCCTGCACCGGCACCGGCACATGGCGCCGCCGCCCCGATACGAAGTGGCGCCTGACGGCGAAGAACCTCGACGAGCGCACCGCCCAGCAGCAGGACGCGCTGGCGCAGGCGAGCGGCTTCGTCAAACCCGGCGGCGATCTGATCTATGTGACCTGCTCGGTCCTGCCCCAAGAAAACGAGGAGCAGGCGCGCCGCTTCACGGCTGACAATCCTGATTTTCAGATCGTCAGTGCCCTGCCTGCCTGGGATCAGCTCTTCGGAAAGGACGCCCCGCGTCCGCACTCTTCCGACGGCCTGTCGGTGACTTTGACCCCCGCCTCCACCGATACCGACGGCTTCTTCTTCTGCCGCATGCAGCGCAAGGGCTGACGCGACTTAGCGGAGGCCTCCGCAACTGCCGGTTTTTCAAGCAAATGCCGTTCAAAAATGGCCGGTTAGCCACGCCTGTCCATTCTTAAAATCATTCCAAACTAGAGTGTTTGACACCAGTTTGCTTTTGCGCGAAGAGACGGAGCCCGATTAGACGGAAAATCCGTCACAGGAGAGGATCATGAAGCTCAACCGCAAATTCCGCGCAGCCGTGCTGGCGATCGCCCCCGCCGCCCTGCTCGCCCTTCCCGCGTATGCCGAGACCGATGCTGCTAGCGTGGTGAAACACTATGCCGACGTGGCGCATGCAAAATACGAGGACTCGCTGACGACGGCCAAGGCGCTCGACGCCGCGATCGACGCCTTCCTGAAGGCGCCGACCGATGCGACGCTCAAGGCCGCCAGGGAGGCCTGGATCAAGGCGCGCGTCCCCTACCAGCAGACGGAAGTCTATCGCTTCGGCAATCCGATCGTCGACGACTGGGAAGGCAAGGTCAACGCGTGGCCGCTCGATGAAGGCCTGATCGACTATGTCGATGCCTCCTACGGCACAGAGAGCGACGAAAATTCTCTCTACGTGGCAAATGTCATCGCCAACAAGACGATCAAGATCGACGGCAAGGATGTCGACGCCTCCAAGCTGACGCCAGAATTCCTCTCCGGCACGCTCGCCGAGGCCGGCGGTATCGAAGCCAATGTCGCGACCGGCTATCACGCCATCGAATTCCTGCTCTGGGGTCAGGATCTGAACGGCACGGGTCCCGGCGCCGGCGACCGTCCGGCAACCGACTACGACCTCAAGAATTGCACGCACGGCAATTGTGATCGCCGCGCCGAATATCTGAAGTCCGCCTCCACCCTGCTCGTTTCCGACCTGCAGGAAATGACCGACAACTGGAAGCCGGATGCTGCGGCGACGAAGAATGTCGAAGCCGATCCGAAGGCCGGCCTGGTGGCGATCCTGACGGGCATGGGTTCGCTTTCCTACGGCGAGCTTGCCGGCGAGCGCATGAAGCTCGGCCTGCTGCTGCACGATCCGGAAGAAGAGCATGATTGCTTCTCGGACAATACCTACAACTCGCATCTCAACGACGCGATCGGCATCGCTGCCGCCTATACCGGCAACTATACCCGCGTCGACGGCACCAAGCTCAGCGGCCCGTCGCTGCACGATCTGGTGGCCGCCAAGGACAAGGCGCTCGATGCCGAAGTGGAAGGCAAGCTCAACAAGACGCTCGATGCGATGAATGCCATGGCAAAGCGCGGCGAGACGGTCGAAAAGTACGATCAGATGATCGGCGAAGGCAACAAGGAAGGCAACGCCGTCGTTCAGGCCGCCATCGACGGGCTGATCGACCAGACGAAATCGGTGCAGCGCGTTATTGCCGCACTCGATCTCGGCACGGTTCAGCTTGAAGGTTCCGACAGCTTGGATAATCCTAACGCCGTCTTCAAATAAGCAAAAAGGCGGGCCGCTTCGAAAGCCGGAGCGGCCCGGACCCTGAAATGTCGCATGCCCCGGCCCGCCGATTTTTCGCCAGCGCAACGCTCTGCGCCACGCTTGCCGGTTTTTCCGTCAGCATCGCCGCCGGTTTCGACCTGCCGAGAAAGCGCACCGACCTCTCCGAGGCCGATCTGAAACGCGTCGCCGATGTGACGCGACCGACGGCGGATTTTTCCAAGGCCGAACAATACGAAGCCATGCAGGCCGGTGCGACGACCTCGATCGACCCCGTCACCGAGGACAGCTTCTCGCATATTTCGGCAAACATCCCTTTCGAGGAAGAGCAGAATTTCAAGCTCGGCAATGCGCTCTTCCGCAAGCTCTGGGTGTCCTCTCCCTCCTCGACGCAGGCTTCCGATGGTCTCGGGCCGCTGTTCAACGCCCGCTCCTGCATGAGCTGCCATGTCAATGACGGCCGAGGCAAACCGCCGGAAGGGGGGCCAAGCGCCACCTCGATGTTCCTGCGGCTTTCCCGCGCCGCCACGACACCGGAGGAAGAAAAGGCGGTTGCGCGTGCCGATGTCGTCAATTTTCCCGATCCGGTCTACGGCCATCAGCTGCAGGACCTCGCCGTTCCCGGGCTTGCCGCCGAAGGCAAGATGGCGATCAGCTACAGCGAAGAGAGGGTGACGCTCGGCGACGGCGAGACCGTGTCGCTGCGCCGGCCGAGTTATGCGGTGACGAACCTTGGCTATGGGCCGCTCGATCCCGCGACGACGATTTCGCCGCGTGTCGCCTCGGCGATGATCGGCCTCGGACTGATCGAGGCCATTCCCGAGGCCGATATCCTTGCCCATGCCGATCCTGATGATGCCGACGGCGACGGCATCTCCGGCAAGGCGGCGGTCGTGCGCGACCATCGCAGCGGCAAGATCGCCCTTGGCCGCTTCGGCTGGAAGGCGCAGAACGCCACGGTGCGCGACCAGAGTGCGGATGCCTTCGCCAATGATATCGGCATCTCGACGCCCGATCACCCGGATGCGCAGGGCGATTGCACCAAGGCGAAAGAGAAATGCCTTGATATGCCGACCGGCGTGCAGAAACGGCTGGGCGCAGAAGAAGCGCCGGGTCCCATTCTCGACCTCGTCACCTTCTATTCCGGAAATCTTGCCGTTCCGGCACGGCGCAAGGCGAGTTTCCCCGAGACGCTGCAGGGCAAGCGGATTTTTTACGAAAGCGGCTGCATTTCCTGCCACGTGCCGAAATTCGTTACCCGGCGGGATACGCCCGACAAAGCGCAGTCGTTCCAGCTGATCTGGCCCTATTCCGACTTTCTTCTGCACGACATGGGTGACGGGCTTGCCGACGGGCAGCAGGTCGGCCTTGCAAGCGGACGTGAATGGCGCACGCCGCCGCTATGGGGTATAGGACTGACCCGGACAGTCAGCGGACACAGCTTTTTCCTGCATGACGGCCGTGCGCGTGATCTCACCGAAGCGATCCTCTGGCATGGCGGCGAAGCTGAAAAAGCCCGCAACGCTTTCTCCTCCCTGCCGAAGGACGACAGGGCGGCCTTGATTACATTCCTGGAGTCACTTTGATGCGCCTTTGGCACCCCCTGCTCTGCCTTACTCTGATCGGCCTCGCCACATCCGCGGCCGCCCAGACGGCCACTCCCCCGGCAGGGCTGAACGAGGATGCCGTTCCCGCCGTCATGCAGCGCGCCGTCGACGAGGTGATCCGTCCCGGCTATCGCAACATGCAGCAATCGGCCGCCCGGCTGACGACAGCGATGAAGGATCTTTGCGCCGACGGTACGCAGCAAACGCTCGACAAGGCGAAATCCGCCTTCGACGATACGATCCGCTACTGGTCGATCATCGAGATCGTCCAGACCGGACCCGTCATCCAGGACAATCTCTTCGAGCACATCCTGTTTTATCCCGACCGCAAGGGCGTCGGCCTTAAGCAGGTGCAGGCGCTGATCGCCAAGGCCGATCCGAAGGATGCGACGGTCGATGCGATCGCCGGCAAGAGTGTTGCGCTGCAAGGCCTGACGGCGCTGGAATACGTGCTCTACGGCAATGGCTCCAACGATCTCGTCGGGCAGAAAAACGGCTTCCGCTGCCTTTACGGCGAGGCGGTCGCCGGCAATATCCAGCGTGAAGCCGGCGAAGTCGTCGCCGCCTGGGAAAAGCCCGACGGCGTGCAGGCGAGCTGGAAACATCCAGGCCCGCAGAGCAACGATTTCATGGACAATAAGGAAGCGGTGACCGCGTTGCTCGGCATTCTCGTCCATGGTGCGGAGAATGTCCGCGACCAGCGGCTGGAGCAGTTCTACAAGGGCAAGGACACCGCGCCGCGGCCGCGCATGGCGATCTACTGGCGCTCCAAGAACACCTGGAAATCGATGGCCGCCAATCTGGAGGGCCTGCGCACGCTCTGGCAGAAGGCCGGCATGGCCGAGCTTCTGCCGCCGGACAAGCAGCCGATCGCCGCCTCGATCGACGAGGACTTCAAATCGCTGCTCGACAGCGTGCCGAAGCTCAATCCCGATATCGACGTCGCCATAAGCGATGCGGAGAAGGCCAAGCTCGATACGCTGCTTGCCGACAGCCGCGACCTGATCACCCGGATCAGCGACGAATATGGCGCAGCCATCGGCCTTTCGGCCGGCTTTTCCTTTTCGGACGGAGACTGAGACGATGATGCAAAGTGCCGCGATCAACCGACGCAGCTTCGTCAAGGCGGCGGGGCTCGGCTTCCTTGCCACCTTGACGCCAAGGTCGCTGATGGCGCTGGAGCGGACCGATGCGGTCTACGCCTCGGGCATACGGGCAGCCGACGGCTCCTTTGCCATTGCGACCGTGACCGAGCGCGGCGAGATCGTCGATCAGGTGGCGCTTCCCGCCCGCGCCCACGGCATGGCCTTCAGCGCAGCCGCCGGCAAGACTGTCGCCTTTGCACGCCGGCCGGGCACCTATGCGATGATCTTCGATCCCTGGAACAAAAGCGAGCCGATCGTCATCAGCTCCAGGGAAGACCGGCATTTCTACGGCCACGGCGCCTTCTCTCCTGACGGCCGTTTGCTCTACGCCAGCGAGAACGACTTCGACGGCAATCGCGGCATGATCGGCCTCTACGACGCCACCGACCGCTTCACCCGCATCGGCGAATTCGAAACCTACGGCATCGGTCCGCACGACATGACCGTTTCCGACGACGGACGCCTGCTCATCGTCGCCAATGGCGGCATCGAGACGCATCCGGATTTCGGCCGCACCAAGCTCAATCTCGGCGAGATGCAGCCGTCGCTGGCGCTGATCGATGCGGCAACCGGCGCGCTGGTCGAAAAACATGTGCTGCCGGCGGAATGGGCAGAACTCTCCACTCGCCATGTCGATCTCGATGGCGCGGGCCGCATCTGGTTCGCCTGCCAGTATGAAGGCCACCGCAAGGATTTGCCGCCGCTTGTCGGCCATTTCGCCGAGGGGGAGGATCTTACCTTCATCGACCTGCCGGAGGAGACGACGCGCAGGCTCGCCAACTACGTCGGGGCGATCGCCGTCAATCGCAGCGAAGGTCTCGTCGGTATCACCTCGCCGAAGGGCGGCGCCTCGGTGACTATCGACGCTAGGACGGGCAAGATGCTGGCCGAGACTTCCGTTCCGGATGCGGCGGGCATCGCGCCGGCAAGAAGCGGCTTTGCCGTCTCCTCCTATGACGGCGATTTCCTGTCGACCCGCAGCGACGTCGCCTGGGATCAGCACATCGTACGGATCTAAAGCGCGTCGCGATCTTTCAGATTCGCTCATCGCGCTTTAGGTCTTTGTTTTTACGCATGTCGTTATCGCAAAACCGCGGCACACTTTTGCGCGACATGCTCTAATCACGGAAGCAGAGTTTTAGCCGGCACGCGAATAGGCTTTCTGCTCGGCGCTGACGCTCGATGCCGCGGCCCTTGCCGCCTCGTGCAGCCAGTCGTTTCCCCGCGCCGCCAAATCCTTCAGGATCGCCGCAACCGCTGCCGCATCGTCGGAATGGCAATTGGCGATCTCGAAACCCATCAGTTCCAGCATCGTCGGCGAAAGCAGGATCTCGGGGTGTCGGTCGATTTCGACCTTGCAGCTGTTCGGCGAGAGCCGGCGCACAAGGGTGCGGCCGGAAACCCGGTAATGCGGATCGGCTGAGCGCGCCCGCCCATTGGCGATCTCGCTTGCATGGATCGCCACGTCCTGCGGGTTGTGGCGAAGCGACCAAGCGGACGGCACCAGTGCCTTTGCCTCGCGCAGCACCGGTCCACCCAGCCATTCGGCATAGGCGACGAAACGCGGCCGGCCGAGGCTGCCGGTGCCGCCGCTGCGTGGCTTCGCCACGAAGGGTCCTGACCCCAACGGCAGCGCGTCTGCGAGCGCCTTGACATAGGCTGATGGTGCCGGCTTCTTGCCGGGCTGCAGCACTTCGTATTTCTGCCAGAATTCCCGACGTTCGGAATTCGGCAGCAACAGCGCCTTGCGCAGCCATTTGTGGTCGCGCTCGAGGATGACGGGCAGCGGATTTTCAAGGCCTCTGCGATAACCGCTCAAGATCAATTCGCCGATCATGCGAACCGAGGGACCGTCGCCGCCGCGGGCCAGCACGGCGCTTGCCGCAAGGCGAACGAGATCCAGCGCATAGGGCATCACCGCTGCGTCGTCGAAATCATTAACGCCCCAGACGAGCCGGCCCTCGATATCGCGCCAGGTGCCGAAATTCTCCAGATGCGTGTCGCCGATCGCCAGCACCTCAGGCGCGCCTTTAAGTTCCGGGCAGATATCGAGGATGATCTCGCACCAGCGCCAATAGGTGGCGCGCAGGAAGACGAAATCGTCGCTCCGCATCTTCTCATGCTTCTCCCCGAGATCGTCCTTGACGAGATCGTCGCCGAGTTCACCGGCCAGCCAGGTCTCGAAATTCCGGACCGATTGCGATATCGTCGTCATGCCGCCGGCGCTCCATCATTTCGCGACCCGATGAGGAGAATACGCGCGCCGCGCGAAGCTGCAATCGTCTTCGCATCGGATCGCCACAATCGAGCGGTACTGGCCAGCGGTACCGGCCAGCTGTACCAGCTTGCGCGGCGACGCAAAGGTGAAGGGTTGCCTCGGCGACACTGTCCCGGCTTTCCATCACCGCCCGGACCGATTTCAGCAATGTCCAGCTTGTCGAATGCGGCGCGCCATGCCACTTTCGCGGCTGCAAGAGGGGCAGACATGAGCGAGACTGACAGGGGCGATTTCCGCGCGCGAATCCGCCGCAATTTTGCGCGGCAGGCGGCGATGGAAACGATCGGCGCGGAGCTGACGCGCGTCGAGCACGGCGTCGTGGAGATCGAGCTACCCTTCGACGTCAAACTGACACAGCAGCACGGCATCCTGCACGCAGGCATTATTTCCGCAGCGCTCGATTCAGCCTGCGGCTTTGCCGCCTACAGCGTCATCGACCCGGAAGCCTCGATCCTGACGATCGAGTTCAAGGTCAATCTCATGTCGCCGGGACGTGGCGATCGTTTCCTGTTTCGCGGGGAAATCACCAAACCCGGCTCCACCATCATCGTCGCCGACGGACGAGGCTACGCGATCAGCGACGGGCCGGCGAAACTCATCGCCTCCATGACCGGAACGATGATGGTGATCCGCGGTAGAGAGGGCATTACGGGATGAAGTTCGAACTGAAGTCGGTCGCGGGGAAGTCCATTCTTTTCGTCATGGCGGCGGAGGCCGAATACGGTCCCTTCCTGCGTTCGCGCATCGAACCTTTGATGACCGGCGTCGGCCCGGTCGAGGCAGCCATCGCGCTGAGCAAGACATTGGCCCGGCTGGATGCCGTCGACGACCTGCCCGATCTCGTCGTCTCCCTCGGCTCGGCCGGCTCGGCGAAACTGGAGCAGACCGAAATCTATCAGGTGACCTCGGTTTCCTACCGCGACATGGACGCCTCGCCGCTCGGCTTCGAAAAGGGCAAGACACCCTTTCTCGACCTGCCGGCAACGCTCGAGCTGCCGCTGCGCATTCCCGGCATTGCCGAAGCAAGCCTTTCCACGGGGGGCAACATCATCTCGGGCGCCGCCTATACCAATATCGACGCCGACATGGTCGACATGGAGACCTATGCGGTGCTGCGCGCCTGCCAGGGCTACAAGCTGCCGCTGATCGGCCTTCGCGGCATTTCCGACGGCGCCGTCGAGCTGCAGCATATTTCGGGCTGGACCGAATATCTGCACATCGTCGACCGCAAGCTCTCCTATGGCGTCGACAGCCTGTTCACGGCGCTGGAGGATGGGGTTTTCTGGTTCTGAGTCCCTGAATGCGGGACAATTGGAACAATAAAAACCTGATGCCGCCGATTTCCCGGATTGCAAGGCGAAGCGCTTTTCATTAAAGCCTCGCCATGACCCAGACAGCACATCCCGACTCCGTTCTCATCGTCGATTTCGGCAGCCAGGTGACCCAGCTCATCGCACGACGCGTGCGCGAGGCCGGCGTCTATTGCGAGATCGTTCCCTTCCAATCGGCCGAAGAGGGCTTCCGCCGCCTGCAGCCGAAGGCCGTGATCCTGTCCGGCAGCCCGGCTTCGACGGTCGACGAGGGATCGCCGCGAGCGCCTGACATAATCTTCGACAGCGGCCTGCCGGTCTTCGGCATCTGCTACGGCCAGCAGACGATGTGCATGCAGCTCGGCGGCAAGGTCGAGAGCGGCCATCACCGCGAATTCGGCCGCGCCTTTCTCGAGGTCGACAGGGACTGCCAGCTGTTCGAGGGCCTCTGGTCCTCCGGCTCGCGCCACCAGGTCTGGATGAGCCATGGCGACCGCGTCACCGCGCTGCCGGATGGTTTCGAAGTGGTCGCCACCTCCTCCAACGCGCCCTATGCCTTCATCGCCGACGAGAAGCGCAAATATTACGGCGTGCAGTTCCACCCCGAGGTCGTGCATACGCCTGATGGCGCCAAGCTGATCGGCAATTTCATTCACAACATCGCCGGCATCAAGGGCGACTGGTCGATGTCGGCCTACCGCCAGAAGGCGGTCGAGCAGATCCGCGCGCAAGTGGGCGACAAACGTGTCATCTGCGCGCTTTCGGGCGGCGTCGACAGTTCCGTCGCAGCGCTCCTGATCCACGAGGCCGTCGGCGACCAGCTGACCTGCATCCTCGTCGACCACGGGCTGATGCGCAAGGATGAGGCGGCCGGCGTCGTCGCCATGTTCCGCGAGCACTACAATCTGCACCTGCTGCACGTCGATGCCGCCGATCGCTTCATCGGCGAACTCGAAGGCGTCAGCGACCCGGAAACCAAGCGCAAGATCATCGGCCGGCTGTTCATCGAAACCTTCGAGGAAGAGGCGAAGAAGCTCGGCGGCGCCGATTTCCTCGGCCAGGGCACCCTTTATCCCGACGTGATCGAGAGCGTTTCCTTCACCGGCGGCCCGTCGGTGACGATCAAATCGCACCACAATGTCGGCGGCCTGCCGGAGCGCATGAAGATGCAGCTCGTCGAGCCGCTGCGCGAGCTCTTCAAGGACGAGGTGCGCGCGCTCGGCCGCGAGCTCGGCCTACCCGACAGCTTCATCGGCCGCCACCCCTTCCCAGGCCCGGGCCTTGCGATCCGCTGCCCCGGCGGCATCACCCGCGAAAAGCTGGAGATCCTGCGCGAAGCCGATGCGATCTATCTCGATGAAATCCGCAAGGCCGGTCTCTACGACGCCATCTGGCAGGCCTTCGCCGTGCTGCTGCCCGTCCAGACCGTCGGCGTCATGGGTGATGGCCGCACCTATGAATTCGTCTGCGCACTGCGCGCCGTCACCTCCGTCGACGGCATGACGGCGGACTTCTACCACTACGACATGGAATTCCTCGGCCGCGCCGCGACCCGCATCATCAACGAAGTGCGCGGCATCAACCGCGTGGTTTATGATGTGACGAGCAAGCCGCCCGGCACGATCGAGTGGGAGTGAGGGGAGTACCGCCGTCAGGCCCACCCCAACCTTCACGACTTTGTGGCCTTCAAATATTCGGTCGCGCGCTGCTCGAAGATGTTAGAGCGCCGTGAGTCCTTTCGGACGCACGAAGGACGCTCTAACACTTTGAATCTACGCATCGTGCTTTAGCTCTTTGTCTTTACGCATGTCGTTATCGCAAAACCGCTGCACACTTTTGCGCGACATGCTTTAGCGCGCGCGACCAGTTCTCGGCGTCGATCACACGATCATAGATCGATTACTGCTCCTTCTTGAACAAATCCTGGAAGATGAGCTGGCCCCAAGTGCGGCCGCGTGCGTGCACCAGCGCGCCACCCTCGTTGAGCTTTCCCAGCTCGACGGGTGCGAACCCCAGTTGCTTGGCCAAATCCGCCACGGGAGCGATCGCGTCCTCGTCGTCGCTCGACAGAAAGACGACCCGGTGCCCGCCCTCGACGATCGGATCGGCAGCCAGGGTGGCCGCAAGCAGGTGATTGAACCCTTTCACGAACTTGGCGCCGGTGAACGATTTCGCGACGAAGGCGGAGGACGGGAGGCCGTCCAGCTCTTCAGGGACGGGAAATGCGTTCGTCGCATCGATGACCGTCTTGCCTTTCCAGCTCGGCAAGGCCTTCGCAACCTCGCGATGCTCCCCGAACGGGACCGCCAGGATGATCGTGTCGGCCTCGAGTGCATCCCGCAGCGACTTGGCGACGACCGTGGGTCCAATCGCCCGAGCCTGCGGCGCCAACGCCTCGGACGGCCGGCGGCTCGCGACGGTCACCTCGATGTTTTTACGGGCGAAGGCGTGGGCGAGGGCCTGGCCTATCTTACCGAATCCTACAATTGCGTAGCTCATAATGCTTCTCCGATATTGTGTTGATATTGATTTCCCGGCCCTGAACGGCGCTGGGTTATCTACCGAGCCCTACGGAGCTCCGAAAAAATCGAATGGAGCGCCTGGCCAGGTGCAGCGCGTCAGAGTTGCGCAAGGCCGCCGTCAACCGCGACCTCGCTGGCGGTCATGAAGCTGCTGTCCGACGACGCGAGAAAGGCAGCCGCCGCCCCGATCTCCGCCGGATCGGCCATACGCTGGAGCGGCGTCATCGAGGCGAAGACCTTCTGGCCCTCCTCGCCTAGCGCTTCCTTCGCGAGTTCGGTCGCCGTCGCCCCGGGTGACAGCACGTTGACCCGGATACCGGTGCCCTTCAGGTCCTCCGCCCAGGTCCGCGCGAGGTTGCGCACTGCCGCCTTGCTTGCGCTGTAGGCCGTAAATCCCGGTGCGCCCGTGGTGCCGGCGCTCGATCCGGTCAGGATGATCGAACCGCCTGAGCCCATCAGCGGCAGCGCCTTCTGGACCGTGAAGATCGTGCCCTTCACATTGGTGTCGAAGGTCTCATCGATGTGCTCGGCGGTGATTTTGCCGAGCGGAAGCGGGCTTCCGGCCCCGGCATTGGCAAAGACGATGTCGAGCGTTCCGCGCTCTGCCTTCACCGCGGTGTAAAGCCGATCAAGGTCGGCCTCATCCGAGACCGAGCCCTTTACCGCCCGCGCATTGGCCCCGAGGTCCGCCACAGCGGCGTCAAGCGCCTCCTGCCGGCGGCCGAAGATGAAGACGAAAGCGCCCTCATCGATGAAGCGCTTGGCTGCGGCGCGGCCGATGCCCGTAGCGCCGCCGGTGATCACGGCGGTCTTTCCATTCAGTCTGTTCATGTCATGCATCCTTGGTTTCGCCGTCACACGTTTTCGGCTGTACGGGGAGGTCCCCCGAGAGCCCCGATATGGGTTCGCCGACGTCGGGCGGTGAGTGCGCAATCACGCACATCGCTGGTGCAAAAACGATCCATCCAGGTGATTACGTGCCGCAACACTCGCGCACAGCGCGGCTCAGTGTGCTAAAACGGGGTTCGGAAGCCGCGCCGCGCGGCGCGGGAATGCACCATGATCGACTGGGACGACGTTCGCTACTTTCTTGCCGCCGCGCGCGGAGGCTCATTGCGGGCTGCCGCCAAGCGCCTCGGGGTGAACCACGCGACGGTGCTGCGACGCATCGCCCAGCTCGAGGAACGCCTCGGGGCGCAGATGTTCGAAAAGCTGCCTTCGGGCTACCGCCTGACGGCTGCGGGCGACGAGGTCCTCGAACTCGCGAACCAGATGGAAGCGTCGTCACACCAGCTGGAGACGCGCGTCTTCGGGCGCGACCAGAGCGTGCGCGGGCTTCTGCGGGTGACGTTGGCTCCGCCCCTCGCGACACACCTGCTGATGCCGGATTTCGCCGATTTCGCGCGTCAGCATCCTGATATCGAGATGGAAGTCTTGTCGTCCGGCGAGCTGGCAAATCTGACCAACCGAGAGGCCGATGTGGCGATCCGCGTCGTTTACGACCGCAAAACCCTGCCGCTCAATCTTCACGGCCTGAAGGGACCGGATATATTCGGCGGTATCTACATGTCCCGCGATCTGCTGGCAGCGTGGCGCGCGGGCGCGCCTGATCCCATCCGGTGGATCGTCATCAGCATGCATGGAATTCCGGATTGGGCCAGCGAGGGTGAGGTTCGCACCACGGGGGTTCCATTCAGGACCACTGACGGCGAGGCGCAGATCGTTGCTGTACGGCAAGGGCTCGGGATGACGACACTGCCGTGCTTCGTCGGAGATGCCGACCCCCACCTGGCGAGGGTGCCGGGCACCGACCTGCACATGTACGGAACGCTCTGGCTTCTCACACAGGGAGAGACACGCAAGACGAAGCGCGTGCGGCTCTTCACGGAGTTCGTATCCCACAGGCTCGCCGCATACGCTCCGCTTCTCACGGGGCTGTCCATATCGCGCGACTGACGCCCGGCAGGTCGCCGGCGACGCTTGCCGTCATCCGGTCGGAAGCCGAGCTGCGATTTTCGTCTGGCAAGTCGCGAGATCAAGCCGGAACGTAGGTCAACCTGATCACATCCTCGCCAATCCGGTCATGAGCCATCAGGCGGAGTGGCGGCCGGGGTCCGGCGAAATATGGCTTGCCGTGACCGAGCACGACGGGGTGCAGGTAGATTCGATACTCATCGATCAGGCCAAGTTCGGTGAGGCTTTGCGCCAAATTGGGGCCGGCGACTTCGATCTCCCCGTCGCGTTCCGCCTTCAACTCGCGGATTGCGGCCTCAAGATCTTCCCCAACAAGCCTGGCGTTGGGACCGACCGACTTCATCGAGCGCGAGACGACCCATTTCGGCTGGTTCCGCCACGCCGCCGCGAAGGCCTGTCGCTCTGCATCCCATTCAGGATGTTCGCCGTCCCAGTAACGCATGATCTCATACATCTGGCGACCGTACACACTGCCCGCCTGCCGCTGAGCCTCTTCAATGAAGTGGCGGAAGAGCGTGGGGCTTGGCCCAAACGCCATATGATCGACGTAGCCGTCCAGGGACTGGTTCATTCCGAACACAAGCTTAGCCATCCTCACTTCCTTTCCTTAAACGGCATCCGCGCAAGCCTGATTGCATTATGCAATCAGTTGCAAATTGGCTCAACTGATTTGTTATTGCAATTGGTTTTGAGTGCGCATAAATCCGCGACCTGATGGCCGCCAACCGGCCGGCCTGCGCGGACAACGGCCCGTCCGCGATCAGAACGGACAAGCCGTCATCACAGGGCGCTATTTCAGCGGCAGAAACAGCTCCGCCACCGCCTCATGCTCCGCCACTTCCGGGAAGAAGCTCAGCCGTTGGCAATAGATTGGGAAGTTGCGTGCTTCCTCGCCGCTGGCCGGAAGCCATTCGCGATAAAGGTAGAGCGCGGCGGGCTCCAGATTGTCGGTGTTGCCGACGACGCGCAGCACCGCGCAGCGTCCGCCAGGGATCTCGCCGGCCTTGATCTCTTCGCCGTTCGCCCCGATCGGTTGGTCGGTCCCGACACAAAGATCGACGCTATAATCGGCAGGCGACTGAGGACGCCGCTCGGAACGCCAGACGTTGAAGGTCGGACTTGTCCTGGGGTGCAGGCCAGCGGCCTTGCGCCACGCGATGAACCGCTGGATGGTGGCGCCGAGCGTCGCCGGGTCGCCCCGATGCTCCATGATCGCCACCGGCGTGGTGGGCACATTGCGAATTATCACGTCGTCAGTGGTAAAAGTCCTCTGCATGAGCTTGCTCCTTGCATTGTCGAGAGGCCCGAAGGCGGCAAGCCACGGCTCCCAGTCGGGAGACTTCCGAAACGACGAAGGCGATTGTCCGAACCGTTGCTGAAAGGCGCGGGCGAAGGCATCCGGTGCATCGTAGCCGGCATCCATCGCTATATCAGTGACGCGTTCTTCGTCCCGGTAAGCCAGCCGGTATGAAGCGAGCTTCATGCGGGCAAGCTGGATATAGCGATGCACGGACAATCCGAAGGTCGCCGTGAACTGCCGGTGGAAATGAAACTTCGAGAAGGCCGCGACGCCGCTCAGAAGGTCAAGATCGAGATCGTCATCGAGGTGCTGGTCGACATAATCCAGCACTCGCTGCATCCGCTCATGATAGTTCCGAAGCGCTGCGGTCATTCGTCTTGGTCCCCGTGGCAGCTCAAACTAGATTCCTTCGGCAACGCAGCGCTCGACCGATCTTGCGGTTTGGTATGGATCAGCCGGCGTGCCGCCCGATCGGAGCATCTTGCGATCCTCGCCCGGCACTGTTATTCGCATTTCCGTCTTAGAGGAGAATGCCTTTGTTTGCCGTCGCAACGATCCAGAACTCACCGGCTGCGGCGGTAGGGATGAAGGCGCTCGGCATCGTGACCGAAAGCTGATCTCACTCTATCGCTCGGCCTATAGCGCGCCCAATGCTGGCGCATGTCTAATGTCGAGAAAACGATGATTATCGAACTAACGTCTTATGATTTTGAAGCGCTGCTGAAGGGCATCGCGCCTCGCAATCTACACCTTGTCCAAGACAGCGCCATTGCGCCTCCTGAAATCCTGGCGATGTTGAGCCGCCTCGCGGCTGATATCGGCGTGGAATTTTTGCCGTCGGCCTGGATGATCGTGGATGATGACGAGATCGTCGGCCTTTGCTCTGTCATCAAGGTTCCCCAGGACGGAAAGATCCATATCGGCTATGGGGTTGCGCCCTCCCGCCAAAGCCGTGGATGCACCACGCGGGCCATAGGGCAGTTGCTGGAGTGGGCGCGGGACGATCCTCGCGTGGCTTTGATCTCTGCAGAAACCGGCTTCGGCAACATCGCGTCCCAGCGCGTTCTTGAACGCAATGGTTTTATCCGTATCGGCGAGCGTATCGATGCCGAAGATGGTCCATTGATCTGCTGGGAAGCCGCAACCGTTCAGGTTTTACCGGCTGGAGTAGCCCTCACAGGAAGAGGCCGGCCGAGGTTCAGTTGCCTCGGTCGACCGTTGTCATGAAGGGAATGACAACGGCGATCCGAAGCCGGCTTCAGCGGCCGTACGTGACCTCGACGGAGGCCTTGTCGAGCATATTTGCCCTGACATAGAAACCAACCATGGCGCCCGGCGCAGTATCGGGAAGCGGGAGCTTGTCGACCGAGAGCGCGTAGACGGTGAACTGGTAGTGGTGCGGCCGATCGCCGGCCGGCGGGCATGCACCACCGTAGCCTGATGTACCAAAGTCGGTGTGACCTTCGACAGTGCCTGCGGGAAGCTTCTTGTCACCGCTGGCGCCAGTGGCAATCTCCGAGGCATTTGCGGGAATGTTGAACACCGACCAATGCCACCAGCCCGAGCCTGTGGGAGCATCCGGATCGTAAGCCATGATGGCGAAACTCTTGGTCGCCTCAGGCGCACCCGACCAGGTCAGTTCCGGCGAGATGTTCTTGCCGGCGCAGCCGAAGCTGTTGAAGACCTGCGCATCGGCCATCGACTTGCCGGCGATCAAATCCTTCGAGGTGAGCTTCATTTCGGCCTGTGCGGCCGTCGCGCCAAAGACGGATGTGGCGAGTAGTACTGCTGTGATGAAACGCATTCTGTTTTCCTGCGGTTGATAATGCCGGAAAACTATCGTCACCGAGCAAGTGCATCTGCCCCGCTACGCTCAACTTCTGCCCCGATCCGCTCAAAACGCTCGGAGCCACCCCGCACATGGCGTGGATTGACGCCAAACCGCTCTTTGAACCGCGCAGCGAATTGAGAAGGGGAGTCGTAACCGACCTCAAGCGCAACCTGCGCCATCGGCAGAGTTGTGGTTTGAATGAGGCCCAAGGCGCGATTCATCCTTGTATCGCTCAAGATCTCAGTGAAACCGGTATTCTCGGCGGCCAGCTTACGCCTCAACGTCGCTTCGCTCATGTTGAACGAGCGCGCCGCGTGCGCAAGCGTCCAATCAAAGGCCGTATCACTTTCGATCATCTGCCGCAGCCGGTCCTCGAACCGAGGGCTTTGGCCTTGGCCCAACACCGCTCCGCAGAGCGCAAACCAGGTGATCAGCTCCATCAAACGAGCCTTGGCAATGGCGCCGGGAAGCCTCGTCAGATTGCCGGGCTGACAGCAATAGTCGAACAATGCCGCGGCTTCCTCCGGCAGCTTCGAGGTGCCTGCCGGCACAGGCCTCGATGGAACAGCGATCGATCCCATCCTGATATAGGCTTCCTCGAAGAGCTGTCGCGGAACGGGAAGCGCCAGGGTCTGATACTTCTGCGGCGCCTTGGGAATGTTCTCCATCGTCAACGGTCTGTAGTCGGGCAGCAAGCCATAGGCGCCGGCCTCGAGGCGCAAAGCCTTATCGTCGGCCATGACAATCTTCGTTCCCGATTGCACCTGTATCAACAAGGGGCTCGTATTGACGAGACGATAAAAACAAGCCCGCCCACCCTGACGGATCAAAGCCCTGGCCGGAACGGGAAAGACGTCGTCGAGCATATGTTCTCCGCAAAAGGATGGAAGCGCGGCGAGCGGTGGCCTCTATAGCGCGCGCGCCGCCTCGCTGGCCTCTTTCATCGGGAATATCAAAGCCGGATGCCAGCGGCAACATTCAGCCCAAGCCGCAGGATTTGAGCCCGTGCGACTGGCCTGAAATCGCCGTCGAGACTTACCAGCGGCAGCTTGAGCCCAGACCGCATTACCGCCCGTCAAATCTGCGCACATAATCGACCAAAGCGCGCAGCTTCAGCGGCTGCCGCTGGCGCCTGGGGTAGTAGAGATAGAAACCCGGGAAGGGTGGACAGAAGTCCTCCAGCAGCGGCACGAGTTCGCCGCGTTCGATATAGGGCTGGAAGGTCTCCGCCATACCGAAGGTGATCCCGGCCCCGGCGCAGGCCATGCGGATCATCATTCCCATGTCGTTGGTCGTAATGGTGGGATCGACGGAGACGTCGAAGTCGCGATCGTTTTCGGTGAATTCCCAGCGATAGGGCGCCGTATCCGGGCGTGGTCGCCATCCGATGCAGGCGTGGTTCTGCAACTCGCCGGGGTGGCGGGGATGGCCGCGGCGCTCGAGATAACTGCGGGATGCGGCGGCGCATTGTCGCTGCTCTTCGGAGACTGAAATTGCGATCATGTCCTTTTCGATTACTTCGCCGAGCCGAACGCCCGCGTCGAAGCCGGCCTCGACGATATCGAATTCGTCATCGGTGATGGTGATATCGAGTTTGATGTCAGGGCAGGCTTCCATGAAGCCGGCCAGTAAGGTGCCGGAGAGGAAGTTCTCGGCGATCGAGGAAACGGTGATCCGCAGCAGACCGCTCGGGCGCGCCTGCATTTCCCGCACCGTCTGCATCGCATCCTTGACCTGGCGGACCGATGGACGAACCGCGTCGAAGAACACTTCACCGGCTTCGGTCAGGCTGACGCTGCGCGTCGTGCGCTGGACCAGGGCGACTCCGACCCGATCCTCCAGGCGCTGCACGGCCTGGCTGACGGCGGAGCGGGTGACGCCAAGCCGCTCGCCGGCGAGCCGGAAGTTCCGCGCTTCGGCCACCGCAAGAAAAACTGAAATGCCTTCGAGATCATCGACCATTGGTTAGTATTTCTAACCAAGGCATCCTGGATTGGCAACTTAATCATCGCAGATGGGCACGCTATCTTTCAAGTCGAGATCAACGCCAAGACGCACTCATCGGCCGATCTTCTTCGAAAGGCAAGGCAATGCAAAGGATTTTCAAAAGCCCGGTCCTGCAGTTTTTCGCGGCGGTCACCCTGGCTGGCGCGGCGACCAGTTCGTCCGCCACCGATGGCGTGAACCGCCGAGATCAGCAGCAACAAACAAGCGAGAACAGAATGCAGCAACATCCCTATATCGGCATGTGGATGACGGATGATGGCCGCGTCCGCCACGAACTTCTGCCCAATGGCCGCTACGACGAAGCCCGTGGCAGCCGGGAAAGCGCTTATCGAGGACGCTACGAAGTCACCGGAAGCCACATCGAATATTGGGATGACACGGGCTTCACGGCCGACGGCGATTTCGTCGACGGCAACACCCTCCATCATGGCGGCATGGTGCTTCGGCGCAAATGATGTGCCGCCTGAAAGGCAACGATGCGCTGCGCGCAAACTTCGACGCCTGGGCGGAAACAACGCTCAGCGCCGATTTTCCCACCTGACCACCAAAAAACCCTCAGCCGCATCGCCAGGCGAGCGGCGTACACATGGAGCTTGAGATGTCTGATATCAAAGGAAAAGTCATTGCCATCACCGGCGCCAGCAGCGGCATCGGAGAGGCCGCGGCAAAGGTGCTGGCTGCCGCAGGTGCCCATATCGTGATCGGCGCCCGCCGCACCGAGCGCCTGGAGGAACTCGCCGGCGAAATCGCCGCAACGGGCGGGACGGTGCGCCTGCGACAGCTTGATGTCACCGACCGTTCCCAGGTGGAGGCCTTTGCAGGCTTTGCCCGCTCCGAATTCGGCCGGCTGGATGTCATCGTCAACAATGCCGGCGTCATGCCGCTGTCGCCGCTCGACACCCTCAAGGTCGACGAGTGGGACCGGATGGTCGACGTCAACATCAAGGGCGTTCTCTACGGCATCGCGGCAGCGCTTCCGATCATGAAGGCGCAGGGATCAGGGCAGATCATCAACCTGTCTTCGATCGGCGGCCACAGCGTCTCGCCGACGGCGGCCGTCTATTGCGCGACGAAATTTGCGGTGCGGGCGATCTCGGACGGATTGCGGCAGGAGACCGATCTTATCCGTGTGACTGTCATATCTCCCGGCACGACGACATCGGAACTGGCCGACACGATCACCGATCCGACGGCGCGCGATGCCATGAAGGCTTTCAGGGCGATCACGATCAGCCCCGAGGCGATCGCCAATTCGATCCTCTACGCCGTCAGCCAGCCTGATGATGTCGATGTCAGCGAGATCATCATCCGGCCGACAGCCAGCCCGCATTGAGCGGCTGAGATTGCCGCCAAAGCAATTCCAGCAAAAGTGTAGAGCGGTTTTGCCAGGCAAAGCGCGAAGCGATTTTGCCGGGAATTGCGGAAAACGAAAAGCCTCCGCCGCCTAAAAACCCAGCGACTGCTGGGCAGGCGGCGGCGGTGCAAGGTTGACGCCTTCGCGCTCCAGCATGCGGGCCTTCGACGACGAACCGCCGGGAGCGGAGAAGCCGCCGATCTTGCCGCCGGCTGCAAGCACCCGGTGGCAGGGAATGATCAGAGCGACGGGGTTCTTCGCCATCGCCTGGCCGACATCGCGGGCGGCTTCCGGCCCGACGCCGAGCTCCTTGGCCAGCGCGCCGTAAGTGGTGGTGCGGCCCCAGCCGACACGCCTTGCCGCCGCATAAATATCCCGGAAGAAGGTATCCTGGCCGGCAAGGTCGAGTTCGACGCCGGAAAAATCCGTCTCCTCGCCCTGGAAGTAGCGCTTCACGGCCGCGACCGTCTCCAGCACAGCAGGCGTCGGCGCGCCGGCTTCGGCATCCGGCAGGCGGCGCAGCAGGAGCCGTTCGGTCGCCTCTGCTGATTTGGTCGGCAGCTGGAAGCGGGTGATGCCGGCGTCGCTCCAGGCGATACCACAGAAACCGCCCGCGGTTTCGAAGATGAGATAGTGGTGCGTTGTCTCAGCCATGACACAGCCTCCGCGTTTTCGATTGCCCTCAAAATCGTATGGGACGGCCTCGGTTTCAACCCGTTTCTTGCGCGCATAAGGCTTCCGGGAAATATCGCGATCCGTCTCTCGCAATGTCAATCGAACATCCACGTCATCCATTCAGAGAAGATTGTATCGGAAATTTATGTTCTGTTTTTGTTCTTGATATTCAATCTCGTCAGAGTATCCTTCGTCGCGTTTTGGAAACGACGAGGTGGGTCATGACGACCCTGAGAGCCCATGAACCAAATCTCCTTCGACTTCGAGGATGGGCGAAGTCGGCGCGGGCGACCGGGCGAAAACCATAACGGCGGACACCGGCTTTTCTTCGCCCTCTGTCCGCCTGCGGCGGTTGAGCGGCAGGCGGCATCGATCGCCGATGACTATGGGAAGACTTTCTCTCTTTCGGCAAAGCCACGGCTGACGACACTGCATATGACGATCATCGGCATCGACGATTATGAAGAATTGCCCGAGGACGCGGTCTTTGCGGCGCGCCAGGCCGGCGCCACGGTGGAGAGCGCGCCGATTGCGATCACTTTCGACAGGATCATGAGCTTCAGGCGGGAAGGTAAGGCGCGGCCGCTCGTGCTTTACGGCGAAGGCGGGCTGAAACCGCTCACCCGACTGCATGTCCAGCTCGGTGTCGGCATGCACAATGCCGGACTGCGGCACAATATCAGCCGCGATTTCACACCGCATATGACGCTGCTCTACGACCGCAAGACCGTGCCGCCGGCGAGGCTCGACACGCCCGTTTCATGGACGGCGTCCGAATTCCTGCTCATCCACAGTCTTCTCGGAAAAACCGAATATCGGATCATCGATCGCTGGCCACTGCTCGGCTGAGGCAATGATGTCTGCGGACCACGCTTGCGCTTGCCCTATTTCCGCTCATATAGCTCGGAATGCCTAACCGGGCGCTGGTTGCAAACGGGAACGAAGACAGCATGGACGTTTCAGAGATCATCATCCCTGGAGATACGCCGGGAACGGAGTGGCGGCTGCCGGTGCTGCGCTTTAAAGGCCACGATCCGAGGGCGCCGAAGATCTATATCCAGGCGGCACTGCATGCCGGCGAGCTGCCGGGAACGGTGCTGCTGCACTTCCTCTGCGAGCGGCTGCGGCAGGCGGAAAACCAAGGCGGGATCGCCGGCGACATCACCATCGTGCCGCAGGCCAATCCGATCGGTGCGGCGCAATCGCATTTCGGCGAGCTGCAGGGCCGTTTCGACCTGGGCTCACGCACCAATTTCAACCGGGATTTTCCGCTGATCTCCATTACCGATCGGGCGACGCTGATCGAGGATCTTGATGATTACCCGGCTACCGATAGATTGAAGCGACAGCTGCTGCATTTGGCGCTTGGCGCCGATCTCGTGCTCGACCTGCATTGCGACGACGAATCCCTGCAATATGCCTATATCGACGAGGCCTTCTGGCCGGAGGCGGCCGATCTTGCCGCCGCGCTCGACATGGAGGCCGTGCTGCTTTCGGATGGCGAAAGCTCGGCCTTCGAGGAGGCCGTCGGCTTCGCATGGAAATATGAAGTTCCCGGCGAACGCCGCTCCCGGCTGCCTGGCAAACTCTCCGTCACCGTCGAGCTGCGCGGCAAACGCGACGTCGATCCGGTGCTGGCGAAAAAGGATGCGGACGGGCTCTGGCGCTTCCTTGCGGCACGCGGCATCGTTGGCGACGAAAAACCGGCGGCAACGGTATTTTCCGGTCCGGCCGTGCCGCTCGACAATGTGGAGATCATCCGCACGCCAGAAGGCGGCGCCGTACTCTTCCATCGCGATATCGGCGAGAGGATTGCCGAAGGCGAGCTTCTGGCGACGATCGTCACCCGGCCGGGGCAGCCGGGCGGCAGCATCGAGCTCACCGCGCCGCAGGACGGACTGATCCTGACCCGGACCTCCGACCGGCTGGTGCGGCGGCGCAGCGACCTGATGAAGATCGCCTGTGACGAACCCAGCAAGGCCTCCCGCAAGGCCGGCACGCTGGAGAATTGAGCCGGGCCGGTTTTGTCCTGCTGCGATTGTCGACGCGCTCGGGGATAAAAGGTCGCACGGCGTTTGCGCCGGCCTTCGTGCATGTTATCTCGCTGTCATCACAGGGAGATCGATCGGGCATGGCCGTCACCATCTATGGCATCAAGAATTGCGACACGATGAAGAAGGCCCGCAGCTGGCTGGAAGAACATAGCGTCGCCTATGAGTTTCACGACTACAAGGCGCTCGGTATCGACCGCGCCCATCTCGAAGCCTGGATCGACGAAGCCGGCCTCGATACCGTGCTCAACCGCGCCGGCACCACCTTCCGCAAATTGCCCGATGCCGAGCGCGAGAACCTGACCCGGGAGAAGGCGATCCAGCTGATGCTCGACCAACCGTCGATGATCAAGCGGCCGGTGCTGGAGGCGAAGGGGAAATTGCTGGTCGGCTTCAAGCCGGAGATTTACGCCGGTACGTTCGGAGGCTGACAGGCGCCCCGCTGAGCTCACGAGGGAAAGAGATGTCCAAGACCACGCGCGCGACACAGCTTCTTTCGCAAGCAGGCGTCCCCTTCACCGTTCATGCCTATGACTACGACCCCAATGCCGAGCGCGTCGGGCTGCAGGCGGCGGAAGCACTCGGCGAGGCGCCGCACCGGGTGCTGAAGACGCTGATGGCGGAGGTGGACGGCAAGCCGGTCTGCGTCGTCGTGCCGTCGGATCGCGAGGTCAGCATGAAGAAGCTTGCCAGCGCCTTTCACGGCAAATCGGCCAATATGATGAAGCCTGCCGATGCCGAGCGGCTGACGGGTTATCATGTCGGCGGCATCAGCCCGTTCGGCCAGAAGAAGACCGTGCCGACGGCGATCGAGGAGGCCGCGCTTGGCGAGCCGCTCGTCTATATCAATGGCGGGCAGCGCGGGCTGCAGGTGCGGCTCGATCCGAAGGCTGCGTTGAAGGCGCTGAAGGCAGTCGCAGCGCCGTTGATTGCCTGATCGGAGCATGATGCCGAAAAGTGTAGGCGGTTTTCGGACAACATCATGTTCTTACTGTTGAATCTAGAGGAAGCGGTCGAGTAAGCCGGCGATCGCCTTCGCCTCGTTTTCGGCAAGCTTGCAGCCGATGTGGGTCTCGATCGATCTGGCATAGACCGTCCAGATGCGCTCGCGAAGTTTTCGGCCGGCATCTGTGATCACCACCCAGCGGCCGCGCCCATCCTCAGCGAAGTTTTCGCGCCGGACCAAACCCTCTTTTTCCAACCGATCGATCAACCGGGAAAGATTATACTGGGCCAGCAATGTCCGCTCTTCGATCTCGTAGGGGCGCAGCATGCCGTCTTGCGAGCGCGCCAACTCCCAAAGCACGTCATACCAGGCAAGCGGCGGCATGGCGGCTGCCTTTAGGTCAGCTTCGATGGCAGCGAGCAGCCGCTCGCGGGCGCGCATGATGCTCGTCCAGGCAGAGGTGACTGCTTCGCTTGGATTCGACGTTTTTTCGGACATAAATGCAATTACATCTATCTTGAATTCCGCTGCAAGCGATATTAGATGCATTTACATCTATCATCATTGCCAAGGAGGCCCCCATGAGCAAGCTTACCCTCGTCAGCCATCATCTCTGCCCCTATGTACAGCGCGCCGCGATCGCGCTGCTCGAAAAGGGCGTGCCCTTCGAGCGCATCAATATCGATCTTGCCAACAAGCCGGACTGGTTCCTGAAGATCTCGCCGCTCGGCAAGGTGCCGTTGCTGCGGATCGAGGAGGAAGACGGCAGCCAGGCGGTACTCTTCGAAAGCAGCGTCATTTGCGAATATCTGGAGGAAACACAGCCGGGCGTCGCGCTGCATCCGAAAGACGCGCTGACGCGTGCCCGCCATCGCGGCTGGATGGAATTCGGTTCCTCCGTGCTTTCCGATCTCTGGGGTTACGAGACGGCTGAGGATGCCGCGCAGTTGGAGGCCAAGCGCACGGCGCTCATCTCCAAATTCGCAACGCTCGAGAAGGTGTTGACGGACGGCCCCTATTTCGCCGGCAACGACTTCAGCCTCGTCGATGCCGTCTTCGCGCCGGTCTTTCGGTATTTCGATCTCTTCGAGACGCTCGGCGACGGCGACATCTTCGAAGGGCTTGAGCGTGTAAAGCGTTGGCGCAAGGCGCTCTCCGAACGGGCGAGCGTCAAGGCCGCCGTTGGTGAGGATTACCCGCAGCGGCTGATGGAATTCCTCGAAAAACATAACTCGATCCTGCTCAGGCTGCCTGCCGCAGCTTAAAGCCCCGCGAGCGGCCGGACATATAAATCCGGCCGCTGCAATTCGGCAGCGGCGCGCTTCATTTTCGCCGCAAACGGGTCTAAGTCTTCCGGCCTCCCACCGTCGATGACAGAAGGCAGGTTGAACCATGACTTTCATGCCCCAGAGCCAGAACACCGTTGATCCCGTCAAGCTGGAAAAGCTTGCGAAAGTCGCCGTCAAGGTCGGCCTGCAGCTGCAGAAGGGTCAGGACCTGGTGATTACCGCGCCTGTCGTGGCGCTGCCGCTCGTCCGCCTGATCACCAAACACGCCTATCAGGCCGGCGCCGGACTGGTCTCCGCCTTCTATTCCGACGAGGAAACGACGCTGGCGCGCTATCAATATGGCAGCGACGAGAGCTTCGACCGCGCCTCCGGCTGGCTCTACGAGGGCATGGCCAAGGCCTATGCCAACGGGGCGGCCCGTCTCGCGGTTGCCGGCGATAATCCGATGCTGCTGTCCGAACAGGATGCCGGCAAGGTCGGCCGCGCCAATCGCGCCAACTCCACCGCCTACAAGCCGGCGCTGGAGAAGATCTCGAATTTCGACATCAACTGGAACATCGTCTCCTATCCCAACCCATCCTGGGCCAAGGTGGTCTTCCCCGACGATCCGGAACCGATCGCGATTGCCAAGCTTGCCAAGGCGATCTTTGCCGCCTCGCGCGTCGATGTCAGCGATCCCGTCGCCGCCTGGGCCGAGCACAATGCCAATCTTGGCAAGCGCTCCGCCTGGCTGAACGGCGAGCGCTTCGCCTCGCTGCATTTCCGGGGACCGGGCACCGACCTGACGATCGGCCTTGCCGACGGACATGAATGGCACGGCGGCGCTTCCACCGCCAAGAACGGCATTACCTGCAATCCGAACATCCCGACCGAGGAGGTCTTCACCACGCCGCATGCGCTGCGCGTCGAAGGCCATGTGTCGAGCACCAAGCCGCTCTCGCACCAGGGCACGCTGATCGACAATATCCAGGTGCGTTTCGAGGGCGGGCGCATTGTCGAGGCCAAGGCCTCGCGGGGCGAAGAGGTCTTGAACAAGGTTCTCGATACCGACGAGGGCGCGCGCCGGCTCGGCGAAGTGGCACTCGTGCCGCATTCCTCACCGATCTCGGCCAGCGGCATCCTGTTCTACAACACGCTGTTTGACGAAAACGCCTCGTGCCACATCGCGCTCGGCCAGTGCTATTCCAAATGTTTCCTCGATGGAGCGAACCTTAGCCAGGAGCAGATCAAGGCACAGGGCGGCAATTCCAGCCTGATCCATATCGACTGGATGATCGGCTCCGACAAGGTCGATATCGACGGCATCAAGCCGGATGGTTCGCGGGTTCCGGTGATGCGGCAGGGCGAATGGGCCTGAGCGGCATCATCGTGCGCTGACTGGATAAAGCGCGCTGGTGCGGCCAGCCCCGTCCTTCGAGGCCCCTGCGGGGCACCTCAGGATGAGGCTGGAGAGAGGGCGTGCCAGAAGGATAGCGGCAGGCTCATCAGCCTGGGATGCCTGGAGCCTTGATCAGGTCACCAATCACACGGCACCACGATCAGCCCTCATCCTGAGGTGCGGAGGCCAAAGGCCGGAGCCTCGAAGGACGGGGGCGGGTGGCGGGGCGCCCACCTCAGCGCCTGCATTGCTGGATGATACGCCGGCCGCCAGCCCCGTCCTTCGAGGCCCTGCGGGGCACCTCAGGATGAGGCTGGAGAGAAGCTCGTGCCAGAAGGATAGCGGCAAGCTCATCAGCCTGGGATGCCTTGAGCCTTGATCAGCCCACCAATCACACGGCACCACGATCAGCCCTCATCCTGAGGTGCGGAGGCCAAAGGCCGAAGCCTCGAAGTACGAGGGCGGGTGGCAGACACCTCCAGCATTATTGCCGCCCGCCGACCCACCATGCTAGCCTTCCGCCATGGAAGTCACCGTCTATATTCTCCGCTGCGCCGATGGCTCATATTATACCGGCCTCACCAAGCAGGAGATCGAGGCGCGTGTCTGGGAGCATAATGCCGGGACCTATGACGGCTATACCGCCAAGCGCCGCCCGGTCGAACTCGTCTTCACCGAAACCTATGACCGCATCATCGACGCCATCGCCCGCGAGCGCCAGATCAAGGGCTGGTCGCGCCGAAAGAAGGAAGCGTTGATGGCAATGGATTACGAGGCCCTACCTGGCTTGTCGAAGCGCGGGCCTGCCAAAGCCGGGTGATCCTTCGAGGCGATCCTTCGGATCGCACCTCAGGATGATGCGCCGGTGGCCAGCCCCGTCCTTCGAGGCCCCTACGGGGCACCTCAGGATGAGGCTGGAGCAAGGGCGTGCCGGTTCCACGGCATCGCGACCAAGCTCTCCTCCTATCTGTTTTTTCACGCAATCCGAACGCAAACCCGCTGCACACTTTTGCTGGGATTGCTTTAGCGGATCGCCGATAGCAGCTTGCGCACGCGATCGAGATGCGCCCTGCGCTTTGCATCGGTGGCGCGGTCCATGTCGTGCAGGCTGAGCATGCGGAAATTCAATCCCTTCGAGCAGAAGGCGGCGATGCCGCGCTTCAAGAGCCGGCGTACCGGATCACCCATATAGAGACGCACCAGCCACCAGGGCGAGCCTGTCGTCGTCAGCGCATAGAGCAGCCTGATATTGGTCAGCTGCGGCACGATACGGCCGCCGGCGGCATCATGGCTGAAGGCGACGCCGGGGGCGAAGACGCGGTCGAAGAAACCCTTGAGGATCGCTGGGAAATTGAACCACCATTGCGGAAAGACGAAGATCAGGCCATCGGCAGCCTTCAGGCGGGCAACGATATCGGCAACGGCTGACGTATCGTAGGGAATGTCGAAATAGCCGCCGCGCTCAGCCTTCGAAAGGCGCGGATCGAAATTCTCGGCGTAGAGATCGAGTAGATCGACGACATGGCCGGAGGCTTCCAGCGCCTCACGCGCGGTCCTTGCCACGGCGGCGGCGAAACTATCCTCCAGCGGATGGGCAAGCACCAGCAGGATCCGCATCGTCAGAACAGGCTTCCCTGCTTCGGCGGGTCTGCGGGTCTTACACTGCGCTTCTTGGCACCGGCCGGCGGTGCGCCGCCTTCCGTGGTCATGGCGCCGACACGACCGTCGGCGAATTCGATGGCGATGCCCATACCCGCGGAGAGCTGAGCAGCCTGCGAGACCGGCCGGTTATCCTCATCGCGAATGACGGCGTAACCGCGCTTCAGCACATTCTTATAGGAGAGCGACTGCAGCACGCGGTCCTGCGCGGAAAGTTCGGCGCGCGCACGGGTCAACTGGTGGCGGATCGCCGTATCGGCATGGCGCGAAAGATTGCCGAGGCGTTCGCGACCCCGGTCGGTCTGGCTCTTCAACCGGGCCGGTAGCGAGGCGAGGATGGCTTCGGCGCGGTCGACGCGCGATTTCGAGCGGTCGATCAGCCGCTCGACCATTCGCTCGGCCCGGGCCATGCGCTCGTTCAGCGTCTGGCGGCGCTCGGCGATGCGGCCGGCGAGCAGATCGGGGCGCAGATGCGCGGCGACGCGCTCGAAGCCGCGGCGCTTGTTGATGGTATTGAGCTCCAGCCCGCGGCCGAGACCGGTTGCCGCCTCGTCGAAACGGCGGCGCGGCAGAGCGAGAAGCTGATCGAGCGACGGCAATGCCCGAATCAGCGCGCGCACCGACTGGCGGCGCTGATCCATCTGCCGGTTCATGCAGCCCTGCAGACGCGCGGCAAGAGCGGCGGCCTGCGCCTCGAGCTCCGCCTTGACGGGCACCGCCATTTCCGCTGCCCCCGTCGGCGTCGGCGCACGGACATCGGCGGCATAGTCGATCAGCGTCCAGTCGGTCTCATGGCCGACGGCCGAGATCAGCGGTATCCGGCTTTCGGCCGCAGCACGCACGACGATTTCGTCGTTGAAGCTCCAGAGGTCTTCCAGGCTGCCGCCACCGCGCGCGACGATCAGTACATCGGGGCGCGGGATGGCGCCTGAAGGTTCCAGCGCGTTGAAACCGCGGATGGCGTTCGCCACCTCCTCGCCGGAGCCCTCGCCCTGGACCTTCACCGGCCAGACGAGGACATGCACCGGAAAACGATCGGAGATACGGTGAAGGATATCGCGGATGACGGCGCCGGTCGGCGAGGTGACGACGCCGATTACGCCGGGCATGAAGGGCAGCCGCTTCTTGCGGGCGGCATCGAACAGGCCCTCGGCGCCGAGCTTGCGCTTGCGCTCCTCGATCAGCGCCATCAGCGCGCCGGCGCCGGCCGGCTCCAGCGTCTCGATGACGATCTGATATTTCGAGGAACCCGGAAAGGTGGTGACCTTGCCGGTGGCGATGACTTCCATGCCCTCTTCCGGGCGGAACTTCAGCCGTGAGAAGGTGCCCTTCCAGATGACGGCGTCGATGCGGGCGCGATCGTCCTTCAGCGCGAAATAGGCATGGCCCGAGGAGTGCGGCCCACGATAGCCCGAGATTTCGCCGCGCACGCGAACCTGGTCGAAGGCGGTTTCGACGGTGCGCTTGATCGAGCCGGAAAGTTCCGAAACCGAATATTCGGCAAGGTTGGTCGGCGAATCGCCGTCGAAGACGTTGCTCATCCCCTCTTTCTATGTCCATCCGCTGGAAACCGGAAGGGTGGCACGGGCTTTGGGATCGGTTTTCCCAGCCGTTGAAATCGTTGTGGGAGGGGTTCGTCGCCATTGCATCAAGCGCGCTCGTCTCTACGCATCCAGCACATGCACTCGTTGCAGCCAGGTGGACAAACAACAAAATCGTGTAAATCTGTTTTGTTGCGGAACGGATAGTTAGAATATGCGTTTTAGCCGAAAGGGATTGCTAACCACCGTAATACAAAGGCTTTTCGGCGAAGATCGCCGGTAAATCTTTGTTAGTTGGCGCTTCCTATGCTTCCCCTCGTTCTCTCTGGGAAGGTGCTGAAATGATTATTCTCACAGCAGCAGCATTGGGCGTCAGCGCCGGGCAAACGCGTTCGGCTGGCGTGATCGCGCTGGTCGCCGCGTTGATCGGAATCACATTCGCGTTGGCGGCGATAACCTCGCCCGGGCCGGTGTCTATTCTCGCATTCGTCTATGCCGTGCTCGGCTATAATGGCG
Source organism: Rhizobium leguminosarum (assembly GCF_010668065.1). Taxonomy (GTDB): domain Bacteria; phylum Pseudomonadota; class Alphaproteobacteria; order Rhizobiales; family Rhizobiaceae; genus Rhizobium; species Rhizobium leguminosarum_S. Next base: position 116,811 of record NZ_WUEN01000007.1, on the reverse strand, counting down.
GCCTCATGCTCTTCGTGCTCGGGCTCTATGCCAATCAGCGCCTTCGCCGCGCCATGCGCGTTTCGCACTGACAGCGCGTTTTCACACTGACAAGCGCGTCGCGATCTTTGAGATCGGCTTCCCGCGCTTGCTTTGTTTATACGCATGTCGTTATCGCGACATGGTTATCCCATCCTGAAGATTGCCGGCGTCAATTCGTCGCCGGCCGATAGCGAAAGAACTGCACGCCCACGTCCGCCGCCTTCGGAAGCGGCTCCAGATAGGGCGGGATATTGCCCTTGCCGAGCTCAGCATAGAGCCCATCCGGCTTCAGTTTGGTGATCTCGCGGGTCTGCAGATCGCCGGGGCAGAAGGCAAGCACCGTCACGCCGGTCCCCTTCAGGAAGGCTTCCGCCTCCTGCGGCTCCGCCATGCCGATATGCAGCTCCGCCAGCATGCCGCCCTGATTGCGATGATAAGGCGCGGAGAGAACCCGGTTCTGCGTGAAGCGGAGGATCGGCACGCCCATTTCCGACGGCGCCGAGACCAGTCCGGCCGGTAGCCCGGCGAGCGGCGCCAGCGCCGCTTGCGATGTGCAGGAAATCTTCTTTGCCGGCTCTGCCGCCTTCTTCTGCGCAGCATTCTGCATCTGCAACGAGACAAATCCGCCGCCGACGGCCCAGGCGGCCGGAGCACTGGCGAGCACGGTGACGATATAGACGAAGGCGGCTGCGACATTCTCGCTGTCGCCGTTGGAGATGCGGCGGACATCTATAATCAACAGGGCAAGCGGCAGGATGGAGATCAGGTTCGAGAACGTCGAACCGCGCACCTGGACCAGCGCGATTGCCCAGCTCGTCATCAGCAGGAAGAGCAGGACCAGATGGATTTGCACGCGGTCACGCTGGACGACGCGGAAGATGCAGACGGCGATGCCGAACAGGCCGGCCGCATAGAAGCCACCGATCGAGAAGAGATCGGTGCGTCCGAGAGCGAAAATCGACTGCGCTTCCGAGACATTTCTGAGCCAGAGCTCGACCAGCATCGGGTCGAGACCGGCCAGCGGATCGCTCAGGCATTGCGGTGCAATCACGATCGCCGAACCGAGAACGCCGGCGCCGACGACGGCGAGTGCGGCAAAGCGCAAGGGCCGGCGCAAGCGGCTCGCGAAAACCGCCGAAAACAACAGCAACCCGCCGCCGATCGCCGCCAGGCTGTAATAGCCGAGCGAGAGATTGTCGCAGGTGACTGTCGAATAAAGCCGGGGCGGCACCGTTGCGAAGAAAAGGATGCTGATCGCAATCGCCAGCGCCAGCCCGAAGGCCTTGGCGGCGGCGGCGAAATTTTCGCCCTCCCATGCCCAGAGCAGGGCGATGGTCAGGCAGACGGCGGCGACGAAGGGGGTCGTCTCGGCGCCGATGGCAATGGCGATGGCAGCCGCGATGCCGGCAACCGCATAACTCCAGGCACGACGCTCTGGATCCAGCAGCATCGCGATCATCGTCGCGACCAGCCCCAGCTGCGCATTGTGATGATCGATGGCGCCCGGCGCGAAGCGGTTTCCGGTGTAGATCGCAAGACCGGTCAAGCCGAGACTGATATGCATGGCGGCAACACCGCCGATGCGCCGACCGGCAACCGCCATGGCCAGCATGGCGGGCAGGATGAGCGATACCGGCCAGACGGCGAGCGCCAGCGCTTCGGCCGTCTCGCGGGGGGCAAACAGGCCAAAGAACCAGATCAGCGAGGCGATCGGCAGATCGATCAGCCGCGACCAATGCATCAGCGTACCGCCGTCGAGGCCGAGACGGTATTGCATCAGATCGAACCAGCCCTGCCCGGCCAGTAAATCGCGAACCTCGACGAGACGCATTCCGTCATCATTGTCGGGGCCGACGTAATCGGTGGCGCCGGAAAGCTTGGTGATGAGGATGGCGGCAGCAAGGATGACGCTATAGGCGATGACGGTTGGCCAGAGACGCGTCAGCAGGTCGCGCAGCCCGCCCCTGGGAGCGTCGATCGCGGAGGATGCATGGGGGATCGGCTGCACAGCGTTCATTGTGGTTAGCGGTTCGTTTCGATACTCGAACTTTAGCCGCCGCCGATCAAGAAAGTGTAAAGCCGTTTGTGGCAGCTGCCGATTTTGCCTGCGTCATAGGGTCTTATTAACGGCGCATGATTTAGGCTGAGCGCGGCTTTCAAGTGTAACGAGTAGAGTCATGGCCCGATCGCGTACCGATAATCTGAATATTGCCGTCCTGCTCCCCTGCTATAATGAGGCCGCGACGATCGGCCCAGTCGTCCAGGGTTTCCGGGCGACGCTGCCCGATGCTGCGATCCATGTCTACGACAACAATTCCACCGACGGCACCGCGCTGCAGGCGATGCTTGCCGGCGCGCATGTCGTGCGCGAGCGGCGCCAGGGCAAGGGCCATGTCGTGCGCCGCATGTTCGCCGATATCGACGCCGACATCTACATCATCGCCGATGGCGACGGCACCTATGCGCCTGAGGATGCCGAGGAACTGGTGCGCACGCTGCTGACCGAGCGCGCCGACATGGTGGTCGGCACCAGGCGTGGCGTGCACGCCGATGCCGGCCGTCAGGGCCATGCGCTCGGCAACCGGCTTTTCAACCTGCTCTACCGGATGATCTTCGGCCCCGACTTCACTGATATTTTTTCCGGCTACCGCGCGTTTTCGCGCCGCTTCGTCAAGAGCTTCCCGGCGGTATCAGGCGGCTTCGAGATCGAAACCGAAATGTCCGTGCATGCCTCCCGGCTGAAGCTGCCGGTCAGCGAACTGGAACTCGACTACGGCCGCCGGCCCGAAGGCTCGCATTCCAAGCTTTCGACATTCCGCGACGGCGCCAAGATCCTCTGGATGTTCGCGATGCTGATGAAGGAAACCCGGCCCTTCGCCTTTTTCAGCGCGATCAGCGCCGCCTTCATGCTGGCGAGCCTCGGCTTCATGGCGCCGGTGCTGGCGGAATATTTCGAGACGGGTCTCGTCAGCCGCATGCCGACCTGGGTGCTGTCGACGGCGCTGATGATGATCTCCTTCATGCTGTTCACCGCCGGCGTCATCCTGGATTCCGTCGCACGCGCCCGCGCCGAACAGCTCCGTATCCACTATATGGGCCTGGAGAGGCCGAGCGCGTTGAAGGCGCCGCTCAGCGACGCAGGGCCGGTATCGCGCGCGCGTCCCGGCAAGGCGGATGCGGCATGAGAAAGCTCATCCGCTTCACGATCGCCGGCGGCATCGGCTTCCTCGTCGATGCCGGCATCTTGTCGGCGCTGCTCCATTTGACGCCGCTCGGGCCGTTTCTGGCGCGGCTCGTGGCGATCGCCTTCGCCATGGCGGCGACCTGGGCTTTCAACCGGAGCTTCACCTTCGATCGCACCGGCCGTTCGCTTGCCGCCGAAGGCTTCCGCTACGGCTCGGTCGGGGTGACGGCAGCGCTTGTCAACTACGGGCTCTATTCCGCGCTTCTGCTGTCGCTGCCGGCGCTTCAGCCGCTGGCGGCCATGGTGATCGCCAGCATCGCCTCGATGATCTTCAGCTTCTTCGGCTATTCGCGCTTCGTCTTTCGCGCGGAATAATCATCAAACCGCTTCCCAGCCGTCCTTCTCGCTGGCCCGGTAGATCGCGTCGATCACCTTCTGGTTCAGCTTCGAATTTTCGAGCGTGACGATCTCTTCCTTGCCGTTCGTCACAGCCCGGGCGAAGGCCTCGACCTGCCGCTTGTACTGGCGGCTGTCCTGGAAGCGGAAGATGCGCGATTCAGAGTGGCTGCGGTCGGCAAGTTCGATCTCTTCCGGCCCCCAGCGATTGGCGTTGAACGGCGACTTGACCTCGATGTACCCTTCGGTGCCGTGGAAGACCATGACCTGGCGGTTGGCCATCTGCGTCGAGATATAGAAGCTCAGCTCGAAATCGCCGAAATCGGCCTTGACGCTCGAATAGATATCCGTGCCGAAATCCGCATCGCGCTCGGTGATCGCCTGGATCCACAGCGGCTCCTTGCCGGTGGAAAAACGCGTGCCCATGACGGGATAGACGCCGATATCAGGAAGGCCGCCGCCGCCGAGCTCGGGGACGTTGCGCATGTTGGCGGGGTCGCGGTTGAAATAGGTGAAGGCGCCCTGCACATGCCGGAGCGAACCGATGGCGCCCTCGTCGATCAACGAGCGCACCTTCTGCCAGACCGGGGAATAGGTGATCATATAGGCTTCGGTGACCACCACCCGGTTGCGGTCGCGGGCGGCGATCAGATCGTCGATATCACCGGCCTTGAGCGCTAAGGGCTTTTCGCAGAGCACGTGCTTGCCGGCATCGGCTGATTTGATCGACCATTCGATATGCTGCGAGGTCGGCAACGGGATGTAGACGGCGTCGATGAGGTCGGAGGCCAGCATCTCCTGGTAGGAGCCGAAGGCATGCGGCACCGAGAAGCGGTCGGCCATCTCCCTTGCGCGCGCCAGATCACGGCTGGCAATCGCCGTGACGACGCAATTCTCCGCATCCTGGATCGCCGGAACGACATTGTCGCGACCGATCTTCGCCGTTGAAATGATACCGAAACGCAGCATGATCCAAGTCTCCCGAGCTGATTTCCGCGAACCATATTCAGGCCCTAGCTGCGGCGCAATGGCACGGCCCGAAATCACGGAAGTTTGCCTTCCCGGATGCGCGGATCGCACTAAATTGGTCAGGGCGGCGTTCTGCCGTATCCGCGATTTCAATTCCTTCACACTTCTGGAGAGCGTCATGGAAATGCGCCGGCTTGGAAAAACAGGTCTATCGGTCGCGCCGATCGTCATCGGCGGCAATGTCTTCGGCTGGACGGCCGACGAAAAAACATCCTTCGCCATTCTCGATGCCTTCTTCGACGCGGGCCTGAACACGATCGATACGGCCGATGTCTACTCCTCGTGGGTTCCGGGCAACAAGGGCGGCGATTCCGAGGAGATCATCGGGCGCTGGCTAAGCCAAGCCAAGGTCTCCCGCGACAAGGCCGTGATCGTCACCAAGGTCGGCTCCGACATGGGGCAGGGAAAGACGCTGAAGGAGACCTATATCCTGAAGGCGGTCGAGGATTCGCTGCGCCGGCTGCAGACCGACTACATCGACGTCTATCTCTCGCACTGGCCGGATGAAGATACCCCGCACGAGGAAACGCTCGGCGCCTATGCGAAGCTGAAGCAGCAGGGCAAAATCCGCGCCATCGGCTGCTCGAATTATGATGCTAAACTCCTCCAGGCTTCCTTCGACGCTGCCGAAAAGGCCGGATTGCCGCGTTACGATGTGCTGCAGCCGGAATATAATCTCTATGAGCGCGCAAGCTTCGAGGGGCCACTTGCCGATCTCTGTGTCAAAGAAGACATCGGCGTCATCACCTATTTCAGCCTCGCCGCCGGCTTCCTCACCGGCAAATACCGCAGCAAGGCCGATACGCAAGGCCGCGCACGCGAGGGCCGGGTTTCGAAATATCTCGACGACAAAGGCCTGCGCATCCTGGCCGCGCTCGACAGGGTTTCTGCCGAGAGCGGTGCCAAGCCGGCGGAAATTTCGCTCGCCTGGCTGCTGCGCAAGAAGGGCGTGACGGCGCCGATCGCCAGCGCGACCAGCCTTTCGCAGCTTGAAAGCCTGGCGAAATCGGCGACACTTGCGCTTTCCGATGAGGCGATGGCGCTGCTCGACGAAGCCGGTGCCTGAAAGAAAGAGACGCCATGACCGTGACGATACGTGATGCCCGCCCCGAGGACGAAGCCCGCTGGCGCGAGCTCTGGGCGGCCTATCTCGCCTTTTACGACGTCACGGTCGATGCCGATATCACCGATTCCACATGGCGACGGGTCTTCGACCCGGCGTCGGCAATCGCGATGCGTGTCGCCGAGGTCGACGGCAGGATCATGGGATTTGCGCTCTATCTCACCCATGAGGGCACGTGGATCCGCGGCAGGGACTGCTATCTCGAAGACCTGTTCGTCGATGCCGAGGCGCGCGGCCAAGGCGTCGGGCGGGCGCTGATGGACGATCTCGTTTCGACCTGCAAAGCCAAGGGTTGGTCGCGGCTCTACTGGCATACGAGCGAGCAGAACAGCACCGCGCGGGCGCTCTATGACAGCTATGTCGAAAGCGACGGCCATATCCGCTATCGCATCAATTTCTAAGGGGAGGAAAGCCTTCATACCATTCGGAATGATCGCCTTGCCAATTGGCCATGCCCGGTTTGGTGAGGATGCCGCGCGGGCTGATATAACTCTGGATCACCCGTTTCGGCCGTTCGTGCCATTGGATATTGAAGGCCCAGAGCTTCGGGAAGAAGCAGAGCGAGGCATAAGGCAGGTGGTCGTGAATCCACCAGGCGAGCCGCTGCCAGTCGCTTTCATCGTGGTAATGGTCGATCATCCATGGCACGGCAATGCAGACGGCAGCACCCATGCAGCCGTCAAAGTCCCTCATATCCCAGATGTGATGCGCGGCGGTGGACGCATTGGTCGAACAGTTCAGATTGTTCTCGTTGCCGAACCTGTTGACCGCGGGCGAGCGATAGCCGGATCGGATATGCAGGCGCCCGAACGTTGCCTCCAGCGGCTCCAGCAATTCCTCGCAGAGCCTCTTGCCTGTCTCGATCGCCAGATCGGGATCCTCGGGGATGTTGGGGATGCGGTAGAAATCGGCGATTTCGGAATGCAGGAAATCGCGAAGAAAGAAGTTTTGCGACAGCCGCACGCGGCCAAGATCCTCCAGACCCTTCATCGAATTCGGTTTTCGCATGACGTCATTCTCCTGCGCATCGACGGCAGGAATCATCGCCCGGCGCCGATTTCCAGTCCACCCGAAATCGATCGGGAACAATTAGCGCGATCTTCGCTTCTTAATGTGTCGCCGCATTCGCGGTTTTCCCCAAAACAAGGATCGAGAAAATGGCCAAGGAAAAGACGTTGGAAGATCTCTTCTACGACACGCTGAAGGACATCTACTTCGCCGAACGGCAGATATTGCGCGCCCTGCCGAAGATGGCGCGCGCCGCCCAATCCCCCGAATTGAAGAAGGGCTTCGAAAAACACCGCGAGGAAACCGAAGGCCAAGTCGAGCGCCTGCAGCAGGTTTTCGAGCTGATCGGCAAACGCGCCCAGGGCAAGACTTGCGAGGCGATCCAGGGCATTATCGCCGAGGGCGAGGAAATCATGGAGGAATTCAAGGGCACGGCGGCTCTCGATGCCGGCCTGATTTCGGCCGCCCAGGCCGTCGAGCATTATGAAATCGCCCGTTACGGCACGCTGAAGACCTGGGCCGCGACCCTCGGCCTCAAGGAGGTCGTCAGCCTGCTCGACCAGACGCTGCAGCAGGAAACAGCCACCGACAAGACCCTCTCCCAACTCGCCACCACGGCGGCAAACCAGAAGGCAAAGGCTGCCTGATGCACACGGCGCCCTAATAAGAACGGGCGGCCCGGTTTCCATTCCTTACCGGCCGCCCGTCTCCTGCTCGCTGTATTTGAAGAAATCGATGAAGGCGCGTAGCGCCGGGCGCATCTGCCGCCGGGTGGGGTAATAGAGAAACGCCCCGGAATAGGGCGCGCACCAATCTTCCAGCACCCGCACAAGTGTGCCGCCCGCCAGTTCGTCATAGACCCGCATGTCGAACAGATAGGCAAGGCCGGCGCCGTTCAGCGCCGCAAGCAGGGCCAGCCGGTCTTCGCTGACAATCAGCGGCCCATCGACCGAAACGACGAGTTCCTGCCCGTCCTTTTCGAATTCCCAGCGATAGATCGAGCCGTTGGTGAAGCGCCGCTTGATGCAGCGGTGATGGACGAGATCGCGCGGATGCTCGGGCTTCGGATGATGCTCGAAATATTCGGGCGAAGCGGCGATCACCGTCGTCAGATCGGGCGAGACCCTGACCGCGATCATATCGGCCTCCAGGCTCTCTTCCAGCCGGATACCGGCATCGAAACCCTCCTTGACGATATCGGTGAAGCCGTCCTCATTGGCGATCTCCAGGGTGATATCGGGATAGAGGTTGAGAAAGTCGCCGAGCCGCGGAGCGAGCAGCAGATCGGAGGCGAAGCGCGGCGCGGTGATGCGCAGGTTTCCGGCCGGCTTGGCGCGCGTATCGCGGACGGCCTCCAAGGCGATATCGATCTCCTCGAGTGCGGGACGAAGTCTTTCAAGCAGCAGGCGGCCCTCTTCCGTCGGCGCAACGCTGCGAGTGGTGCGCGCCAGAAGCCGTACCCCCAGACTTTCCTCGAGGCTCGATATCGCATGGCTGATTGCCGAGGGCGCGACGAGGAGTTCCTTTGCCGCCGCCCGGAAGCTGCGATGCTCCGAGACGGCGGCGAGAACGGCGAGTTGCGAGAGCTGGGTCCTGTTCATTGATCGAAATAATAGAACAACCTGTTAAAAACTGCATGTATTTTCTGATTGATGGCGCAGCGATATGGTCTGCTCGTAACCGCAACAACCGATCAAGCGGTTCAAAACTGCTCACAAAGGAGCGCATCATGAGAACTCGGAAACTCGGAAACGATCTGACCGTCTCTGCCGTCGGTCTTGGCTGCATGGGCATGAGCTTTGCCTATGGCGCCAGCGACGATGCGGAATCGATCAGGACGCTGCATCGCGCCATCGATCTCGGCGTCACCTTCTTCGACACCGCCGAAGTCTATGGTCCCTTTACCAACGAGGTTCTGCTCGGCAAAGCGCTGAAGCCATTCCGCGACCGCGTAGCCATCGCCACCAAATTCGGCTTCAAGATCGATGCCAGCAAGCCTGGTACTGCCGCCATCACCGGCGTCGACAGCCGCCCCGAGCATGTACGAGCGGTCGCCGAAGCCTCGCTGAAACGCCTCGGCATCGAGACCATCGACCTCTTCTATCAGCACCGGGTCGATCCCAACGTGCCGATCGAGGAGACCGTCGGCGCCATGGCGGAATTGGTAAAGGAAGGCAAAGTCCGGGCGCTCGGGCTTTCGGAAGCCGGCAGCGCCACCATTCGCCGCGCCCATGCGGTCCATCCAATCGCAGCCTTGCAGAGCGAATATTCGCTCTGGACGCGCGACCCGGAGGAGGAGGTGCTTGCCACCTGCCGCGAACTCGGCATCGGCTTCGTGCCTTACAGCCCGCTCGGCCGCGGCTTCCTGACCGGGTCGATCCGCAAAGTGGAGGATCTCGCTGCCGACGATTTCCGCCGGCAGGTGCCGCGTTTCCAGGCGGAAAATTTCGACGCCAATGCCGCCCTCGTTGCGACACTCGAGCGGCTTGCCGCCGAGAAGGGCGTGACGGCAGCGCAGCTGGCGCTGGCTTGGGTATTGAGCCAGGGCGACGACATCGTGCCGATCCCCGGCGCCCGCAAGCTTCACCATCTCGAACAGAATGCGGCCGCTGCCGATATCGTGCTGAGCCCGGCGGAACTTGCGAGGCTTGAAGAGGTCATCCCCGCCGGGCAGGTGGCCGGCAAGCGCTATTCGGACGCCTCGCTTGCCATGACGAACATCTGAACCCCTACCGAAACAAAGAGCGAAAGCCCGGTCGGCCACAACCGGCCGGGCTTGCCTTCGGGCCCGGCGAAACTATCTAACGCCATCTCTGAGAACGGGATGACAATATGTCGGACAGGCAGGCAGTCGAACAGACGGTTCATCTCTATGTCGAAGGCATGGCCTTCGCCAATGAGGCAGCCTTGAAAAAGGCCTTTCATCCGAAAAGCTCGATCATCGGCCATTACGAAAATGCGGTCGAATGGCTGACGCGGGACGAATTCATTGCCGCGATCCTGCAGGAGGAGCCGGCGCCGCCCGGCACGCAGCCCTACATGGATATCCAGAGCGTCGACGTCGAGGGCGATGCGGCGAGCGTCAAGGTCACCGACGATTTCGCCGGCATGCGCTTTACCGACTATCTCTCGCTGCTGAAGATCGACGGCCGCTGGACGATCGTCAGCAAACTCTTCCATCTGCATCGGTGAAAAGACGGCCGCTTTTCGCGACCGGTCCATTATCTGGCGACGTTGGGTGAAGCTCAGCTTCTAAGGACACCGCCGGTGAATTTCGTAACACTGGCGACGATCTTCTGCGTCAGCGCTTCGAAATCCTCATCCGTCAGCGTGCGCTCGACCGGCTGGATCTGAACCTCGATCGCCACCGACTTCTTGCTATCGCCAACCGATGCGCCCTCGAAGATGTCGAAGACATTGACGCCGGTCACCAGCTTGCGGTCGGCGCCTGTGGCGGCCTTGACGATGGCCCCGGCTTCCACCGTCTTGTCGACGACGAAGGCGAAGTCGCGCCGCACCATCTGGAAGGGCGACAGCTCGAGCGCCGGCTTGGTGCGCGTCGCCTTGCGCTTGGCATCCGGCATGGCGTCGACATAGACCTCGAAGCCGCAGAGAGCGCCGGAGACGTCGAGCGCTTCCAGCGTCAGCGGATGGAATTCGCCGAAATAGCCGAGCACGACCTTCGGCCCCATCTTGATCGTGCCGGAGCGGCCGGGATGATACCATGCCGGGCCGCCCTGCTCGATCTGAATATTGCCCATCGGCAGGCCGCAGGCTTCAATGACGGCGAGCGCATCGGCCTTGGCGTCGAAGACGTCGACCGGCTTGCCGCCGCCCTTGGCGGCGTTCGACCAGGCGCGACCGGCGCCGGCAAGCGAGGCCGTGCCGCGGCGAATGCCGCCGGCCACACGGCGCTGACCGTCCGGCCGATCGTTCTCATAAGTGCCGGAGACCTCGAAGAGCGCGACGTCGCCGTAACCCTTGTCGGCATTGCGCTGGGCTGCGGTCAGCAGGCCCGGCAGAAGCGACGGGCGCATATCCGACATTTCGGCGGCGATCGGGTTGGCAAGCTTGAGGGCGGGCGAGCCGCCGCCGAACAGCTTTGCCTGGTCTTCCGGAATGAAAGACCAGGTGACGGCTTCGAGCATGCCGCGCGCGGCGAGCGCCCGCTTGGCAAGGCGGCTGCGGATCTGCAGCGTCGTCAGGATCTTGCCGTTGACGGCCGCATGGCTTTCAAGCGGCGCCGGCTTGATATTGTCGACGCCGTGAATGCGCATGACCTCCTCGACGAGATCGGCCTTGCCGTCGACATCAGGACGCCAGGAGGGAACGGAGACGGAGACGCGGTCGCCGGAACCGGAGACGGTGAAGCCGAGGCGCGTCAGAATCGTGTTGCTTTCCTCATTCGAGACGTCGAGGCCCGTCAGGCGCTTGACCTCCGAATAGGGGAAATCGACGATCTTCGGTTCGTAACCCTGGTAGCCGACGATCTCGGCCTTGGCGGCCTTGCCGCCGCAAAGCTCCAGCACCAGTTCCGTCGTGCGCTCGAGGCCGGGGACCATATATTCCGGATCGGCGCCGCGTTCGAAGCGGTAGCGGGCATCGGTGATGATGCCGAGGCTGCGGCCTGATTTGGCGATGTTCATCGGATCCCAGAGGGCGGATTCGATCAGCACGTCGACGGTGTTCTCGTCGCAGCCGGAATGTTCGCCGCCCATGATGCCGCCGATCGATTCGATACCGTTTTCATCGGAGATGACGACGTTGTTCGGTGACAGTTTGTATTCGCGCTGATCGAGCGCCAGCACCGTCTCGCCTTCAGCGGCGCGGCGGACGGTCAGGTTGCCCTTGACCTTGGCGGCGTCGAAGACGTGCATCGGCCGGCCCTGATCGAAGGTCATGTAGTTGGTGATATCGACCAGCGCGTTAATGGGGCGCAGGCCGATGGCGATCAGCCGCTGCTGCATCCAGCGCGGGCTCGGGCCGTTCCTGACGCCGCGCACGAGGCGCAGCGCAAAACCCGGGCAGAGCTTCGGATCGTCGAGATCGAGTGTCAGCTTCACCGGCGTCTCGCCTTCGACGGCGAAGGACGGCGCGGGCCGCGTCTTCAGCGTGCCGAGGCCGGAGGCGGCGAGATCGCGGGCGATGCCGTGGATCGAGGTGCAGTCCGGCCGGTTGGGCGTCAGATTGATCTCGATGAGGGGATCGTCGAGATGCGCATAGGCGGCATAACTCTGGCCGACCGGCGCATCCTCAGGCAGATCGATGATGCCGTCGTGACTGTCGGAGATCTGCAGCTCCTTTTCGGAGCACATCATGCCATGGCTTTCGACGCCGCGGATATTGCCGACGGCGAGCGTCACGTCGATGCCGGGAACATAGGTTCCGGGCGCTGCGAAGGCGCCGACGAGGCCGGCGCGCGCATTCGGGGCGCCGCAGACGACCTGGACCGGCGCGCCGGAACCGGTATCGACCATCAGCACCTTCAGGCGATCGGCCTGCGGATGTTTTTCGGCCGAGACGACCCTGGCGATGACGAAGGGCTTGAAGGCCGCCTTGTCGTCGACATCCTCGACCTCCAGTCCGATCTCGGTGAGGCGCGTGCAGATTTCATCGAGGCCGGCATCCGTTTCCAGATGCTCTTTCAGCCAGGAGAGCGTGAATTTCATCGTCCCAATTCTCCGTTCAAGCGCTGAGGCCGCCGAACAGCGTCGGCATGTCGAGCGGGCGGAAGCCGTAATGCGTCATCCAACGGACGTCGGCGTTGAAGAAGTCGCGCAGGTCGGGCATGCCGTATTTCAGCATGGCAATGCGATCGAGGCCCATGCCCCAGGCAAAGCCCTGATATTCGTCCGGATCGAGCCCGCCGTGACGCAGCACGTTCGGGTGGACCATGCCGCAACCGAGGATTTCCATCCAGTCGCTGCCCTCGCCGAACTTGACGATCGGGCCGGAGCGGTCGCACTGGATATCGACCTCGAAAGAGGGCTCGGTGAAGGGGAAGAAGGACGGGCGAAAACGCATCGTCACGCTGTCGACCTCGAAGAAGGTCTTGCAGAATTCTTCCAGCACCCAGCGGAGGTTGGCGACATTGGCCTTCTTGTCGACGACCAGGCCTTCGACCTGATGGAACATCGGCGAATGGGTGGCGTCCGAGTCCTGGCGGTAGGTCTTGCCGGGAATGATGATGCGGATCGGCGGTGTCTGCGCCTCCATGGTGCGCACCTGCACCGGCGAGGTGTGGGTGCGCAGCACCTTGCGCTCGCCATTCTCATCCGGGTTGAAGAAGAAGGTGTCGTGCATCTCGCGGGCCGGATGGCCTTCGGGGAAATTCAGCGCGGTGAAATTGTAATAATCGGTCTCGATGTCGGGACCTTCGGCGATCGAGAAGCCCATGTCGGCGAAGATCGCGGTGATCTCGTCGACGATCTGGCTGATCGGATGGATACGGCCGCGCTCGGCCGGCGAAGAGCGCACCGGCAGGCTGACGTCGACCGTTTCGGCCTTCAGCCGCGCATCGATCGCCGCTTGCCTAAGCGTCGCCTTGCGGGCGGTGAGCGCCTCGGTCACCGCGTTCTTCAGAACGTTGATCGCCGCGCCCTTGCTTTGGCGCTCTTCCGGCGTCATGGCGCCGAGCGTCTTCAACAGTTCGGAGACGGAGCCCTTCTTGCCAAGGGCGGAAACGCGCACGGCTTCGAGCGCCGTTTCGTCATCGGCGGCGGCGATTTCGGCGAGCAGCGATGCGTTGAGCTGGTCGATATCTGACATTGTCACTTCTTTCCGTCCAGTATCAGGCGGGCGATCGGGAGGCAGGCGGCGCCGGCCGGCGCCAGGAATATAAAGAAAGAAAAACCCGCGCTAGCCCAAACCAGCGCGGGTTTCCCAAAATCATAAATTCAAAAGCTTGGGAAGCGCTGGTTACTTGACCGCGCCTTCAAACTCGTTCGCCGTGCCGGCTTCCTTGAGGTATTCAAGAGCCTTCTTGGCAGCGCTGACCAGCGCGCCGAATGCTTCCGGCTCGTGGATCGCCATGTCGGAGAGAACCTTGCGGTCGACTTCGATGCCAGCCTTGTTCAGGCCGTCGATGAAGCGGCCGTAGGTCAGGCCGAATTCACGCACAGCGGCGTTGATGCGCTGGATCCAAAGCGCACGGAAGTTGCGCTTGTTGACCTTGCGGTCGCGGTAGGCGTACTGCTTCGAACGATCGACAGCAGCCTTGGCAGTACGGATGGTGTTCTTGCGGCGGCCGTAAAAGCCCTTTGCGGCCTTCAGAACCTTCTTGTGCTTGGCATGAGAGGTGACGCCTCTTTTTACACGTGCCATATCATGATCTCCTTAAATCTAGCGTTCGCGGACGAGTCTCAGAGACCGTTCGGCAGGTAATTCTTGATAACCTTGCGGCCATCCGGTTCTGCGAGAACCATGGTGCCACGTGCATCGCGAATGAACTTGTTGGAACGCTTGATCATGCCATGGCGCTTGCCGGCAGCGGCAGCCTTGACCTTGCCTGACGCGGTGATCTTGAACCGCTTCTTGGCCGAGGACTTCGTCTTCATCTTGGGCATTTTGCTACTCCTTCTGTCCTCCCTGCGCGCTTTATCAAAAAAGCCCTTCCCGCGAAGTCCGGTTCTCCGGCCGTCGCAACAAGGTGCGGGAGCGTTTGTTGTTGATCTGCGGCATCGGCGACGAACCGTTCCGCAAGCATTCGAAACTGCCACGGCATGCCCTGCCGGTCAGTTCGGACGCGCGCTTATAACCGTAGCGTCATGAAAGTGCAACGGGGCGGCGGAGGAATCTTCGCTGCTCCCAAAATACACCGGCCCAAAGCAGAATGGCAGAAAGCACAAAAGCCGCCCTTGCGGACGGCCTTGGGCGAAAAACTGCCTGGCGCTTATTTCGGCGCCAGCACCATCATCATCTGGCGGCCTTCGAGCTTGGGTTCGGCTTCGACCTTGGCGAACTCAATCGTATCGGCCTTGACCTGCTGCAGAAGCTTCATGCCGAGTTCCTGGTGGGCCATTTCGCGGCCGCGGAACTTCAGCGTCACCTTGACCTTGTCGCCTTCGTCGAAGAAGCGACCCATCGCCTTCATCTTCACCTCATAATCATGGGTGTCGATGTTCGGGCGCATCTTGATTTCTTTGACTTCGACGATCTTCTGCTTCTTGCGCGCCTCGGCAGCCTTCTTCTGGTTGGCATATTTCAGCTTGCCCAGATCGAGGATCTTGCACACCGGCGGTTCGACATTGGGGGAAATTTCGACGAGATCGAGGCCGGCTTCTTCGGCCATTTTCAAAGCCTGGTCGGTGGGCACGATGCCGACATTCTGTCCATCAGCTCCGATCAGCTGAACTTTGGGAATGCGGATTTCACGGTTCGAGCGCGGTCCGTCCTTCACGGGCGCATCGGTTTTAAAAGGTCTGCGAATGGTCGTATTCTCCTCGCGTTGTTTTCGGAACGTTGCAGCCTCGCGCTCCCGATCAGGGGCACAAACGTGTCGCGTCATCGCTGCAACGGAGTCAATATCATCCTTTAGCGGAAAAATCACCCGCTGTCAGCCTGCCAAGAATCTGTTTTATAGGCCAAAACAACAGGAGTTTCGCCGATGTCCGATCAGATGCCCGATTCCGCGCCGCAGTTCCTGACGGTCGGCGAGGGCGAAGCGGCGCGTGAGATCGCCATGCTCGTCCGCCCGGCGCAAGCCGGCAATGGCGCGCCGGCGCTTGTCTGGCTGTCCGGCTACCGCTCCGACATGAGCGGCACCAAGGCGGTGGAACTCGACGGGCTGGCGGCAGAACTTGGGCTCGCCTGCATCCGCCTCGACTATTCCGGCCACGGACTTTCCGGCGGCAACTTCGGCGACGGCACGATCTCGCGCTGGCTGGAGGAGGCGCTGGCCGTCATCCGTCATGTCGCCCCCGATCGGGTGATCCTCGTCGGCTCGTCGATGGGCGGCTGGATCGCGCTCAGGCTGGCGCAGGAGCTTGCGCGGCAGGGCGGCATGACGCTCGACGGCCCAAAGCTCGCAGGCATGGTGCTGATCGCGCCCGCCCCCGATTTCACTTCCGAGCTGATCGAGCCGAACCTCAAGGCCAAAGAGCGCAAATCGCTGGCCGAGCGCGGCTATTTCGAAGAGCGTTCGCAATACAGCCCGGAACCCAACATCTATACGCGGGCGCTGATCGAGGACGGCCGAAAGAACCGGGTGCTCGACGGCATCATCGAAACCGGCTGCCCGGTGCACATTCTCCAAGGCATGAAAGACGCCGACGTGCCGCATGCGCATGCGATGAAACTGGTCGAACATCTTCCCGCCGACGACGTGGTGCTGACCTTCGTCCGGGACGGCGACCATCGACTTTCCCGCCCCGGCGATATCGCGCTTCTCCTGAGCGCCGTCAAAGGCATCATCCGTTCATCAACAAATAGGCAGATGCCCACTTGAATGGCAGCGACGGATAAATTCGCCTGCTGCAGGTCCCCAACCCGTTGCATTTTAACCATGTCGGCGAGTCGTAAGGTCCCCCCAAGAAGTAACGATTGACTCTTTTGGGCCCTCTCCATTAACACTTTGTTAATAAATAAGGGGCGATGCAAGGAAAGAGCGGGCGTGCGGATCAAGGGTATCTTTGTGGCCATGATGGCCGTGTTTGCGATGGCGACGGCCGCCATACCGGCCCCAAGCAGAAATGCTTCAATGGTAACGGGCAATGCCACTTCACAGCCGATCGGCCACTACGATTTCTGTCAGATCCACCGCAGTGAATGCGGCGCAAACCGCAATTCCGGCCCGGTCGCGATGAATCCGGGGAAGTGGTCGCTGGTGCGTTCGGTCAACGCCACGGTCAACCGCACGATCACGCCGATGACCGACAAGGAAATCTACGGCAAGGATGAGGTCTGGGCCTATCCGACCACCGCCGGCGACTGCGAGGATTTCGCGCTGCTGAAGCGCCGCATGCTGATCCAGCGCGGCTTTTCGGCTGCCGACCTGCTGATGACCGTCGTGCGCAAGCCGGACGGCGAAGGCCATGCTGTGCTGACGCTGCGCACCGCCGAGGGCGATTTTGTGCTCGACAACCTCGCCGCCGACGTCAAGCCGTGGTTCGGAACCCCCTATTCCTTCGTCAAGCGCCAGTCGAGCTACAATGCCGGCCGCTGGGTCACCATCGAGAACGGCCGCGACGTCCTGGTCGGCGCGCTGCGGTAAGAGTTAAAATAGAGAATGTGGAAAGGCCGGCGATTTGCCGGCCTTTTTGTTTGTTAACAAACCTGGCTCTCCACGCGGCGTCATCCTCTTTCGGGTGACACTTCTGTCCGGTTGGCGCCGATGACTGCCCCTCACCCTAACCCTCTCCCCGTAAAAACGGGGCGAGGGGACGTGCCCTGCGAAAGCGAGGTGAGAACGGAGAGGTCGCGGCATATCCCCTTCGCCCCGCATGCGGGGAGAAGGTGGCGGCAGCCGGATGAGGGGCTGGCGTCGCCGTCTCCCGGCCCTTCGCTGCAATCGATTCACTGGATCGATTACTCGGGCTGCGCCCGACCGCAACTCACCCATTCCCGATCAGGATACCCGCGCCGAGCACCAGGCCGCCGCCCAGCACCACCTGGAAGGCGGCGCGCAGGAAGGGGGTTTCCATGTAGCGGTTCTGGATGAAGGCGATTGCCCAGAGTTCGAAGAAGACGACGACGGCGGCGGTGATCGTCGCCGTCCAGAAGTGCGGGATCAGATAAGGCAGTGCGTGGCCGAGGCCGCCGAGCGCCGTCATGATGCCGCAGGCAAGGCCGCGCTTGACCGGCGAGCCTCTGCCGGAGATCTTGCCGTCGTCATGGGCGGCCTCGGTGAAGCCCATCGAGATGCCGGCGCCGACAGAGGCCGAAAGACCGACAAGAAAGGTCTGCCAGGTATCCTGCGTGGCAAAGGCGGCAGCGAAGATCGGCGCCAGAGTCGAGACCGAGCCGTCCATCAGTCCGGCAAGACCCGGCTGCACATAGGTCAGCACGAATTGCCGATGCACCGTCGCGTCCTCGTCGTGCTTGACGTCTGCGGGCGTATGTTTGTCGCCCAGCATGCGGGCGATATCCTCATGTCCCTGTTCGGCGAGGGCGAGATCGCCGAGAAGCTCGCGCGTCGAGGCGTCCGAGGTGCGTTTTGCCGCCTCGACATAGAAACGGTAGGCCTGCTCCTCCATCGCCTCGGTTTCTTGCCGCATCGCATCCAGCGAAAGGTTTGCCCTGAGCCAGTCCGGCTTGCGCTCGTAAAAGCCCCGCACATGCTCGCGCCGGATCAACGGGATGCGCTCGCCGAAACGCTGGCGATGAATCTCGATCAGCGACTTGCGATGTGTATCCTCGACCTCGGCCATATCCTCGAAGACCTTGGCCGAGGACGGAAATTCGCGGCGCAGCCTGTCGGCATAAGCGAGATAGATGCGGGCATCGTCTTCCTCGGAGGCGATCCCAAGGGCAAGGATCTCCTGCTCGGACAGCGACTCGAAAGATCGTTTCGAGGATCTGAAAAACCGCGCCAGCATGACTTTCTCCAATTTTTTAGAATTATTCTAAATCTAAAGAAGGAGGCGGTGACGGTCAAGTAGATGGGGCAGGCCAGCTGACAGATTGCCGCAAGCGACACGGGTGACTTTGGCTCGCCGCCATAAGCACCTATATGGAGGCTGCCGCATCACGCGGCGCCGGGGTTTTGGAATGGACAATGACATTCAGGGCCGCCCTGCCCATGTCGCGGCGATCCGCGAAAGGGCGGAGGCGGAGATGCGGGAAATGGGCGTCGACGCGGCCTTCATCGACAGGCTGGTCGAGACCTTTTACGGGCGCGTGCTGGCGCATCCCGATCTCGGCCCGGTGTTCGACGCCAGGCTATCAGGGCGCTGGCCGGAGCATATGGAAAAGATGAAGAGCTTCTGGTCGGCCGTCGCCTTCCGCAGCGGCGCCTATGGCGGCAAGCCGGTGCAGGCGCACACAGGTGTCCAGAACCTGACACCCGATCTCTTTCCGAAGTGGCTGTCGCTGTTTGCCGCAACGCTTGACGATATCGCCCCGTCGCCGGAGGCCAAGGCCTGGTTCATGGCAACGGCGGAGCGGATCGCCAAAAGCCTGATACTGTCGCTGTTCTACAATCCGGCTCTCGACGATCCCGCCCGCAAACCCGCCTGATCCATCTTATAGAGACGGTGTTCCTCGAAAAAACGCTAGTACTTTTCTAGGTCTTCGCCGCCGAGGCGGTGGCGCCGGCGCTGGCCGCCACGACGAGCGCCGTACCCAGCATCTGCAGCGCAGTCATCGGCTGGGCCAGGACCAGAAAGCCGGCGAGCGCGCCGAGCGCCGGTTCGAGGCTCATCAGAATGCCGAATGATGCCGACGGCATGCGCCGCAGCGCCACCATCTCCAGCGCGTAGGGCAAAAGCGGCACGAGGATGGCAAGGCCGAGAACCTCGACCAGTCCCTCCACCGTAAAGGCTCCCCCCGTCTCGGCCAGACCGAAGGGAGTTGCGACGAGGCCGGCAACGATCAGCGACATGGAGAGACCTTCCAGCCCCTTGAAGGCAGCGCCGACCTTCTTCGTCAGCAGGATATAGACCGCCCATCCCACAGCCGAGCCGAGGGCGAAGATGACGCCTGAGGAATTGCCGACCCAGCCTTCGCCGTCATGGGCGAGGAAGAGAATACCGGCCGCAGCGATCAACGGCCAGGTGAGCCGCCAGGTCAGGCCATAGCCGAAGACGGCGACCGAGAGCGGCCCGAGGAAATCGATGGCGATCGCCAGGCCGAGCGGCAGCCGCTGGATCGCCGCGAAAAAGCACAGTGTCATGGCAGCCGTCGTCGTGCCGAGCAGCAATGTCGCCCGCCATTGGACGCCGCTATAACGCAGCACCGAGGGCCTGACGACGGCGGCAAGGATGATCGCCGCGAAAGCAAGCCGCAGCCAGGTGGCACCGGCAACGCCATAGGTCGCAATGGCTGACGAAGACAGTGCCGCGCCGAACTGGATCGACGACATCGACATCAGGCACATGGCGACACCGGCCGCCAAGCCGCCCGAAGTCGGCGATACGCCCGGCTGCGCAATCAAGGCTGCGCCGTCCGTCCCAGTCTCGATATTCTTGATGTCCATGTGGCCCCCGATCCTGGCGCGGTTCTAAGCCGAAGACAGGGGAGAACCAAATTCAAACTTTTCATGCCGGGATCAAGAGCGCTGATGCTGAGGCGTCAAGGAACGGCCGGCGGTGCGGGATATCGCCGGCGGCAGCCCCTCATCCGCCTGCCGGCACCTTCTCCCCGCAGGCGGGGCGAAGGGACCATGCCGCGACCTCTCCGTTCCCCACTCGCTCTCGCAAGGCACGTCCCCTCTCCCCGTTTTTACGGGGAGAGGGTTAGGGTGAGGGGCAGTCATCGACGCGATCCGGCCAGCAAAAGCTCTTATGGGAAATCAGCGACGGCCAGCAAGGATGACCTCTTCGGCATCTTCGAAGCTCATGTCGAAGACCTTCCTGCCGATGTCGAAGCTGAAGCCGTTGCGGGCAAAAGCCGAAAGCTCTTTGGCCTTTCGCTTTTCGTCAAGCTCGACCCGGCGGAAGGGGCCGAAGGCGCGCTTGCGGGCGAAGATCGCCGCGGCATAGAGATCGTCAGCCTCTTCAAGAGCCGCCTCGACCTTGTCGCTGGAGACGCCCTTGGCAGCAAGCTTCTGGGCGATCGCGCGCCTCGATTTACCGCCGCGCACGGCAGAACGCGTGCTGATCTCCGCATAGGCGCTGTCGTCGAGCACCTTGTTGTCATAGGCAAATTTGACGGCGAAATCGGCGATGGCCTTGAGTTGCGCCACGCTGATATCCGCGAATTTCTCCTTCGCCTTGCGGGTAATTGCGTCAAAGAGCTG
The DNA here is from genome assembly GCF_010668065.1 of Rhizobium leguminosarum. GTDB lineage: Bacteria > Pseudomonadota > Alphaproteobacteria > Rhizobiales > Rhizobiaceae > Rhizobium > Rhizobium leguminosarum_S. The sequence goes on along the minus strand of NZ_WUEN01000007.1, from coordinate 96,156 downwards.
CTTTTCCGTCATCATCCGCCGCTCGAGGCGATAGATAGCGGAATTGCGCGCCCAGCTCAGCATGCGTGAAGTCGGGATCTCGGATGGAACGGTCTCGTCGGTCATCGGCGGTGATCAGGCTTCCAGACCCTTGAGGACGTTGGCGACGTTAAGGCCGATCTCCGGCACGCCGTAGCCGCCCTCCATGCAGGCAAGCACCGGCAGGCCGGCGGCTGATATCATCGCGCCCATGCGGGTGAAATCGTCGGAGGTGAGGCCGAAGAAGGAGATCGGATCGCGCTCGAAAGTGTCGACGCCGAGGGCCACGACGATCGCCTCGGCGCCGAAGGCCTTGATGCGGGTGAGCGCATCGGCAAGGGCCGAAGACCAGACATCCCAAGGTGTACCAGGCGGCATCGGATAGTTGCGGTTGGCGCCGGCACCCTCCCCCTCGCCTTCCTCATCGGCATGACCGAGAAAATAGGGAAAGGCGTGCATGGGATCGCCATGCAGCGAGGCGGTGAAGACATCGCCGCGGCGATAGAAGAGATCCTGCGTGCCGTTGCCATGGTGGAAGTCGACATCCAGCACCGCGACCTTCCTCGCACCATGGTCGAGCAGCCGCTGTGCGGCGACACCTGAATTGTTGATGAAGCAATAGCCGCCGAAGAGATCGATGCCCGCATGGTGGCCGGGCGGGCGGCAGAGCGCGAAGGCAAAGCGATTGCCCTGCGTCAGCCAGTCGGCGCCTGTAATCCCGCAGCGCATGGAAGCGATCGCTGCCTCGTAGGAGCCCTTGGTGATCGAGGTATCGGCGGCATTGGCGTAGTGGCCGATCGCACCGACGATATTGTCGGGCACGCGCTGGCTGGTGCGGCGAACGGCGAAGGAATTGGCGATCGCCTCGCCGGTGAAACCAGCCGCCACCCAGCGGTCCCAGACGGTGGCGAGGAAATCCAGATAGGCGGGATCATGCACTTTTCGAGCCGTTTCCAACCCGTGCGCATCGGGCGCCACGACATCGGTAAAGCCCGCCTCCTTGACCGCCGCCAGGATCCATTCGGCGCGAAACGGCGCCTCGAAGGGCGTCACCAGCTGGCCGGCGTGCAGCTCGGTCCTGGCATCGCGCAGCTTGTGGTCCTCGGAATAGATGACGCGCATTTCAGATCCTGCCCTTGATTGACAATGGAGATTTACACGGCTCGGCCGCGACAAAAAAGTGGCGCGACGTCTTGAACGCCCAGGCGGATGACGCCACTTTCGCCGGTGTTTTGAGAACGAGGAAATTTTCCGCATGAAAGTGCTGATGGTCGATGTCGACGGCGTGCTCATTCATGGTCGTCCGGTGGACGGCCTGCCTCACTTCACCTATCTGGAGCGCGATCTCGGCCTGCGTGTCGACCTGCTGCAGCGGGAATTCTTTCAGACCCACTGGCGCGATATCATCACCGGCCGCGAGGCGTTGGAGCCGAGGCTCGGCGACGTTCTCGCAAAGATCGCGCCCCACCTCAGCGCCGACACGCTGATCGACTACTGGTTCGAAAACGATTCCCGCCTCGACCGCAATCTGCTCGAAGAGCTCGCTACCCTCAGGCAAAGCGGCATCACTCTCCTGCTGGCGACCAACCAGGAGCATAGGCGGGCACGCTACCTGATGGAGCAGATCGGCCTTAATGCACATTTCGACGACATCATCTATTCCGCCGCACTCGGACACAGCAAGCCTTCCCCCGACTTCTTCCGGCTGGCGACCGAGCGGGCCGGCGTGCTGCCCAGCGAAATCGCCTTCATCGACGATATGGCGGTGAATATCGAAGCGGCGCGGCAGTTCGGCTGGAATGCTGCGCAATGGACGGCGGGCGCGACGCTTGGCGGCGCGTTTCCGGTCTTCGCCAGGCCGGCTTGAGCGGGGCCGGCGCAATCAGGCGAGCCGCTTGTAGAACAGCGTCGTGGCGCAGAAGCCGCCTTCCGGCCACAGCGCATAATCCGGAATGACGCCGACGCGCTGCCAGCCCAGGCGCGGATAGATCGCCTCGGCATCGCTGCCGGTTGCCGTGTCGAGCACAAGCAGGGTCTTGCCGCGGCTTGCCGCCTCGCGCTCAGCAGTATCCATCAGCAGCCGGGCAAGGCCCTGGCCGCGGGCGGAGCGATGTACCAGCAGCTTCTTCAGGTCGCCGCGATGCGGCTGGTTCGGCATCTGCGCGGCACCCACCTGCACCGTGCCGACGATCCTGCCGTCGAGTTCAGCGACCAGCAGCAGGTTGGCGCCGGTGGCGACCGCATCGGCGACATCGCGCCAATAGGGCTCGGCATCTTCAGGCCCATAGGGCTGCATGAAGCCGACGGAGGCGCCGCCCGCGACGCAATCGACAAGCACCTCCGAAAGAGCCGGAATGGCCGCGCGGGCCTCCTCGGCGGAAAGGGTACGAATAGCAGGCATGCTGTTCTCCTGAAATGAATGCTGTTATCGGCCGCCGCGATCAAGCACGACGCAATAACGCGCCGGCGCGTTGCCGGGATTGTGGAAGACATGGCCCTCGCCGACCGGCATGAAGAGGCAATCGCCCGGGCGCAGCCGGTAGACGGTCTCGCCCGCCGTCATCTCCAGCTCGCCGTCGAACAGCCAGATATGCTGCATCATGCCATGGGCGCTCGCATGCGGGGGGAAGCTGACGCGGGCACCGGCCGGGAATTCGACCTCGACGATATCGACATCGGAAGCCGTGCCCGGAGGTGAAACAGAGCGTCTGAGATAACCGGTCTCCGGATCGCGCCAGACCTGCTGCTCCTGCCTCCGGGCAAGCGGCGAGGCCTGCCCCTCTTCCGCAAAGAAGGCCGACAACGACAGGCCAAGGGCGGCGCAGATCCTCGCCAGCAGCGAGGCGGTCGGGCTCGCCTCCGCCCGCTCGATGCGCGAGATCATCGCCCGGCTGACGCCGGAGGCCGCAGCAAGATCATCAAGCGTCAGAGCCTTTTCCTGCCGCAGCGTGCGGATGCGGATGCCGATCGCCTGTTCGAGTTCCGGTTCCATTTTCCCGTCCAATTTTCCAGTCCAATGATTCCACTATAAGAGAAATACATTATCTGATGATGGAATCAAGTGCCTACGAAAAGCGGCCAAACGCGCCTTGCTTTCGCCGCCGCTCCGTCCATATATGGCGGCGTAATCCGAGGAGAGAGTGATGGACGCCAGCACGCAGAGCACGGAACTGACGGGAAGCTTCACGGCTGCCGCCTGGGACAGGATCGCGCCGATCATGGCAGAAATCGAGGCCTTGCCGCTGCTGCAGCGCCTTTCGGACGGCACGCTGCCGCCGGAGGTTTTCCGCCATTACATCCTGCAGGATGCGCTCTACCTCAAGCATTATGCGCGATGCCTTGCGATCGTCGCGGCCAAGGCACCCGACAATGCGCAGGTCCTGCGCTTCCTCGGTTCGGCGCAGAAGGCGATCACCGTCGAGCAGGGCCTGCATGCCGGCTTCCTCACACAGTTCGGCATCAGTTCCGCCGATGTTACATCAGCCGAGCCCTCGCCTGCCGGCTTTGCCTATACAAACTTCCTGCTTGCCACCGCCTATCACAGCTCCTACGCGGTGGCGCTGTCGTCCATCCTCCCCTGCTTCTGGATCTACTGGCACGTCGGCGAAGCGATCAAGAACCGGCCTGTTATCGAGGGCAATGCCTTCCAGGCCTGGATCAACACCTATGGCGATCCGCAATTTGCCGCCGGTGCCCGCGAAGTGATCGCGCTGACCGACATCGCCGCCCGCGCCGCATCGCCGGTGGAGCGGGCGCAAATGACCGATGTCTTCGTGCGCGCCTCGCAATATGAATGGATGTTCTGGGATTCGGCTTGGCGGCTGGAGACGTGGCCGGTCTGATAGACGCCCGACACAGGACGAAATAGCGTAAACAGCGGGATAATTACCGCTTTGCGGCAGGGGGCGGCGCTGCTATATGGCGCGCATGAGCACCAATTCCACCACTCCGCTGTCCCATATCCGCAACTTTTCGATCGTGGCCCATATCGACCACGGCAAATCGACGCTGGCCGACCGCCTGATCCAGACGACGGGCGGTCTTGCCGAGCGCGAAATGTCCGAGCAGGTGCTCGACAATATGGATATCGAGCGCGAGCGCGGCATCACCATCAAGGCGCAGACCGTGCGCCTGCATTACCAGGCGAACAACGGCGAGAAATACATTCTCAACCTGATCGACACGCCCGGCCACGTCGACTTCGCCTATGAAGTCTCGCGGTCGCTGTCGGCCTGCGAGGGCTCGCTGCTTGTCGTCGACGCCAGCCAGGGCGTCGAGGCGCAGACGCTCGCCAACGTCTATCAGGCGATCGACAACAACCACGAGATCGTCACCGTCCTCAACAAGATCGACCTGCCGGCGGCCGAACCCGACCGCATCAAGGAACAGATCGAGGAAGTGATCGGCATCGACGCTTCGGAGGCGGTGCTGATTTCGGCAAAGACCGGCCTCGGCATTCCCGACGTGCTGGAAGCGATCGTCCACAGGCTGCCGGCGCCGAAAAGCCCCGGCGGCGACAAGGCGCCGCTGAAGGCGCTGCTCGTCGACAGCTGGTACGACGCCTATCTCGGCGTCATGGTTCTGGTCCGCGTCATCGACGGCGTGCTGACCAAGGGCCAGACTGTGCGGATGATGGGCACCGATGCGAAATACCAGGTGGAGCGCGTCGGCGTGCTGACGCCGAAGATGGTCAATATCGACCGCCTCGGCCCCGGCGAGATCGGCTTCATCACTGCCTCGATCAAGGAAGTGGCCGATACCCGTGTCGGCGATACGATCACCGAAGACAAGCGGCCGACAGCCCAGGCGCTGCCGGGCTTCAAGCCGGCGCAGCCGGTGGTGTTCTGCGGCCTCTTCCCGGTCGATGCCGCCGATTTCGAGGATCTGCGCGCCGCCATGGGCAAGCTTCGCCTCAACGACGCCTCCTTCTCCTTCGAAATGGAATCGTCGGCGGCACTCGGCTTCGGCTTCCGCTGCGGCTTCCTCGGCCTGCTGCATCTCGAAATCATCCAGGAACGGCTGGAGCGCGAGTTCGACCTCGACCTCATCGCCACCGCACCCTCGGTCGTCTACAAGATGTTTATGACCGACGGCACGGAGCGCGAGCTGCACAACCCGGCCGACATGCCAGATGTCGTCAAGATCTCGGAAATCCATGAACCGTGGATCCGCGCGACGATCCTGACGCCCGACGATTATCTCGGCAGCATCCTGAAGCTCTGCCAGGACCGGCGCGGCATCCAGATCGAACTCACCTATGTCGGCACGCGCGCGATGCTGACCTACGACCTGCCGCTCAACGAAGTCGTGTTCGATTTCTACGACCGGCTGAAGTCGATCTCGAAGGGCTATGCCTCCTTCGACTACACGCTGACCGACCACCGCGAGGGCAACCTCGTGAAGATGTCGATCCTCGTCAACGGCGAACCGGTCGACGCGCTGTCGATGATGGTGCACCGGACGGCTGCCGAAAAGCGCGGCCGCGACATGTGCGAGAAGCTCAAGGAGCTGATCCCGAAGCACATGTTCAAGATCCCGATCCAGGCGGCGATCGGCGGCAACGTCATTGCCCGCGAGACGATCTCGGCGCTGCGCAAGGACGTGACCGCGAAATGCTACGGCGGCGACGCCACCCGCAAGCGCAAGCTGCTCGACAAGCAGAAGGCCGGCAAGAAGCGCATGCGCCAGTTCGGCAAGGTGGAGATTCCCCAGGAAGCCTTCATCGCAGCATTGAAGATGGGCGACGAATAACGCTTCTCAACGGTATTTTATGCGCATATAATGTGCGCATAAGACTGAGGAGATCGTTATGGCCCAGCAGCCAAGAAAAGCAGCGAACCTGTCTCTTGACGAAGGCCTCGTCTCCGAAGCGCGCGAGCTCCAGATCAACATTTCCCGGGCGGCGGAAGATGGTATTGCAAAGGCCATAAAGGCGGAGCGCGAGCGGCTTTGGCGTATCGAGAACGCTGAGGCTATCCGTCTGGAAAACGAATATGTTGAAAAGCACGGCTTGCCCTTCGCCAAATACCGTCAGTTTTAGAGCGGTTCAACGTTCACGGAAGCGTAGAACCGCTCTAAGTTTTGCTTTTACGCAATTCCTGACGGAAAACCGCTTCGCACTTTTCCTGGAATGCTCTAGTGGCACGCTTTCACGTTTATCGCCTTAAAAGCGGAAATCTCCTGGCCATCGATCTTCAAGCCAATCTGCTTGACGATCTGCCTTCGCGCGTCATGGTTCCGTTGCATCCAGTACAGGAACTGAGCTGGTCGATCTCGCGACTGAACCCACGCTTTACCATCGAGGGTGAAACCTATGTCATGGCCACCCAGCGCATGGCATCGGTCCCGACCGCGGAAATTGGAAAAGTGGTGGCGGATCTATCGGGCAAAAGCGATGCCATCATCGGCGCCATGGACTTTCTCTTCCAGGGCTTCTGAGATCAACTTCGCGCCATATACTCCTTCACCAGCCCTTCATACGCGTCCATCTCAGGCAGCGCCTCATAGCTATACACCGCGCCAGTCTCGGCGAAGGACAGTTTCTCGCTCGTCCATGTCTCGATGAAGGGGGTGAACCAGTTGGGGTCGTCGAGCATGGTCGCGCGCAGATTGACGAACCAGTCCATGCCTTCCGGGCGGGTGAACATCCAGCTCATGCAATGTGGGCAGAAATAATGCTTCGTGACGCCATGCAGGCCGCCGACCACCGGCTCGCCTTGTGTGACATCGAAGCCTTCGCTGGGGATGGCCGCACTCAGCGAATAGGCGCTTGATGTCATCTTCTGGCACCCTGTGCAATGACAGGCCATGGTGAGCAGCGGCGCGGCACTGATCTTCAACCGCACCCGGCCGCAACGGCAGCCGCCTTCCATGGGTAAGGTTCGCTGGCTCATGATGTCCTCCCGTTTTGCCTTCTGATCTAGCGGAGCTTTCCTCGCTGTCGAGGTCATCGCGGAATGGGCGGCCTTGCCGGCGTTAGAGCATTTCCGTTTTCTCCGAATCACGGAAATGCTCTCTCTCTCTCTCTCTCTCTTTGTTTTCACGCAATTCCGGACGCAAAACCGCTACGCACTTTTGCTGGAATTGCTCTAGCGGATGCGGGCTGGATTGCCGACCACGGTTGCGCCAGCCGGCACATCCCTGGTCACCACCGCACCGGCCCCGACAATCGCACCGTCGCCGATGGTGATGCCGCCGAGGATGACGGCGCTGCCGCCGATCCAGACATCGTTGCCGATGGTGACAGGCCGGGCGATCTCGATGCCCGTGCTGCGCAGTGCCGGCTCCTTGTGATGCTCGGCGCAATAGATCTGCACGCCGGGGCCGAACATGCTGCGATCACCGATCGTCACCCGGCCGGAATCGAGGATGGTGCAGCCGGCATTGAAATAGACGCGTTCGCCGAGAGTAATATTGATGCCGTAGGAGCAGTGAAACGGCGCTTCGATGAAGATATCGGGCGCGGCCTGCGCAAAGAGCGCTCGCAGGGCCGGCGCGACGGCGCCGCGCTCATCCGGCGGCAGCGTGTTATGCGCGTGGACGGCTAAGCGCGCCTGCCGGCGCAAGAGATCGAGCTCGTCATCGAGACAGCAATACCATTCGCCTGCCGCCATCTTGTCGCGTTCGCTGGCCGGCATCGCATCGGCCCTCACGCCGAGGCCCGCGAGAGCATTTCGACCTCTTCCTGCTCGATTAGGCTGATCCAGGCACGCGCAATGGCAAGGCCCGCGGCATCGGCGGCACCGGCATGTCTTGCAGCCAGTTCGGCATAGTTTTCCAGCCAGCCCGGCGCAATGCGCGCGATCGTATCGGGGAATTCGGCCTTCCATTGCGCGACGACCGCTGAATTGGCCTCGAAATGGAACTGGGTGCCATAGACGGCGCGGCCAATGCGGAAGGCCTGGTTTTCGGCGACGGGGCTCGAGGCGAGACGCACCGCGCCCTCGGGCAGGGAAAACGTATCGGCATGCCATTCGAAGATGGTGAATTCACCGCCAAGCGCCGACAACAGCGGATCGGCCCGGCCATCGGCGGTAACGCCGATCCCGTGCCAGCCGAATTCGCGGGCAATTCCTAAATGATTGTCGGCGCCATAGGCGCGAGCGAGGATCTGGCTGCCGAGGCAGATGCCGAGCACCGCCTTGCCGGCATCACCGAAGCGGCGCGTGAGCCGGACGAGTTCCGGCAGGTAGGGGTGTGTTTCGTCATCCAGCGCGCTCTGCTCGCCGCCGAGAACAACCAGCGCGTCATGGCCGGATATATCTTTCGGCAGGATTCCGTCCTGCCACCCCCGGAACCACTCGATCTCCGCGCCCGCCTCGTCGAGGGCCGCGGCAAGCGCGCCGAGGCCGGTATTCCGCATATTTTCGATGACTGCGACGCGCATGGGCTCTTCCTAGTATGGCCGATCACGGGAAGAGACCATGGCGGAAGGCGGTGCGCAAGACGCTTGTGAGAGGGCGATTGCGCGCACGCGCCACAGGGCTTAAATCTCAGCAAACGAAAGGATATCGCCATGACCGAAAAAGCCCGCGTCACGATCCTCTACTGCACCCAGTGCAACTGGCTGCTGCGCGCCAGCTGGATGGCGCAGGAGCTGCTGCATACCTTTTCCGACAGCCTCGGCGAAGTGGCGCTGATCCCCGCCACCGGCGGCAATTTCGAGATCCGCGTCAATGGCGATCTGATCTGGGAGCGTAAGCGCGACGGCGGCTTTCCCGGGCCGAAGGAGCTGAAGCAGCGGGTCCGCGACATCGTCGAGCCCGGCCGCGATCTCGGCCATGTCGACCGCGCCTCGCTCGAAAGCTGACGGCTCAGCGGTAGGGCGAGCGGCAGGTTTTGTAGATGCCTTCATAGGTCAGAAAACGGTCCGTCCTCGGATTGTAGGAGCGGTATTCGTTGCTGCACCAGGCGGCATGGCTGTTCATGTCACGCGGCTTCGGCTGCACCCTTTGCACCGGTGGCGGATCATAGGTCAGCTGCGGCCGGCCGGCAGCGCCCGGCCGGTAATAGGTCGGCCCCGCGCCGCGCGGGCGATAATTCGGCTGGACATAGGCGGGACGATGCCATTGCTGCGGCCCGAAACCGAAGCAGCCGCGAAAATCGCAGAGCGTCGATCCAGTATTGAGCGGACCAACCCCCGGCTTGCCCAGCTTCAGCGAATCGGCCCCGGCGATGGCGGGCGTGAGAATGGCGAGAAGGCCGGCGAGCAGAAGCGTGCGGGGAGCAAGCATGAGGCATTCCTTTCGATACTTCCTTTATATAGGGCGTGACCGCCGGAGCGCTATGCCCGCCTTGGGCCACTCCCGCCCATGTGATCAGCAGCTTTCTCGCCAACTGTCAGAAAAACTTCAAAAACCCAGTTGACAGTCAGGGGCCACCCCCTTACATCGCTCTCCGTCGCCCAGATGGCGGAATTGGTAGACGCGCCAGCTTCAGGTGCTGGTACCCGAAAGGGTGTGGAGGTTCGAGTCCTCTTCTGGGCACCATTCCATTCTTGATCGCTACCAAGATCAAGGAGTTAAGCCTTTCCAACCAGGTTGCGCATTTTGTGCCTTTTAGCAAAGGCCAGCCAGAATGCGCTTGAGGCTTGTTCACTCGATAGCTCCCAAGAACTCTCCGAAATCCTGATTTCTGGACGCTTATTCCCACCGCTCTTGATAGCTGGCCTCCATTGACTCCCTCACTCCAAAATGTGAACATATAGCGAACATAATGGAGTCTTGCGATGATCCGATACGCCACGTCCGCAGCCGGCAACCCCCAGCCACCAAAGGCGCGCGAGCTGTCAGCTGCCGAACCGGCCGTTGAAATGCCTCCCCCCAAGCCGGTCATTGAGGTAGCCTCTGCCGGCGCGGTGCTTGCTGCTTACCCGCTGCTGCCCAGCGGCGAGTCAGATGAGCTAGGCTCCGACACTCTGCCGAAGACCACCAAACCACCACGCCGTGCAGCAACAAAACGTAAGCCTAAGGTCGCCGAGGCAGGCGACACTCCACTCCAGCTTAGTCTGGAGGCTTAGACGCAACCATCCGACCAAGGCGTAGCGGTAGGGAACTCCCACCATAATCTATATAGCACTTCGGAATCCCGAAATTGGTTGTGGGTCTGAAATCATTGGATGTTTTTCCATGACGACAGCCCGCGAAAGGCGTCGAATTTCGGGATCCCGAAGCGGGGGAATTTCGGGATTCCGAAGTGGGATTTTTTTCTTCGAGCCGACGCGTCGGGCCTTTGCCGGGGGCAATCGGCCGGCGGTATCTGACGTTTTCCTATCAGGATCGGTCGCTTCTGGCCGGGTCAATTGCGCCCTTGGCGCTTCTCGTAAAACTCGAAGGACGTGTCTTCGGCCAAACGGGATGTCCCGAACGGCAAGCTGTTCCATTGCTCAACGCACGGCCTGCGAAACGCGCGGCTGCCGTTCCGATACCCCCGCAAGCCTCGCACAAGAACGAAATCGGATACCGGGGCAAGGATGAACATACGGCCGTTCCGCCTGTAAAGAGCCGGGCGGCTCTGAGGGTGGTCGGGAAACCTGACTAGACACTCTGGAGTTCGCTTGGGATGAAAGTCGTAATTCTCGCCGGTGGCCTTGGCTCGCGCCTTGCCGAGGAAACCAGTATCCGACCCAAGCCTCTGGTCGAAATCGGCGGCATGCCGATCCTCTGGCACATCATGAGCATCTACGCCCATCACGGGCTCAATGATTTCATCATCTGCGCCGGCTACAAGGGCTATTTGATCAAGGAATATTTCGTAAACCTTGTTCTGCACCACAACGACATCACCGTCGACCTAGCCTCCAACAGCATCAACTACCACGGCGGCACACGACCGAACTGGCGCGTGACAGTGGTCGATACCGGCATGCATTCGATGACCGGCGGCCGCATCGGGCGCATTCGCGATCATCTTACGCCAGGCGAACCCTTCTGCATGACCTATGGCGACGGCGTCGGCGACATCGATATCGCCGCCGAGGTCGCGTTCCATCGCAGCCATGGCCTCAAGGCGACGATGTGCGCGGTAACCCCGCCCGGACGTTACGGCGCCACGAATATCGAGGGGCAGTTCATCACCTCCTTCGTCGAGAAACCGAGAGGCGACGGCCAGCGCATCAACGGCGGCTTCTTCGTGCTCGATCCTTCGGTGGTCGATCTCATTCCCAGCGACGACACGATCTGGGAGGCCGGGCCGCTGGAATGGCTCGCCGCCAACAACCAGCTCGCCGCCTTCAAGCATGACGGTTTCTGGCAGCCGATGGATACGCTGCGCGAGCGCAACCAGCTCGAGGAGCTCTGGAGTTCCGGAAAGGCACCGTGGAAGCTATGGGCCTGACGGACTTCTGGAATGGCAGGCGCGTGTTCCTGACGGGACACACGGGGTTCAAGGGATCCTGGCTGTCGTTGTGGCTGGAAAAGCTCGGTGCGGAAGTGGCGGCGGTCTCGCTCGAACCCGAGACCAATCCCTCGCTCTATGGGCGGCTTGCGCCCTGGAACGGACAGGGCCACCACATTGCCGACATCCGCGAAGCGGCGACGTTCAAGCAGCATTTCATCGATTTCGAGCCTGAAATCGTCATCCACATGGCAGCGCAGGCGCTGGTGCGGCGCTCCTACGAAAATCCGACCGAAACCTTCGCGACCAATGTGATGGGAACGGCAAACGTGCTTGACGCGGTGCGGGAAACGCCCTCGGTGAAGACGGCTCTCGTCGTCACCTCCGACAAGGTCTATGCCAACAACGGCAGCGGCGTTCCCTTCGTCGAGACGGATATGCTGGGCGGCAAGGACCCCTACTCCAACTCCAAGGCCTGCACCGAACTCGTCGTCCAGAGCTACCGCGACAGCTTCTTCAAGGGGCGCGATATCAGGCTTGCGACGGTACGTGCCGGCAATGTCATTGGCGGCGGCGACTGGTCGAAAGACCGGTTGATCCCGGACTTCATCCGCGCCTTCGAAAGCAGCCAGCCGATCCTGCTGCGCTATCCCGAAGCGATCCGCCCCTGGCAGCATGTGCTGGAGCCGCTCGGCGGCTATCTCGCCTTCGCCGAGGCCTTGACACTTGCCGGCGAGCAGGAGCTGCCCGAAGCACTCAATTTCGGTCCCGATCCGCAGAGCTTCGCGACGGTCTCCGAACTTGCGGAAGCGCTCGGACGCGCTCATCGCGTCGAAGACGTGTGGCGGCTTGCGCCGGGCGAACATCTGCCCGAAGCGCCGGCGCTGACGCTGAGCTCCGCTCTGGCGCTCGACACCATCGGCTGGCGTCCGCGCCTCAGCCTGCAGCAAACAATCGACTGGACAGCCGCATGGTACAAGGCCAATCGCGAGGGAGCCGACATGCGCGCCTTCTCGCTCGGGCAGATCGCGGCTTATGAGGAAATAGTATCATGACAGCGCATAATTGCCGGTTCTGCAACGCTCCGCTGAAACATCGTTTCGTCGATCTGGGCTCGACGCCGCTCGCCAATGCCTATCTGACGGAGGAGCAGCTCAAGCTGCCCGAGCCATCCTATCCGCTGCGCGCCTTCGTTTGCACGGAATGCTGGCTGGTGCAGGCCGATGCCTTCGTTCCGCCGGAGGATATCTTCAGCCACTATGCCTATTTCTCCTCCTACAGCGACGGCTGGGTGGAGCATGCCCGCCAGTTTACGATCATGGCGCGCGAGCGCTTCGGCCTCGACGCCACATCACAGGTCATCGAAGTGGCGAGCAATGACGGCTACCTCCTCAAGCATTTCGTCGAGTCGGGCGTGCCGGTGCTCGGCATCGAGCCGGCCGAGAACGTTGCGGAAGTGGCGCGGCAGATCGGCGTTCCCACGGAAGCGCGCTTCTTCGGCAAGGAAACCGCTGCTGATCTCGTCTCCCGCGGCCTTGCCGCCGACATTGTCATCGGCAACAACGTGCTGGCGCATGTGCCTGACGTCAACGATTTCGTCGGCGGGCTTTCGGCCGTGCTGAAGCCGGACGGCGTCGTCAGCGTCGAATTCCCGCATTTGCTGCGGTTGATGGAAAACATCCAGTTCGACACTGTCTACCACGAGCATTTCTATTATCTGTCGTTGCTCGCCGTCGAAAAGGTGTTCGCGGCGCACGGCCTCAAGGTCTTCGACGTGGAAGAATTGCCGACCCATGGCGGCAGTCTCCGCGTACTGGCCTGCCGCGCAACATCCACGGCTCACGCAACCGGCCATGGCCTTGCCAAGGTGCGCACTGAGGAGGCCGCCGCCGGCTTCGACAAGGTCGAGACCTACGAGGCCTTCCAGAGCCGCGTGGCGCCGATCAAGGATGGGCTGCTCGCCTTCCTCGAACAAGCCAAACGCAGCGGCAAGAAGGTCGCCGCCTATGGCGCTGCCGCCAAGGGCAACACGCTGCTGAATTTCTGCGGCGTCGGCACCGACCTCATCGAATACGTCGTCGACCGCAATCCGCACAAGCAGGGGCATTTCCTGCCGGGGAGCAAACTGCCGATCTACGCACCGGAGAAGATGGACGAGACGCAGCCGGATTACGTCCTCATCCTGCCCTGGAACATCAAGAACGAGGTCGTTGCGGCCAACAGCAGGATCGGCGCCTGGGGCGGACGCTTCGCGGTCGCCGTGCCGGAACTGACGGTGCTCGGATGAAATTCCTTCCGACCGCGGTTTCGGGCGCCTTTGTCGTGGAAGTCGACGCACGCTCCGACGACCGGGGAATGTTCGCACGAACCTTCGACGCGCAGACCTTTGCGGCGCAAGGTCTCGTGCCGGTCTACCCGCAGTGCAATGTCTCGCAGAACCACAGGCGCGGGACGCTGCGCGGCATGCATTACCAAGCCCAACCGCGGCCGGAGATCAAGCTGGTGCGCGCCACGCGCGGCAGGGTCTTCGACGTGGCGCTCGATCTGAGGCCGGATTCGCCGAGCTATCTCAAATGGGCCTCCGTCGAGCTCGATGCCATCAGTCACAACGCCTTCTACATACCTGCCGGATGCGCGCACGGCTTCCTGACGCTCGAGGATGATTGCGAACTCTTCTACCAGATGTCGGAAACCTACGTACCGGAGCTTGCCCGCGGCGTCCGCTGGGACGATCCCGCCTTTTCCATCGCCTGGCCGTTCACGCCGAGCATCATCAGCGAGCGCGACGCCGCGCTTGACAGCTACGGCCAGGAGACAAGCCTTTGAGCGGTATCAAACTCAGCATCTGCATCCCGACCTATAACCGCGAAGCCTATCTCAGAAACTCGCTGAACCTGCCCAATCTCGTGTTCCACGAGCACGATGTCGCCCGGCACATCATCATGTGAGCCTCGCGCCAGCTTCAAAAACTAGCGTCGTGGCGGGCGCCTGCGTCTTGATTTCAATTCAACAGAATTAGCGGCATGACAAACAGGATCTTCTACACCAAGCCTTCGATCACCCAGCTCGAAACGGATTATGCGGCCGATGCCGCCGCCACCGGCTGGGGCGCGCGCTGCTACGACTATCTCAACCGCTTCGAACGTGACTTCAAAACCTATCTCGGCAGCGGCTTTGCGATCGCGACCTCGAGCTGCACCGGCGCCATGCACATGGGGCTTGCAGCGCTCGGCGTCGGCGCCGGCGATGAAGTGATCCTCGCCGATACGAACTGGGTTGCGACCGTTTCCCCGATTGTCCATCTCGGCGCAATACCCGTTTTCGTCGATGTGCGCGCCGACACGTGGTGCATTGATCCCGAGCAGGTCGAGCGCCATATCACGCCGAAGACCAAGGCCATTATCGCCACGCATCTCTACGGCAACCTCTGCGATATGGATGCGCTGCTGGAAATCGGCAAGCGGACGGGCATTCCGGTGATCGAAGATGCGGCTGAAGCGGTCGGTTCCGTCTGGCACGGCCGCCGCGCCGGCTCGATGGGCGCATTCGGCACCTTCTCCTTCCACGGCACCAAGACGCTGACGACAGGCGAAGGCGGCATGTTCGTCACCAACGACGCCGCCCTTTACGAAAAGGTGCTGACGCTCAGCAATCACGGCCGGGCTCGCGGACAGACCAAGCAGTTCTGGCCGGATGCGATCGGCTTCAAATACAAGATGTCCAACATCCAGGCGGCCATCGGATGCGCCCAACTCGAGCGCATCGAGGAACTCGTCAACCGCAAGCGCGAAATTCTGGCCTCCTACATGATCCGGCTTTCGGCCCTGCCCGGCATCACAATGAACCCGGAATACACCGGCACGATCAACGGCGCTTGGATGCCGACCGCCGTCTTTCATCCGTCGACGGGCATTACCCGCGAGATGATGCAGCAGACCTTCGAGACCGCCAATATCGACGCGCGCGTCTTCTTCTATCCCCTCTCCAGCCTCTCCATGTTCGAAGATCGGCCCGAGAACGTGAACGCCTGGAGCATTCCGGGCCGCGCGATCAACCTGCCGAGCTATCACGACATGAGCGAAGCCGATATCGACCGGGTAGCGGCAACGCTGCTCGATATGGCGGCCGGGCGGATCTATCACAACAGCACGGCATTGCGGCAGTCGGTCTAAGACAGCCCTACAGCGAAGGACAAAGAACAGTCATGACCACGAAGGACGATCGTCTCGAATTCGAAGCCCACAAGCGGGAAATGTCGCTTGCCCTCGGCAAGGACGAGACAAGTTTCCAACAATCGCTGAACACGCTGATCGGGCTCGACAAGTTCGACTATTTCTATCTCTGGTCATGGATGGGCGTGCCGATCATCCAGCTTCCGGTCGATATCCTGGCGACCCAGGAAGTCATCTGGGCGACCAAGCCCGATGTCATCATCGAAACCGGCATTGCGCGCGGCGGCTCGCTGATCTTCATGGCGTCGATCCTCGCCGCCATGGGCAACGACAAGGCCAAGGTCGTCGGCGTCGACATCGACATCCGCGCCCATAATCGCGAGTCGATCGAATCCCATCCGATGTCGAACAGGATCAAGATGATCCAGGGCGGTTCCGTCGACGACGACGTGCTTGCCGCCGTGAAGGCCGAGATCCCGCCAGGCGCCCGCGTCATGGTGGTGCTCGACAGCGACCATTCCTACGAGCATGTTCTGGCGGAATGCCGCGCCTACGGTCCGCTGGTGACGGAAGGCTGCTATCTCGTCGTCGCCGACACGCTCATCGGCCACCTGACGGAGGAACAGGCCTTCACAAAGCGCTCCAAGGTCTGGCTGCGCGGCAACGAGCCGCTGAAGGCAGTCACCGATTATCTGGCGGAAACCGACCGCTTCGAAGTCGATCCGGTTCTGAACGGCAAGCTCGTGCTGTCTTCCTCGCCGGGCGGCTACTGCATCTGCCGCAAGGCGTGAGCGGAATCAGGGATAGTCGTTCATGGCGCAGGTCGATATCGTCAACCTCAAGGACAATGCGGATCCGGCCAGACGGCTCCGACTTCCGATCAGGGACGATAGCGGCAGGCACGTCGGCGACCTGCAATGCATCGACAAGGCAATGCTTGCCGATCCCGGCCTGATCGACGACCTGACGACGTGGCGCAACCAGTCGATGCCGTTTTTCCTCACCCAGTTTAGCGCCACCGAGGAACGCACACGGCGGTGGCTGGAAACCATCTCGCTGCCCGCCGCCGACCGAATCCTATTCGTCATTTGCGATCCAGGCGGAAACCGGTTCGGCAATTTCGGCGTCTGCAACATCCGGCCCGGCTCGGCCGAATTCGACAACGTCATCCGCGGCCGGGCGAGCGATACCCGCAACCTGATGTTCCATTGCGGCATGGCACTGCTGGAGTGGATGTTTTCCGGGCTTGGGGTCGAAACCGCCGAGTTGCACGTCTTCTCCCACAATGAAAAAGCGATCGGCCTTTACAAGCGACTGGGCTTTGCGGCGGCCGAAAACCTGCCGCTGCGGCGCACCGAGGAAGAAGGCGTGGTCAAATATTCGATCGTCGCTCCATCGGAAGCAAATGCCGGCTTCGACTATCTGAGGATGGAGCTTCCGATCGAACGTTTCCGGCAGGCGCATCCATCGGCTTTGCTGACCGCCTGAAGTCCCTCACCGCACCGGCTGATAGTGGCCGCGGAGCGGAACCTTGTCGTCCATCGAGATGAAGCCGTCGCGTTCGCAGACATACATCAGCGTCGGCATGCCGCCGGAGCGGAAGATCTCGTCATAACGGCGGCGGACCTGAACGGTTTCGGTGCGGCAATTGTAGGATTCCTCTTCCTTCTTGTCCGGCTGCGCCTTGACGCCGGGAAGACCCTTATAGGGATAGAGGGGTTGAACGCCCGAATCGACGGATTTCGTCCAGTCGACGGCAAGGGCGGACGCCGGTGCGAGGCCAGGCACGGCAACGAGCGATATCAGAAGCATCATCAACAGCCGCATGGGAACTCTCCTGCCGGCTAGAGCGGTTCAGCTTTTCACGGAAACGCAGAACCGCTCTAACTTTTCGTTTACGCAATTCCGGACGGAAAACCGCTTCGCACTTTTCCTGGAATTGCTCTATAGGCCGCTTCCCCGATGTAGGGAAACCGACGACTGTCATCAAGCGGCCGCAGCGGGCGACTTCCTGAAATAACTTCTGATGACGGGATGGCCGAAGAGACCGGCAAGGATCGCAAAGCCGGCGCCGACGACAAAACCGGCAAGAAAACCGCCGATGATGCCGGCGACCAGCAGGATTTTCTTTCCCGGACCGTCGGCCTTGACCGGCGGTTCGGCCGGCGAGATGACGCGAATGTTACTCTGGTTGAGGTTCTGCTCCTCGCTCGTCTGGCTGGAGCGCTTCAGTACCGTCTCGTAAATATCGCGCGCCGCAGTCGCCTTGCGCTGCAATTCGTTCAATTCCACCTGCTTGTCCGACGAACCGGCGTGCAGCGCCTTCTGCACGGCAAGCTCCTTGGCGATGCTGTCCTCGGCGGCCTTGGCCTGCTCGTATTCGCCCCTTGCCGAGGTGGCGAGACGCTGCAATTCGCCCCTGATTTCGACTGATATGCTCTGCAGCGACGAGCGGGCCGCCTGCAGGCGCGGATGACGCGTGCCCATCTGGCTTTCGAGGCTGCCGACGGCGGCGGCCTGGGTGGCATATTGCTGACGCAGGCTGACGAGTGGCGAGGTGACGCCGCCCTCCGCCTGGTTGCCGGCGACGATGTCCTCGACGCGGAGATTGGCGACGGCATCGGCGCGCGCCTTTGCCTGGATGGTCTTTTCCTGCGCCGTCACCAGCAGCGTGTTCAGCGAGACGAGCCGCTGATCGGAGATCAGGTTGCCTTCGGTCGCGGCCATGTCGTTGTCGGCGCGGAAGGTTTCGACTGCCTGCTCGGCTTCCAGCACCTTCTGGCGCAAGTCGTTGAGGCGTCCATCGAGGGTCGAGGAGGTGTTTTCGTAAATGCCGTTCGAGGCGCTGTTCTCTTCCTCGGTGAAGGAGGTGACGACCTGGTTGGCAAGCCTTGCGGATTTTTCGGGATCGTTGGTCGTGGCAGCAAGCGAGACGACATAGGTGCTGGCCTCACGAGTGATGACCAGCGCCTTCTGCAGAGTACCGATCACAGCGGCGCCATCCGTCCGGCCGCCGGTGAATTCGGGATCCTGGTCGAGCTTCATGGCTTCGGCGACGCGCCGCAGCACATTGCCCGAAGTGAGGATCTGCACCTGGCTATCGATCAGCGCCGAGATCATTTCCGGCGAGGGACCCGACGATTGCGCGCTGGCGTCGGCAAGGCCGATCTGGCGCGGATCGAAATAGAGGCTGCTGACGGCGGTGAACTTCTGGGCGATGAGCGGCGCCACCGCCCCGCCGGCGAGGGCTCCGAGAAGCGCCAGGCCAAACACGATCAGCCTCCGGCTCCAGATCGCGGCGATACTCGAGCGGAGGTCGAGAAGCGGTGCGGCAGGCGCGGGCTCTGCATTCGGCGGCGCGTCGACGACAGGCGGTTTCGGAAGAGGAGGCGCCGGACGCTCATATTGGCGGGTTTCCGCCATGCTTGCCGGCGGTACGAAGGGTGGTGGGGCGGGTTCGGGCGATGGCCGGGCGAAGTCATCCGGGCGAATGACAGGACTGCGCACGCGCACGCCTTCCGGCGCAGTCTGAGTTGGCTCAAAACTGCGCCAGCCAGGGAGCCGGCTTACCCTGTTCCTGTCATACTGGTTCATACGCGCACTCGTGTCCTGCCCAGCGTGAAAGACTGAAGCCGAGGTGCCGATACTTTAGAAATTCTTAGCTAACGGACCGTTAAAATAAGCTCAGCGACGCCGATGTTGCGATTTGCCGCGATAGCGAGGATGCCCATGAAGACGACACGACATCTGACAGCGCTGCTGCTTGCGGCCGCTCTGATCCCGTCGCCGGCCCTTGCGGCTGAGGCCCCCTGCTACCGCGGCGTCAATTTGTCCGGCGGCGAATATGGCGAGCGCGGCGGCATCTACGGCACCAACTACACCTATCCGAGCGAAGACACGATTGGCTATTTCGCCGAAAAAGGCATGACGATCATCCGGCTGCCCTTCCGCTGGGAACGGCTGCAGCCGGCGCTCGGCGGGCGGCTCGACGAGGATGAGCTCAAGCGGATCAAAGATACGATCGGCCTGATCCGCAAACACGGCATGGCGGTTCTGCTCGACCCGCATAATTTCGGCTATTACGACAAGACCCAGGTCGGTACGGCGCCGGCGACGGATGCCGCCTTCGGGGACTTCTGGGCAAGGCTCGCCGTCGAATTCGCCAATCAGGATGGCGTTCTCTTCGGCCTGATGAACGAACCGCACGACATCAAGGCGACGGACTGGCTGGATGCCGCCAATGCCGCGATCCGCAGCATCCGCGCCGTCGGCGCTCGCAACCTCATCCTGGTGCCGGGCACCGCATGGAGCGGCGCGGGCAGCTGGGAAAAGGATGTGATCGGCGGCGCCAACGGCACGGTGATGCTCGGCGTACGAGACCCGCTCGACTTCTACGCCTATGAGGTCCACCAGTATCTCGACGCCGATTCCTCCGGAACCCATCCGACCTGCGAAGGTGCCGGCGCCGCGGTCGCCGCGATCAACGGCGTTACCGCCTGGCTGAAGCAGAACCACAAGCGCGGCTTTCTCGGCGAATTCGGCGCCTCCGCCGACAAGGACTGCATGAGCGGGTTGACCGAAATCTACGCCACCATGTCTGATAATAGCGACGTCTGGCTCGGCTGGTCCTATTGGGCGGCCGGCGATTGGTGGCCGGCGAACGAGCCGTTCAACGTCCAGCCGCGCAAGGGTCCTGAGCGGCCGCAGATGCGGCTTCTTGCCGAGGTGGCAAAAGCCGATGCCGGCACTTGCTCCGCCGTCAAGCCTGCGGGGAAATGAGCATGGCGGTCGTCGATCACAGGGCAGCAACATTCACTGTAGCCGGCACCGTCGCCGGCAACCGGCTCGATGCCGCCCACGAGGCATCGCGTACCGATTATACGGTGCTCTGGCTCGGCCTGCTCTCCGTGCTCTATAACGGCATTCTCGCCTTCATCAACCACAATATCGTGCCGCTCTCGCTGACGCATGTCGCCGCCAGCGAAGGCCTGATCATGGCGAGCGCCATCATCTATATCCTGCATAAGGGGATCTACGAGACCGACCTTCCGGCCTTCCTGTTCCTGCTGTTCACACTCGTCGTGACCATCTATGTCAGCGTGCTCAACCGCATGCTGTTCATCGATCATTTCCGCAACGTGCTGATCATCTTCTGCTTTACCGGGATCGGGGGCTGGAGCAACGAGAAAACGATGAAGCTCGTCTTTCGCTGGGCAAGCCTTGCCGTCATGATCTTCCTGATCTTCGAGATCGTCAGCGTGCCGTTCTACGTCAGCATCGTCCACCCGTCCGATTATTTCGCCAATACGCGCGGGCTGCTGCCGCTGAGCTACAACACGACGGGCCTCTTCCAGAACGCGCTCGGCTTTCCCGAGCGCTTCTCCTTCGGCATCATCGACCACCGTTCCTCCTCGATCTTCCTCGAGCAGGTGTCGCTTGCCAATTTCTGCGGCGTGATCGCCGTCTACCTGATTTCGATGTGGGAAAAGCTCAGCCGCTGGGACCGGCTGCTGATGATCGGCACGGCCGTGCTGATACTGGTGACGAACGACACGCGCACGATGCTGATCTTCTGCTTTGCCTGCATCGTCGGCTATTTCGTCTTTCCGAAAATCCCGAAGAATTTCAATCTGGCGCTGATGCCGCTGATCGTCGCCGCGGGTTTCCTCGTCTACGTCCTGAAACCCAATGCGACCGGCGACAATTTCACCGGCCGCATCAACCTGACGATGAAGAAGATCATGGAACTCGATCCGCTCGCCGTCCTTGGGCTTTCGGTCGACCGGGTCGCGGAATTCGCTGACAGCGGCTATGTCTACCTGATCTACGCGGCGACAATCTTCGGCGTCATCGCTTTATGGCTGTTCGTCTGTCTCTTTCCCGCCGGGCGCACGGCAGCACAGCGGCGCTGCGCCCATTCACTTTCTCTTTTCATTTTTCTGAATATGATGATCGGAGGAACCGCGGTCTTCTCGATGAAGATCGCCGGTCTCCTCTGGTTCGTCGTCGGATATATGCGTTTCCACGACAGCCCGCGCATCCGGCAGGGTCGTCCGGCAGATGTATTGAGTTGACCGCAGCGGGCGCCTGTCCGCGCGAGCCCTAGAACAGGATGATTTTAGGCCGGATCGGCCTAAAATCTGAATCCTGTTCTAAATCAAAGAAATAGAGCATAATGTCGTCCGAAAACCGCCCACGCTTTTCGGCATCATGCTCTGGGGAGCAAGACGCTCAATGCTTGTCCAGCTTCAATATCTGCGCGCCATCGCGGCACTGATGGTCGTCTATTTCCACGCGGTATTGCAGCTTGCCAAGGTCAATCCCGCGGTCGATGCCACCGCCTTCGTCTATGGCGAAACCGGCGTCGACATCTTCTTCGTCTTGAGCGGTTTCGTGATGTGGCTGACGACGAGCGGACGCGCGATGAGCCCGGTCGATTTCGCCCGCCGGCGCATCAAAAGGATCGTGCCGCTCTATTGGCTGGCGACGCTGTTTTCGGCGACGGTGGCGTTGCTCGCTCCATCATTGCTGAATTCGACGGTGTTCGACCTGCCGCATCTCATCGCCTCGCTGTTCTTCCTGCCATGGAGCAATCCCGCCGATCCCAGCACGATCACGCCGGTGGTCGTTCCGGGCTGGACGCTGAATTACGAAATGTTCTTCTATTTCGTCTTCGCGCTGCTTTTGCCGCTACAGGAAGCTCGGCGCATCCCGGCGATGTTTGCCGTCTTTGCCGTCATCCTGATCGCCTGCCGGCTGCTGCCGGAAACGACTGTGACCCGGTTCTACGGCGAACCGATCATGCTGGAATTCCTCGCCGGTGTCGTGCTTGGCTGGCTCTACGGGCAGAAGGTGCTTCTGCCGAACCGCTGGGCTTGGGCGGCTCTTGCCATGGGCTTCGCCTTTCTCTTCATCAACGAGGCGCTGATGCCGCCGGAAAGCCGGTTCTATGCCTGGGGAATCCCGGCGATCTTCATCGTCTACGGCGCGATCTCCATCGATTTTTCCAGGCTGCCGCTGATCGGATGGCTGAACTATCTCGGCGACTGCTCCTATAGCATCTATATCACCCACGCCTTCACCCTGGCTTTTCTCAGGGTCGCCGCCGACCGCCTGCCGATCGGCATCCTGCAGCAGCCGGTGCTCTTCGTGATCCTCTCGCTGGTGCTCTCGTCGATCGGCGGCGCGATCATCCATGAGATCACCTCGCCGCGCCGCCGGAAGGTTGCGGTGGCGAGCCGGCCGCCGGCCTAAAGCGCGTCGAAGGCGAGAATACGCATCCAAGCGGCGCTGACGGTACAGTTTTTCGCGCAACTTCTCCTAAGCTTCAGACTGAGCAATGACAGAACTTGCACAGACGTGATGGTTTATCTTGCAATTTGTCGCATGAATGAAAGTGCGCCGGCCTATTCGCGGTCCGGGCTTTGATCTAAGCACAGCGGCGGCCTTGGAGAGGGAAGAGGGAAAGACATGACAAGTTACGTATTGACGGTATCCTGCAAGTCGACGCGCGGCATCGTGGCGGCGATTTCGAGTTATCTGGCCGACAAGGGCTGCAACATCGTCGATAGTTCGCAGTTCGACGATCTCGATACCGGCAGGTTCTTCACGCGCGTCAGCTTTATCTCCGAGGAAGGCGTGCCGCTTGCCGAACTCAAGGAAGGCTTCGAGCCGATCTGCAAGCGGTTCGCCATGGATGCCGAGATCCATGACGGCAATGCCCGCATGAAGGTGCTGTTGATGGTGTCGCGCTTCGGCCATTGTCTCAACGACCTGCTCTACCGCTGGAAGATCGGCGCCCTGCCGATCGATATCGTCGGCGTCGTCTCCAACCATTTCGACTACCAGAAGGTCGTGGTCAACCATGACATCCCCTTCCACCACATCAAGGTGACGAAGGAGAACAAGCTGCAGGCCGAAGGCCAGATCATGGATATCGTCGAACAGACGGGCACCGAACTGATCGTGCTGGCGCGTTACATGCAAGTGCTTTCGGATGCGATGTGCCAGAAGATGTCCGGGAAGATCATCAATATCCACCATTCCTTCCTGCCGAGCTTCAAGGGCGCCAACCCTTACAAGCAGGCCTACGGCCGCGGCGTGAAGCTGATCGGGGCGACGGCGCATTACGTCACCGCCGATCTCGACGAAGGCCCGATCATCGAGCAGGATACGGCGCGCATCACCCATGCGCAGTCGCCCGACGATTATGTTTCGATCGGCCGCGATGTCGAAAGCCAGGTGCTGGCGCGTGCCATCCATGCCCATATCCATCACCGCACCTTCCTGAACGGCAACCGCACCGTGGTCTTCCCGGCAAGCCCGGGTGGCTACGCCTCCGAACGCATGGGCTGAGCGCAGCCCTGCATCTCTTTTGCTGGCAAACGACAATCCCCGTTGCCTGCCAGCGGCAAGTACTTGATTATCTCGTTCAATAGGTAATCGAATCATGCTGCGGGAGGGGTGTCATGACCGACGAGGCGCTTGTTGATCGCATGGCGCTGCCGCGCCCCGACGTGACCGCCACCGACGCGGAGGAGATCCTCCTTGCTCATTACAGCCTCTCCGGCAGGCTTGCCGAACTCGGCAGCCAGCAGGATCGAAACTATCGCGTCGATAGCGACAGGGGTCGTTACGTCCTGAAGATCTGCCATGCCGCCTACGAGATCCGCGAGCTCGAAGCACAGAATGCGGCGATCCGTCACCTCAAAAGCAGGCAAGGTGCGCCGCGCGTTCCGAAGGTGATCGCCACCAATGACGGGCGGGAGATCGTCGTCCTTACCGTGCGTGGGCAGGGCTATCAGGCTCGGCTGCTGGAATATCTGGAAGGCCATGGGCTGACGGAGCTGACCTATCTGGCGCCGGCTTCCGTTGCGGCCCTCGGCGCGCTCTGCGCCAGGCTGGCGCAGGCGCTTGCCGATTTCGACCATCCCGGTCTCGACCGCAGCCTGCAATGGGATCTCAGACGAGCGGGTCCCGTTGCCGTGCAGCTGCTTTCGGCCATCACCGACGGTGCGGCGCGCGACCGGATCGCCAAGACCATGGTGATGGCCGTTCGCCGCATCCAGCCGTTGGCGCCATCGCTTCGGCTGCAGGCCGTGCATCACGACGTCACCGGCGACAATGTCGTCGGCCACCGTGACGCCCGTGGCCATATCATCCCCGACGGAGTGATCGATTTCGGCGACATTATCCGCGGCTGGCTGGTCGGCGACCTCGCCGTCACCTGCGCTTCGCTGCTGCATCAGGCAGATGGCGACCCTTTTCATATCCTGCCCGCCGTCACCGCCTATCAGGCGGTCTATCCGCTGAGCGACGAGGAACTGAAGGCGCTCTGGCCGTTGATCGTCGCACGCGCGGTCATTCTCGTCGCCAGCGGCGAACAGCAGATTTCGGTCGATCCCGACAATGACTATGTCCGCGACAATCTCGACCGCGAGCGGGCGATCTTCGATACGGCGATGTCGGTTCCCTTCGATCTCATGGAAGCGGCGATCCTCAAGGCAGCCGGCGCAGATGTCGCCGCGCCGGAAACATCGGGATGGCTGCCGTTGCTGCCCGACATCGATCCCGCCGGGATCGCCTATGTCGATCTTGGGGTGCGGAGCCCGCATTTTTCCGCCGGCAACTGGCTGAATACCGACATGGACTGGCGGCTGCTTGCCCGCATGGCAACCGAAAACGGTACGGCAGCGACGCGCTACGGCGAATATCGGCTTTCCCGCGCGGGAACTGCCAAGGGACAGGCGACCTGCGCCCTGCATATCGACATATGCCTGGCCGCAGGCAGCGCGATTGCCGCGCCCTTTGCCGGCCGCATCGGCTGGAAGGAACAGCATCTAACGCTCGCCGGCGACAACATGACCCTGCATCTCGACGGGCTCGACCTCTCGGTCGAGGATGGAGCCGAGATTGCCGCCGGCGATTCGCTCGGCACGGTTTTCGGAGAGGCGTCGTCGCTCGGCGGGCTCCGCGTCCAGCTTTGCAGCGTCGCCGGTCTCGAACCGCCGCTCTTTGCCTCACCGCGCGCGGCGGCGGCCTGGTCGGTGCTCTGCCCTTCGCCTTCGCTGCTTCTCAGCCCGCAAGCGGATGCGCCGCAAACTGAAACCGCCGCGCTCTTCGCCAGGCGGCGGGCGCATCTCGCAAGGCCGCAGAAGAATTATTATGCGGCGCCGCCGCAGATCGAGCGCGGCTGGAAGGAGCATTTGTTCGATGTCGAGGGCCGCGCCTATCTCGACATGGTCAACAACGTCACCATCCTTGGCCATGGCCATCCCAAGCTCGCGGCGGCGATCAGCGCGCAATGGCTGCGGCTCAACACGAATTCGCGCTTCCACTACGCCGCGATCACGGAATTTTCCGAACGCCTCGCCGCGCTGTCGCCGGATGGGCTCGACGCGGTCTTCCTGGTCAACAGCGGCTCGGAGGCGAACGATCTGGCGCTTCGGCTCGCGCAAGCCCATAGCGGCGCGCGCAACATGCTCTGCCTGCTCGAAGCCTATCATGGCTGGTCGGCGGCGAGCGATGCCGTCTCCACCTCGATCGCCGACAATCCGCAGGCACCGACCACCCGGCCGGACTGGGTGCATGCCATCGTTTCACCGAATACCTATCGCGGCGCATTCCGTGGTCCCGATACCGCGGCAAACTATCTCAGCGCGGTAACGCCGGTGCTGGAGGCGATCGACGCCGGCGGCAACGGCCTTGCGGGCTTCATCTGCGAATCGGTCTACGGCAATGCCGGCGGCATTCCACTGCCGGACGGTTATCTCAGGGAAATCTATGCGCAGGTGCGCGCCCGCGGCGGCCTTTGCATCGCCGATGAGGTGCAGGTCGGTTATTCCAGGCTCGGACATTATTTCTGGGGCTTCGAGCAGCAAGGGGTGGTGCCCGATATCATCACTATCGCCAAGGGCATGGGCAACGGCCATCCGCTCGGCGCCGTCATCACCACGCGGGAGATCGCGCAATCGCTGGAGAAGGAGGGCACTTTCTTTTCCTCCACCGGCGGCAGCCCGGTCAGTTGCGTCGCCGGCATGACGGTGCTCGACATCATGGCCGAGGAAAAGCTGCAGGAAAATGCCCGGACGGTCGGCGATCATCTGAAGGCGCGGCTCGCCGCGCTGATCGATCGCCATCCGATTGCAGGCGCCGTGCACGGCATGGGCCTCTATCTCGGCCTCGAATTCGTCCGCGACAGAACGACGCTGGAGCCGGCGACGGAAGAGACGGCTGCAATCTGCGACCGGCTTCTCGAACTCGGCGTCATCATGCAGCCGACCGGCGATCACCAAAATGTGCTGAAGATCAAACCGCCGCTCTGCCTCAGCATCGACAGCGCCGATTTTTTCGCGGACATGCTGGAGAAGGTGCTCGAAGAAGGCTGGTGACACAGGGCTTCCAGCATTAACCAAATCGGTCATTTCGAGGCATTTCGATTTTTAATGAAACGGGCCATTGCCTGATACAGCAAGGCTTCCTATGTCTGCCGCGGTGATCGATCGAAGTTCGATTCTGTCATGCGAATTTAACGAAGAGCTGATATGTTTCTTTCTGTAAGTTCGGGCTGTGACGGAATGAATTTTTTCGGATCGTCGATATTTTGACACGTTTCGGAATATGTTTCTGACAGGCTATCGGGTAATCTCTACCAAGTTAGTGGATTATCGAAGGCAGCCTTCACCGGCCCCGGGCTCTACCGGGACCACTCAAGTGCAACGCCAACACAAGGAACGAGCATGATAGACATCGATATTCTCGCCGATCTCCTTGGGCGATCTGTGCTTGGCAATGACCGTCCGGGCGCCCTCTCCCGCCCGAACTGTCGAATGTGACGTTCGTCCTCCTTTCAACGGTACCAGACAAGTCAATTCGCCATGGCTGCGCATGTTGTGCGGCAGGAGTTCTATCTATGAAAAAGCAAGTTATCGAATATGCAGGCGTTCCCGTCGGGATCGTCATTCCCGATGAAGACCGGCTGAAATTCATCGCCGTGAAATTTCATGTCCACGACCTCGACGAGCAGCGTTTCGGCTCGCCGGACGAGGTGCGGCTGGCCATCCATGACCTGATGACCCGCCGTCATCCGAAGCCGCTTCATGCCTGAGGGCATGAGGCCGCGATTAGCATTCACGGTTTTTCCCGATGTCCGACCGGTCCCGCCAAATGGGGCCGGTCTTGTTTTTTGAGGACATTACAGCGCCGCGCGTCTTTATCAGACGCGCAAAGGACGCTGTAACACTTTGAATTGCTGCATAATTTTATCCTTAAATCGATTCCGATTTAAGGAATTATGCAGTACAGTCCTACCGGCCGCCTTTCCGCATAAGGATCCGCCCTTGCCCGATCTTCTGAACCTCATCACCGATATCGAAGGCGTTTCCGTCGGCCATGCGACCGACCTTGCGCTCGGTTCCGGCGTCACGGTCATCATCTTCGACGAACCGGCCGTCGCATCGGGCACGGTGCTCGGCGGTGCGCCCGGCGGGCGCGACACCGGCCTGCTCGATCCGTCGATGACCGTCAATGCCGTGGATGCCTTCGTGCTTTCCGGTGGCTCGGCCTTCGGGCTGGATGCCGCCGGCGGCGTGCAGGCAGGCCTGCGCGAACTCGGCCGCGGCTTTGCCGTCGGGTCGGTGCGCATTCCGATCGTGCCGCAGGCAATCCTGATGGACCTGCTGAACGGCGGCGACAAAGATTGGGGCCTTCACTCGCCCTATCGCGACATGGGTTATACGGCACTGCAGGCTGCAGCCAAGGGCACATTCGCGCTCGGCACGACAGGTGCCGGGACGGGAGCGACGACGGCCACCGTCAAAGGCGGGCTCGGCTCAGCCAGCGCCGTCAGCAGCGCCGGGCATCGCGTCGCAGCGATCGTCGCCGTCAATGCGCTCGGTTCGGCAACGATCGGCGACGGGCCGCATTTCTGGGCGGCACCCTTTGAAAAAGACGCGGAATTCGGCGGGCTCGGCATGCCTGCGGTGGCCGACCACCGGATGCGGCTCAAGGGCATGAACACGCCGGCAACGACGATCGGCGCAGTGGTGACCGATGCGCAGCTGACGAAGGCCGAGGCGCACCGGCTATCGCTTGCCGGCCATGACGGGTTTGCCCGAGCACTACTTCCGGCGCACCTGCCGCTCGACGGCGACACCGTCTTTGCCGCTTCGACGGCCAGGCATCAAAGAGACGACATGGCAAGCCTGATGGAGCTTTGCCACCTTGCGACCATCGTCATGGCGCGGGCGATCGCCCGTGGCGTATACGCTGCCACCGCGCTGCCGGTCGAGGGCGCGCAAAAGGCCTGGCGCGACCGCTATGCGAGCAGCAGCTGATTGAATAGGGTCAGACTCTCTACAGATCCAATATGCCGAATGGCGGAGAGACGTGAATGCAGATCCGGGCGCTGATGTATTTCGACGAGCTGGTCAGGACCAATTCGATGCGTCAGGCGGCCGAGAACTTGAATGTCGCGCCGACGGCGATCAGCCGGCAGATCGAGAACCTCGAATATCATTTCGGTGCGCCGCTCGTCGAACGCAGCGCCCGTGGTGTCAAGCTGACGGCCGCCGGCGAGCTGCTTGCCGCCCGCGCCGGCCGGACGCTACGCGAGCTCGATCATGTGCAGCAGCTGATCGAAGACCTGAAGGGCCTGCAGCGCGGCCGCGTCAGCATCTATGCCAATGGCGCCACCGTCGCTAATCTGCTGGCGCCGGCGCTTGCCGAATTCAGCCTGAAATATCCGAAGCTGCGTTTTACCGTGACGATCACCAGCGCGCGGCAGGCGATCGATGCCGTCAACAGCGCCGAGGCGGATATTGCGGTGACGCTGTTTGCGCCACCGATGTCCGGCACCAAGGTGCGGCTGCGCTCCGAGATCGGCTATGATCTCATCGCCACGCCGCAGCATCCGGCCGCCGCGCATGCCGAGATCCCGCTGAGGACGCTTGCCGACTACGCATTGGCGCTGCCCGATCAATCCTTCGGCTTCCGCCAGGCCTTCGACGCGCTGTTCGAGAAGGAGGGGTTGAGCCTCGATCCCGTCTTCGTTACCAGCTCGCTCGAAATGCTGAAGGAACTCGTGCTCAGCGGAGCTGCGGTCACGCTGCTGCCGGCGCTGACCGTCCGCCGCGAGATCGAAGCGGGTCAGCTCCTTGCCATTCCGCTGGCCGGCAAAACCGGCATCCGCACCCATGTCGATCTCTGCGTCGCGCCGGACCGGCAGCTGTCCTTCGCCGCGACGAAACTGCTCGACTTCATCGAGAGGTTCATGCGCGAACGCACGAACCGCAGGGCCGAGACGAAAGACTGACGCCTCGAGCTTGCATTGCCCGCGGATTTACGGTGTAGCTTTTTCGGCTACACTGAGCACACAAAATCGTCATTGTGTGTGCACCGGCATAGTGTCACTCTCCTCGCAAAAGGTCGTCGTCATCGACGCGCGGCCAGATAAGGGAACATGATGATCAAGCTTTCGTTTGCGCCTTCAGCGCGCTTGGCCCGGCGGCTTTCGCTCAGTGCCGCGCTTTCGGCTGGTCTGGTGATGACGGCGATGACGCCCGCCGAGGCGGCGAAGACCACGCTCAATCTCGGCATGAGCGTCGAGCCGACCGGTCTCGACCCGACGATCGCGGCACCCGTCGCAATCGGCCAGGTGACCTGGCAGAACGTGTTCGAGGGGCTGGTGACGATCGACCAGGCCGGCAAGATCCAGCCGCAGCTGGCAAAAAGCTGGGAGATCTCTGCCGATGGCCTGACCTATACGTTCAAGCTGCAGACCGGCGTCAAATTCCATGACGGAGAGGCCTTCGATGCCACTGCTGCCAAGTTTTCGCTCGACCGCGCCCGCGGCGCCGATTCCGTCAATCCGCAGAAGCGCTTCTTCGCCTCAATCGCCTCGATCGATACGCCCGATGCCGAAACGCTGGTGCTGCATCTCTCGGCGCCGACCGGCAGCCTGATCTACTGGCTCGGCTGGCCAGCCTCGGTGATGGTCGCACCGAAGACGGCTGCCGACGACAAGACGACGCCAGTGGGCACCGGTCCGTTCAAATTCACCAGCTGGGCGAAGGGCGACAAGGTCGAACTCGCCAGGAATGCCGACTATTGGAACAAGGATGCGGCCGCCAAGCTCGACAAGGTGACCTTTCGCTTCATTGCCGATCCGCAGGCGCAGGCGGCTGCGCTGAAATCCGGTGATCTCGATGCCTTTCCGGAATTTGCCGCGCCTGAGCTGATGAGTTCCTTCGACGGCGATGCGAGGCTCGTCACCAGGATCGGCAATACCGAACTCAAGGTCGTTGCCGGCATGAACACTGCCAAGAAGCCGTTCGACGACAAACGCGTCCGCCAGGCGCTGATGATGGCGATCGACCGCAAGACGGTGATCGATGGCGCATGGTCCGGCCTCGGCACACCGATCGGCAGCCATTACACGCCGAACGATCCGGGCTATCAGGACATGACAGGCGTGCTGCCCTACGACGTCGAGAAGGCGAAGGCACTGCTTGCCGAAGCCGGCTACCCCAACGGCTTCACCTTCACGATCAAATCGCCGCAGATGGCCTATGCGCCGCGCAGCGCCCAAGTGATGCAGGCGATGTTTGCCGAGATCGGCGTGACGATGAATATCGAGCCGACGGAATTTCCGGCGAAATGGGTCCAGGACATCATGAAGGACCGCAACTTCGACATGACGATCGTTGCCCATGCCGAACCGCTCGACATCGACATCTATGCCCGCGATCCCTATTATTTCAATTACAAGAACCCTGCTTTCAACGCGCTGATGAAGAAGGTCCAGGAGACGGCCGACCCCGCCGCACAGAATGCGATCTATGGCGAAGCGCAGAAGATCCTCGCCGAGGACGTGCCGGCGCTCTACCTCTTCGTCATGCCGAAACTCGGCGTCTGGGACAAAAAGCTGAAGGGCCTGTGGGAGAACGAGCCGATCCCTTCCAACGTGCTGTCCGGTGTTTCCTGGGACGAGTGAGAGGCGGGTTCGGGCGGATTGAGAGGCATGGGATGAGCGAAGGGAAGCCGCATAGCGAAACGCCCAATGCCGGTCGCACTCGCCATGCCAGATCGAAAGCGTGGCACGCATGATCTCACTCCTCGCCCGCCGCTTCGCCGGTCTCATCGTCACGCTCGTCGTCGTCTCGCTGCTGATCTTCGCCGTCATGGACCTTCTGCCCGGCGATCCCGCCTCGATCATGCTCGGCACCTCGGCAACACCGGAAACGCTTGCAGCGCTCCGTCACAGTCTCGGCCTCGACCAGTCGCTGCTGCTACGCTACGGGCAATGGTTGACCGGCGTGTTCTCCGGCGATCTCGGCAATTCCCTGACATATGGCGTACCGGTCGCGGGGTTGATCGTCGAGCGGCTGGCGGTAACGCTGCCGCTGGCGCTGATGGCGATCGTGCTTTCGGTGGCGATTGCCCTGCCGCTCGGCGTGCTGGCTGCCTCGCGCCGCGGCGGCGTCTTCGATCTCATCGCAACGCTGTTTTCGCAGATCAGCATCGCCGTGCCCGCCTTCTGGGTGGCGCTGCTGTTGATCATCCTGTTTTCGACGATGCTCGGGCTGATGCCGGCCGGTGGTTTCCCGGGCTGGAGCGCCGGCCTGATGCCGGCATTGCAGGCGCTGGTTATGCCCGCCGTCGCCCTGGCGATGCCGCAGGCGGGCGTGTTGACGCGGGTGGCGCGCTCGGCGGTGCTCGACACGATGCATGAAGATTTTGCCCGTACCGCGGTCGCCAAGGGGCTGTCACGCAGTGCGGTGCTTTGGCGCCATATCGTGCCGAATGCGCTGATCCCGATCCTGACGATGATTGGGCTGCAATTCACCTTTCTCGTCGCCGGCGCGGTGCTGGTGGAAAACGTCTTCAACCTGCCCGGGCTCGGACGGCTCGCCCTTCAGGCGCTCTCTCAGCGCGACATCATCGTCATGCAGGATGTCGTGCTGTTCTTCGCAGGCCTCGTCATCGTGATGAATTTCATCGTCGATCTCTCCTATCTGGCGATCGATCCCAGGATGAGAAAGGCGGCCTGACGCATGGCACCGATCGTGTCCACCGCCATCACCAGCCGCCGCCGGGTCTTTAGACTTAGCCGGCGAATGAACCTGATTTCGGGGGTCGTCATCATCGGCCTGCTGGTCGCCGTGGCGCTGCTGTCGCTCGTCTGGACGCCGCTGCCGCCAGCAAAAATGCAGATCATCCATAAATTGCAGCCGCCGCTCGCCTTCGGCCTGCTCGGCACGGACCAGTTCGGCCGCGATGTGCTTTCGATGCTGATGGCGGGATGCTGGAATTCACTGTCGATCGCCATCACAGCGGTTGCGATCGGCGGGACGCTCGGCTCAATCGCCGGCATTTCGGCTGCGGCGATCCGCGGTCCTTTCGAGGCGTTGCTGATGCGCATCTGCGACGTCATCTTTGCGCTGCCGCCGATCCTGTCGGCCATGGTGCTTGGCGCCTTTCTCGGGCCAGGGCGGTTCACTGCGATCACCGCGATCGCCGTCTTCATGATCCCGGTCTTTGCCCGCGTGACGCTTGCGACCTCGCTGCAGGCCTGGAGCCGCGAC
Organism: Rhizobium leguminosarum; assembly: GCF_010668065.1. Taxonomy (GTDB): domain Bacteria; phylum Pseudomonadota; class Alphaproteobacteria; order Rhizobiales; family Rhizobiaceae; genus Rhizobium; species Rhizobium leguminosarum_S. The sequence goes on along the minus strand of NZ_WUEN01000007.1, from coordinate 63,050 downwards.
TATGTGACGGCAGCGCGCGCCATCGGCAATACCCGCCTGACCATTTCGCTGCGCCATGTGCTGCCGAATATCATCAGCCAGATCATCGTGCATGGCGCGATCCAGCTGGGGCTGGCGATCCTCACCGAAGCGGGTCTCAGCTTCCTCGGGCTCGGCATGGCGCCGCCGGCGCCGACCTGGGGCCGGATGCTTGCCGATGCGCAAACCTATCTGGCGCTCGCCCCCTGGCTGGCGATCCTGCCCGGCCTTGCCATCGCGCTCACCGTCTTCGGCTTCAACATGCTCGGCGACGGTTTGCGCGATCTGCTCGACCCGCGCGAGGCGAGCCGCTGATGACCTCCCAAGACGAAAAGCCTGAAAGACCATGCCATGACCGAAACCGACCTTACCATTCGCGAACTCAGGCGGCGCTTCGCCGATAAGAGCCTCTCCCCTCTCGAATACTGGCTCGCCCTCGAAGACCGTATCGCCGCCTGGGAGCCGTCGATTTCGGCACTCTACCTCTACGATCCGGAATCGGCGCGCGCCCAGGCGAAAGCGTCGACGGAGCGCTGGGCGAAGGCAGAAACGCTAGGCCCTCTCGACGGCATCCCGGTGACGCTGAAGGAACTGATCGCCACGAAGGGCCAACCGGTACCATCAGGCACAAGGGCAGTGGAACTCAAACCCGCGGACGCCGATGCGCCGGCCGCCGCCCGGCTGCGGGAAGACGGCGCGGTGATCTTCGCCAAAACCACCTGCCCCGATTACGGCATGCTTTCCTCCGGGCTTTCGAGCTTTCATCCTCTCAGCCGCAATCCCTGGAACACCACGCAGAATCCCGGCGGATCGAGTGCCGGGGCTTCCGCAGCGGCAGCGGCCGGTTACGGGCCACTGCATATCGGCACCGATATTGGCGGTTCGGTGCGCCTTCCCGCCGGCTGGACCGGCATCTTCGGCTTCAAGCCAAGCCATGGGCGCATTCCGGCCGATCCCTATTATGTCGGGCGCTGCGTCGGGCCGATGGCGCGCACGGTCGAGGACGCGGCCTTTTCAATGGCGACGCTGTCACGGCCGGACTGGCGCGATGGCACCAGCCTGCCGCCGAACGATTTCAACTGGATGGATCTCGACATCGACCTGTCGGGCATGAGGATCGGGTTGATGCTCGATGCCGGCTGCGGGCTTGCGGTGGACGACGAGATCAGGGCCGCGGTCGAAACGGCGGCGAAACAGTTCGAGGCGGCCGGCGCGACTATTGTATCCGTCCAGCCGGTGCTGACACGCGCGATGCTGGATGGGCTCGACAATTTCTGGCGATCCCGGCTCTGGGGCGATATCGCCGATCTCGACGATAACAGGCGCGACAGCATCCTGCCCTATATCAGGGATTGGGCGAAGGGCGGTGCCGACATCCGCGGCGTCGACGCGGTCAGAGGCTTCAACCAGACGATCGAGATGCGCAAGAGCTGCGGACGGCTGTTCACCGAAGTCGACGCCCTGCTTTCGCCGACCAATCCGATCATCTCCTATCCGGCCGAATGGGCATCTCCGACCAATGATCCGGCCCTGCCGTTCGAACATATCGGTTTCACGGTGCCGTGGAACATGTCGGAGCAGCCGGCCGCCTCGATCAATTGCGGTTTCTCCCGCTCAGGCATGCCGATCGGGTTGCAGATCGTCGGGCCACGCTTCGACGACATGCGGGTGCTGAGACTGTCGAAAGCCTTCGAGGACTGGACAGGCGGAGTGAGATCCTGGCCGCAGCCTCCGATCGGCTGATCAGCTGATCGGGCGGCGATAGCCGGTCGGTTGCTCGTAGAGCCAGCCGATGCGCTCGACCGCGGCCGCGAAATTCTCGCGCGCCACCGTCATGCTATGGCCGTTGGCATGGAGGATGGTTTCTGGATCTTCGAAGACGGCGACATGACCCTTCCAGAATACCAGGTCGCCACGACGGATTTCGGAGCGATCGATCGGCTGGCCGAGGCCTGCCGCCTGCATATCGGTATCGCGTGGCGCAGCTCTGCCCGTCATCAGCATCGCCAATTGGACGAGGCCGGAGCAATCGATGCCGAGGCCGGAACGCCCGCCCCAGAGATAGGGCGTTTCCAGGAAACGGGCGACGATCTCCACATAATCGGCGCCATCGAGCGCGCCGATCGGCTGGACGTGCTTGGCGAAGATCGCGGTTCCGTCCTCGAGCACGACATAGCGATTGCCGCGCGCTTCCGCCTCGCTGGCGACGTGAACGCGGCTTCCCATCGACAGGATGGCCTGGTGGGGTTTGCGCAGTTCCGGTTCCGGATAGACGAAGCTGCGCTGGACGGTGACGATATGGGTCGGCGCCGGCCGGCCTTCCAGGAGCGCGTCTGCCTGGACATAACCGACATAGCCGTCCGAGGCGGCTTTCGCCCAGCACCAGCCGTCGGCGCGATCGAAAACGGTCACGTCCTCACCGAGAAGCAGCTCGGTATCGATGCCGCGCGCAACATCCGGTTCAGGGCGCAAGCCTACGACAGGAACGGCGACACGCGCCGGCGCGCCTTTCACAAAGCGCAACGCCTCGACCTTGCCTTCGAGGCCGGCTTCCGCGAGATCAGGTCTGTAGGCATGCAGGCGGCGGTCGAGCATCGTCATTCGCATTCCTTTCAGATCGGCAGCCGGCGGGCCTGATCTCGTATGAGATCGCCGAGCTTTTCCAGGTAGAGCGCGCCGCCGACGGTGCGCTTGATGATCACGTTGCGCCGGTCGGCATCGTCACGCACACGATCGACCAGGCCCATCTCGCCCATCGTATCCAAGGCGCGGGTAATGACCGGCTTGGTGACATCAAGCGTGGCGGCAAGCCCGCGCACCGTGTGCGGCGGCGGCACCAGATAAATATGCAGCAGGATCGCCATCTGGCGCAACGTCAAATCGCGGTCATCGTGGCGGACCTGATCGAGCGCCGCGCCATGCCAGAGCCCCAGCGCCTGCGAGGCGGTCAGTTCGATCGGCACGGCCCCTCCGGAAGATCGTTACGCTAACGTTCCATTTTCCGGCAGTTGCCACGCACATGCAAGGGGCGGCAGAAATTGCCGCCCGGCAAGGTGAATAAAATTTTAACGATCGGCAGCAAGGCGCGGCGCGTGAACCGGGATCATGGCACGCGCCTCAGCGCCTACTTTGGCATGGCGTCAGCGCAGGCTCTCGCGGATATGGTGAAAGAGCGCGCGGATTGCCTGAGCTTCGCCACCACCAGGCGAATGCGGCCGTTCGGACGGAGCCCAGCCGTAAATATCGAAATGCACCCAGCTCTTCGCCTTGCTGACGAAACGCTTGAGGAAGAGGGCCGCAGTGATCGCCCCTGCCATGCCACCGGCCGGCGCGTTGGTGAGGTCGGCGAACTTGGTGCGGATATCCTTTTCGTAGCCGGAATAGAGTGGCAGGCGCCAGAGCGGATCGTCGGTTTCCAGGCTCGCTTCGGTCAGATCATGCGCCAGATTGGCGTCGTCAGTGAAGAAGGGCGGGAGATCCGGGCCAAGCGCAACGCGGGCAGCGCCGGTCAGCGTCGCCATGTCAATCAGCAGTTCGGGTTCTTCCTCGTCGGCATAGGCAAGCGCATCGGCAAGAATCAAACGGCCTTCGGCGTCGGTATTGTCGATCTGGACGGTCAGGCCCTTGCGGCTGCGGTAGATGTCGCCGGGCCGGAAGGCATTGGACGAGATCGCGTTTTCGACGACGGGCAAGATAACGCGCAGGTCGACCTTCAGCTTGGCGTCCATGATCATCAAGGCAAGTCCCATGACATTCGCCGCGCCGCCCATGTCCTTCTTCATGAGCAGCATGGAAGCGGCAGGCTTGATGTCGAGACCGCCGGTATCGAAGCAGACGCCCTTGCCGACGAGCGTCACCTTGCGATGGCCCTTCTTGCCCCAGCGCAGCTCGAGAAGGCGCGGCGCATCGGCGCTGGCGCGGCCGACGGTATGGACGAGCGGGAAGTTCTGCGTGAGCAGATCGTCGCCTGATATAACCGACATCTCCGCCTTGTAGTGTGCGGCCAGGCCACGGAAAACGGCCTCGAGCTGGTTCGGCCCCATATCATTCGTCGGCGTATTGATGAGGTCGCGGGCGAGAAAGACGCCGGCGAGCTGGCGCTTGATGTCGGCGGCGTCGGCATCGCGGGGAATCATCAGCGTCGCCGCTGGCGATTTTTCGGATTTGTAGCGGTCGAAACGGTAGCTGCCGAGGCCAAAGCCGAGGGCCAGGCGATTTGCCGTCAGCGGCGCGGTCTCGATGTGCCAGTCGCCGGCCGGCAGCGCACGGGCGAGCCTGCCGGTGATGTAAGGCTGCTCGGATGGGTTGGTGCCGAGGCCGTAAAGCGCGCCGCCGAGATGGCCTTCGGCCGTCGGGATCAGCAGCAGCGACCCGCTCTCAGCCTTGTAGCCTGCCCTGCGCGCCCAATCGAGCGCGATCGGATCGATCGTGCCGGTCTCGATATGGGCAGGCGTGACGGCAAAGATCGGCAGCGTCGAACCGCCCTTCGTGTTGAAAGGGGTTGGTCTCTCGATGAACTGATAGGGGGCCATGATTGTCCTTCGGCGGTCGCAAGGAATCGTTCCTTAACGGTCTGTTAGGGTTAACAGACTATTGCTGGAGCGAAGATTACGCGTCAAACCTTTCCCTGTTCCGCTTCGAGGTCAGGCGCCGATTTCGGAATCCAGGAACGCGCCATGCCTGCCTCGCTCACCACCACAATCACGAATCGTATCCTGCAGGGCGCTGCGGCATCGCTGCTCGTCTTGGCACTTGCCGGTTGCTCGACGACCAAGGACCGGATGACAACAGGCTCGGTGCCGAAACTCACCAAGCCGGTTGAAGAGATGGACGCGACCGAGCTGCGCTCGGCGACGGACCGGCTCGGTCAGGCCTATGAAAAGAACCCGCGCGATCCCGTCACCGGCGTCAACTACGCCAATCTGCTGCGCATGAACGGTCGCGACACGCAGGCGCTCGCCGTCATGCAGCAGGTGGCGATCGCCAACCCCGGCGACCGCAACGTGCTGGCCGCCTACGGCAAGGCGCAGGCGGCGGCCGGCCAGTTCCAGCAGGCGCTCGATACGATCGGGCGCGCCCAGACGCCGGACCGTCCGGACTGGAAGCTGATCTCGGCCCAAGGCGCGATCCTCGACCAGATGGGCCGGGCAAGCGATGCCAGGCAGCGCTACCGCGACGCGCTCGACATCCAGCCGAACGAGCCGTCCATCCTTTCCAACCTCGGCATGTCCTACGTGCTGACCGGCGATCTGCGCACGGCCGAAACCTATCTGCGCTCCGCCGCCAGCCAGCCGACCGCCGACAGCCGTGTCAGGCAGAACCTTGCCCTCGTCGTCGGTCTGCAGGGGCGTTTCCCGGAAGCCGAGCAGATCGCCCGGCGCGAACTTTCGCCGCAGCAGGCCGATGCCAATGTCGCCTATCTCAGAGGCATGCTCTCGCAGCAGAATTCCTGGCAGAAACTCGCCGCCAAGGACAAGACGCCGCAAGCAGCAGGCGACAGCAACACCAATTGACCGAATCATCTCGTCGAAAAGGCTTACGGCTTCGGAGAGATCATGATGTAATTTAAAGAGTTAGAGCATGATGTTGTCCGAAAACCGCGCACACTTTTCGGCATCATGCTCTTAGCGGGCGCTCAGGCCCGAAAGAATGAGACGCAAACCTAGGCCGCCCATGACGGCACCGGCGGCCCGGTCGATCCAGCCCTTGGCGGCAAGATAAAGACGCCGCGGTTGGCGGGCCGAAAAGGCGAAGGCCACGATCGAATACCACCCGGCCTCCACGGCAAAGACGCCGAGCGGCAGCGCGACGATGAGATCGAGCGGCACCGTTCTCGGCAGAAGTGCCGCAAAGAGGCTGGCATAGACGATGATGGTTTTCGGGTTGCTGAGCTGGGTCAGCAGCGCAGTCATGAAGCTCAATCTCAGCGCTCGGTTGCCGTTGACGGCGTCAGAGACTTCGAGCGGCTGACCGGCGCTCCTCCAGATATTGACGGCGATATAGACGAGATAGGCGCCGCCTGCGACCTTTAGCAGGACATAGAGCCATTCGAACTGAGACAGCAGCGCCGTCAGCCCGGCAAGCGCCAGCACGGCAAAAACGACACCGCCGACGCCCATGCCGAGCGCGGCCGCAAGACCATCCAGCCTTGAACGCGAGATAGCGATCCTGGAGACGACGACGAAGCTTGGGCCGGGGCTCATCGCGCCGACCGCCAGGGCTGCCATGATGCTGATGAAAATGCCGGCAGAAGACATCGGAAACCTCTCTCTTGGATTGAAGGAGCGCCAGGGGCACTGCGGTTGCATCCGCGCTTGCCGATGGTCGTCCATCCCGTTTACCAGCTATGCCGGCGGCGGTCACGCGTGTTTGAAGCCCGCGATCGGCCGACGATCCTTGAGGCAACATCGCCTTCTGCCGAAAGCGGCATCCGCTTTCCGGCGCCGGCGCAACCGTCAGAACTTGTCTGCCACCTGAATGCCGGCCGGACCGAGAATGACGGCGATCAGCACCGGCAGGAAGAACAGGATCATCGGCACCGTCAGTTTCGGCGGCAGCGCGGCCGCCTTCTTTTCCGCCTCGTTCATGCGTTCGTCGCGCCCTTCCTGGGCGAGAACACGCAGCGCCTGCGCGATCGGCGTGCCGTAGCGATCGGCCTGGACCAGCGCCTGCGTCACCGAGCGTACCAACTCGATCTGGGTACGTGTGGCAAGATTTTCGAGCGCTACGCGGCGATCCGGCAGGAAGGAGAGCTCGGCCGTGGTCAGCACCATCTCCTCGGCGAGCGCCGGCGACTGCTCGCCGAGCTCTTCCGACACACGACGCATCGCGGCCTCGATCGAGATACCGGATTCGACACAGATCAGCATCAGGTCCAACGCATCCGGCCAGGCGCGCTTGATCGAGTGCTGACGCTTGCCCATACGGTTCGAGATATAGATGTTCGGCGCGTAGAAGCCGAGATAGCCGATGCCGATGACGGCGAAGAGGCGGATGCCCATGCCCCTTTCGGCGAGATTGCCGAGGCCGAAGACCCAAAAGGCAGCTAGCGCCAGGAAAAGGAAAGGCAGCAGGAAACGCGCCACGAGGAAGCTATTCAGCGCATTCTCCGAGCGGAAACCGGCGGCGCGCAGCTTGTTGACCGTGTTCTCGTCGACCAGCGCCTTGCGCAGGTTGAAACGCTCGACGATCTGGCGGACCGAGCGGTTGTTCTGGCTCCTGAGTGAAGCCTTGCCGGCGCCGGTTTCCGCGTTCATGCGCGCGCGCTCGCGGGCGCGGATCTGCTCGCGCTCTGTGGAAACGGCCTTCATGCGCTTGGTGAGATCGCCGCGCTCGAAGAAGGGAACAGCGATCGTATAAAAAGTAGCGAAGACGGCAATCGCCACGAAAAGTGCGATCAGCATGCTCGGATTGGTCAGCGTTGCGGCAAGGTCCTGCGACATGGTGCTTCCTTCCGGCTAGATATCAAAACTGATCATTTTGCGCATGACGAAAATGCCGATCGACATCCAGATCGCCGAGAAACCCATGATGAAATGGCCACGCGGATCGGTGAAAAGGATCATCATGTAGTTCGGCGAGGTGAGATAGACGAGGGTCGCGACGATGAAGGGCAGAGCCCCGATGATGTAGGCCGACGCCTTGGCTTCCATCGAGAGCGCTGTAACCTTGGCCTTCATCTTCCTGCGATCACGCAGGACCTTGGAGAGGTTGCCGATCGCTTCCGAGAGATTGCCGCCCGCCTGCGACTGGATGGCGATGACGATGGCGAAGAAATTGACTTCCTGGAGCGGCATGTGGATCGTCATGCGGGCGCAGGCATCGGGAATGCTGAGACCCACCTGCTGCGCTTCAATGACTCGCCGGAACTCGCTCTTGACCGGCTCGGTGCCCTCTGTTGCGATAAGACGGATCGCATCGTTGAGTGGCAAGCCCGATTTGATAGAGCGGATGATGACGTCAAGTGCATTGGGGAGCTCATTGAGAAACTTGTTCTGGCGACGCTTGATCAGGAAGCCGATAACCCAGCGCGGCAGGCCGAGACCGGCGACGACGGCGACACCGACCATGACCATCCACGATACACCAACGATGAAGGCCACGAGCAGCAGCACGGAGGCGAAGATGGCGCTGATGAGATAGAATTTCGCCACCGTGATCGTCAGGCCGGCCTGCACCAGCCGGGATTTCATCGACAGGGTTTTCTTGGTCTTTTCGTGCTGACGCTTTTCCAGGTCCTTCAGGTTGTCCTGCACCGACTTGCGACGCTTCGACAGCTCCTGCACCCGGTCGCGGGCAGCCTTGACCTTGACACGGTCGCTTTCGGCCGACTTGACGCGGTTGATGCGGCTTGCCGATTTCTTGTCAGTCTCAATCCGGGAAAACAACAAGACATAGGCCACCGCGCCCGCGGAGACGGCGGCCAGGACGACGATTGCCAACACTATCGGATCGAACCCGAACATCTCGCCTATTCCTTCGTTTTCGCTTCCATTGCGTCGAGGGCGGCGGCAAGACGCTTTTCCTCGTTGAAGTAGCGGGCGCGATCCCAGAAATGCGGCTTGCCGACGCCGGTCGACATGTGCCGACCGATCAGGCGGCCATTCGCATCCTCGCCTTCGATCTCGTAGCGCATCAGATCCTGGGTGATGATGACGTCGCCTTCCATGCCGACCACCTCGGTGATCTGGGTGATGCGGCGCGAACCGTCACGAAGGCGCGCCGCCTGAATGACGACGTCGACCGAGCTGGAAATGATCTCGCGTACCGTCTTTGCCGGCAGCGTGAAGCCGCCCATGGCGATCATCGATTCGATACGGCTCAGGCATTCGCGCGGCGTATTGGCGTGGATGGTGCCCATTGAGCCGTCGTGACCGGTATTCATCGCCTGCAGCAGGTCGAAAACCTCCGGTCCGCGCACTTCGCCGACGATGATGCGCTCGGGACGCATACGCAGGCAATTCTTGACCAGATCGCGCATGGTGATCTCGCCCTCGCCTTCGATATTCGGCGGACGCGTTTCGAGACGAACGACATGCGGCTGCTGCAGCTGCAGTTCGGCGGTATCCTCACAGGTGATGACGCGCTCGTCCCTGTCGATATAGTTGGTGAGGCAGTTCAGAAGGGTCGTCTTGCCCGAGCCGGTGCCGCCTGAAATGACAACATTACAGCGCACGCGTCCGATGATCTGCAGCACGGTTGCGCCTTCCGGCGTGATCGCACCGAAACGGACGAGCTGATCGAGCGTCAGCTTGTCCTTCTTGAACTTGCGGATGGTGAGCGCCGGCCCGTCGATCGACAGCGGCGGCGCGATGACGTTGACGCGCGAACCATCCGGCAGGCGGGCGTCGCAGATCGGGCTCGATTCGTCGACGCGGCGGCCGACCTGGCTGACGATGCGCTGGCAGATCGAGAGAAGCTGTGCATTGTCGCGGAAGCGAATCTCGGATTCGATCGTCTTGCCGCCCACTTCGATGAAAGTCTGGCCGGCGCCGTTGACCATGATGTCGGCGATGTCGTCGCGCGCCAGCAACGGCTCCAGCGGGCCGTAGCCGAGGACGTCGTTGCAGATATCCTCGAGCAGTTCTTCCTGCTCGGAGATCGACATCGCAAAGTTCTTGATGGTGATGATGTCGTTGACGATGTCGCGGATTTCCTCGCGGGCGCTTTCGCCGTCGAGCTTGGAAAGCTGCGAGAGATCGATCGTGTCGATCAGCGCCGAAAAGACCTGCGCCTTGGTGTTGTAATATTCATCGGTGCGGGCCGGGCGCTTGCGCTGCGGCGTCTGCATCGGCGGTGGCGTCACCTGCTGGCGTGCGGACTCGCGCGAGGGTTCGACCAGAATGGAGGGGGAAGAGGCCGCAGGGACGGCGGCCGGAGCCGGCGGCGGAGGAGCAATCGCCCCCCCGACCTTTCCGGGACCTTCGTTTCCGCGTTTTCCAAACATGCCACTCGATCCAATCTGCTCGTTCTAGAGCATTTCCCGATCTCTCCGGAGTCACGGAAATGCTCTATCTTTTTGTTTTCACGCAATTCCGGATGCAAAACCGCTGCCCGCTTTTGCTGGAATTGCTCATCGTCTACTTGCGCTTCAGGAGGCCCAGCAGGCCGCCCTTCTTCGCCTTCTTGATCGCGACACGGCCGGTGACGATGTGCGATATCTGCGAAAAGGTTTCCGCCGTTGGCGACTTCGGGTCGACTTCAGAAATCATCCGACCGCTATTGGCGGCGTTGCCGAAGAGACTGATGTCGAAGGGGATGATCGCGATCGGATCGATCTCCAGCGGTTCGCAGAAATCCGACGGTGAAATCTCCGGGCGCTTCGGCATGCCGACCTGATTGAGGATCAGATGCGGCGGCTTGTCGTTCGGCCGCATCTTGCGCAGCGCGTCCAGCATGTTCTTGGCGTTGCGAAGATTAGCGAGATCGGGAACCGCGCAGATCACCACCTCGTCGACGCTCGACAGCACCGAGCGGGTCCATTCCGACCACGCATGAGGAACATCGAGCACCGTGACGGGCGCGCTGCGCTGCAGGACGTCGAGCACCGGCTGGAAAGCCTGGCCATCGAAATCATAGGCGCGGTCGAGCAGCGAGGGGGCGGCAAGCAGAGAGAGATGCTCGGAGCATTTTGTCAGCAGGCGGTCGAGGAAGACTTCGTCGAGACGATCGGGCGCAAACACCGCTTCGGCGATGCCCTGGGCCGGATCCTGGTCGAAGTCGATGTTCGCCGTGCCATAGGGCAGGTCGAGATCGGCCAGAATCGTCTCGGTGGAGAAGAGATTGGAAATGCCGAAGGCGCAATTATGCGCGATGGTCGAGGCGCCGGTGCCGCCCTTGGAGCCGATGAAGGCGACGCTGCGGCCGAGCGGCTCGGCGTCGGGATCGACGAAGATCGAGGCCATCGCCGCCAGGATATCGGGCATGGCGACGGGCTGGACCATATATTCGGAGATGCCGTTGCGGATGAGATCGCGATAGAGGCCGATATCGTTGTAATAACCGATAATGACCACCTTGGTTGTTGGGTCGCAGACGGCGGCGAGCGGTGCAAGTTCGCTCAGGAGGTTCGCCGCATTCGCCTTGGTCTCGATGATGATGAGGTTCGGCGTCGGGGTGCTGGTAAACATATTGGCAGCAGCGGCAGTGCCGCCGCTGGTGATGCGCATGCTGGCCTTCGCCATGCGCCGATCATTGGCGCAGCGTTCCATAACGTTCTGCAGGGCCTCGCTCTCGCAGAAAGCGTGGACGGAGATGCGCGGCAGCGGCCGCATGTTTTCCAGATCCGCCATGCGCACCGCCTCCTCGGCGTTGCGAAGCTCGCTGGGGTTTTTGATTTCGTATTCGATCGCGCTCATCGTGCCGTTCCGCCTCAGAAGCTGCTGTCGCTGCCGGCGACATCTTCGATCGTCGATGTCGTCGTCCGGTATTCCTGGATGGCATTGTTGCGCCGCTGCGCGTCGATCGGGGTCATGCCGCGGGGCGCCACCAGATCCTCCGGATTGGCGATCTGGGCGGCAAGGTTGTTCTGCGAGGCGCAGCCGAAATTATAGTAGTTCTGGTTGGTCAAATCGTTCGATATGTCCTTTGGCCACTGACCGCATTGCGTGGTGACCGCGGTGGTGCCGGTAAAGCTCAGCCGGATCGGCGCCGCATCACCGGGACCGACGGCGGCATAGGAGGTGTTGACGATTTTCGAGCTTGCAATCCCCCTCGATGTCAGCTCGGCACGAACCTGATTGCGCAGCTGATAGGCGGCGGCCGAATTGGGCGAGCCTTGCGGCGACAGCACGTAAACCGGGCCCGAGGCGCGCGAGATATAGTTTGCGGCAAAGCCGCGGATGAGATCGCGCTGGGCGATGGTCAGCCGGCGATCGGTGGAGGCAACAGGTATATCCACCGTCTGCTCCGCTTCCGTGACGATGATCGGGTGGCGGGCACGGTAATCGTCCGGAATGCCGCCGGTCGTCAGCTGGTCGTGCGGGCCGGCGCATCCGGAAAGGACGGCCACCGACATGGCGGCCGTGGCGAAAAGCGCCTTCGAGATTCCGAGGCGGGGTGTCGTCGCATTCATATGGGCCATCGCCTGATCTCTGTTCTGTGCCATCGCTGCCGTGCACGCCCCGCTCATTTGTAGATGAACCCGATCGAGCCGTGGAACTGCGCATCGGCGACGGGCGCCTCGCGGCGGCCATAGACCTTGTTGACACGGTTGAGGAAGAAGGTCGCACCGTCATTCTCGGGGCTGAAATTGTCGTCCGGTCGGTTGAGCTGATTGCGCGCCACCGGGCGCACCAGATAGGGCGTTGCGATGATGACGAGTTCGGTTTCCTGACGCTCGAACCCCTTCTGGCGGAAGAGCGTCCCGAGCAGCGGGATCTTCGAGACGCCAGGGGTGCCGCCCATCGTCTGGGAAACATTGTCACGGATAAGGCCGGCGAGCGCGATCGAGCCGCCCGAGGGCAGTTCTACCGAGGTCTCCGCCGAACGGCGCTGATAAGTGGCGTTGCCGCTGCCGGCTACCGGTTCGGAGACATTGGTCTTGATCTGCAGGCTGATGCGTCCCGATGACAGCACGACCGGTTTGAAGGCGAGGTTGATACCGTAGTTGAACGGCACGACGGTGACGTTGCCGTCGTTGTCGGTCGTCGAATAAAGCTGCTGGCCGCCGGAATTGAAGGTCGCGGCCTGGCCCGATATCGCCGTCAGCGTCGGCTCGGCGAGCGTCTTGACGACCTTGGCCTGTTCCAGCGCGTTGAGGTAGGTCGAAATGTCGTATTTGCCGATCGAGCTCTTGAAGAGCGCCGCCAGACCGCCGCCGACGGTCGATGTCGCGCTGTCGGCGCTTGGGCTGCCGAGCTGGGCGACCGTCATACCGGAGGAGCTGGAAACCAGATTGTCGAAGCCGAGCTGCTTCAGCACCTCGCGGCGGACCTCGGCGATCGTCACCTTGAGGGTGACCTGGTCCTCGCCCTCGATCTGCAGGAGGTTGACGACCTGCGAGGCCTGGCGACCTTCTGCAAAGAGCGCCACGGAGCTGTCGCCGCCGGTGCCGGATGCCGTTTCGGTTCTGGTCGTCGCCTCACCGCCTTTCAGGAAGACCTGCGCCAGATCGGCCGCCTGCGTGGCAGCCTGCGGCGTGCGCACGGTGCCGGTCAGCACGATGTTGTCGGAGACTATTTCGACGTTGATGTTGGAGTCGGGAATGAAGCGGCGGAGATTGACTTCGAGGCCGGAGACGTCGCGCTCGATCTCGATATCGAGATTGACGATCTCCTGTCCGCCGGCGCCGAAGACGAAGATGTTCGTCTGGCCGACCTTCTTGCCGAACAGGTAGATTCGCCGCGAGGTGCGGGTCACGGCATCGGCCATGCTTGGATCGGAGACGAGGATATCATGCGCGTCGTCCGGCAGATCGACGACGACGGCCTTGTTGAGCCCGAGCTTCAGCCGGCGATGGGCATTGGGGCCGGTCTGAGAGATCCGGACCAGGCTATCGGAATCGGCGCGCGCCTCGCCTGCACCGAAAAGCGGGGCGAAAGAGGCCGGCACTATACCGGAGAGGCCGACTGCTAGCGAAAGGCAGCCCGTCAGGAGAGGTCTGGCGCGCCGCGTTGAATTGCCCATTTGCACGTCCTTTACTCCGCCTTCGGCGCTGCGCTGGCATCCGTGACGATGGCGCCCGACTTGATGACCTGGATGATCGCACTGCCGTTGTCGCCGCTCAGGAGATAGTCGGCGGCACTGGTATCCTGCTCCTGCGCATCGGCGACCGAGCGCAGCGCGAGCGACAACCGGTCCGCCATCTGCTGGGCGACCGCGAGAACCTTCGTTTGATCAGGGGTGAGCTCGAGCGTCGCGGTCGTGCCGACCACCGATTTCGAGCCGTCGTCCTTTTCTTGTATCTGCTGGTCGATGGCGAGAACGCGGACATTGCTCAGCACGGTTTCGGTAATGAGCTTGTCGGCCTCAGTGCCCTTGCGGACCATGATGACGTCGACGCGGTCGTTCGGCAGGATGAAACCACCGGCGCCGGTTGCCACCGATATCTCGGTCGCGACGGCGCGCTTGCCGGCCGGCAATAGCGAGGAGAGGATGCGGCTGCTGGAATCGGCGACCTTTTCCGGCCGGATCGGTTCGCCTTCGAAGATCGGCAGACGCACGACGGCGCCCTGCAGATCCTTGATCGCATCCGGCTTGTCGGCTTCGGTGATGAGTCCCGGGACGACGCCGCCCTGCGGCCAGGCCATCCAGTGCACCGACTTGTCGTCCAGCCTTGCGCCGACCGGCAGATTGGCGCTCGAGACGAGGATGTTGACGGTGGGTTCCTTCTCGACGACCGAGCGTACCTGAGTGACGACGCCGCCACTGCCCGCCATGCGCATTGCCAGGAGGCCGGCGAGGCCGGCCGCCGCCACGGCGACAGCTAGGATTATAAGGCGGGCCGGTTTCATCGATCATTCCTCGGGGCACGATATGTTCGCCCTGTAGAATGCTCAGCAATTGGTATAATTATGGTTAATGGAACGCTTACATTTTAAGTTAACGGGCATTTAAAATGCCGTCATTTCAGGCTTTCCAGCGCGGCGATGAAGAGCGGCGAGGAGGGGAAGGCCATGAAACCGCCGATCGCGATCGCGATGCCGTAAGGAACCTTCTTGGCAAGCAGCAGCGAATTGGGGATGGGAAGGCCGATGGCCAATATCGTATTTGACTGTGACCGGATCAACAGGATCGCCAACGTGACCAAGCCGCCGATGGCACTGACATAGGCCAGAAAAGTCAGCAGAGCAGGCTCGCAACCGAACCAGAGCGCAGCCGCGCTCAAAAGTTTCGCATCTCCACCGCCCATCACATTGAGCGCAAACAGGGCAAAGCAAATGCCGAACACGATGGCGGCGCCCAGCGCATGCATTCCGATTGCCGGAAGAGCCACCCCGCTCAATGGCGCCAACACGGCGAATGAAATCACCATGATCAACGATACCCTATTCGGGATCGTCATCGTCAACAGATCGGATATGGCCGCAAAAGCAAGGCAGAGCGGAAAAACCAGAAGGATTGCGGCTACGATCATCTTCTCACCTGCTTCGATACTAGTCTGCCTCGAGTCTCATCTGCCCAAGACGAACAGGCTCACGGCGTTCGCTCGTGAGCCTAATTCATTTCTAAACCAGAGCTGCGCCCCAGTAGTTACGGCTTCGGGGTGACAGCGTCGTCCAGCTTGGTACCCAGCGTGGTGAACGTGCTGTTGAGCTTGCCACCGAGCGTGGTTGCGCCGGTCACGAGCGCTACGGAAATGAGGGCGGCGATGAGGCCGTATTCGATTGCGGTCGCGCCGGATTCGTCCTTCAGAAAACGGCTAAAAAGCTTGGTCATGGTAACTCCTAACTCCAGTTGATGTTCAGCACGTCCGCCAACTGTTTGCCGTTGATCGGATGACTGCAACCTAGCGAATGGCCGTTTCCATCGGCTTAAGGAAAAGCGTTAACGACATGTGAACGAGACAACATGCCCCTGTAGAGTCAGTATTTTCTTACGCACTTCGCTCAATATTTAACGATATTCCTGGGATAACCGCTGCATTCATCCGAAAATAGCACATATTCTGCTTCCAACCGGGGCGCGAGCCGCCCTGAAGCCGTACCAAATCGGATCATTACGCTTCATCCTGGAACAGAGCGGCGGGCTTAAGGCTTCGTTCACCATTTTTTTCCATTCTATGCGCATATTGCGCTGTGATCGTGAAAGAGGACCAAATGTCATCAAGCGGCAAAACCATTTTCTTTGCCGGCATGATCGCCGCTTTCGGTGTTTCGGGAGTTTCCGCGGCCGCAGACGATGACATGCTGCGCGTCTACATGGATCACGCGCGCGTGCTGAAGCTCGATCGCCCCGTCAGCAAGGTGATCGTCGGCAATGCCAAGGTCGCCGATGCGACGGTCGCCGACGCCAAGACCATCGTGCTGACAGGCCGCAGCTTCGGCACTACCAATCTGGTGCTTCTCGATGCCGACGGCAATGCGATCCTCGACGAGCGCATCCTGGTGTCGATCGACGAGGGCAATACGGTGCGTGTCTACCGGCAGACCGAGCGCTCCGTGCTGTCCTGCACACCGAATTGCGAGCAGCATGCGCAGCAAGCGGCCACCGCGACCGCCTCACCCTGAGCACCATCTCGGAGCTTTCTCGACCATTCGTTAAAATCGTCGTGTCAGGTTGAAACGGAAAATCAACGAACGGACCTTAGTCTGACGACTGGAAAATGTCGCTCGGGTCCAGGCAATGACGGTAATTGATCAGAAGACGGATAAGGGGCGCGCTTTTGCGCCGTTCCGTTTCTTACGGTTTCGCGCTCTCGCCCGCTCGCGCGAGGGTGCTGCGGCGATCGAATTCGCGCTGCTCGCCATTCCCTATTTCCTGGTGATTTTCGCAATCCTCGAAACTTTCGTCGCCTTCGCCGCCGAGGAACTCGTCTCCAATGCCGTCGATACGATGAGCCGCCGGATGCGAACCGGGCAGATTACCTATAATCTCGGCCGCACGACCGATATGAACCAGGCGCAATTCCGCCAGGCTTTCTGCGATGAGGTCTCGATCCTGATCCGCTGCTCGGCGACCGAAGTCGCCACGCCGAGCAAGCTCTACCTGGATGTGCAGACGTTCAGCACCTTCTCGGCCATTCCGACGACGATCCCCAAGGTTTCCACCGACAAATATGCCGACATCAACCCGGCTGCCTTCAAATATGCGCCGGGCGGCGCCGGCACGATCAACATGCTGCGCGCTTACTATCGCTGGGAAATCACCGCGGATCTGGTCCGGCCTTACATCACCACGATACGTCCCTCCGACGCTTCGATGCCGAGGCAATATCTGATCGTCGGGACCGCGGCCTTCCAGAACGAGCAGTATCCATAATGGCGTTGCGCAACCCGTTCACCAGACTGGTCCTGACGATGCGGCGGCTGGGCCGCGACCGCAAGGGCGCCGGAGCGATCGAATTCGCGATCCTCTTTCCCGTGCTCGTCATGCTCTATATCGGCGCTTTCGAGATCACGGTCGGCCTCAGCGTCAGCAAGCGCGTGACACGCGCCGCAGGAACGGTGGCCGACCTCGTCACCCAGCAGCAATCCGTCACGAAGAGCGCGCTCGCGCAGATGCCGTCGGTCGCAACGGCGATCTTCGTGCCCTACAACTCCACGTCGCTGACGCTGAAGATCACCGGGATCACCATCGATGCCGGCGCCAATGCGAAGGTGCTCTGGTCCTGGGCGAAGGCCGGTACGGTGCCCTATGCCAAGAACACCTCGGTGACCAACGTGCCAGCGGATATGAAGACGGCGAACAGTTTCCTGGTCCGTACCGAGCTCAGCATCCCCTATACGATGTTCCTGTTCGCCCCGAACTTCATGCCTGACGGCATGCGCACGATCACCATCAGCCGCAGTTATTTCTACCGCCAGCGGCAAGGCGACTCGATCCCCTGCGGCGACTGCTGACGGCCGCCGCCTACTCTTCTCGAATTTGCCAAGCCGGCCGCAGCATTATATGGCTGGATCTCAGCCGCCTCCGACATTCCAGAGGCCGGCGATCGGCTCTCTCGGGTGTAAAATGGCGCGTGCCTTTCTTTTTGTTCTGGATTCCTTCGGCGTTGGCGGAGCGCCGGATGCGGCGGCTTATGGCGACGAGGGCGCCGATACGCTCGGCCATATCGCCGAGTTCTGCGCAGCCGGAGCCGCAGACCGCGCCGGATTGCGCGAAGGGCCGCTTTCCCTGCCCAACATGTCGGAACTCGGACTGATGCACATCGCGCGATCGGCGTCGGGCCGGTTTCCGGCCGGCATGCCCGTCCCGGAAAAGGTCTACGGCATTTATGGCGCCGCCACCGAAATCTCCCGCGGCAAGGACACGCCGTCGGGCCATTGGGAGATCGCGGGAACACCTGTCAGTTTCGATTGGGGTTATTTCCCGACGGAGGGCGACGCCTTTCCTCAGGAATTCATCGAGGCGCTGTGCAGGGAGGCTGACGTGCCCGGCATTCTCGGCAACTGCCATGCCTCGGGAACGGAGATCATCACCCAGCTCGGCGAGGACCATATCCGCACCGGCAAGCCGATCTGCTACACCTCCTCGGATTCGGTCTTCCAGGTCGCGGCGCATGAGGTACATTTCGGCCTCGATCGTCTGCTCGCCTTCTGCCGTTTGGCCCGGGGGCTGCTCGATCCCTACAATATCGGCCGCGTCATCGCCCGGCCCTTTATCGGCCAGTCCGCCTCTACTTTCCAGCGCACCGGAAACCGGCGTGACTTCTCCGTGCTGCCGCCGGAGCCGACGCTGCTCGATCGGCTGATCGAGCACGGCCGGCATGTGCATGCTGTGGGAAAGATCGGCGACATCTTCGCGCATCAGGGCATTTCCAGGGTCATCAAGGCGAATGGCAACGAGGCGCTGATGGATGCGTCGCTCTCGGCGATCGATGAGGCTGAGGACGGCGATCTCGTTTTCACCAATTTCGTCGATTTCGACATGATCTACGGTCATCGCCGCGACGTGCCGGGTTATGCCGCGGCACTCGAAGCCTTCGATGCGCGCTTGCCCGAAGTCCACAAGAAACTGAAGCCCGGCGATCTCGTCGTGCTCACCGCCGATCACGGCTGCGATCCGACCTGGCGCGGCACCGACCATACGCGCGAGCGCGCGCCTGTCATCGCTTATGGCCCCGGCATCCGGTCTCGTTCGATCGGCGTGCGCCGCAGCTATGCCGATATCGGCGAGAGCATCGCCCGGCATCTCGGCATCCCGGCCGGCCCGCACGGAAGGAGTTTTCTGTGACATCGCATTTGAAGAAGGTCGAACTGCACTGCCATCTGGAGGGTGCGGCACCGCCAGCGCTGACCGCGGCGCAGGCACGGAAATATGGCGTCGACATCAGCGCACAGCTTCGCGACGGCGCCTATGTCTGGCATGATTTCGCAAGCTTCCTCGAATGTTACGACAAGGTTTCCGAGGTCTACAAAACCGAGGAGGACTATGCGCTTCTGACCGAAACCTATCTCGACGAACTCGCCGGCGTCGATACGATCTACAGCGAGCTCATCGTTTCGCCCGACCACGGCAAGCGCATCGGGCTTGGCGCCGACGCCTATATATCCGGTATCTGCGAAGGCATCCGGCGGGCCAGGGAAAAGAGCGGCATCGAAGCCCGGCTGATCGTCACCGGCGAGCGGCATTTCGGTCCGGAGAGCGTGATCGGTGCTGCCGAATATGCGGCAAAGGCCGGCAATCCTTTGATTACCGGCTTCAACCTTGCCGGCGAAGAACGCATGGGCCGTGTCGCCGATTATGCCCGCGCCTTCGATATCGCCCGCGATGCCGGCCTCGGGCTCACCATCCATGCCGGGGAGGTCTGCGGCGCCTTCAGCGTCGCCGACGCGCTCGATGCGGTGCGCCCCTCGCGCATCGGCCATGGGGTGCGCGCCATCGAGGATCTCGATCTGGTGAAGCGGCTTGCCGATCTCGGCACCGTGCTGGAGATCTGCCCAGGCTCCAATATCGCGCTTGGCGTCTTTCCCGATTTCGCGTCCCATCCGTTGCGCCGGCTGAAGGAAGCAGGCATCCGGGTGACCATCAGCTCGGACGATCCGCCTTTCTTCCATACTTCGCTCAAGCGGGAATACGAACTTGCCGCTACGGCTTTCGGCTTCAGCGACGCGGAGATCGATGCCACGACGCGCACGGCGGTCGAGGCAGCCTTCGTGGACGAAGAGACGCGCAAGGCCCTGCTTGCCCGGATTTGAGGGCGAGAGGCTGGGGAAGATTGACCACCACTCTTGCGGTCGGGCCGATTTCCGTGAAAGAAACATTCGATAGAAAGAATGAAAGGCTTCCCCATGGACGGCGTCACAGTCATCGATCATCCGCTTGTGCAGCACAAGCTCACCATCATGCGGCGCAAGGAGACATCGACGGGAAGTTTCCGGCGCTTGCTGCGCGAAATCTCGACGCTGCTCTGCTACGAGGTGACCCGCGATCTCGAACTGACGATGGAAACGATCGAGACGCCGCTGCAGACGATGGAATCGCCGATCCTCGAGGGCAAGAAGCTGGTCTTCGCCTCGATCCTGCGCGCCGGCAACGGGCTGCTCGAAGGCATGCTCGATCTCGTGCCGTCCGCCCGCGTCTCGCATATCGGCGTCTACCGCGACCACGAGACGCTGCAGCCGGTCGAATATTACTTCAAGGCGCCGGAAGACGTGGCCGAGCGGCTGATCATCGTCGTCGACCCGATGCTTGCGACCGGCAATTCCTCGATCGCGGCGATCGACAAGCTCAAGGAACGCGGCGCTCACAATATCCGCTTCCTCTGCCTGCTTGCCGCCCCGGAAGGCATCCGCAACTTCCGCGCCGCGCATCCCGATGTTCCGGTCTTCACCGCATCGATCGACAGTCATCTCAACGAGAAGGGCTATATCATGCCCGGCCTCGGCGATGCCGGCGACCGCATGTACGGCACCAAGTAATTTCAATCTTCCTTTACCAAATCGAAAGACTTCACGGCCCGGAGGTTCATTCCGGGCCTTTTGTTGTCGATATTAGCAACTTATCAGCACTTGAGGTTTAGCAAGCTTGGAGGATGAGGCCCTGCATGAAGCCGGGTTTATACAGGAAGGATTTCTGTTTCATGCTCGTGCGTACCGTTCTATTCGCCAGCATCGCCGCGGTGCTCGCCACACAGGTGCCTTCCTTCTTCGGAACCACCAGCCAGCAGCCCGCTGAAACTCTCTCCGCCAATTACGTATCGACCGAAACCGAGCAGCCGGTCGCACCGGAGCCCGTCTACGGCAGCAGTGCGATCCGCCTGCAGGCCGATGCGCAGGGCCACTATACCGGCAGCTTCAAGATCAACGGCAAGCCGGTGCAGGGCCTGATCGATACCGGCGCCACCTATGTGGCGCTCAACGAGACGCTCGCCCGCCGGCTGGGCTTTACCGCCAACCAGCTCGATTTCCGCTATGGGGTGAACACGGCGAACGGCCAGACGAAGGCCGCGCATGTGACGCTCGACCGCGTCGAGATCGGCGGTATTCGCGTGCGTGAGGTCGAAGCCTTCGTCCTGAAGGACGATGCGCTGACGACGACGCTGGTCGGCATGAGTTTCCTGCAGAAGCTCGCCTCCTATTCCGTCGCCGACGGTTCGCTCAGCCTCAAGCAGTAAACCGCGTCAGAGCAGGCCCGCAATCACCGGTGTCAGCTCCGGCCTCTCCTCTGTGATGCGGTAGTGCGCGGCAAGTGCCGCAACTGCTCTCTCCGCCGCTGCGTCGTCGGCGGCATGAACCAGCGCGATCGGTTCGCCGGCATTGACGCGGGTGCCGAGCGGCAGGAGTTCGGAGAAGCCGACGCGATGATCGATCCGGTCCGCCGGATGGCGTCTTCCGCCGCCGAGATCGATGACACTGACCCCGATACCGCGCGCATCGCAGGCGCCAAGCCAGCCGGACCGGGCGGCCGGAACAGGCTTTGCGACCGGCGCCCTGGCCAGGTATCGGTCGGGGTTTTCGATGAGATCGGCCGGGCCGCCGAGCATGGATACCATGCGCGCGAAGACCTCTGCCGCCTTTCCCGATGACAGGGCCTGACGCGCCATCCTCTCGGCTTCATCAGAGGAAGCGGCAACGCCGGATTTCACCAGCATCTCGGCGGCGAAGGCGAGAACGACAGTCTCGAGCCGCGTGTCCGCCTTTCTGCCCACCAGGAAATCCAGGCAGTTGCGCATCTCGACGGCATTGCCGGCACTATCGGCAAGCGGCTGGTTCATGTCGGTGATCAGGGCCGAGGTCTTCACGCCGGCGCCATTGGCCACCTCGACCAGCGACTGCGCCAGGATCTCCGCCTGGCCGCGGTCCGCCATGAAGGCGCCGTTGCCGACCTTGACGTCGAGCACCAGCGTCTCGAGCCCCGCCGCAAGTTTCTTCGAGAGGATAGAGGCGGTGATCAGGGGAATGGAATCGACGGTGGCGGTCACGTCGCGCACGGCATAGAGCCTGCCGTCGGCGGGCGCCAAGGTGCCGGTCTGGCCGATGATGGCGCATCCCGCCTCCTTCACGACCCTGTGGAACAGATCCGCATCCGGGGTGATCATATAGCCGGGAATGGATTCGAGCTTATCCAGCGTGCCGCCGGTGTGGCCAAGGCCGCGCCCGGAGATCATCGGAACGGCAAGGCCGCAGGCAGCGGCGATCGGCGCCAGCATCAGCGAAACATTGTCGCCAACGCCGCCGGTCGAATGTTTGTCGGCGATCGGGCGATCGATATCGGCCCATTGCAGTCTGTCGCCGGAATCGGCCATCGCCAGCGTCAGGGCAACGATTTCGGCCCGCGACATGCCCTTGAACCAGACGGCCATGGCGAATGCGCCGATCTGGCCTTCCGACAATTGGCCGGCAGCGAGCGCCGCGATGAAGGAGCTGATCTCGGCGGCGTTGAGTTCGTCGCCATCGCGCTTACGTCGGATGATCTCCTGCGGAATCATTTCAATAGCTCGACGCCGTAGCCGGTGCCGACTGTGTTCCGCTCAGAACCGCCAGGATATCGTCGAGCAGGTCGGAAGCGCCGAAGCGGAACGTCGACGGCATCGCCCAGTCCGGTGTCATGATGGTTTCGGCAAGGCTCAGATAGAGCGCGGCATCGGCCACCGAGCCGATGCCGCCTGACGGCTTGAAGCCGACCTTGCGGCCGCTCTCGCGGATAGCGCGGATCATGATATCGGCGGCTTCAAGCGTCGCATTGACGGCGACCTTGCCGGTCGAGGTCTTGATGAAATCGGCGCCGGCTTCGATGGCGAGTTCGGAGGCACGGCGGATCAATGCGGCATCCTTCAGTTCGCCAGTCTCGATGATGACCTTCAGCAGGACGGGGCCGGCGCATTCGGCGCGCACGGCCTTGACCATGTCGGTCACCGCCTTCTCATTGCCGGCGAGCAGCTTGCGGTAGGGGATGACCAGATCGATCTCATCGGCGCCATCGGCAATCGCCTCGCGTGCTTCGGCAGCGACATCGGCCACTTCCATATCGCCGGAAGGGAGGTTGACGACGGTCGCGATCCGCACGGCGTGCGCAGTGCCAAGCATATTGCGGGCCTGAGCGACGAACCGCGGCCAGATGCAGATCGCAGCGCTGGTGCCGTAGGGCGTCTGCGCACGGGCGCAGAGCGCGTCGATTTGCGCCTCGGTGCAATCGTCCCTCAAATTGGTGAGATCGAGAAGAGAAAGGGCGACAGCCGCCGTCTCCCGGTTGGAATGGCTATTCATCTTCGCTTCCTCTAGAGCATGATGCCGAAAAGTGTGAGCGGTTTTCGGACGACATCATGCTCTAACTATATCATGTAGAACAGGATTCAGATTTTAGGCCGACCGGGCCTAAAATCATCCTGTTCCAGCCGCAATCATATCTTTCAATATGGCGGCGAGACGGGCGCCGCCGATGGGCGCCATATCCTTGGTTTCTTCATGGCTGAGCTCATTGCCGGTCATGCCTGCCCCATAGTTGGTGATAACGGAGGCAGCTGCAACCCTCAGGCCCAGCATTCTTGCGATGATGACCTCGGGCACCGTCGACATGCCGACGGCATCTGCACCGAGGATGCGCGCCATGCGGATTTCGGCCGGCGTTTCGAAGCTTGGACCGGAGAACCACATATAGACACCTTGCGCCAGCTCGATTTCAAGCTTTGCCGCTGCCCTCTGCATCGCCGCGGCAAGGCCCGCATCATAGGCATTGGTCATGCCGACGAAACGGTGATCGCTTTCCTCGCCGATCAGCGGGTTCATGCCGGAATAGTTGATGTGATCGGTGATCTGCATTACCGAACCGGGCGGCATGTCGTCACGCAACGATCCGGCCGAATTGGTCAGGATCAGCGCTTCGACGCCGAGCGCCTTCAGCACCTCGATCGGCAGGCGCATGGCGTTGGCATCGCCCTTCTCGTAATAATGTACGCGGCCGGAGAGCATGACGACAGGCACGCCGCCGAGGCGGCCGGCGACGACTTCGCCTGCATGGCCGGAGACGGCACTGACGGGAAAGCCCGGCAGGTCGCGATAGGGAACACGAACGGCGCCGTCCAGCTCACCGACGAGAGAGCCGAGACCGGAGCCGAGCACGATACCATGGCGCGGCTTGATGCCGCCGAGCAATGCGGCAAGCAGGTTGACGGTCGCCTTCATCCGAGTTCGGTCTCAAAACTGAAGGGAAGAAGCTCTTCCAGCGTCATGGTCTTCTTCACGCCTGCCTCATCGCAGAGGTAGATCTTCGTCTCCTTGGAGGCGAATTCGGAGATCTTCTGGCGGCAGCCGCCGCAGGGCGGGCAGAGCGGCAGCTTTTCGGCAATAACGGCCATTTCGACGATCTTCTTCGCGCCGCCCATGATCATGGCGCCGATCGCCGTCGGCTCGGCGCACCATCCTTGCGGAAAGGAGAGGTTTTCGATGTTGGCTCCGGTATAGACCTTACCGTCCTCGGCGCGGATCGCGGCGCCAACCGGGAATTTCGAATAGGGCGCATGGGCAAAGGCCATAGCACCGCGGGCGGCTTCGAACAGATCGTGAGACATATCAACGCTCCTTCGTATAGGGCACGCCGCCGGCTTTCGGCGGGGTCGCGACGCCGATGAAGCCGGCAAGCAGGACGCAGGTCAGGACATAGGGCAGCGCCTGGAAGACCTGAACCGGCACTTCGCCGATCAGCGGCACCTGCTTTCCCTGCATGAAATTTGCCAGCGCATCGAGGAAGCCGAAGAGCAGGCAGGCAAACATGACGGGCACCGGCTTCCACTTGGCAAAGACGAGAGCGGCGAGCGCGATGTAGCCCTTACCGGCCGACATGTCCTTGATGAAGGCGGCGGACTGGGCGATTGCCAGATAGGTGCCGGCAAAGCCGCAGAGAATGCCGGCACACATGACGGCGCGGTAACGCAGCCAGGCAACAGAAATACCTGCCGTATCGACCGCTCCCGGGTTTTCGCCGACGGCGCGCAGCCGCAGGCCGAAGCGTGTGCGGTAAAGCACCCACCAGGAAAACGGCACGGCGAGAAAGGCGAGGTAGGTGAGGATATTGTTGCCGGATATGACATTGGCATAAAGCGGGCCGATGATCGGTATGTCGCGGGCGGCATCGGCGCCCGGCAGGATGATCGGCGCAAAGCGCGAATCCGGCGCCAGCTGCGGCGTGCGCCCGCCCTGGCCGAACCAGGCCTGGCCGAGCACGATGGTGATGCCGGCGATGAAGAAATTGATCGCCACACCTGACACAATCTGGTTGCCGCGGTTGGTGATCGAGGCAAAGCCATGCACCAGGCTCAGCGCCACCGAGCACAGGATGCCGGCACCAAGTCCGAGCCAGGCTGAATCGGTGAGGTAGGCAACGCAGGCGGCGGCAAAGGCCGAGCCCAGCATCTTACCCTCGAGGCCGATATCGAAGATACCGGCGCGTTCCGAAAACAGACCGGCAAGGGCGGTGAAAATCAGCGGGATCGACAGGCGAATCGTGGAGGCTAGAACGCTGATGAAGATGTCATAATAATCCATCGTCCGCTCCTCAGGCTCGCTTTAACTGTTGATAGAGGCGCACCATTGCCGGCCGGAACATGTATTCCAGAGCGCCGGCAAAGAGGATTACCAGACCCTGGATGACGAGGATCATCTCACGGGTGATATTCGGCATTTCGAAGGAGATCCAGTCGCCGCCCTGATAGAGGATGCCGAAGAGGATTGACGCAAGGATGATGCCAAGCGGATGATTGCGGCCCATCAGCGATACGGCGATGCCGACGAAGCCGGCGCCGCCGACGAATCCCACCTGCAGGCGGGCGGAGGCGCCCATAACCGGATTCAGCGCCATCATGCCGGCCAGCGCGCCGGAGAGCATCATCGCGATCATCACGATTCGTACGTACGGAATACCGGCATATGAAGCAGCTGTCGGGCTGACACCCAGCGTGCGCATCTCGAAGCCAAGTTTCGTGCGCCAGATTAACAGCCAGACGACGTAGCACATAACCAGCGCAATGATGAAAGAGACATTCAACGGGGCAGCACCCAGCTTTGTCCCGAATATCTCCATCAGCCATGTTAGCTTCGGCAACTGCCCACCCTCGAGGAATGTGCGTGTTTCCGGCGCCATTTTGCCGGGTACGATCAATACGTGCACCAGCAGGTAATTCATCAGCGAGGCGATGATGTAGTTGAACATGATCGTCGTGATGACGATATGGCTGCCGCGCTTCGCCTGAAGCCATGCCGGAATGAAGGCGGCAACCGCGCCGAAGAGTGCAGCGCCGACCACCGCAACCGGCATCGTCACATACCATGGCACGTAATTATCGAGCGAAAGCGCCACCAAAGCACAGCCGAGGCCACCCATGTAGGCCTGGCCTTCGGAGCCGATATTGAAGAGACCGGCATGGATTGCCACCGCGACGGAAAGGCCGGTGAAGATGAAGCTCGTCGCGTAGAACAGCGTGAAGCCGATGAATTCGCCATTGCCGAGCGCACCCTCGATCAGCAGCGACAGCGCATCGAGCGGGCTTTCACCGATCAGCCAGACGACGAAGCCGGAGATCAGGAAGGCGACGACGAGGTTCAAAATCGGGATGAGGCCGTAGTTGATCCAGTTTGGCAGCGGAACGGAAGCAGTGCTCATAAAGGCCTCATGCGGCAATGCCGGCCATCATCAGGCCGAGGGTCTGTTCACCGGCATCGGGCGTCTTCTCGCCGACGACATGGCCGGCAAACATGACAAGGATACGGTCTGAAAGGGAGCGGATTTCATCGAGTTCGACGGAGACGAGCAGGATCGCCTTGCCCGCGTCGCGCATTTCGATGATCCGGCGGTGGATGAATTCGATAGCGCCGATATCGACGCCGCGTGTCGGCTGGCCGATGATCAGCATCTTCGGATCGCGTTCGATCTCACGAGCAACGACGATCTTCTGCTGGTTGCCGCCGGAGAAATTCGCCGTCTTCAGCCGCGGGTTCGGCGGGCGGATGTCGTATTTCTCGATCTTCTCCATCGCATCCTTGCGGATTGCTTCGAGATCGAGCAGCGGGCCTTTGCTGTAGGCCGGGTGGCGATGATAGCCGAGCACGGAATTTTCATATTCCTCGAATTTCAGCACCAGGCCCATATGGTGACGATCCTCGGGAATATGAGCGAGGCCGAGATCACGCAGGCGGGCGGGATCGGCCTTGTCGATCGTCTGGCCGTCGAGAAGGATTTCGCCGGAGGTCGGCTTGCGGATGCCGGCAATCGCCTCTAGCAATTCGGACTGGCCATTACCGGCGACACCGGCGATGCCGACGATCTCACCAGCGCGCACGTCGAAGGAGACGTTGTCGACCATGGTGACGCCACGATTGTCCTTGACCGTCAGGTTGCGGACGGACAGCACGGCGGCCCCAGGGTTCGCCTCGCCCTTCTGCACGCGCAGCAGCACGCGGCGGCCAACCATCAGCTCGGCGAGCTCCTCCACCGTCGTCTCCGCCGTCTTGCGGGTCGCGACCATTTCGCCGCGGCGCATGACCGAGACCGTATCGGTGATCGCCATGATCTCGCGCAGCTTGTGGGTGATGAGGATGATCGTCTTGCCCTGATCGCGCAGCACCTTGAGGATACGGAAGAGATGATCGGCCTCTGCCGGCGTCAACACGCCGGTGGGCTCGTCGAGGATCAGGATCTCGGCGCCGCGATACATGGCTTTCAGGATCTCGACACGCTGCTGCAGGCCGACCGGGAGCTCTTCAATCAGCGCGTCGGGATCGACCTCCAGGCCATATTCCGTTTCCAGCCGCTTGAGCTCGGCACGGGCCGATGCGACGCCCCTCGCCAGCAGCATGCCGCCTTCGGCGCCAAGCATGATGTTCTCGAGCACCGTGAAATTGTCGACCAGCATGAAGTGCTGGTGCACCATGCCGATGCCGGTGGCGATCGCCGCCTGGCTGTCGCGGATGGTGACGGGATTACCGTTGACGCGGATCTCGCCGCTATCGGCATGGTAGAAACCATAAATGATCGACATCAAGGTCGATTTGCCGGCTCCGTTTTCGCCGATGATGCCGTGGATCGTCCCCTTGGCAACGGTGAGGTTGATGTCCTTGTTGGCGTGGACGGCACCGAACTTCTTGTCGATGCCGACAAGCTCGATAGCGGGCTTATCTGTCACTGCAGACTCCAAATAAGAAAAGGGCGTATGGCGAAAATCCCCTCCGCCATACGCCCGATCTCAATCGTCGATCACATTCGGGCGCGGATCACTTCGGGCAAGCGTTGTCCGAGGTGTAATCGTGAACCTTGACGGTTCCCGCGATGATGTCGGCCTTGGCCTTGTCGACGGCAGCCTGCATTTCCGGTGTGATCAGCGACTTGTTGTTGTCGTCGATCGCGGCGCCAACACCGTCTTCCTTGACGCCGAGCGCCTGGACGCCAGCGGTGAACTTGTCGTTCTTGGTGTCGTTGTAGGCATTGTAGACGGCGAGGTCGACGCGCTTGACCATCGAGGTCAGGACCGAGCCCGGATGCAGATGGTTCTGGTTGGAGTCGACGCCAATCGACAGCTTCTTGTTGTCGGCGGCCGTCTGCAGAACGCCGAGACCGGTGGCACCGGCTGCCGCATAAACGACGTCAGCGCCCTGGTCGATCTGGTTCTTGGCCAGTTCGCCGCCGCGGACCGGGTCGTTCCAGGCAGCGCCCGTGGTGCCGGTCATGTTCTGGAACACTTCGATATCGGCCTTGACGGAGCGGGCGCCCTGCTCGTAGCCGCATTCGAACTTGCGGATCAGCGGAATGTCCATGCCACCGACGAAGCCGACCTTGCCGGTCTTGGAGGCCATGCCGGCGAGAACGCCGACGAGGTAGGAGCCTTCTTCTTCCTTGTAGACAACCGAGCGGACGTTCGGCTTGTCGACGACGGAGTCAACGATGATGAATTTGGTGTCCGGGAATTCGGCTGCAACCTTCTCGATGGCCGAGGTCCAGGCGAAGGAAACGGCAACCACCGGATTGAAACCGCGGCTTGCGAAGTTACGGATGGCCTGTTCGCCCTGGGTGTCGCCCGTCGGCTCGAAGTCGCGATAGGCAATGCCGGTCTCGGTCTTGAACTTCTCGGCGCCGTTATAGGCCGCCTCGTTGAAGGACTTATCGAACTTCCCGCCGGTGCCGTAAACCAGCGCCGGCTTGACATCGGCGGCAAGCGCCGTCGTCGACATGGCAGCCACGGCAAAGAGAGTGAGAAGGGATTTTTTCATTGTGCAGCCCTGTTGTTGCTATTCGTTAGGGGTCCTCCCGCAAGCCCTTTTTGGGCATGTCTGCGGAACCACCGACCTCCCCCCGGAGGCCTGGCTGCGTGCATCCTTGCATGGCTCACGGAAAAATTCACCAGAAATTTTTCAGCTGGTAAAGATTTGCAGCGATTGCCGAAAATCAGCTCTTCGGGGCTGATTTTTGGACATTCTCTCCATCAGAATGCGGATTTTCTAGCCAATCCGGCGGCAAATGCCGACGCAGCAGAGGGGTGACAGCCAACCGGATTAACTGCGTTTTTTATGCGGTGAAGCGACCCGCCACCGGCGGCTTCTTGTAGCCGATCATCCACAGAAGCAGCGCGATCACCAGGAAAACGGCAAAGGCCGGCTGGAGCATCAGCCACTGGAAGATGAGCGTGTAGAAACGCGGGTGGATATAATAGGAAAGGGAGGATTGCAGCGACGTCAGCGTTGCCGGGCTCACGTCCTGCCAAGCATCGGAGATCGGCGTCATCACCACGGAGGACGCCGCAACCGATTGGATCGAATCGATGGTCCCGGCAATCACGGCCGCCGCAAGCGCGACAAGACTCGCCAGACGCAACAGGAAACGCATCAATTCCTCCGACGCTCGATATGCCGGACAATTCCGGCCGGCCGCGCCATTCTCCACCTAGAGAATTACATAGTCGTCGATGAGGTGAAGCACAATGGATGGGCCGAGGCGAGTTTTATCGGAAGAAGTCAAAAAACTGTTAGATTTCGGTTGATCGGCAAAAATTCATCGGTATATATCGCGCCGTTCCGACGATTTGCTCCTACCCTAGGCGCGAACGCCAAAAAAGGACAGGTGGCCGAGTGGTTTAAGGCGCACGCCTGGAACGCGTGTGTACGTGAAAGCGTACCGTGGGTTCGAATCCCACCCTGTCCGCCATACCCTCATTCTCAATATTGATTCAAACCGTATCGAGAGCGGGACGCGGAAGCGTATTGGCGCACGCTTCGATAGAACAAGCTGGTCGTCCGCATATTCTCAAGGGCGCTGCAGCAGGGCGCGTCCAATCGGCTTCGGATTCTCGCTGCGCAACACCAGAGATGTCGTCACGGCCCCAAAACGCGCGATCGTGTCAACGATCGTTTCCAGCTCTCCCGGCGACGGAACCAACACTTTCAAAAGAAAACAGTCCTCTCCGGTGAGGCGCAATACTTCCATGACTTGCGGCATCTCCGCGAACTGTTTCAGACAGGGTTTGATATGCTCATGCGTCGTGCGCAAGCGAAGCACAGCCGTCATTCCAATTCCCAAAGCGGTGGGGTCGATACGGGCGGCGTAACCGACAATGATGCCGCGGTCTTCCAGCCGCTTGACCCGTTCCGATGCTGCCGGCTGAGAGAGCCCGACCCGCCGACCGAGTTCGGAAATCGCAATGCGTCCATTTTCCTGCATCGCTTCGATAATGGCGATATCGGTTGGATCGAGCAGCACCCGATTGTTTTCCTGAAAAGCCATGGGATCACCTTGAAATCATCGGAGAGGGACGTGGTTTTCCGATGATCATTCATTCCGAAGCAAATGAAAATGCATCATTTTCAACTGCGCGGATGATCAGAGGAAAACACATGAAGGACATCATCATATTGCCGGGGATTGGCGGTTCGGGCGAGGCTCATTGGCAAACACGCTGGGAAAGGTCGAACCCGGAAATGCAACGTTTTCAACCAGCCGATTGGGAAAAACCCGACCTGGCAGACTGGATTTCAGCCCTGGAGCGCGCCGTCGGCGCATCGGCAACTCCTCCCCTGCTGGTCGCCCATAGCCTTGCCTGTCTGCTGGTCGCTCATTGGCAGCAGGTTTCTTCGCTTGCCGTTGCCGGAGCATTTCTTGTGGCGGTCCCGGATCCGCAGTCCGCGTCATTCCCTGAGGAGGCGGCCGGATTCGCCGATCCGCCATCGAAAAAGATGCGCTTCCCCACTCTGATCATCGCAAGCGCCGATGATCCCTTCGGCACGCTCGACCATGCCCATGCGCGAGCTGATCTGTGGGGCAGCGGTCTTGTCGCCATCGGTCCTTTCGGCCATATCAACGGGAAAAGCGGCCTTGAGGACTGGGGCCAGGGAAAGGCCTTGCTAACGGCGTTTTCCGCCGGATTGGCAAAATCTGATCGGGCTTGATCTTGTTTTCGAGTTCACGATCGAGGCTCATCGAACCCGTCGCTCCGGCCCGCGCGGCGAGGTTTAAAGCGCCCAAAGATTCCTGATTTTTTACCATGCGGCTTCACCGCGTCTTTGCACGTTTGGGTTTACCGTCTGCCAAAATCAAAAACAGAGGTAAAACAGGTGGAAGAACTTTCGGTAAAGTCGAAGATCATCAAATCCGTCTATTTCAGCCAGGAAGACGGACGGCTCAGGATTTGTTTCAAGAATGGCGAGGAACGTCTGTTCGAAGGCGTTCCCTCCTCGGAAGCGCATGCGATGACGGTGGCGCCGTCTCCCGGCCATTATTATCTCGACCGGATCAGAACCCGGTTTCGCAGATTGGCAGCCTGAAAACCCGAGCGGATACCACCGCTCGCATTGCGGGATTGTGCGAGATCGGGACGAGGCCGGTGGATATTAACCGGCTGTTAGTCCTCGATACCATCCGGGTTGGATCGCCGCTGGCGGAAAGCGGCAACGTGTCGGCGCTGCCGGCTTGTTCAAGGTCGGCCAGCCGGGAGGCTCGGCGGCGGACCCCAGCCAGGAAGCCGAGCCTCCCCGTCATGGGTGCTAGTGGACCGTGATGGTGAAAGGCATGGGCGGCTCTCGGACGCAGCCATGCTCTGCTTGTCTGATGAAATGACCCGGAACGGCTGCGACCTCATCATCCCCTCAACTAGCGAATTGGGGCTAATCCTGTGAAAAACCCGAATTGCCGCATCCGGACTCGACAACGCTTTATTAGAATGATTGCATAATCGGGATAAAGACCGGGGGTAACGATGTTCGAAAAT
This sequence comes from Rhizobium leguminosarum, assembly GCF_010668065.1. GTDB lineage: Bacteria > Pseudomonadota > Alphaproteobacteria > Rhizobiales > Rhizobiaceae > Rhizobium > Rhizobium leguminosarum_S. The sequence continues at coordinate 30,748 of NZ_WUEN01000007.1, read as the reverse complement.
CTGCTTGAGATGCAGGAGCGTGGCGCACGGGACCGTGCCCGTGGCCGCAGCCTAGCCGACAATCCGATGTCGAAGCCGGATATCCTGCCGATCACCGATTTTCAGGAATGGTACTCGATGTTCGACGCCTGGCGCTTCGGTTGGTCGATCGAGGATGCGATGGCGGGGCAGGTCAATATGCCCCGGGATGGCGGCACATTGACCCAGACCTACACCAGAACGGTCTGATCGATCCTGTCCTCGGCGCCGAAGAATTTCAGGTAGCGTTCGACCTCGGCCGGGTCGCCGGTCGCCTTCTGCGGGTTGTCGGAGAGCTTCACCGCTGGACGGCCGTTGGCGTCGCTGACCTTGCAGACGACGGAGATCGGGTTGAGGCCGGAGATCTCGATCGGCGCGCAGCCGGAAAAATCATTCGTCAGGTTCGTGCCCCAGCCAAAGCTCATGCGCACGCGGCCTTCGAAATGCCGGTAGGTATCGATGATGGCGTCGACATCGAGGCCGTCTGAGAAGATCAACAGCTTCTGGCGCGGATCGCGGCCCATCTTCTTCCACCAGTCGATGATCTTCTCGCCGCCTTCGATCGGCGGGGCACTGTCCGGGCGGAAACCGGTCCAGTCGGCGACCCATTCCGGCGCGTCGCGCAGAAAGGCGGCGGTGCCGAAGGCGTCCGGCAGCACGATGAGAAGGTTGCCGCCATAAAGCTTGTTCCAGTCGCGCAGGATCTTGTAGGGCGCGTTGCGGAGCTGCTCGTCGGTTTCGGCAAGGGCGGCGGCCACCATCGGCAGCTCGTGAGCATTGGTGCCGACGGCCTCGAGATCGGAATCCATCGCCAGCAATACGTTGCTGGTACCGGCAAAGGCCGGGCCGATGCCTTCCTTCAGCGCCTCGACGCACCAGCGCTGCCAGAGGAAACTGTGGCGGCGGCGGGTGCCAAAATCGGAGATACGCAGGCCCGGCAGTTCCTTCAGCCGTTCGACCTTCGACCACATCTTCGCCTTGGCGCGAGCATAGAGCACATCGAGGGTGAAGGGACCGAGCGCCTTCATCGCCGAGCGCGAGCGCAGCTCGTTGACGATGGCGAGCGCCGGGATTTCCCACATGGTGGTTTCCTTCCACGATCCGTGGAAATCCAGCACATACTGGCCGTCCTTCTTCGACAGCTCGTATTCGGGAAGCTGGAAATTGGAAAGCCAGGCAAGGAATTCCGGTTCGAAGATCTGCGCGCGACCATAGAAGCTGTTACCGGCAAGCCAGATCATTTCCTTTTTGGAAAGTCTCAGCGTACGGGCATGATCGAGCTGCTCGCGCAACTCACCTTCGTCGAGCTCCTCGGCCAGACGCACCCGCTTGGTGCGGTTGATGAGGGTGAAGGAAGCGTTCACGTCCGGATAAAGCTTCCAGATCATCTGCAGCATCAAAAGCTTGTAGAAGTCGGTATCGATCAGACTGCGGATGATCGGATCGAGTTTCCAAGCGTGATTGTAGACGCGTCTTGCGATATCGGTCCTGGCCATCAAACTCCCGCCCCTGTCCACTCCGGTCAGGTGCTGCCAAATTCCTGGGTACTGCCAAGTTCCCGGCCGGCGCACAAAACCGGCTCGTGCGCCTTCTTATCGAAAAATCAGCAGACAAAGTCCAGACAAAACAATAAACGTCCCGCCGCAGTGTCGCGACGGGACGTGAACATGGTTTTGCTCACGATTATTGGGCCGGCGTTGCGGGCGCCACATTCGGAGCGGCCGGCGTGGTGTTCGGCGTTTCGGTCGGAACGGCAGTACCATTCTGCAGCGCCGGCGCGGGGGCCGGAGCAGGCTGCTGCGACTGAAGCTGCTGGCCTGGCTGCTGCGGTGCCACCTCGTTCGCCTCGCGGTTGCCCCAAATCTCGACCGGTATCCAAACCACGAAGGCAAGCACCAACGCGACGATCAGCACCGTCAGGATGCGATAACCCGTGCGTCCCTGCCTTGCCTTCACGGGCGGGATCAGCTCCTCCTTGTGAAGCTTGCCGTCGGACTTTTCCCAGCGTGTTTCCGTCTGATGGGCCATCATCGTCTCCTTCCGCTGTCTTAACCCGGCCGATCCGGCCGCGAAGAATTTCCGCGGAGGAAACGGGTGGCAGTCTGGAAGGTTCCGAAAGCTCAATAGCCGGCGGCGCGGTCGACCATGAATTGCAGCGGCTCGCCACGCTCGAAACGGGCGATCTGTGTCTCGACATGACGGAACAGCGCGTTTTCTTCGGAGACGGCTGCATCGTGCGGCGTGAGGAACACGTTCTGCAAGTCCCACAACGGGTTGTCTGATGCAAGCGGCTCCGTCTCGAAGACATCGAGGGAAGCGCCGCCGAGGGTGCCGTCACGGATGGCAGAAACGATATCGGCCTCGACCTGGCTCTTGCCGCGGCCGGCATTGATGAAGACCGGCTGCCCGAGCGCGCCGTTGCGGCGCAGCTTCGCAAACAGCCCGGCGTCATAGAAGCCTGCTGTTTCAGGCGTCAGCGGCAGCAGGCCGACGAGGATGTCGGTCCTGGCGAGGAAATTATCCAACTCGAGGGCATCGAAGGTTTCGATGCCCTCGATCTGCTTACGGGTGCGCGACCAGCCGATGACGTTGAACCCCATCACTTTCAGCTTGGCGACTGCATCCTGCCCGAGAATGCCAAGGCCCATGACGCCGACCGTCACTTCTGCCGCCTCCGGCGCGATCAGCTTGGCCCACTCACGCTGCCGCTGATGGCTGTCATGGGTGTATTGCCCGCGCAGATGCATCAGGCATTGCATGACCACCCATTCGCTCATGCGCGTCGTCAGGCTGCGGTCGACAAAGCGGACGATCGGGATCTCGGGCAGGCCGGCCATGCCGATGATGTGGTCGACGCCGGCGCCGCCGGAGAAGATCACTTTCAGGTTCGGCGCCCGTTTGAAGAGATCGGCATCCGGCTTCCAGAGAAGCGCGTATTCGACCTCGCGGAGATCGCGTGACCGATTGGCCGGATCGGCGAGATTGATGCTGCCGCGGTCGGCGAAGGCGGTCTTCAGCACGCGGGCGACGCCTTCGGGATTGAACTTGATGTCGACGAGAACGGGAGAGCTTGCGGGCATGATTTTCTTTATTGCTGTACGGCAGGTGTCGGCACCGCCTCGATGTTGAAAGCGGCGGCCATCAGTGCTCGGGTGTAATCGTCCTTCGGCGCGCGGAAGATGTCGGCTGACGGACCCTGTTCCACCACCTTGCCGAAACGCATGACGATGACGTCGTTGGCGAGCGCCTTCACCACCTTCAGGTCGTGGCTGATGAAGAGATAGGCGAGATCGTGCTTCTTCTGCAGATCGCGCAGGAGATCGACCACCTGCGCCTGGACGCTCATGTCGAGCGCGGAGGTCGGCTCGTCGAGCATGACGAAGCGCGGTTTCAGCACCATGGCCCGGGCGATGGCGATGCGCTGGCGCTGGCCGCCGGAGAATTCGTGCGGATAACGCCAGCGGGTCAGGGGATCGAGACCCACCTCCTCCAGCGCCCAGCAGACGCGCTGGTCGCGTTCTTCTGATGTCAGGGAGCGCTCATGCACCTTCAGCCCTTCCGCGACGATATCGCCGACCGACATGCGCGGGCTGAGCGATCCATAGGGATCCTGGAAGACGACCTGCAACTGGTTGCGCAGAGGCCGCATCTCATTGAATGAATAGCCGGCTATGTCCTTGCCGACGAAGGCGATCCGCCCTTCCGAGGAAATCAGCCGGGTGAGCGCCAGGCCGAGCGTGGTCTTGCCCGAGCCGGACTCGCCGACGACGCCGAGGGTCTGGCCGGCGCGCAGCGAAAGATCGATGCCGTCGACCGCCTTCACATGATCGACGACGCGGCGCATCAGCCCTGATTTGATCGGGAACCAGACGCGGATGTCCGAACCTTCCATCACCATCGGTTTCGACGGATCGGCCAGCGGCGGCTCGCCGCGCGGCTCGGAGGCGAGAAGATGGCGGGTATAGTCATGCTTCGGATTGGCGAAGACCTCTTCGACAGTGCCGGTTTCGACGATCCTGCCCTTGGTCATGACGCAGACGCGATCGGCGAATTTGCGGACGATGCCGAGATCATGGGTGATGAACAGCAACGACATGCCGTGGACGGCCTTCAACTGCCGGAGCAATTCGAGGATCTGCGCCTGCACAGTGACATCGAGGGCGGTGGTCGGCTCGTCGGCGATCAGCAGTTCCGGCCGGTTGGCGAGCGCCATGGCGATCATGACGCGCTGGCGCTGGCCGCCTGACAGTTCGTGCGGATAGGCCTTCAACCGTTTCTCCGGCTCGCGGATGCCGACCTGGTTCAGCAATTCCAGCACGCGCTCACGCGCCGGCTGGCCGGTAAGGCCCTGGTGCAGGGCCAGGATCTCGGCGATCTGCTTCTCGATCGTATGAAGCGGATTGAGCGAGGTCATCGGCTCCTGGAAGATCATGGTGATGTCGTTGCCGCGCACTTCCCGCAGCGCCCGCTCCGACGCCTTCAGGAGGTCCTTGCCCTTGAACAGGATTTCGCCGGAGGGATGGCTTGCGGAGGGGTAAGGCAAAAGCCGCAGGATCGAGTTGGCCGAGACCGACTTGCCGGAGCCGGATTCGCCGACGAGCGCCACGACCTCGCCTTTGGCGATATCGAAAGAAATGTGATCGACGGCGAGCGAGGTTTCGCCGCCCTGATGAAAGGCAACCGAGAGATCGCGGACGGAAAGGAGCGGTTCTGTCATGTCACTCATTGAAACGTCTTCCTCGGATCGAAGGCATCGCGCACGGCTTCGCCGATGAAGATCAGCAGGGAAAGCATGATCGACATGGCGAAGAAGGCCGTCAGCCCGAGCCACGGCGCCTGCAGATTGGTCTTGCCCTGGGCGATCATCTCGCCGAGCGAGGGGGAGCCCGGCGGCATGCCGAAGCCGAGGAAATCGAGCGAGGTCAGTGTCGTGATCGAGCCGGACAGGATGAAGGGCAGGAAGGTCAACGTCGCGACCATGGCGTTCGGCAGCAGGTGGCGCCACATGATGGTGCGATTGTTGACGCCGAGCGCGCGGGCGGCGCGGACATATTCGAAATTGCGGGCGCGCAGGAATTCGGCGCGCACGATGCCGACGAAGCCTACCCAGGAGAAGAGCAGCATGATGCCGAGCAGGACGAAAAAGCCGGGCGGCAGGAGTGCGGCGATGATCAGCAGGATGTAGAGCACCGGCATCGACGACCAGATCTCGATGAAGCGCTGCAACAGCAGATCGGTCCAGCCGCCGAAATAGCCCTGCACCGCACCCGCCGTCACGCCGATGACCGCCGAGCAGATGGTCAGCACCAGGCCGAAGAGCACCGATATGCGGAAGCCGTAGATGACGCGCGCCAGCACGTCGCGCGCCTGGTCGTCAGTGCCGAGCCAGTTCAGATTGCCGAGGGTGCAATCCGGATCGTTCACCCCCTGCGGGTAGCCTGCGCAGCGCTCCTCCTTCGTCATCAGCCAGAAGGGAGCGGTGGGGGCCGAATGCGGAATGTTGGAATTGACCGAGCGGTAGGAATAGCGGATCGGCGGCCAGATCATCCAGCCATTGGCATTGATCTCGTCGGCAATGACCGAAGACCGATAATCGGTTTCGGCCAGGAAGCCGCCGAACTTTTCCTCGGGATAGTCGATGAGGACGGGAAACAGCACCTCGCCCTTGTACGAGGCGATGATCGGCCGGTCGTTGGCGAGGAACTCGGCAAACAGGCTGAGGATAAACAAGACCATGAACAGCCACAGCGACCAGTAACCGCGGCCGTTCGCCCGGAAATTCTGCCAGCGGCGGATGTTGGTCGGCGAGAGCAGGCCCTTGCGCGGCGGCTTGACCGGCGTCGTGACAGCGGGATTTGCGGCGGCGTCCATCAGACATCCCTCCGCTCGAAATCGATGCGCGGATCGATCCAGGTGTAGATCAGGTCGGAAACCAGGCTGACGACGAGGCCGAGCAGCGAGAAGATGTAGAGCGTGGCGAAGACGATCGGGTAATCCCGGTTGATGACCGAGAGATAGCCGAGACGGCCGAGGCCATCCAGCGAGAAGATGTTTTCGATCAGCAGCGAGCCGGTGAAGAAAGCGGAAATGAAGGCGCCGGGAAAACCGGCAATGATGATCAGCATAGCGTTGCGGAAGACATGGCCATAGAGCACCTGCCGCTGGTTCAGGCCCTTGGCGCGGGCGGTGACGACATATTGCTTCTTGATCTCCTCGATGAAGGAATTCTTGGTCAAAAGCGTCGTCGTCGCGAAGGCGGACAGGGAAAGCGAGATCAGCGGCAAGGTCAGGTGCCAGAAATAGTCGAGCGGCTTCTGCCACCAGGCAAGCTGGTCGAAATTGTCGGAGACCAGGCCGCGCAACGGAAACCAGTCGTAGAAGGAGCCGCCGGCGAAAAGCACAATCAGAAGAATGCCGAAGAGGAAGCTCGGCACGGCGTAGCCGACGACGATGACGCCCGACGTCCAGACGTCGAAGGTCGATCCGTCCTTGACCGCCTTGCGGATGCCGAGCGGGATGGAGATGGCGTAGGAGAAGATCAGGATCCAGATGCCGAGCGAGATCGACACCGGCAGCTTTTCCTTGATGAGTTCGAGCACGGAGGTGTTGCGGAAGAAGCTTTCGCCGAAATCGAAGCGGATGTAATTCCACATCATCTCGCCAAAACGGGTCAGCGGCGGCTTGTCGAAGCCGAACTGCTTTTCGAGCTTGGCAATCAGTTCCGGATCGAGCCCTTGGGCGCCGCGATATCTGGAGCCTTCGTCCCCTCCTCCGTCACCCATCAGGTCACCGCCACCGGACAGGCGCTGATCGGCGCCATCGGCCTGGCCGGTCAGCTGGGCGATCACCTGCTCGACCGGGCCACCCGGTGCGAATTGAATGACGATGAAGGAAATCGCCATGATGCCGACGATGGTCGGGATCATCAGAAGCAGGCGGCGAATGACATAGGCGCCCATCAGCCTTCAGCCTCCGGAAATCTTCTTCTTGTCTGCCTGCCGTCCCGTCCGATGCTGCTCAATCCGCCAGCCTTCCCTTGCCGGCCGTACCGGCTTGTCGTGATTCGCTTGCGCCATTTGGAGCCGAGGCCGCCTTCAATGCAAGCCCGCTCATTTCGCCGAGGTCGACCACCAGGCATCGGGGAAGCCTAGGCTATAGGCCGGGAATTCGGCGAGATGGGTGATCGTGCTCCAATAGACGATGTTCTGGGTACCGCGGTAGAACAGCGGGATGATGTAATGGTTTGCAAGCAGTACCCTGTCCATCGCCTTGATCGCCGCGACCTGTTCATCGCGGTTCGGCGCGAAGATGATCATGCGGATGAGCTCATCGACGGCCGGATTGGCGATGCCTGCGTAATTTTGAGACCCCTGCTGATTGACCGAATCGGATCCCCAATAGTCGGCTTGCTCGTTGCCAGGGTTCATGGACTGCGCCCAGACATTCCAGATCATGTCGTAATCGAAGCTGCGTTCGCGATTGACGGCTTGCGAGGCATCGACCGTCCGGACTTGCGCATCTATGCCGATTTTCTTGAGATTGCTGGCATAGGGCACCGCCCAGCGTTCCAGCATCGGGCTCGACAACAGAATCTCGAAGCTCATCGGCTGGCCGGTCTTGGTATTGACCATGCGATTGCCCTTGATCTCCCAGCCGGCTTCTTTGAGAAGCGCAATTGCCTTGCGGAGGTTATCGCGGCTCTTCTGCGGATCGCCACCGACCGGATTGGCATAGGGCGTGGTAAAGATTTCTGCCGGCACCTTATCCTTCATGCCCTGCAGAATTTCCAGCTCTCTGCCCTGCGGAAGGCCGGAGGAGGCGAGTTCGGTGTTCCAGAAATAGCTGTCGATGCGCTTGTAGCTGTTGAAGGCAACCGTGCGGTTCAGCTCCTCAAAATCCAGACCATAGTTCAGCGCCTCGCGGACCCTGATGTCCTTGAAGAGGTCACGTCGCATGTTGGGTACGAGAGCCTGCATGATGCCGGTGGCGCGTAACGGATTTGCAACCTCCTCTTTCTTGACACGCCCTTCCTTCACTGCCGGAAAATCATATCCCGTCGCCCAGCGGGCAGCCGTGGTTTCCTGCCAGTAGTCGCTGTTGCCGGCGCGAAAGGCCTCGAACTCGACATCCCGATCACCGAAATAGGTGTAGTTGACGTTGCGGAAATTGTTCTGGCCGACATTCACATTCAGGTCCTTGCCCCAATAGTCGTCGCGTAGTTCATAGCGGATTGTCGCGCCTGGCGAGAAGGAAGCAATCTTGTAGGGTCCCGAACCCATCACGGGCTCAAGCGTCGTCTTTGAAATATCGCGTGGCTTGCCGTCCGGTCCCTGCCCCTCCCACCAATGTTTCGGCACGACCACCAACTGGCCGAGAATATTCGGGAGCTCCCGGTTGTTCTTCTCGTCGAAGGTGAAGGTGACGTCGCGGTCGCCGGTCTTTTCGGCCTTCGCGACGTGGCGGTAATAGTTCGCCGTGAGGGGATTTAATTCCTTCGTCTTATCCAGACTGAAGATGACATCCTCGGGCGTTACCGGCTGACCATCCGCCCATTTCGCTTCCTTGCGCAGGCGGAAGGTCGCGCTCGAGACGTCGGCGGGAAAAGACAATCCCTCGGCAAGCAGACCGTAGGAGACGAGCAGCTCGTCGTCGGCGGGCTTCATCAGCGTGTCGTAAACGAGCGTCAAGCCCACTGCCGCCTGGCCTTTAGCGAGCAGCGGGTTGAAGGTGTCGAAGGCGCCGCTTGCGGAGAGGCGCAGGTCTCCGCCTTTCGGTGCATCGGGATTGACGTAGTCGAAGTGCGCAAAGCCCGGCTTGTACTTCATCTCGCTGATGACCGAGCTTCCGATCAGAAACGGCTGGTCCTGAGCCGTTGCCGTCATTGGCGCCAAGGCACCCGCAAGCGACAGAAACAAACCGATCTTCGACCACAGAGCCGCCATTCACGCTTTCCCCTGATTATTGATGGGTTCGACAATACGAAAAATACGGGCGAAAAACAGGAGAGAGTTTGGTTTTTGCCGGGCGCGCGAAATTTTGAGCCATCGGCTCGCTTGGAGGCGTCACCTCTTCGAGCCGCCGTCGCAACATGCGGCGCAACTCTGCGGCAATCGGTCACCGCCGCTTGCCCGCATCGCCAGCCAAAACATCGATTCACCAAAATTGCTTTTCACGATAGATTCGATCGCAAATCACTTCGGCAGCGGCTCAAGGGAACAGTATGGCTTTCGGCTTCGCTCAGGCTTTCAGGACATTCGGCAAACTGACGCTTGCCGGCGCAATCGGCGCAAGCCTTGCCGCCGGCGACGTCGGCGCCCAGCAGAAGACGCCGAGCCCGGGCAGCGCCAAGGGGCAGTTCGGCGCCGTCGGCCTGCCGACGCAGGGACCGGCACAGCCGATCGGCTTTTACGCAAAGGGCTGCATGACGGGCGCGGTGGCGCTGCCGACCGACGGGCCGACCTGGCAGGCGATGCGGCTTTCGCGCAACCGCCGCTGGGGCAATCCGGCGATGATCGCGCTGCTCGAACGTCTTTCGCAGGACGGGGTCAAATATGCCGGCTGGCCGGGCATTCTCGTCGGCGACATTGCGCAGCCGCGTGGCGGGCCGATGCTGAACGGCCATGCCTCGCACCAGATCGGTCTTGATGCCGACATCTGGTTTACGCCGATGCCCACGCGCCGCATGACGGCCGAGGAGCGCCAGGATCTGCCCTTCACCACCATGTTGCAGAAGGGCAAGTTCCTGACCGTCGACCCCAAGGTGTGGACGCAATCGCACGCGCGGCTGCTGATGCTGGCGGCAAGCTATCCCGAGGTGGAGCGCATCTTCGTCAATCCGGCGATCAAGAAGAAGATGTGCGATACCTGGACGGGCGACCGCACCAATCTTGGCAAGCTCCGGCCGGAATACGGCCATGACTCGCATTTCCACATCCGCATCAAATGCCCGCCAGGTGCCAAGGGATGCACGCCGCAGGCCCCAGTCGTTGCCGGCGACGGCTGCGACAAGTCGCTCGCCTGGTGGTTCACGCCGGCGCCCTGGGCACCGCCGAAACCGCCGAAGCCCGGCGCCAAGCCGCCGAAGCCGCCGCGCGAGATGATGGTCTCCGACCTGCCCAAGGCCTGCGCCGCCGTGCTCGATGCGGCTTCCGTCGCCTCGATGCAGGCCGCCACCTATGGCGGACCTTCCGCCGCAAGCGCGCTCACCGCCGCTCCGGCCGCAGCGCCTGCCGCCGCCGACGACGGCGCTTTGCCCGATGTCGGCCCAGTTCCGAACGACAAGCCGGCGATACAATGATCGAGGTCCTGGGACCGAGCCCTGAGACCAGGCCGGGGGCGGTGACCCGGGATACGCTGTCTTTCAAATCGCAAATTCTTGGTATAAAGCGGTCAAATCGATTGAATTTCTCGGGCGGAGGGGTTGATGGCCGGCGGCAAATGCCTTGCATTGATTGCGCATGACCAGAAGAAAGACGATATGGCGGATTTCGCCCGCGCCAACAGGGACATTCTCTCCCATTGGAAGATCGTCGCCACCGGCACCACCGGCGGGCGCGTGCTCGACGCCGCCCCCGACCTCCACGTTACGAGGCTGAAAAGCGGACCGCTCGGCGGCGACCAGCAGATCGGCGCGCTGATTTCGACCGGCGAGGTCGACGCCCTGATCTTTTTCGTCGACCCCTTGACGCCGATGCCGCACGATGTCGACGTGAAGGCGCTGATGCGGCTGGCGATCGTCTACGATATTCCGATGGCGCTCAACCACGCCACCGCTATAAAACTTCTTCCCACCCTCGAAGCCTGATCAGCACGGAACCGGCCATGCCAAAACCGAACAACAGCACCGCTCCGCAGCCTTTCCCGATCCTGATCGGCGATATCGGCGGCACGAATGCCCGCTTCTCCATCCTGACCGATGCCTATGCCGAGCCGAAGCAGTTTCCGAACGTGCGCACGGCGGATTTCGCCACGATCGACGAAGCGATCCAGCAAGGCGTGCTCGACAAGACCGCCGTGCAGCCGCGCTCGGCGATCCTCGCCGTCGCCGGCCCGATCAATGACGACGAGATCCCGCTGACCAACTGCGACTGGGTGGTGCGGCCGAAGACGATGATCGAGGGCCTCGGCATGGAGGATGTGCTCGTCGTCAACGATTTCGAGGCGCAGGCGCTGGCAATCGCCGCGCTTTCGGATGAAAATCGCGAACGCATCGGCGACGCCACCGGCGACATGATCGCCTCCCGCGTCGTGCTCGGACCGGGCACCGGCCTCGGCGTCGGCGGGCTCGTGCATGCCCAGCACAGCTGGATCCCGGTTCCCGGCGAAGGCGGCCATGTCGATCTCGGGCCGCGCAGCAAGCGCGATTATGACATCTTCCCGCATATCGAGACGATCGAAGGCCGCGTTTCGGCCGAGCAGATCCTCTGCGGGCGCGGTCTCGTCAACCTCTATCACGCCATCTGCGTGGTCGACGGCATCGAGCCGACGATGAAGGATCCCGCCGACATCACCTCGCACGCGCTTGCCGGCAGCGACAAGGCGGCCGTAGAGACCGTCTCGCTGTTTGCCATCTATCTCGGCCGCGTGGCGGGCGACATGGCGATGGTGTTCATGGCGCGCGGCGGCGTCTATCTTTCCGGTGGGATTTCGCAGAAGATCATCCCGGCGCTGAAGAAGCCTGAATTCCGCATCGCCTTCGAGGACAAGGCGCCGCATACGGCGCTGCTTCGCACCATCCCGACCTATGTGGTGACACATCCGCTGGCAGCGCTTGCCGGGCTTTCCTCCTATGCGCGCATGCCGGCGAATTTCGGCGTCTCGACGGAAGGCCGCCGCTGGCGCCGCTGACCCCGGCGCGCAAAGCAAATAGAGCGTGCCCGGCGCGTCCTATCCGGGCGCGCGGCGCTCTAGCCAAACCGGTCCCAACTCTTTATAGACCCCGGCAAATGTGCGCGTCGCCTTCGCGGGGCGCTTGGTCCGAGACAGGAAACCTCATTTTTGGAAGCGGCGGAAAGCAGAACGCAGAGCGTCAGCAGCGATACCGTAACCGGCATCCTGAAGCGCATCATCGCTGAAAACGGCCGCGACCATCTGTGGGGCTATGTCTTTGCGATCGCCTGCCTCATCGTGGTGGCGCTTTCGACGGCGTTCACCGCCTGGATCATGCGGGCGATCATCGATGAGGCCTTCGCCAATCGGCGCGCCGACGTCGTCTGGATCATCTGTCTTTCGATCTTCATCGCCTTCGTGCTGCGCGGCTTTGCGAGCTATGGCCAGGCGGTGGCGCTGTCCAGGGTCGGCAACGATATCGTTGCCCGCTACCAGCGCCGGCTCTATGCGCATCTGATGACGCTTTCGGTCGGCTTCTTCAGCGAGGCGCGCTCGGCCCATATCGCCGCGCAGGTGAGCCAGAACGTCAGCGGCATCCGCGACGTGCTCAACCTGACGATCACCTCGACGGTGCGCGACCTGCTGACCTTCGTTTCGCTGCTCGCCGTGATGATCATCCAGGATCCGCTGCTCAGCCTTGCCGTGTTCATCATGGCGCCGCCGCTGCTTTATGCACTGCGCTATGTTTCCAAGCGGCTGCGCTCGGCGACCCGCGAGGCCGTGCATCTGAACAGCCACGTTCTCGGCGCCATGCAGGAGACGATCCAGGGCATCGCCATCGTGAAAGCCTTCACGATGGAAGAAGAACTGGAGCGCAAGGTCAACAAGCTCATCAAGGGCGCCGAAAGCCGGGCCAACCGGATTGCCCGGCTGTCCGAACGCACCTCTCCTCTGACGGAGAGTTTCGCGGGCTTTGCCGTCGCCAGCGTGCTTGCCTATGCCGCCTACCGCTCGATCTACTTCAATGTGCCGCCTGGCGCCTTCTTCTCCTTCGTCACGGCGCTGCTGCTTGCCTATGACCCGGCCCGTCGGCTTGCCCGGCTGCAGGTGCAGATGGAGCGCGCCGTCGTCAATGCGCGGATGATCTATGAACTGCTCGACATGGAGCCGCGCCAGCGCGACCTGCCGGATGCCCGGCCGCTGACGGTGACGCAGGCGAGGATCGAATTCCGCAATGTGTCCTTCGCCTACGGCAATGAGAGCGTGCTCAGCGGCGTCAATTTCATCGCCGAGGGCGGCGCGACCACAGCGCTGGTCGGCCCCTCCGGCGCCGGCAAGTCCACCGTCATCAGCCTCATTCCGCGCTTCTACGATCCGCGCGAGGGCGAAATCCTGATCGACGGGCAGGACATCGCCCACATCACCAAGAAGTCGCTGCGCCAGCAGCTCGCCTATGTCTCGCAGCAGCCCTATCTGTTCGAGGGCACGATCCGCGACAATATCCGCTATGGCCGGCCGGAAGCGACCGATGCCGAGGTGGAAGAGGCCGCACGGCTTGCCTATGCGCATGACTTCATCTCGGCACAGCCGCAGGGTTATGAGACGCCGGTCGGCGAGAACGGCGTGACGCTTTCGGGCGGCCAGCGTCAGCGGCTGTCGATCGCGCGCGCTTTGGTGCGCAATGCGCCGATCCTGCTTCTCGACGAGGCGACCTCGGCCCTCGACACCGAATCCGAGGCCGCCGTGCAGAAGGCGCTCGATGAAGCGATGAGCGGACGCACCGTCGTCGTCATCGCCCACCGGCTTTCGACCGTGGTGCGCGCCGACAAGATCGTCGTCATGCAGCAGGGCCGTGTCGTCGAGGAAGGCAATCACGAGACGCTTGCGAAGGTCAGCGACGGTCTTTACGCTCGCCTCAACAACCTGCAGAGGCCTTCCGCCTCCGATTCAAACTGACCTGGTGAGACTGAGATGAGCGATGCTGCGATGAAACTGGTGGTGGTTGGCGCAGCAGGACGCATGGGGCAGACGCTGATCCGGCTCATCCATTCGATCGAGGGCGTGAACCTGCATGCCGCGGTCGAGCGCGCCGGCTCGCCCTTCGTCGGCAAGGATGCCGGCGAAATCGCCGGTCTCGGCCCGACCGGTGTCATTATCGGCGACGATCCGCTCAACGCTTTTCTCGATGCCGAAGGCGTGCTCGACTTTACCTCGCCTGCCGCAACGGTGGAATTTTCAGGCCTCGCCGCGCAGGCCCGCATCGTCCATGTCATCGGCACGACGGGCTGTTTACCCGACGACAATGCCAAGATCGCCGCGGCGGCCCGCCATGCCCGCATTGTCAAGTCAGGCAATATGAGCCTCGGGGTCAATCTGCTCAGCGTACTCGCAGAGCAGGCAGCGCGTGCGCTTGATCCTGCCGATTGGGATATCGAGATCCTGGAAATGCACCACAGGCACAAGGTGGATGCGCCTTCCGGCACCGCTCTTCTCCTCGGCGAGGCCGCGGCAAAGGGGCGGGGCATCGATCTTGCCTCGCAATCGGTCCGGGTGCGCGACGGCCATACCGGCGCCCGCGAAGCGGGCACGATCGGTTTTGCGACGCTGCGCGGCGGCTCCGTCATCGGCGAACATTCGGTGCTTTTTGCCGGCGAAGGCGAAATCGTCACCCTGTCGCACAGTGCAGCCGACCGCTCGATCTTCGCGCGCGGCGCCATCAAGGCAGCCCTTTGGGCGCGCGACAAGAAGCCGGGTCTCTATTCCATGCTCGACGTGCTCGGGCTTTCTTCCTCATAACGATACTACGGAGGCATATTCATGAGCGGTACCCTCGTCCTCGTTCGCCACGGCCAGAGTGACTGGAACCTGAAGAATCTCTTCACCGGCTGGAAGGATCCCGATCTGACCGAGCTCGGCGTCCAGGAAGCCAATGCAGGCGGGGCGGCGCTCGCCGAATACGGGATCAAATTCGACGTCGCCTATACCTCGGTGCTGGTGCGCGCGCAGCACACGCTGAAGCTCATCCTCGACAAGGTCGGCCAGCCCGATCTCCTGACGATCCGCGACCAGGCACTGAACGAGCGCGACTACGGCGACCTCTCCGGCCTCAACAAGGACGATGCACGCGCCAAATGGGGCGAGGAGCAGGTGCATATCTGGCGCCGCTCCTATGACGTGCCGCCTCCCGGCGGTGAAAGCCTGCGCGACACCGGCGCCCGCGTCTGGCCCTACTACCTCACCGAGATCCTGCCGCGCGTGCTCAGGGGCGAGAAGGTGCTGGTTGCCGCGCACGGCAATTCGCTGCGCTCGCTGGTGATGGTGCTCGACAAGCTCACACGCGAAGGCGTGCTTGCCCTCAATCTCGCGACCGGCGTGCCGATGGTCTACACGCTGAAGGCAGATTCCACCGTCGCTTCCAAGGAAGTGCTCGGCGACATGTCGGGCGCGCATTGATCTCAGTTGATCTTTCCCCGCTTCGGCGGGGAAAGGCGCTCAGTTCTCGATGGTGAACTGGACCCGGTCGGCCGCGAAGCGGCTGATCGAATATTGCACCGGCACACCCTCAAGATCGGTATTCATCGCCTTGGCGATCAGCAGGATCGCGCCGGGGGTGAGTTCGAGGTCCGCCATATCGGCTGCACTCGCATGGGCTGCCGTCACCTCGGTCGTCGCCCGGACGTAGTCCGGCAGGCCGAGTTCGGCGAAAGCCTTGGTGATCGATTCCTCCGTCCGGTAAGCCTCACCGATACCGGTAAAGCGCTTGGCGGGAAACCAGCTCGTCGCCCTTGAAACCGGCCGCTTGTCTGCCTGGCGCAATGTTTCCAGGCGGATCACCTGTTCTCCTTGTTCAAGGCCCAGCCAGCGGGCGATCTCGGCACTCGCCTCCTCCTTCGCCTCATCGAGCAGAAGGCCGCGCATTTCACGCGCCTGATCGCCGATGCCGGCGGTGAAACGCGTGCGCCTGGTGATCGGGAAATTCAGCCGCTCCTTGCGCTCGATCAGCGTGCCGCGACCTTGTACCGCACGGACGATACCTTCCTGCGCCAGCGCCGCCAGCGCGCTGCGCACCGTATGGCGGTTGACGCCGAATTGCAGCGCCAACATGGTTTCCGGTGGCACCATTCCCGTTTCGTCATAGGCTCCGCTGCTGATCGCCTCGCGAATGCGATCGGCGATCTGGCGCCAGAGCGCCACGCCGGTTTGCCTTTGCACCTGCTTCAATCCCGCCATTCCACCCCTGCCCTGCCACTTCACGCCTTCTGCTACAGCGTCCTTTGCGCGTCTTAAAAGGCGCGCGGCGCTGTAGGATGTCACACGCTTGTCACGACATCGATTTAGAGCTAAACATATCTTGTATAGTTGTCTATATCAATAGACATTTTAAGGGAAGCGGCAATGATATCAGCGGACAGGACAGACGCTGCGTCACAGACGGCATCCGGGCGTAAACGCGCCGCCGATCTGCTGGCGCGTGCGGAGCGCAGCGAACTCTTGGCGGTCTTCGATGCGCTGCCGGAAAAGCCTGTTGCCCATCAGGTGCGCGGACCGGAGACCGGGCTGGTTATGGTGCGTGGACGCATCGGCGGCGGCGGCGCTCCCTTCAATCTCGGCGAAGTGACCGTGACGCGGGCGACGGTCCGGCTTGGCTCCGGCTCGGTCGGCCATGCGCAGGCGCTCGGCACCGACCGCGAGAAGGCCCGGCTTGCGGCGATCTTCGACGCGCTCTGGCAGGAGGAAGCGACGAAAGATTTCGTCGAACAGGCCCTGCTTTTACCGATCACTGAGCGGATCGCCGATGCCGAACGCCGCAAGGCGGACGAGACGGCGGCAACCCGCGTCGATTTCTTCACCATGGTGCGGGGAGACAACTGATGGGTCTGAAGACAGAAGCTCTGACCGGCGGCTTTGCCGAGCCGGTCTTCCATTCCCAAAGCGTGTTCAAGATGCTGATGGACGGTATGGCCCGCCCCGGCACGATCCAGACGGTTCAGCCCGACGTCGCTCCGCCGGCACCGCTCGGCATCGCCGCCGGCACGATCGCGCTGACGCTTTGCGACCACGACACGCCCGTCTGGCTTTCCCAGGGACTGGCGAGATCCGCCGTGCCGGAGTGGTTCGGCTTCCATACCGGCGCGCCGTTGACCACCGAAAAAGCCGAAGCGCGCTTTGCCTTCACCGAGGCCGGCACCGCACTTTCCTCCTTCGGCCTCTTTGCACCAGGCACGCAAGAATATCCCGACCGCTCGACGACCCTCGTCATCGAACTCGCCGAACTCGAAGGCGGCCGCAGGCTGGCGCTGATGGGTCCCGGCATCCAGAGCGTGACGGAGATCGCGCCGATCGGCCTGCCGGAGACCTTCCTGCGGCTTTGGACCGAGAACCGCGCGCTCTTTCCGCGCGGCGTCGACATCGTGCTGACGGCGGGCAAGCGTTTCCTCTGCCTGCCGCGCACCACCAAGATCACAGCAACGGAGATCTGAGCTCATGTATGTTGCCGTCAAGGGTGGCGAGACCGCCATCGCCAATGCCCACCGCCTGCTCGCCGACCGCCGCCGCGGCGACCGTTCGCTGCCGGCGATCGGCATCGAACAGATCGTGGCGCAGCTGGCGCTCGCCGTCGACCGCGTCATGGCCGAGGCTTCGCTTTTCGACCGCACGCTCGCAGCCCTTGCCGTCCGCCAATCGCGGGGCGACATGATCGAGGCGATCTTCCTGCTGCGCGCCTACCGCACGACGCTGCCGCGTTTCGGCTATTCGAAGCCGCTCGACACGGCTGATATGACGATCGAACGCCGCATCTCGGCGACCTACAAGGATCTGCCGGGCGGCCAGCTTCTGGGACCCACCTTCGACTATACCCACCGCCTGCTCGATCCCACGCTGCTTTCGGACGAGGCGGTCGAGACGCCCGCTCAGCGCGCCGCCGAGACCGGCCACGTCATGCGCGTCTCCGAAATCCTCGGCGAGGAAGGCCTGATCGAGGCCGACGGCGACATGCCTGAGGATCACGAGATCGGCGACCTGACCCGCGAGCCGATGGAATTCCCGATGACCCGGGATCTCCGCCTGCAGGCGCTTGCCCGCGGCGACGAGGGCTTCCTGCTGGCACTCGGTTATTCCACCCAGCGCGGCTATGGCCGCAACCACCCCTTCACCGGTGAAATCCGCATCGGCGACGTCGAGGTGGAATTCGATGTGCCTGAACTCGGTTTTGCCGTCTCGCTCGGCACGATCCAGATCACCGAATGCCAGATGGTCAACCAGTTCAAGGGTTCGGCCAAGGCGCCGCCGCAATTTACCCGCGGCTACGGCCTGGTCTTTGGCCAGAGCGAGCGCAAGGCGATGGCGATGTCGCTGGTCGACCGGGCGCTTCGCGCCGAAGAGCTCGGCGAGGATATCACCGCGCCGGCACAGGACGAGGAATTCGTCATCTCGCACTCCGACAACGTCCAGGCGACGGGCTTCGTCGAGCACCTGAAGCTTCCGCATTATGTGGACTTCCAGGCCGAACTCGATCTCGTCCGCCGTATGCGCCGCGAATTCGAAGCCGCCCGCAACGGTGGCGAAGACATGAAGGAAGCCGCCGAATGACCGATCTGGCCAGCTACAACTTCGCCTATCTCGACGAACAGACCAAGCGGATGATCCGCCGCGCCATCCTGAAGGCAATCGCCATTCCGGGTTACCAGGTGCCCTTCGCCTCGCGCGAAATGCCGATGCCCTATGGCTGGGGCACCGGCGGCGTGCAGGTGACGGCCTCGATCATCGGACCTGACGACGTGCTGAAAGTCATCGACCAGGGCGCCGACGACACGACCAACGCCGTTTCGATCCGCGCCTTCTTCCAGAAGGTCGCCAATGTCGCGGTGACGACGCATACCAAGGATGCAACGATTATCCAGACGCGCCACCGCATTCCCGAGGAAAAGCTCGGCCCCGGACAGGTGCTCGTCTACCAGGTGCCAATCCCCGAGCCGCTGCGCTTCCTCGAGCCGCGTGAGACCGAGACCCGCAAGATGCACGCTCTCGAAGAATACGGTCTCATGCATGTGAAGCTCTACGAGGATATCGCCCACAACGGCCGCATCTCCAGGACCTACGCCTATCCGGTGAAGGTCCACGGCCGCTACGTCATGGACCCGTCGCCGACACCGAAATTCGACAATCCGAAGATGCATATGTCGGACGCGCTGCAGCTTTTCGGCGCCGGCCGCGAGAAGCGCATCTATGCGGTTCCGCCCTATACCGACGTCATCAGCCTGGATTTCGAGGATTATCCCTTCGATATCCAGCGTTTCGATAAACCCTGCGCCCTTTGCGGCGCCGAGGATGTCTATCTCGACGAAGTGGTTCTCGACGACAAGGGCGGGCGCATGTTCGTCTGCTCCGACACCGATCATTGCGAAGACCGCCGCGCACACGGACATGCCGGCGAGATGCTGGCCCGGGAGGCTGCAGAATGAGCGATACCCCGCTTCTCAAAGTCCATGACGTTTCGAAATTCTATGGCAACCGCATCGGCTGCCGCGACGTCTCCTTCGAGCTCTGGCCCGGCGAAGTGCTCGCCATCGTCGGTGAATCCGGCTCCGGCAAGACGACGCTGCTCAACTGCCTTTCCACCCGGCTGCTGCCGAGCACCGGCAGCGTCGAATATCATATGCGCGACGGCAGCTACCGCGACCTCTATCGTATGAACGAGGCCGAGCGGCGTTTCCTGATGCGCACCGATTGGGGCTTCGTGCATCAGAACCCTGCCGACGGCCTGCGCATGACCGTCTCTGCCGGCGCCAATGTCGGCGAACGGCTGATGGCGATCGGCGACCGGCACTACGGCAAGATCCGCGCTTCGGCGATCGACTGGCTGGAGCGCGTCGAGATCGACGCCGACCGCATTGACGACCAGCCCCGCGCCTTTTCCGGCGGCATGCGCCAGCGATTGCAGATCGCCCGCAACCTCGTCACCGGCCCACGGCTCGTCTTCATGGACGAGCCGACCGGCGGCCTCGACGTCTCGGTTCAGGCGCGCCTGCTCGATCTCGTGCGTGGCCTCGTCAACGATCTCGGTCTCTCGGCCATCATCGTCACCCACGATCTTGCCGTCGCCCGCCTTCTCTCGCATCGGATGATGGTGATGAAGGACGGCTACGTCATCGAACACGGGCTCACCGACCGCGTGCTCGACGACCCGCGCGAACCCTATACGCAGCTGCTCGTCTCCTCGATCCTGCAGGTCTGAGGGAAGCGCAGAACCGCTCTAACCTTTTGTATTTACTCAACTCCGGACGGAAAACCGCTTCACAGTTTTCCTGGAATTGCTCTAGAAAGAAGAAATCATGGCAACGCCTCTCGTCGTTTCCGAAGTCTCGAAGAGCTTCACCATGCATCTGCGCGACGGCATCAAGCTACCTGTCGTCTCCGATGTCGCCTTCTCCGTCGCATCGGGCGAATGCGTCGTGCTCGGTGGCCCATCGGGCATCGGCAAGAGCTCGCTGCTCAAGATGATCTACGGCAATTACGCCGTCGACACCGGCCAGATCCTCATCCGCCACGACGGACGTATCGTCGATCTCGCCTCCACCGATCCGCGCACAGTGCTCAACGTCCGCCGCAATACGCTCGGTTATGTCAGCCAGTTCCTGCGCACCGTGCCGCGCGTCGCGGCGATCGACGTGGTTGCCGAACCGCTGGTGGCACGCGGCGAGGACGCCGTCACGGCACGGGAAAAGGCGGGCGCCCTGCTTGCCAGGCTCAACCTGCCGGAAACGCTCTGGCAGCTTCCGCCCGCCACCTTCTCCGGCGGCGAGCAGCAACGCGTCAATATCGCACGCGGCTTCATCACCGAGCACACGATCCTGCTTCTCGACGAGCCCACGGCCTCGCTCGATGCCAGGAACCGTGCCGTCGTCGTCGGCATGATCGCGGAAAAGAAGAAGGCGGGGGTCGCCCTTCTCGGCATCTTCCACGACGAAGAGGTGCGCGAAGCCGTCGCCGACCGCATCCTCGACGTCCAGCAGTTCTCACCCAGAAAGATCGCTGCATGAGCCGCAAGCTTGGCATCGAGCCGTACTTTCATGAGACGGCATCCGTCAGCGATTCCACTTTCGGGCGCTATACGGAGGTCTCTGAACGCTGCCGCATCAGCGAGGCCACGTTCGGCGACTATTCCTACATCATGCAGGATGGCTCCGTCTGGTGTGCGACGATCGGCAAGTTCGTCAATATCGCCGCCGCCGTGCGCATCAACGCCACCAACCATCCGACCTGGCGCGCGACACTGCATCATTTCACCTATCGCGCCGCCGACTATTGGCCGGACGGCGACGTGGAAACGGACTTCTTCGCCTGGCGGCGCGCAAACCGCGTGACGATCGGCAACGACGTCTGGATCGGCCACGGGGCGACGATCCTGCCCGGCGTCAACGTCGGCAACGGCGCGGTGATCGGAGCCGGCGCCGTCGTCTCAAAGGACGTCGCGCCCTATACGATCGTCGGCGGGGTGCCGGCCAAGCTCATCCGCGAGCGCTTTCCAAGAGAGGTCGGCGAACGGATGGACAGGCTTTCCTGGTGGGACTGGGAGCATGACCGGCTGCGCCAGGCGCTCGAGGATTTTCGCAACCTGGACGCGGAAGATTTCCTGTCCCGCTACGGCGGTTAAAACCCCCGATATGGGAGCGAAGAATTGTGACAGGACTTACACAAATATGACATGCGAGGTTCATCAAGCGGGACTAATGCGATGCTGATTAAGGCCTGGATCGCAAGGGAAGAGCATGATGTTCGAGCTGAAGAATGTCACACGTCGTTTCGGAAAAAAGCTCGCTGTCGATTCCGTCACGCTCGCCATTCCCCAAGGCCAGATGGTTGGCATCATCGGCCGCTCCGGCGCCGGCAAGTCGACGCTGCTGCGCATGATCAACCGCCTTCAGGAGCCGAGCTCCGGCTCCGTTCATTTCGCCGGCGTCGAGGTCTCCGGGCTTCGCGGCCAGGCGTTGCGCAACTGGCAGCGCGACTGCGCGATGATCTTCCAGCAGTTCAACCTGGTGCCGCGCCTCGACGTTCTCACCAATGTCATGCTCGGCCGCCTCAATCATCGCTCGACGCTTATGAGCCTGCTCAACATCTTCACCCGCGAGGAACGCGTGCATGCCATCGCGGCACTCGAACGCCTCGGCATCGAGCAGACGGCGCTGCAGGCAGCCGGCACGCTTTCCGGCGGCCAGCAGCAGCGCGTGGCGATCGCCCGCGCGCTGATGCAGAACCCGAAAATGGTGCTCGCCGACGAGCCGATCGCCTCCCTCGATCCGCTGAACGCCAAGATCGTCATGGATGCGCTGCGCGATATCAACGAGCGCGAGGGCATCACCGTCATCACCAACCTTCACACGCTCGACACCGCCCGCAACTATTGTGAGCGCATCGTCGGCATGGCCGGCGGCCGCGTCGTCTTCGACGGCAAGCCCTCGGAGCTGACTGCCGAAGCGGTGAAGGAAATCTACGGGACGGACAAGGACGGCGCCGGCATCGACGAAACGATGACCTCAACCAGCCTCGAATCCAAGCGTCGCGCCGAGGATACCTCATCCGGCAGGGTGGCCAAAGCAGCCGCCGTGCACTGACCCGTTTCCGGCCGACGGGACAACGGTCGGAAAAATAACTGACAAACAAACCATGTCACAAAAGGAGACTTCCATGTCTGCATTCCGCAAGATCCTGATGGCAACCATCGCCGTCGCCGCCCTCGCCGGCAATGCTGCTGCCCAGGACGTCAAGGTCCTCCGCATCGGTCTCGATGGCGGTGAAAACGAAGCCGACCAGGTTCGCCGCACCGAGTGCGTCAAGCCGGGCCTGATCGCTGCCACCGGCGTTTCCGAAGTTCAGCTCTTCCCATCGCCGAACTACAACGGCGTCATCCAGGGCCTCCTTGGCGGCACGATCGACCTCGCCGTCATGGGCGCCGCCTCTTACGCCGCGATCTATATCAAGGATCCGAACGCCGTCACTCCGGTTCTGACCACCAAGCAGGCCGACGGTTCGACCGGATACTACTCGATCATGGTTGCCCGCAAGGATTCCGGCATCAAGACGCTCGCCGACGCCAAGGGCAAGAAGCTCGGCTTCGCCGATCCGGACTCTACCTCCGGCTATCTTGTTCCTAACGTTGCCCTTCCGAAGGACACCGGCGCTCCAGTCAAGCAGTACTTCTCTGAAACCGGCTTCGGCGGCGGCCACGAGAACCTCGTTCTCGGCGTTCTCGACAAAAAGTTCGACGTTGGTACCACCTTCGGTTCCGGTCAGGGCGACTGGGCGCAGGGCTACTCCTCCGGCAACCTGCACCAGATGGTCACCAAGGGCCTGCTCGACATGGACGATATCGTCGAAGTCTGGAAGTCGCCGCTCATCCCGAACGGTCCGCTGATGGTTTCCCAGAAGCTGCCGACCGACGTCCAGAAGAAGGTTACCACCTACTTCGCCGAACTGCCGAAGACAGACAAGAGCTGCTTCGAATCGTTCACGGGCGGCGGCTACGTTGATTGGGCGCCGGTCGACCAGAGCTTCTACCAGACGATCATCGACGCCCGTAAGGCCGTTATCGGCGGCTGATCCTCAGTCTGAACAAGCTTGCGGCGGCATCATGATGATGCCGCCGTTTTCCAAGAAGGAAGCCACATATGGCGCACTCGGCCGGCGCGGACTCTCTGAGCGGATTGCAGGAGGGCTCCCGCACCATCCTCGATCATTATCAGAGCCAGGTTCGAACGCGGCGGATCTATACCGTCGTTTCAATCGTGGTCTTCCTGATCATCCTCGGCGCCTCTCTCGACTTCGCCAACAGCGCCAATTCGGGCAAGTTCTTCGAGCGCCTTCCCTATTTCTTCGACTTCATGAAGAGCTTCGTGCCGGACAGTCCGCTGGAGATCTTCCGCGCCATGTTCGACCTGCCGTCGCCCTTCTCCGATGGTTCGATCAAATACGACTATACAAGCGACCGCGTCTGGATCACCGATAGTTTCTACATCCCGAATTTCTTCTACCAGCTCGCGATCACGCTCAACATCGCCATCGTCTCCACCATTCTCGGTGCGAGCGGCGCGTTCTTGCTCTGCTTTTTCGCTTCCACCAATCTGGTCGGTGCAGGCGTGACGCGCTGGGTCGTGCGGCGCATCATGGAAATCATGCGCGCCTTCCCGGAAATCGTCGTCGCCGGTCTTCTCGCCGCGATCCTGTCGATCGGTCCGATTTCGGCGATCATCGCGGTATGGGTCCATACTGTCGGCGCGCTTGGGAAGCTGTTCTTCGAAGTCGTCGAGAATGCCGACATGAAGCCGGATGAAGGCCTGCGCGCCGCCGGTGCCGGCTGGCTGGAGCGCGTGCGCTTCGCAATCCTGCCGCAGGTGTTGCCGAACTTCGTCTCCTACACGCTGCTGCGGACTGAGATCAACGTCCGCGCCTCGACGATTATCGGCGCCGTCGGCGGCGGCGGCATAGGCGAGGTTTTCAGCCTGTCGATCGGACGCGACCATGCTGCCAAGACCTATGCGATCATCATCTTGCTGCTGATCACCGTCATTTGCGTCGACCAGTTCTCCGCCTGGCTGCGCCGCCGGCTGATCGGCAAGCAGTCCTTCGAATTCGGACAGGGAGCAGCCTGATGTCCTCTGTTCCGACCATCAACGCCGCTGAGCGCGAACGACTGCTTTCCGCCTATCCGGACGTCTTCCATCGCAGCTTCATGCAGCGCTGGGGTCTGCTCCTCATTTCAGCAGCGGTCTTCGTTTACCTTGCCTTCTGCTTCGCGTTCTTCAACGTCATCCCCACCTTCGTGAACGGCAACTGGGACCGCGCGGCGATCTATGTCCAGGACTGGTATTCCTGGCGCGCCCAGCCGCGCCTGCGTTTCCAGAACGATCAGGTCGTGCCCCAATGGACGAGCCGCCGCCAGTATCCCGAGGGCGCCGATATCAACTGGCTGAAGCCCAATGCCGACGCCAGCCGATACACCGTCACCTTCGGCAGCGACGGCGACCGCATGGAAGTGGCGCCGAGCCGCGTCGACGTCTATATCGACGGCAAGCTCTATCCCGTGACCATCAC
Source organism: Rhizobium leguminosarum (assembly GCF_010668065.1). Classification (GTDB taxonomy): domain Bacteria; phylum Pseudomonadota; class Alphaproteobacteria; order Rhizobiales; family Rhizobiaceae; genus Rhizobium; species Rhizobium leguminosarum_S. The sequence continues at coordinate 5,809 of NZ_WUEN01000007.1, read as the reverse complement.
CCATGATCGTGCCTCCCTGCCGTCCGATGCACCTGCCCGGATGCAGCAGGACGACAACAAGGTGAACGTCTATTACGGCTTCGCGGGACAGGCGGAAATCCGTACCAACCAGGTCTATATCCAGCGCCGCTTTCTCGGCTGGGCAAACTTCTTCTTCGATACGCATTCGCCCTTCTGGGGCCGTAGCCTGCCTGAGGTCGTCGGCCTGATGTTCTCCGGCGAACGGCTCGATCCGAACCAGTCCAATGCCTCGCTGGCGTTGGACAACTTCCTGAACAACGCAAGCTGGCAGCATGGCGACATCCTGTCGAAGTTGATGCAGACGCTGGTCATGGCCTTTGTCGGCACGCTCTTCGGCACGCTGGTCGCTTTCCCGCTCGCCTTCATCGCCGCGCGCAACATCACGCGCAGCCGCGCTGCGAACTGGGGCACGAAGCGGCTCTTCGATTTCCTGCGCTCGATCGACATGCTGATCTGGGCGTTGTTCTTCACCCGTGCCTTCGGCCCAGGGCCGCTTCCGGGCATCGCGGCGATCTTCTTCACCGATACGGGCGCGCTCGGAAAGGTCTATGCCGAAGCGCTTGAGAACATCGACGACAAGCAGCGTGAGGGCGTGAGATCGGTCGGTGCGGCACCTGTGGCCGTCCAACGCTACGGCGTCATCCCCCAGGTCCTGCCGGTGTTCATCTCGCAATCGCTCTATTTCTGGGAATCGAATACCCGCTCGGCGACCGTAATCGGCGCCGTCGGTGCGGGCGGCATTGGCCTCAAGCTGCTCGAATCCATGAAGACCAATTCGGACTGGGACAAAGTCGCCTATATGGTCCTGCTGATCCTCCTCGTGGTCTTCGCCTTCGACAACCTCTCGAATGCGCTGCGTTCGCGCGTGATGGGAAAAAAGGGCCACTGACGAACTGACGCCATCATCATTCTGTCACGGAAATCTTTTAGCCGGGAGCCTGCTTGCGGTTCGCCGCCAAATCACTGCACAGTGCCCTCCCCGTTTGGACGATCTCCAGGATAAAAGCCTTGCGCTACGCTCTCTATTTCTCGCCGCCGAAGGATGATCCCCTGACCGGCGCGGCCTCGCTCTGGCTCGGCCGCAATGCTTTCACCGGCGAGACCTATCCGGCACCGGAATATGAGCAACTGGGTGCGGCAGAACAATTCGAGCTGACCGCCGACCCCCGCCGCTACGGCTTTCATGCCACGATCAAGGCGCCGTTTTCGCTCGCCTCCTCCGTCACCGAGAAGGATCTCATGACAGTTGCCGAGGATTTTGCCCAGCGCACGCAAGCCTTCGAGATTCCTGAACTCGTACTTGGCCAGCTCGGCCGTTTTTTTGCCCTCGTTCCCGGTTCTCTTCATCAACCTCTTCAGGATTTCGCCGCGAAGGTGGTAAGGTCCTTCGAACCGTTCCGCGCAGCGCTTTCTGAGGCCGATATGGCGCGGCGCAACCCGGAGAAGCTCAGCGACAGCCAGCGTGCCCATCTGCAGCGCTGGGGTTATCCTTACGTCATGGAGGATTTCGGCTTTCACATGACGCTGAGCGGCCAGGTGCCCGAGACACGCGCCGAGGTGATGAAAGCGATCCTGACCAAGCGTTTTGCCGCTTTCACCGGCCGGCCGCTTTCAATTTCCGGCCTTGCCGTCTTCATCGAGGAGACGCGCGGCGCCCCGTTCAAAGTTCATTCCTGGCTACCGCTTGCCGGCGCCAAAAGCTGAAAGACCTGACGCCATGAGCAAAGAGACCGTGTTTTCCAACGCCCGCATCGTTCTCGAGGACGACATCCTCTCGGGCTCGATTCTCATCCGCGACGGGAAGATCGCCGACATTTCCGAGGATAACTCGGTAGCCGGCGAAGATTTCGAAGGCGACTACATCATTCCCGGCCTTGTCGAGCTGCACACCGATCATCTCGAAGGCCATTATCAGCCGCGTCCCGGCATTCGCTGGAACAAGACCGCCGCCATCCAGGCGCATGACGCCCAGATCGTCACCTCAGGCATCACCACGGTGTTCGACTGCCTGCGCATGGGGGCGGACGAGGACGGCGGCTTCGAACATGGTGAGATGCGCGAGATGGCCGATGCCATCCAGTCGGCGGAGACAGAAGGCAGGCTGCGTGCCGAGCACCTGCTTCATTTGCGCTGCGAAGTCTCGGCCGACAATGTGCTCGAACATTTCGCCGATTTCGAAAACGACCGGCATGTGCGGCTCGTCTCGCTGATGGATCATGCGCCCGGCCAGCGTCAGTTCCAGACGATGGATCAATATATCTTCTACTACCAGAAGAAGCGGGGCCTAACCGACGAGGCCTTCGCCCGTTTCGTCGCCAAGCGCCAGGCAGAATCGGCGCGCAATTCGACGCCACACCGCAACGCCATCGCCAAGGTCTGCGCCGAGCGCGGCATCACCGTGGCAAGCCATGACGACGCGACGCTCTCGCATGTCGACGAGGCGATCGACAACGGCGTGCGCCTGGCCGAATTCCCGACCAGCTTCGACGCCGCCCGGGCTTCGCACGGACACGGCATGAGCGTGCTGATGGGCGCGCCGAACATCGTGCGCGGCAAGTCGCATTCCGGCAATATCGCCGCCCGCGACCTCGCCGAGATGGGCGTACTCGACGTGCTTTCCTCCGACTACGTACCGCTCAGCCTGCTGCATGCGCCTTTCATCCTCGCAGACGAGGTCGAAAGCATCAGCCTGCCGAAGGCGATCGCCATGGTGACGTCGACGCCGGCCCGTACCGTTAGCCTCGATGATCGCGGCCGGATCGCGACGGGGCTGCGCGCCGATCTCGTCCGCGTCCATCGTTCGCACGGCGTGCCGGTGACACGCTCCGTCTGGCGCCAGGGACGCCGTGTCGCATGATGCCGCACGAACCCCACCCCGGAGCCGGAGCCGAGCGCGGCATCATGGTCGTCGTCGTCGGACCGAGCGGTGCTGGCAAGGACACGCTAATGAACCTCGCGGCCCGGCGTTTCAAGGGCCGCGACAATGTGCATTTCGTCCGCCGCGTCATCACCCGCCACCGTGACGCCGGCGGCGAAGATCATCTTTCCGTCTCCCTCGAAGGGTTTGCGGCCATGGAGCAGTCAGGCTCCTTCGCCGTCTGGTGGGAAGCGCATGGCCTGAGATACGGTATTCCGGCCGAGGTCTCGGTGGCGCTGTCGCGAGGCCATATCGTCGTCGCCAACGGCTCGCGCTCGGCGCTTCACCGCTTCCAGGCCGCCTTCCCGCGGCTGAAGGTCATCAACGTCACCGCCCGCCCCGAAGTGCTCGCCGGCCGGCTGGAGGCGCGCGGCCGCGAGACGCATGAGGATATCATGGCCCGGCTCGCCCGCGGACCGCTGACGGTGCGTGGCGAGTATGACGTGGTGGAGCTCGACAATAGCGGCTCGCTCGAAGAGGCCGAGCAGAAGATGATCGAGATCCTCGACGGATTGCTGAGCAAGGCGCCCTGAACAGATCGAGAGGAAGGGCATGCGCGCCATCAAGGTGGTCGACTACGATCCTTCCTGGCCGCGGCTGTTTGCCGAGATCAGCACCGAGGTCTCCGCCTTGCTCGGTGACCGCCTGCTTTCCATCGATCATATCGGCAGCACGTCGGTGCCTGGCCTGCCGGCCAAGCCGAAGATCGACCTTGCTGCCGTGATGATATCAGACGCCTTCCTGCCAGCGGCGATCGAGATCGTGCGCGCTGCCGACTTCGTCTTCCACGGCGATACTGGAGAGCAACGATGGGCCTTCGCCCGCGATCATGACGGTTTTGGGTTCAGGCTCTATCTTTGCGGGCCTAATAATCGCGCGCATCGGGAACGCATTCTGTTTCGCGATTATCTTAGGGATCACCCCGAGAGGGCCAAGGCCTATGCCGATCTGAAACGCCGGCTGGCTGCGGAGGCAGACGGCGATTGGGATTTTTATACCGGTGGAAAGACCGAGTTTATCAGCGAGACGGTTCGGCTGGCTGCCTCGAGGATGTAAAACAGGCATCCGTTAGACGCCCTGGCCGGCGGCGATTACTCGCCGTCGCCCCGTCCCGATACGATCTCGCGCTTGCCGACATGGTTGGCCGGGCCGACGAGGCCTTCTTTTTCCATGCGTTCCACCAATGAGGCGGCGCGGTTGTAGCCGATGCCGAGGCGGCGCTGGATATAGGAGGTCGAGCATTTCTTGTCGCGCATAACGACCTTGACCGCCTGCTCGTAAAGCTCGTTGCCATCCTCGGAGGCCATGGCGCTCTTGTCGAAAACGGCGCCGGCTTCTTCCTCTTCCGTCTCGTCCTCCTCGTCGGCGGTGACGGTGTCGAGATATTCGGGGCGGCCCTGGGTCTTCAGATGGGCAACGACCTTTTCGACCTCGACATCCGAGACGAAGGGTCCGTGGACACGGGAAATCCGCCCGCCGCCCTGCATATGCAGCATATCTCCCTGACCGAGCAGCTGCTCGGCGCCCTGTTCGCCGAGAATGGTGCGGCTGTCGATCTTCGAGGTCACCTGGAAGGAGATACGGGTCGGGAAGTTTGCCTTGATCGTGCCGGTGATGACGTCGACCGACGGACGCTGTGTCGCCATGATCAGATGAATGCCGGCGGCGCGCGCCATCTGGGCGAGGCGTTGGATCGCCCCTTCGATGTCCTTGCCGGCGACCATCATCAGGTCCGCCATCTCGTCGACGATGACGACGATATAAGGCATCGGCGTCAGGTCTAGCGCCTGGCTTTCCTCGATCGGAGTGCCGGTGCCCTTGTCGAAGCCGACCTGGAGCATGACATGGATGGTCTCGCCCTTTTCGCGGGCCTGGGCGACGCGGTCGTTGTAACCGTCGATGTTGCGGACACCGAGGCGCGACATCTTGCGATAGCGCTCTTCCATTTCGCGCACGGCCCATTTCAGCGCCATGACCGCCTTCTTCGGATCGGTGACGACTGGCGTCAGCAGGTGCGGGATGCCGTCATAGACGGAGAGTTCGAGCATCTTCGGGTCGACCATGATCAGGCGGCACTGTTCCGGCGTCATGCGGTAGAGCAGCGACAGGATCATCGTGTTGATGGCGACCGACTTGCCGGAACCGGTGGTGCCGGCGACAAGCAGATGCGGCATCTTGGCGAGCTCGGCAATGACAGGCTCGCCGCCGATGGTCTTGCCGAGGCCGAGCGCCAGCTTGTAGCCGCTCTTCTCGAAATCCTGGCTCTCGATCATCTCGCGGAAATAAACGGTTTCGCGCGTGACATTCGGCAGTTCGATGCCGATGACGTTGCGGCCGGGCACTACGGCAACGCGGGCCGAGAGCGCCGACATTGAGCGGGCGATATCATCGGCAAGGCCGATGACGCGCGACGATTTCACGCCCGGCGCCGGCTCAAATTCATAGAGGGTGACGACGGGGCCGGGACGGACATGGATGATTTCGCCCTTGATGCCGAAATCTTCCAGCACGCTTTCCAGAAGCCCGGCATTCTGCTCCAGCGTCTCCTGCGACATGATCTCGCCGAGGCGTTCCGGCGGTTCCTGCAGCAGGGCACGCGGCGGGAATTCATAGCCGGATGCGTCGATCCTTTCGGGCCTCACGGCCAGGCGCGGCGACGGCAGAACCGCGGCCACAGGCGGCGTGCGCTGCGGCGCCGGCGCTGCCTGAGGGGCTGATGCAATTTGAGGGGCTGGCGCGACCTGAGTGGCTGGCGCAGCCTGAGGTGCCAGCATGACCGGTGCCTCGACAATAATGCGCCTGGGCTTTTCCAGGGACGGGGCGGCCGCAGGGCGCGCGGCAACCTTCGCGGAGACCGCGGCGGGCTGCGGG
>NZ_WUEN01000006.1:0-341960 GCF_010668065.1 Rhizobium leguminosarum | reverse complement strand
CCGCCGACTTCGCGCATGTACTTGGTCGAGAAGTTGCAATGCATGCCCGAGCCGTTCCAGTCGGTGTCGCCGAGCGGCTTGCAGTGATACTCGATGTCGATCCCGTACTTTTCGGTCAGGCGCTGCAGGAGGTAGCGTGCCATCCAGATCTGGTCGGCGGCCTTCTTGGAGCCCTTGCCGAAAATCTGGAATTCCCACTGGCCCTTGGCCACTTCGGCATTGATGCCTTCGTGGTTGATGCCGGCAGCGAGGCAAAGGTCGAGATGCTCTTCGACGATTTCGCGGGCAACGTCGCCGACGTTCGAATAGCCGACGCCGGTGTAATAAGGGCCCTGCGGAGCGGGGTAGCCCTGCTCAGGGAAGCCGAGCGGACGGCCGTTCTGGTAGAAGAAATATTCCTGCTCGAAGCCGAACCAAGCGTCTTCGTCGTCGAGGATGGTGGCGCGGGCATTCGATGCGTGCGGCGTGACGCCATCCGGCATCATGACTTCGCACATGACGAGAGCGCCGTTGGTGCGGGCCGGATCGGGATAAATGGCGACGGGCTTCAGCACGCAGTCAGAGCTGCGGCCCTCGGCCTGCATGGTCGACGAACCGTCGAAGCCCCACAGCGGAAGCTGTTCCAGCGTCGGGAATTCATCGAATTCCTTGATCTGCGTCTTGCCACGCAGGTTCTGTACTGGTGTGTACCCATCGAGCCAAATGTACTCGAGCTTAAATTTTGTCATCGTTTTCCTCGGGATTGAACACAAGCAAGGCGAGGCATGCAAGAACCAGGTTGCGGCTCGATTTTATTACGGGCAATTCCGCTTGCTATTGTAATATTGCCGAAGCGAATCCGTGTGGGCGCTCACGTCGGACGATAATCCAGCGCAGCCTGACGCAATGTGGGTCAAGTCTCCAACGTTCTCTTGACGGCTTCTTGACTTCTCCCACGTCCACGGGATGGAAGCGCCATGGACTTCAATGAGGATTTTGCACATGTCGTCGGCTGCTTTCCTGCTTAAGCCAATGCATGCCTCACGACCAAAAACTGCTGGCATGCGGGCATCGCGGTCCCACACGGTCCAGCGTTCGTGAAGATCTGATAGCTGGACAAATCTTGATGTGACAGGTTTGATGCCAGATGCCTCGGCGCTTTGATTGCGGTGTGGGTGTTTTTTCATTTTAGAGCTGAGAGATAGCCTATGGGAGACTGTGCACCGTTATCTTGCTCGCGGGATACAGGCAGCTTTCAGATCGCATGGCGGACGATGTTCCAAGTACGATTCCGTTTTGTTCCAATGTCTCAATGTCCAATTTCTCGGCAGGAGCTGACCCGCATAGCCATCTGTGATTTTGCGCTGCTGCGGTAAAATCAAGCAATTATGTTGTGGCCGGGACACCCGTGTGAGCCTAACTCATGCAGCCCGCGAAGACATCAGCATGATCACTTTTCCATTCCCGCCGAGACGTTTCTGGCTTGCCAATATCGGGGCATATCGAGAGCGTGGCCAACGACAGGTCGTTGATTGACCCCTGGGCCAACGCCTGGGTAACCGTCGAATATTCGGTCGATCAAAGGCAGGCGCCCTCCATTAAGGTTGATCTGGAGGGCAGCCAGCATGAGGCGCGGCAACAGCAATTGCTTGTCTCTCTGATTCCTCAGGGTCACAAACGACGTCAGATCCTTCCCCACTAGATCGATATTCGTCTCTGCTTGTGCTCTTACAGATGTTTCCCATCGAGCTTTGCGAGCGTTTGGACGATAGTCGTGTCCAATGAATAGCCTAGTGTCTTGCGGAAGCCTCAGGATCGTCTGGATCGTATGCCAAAGCACGGTGGGGTTGCCACCCGGAAGATCGCAGCGCGCCGTACCGTTATCCGGCATCATCAGCGTGTCATGGATGAATGCAGCATCGCCGATATGATAGCTGATCGAGCCCAAAGAATGGCCTGCCGCGGCAGTCGCCGTGAGCGCAAGTCTGCCGATGTTTATCGTATCGCCATGACCAAGCAATCGATCCCATTGAGAGCCATCTGTTCGAAGGGTGCCAATGTTGAAGATGTCGTTCCAGAGACGCTGCATTTTCAGCACGCCTTTGCCAATGCCTGTGGGAGCCTTGGTCACCTGGCTCAGATAGCCACTTGCGCTAACGTGGTCCGCATGAGGATGTGTGTCCAAGATCCATCGCGTTCGAAGCCGGTTGGCGCAGATATAGTCAAGAAGAACCTCTACACTGCCAGTGTGAAAGCGACCAGACGCAATATCGAAATCCAAGACCGGGTCGATAATCGCACATTCCTTGGTAGCAGGATCTGAAACCACGTACTGCACTGCTCCGGACAGCGAATGGTAGAATGCTCGCACGCAAGGAGCCTCGGACTGGTCCATTTTTTAAGTCCATCGTTACTTGATCGTCGTTTATCCTCCCCCCTTGTCTTCTCATCGATATGTTAGAATCACGCCATTTCGTATCAGATGTAACTCATGCCGAGGTAAGCGCCGCCCGTCGTGACTGGGTGGAAATTGCAAGTTCCGGTGCAGGATTAAGCGCCTGTTGCCCGAGGCGGGATGATCCGATTACGAGCGGTCTAAACGTTCCTGAAAAAGAGTTTCAGGCCGCCCGCCAGCTTACGATGTGTGGTTATCGACCCGGCGAGACGAACGTATCGCTGAGCCTGTACCAAAGAAGGCATGGCCCTAGGACCCAAAATTATCGGTTGGTTTTGATCGCGCAGGTACCCCTGGCGTGCTGATCCTATTGCAACTGAAAGCATTCAGTCAATTTTGTGACCGGCTTGAAACATCCTTAGGAGACGGTAGGGGACAACGGAGTTCCCATATGCCCGAATATCAGCGTCGAACAACAACGAATAAGAGACCGCCGCAGCTAAAACTCGTGTGGCCTTCAGATGACCAACCTCCAAGCCCGCCGCCAGCCGAAAATAGCTATGCGCGGGGCTTTGCACTTTTCGGTCTCGCCTGGCATGTCACGCCTGAAAGTTTAACGGAGCAGCAGCGCATCTTGAACGAAAGCTGCGATGAACCAAACCGCCATGGCACGATGACGTCCGTTCTGAACTGGATCCGAAGATGGCGACGCTAGCACGCGCGAGGGCGTCATCAAAGGAGCATCAAAGGTCCGCCTGACAAAGGGTATTGACGCTCCCGGGTTATCTGCGTGCGTTCGACACCATGCAGACCCTTTTCCGGCAGCAGCGGGCAGCCTGCAGCGCGCATCCCCGTTCATTGCCGCAAACCCGCGATGCTGTGCGATCGCTTTAGAGCAGCCGCAGCCTGCTGCGAGCCTTGCTGCAAATGAAACTACTTGGCGCTGCTTTCACATCATTCAGAAACGACCCGCGAACAAGCTGAATATTGGTAGCAGGCGCTTCGAGCCTGCCTTTCTAACGTTTTCGCGGAGTAGGCATGAAAGTCGCAACCCATATCGCAGCCAGCTTAGCTGTCGCCTTCGGATTAGCTTCTCACTCGATGGGAAGTGAGAGAGTTGTCCACGTATACAACTGGTCAGATTATATCGATCCGGAGATCCTGGAGGAATTCACCAAGGAAACCGGGATCACCGTGGTCTATGACGTTTTCGATGATAACGGTATTTTGGAAGCAAAGCTTCTTGCAGGTGGTTCAGGCTACGACGTGGTTGTCCCCGGTGGACCGTTCCTTGCCCGACAGATTGCGGCCGGTGCTCTTCAAAAGCTGGACAAGAGCAAGCTTCCTAATCTTGCCAACCTCTGGCCAGAGATTGCCGAGCGTCTCGCAAAACATGACCCCGGCAACCAGTATGCGGTCAACTATATGTGGGGCACCACCAGCATCGGATACAATGCCGACAAGCTTAAGGCTGTGTTTGGCGACACGCCCATCGACAGCTGGGACATCATATTCAAGCCGGAATACCTTTCAAAACTAAAGGACTGCGGCGTCAACATATTGGATGCCCCCGATGAGACCATCGCGCTTGCGCTAAACTACCTTGAAAAAGATCCTGACAGCAAACTGGTTGCCGACCTGAAGGCTGCGGCGGATTTGTACCGCAAGAGCCGCCCTTACGTTCGCACCTTTAACTCCTCGGCCTATATCAACGACCTAGCCAACGGGGACATATGCCTTGCGGTCGGCTGGTCCGGCGATATCCTTCAGGCCAAGGCTCGCGCGGCTGAAGCGAAGAACGGGGTAAAAATCGAACTCGTTGTGCCGAAGGAAGGGGCATATGTGTGGTTTGACAATCTCGCCATTCCGGGGGATGCGAAGAATGTCGATGAAGCCCATGCCTTCATCAATTATCTCATGCGGCCGGATGTGATTGCCAAGGCGTCAAACTTTGTTCAATACGCAAATGGGAATCTAGCCTCTCAAAAGTTGATCGACGAAATCATTACCGGCAATCCGGCTGTATATCCGCCTGAAAAAACGATGGCGAAGCTATTTTCCATCTCGCCTTACAATGCACATCAGCAAAGGCTTCTCAACCGGCTCTGGGTCAACATAAAAACCAATTATTGACGTTAAATGGTCCGTTGCCGGTCTCACGCTTCTCACGATCGCAACCTTTTTTATTCCGACAAGCTGTTGGTTCGGCGAACCAACAGGAGCGATCTGCCGGACTGACTTAGGACCGCCGATTACTTGGTGCCACTTGGTCGCACCCTACCCTTTGGCAAACCTGCTCGTTGAAGACTGTGAACTCGTTTCCCCCACCACGTCCGCGCCAAAATAGGTGCGCAAAGAAGGACCATCCCATATGCGGGCGGTCCTCCTGATGCTCCTGACCCGAGTCGCGTGCTGCCATCACCTCTGCGAACGGCGCGCTTGTCTTTTAACACACTGCAGCTTCTTCAAGTTCTGACGAGGCCTTGCCGAGCCAGCATTCCATGGCTGCGGTAAAAAGAGAAGCGATAGGTCTCGAGCGCGACCTGTCCACCGTTGCCGAAAGTGCGCATCACCCGGTTCGAAGGATGCTATCTCCCGTTTGTCCGACGTGCCGTCAGAATTGCAACTTATGAATAATTGGAAACGGCAACGCTTCTTCTATAACTAAAAGCAAACTGTAGTAGAAGACGACAACGACGCAGAATAGGAAGGCGGCTGCGACGCATTCGAGCAGCAGTCCCTGGCTATCCTCTTTTTGCTGCGCATCTATTGAACTGCCGTTCTGCTGACCTCGCTGGAATTGTCTCAGCGGGACGCAATTCGTTGCTGAATCAGCGGAGCTCTCGTCGTGGTTGCCTGCAGCGGCTGGAAGTCGCAGTTCGTGGAACAATGCTTCTTCGAGTTCGTCGGATGAAATCTGCAGCCTGTCTTTGGCGAGGAATCCGGAAAAAGGCCTTGTCATGCTGTCTCTCTCCTCGAAATTTGCAAGCTTGCTCATTTTTGAGTGCTCACTGGAAAATCAGTCGAGGTCGAACGTTGCTTGACGATTGCTGGATCTGAGCGGGGCCGTTTGATTTGTAACGGCGCTGAATCTTTGCCCATGATGCAAGAGAACCGCATGCATCCGCATCGGTTCGGCACGCCGCCATCCGAGTAGCGACCTAAGGCCAGGGCCGTTAACATTCAGGTCTGAATCTTTGCCGAGCGAGGTGCCGCTGCCTCGTCGCATCGCCGTCCGTAGCAAACCGGCGCGACTTCGGTGAAGTGCATCGCGTGAAAGCGCTATCGCTCGGCGGCAATCGAGCTGGAACAACCAGCCGCGGCACATTGTTACAGATCAAGCTGTTTCGGCATGTTCTCGAAACCAACGGATCACGCGCTCGCTCAACACTCGACCGTCTTCATCAAGCTAGGTGAGGATGGAAAGCGAATTGCGGCCGAAATGCCAATCAATCCGATGGCATGCGAGGCTGAGTTTCAACGGTTGCACAAGTGCGAGCCGGTTTCCCTCGATTCTGATAAGAAGATTGGATCATTGCAATGCGTTACAAAACTGTAAGTCTGACGTTGGCCGTCATCTTGGCCGCTTCTTCCCTGGCAATCGCTGCAGACCCTTTTGAAGGGGCTCCGGTGCCCGAGGCGCCTGACACCTTTTCCTGGAGCGGTTTTTATGTCGGCGTCAATGCAGGTTACGGCTTTGGCGGTGATGGAGACATTTCCTCTGAAGGACAACTCGGGCCGAATATTGCAAACATCGCCACCGGTGCGCGCCCGGGGTCGGTGGATCTGGACCGTAACGGCATCCTTGGCGGAGGTCAGATCGGCTACAATTGGCAAGCCGGCTCGTTCGTCTACGGCCTGGAAGCAGATATTTCTTTCACCGACCTCGATGACGATCGAAACATTGTGACGCCGCAGATCAATACAGGACTTGCTCAAGGTAACGTCTTCCGCTCCGAGCTCGACTATCTCGGTACCGTGCGGGGACGCCTGGGCTATGCGCTCGATCGCACCTTGTTCTACGGCACTGCGGGCCTCGCCTACGGCAGGAGCACGATGAGTGTGGACATGTTCGCCCCCAACGGCGTTCGACAGTTCACTGGTGAGAAGACCGGAACGAATGTCGGCTACGCCGTCGGCGCAGGTGTTGAATATGCGGTAACAAGCAAGATCTCGTTGAAGTCTGAATATCTCTACTATGATCTTGGCGAGGAAAAATTGAACGTTCAGGCCATTCCGGGCACGGGCGTTGCCGGCGGATACGATTCCAAATTCAACAACGACGGCCATCTGTTCCGTGTTGGCCTCAATTACAAGTTCTAGAATCGAGTCGCGGCGCCTCTGGGCGCCGCGTTCCGCCACCCGCGTTATTCACACACGTCCCGCCAGATCAGACGCTTGGCGAAATGGCAAAGCTTTCGACGAGATCGATAGGGCCACCGTTTGCAGAACCCGCTCAAGGTCCTTTGGCCGAGAATGACGACCTGGCGCAAGCAGACGGGAAGAGCGTCGACCCTGACGGCACCTCGCCAACAGAATCCACCGTCACCGCAAGAACTTGAGTGAGATCAAAATCGGTGATGGCTTCCCGGCGCAAGGCATTTCCTGTGTGCCTGCCGCGCTATAGACCGGCCACGTATATTGCAACGCGGTTCAGTCGTCGTAAGCATCAAATGGAAGGCCCCAACATGCACTTTGACAAAATGCCCGCGAGTGGAAAACCCAAGCGCAGCTGCTGGCTTAAAGCAGGCCTTGACTTGAAGATGGTCGCCACTGCGCTCGGGCTTCTGGTACTAGCAGCGCTGACTGCCGTGGTCGCCGACAGGACAATTGCGACGATGGTTCCCACTCTTCTGGGTTGGATGAGGAGCGCCGCCGGCTGGATTTCCACCTTGACTGATCCGTTGGTCGTCCTTCCCCTCATGATAGGCACTTTCATTGCCGGATGGATTTTTCGCATGCTTGGTCTTGTCGGCCCATTGGAACTGACAACGAGCCTTCTTACGCGCAGCATCTTGGCCGTTGCGGCGGCCACGCTCCTCAAAGGCATTATTGGCCGTGCCAGGCCGAGCGAAATCTCACGGGATCCCTTTCACTTTCAACCCTTCGCGGCGCAGGACATGTTTGCCTCCGCTCCTTCCGCGCAAGCCACCTTGGCTGCAGCCATAGGCTGCTCATTGGCCATGAGCTTTCCCAAGGCGAGAATTCCTATCCTCGCGGCCGTGATAGCGGTCTGCCTCTCGCGAGTGCTTGTTGGGGAGCATTGGACGAGCGACGTAATATTCGGTTGTGCGCTGGGCTGGGGCATTGCTGGGGTGCGAAAAAGCCGCCATGCTTCCGTCCTCGGCAAGCCCGTTGGCTGACGGAGGAAGACGCGCGCTTCAGCGTCAGCCTGCTCTCGCTCGTCCAGAGCGGAGGTCTCATCGATCGGTCGAGGTGAAATTCGATTCCCTAAGTCAGCGGACTATTGCGTCGCTATGGAGAAACGGGGCTCACGCCGATTTCCTTCTGAAGGCGTCAGACGAAATTCGCGGCCGGATCTCGGCGCTTTGCCGCTCCGGCCGCGTTTTCTAGCGCGATTAATAATTGCAGTTATGAGGTCCGTTGGTCGGCCTGAAACCAAGGTTGCAAGCGCCCCTCAACGGCTTTGGTTGATAAGAATAACCACCCCGCCCGAAGGCTTTTGCCGGATACCAGTAGCCGTCAGGGCCCTTCCGATAGCCGAAGCGTTTGGCACGATAACCGCGATAGCCGTTCCAGTAGCCTCGCTCCGTGTCCCGATAACTTACTTCGACAGCGCTCGTCGCTCTGTCATAGACAGGCGCGGCAACGGCCTCGCTAACGGTCAGATCTGCAATTACGCATGATGCAGCGATGGAAAGGATTGCGAACAATCTCTTTGACATGAATTTATCCTCTCAGATGTATCAACTCTATGCTCCGGCCGGATGCGAGATCAGTTTCACGGGCGTCGGCTATCTCAGAATGTGCAATCGAATCAAAATGACGTCATTTGAAATACGGATTGCCCAAGCAGACCGGATTTGACAGAGGCGGGTATTGATGGTTTAGGCGACGCGACGTTCTTGACCGATGTGGTCGCCCCGATGCGCCGCGCATGAAGCAGATGGAACGGCCTGGCCGCCAGCGCACTGGATCGCATGCGCAGGTAAGCGCCCCTGGGAAACGAGACGGCAAGAGAAAGCTGCGACATCGACATCAGAAACGCCTTTGAAGGCCGCGCCAGGAAGCACCGTACGCTCCATTCCAGCAAGACGCTGGAACACCATCGTTGCTCGATGCCCGCCGAAGGCAGATCGAAACGGCAAAACGCCAGCAGCATGCTTGGGCTGCTGGCGTAGTCGATCGAGATCCGGTCTCCAGTCCAATCTTGCCCTCTCCGGAATGGCGAGGTCCCGGGAGATAAGCAAGATCGATGAGATGCATGGGCGAGAATCTATCGGCGCCCATACATGGCTTTTACCGGGGTGAACGCTTGATCTGGAAGGCGTAGAACTGGTTTCTCTGCGAGCCCGAGAAATTGTTATCCGCAGCGAGGATCAAGACATCGGTGCCGTCCTTTGCCTTGCCGATGGCCATGGATTCGATGTTATCCGGGGTCAGGCCGATGGCGCGCAGATCGAGAATTTGGCTTTTGCGAATTGGCACGATACGCTCGTCGCTCTTTGCAAGCGATGCAATGCCGGAAACGTCGGTTGCATCCGCCAGATCCATCATGAAGAGTTTGACGTTGTTGCCAAAGCCCTGCGCGAAACTGCGCTCAACGGCAATCAGACGATGGTCATCGAGGGCAATCATCTCCGACAAGCCATTGTCGTTGCCGCCGCCAGCCTTCGTGGCGACCTGCGGGATCTGCGAAACCGGATAAACGTACTCGGCTTTCGGCTCCCCGGTCGTGCCGTCGTAGTGGATGATGCGCGACAAGCTGCCAATCGTAAGCGAAGGGTTTGGCCCGTCCTGATAGAGTGCGGCTTCAAGTCCGGCAAATACGTCACCCGAAGGTGTGACGGCCAGAGCCTCAAAGGCGAGGTTGTCGCGAATACCGGCCGACTTGTCGGACGTCGGTGCGAACCCGTCGGGCAGTTTTAGCTCTCGCACGAAAGCGCCATCATGAGAGGTCACGCGAACGAATGGGGGCGCGAGCGTCTTCGCGTCGCCCTCATTGCCCCAATAGATGCCGTCCCTGCCGATCCGAATGGATTCCGGGTCGACATTGCGGGGCGCGAAGGCATGACCGTCCTTATCCTCTAGCACAACGCGATTTCCAACCGTTACGCCGGTTAAGCCGGCAGCGCTCACATCGATATCAAGATCAAAAAAGCGAGCGGGACCTTTCTCCGAGCGATCGTCACTAACTGCGATATAGCGACCGGTAGCGGCAACGAAATCAAGTCCTGAGAGGCCGCCAAGGGGAGTGCCATTTTCCATGTAGTCGCCCGGCAGTGTAAATTCGCCCAAATAGGAAAGGGAAATTCCTGCCGCGCAGTCGCCAAACGGGCACCGTGTCTCCACGGTCGCGCCGATTTCGGTGGCATGGATCGACGCAGCACTGGATAGAATGACAAAAGAGGCAGTCATAAGGAAACGCCCGAGCATGATGATTCTCCGATATTTGTTAATTTCTGAAAGCGACCACAGCTTTTATCGACCGAAGTCTCGGTGGACCTGCAGTGACAAAGGTGATGGTTTTTGCGTTCGGCAATCTTGCAAGGGCGACGTGACGGACGCCTTAGTGGAAATCAAAGTTGTGACCTTAGCCTCCCGTCAGCATCATCACCGGCGTCCGGTCCCCGCTGCGATTGTTGCTCTCGCTCACACCCTTCACAGCGCTACGCGAGCCTAGGATAACCTGCATCGCTTACCGCCGCGCCGACCGCAGCTGCACGATGGCGTTGGCGTGTTGCTTCCTCGTTTCAGAAGCGAGCGTTTCGGTTTCAACTGTTGCGAATGGCGGGGACCTGTGATCGGTCGCGCCGTTTCGGGTCAAGACGGCTCTTGGAAGGAATGCCTGCTACTCCGCCGGCAGCTCGCCAGGGCGATCTTGCCCTGCCAATCGCAGGAGAAGCCAGTTTTGATAGGTGATGATTTCTTTGCACCCCGAATGTCACTTGGCCCAAATCAGCCCACGAGCCAATCATGGATAAGACCATACACAATACTCGCCATAGCCACTGCCAGGCCTGTGGCCAGGGCCATCAAGAATTCGCTCACGCGGAGCGCCGTAAGATCGGCTTGATCGCTCCGGCTTCTGGGAGCCAACTGCTGCGGCTCGCCGGTGAGCGCGTCACCGGGAAGCAATTCTCCATTGACAACGACCAGTCTGAGATACCGGCTTCTGTGTGCATGCCGCGATGTCGACGTTCGGTTGGTCTTCACGCGTGACAGGCCTCCGACGATAAGACGACGTTCCTTGCGGGTTCGCGTATGGCATGGAGACGCCATCGGTCAGGCAGCAATACCGTTCGGAGAACTGAGCGCGATTCCATGGACATCATGCCAGCCGTCGTAATTGCAGGAATCGTTGAAAACGAACGCCACCATGGGCAAGCGAGAAGATCTATTGCCCTCAGGATCGTCAATCAGCACTTGCGACAATGTCGTGTTCCAAATGTTTGTGCCCCAAACGCGGTTTGAAACCTTAAAGCTTCGGGCTTCGCGCAAGCGTTACAATCGGGCGGTCAATGATTAGCGTTGTAATCCGGGAGGCGAATTTCAATTTAATCCCTCTTCCATGACGTTCGTGCATTCACCCTGGCCGCCTACGTCGGTAGCGAAAGCGGATCGGCCGCCGACCGCCTGCAGCTGAACCCGACGGCTTAAAGGGCAGGCCAATCGAGGCGCGACGACTGAACTGATGCGGCGAGCCGTTACGGCAACGAATGCTAGCGGCCACTGCATATATTCTTTGGTCTTCGATAACTCAAAGCGGGCGCGCTCTTGCTGGGTCGTGAGCCTCGCTCAAGATCGCAATGAGCCGTCCTTAAGGAGCCCATTGCAAACGAGGCCTTCCTTTGAATGCAAATGAAATCGGGCGGGACAACGTGGACACATTTTTGAAACCGAAACGGTAAAAGCTGTCGGCTTGCAGCAGGGTTTCGAACAATGAGCAGAAGAATTATGATCGTCGGCAATGGCGAGGTCGGAGAAGGAGGAGCGGAAATCATCGACGCTGCCGACTTCGTCATCCGCTTTAACGATTGCCGTTCCTTTGGTCTCGGCGGCACGCGCACCGATGCGGTGGCGGTCTGCAATACCGGCCGGCCGGCCAAGGCCATGCTCGGTTCCGGGAACTGGCGCGCCCATCCAGGAATCGTCGACGCCTCTGAAATCTGGAGCGTGCGAGACCCCGAAAAATTCGCGACCATGCGCGCGCCGCTTGCCGCCTCCCATCGGGAGCTCGATGATTTCTGCGACGACTATACACGCCTGTTTGGCGACTTCTGCGCTGGCGCCGGCAAGCTCCATCGAACTGTTGGTCAACGGATTCATGATGCCATCGACCGGGCACTTGCGATGTTGGAACCAGCGCCCTACGTCGTGCCGAGCAGTGGCATTATCGTGATCGGCGAAGTGCTCGACAGCTATCCAAACGACGACGTCGTCATAGCAGGTTTTGGCCATATCGGTTGGGAGGGCCATCCGTTCGCTGCCGAAAAGCAGTTGGTGGATGCATTCGTCAAGGCTGGTCGCCTGCGGCGCTTGTCTCAGCATGGCGTGCCCTCCACGGTGTGTGAACGACCACCGTTGATCCGCTGATCGATCGAACCATGTCACGAGAAACCAGGACTTCAAAGTCGATCAGGCTGGTCACCCGCGACGGTAAACTGTTAGCCCCGGCACCGGAAGTGGTTACGACAGATGGTGCCGACTGCGCCATCCCCCAGGACGCGCACGACGGCGTCTTTAGGTGGATTTTAAAGCCCCTTTTTCTGATTGAATTGGCCTGTTGCCTGGTGTTTGCTGCGGCGATCGTCGTGGTCGGGTGCGGCTATGTCATTGCGACGCGCGCCCTGTGGCCGTTACTTCTGCAAAATTATGATCTGGTTTGGTGAGCGCCGAAGCCCAATGCGATCAGCTCGCAAACGGCTTGCTGTCCACCAATCCGCCGGCCTACCCGCCCAGCGCGGTCCAACTGCTTTCAATGACGCTCCCATTTGTTGGGCGAGCTGTTTGATCAATGTCCGCTCGCGGTCTTATCAGGGAGCTTCTTGCGAATACCAACGTCGGGCTTTAACGCTGATCGGAGATGCGCCATTGCCGCCTGTGGCGCCCAGTTTGTCACGACCGCTAGTAATGGCCGCAGTTCGAGTGGCGCGACATGCCGGCGGAGATGCGCAACGGCTCCACTCGATGTGTTCGTAACGCCTAGCCTTGTGGTACCGAGCCAGGGGCTTCTGACTAATCATGAGCCAGCGATCGACCGGTGACATTTGTAACCGCTTCCGGACAAATTGAAATCGTCGCATATGGCACAGACGGCAACATGGTGCTTTCGCTGCTAAGGACCAGCCATTGACCAAAACTACCATGATGCCATCCGTCACCCCTCCGACCTTGCGTTTTGCCGATTTAAATATCCAACCTCACGACACATTCGCAACATATCGTCCATCCTTGCCTTTCGTGCGACGGGAAGATGGCGCTTACCTTGTTTTGCGCGCGTCCGATGTTCAAGCGCTGGCAAAAGATCCAAGGACAAAACAAGTGGAGACTCAGCTGCTGGCGGCGCGCGGAATCTCCGGGGGGCCAATTATGGATCTTTTTTCAAACAGCATGCTGTTTTCTAATGACGAGACCCATCGACGCAGACGGCAGCCGCTGGCGAAGTGCTTTTCGTTTCGTATGATGGAAGGCATTCGGCGAGACGTACGCCTGCTCACAGAAGATTTGGCGAGCCGCAGGTTGGATGGCGATAAGCTTAGGCTGCGCGATGATTATGCGTCTGCAATACCGTCGATCACGCTCGCCGGAATACTTGGCATAGATTCTTCCGATGTTCCCTTGTTCACGTCGATCGCTTACCGTGTATCAAAGATATTGACGACCTCTTGGACGGACGATGACGTACCGAGTATTGAGGTGGCCGCACGCGAGCTCGAGGCCTATTGCTCAGATCTGATTGCTGACCGGCGCAGATCGCCGAGAGGCGATTTCATATCCGAATATGTCGCGAGCGTCGATCAGGACGCTAATCTGTCTGCGATGGAGGCCATCATGCAGCTTGTGTCCATTGTTATTGGCGGTACGGATACGACACGCGCTGCTATCGTGATCCAGACCGGGCTGCTTCTCGAAAAAGCAGATCTGTGGGAAGCGCTTCGCAAGGATGAGAATCTGATCGTTCCCGCCGTTGCCGAAGCATTGCGAGTCGAGCCTGCCGTAGCCTCGATTCCGAGGCTTGTTGTTCGCGACATCGAATTGGATCAGCATTTCATAGCAAGCGGCAGTGTATTGCTACTGTCGACCATGTCAGCGCTGCGCGATCCCGAAGCTTTCCCCGATCCGGAGCGGTTCGATCTGTGTCGGGAACGCCCTCGGTGGCATCCTGTCTATGGCGATGGCCCGCACCGGTGTTTGGGACAGGCTTTAGCGCAACTGGAGCTCGAAGAGGCGCTTCGTGCGCTCGTCGGATCCCGACATCGTCTCTTGCCCGCAGGTCAACAACTTAAGGTTCATGGACACGCGGGCATCAGGCAGGTCGACGAATTGGAGGCTCGCTGGACTTGACAGAGCCTCGAGCAGTCGCGAGGCGCAGGCGACACAGTTCGTCATGGTAGCCGTGGTTGACAGCAAAACCGCAATGTTTAATGGCGCGAGCGAGCTTGCCAGTTGTTTCAGCGTGGAGGTGTCTCGCACCGTGCTACGGTGGGTTCGGTCTTGCGTTTCGTTGAGACCGTCCGCCAGGCGCCTTTCATCAGCGCCTTCAATCGTGAAGCCATGCCTTTACGGCCGTAGCGGTGGGTCAAAACGCTGCAATGACCTCCGTGCGTGACGCTCGACGCGTTCAGCTCGATCCTGGTGCATTGCCGTTGCGGTTCAGTCTTTCGATTGAGAGATTATTCGGTAAGGCGAGGATGGAAATGCTCGAAGCGAATCGCAGCGTCGGGGCTTCAATACCTTAGCCAGGCCAAGCGCACCTGATTACTTTAGCGGGTCGAGATAGTTGCCGTGGGGTCCATTGGCAGGCGGCGCAGGGCAAGAGCACGGTCGTGAAATCGGTCAAACGTGGCTTCTCAAAGTTTCTGCATAAATGATTTCAATTTCCAACCCACCGTATGAGCGAATATGAGATGCCGAGAATTTGGCCTAGTGCGATGACCGCAAATCCGTCAGTCGATAATTCATTGAAAATTCTCTTTGCTTTTTTCGGTGCATTACTTTTCGCATTGCTGGCATCAGGCCATGTGCCCATGAAGGATTGCAAATACGGGGGTGTCCTTGTGAGCGTCTCACCCTTTTCACCTGTCGTATACGCTACTCTATCAGTTCTCCTCTGCGCCTATGCGTCAATCTTGACGTTCTGGGGCAGAGGCCAGGCCCGGTCCATCAATCGATTGCTGGAAAGTCAGTCGCTGCTGAACAGGTTTGAACGGGCATTTGATGATAATCTCACAAGAGGCGAGTTCGGTGTCGTGGCAACGAGAGTTCTGACGGAATTCGCGCAATATTTCGGAGCGGATGAGCTCAGGCTCGAAATCGTCGAGCCGCGCACCGGCGTCACGGTCGAAGAATTTCTTAGTGCGCGATCCCCACCCCCAACTGAGCCCGAAGTCAGAGCTGATTTCTTGAAACGTGTGGGAACAAAGCAGCCGGACGGAGAGCAAGCCGCATTCCATTTCGTCGACCTCGGGAGGATGCAATCCAGGGCCATCAGGGGCAGGGCGACTACGCAGGTTGCAGCAGCAGTTACGACACCGCTGGGGCGTATCGGTATTTTGCAGATGGCCTATCGCAAGCCCCGACAGGCGTTCAGTGAAGATGAGATCCTGCTGCTGTGCGCATCCCTGTCAGGCCTTATTCAAACTGCGGTCGATCACTGCAAGCGAAAAAACCGTGAAGATCTCGAAAGGCGCCTCAATCACGCAGAGCGCGTCCAGGCTGTCGGTACTTTGGCGGGCGGCATCGCGCATGAATTCAACAATATCCTGGGTGCGCTGCTTGGATACGGTGAGATGGCGCTGCAACGCGCCGGCGAAGGCCAGAATGTGGAACACTACCTCCAGGAAATGATGTTAACTGCGAGACGAGCGGAGTTCATAGTGAACCAGATCCTGACCTTGAGCCGCAGTCGCGAGCAGGAAAGGAGACCAATCAACCTGGTAGAGGCAATTCGCGACGCGCTCCCGCTCATCTCGGCCTCCCTACCAAACCTGGAGGTAAACGCGCCCCTAGCGTCCAACGACGACTGCATAATGCTTGGTCATCCCATCGAACTCCAGCAAGTGGCGATGAATCTCTGTAAAAATGCGTGGGAGGCCTCAAGCGGCCACATCAGAGTGGACATCAATGTCGATGTCGTCCCTGTCGAAAGTGTAAGATCTCTTTTTCTAGGGCTCCTCCAGCCTGGCAAATATGTTCGTGTCTGTATCGCGGATAATGGAAGCGGTATTTCTCCGGAAACGCTGCCTCATATCTTTGAACCATTTTTCACCACCAAGGCCGCCATTGGCGGCACCGGGCTCGGCTTGGCGGCTGTCCACGGTCTGGTCACTGCGATGGACGGACGGATCAACGTCACGAGCAGTCCTGGAATGGGTACGTCATTTGAAGTCTATTTTCCCCATTCGTCACTTCCGCCAACGCCCACCAGTCGATTTTTCGTTGCTCCGCACGTGATGCTAGGGGATGGCCAGCTTATTGCTCTCGTGGAGCCTCATTGCCGTGATCTGGCGATGCATGAAGAGAAGATTGCGGCGCTTGGCTACGAGCCCGTCGGGTTCTCGGATATCAGCATGATGGAAGAATGGTTATCCACTCAGATCCCCGACATGATCATGATTGACGTGCGGTCAATTCCACCAAGCCACTCGGCGCGCGATATCGAGAACATGGCCCGCGGCTCGCCTGTCGTCTTGATACTACACGGCGGAAACGCAGAGATTTTGAATGCCGCCTCTGCTTCGCGCTTCACTTTACTCCGAGAGCCATGGAGCTCCAGAGCGCTGGCCGACGCAATCAGAGAGGGACTTGTGGAGAGCGTCCCACAAGTCCGGTCTTCGACCCGGCAAAGATCGGGATCCCAGCGAACCCAATGAAGTCTCCCGAGCGTTGAATGCGCACGGGAGGCCCCCAACTGTCAAATGCCTAGTCTGGAAGTCACTCGCCTTTCGCCGCGTCGCTATTTCCTCGACAATGAATAGTCGCCCGTCGCCTTGCTGGCACAAAAGAAAGCTTGCAACGTGAAGGCTGAGGCCGCCCCTGTCCTGGCTCCGACCCAGTCGGCATAGCAATGCTGGAACAGACATCGCAAAGTCACTCCAAGCGATTGATATCGACGCAGCGGCCTTTGCTCACGAACCGTTCAATGTCGCTTCGCCATATCCCTATATCAAGAAGCATGAAGTCCTCCAATTCCTTGAGTTCAGCGATCGCCTTCTGAATCTTTAGCCGGCGGCGGAACGCAGCAACAAGTCGCTTCAATTGCGGCATGGGTGTTGGCTGAATAATTCGCACTGTTATCCCCGATGTTGGTTCAATAATGATTCACACGCGCAACAGCGTGCTCGTGATGAGTTTCGCTATCGACCATCTGCGCCATCGGATTATTGTGTGGAGCCGAAAACCCGTTGCATTTGTAGCAAGCGAGTGAAATCTGGGCGCGTCGAGCCCGTTGCGGAGAACGATGTTGTAGGTCATCGGTCATGGTTAAAAGTAGAGGTGGAGCAGCCTTGACGGCGGACCGAATCGGGGTGAAGGTCCGCTCGACGCAACGTGCGGTCCGAGAGGATTCGGCGCCGGCTACGGATGCTTGTAGACAGGCACCTGAGCAACCTGCATGACGGAAAATAGTGCAAAGTAAAGCACCGCCACGATGCAGAGCAGGAGTGCCGCGACGATGCCTTTTCGCCACAACGCGTCCTCGTCGTCGTGATGTTCATCGCGTTGCGGGGCAATTGCCTGTGAACTCGCTTCTGACTTCCTTGTCAATCCATGTGCAGGTTCACCGTCGCGTCCGGTTGCCGGAACCGCGTCGCAGCGCTCGATGGCGCCTTTCTCATTACGCTCACCCGCCGATCGACTTCGTGACGCCGCCCTTTCATTGGTCGGGCCTTGTGCGTTTCCTCGCAAAGGTGTCTCCTGTTTCTTGACAAGCGATTGTCGGAGGGAGACGTTTCGGCAGCATTTCGATTGCCGTTCACCTCCTTAAAGACGAAACACATCGCGGTTCGAAGAATGCATAACTCTGCTAGGGTCTGACGAGAAGCATTGGCGTAGTCTCGTTGGGACGTGCTATAGGCGACCGAGATTGCAGATTGTCCGCCAGAGTTCTTGTGCACATCCTCCTGGGACGTCGGCTCGAGCTGTCCCGACTTGCGGCAAGGAAACGGTATCGTTCATGAACGCTACGTTGTCATTGTTAAGAATGATCGCTACGGGATATGCCCCGGTGCATAGGCCACCGCAAGGTCGACACTGCCGATGGTGATCGCGTCCATCGACGGCCAGCCGGCAGAGCGTAGCGCTCCCGCCCCGGCTGCTGAACGATCGCCACCCGTCCGCCGACTGCCGCTGGCGAGCCAGTGCGGTCTGAAGATAAGCCGCCGTCGACATATGATCATATGGTAAATGCCATCAACGTTTGGTCGCTCTCGAATCCTGCCGTTGCACATAAGTCGCGTCACGACCACTTTAGCACCAGGCATCATCAGCCGCGCTTTTCAGATTCCACCGTCCAAAAGCGGAGATCTCAACGCCCCATAGGAGCGCTTGTAGAGTGTATCGCCGAGATGTTTCAGCGTAAAATTTCTGACGATGGGCGACAGGCCGCGCAACATGTCGCGAGCGCGTGCTTGCTGGCGCACCCAGGTCACGCGTTGTTGCCGGTGTTGAAGGTATCGTCGCCTCATCACGTCCGTCGATGAGGCGTCAGAAACAACTTCGGCCAGGACCAGGGCGTCTTCAAGGGCCATGCCAGCTCCTTGCGCCATGCTGGGTGAACAGGCATGTGCGGCATCGCCTATGAAGACTAGACCGTCCTCGAATGTGCTAAAATCGGGGACCTCTTCAAGCCCGCTGAAATGTATCTCGGCGGACGTGTCAAGTTGCGCGATCAACTGCCCCAGCGGAGCCCTAAAGTCTCCGAACATCTCCTTGAAGTCCTGCAAAGTGTTGCGGTTGACCTCGGACGTGCGGCAGTCTGCATACAAATATACTTGGGAGGCGGTAACTGGAATTGCGAGGAGGGTTCGCCCGCGTCCGAGCATAGCCGTCCAAGCTGATATGTTCGGTGTATTGTCGGTCACGGTTCTCCAGCATGATATGCCCAACGCTCGGGGCCTGCAGCCGCTGGTGGCTCTACGAAGCCATGAATTCACACCGTCCGCCGCGACAACCAAGTCACATTCAACTGAGCTGCCGTCGGACAATTGCGCACTCATGCCAGCGGATGTCCGGTGAGCGGCGAGGATTGCCTTCCCGTAGTTCACTCTGGTGCGTTTCAGCGAGGAAAGCAGCGCCTGGATCAGGCGAGAACGCGGCATGGCGAGACAGGGGCCGCAGTTTGACCAGAAATCTTCTGCCGAGAGAGCGTGGATCAGCTTTCCGTCGGAAGAGAAGATGCACTGTTCCTTGATACGCCGACCATTAACCTTCAGCGGCTCCAGAACCCCTAACTGATCCAAAGCCCGGGTTGCATTTCCCAACAAAAAGATACCTGCTCCACCGAGCCTCGGTCCAAGGCACTGCTCGTAGACTTCACATTGATGGCCTTTGATCTCAAGTGCCTGAGCTGCGGCCAAGCCGGCGATGCCGGCGCCGGCGATGATTACCTTCATCGAAAACGACCTTTCTAGTTTGCGATGCACGGGGTCGGCATGGAATTCGACGTTGCCGTCCTCTGGTCCCGTCCCATGATATGCGTCTTCTGGAGCGACTAGAGCGGCGGGCTTCTGGAGCAATCAGTCGCCAAACTTTCAAATGAGTGAGATTCCGGCATGTCCTCGGTTCGGTTAGGCATTCGTCCCATGCGCAGCTTTCAGGAGATCGGCGGCACGCTCGCCGATCACGACGCACGGTGCCATCGTGTTTCCGACAGGAATCTTCGGCATGATTGATGAGTCGGCTATGCGCAGGTTGTCAATTCCGTAGACCCGCAGGCGAGAATCGACGACAGACATGGAATCCAGGCCCATCCTTGCGGTGCACGACTGATGCCAGTAGGTCACAGCGGAATTGCGGATGTAACTTTCCATGCTAGCGCGATCCCGCGCCATTGGGATGACCTCCCGCTTCACCAATGCGCGAAAACTTTGGCTATTGCCGAGTTCTCGGCAGAGCTCGACCGTACGAAAAGCCGTTTCGAGATCGCCGGGATCGCTCAGCGAATTGGGTGCGATCACGACAGGGTCGCGGTGGCCCGGTCCCGACAGCTGTACCTTGCCACGACTTTTGGGTTGAGCGAGGCCGGCAAACATTGACCACCCGTGCTCAGGAGCTTCGAGCCCGACTTCGGGCGGCGGCGGAACGGCGAATTCAAGCTGGCATTGGATGATATCGGGGGCGGACAAGCGAGAATCACTTCTGGCGTAGAGCACTGCCTCGCATCCACCACCGCCAACCTGTTGCGGCTTCGTGTACTCCCAGGTGCAGCCAAATGCGATGTGATCCTGATGGTTTTCGCCGACGCCAGGCAGGTCTTGGAGGACCGGGATGCCATGTCGACGGAGTTCGGCCTCAGGTCCAATCCCCGACTGCATCAGCACTTTCGGCGTGTTAACCGCACCCAGTGAAAGAACGATTTCTCGACCCGCCTTGAAGCGAACCAACTCGTCATCCACGATGGCCTCTACGGTAACCGCCTTCGACCCAGCAAGAATAACGCGGGTGACAAGCGCACCCGTCAATACCGTCAGATTGGGCTGATGCATATGGGGGTATGTGTAGGAGCGAAAAACCGATTGTCTCTTATTACCGTGAATCCGCAGCTCCGCGATTGCGGCCCCCTCGCCTGCTTCCATCATCTCGCCGTTGGCGCTTTCGAAGGTCGGAATTCCCATCATACGGGCAGCTTCCAGCGTCGCATGCGCGAGCGGCTGGGGTGCCTCTGGCTGTGCGACGAAAACCGGTCCGCCCGCTCCGCGGCGGGCGGGATCGGCACTGCCGTGCCAATCCTCGATCCTTCGGTAGTATCCGAGAACGGATTCGTAACCCCAGGCGGCATCACCGGACTCCTGGGCAAAATAATCCCAGTCACTCTTGTGTCCGCGCGCCCAGACCATCACGTTGATGCTGGATCCGCCGCCAAGGACCTTGCCCATGTTGAGGGGAAGTCGGCGACCGTTGAGATGAGAAGAAGGCTCGCCCATAAACGCCCAGTCGCGCGAAGAGCCCAAGTTCAGCGGCCACTGCCCCGGGTCCAAAATAGACGACTCCGCGTCGTCTCCGCCGGCCTCAAGGAGAAGAACCTGTACATTCTTGTCCTCGGCCAATCGACCGGCCACGACGGAGCCACTCGAGCCGGCACCGCATACGATGAAATCGAAATTCGTGCGCAGTTGTTGTCGCAACCTCTTCTGGTTTTCCAGCACGCTCTGCCTGATTTGATCTTCGTAGGAATGTGTCATGCATCACCTTATGGTTTGATGTTTTTCGTTCTCGGCAACACGGAATCTTTCGTCCGTTGTAGTACGGGCGTGTTCGTTGGCTGTTACAGCCTGGGTGTTCTTGATTTCGTTTGAAGTCCACGGATCTGAACTTCGTCGCGGATGCGACGTGAAGGCAGTCGGGCACCGACCACGCGGTTGTCAGTCCCTATTCACTGGGTTCATCTTGACGTCTTGAGCGGCGTCACGGATGGCGTTGGCGACCGCCTTTGCCTGTGTGTTGAAAGGGCATGGATTGCGGGCACTCCCGTGGCTTTCGCCTCGTCGGCTGCGAAGCGGAATTGGCCTGTGACGTGGCGGCAATCGCGCTACCGCGGTGATAGAACTCTTCGATTTTTCAAACATGCGCCTCTCCGCAGCATCGTAATAATAGTTATCGTAATAATTCTTATTGCACATACATCGTTTCGACTGTCAACATGTCTTTGCGATCCGGAACGACTAATTCGCACGGGAACTGCGATCCGAGCTAATGGCAACATTGTTTCGGGTGTCACGAAGAAGCCGAGCTCGGTAACAATCCTGAAACAACGCTCCGATCATAAGCATGTGCCTCAGGGCCGTAAGGCTCCCCCTCCTGTGGTCGGGGCCGGATCCGGTTGCTTGCCAGCCCCGAACCGGCCCCAAATGTGTAGCAGCAACAAGCGTTTTCTCCGCTTTTCATGACGACGAAACTGGACGTCCAACAAAGCGCAAAAAGGGTTCTTGCGCCGGCGGTAGTTTGGGCGACACGATCATTGGTGGGCGTCGCAGTACATCGACGCTGCTCCAACCATTGTTTCGATGCTGGTTCAAAGCGCGTTGGCCGCCTGGTCCCTGCCCTGGCGACAGGGAAGCATCCTGACAATCGGTGTCTCATGACGACCGTCAGCGGCACTCCCGGCGCCCTATCGTATTGAGCAACGGGAGACGATCGGATATGCTTGCGGTCTCTGGATACGCATCCAGGAATGATGTCCCTTTGAGATGTGTCACAGGCCGGAACACCGCCATGATGCGCAATAAGCCATGATGCCATATCTTGCGGTCCCGTGTGGACCGCGATTTCACATCGCATGGTCGACGCGCATTGCGACGGCTTTCCGCGAACGAAATCGACATGTCCAGAGCAGGCCCGGCAGCTATTGAGCGGCACCGCCTGGATCATCCTGAGCATGAACGCTTGAGCTATGCCTCAGAACGTCGAAAATTGCGGTTGCCAATGTCGCCGAGCTGAAGGGCGTGCGCAACATCCGGGCGGCCAGAATGGGAGGCGCAGAATCGGGATCCAGCGCGCGGTCGCTTAACACCAACAGCTTCTCAATCCCCACCTTGTCCAGCAGGCGCGAGACGTCAGCATGACGCATGAGAAGCTGTCTATCAACAAGCACAATGTCGGCACATAGGCCCGCCTGCAGTTGATCAATCAGGCAGTCGATACCCGCACATCCTACCGGCTCATACCCGAGCGCAGCAACCTTCTCCTCGTACAATTCCAAGAGCATCTTGTCTTGCACGACAATGACAACCCGTTCCCCCTTGCCGATGGGAACCGCATTTTCGTCAAAGAAACCTTTTATCGGCAGCGGATCGAGATCGCTCGCCGGCAGAAAGAGCCGGAAAGCTGAACCCGCTCCGATTTCGCTTTTCACGTCGATGCTCCCACCCAACGCGGAAACGATGCCATGCACGGCCGAAAGGCCGAGGCCCGAGCCACCCGTTTTTGCATTCGTCGTGAAAAATGGTTCAAATATATGCGGAAGGACGTGATCGGGAATTCCGGGTCCTTCGTCGCTGACAATAAGACAGACGTGCCGCCCGGGCCCGAGCTCACCATGCGACAAGAACTGCTTCCTCGTGGTTTCAATGATCTCGACGCTGATGATCACTCTCTGGCCTCTCGATGACGCTTGGCTTGCGTTCTTGCAAAGGTTCATTGCAAGCTGATGCACATCCACAGGATTGCCTTCGATGACCGCAGGACGTTGATCGAGGTGGGACTCGATAATCACATGGCTGCCTAGGGTGACCCGAAGGAGCGGCAGGATGTCGGCAACCGCGTCGGCCACGTCAAATGGTTTTGTCGTCCTTTCGCGCTTTCGGCTGAACGTCAGTATCTGGTCTACGATATGCTTCGCCCTCGCCCCGCTCTTTAGAATTTCCTGCACATAGTGTCGTGTCGTTGACGGCCTGCGAAGAAGCTGAACCGCCATCTCGCCATATCCTTGAATCGCGCCCAGAACATTGTTGAACTCGTGTGCGATGCCACCAGCCAGCGTGCCGATGGCCTCCAACCGCTGCGCATGCTCTAGGCGGTGCTCCAGTCCTTCTTTCTCCTGGCGACTGCGGTTTGCGTCAACGAACTCGATGAGCGTTTGAAGTGTTGCTTGAAGCAAGCGAACTTCGTCCCCAGGCATCCTTGGCTGCAGATCATCGAAGCTCAAAACAAGCGCGGCCACATCGCGCTCGGACAGACCTGCCCCTACAATGAGACACGCGGTCGCGGCTCCGCGTGAGCGGATGAAGCAGCGAGACTTCGCGGGCCCGAAGCCCTCCAGATTACGAAGTACAGGGGTGCCCTTCTGGCGGAGAAGGTCCTGGGCAAGCTCCAGCAGCAAAGCCCTCTGCTTTTCGTCGTCGCTGAGGCAGTAGTTGTCCTTGATTTCTCCCCGTTCTAAATCGCAAATCGCAAAAGCACATCTTTGGGCTGCAAACAAGCCAGAGATAATGCTCAAGGCGTCGGTCATGAGGGCTGTGAAGCTGCCACAGTCGCTCTCGACCATTTCAGCCTTGAGCTCGGCAATGACTTGTTCGTAGTGGAGCCGTCTCTTGAGGCGTTTGGTCTGGGCACGCAAGCGATACACCAGCACACAGATATAGATACAGAGAATGATCGCCGTGATACCGAGCAGTATCCTGCTGAAAGCTGCACGAGACGTCGCGTCGGCAGCAACGTCCAGGTATTCCGATTGAAGCTCCTCTGCGCGCAGCGGTGTCCCAGAGGCCTGAATGGCTGCAATCTTGTCGTCAACCTTTGGTAAGATGGCCAAGATCATTCGTGCGTGAATGATTACCGTTCCCAAGCCTTGTAGAACAGGCGCTGCAGTGTCGAACTCCGGCAGTTGCTCCAGGCGCCTGAGAATAGCCTCCTGCAGCTGATGGTCCGGCCGAGTCGAAAACCGCATCATCAGGTTACCAAGATCACCCGTTCTAGTGAGAGCCATCTTGACGGCCTCATTTCGGGAGTCGTGGAGATCGGAGAGTGTCTGGCCGAATACTCCGATGGAATTCTGCAAGAGTGCATTGCGGGTCTTAAACTCCTCGACGAGCTTCTCGTCAAGGTTGATAACGTCCCTCAGTTGCCCAAGGAGCTGATGTAACCTGAAATCGTCGGCGAACTGCGGCCTGCTGAACAGTCTTTTCAACTCCGTTGTCGTTTGCCTCATGTTGACGACGGAGGATACGAGCGGATCGTACGACGACAACAATCCCGCTCTCGCTCGCAGGACGTCGCGCTGAAGCGAGGCGTGATTGACGTCGACGGCTCGCAGGTTCATCATCACCGCCTCGTGAACGTCCCGCCCCGGATCACGCCCCGCTGCGACCACGGCAAGGACAATTGCCGATAGCGTCAACAGAGTGATCGGCAGAGTTTCAATGAGACTCTTCAGTGTTAGGCTGCGTGAGCTTTTTCCCACTGTAAACCCCGGTCAAACTGTTGAGGAACGCCTCGAGCGCATCAACGTCGCTCTCCGTCAGTCGGCGCCCGAGCTGGCTTCTGCCCATGATAGCGATCGCATCCCGAAGTGTTGCGGTGCGACCGTCGTGGAAATAGGGCGCCGTCAGCGCCACGTTGCGCAAACTGGGCACTCGGAAAACATCGACATTCCGATCAGCCTGGTCCAGACGTGCGTCGAGATCCTCAGGCGTCGGAAAGGTCTCGGCACCCGGCTCGCCGAATACCCCGAAAATCTGGAACATGTTGCCGCCAATATTCGAGCCTTGGTGGCACGAGACACAGCCGTATTCGGTGAAGAGTTTCAGCCCGTGCTTTTGTAGCGGAGTGATCGCCTTCTTATCTCCCTTCAGGAAACGGTCAAAGGGTGCGTCGGGCGTCGCAAGAGACTTCTGATAGCTCACAAGCGCATCCAAGACGTTTTCGCGCTCCGCCGCGCCACCATATCTCCGCGAAAACGCGTCGGCGTAGGAGCGGTCGCTGTTTAATCTCGACAGCAAGGTGGGCCAATCCATCGCCAACAGGTTGGAGTCGTGAATGATTGCATCATTTTGGCTTACAAGAGATGTAAACTTTCCGCGCCATCCAAGCCGATAGTTGTTTCCGACGTTGAATATCGTCGGCGCGTTGAACGCATGCATTTTCCCCTCATAGCCGACTGTTCTTGCGGCATGAATCGTGCCGCCTGTCGCAAGGTCGTGACACGAACTGCAGGAAACCTCTCGCCGTTTGGACAAGAGCTTGTCGTGAAAGAGGCGTCGCCCCAGCTCCACGCGGCCGGGATCGAGTTGAGGGGCGTCAGGAAGTGGCAGCAGCGCTTCCCCCTTCATTCCCCCCACAATGACGTCGCCGGCAGCCGTGAGAGCGCCACCGCTGACGACAAGAAGGGCCAGCAGCACCGTCCGGGGGGTGTCCTTCTTGAAGAGCCTACGGCGTCCCTGCCCGCTCATGCCTTGCGACCACCCTTATAAGTCACCTCGACATCCGCGTCGAAAACGTAACCGGCGCCTCGCTCAGTCTTGATCAAGGTCGGCTTTGACGGATCCCTCTCGAGCTTGCGCCTCAGACGGAGTATGAGAACGTCGATACTGCGATCGAAAACCTCTTCATCATGAACTCTGCTCGCCGATAAGAGCTGCTCGCGCGACAGAACCTGGCGAGGGGCGCGTAAGAAGGCAGCCAGAAGGTTGAATTCTCCCGCGGTGAGCTTCACTTCCTGATCTTCGCCGTAGGTCAACCTGCGCAGCTTGACGTTCAGCACCCATTCGCCAAAGCTGTAAATTTTTCGGTCCTTCTTGTTATCGAGAACGGGACGCTCACGTAGCGAAGAGCGAACGCGGGCCAGCAATTCGCGGGTTCCGAACGGCTTGGTGATGTAATCCGCAGCCCCGAGTTCCAGGCCGACGACCTTGTCTGCCTCGTCGAGCCGGTCTCCGCTTATGATGATGATCGGCGAATCCGATGAACTGGCCAGCTTCCGCACAATGTCCAAGCCATCTTCCTGACCAAGATTAAGATCGACAATAACCAAATCGACCGGATCCGTATTGAGAATACGGGGAAGCTCTTGACTGCCGCTAATTCCGGTAACGCGAAACGCATGATGCGAGAGATAGTCAATCAAAAGACTCCGCATGCTCGAGTCGTCGTCAATCACCAGGACGTGTTTCACAGATCCGCTCCACGCCATCCGGCCATGTCATCTGCAATAGCTGCGCCAAGCGAGCGATCGCTTCGGCGCGGCCGAGAGTGGGAGACCTTTCTTGCAGGCGCACTCCAATCATGAACCAGGGCTGCCCTGCCGGCCCGGTGCGCGACCTTGAACATAATTTCTACGAGAGTGTTCATTTCCAGATTCCTATGCTCTCTAGCGGGTTTGTAACACATAGTTTGGTTTCTAATTTATCACAAGTATCAAATTTATCATTTATTGTGAAATTAGGAGATGGGAGCACCGGCGATCCGCTGTGTCATCCAGCAGAACGAGCCGATCAGTCGCGATGGAGCGCAGGGAGCCAAGCGCCGGTATACAACCATTGGGCCATCACCAACGTCCGGCTGTCGTGACCGCAGGATGATCGACGCAGTTCCTCCCGGCCTTACCGTGTTGCCATTGTCGCGGCTTGTCCCAAAAAAGCAGACGAAGGGTCAGTGTGGCCAACCTCGAATGGACCGGTGCGATGAAGCCCTTCTCCCGAACAATGATGGAGACGGATGGTAGTGGCAGCCGCAGGTCGGACTCCGCAGGCGTCTTCAGCGAGTGTCACCCAATAGGCATACGGTAGGGATCGCCTCATCAGCGCCGTTGCCCGGTCGCCGGGCAGGATCTGCACGGCCGGCGATCGCTTGGTCGACGACCTTCATCGTTGCGTTTGCAATCGCTGCTGCGGCCAATGCCACTCTGCGTGGTGCCGCGGACGGAGCATTTGGCCTATGCCCTCCAATGAGGGCCTATTTGCAGCCTCGTAGAAATGCCTCGGACGGTGGCGCGATTGATGGCGCCATACGACGTCCTCGTGCTCGATTTCTCTCATGTTGGCATTCAATAAAAGACCCCTCCTTCCATGGATAGGTTAGTTCCGCCTCCGAATGACGCGATGCCGGCCTTGCGCTGAAGGCATTTGCGTCTTGATGACTTGGTGTTGCCGGCGCGTTTCCAAAACGACACTTCTGATTTCATCTGGAACCATGACGTTCGTCGATGCGACTTGCAGAATACCGGCTAAATCTCTGAAGCGGACAATGATTGGAAGCCGGAAATCGACGCTCCCAAGGTAGAGACCACTTGCTTGCCGCCCCAGCGCAAACTGGTGCTACAAAAGCGCCGGCAACCGGCACAGGCAGCGGGCTGCGAAGACGCGCTATTCCATGCAACACCTGCGACGGTTTTCGGCCATTAGGGTTTGCGGCAAGCGTCGCGAACAGACCATCATCCTCATCGCATGCAAAGACACGAGTGCCGCCTCAATGGTCGCCAAGTGCGAGATCGAGCGGATCCGGCTCGGCTTTGCCGGATTTGGGCGCGAAGGCGCTATTGGACTACCGACACGGGTGCTCGATTGGCGCACGTACCTAGTTCGCGCGCTTGCGTCGCGATCAGCGTCAATCTCGGAGCTTGCCAGAAACTGGTGGCGTCCAGGCAAGCCCGGGATCGATGAAATCGAGTGTTGTGCGATCGTAGGACAAGGCTTCGATCAGCCTAAGCAAAGCGCCTCAATTGGTCCTCTGGCCTGCCCCGTGCTTTCGTTTGAAAAATGACAGCATCTCCTCGAGCACCAGGCTGCGGTAGACATCCTGCTCAATCAACAGTTCATGCCTTGCGCCTTTCATTATTCGCAAGGAGCAAGAGCCCAATCGCGCGGCATTCATCGTATCGCAGAACTTTTGCTGCCCATAAGCTTTGACGACCCTGTCATCGCCCGCTTGAAACAGCAAAATATCGACGCTGATCCGGCCCGCATCCCGGATGCTGCGGTTTGCTGCCATGCAGCCTTCGTATGCCCAGTTGAAGCTCGGCCCGCCGAGCTGCGCTTGCGGATGGCGATCTAGCTCCCCGCGCTTGAGGATGTCGTAGCGTACGCGGCTGCTCGTCAAATCGCGATCCGCGTTGAACCCTCTCGAAGCATAGGGTCCGCGGCCCCAAACGTAAGACTTACTGGGGCCGAGTTTGAGCAGCCAGCACGCCTTGTTGGGAATTGGGCTCAGATCGGGCTGATGCATGGGCGAAGACAATGCCGCGGCAGCAAAATCGGCGCTGAATTTCTCGAGATACAATGACGCGATCGCGCCACCCATGGAGTGCGCGAGGAGGAAGAGCCGCTCATTGGCGGGCTTGGCCTCTTTTTCCACGAACGTCTTGAGATCGTCGACAAAATCATCGAAATTCTCAACATAGCCGAGGTCGTGCACGCGCTTGACGGCCCGCGGGTCGAGTTCCTGTGCCTTGTTCGGCCTGATCAACCTCTCCGAAAAGCCTTGGCCGCGGTGATCGAGGATATACACTTGATACCCTTCCTGCCACAAATCGTAGACAATCTCGCGGTACTTGAAAAAGCTCTCACCGTAACCGCTGGAAATCACAATTCCGTTTTTCCCGACGGAATGGGAGAAAGCCATAGCGGCGATACGCACGCCATGACTGCCGTCAAAGTCCCGACGCTGGCCATGCTTGTTCCAAAACTCGACGATTTTGCTCTCGTAGATATTTGCCAGTTCGTTTTCTCGTGCCTGCGCGCTGCCATTTGCCAATACGGCAAGCACAGCGATTGAGAAGCTGATCAACGTCAAGGCACGTATGCCGAGGAATAATTTAATCAAGAAACTCTTTTGCCTGAAGGTCCGCATGTTTCGCTCCAAGATCCTTGGGGCATAAAAGCGCAAAACCCTTCGACCAGGATGTCGACCAGCGCGATTGTCGTTTCAACTGCAACAGAAACGACTGGTCAAGCCAAGCCGAGCGCGCCGGCGCCGAAGCGCCAGGTTGGATCGGCTCGACATGAACCATGCTTATATGCCCGTTGGCCCTACCTCAGTCTCTTGTGACACATGCGCTCTCGGCAACCGGCGTAGCGCCAGTCGCGCAGGCCCACGAGCATTCTGGCGGAAGCTGGTTTGCCGGTGACCCCCTGGCTCGGCGCGAGCCGAGCTTTCGCATTGTTCACACGCGCTGCAAGCGAGACACAGATTTGAGGCAGCGGGCCATGTCTGGAAAGATCTCCCAAAAACAACCCATATATCGATAAATTTGAATCGCATAGTCGGAGGTACTGTGGCGATAGAGATCGGTCGTTCATTTAATTTGGAAGCACCTTTCATCTCAAACGCATTACTCTGATGCCCGTCGTCGCCACAGTTTCTCCGGAGCCCCCAATGTCCCTTCTTGAAAAGTTCGAACGCTACCCACTCACATTCGGCCCGACACCGATCGAGCATCTGCCCCGCTTGACGGAAGCCTTAGGTGGCAGCGTTCAGATCTATGCAAAGCGCGATGACTGCAATTCTGGGCTGGCCATGGGTGGCAACAAGCTGCGAAAGCTGGAATATATCATCCCCGACGCGGTCGCCTCGGGTGCCGATACCCTGGTCTCGATCGGCGGCGTGCAATCGAACCACACGCGCATGGTTGCCGCGACCGCTGCCAAGATCGGCATGAAATGCGTGGTCATTCAGGAAAGATGGGTTCCCCATTATGATGCCGTCTATGATCGCGTCGGGAACATCCTGATGACCCGCCTGATGGGCGCGGATTCGCGCCTGGTCGACGATGGCTTTGACATCGGTATCCGCAAGAGCTGGGAGGATGCGATCCAGTCCGTTAAGGACGCAGGCGGCAAGCCCTATCCAATCCCTGCCGGAGCATCGGTCCATAAATATGGTGGACTCGGCTATATTGGCTTTGCGGAGGAGGTGGCGGAGCAAGAAAAAGCGCTGGGCTTCAAGTTCGACTATATCGTCGTCTGCGTCGTCACGGGTTCAACCCAGGCAGGCATGATCGTCGGCTTCGCCGCCCACGACCGCGCCGGCCGCGTGATCGGCATCGACGCTTCCGGCACGCTCGAACAGACAAGGGCGCAGGTGCGGTCGATCGTCGACAACACGGCTGAGCTCGTCGGGCTTGGCCGCAAGGTTCGAGAAGACGAGATCGTCATCAACCCGGACTACGCCTATCCGGCCTATGGCGTCCCGTCGGAAGAGACCAACGAAGCCATTCGCCTTGCCGCTCGTACAGAGGCGATGATTACCGATCCGGTCTATGAGGGTAAGTCGATGCAGGGAATGATCGACCTCACCCGCAAGGGCTTCTTCCCGGAAGGTTCAAGGGTGCTCTACGCACATCTCGGAGGCGCGCCGGCGCTCAACGGCTACAGCTACTATTATAGAGAGGGCTGAGCCCGTTGAAAGCCTGTTTCCCTTCAATCTAGCTGTGGACGTACCGATGATCGATTCCCAACGCCTGCACCTAAAAACCATTGAACAACGACTGCTGTGGCTATCGCACTGGATGATCCATAACGCCAACCACGTACGGTCGAAGGTGGATGGCATCAAGATCGGCGGCCACCAGGCAAGCTCTGCCTCGATGGTGTCGATCATAACGGCGTTGTATTTCTCGGCGCTCAAGCCCGAGGATCGAGTAGCCGTCAAGCCGCACGCCTCGCCAGTCTTCCATGCGATGCACTATCTCATGGGCAGCCAGACGCGGGAGAAAATGGAGAACTTCCGTGGGTTCGGCGGCGCCCAGAGCTATCCGAGCCGGACCAAGGACATCGATGACGTCGATTTCTCAACGGGCTCGGTCGGGTTGGGCGTCGGCATCACAGCCCTAGCCTCCATCGTACAGGATTTCATCAAGGCAAAGGAATGGGGCGGCAACCTGGCGCTGGGCCGCATGGTCGCATTGATGGGCGATGCCGAGCTGGACGAGGGCAACATTTACGAGACCCTGCAGGAAGGCTGGAAGAATGGCCTGCGCAACTGCTGGTGGATCATCGACTACAATCGCCAATCCCTCGATGGGATCGTTCGTGAGCGACTGTTCGAGCGCATCGAAAAGATCTTTGATACTTTCGGCTGGGAGGTCGTCCGTGTAAAATATGGCGCCCTGCAGCGCGCGGCCTTCAAAGAACCGGGCGGAACCCAGCTGCGCGACTGGATCGACCGTTGCCCCAACCAGGACTACGCGGCGCTCACCTTCATGGGTGGCGCAGTCTGGCGCAAGCGCCTGCTCGACGACCTCGGCGAACACGGGGACATCGCCTCCCTCCTCGATCACCGCAGCGACGCAGCGCTTGCAGAACTGATGGAAAATCTCGGCGGCAACTGCGTGGCGACGATGGCGGATGCCTTCGCTGCGACCGACCATGATCGCCCGACCTGTTTCCTCGCCTACACGATTAAGGGCTGGGCAACGCCGATTGCCGGGCACAAAGACAATCATGGCGGTCTGATGAACAGCAAGCAGTTCGCCGACTGGCAGACGGCCTTGGGCATCCCTGCCGGGCAGGAATGGGAGCCGTTCGCGGGAATAGCGGATGTCGCCGGGTTGAAGTTGTTTCTTGCCGACGTTGCCTTCTTCTCGAAGGGTGCACGACGCTACGATGATGCGCGTCTTGATGTGCCCGCAATTGCGATCGACACAGCCCGCAAGATCTCGACGCAGGCAGCTTTCGGAAAGATTATGGATGATCTCGCCAAGGGCGCAAGCAAACTGGCCGACCGCATATTGACGACGTCGCCCGACGTCACTGGCACAACGAGCCTCGGGCCGTGGGTGAACCGACGCAAGCTTTTTGCCCGTGCCGCGATGGCGGACGCCTTTATCGAGCACAGCATTCCCTCGACCGCAAAATGGGAGTTCACGCCGAAGGGGCAGCATGTCGAACTTGGCATAGCGGAGATGAACCTCTTTCTGTTGCTTGGTGCCGCCGGCCTTAGCCATTCCCTGTTCGGCAAGCGTCTTATACCCATCGGCACGGTCTACGATTCCTTTGTCTGCCGCGGGCTCGACGCGCTCAACTATGCCTGTTATCAGGATGCACGCTTCATTATCATCGGCACGCCCTCTGGGGTGACGCTGGCGCCCGAAGGTGGTGCCCACCAATCCATCGGGACCCCGCTGATCGGCATGAGTCAGGACGGCCTGGCGGCGTTCGAGCCCGGCTTTGCCGACGAACTCGCCGTGATCATGGAGTGGGCTTTTGATTACCTCCAGCGGGATGGCGAGGGCCACAGGGACGAGCGCACCTGGCTGCGCGACGAGACCGGCGGCTCGGTCTACCTGCGACTGACAACCAAACCGCTCGAACAGCCGCTGACACGGGTCGACGACGACTTTCGACAAGGCGCCATCGATGGCGCCTATTGGTTGCGCAAACCCGGCCCCAACTGTTCGGTCGTTATTGCCTATCAGGGTGCGGTCGCCGACGAGGCGATTGCCGCGGCCGGCATCATCGCCGAGGCAAGGCGCGACGTCGGCGTGCTTGCCGTAACCTCGGCCGACCGCCTCAACGCCGGATGGACCGCGGCGCAGCGGGAGCGGGCGCGCGGCAACCCAAAGGCCCAAGGCCATGTCGAAACGCTTCTAAATTCTTTGCCCCGCGACTGCGTGATCGTCACCGTCATCGACGGGCATCCTGCCACCCTGTCATGGCTCGGCGGCGTGGCTGGTCATCGGACCGTTTCGCACGGCGTCGAACAGTTCGGGCAGACGGGAACGATCGCCGATCTCTACCGACACTTCGGCATTGACCGACAGTCCCTGGTTCGCTCTGTCAATGAGCTGACCGTTGGCAAGCGGCTTTCGGAGTCTCTCATGCTCGTGTTCCCCTAGGCGTTTTCGCTAGCAGGCGGGCACTGGCCGCTTCGCTGAGACAGGCTCTGAGCTCTTGCACTTTTGAACACACGTCCGTGGCGAAGGCATGGCTGGTCGACGCCATCGGCACGCCAAAGCCTCGCACGTGCCGAAGGAGAAAGTGCCGCCGACAACGTTGGCAGTCCCATGGCGGATGATCACCCGCCTCATGCCGCCGCAAACCGCTCACCGCTTTCCAAGAAATGAGCCAAAGCCGTTATCGCCGCCGTCACGGGCATTTGAATGTTACGAAGTCCGGCAAGCTCAAGAACCGCGTCACAGATGGACGCAAGCTCCAGTCGGTGCCCCTTCTCAAGGTCCTGCAACATTGAGGTTCTCACGTCGCCCAAGTTGCGGCCGGATGTGATAATTGTCGACGGGTCGAGCTCCAGTTTCGACCCATAAGCCTCGATGACCGGGATGATTTCCATCAGCATCTGATAGCTCACGTCGGCCAGATAGCGACTCCCGAAATTTTGACCGAGGGTAGCGCCGGTAATGGCGGTGACCGGGTTCGAGATCATGTTTCTGGCCACTTTTGTCCAGACGGCGTCTCTTATTCGAGGCGCTATTCGCGTCGCTATGCCTGACTTGTTCAAGATCCCTTCGACCTCGGCAA
The DNA here is from genome assembly GCF_010668065.1 of Rhizobium leguminosarum. Lineage (GTDB taxonomy): Bacteria > Pseudomonadota > Alphaproteobacteria > Rhizobiales > Rhizobiaceae > Rhizobium > Rhizobium leguminosarum_S. The sequence continues at coordinate 308,060 of NZ_WUEN01000006.1, read as the reverse complement.
GGCGTCTCGTATGTCGATCATCCAACTCACCCAAAGTCATGTGAAGAGGATTTCGAGTCCGCGCCAGGCCCGGGCGAAGCCGCTCCGCCGTAATCATTGCGGTCGTTCCGATGGTCTGCGCCGGAGGCAACATTGATTTGATCTGGCCGCCAGGATCGACAGACTCGATCGCTCGTCCATCCCAGCCGCCGCCGATACCCTCAAACATCCACCAGGGTACTCCATTGATGACCGGAACGATCACGGTCTCGGCCGTTATCATCGGCAGTAAGGACGTTGCCAAGCCTCCCAAATCGTGCGATTTCGGACAGAGAAACAGGATATGTTGAACGCCAAGTTCATTTACGGCGCCGACCCTCACTTTGACGCTATGATCACCCTCCAAATCAAGCAGGCGTATCCCGTTCTGTTTTATGGCCTCGAGGCTCTCACCTCTGGCAACGACGGAAACGTCGAAGCCGGCAGTTGCAAGGCGCGCAGCGAGAGTGAGACCGATCGCGCCAGCACCAGCGATGCAGATACGCCTGCTTTCAGCCGCGGCATATTCGAACTTGCTCATTGGAACTCCTGTTGCTTGCGATCAGGAGGTTCATTTGGCGGCATGCCAGGCGCATTATTGTCTTCCCGAAAACAGCTACAGTTGTCATCAAACACATTAGCCTCCCACAACAGCGCCGCCATGGGCCAGACGAGAACATTGATATCGGCAGGCTCTATCGATCACCGAGCGCGCCGGACTTGGCTGCGGCGGCACTGCTGGCCACCGGAAGCGGACCGGGTGCTTCTCGCATTCCCGGCAGCGAAACGGCCGAGGCGCTGAACATCGAGATGTCGCCTCGGGCGTTCGACGCCACATTTCTTGCCAGCGACGAGAGGCGCTGCATGCCAGCGGCCTGTGCATCCAGCGCAAATCTTGGATGATCCAACCAGGAGAGCGGAAAGTTCAGTGGGACCGCCCGCCGGATTGCAGGCACCGGGTTTTCGTATCTAGGTTTGTGGACACGTCCCAGTCGACGAGGAACTGCCCCCTCCTTCTGTCCGCGCCTGAACCCACGCTCCGTAGTGAACGAAATTGTTAACGCTAAGTCGCGACTGACGGATACTCGCGACCCGCCCAGTCCTTCAAATCCGATGCAAATGTGCGTTGGAATGACAGCGGACCCGATTTGGCTCGGTACGGCTCATCATAAATGCCGATGAATATCGTCAGGTTGAGGAAGAAATGCGCTCCCATTTCGAAAAGCGCGACGTAGTCGTGGCGTACCAGCGCATCCCTCTCATGTTCAGTAAGGCTGTGCACGCTGGAGTTTTCTTTCTCGTTTCCCAACAGGGCAGGGCCGAGTGCCTGCTCCCAAGCAGCCACGAGGGAGGCTGGATCATCAGCATAGCGGCGAAGCAGCTGCGGGTCGCGGTCAACCATGAAGAGGAATTTGTTGACGTAGTATTTGCTCATAGTGCGCTCCCTTCGAGGGACCACGTGAAATAGGCCTCCATGGTGTGAAAGAGGTCCAGGCTGTCTGCATGATCGGCGACCTGCCGACCGGCGACGCCAAGCATCAGAATGAAATTCAGGAAGCCGTGGGTCGCGTTTCCATGTCCTTGAAGTGAGGCATGGGTGACGTTCGCGAGGATCGAGTCGATATCCCCACGCCGTACCCAATCGATCGCTTGACGATCGAAGGCGGGATCTGGGCCGGTCTCCATGAACTGTCGCGGGCCACCCAACTCCAAGGATAGATGCCCTGTCCCGATCACGGCGACACGAATGTCCGCCGGGTAGTCCATGACAGCTTTGCGGATGGCGCGCCCCAGGTCATAGAAACGCTTAGGTGACGGCAAAGGCGGGGCGAATATGTTGGTGTAGATCGGTACAACAGGCAGATCGTTGGTTGGCCGAAGCGTAATGATCGGGCAGATGATCGAGTGGTCGATTTTGAGTTCATTCGAGAGGGCGACATCAAAGTCCTGATCGAGAAGTGACTGATGCATGAAGCCCGACATTCTCTCGTCACCTTGCAACAGATATTTGGGCAGGCCGAACTCGCGCACCTCGTTATAGAATGTCGCGTCGTATGCGGCTGCCTTGCCGATCAGAAACTGCGGGTAGTTGTCTAGGAAGAGCTGGTGGAAATGATCGGAACCGACCATCACCAGAAGATCGGGCTCCGCTTTCGTGAGCGTCTCGCGATATGCCTCGATCTTCTCCTTCCATATCTGTGCTTGCGGCATTTGTTCCCCGGGAGGGGCGGTTGTCGCCTTAAGGTAAAACGGGTGATGGGTTGAGGCGAGTGCTGCGACAAGGTTTGCCAATAATTCTCCTCCAATGCTTGCGTGTGTATAGGGCAATAGTTTGGTTCGATCCGCCGCAAGGGGCGCATCGTCGACTGTGCACCCCATTGCTAGCGGGTGTTTTGCGCGGCTCCATTTCAGCGGGAGGCCCGCGGGTTGCAGATGAAATAGTTTCATCGTCGTTGGCCCGGGAGGCGAAAGTGACGGTTCGGCACACGGACATTGCTCGATCAAAGTCATTGCATGTCCCGCCAGTGAAGCACCTCGAGCGTTTGAAGCGGCCCCGTCCCCGGACCAGCCGGCGAGCAAGCCCTGGAACTCTTCGGGTTTTGGTTACGGCTGTAACAAAGTCGGGAATTTCCGACATATGTCTGAGCTTTGGCTCGCTCTAAATCGGAACGCGTGATGGAGGGACAGGCGAGAGATGGCGCCGTTCAGTCATGTTCGAAGGCTTATAAAAACAGAGGCTGAAATATGCCCCCTTTCGCGTTGGCGAAAAGGGCCGCTAGCCGGAAGCAATCCATTCCGGGACGCTTCAGCAACACCACAGAGAGCATCATTTTAATGGTCGAAACGATTAGTCGGAAAGTAGAGACGTCCCATTGCGCAATCGCAACCGAGATGACGAGAGGAAAAGGCTTGGACGTCGTCCTCATTCACGGAAATTCATCCTGCCGCGCCGTATTCGAACGACAATTGCACTCAGGGCTCGGCGAGGCCCACCGTTTGATTTGTTTCGACCTGCCAGGGCACGGTCAATCAGAAGATGCGCGCGAAAAGGAAAGAACCTACCCCTTGCCCGGTCTCGCCGACGCCGCCATGGAGGTGCTCGAAGCGCTCGACGTTCGAAATCCTGTTTTGCTGGGATGGTCACTCGGCGGTCACGTTGCGATTGAGATGGCATCGCGCCAACCGAATTTCCGTGGCCTCTTCATCACAGGTACCCCGCCTGTGGGCGAGGACATCTCGGAGGGTTTCCGCGGAAGCCTCCTGAAGGGACTTGCGGCGTCATCGTCTTTTTCGCAAGACCAGGCAGTCCAGTTTGCGGACCGGGTGTTCGGCAGCTCGGCAACGCCTGAACTCGTGCAAGCGGCAGCGAGAACTGATGGCGATTTTCGAACCACGCTGTTCTCCCAGGCGCGCGTCGCAGAAAAGAGCAACCAGCGCGAGGTGGTGGGTTCGACCAAAACGCTGACCGCGGTTGTCAATGGCGCTGCGGATCAAATTGTCGACCTCGACTATATTGATCGCGTTCCGTACGCCAACTTATGGCGGGATAGATGCTTTCGGATCGATTTTGCCGGGCATGCGCCATTCCTGCAAGTTACCGCTGTTTTTAACCAGTATGTCGCCGAATTCCTTCGTGACGTCGAGCGCGCCGAGCACAACTGACCCCACTCGCGCCGTGCCCGACGATCACGAAGACGGGGAAGACAATTTGGCAGGGCAAGCATCACGAAGTTCTTCTCCTGCCCGGCTATCAGCTGATCGGGACAAACATATGTCGCCTGGCATCCATGGGCCGGGTGATCAGACGCCGATCACACCGCTTTCGTGACGGAACCCACCTTGCGTCATCGGCCCCGAGCAACACGACCCCACCCTTGGCGCGCAGCTCCCCAGGCGCTAGCGGTTGGCTATTCTTCAACTTGAAGACCGGCCTCCGTCACTGCATAGGAAGGACCCTAGGATGAAACTTGGTTTGAATGGCGGTCGGGCAGTCGGCTTCGATGAACATGTTTGCATTTGGCGCCTAATAGATCACCCGCACTCAGACGATCTGTTGGCGCTTCTATCGTTGGAACCTGACGCGCTTGCCAAATGCCTCGGCGAGCGCAGCGATGCCCCCCGTGGCTTGCCGTTCAAGCCTGGATCGCTCCGATCGTTCGCTCTCTGGGAGAGACATATGACGACGGCAGCAAAGGGGATGGTCTCACGTTTTGGATCCCCCCTGCTGAAATCCGTAGCGGCGGGCTATGAGCGGCTCACCGGAAAACCCATAGCACCCATGCGGCCCAGGCCCAATTACTACCGCTTCCCACAATATTATATGGGCAACCACCGTTCACTCATGGAAGATGGGGAAGAACTTCCATGGCCGTCATTTTCGGATGTCGTGGATTTTGAACTCGAGATCGGGCTAGTCATCGCTAAGCAAGTGCGCAATTGCACACCCAGCGAGGGCCTTTCGGCGATAGGCGGCTTTTGTATCGTCAACGATTGGAGCGCGCGTGACGTGCAATGGGACGATACGCGGCGCGGTACATTCGGCGGCGTGGTCAAGGCAAAAACCTTTGCCGGCGCAATCGGGGCCATCGTCGTGACCGCTGACGAGATACTGCCGCGATTCAACCAATTGACAGGCAAGGTGCGCGTCAACGGCGACATCTGGTGCGAAGGTAACACCGAAAACGCCCAGCACGGCCTTGGCGAGGTCGTCTCATACGCCGCGATGGGAGAGACTGTCTATCCCGGAGACCTCTTATCCACCGGCACCCTTGCGGGCTGCTGTGGTCTCGAGATGGGGCGTTTTCCCGCTCGAGGCGATGAGGTTCAACTCGAGATCAATGGCATAGGAACGTTGACCAATCGTATTGGGAATTAGCTACGGTCAACACGATCGTACCCGTGTCCGACTCGAGAGGCGCAGAAACCCCACCGGCCGCAAGGAGTTGCCGCCGCAGCTTGCTGCTTTGCCGGCAGGGATCAGGCCTGCTATCCGCCCGTGGAGTCGCCATGAGGCAAGAGCGAGCAGCCGAACGTCGGCTCGACCTTGCGAGCTGATCATTGGAGTTCGCATCGGCCGGCGATAGATTGGCCTCAAAGTCGACCTGCCGAGCAAGCCACGCGAGAGGCAGCAGCATCACTGCGTTGCTAGCAATATGCGGTTTGGTTGCTTTCTTCTAATCTTGATCGCTTGGTATATAGATCGGCAGCAAGCCGGGCTCGTAGGACATTGCAGCGTATCTAGTGCTGACCATGAGATCGTGTCGACCGGCGCTGGTTCGGCCTTCGTCCCTCGATGGCCGGAGGCCAACTCGCAGCATACTAGACTTCGCTCAACGCTCCGATGGGATGGCTTTGGTTCCTTCTCTGCAAGTCGGTGTGCAAGGTCACTTCCCTCTTTGAGTGCGCGCTTGAGGCGGGCGGAGCGGAGGACGAATAGTTCCCGCGTCCAGCCGTCTTCCTGACGGGCATCATTTCCTGAACCTTCGCTAGCGGGGAAAGTGAAGAACCTATTGATGTTCTAAATACATTACAACTATCAAATTTATCAATTGCTAAAGGCTGTCCGCAGGTGTACCCCTTGCTCCAAAAGTGGAGAATTTAGCGTTGGACGAGATCCTCACGACTGCCCAAACGGCGAAATTACTGGGCGTTTCAGTCCGGACCGCCCAGTTATGGGTCGAAAGCGGCGAGATTCCCTCGTGGAAGACGCCTGGTGGCCATCGACGCATCCCTCGCGCTGCGATTGTTGAGATGCTCGCCTCGAGACGATCCGATACCAATGTGCGTGCCGTCGCGGTTGTGCTAGCGCGTCCGGAAAATGCCAATGCCTGGCGCTCCTTGTCTGGACATGGATATATGGTCAAAGTCCTCGAAGATCCGCTAGCTGCAGCCGTGGTTATCGGCGAGTCCCTGCCCGACCTGATCGTTATAGAGAACGACGAGGGTGATGAGCGTGTACGATTGGCAAAAAAGCTCTGCGAGGACCCTCTGCTTTCGTCGGCATTGACGGTGTTGCGGACCAAGGTCGGCGCCGAGGTTTCCAGCGCGAACAAGAGGCAGCCCTTTGCGATGAGCATCGATCAGCCCGTCGACGTCGCTATTGCGGCGATCCTCGAGCATTTGAAACATCGGCCGTCCGTTGCAGTCACGAACTTGACCTATCCCCTCCCCGCAAATGAAGGCGACCGCCTGAAGGCTGTGAAAGCGTCAGGTTTGCTCTATTCGCCTCGCGAAGCGGCCTTCGATGCGTTGATTGACATGGCGATACGGATATTTCACGCGCCAATCGCGATGTTCACGTTGCTTACGTCGACAGAGCAATGGTTTAAGGCCAGGGCTGGATATGACGGTGAGCTGACGCCTCGTGAGTGGTCCTTCTGTAACTACACTCTCGCGGCAAATGAACTGACGGTTTTGAATGATCTTCCAAGCGATCCACGCTTCAAGGATAATCCGACCATCGGTGCGCCACACTGCTTTCGTTTCTATGCCGGCGCCCCCGTTCGTGATGAAAATGGATTTGCTCTCGGGTCCATCTGCGTCATTGATCGCGTGGCGCGTGAATTCGGCCCAGATGATCGTAGTGCGCTGACGGCGCTTGCTGATGCAGCCGCGCAAACCATCAAGTCACGTTCGCAAGAACGACAACTTCGCCACCTGCAAATCAAAGCCAGCGGCGGATGGGACGTGGATTTCGCTCGACGATAGCGCTTGAATGCACCTGATCGAAGACCTAGTGAGCCGGACCAGGGTGAGGTCGTTCGAGCTCGTAGCCCGATGAGGAGCAAACCGGCACGCCCTTTCATCTCCTCAAGCCCGTCGTTCCGTGCCGGTCATTGTCTATGTATCTCTGCTAAGAGGAAGGGCCGCGCCGGCTAAAACGTCTGCGCCACGCAGTATTTCCGCGCGCGGAGTGGTTGCGACGGGGGCGGTCAAAATCTTCACGTTGGATAACGCCTCGACGGCTCTGCTCGACCGATTGAAGGTCCGGGCTTTCCAACGCAGTCCCCGGGCCTTTCAGGGGCACTGGTTTTCCTTTGGAGCCAGGCGTGGCTCCTCGATGAACTAATGACATCGCGGAACCGTCGGGAGATCCGATCAGCGTTACATCTGAAACGCATCAGCTTTCATATGGGCTTTAAAATGATACATTTGATAGATATGATATTTTCACAACAACCTTGTTATGGCGGCCATGATCGCCGGCTTAGAGGAATGGAGATGTCATGCTGACAATAGCCGAGTTGAACGCCAATCCCCACGCTGCCTTCGAGCGCTGGCGCGCAGCAGGCCCTTGCGTCGACTACGAAGGGGGCGGCAAATTCGTTCTCCGTCACAATGATGTGGTGAAACTGAGTTCTGATCCACGCGTCGTCGCCACGGGGACGGCATTGCCGGAATCGCGTGGCGTGGTGACGGGCGTACTTCATGACATTTTCGGGCTTGGTATGCTCACTGCCAATGGCGCCCAGCACCAGGCTCGCCGATCGATCATATCTCGCGGTTTAGCGACCGTGTTGGCCAGCGATCTGCGAAGCCAAGTACGCGCGGCGACGGAAAAGCTGATCGATGCCGTATATGAGAATGGAAGCGCAGAATTCGTCAGTCAGTTCGCAAACCCGATCCCGATACTGGCGCTCGCCGGTCTCCTGGGTGTGGAAGTGAATGAACAGGAACGTTTCGTAAGCCGGGTTGAGGAACTGGGACGATTTTTCGCTCCGGCTTCGACGGATGCTGACATAGCCGTGTCCTCGGCCGCGGCCGAATATGTGCGTGATTATCTCGAATGGAAGTTGCGTGAAAAGACCAAGAGCGAAACGCCGGACTTTCTTTCCGCCGTGAAGGCCCAAGGAGAGGCGGAAGGTCTGGCTCCAATCGAGACCGTCGTCCAGATAATCCAGCTGATCCTGGGCGGTACTGAATCTGTCCGTGCTTCGCTCGCGGCGCAGATCTCGCTTCTGCTGCAGCATCGCAGTCAGTGGAATTCGGTCTGTGGCGATGCGAGCCTCATCCCGAGCGCGGTAAGCGAGACCATGCGATATGAACCGGGTATCGCGGGCTTGGTGCGCGCCACGGCCGAGCCGGTTGAGCTTCAGGAAACGACCTTGCCCGCCAACTGCCTCGTCATCCTGTCCACAATGTCGGCGCTTCGTGATGAAAGGATATTCAAGCGCCCGAACACATTCGATATTCATCGCGACGACCTGCCAAGGCTTCATCTTGCGTTCGGCGCCGGTGCGCATCGGTGCGTTGCCGATCACCTCGCCCGGGCCGAGCTCGAAGAAGTGCTTGCCGTCTTCGCGGCGCGGCTGCCGAAACTTCGACTTGAAGATTTTCCAGTTTTTGGCGGCCACCTCTTCATTCGCACTCCAAGCAGCTTCTGCGTCAGCTGGCCACGCTAGATGCCAGACGGCGCGTCGGGATCCGCATGACTGTGCCGTGCTTTGTCTGGAGCATGCCGGCTTCGTCGTGGGCGAGACGCTGAATGTCGATGGCGGTCAACACGCCAGCCGCGACATTGAAGCGATAAGGGAAACGTACGGAGCCCGGCTAGACAGCGCTCGTCCTTCAAGGAGAACGTCAATGCCTTATGTGAATCGCAAAGTGACGCGCGAAGGCACGGCTGTGGGTGCGGCTAGCACCACGCCGGAACAGAAGCCGCCTTGATCAACAGCGTCAGCGATCTGCTCTTCGGGATCCTCGGCAAGCCGCAAGACAGTACCTTTGTCGTCATCGACGGAATCGAGATGGAGAACTGGGGGGCGGCCGCCTGCCGGTGCCTGAATGTCGCAAGCAGCTTCCCAAAAAGGCAGCCAAGCAGAAATATTACGCACTGGCGGAGAGCTTAATAACGACACTGAAAGCCGACGATATTTACCCCTACGGCTACGAGACATTTTCCGGTGTCGCTGACGCGGTTGCCCACATCGAAGATGTCCACAGGCTCCACTCGGCCGCTCTGAGAGCGAAATTTGAGACCTATTTTTCCAGCAACCGCGTAATTTGAAGCTGCACGCTGGTTCAACTCCAGGGGTTCACTCCAATCCCGAGTTAGCCCGCCTTGCAAATTGACAGTTGTCCACCCGCGAGGAGGCCTTGCGACTCTGATGGGCACCTACATCCTTTTACCATATCCACATTCAACGACGCACAAACTCTAACTGATTTATCTTCGCGTAAGTGAGAAAAGGAGGCTCGTTTCGACTGAAACACTTGCCCCTGTTTCTGAAATTGCCGCGGTGCGGGTCGCAACGATTATGCGACCACCGCCGGCAGCGAGCCGGCCAATTAATCGAAATCAACCTGGGAATACTGAAATGACGTCACCCCACGCCAGGAGCAACATATCGGTCATTGGTTCCACCAAAAGGGCAGGCTTGCTGCGCACCATAACCGCGCATGTGCGTGCATATATCGGACGACAAAGGCTTCTGCGAGAGAACGATAGAATTCGGTCCGACCTTCTAACCTTGCCCGATCATTTACTGAAGGATATTGGCCTGTCGCGGCACCACATCAAGTACGCGGCTCTGGATCGCCCGGGTTCAGATCGCAAGATTGTGGCGATCGGCATGGCGAATGGAGGTAAAGCCGACCAGAGTGCCGTTTCCGGCGATTATTGTAACAGCTTTGAAATGAGAATTTGCAAGACGATGATGCCCTGATTTCTCGGCCGGCAGAAATGCTTAGAAGGTTCGCCCCGTCGCGATCGAACGCGGCGGAAACAACATCGGATCGGCCCCTCCGGCCCGCCGCGTCGGTGACAAAACGGTTCCTTGAAAGGCGATTGATAAAGTTCAGAACACCCATCAAAAATTAGTGTCCGACCTCGTGTCAATGTTCCGGTAAGCAGATAACAAGCCTGTCGGATGTGTTCTGCACGAAAGCAAGGGCATCGGGCCTCATAAAAGACAGCTGCCGCCTGTGTGAGTGATCGGCGGCTTCTCGAGCGATGTATCCGCCCGTCGTGCACTGTAATCCACCGACCATACCAACGGCCTAACAATGAGGAAGAGGTTCGGCCCCATCGAAACCAGTCGCAGGCTCCACTCCAGTCTACCTTTGATATCGCCGGCCGTTAGCGACCGGCGCCATCGGACCGCCCGAAATTGCCCAACCGCACCAGCGGCTCGAGGCGCTGACATCCTCTCCTTGTTGGCAAGAGCCTCAGCGGCGCCAATACGACCGCGGCGCGCTGCTAACTTCCCAGATCAGTCAACCAAACTTCCAGACGGATTACATCAGCAACGGAAAACGTATTGTTTTGACATCGTTGAGGAACCGTATCCGCATATCGAACAGCCCAGCAGGCGGCGACAGGTGTGCTTCAGGGACTGATCCCGCAGACGAACGCTCCAGGGAGGTGCGCGGTTTTAAAGGAGACAGAAACATCGCGAGCAGGACCGTGCCGCGTCGACGCAAACGCTACCGCTATGACGCAATGCTTTTGGATTGGCGGTTTGAACAACCGAGCGGAGAAGCGCGATAGCTGAACTCGTTGCGTCGCGACGTCAACCTCATTCCGAAGCAACCATTGCCCCACCTCAACGTCGCCGGCGAACGGTAGGAAGGCCACCCGTGACCTCCTCAGCCCAACCTTATAATCATTGGATCATCAAATGCCGATCGTTCTGAAGACCTTTATGCAATCCGATATCGTACAGTGGAGACGCCATCTGCACCAGAATCCGGAGCTTCTTTATGATGTTAACGAGACTGCGAGCTTCATTGCAGAGAAGCTTACAGCCTTCGGATGCGATACGGTCGAAACCGGCATCGGTAAATCGGGGGTGGTCGGGCTCATCGGCGGCAAGCTGGGCGGCGGGCCTGTGATAGGGTTGCGTGCGGATATGGATGCGCTTCCTATCGTGGAAACCAGCGGCAAAGCCTGGGCTTCGAAGATCGCCGGAAGAGCTCACTCGTGTGGACATGATGGCCACATGGCGATGCTGCTGGGTGCGGCGCGATACCTTTCGGAAACTCGTAACTTCAAGGGCACTGTGGCAGTTATCTTCCAGCCAGCCGAGGAGGGAGGAGCGGGCGCGCTTGCAATGATCAATGACGGATTGATGGACAAGTTTAAGATCGAGCAAGTCTACGGCATGCATAATGAGCCACATATACCGATCGGGCAATTCGCGATCAGGAAAGGCGCTATCCTGGCCTCGGCCGACACCTTCGAGATAACCGTGAAAGGGCGCGGGAGCCATGCCGGGCAGCCCCATCTTTCGGTGGATCCCGTCGTCGCGGCCTCGCATATTGTCATCGCACTTCAGTCTGTTGTGTCCCGTGAAACGGACCCTTTGCAGGCCGTGGTTATAACTGTTGCCTCCATCCACGGCGGAGATACGCATAACGTCATTCCAAGCACAGTCAGGCTGGCCGGGACCATACGAACGCTGCGGCCTGACTTGCGCGACTTTACCGAGCGGCGATTGGGCGATCTTATTGGTTCGATCGCGGTAGCTTATGGTGCGAGCGTGGATGTCTCCCACAGTCGGGGCTACCCGGTCACGTTCAATCACGATGCGCAAACTGATCTTGCGGCAACCGTTGCGCGATCGATCGTCGGTGCGGAGGCCGTAAATAGCGATCTCGAGCCACGTATGGCGGCAGAGGACTTTGCCTTCATGCTTGAGGTGCGGCCAGGATCCATCATCATCATTGGGAACGGGGAGACGGCAAGTCTCCATAATCCAGCCTACGATTTCAATGATGATGCCATTCCTTACGGCATAGCCTATTGGGTCAATTTGGCTGAGACAGCACTTGCCGCGTGACGGCGCAACCGTCGAACCGGGTGCCTGAAGGCAATGTTACGCGCGCGCGTCGAGCCGACCGAACGTCGCGATGGCCCGATGTTCGCGTCGGGGCAGTCGCAATGCTGGGTGAGGTTGACGTAGTTCGTAGCGAATGAGTAGGGGGTGACATGACAGGAATGCGACTTCGTTTGTTTGCGGGAATACTGTGGTGTTTCACCGCCACAGCAGGAATGGCCGGCACACTGGTACTCGACGGGGAAGTCAAGCCTCCCATGGAAATCACCGACGCCCAGTTCAAGAACCTTCCGCATGTCGACCTCGAAGTGAAGGGACAGGATGGGACAATCTACAAATATTCCGGCGTGGAACTGGGTAGGATTCTGGCGTTAGCTAACGTTCCAATAAAGGCTCAGTTGAGGGGCAATGATATCGATAAATTCATTGTGGCGTTGGGAGCGGATGGCTTTGGCGCAGTCTTTTCGCTGCCCGAGTTTGACACCGGACGATTCATTGTTGCCGACGAGGTGGACGGTAAACCGCTGGCGGCTTCAGACGGCCCCCTTCAGGTAATTTCTCCGGATGACGCTCGCCGGTCGCGATGGGTAAAGCAGCTCAATCGCATAACCGTTCGCAAGGCTCTTCCATAAGCAGCCGGCGTTCGGTCTCACGGCTGGAACGCGACCGCGGCGTCTGCGGTGATTTTTCAGCGACGTTTTCATCATCGTGACAAGCCTGCAAATATTGCGGCGCCGTCGGACTGGGTCTTTGGCTATACTCGGCCCGCACCGCGTCCCCAGGCCGCTGAGGCTGGTCGGTCTCAATAAGTCCAGCCTTTGTCAATAACGCAGCGCCGTTTGCGGCACGCGCCATCATCTCACCGCTCGTGCTGGAGTTCCTGCGCCGCTACCCTGACATGAATGTCGATATCGTTACCGAGGGCAAAATGGTCGATATCGTCAAGGACGGGTTCGATCTGGGCATCAGGGTCGAAGGCCTCGTTCCCAGCGATATGATTGCAGTTTCGCTCGGCAGGCCTTAGCGACACGCAGTGGTTGGGTCTACCGAGTATTTTGAGAAACATGGTAGGCCCGTGGTGCCTCCCGATCTTCTTAATCACAGTTGCGTTCGTGTTCGCCTACCAGACGGCTCCTTGTTTCGATGGCGGTTCGAAAAAGACGGCGAGCCGGTGCAGATAGACGTGCGGGGGCCAATCGCACTCGATGAGGCCAGCCTTACGCGGACTGCCGTGCTCGAAAGCGCCGGCGTGGGCTACCTCTTTGAACAGGACATTCTCTCGGACATAGAGGCGGGGCGGGTTATTCGTGTTCTGGAAGACTGGACGCCGCCGTATCCGGGACTTTGCCTATATTATCCCGGGCGCCGAAACCTCTCGGCCGGGGTCAGAGCGTCCTTGGCCGGCAGCCGGGTGAACCCCTCACGATATGCCCGTTAAACCCACTGCCTCGCCTTGACGGGAATCGAACCAGCGATTGCCAATGTGCATGGGTTGATCCATCCACTTTTGACTGAATTGTCCGGCGAGTTATCTTGTAATTCAACACACGTAGAGTTTTGTTTCCACTGCACGCTATTGGTACTTAGAAACATAATGCAGTAAATTCGGTCCCGAGCTCACTAAAGTCAGGCCCAATGCGGCCAAATCCGCACCGACTGCAGCGCAGGTTACAATCATTCCCAGCGTCACTGAGCTCGTAGGGTCTTGAGTCGGTTTAAGGCCCGCTGAAACCACTGAATCCCAGAAGAGGAATATCGCAGCGGGAATCGAATGCGTCGGCTCTTTCGGTACGCACGCAGTCGGTCTTGGTCATGAACGTTTGGCCCGGCACCTGTTGTGCGGTTTTATTGTTGTATGATGAGCATCCTTGCGCAAAGGACAAAGCAAGCGCCAGCGTCGCGATCCATCGTAGGGTCATGAAATTTCCTATCCTGGCTGTAAAAGCCCGAATGACGGGCGCGATTTTGTCGACTGCCACCAGACCTCCTGCGGGAATAGGGCGGTCTGGTGCGCGAGTGGCATATTGGCCATGCTCGCTCCGGCGTTAGAACGTGATGGGTTCGAGGCCGGCGATCATCTCTTCGCGGCGATCTCCAAACCAGGGCGGAAAGACCAGCGTCGAGCCGATTGCATCGGCCGGCTCGTCCTTGGCCCAGCCGCCCTCGACCGACCAGGCGAACTCAAACAGCGCGCCGCCGGGCGAACGCACATAGCAGGACTTGAAATAGTTGCGATCCTTCTGGTCGGACACGTCGGTGAACCCGAGCCCCTCGAGATGGGCCTTTAGCTTGAACTGGTGCTCTTCATTGCCCGTGTTGAGCGCGAGATGGTGGATCGTCCCGCCGGACAGCGTCCAGGTGCCCTGCGGCCCGGTCGGCTGATGCAGGACCTCGACCATGCTGGACGGTCCGCCATCATTCGGCACCGAGAACATCAGGCCCTCGTCGCTGTCGGCCTCTTTCTTCATACCCATCGCCACCGTCAGGAAGTCGTCCATGGAGGTCCGGTCGAAGACGGCGACGGCCGCACCATAAATTCCGCGTATGCCATGCGCCGGGCCGATACCTTGAGCTTCATTGGCAATCGGCGTGCGGCTGTCGGCCGGGCTCTCGGCAAGTTCGTGTTCGATTCCGCAAGGGTGGGTGAGCGCAACGCGCGTGATGCCAAAGCGGCTCGTCTTCTCGGCCGACATGCCGCGCTCGTTCAGCCGGTCGATCCAGTAGTCGGCGGATCCGACAGGAATAGAAAGCTGGATGATCTTCGACTGGTTGGTGCCGCGCTTGCCATAGATGCCAGGCTTCTTGAAGGGGAAGGTCGTGACAACGGTCGAAGGGTCGCCGTTCTTGGCGCCATAATAGAGATGATAGACCGGGATCACGCCGTCGAAGAGCACGGTACGCTTGATCGAGTGCAGGCCGAGCGTCTTGGTGTAAAAATCATAGTCTTCCTGCGCACCGTCGGTGCTCAGCGTGAGGTGATGGTAACCCGAGATGAATGACACTTTTCTCTTTCCCTACGTCTTAAGCGGACGGGAGTGCCAACCGCGATCGAATGCTTCGCTGGTTCCTCCCGTTTCCTTTTTCGTCGGGCGTGATTTCATTTGCATGTCTCATACAGCAAGAGATGATTTCAGACTTAACGGAACCTGGACTTGTTCCCGTCCCTATGCGGCCTCGACTACCAGTTTGCCGGAAGTCGAATGCCGCAAGAGTTCCTGTGTTATAGGAGGTCTGGAAACGGGGCGGCGGCAAGTCGCCACACTGGGGTTAAGAAGATGGCATCGAAGCGATTTACTGCAGTATTGCAACGCTTCGTTGCGACAATGACCGAACGCCTTGTCGCTGCTATCAGCACGTCAGACGTAGCAGTCGTCCGATCCTAACGATTGGGCGCATTTGTCCAAACAAGGCGCGATAGCTTCGGCGTCGCAAGAATTTCGTTGCGACGCCCGTAAGCCGCCCACTCGATCACAGGATCAGGCGTGACCAATGAATTACTTTGCCTGGCTTACAAAATCCGCGAAATCGCTGAGGTCATGATTGAAGCGGTCCGCCTCTTCAAGGAAAGGCGCGTGGCCCCAATCTTTCGTCTCTTTATCGCCGGGTTCAATTCTTTTGCGCGAGGAATGCTCGGTTGGGTGTTCACGAGGTCGCCTGAAACACGAAGCTCTGCGGGAGAATGTGCATTGCTTCGATGATTTGAAGATACCAGAGGCGTCCGGTTCGATGACCTCTTCGACGGGCAACCCGATTGCCCAAGGGAGCATCAGCTTCGTCCTCGGCATTGATGGCTGCAATGGCCGTTTCCAGGTCTTCCAGTGCCATGTCGAACTGGTCGGGATCGGTCTTCTCGGACCTGTGGATGCCGCACGCCACATAGACTCTGCGACTGGCTGGGGCGCCTGTGGCTCGCAACGTAGGCCGGCCCTCCCCGACGGAGCGGTTCGTGTCATCGGGACAGTTGGGACTGTCCCGATGACCGCGCTGGGTCTGCCACTACTTCTTCGCCGATGCGGCCTTCGCGGCCTCATCGATCGTGTCTGCGACGACTTTTGGCTGCGTCATGAACAGGGCGTGGCTTGCCGACACTTTGGTGACCTTCGCTTTGATGCGCTCTGCCATGTGGATCAGCATTGCCTGGTCGAATGCCTTGTCTTCAGTCGCGATGACTGCCCAGCTCGGCTTGGTGCGCCAGGCAGCGTTTTCAAGTTTCGTGCCGAACGCCGACATGTTGATCGGCACCTGCGCGTCCCTCATGAACGCAACATCGGCGTCACTGACATCGTGAGCGAAACCGGCCTTGAACTTTTCCGGGCTGACATAACCAAAACCATCCTTGGTGGTCTCGATGACGAATTCGGATGCGGGAGCAAATCCTTCGTATTGCTGAGCCGTCGTCTCGCCTGCATCGGGGGAGAGAGCGGAGACATAAACAAGCCCTGCGACCTTTGCATCCACACCAGCTTCCGTGATGACAGTGCCGCCCCACGAATGCCCGACCAGAATGACAGGACCGTCCTGCCGCTCCAGCGCACGTTTGGTGGCGGCAACGTCGTCGGCAAGAGAAGTCAGAGGATTTTGGACAATGGTGACGCGATAGCCGCGCTTCGTGAGGATGTCGTAGACACCCTTCCAGCCTGAGCCGTCTGCGAAAGCGCCATGAACGAGTACGACGTTTCTGACTGACTGGTTCTGAGGAATGAGATCAGCGGCACTTGTCGCAATTGCGGCAGACAATGCTGCGGCAGCTGCAATGGCAGCAACTGTGGTCGTGGTCTTGCGTGTCATGGCCGTCTCTCCTGAAGTTGCGATAACTATTATCGCGATATCTATAAATTGTCAGAGTTCAGATTTTACGTCAAGATAATTCTTATCGCGATATTTAATTTTGTTATTGCATAGGCTATATGAAGTTCGACAGGAGCTCAGAATGACCGAACGCCATAACGATCCACCTCCCCTGCACGACCAGTTGTGCTACGCAATCTATACGGCCGGCATCGCTATCCAGCGCGCCTACAAGCCTCTTCTCGACGAGTTGGGTCTGACCTACCCGCAGTATCTCGTGCTCAACGTGTTATGGAGTAGCGACGGACAAACGGTCGGCGCCATCGCCAACGCCCTTGCCTTGGAATCCAGCACGCTGACGCCGTTGCTAAAGCGGCTCGAGACATCTGGCCTGCTGCGCAGGACCAGAAACCTGAGCAACGAGCGGCAGGTGGTTATCGGGTTGACTGACAAAGGACGTGCCCTGCAGCACAAGGCACGCTGTCTCAGCGATACCTTGCTTGCAGCCTCGACCCAGACGCCGCAGGCATTGGCCACCCTGAACAGTGACGTCCGCCATCTTCGCAATGCCATTTATTCCCAGATCGGCGGGTGGGAAGCGCCCGCCTGATCAAAATGGTGCCGTGATATCAGACCGTCGGAACAGTGCCGCCGTCGATGACGAACTCGGCGCCGTGTATCGCGGCAGCGCGATCCGAGGCCAGGTAGGCGATGAGGTCGGCAACCTCATGTGGCTCGGCTGGACGCCCAATCGGGATACCGCCCAGGCTGTCAAGAACGACTTGCCGCGCCTCCTCGATCGTACCGCCATTGGCGGCCTGCTGCAGACGCTTCAGCAAGTCCTGGGATGACTCTGTCATGATCCAGCCGGGGGAAACGACATTGACCCGTACGCCTTTCGGCCCAAGCTCCTTGGAGATGGACTTGCTGTAAGTCTTAAGCGCGGCCTTGGCGGAGGCGTAGGCGGTGGTCGCCCCTGGCAGGGGAAGGACGGACTGAATGGAAGTGACGTGCACCACCGCGCCGCTACCCCGTGCGATCATCTGCGGGATCAGGAGACGATCAAGGCGGACCGTGGCCAGAAGGTTCAGGTTCAGTGGTGATCTTCGATATAGAAGCTAAGGATCAAAGCAGAGCGGAGCAATGGTCAAGCGCAGCAAACCCCGCAAATGACCTTAAGTCGGGATGCGTGTGCTGAAACGTCTCTCGTATTCGTATATCAACTCCTACGCGCAATCATATCAATGATATGAGTCAATCGCTCTTTGCGGAACGCCGACCTGATCCGACCATAGCGCTCAAGTTCCGCCAAGCCATGAAGGGTAGCCCAGAACGCTTCGGTCGCGACTTCAGCGTTGGCGCAAAACGGCTCGACGACCGCCATCATGGCCCCGAAGGTATCGCGCAAGGACTGAGGTGTATCGGACTTTGCAAACCGCAGACCACTCGGAAGGACGAACATCGCTTCGTACAAAGCTGGCCGCTCAAAGGCGAACCCCAAGTATGCCATAGCAACGTCTTCCATTGCTTCCGCGGGACTTGCGCCACGGCGGACCGATGCCCGCAGCGCCGGCGCGAGCTCTCCAAACCCTTCCAGAGCGACCGCCCCGACAATTGCGTCGCGGTTTTCGAAATGGGCGTACAGGACGGGCTGACTGTATTCGATCTCCTGAGCAAGGCGACGAACTGTCACCGAGGCCCAACCATCCTTTTCGGCAAGCATTCTTGCCGCGCCGATGATCCGCTGCTCTCGCTCCGCTTTCTCCCGCTCTTTGCGTTCACTAATGCCCATAACCTACCTTCGTCCGTTCCGAAGCTTCATAGCTGCATAAAACATCTAAGGCAACGGTTGACAAACTAGCATTGCTACATTTACTTATGATGCTACTGACATCGCCATACTGGCGGGTGTCACCGTTAGGATTGTTCAATGTTCAACTTCATATCGCTGTCAGTAAGCAATGTTGCGACGCTCCTGGCCGCCGCCGCATTTCTTCTGGGTGCTGTCATCAACGCGTCCGGCCGCAAGACGGTGAGGGAAGAGTTCGTTCGTTACGGATTTCCGTGGTGGTGGTGTCGGATCACCGCCATCTTGGAATTCCTGACGGCCGTTTTGCTGGTCTTGCGGCCAACCTTCGCAATCGGCGTGGCGCTTGGATCCTGCATCATGGTCGCCGCAATTATCGCTGTCATTCGGGCCGGCGATTACCGCCGTGTCCCGCCACCAACGGTGTTCCTGCTGCTTCTGATCACCGCAGCGTTCATCCAGTTCACATCATAGCACCGGCCCGGAACGGCCAGCTTCAATCATCACAACCAACAAATCCGAACCGCGCTGAATTTTATCGGCGAGGTGTACAACCACGACTTAAGGAACCAACCATGACCACATCGAATTCCGTCCCAAGCACTGTCATCGTCTACCATTCCGGCTACGGCCATACTCAACGCATGGCGCAGGCCGTCGCGGATGGTGCTGGCGCGACCCTCCTTGCAATTGACGCCGAGGGCAACCTTTCCGACGACGGCTGGGCGGCATTGGACACCGCCGACGCCATCATCTTCGGCTCGCCTACTTACATGGGCGGACCTAGCTGGCAATTTAAGAAATTTGCTGATGCATCCTCAAAGCCGTGGTTTTCCGCGAAGTGGCAAGACAAGGTCTTTGGCGGCTTCACCAACAGCGCCAGCCTCAATGGCGATAAGCTAAACACGCTGCAATACTTTGTCCTTCTTTCCGGGCAGCATGGTGGCCTATGGGTGAGCTTGGGCATCAAGCCATCGAACGTGAAAGCGTCCAAGCGCGACGATGCGAACCGCATGGGATCATATATCGGGCCGATGGCGCAATCCGACGCTGATGCAGCCCCGAATGAAATGTCTGTGGGCGACCTCGAAACAGCGCGTCTTTACGGGGTCCGGGTCATGAGCGTCGCTCGGCAGTACAAATCAACGCAGGGCCAATAACAAGGATTGTCGACCCGCCACTGATGTGGATGACCTCTGGCAGGAGCGAGACGAGGGTGAAGACCTGGCTGGAGGCCAAGACTAAGCGGTTGGTGGAACGAAGCGCCCGGACACAAGAGACAGCGGGACGTGGCTTCCGGATGGAAATCATTGTCAATCTTTCCAAGCCGAAAGTCATCACTTTCTTCTTGAGTCTTTACGCCGTCACCATGCCCGTAGAAGCACCGCTCTGGACAAAACTTGCGGTGCTGCTGGGTGGCTTCCTACTTGAGATCGATTGGTATGGACTCGTTATCCTGCTCTTCTCTACCCCGCCGGCTCGTGCCGCATACGATCGCGCCGGCCATTGTATTGAAAGAGCGGTCGATACCGCCCTCACTGTATTCGGCCTGAAACTGATTTCAGAAAAGCTTCTGTCTCGCCGAACGCGCTAACGCAAAAGGTGCTCTGACTGCTCGCCGAGTGTCCAAATCTGTGAGCGCCCGTCCAAGTATGGGTCGAGTGATCGGGCGCCGCTTGTCCGTGATCTGCCTTCGATAGGGTAGGCCCGATCAATACACGAGGAGGGCGCTGTTTAAACGACGACCTGCCCTATCGCGGTCAGATCACCTGCCCGCCGGAGACTTCGATGCGCTGCGCGGTGATCCAGCGGTTATCTGGACCGAGAAGGCTGGCGACCATCGGCCCGATATCGTCGGGAACACCGACCCGCCCCAGAGCGGTCATTGCGGCGAAATGCTGGTTGAGGTCCGGCATGTCGCGCACCGCGCCGCCGAGGAAGTCGGTCTCGATGGCGCCCGGCGCCACCGTATTGGCGGTAATGCCGCGCCCTGCCAGCTCCTTCGCCATATAGAGGGTCAGGATCTCGACGGCGCCCTTGGCGGCGGAGTATGCCGAGAAGCCAGCAGCCGAGACGCGCGTCAGGCCCGATGAGAAATTGACGATGCGTCCGCCGTCGCTAAGCAGCGGCAGGAGCATCTGCGTCAGGAAGAACACACCCTTCACATGGGTGTTGAAGAGTGCATCGAACTGCGCTTCGGTTGTTTCAGCGAAGCTCGCCATCTCGCCCTGGCCCGCATTGTTCACCAGATGGTCGAACGTATTGCGGTTCCACGTTGCCGACAGGGCCTGCCCGACAGCACCGGCAAATGCCTCGAACGAGGAAACATCCGTCACGTCGAGCTGCAGGGCCACCGCCTTGCGACCAAGAGCCTCAATCTCGGCTACGACGGCCTTTGCCTGTTCGGCGCCATTTCGGTAGGTGACGATGACATCGCCGCCATGGCGGGCAATGCTGATTGCGGTGTTGCGGCCGAGCCCGCGGCTCCCGCCTGTGACGATGGAAATTGTGTTCATATCTAATCTCCTGTGTTCTGGGGAATGAGTTGGTGACAGAGACGTTATGGCATTTGTCGCGACCGTGCTGTTGCCGGATCCTCGGCAAGGCTTGCCTAATTCTCCAAGACGCCTCGGAATCGGGTCTTGAGGATCTGATCGACCATCCGCGATGCAGAACCCAGGTAATTGGCGGGATCGGTGAGTGACCGGAGACGCTCGCGTCCAAGCGGGACCACCACGTCCTGTACCTCCACCAGCACATCAAAGAGCGACCTTTCCGTTTCCACCGCGTGGCGGCAGGCGGCATAAACGAGATCATGGGCCGTCTGGCGACCGGTGAAGGGAGCGAGCGCCATCATGACCGCTTCGGCGACGATCAGACCTCTGGATAACCCAAGGTTTTTCAGCATCCTGTCCGGATGGACGACAAGACCTGAAAGCATGAAGCTGGCCTGGACGAGTGCACCGGAGGTCAGCCCGAAGCTCTCCGGGATCGCCGCCCATTCGACGTGCCATGCGCCGGTGGCGCGCTCGAAGTCATGAACCATCGCGTCGAGCATCAGGCCCGCATGCTGTCTGACCATCTTGGCAGCGGCAATGATCAACTCGCAGGAGACCGGATTTCGCTTCTGCGGCATGGTACTGGAGGCGCCGCGATGACGCGTATAGGGCTCCGACACCTCGCCCAGCTCCGTGGTCATCATGACCGAGACGTCGAAGGCGATCTTGGCAAGGCTGCCGCAGACAAGCGCCAACAGCTGCACGGCCTCCGCCATGCCGTCACGCGCCGAATGCCAGGTGATCGTTGGCGCTGCGAGACCAAGGATTTTTGCCAGCTCTGCCTGGACCGCAAGGCCCTCTTCGCCAAGCGAGGCAAGTGTTCCCGACGCGCCGGAGAACTGCACGATGAGGACGCGCGGGCGCAACTGCGCCAGACGTTCGTGATGCCGTTCGAGCGCGCTTAGCCAGACGGCTGCCTTGTAGCCGAATGTGATCGGCAGTGCATGTTGCAAATGAGTGCGTCCGGCCATAGGCGTATCCCGATGCTCAGCTGCAAGGCTGTGTAATGCATCAATGGTGTCCACAAGCCGCCGCTCGATCAGGACAAGCGCCGCGCGGATCTGGAGGACGGTTGCCGTGTCCATGATATCCTGGGTCGTCGCGCCCCAGTGGAGGTAGCGCCCCGCCTCGCCGCAAGCGTCGGCGAGTTGTTCGACGATCGGCAAGATCGGATAGCCGACAAGCTCGGTCTCGCGCATGAGGCGGGACTGGTCGAAACGGATCGTCCGAGCCGCAACAGCGATCGTCTGAGCCGCAGCTTTCGAGACTATGCCGAGGCGGGCCTGTGCCTTTGCAAGGGCAACTTCGGTTTCGACGCAGCGGCTGACGAAGGCGTCGCTATCGAACAGCGCACGCATGTCGGCATCGACAAAGCTGCCGCCGAACACAGGGGAGTCGATGAGGGAAAGACTGCTCATGGCGGTCTCCGGTTGGTGCCTTAGGAGAAGCGGGATGGTCGACGAGAGTCATGGTTCGGCTCCTTTCGGAGGAATCGGTATCGACCCTCGTTTCCGATGGCCCGCGCTAGACGATGTTCACGTGCTTGGTGATCGTGTAGGGCTCAAGAATTTCGATACCGCCCTCGGTGCCGATACCGCTGTCCTTCCAGCCTCCAAGTGGGGCCTCCGGCAAGTGCGTAAGACTGCTGTTGACCGACACTGCGCCGTATTGAAGCGCATCCACCAGACGGCGCTGACGCTTGCCGTCATGGGTGAACACGTAGGAAGACAGGCCAAACTCAAGGCCGTTCGCAGCTTCAAGCATTGCCGCCTCATCCCTGAACGGCAGGATAGGAGCAACCGGGCCGAAGGGCTCCTCCTGAAGGAGGGCCGCCTCGTCAGAGACGTTCGTCAGAACCGTGGGTGCGTAGAAGTAGCCACGATTTCCGATACGATCGCCGCCGGCAAGGATTCGCGCATCCCGGTCCCGAGCGTCGTCAACCAGGCGAGCGATAGCCTCCAAACGGCGCTCGTTGGCGAGAGGACCAACCTCGGTGGCGGGATCCATGCCGTCTCCTACTTTCAGATTTGCCGCGACTTCCGCAAAGCGGGCGGTGAATCTTTCGGCAATGCTTTCCTCGACAAAAAAGCGGGAGGGGCAGAGGCAGATCTGGCCTGTATTGGTGAACTTGGCGCGGGCCAGCAGTTCCGCCGTCGCCTCCGGATCCACATCGCTGCAGACAACAACAGGCGCATGACCACCGAGCTCCATTGTCACCGGCTTCATATGGCGGCCTGCCGCTGCGGCAAGGCGTTTGCCGATCGGGATCGAGCCTGTGAAGGTGATCTTGGAGATGACGGGCGACTCAATCAGCTGTGTTGACACCTGATTGGCGTCGCCGAACACAACGGCGAGAGCTGACGGGTGGACGCCCGCGTCCAGCAGAGCCTCGCCCAGGGCCAACACGCAGCCCGGTGTCTCCTGGGACGGCTTGCAGATGATGGCGCATCCGGCGGCGAGCGCACCGGCAAACTTCTTCGCAGCAAGCGCCATCGGAAAATTCCAGGGCGTGAGTGCCACGACAACCCCGATCGGATGCGGCTGAACCTCGATGCGCTGGTCCGCCTGTCGGCCCGGAACAATCCTACCGGCGATCCGGCGGGCCTGTTCCCCGCCCCATTCGATGAAGTCGGCTGCGCGATAAACCTCGTCGCGCGCCTGAGCGAGGATCTTGCCTTGTTCCAGCGTCAGCATCTCGGCGATACGGCCGGCATCGCGCCGGATGATCCCGGCGGCATCTTTCAGGATACGTCCGCGCTCCCATGGCGGCACTGCCTGCCAGGATTGGAGCCCGCCGCGGGCAGTTTCTATTGCCTCTGCAATATCGGCCGGCGCCCCATAAGCCACCTTGCCGATGCTCTCGCCCGTCGCCGGATTGATGACGTCAACTGCGACACCTTCTGAACCTTCGCGGCTCTTGCCGTTGACCAGGAGCTGGAATTTGCTGCTCATGGCGATCTCCTTTTGTAACTACCGGCCCGGATGACGTGCCCCTGCGCTCAGTTCTGAAGGGCAGCGACAATCGCCCGGTTGAAGGCAGGGATATCGGAGGGCATGCGGCTGGTAATGATGTTGCCGTCCACAACGACCTCCTCGTCGACTACGGTAGCACCCGCATTCTTCAGGTCGGTGCGGATCGAGTACCAAGCCGTGGTTCGACGGCCGCGCAGGACATCGGCTTCCACCAGCAGCCAGGGGCCATGGCAGATGGATGCGACAGGCTTGCCTGCGGCGACGAAGTCCCTGACCAAGGAAATGGCCTTCGGATCGAGCCGCAGTTTGTCGGGATTGATCACACCGCCCGGCAGCACGAGTGCGTCGAACTGATCCGCCTCGACATCGGCGATCACCCGGTCAGGCGTTATCGTCTCCTCAGAAAGATCAGAGTTGCCGGTTTCCGCATCGTAGATGCAGCCCCGGATCGGCTCACGGTTTGGAGATGCAAGCGTGACCGTGGCGCCAGCATCGAGCAGTGCCGAACGAGGGCTGTAGAGTTCGGCATCCTCAAAGCCATCGGTGGCCAGGATCAGGATACGGCTGTTTGCAATATTGGTCATGACGGTCTCCTCGGTTAAACAGCGGACGCCACATCGGCTCCATCTGACTGACCAATTTATCTCTCATCACGCCGGTGCCGTGTTGCCGGAAACTCCTGTAGTCTTGCCTAATCATCCAGACCGGCTTGCATGGGAACCCGGTTCGCGTTTTATTATGCTCATCGATCCCGAGCATCGGATGACACACTGTGAGCAGTACCCTTCTTGAATGCGTCCGCCGCTATGCTGATGCCAATGCCGACAGGTTTGGCGTCGCGCAAACACCGATTCCGGGCCTGTTTGCCATGCGCGCGACGGCTCCGAGCGAAATGCAGTATGCGATCTCGAAGCCGCTCGTGGCGCTTGTCCTGCAGGGAGCCAAGCGCGTGACCATGGGCAGCACGACCTTTGATTTCGGCGCTGGCGACTCACTTCTCATTGCGGCCGATGTTCCGAACGTCAGTCAGATCACCCGCGCGAATGCCGGCGTGCCCTATTATTCGCTGGTGCTCGACATCGATCCAGCGGTCACGCAATCACTAGTTCTGGAGATCGGTGTTGCGCAGACCGAGACGGGCCTTCCCGTTCGCGTCGATCCGACCGAAGCGGAAGTCGCTGACGCGGCACTTCGGCTTATGCGTCTCCTTGATCGACCGCAGTCGATCGCGATCCTCCAAGACCAGTTGGTGCGGGAAATGCACTACTGGCTGCTGAGCGGCCGTCACGGAGCGGGCATTCGTGCGCTCGGCTTTGCCGACAGCCATGCCAACCGTATCGCACGGGCCGTGGCTGTCATCAGAGCCGAATACGCTGAGACGCTCCCGGTGGAACGTCTGGCTGAAGTCGCCGGGATGAGCATCTCGTCATTCCACCAGCACTTCCGCACGGTGACCTCTCTTGCGCCTTTGCAGTTCCAGAAGCAGCTCCGCCTGATCGAGGCCCGGCGGATGATGATCTCCGAGGGCGCAGCGATCAGCAATGCCGCCTATGCGGTCGGCTACGAGAGCATCCCGCAGTTCACACGCGAATATGGTCGGTTGTTCGGTTCATCTCCGGCCAAGGATGTTCGGGAGAGTATTGGGAAATCGCAAATCGCCGCTTAAGCGGATAACACGGCACATATCGAGGCTAATCGCTCATCCCCGTGAGGAGGTGGCCGCTAGCAGCGCTGCTGGTCGAGACAGGGAGAATGTTTCCTGCACACCGTGAATGATTGGCTGTACAGCTGTCAGGGTAAGGGCAGCGGTCGATAAATCGTTTGCCCGGAGTACTGGTGCGGATAGCGGTCGATGTGGTCGGCTTTCAATCCGACGCGCTCCAGCAGTTCAATGACCTTGCCGCGCCAAGCATTGCGCGGCAGGTCAACCCCGCACCCATCAAAGTGCCGACGGCCAGGCACGCGATTGGGCGACAATGGGAGCCTTCTCATCATCAGCGCCAACCAGGCCGTAAGAAGGACGACAGCACCGAGGATGGTCAGAGTGACGATATTCAAATCCATTCACCCTGCCTCTGCCGGTCATTCAATTCTTTCTGAAGTTCGGTATTGTGTCGCGAATGTGACGACGACAAACGGTTTCAAGCGGACTGCACGACTTTCTCGACATCCTGAACAGAGTGGCCCGTCAGATCCTTGGGGATTTCCAGAAGCACTTTGGCGGAAAGGAACTTGTGATAATGCTTTCGCAGTTCGCCCAGTGAACGCGGCGCCGAAATGACCACGAGATTGACAATCCCGCCCTCCAGCACCTGCTTGTTGAGGTATTGAGCGACACCAGCGGAAAATCCGTCTTCCGCCATCTGGCTTTCATCCGGGTTCGCCGAGGTGCTTCCGTGGCGACCGCCCGAGCCTTTGGCCTCGTCCTCTATGGCAACGTCAGGCAGTGCGGTTAGACTGAGTTCGGAGCCAGTCCCGGTGTTGTGATAGAGGTCTAGTTTCTCACCGTCGGTCACGGCGACGACTGTACCTTGCGGAAGTATCATTGATTTCCCATAAAGTTGGCTCGAGGCGCTTCACGAAGAATTTCGCGAACGACGAGAACGTCGCGTTTTCCGCGAAGAAGTACTAGAGACGGCGATTGTGGCTTTTCGACGTGAATTGGTGCTCCCGGTCAAGCACGTGCCACATCGCCCGCACCATATGCCGCGAACGAGGACACGCACCCTTCCCGATCTTTCTGGCTTCCCTCCATATTGAGTGGGCTCGCTGACGCGCTGCTGGGCGGTGAAGAACGTCGGCAGGACCTTGCCCTTGTCGCCGAGCAAGCAGACGAACCTGTCCGGCTTTCCGGTCTTTTCCTTCCGGGCGATGTAGGCCTCTCCAAGAATGACGGTCTTCACGGCCACATCCTCGACTTTAGTATCAGACTTGCTGATGGCGAGGCTTTCCACGTCCATGACAAGATCCCTGACCTCCGGCGAACGCTCCCGAAGAGCGAGGAGGCCTGTGTTCTTGCAGGCGTTGACGCCGGATCCTCAGTTGTCTGGGCAGATGCGCTTTCTGTAAGAAGCCCGACAGCGACGGCCGCAATGGCGAGTGCTACACGTTTCATGGTCGCTTGTTTCGTGAAAAAAAGCCCGCGACCAGCGCGGGCGAATATGGCTATGCCTTATCGACGACCTTTTTCAGGGCGTCCTTGACATCGCCCTTTGCAACTTGGGCCTTGCCCTTGGCTTCCTTTAGGGCACCCTTTGTCTGTTCCTAGAGAAAGAAGTGCCAACGTCCAGGCGCCTGGTTCCTCAGTCGATGATTCTGTTGCGGAAAGCGGCGGCGATCAAGGCAGTGTCCTTATAAACGTTGAACTCGTCCTTTAAGCGGCCGATGTGTGTGCGCACCGTATAGACGGAACAACCCAGGATCATCGCAATTTCCTGGGCGCTTTTTCCCTCGCACATGAGCGTTAGTACTTCCTTTTCACGCGGCGTTATTCGAGGCTCCATAAACCACATATGGTGCTTCCGTTGCCCCTTTGACAGCCGATTCCTGTGAACTCGACATGGCCGTCATAGGCGACTGTGATCCCAGCAAAGAGGTGCCGTCGAAGACGACGGCGGTCACGTTGTCGAACCTCCCTTGCCGTTTAGGGCATTGTGCCGCGGGCGAGCCTGACATGGATTGCTAACTTTAAAAGGCGGGGTTTGCATCAGTTCGCTCCTGCGTTCGGGGCTGGTTGCTCAGTCGATATGGCATCCGTCGTCCGTCCTGGAAGTTCCGGAGATCCGTCGGCATGTTCGATGGTGATGAGAACTGGACCGGCCTCCATCTCGCCGAACGGAGATGCAAAGGCGATCTCCGCTGCGTCACGCCCTACGCCGATGCGTACGAGACCGTCGAGATTGGCCTGCCGCGTGGCATCGAACAGCCACCATCGTCCATCGAGATATGCCTCGAAGACCGCGTGGAAATCCCGTGGCTCGAGGCCATAGGCGTAACAGGAGACGAACCGCGCGGGAATGTTGAGCGCCCGGCAGAACGCGATGCCGATATGCGAGAAGTCGCGGCAAATGCCCGCACGCTTGATGAGGCTCTCAGTGGCAGTCGTTTGCTCGTTCGAAGAGCCTCGCTGATAGTCGATGTTATCGTAAATCCAGTTACAGATCGCCGTGACCCTGCGATGTCCTTTGGGCATGGCGCCAAACTCCTTTTCCGCGAACGCAGAGAGGCGGTCAGACGGCACGAAGCGCGACGGCAGCAGGAATGGCATAATGTCGAGCGGGATGGCGTTCAACGGAACCTCGTCGATCGTGTTCGGATCGGCCCGGAAGACGTCGAGCGTGACGTCTGCCTGATATCGGACGTTCAACGGGCCGGGCTGCGCGTAGAGGCTGAAATACCGGTTGTGGATGTCGGGAACGACGTGGGCGCGCCGTTCGTGGCCAGGCGTGATAGTCAGCTGCTCGACCAGATCGTGGTGGCGCATGAGCTTCGCGACCTCTAGGTTGAAGATGAAGACCGTAGGCGACTTAACGTCGTACGATAGGTCGCAGCCTAGGGTGTAGCGGACGGTCATTGGAAGCCTATCGCGTGAGAGGTCCCTGCGAAACTCCGAAGGAACCGACAAGTTCCGACGCAGCTGTGAAGCCGCCGCCTTCGCGATCTATTCGAAGTCAACGTCGGCGACGGGTGTGTCGGGCCACTGGCTGTCGAGGCTCTCCATGTAGGGGACGCAGCCCCGCATGGACCTCAGCTATGGCCTATCGCGGCACCGCAATGTCGGGCTGGCTAGGTCGTAGTGCATTGAAATCATTACAAGCATGATACCGCCATTCAGTTCCGCGGTGGAATGGGTTGGCAGTTGTTTATCGATGGTAGATTGATTTCAGAGCGCAAATCTCCGAAATACGTGCCCCGGACGGCTTATGCGGACGAACGCATTCTGCGCCCTCGTTTTGTTACCTAGCCGGTTGCCATGAGAGTTGCATTGCCTCCGGCAGCCCAGTGTCAATCGACGTCGACACTTGCTCCAGAACGAACCTGCTTGGGGCCGCCCCCCCGCCTCGAGACCGCAGCGCTTGTCCGCCAGGCGTTGGAGACCCATGTTCGCGTGGAATCGGGAAAACGCCTCAGTGCGCTGGGAGGAACCATGCCCGACGCCAAGGCAGCTCCGCGCCGCCGGAGTACGGCGTCTAAGTGATACTCGCAGACACCTCCATTTGGATTGATCACTTCCGCTAAATGAGTGCCGAGCTGCGCTGGGTCATCGAAGGCGATCGACTACTTTGTCACCCGAGCGTCATCGGCGAACTGGCTCTTGGCAGCTTGCGGGATCGCCGCAACGTCCTAGCTTTCCTTACGGCTCAGCGCAAAGCGATCGTCGCCACGCATGACGAAGTCATGACAATGATCGATCGGCATGGCATTTTCAGCATGGGTATCGGCTACACGGATGCCCGCTTGTTGGCTTCGATCCTCCTGGAGCAGCGAGCCACGTCGTGGACAAGAGACAAGCGCTTGCGAGCAGCCGCCGAAAAGGCGGGAATTGCCCTGCATATACCGGTCGAAAGATCCCATTGAGCTCAAGCCGATCCTCCCTCGAGAGCCGGTGTTTCAGCTATGGCAGCGATCGACATGCGCTGCTCCTGGCCGGTCGAATTCTCGTGTCGACGCCCTGCCGGCCACGGCAGGGCAACCCGATGACGCGAGCTACATCGCCGGTGCTGAATTATGCGTTGACGGCGGCTTGCGGCAATTCTAAGCGGTCGCCGAAACGGTGTTTCCGATCTCGAATAGGTCGGGTACATCAAAACGCTCTCGATGACAGAACGACTTCATATTGAAGCTAGCTGAAAGAGGCAAAAGTCAATGAAATCTGCTCTGGGTGTTACGCCTATTCTGGTTTTCCTCAGCACGGTCCCGGCTTTGGTTGCCTGCTCCGCAGGCTCTGAAGTTCCCAGTGGTCGGTGTGATCCCATAGCTGCACGGGCACTTAATGGGCAACCAAAGCCGACCGACGAGCAAGCCAAGCGACGAACTGGAGCGACCATCGTACGCCAGATCGCCCCCGGCCAACCCGTCACCCATGATTACCGAGATAACAGGGTGACCTTGGAGACCGATCCCACCTCGGGCCGCGTGGTGGGGGCGACCTGTGGGTAATCGTACGAGAGAAACATGACTAAAGCGGTTCGCGCGGGTTATCGACCTTAGCGTCTTTTACGGGCGCTTGCGCCGAAAAGTCTGAATTTTTTATTCGACCAGAGCGGTACCAGTTTGTCCTCGGCAGTCGAATGCCCCGACCGCTGAGAGTTCAAGACTGGATATCTGATCTAGGCATGAAATTCTGAGAGAAGCGGCCCTGGAAGGCTCGGAAATCTCCTATGCGCCGGAATCGTTCGCCCGGAACTTCCTGGCCGTCCCGAAGCTCGCGGCTGTTCTAGCGGACTGGTCACCGTGCCGTCGGCTCTTCGGGTATTCATCGACTTTCTCCAGGAGAGAAGCCGGCGGTCGCAGTCGCAAAAGGGTGAGATTTGATTTAGTCCCGATTGCCTGGATTGGCGCCTTCGAAGAACGCCGTTCAGCCCGGCATGAGTTTGCGGCAATCATTCCATAGTGGTCATGAACGCAGGGACCTGCTGCTCGAAGAACTTAGAGAAAGACGCGATGCGCGGCGGCAGCGACTGGTATGGCGGATAGTAGAGGGTCAGCCATAGATCCGGCGGCGACCAGTTTTTCAGAATATGAACCAGCCGCCCGGTGCGCAGATGCTCGGCGATATGGAATTTAGGCAGCATGGCGACACCGAGCCCGTCGGCCGCCATGCTCGCCAGGACTTCGCCGCTGTTGGCGCTGAACGCCCGCCCCGCTGAGATGTTGGCACTGCCGCTACCGTCCGACAACACCCAGTTTTCCCGCCGGCTCTCGCCGCTATATGCTAGGCAGTCGTCTGGGGTCAGCTCGCTTGGATGCTTCATTTCCGTAAATCGGCTGCCTGGCGCAGCCACCAGGATACGCCGGACCATGCTGATTTTCCTCCAGATCGTGAACTTGTCGGACGGCGCCGCAGAGATCCGGATCGCGAGGTCGTAGTCGTCGTCGATAATGTTGACGAGCGCGTCAGCGAGTGAAATCTCAAAACTTATCTTCGGGTACAACTCTTTGAAACCGGCCAGGATCGGGGGCAGAGCCTGCTGCCCGAACCAGGTCGGTGCACTGATCCGCAGGCGACCATGGTCAGCCTTGTGCGTGTTCATGAGGTCGGCACGTGCCTTCTCCAACGCCTCCATCGCCGGCTTAATCTGGGCTGCATAGATCGCACCGTCGGTCGTCAATGAAACCTGCCGTGTCGTCCGCACGAAAAGCTGCACTCCCAACTCGTTCTCGAGTGCGGCAATCGCTCTGGTGACCGCCGCCGGCGTCATATCGAGCTCCCGCGCGACTTGCGCGAAATTGCGCTTTTCCGCAGCCATCAAGAACGTCCTAAGCGCCCTATAGTCGTTCATTTATTATTTCATCCTGAGCAATTCACTCGAAATCTTTATTGCAATTCCGGAGAGCAGGCAAGCGAACTAGATTTCAAGCACGCACAACGAACGACATCGGCGATGAAAGGAAAACATCATGATCAAGGATATCAAAGGGCTGCACCACGTCACCTCGATGGCTTCGGACGCCCGTCAGAACAATGCGTTCTTCACCGACACACTCGGGCTTCGCCGTGTGAAGAAGACCGTGAACTTCGACGACCCGGCGGTCTACCACCTCTACTACGGTGACGAGAACGGCACTCCCGGCACAGTCATGACCTACTTCCCTTTTCCCGACGTGATGCGCGGCCGCGCAGGCGTTGGCGAAGTCAGCGAAACGCAGTTCGCAGTCCCCAGGGGCTCGCTCTCGTTCTGGCAGGATCGACTGTCTGCAAAGGGAGCCGACAACCTGCAAACCGACACTGCCTTCGGCGCTGCCCGCCTCCTGTTCAAAGGGCCTGATGGCGAAGGGTTTGCCCTTGTCGAAGCGGAAAACGACGGTCGCAAGGCCTGGGACGGCGCCGGCATCGACGAAAGCGTCGGCATCCGCGGCTTTACCGGTGCCAAGTTTCGCCTGCATGACGCCGCTGCCACGTCCGAACTGCTCGGTTTCATGGGTTACCAGCGTGTCGAGACGGATGGCGATGTCACCCGCTTCGTCATCCCCGGCGGCAATGGTGCGGATACGATCGATCTCGAGGTTCTTCCGAAAATGCCTTTCGCAAGGCAGGGCGCGGGTTCGGTGCATCACATCGCTTTCGCCGTCGAGAACCGCGCAAAGCAGCTCGAGGTCCGCAAGGCCCTGATGGATACTGGATACCAGGTGACACCTGTCATCGACCGCGATTACTTCTGGGCCATCTACTTCCGGACACCCGGCGGCGTGCTCTTCGAAATCGCCACGAACGAACCCGGCTTCGACCGGGACGAAGACACGGCACATCTTGGCGAGGTCTTAAAATTGCCGGCACGCTACGAGCCCTATCGTGACCAGATCGAAGCCGGCCTGACCCCGCTCGCCGCCTGAGGTCGCTTTCCAACAATACGGCGGCATAACTTTCAAGACGTGCCGCCTTCCCTGCCCCATTACCTACCTTCAACCTAGTCAAAGGAAGACACGAGATGTCCAGCAAGCTTCAGGTCCTCACCCCGCAGAACAGTCAGATCATCTTCATCGACCAGCAGCCGCAGATGGCCTTCGGTGTTCAGTCGATCGACCGCCAGGTCTTGAAGAACAACGTCGTCGGTCTTGCCAAAGCGGCCAAGATCTTCAACATCCCGACCACCATCACCACCGTCGAGACCGACAGCTTTTCGGGCAACACTTTCCCGGAACTGCTCGCGGTCGTTCCTGAGAACGATATCCTCGAGCGCACGTCGATGAACTCCTGGGACGACCAGAACGTCCGGGACGCGCTTGCCAAGCATGCCGCCGACGGCCGCAAAAAGGTCGTGGTCGCGGGTCTGTGGACCGAGGTTTGCAACACGACTTTCGCGCTCTCCTGCATGAACGACACCGACTATGAAATCTACATGGTCGCAGATGCCTCCGGCGGCACCTCCGTCGATGCGCACAAATATGCGATGGACCGCATGGTGCAGGCCGGCGTCGTTCCGGTCACCTGGCAGCAGGTCCTTTTGGAATGGCAGCGCGACTGGGCCCGCAAGGAAACCTATGACGCGGTCACGTCGCTGGTGAAGGAGCATTCCGGCGCCTACGGCATGGGCATCGACTATGCCGTCACCCACGTCCACGGCGGCGCCGAGCGGGTCAGCCATGGCAAGCGTATCGGCCCGAATCCCGCGAAGTAGAACCGTCATTACACCGGCAGGCCGCCGCCTGCCGGTGTGAACTGCTTCTCCCCAAGCAAAGGTGATCCGCGATGAAAATCTATCTCCTGTCCCTCGGTGCCGGCCTGCTGGTGGGCGTGATCTACAGCCTGCTCAATGTCCGCTCGCCTGCCCCGCCCGTGGTCGCGCTTATCGGGCTGCTCGGCATCCTTGTCGGCGAGCAGCTCGTGCCCCTGGCAAAGAGCATCTGGGCCCGCGAGCCTGCCGCCGTCTCCTGGCTTCACCAGATAAAGCCGCACATGTTCGGGCACCTCCCGAAGGGCGGCGAAAACGTGGTGGCGGTGAACCCGCCCCGTCAAGATTCGACATCGAGGAAAAGCTGATGACGACGCGCCGCACATTCCTGGGCGCAGCATCGAGCCTCGCCTTTTCGAACCTGTTTTCGACGGCCAATGCCGCCGATCCCACCAAAACCGGAGCCGCCGCCATGCACGCCGACATCGTCCTTCACAACGGCTTGATCACAACGCTTGATCGCACAAATCCGAGCGCCACCGCAGTGGCCGTCAAGGACGGTCTGTTCCTGGAGGTCGGCAGCGACAGCGACATCATGGCGCTGGCTGGGCCTGATACAAGGATCGTCGACCTCAAGGGCAAGCGCGTGCTGCCCGGCCTGATTGACAACCACACCCACGTTGTGCGGGGCGGCCTTAACTTCAACATGGAACTCCGCTGGGACGGTGTTCGGTCGCTTGCCGATGCGATGGACATGTTGAAGCGACAGGTCGCCATCACCCCGGCTCCGCAATGGGTGCGTGTCGTCGGCGGCTTCACCGAGCATCAGTTTGCCGAAAAACGCCTGCCGACGATCGACGAGATCAACGCGATCGCACCTGACACCCCGGTCTTCCTGCTCCATCTCTATGACCGGGCCTTGCTGAACGCTGCGGCACTCAGGGCTGTGGGCTACACGAAGGACACGCCGAACCCTCCCGGTGGCGAGATTACGCACGACGCCAACGGCAATCCCACCGGCCTGCTACTGGCCAAGCCAAACGCCGGCATCCTTTATTCGACACTCGCCAAGGGACCGAAACTACCCTTCGATTACCAGGTGAATTCCACCCGCCATTTCATGCGGGAACTGAATCGGCTGGGCATCACCGGCGTCATCGATGCGGGCGGCGGATTTCAGAACTATCCAGACGACTATGCAGTCATCCAAAAACTATCGGACGAACATCAGCTGACCGTCCGGCTTGCCTACAACCTCTTCACCCAGAAGCCGAAGCAGGAGAAAGAGGATTTCCTCAACTGGACGGCCTCAGTCAAATATAAGCAGGGCAACGATTATTTTCGTCACAACGGCGCGGGCGAGATGCTGGTGTTTTCCGCCGCCGACTTCGAGGATTTCCGTCAACCACGGCCCGAAATGGCGCCGGAAATGGAAGGCGAACTTGAGGAAGTGGTTCGCGTGCTTGCCGAGAACCGTTGGCCCTGGCGCATGCATGCCACCTATGACGAGACCATCTCCCGTTCGCTCGACGTCTTCGAGAAGGTCAACAAGGACATTCCGCTCGAAGGTTTGAACTGGTTCTTCGACCATGCCGAAACGATCTCGGATCGTTCGATCGACCGGATCGCGGCGCTCGGCGGCGGCATCGCAACTCAGCACCGCATGGCCTATCAGGGCGAATATTTCGTTGAGCGCTACGGCCACGGTGTCGCCGAAGCCACTCCGCCGATCCGGCGCATGCTCGACAAGGGTGTCAACGTCTCGGCCGGCACGGATGCGACCCGCGTTGCCTCCTATAACCCCTGGGTCTCGCTGTCCTGGATGGTCACCGGCAAGACTGTCGGCGGCATGCAGCTCTACCCGCGTGCCAATTGTCTCGACCGTGAGACGGCGCTGCGGATGTGGACCGAAAAGGTCACCTGGTTCTCCAACGAGGAGGGCAAGAAGGGGCGCATCGAAAAGGGCCAGTTTGCCGATCTCGTCGTCCCGGACAAGGACTTCTTCGCCTGCGCCGAGGACGAGATTTCGTTCCTGACGTCGGACCTCACCATGGTGGGCGGCAAGATCGTCTACGGTGCCGGCACTTTTGCCACCCTGGATGAAAGCGACATTCCGCCCGCCATGCCGGACTGGTCACCGGTTCGCAAGTTCGGCGGTTATGCCGCCTGGGGCGAGCCCGACGGTGCAGGCAGACACTCGCTGCGCCGTACGGCGATCACCTCCTGCAGCTGCGCCATCGATTGCGGTGTCCATGGCCACGATCATGCCAGTGCCTGGACATCGAAGCTGCCCATTGCCGACCTGAAGGGCTTCTTTGGCGCCCTTGGCTGCTCCTGCTGGGCCGTCTGAGAACGCGGCCTATCGATACAAGCTCCTGTCCGGCACGATCTGGAGAGGGGCTTCCCGCAAACGAAGAGGCCAGGCGAAATGGCCGCAGCCCGGAGAAATCATGTCCGCTATTCCACTCGTTGAACCGGCTCAGCCAGTCGTTCAGATGATCGATCGACAAGACGGTCTCGCCTTTTGGCGTCGGGTCGACGGATCGTCAGCTCCTTCTCGGCAACATGGTCGCGCTGGCAAGGACAGAGAAAGCATTCAAGCTCCCGGTGATCGCTTCAACGTCGGCGCGATCACAAGTGTTTTGAGGATACTCCTATGACGACCATACATGCTCGAGAAACCTTCAGCTTCGCCGGCAAGGCCTTCGTCGCCGAATTCCTGGCATTGCTCGCGCTCTGCTCCGCCTACATCCAGGGTCCGCTGACGAAGGTTTTCGACTTCCAGGGGGCAGTCGCCGAGATGAACCATTTCGGGCTGGCTCCGGCGCCACTTTTTGCAGTCGGCGTGCCGATCTTCGAACTCGCCATGTCCGCCCTCATCCTTTCGGGGCGCTTGCGCTGGCTGGGAGCTCTTGCCCTGGCGATATTCACATTGATGGCGACATTCCTTGCCCTGCGGTTCTGGGAGATCCCGGCCGGATTCGAGCATTCGGCAGCCATGAACGGCTTCTTCGAGCACGTCGGTCTTAGCGGTGCCTTCGTCTTCGTTGCTATTTTTGACCTGCGCAAACGCGCGAGAGGAAAATAGAGCGCATCGTCCTATGCCTGCCATGATGACGTCAAATCCCTCCATTGCTGAGCCGTCCTTGCGGCCAACAAAGCCGGGCTGAGATCTTGAAAACGCACCGCGCTGGCGAGATCCACGAGGCCGTCATGCGACAGCTCGAGTATGAACTCGACCTCAAAAAAATGGCGGCGCGAAATCGCCGGTAGCCAGCGATCGAAAATACTTGCCCGGCGGACTTTCGCGGCCCTATTATTGCGAAAATGGCAATTCAATTGACGGAATTATTGCAATTTTCCACCTTTGACGCTTGGACCACTATCCCTTCACAGACAGATGCCCGCCGGAACCGACCTAACCATGAGGATGTATCCATGAGTTTTCCATCAGCTGGATTGAAATTCGCCGTCGCCGTTGCCGTAGCCACGATCATGGCCTCTTCTGCTACAGCCGCAGGGGCTGCCGGCAAGAACGTGGCGGTTGGCGCGCAATACGACACGACCCATGTCTATGTTCCGGTCACCGACGTCGATGCCTTCGCGGCGAGCTTCGTCGCCACGTTCGGCGGTGCATCGACCAAGCAGATCGTCGCCACGGTGACGCCGACACCGAGCAGCACGACCTCGCAACTGATCCAAACGCCCGCGGGCACAGTCTCGCTGTTCGGATTCAAGACGCCGATCCCCTATCCCTTCGGCAAGGAACGGACAGGATACCTCGTGACGGACATGGACCGGGCGATCCGCGATGCTCGAAATGCCGGAGCCTCAGTCATTGTCGATGCCTTCCCTGACCCGATCGGCCGCGATGCCGTCATCCAATGGCCGGGCGGCATCAACATGCAGCTCTACTGGCACACCAAGGCGCCGGATTATCCCAAGTTCGATACGGTCCCTGAAAACAGAATATATGTTTCAAAGGATTCCGTCGGCGCCTTCATTGATGATTTCCTGACCTTCTCGAAGGGCAAAATCGTCTCCGACGACAGAAGGGCACCCGGCGTCGAGATCGGTCGCCAGAGCGACACCTACCGGCGCGTCCGTATCACATCGGACTTCGGCAACATGTCGATCCTCGTAACCGATGGCCACCTTCCTTACCCCTATGGCTATGAGACCACCGGTTACGCGGTGAAGGAGCTCGATTCAACCCTCGCAAAGGCCACCGCTTCCGGCGCGACCGTGCTCGTCCAGCCTTACAAGGCAGACAAGCGTCAGGCAGCCATCGTTCAGTTCCCCGGCGGGTACATCGCCGAGATCCACGCACAACTTGTCTCGGAATAACCGACCGCTCGGGCCTGGTGTGGCGGCGGACGACCAAGGATGCCGTCCATGTCGGTGGGACATCGAGGGGCGCTTACATCGAGGCATGCGTAGACAACGCCTTCAATACCAACCTAGCGGGTGCCATCGAGGCCATTCCTTAAGAGGTCGGCTAAACGACCCGCCAGGCCGGCGGCCACAATAAAAGCTGTCTCGGCGCCAAGCCGAGACTCTCCCGCAGCGGGACGGCAAAGGAAAAGCACGTATGAAAAAAATCTCTCTCGCAACAGTCTTGAGCTTCGACGCCGGATATGTCGATACAGCAGGCTTTCTGGCGCTTCAGGGGCTGTTCACGGCGCATGTCACAGGCAATTTCGTGACATTCGGCGCAGCCGTCGTGCTCGGCACGTCCGGGATCATCGCCAAGCTTCTCGCTCTGCCGGTCTTCTGCGCTGTCATCCTCGTAACCAGACTGGCGAGCTTCTGGCTCGCCGGGCGCAAATACCCGGTTTTAAGCACGATGATGAGGGTGAAGCTTCTGTTGCTGGTCGTGGCGGCAGTCCTTGCGGTTTCCTATGGTCCTTTCCCGAAGGGAGACGGATGGCCGGCGATCCTGACGGGGATGGTGCTGGTGGCCGCGATGGCTATCCAGAACGCCGCCCATAAGATCCATCTGGCGAAGGCACCACCGACGACGATGATGACCGGCAACACCACCCAGATCATGATCGATTTGGCTGATGTCATTCGCGGCGAAAGCCTGGAAGCGAAAAATGCAGCCAAGAAGCGGATGATCAAGATGCTGACGAGCGTCTGCGCATTCGCCCTCGGCTGCGGTGTCGCCGCCGCGGCCTTCATGTGGCTTGGCATCTGGTGCCTTGCGATCCCGCCACTGCTCGGTCTCTTGGCGCTGATCGCCGAGATCGAGACACCGGAAGGCGACGCGAAATAGCTGCTCACCCGCGATCGGCGGCGAACATTTTCCACCCCCACCTCAATCAAGGAGACAAGAGAATGGGCTACATCACCACCAAGGACGGCGTCGAGATCTTTTATAAGGATTGGGGGCGGAAGGATGCCCAGCCGATTGTCTTTCACCATGGCTGGCCTCTGTCGTCGGACGACTGGGACGCGCAGATGCTGTTCTTCCTGTCTAAGGGTTACCGCGTCGTCGCCCATGACCGTCGGGGTCACGGCCGTTCGGCACAGGTTTCCGACGGACACGACATGGACCACTATGCCGCCGACGCCTTCGCTGTCGTCGAAGCGCTCGATCTGAAGAATGCCGTTCATATCGGCCATTCGACCGGCGGGGGAGAAGTCGCCCGCTACGTCGCAAAATACGGCCAGCCGGCCGGGCGCGTCGCCAAGGCGGTCCTGGTTTCCGCCGTACCGCCGCTGATGCTGAAGACCGAGACAAATCCCGCTGGCGTTCCGCTGGAAGTGTTCGACGGCATCCGTAAGGGCGTCGCCGAAAACCGCGCGCAGCTGTTCATCGACTTCCCCACCGGTCCGTTCTATGGCTTCAACCGGTCCGACGCGAAGGTCTACCCGGGCGTCATCCAGAATTGGTGGCGCCAAGGCATGATGGGCAGCGCCAAGGCCCATTACGATGGGATCAAGGCCTTCTCCGAAACCGATCAGACGGAAGACTTGAAGGCAATCACCGTTCCGACGCTCGTCATGCATGGCGATGACGATCAGGTCGTGCCGATCGACAATGCCGGCCGGCTGTCGGCAAAACTGCTGCAGAACGGCACCTTGAAAGTCTACAACGGCTATCCGCACGGCATGTTGACCACCCATGCCGATGTCCTGAATGCCGATCTTCTGGCATTCGTCGAAGCCTGATCCGTCAGTCCGGGTGCGGCTTCAGTGCCGCATCCGGACCGCGCAAAACGCGTCTGAAGCTGTTTTCACCATGATGTTATCGGCGACTTTCCTTGAAACCGAGGTCGAGTGAAAAGATCGCGTTGCAGCGTCGCTCCAACTTCAACTCGCCTAGTGCCGATTGCGTGAGCGCCACTCCGCCGGAGCCACTCCCACAGTCTTCGAGAAGGTGTCGATGAATGTGTCCTCATCAGCAAAACCGCACGCCGCGGCCACCTGCGCGATGGTATCACCGGTCCTGCTCAGCTGTGATTTAGCCCTGGTCATCCGGTACGCCGACATCCATTCGCTAACGGACTGCCCGGTTGCATTCAAGAAGCCTGAACAGAGCTCATTCACCGAAAAACCTGTGGCGTCGGCAATCTGATCGACGGTCATGTTGGCCGACAGGTTTGCGGCCATGTACGTCTTGATGCGCTTTTCCTGCAGGGGAGACAGCCGACCGCTCGTCGACAGTCGCTGCGCGGGTGAGCGTCCGTAACGATGGGCGAGATGGGCGTTCAGCGCCAGCCCTATATGAGGAAGCAACTGATCCCTGACTTCGTCCGGCATGTCAAACATCGGCATCAGTGCTCCACCAATGTTGCGGATCACCTGATCGTCGATCCCTCGGCAGGTCGCGAGGTCTTCGACGTGCGGTTCGCCTGCTTCCTCGGCGAGCTCGGCAAAGTGAGAGTTCGGGATATGAAAGGCAAGCGCCTCGAAATGACCACCAACCGAGATCGCGGCGCCATGCCTCAGACTGATGAGACAGACGGAACCCTTGGGATAGGTCTTCAAAGGTGTGACGGTCTGGTCCGCACAGATGTCGCGATGATCGACATCGACGAGATAAAGCATGACCAGGAAGGCATCATCGGCCGGGAGGAAGACGGGATGCCCCGCACCTTCATAAACGTGGTCAAGATGAACGACAGAGAGCTTCGCCTCGCGAAGAGGCCTGATAACCAGGGCCCTCGCAGCACTGATGCCAAAACATGCTGCAATCCTGTCGCTGACCGCCAACGCTTCACTCAAATGTGTCTCGATCCTCCGGGCTGGGAACGGTATAGCCCGACCGTGGCGATGCCACGATTTGCGAGTTTCTATACATCTTCGAAGCATCTATCTTGCACAAAAGCATCCTCGTCGATGAGATTCGGCGAATTTCCAGAAGGCTGCGCTGAAGGGCTGAGCCGCGAGATTGGCCTTAGAAAAACGAAAGCTGGGCGTCTTGGTTCCTATGTCCGACAACCACGTGAAATCACTCGGCGCAACGGCAACCGACACCTTCGGATGTCCACTAAAACAGTTGTCGATCAACCAGGCGCTGGCAGGGTCCGATATTGCGGTCTTTCGCAAGGGAACGAGCGTCTTGGGGCTCGATCAGGTCAAGACAACGGCAAGCGACCGGGGGTTCGTCGTTGGTGTCTCATCGATCGGCGGTCACACACGGCGCATCCATCACCAACATCATGTGACGACCCACGACTTTGCGGAGAACTCGATCTACATTCGCGATCTGTCCGAGGCCTACAAGGCAGATCTAAGCGGTTCTTTCGATTTTCTCCTGTTCGAAATTTCGCCTGCGGCTCTCATCCGGATTGCCGATGGTGCGGAACTTTCCGGCATCACCTCGCTCGCGGCCGAAACCGGTTCGAAAGACATCGTGCTTGCCAACCTCGCTCGGGCGCTGATCCCGGCACTCGAAAAACCGGAGGAGGCAAGCGCGCTGTTCATCGACCAGATGACCACTGCCATCGGAACCTACCTGGTTCAACGCTATGGCGGCCGGGCCGTTGCAACTCCCAACAAATCACGAAGCCTGTCGCGCACGCACGAGCATCTGGCGAAAACTCTGCTTCTCGAAAACCTTGACGGGGACATCTCGATCGAGCAAGTGGCGCAGGCCTGCAATCTGTCTCGCGGCTATTTCATTCGCGCCTTTCGCGAGACGACGGGCATGACGCCATATCAATGGCTTCTCAGCCAACGAATAGATCGCGCCCGCACCCTGCTGCGTACTTCAAATGCTCCGCTCGCCGAAGTGGCGATCGCCTGCGGCTTCGCCGATCAAAGCCACTTCACAAGGGTTTTCGCAACTGTCGTTGGCGCAACGCCCGGCAATTGGCGGCGTAACGTGTAGTCTATTTGAAACGGACCCGACCAAGGAATTACAGCTGACCGGCAGAGCAGAAGGCAGGACAATCGGGCTTGTGTCCTGCTGTTCGGTCCGCCAGACGAGCACCAGGCCGGAGCGGAAGCGAGTTTAAGATGGGGATCTTGGCAGCTTGCGGGATCGCCGCAACGTCCTAACTTTCCTTACGGCCCAGAGCGAAGCGATCGTCGCCACGCATGACGAAGTCATGACAATGATCGATCGACATGGCATTTTCAGCATGGGTATCGGCTACACGGATGCCCACTTGTTGGCTTCGATCCTCCTGGAGCAGCGAGCCACGTCGTGGACAAGAGACAAGCGCTTGCGAGCAGCCGCCGAAAAGGCGGGAACTACCCTGCATATACCGGTCGAAAGATCCCATTGAGTGCTCAAGCCGATCCTCCCTCGAGAGGCGGTGTTCAGCTATAGCGGTGATCGTGCGCTGCTTCTGGCCGGTCGAATTCTCCCGTCGACGCCCTGCCGGCCACGGCAGGGCAACCTCCAAACAATGAGCATACCAGGCGAAGGCGCGTCCGCGCCGGCGCCAGTTCGCGCACGGCTTGACCGGTTAAAAGGGCAGCCGCAGGAGAGTTAGCGGAGCGCCGCTCAACGAGCGGAACCCGGGACCGACTGCCCCCGGCAAGCCGTTCCGCTTGAGTGGTACCCGTGGGCATCCCTCGCCTCACCGGCCCGGCCGTGCCAGTGACCGTGCGATATCGACGATGTCGTCACGCGAGGCGGTTGGAACGACAAATAGGGCTTCTGCAAAATTCCTGATTTTTTGATGCGGATGATTGTGCGAAGAGCGGACTTGCCGCAGTCGACTAAACTTGCGTGCCTAGAATGAGCTGCTGATGGTCAAAGGATCGGCGTCTGCAATCTTGTCGTGTCCGGCAGCAAAGTCGTATAACGCGCCATGACGTCTGATTCAAAGATTTTTGTCGGCCTGAGACCGACGCGAAACAAACCGGCTGAACATCGCGAAACAAGTGGCCCGAGATGCCAATGGGACGGATGCGACAAACAAGGCATGCATCGCGCCCCCGTGGGAGCGGATGCTGAGGGACTGTACCTGCTGTTTTGCCGTAGCCACGCAAAAGAGTATAGCGAAGGCTACAATTACGTGACGAAGCTCTCGAACCCCGTCACGGCCCGCTATCAGAGGGAAGCGGCAAGTGGGAGCCGCCCTAGCTGGGGAGTTAGAGTCAATCACTCTTCTGGAACGCCCCTCCCCTCCTCAATTCGCTCCGGGACCGCGAAGACGATCAATGCAAGAAAAAACGCCACTCAAAGGCAAGCGGCAAGAGTTGCCCTTCAATCCCGCAAACCTAGGGTGCTAGAAGCAAAAGCATTCCAAACGCTCGCTCTCTCACCGGACGCAACGCCGGATGAAATTAGAAGCCGGTACAAGCAGAAGCTTAAGATGCACCATCCCGACGCAAACGATGGAGATCGCGCGTCAGAGGAGATTCTGCAGGCGACGATCGATGCCTATAAAATCCTGAAGCTCAATGGCTTCTGTTAGGTGCGATACACACTGGCCGCCTTGAACCGATACGAACCGGTGATACCCTACCCAAGTCGGCTACATGACTGATTTGATTACCACTAAGATTTTTGCTAATCTTCGGACCCATTCTCCCGAAGTTATGCGCGCAAGCGACCGACGCATGGCCTCATATGCCATCGCTAACCATCTCTGGCTTGATGCGCGCAATCGGCACGGATATGCGCGGTCATCTGAAGCGGGGGATGTCCCTTGATGATATCGCGCGGCACTGAAGCATTTCACGTCAGATACTGGTACCCGAACTGGGTTTAAGCGACATGAAAACGCGCCTGTCGCACATGTGGCTGATGTGGCGCCGAGCGCGACGGGTGTGCGGACATTGCATCGATAAAGGTCGAGGGTGTCTCTAGATATTGCTCCAGCTTGTCCTCTCTCATCAATGATACGAACAACGCGCACGACTTTGCCTGACAGTTAATCGATCTGTTTGGATTAAATTCGATGTCTGTAAAACCATCATACCGCTTCTCACCGTCCACACGATTTTTGAGCCATTGGCGGTGTGGGAAAATTGCGTTGAGATAGAGCCAGTCGTAAAACACCGTCGTAGGTTCTAGGGGAAATCGAAAT
The DNA here is from genome assembly GCF_010668065.1 of Rhizobium leguminosarum. Lineage (GTDB taxonomy): Bacteria > Pseudomonadota > Alphaproteobacteria > Rhizobiales > Rhizobiaceae > Rhizobium > Rhizobium leguminosarum_S. Next base: position 264,311 of record NZ_WUEN01000006.1, on the reverse strand, counting down.
CCATTGTATTCGAAACCAGTGAGGGCTCCAGAACTGCGAAGGCGCGGGTCCCGTTTCGCTTCTCTTGGATCAACGTCATAGAGCTCAGTATAGGGGCCACCGTGCTCAAACACCTTGCTGCCTTGAAAGGCGTTCTCAAGCGGCATCTCGCCGCCATCGCTGGTAACTCGGAGATGAAACGCACTCAGGTGACGTCCCGCCACCTCGTCGGATTTGGTCGAAACCTCCAGGAGAGATTCATATCCAGCGGCCTTGGCGGCGTCATGGAGCGAACGAATGTTCTTCTTTTTTTGAACCTCGGCAAACCCGCCCGCCCACGGAATCTCGAAATCGATGCGCCTGACGTAGCCATCTTCCTCAGACGTGGGAACGAAGATCGGTCTCTCTGCCATGCTATATGTTCCTTATATAGGCGAGCGGAATGACATGAGGGACAAGCACCTCATATTTCTCCACTTGGGAAAGACGCGCTTTAATGGCAGGGTCTTTCCAGTCTGTTCGAGTGTACAAAACTTCGAAGTCAATGAGAGCTTCAGCATCTGCAATCGCAACTGATTCGACCCCGGCCTTGTTCGCTACGTCATTCGTGAAGCGGACACCGTCAAACTGCATGACCGACGGGTGGATTTGCAAAAAGATTGTGTCCGTAATCCGCCCCTCCTGACGTGCCACAAATTCCATAGGATGGGAGCTGCGAAAGCAGAGATGGACGTAGTTGCCCATTCCCTTTAACGCGTCCGCGTCCCGGCTCCACTCATTGCCACCAGGTGCAGGAACCTTGACCCTTCTCTGATCAAGCTGCGCCAAAGGGTAGAGACCCCCATCTCCTTGATGATCGATAGGTTTCTCCGGTCAGTAAAATGATAAAGTAGAGGCACTTTCTCTAGACTATCAATAGCCATTCATCCTCCGAAGGACCACTGTCTGGTCTCATTCAGAAGAATGTTAATGGAAAACGCCCACAATTCGAAGTGCGAAAAACACAGATGTATCATTTACCTCAGTCTTGCAGGGAGACCAAACGGCTGTAGGGGCCCATCAACATCAGCCGACAAGGATCGTTCTACCTCTAGCAATTTCTGACGCTTCTCCGCCAGCTTATCGACGAAGGCGAAGGTGCCGGCTCTCCGCGACTTTTAGGACGCCAGACGACGCTGGCATGCCTCCAGCCGCTGGCGATAACCCTCGCGCGCCAAACCCGTTGAGTTCATTTTCGAGTTGGAAGATGGGCCCGCGATGCGCCGGGTCGCGGTTTCGATCTCCCGTTCCGCTTCATGGATGTGGCGCCGCACCGCATACTGGTCATCATGGCCTGCTCGCAACCACTCCAGGCGGCCTATATCGGTTTCAAGTCCTGTTTCTGCATATCGCTCATCGCTACTGGCGAACGCCTTTGTCATGGCGAACTGCCTTGCCTGCCCCTCGCCCATGTCTTCCAGACGCAGGATCGACGGGTCGCCGGAAAGCGCCGCCCCTAGGGATGACTGTGGCTGGCATAGATTGGCAGCCGGCATTAGCAGCAGTTTGACTTCTTATCTGTCGTTTGCTATCGGTACATGTCAATTGGTGGGTTCAGACATGGCAAACGAGACATCTTGGCTTTCGCTCGAAGATACTGCTTCCTACCTCGGCATGGGGAAGACTGCTCTTTACGCGTTGGCACGCGAGGGCAAGATCCCTGCGCGGAAGCTGGGCAAGAAGTGGACATTCGAAAAAGCGGGCCTGGATGCCTGGGTTCGGTCGAGTCGCCCTCTGCAGGCATTCTTTCTCGACTTGGAATTCAAGATCGATGGGAACGAGAACCTGCGCGACCCGCAGAGGGAAGGCTACCTTCGGACGTATGAGTTTTTCAGAGCTGGCAAGAATAAGGCGATACTGCAGATACCTGTCGGGTGCGGCAAAACGGGCCTAGCGACAATCTTGCCTTTGGGCCTCGCAGAGGGCCGAGTCATCGTGATCGCGCCGAATCTGACGATACGTGACGGCTTGTATGAAGCGATGGACATCACCAACCGTCAAAAGTGTTTCTGGCGGAAAGCGGCAGTGCTGAGCCAAGATCAGATGATCTCAGGTCCCCTGGCGACGACCCTGGATAGCGGGAACATTACGGTCGCTTCCAAGTCGCACGTGGTGATCACGAATGTGCAACAGCTTGCAACCAACGTGGACAAGTGGTTGACGCAGTTCCCCGATGATTTCTTTGACATGATCATCGTCGATGAAGCCCACCACAGTGCCGCGGCAAGCTGGCAGCGCGTCATTGAGAGGTTCCCGAAAGCGAAGGTTGTCTTGCTGACCGCCACACCGTTTCGCAGCGATCGTCAGGAGTTGGACGGCCAACTCGTGTTCCGGTACCCATTCAGAAACGCGACTTTGAAGGGCTACATCAAGCGACTGAAGGCGAGCTACGTCGCGCCATCGACCATCCAGCTTAGCTTCACCGATGAGGGCGGAAGAACTTACACACTCGCCGAAGTCGAGAAGCTTAAGGAAGAGGATTGGTTCAGCCGTGGCGTCGCTCTGGCGCGGGTTTGCAACCAGCATATCGTCGACAGCAGTCTTCAGAAGCTCGAGGAGCTTCGACAGAGTGGGACACAACATCAGCTCATCGCGGTCGCGTGCTCGATCAATCACGCGAAGGAAATCCGCTCACTGTATCAGGAGCGCGGCTTCACGGCCGATGTGATACACAGCAAGCAATCCTCCGACGAACAGGCCGACATCCTGGCGGCACTGCGTAATGGGACGCTCGATTGTATCATCCAAGTTCAGATGCTCGGCGAAGGTTTTGACCACCCAAAACTGAGCGTAGCCGCCATTTTCAGGCCGTTTCGCACGCTCGCACCATACATCCAGTTCGTCGGTCGAGTGATGCGTGTGGTGGTGCAGAACGATCCTACCCACCCGGATAATATGGGGCACATCGTTACGCATCTCGGCATGAACCTCGATCAGCGGCTGAAGGAGTTTAAAGACTTCGAGAATGACGACCAGTCATTTTGGGACAAGGTGATCGGTGGAGAGGAGCCGGAGGTTCCGCAGGAGGTGCTGGATGGAACCAAACGGCTCCGCGCCGGAGAAAACGTGGTCGTCCATGGTGAAATCGTAGAATCGCTTTGGGAGGAGGACTTCACCAGCCTCGAGGACGCTCAGATCGTGGAAGACATTCGCGAGCGTTTCAAACTCCTAGGGCTTGACCCAAGCCAGGTCGAAGAAATGGTGAAGCGAGCGATCAAATCGCCGCTGCGCAAACAAGCCCCGACGGCCCCGTTCCTTGTTCAGCCGCAACGGGAGTGGGAGGAGGCGAGAAAAAGACTTAACGAGCAGTCGAAACGCTTGGCAACGTTGCTGCTCAATCTTGTTGAGTTGAATGTGAATGGGACGGAACTGACCTACAAGTACCGCTCGCTCAAGCTCTCTGGGCGAACAAATTTTATCTCGGCACTGACGATGGTCAATCACGAGATTAACAAGCGTCTGGGAAAAGACCGGGGCGAAGCATCGATTGAAGAGTTCCGAGAGATACTCGATAATTTAGACGATATATTGCAAACGCTGGCCCGCCGAGTCCGAAAGGCAAAGTCTGATTATGACAAAGAAAATACCTAGGGGGCCCACTCCATCGCTTATTGGTGGCGCCAATGGACGGCCACGCAGGGTCGACGTGTTGCGTAAGGGCAAATGCTACCGCTGTGAGGATACGCTGCCATCCGGCACGCAGTGCATTGAGATTCCGAAGCTAGGCACCGGGTTTTCGGATTCAAAACGGTGTTGCGACGAATGCTATGAGAAGATCATCGCCAAGACCATGAGCGATCTGGAGGGTCTGAAGGTTTTGTAGCGGCGGGGGAAATCGATGGGTGATGGCTACAATTTCAAACAACTGAAAGAGCGTATTCTCGCGCTCAGCTTGGCGACCGACTGGGAGGTTGCACGGAAAGAGTGGAGCCTCGTTGGAATCCATGAATCGGACGCCCCTGAAACCTGTATTTGTGGGCATTTCCCGATTGTTGAAATCTGCGAAATTCACAACAGTATAACGAAGCACCGCACCGAGGTTGGTAATCAATGCGTCAAGCGCTTCCTTGGCCTCAGATCGGATCTGGTTTTCACCGCGATTAAACGTATCCGAAAGGACATCACCAAAAGCCTGAATGCCGATGCGATCGCTTTCTTTTACGAGCGCGGCCAACTCAATACTTGGGAATACACATTTTCGCAGGACACTATGGCCAAGCGAAACCTTTCGGCTCTGCAACTCCTAAAAAGAAGGGTTATCAACGAGAAGATCCTCGCCGTAATTGGCCGTCGTGGATTCCAGGGGCCGGAATAAGAAGGGGTCGATATGTTTTGTCTGCGGAAGAATTTAGGGCCTGCTTATAATACGTCGTGATAAGAGGGCATGAACAAATTCTCAAAACGGGTGCATAACTGCCCGCGCCCGGCCGAAGCTAGCGAGCGTCATGGCCCATAAGCTTCGACCGGCACGGAAATCCTGTGTAATATGAAGGGGGACAGCACCATGGATACGGAAAGATCAAGCCAGGGCGTCCTGTTTGATGACCGGTTTCTGGACAAATACGCCGGGCCGATTATTTCCGATCCCGCAGTGGCCATCGTTGAGCTTGTCGCGAATGCTTGGGACGCCTATGCGACGAAGGTGGATATCGTCTGGCCGAAGCGAAGCCAGGACATCCCATTTTCCATCACCGACAACGGCAAAGGGATGACGCCGGCGCAGTTCGAGAGGCGCTGGAAGACCCTTGACTACAATCGCTTTGCCGACGAGGGCACCAAGTCGGCGCCCCCGGCTGATCTGCCAGACTCCCCTCCTCGAAACCCCTATGGCCGAAACGGTAAAGGCCGCCACGCGGCCTTCAAGTTCTCTGATCCTTATCATGTTCGCACGTGGCGGGACGGTATCGAAACCGTCTATGAAGTTCGTCGCGGCGTGACCCAGCCATTTGACGTCACGGTGATCAGTTCTCGCGACAAGGTCATTGGGCATGGTACGGAGATAGCGGCGACCGCCTCCGACGGCACTTCTATGGACGCGGACACAGCCCGCGAAATCATCGGGACGCGGTTTCTCGCAGACCCAAACTTCGTCGTTACGCTCGACGGAACTTTGGTGACATTCGATGACATCCCGACGCGCAACATCCAGAAGGTCAATGTCGAAGTACCCGGCTTTGGGGTGGTCCAGATCGTCATGATCGATAGCCAGAAAGCCGATCGGACCACGAGGCAGCACGGCATCGCGTGGCGCGTAAACTCGCGGCTGGTCGGAAACCCAGGCTGGGTTGGGTTCGACCATGAGCGTATCCTGGACGGGCGAAGCACCGAAGCAAAGCGTTTCCAGTTTATCGTCTCGGCAGACATACTTGAGAATGCAGTGCAGCCGGACTGGAGCGGGTTCCTACCCGATGACCAGGCATGGCAGGCCACGCGGCCGGCCGTCCATGCGCAGATCAAGCAGTACCTTTCTACCTTTTCTGCAGATCGTCGCCGCGAGGCAAAAAATTCGGTTAAGGAACAGCTGGTCAAAACGGTGCGGCAAATGCCTCCCGTTGGGCGCGAACGCTGGAACCAGTTCGTGGATGAGGTGATCGACAATTGCCCCTCGATCTCGACGGAGGAGGTCGGCAAGGTCGCCAGCATCCTTGCCAATCTCGAATTGAGCACATCTAAATTCAGTTTGGTTGGGAAGCTCAATGAGCTGCAGCCGGGCGATCTCGATGCCCTCTACGAGCTCCTAGACGACTGGACACTCAGGCTCGCGAAGGACGCGCTTGATGAGATCCAGACGCGGCTGAAGCTGATCGAAGACCTCGATAAAAAGCTTCGCGATGAAACTATGGACGAAGTCGGCGACCTGCAGCCGCTGTTCGAGCGATCGCTGTGGGTTTTCGGCCCTGAATTCGAGAGCCTCGAGTTCACGAGTAACAAAGGTATGACGGAGGTCATTCGCAAAATATTTGGATCGACTGAGGGCGGCAGCCGGCAGCGGCCCGATTTTGTGATGCTGCCCGATGGTAGCGTCGGGCTCTATAGCCGCGACGCGCATGATCTCGGACATGAAGTGAATGGCGTGTCACGCCTGGTCGTCGCCGAGATCAAGAAACCCGGTGTGGGTATAGGCTCGGAGCAAAAGGATCAGGCGTGGCGGTATGTGAAGGAGCTCAGGAACAAGGGGCTCCTGACCGAAGCGGCCGTGACAACCTGCTACATCCTCGGATCAAAGATCGATGTCGCCGAGGGCGGCAATCGAACCGAATGGGACGGGCGCGTTACGATCATCCCGATGACTTACAATACTTTCATTCGTAGAGCAGAAAAACGAATGCTCGGCCTTCGAGAAAAACTCAAGGAGGCTCCCTTCCTCAAGGAACACGGTGTAGATGGTGATGCCTTCGTCACACCGCCGGTGGATCCACAGCGGGACCTACTTGGAGCTTTCGGCTCGGGTTCGCCGGCACACTCATAGGATCAGCATGGCGAGCTTCGGCCCACGATTTGGGGAGGACGACCAAGGCACCTTGTCCCTTGAGGCACGAGGAGCTGGCATCGTGGAAGTGTTTTTTCAACCTTCAGCCACGCGATTAAAGATCGCGCATCGTGAGGGGGACCCTGCGACACGCGTCCTGCTTATGAGGTTCGATGCGAAAATGGACACGACCACGCTCTATCCCGTCAACACCATGCCCACGTCCGCGAGCTTCCTAGCGCCTAAGCACGATCCCATCGTTTCGATCGAGCTGGTGCTAAAGAACGGGTTCGCCTACATCGTCGATGATGCCAACGGAGCCGAACATTTCCTCGTACCGAACACTCTCGACGAGGTGCAGATGTACCTTGAGGAGTGCATGCCTTCGGGTTTCACCAAGGACCCGAATTTCGGGCTGGGGCTTGACCGCACACTCTCCTTCATCACCCAAGCGCTGTCAGAGATCGACGGTATCAAGCATTTACGCTTGACTGACGAGAAGACTCTTGAGGTCTCGCGATCGCCCGATAGCAAGACTTTCGAGATGGGCTATCGCCTTTTTGACGAGTTGCGCCGCGGGGCCAACCGCTTTGATGATAAGGCGCGCGCCTCGAGCAGGAAGAAGAAGCAGCAATCCGCCTACACCAACCTTCTTACCAGGCTCGATCGAACAAAGTTTCCGCTGAAGCTGCTCGAACGTGCACCTGATGATCTGGCGGAAGTCATCGGCGAGACCATTGTCGATGACCGCCTTTCCGAAAATGACCGGGCCGCGGTCGTCAGCCTCGCCGGCGCGACTGTGCGCAAATCGATAAAAACTCAGCGCGCAGGGCTTGTGAAGCTTCATGACGAAATCGAGCTTGCGTCCCTCGACGAACTGATCGTTCATATGGAGACGCAGTTCGCGGCGAAAGCCACCGAGCCACAATGGCAGAAGCTGTTCGAGGCCAATCCGTTCATTTTGGACATGGCATTTAACGTTCCGGTGCTTTTGCTGCAGGGGCAGGCCCATGTGGGGGGCAAGATCCTAGATGGTTCAGGCGAGAAGATCGCCGATTTCCTGTTCACCAACAAGCTGACCGACAGTATCGCCATCCTTGAGATCAAAACACCCGGGATGGAGCTTGTCAGCAAGAAGCAGTACCGCAGCGGCGTTCTGGCGCCCTCCCCTGAGCTGGTCGGCGCGGTCGTGCAGACCCTGGACCAGATCGACAAGCTCCGCAGTGATATCTACCGGGTGAAGGCTGTTAACCCCCAGCATAAGCTGGAAACGTATGGCGTCAAAGGTGTTGTGCTGGCAGGTCTGATCCCAGATGCCGGGCGGAAACGCTCTTTTGAATTGTACCGAAACAGCGTATCTGGCTTGTCCATCATTACGTTCGACGAACTGCTGGCGAAGCTGAAATCCCTTCGCGAGCTGCTGACGGCGAAGCCGGCGTAGCAGCCGTGACGCGGGGATGCCGCTGGGGTTCAGCAAGAATGAGATACGCCGCTCAAGGGTCCACCTGGGAAAGACATGGTCCCGGCATAAGCCCTCGTTTTAGATCAGCAACGAGCATTCTTAGAATGCGATTTTTTTAAACATTCTTCAAGGCATCGACACATTGCTTTACGGCACTTGTCGCGGAACCAATGATCGGCTCACATCGCCCCCCACGCGCGAAACCTCCCCCTGCCCGTCATCTCTCTCAATCCCAGCTCCAAAACAATCCGCCGCGCCGCCTGCGGCGTCACATCCAGCGTCTTCGCCACCATCCCAGCCGACACCAACGGTTTTGCCATCACCAGCTCGACCAGCTCCGGCAGCTTTGAAGACGTCCGGCGTCCGTCCAGCTTTCGCTCGAACATCGTGCGCGCCAACGCAAGCCGGTCATGCTCTTTCCGACCGAGCTCGGCGGCCGCGATCAGACCGTGAGCAATGGCGAACAGCCGGGTCTCCCGATCTCGGTGCCGGCGCCGATCGACGGGAATGGTTTTGAGGCCGAGATTGATGGCGGCCAGATGGGCGCCGCTGGTGATACCGGCCCGCCGTAGGATCGAGGCGGCCAACAGCCGGCCGAGCCAAGGGGCGTGCTGAAGGACGAACAATTCGTTCCAGGCATCCAGCGCGACGATCGCTTGAAACATCGCCGGCAGGTCTTGCGCCTGCCGCAGCACCCCGCGCCATTCGTCCAGCCGCGCATCTTCGTCCCAGTCGAGATCATAGACCAGTTCGTCTCTATCCGCCGCGCCACTCCGACCGGGCCGAGTTGCGTTCTCGATCGCGGCCTCCGATCGGGCGAGCACCGCATCGATGGCGGCATAATCAACACCGGGGAGATTTTCGATGTCGTCGACATCTTCCGCCTCCCCTTCGGCGTCGATCGTAACCGCCGGCCGAATAACTCCGGCCGTCGTCGCCTCGTCCCCGCCGCCCGACCCGATCTCCGAGGTTTTCCGCAGCGAGCGGATGCCGTCGGCAGAGAGCGCCCAATCCGGTGGTTGGGCGGCGATGCGCCGGCGGGTGCGCAACACGTCGCGGGCGATCGTCAGCTCATGGGTGGGCGTGCGGATGTCTCGAAAAGCGTCGTGGAGGACCAGGTCGTCGAGATGGACGAGTTCGCCGTCGATCCACAGCGAAGCGCAAGCGTCGGCAAAATGGGATCGTTCGATCCATCCCTGGCCGACCGGTGAACGGGCGATGCGCTCGTCCAAACGCGTCAGAGCGATACCGGCGTCGAAAGCCGGTCGCATCAGGGCTGTCATGCTGGTTTTCGCGAGATCGTAAGCCATTGAAATCATGGTAAATGATTTCTTATACGAACTCTATTAGAATATTGCGGTTCCTCACATGGTATGACTGCGGGGTGGTGCGATAACCATCGATAAGTAGCGCTTATCGATGGTAGATTGATTTCGCCCCGCAAATCACCGAGAATCGCAGCAAAGCAGGGCCGACACGGCCGCCGAAACCTGCCATTTGGAGGGTCCGTGGCCAAAGCCAAGACATCACTGACCGCCGTCGAGCGGCGCGCCGAAGAACTCGACACCATCGCCGCCGTCCTGCCGATCGAACGCCGCGACGAGTTGGCTGAGCTGCTCACCGACCAGGATGTCGAGACGCTGCGCCATCTCGTCAACCAGGGCATGGGCGACAACACGCTGCGGGCGCTGACTTCCGACCTTGCCTATCTGGAAGCCTGGGGACTGGCGGCGACCGGACAATCCCTGCCCTGGCCGGCACCCGAGGCGCTGCTTTTGAAATTCGTCGCGCATCACCTCTGGGATCCGCAGCACCGTGAGACCGATCCGGATCACGGCATGCCGGCCGACGTCGACGAAAACCTTCGGAGCCAGGGTTTTCTCAGATCCGCCGGCCCGCACGCGCCATCGACGGTGCGCCGGCGGCTGGCGAACTGGTCGACGCTGACCAGATGGCGCGGTTTTGACGGCGCCTTCGCCTCCCCTGCCCTCAAATCAGCCATTCGCCTCGCCGTTCGCGCCGTCCCCCGGACGCGGCGTCGCAAGAGCGCCAAGGCCGTCACCGGCGATGTGCTGGCAAAACTGCTGGCGACCTGCGCGACCGACAGTCTGCGCGATCTCCGTGACCGTGCAATCCTGATGGTGGCCTTTGCCTCCGGTGGTCGGCGGCGTAGCGAGATCGCCGGCCTGCGCAGCGAGCAGCTGACCGTCGAGCCGCCAATCCCGGGGGACGATTGCCCTCCCCTCCCCTCTCTCGCCATCCATCTCGGACGCACCAAGACGACCAGCGGCGACGAGGACGACGTTGTCTATCTGACCGGTCGGCCGGTGGATGCGCTGAATGCCTGGATGGTGGCCGCCAAGATCGAGAGCGGCAGCGTGTTTCGGGCGATCGGGCGATGGGGGACTGTTTCGCGACGGGCGATCGATCCGCAGTCGGTCAATGCGATCATCAAGCAGCGGGTGGAACTGGCTGGATTGGAGCCGGGGGAATTTTCCGCTCATGGGCTGCGGTCAGGCTATCTGACCGAAGCGGCAAATCGCGGAATCCCGCTTCCTGAGGCGATGGAGCAATCGCGACATCGATCCGTTCAGCAGGCTGCAGGCTACTACAACAACGTTACAAGGCGGAGCGGGCGCGCTGCACGGATGCTGTGAAAACAGTCGGCCCAAAGAGGATGCTGAGGCTCGCCGATGTAGAGTAAGACGAGGGCGTTGCCGTCAATCAGCCGCCCGCGGAGCTCCTCCCTCGCAAAACTCCAGAAACCGCGACGCCGGATCAGGGGTCTCCTCGAGCCCGACTAGAAGCAACTACGTGCAGCCCCTGCACCTTCACACCGCTTGGTGTCGGTCACGTTAATCGTCCCTCAGCGGGCGCAGATGGAGCATCACGAGGGAACCTAGTACTCGCGAAACGGGGATGCTGCTGACGTCTCTAAGCTTCTGGTCTGCATCCTCTCAGCCGCATCGAAATTGAATGCGTCGATGGCGTCGTTGGGGCCGGCCGGCTCTAAGAACAGATCCGTCAAGACAATTGGGGCGATCTCGTGAGGCCTTTATCGACAAGGATGGCAAAAATCGTGATGAGGGATGTGGCGGTCGTCCTGCTTGCGCAACAGAAAGCCCAGCTCGGGATGAGGGGCGCAGGGGTCCGATAGTGACTGGCAGCCTGCTGTCCGTCGGACTCAAGCGGTTCGGGAGGAGGTGAACCGCTTGAACACTCTGAGGGTAATACTGCAAGTCAGAACATTGAAGTCCCGCGCTTGCACCGCGCACATATCTCAGCCTGCAAAAAAGAATAGTCCGGGCGAACCCGGCCTATCCGACCATTCACCTGCAGTCGGACTCAGGCCTGCAGGTTGTCCGCAGACATCTTGCGGGACTTGCGATCCTTTACCAGCTCATAGGTAATTTTCTGGCTGTCGTTGAGGCCGCGCATGCCGGCCCGCTCCACTGCGGAAATATGGACGAACACATCGGCGCTGCCGTCGTCCGGCTGGATGAACCCGAAGCCCTTCGTTGCGTTGAACCACTTTACCGTACCGGTCGCCATGACGTCTTCCTTTGATCAATCGCATTGCCGAAGCGTGCTTGGCTGACAGTTTTCTTTGCGGCAGCACTGATAGACGCTTCTTGCCGCGGGGGAAAGCCCATACTCACCGTCGAGGTGTCCCGGTACTCCCTCGCTCTATCGCCTCGACGATGGTGCTACTTGTTGCCTCGTTGTTTCACCCGGATGCTGATCGGACCGCCCTCGGCCTGGCGAATCTCGAACTGGTTCGTCTTGCGGATAAGATCGCTGAGTTTTCGGAAGCCGAATGTACGCGGGTCGAAATCCGGCGCCAGGTTCAACAACTGCTTGCCGACGGTGCCCAGGTTGACCCAGCCGTCATCGCTATCCTCCTGGGACAGTACCTTCTTGATCAGCGGCACGGCCGATGTTGCCGGCTGCAGCGGCTTGTCGGTGGAAGCAGTATTCTGCTCGTCCTTGATCGCGCCAGGAAGCAAATTTTCGGTATAGACGAACCGCCGGCAGGCCTGGCGAAAACTCTCCGGTGTCTTCTGCTCGCCGAAGCCGAATACATCGACACCCTGTTCACGGATCCGGGCGGCAAGCCGCGTGAAATCGCTGTCCGAGGACACCAGGCAAAAGCCGTCGAACCGACCGCTGTGCAGCAAATCCATTGCATCGATGACCAAAGTGATATCGGAAGCATTCTTTCCCGTGGTATACGCGAATTGCTGCTGCGGGATAATCGCGTGCTTTGCGAGTACGTCCGCCCAACCCTTGGAGCGCGTGCCGGAAAAATCACCGTAGATGCGACGCACGCTCGCCTCCCCGATTTTGGCTACCTCTTCGAACAGCCCGTCGGCGATTTTAGCGGATGTATTGTCCGCATCAATCAGAACAGCCAGGCGCGGAGATCTAGTTTCAGACGGCATTGCTCTTCCTCATTTTTAAAACGGTCTCGAAGGCCAGCAGAGCACGGCTCGGACCAGGCAAGCAACTTCATTTAACTCGCCCATCGGACCGAGCGAAAACCTGCCTCGTCGGATGATGTCAGTAGCCGCCAGCCGAGTTGATCTACCCTTCCCCGCTCCAGCATCCGCCGATCGCAAAACCCTGACAGCTGTCAGGGTTTTGACCAGCCGACCACAAGCATAGGCAACCAACTATCCCGTCCTGCGATTGCTATCGCCATCGACCCGAAGCAGCGCCATAAGCGCCGGGCCAAGTGAAAATTCGCCCCGTGCCGCCTTCCGTGTCAGGTCTCGCAGATATCCGCCAGGCGAGTTGATGTGCCCTGCCCGCTCAAGGATGCAGGCGATCGCCGTGGCCGCACTTTCCGGCCCCATCACCTCGCAGGCCTCCTGATAGGCTGAGGGGCTGACGCCCAGCATCGACCGGACGACCACCGCTGCACCCATCATCTCGCGCCAACTTCCGATCGTACCGCCCGGGCCATATATCGCGATCTCGGGGCAAGCCCGCATCACCATGCCAAGTGGAAAAATCCGGACTGGCTCCCGCTTCGGCCGATCATCGTCCACCGCCTTTGCGCCCTGCTCGTTTTCAGAGCTAGGTTCAAGTTCATTGATGGATTCGGTGTTTGAATTCTGTATGTGACGCTCACTTTGGTCACCATTGGTGCTATTATTTTCGTCTTTTTGCTGCACTTCCAGGATGTTGACCGCCTCCTGCAGCAGGAGCTCCATCTCGTCCAGGATTGAATTCACATCGCTGAGCGTCGGAGCGCGCGGAATCCTGCCTACGAGACCGACGTACATCGCTTCGATGTTTTCCCAGTTGCCTGACGCACCTTCCTCGATCGCGGCAGAAATGAGCTTTCGAACGTCACGCCGGCATATTGTCAAATTCTCCTTCGCCCGACGGAGGGCGAAACGATCTGCAACGACCTGTTGCGCCATCATGGCAAGCTCATCTGTTCGCATGAGCAACGGTGACAGATCAAAGCCGAATGCGCTATCGATCGCACCCGCCTTGTCCTTCCGGGCGTAGCGCTTTCCATTCGCGCTGTCCTTCCGCACGATCAGTCCTGCCTCAACGAGAAGGGCCAGATGTCTGCGAAGGGTAGCGCCGGCGATACCGTGCGCCCGAAGTGTCAATTGTGTGTTGGACGGAAAAACGATGAGTTGCGCATCCTGGCGCAATTCGGTGTCTGGATGAAAGCTCAGGAGCGCGTCAAGGACGGCCAGGCTGCGATCCTGCAGGCCAAGCAGCTCCCTTGCTTCGGATGCGTCCCGAAAGACTTTCCACTTGTCCGCTGTCTTGCCCGGCTTAATCTTACTCGTCTCGATTTGCCGCTTCACCAGGGCAAGCGTCGCCGGCCGCCGCCCAAAGGGCGTCGTCACACTTCCAATCTGCATTTTCTTCACCTTCAAAAAGGCAAAAGAAACCTGCTCACCAAATTACGGTGCCAAAGACTCTTGACTGGGATTCGGGGAAATGCGATTCTCTAGTTGTCACACATTGAGAGAGGCTTCCACGACGGCAACGTTTGGGGGGCCTTTTTCTTTTGCAGTTCGTCCTTTTTTTATCTCCAAACCCTGACAGCTGTCAGGGTTTCTCGTCTTCTCGCAGGCGGACAAAGCGCTCCGTTAGCGCTGGGAGCTCCGCTTCAACAAACTTCAAAAAGTCGACCCCGAGTGAACCCTCAGCCGAAATTCGAACCTCTTTCGAGGATATCAACAGGGCGCCAAGCTTCGTTCCGCTTTTGTCTGTAATCGGGCTTGGCTCTCTCCGACCAGCCGATACTGGCTTGATGGCGTTCAATGCACGCTGAAACCTTTGATCGGACGTCTCAACCGCATCGCCCCTCCTAACCAGTGCCGCCCTTAGGGCATCGAGCGCTCCCGTGTCGCCCGCAACCGCCTTGGCAAGGTCGAGCCAACGTGGCCGCCCGATCCTCGGCGCCCGCCCAATGGCCTCGATGATATCCGCGGGAACGATCCTGTAGACATTCCGCATCCGAGCCAGTTCTGCGTCCTCGATCGAAAGGGCAGCGTAGATGTGCCGAGGCTTGATCCCCGCATCATCCATTCGGGAGGCAAACAGCGCGCGCTCGATCCAGGTGAGGTCTTGGCGACCGGCGTTTTCGATGCCTTGTGCAAGAACTAGGTCGAGGTCGGAAATCTCGACTTCGAGAGCGCGAACAGGCCTGTCAAGCTGCATGGCAGCGAGCCAGCGTCGATGACCGTAAACGATCTGATAGCGACCTGGGGACGAAGGGTGTTTGCGAACCTGAACGGGAACCTTTTGCCCCTCAGTCTCGATCGACCGTTTGAACGCCTCGAAGCTCGTTGCGTCATCGTCCGGCAGCCGGTCCGGATAAGGGGAAGGGTCAATGAGCGACGGATCCAACTCGCGAACAGCACCACCGCCCGACTCCACGATAGCCTTCAAGCGATCTCGCTCTGTTCGAATGTCGTCGATTGCTCGGTGAGCAGCACCGATCACACCTGCTCCGACACGATTTCCGGGAACCGGGGCAGGGGCCTGCGACGGCTGCTGTTGATCCGCAGCCTGATCACTCTCCAGCTCGGCAGAAAGCAACCCGAAACTGGCGACAATCGACTTTCGAGAGGATTTGCTCATGTCCGCCCCCAGCTCTCATTGATGAGGCGAACAATCGCCTCGTTCACAGCATCTACCGCCTCGCGAGCACGCTTGTGAGTATCGCGCCCGATCTGCCCCAATTCGAGCTCGTATACCGAGCGTTTCGCCAAGCCGGCTGCCTCAACGGCGGTGCTTTCAATGGCGGTGGGCAATAATACATCGGAGCCGAACAAGTGCCGAAGCATCGCAACGACTTGCGACTGTGGCGCGTCATTGGGGTCGTGTCGTGTGACCAGATACCGAATGAAGTCCTGGTCTAACTGAGCGCCGCTCTCGTTCAGAACACTAATCAGATCGCCCATCATGAGAAGGAACTGGCTCATTGACGCAACGTCCAGCATAGCCGGATGGACAGTAATGATCATGCTAGTCGCGGCGTATATCGCGCTCAACGTCAGAAAGCCGAGCGACGGCGGAGTGTCAAGAATCACGATGTCGTAGTCCGCCGCGACTTCCGAAAGGGCGAGTTTCAGCCGCTCAAAAAAGATTGCGCCGGAGTTGGCCTTGTTCGCCAAGATCCGTGGCGTTTCGTGCTCATACTCCATGACTTCAAGATTGCCAGGAATGAGGTCGATGCCATCGAAATATGTCCTGCGAATTATATCGCGGATGGGACGACGCTCGGCGTCATCGTAACGCAAAGCGGCATAGATCGTTTCATTCGACCCGACATCAACTTCTGGCTGAGCGCCGAACAAAGCGGACAAGGATGCCTGCGGGTCCAGGTCGAGTGCGAGGACGCGATACCCATGAAGGGCGAGATAGTGGGCAAGGTGGACACAGGTTGTCGTCTTCGCGCTGCCGCCCTTGAAGTTGGCTATCGCAAGAACCTGGAGGTGCTCGCCGGCACGTCGACGAGGAAGGAATCGCAAGGCGTCTGCAGGTTTCTGAATCGCGAACAATTCACGCAGTTCATTGATCTGGTCCAGCGTGTAGACGCGATGGTTATTTTCCAGCCTACTCGGAATCGGCCCACGTCCCTCGGTGGACATGAGCTTCAGGGTGGAATCGGGTATAGAGGTCAGCTTCGACACTTCGTTGGTCAGAAAGGGACGCAGGGTCTTTTCCGATTTTGGCGGATACATACGAGTTCTGAGCTGCTGCAATTGCCCGGACAGAAGCCCGGCATGGCGCATGATTTTGCTGCCGGCATCTTCCTTCGAGCCAACACTTGCTTCTACTCGGTTTGCTATCGCCATCTGTCCCTCTTGGCGGCTTTTCGCCGGTTTACCGGCCATTGCCCGCTAAAAATAGAACACGATTCTCCGAACTGGTCCAGAGGTTTAGGGTTAACAAAAGGTTAACGACCGGGGACAATCTGCATAAGGCTGTTCGGATTTTTGCTTTTCCGCCCCGGGAGTTAGCCTCAAATGCCCGGCTCCCTGATCCCGGAATGTTCTCCTGTGAATCCTACAAATCCGAACAGTGTAGCAGCAAGTAGATTGGGCGGCTCTGTAGCGCCACACCCCTCATGAGCCGCGACTCACCTCGCTACGTGCATGTTGAATCCTACAACTGCCCTCCGATTCCAAACTGTGCTGATTTCCCGCCGACCAACAACGACGGAGAAAGATCATGCGGACTTTCGCGCTCTCAACACCCCGGACGATCCAAGAGGCGCATCTCCTACACATCCACTATCAGCTTCGTGCTCGGGTCTTTTCCGATCGCCTGGGTTGGGAAGTCGATGTAACGGCGGGGTGCGAGTCCGATCGTTTCGACGCGCTTCGGCCGACCTATATTCTCGCCATCGCAGAGACCGGCGAATTGGCGGGGTGCGCAAGGCTTCTTCCTGCGCTCGGACCGACAATGGTGGCCGACGTTTTCCCGTCGCTGCTCCCCGACGGCCAACTCAAGCGGCATGCCGCGATGATTGAGAGTTCTCGCTTCTGCGTCGACACGGTACTTGCGGAGGGGAGGGGCGACGGTTCGGTTCATGAAGCCACGCTGACCATGTTCGCTGGCATCATCGAATGGTGCATCGCTAATGGCTATACCGAGATTGTCACGGTGACCGATCTTAGATTCGAGCGAATCCTCGCTCGCGTCGGATGGCCGCTGCAGCGTTTGGGCGAACCCAAGAAGATTGGCGTGACGATGGCCGTAGCGGGCACGCTGGCCGCCAATGCGGCCACGTTCCTCAGGCTTCGCCCCTCCAACTACCGTTCTGAATTCGCCCCCTGTCAGCCAGGCAGCCTAAGGAGAAATCCGTGAACCAGCTTCGCTCTCACCCTCGGCTCGTCCGCAAACTTCAGGAGGCGCTCGGCGATCAGCTTTGTGTTGCCCTGGACGACGCGAACGTCGTCGAAATCATGCTCAATCCGGACGGCAAATTATTCATCGAACGGCTCGGTCACGGCGTTGCGCCCGCTGGCGAGATGTCATCCGCTGCCGCGGAGATGGTCATCGGTACAGTGGCGCACGCGCTTCAGTCAGCGGTCGACACGGAACAACCAATCATCTCCGGCGAGCTGCCAATCGGTGGCCACCGATTCGAGGGACTGTTGCCCCCCGTTGTCGCCAAGCCTGCCTTCACAATCCGGCGCCGGGCATCGCGCCTCATTCCGCTCGAAGACTATATTCACGCCGGCGTGATGACAGAATACCAAGCCGCTACGATCCGCAGTGCCATTTCCACGAGGCTGAACATCATCATCTCCGGTGGAACGGGCTCGGGCAAGACGACGCTAGCGAACGCGGTCATCCACGAGATCGTCAAATCTGCGCGCCAGGATCGTCTCGTCATTCTTGAGGATACCGCGGAAATCCAATGCGCGGCCGAAAACGCCGTTCTCCTCCATACCAGCGGTTCGATCGACATGGCGCGGCTCTTGAAGAGCACCATGCGCTTGCGCCCCGACCGGATCGTCGTTGGCGAAGTTCGCGACGGTGCGGCCCTGACGTTGCTCAAGGCCTGGAACACCGGTCACCCAGGCGGCGTGGCGACCATTCACTCGAACACCGCCATGTCAGCGCTACGCCGTCTTGAGCAGCTCACGGCTGAGGCAAGCCAGCAACCGATGCACGAGGTGATCGGGGAGGCCGTCGACCTGGTCATTTCGATTGAGCGGACGCCCGGCGGCCGGCTTGTTCGCGACATCATTCAAGTCGAGCGGTTCATCAACGGACGGTACGAGATCGAATCCGATCAGCTTACCGAAGAACAGGAGGCGCGCCATGTCGCGTAAGCATACCCTCATCGCCGCTGCGCTCGTGGCGGCGCCAATCGTTCTTGCCTCTGTCGCGCCGGCGCTCGCCAGTTCCGGCGGCAGCCTCCCATGGGAAGGGCCACTGCAGCAGATTCAGGAGTCGATAACCGGCCCGGTCGCGGGTGCGATCGCGCTTGCAGCCGTGGCCATTGCCGGCGGCATGCTGATCTTCGGCGGTGAGTTGAACGATTTCGCACGGCGTCTTGTGTACGTCGTTCTTGTCGCCGGCATCCTGCTCGGCGCCACCAACATCGTCGGCCTGTTCGGTGCCACCGGCGCTTCGATCGGGCTGACCGACGAGCAGATCACATCAATTGGTTCGAACGGGGGAGGGGAGGGAGATCATGGCTGAATCCCTGCCCGGCCTGCGGCGTAACCGCATCCACCGCGCACTGTCGCGCCCAAACCTGCTGATGGGCGCCGACCGGGAGCTGGTGTTGATCACCGGTCTTGCGGCCGTGATCCTGATCTTCGTTGTCCTCACGGTCTATTCGGCGCTCTTCGGCATCGCCGTGTGGATCGTAATCGTCGGGGCGCTCAGGATGATGGCAAAGTCCGACCCGCTCATGCGACAGGTCTATATCAGGCACATTGCCTACAAGCACTACTACAAGGCGACCACCTCGCCGTGGCGGCGGTATTGAGGAGGCGGCCATGGTAGCTCTCAAACGCTTCCGGGTGACCGGCCCGTCCTTCGCCGATCTCGTTCCCTATGCCGGCCTCGTCGACAATGGGGTCCTCCTCTTGAAGGACGGAAGTCTGATGGCCGGCTGGTACTTCGCTGGCCCGGACTCCGAAAGCGCGACCGACCTCGAGCGCAACGAGCTGTCGAGGCAGATCAATGCCGTTCTGTCGCGGCTCGGAAGCGGCTGGATGATCCAGGTCGAGGCCATCCGCATTCCAACGGTCGACTATCCAACGGAAGACCGTTGCCATTTCCCCGACCCGGTGACCCGCGCGATCGATGCCGAGCGTCGGGCGCATTTCGCGCGCGAGCAGGGGCATTTCGAGAGCAAGCATGCACTGATCCTGACCTATCGACCGCTCGAGTCCAAGAAGACTACTCTCAGCAAATACATCTATTCGGATGAGGAAAGCCGGAAAAAATCCTACGCGGACACGGTGCTCTTCGTGTTCAAGAACGCGGTGCGCGAGCTTGAGCAGTATTTTGCCAACACTCTTTCGATCCGGCGAATGGAAACCCGCGAAACGTTTGAGAGGGGAGGGGAGAGGGTTGCCCGATATGACGAACTGCTCCAGTTCGCCCGGTTCTGCACCACCGGGGAAAGCCATCCCATCCGGCTTCCCGACGTTCCCATGTATCTCGACTGGATCGCCACCGCGGAGCTTGAGCACGGACTGACGCCAAAGGTCGAAAGCCGTTTCCTCGGCGTCGTTGCGGTCGACGGTCTGCCGGCCGAAAGCTGGCCCGGTATTCTGAACAGCCTAGACCTGATGCCGCTGACCTATCGATGGTCATCGCGCTTCGTTTTCCTTGATGCCGAGGAGGCCCGACAAAAGCTCGAACGTACGCGCAAGAAATGGCAGCAGAAAGTCCGGCCGTTCTTCGACCAGATATTCCAGACACAAAGTCGATCCGTCGACCAGGACGCGATGACCATGGTGGGCGAGACCGAGGATGCCATCGCACAGGCCTCGTCGCAGCTGGTTGCCTATGGCTATTACACACCGGTGGTCGTGCTGTTCGACAGCGACCGCGAAGCACTCCAGGAGAAGGCCGAAGCGATCCGGCGGCTGATCCAGGCGGAAGGTTTCGGGGCGCGGATTGAAACGTTGAACGCCACCGACGCCTATCTCGGCAGCTTGCCGGGCAACTGGTATTGCAACATCCGTGAGCCGCTGATTAACACCAGCAATCTCGCCGACTTGATTCCGCTGAACTCGGTCTGGTCCGGAAACGCGGTTGCGCCATGCCCCTTTTACCCACCGAATTCCCCGCCCCTGATGCAGGTTGCAAGCGGATCGACAGCGTTTCGTCTGAACCTGCACGTCGATGATGTCGGCCACACGCTGATCTTCGGCCCAACCGGCTCAGGCAAGTCGACGCTTCTGGCCCTGATCGCTGCGCAGTTTCGCCGGTACGAAAATGCTCAGATCTTCGCCTTTGACAAAGGCAGTTCACTTCTGCCCCTGACGCTCGCAGCCGGCGGCGATCACTATGAGATCGGCGGCGACAATGTGGAAGAGGGGAGGGCGTTGGCCTTCTGCCCACTCTCCGAACTCAAAAGTGATGCCGACCGGGCTTGGGCGACGGAATGGATCGAGATGCTCGTCGGCCTGCAGGGCGTCACCATCACCCCAGATCATCGTAACGCCATCTCTCGGCAGGTAGGACTGATGGCGAGCGCATCCGGTCGCTCGCTCTCGGATTTCGTCAGCGGCGTGCAGTTGCGCGAGATCAAGGACGCACTGCATCATTACACCGTCGATGGCCCGATGGGCCAGCTCCTTGATGCGGAAGAGGACGGCCTGACGCTCGGCGCCTTCCAGACTTTCGAGATCGAGGAGCTGATGAATATGGGCGAACGCAATCTCGTGCCGGTGCTGACGTACCTGTTCCGCAGGATCGACAAGCGCTTGAATGGGTCCCCCAGCCTGATCGTGCTCGACGAGGCGTGGCTGATGCTTGGCCACCCTGTATTCCGCGACAAGATTCGCGAGTGGTTGAAGGTACTGCGCAAGGCGAATTGCGCTGTCGTTCTTGCGACCCAATCGATCTCCGATGCCGAGCGGTCCGGGATCATAGATGTACTAAAGGAATCCTGCCCGACAAAGATATGCCTCCCAAATGGCGCCGCTCGCGAGTCGGGGACGCGAGAATTCTACGAGCGCATCGGCTTCAACGAGCGACAGATCGAGATCGTCGCTACCGCCATGCCGAAGCGTGAATACTACGTCGCCACGCCAGAAGGCCGGCGGCTCTTCAACATGTCGCTTGGGCCAATCGCGCTGAGCTTTGTCGGCGCGTCGGGCAAAGAGGACCTCAAACGCATCCGCGCACTGAAATCCGAACATGGCCACGACTGGCCGATCCACTGGCTTGAAACGAGAGGAGTTCACGATGCCGCATCGCTACTCACGTTCGAATAGATGGCTCGCCTGCTTGGCGGCCGCCGCTCTCACGATCGGAGCTGCAGGCTCTGTGCAAGCCGGTACAGCCACCGGCGCTGCGACCGAATGGACGCAGCTCGCCAACAATGCGCAGCTCGTGGATCTCATGAAAAGCTCCGGCATCCAGGTCGACAATCAGCTGACCCAGATCAGCCAGCTTGCAGAGCAGATCCAGAACCAGCTGAAGATCTACGAGAACATGCTGCAAAACACGGCGCAGCTTTCTGACCATGTCTGGGGTCAGGTCGAAAGCGATCTCAACCAGCTGCGCAGCATCGTCGACCAGGGACAGGGCATCGCCTTTTCGATGGGGAATGCGGACGACGTTCTTCAGCAGCGCTTTCAAAGCTATGCCGATCTCAAGACCAACTTGCCGGACAACGCGACGTTCTCCTCGACCTACCAGTCCTGGTCGAACACCAACCGCGACACGATCGCCAGCTCGCTGAAAGCGGCGAGCCTCACGGCCGACCAGTTCGATAGCGAGGAAGATACGATGTCCTCGATGCGGTCGATGTCCGAGACGGCTGACGGGCAGATGAAGGCTCTGCAAGTCGGGCATGAAATCGCCGCTCAGCAGGTTGCCCAGATGCAGAAGCTTCGGGGCCTTGTCTCGCAGCAGATGACGATGATGGGAACCTGGCTGCAGACGGAACAGACAGACAAGGACCTGGCACAGGCGCGGCGGGAGAAATTCTTCAACGCCGAGGTCAAGAGCGTTCCGGAAGGCCAGAAAATGGAACCGCGATGGTGAGCCGCCCCGTCCTGATTGCCTTGCTGTTGGCTGTCGCCGCTGCATCGTCTGCAGCGATAGTGCTGATCGTCAATTCCCGAAACACAGGAATACCCGCGCTCACCGAGGAGCAGCGCGCCGTCCGGGAAAAATTCTTCGGCTCCGACAAAGAGCTGCCGCCGATCGAGGAAGGTCAGGAGATGCGCCCGAGATGGTGAAGGTAACTGTCGCACGCTCGTTCCTGATTACAGGTCTCTTTTTCCTCACCTATGCTGTTCCCGCATTCGCGCAGGAGGGACAGGTTCTCACGGAACTGGAAAACCAGGTCTCATCCGCTGCGAAGGGGTGGGAGACCACCATTATGGAGGCAGCGAAATCCCTATTCTGGATTCTTGCAACGATCGAGATCGGCATTGCGGCCGTTTGGTTGGCGATCCAGTCAGCCTCACTGGACAGCTGGTTCGCCGAACTGGTGCGGCGGATCATGTTCATCGGGTTCTTCGCATTCGTTCTGACCCAGGGTCCGACCTTTGCGCGAGCGGTGGTCGACAGCCTTTTCCAGATTGGCGCCGGCGGTGGTTCAGCTTCGCCTGCTGAAGTGTTCGATGCCGGCATCCGCGTCGCCTCCCAAATGTCGCAACAAGCACAGTTCGGGGTGTTCGAAGACAATGCGCTCGCGATTGCCGCCGTTCTTGCCATGGGCATCGTTGTCATCTGCTTCTCGCTGGTTGCCGCTATTTTCGTGTCGGTCATGGTCGAAATGTATGTCGGCTTGCTCGCCGGCATGATCATGCTCGGGCTGGGTGGTTCGTCCTTCACGAAAGACTTTGCTGTTCGATACCTCGTCTATGCCTTTGGCGTCGGCATGAAGCTCATGGCCTTGGTGATGATCGCCAAGATCGGATCGAACGTCCTGCTTGGCCTTGCTCAAGCACCGACTGCCTCGTCGGATCAGTTCGTCACGACCTTGGCCATCGCCGGTATCTCCGTCGTCGTCTTCATCATCGCCATGTATGTCCCGAACATCATCCAGGGCGTCGTCCAGGGCGCATCGGTATCCGGAGGAATGGAAGCGATCCGCCACGGCGGGCAAACGGCGTCTTTTGCCGCCGGTGCTGGCTTCCTCGCCGCCGGCGCTGCGGGAGCGGGGTTTGCGGCGGCTCAAGCCGCACGAGCTGGCGGTTCATCCATTGCAGGTGCTGCTCTTCGCGGCGTGGGCGCGAGCTTCGCTTCCGGCGCGCAAGCAGCCGGATCTGCCGCGAAGGAAAAGGCAATCGGCTCTCCGGGCGCTTATGCCGGGTCCATTCTCGGACTGGCCAATGCGAAGCTCGATGAACAGCGCGGCGGTCATAGCGGACCGAAACCTCCTCCCGAACGCAACGACAAACCGTAATCGAGACAAGGGAAGAATAAATGGCAGCGAACCGCGCCCCGGAAAACCCGTATCTTGCCGCCCGCCAGGAATGGAGCGAACGCTATGGCTCCTATGTGAAGGCCGCAGCCGCATGGCGCATTGTTGGTGTCCTCGGTCTGGTCATGGCCGTCATCGGCTTCAGCTACGCGATGTATCTGAGCACGCAGGTGAGGCTCGTGCCTTACATCGTCGAGGTCGACAAGCTCGGAACCGCAGTCACGGCAGGCTTTCCGGAACAGATCGAGTATGCCGATGTCCGCGTGGTGCGCGCCACACTCGGTAACTTCGTCACGAGCTTTAGATCGATCACGCCGGATGCGGTGGTGCAGAAGCAATATATCGACCGCACCTACGCCCTTCTTCGCACGTCCGATCCGTCGACGGAGAAGGTCAACGCCTGGTTTCGAGGCAATTCTCCGTTCGAGAAGGCGAAGTCTTCGACAGTTGCCATCGAGGTCAACAACATCGTGGCGCTTTCGAACCAGACCTATCAGATCGACTGGACGGAATACGAGCGAGACCGCAAGGGCAAGGAGATCGGCACGCGGCGGTTCCGCGGGATCGCAACGGTGACGCTCACCGCGCCACAGGATGAGGCGACGATCCGCCTCAATCCAATCGGCCTCTACGTCCGAGATTTTGACTGGACGGCACAGCTTTAAGGGCAGGGATTCTTTCAATGAAAAAAACGGGATTAATCGCAGCCGCCGGCTGCATAGCCGGACTCTTGCTAGCGGCGGGCGCGCAGGCGCAAAGCATGACGAGCAACGAGGTGAAAGGAACAAATCTTTCCAGAAAGTGGCGCGGCACGCAGGGACTGGTCACGACAGGTCCGGACGGAAAGGTCATCTTTCTGTTCGGCGAGACCCAGCCGTCCGTCGTCTGCTCTCCTCTACAGGTCTGCGACATCGAACTTCAGGGTGGCGAGATCGTTCGCGACGTCCTCGTCGGCGACACCGTGCGCTGGAAGGTAGAGCCGGCCACCTCGGGTGCCACAGGCGGACAGGCCATCCATCTCATCGTCAAACCATCTGAGCCAGGGCTTCTCACCTCGATGGTCGTCACCACGTCACGTCGAACCTATCACATCCAGCTCAAATCCCATCCCAGCCAGTACATGGCGCGCATTGGCTTCGAATATCCGGAAGACGTGTCCACCAAGCTCGCCGACATAAACGCCCGTCTCGAAACGGGCGGCATTCCGGGCACAGCGCCGGACAAGCTGAACTTCTCCTACTCGGTGAGCGGGAGCGCGCCCTGGAAACCGAAGCGGGTCTATTCTGACGGGGTGAAGACCTACATCCAGTTCCCGAAGTCGATCTCCGGTCAGGATGCACCTGTACTCTTCGTCGTCTCCGGCGGTCAAAATCGCATCGTCAACTATCGCATGAAGAACGACATGATGACCGTCGACTATGCGATCGACAAGGCGATCCTCGTTTCCGGCGTCGGTTGGCGGCAACAGAAGATCACCATCCGGCGGGGAGGCTGACCTATGGGCAAGCTTCTTGGATATTTCGTCGTGGCCGCGCTGCTCTCCGGTTGCCAAACGGCCGACGACGCCCTGACCACCAGCTCAACCCCGGTGGCCGTTACTAGACCAGCCGCGAGCGCCATCGCCGGCGACATGGCAAGCCGCCTGGCTGAACAGATCGGGCCAGCCGGTGCTACGACGACGATCAAAATGGCGAAAGACACGTCGGAGTTTGCGACCGCCCTCGAAGCGGCCCTGAAGGGGTGGGGCTATACGGTCGTCACGGACAGCAAAGTCGCCAAAGACATCAAGCCGGTCGAGCTTTCCTATTCGATCGAGGGCTTCGACGGGCAGGTTTTGGCGAAGCTCTCGACGCCATCCATCGCTCTCGGCCGTGCTTACACGCCGACGGCGGCGGGTGCTGTGCCGGCCAGTCCCCTTTCGATCATGCAGCGCAACTGACGGAGATTAACATGGTCCAGTCGCTCCAGCTTGGCACGTCCAGCCAAGCCGATGATCAGCAGGGCATGCGCCGGCTCAACCGCCTGCCGATCATCGTCGCCATCATTGTCATCGTGCTGTTCGTTAGCATCGTCGTGATTGGTCTGTCGCTGCGCGGGCTTTCCTTCAATCGTGGCGACATCGAGGGTGCTTCCAATAGCCCTGCGACCAGTTTCGGCGACCAGCTTAAGCGGGGTGTCACGGACGGCATTATCGGTGACCCAGAAAAGCAGGAGGTGTTTCAGCCGACACCAATCGTCATCGAGAAAGAGGAAAAGCAGGAACCGGTCGTCGAGCGCCAACCGACAGATCGACAAGATCGCCGACAAAGGCTCGAATCCGAAGAGGAGTGGAAGGCTCGACTGAAGCGAGAGCAGGATGAGCAATATATGCGCGAGGCACAACGCCAGCGGATGGCGCGTCTCCAGGCCCGTTCCACGGCGCTCGATTCGCCACTGAAGGTCGACATCTCCGATGTCGAGAAGGCTGCAAGCTCCACCAATGACACGGGCCGCCAGCCGACAAACGTCGCAGCAAACAGCGCCTCAGACCTTTATGCCGCCGCCATGAAATCCGGCCTGACGGGAGAGAACGTCGATCAGAACGGGCAGACGTCGAAGGAGGACTTCTTCAATCAGGACATCAAGGATCTTGGCTACCTGCCAAACCAGGTGGTGCCGCAGATGTCACCCAATGAATTGAAGCGCGGCTCAGTCATTCCCGCCACCTTGATCACCGGCCTGAATTCCGATTTGCCAGGGCGGATCACGGCTCAGGTCAGCCAGAATGTCTACGACAGTGCGACCGGCTATCGCCTTCTCATCCCGCAAGGCGCAAAGCTGTTCGGCCGTTACGATTCCAAGGTGTCTTTCGGCCAGGCGCGCGTTCTTGTCGTCTGGACCGACCTCATTTTTCCGAATGGGTCTACACTGCAGATCGGTGGCATGGCCGGCACGGACGCCGAAGGATATGGCGGCTTACAGGACATGGCCGACCGCCATCTCTCGAGGACGTTCGGTTCGGCGGCGCTAATGGCAATCATCGGGACCGGGATCGATATGTCGATGCCTGAGAGTTCGACGCTCGCGACGCAGGACACCGCCTCGGATGCAGCTCGGCGGAATTTTGCCGAGTCATTCGGACGGGTAGCGGAAGAGACGATCTCGAAGAATCTGAACGTTCAGCCGACAATTCGCATCCGGCCGGGCTACAAGTTCAACGTCCTGGTCGATCAGGATATTGTTTTTCCATCTGTCTATAGCGGCCGCTAACCAGGTAAATGATCCTCAGATTTTCGCGACATCACTGAACGTCGCAAGGTCATTCCGCGTGGCGACGCAGGTGTGACTAAAATTCTCTACAAAAATCATCGTCTTTAGATCAGAAAGAGTTGAATACTCGGCAGAGGTGAATAGACCTAAGCGAGGCAACGAACGTGGATCTGCTTCGCGTAGAAGCAACTGCCGTATCGTCCAATGTCCCATGTGGCTCCGGCTGGCCGAACGGTGGCAACCGGTACCTCGCGGCGTCAGAACGGCGCGACGAGTGGGAGGCTTGCACCGTCGCAAAAGGAGAAAAGTTAGTGGACGGTGACCTTCGCTCTCTCATCGATATGACAGAAGCCGCGCATGATCAACGTATGATCAAAAGTGCTTTGAAGACCTTTGCGCACGCATGTGGCTTCGACCGTTTTGCTTATCTGCAGACCGAGGGGTTGGAAATCCGCACATTCAACTCCTATCCGGAGGAATGGCAGGGCGTTTATCTCGAAGGCCAGTACTCCCGCATCGACCCGGTCGTTACTGAATCCAAGCGTCGCATGGAAATGTTTTCCTGGACGGCCGACGATTGGCCCGCTCGTGGAACCTCCGAACTCAGGCGTTTTCGGGACCAGGCGATCGATTACGGCATTCGGAGTGGGGTGACTATACCCGTCGAAGGAAGTTTCGGGTCGACGATGATGCTGACGTTTGCATCCTCAGCGCAGACGGCTGACGTTAAAAAGCTGCAGGATGCGCAAAAAGCGATCCAGGCGGTACTGGCGATCCACTACCGCCTGAAAATCATAGCTGCGACGACGATTGTCGCGCCGAAACGGTTACTTTCACCAAGAGAAGCAACGTGCCTAATGTGGGCGGCAAAGGGCAAAAGCGCTCCGGAAACCGCAATGTTGACAGGGATCAATCCGAGGACAGTGCAGCACTACCTCGATAAAGCGCGCGAAAAGCTCGAAGCAGCAACCGTTCCGCAACTTGTCGCGATCGCCAAAGATCACGGTCTGGTATGAGCGTCAGGCTTCGCCATCTGGGGCAACTTTAGGGACGTAGCCAAGCGCATCGATGATTTCCGACAACAACTCCTGCTGGGCTTCGGATTTTTTCTGACGTGCGACATACTCATCCTGCAGGCTTTTGAGTACGGCGGCGGAGACCGACGGATCGGCGCTCGCGCGAGTCCATTCCTCATAGACAGCCTCATCGGCGGCAATAAGATGGCGGTGCTCACGGATCGCAGCAACTGCCAGCACCTCTAGTTCTGACCCTTGCATCAAACTGTGGCGAGATGAGCCCACATCGTTCATCCGCTTCTCCCTAACTTCATTCTGCTGCCCGAACCTAAGGCTGCGGCCTTATTATATCGGTTGAGCGCCATCACAATATCCGCTGAGCATCATCTGGGTCCTGTGCAATTCATCTCGCGCCTCTCCATACCGACGTCGAAGAGTGCAGGGACTTGAACGACACTGTCTTGCTTATTTGCTCAAAAGGATTCGACCCCCGCTTGTGCTGTAGAGAATACTCCGTGGTAGGAAACTCATCAAGCCGCTGTTCTCCGGATCATGGAGATTCGAGAGGTATTTGCGCGTAATTTGCGAGCTGCACGGCAGGCTAAAGGCTTGTCCCAGGAGGAACTCGCCCATCGCGCGGACATCGATCGCACCTACGTCAGTTCGCTTGAGCGTAGCGTCTACAATGCAAGCATCGATGTCGTTGACCGTTTGGCGACAGTCTTGGGCATCGAAGCCTGTGAGTTACTGAAACGGCCCCCGGAGGAGTCACAGATGCCAACCGCCGAGCTTGACGACTAAGAGAAGTTGTCCTGCGGACTGACGGGATCATGCCCGGCCGGCAATGCTTCCACGTCAATTGGCTAGGTCCGTCGGCAAGGCTACATCTTTACTCTTGACGACCACTGGATTTGTCAGCTCTCGAGCCAATCGAGGCAACTATTCGTGGTGAAGAATTCACAAGGCGATGATGGCTTTCTCGGCTTTAGGGATTGTGATACAAATCCTAGGATAATAGATCCAATTCTCCGAGCTTTTATATCAATGCCCCGGCCCGTCACGCAACGCCAAATTGCCCGCACCGTGCTAACTGAGCGCGGAATAGCACGTTTGGTGGAACTGCGGAACGCAGGTGTGACGGCTGCCACCATGAGCCGAATGGAACGAGATGGTGAAGTGCTCCGGCTTGCCCGCGGTCTTTATCAACTTCCTGATGCGCAGCTCGACGTCAACCACAGTCTGGCGGAGGTTGCCAAACGCGCGCCAAAAGGCGTTATCTGCCTCGTTTCAGCATTGGCGTTCCACGGCCTGACAGATCAGCTCCCGGGACAAATCTGGCTTGCCATAGCCCGTAAGGACTGGGCTCCGAAACTGGACAGCCCCGCTATGCGCATCGTGCGTTTCACAGACAGCCTTCTCAACGAAAGCGTCGAAACCCATGTCATTGAAGGCGTTCCTGTGAGGGTGTTTGGAATTGCCAAGACAATTGCCGATTGCTTTCGCTATCGCAACAAGATCGGCCTTTCAGTAGCGATAGAAGGGCTGCAGGAGGCGCTGCGGCAACGAAGGGCTACTCCTGGCGAAATCGCCAACCAGGCCGAACGCGGTGGCGCCGGATCGGTGATCCGGCCGTATCTCGAGGCGCTGACCGCCAATGGCTAAAGAAATCAGAAACGTCGGTGCTTCGGTTCGCGCCCGCCTGTTGCAACTCGCCAAGGCAAGCGGACAAAGCTTCGATCTGGTCCTGACGCGTTTCGCTCTTGAACGGTTATTGTTCCGGCTTAGCCAGTCGCCCCACGCCGGTCGCTTCGTTCTAAAAGGGGCGATGTTGATGATGAGTTGGTTCGACAATCCGCACCGAGGCACCCGCGACCTCGATCTTTTGGGTTTCGGTGATCCGAGTCCGGACCCGATGCTTGAGACATTTCGGGAAATTCTGGCGCAAGAGGCCGACGATGGCGTTACGTTTGACGCTGATACGCTGCATGTGGATCGTATTCGCGAGGCATTGGATTATGGTGGGCTCAGGCTGCGGGTGATCGCTTCGATCAGCGGAGCCCGGATCAACCTGACGATCGACATCGGTTTTGGCGATGCGCTTGAGCCTGGGGTGGAGGTTTTGGATTATCCTTCTATGCTCGATTTTCCGATGCCGCGGCTTCGGGCCTATGCGCGAGAAACGGTCATTGCCGAGAAGTTCCAGGCAATGGTGATGCTGGGGCGAGTAAACAGCCGCATGAAGGATTTCTACGACATCTGGATCCTCAGCAGGTCTTTCGACTTCAGCGATGATCGGCTGGCGCGCGCAATAGCCGCTACCTTTGATCGCCGCGCGACATCGATCCCCATTGACCTCCCCGACGCCCTAACGGACGCCTTTGCCAAGGACCAGCAAAAGCAGCGGCAATGGCGAGCTTTCGTTGAAGGCGTTGCACACAATCCTGGCGATCTGACAGACGTCATCGCGGAGATTGCCACATTCCTGATGCCGCACGCGGTCGCGGCTGCGAGGCTGGACTAGTGAGCGGTTTGCTCGCAATCTGTCTCACTTTAATTTCATGCGTCGAAAGCACACTAATTTCATGCTTTGGAGCCGCGCTAAATTCTGGCTTGGCCGGAAGATGCCCCGCGAATGGGAGGTGAACTCAACGCTATTGCTGACCACCAATGCGGGAAAGATCGATCCGCATCCCCGCGCGTCCAACATCCTGTACCGTCCCTGGCTGTACGTCTTTCGGCGTCGCTTCCTCACCATCCACTGACTCGGCGGGACGCGTCTCATCGCTTTGCTGCGGCGCTTCGATGGGTATTCCAGGATCCTCGGCCTGAAACACACTCACGCCCTCGAACTCGCCGGTTTTCCATGCGTAGACTGCATCATCAAAAATCTGCGGGAAGACATCTTTGCTCGTGGGGTTGCCATACCATTTCGCAACGATCCTCAGAACCTTGGCGAACATCGTCGTGCCTTTGCGGAGGTTCTGGCAAGGATCGACGAAATCAGGCTTCAAATCAGCGGGCTGCTTGACTCCAACCCCAGCAGGAAACTGAGTCAGACCGACTCGGACGACCGCCTGACCAACGTATTGGCGCATGATCGCCATCGCCTCCTCAGTCGATGTGGCTTTCGGAACGAGTATTAACCGGCCGCCCGATTTAACAGTGACGGCGAGGGGATCATCCGAGCCCGCTGCCATCACGAATTGCTCGATGATCGCGGGCTTGAGAGAAGGGTCTGCACATTCGTTTATCAGGGCTGCGTCGATCATGGTGTCTCCTGGGCACTCAAGTGTTGAAGGCAATAACAAGCGGCTTTGCGAAGAGCTTTGCCCAAGCCGTGGCAGTAGTCCGCTGGATGGCGACGATCGACGTCCCATCGGTCCACCAACCGTTCCCGACGGCAATGATGAAGCCCGGATCGTGCAGCATGGACTGAAGCACCGGCCAAACGATCAGTTGCTCGTAGCAGATCAATGGCGCCGCGCGGCCGGCACCGATCGGGACGATCGGGTTCGCAAAAAAATCCGCCCTGGCACCGCCACTCTCCCCGAACAAGAAACGCCACGGCTGCCACATCGAGCCGGGAACCGGCATGCGTTCGCGATAGAGGATGCGGCTGCCCTTCCTGTCGATCGCGACCAGAACATTGTTGTAGCCCCCGGGATCGACCACCGCGGCCCCGGCCATCACTGTGGCATTGCTATCGCTGAGGGCGCCTGTCCAAAGCCGCGCCACGGTCGGGGTCCAGAAGCCAAGCGCACTTTCCGGCAGCACGACATAGCGGGCACCGTCGCTGGCGGCGTTACGCACCGTTGCGATTATGTCACGCTGGCGTTGAAGACCGGCCTCTCGGCCGAGCGAAGCGCCCAACTCCAGATCAACGCCGCGCCAGCCTTCCGGTAGTTTCGGATCGGTCCAGATCGCGGCGAACCACAGCCAAAGGCCTGCAAAGGCGATGGCGACAGCTGGCCAAATGCGTGTTGCGAGGCCCGCAAGGCCGGCTGTCATGAAGCCAAGGCCCCACCATCCCCATCCCGGGAACAGAACACCCGCCGCCGTGACAGGATGCGCCCAGCCTGTGATGCCGAATGGTGGGATGGCCATGATGACGGCCGCAAGGAGATAGCGAGAAGGACGAACGCGCGTGTTCTTTGTCCAGAGGACAGCATGCACCACCACAAAGCTCAAAGAGGCGCACAGCCAGAGCAACAAGCCCGGCCAGATATCCGACGAATAGAAGGCGGCCACGCCTTGCGGCAAACCACGTGATGCGGCCAGAAAATATCCGGCGGAGACAAGTGCCGCCACTGATCTCGTTCGCGCGATTGACCAAAGAACCGGAAACCCCAGCGCGACAGGTAGAAGCAACACATGGCCGCTCCAGCCCACCACGCCGATCGCGATCGAAGCGAATATCAGCAGCGCCGGCCGAAGGTAATCACGGCACATAGGTGAACACCTCCTGCGCCAGCCCGAGAATGCCGGAGATCGGCACCGGGCCAAAATATCGGGAGTCATAGGAGCCGGGGAATGCGGAATGCAAGAAGACATATCCTGGCGGTACGATGCCGCTTGGAAAGGGCGTCAACGGCCGGCCTTTTCCATCTCGTAGTGCGAGACTGGAAGAGGAAACCCTCCACCCATCCACGCTCACTCTGACGCCGATTTCGACATTTTGTCCTCCTACGGCGATCACTGTCTTGATCAACGGTGCGACGCCGCCCGGGCAGGAACCAGAACGAAAATAGCCACGCGCTCGTGCCTCCCGCATTTCCGCGGTAGCCGGTGGGCAGATGAACACCAGATCATTGACAGCAACGGGGCGATGGAGCGGAACGATACGCCATACGCCGAGTGGCTCGCTCGGCGTCAGATTGATGCGGTAGCCGCCGGCGAGGCCGGTGCCGATCGCCAGTATGACCACCAATGCGGCCATAAAAATGATTCCAGCCGCTCGTCGTTGTTCCGCGGTCATCGCCCGCCGCGTTCCAGCTCCCGCGGTCATTTCAGCGAGAGCCCCTGGCTCTTCGTCTGACGCAGCGTCTCGGCCTGCTTGAGCGCTTCGGTCGTACGCTCATGAGAGCCAAGTTGCTGGACCGTGCGCATGGAATTCCACGCGGACTGGACCTCGGCCTTCTGGCCAGCCGTCATGCCCGATGTGACGGTCTCGAAGGTCTTGCCACTCGTGTCTTTCGCGGCCAAAGGCAAGAATGTCCGTTCCCCGAAACGCTCGGACACAGCCTTGGCAAATCCTTCGAGTTCGGCTTTCACCATCTTGTCGGCCAGCGCATATTCGAGGCCGGCCGGAAGATCGTTGCGATCGATCGCATCGCGCACGCGTTCGAGCGTTTGCTTGGCGGCTGAAGATAGCGCCGGGATGTCGACCGAAACCTTCAGACGGACTGCGCGCTCCTCTGTCTCGTGTTTCAATTCGGCCTCGGTCCGCTCACGAAGGTAGCGTTCAAGATTTCGGGCGAGCGCCGGTACATTGGCGAGCGCTTTTTCCCGGTCCTGCTTGTCGCCACGGCTCGCGAGAAGACCGGTCTTGCCCTTGAGCGCGCCAAAGCTCTCCGGCTCGCCGGCAATCCTTGCCAGGGTGGACTGCGCGACCGACTGGTCCTTCAACATGGTATCGACATTGATCGCCTTGAAGGCAGCTTCCGGCTTCGCGTAGACAAGCTGGAAGCGGGTCGAGACGTCCTCCCATTGCTTCTTGAGCCCGGGATCGGCGGCTAGCTTGTCTTCGACAGCCTGGTCGAGCGATTTCGGGAAGGTGGTGATGCCTGATACCATGGGCTTGGCCTCCTTGATTGTGTCCGGGATGGAGTGTTTGTTGCTGCCGCGAACCAGTCCTAGCGCCGGGCCGATGGCGGCAAGACGTGCGCCGAGATCGGCGAGCTTTTGTTTCTGCCGGACGGTCCATTCGAGCCGATCGCGAGCGATCGTGCGGGCGACGTTGACAAGATGAAGGCCCCGCGCTTCCGCGAAGCGCAGCGCTTGGCCGTAGAACGACGCCTTCTCGTAATCGAGGGTCGTCTCCTTGGCATTCCTGCGCGACAGGATCGGGATCAAACCGCCGGCTTTGGCGAAGGAGCGCCGGCCGTAATAGACGGCGAGATCCTCACGGTGGCGCGTCATGGCCACATAGGTGAGATGCCTGTCCAATGAAAGGGAAGCAAGCACCTTCACCCGGTCGACGGTCGCGCCCTGGCTCTTGTGGATCGTCGTCGCATAGCCGTGGTCGAGGTTGTTGTAGAAGCGCTGTTCGATCGTAACCTGACGGCGGTGCTCGGCGTCACCGATCTCAGCGACGATCCGGCCGGGTGCAGCCTCAAGCACCTTTGCGAGCATGCCGTTCTTGACACCAAGGCTGCCCTCGTTCTTGAGGAACACGACCTGGTCGCCGGCCGCGAACATGCGAGTTCCGCCCTCTGTCTTGAACGCAAATCCGTCCGCGACGACGCCGCGTTCGACCAGCTTGGCGCGGGCCATATCGTTCAACATCCGGACGTCGCGGCGAAGGTGTGCGAGGATCAGGCTGGTCTTCGAAGGGTCGTAGTCCCGGTCCCAAGCTGCGATCAGGCTTTCGACCGCCTCGTCCTTCAGTCTCAAACCAATCATTCGACCATAAGCGGCGTAGGCGTCGACAGCCTTGCGGATATTGCCACGCGCCAGATCGAGCGAGGCATCGCGCATCCATTGCTGGCGCTGACGATAGATTGTCTCGAGTTCGGCATAGCCGATGCGATCGGCGATCGCACGAAAGGCGGCGCCTGCTTCGATCGGCTGCAGCTGTTCCGGATCACCGACAAGGACGAGCTTGGCGCCAGCCTTGGTTATGGTTTCGACCAACAGCGCCATCTGCCGTGACGACACCATGCCGGCTTCGTCGAGCACGAACACCGTCTTGTTGTCGAGCTGGTTGCGTCCCTGGTTCCAGCGAAGCTCCCACGATGACAACGTGCGCGATTGGATGCCTGCTTCCTTCTCCAATCCCTCGGCGGCTTTGCCCGCCAAGGCGCCGCCGACGACACGATAGCCGGCCGCTTCCCATGCCTCGCGCGCAGCCTTCATCATCGTCGTCTTGCCGGCGCCGGCGCGACCGATGACAGCGGCGATCCGCGCGGCCCCGGCGACATGTTCGATCGCCGTTCGCTGCTCATCCGACAGACGGGAATGGCGCGCAAATGTCGCTTGCAGCACCGTCTCACGGACCCCACGGGAGGCGCGACCGGA
Source organism: Rhizobium leguminosarum (assembly GCF_010668065.1). Classification (GTDB taxonomy): domain Bacteria; phylum Pseudomonadota; class Alphaproteobacteria; order Rhizobiales; family Rhizobiaceae; genus Rhizobium; species Rhizobium leguminosarum_S. The sequence goes on along the minus strand of NZ_WUEN01000006.1, from coordinate 229,239 downwards.
GAGCCAGATCGCACGGTTGGCCATCTCGGCTTCGAGCCGGATCATCTCGCGCGTGGTGTATTTCGCCGCCTCCCGGACCCCGGTCGCAAGATTAATCCGCTCGCGTTCGAGCCGGAGCGCTTCCGGGCTCTGCAGTATCCTCACCATCAGGCTTTGGAAAAGCCGGGCATCGTCGATGTACCGGTACAGGACCTTCGCTACATCGCGCTCGTCAAAGACGCTCTTCTCCCGCGTGATCAGCTCAAGCACGATCTCGGGACGACGCCGGATGCGTCGAGCATTCTCACTGCGGCGCTCCTCCTGAAGCTCGATGCGTTCGAGTTTGGGAGTCGAGGTCTCCGACTTGTGGTCGGATTGCTCGGCCTTGCGCTCGATGGCTTTGGCGCCGACGCCGAGGTGAATGGTTGGCTCGAGGTCGATACCCTGCTTTTCGAAGGAACGGCCATCGATGCGGATATCGAGGCCGGCAAGCGCCAGATGTTTGTTCTGGCAGGCAAACCAGCCGTCGCGAAACGCATTGAAATCCTCAGTGCTACCGGCCCACAGCTGATAGACGATTTTGCCGGCGTCATTTCGGATTGGCTTGCCATCCGGGCCGAGCACCGCGACCTTCTTCGAACCGAAACCGTCTTCGGTGAGCGGGCGCAATGTGGTCATGAGGTGGACGTGAGGATTGCCCGGGGCGTCGTGATAGACCCAGTCCGCGACCATGCCCTGCGCAGTGATGTGGCCCGCCGCAAAGTCGTGCATGAGCGCGATGTTCTGCACGGCCGTCAGCTCGAGCGGCAGAGCTATGGTGACGTCCTTGGCGAGCTGCGCGTCGGATCGCTTCTCGAAGCCCTCCACCTTGTTCCAGAAGGACTCGGATGCGCCGGCGACCGAGCGATCGGCAGTCATGCTGCACACCCATTCCGGCGCGTCGGCAGGGATCACGAACTCCTCATGCAGGAGCCCCTGCTTTCGCGTGTAGTCGATCGTCCGGGCTTCCCGCTCGAACTCCATCTTGGCGCAGTGCCGGTAGGCCGCCGACAGCACGGCACTGCGGCCGGAGCCACGGGCGACGACGCTGACGGAGAAGTGAGGGACGGCCACGGCGGAGTTCTCTCCCGGTTGCGAACGAAATCAAAAGGTTCGTCGGGAGCGGCCGCCCCACGAGGCTCTCTCAGCAATACGTCGCGCCAGCGACGTATAATTGCGCCCTTGGAAGCCGCTCCTTCGGAACGGCCGGGATCATTCCCGAAAGCATCGCCCTTGGCGATTGTAGGATTCACAGTAGTGCGTTCCGCACTCCGGTCCGAAAAACTGGGTTCGAAAGACAAGCTTTCGCACTCAGGGAGACAGACGGACATGAAGAAGCCATCCGCGAAACTTCGCGACGAAATCGCCAAGCTGCAGGAACAGCTCAAGATCGCCGAGACCCGGGAAGCGGAACGCATCGGACGGATCGCGCTCAAGGCGGGCCTTGGCGAGATCGAGATCGACGAGGCGGAGCTTCAGGCAGCGTTTGAGCAACTGACCAAGCGATTTCGCGGAGGGCAGGGCGCTACGGCCGGAAAAGAAAGGGGAGGGGCAGCCGTCGTCTCGCAGCAAACCGCGCCGGTCACGTCTGGCGCGGGCGCGGGCAGCGCTGGCGAGGCTTGAACGCATGGCGAGGACGATGACATCCGACGCCCGCAAGAAGGACACGCGAGAAAAGATCGAGCTCGGCGGACTGATCGTCAAGGCCGGTCTGCGCTACGAGAAGCGAGCGCTGTTGCTGGGCGCGCTGGTCGATGCAGCGCGCCGCATCAAGAGTGACGATACCGAGCGGTCCAGGCTCACGGCAATCGGCGTGGAGGCCTTCGGCAATGACGATCAATAGGATTGCGCTCGTCGTCATGCCAGGGACGTTGATGATCCTGGTCGTCATCGGGATGACAGGGGTAGAGCAGTGGCTTTCCGGTTTTGGCAAGACCGAGGCCGCGCGACTGGCATGGGGGCGGGCGGGCATCGCATTGCCCTATGTGGCCAGTGCGGCGATCGGAATTCTGTTGCTGTTTTCGAGCGCCGGTTCGATCAATATCAAGCAGGCAGGTTGGGGCGTCGTCGCGGGATGCAGTGGGACGATCTTGATCGCAGCCATTCGCGAAACAATGCGCCTTTCCGCTTTCATGACAGTACCCGCCGACAAGACGGTCTGGGCCTTTCTCGATCCAGCGACGTCGATCGGCGCGAGTGCGGCGCTCTTATGTGCCTGCTTCGCGCTTCGCGTCGCGCTCATCGGCAATGCGGCATTCGCAAGGGCCGAGCCAAAACGCATTCAGGGCAAGCGGGCGCTCCATGGCGAAGCGGATTGGATGAAACTGACGGAGGCAGCAAAGCTGTTTCCCGATGCCGGTGGTATCGTCATCGGCGAGCGCTATCGGGTCGACAAGGACAGTGTCGGGAGCCAAGCGTTTCGCGCCGACAGCGCTGAGACGTGGGGCGCCGGCGGCAAGTCGCCGTTGCTGTGCTTCGATGGCTCGTTCGGCTCGTCGCACGGGATCGTCTTTGCCGGTTCCGGTGGCTTCAAGACGACGTCGGTGACGATCCCGACGGCACTGAAATGGGGCGGCACGCTGATCGTGCTCGATCCTTCGAACGAGGTCGCACCGATGGTCTCCGTGCATCGCGGCGGAGCCGGAAGGGATGTATTCGTCCTCGATCCAAGGAAGCCTGACATCGGTTTTAACGTGCTGGACTGGGTCGGTCGTTTCGGCGGGACGAAGGAAGAGGATATTGCCTCGGTCGCCTCATGGATCATGAGCGACGGCGGAGGCGTGCGTGGTGTCCGTGACGACTTCTTTCGCGCATCGGCGCTGCAACTGCTGACGGCGCTGATCGCCGATGTCTGCCTGTCCGGCCGCACGGACGAGCACGACCAGACGCTTCGGCAGGTGCGCATGAACCTCTCGGAGCCGGAGCCGACATTGCGCAAACGGCTGCAAGACATCTACGACAATTCGGGCTCGGATTTTGTGAAGGAAAACGTCGCAGCCTTCGTCAACATGACGCCGGAAACTTTCTCCGGCGTCTACGCCAACGCGGTCAAGGAAACACACTGGCTTTCCTATCCGAACTACGCAGCACTCGTGTCTGGAAAGAAGTTCGCGACCAACGAGATCGCGGCCGGCAATACGGACGTCTTCATCAACATAGACCTCAAGACATTGGAGACCCATTCCGGTCTTGCGCGCGTCATCATCGGCTCGTTTCTGAATGCGATCTACAATCGCGACGGACAGATCAAGGGGCGCGCCCTGTTTCTCCTCGACGAGGTCGCGCGCCTCGGCTACATGCGGATCATAGAGACCGCTCGCGACGCCGGTCGCAAATACGGCATCACGCTGACGATGATCTATCAGTCGATCGGCCAGATGCGCGAAACCTATGGCGGCCGCGACGCGGCAAGTAAGTGGTTCGAGAGTGCCAGCTGGATTTCGTTTGCCGCGATCAACGATCCCGAAACCGCCGATTACATCTCCCGGCGCTGCGGCATGACCACGGTCGAGATCGACCAGGTGAGCCGGAGTTTCCAGGCAAAGGGATCATCGCGCACGCGCTCGAAACAGCTTGCCGCCAGACCGCTCATCCAGCCGCATGAAGTTTTGCGCATGCGCGCCGACGAACAGATCGTCTTCACCGCAGGAAACGCCCCACTCCGATGCGGACGAGCCATCTGGTTCCGGCGCGACGACATGAAAGCATGCGTCGGCACAAACAGGTTTCACATGGTCGGGGATACGCCAAAGCCTGCATGATCCAAGCCGGCGCGCGGTGCAACCGAGCAAGGCTGATCCAGAAAAATGAAGAGTATCGGAGAAATCAGCATAGCGACGCCCGGCGGGCGGGATTTCGGGAATTCTCGTTGCGTGACGGGAGGAAAACAGGGCAGCCGCAGGAGCCTCAACATAGTGGCCCGAAGGGGAGGCGGGATCGACTGCCCCCGCCCGTCGCGCACCATTTTGCCGGCCACACCGCAGCCCGGAGCCAAGCTCCTCCGTAAACGCAGATGAAACCGGGTCCGACATAGGTTGAGACGAAACGAGGGGATCGGAAAGTGGCGAAATCAAATGTGATTCCGTTTAGAAAGCCGCCGAAGGCCGGAGGCGGTCGCGACCGGCAGCGCGCGGGTGGAGGACTGCTGAGATCTGGCCGGAACAGATGGCGTAAACGCTCGACGGCAGTTCTATGCACCGTGATCATTGCTGTTGGGGGTTGGCTTGCCTATGGCGGCGCCGACGTTCTTCCCGATCTCGCCACTTTGACCAAGAAACCGACGACGGATTCATTGTCGACCGCATTTTCCGATCTGCGACGGAAGCCATCGAGCGAACTGCGTCGTCGACGGCGACACATTCTGGTTCAACGGCGAGAAAATCCGCATCGCCGATATCGATACGCCCGAACTCGGCCCGCCCCGCTGCGAGGCCGAACGGATAAAGGGTGAGGCGGCAAAATCCCGCCTGCTGACGCTGCTCAACGCTGGAAAATTCTCGCTAGCGGCCGGGTTCCGTGACGAAAACAAATATGGACGCAAACTGCGAACCGTATTTCGTGCAGGCAATTCGCTGGGCGATGCCTTGATCAAGGAAGGGTTTGCCCGATCATGGGATGGTGCCCGACACGGCTGGTGCCAGGGCGGGTGACAGCCATCATCACCTTCCCTGCACGGGAGAGGGAGAGGGATAGGGGCTTGGGGAAAGGGAGGAGGGAACCGTCCCCTTTCTCCATGGGAGGAAGTTTGAAGGAGGGGCATTGCCCTTCCTTCATGGGGTGAGATTGAGAGGGGCGGCAGAGCCCCCTTTCATAGCCGCTCGGCTCGGTCGATCCGGCTGGAGGGGCTCATGTGAATAGGCAAAGACCAGAGGCGACAAGCCGCCTCTGGTCTCGACCTCAGTCGCTCGGATCGAAAGGCTCTTTGTCCTCAAGGCCGATGTGCCATCGTTTGTCGGACCACCGCGACGGGAGGTAGATCTCATCACCGCCGAAGTGCGCAATGATGATCTCGCTGGCCTCGTGGAACAAACCGAAATCGACCTTGTTGTCGACTGCCCAAAGCAGCGCTGCAGACAGAAACTCCCGCGAGATATCGGCGGGAAGATGCACTTCCGCATCAAAATTTCGGCGCAGTCGTTCAAGCCAATCCGGCTGTTGATCCGGCCGCTTCTGATCTTCTTCCACCACACGAGCGAATTGATGCTTTGTCATCAGAGTCTCCTTTTCGTTTTCTGACGAAAGGTGTCGGCACCGTAGTCCGTGAGGGGTCAGGGACCGCGGAACGCGGCCGCCCTGCGGCGAGCGGAGGAACCGATTTTCTCTGTGCCGCTTGCGGCGTTGGGAAAATTGGAGGGGCCGCGATGTCCTTGACGCCGGAACGGCGGGTGCAAAATGGGACGTTAGAGAGAGATAGAACTGCGTCCTGAAGGGACGCGACCGCTTGCCATCTCCGATGGCGACGGGAGGCTCCGGCTGTCTCCGGACAATGAGATTTCGCAGAGGCATGCTTCTTGCTGCGAGAGGATCGTAACCCGGCGGGGCGGAGACCGCGTGCGGGCTCCGGTCGCGGTGCGACCACAGCCGTGCGCCATCGGCGCCTCGCCCAAGCCCCATTCTTCACGAAAATGAATCGGTCGCATCTGTAGGATTCACATATGTCGTTGGACGTAGCGGCGCCGTGTGACGATCATGCCGGCATGATTTCGCAACCATACCAGCTCTATGTCGAACGAACGGATCCAGCCAAGAACATGGCGCGGTATTATGCCATGGAGATCGAGCAGACGATGTTCGGAGAGGCCTGCCTGACCCGGCGATGGGGACGGATCGGCAAGCGTGGACAGGAAAAGCAGCATGTGTTCGAACGGGAGGAGGAAGCGGTTCGCTTGTTCCTTGAGCTGTTGAAGCAAAAACGTGGTCGCGGCTATCGGCCAAAAACAACCTGCCGATATTCGCCGAGCTGACGATGATTGTGTTCCGCGTTCCAGCTGGTAGAGGAGGGGCCGCTGAAGCGGCCCGCGGCGTGTTATTCGCGCCGGTTCCAGTCGGTCTCGAACGACGCCTCGATCTCGACGAAGAACGGAATCTTGATGGCCAGTTTCAGGCCGAGTTTCCCCTTGCGGAAGTAGTGACAGATCACCCTGCCGAGGGTGCGGAGCCGACGGCCGGTGGCGGTGAGGAACTGAGCGAGCTGTTGCACGGTATTTTCTCCTTTCGAAATGCGGATATCGCGGGGATAGGCCGCATGGCGGACAAGGAGGGACGCACCTGAAAGGACGAAACGAGAGTGAAGGACCTGCCGGCGCCAAGAATTTGGCACGCGAGGAGCCGCAATACGGCGGGGAAAATTCTGGCGCCGGCAGGTTGCGGGCGACGGACGGGATGCAGCATCCCCGATGTCGATGACGGTAGATCGAAAGGAGAGTCGCAGCGGATCGCCCCTCTCGGGATCCTGGATGCCGGCGGTCCCCCAGTGCTGGTGGTATGCCGCCCTCAGAAGGGCGGCTCGGCGTCGATGGAACCATCCTGTTCGCCAAGCATCATGATCAGCTCGGCCTGGGCGATTTCGAGCTCGGCTTCGATCTCGCGACGCTCGGCGGGCTCGATGCAAGCGTTCAGCTCGGCGCGCAGTTCTTCGATTTGTTGTTCGATCATCGTCATCTCCTTGATGTTTGAGAAAGATGACGCCCGCCGGCGTGGCGGTGGGTCAGGGTCAAGGATCGCGCATGCGACCGCCAGCGGCGGTGAGTGGGGGAGCCGAAATGCGCCGGCATTTTGGGGGAACCGCTCGTCCTTGAGGCTGTCCCGGCTCCACGGCACGATAGGCCCGATATGAGCAGACCCCCACTTCTCCGTATGGCACCCTAAAAGTCGGCCGCGGGCTCGACGCCCGTTGCCGGCTTTCTTAAAGCGGCCAGTTGGCCCCGCCTCGGTGGCGGGGCCTTGTTGGGATCTCAATCCCGATTGGGGCGGGACCAGATCAACTGGTAGCCGTCCTCGCCTTCGACCTCGGAGAGCGTTGCGTAGATCGGGGCGGGGAAGCTCGGGTCGTCCAGCTTGACCGAGAGATAGTCGCGGTCGCTCTCGCCGGAGCGCTTCTGCCAAGCCGCACCCAGCTCGACATTGCCGGCGTAGATGCGGAAGTGCGGGCCCTTGTCGGAGGGGCTGTCGACGCGGGCGATGCGGGCCTTGACGTTGAGTGCGAGGGTGCGGATCGAGCCGGTGAAGCCGTTTTCGTTTGCGGTGAAAGTGCCGATGGTAGCCATTGTCTGTTCCTTTCGGTTGTTTCGGGCCGCGCCCTTCGCGGCCTCGATGGCTGTCGCAAGGATCGGGGACGATCGGACCGCACCTGGAAGGCCGTAATGAAATGGAGGGCGGTCGGGAGAAACTTTGTTGTCGCGCGAGGAATGCGAACGCAGTTCGCTGGGGAAGAAAGTTGCGGACGGCCGTTGCGGGAGAACGATCGAGGCGAAGCCGGTCTCCGATCAGACATGCCTCATCGAGCCCGCGGAGGGCGTGGCCTATGACAGCGGTGGAAGGAACTTGGTCATGGCCCTCGCCGTGCGTTGCCCCGGCAGAACAGCCCGGCCGCGAAGCCGTTCCCCAGGTCTCTAAAGCATAGCGTCGGCTTCGGATGCGACAAACTCGGCCGTCCGGGCAGTTGTCTCCTCTCATCAACGCAATATTGTCGGGCCGCGATTCGTCGCCTGGAGGATCTATGCGTCAGCAGACAAAGCCGTTTACCGTCGAAATCAAGCAGTCCCGAAAGCTGAAAGCCAACGATCGGAGACCATCGATCTGGGGGAGGCTGGACCTCACGTCCGATGAGCACGCGCTCGCGGAGAGAGCGCCGAAAGAGCTGTCGGCCGTTGCGGGTGACAATGACCGACCTTGACGTCTCCTACGCGGCCGCTCTCTCGTCGGCCTGAATGGGCTGGAGACCGTGCAGGAAGCTGACAGCACGCTGGGCATGCGCCGCGGCTTGGAAGATAGCCCGCTTGTCGTCAGATAGAACCTTCAGCCACGAGTCCAGATAAGACGCATGGTCCAGCCGTGGCTCCAGCTCCGGTGCGATCCCGAGATCGGCGCATAGGAAGCAACTCCCGAGCTCCGCAATCAACTCTTCGCGAGCCCGCTCGGTCTTGTCCTTCGCATAGCGGCTAAGATCGCGATCGACGCGATCGGGGCGCGCAGTCCAATGGCAACTTTCGTGACTGAGCGTGGCCACGTAGGACGCCGCGTCTCGGAATGTCTCGAACGGCGGCATCTGGATGTGATCCGTGACCGGAGAGTAATAAGCCTGCGAGCCGCCATGCCGAATGACGGCGGCCGTGTTCCTGAAAAAGTGATCTGCGTGCTCGACGCGCTCGACAGGATCGAGCACCTGTGTCGGTCGGTGATGGTAGTGTTCGGGCAGCCTGTCGATCTGTTCGATGTTGAAGACCGTGTAAGCCTTCAGAAACGGGATCTCCCGGTCGACTTCTTCACCATCGCCGTCCGCCTCGGACTTGGTGAAGCGGCCGGCGAAGACGACCGTCGAACCGGTCTCGCCCTTGCGCACCGCCGCTCCCAGTTCGAGCGCCTGCTTGAACGTCATCCACGTGGGTGACGTGAAGCCGCGCGCCATTCCCTCCGACCATAACAGAAGAATGTTCATGCCCGAATAGGGCTGACCGTTGTGGCGCAGCGGCCGGGTAATCCGGCCATCCGTGTTGGCCGCGTGCCAGGGTTTCATCCAGGGTTTTACGCCCTTTTCGAGATCGGCAACAATTCTATCCGTGATCCGCGCATAGATGTCGGCGCGTTCGCCTTCGGCTTTCCTGCTCATGTCGTGATCCTCCGTTTGGAGGCCGCCCCGATCGCGGCCCCGTCGCGGAGGTCCGAAGGCAGGAGCGATCAGGTGGTCGGCCGCACCGGAACGGCCGGAACGGAGTGAAGGACGGCAAAGCCGTTGTGGCAGACCGGCGGCTCCTGCAGGACCGCCGACAAGGACGAGGCCGCGTGGCGGGCAGGGCTCTTGTTTTTCCTTCCGTTGACATGGAAAAGGCCGGTCCCAAAGGAACCGGCCCAAGGATCAGTGAGAGGGAGATGGCGGAGCCGAAGCTCCGCCGGAAGCGCCTCAACCGAGAGCCGCCATCTGTGCCTCGGCCGCCTTGCGGTCGAGCGACTGGCCTGGATTGTCGACCGGGCGGTCGAAAGGCTTCCAGGCTTCGCCGATGACGTGGCGATAGGCTGCGACTGCGCCCTCGGCGGCCATCCGCAGCGCGTGGGACTGTATGCCCATGTCGGCAGCGAATTCGCGTTTGCGCTGGGCGGCGCTGTCGTAACCCACCGGGCCATCGAGATCCTCGTCGCGGGGATCGTTTGCCGATTTGGCGGTCGCGTCTCGGGCTTCGGAGACTGCTCGACTGTAGAACTGGCCGGCGCCGTGCGCCGAGCCGACATACGCACCGACGATACGCTGGAGATGGATCTGCATCGCCTTCTCACCGAGACCGTCCGAGAGGCTGTCGGCGGTCTCAATGATCAGGCGCTCGTGGAGTTCACGGATGCCATCGCTGTCGACTACAGCGGTTCCGAAACTCTCAGCGATCAGCATTGCCTGCGCAGTGTCCGGGCATGTGAGCCTGACCATTTCGAGGGTGGTACCCTTGCGGAGCGGCACGACGCGGGCGGCAGGTCGATTGGTTGCGGGCTTGGCCATGGGATCTTCCTTTCGTGGTTTCACCGAAGCGGCTCCGGCCCCTGCCGGTCTGCCCTTCGATGCGGTCGACAGGAACCGGCTAAGGACGGGCGCTTTCACAGGTCCGGGACGGCCGGGCGAGCGAAACGGGTTTGCGGACAAGCGGGGTAAAGCCCTGCGAAGGACGCGAACCCGTTTTGCGAGGGAGGCTGCACCGGCCGCTTCGCGGCGCGCCAGCGGCCTTTAAACGACCGGCCGCCGGTTCAGACCGCAGCGAAAACGAAGGGCAGACCGGCGGGGACGGGTTATGGCTCCGAACCCCCGGAGGAGAGAACCTCTTGCGAGCGACAGCCCGCATCCCTTCCTCCAGCTCGGACCAGCCGCCACGAAAGCCCCCATACGGTCGGACTCACGCCGCCGCACGCCCTGCGACGGTCCCCATGGCGTCGAGCAGTTCATCCGAACAGTCTGCCGGTGAAGTGCCCGGAGCTCGCGGCTGTGCTCGGCCTGTTCGAACATCCGTCCTTGAAATTCCGTCTCATCCGCAACGGCGCCATGATGCGAGTAGAAGTCGTCGCGCTTAAGCTCGGAAAGCGGCCGTGACACGCGCCAGGCGCTGATAGAGCCGATTGGGGCGAGGTCGTAAATCAAAGACGCGGACATGCGTATTCTCCTGTTTTGAGGTGAGGAAACAAAGCCGCCGCCGGTGATGGCCGGCGGCGGTATCGATCAGTACGGAGTTGTGGGGCAGGGTTACTCGGCCGCAATTCCGTAAGCGGTATCGGAATCCTCAGTGCCGGTGTCAGCGTCGGCTTCATCCAGCTCTTCGAGCTCGGTGTCGGCTGCGTTGCCTCCGACCTCGCCTTCCGGATCATGGGGTTTGTCGACCAATTCGGCTTCGATCGAGGGATCAGACTCACCGTCGGCACCGTCCTCGATGCCGCCCATCGGCCCGTCGGCGGGTGCATCGTCGTCATCGCCCCCATGCTCCATGTTCTTGGCCAACCATTCGCCCATCTTCACGTCATCGGGTGCGAAGAGGCCAGACGGATGCACGAAACGCTCTTCCTTGAAGTGCTCGACAAGGGCAGCCCGGGTGTCCCTGACGCGCGGGCGGGGAGCGACACTCCTACCGCCGCAGGACGCTTCCAGTGCCGGACGCGATAGGCACGCGAGGAATTGCTCCGTGCCCATGTTCGGAAGATAGGTGTCGGCGCCTATGGCATCGCCGGCGATCCGGGCGACAATGCCGCTGTCCGTGCGGTTGGTCCGCGCCGACAGTGCGTCGATCAGGGTCGACCTGGCCACGACACGAAGCGTATCTGTATCGAACTGCAGCTTGCCGCTTTCACCGATCAGCCGGACGGCGTGCCGGGCGAAGCGCTTGGAGCCGTAGAGATGGTTGGAGGTTTCGGAGTCGGAATCGACCGAGACGTTCTGCCCGGCGAATGCGAGGACGAGCAGCGCCAAGAGGGTATCGTCTTCGATCGGCGCTCGTGCCAGTGCCTCGTGCAGAGCGTCTGTGCGGAAATCGCCGATCATGTCGAGGCCGTTTCGGGTCACGTCGGGACGGGTCTTCCCTGCAACGTCGATGGCCTCGTTCGTGTCCTCGCCGCCGGGCGCGGTCGGATCGCCCTTTCGCTTCGCCTTCTTGATCTCCGGCAACCGGAAATGGGCGGACTGCACCTTGCCCTCACGATCGAGATACATGGCGGTGCAATCGCCTTTGCCGGGCTTGCCGTAGATACGCTCCGCCTTCGGCGGCAATTGGGGTTGGCCCCAATTGTTGAGCTCGACGATGGAACCCTCCTTGGGAAGATTGCTACTCATCCATTCCTGCTGCGCACCGAGGAATGCTTCGACGTTGGTGGTGTAGCGGTTATCCTCGTCGGCCGGTCCGAACAGGTCTTCTGCCCACTCGATGCCGTAGGCCCGGCGGAGATCATCGCCGAAACTCGCATCGCGCGCGAACATGCGGGTCTTGGTGAGGCCGTTGGCGATCGCCCACCAGGATGCTGTCTCACCCTTCTTCGGCTTGTGTGCCTTCCAGACTTCCTTCTGCTCGTCGAGTGACGCTGCGGAAATCGGGCGAAGCTGCTGCTCGCTCGGCATGTCGCCCTTGGCCATGTGATCGAGCATCGCAGGCAGCACATTGGCGAGCAGACGAAGCTTGCGGATCTGTCTGACCGGCAGGGCCAGCGCAATCGCAATAGCTTCCTCGGTCCAGCCGAGAGCAACGAGGCGCTCGATGCCGCGCCATTGATCGACGGGGTTGAGCGGTTCGCGCGCGATGTTTTCGATCATCGAACGCATCGCGCCATTATCGTTGGCCGCCTCGACGACGATAACATCGATTTCCTCGATGCCGGCGGCGATGGCCATGCGGGTGCGCCGGTGACCGGCTTCGATGACATAGCCGTTGCCGCCGGCTTCGGCGAAAATGACGGGTGGCTGGATGACCCCGACGGCCTTGATGGTCGCAAGCAGCAGCGCGTCGGCCTGGGGCGTCGACTGCGACTGGCGCGTATTGTCGGGATTGTCCTTCAGCGCACGCGGATCGACCTTCATGAGTTGCATGGGAGTGTTCCTTTCCGGGGATGCGGACGCGGCCTTCTGCCGGTCCTTCCTGTCTTCATTTTTTCCTGAAGACATCTCCCGGAGCGCAAAGCGGCCTGACCGGCGCAACTGCGGGCGAGCTGCCCTGCCGCGAAGGACAAGCGGGGCTAACAGCCTTGCGAAGTACGAGTGGCCGGGCTGCGTAGGCCGCGGTTGAGCGCCAGCGGCGACGGGAGGACCGATCTGCGACCGGTTTTTCTTTCACCCTCTTTCCTGTTTTTTCAGACGGGCGATCCCATGCGAAGGTCAGAATTCGGGTTGAGCGGGAACAAAAAAATGGGCCGTCGGAAGAACCGAGGCCCATGAAGTGTGAAGGTTATTTAACCTCCAGAGGGGAACAGCCGTTGCGGCGGCACTGGGAGGAGACCGCCATGTGCATCAGCTGTGTGCACTATGATGATATTTTGATCAGATGGAAAACATTTATTGTGCAATGCACCTATGCACATGCTGCACTGCTTCCAAAATCAGGCTGACTCCCTGGCAGAGGCCCCTGCCTCGCGCGCCTCGGCCGCGAGTTCCGCCTCAACCTCCCGGAGCTGGCGACGCTTTTCGGCCAGCTCACTCGCGAAGGTAAAATCGCCACCCTGACGGGACTGGTAGGAAGCAAGACGCCGGCGCGCATCCTCCAGCCGCTGGCGATAGCGTTCCCGCTCCCCGTCGAAATCATCCAGCGCATGCTCGAGGCGGAAGACGGCGCCGATCGGCGTCACCGTGACGGCGAGATCGATCTCGTAGTCCGCGCCCGTGCGCTGAAGCATGGTGGTGTAGCGATAACCGTCAGACTTGCCGAAGCGCTCGCCATCGTAGACGAAATCGAAGCCACCAATGGAGGCGACGACGATCTCGCTCTCCTGTTGAAGCTGGACGAGGGTGAGGATTTCCTTCATCAGCGCGCGGCCGGCTTCCTTTCGCTCGTCGTATGAAACGCCTGTGACGGTCATCGTAAAGGCATCTCCCGCAGTCGGAACCAGCCGCGCGATGTCCTTGCCGATCTCGCCGATCCGCCGGAGCGATACCTCGATGTCGCGTTCGGCGTCCCGGACCTGGCGGCGCACCGCGAACAGGTCGTCATCATGGGCGGCGCGCAGCCGTTCGAGCCGAGCGATATCGGCTTCGAGCCCGGCCTTCTGCATCAGGCGCTCGTCGCCCGAGGCAATCGCCTTGGCCATGGCAAACTGGTTGGCCTGGCCCTCCCCAAGGTCGTCCAACCTGCGGATCGAGGTGTCGCCGGAAAGGGCGGCGGCGATGAAGCGAGCCTTGCGCTCGTTGTTCTGCCACATCGCAGCATCAAGTGACCCTCGCGTGGCGTAGGCGAAGACGTCGACGACATCGTGCTGATTGCCCTGGCGTACGATCCTGCCCTCGCGCTGCTCGATCTGCGATGGGAGCCACGGCACGTCGAGGTGATGCAGCGCCTTCAACCTGAGCTGGGCGTTGACGCCAGTGCCCATGGTCTCAGACGAGCCGATCAGGAAGCGAACCTTGCCCGAACGGACGTCACCGAACAGTCGCTGCTTGGCCTCGGTCTTCTTGAAGTCCTGCATAAAGGCGATTTCCGACGCGGGCACGCCTAGGCGGATCAGTTCGTCACGAATCCAGCGGTAAGCGGAGAAGCCGCGCGTCTTCTCGACATTGATGGTGCCGAGATCGGAGAAGATCATCTGCGCCGCGCCTGGAAGTTCATAGGGCTTGCCGTCCGGACGAAGATAGGTGTTTTCGCTCGTTTCCGTCCAGATGCGAAAGGCGTTCTCGATGAGGAGATTGAGCTTGTTGTCCGGCTCGTCGTCGTTTGCCTGAATGACCAGGCGCAGGTCGATCGCCGCGTGTCGGCCGTCGGTGATGACGGACAGCAGGATATCGTCGCCGGGCTGCGCTGGCCCCTCTCGCATCTCAATCGCCTTGATGCGGCTGTCGAGGATCTGCTGATAGAGTTTGAAGGCCGGCGTCGGTTGCGCCGTCAGGATCTGCCGCCGTCCGGTCGAGACGTCCGGAACCTTGACATATTGCTTCAGGTCCTCCGGCATCACGACGTCGGCGAACGAGCGGAACATCGCGATCAGCTCCGGCACGTTGACGAAGCTCGCGAACCGGCTCACCGGCTTGTATTTGCCCGACGGCTGGATTTCGAGTTCGGTCGTCGTGTCGCCGAAGGTCGAGGCCCAGGCGTCGAATTCGTGAAGCCCGCGTTCGCGCAGCGCCTCGTGGCCGAGCAGGCGCTGGATCGAGAACATCTCACCGAGAGTGTTGGTGATTGGCGTGCCGGAGGCCAGCACGAGCGCGCGGCCGGGATTCTTGGTCTCGATATAGCGGGACTTGATATAAAGGTCCCAGGCCCGCTGCGATCCGTTCGGGTCGATGCCTTTCAGTGTCGACATATTGGTCGCAAAAGAGAGTTTGCGGAATTCCTGCGCCTCGTCGACAATGATCTGATCGACGCCAATTTCCGAGATCGTGAGAAAGTCGTCCTTGCGGGTTGAGAGCGCTTCCAACCGCTCTTGCAAGCCTTCCTTCAGGCGCTCGAGCCGCTTGCGCGACACCCGATCCTCGCTGTCCACCTTGGTCAAAAGCTCCTCGTAGAGCTCCAACTCTTCTTGGATCATGTGGCTTTCGAACGCCGACGGCACGGCGATGAACCTGAAGGCCGAATGGGTGATGATAACAGCATCCCAGTTGGCCGTGGCGGCTCGCGACAGGAAACGTGCCCGCTTGTCTTTGGTGAAGTTGGTTTCGTCGGCGACGAGGATACGAGCGTTCGGATACAGCGCCAGGAACTCGCGCGCCGCCTGTGCGAGGCAATGGCTTGGCACGACCAGCATCGCCTTGGCGATTAGGCCGAGCCGGCGCTGGTCCATGATCGCGGCTGCCATCGTCATCGTCTTGCCGGCGCCGACAGCATGGGCGAGATAGGTCGAGCCGGAGGAGATGATCCTCCAGATTCCACGCTTCTGGTGCCCATACAAAACAAAGGCGCCGGAGGCGCCGGGAAGCTTTAGATGGGAGCCGTCGAATTTTCGAGGCGCGAGGTTGTTGAAGCGGTCATTATAGACCCGCGCAAGCCGGTCGGTGCGGTCTGGGTCAGTCCAGACCCAGTTCTGAAAAGCCTCCTTGATCTTTTGCAGCTTGTCGCGCACTGCTTCCGTGTCGACGACATTCAGAACGCGGCGTTCACCGCCAACATCCTTGAACACGTCGAAGATCTGCGAAATCCGGCTGTTCAGCGCGTCGGCCAGCAGTTCGCCCGCGTGACGGCGGCTTGTGCCCCATTCGGAGGTGCCGCCGGCGCTATAGGCAAACTGGCGTGCCTCGACGGTCCATGACCCGAGTTCCGGCATATGGTGAATCCTGATGTCCACATCCATCGTTTGCTTGACGAAGGCGACGACATCGGCAGCCGGAATCCAGGGTGCGCCGAGACGGGCGGTGATATCCGACGGTCGGAGGTCGGCAGGCTGGACGTCCTGCAGCGCTCGGACATTGCGCTCAAACGCCGGATCGAACGCAGCCGCCGCTTCGGCGACCGTGAGCTTCGTGCGGACCGGGCCGGAGAGATAGGCGTCGGAGGTCTGCCAGGAGCCATCCGCGGGATCGCGGAAGATGGCGTCACCGAGTTCGTCGATCACAGCATCCGGATCACGGTGCAGCAGCTCGGCAATATGCTCGGGATCGACGCAGCCACGCTCGTTGAGAACGACGGCGAGCGCGTCGGCAGCCGAAGTTATGACCGGCGGCGCGGGAGGAGAAATCACCCGCTCGGTGAAGATCGGACCAGGCTTCGCCGTATCGGTTTCGAGGTCGTAGTCCTCGATCGAGGCCACCAGCCAGCAATCGGGATCGTCCAGGAACGGCTGGAGATTCGGCCGACGATGGGATTCGCGGACCTCGCCGCTTTCCTCGTCCTCAGAGATCGAGACCGTTGTGTGGTTGATCGGCCCGAAGTCGCGGATGAAACTCGACCAGGCGATACGCAGCCGAACCTGCAGATCGCGCCACGGCTGGTCGCGTTCCTGCGCTTTCAGCACCTCGCGGACGGCGTCGCGGATCGGAATCAGCTTCTTGATGATCCGGACATGTTTTTCGGACAGGCCTTCGCCTGACCTGCCTTTTCGCACCGAAACCGCGAGCGGGGCTCCGTCGATCATTTGCATGAGACCGTGGCGGTTATTGAGGAAGAAGCTGCCCTCGCGGACCTTGTCGTTGGCGGGGCGGAGGTCGACGATCTCGCCCAACTCCTCTTCCAGATCAATGTCGACCGACGTCGGCTCGCCGTCATACCGATCCTCAGGGAGAAGAGCGATCACGGCCTTCAGTGCCGTTTGCAGGTCTTCACCGGCGCGTGGCCGGCATGTATAGGTCTCGCCGAACGGGCCAGACGTTGAGGCGTGCTCGCCGAGCACGAAATCCGGGTGCCGCGCGAACCAGCGGTTTACGCGGATCGCCCCCTCGTCGGATGTCGCAGGACGAACCTCTTCGAGTTCGAGCCATGACAGATCACCCTCCGGCTCGCCGGCCTTGCGCTTGCGAAAAAACAGGATGTCCACGACCACATCCGTGCCAGCGTCGCGGCGGAAGCTGCCCTCGGGGAGGCGGGCCGCTGCGATCAGATCGGCAGACCTGGCGATATGCTCTCGCGCTGTGCTGTCCACCTTGTCCATCGTGCCGCTGCTTGTCACGAACGCGGCGAGTGCACCGGGCTTCAAGAGATCGATCGACCGGGCAATGAAGTAGTCGTGCAGCCGCAGACCGAGCGGACGGTACTGCCGGTCCGACCGAACTGTTCGATCGGAGAAGGGCGGATTGCCGATCGCGAGATCATAGATCGCGTTGAGATCGGTGCGCGCGAAGTCGGCGTTGATGATGCGTGCCTTCGGCTGAAGAAGCCGGACAATGCGCGCTGTTACCGGATCGAGTTCGATCCCGGTGACATAGCTTGTGTCACGGAGCGCCGTTGGCATCAGCGCCGGAAAAAGGCCCGTGCCGATTCCCGGCTCCAGCACGCGGCCCCCGCGCCATCCGAGCCGCCGCAAGCCCGCCCAGATCGAGCGGACGATGAACTCGGGAGTGAAGTGAGCATATTGGATGCCGCGCGCGAGCGAAGCATAATCGGCGTCGGTGACGGCGCTTTCCAGCGAACTGCCGAGGTCACCCCAGCCTTCCTGGAAATCGACGTCGCCTGGACGCCGGAACATGCCGTTTGCGAGTTCCGATGCGCCAAAACCGGTAAAGCGGATCAGTTTTGCCTGTTCGTCACTGGTGGCGGGTCGATCCTGCTTTTCGATTTCGTTGGCGGTCAGGATGGCCACAAGGTTCGCCTTCGCCCTTTGCTTCCAGTCGATCGCAAGTCCACGATCGCCATTGTCGAGATAGAAGTTACCCCGCAGGCCGTGTGTCCGCGGCGCCGGCTGCTTCGCAACTGGTGGAGGCAATGCCGGCGCAGGGGAGGGCGGCGGCGGATCGGGATCGTCGTCGTTGGCGGCGAAACCGCCAAACGCGGTGACGCCCAAGCCAAGGCCGGACGACAACGCGCTGCTTACAAACATATCGAGGGTGAAGGGATCGTTGGACATTGAAGACTCCTTTTCGAGGATATGCGCCATCGCCCGCAGGACAGGTCCCGCGGGCGATGGCGGATGAATGAGGTGAGGAATTTGGATCTGGTTCGTCCGGCTGCAGCGATCGCCAGCTACGAGCGCGTGACTACGGAGAACTGCATGGTTTCCGACGTAAACTGCGCCCGCAGATGCGTGGGTTCCGGGGTTGTGGAAAGCATGGCTTCCAGGCTCGCGCCGGCGATGAAGACTATCCCGTCGTCTCCCTCGAAATACCGACGCTTGTAATGCCAGCAGTCCGGATCGGTCTGCGGATCGCACTCAGCGTCCTTTGACCTTCTGCCGGTTTGCCATTGGACAGCAGATAGACGCCTTCGTCGCCGACGATCCACAGACCTGGCCGTTCGTCCTTACCCGGGAGTAGACCATAGTGGGGGTTGCGGAAGCCGCCATTGGCTTCCGCGTCGGTACGTCCGTGCACGATCACCGCACTGACCTCGACCACGCTGAAAGTGAACATGGCCTCCCCCTCACGCGGCGATCTGGGAGGGAAGGTGGCGAAGATGCACCGGCAGCTTCGCAGCAGTCTCCCCGTCCGTGAGTTCGTCGAGCAGCTTCAGCAAGGTGCCTTCGTTGCCGCCATAGAGTATGACGGTGCGCTTGCCGCGAGCGGACTGCGGCCACTCGTCTCCGGCATAGCCGCGGTAATCGCCGGCAGTGATGCTCCAGATATGCTCGAGCCGCTCTTGCCGCGTCATCGCCCGGACCGCTCGGCTTTCGCGCTCGATGATGGCGACGCGCATCGTTTCGACGGATGCCTTACCGGAAAGATCGCAGTAGCCATGGAAATATCGGATGGACGCCTCGATCCTGAGCGCGAAGAATACTGATGTCACCGAGCCAGTCATGAACTCGCGCATCGCAAACGTGGATCCTCGGATCCACAATGGTGGAAGGACCTCGAACATGTAGTCATGTTCGGTCTCGCCGATCTCGAACCATTCGCCCGAGTAGAACGGCGCGGCATCACCATCCCAACGCTTTGGGCGCTCCGCGTGGCGGTCAAACATGCGGAACATCTGTTGGCGGCTTGCGACGCCCTGGAAAACCTTGGTGGTTGCGGGAGAGGGGATCATCTGCGGCTCCTTGCGCGTTTTCGGACCGAAGTGCGGCGCCGTCCTATCGACCTCGCCATCCCCTTCAGTCCTTCATGACCCCTTGCCTGGCGCCGGCATCGCGACTGGCTGGGTCAAGGGCCGGCTCAGCCGGGCGAAGCCTCCCTTGACGCGGGCGGTGCGAATGCGGCACGCTTCCTGCCTTTCTTTCCCCCTTTTCTTTCTCCCTGACCTTCAGGGTTTCGTTCCAGTCCTCCTCGGCCGGGCGCAACCGGGTCCACTCGCAACCGGCATCCTCGGCAAGCGACCGCAATCGCGTGGCAAACAGATCCCCTTGTGCATTGGCGTCCGTCGCAGCGACCAGCCGGGCGTCCGGTCGGGAGGCCAATTCCCGCAGCGCGGCTTGCGTGGCCGGCGACCACCCGCCGCCGGTGCTGAGATAAAGCGTGCCGTCATGCAACCCTTCGATTGCCGCAAGGCTCATGGCATCGATCGCAGCTTCCGTGACGGCCAGGCGCAACGCAGTATCCAACCCTAGACGGAAGAGAACCTTCGCTCCTCCAGAGGCGAAGCCACGGTATTGCGGTCCGCGCGCCTCCCATCCGGTCACCACGCCGGCATTATCCGTATGCGCTGCCCATATGCTGCCACGCGGGCCTTCCCGAAGAAGCCCCGCTTTGATCGCCTCACAGAGTATAGGTGGTGGCAGCCGGCGCTCGCCGTTGAGGTAGCGCCACGTCGATGAACCGGGCCATGGGCTGCGGCGCGCTTGCCAGCGCTCGACAAGAGAGAGGTTGCATCCTCTATCGCGGCTCGCAGGCTGCCACTCCGGTTCCGTGATCTCGAAACCAACGAGATCCGCAACCCTATCGGCGCCTTCGAGAAAACCGACATGATCGAGATGCTCGACAAGCCCGAAGACATCGCCTTTCGCATCGCTGAGCGGATCAAACCATCCGCGCCCCTCATGCGCGACGATGACGATTTCACCACCACGGCGAAACTTGACTGCCCGCCGGGTGCTTTCCTTGATGTCGATGGCGAACCTCGCCTGTTCAAGAACGGCCGCGCAGCTCACCTGCTCACGCAGCGCCTCTATCTCTCTTCTTTTCATTTTGCTCCCGATCGCACTGCGATCGGCCTCCATTGCCTTTCCTTGCCCGTCGCTTCGTGGGCACCGTTCGGCCCACCGCGAAGAGCAAAGACTGCAAGGGCGCGGCTGGCAATTGTCGGATCATGCAATGCACGGCCGCGGCGAAGCCTCCCTTGCGGCCTGCTGCTCGCAAGCGGCACGCCAAAGGCCGGCTCGATGCGCCGGCCAGGGGAAAAATTCATGAGCGATCTCAAGGTCGTCGTCGGCATCGATCTCGTCAGAGGGAAAGACGCTGTATTCACCCTCGACTTCAAGGACGGTGACCGGACCATCAGGTCATGGGAGCTGGAAGGCGCGGGACTGTGCGAGGAAATGATCGAGCGAGTTTAGAAGGGCTCCAGTGGGAGCGGGCCAATTCCCGCTCGATGGCTCCTCAAAGGCTCGGGACGGGCGCGATCACCGCGCCGCGGAGCGGCAGCGGCCGCAGCTTGCGAGCGGACCTTTCAGCGTGTTGTTCGTGGAATCCGGAACTCGGCAAGGACCCATCACAAACGCGCGGATTGGCTTGCTTTCGTGGTCACCTCGGTTCGGCTGCGTTCCGCCGAACGCAGGAGCCATTCTCTCCGTGTTTTCAAACCGATGGCGCGATCTTGCTGCGGGCCTGACGTTGCCAGAACGATGCATTTGCAGGCAGCATGCAAGGCAAGGTGAAAGCGTCCGGCGCCCGCAACCACACTGCGATCAGCCTGATCGCGCAAGCTTCACTTTCTCAAGCGCCTGTTCCACTGATTCGGCGTTGAGCGATTTAACCGCACGCTCCACGCACGCCTGAATTTCAGCGGTATCCTTTCCCTCGATCAACGCGATATCAGCCACAGTCCAGCCTCTCGATATCCAATGGAGACAGGTTCGTTCAAACGGCGAGAGCATTGCTATCTTCATGGGGCGCTGGTTCCACTCAGCTAAAGCCCAGCAGGTTTGCGGAAAACATCGACCTTACCATTGGAGAACCTGTGCAAATTTGATCCGAAATCGCCATGACCGCTTGCCTCAACTTCAACTCAAACTCGGGAGTCAACACCACGAGATCTGCGTCGTCTTCAGGTACAAGCCGACCTTTGTGCTCAGCATGCTCATAGCCTTTGCGGGTTCCGCAAGCGGAGGCTTATTCGTCAGAGCGATCGAGGCTGCGATGACGCGCGTGGCTGCCTCGGCAAGGCAGCGCCGCGACCAAAGCTGAGCTCGATATCGTAGATTGAGGGGAGTGACCCTCGAATCGAAGCGGCGGGCAATTTCGCCCTCAGCTCGATGGACTATTTCAGGGACATAGTCGGACAAGCCGCACGCGACTGTGACGACGAATTCGGAGTCCTCGGCGCGCAAAGCCGCACCGGTGGCAGCGAAGTCTTTCGCTAAGCGATCGAGCAATCTGGCCGCAGCTTCTGGAATTTCGTCGATCTCACGGCGCATGTTCGTTTGCACGGTGGCCTGCATGATAGGATCCTGTCTTGTAAGAGAGCGGTCAGTTTTCGAGAAAGGTGAGCTCGCTGACAAAACCTTCGGCATCGCCTCGAAAAAGTGAGCGGGTGAATTCGATTGCACGGCCCGAAGCAAGATAGGCGACGCGCTTTGTCAAAAGACCAGCCGTTCCAATCGCGACGCCAAGCAAGGTGGCGTCCGGACCTTCGATGTTGGATGCGAAAGTGCGCTGGATCGCACGAACGGGTCTGAAGTTTGCGTCCGCGAGTGTGTTGCAGATAGAAGAGGTAACGGCACGAGCGTGGGGCAGGAACTCCGAGGAAATGCATGTGCGTTCGATCGCAAGCGGCTGGCCCGCCGAGCTCCGCAAGTGGGTGATGCGCACGACGTGACTGTCGCCTGACAAGCCGAGTGTCATCATCTCCTCTGGTGCGGGATGAGACGTGCTGCGCCCGATGCACTCGACTTTCGTGTCCGATCCACGCCAGGAAATGTCACCCGTCAAAGAGTTCGCGCATAACGGAGGCCGATCTGCGCGCACCGCCGATCCGGCAACGAAGGTTCCTGAGCCGCGCCGGCGGACCAGAAAGCCGTCTTGGACGAGATGGTCGATTGCTTTGCGGACCGTTACACGGCTAACGCGGACATGTTCAGCGAGGTCTCGTTCGGGATAAAGAACGTCGCCCTCTTTGAGTTTACCCGACAGGATCGCCTTTTCAAGCGCCAGGCGAAGTCTATGGTAGAGCGGGCCGGCGCCCTTGATGTCTATGCCCCATCCTGGAAGCATGGCCGCAAGCCTGTCGCTCATTCGATCGCTTTCAGATGCCCGAAGCGCGACACAGCCAGGGCCACGGCCCCGCTCAGTGCATCGCCTTCGGGCGTTACCAATAGACTTTGATGCCGTGCAGCGATCCAGGACGAATACAGCGGCCCCAATCCCCCGAGCAGGCAAATCTTCTGCGTTCCTCGCGCGACTAGACGATCAAGTGCTTCGTCAACTGAAAGAGCGGCTTCTTGCAACAGGCGCGCGGCGACGGCATCGCCCTGTTTCATGTGCTCGAATACGCGCGGCGCATAGCGGCCGAAGGCGCCGGGCTTTGCCTGCCGCGCAAACTCGACGATATTGCGTGGGTCATTTTTGAATTCGGCAAGGACGGAGGCGGTCATCGCGGACATGTCGTGAATGCCGTCATATGCGAGCAGCGTTTCTTGCAAAAGCGCATGTCCAATACGAGCGCCGCTGCCGAGGTCGCCCACAGTAAAGCCCCATCCGCCGACGTAGGTCACCGTTTCGCAGTGGCGGGAAATGTAGATCGTGCCTGTTCCTAAAATGGCGACGGCTCCGTCTTTATCACCAAGCGCGCCTTGTAGCGCGATCAGCCCGTCTGACTCGATGTCCGCCTGGGCGAAGGGTAGCCTGTTTTTCACGTAGTGAACGGCCTCGCCGACATTATTGCCCGCGACCCCAAGTACTGCACGCGCCGAGGCGATGCTACGCGCATTGATGCCAGCTGCGTAGAAAGCCGCGTGGGTCGCACTGGCAATGTTGTCGAGGGCCGTATCCGGATCGGAGAGAATGTTGGCTGGCCCGGCTTGAGCCCGCGCAAGGATACTCCCGTTCGCACCGGCGACTGCAGCACGGCAGCTGGTGCCACCGCCGTCGATTCCGATTAGGTAGACAGTCATCCGCGCGTTCCTTCAGGAGGTCATCTGACACAGCGTCGATCGCCTTCGGGCCGCACCAGCTGCGCGCATCTTGTTCGTACGTGCGTCGCACAAACATACCGGATTGTCAACTGGAAACCGGCTAGAGAGAGTATGGGCGACCCAGCTGAAGGAACCCGTAATGCCTTTCGACCTGAATCCTTTCCCCGTCGCGAGTAACCGGCATGCAATTTGGGAAATGCTCGTGCGCAAAGACGTCGGCGGCTTCGTCGCCCAGGATTGGAAGATCTTTGCTCCGTCGTTCAAGTTTGAAGGATTGTGCGGGACGGCCTCGTGTCGAGGCAGGCGCTATCCAAAAACAGCCATGGCACCGAAACTTTGATCTGGATCAACTCGCGGTCCCGGCGAAATCGGTAATCATCAAGCCGCGCCGGAAGAAATCGGGATAGCCGAACCCGCAATCGCGGCGTAATCGTCTGGGGTATGCCCAGCATGCGCAGCCACATCATGGCACACGCAGATTTTGAAGGGATCAGGAAATGGACGTTGCACGCAGTAAGGTTTCCGACGCCGGCGCTCCCGTCGCTTGCGCTTCCTGCCAAGCGCGGCACGGCGTCGTCTGCGGCGCGCTGTGGAGCGGCCAACTCCGAGAGCTCGGCCGCCAGTCGCTGCGCCGCACGGTCGATGCCGGCAGCGAGATCATCGCTCAAGGGTCGGAAAGCTCTTTCTATTCGAACATCATGCGCGGGGTAGTAAAGCTCTGCAAGGTGATGCCGGACGGGCGCCAGCAGATCGTCGGCCTGCAATTCGCCCCCGATTTCGTCGGCAGGCCCTTCGTGCCCGAAAGCATGCTGTCGGCTCAGGCTGCGACCGACGCCGAAATCTGCGTCTTCCCCCGCGACCTGCTCGACCGCATGATATCGGAGACGCCGAAGCTGCAGCGCAGCCTGTACGATCAGGCGCTGAAGGAGCTGGACGCCGCGCGCGAATGGATGCTGACGCTCGGCCGGCGCACCGCCGAGGAGAAGGTCGCAAGCCTGCTCCACCTCATCGCCACCCACGCCGAACCGCAGACCGCCACGACCACCTCTTTCGACCTGCCGCTGTCCCGCGCCGAGATCGCCGATTTTCTCGGTCTGACCATTGAAACCGTCAGCCGCCAGTTGACCAAGCTGCGCAAGAGCGGTGTCATTCGCATCGAGAACTTTCGACATATCATCGTCCCCGACATGGATGAGTTGGAGCGGATGATCAGCGCATAGAACGGGATCAGCTGCCGAATTCGGGGTCAGCGCGTGATCACGACGCGGGTATTGGCGAGGCCAGTCTGTGCGCCAGCGAGAAGAACTGGGCGGCATTGTCGGAGTGCAGGCGAACGCAGGCATGCGAGGCCGGCCGGCCCAAGCGCTTAAGGTCGAAGGTGGCATGAACGGCGTAACCGCCGTAGGCGATCGAAATTGGCTGAATGGGTATCCTGCTGGTGAAATTTGCAGTACCGTTCACCAGATCGATCAGCCGTTAGATGACTGTCGCGCTACCACCTTGCCAACTACAAGGTGGTCTGAAACGTCGTTGGCCAACAGTCGCCGGCGAGGATTTCTGCCTGTTGGAGGATCTCCGCCTATTGATTGACGGCACCGACGTAGCCGACAGATTCTTTGGTCTCGACTGTCCATCCATCTGGACCGCGGAACTGTTCAGGGGTCAACGCTGCTACCGTTGTCACGACGTAGTGGAGGATTGTCGAGGGTAAGCGCATTCGCCATCATGCGCTTTTCCTCTCGCGCGCCTCGGCGACCATCTCCTCGAGCCTAACAGCAACACTGTGAGCGCGGCGATAGTAGGCGGATTCTGGAATCCCATACCGGTCCATTGGCGTCTCGAAGTTGAGCGGAGTCTGATAAGGAGTTGCGGCGATCGCCGAGGTGATCGTGTGCCAATCTAATCGTCCGTCGAATGGCAAGAGATGGTTATCCATTGCTCCGAAATTGTCGTGAATGTGAGTAGCGATGAGGCGATCCGCGAAACGCTCTAGCACGCTGAGCTTGCCTGGCTCGATCAGTTCCCAGTGGCCACAATCGAAGCAGACGCCGATGAACTCCTTGCCGTATCGAGCGAACAGCCGATCATAGAGGTTGAGGAAATTCTGAGCGTTGGCGCAAAGAAGAGTTTCCGCGGCAATCTGGATGCCCTTTTCGACGCAGTAAGGCCTGATCTCGTCGAGAGACTGGAAAAGGGGGTCGAAGAACGCTCGTTCGGCGGCTTCGCTGCCGAAGACGTTGTCGTTGATATCGATGTGCAGAACAATATTGGGGGACTGGAACGCGGCCGCCAGGTCGACACGGTTACGCAACAGCTCGACTCCGCTGCGGCGCTGCCATTCATGCGGCGACAGGAAGTCCTTGCGCGTCTCCATCGCGAAAGGGCCAGGGTTTTTGTGGCCGATCTCGGTGATAGGATTGCGGCCATTGCTGCCATGAACCGAGTGTACTTTCAGCCCAGCATCGGCCACGATCCTGCTTGTAAACTCGATCTCGGCGTCGGCCAGCCAGTACGAACTGCCGGAGTCGGGATTCCAGTTGATGTGTGTGAAGCCAGCTTCCTTGATGAGGGTGAGCGAGTTGCGAATGCCTTCGTCGTACCAACGCTCCTGGTGCGGCCAATGCCAGACGGTGATGCAGGTATCCAATGGATCAGTCTCCAGTTCTACAATGTTGTGGTTTCTGGACCTTTGCCAAGGCCGATGCGCTCGGCCAACAGAATGATCGCCAGTGAAAACGCCATGATCAGAGTGACATAGACAAGGTTGAGCGCGGCCTGCTCAGGATCGACAGACAGCGAGCTGTCTACGATTGCAATCGGCAGCGGTTTGTTGTTGACGTTGTATAGAAACGCCGACAGGGGGTATTCCGACAGGAGATCGTTGAACGCCATCCCGGCGACGAGGATTACAGTCGGCGCCACTATCGGCAGAATGATGCGGCGATAGCGATAAAGACCAGTGGCGCCCATCGAGCGGGCCGCCTCGTTATAGGCCGGATCGATTCCTACGAAGGCTGCCCGCAGGAACCTCACCATAAGCGGCAAGGCGACGATGGCGTAGCCAATCGGCAGGAGCCAGTAGCCGCCGAGGAGGACTGCGTTTCCAACGAGCGGGTTTGGCGTGTCGAAGGTGACGATCAGCCCGACAGCGAGCAGAATACTAGGAACTACCCATGGCAGGAAGAAAGTGATGTCTAGAAGGCGCGTCAGCCAACTGCGCCGGCCAAGAATAACCGGGACAGCAAACAGCGTAACGACCAGCGCCGCCGATACCGCGGCAAGGCTCATCACTATGGAGTTGAAGAACGGAAGAAAGGCGGTGCCTTCGGTAAAGACGCGGGCATAGTTCTTCAGGGTCAGGCTGGATGGGATCACTTCGATGCCGATGCTCGCGGCCGGGGCGAAGGAGAAGAGTACGACAAGAGCGATCGGCACCGCATAAATAGCCACAAGAAGATAGGCAAAAAAATGTAGCACTGTATTGCCGATCGGGCTGCAAATTTTGCGTAGCTGGATGGGCGCAGTCGCTTTCGCGCCGCCGACATAGGAACCGCGCGCTTCGTAATATTGAGACAGCAGGATAAGCGCCATGAGACACAGTCCCATCATAAGCGCCAGTAAGGCGGCCATGTCGGGACGGCGCAGGCTGTTCAGAGTCAGCACCATCTGGCTCAGCATGTGGAAATCGCGACCGCCCAGCACCTGAGGGGCGGCGAAAGAGCTGATCGCGGTGTAAAGGGTGAGAAGGGTGACAGCGAGGAGCGTCGGCATGATTGCGGGCAGTACCACACGCCACAGGATCGTATATTCCCAGGCACCCATACTGCGCGCGGCTTCGATGGTTGCGTAGTCGACGCGGCGCATCGCAGCACGCAGAAAAAGATAGTAAAAGTTGGTCATCAGAAAGGTATGCGTGAAGAGCACGCCAAACCAGCCGATGAACCAGTCTTGCGGGAGGCTGGAAACGATCGCCTTCACCAGATGTGTCACCGCACCGCCGGGACCATAGGTGAAGTTATAGCCCGCCGCCGCAACGACACCGCCGAAGACCAGCGGCGTTGCATAGGCGATTTTCAAGAGTGCGCGACCGCGTACGTGAAAATATTCAAGGACGACCACCTGGAAAATCCCGACAATGGTCACCGTGACCATGGTCGCTGACGTCATCCAAACCGTGTTCCAAAGGGCAGCGCGCACTCTTCGTGATCTTGAAAGTTCGCTTAGGGTCTGACCGACCACCAGGCTGCCGTCCCTGAAAAATGCCGTTTGAAGTGACGCGACGAGCGGCAGTATCAGGAAGGTGACGACGATCCAGATCAGGGCCGCCAACCCGATCCAATAGACTACGCGCTCGACGGCAGCCGCGCGGTTCATCTGTCCGCTTCCTCGAAGATATGCACCGAGCCCGGCCGGATCGTCCAGGACACGGTCTCACCGATTTCGGGTAACTCGTGCCCCATCCTGGCGGCCGAAATGAAGTATCCGCCGGTATCCAGGTCGATACGGCTGTGGGCGCCAAGGAATTCTACATGACGGACGGTCGCCGGCAACCCGGCTGGTATCACTTTCCCAACGAGTACATCTTCGTGGCGAACAAAAATGCGCCCCCGAACGTCGCTGCCCAGGATTTGCCCGGCAAGCGGCGTGGGCAGTTCGTTGGCGGTGCCGATGAACTCGCAGATAAACGGCGTCGCCGGCTCTCGATAAAGAGTACGTCCGTCACCGATCTGTTCAACGCCACCGTTCGCCAGCACGACGATCGTGTCGGACATCGTGAGTGCATCTTCCTGATCATGCGTGACAAAGACTGCCGTGAAGCCAAATTCCTGCTGGAGCCTCTTGATCTCGCGGCGCATCGTCACTCGCACCTTGGCGTCGAGATTGGACAATGGTTCGTCGAACAAAAGCACCTTGGAGCCCGCGACAAGCGCGCGCGCAATCGCGACCCGCTGTTGTTGCCCGCCTGACATGGTCGCTGGCTTCTTGTGCAGCTGCTCCGTAATCCCGGATGTTTCGGCGATCTGGGCGACGCGCTTGCCGATCTCGCTCTGCGGCATCTTCGCCACACGCAAAGCAAAGGCGATGTTTTCGAACGCCGTCATCGTTGGAAACAGCGCATAGTTCTGGAATACCATACCGACATTACGGCGCTCCGGCGGCTCGTTGGTGATATCTTTTCCTTCAAGAATAATCCGCCCGCTCATGACCGGATGAAAGCCGGCGAGGGTCCTTAGAACGCTGGATTTGCCGCTGCCGGAGGCCCCGAGCAGAGCAACGAACTCTCCCTCGTGAACCTCAAGCGAGAGGTCGCGGATGACCACCTTGTCGCCATAGCCAATATGCAGTTTATCGATGATGAGGATCGGGGTCGGCATGATCATACTCCTGTGAAGCCTGGCGATCTGTGTCGCCCGGTCCTGCATCCTCACCGGATTTCAAGCTCGATCTTCTGCAACCAGCCGTCCAGTTTGGGCGCGACGGCATCCCAGTCGATAGGCTGCGCCTTGACTAGTTCCGCATTCGCCTGCACCTCTGGCGGTGATTTCGCCAGCGCCGCCGGTAGCACCGGAACCTGACCGAACTTTTTGGCGTAGCCGGCCATGACATCGGCAGAGCCGAACCAGTCGACGAATGCCTTTGCCTGCTCCAGCTGATCGGTTCCCGCCATGATCGCCACGCCTTCGGAGATGACGGGCGTGCCACCTTCCGGGTCAATGACCTTGACTTGCATGCCGAGCTCCTTGGCGTCTTTGATGACGCCGCCGAACCAGTTCAGATTGATGATCGCACCGCCCGATTTGAAGGCTTCTTTGCGCGCATCGGCGTCATCGACAACGATGGCGTTCGCATAGAATGCGCCAAGAAAATCCCATCCAGCCTGAGTGACTTCGCCCTTGTCGTCGAGGAACCGGGCCAAGATGCCGGCAAGATAGACCCTTGTCGTCTGCCAGGCGGTGTTGCCGATGACGTATTTGCCTTTGTATTCGCCCCTTGTCAGGTCCAGCCAGCTTTTCGGCGCCCGCTCAGCGGCAAGCTTGTCGGAATCATAGGCGATGACAACCGGTGTGCTCCAGAATTTGTAGACAATGCCTTCTTTGTCCTTGTATTGCGCAGGGAGGTCCGCTGCCCAGGCTGGTGTGTATGGTTGGAACAGGCCGTTCTTTTTGAGCAGAGCCATAGACGTGTCGACCATGCCGAGTACGACATCGGCCTGGGGGTTGTTCTTCTCGGCGACCAGCCGATCAAAAAGTTCTCCTCCGGGTGCGCGCAGAAACTGCACATCGTGACCGGCGGCTTTAGCCTGGTCGATTATCCACTGAACGTTCTCTTCTCCCTGAGGTGAATAGACGACAAGACTATTGGCCAAGGCCGGAGAGGTGACCGCGATCAGGACGGCTGCGAGGGTCAATAAACGTTTGATCTGATGCATGGTGTTCCTCTCGTTTCAGTTTGGCCGGTCATCCCCGGCTTGGCGCCTTATTACCGGAGCTACATGACAGTTTAATTACATTGCGTAATTTAATATATATTGCAATAGCTCTTTGGCTACTAACGATTTGAGGCACTCTTGGAACCAATGGACCTTTCACGGAACGAACGACGACTGGTCGAACTGATTTTCGTGGGCAAGAAGATTGCGCGCGTCGACCTGGCCGAACGGTCCGGCATGACAGGCGCTTCTGTCACTCGGCTGATAGGTCGCTTAATTGAGATCGGACTTCTCATCGAGGTGGTCGAGCGGACCGGCGCCCAAGGCCAGCCTCGGCGCTTGCTGAGCTTGCGGGCTGACCGGTATCTTTCCGCGGGGATAACATTCTCGGTCTCCCGAATGGAGGTAGCAATTGTTGATCTAGCAGGTAAGATTCTTACCTCCCGATCAGTCGACATCGAGACCAGCACGGCTTTGTCTGTGGCAGGCGCCGCGCAGGCTGCTATCGCGGCGATGCTGACCGACCTGGGTACGCCTAAGGATCGCCTTCTCGGGGTCGGCTGCTCTGTGCCCGGCAATTTCGGCACGATGTCGAACATCCTCAAGGCCCACAGCTTCTTCCCGGCTTTCGATGATGGTGAGGTGGACCAAGCTTTTAAAGCGACTTTCGAAGCGCCCTATTACATCGAGAATGATGGAACAGCTGCAGCGCTCGGAGAGTATGTGTTCGGCGGACGCATCCCGCAGCCTGATCCGATGTTCTTCATTCACATTGGACACGGTGTCGGGGGAGGGGCGGTTATCGACGGACGGCCGTACCGCGGTGTCAATGGAAACGCCTGCCTGCCCGGAGTTCTCTACCCGTACGACCAGCCGCGCCCATCCGGCCAAGACCTTTTTGCCACCCTTAACGGTGCCGGCTTCGCCATCCACGACTTCATCGACCTCGATCGGTTGCCAGATAGCGCCGGAGCGGCGTTAGAAATCTGGGTTGAACGCGCCGGAAAGCAGCTCAGCGAGACGGTACGTGTAGCAACGGCGATGTTCGACCCCGCGCTGATTGTCCTTGGGGGACGGCTGCCAGAACTCGTGACAGACAGGCTGGTACGCGCAATTTCCAGTCAGCCAATCCTTGGCCCGTCGCGCGGCTTGGAGGCTGCCGCAGTCGAGGCCTCTCGACTTGGCCCTCGCGCCGGCGCGATCGGGGCGGCCTGCATTCCGTTCTTTGCCTCTCTCTTTTCCGCCGCCGTCGCAGACGATGGCAGTCCTTACCTTAACGGTCGCAAGCCCAAATCCCGACCTTAGAAAATTTGATTGCGCGCCTGAGTCTCTTTAAGAAGTCAACCGGGGCAGGCCCAGGCGCGAACCGCACCTTGCAGGTCCGCAAGCCCTTCCTTGCAGATCGGTGCCGCTACAAAGCCTCAAATGACCAGCTTGAGGTGGCTGGATAAAACCAGACCCGCGGCGCCGCGCAGAGCCGTATGGCCTTCGCCGATACCATTCACCGTGATCGATATCTCCTGACCAGGTCTCTTCACCACCAGTTGCTCGACATGGTGCCTGATCAGCTCTGCTGCCTTCAATCCGCCTCCGGCGACGTCTCCATGAAGGACATAGGAGTTGAGGGAGAGTGTTTGCTGCAGATTGACGATGCCGAAGGCTACGTTCCGCGTATAACGGCCGAGAAGCTCCTCTGCCGCCTTCGAGCCTTCGTCTGCTTCCTTGACAAGCCTGGCACAGGTGACGCTCTTGGGATGCGGAAAGCTCAATCGGGCGGCTTCTTTTCGTAACCAAGGAAGGGCAGCGACGGTCTCCCAGCAGCCGTGCTTTCCGCAATTGCAAAGGGCACCATCGATCTGCACCACGCTGTGACCGAGCTCGCCGCCGGATCCGGCGAGTCCACGATAGACCTTGCCGTCGATGAAGAAGGCGCCGCCGAGAACCTCGCCAGTATAGACTGCTGCGAAATTTTGTTGGCCGCGACCGGGTCCGAACCATCTGTCCCCAACAAGCAAGGCACGGGGGTGATGATCGATGACAACCGGAAGAGAGAAGCGTTCTTGTAGTATTGCTACAAGGGGAAGTCCCGTTAGAACGGGAGCAAGGTTGACGGTAAGAATGGTTCCATTGTCACTGTCGATCATTCCAGCAGAGGCCACGCCAATGCCAAACGGCGCCTGCTGGGCCTGAGACAGTGTGGCAGTAAGCGTCTCCGTCATGACCGCGATGAATGCTTCTGTCTCGCCATGCGTATCAAACTCAGCTTTCGCAACGGCCTTGATCTCACCGGTTAGCGCCACGAGGCATGTTTGTATCGTGCCGGGCAGAAGGAGGACTGCGCCAAGCATCGGTGCATCGGGGTTAAAATAAAGCGGACGAGCCGGCTTGCCGCCTTTGACGTCGGAAGGCGACGCATCTCCCTCAACAAGAAGCTGGTCTTCGATCATCGGCTGCACAATACCGGTTATCGTGGTCCGGTTGACACCTGCAAGTCGAGCGAGATCTGCCCGGCTTTTGGGTCCGTTATCATATAAGGCCTGAAGGACGCGACCGCGGTTTATCGCGCCAAGTGCCGATTGGGAGACAAGTGTCACGTTGCCGCCGTTCTCGCCGGTGGCGACTTCTCTGCTGGCAGGGGTGCGCTGGCCCAACGAATAGGACGGCTGGCTCTCAAACTTCAATTCTCTTCTCCAATCTACCGGATCCTTTTAGCCCGTACATTATCGAACGGCCATACAACATAAGGCCCTTTCCGGTGATGCAAGCAGGACGTCGATGACAACCGCGGTACAGCGCGGAAATTTTTCGCCGCGACAACTTCTTGACACTAACATAAGTTTGTGCGAGGTACAAACTAACTGCTTACAAAAAGCACATTAGGGGTAACAATCTCAGTATCGACAAGCGGAAGCCCAGGGCTGCGCTGAAGGGCCGGGGTTGGGATACGAAGCAACTGAGGAGGCTGTTTATGACAATCGATATCGGAAATATGTCGCGACGTGACCTGCTGAAAAGCGCTTCCGTCGCAGCTCTTGTGGCTGGCGCGGGATCATTGGCCGTGCCACGGCGAGGAGCAGCACAGGATGCGAACACGGTGCGCGTCCTGTCCGTTGAAGACCCATTCTTTTTCTCAATGAAGGCGCTGGTGCCAGAATACGAGAAGGAAACCGGCATCAAGGTGGAACTGGAAAGCCTCTCGTATGACGCCCTGCAATCGCGCCTCGTGTCTGCTTTTGTCGCCAAAACCTCAGACGCCGACGTCATCGTTGTCGACCAGATGTGGCTCGGGCAGTACCTCGACAATGGCTGGATCATCGCGCTGAATGATTTTATTGCCAAGGACACCGAATTCGATCTCTCAGACTTCATCCCGGAGGTCCTCTACTCCTCGAATATGTGGCGCGGCCAGGTCGGCACATTGCCGGTCGCCGCCTATGCCCAGGGGGTTATGTACCGCAAGGACGTCTTTGACGAACTCGGCATTGCAGCACCGCCGACCGAGACATCGGAAGGCTGGACCTGGACGAAATACGTTGACACCCTGAAGTCGATGGAAGGCAAATCATTTGGCGGCAAGCCGCTCTTCCCAACCGTCGTTTGCGGTTCCCAGCCGTCGCCGATCGTCCACATGTTTACGCAGGTCTCAGCAAGCCACGGGGCGAACTGGTTCAAATCGTTCCCGGCCGCTCCGTGGGATTTCTCCCCGCAACTGACAAGCCCCGCCTGGATCAAGTCTGTCGAAGTCTACAGGCAGCTCTACAAGTTGTCTCCGCCTGAAGCCATCAATTATGTCTGGTTCGACGCCGGCACCCGTTTCGCCAAGGGCGACATCGGCATGTTCTACTGGTGGACCCCGTACTTCTATCTGATCAAGAATTCCGGCTACATGACCGGCAAGAAGTCGGACGTCATGGAGAAGTATGCAACCGCAGCCTTGCCGAAAGCTGAGGGCGTGCCTCAGACGGTCAGCCTCGGCGGCTGGAGCCTTGGCATCCCGTCCAGTTCCGAAAGGCAAGAGGCAGGCTACGCCTTCATCAAATGGGCGACCTCGAAGGCCACGCAGAAGAAAATGGCTCTTTGGCCGGACCTCAACTACCAGTTCTCCGACTTTGCGCGCGTTTCGCTCTATCAAGACGAGGAAGTCAAGGCGATCTATCCGTACCTCGATGTGCAGTATGCGATGATGAAGCAGGGCAACGGCAAGGTCACACGCCCACCTGTACCTGGTTACACGGCTGTCGAAAGCGTGTTGGGTCTCACATTGAACCAGCTTCTGACCGGCAACGAGGAGCCGAAGACCGGCCTCGAGCGCGCCAACAGCCTGTTCGAGAGCATCCTGAAGGGCAATCTCATGATCCCTTATCAAAAGGACAGCTACGCGGATTCTCTTGACGGGGCCAAAGCCCTGATCGCCAAGAAGTAACAGAGTTCTCCTCGGGCCGGCGCGACAGCGATCGCGCCGGCATCCACTTGAAGAAGAACTGGATCTGGCAATGCACACGACAACTGTTCGCTCTCCGCGAGCCTTCGGGCCTGCCCGGAAGAGCTTTATCCGACGAAACTTGCCCTACTTTCTGATCGCGCCTTCGGTCGTGATGCTGCTCGCGCTCATCGCCTATCCTTTGCTGTTTGCCCTCAGATCGAGCTTCTACTTCTGGAACCTGCAAATCGGCCCGGAACCGCTCCAGTTCGTTGGGTTCGAAAATTATGTGCAGGCCTTCAACGCATTCGACTTTCGCGCCGCGCTCACCAACACCCTGATCCTGTCGATCCTTGGCACGGCACTTGAGTTCACATTCGGCCTGGCGATCGCGCTCATTCTGCTCAAGGCCTTGCCTGGCATGAACATCGTGCGGGCCCTGCTGATCCTGCCCACAACGATCGCACCCATCGTCGTCGGCTTTTTGTTCCGCTACCTCTATGATCCCGGCGGTGGACTGTTGAGTTGGCTGTTGCAGTCGCTCTGGCTCCCCGTTCCCGCAGAGGGAATTCTTGGCTCGCCATCGACTGCACTCGCGGCCATCCTCTTCGTCGACGTCTGGCAGTGGACGCCGTTCTTTGCAATCGTTCTCTATGCGAGCCTTTTGGCCGTGCCCGACGAGATTTTGGAGGCCGCACGCCTGGATCGCGCGTCTGCATGGACGATCCTGATGCGGATCAAGCTGCCGCTGATCAAACGCACCGCAATCATTATCGTCATGCTGCGCTTCATGCAGATCTTCAACACCTTCGACACGGTGCTTGTGCTCACCCGCGGCGGACCGGGCACGTCGACGCGCACCCTTGGATACTCTCTCTACGAACAGGGCCTTGTGAACTTCAACATCGGTCTGGTCAGCGCCATGACCTGGATCACCGTATTGATCGTCAACGTCATCGTTGCCCTCTACGTCTTCTTCGCGTTCCGAAACGAGGAGTGGTAAAATGTCCCGGCGCCACACGAGCTTCAACACGGCACTCACCTACGCCGCCGGCCTCCTCTTCCTGGCAATCTTCGTCGGTCCGATCCTCTGGTTCATCGCCCTTGCGATCCGGCCGGCCGAGACGGCGTTCACCATGCCGCCGCAACTCACATTCGAGCCCAATCTCGACGCATTCCGGCACATCCTCGTCGATCCGGGCACCAATGCGCGGCAACTGGTCAACAGCCTCATCGTCGCGATTGGTGCTGTGCTACTCAATCTGCCCTTTTCGGTTCCTGCGGCCTATGCGTTGTCCCGTTTCAAGCTCCGCGGCAAGAAGAACATCATGTTGTGGTATCTCGGGCTGTTGATGGCCCCGCCGGTCGCATTCCTGATCCCTTATTTCATCCTCATCACGCGCATCGGTCTGCAGGGTTCCTATTTCTCCATGATCCTGGTCCTGCAAACGCTGACGATCCCGTTTTCCGTCTGGTTGATGAAGAGTTTCATCGATGAAGTGCCGGTGGAACTGGAGGAGGCTGCCCGGGTCGACGGCGCCCGCTGGTACACGATCATGTTGCGGATCACGCTGCCCATCGTACGTCCCGGCATCATTGTCACGTCGATGTTCGCCTTCGTGTTCGCATGGAACAATGCCGCTTTTCCGCTGGTGCTGAGCTCACGCTCGACCGCCACTCTTCCGATCGGAACACTTGGATATTTCGCAACGAGCGGAGTGACCTGGAACTACATCGCCGCCGCCGCAGTGCTCGCGATGATACCTCCGATGATCATCTTCCTTGTTTTCGATCGATACGTCGTACGAGGCCTCACCTTTGGTTCGGTGAAGGGCTGAGCTTTCCCTTTATGAATGGAGTAATGAAATGAGCAGACTGCGAATGGGCGTCATTGGCGCCGGTCTTTGGGGCGGCAATCACGCCCACACCTTTAATGTCTTGCCGGAGACCGAGCTGGTCGGCGTCTGCGACCTCGATGAGGGCAGGGCGCTGAAGATGAAGGAAACCTACGGCGCAACGCGGGCCTTCACCGATTATCAGAAGCTGATCTCCAGCGATCAGATCGATGCGATCTCGGTTGCGACACCCGACTTTACCCACACGCCGATAATCCTCGCCGCTCTGAAAGCTCACAAACACGTGTTGAGCGAAAAGCCGCTTGCGACGACGGTGAGTGAAGCCGAGGAAATTGCCGCGGCTGCCGCAAAATCCAAGGGCAAGCTGATGATTGATTTCCACAACCGTGTGAATCCGATCCTCGCCCAGGTTCGCGACATGATTCAGGACGGTCAGATCGGCTTGGCAAAGCACGGGACCGCGCGTCTTTCGAATACGACATTTGTTCCATTCGAAATGCTGAGCTGGGCTGCAAAGTCTTCGGCACTCTGGTTCCTGGGAAGCCACCTCGTCGATGTCCTGCGTTTCATTCTCGCAGACGAGGTCGTGCGTGTTTATTCCGTCGCCCGCTCTGGGACACTGTCTGCCGGCGGCGTGGATACGAAAGACTTCCATGCGTCGATCCTTGAATTTTCCAAGGGCACGGTCGTGACCATGGAGAACAGCTGGATCCTGTCGCGCGACAATCCTTCGCTCGTCGATTTCAAGGTCGAGTTCGTTGGTGAAAAGGGCCAGATCCAGGCAGACCCGACCCATAGCGGCGGCCTGCGCCGTATCGTCGACGGCGGACTGAAATACAATGACTATATCGGCATAACGCCCACCGGCGCGACGCGTATCGGCGGCTTTGTCCTGGAGTCCATTGCTCGCTTTGTCGATAGCGTCCTGCGTGACGCTCCGCTGCTGGCAGATGCGCAGGACGGCCTGGCAAACACCAAGATCCTGGCCGCCATCGAGGAATCCGTTGCGACCGGCAAGGCTGTGAACATCGGCTAAAGCCGGAACCAAAGGCGCGGGGCATGTCCGCATAACGGTGCGGCTTGCCTCGCTTGAATATACGGGGAGTACATAAAAATGGCGTCCATGACCTTCGACGGGATCGGCAAGACCTTTCCGGACGGAACCGTTGCCGTTGCGAATGTAAGTTTTTCGGTCGCGGACGGAGAATTCGTCGTGTTGGTCGGCCCCTCGGGTTGTGGCAAGTCGACATTATTGCGGATGGCAGCGGGTCTTGAAGCGCTCAACAGCGGCCGGCTGCTCATGGATGACGCTGATGTGACGGAGACAGAACCCCAGGACCGGGATATTGCGATGGTTTTTCAGAACTACGCGCTTTACCCTCATATGACTGTTTACGACAACATGGCTTTTGGCTTGCAGCAGCGCAAAATGCCCAAGGACAAGATTGACAAGCTGGTGCGCGATGCAGCCGAAATGCTTGATCTCGCGCGCTATCTCGAGCGCAAACCGGGGGCATTGTCTGGTGGTCAACGCCAACGCGTGGCGATGGGTCGAGCGATCGTTCGCCATCCCATGGCCTTCTTGATGGACGAACCTCTTTCCAACCTGGATGCCAAGCTCCGCGTGCAGATGCGCGGTGAACTGAAGCTGCTTAATCAGCGGCTCGGCGTCACAACCCTTTATGTGACCCACGATCAGGTCGAGGCTATGACCATGGGCGATCGCGTGGCTGTGCTGAAGCCGGTGTTTAACGGACAGGAGAGTAATCTTCAGCAGATCGACACGCCGCAGAAGCTTTACGACAAGCCGTCCAATCTGTTCGTCGCGGGGTTCATCGGTTCGCCCGCCATGAATTTCGTACGCATCGAGCTGACAGCGGAAGCCGGGACGCTGAAAGCTGCGATTACCGGGACGAATATATCCTTCTCCATCCCCGCCCAGCCAGCATTGTCGGTCTTTGCCGGGCGACAAGTCATTGTTGGAATTCGCCCGGAGATGTTCAAGGTTTGTCCCGAGGCCGAGGCGTTGTTCAATGAGCAGATCCCGGTTGCCGAAGCGCTTGGAGCCGACACTTTCGTGTTTTTCGACATCGCCTCACCGCCGGTCAATATCAACGATGCTGAAGATACCGAAGACTTTCCCAATAAGGGTAAGAACCGGCTTGTGGCGCGTATACCACCGGCGCTGACACCTCGACCCAATCAGGTGCTGCCATTGACAGTCGACCTGGAGAAATTGCACTGGTTCGACCCAGTAACGGGGGCTGCGATCCGCGACTGACAGAACGTGCACGAAATATCGCCAGCTGGGGTTTCAACTCTTTTCTCCTGCCCTCCCAGGCAACTTGGCTGTCGTCGATTACGAGGTCGGCGGCAGCCATTTTTTTAAAACTCGAGACATCAAACCATCAGAATCTGAACATCCATCCGCCGTAAGTGACACCGAGCTTAGAGGAGTGGCCCGTGAAACACATTTCCATTGTCGGTAAGTTCTTTATCATCATGGCCGTCTTTGGCGTCATGGCACTCGGTCTGACGTTCTATCAGAGCCGGCAAATGTTGAAAGTTAACGACAGCTATCAGGAGCTTCTCGACAAAGATGCATCTGCAGCACTTCGCTTGACCCAGTCGAACCGAAGTCTGGAAATAGCGCGTGCCAGCATCAGCGACATGGTGATGACGCGGTCGAAAGAGGCGAGGGCGCGCGCAGAATTTGGCTTGAATGACGCACGAGAAAACTTCGTCAGGTTCATGGATATGGCGATTGCCGCAGTTCCTGAGCAGAGCGAACTGCCGAAGTTGAAGGCGGATGGATTCTCCGTCCTGACCGATACGTGTGGTGCAGCCATCGCTGTTGGTCGCGGCGCAACTAGTGAAGCCGAGCTTGCCATGGTGCAGCAACTCTATCTCACTCTTTGCCAACCCGCCTTTGCTGCCATCTCACCAAGATTCACATCCGTCACGGAAAAACTCGCTTCCGACGCAGGTCAAAAGCGTGCTGGCGTTTCAAACGTTGTCCGTGACACGTCCGTGCTGAGTTTGGGAACAGCTATTGTGGCACTCTTCGCTGTCTCGTGTTTCGGCTTTCTCGCAATTCGCGCCTGGTTAGTCAAACCGATCAAACAGATGGTTACGACGATGAAGGTCATAGCCGACGGCGATCTTACTTCGACTGTTGAGGGAACGATTCGCCGCGACGAGATCGGATCGATGGCCCGGGCAGTACAGATCTTCAAGGACAACGAGTTGAGGGCGCGCGATCTCGGAAAGGATGCAGAGACAAGTCGTGGCGCAAACGAGATTGAACGTGCGCGTCTCGCCGAGACCGATCGTCAGCGGGCGCGGGATATGGCGGAGGCAACGACCGGGCTTGCAGAGGGCCTAAGGCATCTCGCCGACGGGAACCTCGTGTTCAGCCTCGACGACAAGTTCGCCGAGGACTTCGAACCGTTGCGGGCGAACTTCAATGCTGCTGTTGCCCAGCTCGCCGAGAGCTTGAGAGCTGTGTCGAACGCAACCGAATCGATAGATGATGGCGCGCAGGAAATCAGTTTGAGCGCGCAGGACCTGTCACGCCGCACAGAGCACCAGGCTGCTTCACTGGAGCAAACCGCCGCCGCGCTGGATCAAATTACCCAGAACGTCGCCAGTTCCTCAAAGCGCACAGCGGAGGCGCGACATGTTGCGATCGAGGCAAACAAGTCGGCGCGCCACTCCGGGGGAGTGGTCTCCAGCGCTGTCGCGGCAATGCAACGCATCGAACGGTCATCCTCGCAGATCTCCAGTATTGTCGGGGTCATCGACGAAATCGCGTTTCAGACCAATCTTCTGGCGCTCAACGCAGGCGTCGAGGCGGCACGATCCGGCGAGGCAGGAAAAGGTTTCGCAGTGGTTGCCCAGGAGGTGCGGGAGCTTGCTCAACGCTCTGCGCATGCAGCAAAAGAGATCAAGGATCTTATCCTCAATTCGGTTGATGAGGTCAGCAGTGGCGTCAAGCTGGTCCGCGATACCGGCGAGGCGCTCAAGATCATCGTGGACCAGATAGTGCTGATTAACACTCAGCTTGATGCCGTCACGGCCGCTTCCAACGAGCAGTCCGCAACCCTTTTTGAGGTCAACCGGACAGTCAATCGAATGGATCAGGTTACGCAGCAAAATGCAGCCATGGCCGAGGAATCCACGGCTGCAAGCACGGCACTTGCCCTTGAGGCAAAACAGTTGCGCGGGATTGTGGCGGAGTTTCAGATTGAGAATGCACTCTCTGAGCAGCAGACCAGTCAAAGCAACCGTGAAACAGCGTCAATATCTTTGCCAGCACGCCGGATGCTGGCAAAGGTCGCGAACGAACTCGGCAAAGTGAGTGACGGTCGAGTTGCAGATAGATCCCGGCAATGACCGCGGACCTCCCGCAGGAACGTATTGCGGATGTCCTTAGATGACGAAATTCAGCAATTCAGAAAGAAGCAGACTGGCGGCACCGCGTAAAGCCGCCAGGCATTCGCTATCTCCGAAAGCAAGGGCAATTTCATCGCCCGGGCGATGGAATACCAATTCCCGGAAGCTTTCCTGGATTAAATGAAGCATGGGGTTTCCCCCTCGTACGATGTCGCCGTGAATAACGATAAAATTGGGCGCCATGAACTGCTGGAGGTTCGCCAGGCCGACCGAAATGTTGAACGCGTAGTCGCGAAGTAATTCTCGTGCGCCTGGGACGTCGTCGTTGGCCAGAGTCAATAATCGGCTCACATCCAGGGAGTGCGGTTGTGGCAACCGCCTAACCTTGGCCTCGTCCGTTAACCACTTCGAGCCGGCGATTGTTTCCCAGCATCCACGTCGGCCGCACTGGCATATCCGACCTTTGATGTCTACGGTCGTATGACCGATTTCGCCGCCTGCACCTGCGGGTCCCCGATAGAGATGCCCATCAAGGTAAAGCGCTCCACCCAAAGTCTCGCCGATATGGACGGAGGCGAAGTTTCTCCGGCCGCGGCCTTGTCCAAACCATCGGTCCCCAACCAGCAAGGCTCTGGTATCCTGATCGACACACACGGTAACGCCGAACCTTTTGTGCAACTCGGCTTCGAGCGGTAAGCCGTCCAGGAATGGCCCGAGACTGGCGGTCACAATTGTGCCCGTCTCCGTATTGATCATTCCTGCAACTGCTACACCTATCCCTAAGATCGGTTTGCCAGATGCGATGGTTTCTTCGACACAGGTGCTTATAATTCGGAATGCGTCGGTGGGGTGTGTAAGGTTCTTCGGAAAATCGGCGGCGTGTTGAGCATAGACCTTGCCCTCCAAAGAGACCAAACAAGCACTCACGCGGTCGTGCATCAGGAGCACCGCGCATATTGGCCTTGCATCCTTGGAAAACCACAACTTGGTAGCCGGCTTGCCGCCTGCTTCGTTGGGAGGTATCACCTCTCCTTCCGCAAGAACACCCTGATCGATCAGGGGCTGCACAATCCCTCCGATAGTCCCTCGAGTCACACCCGCAAGGCGGGCCAGGTCCGCCCTGCTGGATGGCCCTATGTCGTACAAGGCTTGCAGCAATCGGCCCCGATTCGCAGGGCCCAAGGTTCGCGTTGGAATCAGTTTTTGGGCCGGTACTATACCCTTAGCGCTCTCATCTTTATGGCGATCGTCAGAACTGCCCTCACTTTCTCCCAGTCGGTGAGCTTCGAGTCTTCTTATCAAAGAGTCCATAGCATCCAATCCTGTTGGCCGAACCAATTGCGCCGCCAACGGCCAGCACTATCAGGGGGCTAACCGCTTCTTCGCAATCTGGTGAGGCTCGGGTTATGATCTGGGGGCCATGTGCTGTTCTTCCAACGCATCTTATGATCGGCACCTGGCGTTTACGGGAAACTTTGGCCGGTTCCCTTCCCAAGCCTTCATTCAGTGATCTTAGTGTCCGCCCAATCGTTAAAAACTATTGAAATATCCCAAGCGCTCCGTGCAGAAGCTGACCAAGGTGACGCCCAAGCGGCTGCCTGACCATACACGACAGAATCGAATATTATACTTATTTTATCTCGCGTATCTTGAATATAATTTAGCATATACTTTTTTATATACTTAGTTTGAGCTATCATACCGGGGAAAGCAGTGCTAGCGTTTGTGTGGGCTGATCAGCATTCTAATGAGCATGATTGGAGATCGAGATGAACAGATTCGGTGCACTACGGCTCATCACTCGCAACGCAACTGGTGCTTTCTCAGTCGAGAAGCTCGCCGTTTTCGGTGGGAAGCCTGTGGTCCCCCAGGGACGTGTTACACCTTGGCCCGCCGCGGAGAAGAAGCACTCGGATGCCCTGCGTGGAGTTGTGGATGGTGGAAGATATCACCGCGTTAATCATCCAATTGTGAGCGGTTTGGAGGAAAGCCTTGCAAGGTGGACCGGGAAGTGGCAAGTGCGCGCTGTCGGCAGCGGAACGGCAGCCATTCACATCGAGCTCGACTACGTCAAAGAGCGAGGCGAGCAAGTTGTTACCGCAGCATTGAATTGGCCGGGAGCGGTAGGGCCAATCACGATCAGCGGTCTTCAACCCGTCTTCGTTGATGTCGACATGAACTTGGCCGGGATTGATCAGCGCGCCGCCGCTGAAGAGTTCGGCCCCAACGTGGCCGCAGTTTTAGTCACTCACCTTTTCGGAAACAATGTTCTCGTCCCCGACGCGAGGTCTGCAGCGCGAGCTCAAGGCATTGCTGTGATCGACGACATCTGCCAATCGATCGGCGCCGCGAAACCAATCGTCGACGGTGCGCATCTTGATGCAGACGCACTCGCTCTATCCGGAAACGGCGCCAAGCACCTTGGGGCTGGGGAGCTAGGATTTGTCATCACGGAAGACGCCAACTTGATTGCACATGTTGATCGCGTATCGCTGTCCAGCTCGTCTCGGAGCGGAGCGCGAATATTCTCGCCCTATTCCCAAGGGTACAACTACAGGCCCAACGTATTCTCTTCATCTATAGCGAACTTGCGGGTCACTGAGATGGATACGCAACTGCAAATCCGAAGAGACAATAGCAAGCTTTTATGGGAGATGATCAGCGAGCTTGTGGGTATATTTCCTCTTTTCAACCCATCTGACTGCGACCATTCGATGCTCAACTTTCCCCTCCGGATCGAACCTGCGGCACTTGGCTTCGCGCCAGGCCCGGCTGCAAGGGATTTCGTGGTGAAATCGCTGCAGGCCGAAGGCGTGCCTATCTGTGTTTGGCTCACGAAGCCCGTATTCGAATATCTTCCAGACATTCGCGACAACTGGAAGGCCGCCGATTTTCCAAATACAGTGAAACTCTTGGATACGATGTTTTACGTTTCCGAGATTGCGCCACCCAACGATGGCGAATTGATGAAGCTTTATGCAGAGGCGTTTCACAAGGTTTGGAATGCTCTTCATAAGCAAGGTCCGAAGGTCGCCGCAGGAGCAATTTCTGGCTGAGCCCCGCGCGTCGCACCAATTTCCCAGTGCCGCAATGGTCAACATCCGATCCTTTTCAATCATACTTTGCTCAATGCCCGGAAGATTGAAAGCTGCGCTGGGACAAAACTCAGAGTGATT
This sequence comes from Rhizobium leguminosarum, assembly GCF_010668065.1. Lineage (GTDB taxonomy): Bacteria > Pseudomonadota > Alphaproteobacteria > Rhizobiales > Rhizobiaceae > Rhizobium > Rhizobium leguminosarum_S. The sequence continues at coordinate 185,703 of NZ_WUEN01000006.1, read as the reverse complement.
CTACAACGAGGACTCCTTGTATGTCTTTTTCGAAAAGTCCGGAATTACTGATCTTCGACTGCGACGGGGTTCTCGTCGATAGCGAGCTTATCGCAACCAGGGTGCACATCGAAGCTTTGGCGAAATGTGGCTATATCATATCCGCTGAAGAGTATAACGATCGCTTCATAGGAATGACTGACCAGCAAAGTTATTCAGTCATAGAATCCGAGGGCGGCTTGCGCCTACCGGAGGATCATCATGAACGTGTGATGGCCGAAGTTGCAAATCGATATGCTCGTGATCTGCGTGCAACCAGCGGCGTTCGGCAAACCTTGGAAGCTATCAATTTAAGGAAGTGCGTGGCGTCGAACAGTGATGCTGCGAAGCTCTGCTTGGCTCTTAAAGTCACAGACCTGCATGATTTCTTTTGGCCCCATGTCTTCAGCGCTTCGCAAGTTGCGCGTGGTAAGCCAGCGCCGGATCTCTTCCTGTTTGCAGCACAGAATATGAGCACACCGGCTGGCAGTTGTCTCGTTATTGAAGACAGCGTTGCTGGAACTCAGGCGGCAGTGGCAGCCGGGATGATGGTGATTGGCTTCGTGGGTGGCTCTCATTGCCTTGCTGGGCATGGAGACAAACTGATGGAGGCAGGTGCCACAAAGCTGTTTAGCCGCATGACGGCGTTGCCACAAATCTTAGCAGCTTTGTGATCACGCAGTTGCGCTCAGGCGAAGCGTCTTGAATCGCAGCGTCACCGTCCAGGATATATCGTGGGATCCGATAGCATCGGTTGGTGCACGGGCTTCACCTCAAATTGACCGATCCTCGCTCGATTGCTCGGCCCGCCAGAAGAATGGAGATACTATGACCGCGAAACCAATGGTAGCTGCAACTCCGGTAACGATCGAGTACCTAGAAAGACTTCCGAAATTCATTTCCATTTGCGCAAGTTGGACTTTCGGACAATGGGGTTGTCAATCAAATGGCTCGTACGAACAAACGCGGGGCGAGTTTGAAGCAGCAACAAAAAATTCGATACCGCTAACATTGATTGCCATTGAAAACGCATTGCCGGTTGGGATGGTCACGTTGGCTGATCGTGATTTCGATGGAAAATCTCATCTATCCCCGTGGCTTAAGTCGCTCTTTGTCCATCCATTTCACCGCAAGAAAGGAATAGCCACGTTGTTGATCGAGCGGCTGGAGCACGAAGCATCGCGCCTCGGTTACAAAAGCCTTTTCTTGATAACGGAGGACGCGCGAGTTCTTTACGAAAAGAGCGGCTGGCAGGCAATTGATTGCGTCCAAACACCCTATGGCGCAGCAGCTTTGATGGAGAAAACCCTGCCAACGCCTCCTCACCTGAGAACCGCTGCACCAGGATGAAAATAATCGTGTCGAGCTCCAAGCTGCTTTCACCGAAACTCTCTCAACCCTTGAGCACGCTATGTCGCGACCCGGCAACGCAACGCCTTTGTTAGGCTCCGCTTTTATGGATCATCTTGATGTCGAACAGCCTGTTATTACAGCCATAGAGCAAGGGGGGAACCAGGCGGTCGGCTAACAAATCCCATCGCGTAGCGAGGCCATCTCCCCTCTTTCGTTCCCAGCCCAGGCCTTAGCCACTGCTGAGGCGGTTCGTGCTGTTGCAAGAAGCCCCAGGAACAGGCCGTACAACGTAGCGAGCTACCCAAATTCTCATCGAAAGGTTCTGAAACCTTATGCACACCAGCAACAACGTAGCATCAGCGATCCTAAATTCTTACGCCTCGCGTTTTGGTTACCTCGGCGGCCGACGGGATCTGCGGGCATCGCTCATTTTGACTTCTTTTTTTGCTTTCGCTATTCCATCCTATGCCGAAGCAGAGGCGCTGCTTCCGGTAAAGCCTTCACCATATCTTGTAAGTGCGATTACAAGAAACATGTTTAAGCTGCCGAAACCCGACGATGACTTGGTCCTGCTATCTGCGCACCGCGGATCTTGGGAGATCTATCCCGAGAATTCAGCCTATGCCTTGCAAGACGCCTGGAATTCGCAGATCGAGAGCGTGGAAGTCGATGCCCGCTTCACCGCTGACAATGAAGTCGTTCTATCTCACGACTACAGGATTGAGCGCGAGTCAACTGGAAGCGGCCTATTATATAATCAGAACTTTTCGCAGCTACGACAGGCCGATCTACGGGACCGACATGGCCGCGTTTTTACGGATTCACAAGGGCGAAAGGCGAAGTTCCTAACGTTCTCTGCCGCGCTCGATCTACTCGCCCGATATGTCTCCGATGATGGTCATGGCTACGTGATGATCGTCGATATCAAGGCGGCAGTCGATGATCAGGACCCTACTGATCCCATCGAGCTCATGCAACGCTGCCTTGACATTCTCGCGACCAAGGGAAATGCGAAACTCAGCAAAGCCGTTGTATTCAAGCTCAAAGCAAAGGATGCGGTGGATGTCGGCACGATTTTAAATCGGACGACCTACGACCCCAACCTCATTGGCGGGCTAATTGTCGTCGAAAACCCGGATGACGAGAATGTGAAGGATTCCAGCTACGATCCCCACGAGGATCCAATCTACGATCAATGGAATGTGGCGCCGTTCTCCATTCAGTTTGAAATGAACCAATTCTATAAAGGTGACGGTCTGCAGGCATATTTCGACTATATCGACCAGAAGCAGGGCTTCGCCACCTATCATGAAAGTAACTACTTTCCAGAGGGCGTCGCCAACAGCGCCGGAAAATGCTGCTTCGACCACAACACGGATCCGAAATCGACCGCTCAACGAGGGATCGTACCAGATTACCGAGGAGATCCGGAGATGGCGATCGTCAATCGTACCAATCTTATCACCACTGATTGGCCCGACGTAGTCGGCGATATGTTGCGCCAGATAGGGCGCCGCAACACCACCGAGCTCACGCGCTAGAGCAAGACCTCCGCTTCCAAAAACGGGATTGTTTTGATGAATAATGGAATGAAATTCTTCCTATTGTTTTCCACGCTGGGCTGTCTTGTCGCTGGCGAAGGGCAAGGGGCATCATGCACCAATGAAGCCAATTGTCTTAGAAGCGCGTCGGACAAAGTATCTCAGACGCTCACACCGAAGGTAGTGCCAATTTTCTGGGAATTTCCAAAGCTGTACATCCACGACTCGGCGGCAGAAGCGGATTATCCGGTGCCCGAAGATACGAGGCAGGCATTTGACTTCTATACCAACAAGACTTCCTTCAACTTTCCACCGCACGCGTCAATCGTGACTAGTCAAAGCGCGTCGATCAGACCGGACACGGGGTTCACTGTCCTTTTGGTCGAAAAGACCCGTGAAAATACCGCTCCTAATGGCGGTAGCGCCTTATCGCTTCTAAGTTCTAATTCGAACGATGCTTACCTATCATTCGCGTTGGGAGCCACGCCCAATCCGAATGGTCAAAAGTGGTCTTTTGCGAAAAGCCTGCTTCAAAGCGACATGGCGTCTATTGCATGGTGGCAGAAGCCCTGGGATATGAACGTCGTGGGGCCAACAGGGGCATTCGCCGGCACAGAGTGGATTTACTATACCTTTACTCCAGACGGCAAAGTGCGCATCGACCGTTTTGCTCCGTATACCTATTTTCTAGCTTTTACAGCTTACCAATGGGATGAGGCAGTGCTCGACAGTGGGTTCCCGCATTCTCCTTTCAGCTCTGGTACGCCAGCCGATCGTCCGAAATCCGTGATTTTCGGATCGGTTGGACCATGGGTTATTGGCGCTGCAGCCGCGCCCGGTCAGGCGTCGCCCATGATTGAGCCAATAGAGGCGTTGCCGGGATTTGAGGGAGCGACGATCTTCTCGACCCCGATGTCGATAAAAGAAGTTGTAGCGTATCAGAACTCCCTGAAGAGGAGCGACTTTCTCGACGTCAACATGCTACCCTGCAACAGCGGCCAGTACCTTTCCGGCGAGATAAGGACTCCCTGCGGCACGGCTCGTCCTGGTAATCCCCCGTCGAATGTAAAATCGGTGGCTGGTGATGGGATCCGCACCAATATCGAACGCTATGACTAGCGATGTTGGACGACTCTCATTTGTTCCGACGGCGATTAGACGGCATCAGATTCAGCTACCGCGATGCCGCAATCCCGGCCGCTTGCGTAGCGAATGTCTGAGCCAGATCGAGCAAAGATGGTGACCACTCAAGCTGTGACATGCCCGCGCTAAGATATTCTAGAACCAAAGCAGGATTAAGCCGTCTTGAATTTCTCGAGCATTGCAGCAGTAAGATTTTCTCCGGCGCGGCCCCAGGTGGCCGGCGTACGATCACTCAAAATCGTATCGCCTGCGAGATCCGTTTTGCGAAATGCCATTTGAACTCGCTAAGCGACTTGAGCGTAGGTCCTCGTCCGGCCCTTATTCATCTTTGGCCCAGCCCTTGCTGTCGGCTGTCTTCGCGAGGAGGAATGCATAACACCTGCTGATCTCGTCGAGCTTTCTCACTAACTCGCCGTCCGATCCACCGAGCAAAGTTTGATAGCCCTCGCCTCTTGTTGACCTCTGCCAATCATTCCCAATAAAGCGCGCGGTCGCATTGCCGAGGGAAGAAACCATTGGTTTGGGGCCGCCAAACGATACGGCTGCGCGTCTCAATCCGTCTTGGAAGCTTGCGTCATCGAGTCCGCTATAAGGCTTTCCTTCGGAATTCGTTGCATTAAGAAAGATCTGCTCGTCACCGAACACGGCATATCCGCCGCCCAAGCCTTTTTTCGTTGCGTCCGCTGCCTCGAAGAATCTCTGCGCGACGGTGGCGTTAAGGCTGCCCTGCGGAAACCGCACGACAACAAAGCCTGTCTTACCTGTCATGTCGTTGAGGCGAGAGGTAAGGACGCGATATTGGCGGAAGACGTAGCCAAGGGAGCCGGCAAGTCGATCCGCCGCGGCGTCATCGAGATCACCCTCGGTCTGAAGCGATGCATTCGTTTTGACGAGATACCCGCCTGGCGTAACCTCTGTCCTCAAGGTCGCAGCGTCGATCCCGTTGGCTGTTATTATCTTTGGCACAATGTCTTTTGAGACTTCGGCTGAAAACGTCGCTCGATCATCATAGCTGGCCTGGGCAAGCCGCGGCAAATGGAAACCTGCGGAGGGCGTTGCCCGATAGGACACGAGCAACTTTCGCTTTGCCAGCGCTGTATTCTGGAATGCTGAAGGGATGGTGGCAGCCTCTTTGATTTGGCAACATAATTAAAATGCTGGTGGGTAATGCCGACGTCGGCTTTTGGATTGCCCGCAGCAGCCGCAGATATGCGCGGCACTCGACAAGATTCATCGGGTTCGTTGATTAGAATCATTCGTCGAGATGACGGTATGCGATGTCACAAACTTCTCGCAGGCCCCGGAAAACCTGTTAATCCACGTTCGTTCACCTCTTGTACAATCCTTGAGACGGCACCCTGTTCTAGATCAAGGTGGTTCACCAACGCGGACTCCACCAGGGTCGTCGCCGTGCCTAGTTCAGACATTGCGGCAATTAGCTTCTCGAGGCTTTCGACAAACGCGGGCCGAAGTTCCGACGCAGTTATTTCCATTCGTAGAGGGTGAGTGCAAAAACAGAATCGGTGGACGATTTTGCAAGCCTCGCAATTCGATGCTTCTTGGGCGACTTTAGTGAATATCGCTTCTGCCCTTAAGGCGAGTTCGTCAGGGGACAATTTATCCGTCACGGTCCAGCTCTCTGGGACCTGCGGCCGCATTCGATTTAATGCCGAGATCAGGGTCTCACGTCCGACAACATAAAGATCTAACAGAGTTCTTTCCGACATCGGTCTCGTGAAAAAGCCTCTTTGAGGGATGTATTGGATCTTCCCTTCAGCTGCAAGCCGCTGAAGTGCTTCGCGAACTGGCGTTCGACCAAGATCGAGCTTAGACGCTAGATCCTGTTCCCTGAGATGTTGCCCCGGCACACGACCGTTACTGTGGAGAATTCGTCGAATAGCCTCGTAGGCAATATCGGCCTTTGCAGGTTCTGGTTCAGTAGAAAAATTTGGGTCACCCCCACGACCTTGGGGCGCGTTCTTGCAACACCGCATTTGATAGTTTTCCTCTGTCGATATCCTTCAAGGACCCTACAGGAGCTTCTTGCATTGAGACCGGACGGTCGCTTCGAATTGAAGGTCGAACTAGTCGGCCCTTCCAACACCGGCACCGCGTTTCGCGCCCGAACCAGATACGGCATCAACCACCTGTATTACAGCCGCGGCCGTAATTGGCAGCTATCGCATTCTGCCACTAATTTCAATGCCATAGGCACAAGGCTGCGTCGGGATGGCGCGCTGGTCCGATGTCTACCGGCTGTCGTATTTCGCGTAAGCGGCCGGCTTTAAGCGAACCGTGTCTCCAAGGCCTGCAAGTGCCATCAATGTGGTGGCAGTTTTCGAAATCAACATGTTCATGATAGTTCTTCGGTGGACGTGTGTCGGCCTCATCGTCAATGAGCAATTTTTCCGATCGGTTATTCCTATCAACCAGCCGATAATAGGCATCGGGGGTGTTGGAGTATCCGCGGTTCGCGAGAGCCTCGACGTGTCCATCAGTAGCGATGGTTTCGCCGTTGTCAGAATCACCTCCAGCGCAATCAAAGACACGTTCAGATTTTGAAAGAGACCATGTGATCTGACCCATTCGTTCCGGTTCGTGTTTCGTGGCGAGAAGTGCCTTGGTTAGGCCCAGGCCTATGCTTGCCTCGTATTCGGCAGATGGTTGTTGCAATGTCGGCAATTTTTCAAGGCTCGGCCCCGTGCCGGTCACCACGGGACGGTTAATCCGATAATATCTTCCGCTATCTGCGACTTCGCGAAGCGCATTCAGATGGTCGTTCCGTGCGGCCGGCCAGCGTATAGCACCCCGTGGAGCAACCACACGTACGCAATCGAGGAAGGCGAGCCTCATTTCCGGGCTATCACGCCTGGCTTTGTTTGGATGCATTTTGTCACGTCGGTTCATCTAAGCCTCCCGTCGCTGACCAGGGTAGTCCCCCTGGCGCGTGTTGAGCAGGTCTAGACGGCGCTCCGCCATAGATCAATATATAGCAATAATATATTTTTTTATATATTTGGACAATCGCACTAGCGTAATTTTATACTTTAACCGTCAAATACAAAACTCGAAACGATATAGTCTTTCTCATACGAGCTGAAGGTTTGATTGAGTCCGCGAATGTTCGAGCTGACAATCTCCGTTGGTGATGGCCAAAGCTCGAAGTGGTCATGTACGGCTATGACTCCCTCAAGCAGCACGAAAAGTTCCCCTCTATCTGACAACTCCGAAAAGTTGGTCGGATTGAGTATTTCGTCACCATCGCGCCGATCGCCAGTGAGTTGAATTTATTGGCAGAATCGGAGTCTCGAAGACACTTCCTTCGCTCTTGTATTGAAGTCGAACACAGATCGCTGACAGGAGAACGCGTGGGAAGAACACCGGTTACGCCGAAGTCGGTTTACTCGGGCCACCATTATATTCGGCCGGCACAAAAAGCGTTCTCGGCAGGTCGGAAACGATGACATTCTGGCTCCCTTGCGGTGGATCCGACTAGTTTCGCTGGGCGAGCGACACACCGCAAAGCAAAAACGAACGGCATTCTTATCGCGCCAGTCACCGGCGCTCGCTCCCGGACCATTGATACTTTTATCCCCGCGACACAGGCGGTCTCATAGCCACAACACGTGGCTGCCGTCGAAACAAGTTCGACGACAACCACGCTGCCTTGGGAGGCGAAAGGTTTTCCCGAGAATCTGGTCTTCCGGATGAGGTAGCAGGGTCAGCTACTATTCGTGCACATTCGACGAACGCAATTGTCGCCGCGAGAATCGTTGGGCGCGCCACGCTAGACTATCGCGCCGGCGGTTGCGTACCTACAGAGGTGAACAGTCTCGCAGCAGATTCAGCAAAGGTACATCCGATTAATGTCCTACTCCCCATGGCAGCTACGAGCCGACGCACATTCGCCGATGTCGAGAAAAATACCGGTCATTTTCATAATTTCATTGCGAGTGACAGAAAGCGAGGCGTGTTCGTCGGGCCCATATTGCCCACAATCGGCGCACGAATGAGGTATCCAGATTGTAGGTAGTCCGAGGACATCGGCGAAGAGGTCGTGGCAGCGAGCCTCCCAGATTTGGCAGGAGTGAGGGCTCTTGCGCATGGTTTTCTCAATCGAGTCACAAACGAAATGCACCCCGTGATGACTAGGGGAAAGACGGATGGCCATGATGACGATACCAGTCCGCATTCCAAAACAAGCGCCCTGGTGTCGCCAATGATCGGATGACAAGCGCGGACAGGTGCTGCGACAACTGCTGATCTACAGGGCATGATCGCGATCATCGCCTCGGCCGTTCAATAGGCGGTGTTTGTCGTGCGTGGGCTGGTGTGACGGCGGGCTACCGCTTCGGTTCCACCCGATCGTAACTTTCGCAGGAAAGCTCTTGTCCTGTCGATCTGGCAGACCGTAGTGCCGCTGACTCATCGAGGAATCTCGATTTTTTCGTGCGTCGGTGGACGCCCATCCCAATGTCGCAGTGTGCTCCGGGTCAAGGATCAGCTTCAACTTGAACCGTGTGCACCGCATTTCTCGCGTCAGTCAGCGGCTGTCCCTCCCCAAATTCATCCGTGCACCGACATAACAAGATATTCTGGCCTGATGTAGGGGTCCATGGCAACTCGAACCGCTGCCAACTCCTTCCCTCGCGCGGCCCTACTGAGACAGTCCGCCATGAGCCTCCACCGTCCACGCTGACCTCGACGCTGGAGATCTGGTGATCTCCCCAAGCCCAGCCCCATATCTTCGTTGGCATGTCCGCTGGCAGCAGATCATTTGGGGACGGCGATACGATAACGGACTCCGGGGCGACGCCCCAAACCGGCTTCATCCCCGACGCCGTAGGGTCATTGTAGAAGCGCGTCGTATAGGCGCCGCTTGCGCGCCGATCCGCAGCCGTGATCGAACCAACCCATTTTACGGAGTTTGTGCCATACCAACCTGGCACGACCAATCGAACCGGTCCTCCGCGCTCTGGAGTGAGTGGCCGACCGTTGATCTCAAGCGCGAGGATAACTTCTTCTGCAAGTGCTTTGCCTATCGGCAGGTCTTTTTGATAGGCTTCTTCAACATCTGCGTATTCGCCCCACTCGAGGCCGGAAGTCCAGATGTAGGACGCATGGCTGCTGATCTTTGCGCGTTCCAGAACAAGCGACAGCGGCACACCTTTCCAAACTACATTTCCGATCCTGCGTTTAGCCACTGTCGGAGCAAGCGGACTTCCAGCGCATTCGTGAAACGACATGTACTCGCGCTGTGGCATGGCTTGAAGGTCAGACAGATGCAATCTCGTCGGGTTACCCACGAGGCCATCGACATCCAAATGCCAATGCTCGGGGTCGATCTCCAGGAACCCCATATGCGTGACCAGAAAAAGATCATCTTCAGGGGTGATCCACGATTTAAGGGCATGAACGCCGTCGGCAGGGCCCTGGAAGGAGAAACCCTTCTTGGTCATGTGCATACCCGCCCGCGCCATCACCTTTACTCCGGCATGGCCACGGCCTCAGGGCTCGTTAGAGCGTCCTCAGCGCGGCCTTCCAAAAATCTGATTGGGTTTCGACGCATCCGGTTCACGGTGACGTCGAAAATATCGAATCGGTTGTAACCAGCAACGACGTCGTGAAATCGTTTCGGCTCAACACAGTCGTCGAGATCGATTTGGGCATAGCCGATACCTTCGTCGGTCATTTCGTCACCAGTTGCCGCTCCAGTCGGCCCTAGGAAAAAGCTAGTGGCCCGCGGACTGGCATCTATGATCGCTTCGATCGCAGGATCATCCAAAGCAATGGATTTGCGTGCGACTTCGTCCAGGTGCCCCGCCACGATGATCCCGAAGCACTTGGCCTCGAAGCAGTGCGCTGAGGCACGGATGCGGTTGGCTGCTCGGTTGTCGTAGTTGTCGCTTTCTGTGGGAACGCGAGTGGGCCAGATCGGTGGATAGCTACTTATATGAACTTGCTCACCCTGCGTCATCAGGCTGTAGCGCGCGAGCGGATTTGTATTTTCCCCGCAAATCAGGCCGCCAATGCGACCGATTCTCGTGTTTGCGACGACCAATCCTGCGCCATCGCCCGGATCCCAAACTAGTTTTTCGAAGAAGGTTGCGACCAGTTTTCGATGGTGGATCAGGATTTGGCCGGTATCGGAAATCAGAACATTACTATTCCACAAACCTCCGACACTTGCCGGGTTGCGCTCGGAAAAACCGATTGAAACGAAAACACCGTTATCGGAGGCGGCCTTTCGCACACGCTCAATTTCCGGGCCGTCAATGTACACCGAAGCTTTCAAGAAGCGTTTAAAATGTTCGTGCGATTGAATGGGCGGGTAAAGTGCTGCCCAGACAGGGAAACCGGGAAGAAAGCTCTCCGAAAATACCACGAGCGACGCGCCGTTTCGGGCAGCCTCTGCTATCACCGAGCAAGCTTTTTCCGCGCTCGCCCCAGGATCGAGATAGACGGGGGCAATATGAGCAGCCGCGGCCCAGAATTTCATGTTTCCCATCGACATTCCTCTACAGATCCAGGCTCGCCATCAGCCATCTCGACTAGCTCGGCAAAGGCAGGCTCAAGATTGCCGCTTTGCTGTTAGACCGATTTCAATGCGTGCTCCAAGCGGCAGGCTGGCGCAGCCGATTGTGGTGCGGGCCGGGTAGGGCGATGAAAAACGCGTCGCGTAAATCTCATTCATCTGGCCAAAGTCCCCCATGTCGGTGAGATAGACATTGACGGATACGACATCATCCGACCCCAGGCCCGCTGCCTCAAGGACTTGAAACAGATTATCGAAGCACTGGCGTGTCTGGTCGGCTACATTTCCGTCGACAAGTTTGCCGGTGCCGGGGTCTAGCGGTGTCTGGCCGGAGCAGAACAGAAGATCGCCGGCCCATGTCGCGTGCGAATACGGTCCCACTGCCGCAGCGTTTGAAGCATTCACAGTTCGTCTGGACATGCGTTCTCCCAAGGTAGGTTCAAGTAGTGCGACCTGCTGGCGATAAGCGTTTCCGCAAGATATTTTACTTCACCGCACACCACACATAGCGGCACAGCACGTTTGAGACTATCAAAACGAATTTGCGAGCCAACCCGAATAGGATGCACTACCCTGTGCAAAAATAGACGGAGGTAGCATGGCGACTGCAATCGATCATCTTGATTGGGACGATCTCAAACTCTTCCTCATCGTCGTCCGGTGCAAGAGCGTGACCGGCGCCGCTCGCGAACTAAAAGTCAGCCATTCCACCGTATCTCGCCGGCTTGCTCGTCTGGAATATACGGTTGGCGGTGCACTCGTCGAGCGGACCAAGGACGGACTTCTGCTGACACCGGCCGGCCTGGTTACAATGCGGCGAGCGGAGGAAATCGAGAACGGCGTGAATGCTCTTCGCAGCGACGTAAGAAATCGTGACGAAATACGCGGCACAGTCAGATTGGCCACCATGGAAGGCATCGCAACGCTTTATCTCTCCGAGCGCCTCGTTGAACTCAGTAGCCGGCACCCTGATCTTGACCTCGAGCTTGTAACGTCGCCGCAAACGGTTCGGGTCGCTCGCCGGGAAGCGGATTTATTCCTAAGCTTCTTCAAGCCCCATGGAACTTCTCTGGACAGTCAGCTGATCGGACGTTTCAAGACTGGCTTATTCGCTTCGCAGGCTTATCTTGAGCGCAATGGAGTTCCCTCTCAAGCGGCGGATCTTAGCGAGCACCGCTTTGTTGGCTATATCGAGGAGCTGATTCAGCTTGAAAGCGTGCTCTGGCTAGAGGAACTCGTACCCACCCCAAAAATAGCGTTCAGCTCAAATAGCATGATGTCGCAGATGTTCGCGGCGTCTGCGGGCGCAGGAATTGTAGCCCTTCCCGAATTCGCACTCAGTCTAAACCTGGGTCTCGTTCCAGTGCTCGACGAACTGAGCGGCGAGCGCGAGATCTGGATGTCAGCACACCAGGATCTAGCTTATCTTCCAAGAGTGAGAGCCGTAAAGCAATTCGTGAAAGAGCTGGTACGTCGAGACGAACAACGCCTTCTGAGAAACTCACCTTGGTCTTCGTGAAGTTTCGCAAATCGGACTGTGCGGAGCGCTCTGGCCGGCTGAATTGGCGGACGCTTACGCCCCGTCGCTCAATTCTGCACATCGGGTTGCGAAGTTGTCAGCTTCCGTGACAACGCCGATTGCGTCAACAAGATTGACGCTCGATCAAAGGAAGGAATCCCTCATGTCGCAAATCAGCCGCAACGCTCGCAAAACTTTGGACCTTCTTCGCTTGCGTGCTGATACCCCCGGCACAAAAAACAGAAACCACCTTAACAATGCTGGCGCTGCGCTGATGCCGAGCCCTGTTATTGAAGCGGTGGTTGGGTACCTAAGGCGGGAAGGGGAGATCGGCGGATACGAAGCCGCAGCTGAGTCCAACTCTCTACTGGAGGGGACATATGACAGCTTGGCTACATTCGTAAACTGTGGCCGCGACGAGATTGCGATAGCTGAAAATGCGACGATCGCCTGGCAACGAGCCTTCTATTCCCTCTCTTTCCGACCTGGAGACCGGATCCTGACGGCAAGTGCCGAATTTGCAGCCAACTACATCGCCTTTCTGCAGGTTGCCAAGCGCACCGGCGTATCGATCGAAGTCATTCCGAATGACGCTTCTGGGGTCCTCGATCCGGACGCACTAGCGAAAATGATCGATGATCGCGTTCGGTTGATAGCGGTTACCTGGATCCCGACCAACGGCGGGCTTATCAATCCAGCAGCAGCGATCGGTCGAATAGCGCGAAAAAACGGCATCCTCTATCTTCTCGACGCATGCCAAGCTGCGGGTCAAATCCCGATCGATGTCAACGCGCTCGGGTGCGACATCCTGACTGCTACCGGCAGGAAGTTTCTCCGAGCGCCACGCGGAACGGGATTCATGTACATGCGTAAATCACTCGTGGATAAGATCGAGCCAACGATGATCGACCTCTATGGCGCGCCCTGGACTGGTCCGGATCGATACGAATTGCGACCTGATGCCAGGCGTTTTGAAACATGGGAGAAGAACTGTTCGGTTCGTCTCGGCCTGCGGGCAGCAGTGGACTACGCGCTCGACATTGGGCTCGAAAATATCGAAGAGCGCTGCAATCACCTTTCCTCAAAGCTTCGCGAAGGCTTGCGGGGTATACGAGCCGTGTCCGTGCATGATCTCGGGAGGCCCCTTGCTTCCATCATCTCATTCACTGTCAACGACTGGGACTCGTCATCCGTCATGGCTTATCTGACTGGCAAGGGAATCAACGTCTCAGTTTCCCCTCCTTCTAGTACACCCGTCGACGCCTATACGCGACAACTCCCGCCCGTGGTGCGAGCGTCGCCACATTATTACAATACCGAGGAAGAGATCGATGCATTCCTGGAGGCGATTGCTGGTATTGCCTCGTAGCTGATTTGCTCGCCTGACGAACGAGCGGATCTTTTCAAAAGGCAAAGCAGTTGATGCGACCTTACATCAAGTCGTGACTGCATGCTAAGATCAAGCCCTAACTGTTCGGTCCTGTTAGGCAGATCATGGCAGGCGCATCTGCCAATCCCGCCCACGCAACGCCATAAAGCAATGGCAAATGTTCATATAAGTCTCGCTCCAGAAGCCCGACATTTTCAAAGTGCCGGCGAACCCATCCGCCTTGTTCCGTGGCGATACACGGATTTCTAATTGCAGGCGTGTTGAAGTCCCCGCTGCGTTAGCGGGTGATCTCCTTCAAGTTCCGTCAATTCGCCGAAGCATGTGTTCAACGTTAATCGCGTGGAAGACAGAGCCGAGCTCGCTAAGCGGAGAATCGCATCGGATGTCGTCTATTGTGGCGATTAGGCGGTCAGCATCGATCAGTCCCAGTTCATGCAGCAGGCAACGACGGGATAATTGACTAGTGATCTCGCTAGCACCGATAATCAGCGAGCCGGTCAGATAGTGTTCGAAATTTTCTCTTATAGAAACGCCGAAGAACCGTTTGGGATATCCAAGCCGTTCCAACATCCGGCGATGCAGCGCCTTTTCGTGCCTCCAGGCTAAAGGTAAACTCCGATAAAATCGTACGGCTTCCGGCTGGGCGAATGGGCTAATTGGCCATATGCCATGGCTCGCAAACAAAGGAGCCCGCGCGGCGTGTGCCTCCAGTACCGAAATCGGCAGAATAGGAAAGGGTGCCCGATCGCAGCTTGCTGCATAGTCGGGCAATCGGCTTTTGAGCACCAGTGTCATGGCGGAGGGAAGGATCGCAGGAAGGAATGCATCGCTAATATTACGAGCGAATTGCTCGTGATTTTGCTCGAAAGCATGGGCCATTAGCAACTCATCACCGCCTGTACCAGTTGCGACCGCCCGTGGGGCTGAGGCAGTTGCGAGCGACTTCAATAGTTGATGGAGAGGCCGCTGCAGATCGGCATTGTAGGGAGCTGGGACGTAGTCGCTACTCACCTCGAACCCACACGGAACCAATGGTATCGTGTCAACACGCAGCGTTTGATCGTGGAAGCCAAAGTGCTCGATTGCTATTTCGCGCCTCGAAGTCTGTTGACTTCGAGCTGGCCCCTCGACCTCCAAGGCATAGGTTTGCAGGGCGTCAGGATGCTGCTCCGCCAAAATGGCGGCAACGACTGCCGAATCCAATCCTCCGCTGAATTCGCTAGCCGTGAGGGCGGGCGTGAGCGGCCAGCGACGCAGCAGGGCGTCGATCAAACGGCATGCTGCGGCGGCAACATCGGCCCCATCCACAAGCGGGGTCGGGATGAAATACGGTGCCGGAGGGGGATATTTCGTCTCGACGGCTCCCGTCCTGCTGATGCAAAGTGACGCGCGCTCCGTCAGCATGAAAACACAGCGAAACATCGTGGTTGTTGCATAGGGGAGCGTCCCGACAAGACGCAGGCCAGTTCGGTCCGTGTCGACGTCAGCGAGAGTCATGCCCGAATAAAAGTCCGCTATCGACCAGGAGAGATCAATGCGCTCACCGCTGACCTTCAGATAAAGTGGCGCAACACCTCCATGTCCGGCGCTGAAGGTCACCGTGCCGGAATGGCGATTGATCGAAATTGTCTGATAGTCCAATGGCCATTGCCCAAAAGCACAGAAATCATGTGCTCGTTCTATCGGCCAATCCCTGAGTGCCACAACCTGCCCACTCGCTTCGGCGGAACGCTCGCGGCAGATCAGGATGATTTGATCAGTGGTGTCCCAACGGAAGCTTTCGAGTAAAGGATGGTCCAGGATCTTGATAGAGATGTTGGGATATGACGACGGGATCAGCGGTTCATCCACGCACTCGAGATGACCTCGGTCAATCGTTCCCTTGAACATGGGTGATCGCCTAGTTGATGAAAATCTAAAGGGGCAGTGACCGCCGCCTTGGCGACGGTCACACGGATGAGACTTAGACGTCGAGTTTGTCCATGTCGCCCGGTTTTCCCCCCTTGATCATGGCAGCAATTTCTGTGGTCGAAGGGGTCGGTCCGACGCGTGGCGCCTTGGCAAACACGCTCAACTCGCCACCGATGAGTTTAACGGGCTTGCGGGTAGTTATCGTTTCCATGTTATGATTCTCCGTTGGTTACTTTCCTCGCCGTTCCCCTAAAGGGGTGCCAATGACGCGAGTGACTGAGTTACACTGACTGTCCCATACCGTTCTAGGGTGGCATAGGCTGCGGAATCATTAGGCTACAATCGATCCGGGCGGCTACGTGACTGGCTCTCTGACCTAAGCATTGATTGCGATGTAGCACCGCTTGTGCAAAAGAATTCCAGGCGGTGACTTGTGTGCGCTTATGAGCCGGACTGGCGGCGAATTGGTGACCAAAACTTCCTGAGCCGTAAGGTTCAAACATCGAGCGGAATTTCCTGTGCTAGCTAGTTGCCTACAACGTCTGCGGGGCGGACGAGGGGATGACTTCGAGTGGCACGACTAATTCGTTTTCGAAAATGCTAGGCTCTGAGAGGATGTGTGTTTGCCACCCGTTGGCGCGCAAGGTGTTTATCAGCTTTGGGTGCGTCTCGCCGATAAGCGAGGTGATGCCAGCAACGCGGCAAAACTCCATCAACCCGATCATCAAAACACGCGATACTGGAACCCCGTCAATCTTTTCGTCACCGCTTGCAACCGCCCATCGCGTCCATTCGAAAACGTCGTGCGACCTTGGCCACTTTTGGCCCCGCATGATTTGCGGGTAGACGGTTGAAAGAAGATGTGGCTGCACCGTAGGAAGGAGCCGAGAATACCCGATCACCGTATCGTTCTTGAGAACGCTAAAATGAATAGCGCAATCGTGATCAAACTGATCTATTTCCCGTCTGTCACTCTTGCGTAATGCCTGCCACCCACGTCGCTCCACAAATTGCTGGTGTCGAAATCGCCAGATTTTCTCCATGATTACGGCGTTAGCCCGAGAGTCCCCAATGCAAATCTTCATCATCGCTTCCTGACCCCCGGGGATCACTATGCGCGATCTTTCTGTCCTTCAAAATGAGTAGAAATACTCATTTCTGAGCTAGGTCGCGGATGAAAGTTCAGTGGCAGCTCATCGTTCGTCGCGCTACCATGGTTTGAAACCAAACAATCCCGCGCGGCATGGGAAATAGCGGCAACGGAAAGATCGGCCAAAACGCGCTTAAGAATGCCATCATCTCATAGCGCTAGAGTAAATTTGCAGAGCATACGGTGTGCGTCAAAGACGCCTAAGGCTCGATCAAGCCGCCTCTCAGGCCGCTTTTCGTTGATGGGATCACGTTAAAAAACCATCTCGGCCGATGCTTATCCGCTACCGACCAAATAGGCTTCCACCGCTCTTACCGTCCCGGGTCTCGGGGGCATGCCTATGGGTTAGTGGCGGCCTGTCAGGGAGTATATCTACTCATTTACGTCACCTAGAAATGATTATAGCTGAATTGGTGTCTCCAATAACACTCGCCTCAGTTGGAGCTGGGCCAAGAAGCGGTCCAAACGATTGGATCAGTCCTGGCGTCAAGACAGAAAATCAGCGGAAAGGGAGAATCAAATGTCCTTGCATGTCAGCTACGTAGACAAGGAAATGACGGATCATGCCCGTGCATCACAGCCGGGAAGCGCGGCGCTTGCCCAAGGAACGCAATATTCGTTGTTGTTGAAGAATCAATCGGCGCAACCTTGGACCTTCTATGTCTATCAAAAGATGCCTCAACCTGTTGCCAATGTCTTCTCCTTGGCATGGTTCTGCTCTCCGTATCAAATTCGGGTTGGCAATCAAATCAAGTTCACTTGGGAGCTCGCCTATAATTTCGTCTGGAGCGACACGGGACAACTGATTCCTGGCGTGGACTTTTTTGCCTCCGGGGTGGAGGACTGCAGCCCCAGCGGGAAAAACACCACTACTTTTTCATTAAGTGGTGGACCCGGCCTGACCGTGCCGATCAAGGCGGATCCTGCAGGATCACTGGTCATCAACGATGCTGGCAATGTGCCAAACAATCGGTTCTCCGTGGGCATCGGCATGTCCGGTACAGGAACTTATGTTGTACAAGCGGGCACCAATCTGTTCCACACGTTCACGCCGACTCCGAGCTATTGGATTGCGGCGGGAACGAATGTGTCTATCGGCTCGGTGCTCAGTATCGACACGATCACCCAGACCAGTGAAGCCAAGTTTCCCTCTGCCGTCTTCAATCTCGTAGGCGTGCTCCACGAGGACAATACCTGGGATGTCAACCCGGCTTGATGGCAAGGTGAATTGGCTTCAGCTCCGCCGGTCAGGTCGGAACTGATGCATGGGAGTGCCTCTTGTTGCTGATAAGTGGCACTCCTTCACTCACACATCAATCTTGACCGAGGAACCAAAGATGTTTGCAGGGCCTCCAATCGGTGCGGTGTGTTCGTTTGCGGGGCAAGTTGCCCCTATCTCGAGCTCGGTCAATACAATCTGGAGCAATACATCCTGCGCGAGCTCTGGCGTGGCTGCGGGTACAAATGCGGAAGCTCCTATCTGCTACATCGAAGCCCAGGGATGGATGCTTTGCGACGGACGTTATCTTAGGGCAGCCGCCTATCCAGAACTCTACGCCGTTCTCGGCGGACTCTATGGAGAGCGGAATTCTACGGCCGATCTGGAATTTCGGATTCCGGACTACCGTGGGCTGTTCCTGCGCGGTTTCGATGCCGGTGCCGGTATGGACCCTGACGCGAAACGACGGCTAGATCCAACCGGCAATAATGTTGCGAATGTCGTTGGATCACTCCAATGCGATGCTATGCAAGTTCATGCGCATCCCTATGAGATAACGACGCCGGCGGGAATTTCGCAACAGGGCAGTGCCGCCGGAACTTCTATTTCAAGCAAATCGACAGGTTCACCGGAAAATCCGGCACGCACAGCTCTTGAGACGCGTCCCAAGAACGTGGCCGTGAACTATCTGATCAAGTTTCGGTAACTCGAAAGGGGCGTAGGTCCTTTCATTCGATTCAGAAGCGTCGGTCCGGAAGCGACATCTTGCCGGGCGGCAAAAGAGGAGAAGCTTAATGACTGGTACTTTGAGAGCTTTCGGATGCCTAGCTGCTTTCGCTCTGACCGTCACGTTCGCGCAGGGTGCCGCGGCTGAGAAGCATCAAAAAGGCAAGGTCGGAGCGAAGCCCGTAGAAACTGGCGTTGTGATCCGCGGCGTCACGCTTGCCGGCCCGGTTGGAAATCCGGGAACGTCAACCGGGAAAACATGCGACTTCAGCGGTGAGCCCGTGGATCCATCCGGACGTTTGGAGGGGGCAAGCGTCAACTGCAGGCCAAATGGCACCCGGGCGAATACATTGCCTGGGCTACCTGCACGCTTTAACGCGTATTGCATGATAAATGCGCCGGTCAAAAGTGCGCGGATAATCCAAGCTGCCCGACCAGAAAATGCCAGCCACTGCGACCTGTCGGGGATCACCCCAAAAGACGCGACTGGTCAATTCGGGGGGGCCGTCTGGCGGTAGGCGGTCATTGGACGACTTCTGAGGAAACAAATTCAAAGCACGTCCTCGCAGCCACCCAATGGATGCTGTCTGCTCGGCCTACCGAAAACTGTGTTGCGCCTGTCTATCAATTCAGGCGCAAATTTAGCTCTGCATTTCAACGGGGCTACTATCTGATCATGATGGCTGTCGTGATCCAATAGGCCCGATCTTTGAAGTGCCCGAAAACTCCATATATTTCAGCGGATGATTCTGAGACGAAAGCTTTCGGCAATCATCTGAGGTGTATTAACCACATCGAGCTTTCGCTGGATGTTCAAAATGACATTTTGGATGGTTCGATGGGATCGTCCGAGAATCGTTGCGATCTCTATTGCTGTTTTGCCTGCGGCACACCAATGGATGATTTCGCGCTCTCGCGTTGTGATCATGGGTAAGGCCTGAATTTTTCGACTGGCATCATTCCCAATTTGGGCGCGGAGCAAGCTGTGCGCGTAAGCCGCCATCAGATAGAGCGCGCTTCGGTCGCAGGTTGAGAGCTCTACCTTTTCCGCTCCAAAACTGACAATCGATTGAAACCCAGCGGCAGTGTGTAAAGGAACGCTGAAGCCGTCAATCAACTTGAATTCGCGTGCCTCATTCATGACGCGACGGCTCTGCCGATCGAGTTTTTGATCTCGCAGAGCTTCCGACCAAACAAATGCGTGATCACATGTCTTGCTAAGCTGCACTATGGGGTCGGCGTGGACATAGTTGTTTTCACGATAGCGATCAAACCACCCGGCTGACCAATTGCCCAAAACGAAATAGGGATCAATTCGCTCCGGAGGCGAGGGAATTCCGGATATCGCGAAATAACTAAACCCGAAATATTGTGAAATTTTGCCAAGTAAGAGTAACACATCGTCTTTGCTCTTTGCACTGGCTGACTCTGACAGGAAATCGAACACCAGATTCGAGACCGTTGAGGATTCTTCCTTCACGACAACCTCCCGGTTCGGCGCAAGATTAACGTCGTCACATCTAAGCAGTGAGTGCCCAGTTCGGTGGGCGGCTAAACTCTAAAAACCATATTAGATACCCTTGATACATACAACCAAAAAGCGCATCTTTCAGGTCACGTTGGTCGCCCGAATAAACGTGCGCGTTTTCGCCAGCGGGATCGTCGTCGGCAAACCGTTTGGCGCCAGTGCCACCAGCTGGAAAATAAACCAGAATATATTAGTAAATATATGTTTGTATATTTTTCCAGTTATTGGTGAACTATCAATGCATTACCGTTCTTTTACATAGACTAAACGAATATACTATTAAATATATCCCCTGCGTCTCTTGTCTTGAATCACGTATTTGTAGAGAGTCTGCTTATGAAGGAGGTATGACAACGCTGGAATATTCAACAGGCGAAGGGCTGTCGCAGGGAAGAACGTCGGGGGCTATGGTCCAGGAGGTAGGCTCCAGCACAGCAGGGGACAACGCCCCTATGTTCCAAAAAGCGTCGGGTCGACACAAGACCCAACGGACGCGATGCGAAACTTGATCCAGTCGAGCGATCTGGCTCTTCTCATGGAAGCTCATGATGCCCTCCCCGCGGCTATCGCGGGTCAGGCGGGCTTTGCAGACCTTTGGGCGTCCAGCCCAGCACCGGATGTTAGTTTCCGCTCGTTATGGAGTTATATATGTCGCTAATTGAAAGAAAAATCTTCTCCGTGGGCGTCTCGATCCTAATGGCATGCGGCGCGTCGGCGGCCGATCTAGCTGACCACAGCGTTCCGAGCGCCCCCTCTTATGACGCACCGCGAACCTTCTCGTGGGCCGGGGCTTACGCCGGTCTTCACGGAGGTGTCGCGGCCTCCAAATTCAACCCGTTCAACAATGATCGCGCCCCAGCGGTGGGCGCTCAGGTAGGTTACAATTTCCAGGCCGGACCAGGCGTTTTCGGCGCAGAACTGGAAGGCTCTTACATGAACAACGAAGTGCGTGTGCCTGGCGGTAAGGTGGAAAGCCGCTTCCGCGGTGCCGCGAAGGCGAAGGCTGGTCTGGGCTTTGACCGCACTTTCGTCTACGGCACCGCGGGCGTCACAACGACCGAGTTCGAGGGCCGCCGCCCCGCATCCGGATCGGACAAGTGGAAATCCGGACCGGATAGCTGGAAACAGGGCTACCTCTTCGGCGGCGGCGTCGAGCACGCGTTTTCGGGCGGCGTGTCGGCAAAGATCGAGTACAACTACGTCATTAACAACGCCGTCCCGACCCCGAGCGCAGGCATCGGCTCGAAGTCCGACCTCAACGATAATGTAATCAAGGCGGGCCTCAACTTTCGCTTCTGACGAACTCGTCTGAAGCCTTGAGCATGGGCACGAATCAAGGCCCGTGCGGACAGTTTTCAGACGAGCTGGCCGCTGACGGCTTTCCACTGGGCCATGGCATGCGGTCGGTGATTGCGAATTTGGTTGGCAGAAGGTTTTGTGTGATCTGGAACGAAGAGATTGCGAACAGCGGAGAACAGCGAAACAAAATGTTGCAGGCTCCCGATTGATCGGAATCCCTGGCGCATTCGTTCCCGTTTTCGAAACGGCAGATGCGAGTTCTCCGCCCGGTTGTTCAAGCTCTTGTGTGAGCGATGCTCAACACCCGGCATGACCTGACGTTTTGCCGCTCCATAGGAGCGGAGCTTGTCAGTGATCATGCGCCTCGGCACCATCCCCTGGTTTTTTAGCAGACGCATCACCAAACGTCTGGCAGCCTTGGTATTGCGGCGAACCTGCACGATTTCGTCGAGCACATAGGCTATCCTCGATGGCGTAGCTCGGCTGCTCGTAAGACTGTGCGGCAGCAAGCCGTTATCAGCGCGAACGCACCTTTACCGCAGAGCCCGCATCGAACGGGGAAGGTGGTTCAAGCTATTGTGGCCAACGGACGCGATTGCTGCGGCCAAAGGTACTTCAGCGATATGGTGGCGCGGAGGTAGCGCCTTCAAGCTACGATGTTGATAACCGCTATGAATTGACCCGGCGCCGGGTCAATTCTAAGTCGCAATCAACATCGTGTTGCCTGTCCATCTCAATATAACCCAATTA
This sequence comes from Rhizobium leguminosarum, assembly GCF_010668065.1. GTDB lineage: Bacteria > Pseudomonadota > Alphaproteobacteria > Rhizobiales > Rhizobiaceae > Rhizobium > Rhizobium leguminosarum_S. The sequence continues at coordinate 163,621 of NZ_WUEN01000006.1, read as the reverse complement.
ATTAGTGCCATGAAATTCTTCTAACGAGCCACCGGTTCGACTCCCTTCAAGACCAGCAGATCAGATCTAAAATGTCAGGTCGAGGGAACGGAGGCACCCAATGGGAAATCGTCCGCTTAGATTTTTGGCGGTGGTTCGAATTCCTATAAGACGATTATCTTCAGCACACCGGTTGGTGGCCAATGGCGCGCCGAAGTCACGCCACATAGGTGCTCCGCGCACGGGCTGCTTAGTTATTATTTCGGCCGGCATGCTCGATTTCAGGATCAGAATTCCACAACTGGAAGGAATATTAGCATCCTGTCGTTATCATTAGTATATTAAATATATAGACTACGACAACAAATGAGGTGCTGCGAATGAAAATTCTGGGTCTATCGGGCAATGTCAAGCAGCCGTCGCGAACTGCCTCTGTTGTGGAGGCCGTCGTCGTTGCAGCGGCATCGAAGCTGGGCCTCGAAAGCCGAACCATAGAGCTGTTTGACGCTGCTCCGATTCTATTCAGGGCGCTTCGGTCCGACCAGCTGGATGCCGCGGGGCGTGCGATTATCGACGCCGTCGAGGCGGCTGATGTCCTGGTTGTCGGGTCGCCGGTCTACCGGGCATCGTATGCCGGCGCTCTCAAACATCTTTTCGATCTTGTTGACTACCGCGCACTGACCGGCAAGCGGGTCATTCTAGCTGCCACAGGCGGCACGCCGCTGCACGGTTTGATGATTGAACATCAGTTGCGCCCGCTGTTCGGCTTCTTCAACGCGCTGACGCTGCCGACTGCTATTTACGCCACAGAAATCGATTTCGCGAATTATGAGATCACCAGCCCTGCGGTTCGCGAGCGCATCGAGCGCGCCGTTTCAGAACTCGCGCAGGTGCTGCCGATCTCCAATAACGCCGCTGCCGACCGCGCCCATGGAAACCGCCCAGCGGCCGTCGCCGCGTCAGCTTAGTCATTTTAAGGGAGAGTGCCATGTCCTATGCCAGTAGAGAGCCGGTCAAATTTGCATACTGGGTGCCCAATGTTTCGGGCGGCCTCGTCATTTCGAACATCGAGCAACGCACCAGCTGGACGATCGAGTACAACAGAAAGCTGGCGCAAATCGCCGAGGCGAGCGGCTTCGATTACGCACTGAGCCAGATTCGCTTCACCGCCGGTTACGGCGCCGAGTTCCAGCATGAATCGGTCTCCTTTAGCCATGCACTGCTGGAATCCACGACGACACTAAAGGTGATCGCGGCCATTCTGCCGGGACCGTGGAACCCAACACTGGCGGCCAAGCAGATTGCCACGATCAATCACCTCACCAATGGCCGTGTCGCCGTCAATGTCGTGAGTGGCTGGTTCCGCGGCGAGTTCCACGCGATCGGCGAGCACTGGTTAGATCATGACGAGCGCTACCGCCGCTCGGAGGAATTCATCCGCGCGCTACGTGGTATCTGGACCGAGGATAATTTCACGTTCCACGGCGATTTCTATCGCTTCAACAATTATTCGCTGAAGCCCAAGCCGATCGATCCGCAGCCGGAAATCTTCCAGGGGGGCTCCTCGCGCGCCGCGCGCGACATGGCATCGCGCGTTTCCGACTGGTACTTCACCAATGGCAACACGCCAGAGGAAATCGGCAAGCAGGTCGCTGACATTCAGGGCAAGGCCAAGGGCAACGGTCATTCCGTCCGCGTTGGCGTCAACGCTTTCGCCATCGTCCGCGAGACCGAGGAAGAGGCAAGGTCCGTCCTTGCCGAGATCATCGAGAAGGCCAATCCGGACGCGGTCAATGCCTTTGGCCACGAGGTCAAGAATGCCGGAAAGGCGTCGCCTGAAGGCGAGGGCAACTGGGCGAAATCCTCCTTCGAAGATCTGGTCCAATATAATGACGGCTTCCGCTCCAACCTGATCGGTACGCCGGAGCAGGTGGCGCGGCGTGTGGTCGATCTAAAGCGTGCCGGGGCCGATCTCATCCTGCTCGGCTTCCTGCATTTCCAGGAAGAGGTCGAGTATTTCGGCAAACACGTGATCCCGCTGGTGCGGGCGATCGAAGAGGCCGAAGCTTCGAGCGCAATTGCTGCGGAATAAGTCATCATGAGACAGGCGGCCGGTTTTCGGCCGCCACGGGGAATAACGGAGCCGCAGATGGCGACACCTGCGGGCGGGACATTGTGCAACAAGCTATCGGTTGGGCGTAATGGAAAACGGGGGCATGCGCACGATGACATTGGCTTTTGGATCGCTGGGTTCCGCGCCTTTTCCGCCGGAGATACAGGAGCAACTGGCTGGACTTGACGGTCAGCCGCGCCAGGACGGCGAGCGGCAAGCGACCACAAGTGAGACAATTCTAGATCTTGTCGGGGTGACCTTGTCCTTCGGCGGTGTCGTCGCCCTGACGGATATCGATCTGTCAGCGCGTCGGGGAGAAATCCTCGCCATTATCGGGCCGAACGGCGCGGGCAAGAGCTCAATCATCAACGTGATCAGCGGCGTGTACCGACCGGATCGTGGTCATGTGCGGCTCTCCGGGCGCCTCTACACCCAGGTCCCGACACAGAAGCTCGCCCGTTTGGGTATTGCCCGCACGTTTCAAAATCTGGCCTTGTTCAAGGGCTTGAGCGTTCTAGAAAATGTCGTCATTGGCCGGGCGCACACGACGCGGTCGAGCTTCATCGAACAGATCGTCGGCCTCGGTCGTGCCCGCACGGAACAGACGGATGCCCGCAGTCGGGCCGTGAACGTGCTCGAGTTCCTCCACCTCTCGCATGTCGGCGATCGTCTGGCCGGTACACTGCCTTATGGGTTGCAAAAGCGGGTGGAATTGGCACGCGCGCTGGTGGCCGAGCCCGATATCCTGCTGCTCGATGAGCCGATGGCCGGCATGACGGCGACGGAAAAGAACGAGATGGCCGGTTTCGTGCGCGCCGCCCGTGACAGGTTCGGTACCACCGTCGTGCTGATCGAGCACGATATCGGGGTCGTGATGGATCTCTCCGACCGCGTCGCCGTGCTCGACTACGGCCGCAAGATCGCCGATGGAACGCCCCACGAGGTCCAGCGCGACCAGCGCGTGATCGATGCCTATCTCGGTGTCGCCCCTGAGAACGAAAACGGGGAGGGCATCTAATGGCTGATTTCGACTGGCTGTTCTTCACCGAGGTCCTCGTCGGCGGCCTTCTGTCCGGCGTCATGTATTCGCTGGTCGCGATCGGCTTCGTGCTGATCTACAAGACATCCGGCGTTCTTAATTTTGCGCAAGGGGCGATGCTTCTGTTCGCGGCGCTGACCTTCGTCAGCCTGACGGAACGCGGCATTTCCTTCCCGCTGGCATTCACTATTACCTTCGCGATCATGGTCGTTATCGGAATAGCCGTCGAGCGCACCGTGTTAAGGCCGCTGACCAACAAGCCGCCGATCACGCTCTTCATGGCGACGCTTGGCCTCTCCTATATCATCGAGGGGGCGGCGCAGCTGATCTGGGGCACGCAGGTGCACGGCCTTGACCTCGGTATCGAGGACGTGCCGTTCGACGTCGGTGGTGTCTACATCAGTCAGTTCGACATCTTCGCAGCCGTCGTTGCCGCCTCAATGGTGCTGCTGCTTTCTCTCTTCTTCCGTTACACCCGCATCGGGCTTGGTTTTCGCGCCGTCGCCGACGACCAGTTCGCGGCGCTCACCGTCGGATTGAGGCTCCCCTGGATCTGGGCGACGGTGTGGGCGGCTGCAGGCCTAGTGGCGCTGGTCGCCGGCCTGTTGTGGGGAGCCCGCGTCGGAGTGCAATTCTCCCTGTCGCTGATCGTCCTGAAGGCTCTGCCTGTTCTTGTGCTCGGCGGCTTTGACTCGATCCTCGGTGCGATCGTCGGCGGACTGTTGATCGGTGCGTCCGAGAAGCTGGCCGAGGTCTATATTGGTGAATATTTTGGCGGCGGTATCGAGGGCTGGTTTGCCTATGTCATCGCGCTCGCCTTCCTCCTCGTGCGACCTTCCGGCCTGTTTGGCCAGAAGCTCGTGGAAAGGGTCTGACCGATGTCCACGATCACTCATGATCTTCCGGCATACAGTTTCCCCGCCCGCTGGGCGACGCCACTGGCCTGGCTTGCCATTGCCTATGTCGTTGTGCCGCTTCTCGGGTCCGACTATCTGTTCGAGGCTATCCTGCTGCCGTTCCTGGCGCTCAGCCTCGCCGGCCTCGGTCTCAATGTCCTGACGGGTTATGCGGGGCAGGTGTCGCTTGGAAGTGCTGCCTTCATGGCGGTTGGCGCCTTCGCCGCGTTCAATTTCAACCTTCGCGTCGACGGTCTGCCTTTGATCGTCAGCATGGTTCTTGCGGGTTTAGCAGCCGCCGGTATCGGCCTGGTGTTCGGCCTCCCAAGCCTGCGCCTCAAGGGCTTTTACCTTGCGGTTTCGACCCTCGCCGCGCAGTTTTTCGTACAGTGGGCGCTGACCAAATTCAGCTGGTTCTCCAACGATTCCGCATCCGGCGTGATCGATGCGCCGCAGCTTTCGGTCTCCGGCCTTGTCTTCGATGGCCCGGTCGGACGATATTATTTAGCGCTGACGGTGGTCACCGTCCTCACGGTGCTGACCTATCGATTGATGAATTCGCAGACCGGCCGCAATTTCATTGCCGTGCGCGACAACGAGACAGCGGCGCGGATCATTGGCGTGCCGGTGCTGAAGACCAAGCTTCTGGCCTTCGCGGTCTCCTCCTTCATCATCGGAATTGCCGGCGTCCTGTGGGCCTTCGCCTATCTCCGCACGGTCGAGCCTGCCGGCTTCAATCTCGACCGCTCATTCCAGATCCTGTTCATCGTCATCATCGGTGGGCTTGCCTCGATCCGGGGGGCCTTTTTTGGAGCGGCGTTGATCGTTGTTTTTCCACTAGTCCTGTCGCGGCTTGGTTCGTTCCTGCTCGGCGACATCTTCAATTCGGGCGTGCTCGATATGAGCCAGCGCATCGTGCTCGGCGCACTCATCATTCTCTTTCTGATCCTCGAACCGGATGGGCTTGTCGCGCTTTGGGACCGGGTTCGAAAACGCATCGGCGCCGCGATCGTGCGGTCCTGATCGAAACGGAGCCTTCAAAGCTCTGAAATACCAACAGCCTTCATCAGATCAACCCGAACCGGCGCCTTGCCCGGTCGATACCCGGAGTATGTCCAAAAATGACGATCCTTGCCAAATTCAAGATCGTGGCTCTTGCCGCCAGCCTCGCCTTTACGGTGGCGCTGCCGATGGCCCACGCGGATGAACAATACTTCCCGCTCCAGAGCTATCGCGTCGGCCCCTATGCTGCCGGCGGCACCGGCTTCTTCGGTGGCTTCATTGATTATCTGAATCTGATCAACACGCGGGACGGCGGCGTCAACGGCGTCAAGTTGACATGGTCGGAAGCTGAAACGCAGTATGAGGTCGAGCGTGGCGTCGAAGCGTACGAGCGCCTCAAGAGCAACCCGAGCGTGGCTGCCTGGAACCCGCTCTCCGTCGGCATTGCCTATGCGATGATCGATCGCATCACCGCAGACAAGGTGCCGCTGATCACCATCAACCATGGTCGCACCGATTCGACCGACGGCCGCGTTTTCCCTTACGTCTTTCCGCTGCTTCTCAATCCCTACAGCGAAACGTCCGGCATCGTGAACTATATCGCGGGAAAGGAGGGTGGACTCGAAAGCTTGAAAGGCAAGAAGATCGTCGTTCTCTATCACGGCTCGCCCTATGGCAAGGAAACCATTCCGATCTATGAACTGCTGGCGAAGAAATACGGTTTCGAACTGCAGCAGATCGAGGTGCCGCATCCCGGCAACGAACAGCAGTCGCAGTGGCTCACGATCCGGCGCGCCAAGCCGGACTACGTCGTCCTGCGCGGGTGGGGCGTGATGAACCCGGTCGCGCTGAAGACCGCAGCGAAGGTCGGCTTCCCGGCAGACCACATTATCGGCAATGTCTGGTCCAATTCAGAAGAAGACGTCATCCCCGCTGGCGATGCCGCCAAGGGCTATACGGCGATCACCACCCAGGCATCGGGCGCCGCATATCCGGTCGTCCAGGAAATCGTCAAAACAATCTACGACGCCGGCAAGGGCAACCTCGAAGATAAGAACCGCATTGGCTCGGTCTATCACAATCTCGGTATCGTCAACGGCATCCTCAATGTCGAAGCGATCCGTATCGCCCAGGAGAAGTTCGGCAAGCGGACGCTGACCGGCGACGAGGTCCGCTGGGGGTTTGAACACCTGCAGCTCGATCCGGCGCGTGTCGAGGCGCTCGGCGCCAAGGGCCTGTTCCACTCAATCAATGTCACCTGGGACAACCACGAGGGCAACGGCTACGTGACGTTCCAGCAGTGGAATGGGAAGAAGTGGAACGTCGTCTCTGACTGGATCGCGCCGGACTGGGCATTGCTACGTCCGATCATCGAAAAGTCGTCGGAGGCTTACGCTGCGGAAAAGGGCATCAAGCTTCGTACGGCGGCAGACGCCGAAACAGCGACCAACTGATCCTTTGAAGCCGCGCGCGGCGGGCGCGGCTTCAAGCAAAGGCGCGGGAATGGATGTTGTTCCCTCTCAACCAGCCTCGCGCCTTCTCCTTTTTCAATTGCAGCTCTCAGGCATGGACAGGAACACGATCATGGCTCACGACACTGCTCTGCTTGCCGTCGATGGTCTGAAAGCAACGTACAATCATGCCATCACGGCCCTCGATGGCGTCGACCTCCATCTGGTGCGCGGTGAAATCCTGGCACTCCTCGGCGCCAACGGCGCCGGCAAGACGACAACGCTCAAGGCGCTGTCCAACCTGCTTCCAGCCGAACGTGGGCAGGTCGTTTCAGGCAGTATCCGGTTTGACGGGCTCGATGTCCTACGCACAAGCCCCGGCACCTTGGTACGCGCTGGTCTCGTGCAGGTACTTGAAGGTCGCCATTGCTTTCGCAGTCTGACGGTCGAGGAGAACCTTATCTCTGGTGGGTTGGGCCGGGGCAGCACACGCGCTGAAATTGCTGGAGATATCGAGAAAGTCTACGCCCATTTTCCCAGGTTAAGGGAAAAGCGCCGCGCCTTCTCCGGCCTGACCTCGGGCGGCGAGCAGCAGTTGACGGCGATCGGCCGGGCGCTGATGTCGCGGCCACGTTTGCTGGTGCTTGACGAGCCATCCATGGGATTGGCGCCGATCGTCGTCCAGGACATTTTCCGTATACTTCGCCACCTCAATCGAGAAGAGGGCCTTTCCATCCTTGTGGCGGAGCAGAACTCTGCCGTCGCTCTGAAATATGCCGATCGCGCCATCATTCTCGAAAACGGCGTTGCCGTCCTCACTGGCAATGCGAACGATCTGCGGGCGCGCGACGACATCAAGTCCTTCTACCTCGGCCAAAAGGCCGTGGCTCCCTCCATCCCGGCTGTTGTCAGCTAATCCAATCCAAGAGGAGAATCCACTATGACCCTTCCCACCATAAATGCCGAAAATGCCGCAAAGGCCGTGCCACCTGTTCTGCGCCCGTCGCAGCCAGCCCACATCATCAAGACTGACGCCGAAGCGATTGCCATCGCCAAGACACTTGCGGCAGAGTTCGTCAAGGAATCGGCAGCGCGCGACCGCGACCGCATCTGGCCGGTCAAGGAACTGGACGCGTTTTCGCAGAGCGGGCTTTGGTCTATCAACGTGCCGAAGGCCTTCGGCGGTCCCGAGGTCTCTTATGCGACGCTTGCGAAGGTCATCGAGATCATCTCGGCGGCCGATTCATCGATCGGACAGATTGCGCAGAACCATCTTGGCGTCGTGGCAGCGATCCGCACGGTTTCGGACCCGGCCCAGCAAAAACTGTTGTTCGCGGAAGTGTTGAAAGGAACGCGCTTCGGCAATGCCTTCTCCGAATTTGGATCCAAGCGCGCGGTGGATTTCGAGACCAAATTCGTCGATGCCGGCGATCATGTCGTCGTCAACGGCCAGAAATTCTACTCGTCAGGGGCACTGCTCGCGCATCTGGTGCCGATCGTGGCACTGGATGAGGAGGGCAGGGCCTGGTACGCCATTGCGGAGCGCGGTGCGCCGGGTCTGACCGTCATCGACGACTGGTCCTCCTTCGGCCAGCGTACCACGCTGTCGGGCACGGTCCTGCTTGACAATGTCAAAGTGCCGAAGACGCATCTCGTGCCCGGCTACAAGGGGTATGAAGTGCCGACTGCGGACGGAGCGATCTTCCAGATTATCCAAGTGGCTGTCGATACCGGCATCGCGCAGGCCGCGATTGACGAGACCGTCAGTTTTGTGCGCACCAAGAGCCGCGCCTGGGTGGATTCCGGCGTCGACAACGCTTGGGACGATCCCTACACAATCCAGGCGATCGGGGACTTGACGCTACGGCTGCATGCGGCGCAGGCGCTGCTAGAGAAGGCAGGTTATGCCATTGACCGGGCGATCCTCAATCCGAATGCGGGAACCGTTGCAGAAGCCCAGATCGTTACCGCCGAAGCGAAGATCCTCTCCACCGAAATCGCGATTGCGGCCACCAACAAGTTGTTCGAGCTGGCAGGAACGCGCTCGACCCTTGCAGAGCACGGGCTTGATCGCCACTGGCGCAACGCCCGCACCCATACTCTGCACGACCCGGTCCGCTGGAAGTACGCCATATTGGGTAAGTATTTCCTGAATGGTGAGAAGCCACCGCTCCATGCCTGGAGCTGAGGATTCCGATCTGCACAGCACCCTAAGATCAGGTGCTCTGCAGATTATGTCTGCAGCGCATACGAGGGAGGAAGCTTTCGCCTTCGTCAACGAGGTGTCGCGGACATTTTTGCCGCTGCTTGGCCGCCGATTGTCATCGCCCCAAGTCTTTTTTTCATATTCTGCCGGCCACCGCGAAGGGCGCGCAGTGCCGCCGAGATAAAGGTTTTGGCATCCGTCATTCAAATCGCTCCTATCAAAACAATGGATTTCACTAATTCGCTCTTAGAAAACATAAGGGCTGCTGGCGGCGCCGGCCGCCTCATAAGGAGTATTTACGATGAAGATCGAACGCACTGATAACAGCCCCTTTATTTTCGGATCCGATGACAAAGACACAATCGATGGAAGCAACTTCAATGACTGGATTAAAGCCTACGGCGGCGATGATTTGATTCGGGCTGATGGCGGCATTGACTTTATCGAGGCCGGTCCCGGCCATGACATTGTCTGGGCCGGGGATGGCTCAGACTCAATCCGTGCTGGTGAAGGTCACGACCTCGTGTATAGCGACGCCACCTCCGCCTCCAAACCCTTCGGCGAGCACCGCGTAATACCACATAGCGGCGAGGGCGACGATCGGATCGACGCGGGCCCCGGGAAGGATATCCTGGTTGCTGGTGACGGCGCAGATGTTTTGACTGGCGGCGAAGACGGCGACGCCTTCGTGTTTCGGTTCCACGACCCTATGGTTGGAACAACACACTGCTATACGACTGTGACGGATTTTGATCCGGAGCAGGACCGTTTTGTCCTGGACGCCGCAGATTTCGGTGGTGATAGGAATGTGTTTGGCGCGAATTTCATCAACCATTCCAAGGGTTTCCCGGGCGAATTTGTGGACACTTTCTTCAATGGCGAGGCCGCGAACGCGCACGGTGAGCACGTCGTGGTAATCACTGATCGAGGGTTCACGTCTAGCTCTGCCGCCGCGACCGCTATTCACGGCGAAGCCCGCGGTGACATCATTGTCTACCATGATGAAAAAACTCTCGGTCAAGATGGCGAAACTCACGGTGCGACACTAGCCTATGTCGATTCTGCGAACCACGCGCATGCCTTCGCTCATGTCGACAATCTGCACGACATGTCGGATCTTACCTCGCTTACGGCGGAAAATTTCGGCTTCATTTAATTCGAAGATCCGAGGAGCGTTCCACCCTTGGGGCGCTTCTCTTTTCTAACGTGGCGCGGTACCTAAAATAGAAACGACGTAGTTTTTGATCGAATGCACCGGCACGTGAACAAGGTCCAATGGCCGGTCGCGTACTGTCCAATGTCGGCGTTGTTCAACCGCAAAGACGTGACCCTGGTCGAGAGGATCGTGAGATGCTGGCGGAGTTGGCCCTGCTGCTGAAGACCGGCGTGGTATCAGGAGCGACGCCGGCGTAGCGTCCGTCTTCTGTACAGGCCCGCGAAGCAATTCCATCTTAGTGAAAGTCCGCGTTGAGGGCCTTAGCAGGATTATTTCCCGTTTGATGGCTGCGCATGGCGAGGGGCCCACGCGGTCACATCCTCTCGGTGGCGGTGCGTCTTCCGTCGAGGAAGGTTGGCATTGCCGTTACCAGTACTGTCGTCAACATACTGGCGTTGGCAACAGGCTTCGGTGATCTGCTCGGCCGGAAATGAGCAACCGCCGTTACTTCAACAATCATTTACGTTGAACGAGCCTAGTCATCTCGCTGACAACGCTTTCCAAGATGTTGCGCATCATGCAGTCTGCCGGTTTGCTTGCGGCGCAAGTCTAATCAACCTGCCGAAAGCAATAGGCGTTCGCAAGGCACGATCGTAAGGGAAAACAGACGCTTAATGCAAAACAGCGCGTAGGTCCATGGCGATGCTATCCGTAGACCAGGCAACTGGCGCGGGCTGGCGTCAAATGCCTTTAGGCCTGTCGTTCGGGTCAAACTGAATGATCGTGATCCAATTGGCAGTGAGTGCCGGTCGGTTCTCGTTCTCGATCTCGACCGTCACCTCGTAGGTGGTCACCAGCATGCTTGCGCCGCGAAATTGACATTCAGAGAGAACGAAGCGACCGCGCACACGACTGCCGGTCTTGACCGGTGACATGAAACGCACCCGGTCTAAGCCGTAGTTAAGGCCCATGGTCTGCTCGCGGATCCTTGGCATGCCGCTGAAGTTCATCGCCGACAGAAGCGAGAGTGTTAAGAAGCCATGAGCGATCGTGCCACCAAACGGGCTTTCGACTGCCGCGCGTTCCGGGTGCACGTGGATGAATTGATGATCGTGTGTCGCGTCGGCAAAGAGATCGATTGTAGTTTGATCAACGGTGATCCATTCGGATTTGCCGAGTTCCTGGCCAATTCGCGACGGCACGTCGGCGAGCGAAAGTTCGTGCATTCGACCTCACTTATTTGATGACTGATCAAGTCGTGGATTTTCTCGGAGCGAGTTGCGATTTAACCAATCGTCACAATCATTCGACTGTGACTGACTTAGCTAGATTCCGCGGCTGGTCCACATCTGCCCCCATGACCACTGCCGTGTGATACGCAAGAAGCTGTAGCGGCAGAGAAAAGATCATCGGCGCGATAATCTCCTCGACATTGGGTAATACGATAGTGTGCATGGTGGGGAGTTTCGACATCGAAGCTCCCGTCTCGTCGGTGATCAGAATGATGCGGCCGCCGCGGGCGGCCACTTCCTGCATATTGGAGACAGTCTTATCGAAGAACCGATCATGTGGCGCGATGACGATGACTGGCATATTTTCATCGATCAGGGCGATCGGACCGTGTTTTAATTCTCCTGCTGCATAACCTTCAGCATGGATATAGGAGACCTCCTTGAGCTTCAGCGCACCTTCCATGGCTAATGGGAAACTCGTGCCGCGGCCGAGATAAATCACGTCGCGGTAATGCGACAATTCCCGTGACAAGAGCTCGATCTTCGGCTTGATGTGGTTCAGCACCTGTCGCATAACGCCCGGCAACGTCGCCAAACTTTGGACGAGCACTTGTTCCTCGTCGTCCGTGATTGTGCCCCGCGCCTTGCCCGCGCCGATGGCTAGCGCAGCGAGAACAGCAAGCTGGCATGTGAATGCCTTGGTAGAAGCAACGCCGATCTCTGGCCCGGCGAGGATCGGAAAGATGGCATCTGCTTCGCGGGCAATAGTTGATTCTGGGGTATTGACGACAGCACCAATTCTCAGACCTTGTGCTTTGCAATACCGGAGCGATGCAAGCGTGTCAGCCGTCTCACCAGATTGAGAGATGAAGAGCGCTGCCGACCGTGGCGACAATGGGATTTCTCGATAGCGGAATTCGGAGGCGACATCAATTTCTACCGTCAAGCGTGCGTAGCGCTCGAACCAATATTTTCCAATCAGTCCCGCAAGGTATGCGGTGCCGCAGGCAGAAATTGCGAGGCTCTCAACCCTGGCAAAACCGATGTCGGTTGAAATGGCTTTGACATGATTTTCGTTCACATTGATGTAGTGACCAAGAGCACCGGCGAGGACCTCGGGTTGCTCGTAGATTTCCTTCTCCATAAAGTGCCGGTGATTGCCCTTGCAGACCAGGTCGGCGGTAGCAATCGATCTGTGCCGCGGGCGCGTAACGACTTTGCCTTCGATATCGAAAACCTGGACACTCGTTTTGCCTACAACAGCCCAATCGCCATCGTTCAGATATGTGATGTCATTGGTGAACGGAGCAAGAGCGATCGCGTCGGAGCCTAGAAACATCTCACCATCGCCGTGGCCTATCACTAACGGTGGTCCATTGCGCGCCACCATAATGGTGGCGGGATCATCCTCAAACAGGATGGCAAGAGCGAAGGCGCCCTTGACGCACTTCAACATGGCATGCATTGCCTCAAGGCATCCCATGCCATCCCGACGGAATTTTGTCAGGAGATGTGCAATCACCTCGGTGTCCGTGTCGGTCGTAAACTTGACCCCTACTTCCGCCAATCCGTCCTTCAGCTCGGAAAAATTTTCGATGATGCCGTTATGAACAACGGCTACACCATCGGCAAAGTGCGGGTGAGCGTTGCATTCTGTCGGTGCGCCATGGGTCGCCCATCGTGTGTGCGCAATGCCGACGGTGCCGCTCAGGGGCTCTTTTTTCAATCTCGTTTTAAGGTTCACGAGCTTGCCTTCTGCACGGCGTCGGTGCAATTCTCCCTCGAAGATCGTAGCAACGCCGGCTGAATCATAGCCGCGATATTCCAGCCGCTCCAAGGCTTCGATCAGCCGCTCCGACACGGGCTTATGTCCCACTATGCCAACAATCCCACACATGCTCGTCACCCATGTCCCAATAGCCCCCGACCGGTAATCAGGAAGGCGGACGCCGCTCGGTGCGTGTCCTCCAGCGGGTGCTAATAAATCTAAACAGATTAGTAAAATTGATTGTTGCGATAGCTATCATCCACGTCATGGATGCGGCGTACTCATAGGTTCGATAAACGCTGCACGCAGCGAATGATGCCTTCTGCAAAGTGTCGACAGATAGGCTACGCCCTGATGATGGGCGTAGCCTCTGACAAAGATATTCCAGTCAACAGGGATTGGGATTTGCCGACGACATGCCGCGCGCGCATGTCCATTCGACACGACGAATTGTCTTTCATCGTGCCCACGGACTGAAAAAACAATTCGTTTTTCTACAGGTGAAGCGGTCTGCGTCTACGGGTTGACCCTAAGTCGTAATTGCCCCTTTGCCTGCAAACGTGATCACGAACCGGTCAGCTCGACTGCCCAGCCGCATTTGCAAAGAGATTTACGTCGGAGTGAAAGTGCCGACAGTTGGAACCGCAAGGGCCATGGCGGCCCAGAAGTTCCATTCGCACAAGCAAAGAAACTACCCCTTACGGCCGGATTTACCCCAACGCCTGCTTTTATGATTGCGTCGGGCGTCCACCAGGCTTGACACGAGCTGGATTTCCCATGGCCGTGCTTCCTGCAGGAACATCTCGCGTCACCACACTACCAGCGCCAATGACAGCGTGATCGCCAATCGTCACCCCCGGGAGAATGATTGCTCCACCGCCAATCCAGGCGTGCCTGCCAATGCTGACAGGTCGTCCCAACTGCAGTCCAGCCTGGCGCTGCTCTGGATCATGTGGATGGTCCGCGGTATAAATCTGCACAGCGGGGCCTATTGCGGTTCCGTCACCGATAGTCACCGCTGCCACGTCAAGAATGACGCAGTTGTAGTTGATGTAAACCCAAGCTCCGATCCGGATGTTAAACCCGTAATCACAGTGGAACGGCGGACGAATAACAGCTCCAAGCCCGACCGCGCCCAATCGTTCTAAAAGGAGCGCATTCCACCGCTCGGCGGTGTCGCCCAGCGTGTCATTGTACCGCTTCAGCCAAGCCCCGGTGAGGAGCAGCTCGGCTTCGATCTCGGGGTCCGCTGCGTTGTACATTTCGCCTGCCAGCATTTTTTCTTTTTGGCTGCGTGTCATCGTCTCTTCTCAGATCTTGTTCGTGGGATGACGGTACTTGAGTGCGCCTACTTCGCGATCAAGCTAGCTAGCACCTGGCACGATGGCGGGCGCAGGCGGAGGTGGAATTGATAGTAACACTCCTTGTTCGTGGCAGAAAAGGATGAGGCATCAACTTTAGTCGACCGGCGAGCCGAGTGAGAGCTCCGGCGACGAAAATAGTCAGGCACCAGCTCCCCGCGACGCGTGGTGAAAGCGGAGTAACGTGGCTGCGCGGAGGAACATCTTTCAGACGCGAGAGTATCTGGGGAATTGCAGCGAAACCTTGCTGACGGGAATCGGCGGCGCCTGCTTCAGGCATTTGAAGTGGCCCTACAAGGGGTCAATCGTGACGATCCCACTTCATTGCACCTGCTTGAACGCAAGGACAGCATTCATGCCGCCCATCGCGAAGGCGTTGCTCATGGCCACGCGCACCCTACGCTCCCGGAGCACATTTGGCGTAATGTCCAGGTCACAATCGGGATCCGGCTCGCGATAGTTGGCGGTCGGCGGCACGACATCTTCTTGGATCGCCATCACGCAAGCAATCATTTCTAGCGCACTTGCTGCCCCGAGGCAGTGCGCGTGAGTGGATTTGGTAGAAGAGATGGACATCGATCGAGCATGGTCACCAAAGACGCGCTTGATCGCCGTCGTTTCGATCTGATCGTTGGCCTTGGTGCCTGTGCCATGGGCGTTGAGGTAGTCTACATCCTCGGCATTTAAACCCGCATCAACAAGGCAGGCGCGCATCGCCGCCTCCGGCCCATGCACAGCTGGTGCAGCGATGTGGTAGGCATCGGCGGAAAGGCCGATGCCGGCGACCTCGGCAAGCATCGTTGCACCGCGGGCGGCGGCATGCTCATAGCTTTCCAGCACGGCCATGCCCGCACCCTCGCCCAAAACCAGTCCTTTCCTGTCGGCGGAGAATGGCCGGCAAGTATCTGGAGCGAGTACGCGCATTGCTTCCCATGCCTTAAGCACGATCCACACGAGTGGCGCGTCGCTTCCTCCAGCTAGCATAACGTCCGCCCTACCGAGCTTGATCTGATCTACCGCTGAAGCGATCGCATGGTTGGCCGAGGCGCAGGCAGAGGTGGCACCGAAGACTGGCCCCCGCAGCCCGAGGTTCATGCTTACCTGACAGGCAGCCGCGCTAGGCATTGCCTTTACCCCAGTGAATAGCTCAGTGCGGGTCGCGCCGCCCAATAGGAGGGTGCGGTAGGCCTTCTCGGTAGCGTCCCAGCCGCCAAAGCCAACGCCCACTGTCGCGCCGAAACGGTGGGCATTTCCTTCATTGCACGAAAGGCCGGCCTGTAGCATGGCTTCTTTAGCTGCAAGCACGGCAAGCAGGCTGAAGCGGTCCATGGAGATGAGCTGTTTGCGATCAATGTCGTGTTGAGGCAGCACCTTGATCTCGGTCCCGATCATCCCCTTCAGCTCATGAATCTCTGAGTTTGAGATCGGGCCGATGGCGGAGCGGCCTTCGCGCATCTCCGTCCAGATAGAGGAAGCATCGGTGCCTAGTCCGCACAGTCCGCCCAATCCGGTGATAACGACGCGCCTGTCCATTCAGACCTCCTTGGTGAGCAAGCCACGGACGGCTTCCACCACGTCGCCGATATTGTTGAGGTTCGACCAGGCATCGGCCGTATTCATCTCGATCTTAATGCCGTAGATTTGCTCCAGATCCCAAAGGACATCGGCCAAACCCAGCGAATCGATGCCAAGCGAAGTCAACTCAGTGTCAGTCGTTATTTCGCCGAGCGCTACGGTCGTTCTCTCGGCGTTTTCCGCTTTGACGAGCTTATTGATCGCACTGATAATTTCCAGTGTGAGTTGATCAGCCATTTGTATTCCTTTCCATCATGCCTAATTTCGACAAGCCGACGGCCTTGCGAGAAGGCTCGATCTAATTGCTGCTAACATCGGAAGATGTTCCGGCTCGTCTGCGAAGTGACGACAGAAAACGATAAACTTACCGGAACGTCACCGCGCGGTTGCCCTGCTATGGATCATGTGGAATGATTGGTAAAATTGATTGTGTGGATCAAAAGCATCCACGCTATGGATTGTGGCTCGGGCATTGCCGCAGCTGAATTCATGCGCCGGCGCAGTTGCAAACCCTCCAGGAAAAGCGTGATTACGCCGTTCGAAAGAATTGAGCTTTGGCCGCTTTCCCGGGCCGGCGCGTTGTCAGTGCGGCGCAGGAAGCATGTGCGGGAGGTCGGTGAAGTCGCCGCGACGTGATGCTGGTTTTCAGCAATGAGCCGAACATAAGTGACAGGAATAAAGTTCTGATCACTTTTGCATTAAGCCAGGGAAAGCAAACAAATGGCACCTTTTCAGGTAGAAACGATGGCTCTCGGCACAATGGCTTCGATCGCTAGATGAGCTGAGGCAGCGGGGCCCGCCTGTAACGTGATGCCTCGTTTGGGGACCGAATGCATAGGTTCCAATGATCAGCGCCCGTCTAACTACTGCGGCTGTGAAATGACCCCGGGGGGTCGCTTAAGACGTACAACTTTCGGTCTCGGATTCCATGCGCGAAGCCTCTTGGATCATAATCTCGCGCATCCATATGTTTCCAGGATCAGAGTTGTGAAGAGCCGGCCATTGGACAGCCTCAGTGAACGAAAGAAGTGGCAAAGGATGCTCAATAATCCGCAGGGGAATAGTTTGTTCGTAATGTTTGACCAGCCGCAGGGGGATGGTTGCTATTCGATTAGTGCCTGACAGCAACGGCGGGATCAAGTTAAACCCCGGGACGACGAGTTCAATACGCCTCTTGAGGCCGTGCTGCAGCAATAACCATTGCTCAACGGAAGGCTTAAGACCACGTCCGAACTTAGCCGCAACATGTCCCATGGACATATATTGCTCCAGGGAGAGCTTCCCTTGCAACTGCTCGTTCGTGGAGCAGCCGACGCACACCAGTCTCTCTTCGAAAAGCCTTGCCTTCGGATGGGCGCCAGACATGAATAGATCGGGTAGGATCAGAAAATCAACATCCCCGCGGCGGAGAAGCTCCTCGGGATCGTCGTCAAGTGGCAGCAACTCGAAGCTGACCCCTGGCGCCTCCCGAGCTAAGCGCACTATGATTTTTTCGAAGAAGACCAAGGCCATGAAATCTGAAAGGATAATTCTGAATCGGCGGTCGGACTCCGCAGGGTTTATTGGATCCCATGCGATGACGGAAAGCTGAATATGCAAGAGGGCCTCGCGAACAGCGGGGGCAAGTGCCTCTGCACGCGGGGTCGGAATTAGCTCCCGTCTCTGCATGATAAAAAGGTCGTCGCGGAAATAGTCGCGCAACCTAGAGATAGCAGCGCTCATCGCGGGTTGACTGAGGTTGATGCTGCGTGCCGCTGCTGTGAGCTTGCGCTCGGTCATTAGAGCGTCGAGCGCTACAAGAAGATTAAGATCGAGGCCTTTAAAACGCATAAGTTTATATCCATTCCATAGATGATTGCCATCCAAACAATCAATTTTACCAATCTTTCGGATCACTTATAGAAAAGCCGGAACTTGATCAATATCAAGGCCGCGAACGAAAAAACGAAATGCCGGGCAGGGGCCCGATTTGAATTCTTAATTCTCTTAACCGCTCGATTGTCAAACCGGCAATCCAATAGTGATGCGCAACAATCACGCGCACCTCTGATCGTGGCTGGGTGAAGAAACAATGTGGAGCTTTTTGCATGTCTTCTGAAGTGCGATGGAAAATATGCTGGGAAAATGAGCTGGAAGCCTCAGACCACGCGGAACTCGCTGAGTTTTTTTGCAAGACCTATGGGCCGACGGGAGCTTTCAATGCCAAGCCGTTCGAGACTGGGCGAAGCTGGGGTGGTGCGAGGCCCGAACGCCGCGCAATCGCATACGACTCTCGCGGCGTAGCTAGCCACATGGGCGTGTTACGACGTTTCATAAAGGTCGGCACGACTGATTTGCTTGTGGCCGAGCTAGGTCTGTACGGAGTGCGGCCTGATCTAGAGGGATTAGGCATCGCCCACTCGGTCCGCGCTATGTTTCCGGTTCTGCGCGAGTTGAGCGTTCCATTTGCCTTTGGAACAGTTCGCCACGCCATGCGGAATCATATGGAAAGATACTGCCGAGACGGTACCGCCAATATGATGACCGGGCTACGTGTGCGCTCAACGCTTCCAGACGCGCATTCCGACCTGCCAGCCACGCGCACTGAAGATGTCCTCGTTTTGGTAGTTCCCCTCGACCGTCCAATGACGGAGTGGCCTGCGGGCTCGTTGATTGAACGAAACGGGTCGGAACTATGAAGCGGCCTGCCTATATGAGCGAAGTATTGGTCAATCACACAAGCGGCCAGGAAGATCGCTGCGTTTACTTGACGTTCGATGATGGTCCTAATCCATTCTGCACGCCGCAAATCCTGGATGTTCTAGCTGAGCACCGCGTCCCGGCGACATTTTTTGCCATCGGTTCATACGTGAAGGATCACCCAGAACTCATCCGACGTATTGTGGCGGAAGGTCACGATGTCGCCAATCATACCATGACGCATCCCGATCTTGCCACCTGCGGTCCCGAGGATGTTAAACGTGAAATAGACGAGGCGCATCAAGCCATTGTCTCGGCCTGTCCCCAAGCCTTGGTCCGGCACTTACGAGCGCCTTACGGGGTTTGGACTGAAGACGTTCTTTCAGCATCGTTGAGGGCTGGACTTGGAGCCGTGCACTGGTCGGCCGACCCTAGAGATTGGTCTTGCCCGGGCGTCGACGTGATCGTTGATGAGGTGCTTGATGCTGCTCGGCCTGGGGCAATCGTGCTTTTGCACGACGGGTGTCCTCCCGATGAGGTTGAGCAATGCTCGCTTGCCGGACTGCGGGACCAGACGCTGTTAGCACTCTCTCGAATTATTCCGGCACTGCATAGCCGCGGATTCGAAATTCGTTCACTTCCCTGAAACACTGGACAAACGAGAAACCATGACCCTGCTCGCAACAACCAGCATCGCCGCCGTTTCACTTTATGCAATGCTCTCCACCGTTTACAAGAGCGCGCAGGTCTTTCATGCTCGGCGGACAACGATCCCAACAACACCTGCGAAAGACGTCGAAACCACCCGTCTACCAAGCGTTGATGTCATTGTGCCGTGCTTCAATGAGGACCCAATCGTTCTCTCCGAATGCCTCGCGTCTCTCGCGGAACAGGATTACGCTGGAAAATTGCGTTTTTATGTAGTCGACGACGGTTCCAAAAATCGCGACGCGGTGGAGGCTCAGCGCGCTGCCTATGCAGACGATGAAAGATTCAACTTCACAATTCTCGCTAAAAATGTTGGAAAGCGCAAAGCGCAAATCGCCGCTATAACCCAGTCCTCTGGGGACCTCATCTTGAATGTGGACTCAGACACGACGATCGCCCCCGACGTCGTTTCGAAGCTCTCCCACAAGATGCGCGATCCAACGGTCGGTGCGGTGATGGGCCAAATGAAAGCCAGTAACCAGGCGGACACCTGGCTAACTCGCTTGATTGACATGGAGTACTGGCTTGCCTGTAACGAGGAGCGCGCGGCACAAGCTCGCTTCGGTGCAGTTATGTGTTGCTGCGGCCCATGTGCGATGTACCGTCGGTCTGCTATGCTTTCGCTGCTCGATCAGTACGAGACGCAGCTTTATCGCGGCAAGCCGAGTGACTTCGGCGAAGATCGCCATTTGACGATTCTCATGCTGAGCGCAGGCTTTCGAACTGAGTATGTTCCGAGCGCCATCGCGGCGACAGTCGTTCCTGACACAATGGGTGTTTATTTGCGTCAACAACTACGGTGGGCACGCAGCACCTTTCGGGATACATTGCTTGCGCTCCCCATACTGCCTGGCCTCGATCGGTATCTCACTCTGGACGTAATCGGGCAAAATGGCGGCCTTCTGCTTCTTGCGCTGTCGGTATTGACGGGTATTGGCCAGTTTGCGCTGACCGCCACAGTACCATGGTGGACGATCCTGGTGATCGGATCCATGACTCTTGTACGATGCAGCGTGGCTGCCTATCGCGCCCGCGAACTTAGGTTTCTGGGTTTTGCTCTCCACACGCTCGTGAACATCTTTCTCTTAATTCCCTTGAAGGCCTATGCCCTTTGTACCTTGTCCAATAGCGACTGGCTGTCGCGCGGATCAGTCGCTACTGCGCCCACTGTTGGTCAGCAGGGCGCCACCAAAATGCCAGGGCGGGCGACATCTGAAATTGCCTATAGTGGCGAGTGATGAACGGGTCACCGCAGCTCAAAATTTGGGACAAGAAATGAACGGGCAATTGGCGAATTTGAAGACGACAATCGCTGATCCGCACCAGGATCATATCATCATATCGGAGCGGCAGGGCCGTTCGAAATTTAAGGCTATAGACTCGCCTTCTGGCTCGTTGTCCCCAGTCGCAATCGACCTGGCCGGCGTTTCGAAATCATATGGTGGTAAAGTCGTCGTCAATGACTTGTCGTTTACTATCGCCGCAGGAGAGTGTTTTGGTCTTTTAGGACCGAACGGCGCAGGTAAAAGTACGATCACCCGTATGATCCTAGGAATGACGTCGCCAAGTGCAGGCAAGATCACTGTACTCGGAGCGCAGGAGCCGGGCCAGGTTCGCTTGGCACGCGCGAAAATCGGGATCGTGTCACAGTTCGATAATCTCGACTTGGAATTCACGGTTCGCGAAAACCTTTTAGTATACGGCCGCTACTTCCGTATGAGCACCCGAGAAATCGAAGCGGTCATCCCGTCGCTGCTTGAATTTGCGAGACTTGAGAGCAAGGCGAATACGCGTGTGGCAGACCTATCTGGAGGGATGAAGCGGCGCCTCACTTTGGCGCGTGCGCTCATTAATGACCCGCAGCTACTCATTTTGGACGAGCCGACCACTGGTCTCGACCCACACGCGCGCCACTTGATCTGGGAACGACTTCGATCGCTATTGGCACGAGGTAAGACAATTCTTCTGACCACCCATATCATGGAAGAGGCTGAGCGGTTGTGCGACCGGCTGTGCGTGCTTGAAGCTGGGCAAAAGATCGCCGAAGGCCGACCGCATGCCCTGATCGAGGAGCAGATTGGCTGTCCCGTGATCGAAATTTATGGTGGCGATCCGCAGGAGCTTAGTCTTTTGATCAGGCCAAACGCTAGGCGACTGGAAATCAGCGGAGAGACCCTGTTCTGCTACACGCCTGATCCAGAGCAGGTGCGCGCGCAACTGCGTGGATATTCGGGCCTGCGCTTGCTGGAGCGTCCACCAAATCTAGAGGATGTCTTCTTGCGGTTAACCGGACGCGAGATGGAGAAGTAGACGATGAGCGTAGCAACATTACCCGCTGGCGGTTTGAACTGGCTCGCAGTTTGGCGCAGAAACTATCTGGCTTGGAAAAAAGCGGCGCTGGCATCCATTCTCGGAAATCTAGCCGATCCCATAATATACCTATTCGGGCTCGGCGCTGGATTGGGAGTGATGGTAGGGCACGTTGACGGCGTATCGTACACCGCATTTTTGGCGGCTGGAATGATCGCGACAAGCGCGATGACTGCTGCAACTTTCGAGACTATCTATGCGGCCTTTGGCCGAATGCAGGGCCAGCGCACCTGGGAAGCAATGTTGTACACACAGCTCAGGCTAGGGGATATCGTCGTTGGGGAAATGGCGTGGGCGGCAACTAAGGCGTCGCTCGCAGGCACCGGCATTGGTATCGTCGCCGCCATGTTGGGATACACTCACTGGCTGTCTCTTCTCTATGCTCTTCCGGTCATTGCCCTTACTGGCTTTGCCTTTGCGAGCCTTGGTATGGTGGTCACGGCCCTCGCGCCCAGCTACGATTATTTCATATTTTATCAAACGCTTGTCATCACACCGATGTTGTTCTTATCAGGCGCAGTCTTTCCCATCGACCAATTGCCTGTAGCATTCCAGCAGCTTGCGGCGTTCTTGCCCTTGGCACATGCGGTAGATGTTATCCGCCCGACGATGCTGGGCCAACCAATCACCAATGTCTGCCTGCACATCGGCGTTCTCTGCATCTACATAGTCGTACCATTCTTCTTGTCTACCGCATTGCTTCGGCGGCGACTGATGCGGTGAAGAATGCTGCTTAGCAAGTAAAAGGGCACATCGCGTCTCCGCGGCCATCACCGCTAACCATATTGGGGCAGCGACGACCCCCGGCTCCAGCGGCGTGATGCCGCCTCACCAATTTGCTACGGCTGCCACCGTCAGCACCTCACTACGATTGCGCGGCCTAATGCCAAGGTCAAACGACCATTTTTCCAGCCTCGGCCAGCATGGTCTGCGTGAGCCCAGCGATGCCGCCGATGACGACCGTGCTGCCGAGCCCCGTCAGCTGATCAATCAGGGTCGGCGATAGCCGTTGGTCTGTACGCGATCTTGCGGTTTCTAGGGACGACACAATCCTCGATGACATGACCCACAGAAACCTAGGCCGGAACCGCCACGTTATCGGCTAGAGAAAGCAACAGACAGTCTGGCAATTCCCCTAAGCCAGCCTTAATCTGATCAGTGACGAGATCCGCCACGTCACAAAACTGTTGGAGGGAACTCCGAAAAACTTTCGAGCAAGGTCAGGCCCAACAACTGAGCGAGCCATCTTCGGACGGTGTCTCGCCTCACTTTCAATTGCCTCTCGAATACCGTTACGGTCCCGTCAGAAAGCCACTCGGCTAAAATGGCGCAGGATAGAGGCGATACAGTCAACGACGAAGCACGCTGGGCCCAAGGCACGCTGGACAACGCGGCGCGTCTCTTGATCAACGACGCTATGACGGCGAGGAATATGTGGCTGCCGTCAAAGCTTGCGTCGACGCATTGAGCGGTAAGACTGCCCCGGAACAACTCCGGTAAGCGCTTCTGCATGTGGCCGATGAGGCGGGTATCGCAGCTCTCTCTCGTCCGGCAGGGAGTTAGAGCGCGACGACCGGATCTGCCCTCGAGCCCCAGGATAGTCCGAATCTCAAAGGCTACCCGCTTTCGACGTCACGTCTGCGCGGAGCGCCCGCCCCAGCTGGCCGGACACGGACGCGCCACTCCTTGCCATCAGGTTGCTTCGAGCACCATGTTGAGCGAGCTCTGGGCCGCGCGCCTGATATGGGTGAAGCCGCCGGACCGGATCACCTCGGTCAGCCGCCGTTCGCCTGCCTGCGCGCCTAGCGCCAGCCCTGTCTCCTGCGCAAGCGAGGTGGGAACGCAGATCATCGTCGACGCCGAGTAGTAGAGGCGCCCGACCGGATTGATGTTCTCCTCCAACGTATCTCCCGCGATCGGCTCGACGACCATCCACGTGCCGCCGTCCTTCAGCGCCTTTCTGATATGAGACGCCGCGGCTTTCGGGTCGCCCATGTCGTGCAGGCAGTCGAAGCAGGTGATCAAGTCGAAATCCCGGCCGTCGAAATCCTCCGCCCGGCCCACCTCGAACTGCACGTTCGTCAACCCGTGCGCCTCAGCGTGCGCTTTAGCAGCGGCAATCGAGCCTGGATGGAAGTCGTAGCCCACAAAGCGGGAATTGGGAAACGCCTGCGCCATCAGCACCGTCGATACACCGTGCCCGCATCCGACGTCGGCCACCGTTGCACCCGATTTCAACCTATCGGTGACACCGTCCAGCGCCGGCAGCCAGTCCTGCACAAGGGCATTGACGTAACCTGGGCGGAATAGGCGTGCGACGGCGCAGAACATGCAGCCGGCCTGATCGCCCCAGGCAACGCCTCGGCCGGTTTTGAAGGCGGCTTGCACCTTCAGTTGGTTTTCGACCATCGCAGCAGCGGTATCGAACGCGCCGATCAGATTGACCGGGCTGTCCGGCTCGGCAAACACGAAGGCCTGTTCGGGCGTCAGCGAGAACAATCCTCGCTCATGGTGCACATAACCTGAGGCAGCCTGTGCCGCCAGCCACTCGCGCACATAGCGAGGTGCGCATCCCGAGGCATCGGCAAGTTCGTCGGCCTTCACCGGCCCGATCTCCTTAAGTGTCCTGTATAGCCCGAGAGCATCTCCAATCCGTACCAGCGGCACGCTGACCGCTCCGCCAATATCGCCAAGGATGCGGTCCACGAGGTCCTTGAGCGTGGTTTCGTTGAGTTGCGTCATATCGGATTCCTCCTGATTTATGGGCGGCCTCCTGCCGATGACCGCCTTCAAGGGATCGTGAACTCGATGCCCTATATTCGGGGTGTATGCCCGCTTGCGCTTCGCATCCACGCACATCTATCAAGCCGCGCACACGCTAACTGGGTAGCCTCCTCGCGTCGACAGTAACGGGCAGCCGCCTGTTCTGCGATAGGTCGGGGAGGGCAATCCGCCATCCATTTTTCAGCAAAATGAAGCCGCCCCATAGGTTTTTGTGCTCAACCGAAATGATCGGTTCCTCGAGGTCTTTCTTGTGAATATAGACCGATAAGCCGACGTCAGTTCTGCTGATTGTCACTCTCATGCATGTCCCTTCTCGCTGCGGCGGCTTTGGAGCTCCGGAAGTCGAGCGTTATCAAAGCCTGTTAATTCAGTACGACATCTGCCCAGGCCGATATCTCCGTTATGGCTCTGTCTGAAATTTGGACGGCATCCGTTCCGGGGCCAACGTCGGCTACTCAGGTTGCGCGCATCGCTCACTGGATGGGATATTGGTGGTACGTGAATTTTTAACCTCATATTCGCCTAGGAGACCACTGGCCACTCGTCCCATTCTTTGCGCTTTAGTCTGGTGACGATCAGGCAGGGACGCAGGTCTTCGGCATCGGACACACCGAAGCGCATTGTTGCGTGTCGAACTCACCCCTGCACTCGGTACATTTTTTTGAATCCACAACATATCCCTCACCTTTGAAACTGATCGCATCTGAGGGACATTCAAATTCGCAAGCGCCGCACTGGGTGCATTGGGATATAATGATCTTGAAGGCCATGTTTTAGCTCCTGATTCAATTAGAGGGGCCTAAAGCCGTCGGCATCGCCGGTTTGCCGCCAAACTCGGCGGCGTATAGCGCGCCAATCGCAGTCTCGATGTAATCATAGGAAAATGCGTCACTGGCTCGCACGCCAGTTTCTGCCAGCCGCTTCTTTGGGCAATCGCCGATTTTGGAAGAAAGCAGAATGTCGATGCCGTCGAGTGCAACGATAGTGTGATCGAGAGTGGCCTTCTCGCCTAAACCACCGAGGCAATACTGCTCGACCTTGCGGTGTCCCACCAAGTTGATCCCCTTTCGTGAGACTGCATACACTTGGAGTTCCCTTGCCTGACCGAAATGTTCGTTGATCCGGCCGCCACCTTTAGTCGCCACGGCAACAGCAAGGGTTCGCGAAGAACCAAGTGACTTGACTGCTTTGTTCGCGTCCAATTTTGCTGCCAGTTGATCCCCTCGCTCGTGCTGGACCAGCTTGCGATAGGCCTCGCGCTTGCTGGGGTCGAATTCAACTTTGGTAGAGATCTGGTCGAGGGCAAACTCTCGCTCGCGATCATCGCCCAACAAACCGATGGCGTCGGCCCGGCATTGTTGGCAGTGACGCATAAGCTTGACGTTGCCATCGAGACAATCTTGAAGTGCCTTCAGTTCGAACGGCTCCGGGCAACGCTGACCCGTAAGACCGTAATAAGTACCATGCGAAGGCTTGGAAATCAGGGGCACCACATTGTGCATGAATGCGCCGCGGTCTCTGATCCATCGGTTAACTTCGACCAGGTGCGTGTCATTGACGCCTGGAATCATAACCGAATTGATTTTGGTGAGGATGCCGCGCTTGGTCAGCAATTCCAAACCCAGCATTTGGCGCTCGTGAAGGATCCTGGCAGCTTCTATGCCAGTGTATCGACGATGCCCGTGGAGTATCCACGGATAGATCTTCGCCCCGACTACCGGATCCACCATGTTGATGGTGATCGTCACGTGATCGATATTCATGTCAGCTAGCTCATCGACATGATCCGGAAGCGCCAATCCATTGGTGGAGATGCATAGTTTGATGTCAGGTATTTCTCTCGCAACTCCTTCAAACGTCGCTACGGTCTTCCTCCAGTCGTAACAAGCGTCGCCCGGTCCGGCAACGCCGATTACGGAAAGCTCCGGCACTTTGCTGGCGACGGCAAGCACCTTGCGTAGTGCCTGGTCGGGAGTTAGCTTTACTGATGCGACCCCGGGACGGCTTTCGTTGGTGCAATCATATTTGCGATTGCAGTAGTTGCACTGGATGTTGCACGCAGGTGCGACCGCGACATGCATGCGAGCGAAATAGTGATGGGCTTGCTCTGAAAAGCAGGGATGATCTTTAATTCTCTCCCAGATCCGCGCATCTTTGTCATCCGTCACCGAAAGGCCATAGGACGAAGATGCGCGGCCACCGGGCATAGCGGGAGCCATCGGCGCCCGGTGGGAGGGGGCACTGCTGGTCGTCCCGACCTTTATTTCCGGTTCCCACATCGCACTGTTCCACTGTTGAGGAAAGGTTACAGCTCCAAAAGCAAGAGAGATTCAGGTCGATGAACTATTATTGTTTCAGCGCTTATGTCGCCTTACCGCTCGTTTCCCCGTTTGCTGCCGGAGATGTCTTGTAGAAATGAAAATAGATCGCGCCCGAAGTCGTTGGGCCACGCTTACGGAGTTCTTGGCGATCGCCGTCACTCCTTCTTCACATCGATACGATGCCGGCGTAGCGCATAGCCGACCTGCCGCGGCGTTTTACCCAGGATACGAGCCGCTTTGGCCTGTACCCAACCAGCCCTCTCCATTGCGTTGATCAGCCGATCACGCTCGGTGAGGCCCGCTGCCTCGATTGTGGCTGCGGCACCGCTGGGAGTGCCTGCGTGGGCGCCCAGTCCGCCCGACATTGTATCTCGCGGGTCGAGACCATGCATCGCGTCGTTGCCAATACCGTCGCCGTCGGCTTTCCGGAGGAGCGCCGAAGAACACTGGTCTTGCTGACAGGCAAAATCCGATGAAGTGATGGTATTTGAACTGGCGAGAGTGGCGGTCCTTTGAACGCAGTTGTCCAGCTCGCGAACATTGCCGGGGAAGGCGCATTTCGACAAAATGTCTATTGCCGACGGCCCGAAGTCGCAATTTCGATCATTTGCCTTGTTGAATTGCTCGAGGAACACTTGCGCTAGAAGCGAAATGTCTCCGTCGCGCTGCCGAAGCGGCGGCAAAGTGATGGGCACCACATTGATCCGGTAATAGAGGTCGGCTCTGAACTCCCCTCGAAGGACGGCCATTTCAAGGTTTTTGTTGGTGGCGCATATAACTCGAACGTCTACTTTCAATGTCTTCGTTCCGCCGAGACGTTCGAATTCGCCTTCCTGTAACACGCGCAATAACTTCGCCTGGAATTGTGGTGATACATCGCCAATTTCATCAAGCAACAGCGTTCCGCCATTGGCCAGTTCGAAACGTCCAGCTCGTTGAAGGAGAGCGCCAGTGAAAGCGCCCTTCTCATGGCCAAACAATTCGGATTCCAGAACGGTTTCCGACAGCGCGGCGCAATTCAACTTAATAAACGCCTTGCTTTTCCGTATCGATAATGCGTGTATTGCTCTAGCAAAGCATTCCTTGCCAGTGCCGCTCTCGCCTCTCAAGAGCACCGCGGAGTTCGTCGCGGCCACGATATTGGTGGTAGCTAATACCCTTTTGATCGCGGGGCTCTCCCCAACGATCCAGTCGATTTTATCGAGTTGGGTGGGATGAGGCTTCGGTTTGATTTTCGGAATCTGTCCTGCTTGTTGTTCCTCGGCGACTGAGCCGCCGTCGCTGCACAATTCGCGATCGCGCTGGCAGGTTAAGCCGATCAGGACGGCAATCATTGCCAGAAGGCTTTCGTCCTGAGCTCCGCTTTTCTGCGCGAAATCAATCCACAACGCGCCGATTGCTTTCCGGTTTACTTTAACGGGGAGAACGACAGAATTTTTCCCAAAGTGCTTCTCACCGCTAGCGATGACACGATTTATTGCGTCCGCCTGTTCAATCGTCAGAGAACGTGAGCGAACGTCGTCCCCAATGGGAGCCCGTACGTTTATCCAAGGCTCTCCTCCGGAGCCGTGAATCACGATTCCGCCGTCGCGCAATCGCAGATGCTCGACGAGGGCGTTCATGGCAGCCTTCAGCAAGTTGTCTAGAGGAAAAGAAGAGATAAGCTCTTTGGAGATGTCGTAGAGAATATGGAGCCGCGCCTCTGGTTTAATCATGCCTACAAACAGGGGAGGGTGCACTGCTTTTTACCCTGGTTCGCGAAATATGCTAACGCATATTCCTAGGTTAAAAATACGTGTTATCGACGGCGCAAAAATTAGCCTTTCGAAAGGTTGAGTGGATGCACATTCAATCGCCGCCGCTAATGCAGCTGGATCGATCGCTGCTATCCCGCCGGAGGTAGGGACTCCTCACCCGAATTTGAAGAGGACCCCGAACCCTCCCCGGGGATAATTCCACTTTATGTCGCCACTCGCTTCGCATAACACTCTGCATGTGCCGCATTCCAAGCAGCCATCCGAAACAATCGCCACTTGACCAATTTCGTTCACCTCGTAGCATTTGGCCGGACAGATTTGCGTCAAGGCGAGCAGGCTTGGGCTTGGCGACCGATGCGGCCGCACCGTAATGTGTGGGCGTCCAGTATCGACGAGATATCGGTTTTGGTACAGCTTATCCTCAATGCGCTCAATGGTGGTCGCCTTCATCGAATTTTCCTTTTAACGCCAAGATACGGCGGAGCGGACCGCGTCGCTAATCAACCCCCAACGGGATCGTGCGTTGATAAAGGAGGCAGCTGTGGCCTTCTCCCTGTTGATTTTAGGTGCACCGTCGACGCGCACAAAATTTTGCGCCGCCTGAGATATAAGCGTTGGATACGTCATGAAAAAATTGTGACTGTCGGTGTGGAGGAGGCTTGGAAGATCTTTGTGTTTGATCAGGTCTTTCATGACGAACGACTTGTCCAGCATGCCCTTATAGAGAGAGAGATTGCGCTTCGTCATGAGACCGCCACGGCTCTTTATCTGGAAGATCGCTTCACCCGCCATGAGGCCTGATGTCATCGCAAGGTTTGATCCCTCCCTATGCACGGCGTTGTTTAGTTGCGCCGCGTCGCCCACGACGACCCACCCGTTGCCAAAGAGCTGTGGGATTGCCTTGAAGCCTCCCTCAGGAATAAGATGTGCGGCGTACTCTTTGATCTCGGATCCCGCCAGTAATGGTCGGATGGATGGATGTTGCTTGAAGGCGTCAAGAAGGCGGTACGGATTTTCCATGCTTTCCGCTAAACCGGAGACGAGACAGCCGATCCCCACCGAGATCGACTCCTTGTTGGTATAAAGGAAGCCCAGTCCGGCCATTCCGCGTGAAATCGTGCCGCCGGCTTCGATCACACAGCCTTCGCCACCGGTGAGGCCGAAGCGCTCTGCGATGACCTCTTCCGGCATAAAATGCATTTCCTTGACAGCGAGTGCCACATTTTCTGGCTTCGGCATATCGCGTAAGCCGGCTCGTGTTCCAAGCAGTCCGTTCACGCCCTCAGCGAGGACGACGACGTCCGCGAGGATCACACCGCCCTCTCGGTCCGTGTAAACGCCTATTACACTACCGCTCCGATCTCGAGCAAGTTTCGTCGCTGTCGTTTCACAAAGGACTGTGCCGCCCGCCTCGCGCACCTTGGATGAGAACCATTTGTCAAACTGGGCACGGATGATCGTATACCGGTTTGGCTTCAGTTCATTGAAGTCATCAGAGCGATAGTGCACGCCCGTGTGCGACGAGTCATCCATTAGCCAGAATCGTTGCTCGACCAGATGCCGTTCCAGGGGAGCGTCATCTCGGAAGTTTGGGATAATCGCCTCCAACATGTTCGCATATAATATAGCCCCCTGAACATTCTTAGAGCCCGAATGTTCTCCGCGCTCCAGTTGCAGCACTTTTAGACCGCGGCGAGCCATCGAATACGCTGCGGCGTTGCCGGACATACCGGCACCAATGACGATCGCGTCGAACTTACTCTTGGTCATCTAGCCTTCCTCGATCCATACCCTTGATAGAGTTGTGCGGTGGCATTCGCCTGGCGAAAGCTTCTGTCAACGCCGGCAAGAACTCCAGCGCGCAAGCGACAACGCCGATGTGGGCGAAGTCAAAGATCGGAGCGTTCTGGTCGAGGTTGATAGCGACAATCAGATCGGCTCCTTCGACGCCAACGCGATGCTGGACCGCGCCAGATATTCCCGCCGCGATGTAGAGCTTAGGTCTAATGGTATGGCCGGACTGACCAATTTGTCGATCAGCAGGCATCCAGCCTTTTTGGACCAGTGGCCGCGAGCACCCCACTCCCCCGCCGATCGTCGTTGCAAGGTTTCTCAAGTATTGCAGGTTTCCTGCAGCGCCGAGGCCGAGTCCACCCCCAACCACGATGTCGGAGTTGGCCAGATCGGATTGCTCAGATCCGTCGTTGCAGAGGAATGCGAGGACTTTGGTGACGATCGCTTCCTCGACCATTGTGAGTTCGTGCTGGATAACGCGCCCAATTGGCTTATCCTCACGTTGCGGCGTCGCCATGACCCTGGACCGCACCGTTGCCATTTGCGGCCGGCTGTTCAGCGTGTAGATCGTGCACAACAAGGACCCGCCGAAAGTTGGCCGTGTCGCTGCGAGTGAACCATCTCCATCAACATCCAGCTCGGTGCAATCAGCCGTAAGCCCCGTTTGTAAGGTCGTTGCTACAGCACCGGCGAGGTCGCGGCCGAGCGTGGTCGCGCCGAGAAGGAGAATTTCTGGTTTGTGAGTAGTGACCAGATCCGTCAAAGCCTTGGTGAAGGGTTCGTTTCGATAGTTGGCGAGGAGCGGCGACTCTACCAGATAGGCGATATCGGCTCCGTAAGCGAAGGCCTCTTCGATCGCAGGCTTGGTCCCCACGCCTTCAGACGAACCGAGGATTACCCCGGCCAGTTGGACGCCCAGTTTGTCGGCTAGTCTGCGGCCTTCGCCGAGGAGTTCAATCGATACGGGATGAACCTTGCCGCGCTCAAGTTCCATGAAGACCCAGACGTGCCGGTGATCTTCGAAACACTTAAGCAGCTTTTTCCCTGAGCTGGCGCGGCCGACCGCGTTTGCCGGCGTTTCATTTTTTCTAGCGACCAAAATCTACTCCTCGCTGCTCACCGATTGCCATGGGACGTGAGCTTGCGTTCCAAAACAGGCTCGCGGGCAAAAATTGCAGCGACCGTGTCCGCCGCGACCTCGGCCAACGTTTTGTCGTTAATGTCCATTTGCATAGCTTTTTCGGCGCGCGGACCAGGAGCGAATACTCGCTTCACGACCGTCGGCGATCCCCTTAGGCCGCATTTGGTCAACTCCCCAATGCCGGCGTCAGCGGCCCCCCATTTAAGAACCGGGCTTCGCGCGGCACGGAAGGCGTCATCGAGAGAGCCCCGGCGGATTGCATTGACACCTTCCAGCACGGTGATGAGACACGGCAACGTGCTCTTCAGCATCTGCGTGCCGCTCTCCGCGTGTCGTTCAACCATGAGCTCGCGCGAAGTGGGATCAATGGAGACAATCTTCGTTACGTAAGTCAGTTGCTGGAGGTTCAGCCTCTTTGCAATTCCGGGCCCGACCTGGCCCGTGTCGCCGTCAATTGTCTGCTTTCCGGTAAAGACGATATCTGGCGCCCCATAGCTCTCGCCAATCTTCGCTACTGCTTGAGAAAGAGCATACGAGGTCGCCAGCGTGTCAGATCCAGCAAAGTGGCGGTCGGTGAGAAGCACTGCGCGATCTGCGCCGTGGGTGAGGGCTTTGCGTAGCGCTTGCTCAGCCATGGGCGGCCCCATCGTGAGAACAGTCACCTCGCCCCCATAGCGGTTACGAACTTGTAGTGCCTCTTCGAGAGCAAACAGGTCGTAAGGGTTAATGATGGTCGGTACGCCTTGGCGCATGATCGTATTTGTCACCGGGTGGACGCGTATCTGCGCAGAGTCCGGCACCTGTTTGATACAGACCACGATGTGCATAGTCGTTTAAGCTCCCAGTCGAATATGGGTTTTAGGGACCCGGCTTACTCTGAGCACTACTCGTGCCAATAAAGTTGCGCCGCAAGAAGATGCTGTCCGGGTTCAGGTTGATGCCCTCCTCAATCGCCGAGAGCGCCGCCTTCCAATTCTTAATCTCAATCGCCGCCGAGACTCGATCATGAAACAATCTGCGCAGCATAAGTCTCGCCTTCAGCAATCCGCTCCTCTTCGGCATTCTTTGCTTCCGCTCTGGCGCGCCAGGTGCCGTCAATCACTTTTGGTAAAACGTCCTGGAGCATAACCAGATCACCGATAAAGGCGATGCTACCGTCTCGGTCGACAACGAACGTCTTTGGAACGTGGAACGACAAGCTGGCTTTGAGCCAATCCTCATCCATTTCGCCTGAGTGGTCGAATCCCATCCGGATGTTCGTATTCGGGAGCGATTTGGTTATGGACGCGTCCACCTGGGCTCGGGCGTCGTCAGCCGTTGCAGCTTCCTCACTTGCTGCGATCCCAGTGAACTCAACTCCCGTGTCGATGAATTTCTTGTGCAACTTCGCCAGGTCGGATAGCTCCGGCGCGCAATAACCGCAGGTAGTCGAAAAGAACTCAACGACGTATATCTTGCCGAGCTGGAAGTTGGAAAGCGGATCGCCGCGCAGCCAGTTCTGCACTTTGATAGGCGGGGCTGGAGAGCCGAGATTTAAACTAGAAGTCACGTCTTGTTCCCCACAGTGTTTTATCCGGCGTTTCGCGCGCCAGGAATGAGCTTGTCCTGCCAAGTATCAGGTCGACTTGTTTTGACATTGAAAGGCCATCGCGGCGAACGTTCCATCGGGTGGACAAAAGACGTTTGTGATCTCGTCTTGTGAAATGGCTTCTGCGGGTGCGTGCCATTGCAAACTCCTTCTTCTAAGAGCGTGACGATAGTCACCGTCGTGACGGGACGTTGCCGAGGTCTAATGCGTATGGAGCAGGGGGCCATTCCAAATCTCCTCGCTATGTAAGTGGATTGCTGGAGGGTCAGCCTCCTTCCGATGCCGGTCAGACCGGGGCCGTGTCGCCGTCAATTGTCTGCTTCCCGACGAAGACGATACCAGGCGTCCGAAGCCCGGCACTTGTTTGATACAGACCACGATGTGCATAGGCGTTAAGCTCCCAATTGGATTTGGGCTTTAGGGACCCGGCTTACTCTGAGCACTACTCGTGCCAATCAGGTTGCGCCGGTAAGCCTTCGAGATTGCACATGTTTCGTTGTCGCTATGCGGAGGGGTTTTGTAGGGTTGCCGACATGTCGTGTCGCAATCCGCCCGATCACCACCGCGAACGGAGGGGCGGTTCGATAGGCTTCAGGTCGGATAAGTCCGTGATAGCTGCGCCACGAGCCGGAAGATTTCAACGCCGAATAATACGCACGGGGACTGAAGTTCTGGTGCGGTGGGCGTGTATCGAGCTTCGGTTTACCGTTGACAATCTGACTAGCGACACCGTATGCGCGATCAGAAGCACAGCGATCGAGAAAATAACGCTGCGGGCGCCTAGTGAGGTTGGACAAGCGGTTTAGCTGATGTTGCGGCGTGAGCAAGATCATTGCCAGAAGCGTGGAGAAACCCTTGCTGGAAATATCAATCGAAAGCGGTCCATAAACGCTGCTGCAGCGCATCGAGCTCTTGGCTTTTCTCCGTCTCAATCGTTTACATCAACGCCGTTCTGATCGGTTGACCAAACGAACAAGCCGAAGCCAGCTTGTGGTCCGTCAGACGCATGACAACGATTTGCGACATTGTCGTCACCTTTGTCAGATCAGCGACGAAGGCTACCTCCTCGATCGCGCGCCTTTTTCCGCCCACATAACTGGAATCGCAGCAACGGAGCGCGCTAAGACGATGCCCCCGTCACCCGAGCAGGACGATCCGGCAAAGATCGGCAATTCGATCGTAAGTTTGACCTGCATCAAAGACCACGAGCAGACGAGCCGTTAATCCTTAGCTCGTCAGGGACGTCCCAGCCGTGGTTCTACCCGCCAGCTCCTGCAGGCCACGCCCTCTGTCCAGGGCGTGGCCTTTTCCTTTTCGGGAAGATCACTTTCCCACGAGATTGCCTTTGGCAATTCTTAATCTGCATCAAGGAACCGATGTCCCGCAGGTGGGAGAAGTGGAGGCCAAAATCGGACAGAGCCACTGACATGCAAACTCCGACTCGCCCCGGGAGGTTTTAGCCCTGCTGGCGGGTTTTTTCTTTGCTGAAAGCAATCACGCCGATGGCGTGTTCCTGCCCTGCAGGGCAGGGTCGGCAGGGTCTAGGCCGACAGGCAAATCCTGAAAGTTGCGATTATCCGTGGTTCTGGCAGTCTCCTCCATCTGGCTGTCAATCGGCAGGGTCATCCTCGGACGTGAAAAATGGATACCGTCATTCGTCAGGCGGTGTGGATCCGCAACCCTCGCCGCATTCTCCGCTGTGCTCGCATTCAGCGCCCTTGGCAGATGAAACCTACGCCTAATGCCGTGCCGAGTGCGACGCAGGAAGGTCTAGTCAAGCCATTGATAAGGCTCGCAAACGTCCATGTTCCATAATTGTGTTTATGCCACTTTTGCATGTAGCCGGGTACATTCTATTTCCAAGTGCGACATGCTTATAAAAACAATGGCTTCGCCTTGGAGATATATGCATGTCCCTTTGCTATTCGCAGCTCACCTTGCCTGACCGCAGACGCCTATTTCACCTCAGAGAACGCAAGGTTCCCGTCTCGGAGATTGCCCACCAGCTCGGCCGTCATCGCTCGACGATCTATCGCGAGCTTAAGCGCAATACGTTCCAGGATCACGACTTTCCGGAATATAGCGGCTATTACAGCGGTATCGCCAACGACATGAGCAAGGAGCGCCGACGACGGTTGCGCAAACTCAGACGCCATCCGCATCTGCGCGACCTCGTCATCGACCGGCTGAAGGCGCGTTGGTCACCCGAGCAGATCGCTGGCCGGCTTCTCGCAGATGGCGTCAGCCCCGTCCGTATTTGCCCGGAAACGATCTATCGCTTCATCTATTGCAAGGAAGACTATCCGCTCGGGCTGTATCAGCACCTGCCGGAACACCGGGCCAGGCGCCGGCCGCGACATGCTCGACGTCGACACGGCCAGCGCTTCAGCCCGGAATTGAACATCCTGCGCCGCCCGGACGTCGTTGCCGATCGCAAGCAGTTCGGGCACTGGGAATGCGACCCGATCCAGTTCCGCAAGAAATTCGGCAAGGCCAATGTGACATCGTCGTCTAACGGTCATGATTGCTGACCGCGTGTGCGGGGGCGAGAGCTTCGTTGACATCACTGCCACTATCATAATGGACAGCAGAGTAGGACGTTAACCCTATGCGGGGCACCAGACCCGGCATCAATTACGTCTTCCTGGTGAAGTGGATCGCTAGCCGTGGCGTAATCGAAGTGACATGGCGCTTGATCATCGCCGGACAGCGCTTTGCGGCAAGTGATCAAAATTCGTTACGGCTGGTCTGGTGATGGGATACAGGCTGTTCGAACAATAATCCTAGAATCTACACACGGATAAATGAGACATCCTGTCGGTTGGTCAGATATTGCACCAAGGGTCAGTACCATTCGTTGGCCCTCAGAGGGTGACAATCCATTTCGACATTGTCATCACCTTTGTCGGTTACGTGACAAGCGTTCCTGTTCTCAATCCCGTATTTTACGCCCACATAACTGGAATCGCAGCGAATTATTGTTCGTCATCTCAATCGGCCTGCTTGGCACGAATCTTGAGAGCTATTGCGAGGCAGCGGAACGGCCTCCGCATCCGCGTTGCGGGATCACCGCATTGCCTCGAACACATGAAGGAACGCCAAACATGGCAGCTCTGCGTCAGATTGCATTCTATGGAAAGGGCGGGATTGGCAAGTCCACTACGTCCCAAAACACGCTAGCCGCTCTTGTGGACCATGGGCAGAAGATCCTCATCGTCGGCTGTGACCCGAAGGCTGATTCTACTCGCCTGATCTTGAACTCGAAGGCCCAGGATACGGTTCTTGATCTCGCAGCAACGAGAGGTTCGGTTGAAGATCTTGAACTCGAAGACGTGCTCAAGATAGGCTATAAAGGTATCAAATGCGTGGAGTCTGGCGGCCCGGAGCCAGGCGTCGGATGCGCGGGACGCGGCGTTATCACGTCGATCAACTTTCTCGAAGAGAACGGCGCCTACAACGATGTCGACTACGTGTCTTATGACGTGCTCGGTGACGTTGTGTGCGGCGGCTTCGCGATGCCGATCCGTGAAAACAAAGCTCAGGAAATCTACATCGTCATGTCCGGCGAAATGATGGCACTCTATGCCGCCAACAATATCGCCAGGGGCATCCTGAAATATGCTGCAGGCGGCAGCGTACGCCTGGGTGGCCTCATTTGTAACGAGCGTCAGACCGACCGTGAACTCGACCTCGCCGAAGCGCTGGCTGCTAAACTCAATTCCAAGCTCATCCACTTCGTGCCACGCGACAACATTGTCCAACATGCCGAGCTTAGAAAGATGACGGTAATCCAATATGCGCCGGACTCTCAGCAAGCGGCCGAGTACCGGACACTTGCCCAAAGAATACATGACAATTCTGGCAAAGGCACCGTCCCCACCCCCATCACCATGGAAGAACTTGAGGACATGCTTCTCGATTTCGGGATCATGAAAACCGACGAGCAGATGCTCGCCGAACTTCAAGCCAGGGATGCGAAGTGATAGCTGCCAGTGATCACACTGACACGAGCGCGCACCGACACGCAAAGCGCCCGCCATCCCGTGAGCGAGGTTTCGCCAATGAGGCTTCATCCGGATTTTCTAAGGGGTAGGGTCAATGAGTCTCAAATACGACAATGACAGTGACTTCCATGCGAAGCTTATTGCGGACGTGCTGTCGCAATATCCGGGCAAAGCAGCAAAGCGCCGCAGTAAACACCTTAGCCTGGCAACGAGCGAAAAGGACGCCGGCGAGGACCCAAACGCGATTAGCGAATGCGAGGTAAAGTCGAACATCAAGTCTGTTCCTGGCGTGATGACGATCCGCGGATGCGCGTATGCGGGTTCAAAGGGCGTCGTCTGGGGACCGATCAAGGATATGATTCACATTTCACACGGGCCGGTCGGCTGCGGTCAATACTCCTGGTCGCAACGTCGCAACTATTACGTCGGTCTGACAGGCATCGACACTTTCGTGACGATGCAATTTACCTCCGATTTCCAGGAGAAGGACATCGTTTTCGGCGGTGACAAGAAACTGGAAAAGGTCATCGACGAGATTGCTGAACTTTTCCCGCTAAGCAATGGCATCAGCCTGCAGTCCGAATGTCCGATCGGTCTGATTGGCGATGACATTGAGGCCGTAGCGCGAAAAAAGGCCAAAGAACATACGACGACCGTCGTGCCGGTGCGCTGCGAAGGCTTCCGTGGTGTGTCGCAATCGCTTGGCCACCACATCGCCAACGACGCAATTCGAGATTGGGTCTTCGACAAGAAAGACTTAGAATTCGAGCCGGGTCCTTACGACGTAAATGTCATAGGCGACTATAACATTGGCGGCGATGCATGGGCGTCGCGCATCCTGCTCGAAGAGATCGGATTGCGCGTGGTCGGCAACTGGTCGGGAGATGCAACTCTCGCCGAAGTGGAGCGCGCTCCGAGAGCTACGCTCAACCTCATTCACTGCTATCGGTCGATGAATTACATCTCCAGACACATGGAGGAAAAATATGCCATTCCTTGGATGGAGTATAATTTCTTTGGCCCATTCCAGATCGAAGCCTCGCTGCGCAACATAGCCAAGCATTTCGGGCCGGAGATCGAAGATAGAACGGAAACAGTCATCGCCAAATACCGACCCTTCGTTTCGGCTGTGGTCGACAAATATTGGCCGCGCCTTTCTGGGAAACGGGTGATGCTCTACATCGGCGGATTGCGTCCTCGTCACGTCATCACCGCCTATGAGGACCTCGGAATGGAAATCGTAGGAACCGGTTACGAATTCGGTCATGGCGACGACTATCAGCGCACCGGCCACTACGTAAAAGAAGGCACGTTGATCTACGACGACGTGACTAGCTACGAACTAGAGAAATTCATCGAGGGAATTCGGCCCGATCTCGTCGGGTCCGGCATCAAGGAAAAATACCCGGTGCAGAAAATGGGCATTCCGTTCCGTCAGATGCACTCCTGGGATTATTCTGGTCCGTATCACGGCTATGACGGCTTCTCGATTTTCGCCCGGGACATGGATATGGCCATCAACAATCCCGTTTGGGGTCTTTACGACGCGCCGTGGAAGAATGACCGCGCTTCGGCGGGTGGCAGTAGCATGAGGACCTAGTATTTCTCGAAGAAAACGCGGGAGGCCTTCCGCGCCGAAGGTCTCTGTACCGCCTCCATGTCGCAGCCAGACCGAAAGAGGTGACCCTATGCCGCAATCAGCTGAGAAAGCTCTCGACCATGCGCCTTTGTTCTGCGAGCCGGAATATAGGCAGATGTTGGCCGAGAAAAAGTTGAACTTCGAATGCCCACACCCTGATCAGGTCGTGTCAGACCAACGCGAATTCACGAAGACCTGGGAATACCGCGAGAAAAACTTGGGCCGCCAAGCCCTTGTCGTCAATCCAGCCAAAGCCTGCCAGCCACTCGGCGCGGTCTTCGCAGCGGCGGGATTCGAGCGAACGATGTCGTTCGTCCATGGCAGCCAAGGTTGCGTTGCCTACTACAGATCGCACCTATCGCGCCATTTCAAGGAGCCGTCATCGGTGGTCTCGTCATCAATGACAGAAGACGCCGCTGTATTTGGCGGCCTGAAAAACATGGTCGACGGTCTCGCCAATACGTACAAGCTCTATAGCCCGAAGATGATCGCGGTGTCGACCACATGTATGGCAGAGGTCATCGGAGATGACCTGCATGGTTTTATCGAAAACGCCAAAAGTGAAGGTTCGGTCCCGCGCGATTTCGATGTCCCCTTCGCCCACACACCTGCCTTTGTCGGCAGCCATGTCGATGGCTATGACAGCATGGTAAAAGGTGTGCTGGAGAATTTCTGGAAGGATGCCGCGCGAAAGGAAGCCACCGCTTCTATCAACATCATTCCTGGATTTGATGGCTTCTGCGTTGGGAACAATCGCGAATTAAAACGCCTGCTCGACTTGATGCAAGTGACTTACATGTTCATCCAGGACGCATCAGATCAGTTCGATACGCCTTCCGATGGCAAATTTCGGATGTATGACGGCGGGACCAGCATCAATGACGTGAAGGCGGCGTTGAACGCGGAGTGGACATTGTCCCTGCAATATTACAACACTCGCAAGACGTTAGATTACTGCAGAGACGTTGGACAAGCGGCGACCTCCTTCCACTACCCTCTCGGCGTCGAAGCTACCGACGAATTTCTGATGGTGATATCGGAGATTTCCAGCAGAGAAATTCCCGAGGCGATCCGTCTGGAGCGCGGCCGACTCATCGATGCGATGGCGGACAGCCAAGCTTGGCTATACGGAAAAAAATACGCAATCTACGGCGATCCAGATTTCGTTTATGCGATGGCGCGCTTCATCATGGAGACCGGCGGCGAGCCAACCCACTGCCTCGCCACAAATGGCACCTCAGCTTGGGAGGACGAGATGAAGGAACTCCTCGCATCCTCGCCCTTCGGGAAGAATGCACAGGTTTGGCCAGGCAAAGATCTCTGGGCACTGCGCTCGCTACTGTTCACCGAGCCGGTGGATCTCCTGATCGGAAATTCTTATGGGAAGTATCTCGAACGGGACACCGGTACCCCACTGGTTCGGCTGATGTTTCCAATTTTCGACCGGCACCATCATCATCGATTCCCCCTCATGGGCTACCAAGGCGGACTGCGTCTTTTAACGGCGATCCTCGACAAGATCTTCGACAGCCTCGATCGCGAAACGATGCACGCGGGTGTGACAGATTATTCGTACGACCTCACTCGCTAAAAACGGCGGCCGGCCAGGCGGCCTATCTCTCAACCAGATATGAAGGCAGACGAATGTCCTCGCTCAACGCCAAAAACAAAGATGCCTTCCACGAGCTAGCGAGTGAAAGGAGCGGCAGCAAGGGTCCTAAGGCGCGCCGAAGGAATTGCGCGAGGCCAATGGCCCCGGGAACGGCCGTCGGCGGTTGCGCTTTCGACGGCGCCAAGGTCGCACTGCAGCCGATCA
Source organism: Rhizobium leguminosarum (assembly GCF_010668065.1). Lineage (GTDB taxonomy): Bacteria > Pseudomonadota > Alphaproteobacteria > Rhizobiales > Rhizobiaceae > Rhizobium > Rhizobium leguminosarum_S. The sequence goes on along the minus strand of NZ_WUEN01000006.1, from coordinate 123,242 downwards.
CCGATGTCGCGCATCTTATTCACGGGCCGCTCGCCTGCGAGGGAAATTCCTGGGACAACCGTGGCGCTGCCTCGTCAGGTCCAATACTTTGGCGCACGAGCTTCACGACTGATCTTACGGAAATCGACATCGTAATGGGACACAGTGAACGGAAGCTCTTTAAAGCGATCCGGGAAATCAAGGATGGGTATGCGCCCGCAGCAATCTTCGTCTATTCAACCTGCGTTACGGCGATGATCGGTGACGACATCGACGTTGTTTGCAAGCGAGCGACGGACGAATTTGCCTTACCGGTGGTGCCGGTCAATGCGCCAGGCTTTGTCGGGTCTAAAAACCTCGGCAACAAGCTAGCGGGCGAGGCGCTGCTCAAGCATGTCATAGGTACCGTGGAGCCCGATGAACCGGGCCTTTGCGACATCAACATACTCGGCGAATTTAACCTCTCGGGTGAGTTCTGGCAGGTGAAGCCGCTCTTGGATAAGCTCGGCATCCGCGTCCGCGCCTGTATTCCCGGAGACGCGCGATATCTGCAAGTCGCCTCCGCCCACCGCTCGCGCGCAGCGATGACGGTGTGTTCGACAGCGTTCGTTGCGTTGGCACGTAAGATGCAGGAACGCTGGGACATTCCATTTTTCGAGGGCTCCTTCTATGGCATCTCCGGCACCTCGGAGGCACTCCGGCGGATCGCCGATCTGCTTGTAAAGAAGGGTGCTGACCCCTCGCTTTTGCATCGCACAGAAATCCTTGTAGCGGAAGAAGAGGAAAAGGTGTGGAAGAGGCTGGAAGCCTACCGACCTCGCCTTGAGGGCAAGCGCGTGCTTCTAAATACAGGCGGCGTGAAATCCTGGTCGGTCGTCCATGCCTTGATGGAGATCGGCATGGAGATCGTCGGCACATCAGTCAAGAAATCGACGCTCGAAGATAGGGAGCGAGTGAAACAGACCCTGAAGGAGGAGAACCTCCTGTTCGAGTCGATGTCGCCGCGCGAGCTTTTCTCGCTTCTGCTCGAGAGAAAGGCTGACATCATGCTGTCGGGCGGACGCACCCAGTATATAGCGCTAAAGGCAAAACTGCCCTGGCTCGACATTAACCAGGAGCGTCATCACGCTTACGCTGGCTATGAGGGAATGGTGCAACTTGCTCGACAAATTGACCTGGCAATCCACAATCCGATGTGGCCGCAGGTGCGCGAGCCGGCGCCATGGGAGCCGGCCTTGGTCGTTTAAAAACGAGCGAAAAGAGAAGCGTAAGCGCGTCGAACCAAAACCGCGAAATCACTCGCAAAAAATGTTGAGGTCGTACTATGGCACGCGTCGTATCTCAAACGAAGTCGGCGGCGGTCAACCCCCTGAAGTCGTCTCAGCCGCTCGGTGCTGCCTTCGCCTTTCTGTGCGTCGACGGCGCAATACCTCTGCTCCATGGCAGCCAGGGATGTACGAGCTTCGCGCTCGCACTGCTCGTGAGGCATTTCAATGAAGCGATCCCGCTGCAAACGACGGCGATGAACGAAGCCGCGATAATCGTCGGCGGCGCGGATCGTCTCGAAGAGGCAATTCTCAGCCTCAAAGCCCGCACAAGGCCACGACTGATCGGGATATGCACGACCGCATCGGTAGAGGCCCGCGACGAGGATGTCGCCGGTGACGTCGAAAACATCAAACGCAAGCGGGCGATAGAACTTGTGGGCACCGAAGTGGTACTCGCCAACACGCCGGACTTTGACGGCGCGATAGAGGAAGGTTGGTCCAAAGCTGTTACCGCCGTGATCGAGGCAATAGCACGACCTGACAAGCAGTATCGCAATCCGAGGAAGATCGCGATCTTGCCTGGCTGGAACTTGACAGTTGCCGACATAGAACATCTGCGCGAGACGGCCGTAAGCTTCGGGCTCGACCCGGTTATTCTGCCCGACGTATCCGGAGCGCTCGACGGCTCCATCCCCGAAGAATGGATGCCGACAACGTATGGCGGCACGAAATTGGAGGAGATCCGCGATCTCGGTGCGACGATGCAGTGTATCGCAATCGGTGAGCATATGCGGCGACCGGCTGAAGCGCTGCAGAGACTGACCGGCGTGCCGTACGTGCTGTTTAGATCGCTGACGGGCCTAGAGAACGTCGATCGCTTTATTCGCGTGCTTGCCGCTGTGTCATGCAAACAGACACCGCTCAATGTCCGCCGTAACCGAATGCAGTTGCAGGATACCATGCTCGACGGACATTTCCATATGGCAGGCAAGAAGATCGCAATTGCCTCCGAGCCGGATCAACTCTTCCAGTTCTCCGATTTTTTTACTGCCATGGGTGCGGAAATTGCGGCCGCGGTCACCACGACCGGCACTTCGAAGGCGCTCGAGATGGTACCGGCGAAGACCGTCAAAGTCGGCGATCTCAGTGATCTGGAAAGTCTCGCCGCAACGGCCGATCTTATCGTCACTCACTCGCACGGCCGTGAAGCTGCCAGACGTCTCGGCGTTCCGCTGATGCGGGTGGGTTTCCCCATGTTCGACCGCTTCGGCAGCCAGCACAAGCTTACAATATTATACCGGGGAACCCGCGACGTGATCTTCGACTTCGCGAACATCATTCAGGCTAACCACCCTCCGAACCCCTGGCCCACTTGACTCAACCGACAGGCGGGAATCGCAAAAATGAGATCAGTTCGTCGCCTCTCGCTCTTCAATGGCGGACTTCATCAACGCGGACGAAATGGCAGTTGGGCGCTTTGCGAATCGATCGGCCAAATGATTGGCCATCTATGACGCGGCGCGCGACGCCGTGGACCTTCGTGGAAGCCGCTAGGTTCGAGATATCTCCGACGAGATCGGAAGACACCGTATCGAAGGAGGACTGCACCGGGGCAAAGATAGCGGCGTTAGACAGCTGCTGGCTCGCATTTTGTCCCGCAATCGGCGCGCCCTCGGTGGTCACATTTGTCATCGGCAGAACTCGCTAAATTGGAGGAATCTATGACAAGCTCATCCGTGACTCGCGACGGGTCCCTATGGATTCCGGAATATCTGAATTCGATCAACCCTGCGATGTGCATCGGCTGCGGTCGCTGTTTCAAGGTCTGCTCACGTGAGGTCATGCATCCCTACGGCATCGATGAAGCAGGTGAAATGCTCGGTGTCTGCGATGGCGAGGACGACTTTAATGGTGAGCTCAGTCGCGTGATCATGGTCATTGACTATCCCGGCCGCTGTATCGGCTGCGGAGCTTGCGCACGCGTCTGTCCCAAGAATTGCCAGACTCATATCGCCGTTGATGATCGTGCGGTGCACGAATCTTGAATTCCGTTCGGAGCGGTAGAAGCCGCCGGCGCTATTCACAGCGCGAGACAATCGCATCGGTTCGAAGGCGTGGAGAAGGCGGCATGGCAGCTTTGCGTGAAAGCAAATCCAGCCATGCGACGCGAAGCTCTTTCTGGGCATCCAATCTGCCATTCGGAGACGATCATCACTGGAAACACCAGGTCGAAAGTCCAACGATCCGAAGAGAGGGGACATTGAACTGTGAATCAAGCCGCGACTTACCTCTCTGCCATTATTCTTTGCGTCGCCGAAGCGACTGTTGCGAGTGAAACCAACGTCATGCCCAACCCGTCCGGACTCGATGTGGTCGACCTCGGAACATGTAAACCCGCCGACGAGGTCGACGGCCTTCCGGTTACATCCTTGGGTGGCGGAAGCGAGCTTCGTAATTTGAAAGCAAGATCCAACCGTGAGCTTCTAAATTACTCATGAGAGCATTAGATATTTCTGTCGTTGGAGCAACCGGGGCGGTTGGAACGGCCCTGATCAAGTTATTGGAAAAAAGCGAGATTGCGATCAATCGACTGCGGCTGTTCTCCTGTAGTTCAGGTGCGCGCCAATTCAAGTTTCGAGACCAAACATATTTAGTTGAGGCACTCCGCGACATCGGCGATATCGCCGATACAAAAACCGATATCGCATTCTTCTGCGCAGGCGGTGACGTAAGCGCCAAATGGGGGGCTCCGTTCGCATCCCAAGGCACCTTGGTGATTGACACCTCGAACTCCTTTCGAATGGACCCTGACGTACCACTCATCGTACCACAAGTTAACGCCCGTTCACTTACTGTTCGCCCACCGTCTGGAATAGTAGCAAACCCAGATTGCTCCACGATACAGCTGGTTCGGGCACTGAAACCGCTGATAGCGACGTTCGACATTCACCAGATCATTTTGACTACCTATCAGGCAGCGTCTGGAATGGGTCTGCTCGGGTGTAAGGAGCTACTAAACGGTGCCGAAGCCGTGCTCGAGGGGAGCGCCGGCCCCCCTGCGGAGAGGTTTCCTGTCCCTCTCGCGTTCAATGTCATACCGCAGATCGGAGAGATTTCCCGCGAAGGCGTGGCTCTTGAGGAACGCAAGCTGGTTCAAGAATCACGGAAGATCTTCGGTATGCCTCATCTGCAGTTAACTGCCACCTGCGTTAGAGTGCCGGTAAAGACGGGTCATTCCGAGGCGGTATACGTCGAGTTCGACGATCATGTTCGACTAGAACAGGTCCGTGAGCTCCTGGCAAATGAACCAGGTGTTCGACTTTATGCTGATGAAATTCGCGACGGATATCCAACGCCGCGCTTTCTGGGAGATCCTGCAGATGTTCACGTCGGACGGGTCCGAGTTAATCCCGAGAATCCGCGCGGGCTGTGGATGTGGGTGGTAGCCGACAACCTTCAGGTTGGGGCCGCACTCAACGCACTCCTCATCGCACAGCTTGCGATCGCCAATAACTTGATCGGTGAACATGAAGACTGTCAAGTTCGGGGGGTCGAGTTTTCGAGATCCTTTTAATACGCTTGAGTCGCTCGGCATTTAGCTGAGCTGCGGACTGCAGGAGGAAGTAAGATTATCGCCGTGGTCAGCGCAAGGTCTGGAATGACCGACAAGCTGAAAGCAACCATGCTTGGCGTCAACAGGGAAGCATCACCATCGAATCTTGATGCGGCGCTTGCCACCGGCGAGATGCTAAGTGCCTACCTGATGGATGCTGCAGTCAGCTGCCTTGGAACTCCCGTAACGTCGTTGAACGGCTATGTCCTTAGGATACGCACTAATTCAGACTTCGGCCGAGCGTCAGTAAAAAGCGTGGATCCTCAGCCAATCAGGGGCTGCACTCCAGGAGCATGACATTGTCATTGCCGCGGGTAGTCAGACAATTGATCAGTCGGGCAGACTAACGTTTCTCGGCAGAAACAGCTCAGATCTGACAGCAGTCGTGATCGCAGCTATGTTGGGAGAGCAAGCCTGCGACATATATTCAGATGTTAAGAGCGTCTACACGGCAGATCCTAATCTTGTCCCAGGGGCACGATTAGTCCCGAAGATTGCCTACCGGACAATCGCGCAGATGTCGCGGCATGGCGCAAAGTGCAGGCTCTCGCTTGTCGAAAAATTGTACGTCTCCGTTGTATAATGTGGCGCCGCGATACCTGTTCCTGCGCTGAGATATCTGAGGAATTGAGTTTGCCGTCGCAGATGCTGTCATAGCCGCCGCACTTCTTGATCCAGCTCGAGCGCAGGGTGCGATCTAACCCCGATTGCGGTTGCGACGCTAAGCGCGGTGCCGGCACATTTCGACACAAAACACGCCGTGACCCGCGAAGCGAGCTAAGACCCAGAAACCGGAGCCGCGCCCACAGTAAACAATGCAGACTTGGCCTGCGCAAGCCGCGGGCGTGATCCAAACTCACCCAAGGGCTAGCTTTCATAAGGTCGCGCCGCTTAAGGCAGGATTTTTCGGTTCAGGTCGAAGCATTGCTGCGTCAGAAGCCTGCGACCTTGGCGAGCGCCCGCTTCTCGCGGCGGCGCTGGACCGAAGAGGCGATGTTCATTGCCTCCCTGTATTTCGCAACGGTGCGGCGGGCGAGATCGATTCCGCCCTTCTTCAGCATGTCGACGATATCGTCATCGGAAAGCACCGCCTCCGGGCTCTCCTGCAGGATCAGCGCGCGGATCTTGTGACGCACGGCCTCAGCCGAGTGGCTATCGCCGCCAGCGACGGCGCTGATCGAGACAGTGAAGAAATATTTGAGTTCGAAGAGGCCGCGCGGCGTCAGCATATATTTGTTCGACGTGACGCGGCTGACTGTGGATTCATGCATCTTGATCGCCTCGGCGACCGTCTTCAGGTTCAGCGGGCGCAGATAGTCGACGCCGTGCAGCAGGAAGGCGTCCTGCTGGCGGACGATTTCGCTTGCCACATTCGTGATGGTGTTTGCTCGCTGATCGAGGCTGCGGGTCAGCCAGTTGGCGGTCTGCAGGCAATTAGAGAGGAAAGCGTGATCCTCGCCGTTCTTTGTCACCCGGGAAAAATAAGACTGGTTGACCAGCACGCGCGGCAGCGTATCCGGATTGAGCTCGACCAGCCAGCCGCCATCCGAGGAGGCTCTGACGACCACATCCGGCATGATCGCTTCGGAAACACCTGTCTCGAAACCGCTGCCGGGCTTCGGATTGAGCTGGCGGATCTCGCCGAGCATGTCGAGAAGATCTTCCTCGTCGACGCCGCAAAGCCGCTTCAACGTGGCGAAATCGCGCCGGGCGAGCAGTTCGAGGTTTTCGACCAGCACCTGCATGGCGGGGTCGTATCGGTCTTTCTGCCTGAGCTGGATCGCCAGGCATTCGGCAAGGCTGCGGGCGAAAACACCCGGCGGATCGAGGCTCTGGAGGGTGGCGAGCACGCGCTCGGCCTGTGCGAGGCTCGTGCCCAGCCTCTCGCCCGCCTCGACGATATCGGCCTGCAGATAACCGCAATCGTCGAGCTGGTCGACGAAATTCTGCGCGATCAGCCGGTCGGCCATGTCAGGCAGGACGAAGGGGATCTGCTGGGCGAGATGATCGCGCAGCGATACCTGGCCGGCGACGAAATCGTCGAGATCGTAGTCGGCGCCCTCGCCGCTGCCCGGCATCGATTTCCACTGGCTGACGAGCTCGGGCGCATCGAGGCGCTGCGGGGCGCCGTCATCAGGAAAGACATTGGTGTAATTGGCGTCGAGTTCGTCGTTCAGCCGGCTCGTGCTGGCACTGCCGCCATTGTCATACCAGTCGCTGGAGAGCGCCTCGGCGCGGTTGTCGTAGCCATCGTCCGACCCGGCATCCTCCGGCTGATGAGCATATTGCTCATCTTCGCTTTCGCCGCGTTCGCCGGCCGCCTCGCCGTCATTCGACGGAAATTCGAGCAGCGGGTTCTTCTCCACTTCCATGGCGATGAACTGGTTGAGTTCGAAATGAGTCATCTGCAGCAACTGGATGGATTGCATCAGTTGCGGTGTCATCACCAGGGACTGGGTCTGGCGCAGGAAAAGATTGGCGGACAGTTTCATGATAAAATTCCACTTAATTCTTGAGACCATGCCTGATCATGACCGCAGGGCACGGAGATCGATGCCTTCACGTGAAATTGGCACGCTTGCGTGTTTGGACCCAGTGTGCGGTCAGGGTTCTCGTTGATCGGTTTCGTCCTCGGCGAGGATTCGCCAGGCGGCGCCTTGAAGGTCGTCATACTGGCCGCTTTTCAGCGACCAAAGGAATGCCAGGAGTCCTATTCCTCCCATCAGCAGCGCGATCGGTATGAGATAGATCAACATGTTCATGCGGCTTTGACCTCCGCACTCCTGCCGATCCCCCGTCGAATGTGCATATCCGGACCCTTGCCGAAGCCGTTCAAGCGCAGTGCGTTCGTCACGACGATGATCGAAGATGTCGACATTGCCACCGCCGCTATCAGCGGCGTCGCCAATCCGGCGATGGCGATCGGCACCGCCAGAACGTTGTAACCAATGGCAAGAGCGAAGTTCTGCCGGATGAGGCTGGCGGATCTTCGCGCAACGGCGATCGCTTCCGGAACAGCGTCAAGCCGATCGTTGAAGAAAACGAAGTCGGCGGCCTGTCTGCCGATATCGGAGGCCGTGGCCGGCGCCATCGAGACATGCGCCGCAGCAAGTGCCGGGGCGTCGTTGATACCGTCGCCAACCATCAGCACGCGACGACCTTGGCCATTCAGCCTCTGGGATTCCTCGACCTTCTGTTTTGGCGTCAGAGAGCCAAAAGCCCTGTCGATACCCAGAGCATGCGCCGTATTGTCGACGACGGTCTGCCTGTCGCCGGACACGATCAGCGTTTCAAGCCCGGCTGCACCGAGCCGGTCGATGGCCTCGCAAGCACCCGGACGAAGCGTGTCGTCGAAGAAGAAGCGGGCGAGATCGACGCCATTCTTCGACAGGACCACTTCCGAGTACGGACTATCGGCAGTCCGGGACACGAAACTGGTTCCGCCGGCAAACGCCGTGTTGCCCAATCGATAGATATCCGCTCCGTTCCTGGCCTTCAGTCCACCACCGGGGATTTCCGTGACGCTGTCGAAGGATATGGGGGCGGTTTCGGCGTCCCGCACCAGAGCCCGAGAAAGAGGATGCCGTGAATGCTCGGCCAATCCGCAGGCGATTGCAGTGGCGCTCTCGTCCATGGTGTCCACTCCGACAAGGCGCGGACTGCCCATCGTCAAGGTGCCTGTTTTGTCAAAGGCCACGGTGTCGGCCTCGGCCAGTCTTTCGAGTGCTGAACCGTCCTTCACCATGATGCCCTTCCGGAAAAGCTCCCCCGCAGCGACAACCTGGACCACCGGCACGGCAAGACCCAACGCACACGGGCAGGTGATGATCAGCACCGCTACGGCGACCAGCATGGCCTGTTTCCAGTCTCCGCCCAGGATGCCCCAGGCAAGGAAAGAGACCAGCGCCAGCAGATGCACGATCGGGGAATAGAGTGCGGCAGCGCGATCGGCGATCCTGCGATAGCGAGCCCTTCCGCCCTCAGCGGCTTCCATCAGGCCGATGATCTCCGAGAGAAGCGAATTCTTGGCAATTCTCGTTGCCCGCAACACCAGCGAGCCGGTCAGATTCATTGCCCCGGAACTCACTTCGCTGTTGATGGCAACGGCGACGGGGCTACTTTCGCCGGTGACGATGGAGAGATCCACGTCGCTTTCTCCGCTGACGACTATGCCATCGACGGGAACCCGTTCGCCTGCGGCTATCGAGATTTCATCCCCCGCCGCGATCTCTTCTACCGCAATGTAATGTCGCGACCCGTCCGGATTGATCAGCAATGCTCCGCGCGGGGCCAGTCTTGCGAGTCCGTTGATCGCCGCCCGAGCCTTTTCCCGCATGACATGGTCGAGGGTTCTGCCGATCAGCAGGAAGAAGAGCAGCGAGACCGAAGCATCGAACCATGCATGCTCGCCGTGATGGACGGTTTCCCATAATGAAACGGCATAGGAGAGCGTCACGGCGAGCGAGATCGGAACGTCCATGTTGGTGCGCCCGTGCCGGAGCGCATTCCAGGCCGATTTGAAGAAGAAGCGCCCCGCATAAACCAGCGCGGGCGCTGCTATCATCGCCGAGATCCAATGAAACATGTCGCGCGTCGCGGCATCTGCGCCCGACCAGACCGATACCGAGAGCAACATGATGTTGGCGGCCGCAAAACCGGAAACGCCGATCGCGAGGAGAAGCTGATTTCTGGTCTTGTCGTTCTCGGGAGCTGAGGGCGTGAAGAGATGCACGCGGTATCCGGCCGAGTTGATCGCTGCGAGGATCTTGGACGGATCGGTTGCACGCGTCTCGATCTCCTCCTGGTAAACGCAGGTCACCCTTCGAGCCGTGAGATTGACTCGCGCTGTCTTGACGAAGGGAAGCGTCAACAACGCCCTTTCGATGGTCGAAATGCAGCCGCCGCAGTGAACGTCGGGAACACTCAGGTCCAGCTGACGCAATCCTTCGCCGAGCGGCTGGCTGGAAAGGCGAACCTCTTCGGCACTGGATGATGTCGTGCTGAGGGCAAGCACGCTTTCTGCGTCCATGGTACAGCAGGTCATTGGCCTAACTCCGCAGTATCGAGGCGTTTTGCCTCATGCATGACGACCACGCCGCCGTTTCGCGAGATGGCCTCGACGATCCAGTCACCTTCGGCTAGGCCATGCTCCGCTTCGAACCGCCCCGCGGCTGCCTTCTTGAGCGTAAGGTGGAAGTCCTCGTGGTCTCCGACGGGCCGTTTGAAATTCAGAACGACGTCGTCGACGATCGCAGGCGATCCGCTCTTGTCGTGAATGTCGTAGCGGATCTCGTGCCCCTTTATGGAAAGGGTGCCCTCGATGCCGGAAGTGGCCATTGCCTTCATCGCCGCCGCTTTGCGGTTGAACTCCTGACTGGCGACATAGGTGTTTTCCACGACCAGACCGCTCCAGCTGGAAGAGGCATAGAAGGCCATGGTGACGTTTACCGCGATCACCACGCAAAAGAATGCCGAGGTCGAAAGCAGCATGTGCAGGCCTGTAAAACCTTGAGCGGAGGTCTTCATTTGATGTCTCCCGGTGCATTGAACGCCGCGCGGTAGGTTGCCCGATCGGCATGATCGGTATCTTCGATAACGAACAGAAATTCATTGGTCGCGGCTCCGGTAGGCTTGCGCGTAACGAAGACCTTGAGCGTCGTGGCCGCGTCGGGTTCAGCATGGACTGTAAAGCTGCGAGCGTCTTCCTTGGCGAACTCAGGAATGCGCATCGTCGCCCCCTCCAGCCCGACCAGGCTTATGTTCACATCCCTCGGCGTCGGCACCATGTTCAGGACACGAAGCGTGTAGCCATTCCGTAGAGAGCCGTCGCTTTCCAGAACATATTGGGGGTTTCGGTCGTGAACGACGTTGAGTTCAAGGCGCTCCCGAAAGGCGAGATGGACGAGCATGGCCATGCCGACCGACGCCCAGGCGACTGCGTAAAACACGGTTCTCGGACGAAAGATGATACGCCAGTTGAAGTACCGGATCGCCGGAACGAAGGCCCCATCCTCGTTTCGAACCCTGGACGGCTGGACGGCCGTTCGTCCTTCGTCCGTGGCAAGCGACATGTTGCTCGAATATTCGCTCAGCGTGGCGTAGGCGATCAGGCCGCGAGGCTTCCCGCGCTTGTCCATGACGCCGTCGCAGGCGTCGATGCAGAGCGCGCATGTGATGCACTCCATCCGCTGCCCGTCGCGAATATCGATCCCCATCGGACACACCGCCACGCAGGCATTGCAATCGACGCAATCCCCGACCAGCAGGCCCTTGGCTCGAGCTTTCTTCGGGTAACGCGACCGCTGCTCGCCCCGCCAGTCATTGTAGGTGACGACGAGAGAATTTTCGTCGAGCATCGCACCCTGGATGCGTGGCCACGGACACATGTAGGTGCACACCTGCTCGCGCATGAGACCGCCGAGCACATAAGTCGTTGCGGTAAGGATGGCGACCGTGGTGTAGGCGGCTGCAGGCGCGCGGCCGGTGAACAGCGAAACAAGCAGGCTCGGCGCGTCGGAAAAATAAAAGATCCACGCTCCGCCAGTGACGACGCCGATCAGGAGCCAGATCGAATGTTTGACGACACGCTTCCTCAGCTTGGCGAAGCTTAAGGGACCAGCGTCAAGCTTCATTCGCGCGTTTCGATCGCCTTCGATCGCACGTTCGACGACGAGAAAGAGATCAACCCAGACGGTCTGCGGACAAGCGTAACCGCACCATGCGCGGCCAACCGCGGAAGTGACGAGAAACAGGCCGAACCCCGCCATGACGAGGAGACCCGCCACATAATAAAATTCCTGAGGCCAGATTTCGATGAAGAAAAAGAAAAAGCGCCGTGAAGACAGGTCGATGAGGATTGCCTGGTCAGGCGCGTAAGGACCGCGATCCCAGCGAATCCATGGCGCGAGATAGTAGATGCCGAGGGTGATCAGCATCACGATCCACTTGAACCGACGGAAACGTCCCTCTGTACGCCTGGGAAAAACCTTCTTTCGAGGTGCGTAGAGAGGCTGTCGATTGCGACGGGCATTGACCGGCTTGACACTGAGCCTTTTGATGTTTTCGGGATCTGATGCAGTGTAGAGGTTCATGGGACCTATCCGATTTCACCTGCCGTTGTCCCATCTGCCGCGCATCCGTCCTTGATGCAGATCAAGAGCGAGGGCCTTCCCGCGAAGCGAAACGCCACGCCTCTGGAGAGGCGTGGCCCTGAGCTGCGGGGAACAACCACAGCTGGGACGTCCTCGACAAAATTGCGGTTAACGGCTTGTCTGCTGGTGGTTTTTGAGGCGGGTCGAACTGCCGATCTTTGCCGGATCGTCGTGATCGTATAATGGGGGCATCGTCCCAGCGCGCTCCGATATACGCGATCGGATGTCGGCGCGCGGCGTGCCGTAGAGGCCGAGGATTGGATTGTGGTCATGATCTGACATGGCATCCTCCTTAGGTTCCGCCGCCGAGCGAATGGACGAAGATCGTCAGTTCCTTGACCGTCGTGTCGCCGAGACGCCCTGCCCAAGCAGGCATGACGCCGTGTTTGGGAGCGGCTACCTGGCGCATGATCGCATCCTCGCCGCGTGCCTTCAGCCAGATCGCATCGGCGAGATCCGGCGCGCCCATGTCGGCCTTTCCTTTGGCGTCGTCGCCGTGACATGCGGCACAGTTATCGAGGAAGACCTGTTTTCCGGCCTCTGCGAGACCGGGGTCCGACGGTGTATTGGTCAGTCCCCAGACGTAAGCCGCGACCTGTCTTGTCTGGAGGGGATCCAGAACATCGGCAAACGGCGGCATCTCGGACGCATGAGTGTCCGTATCCCCGTCGAAACGAATCCCATGGGCGATCGTCGCCTGGATGGCATCCAGGTCTCCGCCCCACAGCCAGTCGTCGTCGTTGAGGTTCGGAAATCCCGGGCCGCCGCTTGCTCCCGAGCCATGGCATGTCGCGCAGTTCACCTTGAATGCAGATGCGCCGCCGGCGATCGCAAATTCGCGAAGGGCAGAATCGGAATCGATCTCGTGTACCGTCTTGGCGGCGATCAGATCATGAAGCGTCGTCTGCGATGCCTTGGCCTGATCCAGGTTCTGCTGCAGCTCGGCGCGGCTGGAAAAGCCCAGCATGCCCTTCGTGGCGTCGGTAATCATCGGGATCGCGGGATATGCGATTGCATAGCCCAACGCCCAGACAATTGTGGCGTAGAAGGTCCATACCCACCAGCGGGGCATCGGATTGTTGAGTTCGCGGATGCCGTCCCATTCATGTCCCGTCGTTTCGACGCCGCTAAATTCGTCGATATGTTTTTCCGACATCTCAATCTTCCTTCAGGGGAATATCGGCGGCCTCTTTCGCCGTCTGCTTGCTGCCTGGGCGAAGGGTGAACACAACGACGCCGACGAAGAATGCCGCCATTGCCAGGAGGCCCCAGCTGTCGGCGAAGTGTCTCATTGCAGTGTAGGTTTCCATGGATCACCTCATCGGTAGCCGGTCGCATCGTCGTAGGTCGAGAAATCGACCAACGTTCCGAGCATCTGCAGGTAGGACACCAAGGCATCCATTTCGGTCAGCGCAGCAGGATCGCCGTCGAAATCGCCGGTCTTCGCCTTCGGATAGCGGGCAAGCAGCGCCGTCGTATCTGCGTTCGGATCGGCTTGGGCCTTCATGTCGGCCTCTGCGTTCGCCAGCATGTCGTCGTTATAAGGCACGCCCACATCCTCGTTGGCCTTCAGGTCCATTCCCACGTCCTTGACCGTCACCCTCTGTTCTTTGAGGAAGGCGTAACTTGGCATGATCGACTCCGGCACGACTGCCCGTGGATCCGCGAGATGCTGGACATGCCATTCGTTGGAGTAGCGTGCGCCGACACGGGCTAGATCCGGCCCGGTTCGCTTGGATCCCCATTGGAAAGGATGGTCGTACATCGACTCGGCCGCGAGCGAATAATGGCCGTAACGTTCGACCTCGTCGCGGAACGGCCTGATCATCTGGCTATGGCAGAGGTAGCAGCCTTCGCGGATGTAGATGTTTCGTCCGGCCAGCTCGAGCGGCGTATACGGCCGTATGCCTTCCACCTTTTCAATCGTGTTCTGCAGATAGAAAAGCGGCGCGATTTCGACGATGCCGCCGATGCTCACGACGAGCAGCGAGCCGACGAGAAGAAGCGTCGCGTTCTTCTCGAGGATCTGATGTTTATCAAGTATCGATGCCATGTCTCACCTCATTCGGCAGGCTGTGCTTGGGGCACGAAAGTGGTTGGGATCGCAGCTTCGTCGCGCAGATGGCCGCGGATCGTCATGAACACGTTCCAGGCCATGACGAGACCACCCGCCAGGTAAAGGGTTCCGCCCACGGCGCGCAGCACGTAGTAGGGGAACATCGCCGCGACCGTCTCCGCGAAGGAATAGACGAGGAAGCCCTGGGAATTGTACTCGCGCCACATGAGCCCCTGCTGGATGCCGGCAACCCAAAGCACGGCGGCGTAGACGACGATCCCGAGGGTTGCGAGCCAGAAGTGCCAGTTGACCATCCGCAGGCTGTAGAGACGCTCGCGTCCCCAGAGTTTCGGCGTCAGGTAGTAGATCGCCCCGAAGGTGATCATTCCCACCCAGCCGAGAGCGCCGGAATGAACGTGACCGATCGTCCATTCGGTATAGTGGCTGAGCGAATTGACGGTTTTCACCGACATCATCGGGCCTTCGAAGGTCGACATCCCGTAAAAGGCGATGGCGACGATCATCATACGGATGATCGGATCGGTGCGGATCTTGTCCCAGGCGCCTGAAAGGGTCATGAGACCGTTGATCATGCCGCCCCAGGAGGGCATCCAGAGCATTATCGAGAAAACCATGCCGAGCGTCTGGGCCCAGTCGGGCAGCGCCGTGTAATGCAGATGATGCGGACCGGCCCAGATGTACATGAAGATCAGCGCCCAGAAGTGGATGATCGAAAGCCGATATGAATAGACGGGTCGGTTGGCCTGCTTCGGCACGAAATAGTACATCATGCCCAGGAAGCCGGCGGTGAGGAAGAAGCCGACGGCGTTGTGGCCGTACCACCATTGGGTCAGTGCGTCCTGGACGCCCGAGAAGGCGGAATAGCTTTTGGAGCCAAGAAACGAGGCCGGAACCGCCAGGTTGTTGACCACGTGCAGCATCGCAATGGTGACGATGAAGGCAAGATAGAACCAGTTTGCCACGTAGATGTGCGGCTCTTTGCGCTTCAGGATCGTCCCAAGATACACTGCGAGATAGGCGACCCAAACGATCGTCAGCCAGAGGTCGACGTACCACTCAGGTTCGGCATATTCACGGGCCTGGGTGATTCCGAGAACATATCCGGTCGCAGCCATAACGATGAAAAGCTGGTAACCCCAGAATACGAACCAGGCCAGGTTGCCGCCGAAAAGACGCGCGCGACAGGTGCGTTGCACCACGTAGAACGACGTCATGATTAGCGCGTTGCCGCCGAAGGCGAAGATGACCGCCGACGTGTGAACGGGCCGCAGCCTCCCGAAATTGAGATAAGGGGCGATGTTGAGGTCAGGAAAGGCCAGTTGCAGCGCGATGATCACGCCAACCAGAAAACCAACCACGCCCCAAAACACCGTGGCGATCAAGCCATGCCGTATCACCTCGTCGAAATAGCCGGACTTATCGACTTTGCGCTGTTGGCCTGCCGGCGAAAAGTCGACCTTCCTGACCATCAGCACAGCCCCCATAACGAGGCAGAGGCAAAGTATGCCCATATGGACCGCAAAGAGATGATCACGCGCGAATGCGGCTACTAGCAGCGCGAGAAACGCCGCGACCGCGATCACCATCGTTTCCGTTGTGTAATTCATGATGTCGTCCCCAGTACGCCGACGACCGCGTCGCGGCCGTCTTTCTCGCCAGCACTGTCACGAAGCCGCAAAATGCTCCTTGATCCACATCAACGAGAGGACAGAAAGACGGGACGACGCTGCGGCTATAAATGCAAAGGCTCTTGATCCGTTGACACATGCTGACTACTCCACCGTCAAGTTCACGTCGCGTCATCCATTGTTGCCCTTGGGCAAGCCCACTCGGAGGCTCATTTGCGTTTGAGCGTTCAATCCCGGGTTTTGACGGTTCATCATTTCCTTGCAATTGAAGGAACGAGCTATGGGCCAGGTTTATGGGTGAACACCCAACGACAGGGGCAATCCATTTAACATATGGAATACTGAAGAGAGAGCTTCGGAGCTTTCCGATTGGCTATGGAGTCACCGCAAAACGTTGGCCAACGGACTACGCGTGAGCGACAACGCCTTTCCCTTCCTGCTTATGTTGGGTGTCTGGCCGAAATGGGAGCAGTCCAGCGGTGGTTGGCCAATGGTGGTAGAAGTCGACACATTAATCATCTTCGTCAGGTTCTCGACACATCTACGGCTGGTGACTGCGTTCGGCAGCAAGCCTGCGCAGCGTTTCGGCGACGGCGCGAAAGAGATCGTGTGAACGGCATTTTTGTTCTGGAAGGCGATTGCGGAACGCCGCGCAGTCCTGACACCGCTGGACATGCCCGCCGAGGCGAGCGGTCCGGCCAAATGCCGCGATAGCGGCTTTGTTCAATCCTGAATGTCGATCGGTCCTAGCTGTCGTCCTAACGAGTGGCTTCTACGGCGACCTGCGGATTTCGTAGCGGATCGTCAGTCTTTTCGTCCCAACGGCCTGCTAATCCACCGTTATCACCCCGGGAGTGCCTCTCGCACGTTGGCGACATCTTCAGCTGTGACGCAAATGGCGGCACCGCCCCAGTTGCTGAGAACGTAATTTGCCAGTCGCGCGATTTCTTCATTGCTCATTTTCCACCCAAACGGCGGCATGTGAACTCCCCCCTGCCCGCCGGTTGTGCCGGCAATGATCATTTCAATCAGATGCTTAGCCTTAGGGACACCGTTCCCGGCAAGCGATGGGATCATTGACTCGATGCCTTCGCCCCGAGCGCCGTGGCAAGTCGAACAATTCACCTCGTAGCTAAGTGCTGCCTGTGTCATTGCGCAGGAAGAAATGGGCATCGGGGCGCGGGTGGAATCAACGACGAGCGATCGACTTAAAACGAAGAGATTGCCCGCCTGGTGGACTGAGCCACCGAAGGCCGCAACGACGAGCGCACCAATAATGTTTTTCCACTCCGCCATTGGTCAGCCCTTCTGCAATGCGCCGGGTTTGCGAGCGTAATTTCCGCAGATCGCGCGCGCCGCGCGTAACGCCAGCGCGCCCACGGTTCCCGTCGGATTGTACCCACCGTTGTTGGGAAAGGCCGATGCACCGACGACGAAGACGTTGTGGCAGTCCCAGCTTTGAAGGTACGAATTTACCGCCGAACTGGTCGGGTCGGCCCCCATGACGGCGCCACCTATCGTATGGTTTGACGCGCCGATCGCCGTGGTGAATGGTTTCTCGGCGAAGTTGAAGGCGCTGAACTGCGATGCGCCCATTCGCTTGCCGATTTGTATCGCGCGATTCATGGTGAACGTCGCCATGGCGCGGTCATTTCGGGCATAGTCGTATGTCAGACGTAACAGCGGAAGGCCGAAGGGATCCTTGTAGGTGGGATCGAGATCAAGGTACCCACGCTTGATCGGCATCGATGTCCCTTGATTGAACAGGACTCCATAGTTCTGGTAGTAGTTCGAATAAGCTCTCTTGAAGCCCGAGCCCCAGCGTGGCGTGCCCGGTGGTAGCTTGTTGGCGTTGGCAATCGGTGTGCCGTCGCGCGAAAGAGTCAGGATGCCCGCCCCACCGATGAAATCGAGTGACGAGTGGTCGAAATTGTCGCTGTTGTAGTCGTCGATTTGAGAGCCTAGGCCACCGGCCCCGATGAACGGATTGATGTGGTCTTCCTCGAACCAGAGATCTGCCCCCGACACGGTCTGGAAGCTGAAATTGCGGCCGACGACGCCTTCGCTTGTGAGCGGGTCATACGGCTTGCCTATGCCCGACAGAAGCATTAGTCGAACGTTTTCCATTTGGAAAGCCGTTAGACAAATGATATCGGCCGGCTGCAGAACCTCGCTACCGTTCTGGTCGATATAGGTCACGCCGGTCACAGATTTTCCGTCAGCAGCTTTGTTGACGCGCGTGACACATGCGTTGGTGATGAGCCTGAAGTTGGGGTTATTATTCAACAGAGCTGGAAAGACGCACGTCTGTGGACTTGCCTTCGAATAGTTGCCGCACCCGTAGGACGGACAAAAGCCGCAATAGGTACATGGCGCCATCGTAACACCGAGCGGATTGACATAAGCCTGCGAGACATTCGCACAGGGAATAGTAAAAGGGTGAAGACCCATCTCCGATGTCGCCTTGTTGAAAATCTCCATCATGCGGAGCGTTTTCAGCTTCGGTGTCGGGTATTCCCGCGACCGCGGCCCTTCGAAGGGATTGCCCCTGCTTGTGAGCTTGCCCCTGAGGTTGCCTGCCTGACCGGCTACGCCTGCAATTTGCTCCCAACGATCATAGTCGGGTTCCAGTTCAGCGTAGGTGATGCCCCAGTCCTGCAACTGCAATTCCCCGTCTTCAGCGCGGGCCATGCCATAGCGTTCGATCGTTTCGCTACGAACCCGAAAGTCCCAGGGATTGAAGCGCCAGGCCATTCCTGCCCATTGGAACCCCTGGCCCCCGACGCCTCCGCCGAGCTCCGAAATACCGAAGTCACGCTGTGGCACGGCCGTCTGGTCCAACGTGTTGCGCATGGTGAGAGTGGTGTCGTGCGGCGGTGCGAGCAGCTCCCTGCGCGTTTTCCAGCGCAACTCGTCGGGATCAGCCGTAAGCGGCGTATCTGGAAAGGTATCTCGCCAAGGACCGCGGTCAATCGCGACGACGTTCATATTTGCGCGGGAAAGTTCCGCGGCCATGAGCGAACCTGCCCAGCCGAACCCGACGATGACAGCGTCAACCTTGGGATTGGTGCGTCTGGTGGTCATACTTGTTGAACCTCGATAATTGCAGGAAGCAGAGAAAACGCTTCCTCAGTTCTTCGGAACGAGACTGACGGGGACCAGATTGAGCTTCTGTCCTGTCCGGTCGGTGTAAGCTCTGTAATCGTAGCGAGCACCGGGGAAGCCGATCATCTTCCAGCCCGCCATATCTTTGTTCCCGCCATAGTACGGATCGGCGAAATAACCCTCGCGGACATTGGTCAACATAAGTTCGAAAAAAGCTCTAGCATTGAGGGCCGTTCCCAATTTGATCGTGCCCTGCTCCATACCTGCTAGAATTTCATCCTGGCGGCTCGGCGGCAGGTCGGCGAAGGACGCGCTGTCCGTTTCTAAGGTATAAGCTCGCAGCGCTTGGAGGCCGGCACGGTATCGCTCGCGCGGTGTGGCGATAAATTGGGCCTTCTGAAGCATTTGCTCTTCGTGCGGTTGCTCAGGTCCTTCTCGATAGAGCGTCGAGGCTTCCCCGTACCCGCCGGTAAGTTGTGCGTCGAGGAAATCAAGGCATCCAACTTTCGATGCTGATGGTCCAAACTGATCTTCGGGAATCAGACGATCGAATACCGCCTTTAGGGTCCTCACGTCCTCATCATCCATGAGAGCCTTGCGAAAACCCCCGTGCTCGATCGACTTCAGGGGGGATCTTTTATTTGAGTCAGTCCCGGTGGGGTATCCACTCATTTCCTCGCCACAGGCGGGCTTGCATCCGATCGGACCGGCGGCAACGAGCGCCCCGATGAGGGTTAGTACGTCTCTCCTTTTCATATTGAATCTTCCCTTTTGCAACAATAGCTTATTGCGGCTCATCCCAAGGCCATCAGCGTGAAGCGGGCGGGCGTTTGCGTCCTTGAAAAAGGACCGATGCATACGCCAGCGTCGCTCCGACCGCACTGACGATCAGCAAGGCTTTGTTGAGCCCCACTGCGCCGGCCGCGCCACCAATGATGGGTGGACCGACGAGAAATCCGGAATAGCCGCAGACCGACACAAATGCGGTCCCGAGACCGTCTGGCACCACCTCACTTGCATTTCTGAAGATGATAGGCACTAGGTTAGCCATGCCTATGCCCAGTAAGGAAAAGCCGGCGAGCGCAGCTGCGAAAAACGGGATTGACAATGCTATTGTCATGCCCGCCGACATGAGGCCGCCGCTAATCGCAATCATGGCGCGATCACCGATAACGCTTCCGATGCGGTCTCCTGAGATCCGGCCGACGATCATAAAGACCGCAAAGGCCAGGTAACCCAGGACGGCAGTCTGAGGCGACGTTGGCCAGTAGTCCTCTAGATAGATCGTGCTCCAATCGGCGATTGCTCCATCGCTCATCATGGTGAGGAATGACAGGAATCCGAGCAAAATGAGCCTGCCGTTGCCCAATGCCCCTAACTCCAGACTGATCCTGCTCCGATCAGCGTCCAGATCAAGGTGTGGGAAGAGTCGCCAAGAAAGCATTAGAGTGCCAACCAGCAAGGCAATGGCCTGGACCAGCGGATGATAGCCTCTACCAATCCACCAGTAGGACAGAAGTGAACCCGCAAGCGCTCCAATGCTGGAGAAACCATGCAGTAGCGATATGACGGGATCGCTTCCTCTCTTACCAAGATTGGTGCCCTGGTCGTTCATCGAAACGTCCATTGAGCCGTTCGCGGCGCCGAACAGGCCGACGCCGACCAGGAGGGCGATGTGGTTTGGAGCTACAAACACAAAACATAGCGCAGCTGGAAAGAATAGGCAGGACAGGATCGATATCCGCCGGCTCCCGAAAATCTGCACGAGATAACCCGTGAGCGACATGATCAACACCGCTGCGGCTCCCATTGTTAGGAACACGATGCTGAGCCCGAATTCGCTCAGACCAAACGACCGTCGGATATGAAGTATGTTTGTCGCCCAGGTGCCATATACCACTCCGTTTATAAAGAACTGGAAAGCCACCGCCATGACTCGCTTTTGGGGAACAAATATGCGAGCGTTACTCATTGGAGGCTCCGCTTCCGTTGTCGAGATGATCAGGACCTGCGTAGAGCTGCCAGAACCATCAGGCCCGTGGGTTGCTTGTCTATTCTAATGAGGCAAAGTAATCGCTCCAGACTTGCCTGAGCTTCGAAACGAGAGCCGTCATGGTTGAGGGATCCTGGGCAATCAATGGGTACTTCTCGTCGAAAACGATGAACGAGTTTTCGATTGCAAGGTGCCCCGCAGTTTTGGTCCAGTCGATCGTGCCCGCATACGGCCTGAACACCTTCTGAAGCGGGAGTATAGGTGCTGTCCACAGCGTGCTCGGAATGCCGCTCCTAGCAAGAGTGTTGCGCAGCCCTTGTCTGATGTCCGCCATTGATCTCCCGTAGTGATCGACTGCCCCATAGTCGATACCGACGCGGATCTTGTGCCAAACATGCGTTTGGTGGGAGCCGGGCTGGGTGATTTTGAGAAAGGGAACTTGTGCCGCCTCTGCAACGAGTGGCTTCATAGCCTCCTGGAGCCATTCTATCCGTTGATCGAGATGCTCTAGCTGATTGATCACCAGAGCCGCCGAAAGCGGGTTTAACCTAAACATGCCGCCGATCTGCTCGCACTCACGAAAGACGGCATATCCTTCCCGCAGCCCCTCCTCAAAGTGATAATTATGCTTTGGCGTAGGAAGGCCGAAGTTGCAGATATCGCGTGCCTTTTGGGCAAGGGCGGCATTTCTCGTCACAAGGAAGCCACCGTCGCCGGCGGAGAAATGCTTGCTTTTCTGCATGCTGAAGCAGCCGATGTCAGAGAGAGTCCCGACATACTGTTTCTTATAGAGTGCGCCGTGGGCCTGGGCGCAGTCCTCAATGATGGGAACTCCTTTCTCCCGCGCAATGGCGGTAATCTCGTCCATTTCGCAGCTCAGGCCATGCATATGAACGACGATGATTGCCTTGACGTCCGGCGTAATCGCTTTAGCCACTGCCTCGGTAGAGAGATTGTAGGTGTCGCTATCAATGTCGACGAAGCGGGGAATGGCGCCGATAAGAGTCGCTGCAAATGCAGTGGCGCTCCAGGTGTAGGAAGGCACAAGAACAACGTCTTCCGGCCCAACGCCGAGCGTCAGGAGGGCCACCATCAGCGCGGTAGTGCCGCTATTTGTCGAGACGACATGACCGCCGCCGATCCAATTCTCCACCGTCTTTTCAAACTCATTAATGACTTCCAGACCCGAGCCGGAAAGTTCACCAGACGAAATACACGCGATGACTTTCCGGTAGTTCGCTCCCGTTAAAATCGGCCACCGATGCAGCGTCCGGGTTCCGTTTGGCTCCGCAGAGGGAACCTGAAAATTTGGCTTTGATGGCATTTAATTTACCCCCGTGTGGGTTGGTGCATCCCGGGCGTCAATGTTGCCCGCTTCCATACTGAGCACATCTCGTGCCAACCAGATTTCCATTGAAAATAAAGAGGAAATTCGAACTGAGCTGCGTCGTATGTCCGACATTGGACAATGATCGTGTAGAGCTATCATCGGCGCGGCAGTACCGCTATTTGTCGAGACGACATGCCCACTGCCGATCCAATTCTCCACTTCTTTTCAAACTCATTAATGACTTCCCGACCCGAGCCGGATAGTTCACCAGGCGAAATACACACGATGACTTTCCGGTAGATCGCTCCCGTCAGAATCGGCCACGGATGCAGCGTCCGGGTTTCGCTTGGGTCCGCAGAGAGAACCCGAAAGTTCGGGCTTGAGGGCATCTCTATCTATCCTCTGTCTGGTTGGTGCATCCTCGGCCTACTCTTAGCACTGCTCGTGCCAACCAGACCCGCATCGGAAATGACGGGGAGTTTCGCGCTTGGCGGTGTTGGATGTCCGACATTGGACGTGCTCATGTCCAGATTGTTGTCTTCAGTTGCCCCGACACAGGTAAGTCGAAACCCATCTTGAGTTCTGCGGTTTCCATCTCTGGGAGAGGGCTTTCGCGCCCCGTTCGGCCTCATTTGTATGACGGCGGTCTTCGCGCGAGCTGTTTATTACTCTGCCGCACGCGTTCACCGTGCTCGCGAAATGCTATCTCCGTACGTTTTTTAATCTGCCTGATGTGGCGTTTCCGCACCGATCCGCCGCCAATAATGTACGAATTACGGGCTGCCGGCTCATGCCCAGCTCGATCTCCCTCGCAAAGCTGCGTGCTGCCAGCATGCTCCACTCATCGTCAAAGGCTTTCGTTAGCTCCGATAACGCTCGCCGCCACGGGCCGGATGTGGACCTAAGAAATCGTTCAGAAACGGTTCTACTTATCGACCCAATACTGTCTAATGTTCCCAAACCCGCGACTGAATTACACTTGCGCGGAAGAACAAAGGGAACAACAATGCAAGCGTTAAAACCGCTACTAAACAACTGCGCAATGATGTCGGCTAGTAAAGCCCTTACAGCCCCCAGCACATTGGCATGGGCGCTTATGCTCATCTGCATTTCAAATGCAGCACCTGCATCTGCCGAAGAAAATATTTCCATCTACTTCGTCGGGTGTGCGGCGCCAACCGGCTTCCACGGCTATCTTGCGCGCGGCGCTGAAGAGGCCGGAAAAAACCTTGGAGTCAAGGTCAACTATATCTATCCCGACCAGCTGACAATTCCCAACCAGATCCAAAAGATCGAGGAAGCCATGGCAGCGCAGGCGGACGGTATCGCGGTTTGCGCTTTCGCCGACGACGCCGCCTATGCCGATGTGGCTGCACGAGCCAAAGAAGCCGGGATCGCGTTCGGCAGCGCCGCGGCGCCTCCGCCGGGGTCGCACATCCGAAAGCCGGACGATATTTTTCTCTTCCGCGCCGGTTCTGACGAAGGCGCCGCCGGACAGCTGTCGGCCCGACGTCTGCGCGACATGGGCGTAAAAGGACGCGTGGTTGTTGCCAATCAGCAACCCGGTGACGCAACTTGCCAGCTGCGTGCAACCTCCGAAATAGATGCCCTCAAAGCCGGTGGGATCACGGCGGACTTCCTGGAAATGTCAATGGATCCGGGCCAGCAGGCCGAAACCCTATCCAACTATCTGCGTCGCAACCCTGACACAGTCGCCGCGACGAGCACATGTGACGTGGTGGACGGCTTCCTGACGGCGAAAGCGGACAGCGGACGGAACGACCTGATCCTGACCGGCTACGACATCAATGCACAATCGCTCACGGCGATCAGTGATGGGCGGCAGGCTTTCACGATCGACCAGCAGCAGTTCTGGCGCGGCTACATGCCTGTTCTGCTGCTCACTCACTACCTGAAATATGGCTTGCTCGAAGGAAACTACTTCCTGACCGGCCCGACGATCGTGGACAAGACCAACGTTGAGAAGGTTCAGGCGCTGGTGGGCAAGGGTTATCGTTGAGCGATAGTCTGGGAGCGACCCGGTCATTTCGCCGGGTCGCAATCTTCTAATCAATTTGGCGGGAGGCCAAAATGTCCGACGAAGTCCACCTCGCCCACGCCCCTACACGCAGCATCGCTTGCGCTGAAGCGTTCCGTCGCTTCATGCTTCGGCCTGAAGCAACATCGGTCGCTGCCGTTGTCATCCTTTTCATCCTGTTTTCCCTACTCGCGCCGCAGCTGTTTCCGACCAAGATTACTTATATCAGCATCATGGCGATCGCTGCTGAACTCGGGATCGTGTCTATCGGCGCCACGCTGTTGATGATCTGCGGTCATTTCGATCTTTCGGTCGGCGCTGTACTCGGCCTCACATCTTACGTTTGTGTTGTATTGATGCGCGATTATGGATTTGATCCAGTTTCGGCATCGGCCGTCGCGATCGCCGCCGGCGCAGCGCTGGGGGCGGTCAACGGATACATGGTTGTGCGTTTCCGCATCCACTCTTTCGTGGTGACGCTTGGCACAATGCTCATTTGGCGCGGTGTTTTGATTGCGCTTACCGGCGGATTTCCGATGACGGTGGAGATCCCTGCAAGCTTCCGGGCGACGATGGCCGGACCGTTGATCAGCGATTTTCGTATGTCGATGTTATGGTTTCTCTTGATAGGGATTTCAGGGACGCTTCTGCTCTCCCGTACGAAACTCGGTAACTGGATCCAAGCACGGGGCCAGAACGAGAACGCGGCCAGGAATCTCGGCGTACCGGTCGATAGGGTCACCATCATCGTCTTCATGATCTGCTCCGCGCTGGCTGCCATCGCAGGAATAATTCAGGTTGCACGCTTTGGATCCGTAGATGCGCTGCGGGGCGAAGGTTTCGAACTTCAAGCGGTCGCAGTGACAGTGATCGGGGGGACACTCCTCTCCGGTGGCTATGGTAGCGTTATTGGAACGATCCTGGGCGCCGTTACCTTCGGAATGATCCAGGTCGGGCTGGTTCTCGCGGGAGCCCCGGGTCATCTCTTCAAGACCCTCACCGGAATGATCGTGGTTGGTGCCGTCATCCTCAATACATCGATCAGCAAGCGGATGTCAAAGTCGCGACCTTTGTCGGGCTATCGTCGGGACAGTTCGACAGCAGACGCAGCAATCAACGCCCAGACCGCGATCAGCAAGAACACGAACGGATGAATTGAAATGAGCAAGGACGTGATCTCTAATGACAGCCAGGCAGCGGTCGCTACTCGTGCCTTACCCGCAGGCAGCGGCAGCGATGATATGAGGGGGCTCACGCGCCAGATTGAGCCAATTAAACCGGCAGACGTGCCGGTCATTGAAGCCATCGGACTATCGAAGGGCTTTGGCGCGACCACGGCGTTGGTGGATGTGTCTCTCAAAGCCTACTCGGGTCGTATTCTTGCCCTTTTAGGCGACAATGGAGCGGGCAAGTCCACGTTGATCAAAATCCTTTCCGGAGTATTTCCAGCGGATCGCGGCGAGCTGCGCTTCAATGGGGAAGCCATTGTTTTCCGCAATCCGAAGGACGCGCGTGAACGTGGCGTCGCCACGGTGTTTCAGGATTTGGCGGTTTGCGAACTTCTCTCCGTCACCCGTAACATCGTTCTCGGACGAGAACCGCAACGAGGTTTAGGCCCGTTCAAATGGCTCGATCTAAAACGCGCAAATGAGATGGCGCAGTCGGCTCTTCATCGGTTAGGCGTGCGCTGGGAGCGCGGGTTGGACGAAAGAGGAGCAAACATATCCGGTGGCGAGCGCCAGTCGCTCGCTATCGCCAGGGCCATGTATTTTGGATCCTCTCTCCTCATTCTCGACGAGCCGACATCGGCCTTAGCGGTGCGGCAGGCGGGCAAGGTTCTCGATCATATCGTCACTGCCCGCGACCAAGGTCAGGCCGTCATTTTCATCACCCATAACTTCCGGCACGCCCTAGCGGTCGCTGACGATCTTGTTGTCCTCTCGCAGGGAAAGGTTGTTGGCACCTTCAGGCGCGCCGAAGTCAATCTCGATGACCTCACTGACCTTGTTGCCCATGTGGGCTAAGTGCTACGTTTTAGAAAAAGTGCGCCGTCAACCTGTTTAGGCCATGAGGTCGCGTTAGTTGATTGTGAGTTTCTCGGCGGGGAGAGGAGTGTCGACTGGGGAATGGTCTCTCCGCCCAATTGGCGACAAGATTCGGTCAGCGACGCCGAGTCTCAGCGATCGCTATCTGAGTGCTGCAGGCTGGCGCTCCGAAAGCTGCGGCATGTTCGATGCCTCGCTAAAACGCGCAAGTGAATCTTCGGCACATTTTAGAGTGTTAGCCATCAGCATGGCGATCGTCATAGGCCCGACACCTCCTGGAACGGGCGTGATCCCCGCCGCGACTTTTTCAGCCTCCTTGAAAGCAACATCTCCGACAAGCCGTGTCTTGCCCTCGCCTTATTCTGGAGCCAGCACGCGGTTTATACCGACATCGATGATTGTCGCGCCTGGCTTCAGCCAATCACCGCGAACCAATTCGGGACGGCCGACCGATAACAAGAGCATTCAGCCGGAAAGGTTGTCTCCGTCGGCGTGCCGAATGAGCATCATAGCACCGGCCGGTGTGCAGGAGACCAGTCCAGCAACGAGATTCCCACTCGCCACTTTCCCGGCGTTTACGACGTGCAGGCCATCGACGTCCTTCTCCGGCAGAATAGACCGGATGATCTCTTCTTGCTCTAAGTGTTTCGGCAATGGCAACTGAACGAGGATTCCGTGGATAACTTTGTCCGCATTCAGCAGCGCTATCCGATCTAGCAGCTCTTCCTGTGAGGTTTCTGCAGGAAGATTATACTGCATCGAACGGAAGCCACACCAGCTGGCCATCTCGCTTTTGGCGTTCACATAGGTACGGCTAGCTGGATCGTCCCCAACAAATGACCACTGCGAGACCGGCTTCGAGCCCAGAGGTGTTCTGAAGCTCAGCTGCCCTTGCCTTCACTGCATCGAGGACCCGATCGGCGTTTCGTTTTCCCAGCAAAACATACGCCATGCCTCACCCCATCCTTTCCGAAGCGTAGCTGCCGGGGCTTGCCGGAAAGACCACGGTACGATTGCCGTTGATGAAGGTGCGGTGATGGATATGGGCATGGATGGCACGCGCCAGCACCTGGCTTTCGACGTCGCGGCCGATGGAGACATAGTCGTCGGGCGACTGCGCATGGGTGATGCGCGCCGTGTCCTGCTCGATGATCGGGCCTTCGTCGAGATCGGCGGTGACGTAATGCGCCGTTGCCCCGATCAGCTTCACGCCGCGCTGATAGGCCTGCTTATAGGGGTTGGCGCCCTTGAAGCTCGGCAGGAAGGAATGGTGAATGTTGATGATCCGGCCGGACATTTTCTGGCACATCTCGTCCGACAGGATCTGCATGTAGCGGGCGAGTACGATCAGCTCGGTGCCGGTCTGCTCGGCCACTTCCATGATATGGGCCTCGGCCTGCGCCTTGTTGGCCTTGGTGACCTTGATGTGGTGGAAGGGGATGTCATGGTTGACCACGACCTTCTGGTAATCGAAATGGTTGGAGACGACACCGACGATATCGATCGGCAGCGCGCCGATCTTCCAGCGGTAGAGCAGGTCGTTCAGACAATGGCCGAAACGCGACACCATCAGCAGCACCTTCATGCGCTTCTCGCTGTCGTGAAAATCGTAATCCATCGCGAAGGGCGCGGCGACGGCCGCGAAACCGGCGTCGATATCGGCGCCCGAAAGACCCTCTTCCGAAATGAAGCTGACGCGCATGAAGAATTTGCCGGTATCGAGATCGTCGAACTGCGAGCTGTCGATGATGTTGCAGCCCCTGTCGGCCAGATAGCTCGAAATCGCCGCGACGATACCGCGTGTCGACTTGCACGTCACCGTCAAAACATAATTGGTCATGCTTTATCCCTAATTCGCTGCGGTGCCATCACGACATTCTCTTGCGGTGGCGGAAAACGGCTGTTCACTTTCGACTTTTCTCAGAAAGCCTTCGAGCTCCTCTGGCGCTATGCTGACCAAGTGCCCCTTCTCTGGGTATGCACCAGATCGCACGTCTTCAGCATATTCGCGGAACGCTTCCACACGCTCCCGATGCAGCCGATCGAATTCAGAAGCAAAATCGCGGTAGACTTTAGCGTGGCGAGGATAATGACCCCGGTTCTGCCCAAGCACATCCTCGGCAAAAAGGTATTGGGCATCACATCCTGTGCCCGCACCCATGGAAAGCATCAGGAGTGATGTGCGTTTGGAAATCGCCGCAGCGACCTCGCCAGGCACTACCTCGATTTCAGCTGCGAAGGCGCCGGCCTCCTCGAGAGCTTTCACCTGACGCCAGACTTCAAATGCACTGGCGGCCGTTTTACCGACTGCGCGAAAGCCGCCCGTCCATGTCGCTTTAGACGGAATAAGCCCGACATGGCCACAGACCGGGATTCCTTCCTCCCGTAGGCGTCGCACGGTCGACATTCCGGCGGCGCAGTAGACAGCGTCGCCGCCGGCACGAATTGCCTCGAAGGCGGCTCGAAGGTAGTCCTCAGCAGTAATCAGATCATCCAAACCGGGAAATGCGAACACGGTTGGGGCCACCTCGCGAAAGGCGGGGCCAAGCAGTTCCGGAGGAACCGAGACGAGATCGATGCCCGCCTTCTCCGCCGCCTCAGCTTCCTCAAGCGTGACGACCCGCAGCATGCTGAGCTGCCTGTGACCTCTGATTGACAACAGGTCGGCGACGGTCGGGCGGCGATGATTCATGGAAATCTCCAGCACGTTTTAGAGTGAATGGTGGCAGCTTTACGCGGCCAATAGTTTTTTGAGGTTGGTTTTTGGGGAAGCAAGCGCTTCCGGGTCCAGCCGCCGTTTTGCAGCGATTAGCATCTCGGCAAGTCGAATATCGCGCGCGACGGCGTTTCCCGGGCCAATGCCGCTAGCGGCAATCAAGCGATCTTCGCCATCAAGATGAAAGAGGATGAACGCCCCCTGATCAAGGTCGCGTCGAACGGTTGTCGCAGCACCATCGGAAAGACCGGCGATCTGAAGCGTCAGTTCATATTGATCCGACCAAAACCAGGGCACGCTTGCGATTGCGAGGCCCCTGCCCAGCAGATTGGCCGCAACGAGCATTCCCTGATCCTGCGCGTTCCGCCAAGCTTCAAGCCGCACCCGGCGTTCGCGATAATGCGAAAGTGGAAACGAGCAACAATCACCAGCGGCAAAGATGTCAGGGTCTGATGTCCTGAGCGTGGCATCGACGGCGATGCCGTTGTCAATCAAAAGTCCAGCAGCCTCGGCAAGTTCCACATTGGGGATGACTCCGATGCCGACGACAACAATATCGGCCAGTCTGGTGGTTCCGTTCGCAAAGAGAATTTGCACCTTATCATTTTCAGTTGCGATGGATGTGATTTGCTCACCGCATAAAATGTTCACACCCTCCTGCCGGTGTCGCTCGGTGACGACCTTCGCGATTTCTGCCGGCACCCCCCGCGAAAGGACGCGGGGTGAACTCTCGATCAGTAATACCTCGGCACCGAGTTTCCGGGCGGTCGCAGCAATTTCCAGGCCAATGAAGCCGCCGCCGACAACGGCAAGACTCTTGCCTGGCGCTAATGCCTCGTGGATCGCGACTGCGTCGCCATGGTTCCGCAGCATGCAGATGCGTCCCAAACCTGGATCACCGGATACTCCTGCAAAGGGGCGCGGCCGGGCACCCGTCGCAAGGAGAAGCTGATCATAAGGAAATTTTCGGCCGTCGGAGAGCCTCACCAGTTTGCTTTGCCGATCGACCGTGTCAACAGGAACGCCTGTTAGAATGGTGATCCTGGCCTCTTCGTAACGCGCCGGACCGGCCACATATTGAGGCGGTGCGGCACTGGCGAGACCCGTTTTTGAAAGTGGTGGCCGCTCATAGGGAAGATGTGGTTCGGCGCCGATCAGGGTGATGTCGCCGTTAAAACCTTGCTCCCTTAAAGCAAACGCGGCCCTTGCTCCGCATTCTCCGCCACCGACTATAATGATCTTACTCATCTTTCCTCCCCGTCGCGTGAAGCGTCGCGTCATCGAATTACGAAATCGCGATGAAGACGGTCCCAGCCTCCACCTTCGCCGGATAGGTTTTCAGATTGACGCAGACCGGCGCTCCCATTGCCTCGCCAGTCTTGTAGTTGAAGCGGCCATTGTGCTTTGGACATTCGATGATTTCATCCATGACAAGCCCATCAGCCAGATGTATTTGCTCATGCGTGCACAAGCCGTCCGTTGCATAATAACCACCATCGGAACTGCGGTAGACCGCGAACGTGCGCCCGTCATGATCGAAGCGGATGAGGTCTTCCTCATCGATATCATCGACCCCGCACACCTCAACCCAACCTTGGCTCATGTTTGCTCCATCCGAATGTCTCGCTTCGATCTTGATCGTGTTCTGTCACTCGGCGGCGGACACGCGTTGAGCGCCGTGAAGTTCCACATGATAAGGTTTCGCCGTCGGCGGCAACTCGCGCTTGACGTAGTAGTCCTCGTAGCGCAGCTGTCGAATAAAGGCCGGGATCATCTCGCGGTAGCCATCAATAATGGAGGTATTGGGTGCCGGCAGGTCGTGCTTGATGAGCGCGTGCAGCTTCGGTAGTGCGTGGTAAGGCACCATTGGGAACATGTGATGCTCAACATGATAGTTCATGTTCCAATAGATGAAGCGGCTGATCGGATTCATGTAGACTGTGCGGCTGTTCAGGCGGTGGTCCGTTACGTTGTCTGCAAGGCCGCCGTGCTGGAGCAGGCCCGTCATTGCAGCATGCCACGCACCATAAAGTCGAGGTAGACCGATCAACAGGAGTGGCAGGACCGAGCCGAGCCACATCGACAGCGCGATCGTCCCTGCATAGCTCGCGAGCCAGATCCGCGCCACGCGGACGACCTTGCGCTGTTCCGTCTCCGGGATAAACGTCTTCTCCTCTTCCGAGACATTGCCAGCGGAATTGCGCAGCATGTCCACAACTGCGTGCCAGACATCGAGAATGCCGAAAAAGTCGAGGATTAGCCGCAACAGATCCGGCGGCCGCATGACGGCGATCTCTGGATCGCGGCCGACGATGACCGTATCGGTGTGATGGCGCGCATGGCTCCAACGCCAGGTTACCGGATTGCGCATGATCATGAAGCAGGCGATCTGGTAGACAATAGCGTTCATCCACCGCGTCTTGAAGGCGGTGCCGTGGCCGCATTCGTGCCAGCGGCTGTCGGAGGCCGAGCCGTAAAGCACACCGTAGGCCAGGAAGAAAGGCAGCGCGATCCACGAGCCCCAGAAGTAGATGCCGAGCCCCGCAAAAACTGCCATACTACCGAGCCAGAGGGCCGTGTCGCGGATCGCCGGCGCATCGGAGCGCTGCATCAGCGCCTTCATCTCCTTGCGCGGAATGTCGGTGTGATACCATTCCGCTGCCGCAAGTCCGCTCGCAACCGCAGCTCGCGATCCACGACCAACCAGGCTGTAATCTCTTTGCGCTAAAACCATGGATTGCCTCCGTCGCAATGCTGAGGCACGAGCCTAGAGGTTTAGTGGACCCTTCGTTAGAGCCGCCTTCGTCCTTTTCTCCAGAACCACTTCTTCCGCAAAAAAGTACGCAGCAATTCGTCCTGAACAACGCATATCCGGAACTCAGCACGTCTCAGATGGTTAACCAGACGTCGGTTGTTTTTCAAAAGTGCCGCTATTTTCAGCATCAATGAATGCCGCTCGCAGGCAGGCAATTCCCTCCCGCATGGCCTTCAGGTCGATGCCCGCGTAACCCAGTATGGCGCCCTGTTCAGGTGGGCTGCTGAAAAACTGCCGCGAAAGCGGTGAGAAGTTCACGCCCTGTTTTTGTGCTGCGGCCCAAAGCGTCTCATCTTCGACTGCCTGCGTGAACCGACCGACAAGCTGCATACCGGCGTCACTTTCCTCGATAGAAAGCCAGCGATTGAGACTGCGGTGGCACATTGATACAAACACCTTCTGGCGCTCAGCATAGAGGCGCCGCATCCGGCGAAGATGCGTGGCGAAGTAGCCCTCGCTGATAAAGTCGGCGAGCGCCGCCTGCAGCAGGAGAGATGGATAGTGTCCGGTGTTACTGGCGACCCGCTTAAAGCCGTCGGCGAGATGTGGGGGCACAACGACGAAACCAATCCTGAGAGACGGAAAGAGCGTCTTGGCAAACGTGCCCATGTAGATCACGCGGCCGGATTTGTCTAAGCCTTGCATCGCCGGTATCGGCCGCCCTCGAAAGCGATATTCGCTGTCGTAGTCGTCCTCAACGATCCAGGCATCATGCCTTTCGGCGATCTGGAGAAGCCGAAGCCGATCTTCCATGCGCATCACGCAACCTAGCGGCCACTGGCAAGACGGCGTGACGAAGATCAGGCGCGGCGCTGGGCGAGCCTCATCGTCGAGCGACCAGCCATCCCGTCCGACCGGCAAGGGCACGAGCCTTGCTCCGGCGCTCAATAGCGCATTCTGAGCGCCAATGTAGCCGGGCTCTTCCATCCAGCAGACGTCTCCCTCATCGACGAGCACACGAGCGAGAATGTCCAGGGCAGCCTGGGTGCCATTGACAACGATCACCTGTTCTGGTCCGCAATCGACGCCGCGCGAAGCCTGCAAGTACTCCGCAATCGCTGTCTTCAGCCGAGGATGGCCCGTGACCCAGTGATAGCCATAGAGGTCCTCCTGGGAGTAGCGGGTGTGCCGTTTGAGCAGCCGCGCCCACGTCGAGAAGGGAAAGCTTTTGATTTCTGGATATCCGGGATGGAATGCGATGTGACCGGGGATCGTTCGGTCTCGAGGCTGTTTCGCCATCCTCGACCCTCGCGACGAGAGAGACGGCGCGCCGGTCTTGTCAAGAGCATTGCGCGCAGTCACAGCATCTGCAGGCAACGTCGCTACCCAGGTGCCCGATCCGGAGCGAGATTCAAGATAACCCTCAGCGAGTAGGGCATCGTAGGTACTGATGACAGTGTTGCGGCTGACGCCGAGATCCTCAGCCATCAAACGAGTTGGGGGAAGGCGTGTGTCGGCCTTCAAACGACCGGCCAGTATTTCTGAGCGCAACTTCT
This sequence comes from Rhizobium leguminosarum, assembly GCF_010668065.1. Taxonomy (GTDB): domain Bacteria; phylum Pseudomonadota; class Alphaproteobacteria; order Rhizobiales; family Rhizobiaceae; genus Rhizobium; species Rhizobium leguminosarum_S. The sequence continues at coordinate 89,988 of NZ_WUEN01000006.1, read as the reverse complement.
CGTAAAGCTGCCGGTGCATCGGAACGCTGGCTTCTCTATCGAGAACAAGCATATCGGAGGGAAAGCGGGTGCGACATTTAGTCAAATTGGTCCCCTCAAAATCGTCTAAAGCTGCTCTTTCAGTTGAGCCAGTATCGCGTCAATCTTCGGCCTGTTCAAGTGCTGGATTTCCAGCGTCAAGAGCGGGGAGAAAAGAAGTGAAAAAAATTATCATAGGCGGCGCGATGGCCGTCCTCATGTCGACCTCTGCACATGCGGGGACCATCGGCGCCTCGATGGCGGTATTCGACGACAAATTCGGGACGTTGCTGCGCAACGGCATGGAGGAGTACGCCAATACGCTTGAGAACGTGGACCTGCAGATCGAAGACGCGCAGAATGACGTGGCTAAGCAGCAGAGCCAGGTCCAGAATTTTATCGCCGCTGGGGTGGATGCGATCATCGTGCAGCCGGTCGATACTGATGCGACAACCGTGATATCGAAGATCGCGGCCGATGCGGGCGTGCCCCTGGTCTACGTCAACCGCGAACCGGTGAACGTCGACACTCTTCCGCAAACACAAGCTTTTGTGGCCTCGAACGAGGTGGATTCCGGCACTTTACAGACCCAGGAAGTTTGCAGGCTCCTCAACGGAAAGGGAAAAGCCGTCGTGATAATCGGGGAGTTGTCGAACCAGGCGGCTCGCATGCGCACGAAAGATATTCATGACGTTCTCGCTACCGACAAGTGCAAGGGCATCGAGATCGTCGAAGAGCAGACAGCAAACTGGCAGCGGACCCAGGGCGCCGACCTTATGACCAACTGGCTGTCTGCAGGCTTCGAATTCGATGCCGTAATTGCGAACAACGACGAGATGGCGATCGGCGCCATACAAGCCTTGAAAGCCGCAGGCCGTTCGATGGATTCAGTCGTGGTTGGCGGCATCGACGCCACCGATGATGCGCTGGCCGCAATGGCGGCCGAAGAACTGGACGTCAGCGTGTTCCAGGACGCTATCGGTCAGGGCAAGGGTTCTATCGACGCCGCGCTCAAGCTCGCCAAGGGGGAGCCCGTCAAAAAGAAGATCTACATCCCCTTCGAGCTGGTCACGAAGGAGAATCTAGCAAAGTTTCAGGGAAAGAATTGACCTTGATCCGTGTGGACCTAACCGGAAATGCCGGAGCCCCAATGGCTCAGATGCTACCATCGTTAGCCGCCTGGCCGGCGGCAGATCGTGAGCCACTGATCAGGATTTCGAGGTTTGCCATGGCGACAGTGGCGACCATCGCCTGGTGATTTTGGTCCCGGAACTGCAGTGATTCGACAACCAGCCCCCGCAACTTTCTGGATCCCTAATCCCGCGATGTTGCGTCTGCCAGGGCCAAAGACGGGTCCGCCGCGACGGACCGATATTTAAACTCTTACCGCAGGATTAAGTTATGAGGGAATTCCGTCTTGGTTTGATCGGTGCTGGCCGCATGGGTCAGGTACATTTGCGAGCGGCTTCTGAGAGTTTGCTCGTGGAAGTCACGGCTGTGGTCGAACCGGTAGCCGCTACGAGGCTTGCGTTGGAACGCAGTGGTATCAAAACTTACGAAACCGCGGATGAAATGATTGACGCAGGCGAGATCGAGGGAGTTCTCATCGCGACTCCCAGCAAGACGCATGTGGAAAATATTAGGAACATAGCTGCACGCGGCTTGCCAATCCTCTGCGAGAAGCCCTGCGGCGTCACTGCCGAAGAAGCTCGCAAGGCAGCCGAGGCGGCCGAACAATTCAAAGTGCACTTGCAGATTGGATACTGGCGGCGGTTCGTTCCTGAACTGGAGAAACTGCGACAGAATATTCGGAGCGGCCTGCTTGGTGAGCCTTACCTCATATCTTGCTTCCAATGGGACGAAACTCCCCCTGCGGCCTCATTTCGAGCCACTGGAGGCGGGGCGCTTATCGATATGGGCGTTCATGAATTTGACCAGTTGCGCTGGCTTACGGGTCAGGAACCGAGCAATTTCCGGGTTGCCGCCTCGAAAACGACTTTCGCAGGAAAGGTGGAAGGTGATCCGGATGCTGTTCAGCTGCTTTGCGATCTTTCAGGCGGTGGCGTCGGTCTGGTTTCTCTGGGGCGGAGATTTCCACCTGGGGACGCGTGCTGGGCTCAGGTCTTCGGCACCTCAGGCTTCGAAGAAGCTCGCTTTTTCTGGCCCCCAAATGGAGAGGCGGTATTCTTAAATGCGTTACGGAGCCAGCTTGAAGATTTCGTCCAAGCGGCACGCGGTGGAGTCTCCCAAGGTGCAACCGCACAAGACGCCGTCACCGCGCTCGCCATCGCAGAAGCAGCCACTGAAGTACTCTCGGTGTGAACTAATCAGCTATAGGCAGAGATAGGCGATCAGCTATCGGTCGATGCTGTTTGCACGAGGGGGCCGCAAAGCACAGGCGATTGTCGAAAGGCAGTTAGCATCTCATGCGGCCATGGGCGAGAAAAATTCGCAACGCTGGCTGCTGTAGCCGGCTTATCTACGGGAGAGACCAAAAGAATGACCAGTGTCGGGAGAAGCGACGAACGAGAGACCATACCCCCCTCCGTTGTCGTCAATATCGACGACGTCGGCATGTGTCACGGGGCCAATCAAGCCTATCTTGAACTGCGTCGGCTTGGAGCGGTGGACTCAGGTTCCGTCATGGTGCCGTGTCCATGGTTTCTGGAAATCGCCGAGGCTGGCGTGCTCGAACCAGGTTTAAATCTTGGGATCCATCTCACGCTCACATCGGAAAAGCGCCACTACCGGTGGCGGCCTCTAACGAAGGCTACGGCTGCATCGGGTCTGACGGATCGATACGGCTTCATGTGGCAGAGTGTTGCCGAGTTGCGGCGCTACGCTCATCCGGATGCGGTCGAAGCGGAGATGCGCGCTCAAGTCGAGACGTTTCTCGCGGCCGGCCTGACTCCTTCGCATATCGATGGCCATATGGGGGGCGTCTTTTCACCAGAGTTTGTGGACCGATATGTCGCGCTGTGCCTGGAGTTTGACCTGCCCGCGCTGTTTCCTGCAACGATCGCAGCATATGGACCAAAGCACAATCTGGGCGAGGTCGATCAGGATTCTTATACGAATGGAGCCGATCGGCTAATCGCCGCGGGCGGAATTCTCGCATGCAGAGCTCTCGAGACCCCGTGGCACAGAAGGGAACCTGCGCCCGATCGCTACCGAAACCTCTACGAACAAATCGGACCTGGGCTTAACTTCCTTTGTCTGCATGCAAACGCGGTTGGAGAGATCGAGGCAATTGAACCCGATACCGCGCAAATCAGAATTGAAGAATTTGAGCTTTTGAAGGACCCAACGTTTCGCAGTTGGGCCGACAGCCTTCCAGTTCGGCGCGGCTCATTGCGAGAGCTTATGGCAGCCGATCGTCCGGGCTCCCAGTAGTATAGCTATGACAGCGTGTTACGCTTGTTGTGCGAAGCCGCCAACTTCGCTAGGCGATGTTCGATTTCGAACGGACGTCGGGGCAGAACTCGCCACTGAACATCCTTGACGCCACCACAGAATTCCAAAAGATCGTCTTCGACGCGAGCGGTTAAATATCGCGTGGGACATCGTCAGCCGCCTCAACAGCTGGATCTCGCGACTTCGCGTCATGACGCTTTCGACGTCGAGCCGCATGGCGTTCGGCCGCCCCTTGCAGAGCCGAGTGATTTTCGCGGCCATTGACGCAATCGATCCGGATGCGGCGGCCGTCGCGTGCGGCGCCTTTGTCGGCGCCGCAGCGGGCGGTCGCCCGGACCATTCTGGCCTGACTGACCCCGTCATGGCCGAATGTTGTGTCGAAGACACTGCGCGACAAGCGGTCAATGCTGGATGTCGTGGATAAGAATCTCGGATGGGGTGCCTGAAACGAAAGCGGTGATCGACTGGCTAAACCGCGCACGGGGTCAGCTCGCATCCGTCTTCACTGACAAATCGACCAGCAGCAAGTCGCCCTCGTAGACTTGCCTCGGGAGATGGCGTTTTAGACCGATCGTGAACGCTTGGAACGCTGCGGCAGCAGGACCCCGGCGATTGCAAGCGGAACTGCAATGCCCAACCGCTACAAGGGTTCGGCGATACCGCTTTTGACAGAACGCTGAATCGCATCAATCACCTTCATGGTTCCAAGCGACCATTCGAGTTCGATTGGCAAAGAGCGCCCGGAGCGTACCGCCGCGCTGAACCGCTCCGCTTGGAGGCGATACTGGTCGGCCGGCGCGACCAGCCTAGTCTCGGCTGCGGCCCCTGCGAGTTTGCTCCCATCGTCCAACTGGATCCTGCAAAGATCATCTGGCGTTGGATTGAAGGGATTGCTGAGGCTGAGTGACTTACGGGTGCCAAAGATTTCGACGTGATGACGCAATGCCAGTTGTGTTGAGACCATAAGCGTTGCATGGCGCGCCCGCGGAAAACTGAGGATAGCGCTCGTCAGCCGATCAACACCGAAATCAGGGTCGAAGGCGCTAACAGCAAATACCCTTTCGGGTTCGGCGCCGAAGACCAGCCGGGCGGCAGCGATCGGATAAACACCGAGATCATACAGCGCTCCTCCGCCGATTGCGGCGTTATTGACGATGCTCTTGGGATCGAGATTGATTTCAGTGAACACTCCCGTCACAGCGCGTACTTCACCGATTTCGCCGGAAGCGACAATGCCGAGCGTTTCGTCCCACTGCCGGTGCGCCTGGATCATAACCGCCTCCTGGATCAGCCGGCCCGTCCGATCCCGGCAGTCGATAAGGCGGTTCAGTTCCCCGACATCCAAAGCCAAGGGCTTCTCGCACAGAACATCCTTGCCCGCCTCGGCGGCACGGATCGCCCATTCAACGTGGAGGTGGTTTGGCAGTGGGATATAAACGGCTTCAATGTCGGGGTCTGCCAGGATCGCATCGTATGACCCGTAGCTACGTTTTAAGCCCAGACGGCTCGCCGCAGCCTGCGCCTTGTCCGCATCGCGCGATGCGATCGCCACCACTTCGAGCCCCTCGGCACGTGACATCGCCGGAATGACTTTCTCAAGGGCGATTGCGGCCGTACCAATTATTCCCCAGCGTACTGGCTGCATAGCTTCCTCATCCTATTCGAGCAACGTGGTTCCGCCAAGGGCGACTATGCGCGTTGCTCGTTTCATAGACATCCCGGCTGCTGGCGGATCAACGTCAAGAGCCTCGGTAGGACGTTTACTGCGACGCCCCGTTCTCATCCGAGCCAACCATCAGTCATTGCCGTAGGGCGTCGGCCCTTCCACGTCTGAATCTTCCGATCTCGAAGATAGGAATTTTACGGGGCGACACGCCTTGCAACGTATCGCCCCGAGCCGCGGGGCCCGGAGGATTCAGTCGCCCGCGGGTTAAATGTTGCCCGATGCGCGTTAGGTCGACATCCTTGTGCCGATGCTGGTCACAAGCCGGCCGTTGCAATCATTCTGGCCAAGTTTTCGTGGCCCATTGTAGCGTAAGTTAACGGATTGGCCTTTTTCGGATCCTGCTCTGCTTCAACAACGAGCCAGCCGCTATAGTTCGTTTTAGCCAGCGCTTTTAAGATAGCGGGAAAATCAACGCTGCCATCGCCAGGAACGGTAAAGATCCCCTCCAAAACGGCGTCCATGAAACTGAGGTCCTCCTCCCGCGCTTTTCGAAGAACATCAACACGAACGTCCTTGCAATGCACATGGACGATACGCTCCGCATGGCGACCGCAAAGACCGACAGGATCGCCGCCACTGAAGGCACTGTGTCCGCTGTCGAATAGAAGGCCAACGGAATCTCCCGTGACGGACATAAGCCGGTCAACCTCGCCGTCGGTCTCGACAATGGTCCCCATATGATGGTGATAAGCTAGGCCAACGCCGAATTCCGCCATCCGTTCTGCGAGTTCCGTGAGCTTCCGGCCATAGCCCTTCCATTCTTCATCCCTAAGTCGCGGGCGTTTCGAAATTGGCTGCCAGATGCCGTCGTGCCGACCCATAGACGTGTCAGCGTAGACAGCGTACTTCGCCCCAAGATCCCTGAGCAGCGTCAGATGCCCCAGGATGGCGTCGAACTCCACCTCGACATCGCGCTCATACAGGCGGCCGTCCCACCAACCGCCGGCGAGTTGAAGCTGATGAGCGGCGAGTACACCTTTCAAAACTCCGCTCTCGCGGGGGTATTTGCCGCCCAACTCGGTCCCTGCATAACCCGCCTGCCTCATTTCGGAAAGGCACTGCTCCAACGGGGTGTCGCCGCCGAGATCGGGAACGTCATCGTTCGTCCAAGTGATAGGGTTGATGGCAATCTTGACAAACATTTGTCGTTTCCTTCGTGCCGTTTTCACAGCGGGTTCCTCCCGCAATACTTATGGCTGATTTCCTAGATCATTATTGGACCTTTAGTTAGAGCCAATTCTTCGCGTTTGGACAGGTCCGCCCTCCGATACTGCACGATCGGGCGAAGGTCTGTGCCACCCGATGGCTTTGGTTCTGGCTGTCATGGCCGCGGGCGCTTCGGTTTTGGCGCTCGAGCGTAGTCAGATCCTCTGACGCCTGGCGCGATTTAATCGGGCGGCATCGAGCAGCCGAGCCGCTTGTGGAAATCCGGGTACTTGCGGGCGAACTTTGAAAGAAACGCTGGGGAAGCACGCCGGTAGTTGCCGGAGAGTCGGCGCCGATCCTGATCTGCCAGATGGTCTTGCCGGCCACCGCCCTGGTGATCTCAGTGGAAAGTTTAACCTCGCTCAAAATCCCAACGCAGTGCTAGCAGAAGGTCTTCCCTGCCCTTGTCAGTTCTACCCGCCCGGTTGAGCGGATGAAGAGCGGGCAGCGGCGTTTGCGCTTCAGCGCCTGCACATGTTGGAGGGCACCGCCTGGCGATGTGCACCTTGGCTGCATTTCCGTTTGGGTCCGCAACCTCCGCCGAAGACCTTAGATGCCTCCTCAGAGGCTCAGGGGGTTGCCATCTAAGGCGTGAACCCTCGGTTAAACAATGTCGAACAATAGGTGTTGTAAGTAAAATGAGATGGTAGCGCACGCGAAGTTTCTCGATGATTGCCGTTTGATCCGACAAATCACCCGGGCCACGGTGGCCCGATTAACGGGCCGCAAATTGTGACAGCTTCAACGTTCGAACCGTTCCAGCATCCTCTTCAGTTGTGCGTTTTGCTTTTGGAGCTTGCGCGCCAGTTGGTCTCGGAGCAGCCTGATCTCTTCATCAAGGCTGATTGCATCGGCAGAACCGGCGGGAACACGTGGAGAAGGTGGGAGAGCGACTGCAATCGTTTCTGCTCTCTTGTCCCGTCTGCTGCGCTTTCGAGTTGCACCTTCGCCAGTCTGCGAGGGCTTTGGTGTGTCGTACGAGGCTGTACCGGCGTCATCGGATAAGACCGGATTAGCCGCCTCCACGGGACTAGCGCTTTCGACATCTGTCGTGTCATCAACAACGCTTGCCGTTTCCTCGGAATGATCCGGGTCCGCCGGAACCGCCGGGGAATGACCGTGAAGAACTGGCTTTTCGTCCGCCGGACGGTCTGCGCCGTCCAACTCGTTGTTGTCTGCTGTTTCAGTCGGCTTGGCGATGGCCAATACGTCCGGCTTCACGTCATCGGTCGAGCCGTGTTCTTGCCTCTGCTGCCGTCGCGGGGACACCAGCCGGGCAAGAAGTTTCCAAGGAGACGCCATTTTATTCGACCTCGAATTCTACTCCGGTATGCATACCGCGAGCAAAAGCGTTGGCGGCAGAACGAACCGCCGCCAAAAAGTACACTTCAATAAGCATGAGAATGCGGCCAGCACTTGGCCGTCTGCTGCCAATCAACCGAGGTTGAGTCGCTTTCGAAGATCGGCATTTTCAGCACGGAGCTTCTCCGCCAGCAGCTTGCGCAGCCTCTGGTTTTCCTCTTCGAGCTGCAGAAGATCCGCGATCTCATCAACTGCCGCCACCGGCGGTGCAGCCGCTATTTGGATAGCCTTCGGAGCGCGTTTGACGGGCGCACGCTTGGCACTCACCGTACCTTCGTCAGACTTTGGCCTGCGTCCTCTCTTCTGCTTGACAGCTGCGGCACTCGCAGCCGCTGCCGGTTGCACGGAAACGACGGCTGCGGCCGTTTCAGGCACCGCTTTCTTGGCGCGAGGTTTGCGCACCTTCTTCGGTGCATCGGGCGCCACGGCGGCCGGCGTTTCAGCATTGGTCATCGTATCGTTTTCGTCGGCCATTATGGTCTCCTGTAAAGCCGATGCATTTGTCTCCTGCTCGATCGGCAGTGTCAATAACGACCCGGCCTGTTCTTCTCCGGATACAAGCATCTCGCTGCTTCTTGCCTGAGGAGTTAATGACATAAATGGCATTGCCTCGTCCTGCAGATCTTGAGCAACGGACTTGAGATCGGTGTCTCCCCAAATCGAATTCGGTTTAGAATTGAGTTTTCGCCGACCTGATTTGTACTCGACGGCAAAGCTGCGCTGCACTTTTTTCACTTTAGGAAGCCTCGGGTGTCTGTGGCAATTTTTCAGCGATGTCTTCAGTTTCGCAACAAGCCTTTCAGATAACGACTGCAGTCCATTCGGTCTATCCTTTTTAAGTATTCGGCTCAAACGCGGCTCCAGTCGCAGAGAACCACTTATGGACGCAACTGTGACAAAACGATAGAATCGCAGCCGTCGGGATATAGTTCCGTTGGCGCCGCTTCATTGTGGCTGATTCTTGTTGACTACATCGCGTTCTGAGCGGAGGAAATCGATGCGGCAGTCCGGGCCACCCCCTGCAGCATCTTGATCGTTTGTCTGTTTATCAAGAGGCGCACCGCCGAGCGCTGACTTTCGGTCCGACCGCCCGCGGATTATCGCGGCATTCGGCCACAATGTTCACTTAATACCGCGCAATATTTAAAGCTATTCGGTAACCTCGGTAAGACCGATGCTGGCCGCGAGGAACCCGGCAAACACCCCGGCCTTCTGGCGAACATTGACAGGTCCTACCCATCGGCAAACCATCTGCAAATGTCCTACACTGCCGCCTTTATCTCTGAACTCACCCGGGCGGCCAACGAGGTCGACAAACTGAGCACTGGCGAATACCGCCGCCTAGTCGAACGCGCGGTAAGAATGGTGCGGGAGATGCGCCTGGAAACCGGCACTCGCCCCAGCCGCGGAATTTATGTTGCGATGGGGGACCTTGAGATCGCTGCGTTGATGACAGAGGCTGCTGCGAATAACGACGAAGTCGAGGGTGTTTTGCTGAACCTCGCCGGCATGATCCGAGCGCTGAAGATCATGGTGGATGGGAAGATTGACGTGCGGAAGAGCGATTAAGCGAGTTGGTGTTGGGATGCCCAAACTCCCGCTTTGTAGAGAACCTGAGTAGATATCATTGATCCGCGTGACCTCAATCAGTTGGCATCCGCAAATTTGATCGCACATCTCTACATTAACCGTATTCCAAAGATCGTGGAGTGCCCTAACTCGACCGACTCCATTGTCATGCTCCCTTTAAAAACTCGATGTGTTGCCCGCGTCAGGCTTTGCGAACGGTTTTCGCCAAAACAATGATCGCCCGTATCGACGATCTTCGCAGCTTCTCGGTTGATCGCGATGGCGCCTCGGCGAGGAACGCCCAGGTCTGCTCGTGCTGCCGCTTGCCCGCGAAGTCAGTAAAGCTTCGCCGGCTATGTGCGGGGAATACTGTTCGTCAACATTTGCGCATCGCCCGCGCGGATTCGCGTTGCAGCGTTTCCAGCAGATGCAATGCTCGATCAGCTAGGCCCGCCGGAACAAAGATGTGGTCGTGGTGATATGCTGCCACCATGTTGCACGGTATGCCAGCTTCTGCGAGAGAGGCAGCAACGCCCGCCGTAAGGCCGACGCCATCGAGCGCAGAATTCACATTGAGGGTGATCTGGCGCATCGCAAGTGAAGTTTCGAACCCCGCTTCGTGCGCCTCTCCTTTCGCAAGGATGACTGTCAAACCTTCTCTTTCGTGAAATGTCCCAATCGGATTCAGATTGTGGACTTTGCTCCCTTCACTGGGTATCGAGCAGAACACATACTCGCCGTCTTCGAGCGAGGGCGTCATGTTCGACAGCATTTCGAACTTGTCTCGCGACACAATAGTCATTTTAGAAGTCTCCTTTGCCTATCATCATGATGTAGGTGTTCATTGTCTAAGACGGGGCGCGAACAAATGAGATTTCCTTAACTGGCATAAGGCAGATTGACGATGTTGGATCGATGAGCGGGCGGCCAAAGTACTTCGGATTACTCCTTCGGCGGTCCCGTAACATATTAGAGCGCTTGAGGAAAAGGCCGGCGGTCTTGATCATCCGCGGTCATCCGTGCCGGCCTACCCCAATTGGAGAGTGGATATCCCGTCACGCCCACGACACTCGCACGACAACGCTGACTCCTTCTTAGAGGCACGGCTACGTATGAAGCAACGGTTCTGCTCAGGTTACTCGCTCTTCCCGCAATTGGCGTCATCCGGACATCTTTCGCGATGCGCCCCTATAAATCCAACGGTTCGCTACCTCGCGACAGCGCCGGCATCCCTTAGTGTCGCGGTAACGCACAGGGTGGCTCCTGCGTCGGGGTCGAAGTAAAGCGACAATGTTAGGCCGTAAGCCGTCGTCAGGGCCGCAGACTATGCCGCCTAAAAGTTCAATCAGTCGATTACCAGTTAGACCGAAGCAGCTGATCAGCCTTCTGATGGACACATCGGCAACGCAGGCAAGAAGGTGGGCAAGCCAGGCTTGGGCTTCGACGCCGTTTAGATTGGCGATCATCGTGGACGGAATGTGAGATTTGCTCATGGGCACGATCATGAACCTTCCCTGCCCCGTTGACAGGATGCTCCAAAAAACTGCGTCACCGATACAACGAGGGGCGCGTTTGCCTAGGGGCCGGGGCCAACCGTTGTGTCGCGCAGGTTCCAATTCAACCGAAGGTCCAGCGTCGTCCCGGCCGTCGCTCGACCGTTGTCAGGCATCTGCAAAAAGCTTCCCGTTCATGTACTTTAGACCGGTGTCGCTCGCGACCGTGACGACCGTCTTACCCTGCCCCAACTCCTTGGCCAAACGAATCGCCGCAGTGACATTGAGGCCCGTGGACGTACCGACCAGCAATCCTTCCTCCCGTGCCAATCGGTGACACATAGCGCGTGCTTCCTCTTCCGGAATGCTGCGCGCTTCGTCATAGAGATCTTGATTGAGCAAAGGCGGAACGAAGCCTACCCCTATGCCCTCGACGTGGTGGGTTCCGGCCCAACCTTTCGATATGACAGGTGAGGAGGCCGGCTCCAGAACCACGATGCGAACCGACGCTGAGCGCGACTTCAGAATCCTTGCCACACCCATTGTCATCCCGGCCACACCAACTGCGCCACAGAAGGCGTCGATACCGTCTGGAAATTGTTTGACCAACTCATGGCCGATTTCCTCGTAGCCAATCAAGGCGTCGAGGTTGTTAAACTGGTCCGAATAATAGCAGTCTGATCGGATGGAGACCTCCTGGGCTTGACGGATCATAGACGGAATCAGATCGGCCGAGATTTCGCCGGACGGGCTGTGGATCAGATCAACGGTTGCGCCAAAGCTGCGCATGGTACGCAACTTCTCCATGGCAAAGGCGTTGGAAGAAGCCACAATGAAATGATAGCCTTTCACTGCGCAAACGAAGGCGAGCGAGGACCCCGTGCTTCCCCCACTCGCCTCGACTACTGTCATTCCTGGCTTCAAATCTCCGCGGCGCTCAGCCTCTTCTATGATGGATTTTGCCATGCGGTCTTTATACGAGCCTGTCGGGTTGAAATACTCGAGCTTCACAAAGACTTGAGCGCTCCCGTCCGGTACGACGCGACGCAGGCGTATGACCGGTGTATTGCCAATAGCGTTGAGCGCTGACTCGACGGGGGGCGGGGGGCTCAGTTGCATGTTTTATTTGTCCTTCCGGTTGATCGTCTAGCGTCTATTGGGCAAGCCACCCAGGTGAACCGCGTGTTGAGTTTTCGATGGGCGTCAAACCGATGCAAAACACCCAAGGAGATCATACAGCGGATTCCCACGAAGTTTCCCAAGAGACTGCTGAACCTTGGAATCGAGCTGCACGCGATGATGCCGAACTTGCGAGCGGAAGAACTGCGCCAGCCGCGCCATTCCCCTTGAAGAGTCAGCTGGTTGTCGAACATCACAGCCGAGGTTCCCTGCCCTACCCTTGAAAACTGTGCCCGAGTTGAACAGCATCCCATTGAAGCGCGACCCGTGAGTTGCTGCACCCACCTTCCTTGAGGAGGTAGAGCCGTGGAAAAAGCTGTTCAACGATGTCAGCGCGGCGCATCGCATATCTTTTCTAGAATCCCTAGAACGGATGCAGTCCTTCGGATCCTCGACGCGTCGAAATCCGCGTCATTCTCCAGAGCTGTCACCTCTGCCACAGTCAGACCAGTGGTTTCTGCGACGTCGTCCAGCGAATAGCCGCGAGCCAGGCGAGCTTCTGCAAGCAGGGCGCCAACGGACGGGGCAACTGGGGGTTTCGCAATCTTCGAGACCATGTTCATGTCGATTAAGGCTCCTTTTGGCAGCCGGAAAACGTGCATCCGTTTTCTAGTTCCACCGCTGCCGACCGCGTCCGGCAACGGACAGTTTCTTCGAATTCCGCGGGCGCACTTTCTATCAGTTTGTGCAGCGGAGTACAGGTCTGACGCGATGAAGGGCGGACAACCCTTGCGTAGCAGCCGACGAGAGGTAACCCAAGCTCCCAACTGCGGCGCACACTCACGACGGCCGACAAGTAGCTTCCGATCTGGCAGGAGCGTTCGCCCCGGTAGGGAAGCTCGTAGGGAGTGATGCACTGATCATTCCCAAGCGGAGAACGATGGACAAACAAGCCGAGAGTTGCCTCGGCGCGATACGCTCATGGCCCGCAGATTCGGCCAGAGCCTGTGAGAAACCTGCCGGGCGCTGTTGATCGGCCGTCGTCTTGAAGAGATCGCCTGAGAACGGCGCATGGGGATCAAGCGCAGCAGCCTGAGCTCAAGGGTCGTTCATCTTTAAGGATTTGAGGAACTTCGAGCGCCCGAAAAGAGGATGCGGACAAAGCCCGCATCCTGTGTGGCGTTCGCCTCAGTTCTTGGTGACGAAGTCCTTGACGTTGTCGGGCGTGACGAGCTGGAAGGGAATGTAGACCTTCTTGTCGATCTTTTCGCCCTTGGCGAGCTTGAGCGCTGCATCGAGCGAGCCCTTGCCCTGGCCGGCGGCATCCTGGAACACCGTGACGTCGAGATCGCCCGCCTGCATGGCAGCAAGCGCGTCCTGGGTGGCGTCGACGCCGCCGACGACAACCTTGGTCATATCCTTGCCGGCCGCCTTCAGCGCCTGGATGGCGCCGATCGCCATTTCGTCGTTGTTGGAGATCACGGCGTCGAACTCGATGCCGCTGGAGAGCCAGTTGGTCATCAGGTCGGCGCCCTGGGTACGATCCCAGTTCGCCGTCTGCTCTTCGACGATCTCCAGGCCCTTGCATTCATCCGTCTTGATGACGTCATGAACGTCCTGGGTCCGCATGCGCGCAGCCTGGTTGGAGAGTTCGCCCATGATGACGACGGCCTTGCCCTTGCCGCCGAGAATGCGGCAGATTTCCTTGGTTTCCAGCGTGCCGGATTCCTGTTCGTTGGAAGCGACGAAGGCCTGCTTCTCCGGCAGCGTGTCGACGTTGACTGGCTGACGGTTGACGTAAACCAGCGGAATGCCGGCATCGGCCGCAAGCTTCGACATTGCCGTGGTCGCATCGGTGTCGACAGGGTTGACGATGATCGCATCGACCTTGGAGGCGATGAAATTCTGGATCTGGCTCTGCTGCTTGGAAACGTCGTTCTGTGCGTCTTCGACCTGCAGCGTCACACCGCTCAGTGTCTTTGCATAATCGGTCATGCCGTTGCGCAGAACCGTCAGGAAATTGTCGTCGAATTTCGCCATCGAGACGCCGACCGTTTCTGCGTGAGCGGCCGTCGACATGACGAGCGCCATCGCGGTGCCCAGGATAAACTTTTTCATTTTCACTTCCTCCACAAAGCGGTGCCCGGCTGCACCCTCCTCACGCCGGGTTTCCAGCACACTGGCCGAAAACAATTATCAGGGCTCCCAGAAAAAGGCCGGACATCACCATAAGATATCAAGACAATCTCGATGCTGACGACTAGCCTCTCCTTCGCCCGCTACGTTGACTCGCGCGAACCCCAAATTTTTTGGTGCCTGATTTGATGATTTAAGTGCGCAGTCTTCAACAGCGCCAATGTCGAGCGTCTTTCACAGATGACACCACAATGATGCAAAGCCGACACATGCCATATTGTCCAATCTCTTCGTCAGCTCTCGCGTGATCGCGAGGCAACGTGACGCAGTTTTGGTAAGCTTCTATCTATTTCGTTTTGCGGTCCATTCATCGTTGTTTGTGAAGTCTCTCATTCTTGAAAGAATCGTCGTCGTGAATGAGAGAACCCCATCAATCCCCGGGTATTTTCAGGAATATCGAACCCGATGGCAGGAGAGATTAACAAAAGCGGCGCCGCCGCAATGGACCGGGCAGTCGCTGAACTGGGCCGGTCGAGGCGGCAACTCTATACTCGCCCTCGCAGACCTCCTGGCTCCGGCGCAGACCTCTCCGGAGAGGTCGTTGGCGACGACATGTCATCTGCACTTGTCGATGCAATTTTATTTCATGACCATGTCCAATCGCTGGCCATAGATTGTGCAAATACACGAGGGGTAAAAACGATCATGGCCTGAATTCTCAACCGAATGCTGACGGCCGTACCCCTGCCATGGCGACCTTGTCAGCGTCAGCGTCCGACTCCTTGAATCGACGGTCGACTTCCGCGCGTTCCTCTCTGCGGCCGCGTTAAGTTCCGAGAAGAAGTGATGCATTGAGACAGCAAACTCTACAAATGCGATCGGCGACGACCGCGGGCGTTAGTGCACAGATCTGGAATTGAACGGATGGGGATCTTTGAAACGGCTGATCATGCCGAGGGTGCCTTGCGGCGGACGAATTTCGGGCGTGCGCAGTCAAGCATGCGATTGAGAACGGCGCAGCCGATGACGCCTTCGGTCTGCTGACCAGGCCGCGACCTCGCCCACAGACGCCGCCCGATGATGGACTTTTATCGCCCGATTGCCGTTTCGACCAGCGAGCGTTTGCCGTAGCCGTTAGAGAGTTGCCATTTCATGCGGCCGCCAAAGACATGAAATGCGATATATCGAAGTATATACAATAATATATTCCATAACTCACGGATTTCCTACAATAGAAAATGAGATCTGCCAAATTTGAAACGATATACTTTAAAATATATCCGGCACATCTGTTGCGTTGCTTGTCGTTTTCATCAAGTGTCCTGTTATGATGAGTTACGACAGTGCAACAGGAAGATTCTTTCCCCATGAATGCTGAACTCTTGCCGGCGACGTCATCGTCGGGAGGCTTGCACAAGGAGCACGACGACATGGATCACCAAAAGAAATCAGACAAGCGCCTTGGCTACTCGCATCTGCGGTTGGCAACCATCGACGGCGTGTCGCTGCCTGGTCTACAATTGTCACTCGACCGGCAGGAGGGCTCTGTGTCGACGAAGAAGACCTTTTTCGAACAATTGCTCCTGGATTTTGCTTTCGGTTGCTACCTATTTTATCCGATCCAGCTGTATGAACATCCCGCAACGAGCGAGAGGACGACAAAGGCGCTAAACCGTTAAGTGAAAGTTACGATATATAATTGGGAGAATTTGGACCGGCCGCCACGTTCCTCCTTTGAAATCTACGTCTATCGGGTTTCCATATTTCAGGATGGAAGCGTCGGCTCAGTCGCCAACGCTTGCAAACTCCAACAACAGATCGGCGCGCGGATGGAGGATATCATGGACGACCTTGATGCGACGCAAGCAAAGGACGGCTCGGGCACACAGGCTTCAATAGGTACGAACCAGCACGGCAGGAACATCGGAAGATGGTAAGAAAGCCTATTGGGAACCCGACCGTTAAACGGTACATGCAAGGCGCAGTTCAAATCTCTCTGCCGGTATCAAATACGCTGACAACGCGCGCTCGCCTGCCAAAATCAAAGAAATTTGACGCGCAGGGTTAGCCCATCAAATTTACTGCAGAAAGGATTCGTTCTCCGTGTCATTTTGTTCTTCGAAACGCATTCGCATCGCCGCACTTGCAGCGACCGCCATCGTGCTGGGCACCCAGATCGCAATTGCGCAAGAACCGTCTATAGGGTCTCAGTGGCTGAACTCGCCGGCATCTCGAGTGGAAGCGCTTGCGGTCCTTCAGACCTTGAATGCCAATCTCCTGAGTAACGCCAGTGCTACGTTGACCCTTGATCGCTGGTGTGCCGCGCACAAGCTCGCACCGGAGGGTTCTAAGATTGTAGCTCAGCGTGTGGGCGGGCAAGACAAGCCGGCCGATGAGCACATCCGTGAACTTCTGACCGTCGGACCCGGTGAGCTGATCGCTTATCGCCGCGTCCGCCTGGTCTGCGGCGACCGCGTCTTGTCCGAAGCCGACAATTGGTATGTACCTGCAAAATTAACTGCAGAGATGAATCAGGCGTTGAATACCAGCGATATCGCGTTTGGCAGAGCCGTTCAGGCTCTCAAGTTCACTCGCACAAACCTGTCTGCCAAGTTGCTCTGGTCCCCTCTATCCGAAAGCTGGGACATGGACGGTTTAATAACGCATGAAACAGGTTCCCTTACCCTGCCGCCGTTCCTGCTCGAACATCGTGCCGTACTGAAACTTCGAGATGGCAAGCCGTTTAGCGCCTTGGTCGAAAGCTACACGGACAAAATACTAGACTTTCCAGTTCCGCGCCTGCTTTCTCAATAGCGCTTCGGTATCTCAGCATACTTGCTGAACTGCGCGGGATAAAAATCGACAGCCACGGCATGCGACAAGAGCGCCTGCCTTGCGGAAGCGTGCCGGTCGGGCGACTGACTTGTCGATTCGTTTGATCGCGGCGACCACGCACGGTAGCCTGAGTGTAACCTGACTCCAAGCCGTCGCAGATTGTCGCTTGACAGTCCCCTCGGCAAGCCTCTACCCTTTTTTGCATTCACCAGGGGGGTCCCGGCAAGGGGCTGAGATACTGCTATCGCGCGCAGTGACCCGTTGAACCTGATCCAGTTCATACTGGCGTAGGGACGGTGCAAGCGCTCGAGAGGTTTCGGATTCACGCGTGGAATCCGTGCCGGCGTCTTTCCATCATTCCGGCTGAGGACTGGGTCTCCAAACTCAAACTTGGAGCCTCAAACCATGAATATCGCCGCAAAGAATATCACCCCAACCGTCACCACCGGCCCCTTGCCGGCATCCAGGAAGATCTACATTCGCGGGGACATCCATCCCGACATTTGCGTGCCGATGCGCGAAATCAGCCTGCATCCGACATCAGGCGAGCCGCCCGTTGTCGTCTACGACTCCTCCGGCCCCTATACGATCGACGGCGCCGAGATCCGTATCGAACAGGGGCTGCCCTCACTGCGACGCGACTGGGTTCTCGCCCGCGGCGACGTCGAGGCCTATCAGGGCCGCCATGTCCGTCCCGAAGACAACGGCTTTGCCAGCGGCGAAAGGCTGACGCCTGAATTCCCCGCGCTACGCCAGCCGCTGCGCGCAAAGGACGGCAAGGCCGTCACCCAGTTCGCCTATGCGCGCGCCGGTATCATCACGCCGGAAATGGAGTTCATCGCCATCCGCGAAAATCTCGGCCGCAAAGCGAGGGCCGAAGCCATGGTCCGCAGCGGCGAGAGCTTCGGCGCCCATATTCCCGACCATGTGACGGCGGAATTCGTCCGGCAGGAAGTGGCGGCGGGTCGGGCGATCATCCCCGCCAACATCAACCATCCGGAAGCCGAACCGATGATCATCGGCCGCAATTTTCTGGTGAAGATCAACGCCAATATCGGCAACTCCGCCGTCACCTCATCGATGGCGGAGGAGGTTGAGAAGATGGTCTGGGCGGCCCGCTGGGGCGCCGATACCGTCATGGATCTCTCCACCGGCCGCAACATCCACAACATCCGCGAATGGATCATCCGCAATTCGCCGGTGCCGATCGGTACCGTGCCGCTCTATCAGGCGCTGGAGAAGGTCGAGGGCATTGCCGAGAACCTGACCTGGGAGGTGTATCGCGACACGTTGATCGAACAGGCCGAACAGGGCGTCGACTATTTCACCATCCATGCCGGCGTGCGGCTTCACTATATCCCGCTCACCGTCAACCGCGTCACCGGCATTGTCTCGCGCGGCGGTTCGATCATGGCGAAGTGGTGTCTCCATCATCACCGCGAAAGCTTCCTCTACGAGCATTTCGAGGATATCTGCGACATCTGCCGCGCCTATGACGTCTCCTTCTCGCTCGGCGATGGCCTGCGCCCCGGCTCGATCGCTGACGCGAATGATGTGGCGCAGTTCGCCGAACTGGAAACACTGGGAGAGCTGACCAAGATCGCATGGGCGAAAGACTGCCAGGTGATGATCGAGGGCCCCGGCCATGTGCCGATGCACAAGATCAAGGAGAACATGGACAAGCAGCTCGAAGTCTGCGGCGAGGCACCCTTCTACACGCTCGGGCCGCTGACGACGGATATCGCACCCGGCTACGACCACATCACCTCTGGCATCGGCGCTGCGATGATCGGCTGGTTCGGCACCGCTATGCTCTGCTACGTCACGCCGAAGGAACATCTCGGGCTTCCCGATCGCAACGACGTCAAGACCGGCGTCATCACCTACAAGATCGCCGCCCACGCCGCCGATCTCGCCAAGGGGCATCCAGCCGCACAACTGCGCGATGACGCGCTCTCCCGCGCCCGTTTCGAATTCCGCTGGGAGGATCAGTTCAACCTCTCGCTGGACCCCGAAACCGCCCGCAGCTTCCACGACGAGACGCTGCCGAAGGAGGCGCACAAGGTCGCGCATTTCTGCTCCATGTGCGGCCCGAAATTCTGCTCCATGCGCATCTCGCACGATATCCGCGCCGAAGCACAGAAGGAAGGTCTGGATGCGATGGCAGCACGTTATCGCGAGGGCGGCGGCCTCTATATTCCGGTAGAAACCCTGCAGCAAACGAGCGAATGAGATGCGTGTGCTTGTCAAAGGGGCCGGCGTTGCCGGCCTGACGGTGGCGCATGAACTGCGCGCTCGAGATGCCGAGGTCACCGTGCTGGATCCACATGACGGTTTCCTGCGTGCTGCTTCGTGGCTCGCGGGCGGAATGTTGGCGCCCTGGTGCGAGCGGGAGAGTGCTGATGACGCAGTACTCATGCGCGGTCTCACCGCCGCCGACAAATGGGAGGCAATGGTGCCGGGAGAGGTGCGACGAAACGGAACGCTCGTGGTCGCCTCTGCTCGCGATCTTGGTGAACTGCGACGCTTTGCCTGCCGCACGACGGGTTATGAATGGCTGGAAGAGCCGGCGATCGCGGCGCTGGAACCCTCCCTTGCCGGGCGGTTCCGGCACGGGCTGTTCTTTCGCCGCGAAGCCCACCTCGATCCCCGGCGAGTGTTGTGTCTGCTGCGCACCAAGCTGACGGATCAGGGGGTCACCTTCGTGGGCGAGAGGCCGCACGAGAGCTTCGACAGTGTCGTCGATTGCACGGGCGCAGCGCAGATCGGCGAGGTAAAGGAATTGCGCGGCGTCCGCGGCGAAATGCTTTACCTTAGAAGCTTCGACGTGGATCTCTCCCGGCCGGTCCGCCTGCTCCATCCGCGTTTCCCGGTCTACATCGTCCCGCGTGGAGACGGTCTGTTCATGGTCGGCGCGACGATGATCGAGACGGAATTCGACGGGCCTATTGTCGCCCGTTCACTGATGGAACTGCTCAACGCTGCATACACGCTATTTCCGGCCTTTGCCGATGCAACCATAATCGAAACGGGTGTCGGAATCCGCCCAGCCTTTCCAGACAATCTTCCACGCGCAAGCCGTCAGGGAAAGGTGATCTCGCTCAACGGCCTCTTCCGCCACGGCTTTCTGCTCGCGCCAGCCATGGCCGCCGAGGCCGCTGAACTTGTCTTCAACCAACACACCACGGGAAGGAACGCCCCATGAAATTGATCGTTAACGGCGAGGCTCTGGATGTCGCGGCTGAGACGCTGTCGGAGCTTTTAGTCCTGATGGAATACGAGGGTGACTGGCTGGCGACAGCCGTCAACGGTGAGCTGGTCCATCGCGAAGACCGGTTCGATCGTTCGCTCAACGACAATGACAGGATCGAAATCCTATCGCCGATGCAGGGAGGCTGACGGATGCTGACGCTTTATGGAGCCGAAATAAGCTCCCGTCTGTTGCTCGGCACAGCCCGATACCCCTCTCCTGCCGTCCTCTCCGAGGCCGTCAGGCAATCGGCGACGGAAATCGTCACCGTCTCACTTCGTCGTGAGATGTCTGGCGGCCGCAGTGGGGGCA
Source organism: Rhizobium leguminosarum (assembly GCF_010668065.1). Lineage (GTDB taxonomy): Bacteria > Pseudomonadota > Alphaproteobacteria > Rhizobiales > Rhizobiaceae > Rhizobium > Rhizobium leguminosarum_S. Next base: position 69,548 of record NZ_WUEN01000006.1, on the reverse strand, counting down.
CCTTCTTCGAAATGGTCCGCGCGCTCGGCGTTCGTATCCTACCCAACACTGCAGGTTGCCACAGCGTCGCAGAAGCGGTGCTGACCGCAAGGATGGCACGCGAGCTGTTCGCCACCGACTGGATCAAGCTCGAGGTCATCGGCAACCATGATACGCTACAGCCGGATGTCTTCGGTCTCGTCGAGGCGGCTCGCATTCTCGTCAGCGAAGGTTTCGAAGTCTTCCCGTACACGACCGACGATCTGGTCGTGGCCGAACGACTGCTGGAGGCCGGCTGCAAGGTGCTGATGCCTTGGTGCGCACCGATCGGCAGTGCCGCCGGGCCGCTCAATCCGACAGCGCTCAGAGCAATGCGGGCCCATTTCCCTGACGTGTCGCTGATCGTTGATGCCGGCATCGGTCGGCCGTCGCACGCAACTGCGGTCATGGAGCTCGGTTTCGATGCGGTTCTGCTCAACACCGCCGTTTCCGGCGCCGGAGATCCCGCGGCGATGGCAGCCGCCTTTGCCGCGGCAATCGCCGCCGGCAAGCAGGCCTTTGACGCTGGCGTGCTGGAGCCACGCGACATGGCCGTCCCCTCCACGCCGGTGATCGGAAAGGCGGTGTTCACATGAAGCTTGATCCGTTCTACCTGATCGTCGACAGCGCAGAGTGGATTGCCCGGCTGGTACCCCTCGGCGTCAAGCTGGTGCAGTTGCGCATCAAGGATCGTCCGGAGACTGAACTATGCGCCGAGATCCGTCGCGCAGTAGCAGTCTGCGCTAAACATCAATGTCAGTTGATCGTCAATGACTACTGGCGGCTTGCGATCGAGGAAGGTTGCGGCTTCGTACACCTCGGCCAGGAGGACCTCGCGACAGCGGACCTCGACGCGATCCGAGCGAGCGGCCTGAAACTCGGCCTCTCAACGCACGACGAACGTGAGTTGGAAACCGCACTGGCAGCAAAGCCTGATTATATCGCACTCGGCCCGGTCTACACGACGATTCTCAAGCAGATGAAATGGGCACCGCAAGGACTGACGCGGCTGAGCGAATGGAAATCGCGCATCGGCGACCTGCCTCTGGTCGCCATCGGCGGGTTGAATGTCGAACGGATCGAAGACGTCCTTGCTCACGGGGCGGATAGCGTCGCGGTCGTGACCGACGTCACGCGGCATGAAAATCCGGAACTGAGAACAAAGCAATGGATCGTCGCGACAGCGCAGGCGAGAATCCGCAATCTTCAATAGGTCCTCAGGAAGCCATTGGCAATGGATTGTAAATCAGCAGATCGCCACGGAAATGGCACCATCAAAAAATCGGAGTTTGAACAATATGGACACCGAAAGCTCATCGGTCTTCAAAGGATATGAACTTCTGACCCATCAACCGCTGGCAGAGCTTACCCCTGGCCCCATTCGCGGTCGTGCCCATCAAACAGTAGAGACAGAGAATCTAGGCAAACGGTCTTCCAAGCCTTGATCATCAATGCGCATGGATCTAATGAGGCGCGTCAGTGATCCTAGGAGATTAGAATGCAAGTTCTGGTACGTGACAACAACGTTGAGCAAGCGCTCCGTTTTTTGAAAAAGAAGTTGCAGCGCGAAGGCGTTTTCCGGGAGGCGCGACTTCGGGAGCGTTTTGAAAAGCCGTCCGAAAAACGTGCTCGTGAGAAGGCCGAGGGTATCAGGCGCGTCCGTAAACTCGCTCGCAAAAAGCTTGAGCGGGAAAGCGGTATCTCGGCTCCCAAGAAGGCGAGAGCTTCTGGTCGCTAGTGGGGATCGAGTGACGGATGTTTCGTCTGTCGAGGGTATGACGGCCGAGGGCGTACGTTATCGACCGTGATCCGGCCTCCACCCAATTCCCGCTCGCTTGGCGGCTCCGCGCCAATACGGCTATCTGCGCACAGCGTTAAGTTTACGGTGCCCGCCGATCGCATTCCACGACCGCCCCTCCCCTCGGCAGATCAGACATGCTGTCCGCCGTTGATGTGGATTTCGGCGCCATTGATGTACGAGGAGGCGTCACTGCATAAAAAGTATATTGTTTCTGCCACTTCGCGGGGCGTTCCAAGCCGAGCCATCGGGACTTCTTGCTCGACCAATGCGTTGGTGCCCGGCGACAGGATTGAGGTTTCGATTTCGCCTGGAGCGATCGCGTTTGCACGCACACCACGCGGGCCGAACTCATGGGCGAGTTCGCGGGTCAAGGAAGCGAGGCCTGCTTTTGACGCCGCATACGCAACGCCCGCAAAAGGATGAACGCGCGAGCCCGCGATCGAGGTCACATTGACAATGAGACCCTTGGCCGCCTCAAGCTCCGGCAGGAGTGCCCGCGCGAGCAGCGCCGTCGAGATCAGATTGACGTTCAGCACTTTCGTCCAGGTTTCAGCATCGGTTCCGCGAACGCCCAGCCTTGATCCGCCCGGGCCTTTGGGCGAAATGCCGGCATTGTTGACCAGTGCGTGAAGCTTCCCATCAGGAAGACGCTCCCTAACCGCTGCGACTAGCGGGCCGACCTGAGAGAGATCTGCAAGATCAGCCTGTATGTGACTCTCCTTTGCTGTCGGCCAGGCGCATTCCTCTGAAAATGGCTGTCGCGACACTGTGAGGATGCGCCAGCCTTTCTCCTGAAATAACTTTACAGTTGCGTGGCCAATCCCGCGGCTTGCGCCTGTCAACAGCATGTATCCGGTTGCCATAAGACCCTCATCCATCTAGATGTATGATGCCTCATAAATGAGAAAGCGTTTGGCGCAAGATGTACGTTTGCCTACGCTCAAATATTATCGCATCGACGTCCACACAGACGTCATTCAGCAGCAGCTACACTCACATGCGCAAGGATGACTCGTCCACCCTGATCGATGTCGTCCATGATTGCCCGCGCCGCCCCCTCCCCCGCTGCCGATATCCAGTCTCATTACTTGCGTACGAGCGCTGGGTGATCAACCGGCACCCAGCGGCCATCTTGGTCGTGTGAGATGCTCGCGTAGCTTTGTTCTGGTGTCCATTCCGGCGTCTCGGCAAACTGGAAAAAAGAGCTCAGATCCGAGTGACCACCCAAGCCGATCGACGGGGTATATTGAGCTGCAAGCATAGTCACACATGCGGCGACGGCGTTGAACGTGTGTTCGAGCCGCGCGTCACTGAATTGTGTTTCTCTATCGTGTTTGACCCGGTTATAAGCGTCGTACCAGGGGAGAGTCTTGGTGGGATCTTGAGAATTCCACCCGGCGAAGGGGCGAATAGGCGTTAGCCACGGATAGGGACGAAAGCCGACCGCATACTGATCGAGGCGCATGACCGTAGCAACCGCACATAGTCGTTCGTGTTGAGTTTCTGGCCCGACCTACCGTTCGCGACCAGGACCCCCCGCCAATGCGCTTCGACCTCGGTCGCTGCAAGGATCAGCAGGTTGCGGATTTCGTGACCGTAAACACCCAGCGTTTCGGTATGGGGATGGACGGTTTGACAGATGCGACCGAGATGATGCGTCAGAGCGCGCGCTTGACCAGCACCTACGGCAATCGTGTCGCGCTCTTCGCCGGCGTCGGGGTTTTTAGGATGGGCGAAGCTGCCATTTAGCGGCCTGGCGATGCGACGATAGTAGTGAGCTGGCGGGAGATCGAGGCGATGAAACGGCCCGGTCTCGGGTCCGCCAGGAGTAAACCAAGGAGTGTCTTCTCGAAATGCCGCCCAAATCGAGGCCCGTTTGCCCCTTTTAATATAGGTCCCCGCGCCCTGCTCGGGATTGGAAACACCCAGCCTCACTGCCTCAGAGTCTTGGATACGCCACACCTGCGTCCCGGACCCATCATTGTCCTGGCGAAGATAGTGCGTCGGCGGCTCCTCTTCTCTCGTTCCGTCGCTCATCCCAGGCCACCCTCGACGTCATCGTTCCAATTCATATCTCTACACCACGCCGAAGCGCTTGCGCATTTCAGCGGTGCGTAACCACGTGTCACCGGGCAAGCGTTCGATGAATGCCGCAAAAACGCTGGTAAATGACTGGAGGGTCGTTTGGTCGGTCAGCGCTTCGGCCTGCTGTGTCGGAAGCAATGGCTGCATGTCGGTCAGAAAGCGCGGCCGGGCAAGCTTCGCGAACATCCGTTGCTCAGCCTGTGCCCGCGTGATCACCTGGCCCGAAAGTGCGACGTAGCGGCCAAAAAAGTCAGCCACTTTCTCCACATTCAGGCCCTCAAACGTCTCCAGGCCATGCGCCAGGTCATAGAGATCGCGACCCTTCTCCCGCTGCAGCAGCGCGCGCAGCTTGGTGGCCAACATTTCCTCCCGGGAGAATGTCGGGACGGACGCATTCCCGGTGAACCATGGATTGGTCACGCCGAACGGCAAGTCGATCGGCGGATCATACGCTTCGATCTCGCTGATGTTGGTTTCGACCTTGAGGCGGATGGGGACGCCGCCGCCGTCCTCGGCCTCAATCCGGAATTTCAACTTGGGTGCGACCGGACTTGACTCGTACTGACCGTGTCCAAGCCACGGCTCGAGGACGACACGCAAGGCGTCCAGGACCGGGCCGATCGGCCCGGCCTCTGTGCGCACGAGATCAATGTCTTCCGAGTAGCGCAGCGGAGCCGGGAAGTGCAGTTTGTTGAGGGCTGTGCCGCCGCGAAACCTCAAGGCTTCGCGCAAGAAGGGGTCGGTGAATATCGCGACCACCGCCCGGCTGATAATCAGATCCTGTTCGATCTGACGTTGATCGGCCCAAGGCGCGACATTGCCCCACGCGACAATATTCTGAGCTGGTATCATTCATCGGCCTCCGGATAGCGGCGGACGATGACCCGCCAACGCGGGTCGCGCTCGAGCACTTCAGTAGAAAAGTCGGGATCGCCGGCTTCTTTGCGGTCCAGCTCCGTCCAGGGCAGGTTGCCGCGGTCTTCCAAGGCGGTACGCATCGACGCCAGGCGTGTGCCGTGACCCAGCCTGTCGAGAAGGTAGCCGAGGCGCTGCACGACCGGCCGTTCGGTGACGCGCGACAGGTTGGTCAGGCTTTCGAAATCAATCTGCGGCGCGATGTCCCTGAGGACAGTGAAGATGTTATCAAGACCGCCGGCGCCACGAGAATACCGCAGAATGTCGAGCGCTGTGAGAGCTGGTGACGACACTTTCATCGAACCTGTCTCGGTTTTCTTGTCGACAACGCCCGCGGCGACGGTCTCCATATCCTTTCGGTAGTAGAAGACGACGCGGTTGCGACCGGCCCTGATCTTGGGGAGCCGTTTGGCCGCCACGACTTGAAACTCCATCACGGCCTGATGCGTGGCACCGTGCAGTTCGGCAGCCTTAAGCAGACCGACATAATAGGAATTCCCCTCATGGCGCATCAGCGCGTCAATGTACCAGGTTGGTGGCGGAGCGCCCAATGACATGAATTGTGGAGGGACCACGATATAGAAGTCGTGGCGCGGGTTAAGGAGTAGTTTTCGACGCTGCAAACGCTCGGCTGAGTCCAGGAACGCGCCACGATTGATGCCCAGCGCTTCGATCGCCTCTCGGCCATCAAAAACCACCCGCCCCTGGGAGAGCAAGTTTGATGTATAGGCGGAAAGCGCGGCCCGTTTATCGTGAATCATGTCCAATTATCCGCTCTATGTACAGACATTGCAACACGTTTTGTTTGCATGGGTAATTCATGTTCGAATATCCGCGCTAATGCGGATTTTCCAACATGATTTCTCTCCATAGCTTGCAAATCCAGCCGTTGCGCGGACCTTCGCTTTGCGCGCCGGAAGGGACTCCTCGCCAAAGCGAAGGGCGACGCTGCGCATGCCGAATCAATTCCCTGACGCGGGCTATTTCCTGAGCCGTCAGACGCTCGTTCCCTCAAAAAGGCCAGGCATGGCCCTATGGCGTGAAAAGCTCTTCGCCGGGCGTTGTCACGTTGTTTGAATGTGGCCACGTGAGGCCGAGCCTGCGCTTTTCAGGCAGGCCGTGCACTCACGGCTTCCCACGCGGCCCATTGCCTGGCGTCGATGGGTTCGAATTTGTGCTGCGGAGCGGTTGGTCTGGGATGGGACGAAGAGGTTTCGGACGGCGGAGAAGATCGACACGAAATGTTGCAATGAGCCAACCGACCGGAAACCCTGTCGCGTTCGCTCCCGTTTTCTCAACGGCAGGTGAGAATTCTCCGCCCGGTTGTTCAAGCCTTTATGCGAGCGGTGTTCCACGTTCGGCATGATCTGGCGTTTGGCCGCCCCGTAGGAGCGCAATTTGTCGGTGATCATACGCTTTGGCGGCATGCCCTGTTTCTTCAGAAGTCGCGTCAGCAGGCGCTTGGCCGCCTTGTCGGTGCACTCACGGTCATGGGTGCGCTGCTACCTCAATTTCCTTACCGCTCAATCAATGTGACAGTACCCTCTCATCAACCCGTCCGACGGCGGGAGAGGATCATGAAGCGCTTCAAGTCAGCGCGACACCTTCAGCGTTTCGTTTCCGTACACGACCCGATCGCCAACCTCTTTAACGTTCCCCGCCACGATATTCCATCCACCCACCATCGAGAATTGCGAGCAACTGCCATCCAAGCATGGCGCCAAATCGCGCCACGCCGAATGAACCAGAGCCTCACTCCCAGATCTTGTCTTCGCAGCGTTAAGTTTACAGTGCCCGCCGAGCCGTTCGGGCAGGTCACGCCAGCGACCGCCGGAACGGGCCACCCACAACAGCGCGTCCAGGAACAGCCGGTTGTTCGTGCGCGGGCCGCGTTTGCCCTTCGTGCCGCCCGGCACACAATCCTTGATCCGTTCCCACTGGTCATCCCGAAGCGCATCACAATCCACGGCCGATATCCAAAAGTCAGCCTTGAATCTGATTTGCGCCTCCGGCGGAATCCCAAACCGTTAAATCGTCACCACGACCTAATTCGGTCGAAGCCTTTTGGTCGCAATCAGCATGACGAGATCTTCGGAGGCATCTGCGAGCGCCAGTGCCAATTCCGCAGCCGACCATCCACGTTTCTGCAAACTGACGAGCATTTCCACCATCGCGACTTCGACTTCTCGTCTGCAGTTCGAAATCGGCTTCAATTCGATATGTTTCTCATCACATGCCGTGGTCATCTTAGCCTCCGCTCTGCCATATGAAAGGCAGCGTCAACAATTTCGACAATGGGTGGATATGGTAGGGGTTGCATGCAAGCCTCAAGCCATTACGCATCGACACAGATTGCCTCGGCTGCGCGCAACCCCTCGCGCGCCATTATTTGCCGATGTCCGGCATCAGGAGCGTCTCGCATGTATCTGCACAATAGGCGGTGGAATTCTTCCCGGCGCCTGAGCGGGTGCACGTAGAATGATTCCTGTTGCAAGCCAACGCTTGCGCAAAGCGCGCAAGAACAATTCTCCGATAGTTCACGACCTATCCTCCTATTTTTGCATGTTTTGTTTTGAATAAATATCGTTTTATGTTGCCGGCGCCCCGAACCTACATTGCACCGGCAGCTGCGTATTTTGGAATTTCCGAACTTCCTTCGGAATTAACCACTACTCATTTAGATATATGAACAGGACGCAATTGTCGTTATCGCCGCATCCTGAAAATTATCGGTCCGTCCATTTCTGCTCACCAGGGAATATGATAAGTAGCTTATGCACGTAATGCTTTAGCCAATTCGGCTTTTGTAAGATGGCTGCGCGGTTCAGCCGCGAAAACGATTGTTTGCTTCAGTTTCAGCAGCCCGGATCGGCTTATGCGCTGGAGGAATTGGATGGTTACGGAGTCTGGAGATGACCCCGCTGCGGGACAGGAATGACCGGCGCACCTGGAGCGGCGGCGCTGGTGCCCTTGCGATTTTCGACGCATAACCCTGCCACCGAAAGAACAGTTCCAGTCCTGGCGATCACATATGGCGCCGCTTGTGGATGTTCATCTGCCGGATGGAAAACAGAGGGCGACGGTTTTCTTGCGGAACAGACCGGATGGCATCTCGGCGATATCCTCATCGTTCAGCAGCGCGCGCAGGCATGCAGCTATATTCGCGATCAGGCCATGCTGCGATCGAGCCCAATCGATCACTGGAACGTCGGCGTAATGCGCAGCGGCAGGGCGTGGACCGAGGCCAAACGGCATGTAACGGCGACCCCAGGCGAGTTATTTTTCAGGTCTCTTGGTTATCCTTACCGCGGGCGGATGACCGATTCAGTCGCTGTGCTCGTCTTCTTGCCGTAGCTGCTTGATTGTGACCCGATGCACTCGGACGTGAAGTGCGTCGGCTTAGACTTCGGCGACAGAATCGTCCCGCCGCCGAACACCCTCCAGCTTATAGAAGCCGCGGCCATCGCCAATTTCGTAGCAGAGGTCGAGGTGCGGTACCGTCACGGTAACCGGGCATCGAGCCGCCAGATCGACCAACGATGCTGCCGAAACGCTCGCGCGCCGCCACATGTCATCGATGCTGTCGAAGGGGTGATCGGCACGGGCGGCCACTATGCGTGCTGCGTCGACCGCCGCTAGATGTTCGAATATCGTTCTTTTATGGTCAGGCACCAACTGCCGTACCGATCGCTATGGTGGTGCGACGATCAAGGAGCGGTCACGGTTCGCAAGCGAGGTCGTCGCTGCCATTCCGGGGGGAGGTTGGCCCGGACTTTCCGATCATCCTGGGTCGGTTGGTGTGTGAAGAAATTCAATGCCACAGACGCAAACTCAAACCGCTCGCGCTCCTCGCCCGCTGACCGTGCCCGGATGGGAGGTAGCTAACGCTATCTCCATCGCGAGAGCCCTCCGCGGGTGCCCTTTAGCATCGCCAATAGGCATGGTTTGCGATGGCTTCGACGATGTCTGAAAACGGCTCCTGTAGTCATTCGGACTTACGCCGATGGTTTTGGCGAAGACCCGGCGCATAGCATTCACGTCCGCGAAGCCGCAAGTGGTAGCGATCCTCAAGAGCGGCTGCGTGGTGTCCTGCAGCAGTCGTCTCGCAGCGTCCGTGCGGGCGGCTGCAACGAATTCCGCTGGCGTGAAGCCGAGCTCCTTACGGAAGACCCGAGCGAAGTTCCGGGTGCTCATGCCGACCTCGTGGGCAAGACTCTCCACGTCGAGGTCGCGGTTCAAATTCGACAAGACGTACTCCTGGGCCTTCTGGATCAGGGTCGTTTCCGACATCTGGCCGACGAGATACGCACTGAACTGCGACTGTCCGCCAGGTCTCTTCATGAACATGACCATGTAGCGCGCAACGATCATTGCGGTGTCCTTGCCATGGTCTTCCTCGACGAGCGACAATGCGAGATCGATACCTGCCGTGACACCGGCAGCCGTTATCAGAGAACCGTCGCGCACGTAGATGGCGTCGGCATCCAGATCGATATCGGGATATTCGTCGCTGAACTTCGCGGCACATTCCCAATGCGTGGTGACCCTTTTTCCGTCGAGAAGACCGGCGGCGGCGAGCAGGAACACTCCAGTGCAGATCGATCCGAACCGTCTGGCCGTCGGTACTCGACGCTGGAGCCAGGCGATGACGGCTGGGTCGATTTCGAAGAAGGCCGGGTCGCCTGCTACGAGTAGGGTGTCGATATCCTCGTCCTCATCGAAGATTGTCCGATCGGCCATGAACCGCAACTGGCCCGTTCCCGCCACGGAAGGGGCGCCAGTCGACATGATTTGGATATCGTAAGCGTCCATGTCGCCCAATCGTCTTGCCGCCTCCCAGAAGACCTCGGCGGGACCAACGATGTCGAGTGACTGCACGCCGGGTGGCGCGAGGATGACGATTCGCATGGACTTTAGTCTCCTGGTTTGTCATTCGCCAAATTGGTCATGCAAGATCGCTGCCAGTCCCCGCGCGTCAGGATGTTTCGGATCTGCCTGCTGTTGAGGTGGAAGTTACATCCCTCATGCACATCTCCATTGTCGATCTTCGCCTTGGCTGCCGCCTCAAACGCGACGCTGTTCTGTTCGTAGAACTCGATGCAGTCGTGCCGCTTTGGGGGTTTGAGCAACATTGCGCGGAATGCTCGGCGATGCACGATGCAATTGCCACCATTTCCGGCGGCAAACTGCAGCGCATCGAGGTCGTCCCTCCAGATCATATCGTTTCGTTGCTCACGTCGTGCGTTCGAAGCGGTTGAAGAGTGTCCCGCTCAACGAGCCCAGGAGCGCCCAGAACAAGAGGCTGGTCATGACCGCCGCGGCAACGAATTGATGCTCGAGAGCTTCCGGTGCCAGCGCGTGCATTCCTTGCGGGGCCGCAGGCGCGCCGATCAGATGAGGCGCGGCGATCAGCGCGATGGCAACCAGGGCCGCCCATGGCTTACGCTTGAATGAAATCAGTCCGATACCTGCAGCAGTTGCAAGGGCGGTTCCGATCCACCAGAGTTGCCGGTCACCAAGCGGAGCGGAGGGTGTCCCTGGCAGCTCCGGCGGCAGACCCAGCATGGGAGCGATCATGACACATGCGAACCCTGCCAATCCCCAAAGCAGGCCTTCGCGCCACGTCACCGGTTTTCCGCGCATCGCGATAAGGCCACAAAGCGCCAGCGCATATCCAATCGCGGTCAGCATGTTGGCGGCCACCGTGAACGCCATTCGTTCAAACCCGTCTGCGGGTTCCCAGGCGCCTTCTTCGTGATCGTGACCAGCGTCATGGACGTGGGCATCCACCATGGGGGACGTGGTGATCGCCTGGGGCTCCACTTCGCCCGCTTTTTCGTAGACCTCCGCCTTGGCGATCAACTGGCTTGTGCCGGCAAACTGAACCGCGCTTACCGACACACCAACGATGACGCCGGTAAGGGCAGCGGTAAAAACGATGGAGCGAAACAAAGACATTTTAGAGGCCCTCAGTGGCAAGGAAACGCATTGGCATGACGGGTGTCATGCGCTGCGTTGTGAACGATCTCGATATGGGAAAACCCTACAAAGCCGACGATGATCGCGCCAAAGCACAAGGCCATAGCCGCCTGAAGAATTCTGGCTGCGGAGTTCGCTATGATGGGCGTCGAGATGGTTGATGTTGCGGATACTGACATTTTTCGTACCTTTCGAGACGGGCGGCGTGCCCTTTGCGACGTATCTGTTGATGTTTTTGATCAGGCCGCGAGCACGGCCCGGATCTCTTCGGGGTCGATGATGCCAGCCTTGACGACTGCCTTCTCAAGCGCCGCCAGGAACTGGTCGTAGTAGTTCCATGTCGAGCGATCGACAGAATGGGCATCCTCCCAGGCCTTGATCGTCGAGATGAGTTCGTCGCGAAAATCATCCCATTCAAAAATGCCGTTCTTGGCGAGCGCCAGGGCCATTCCGAACGAGGACCGCTCCCATTGCGAACCGAAGCAGAGAGACCCGTTGGCGCGAGGCGGATTGTCGGTCTTCCCCATCATCTCGGTGATTGCGAAGTGCTCGAACTGAGTCAGCATCGTCGACGGCCTCACGCGGCCTTGGCGATGGCGACGCCCATCATAGCCTCGGGAGTAACGAGCGCCTCAAGCTCCGCTTCCGTCATTCCTTCTGTGCCAACGGGACGTTCAGGAACGACGAACCAGCGGATCTGCGCACTGGAATCCCACACCTTGATTTCGATGGCCTCGGGGACCGGGAGTCCGAACTCGCCCAGAACAGCGCGTGGTTCGCGGGCGGCGCGGCTGCGAAAGGTGGGATCCTTGTACCAGTAGGGAGGCAGCCCCAGGACCGGCCAGGGATAGCAGGAGCAAAGTGTGCATATGATAAGGTTGTGCACATCCGGCGAGTTCGCGACGGCACGCATATGCTCACCCTCGGCGCCTGCCATGCCCTCGGGCAGATTGAGTTCGGCGATCGCCGCAGGTGTGTCTGTCACGAGCCGATCTTTGAAGGACGGGTCAACCCAGGCTCGGGCGACGATCTTTGCACCGTTGAAAGGTCCCATCTTCGTTTCGAAGAAGTCGAGGACCGTGTCGACGGTCTTGTCCGTTATAATACCCTTTTTGATCAGCAGGGCTTCGAGAGCCTTGACCCGCGCGGCGCTGTAGGCTTCGCGATCCTCGCGATATTGAAAGCGGTCGATCATGTGATGTGTGCTCCTATTGGATGGCGGGTCAAGCAGCCTGTTTGGCAGATGCTGCCGCAGGCGCTTCGACGTAGTGCGAATACAGATCGGCGTAGAGACTGAAGTTTTTCTCAGTGTTGCCGGGCCAGAGGTCTTCCGGTTCGAACCGAATGCAGTAGACGGGCATTGCAGCGCCGATTCCGTCTGTCCCCGTATCGCAAAGGTAGACGTAGGCTCCGTCATAAACCGTCTCGACGGTACCGCTCTTGTTGCGAAGAAAGCCTGGAAGTCTGGTGTGCTCGATGGAGGGAACGTTCTTGATTGAAACCAAGTCGCCGACCGCGAAATCAAAAGACACATTGGTGTCGCGCTTCGGGCTGTCGCCTTCGACGAGATATTGCACCACCCGGTTGTCGATGGCCGCGTCGCCGGCGGCCGGAACCGACCTCGACGGATCGCTATAATATTCTTCCGTCAACGCGTCGAGTTCGTCCGCGGTGATATATTCGTTGTCGATGAAGTAGCCGGAGATGCCGCCGAGCCATTTTTCGTAATAGCGGAATTTGAAATAATCGAACGGGTTCAGGGATTCGGCACCCTTTCGAAGGTCCGCCCATGTCCAAACAGTCGTGAATTTGGACGGCGTCGGGGGAAGTGGCAGTTGCGAGGAAAGCGCCATCATCGCCGTATGGATGCCGAAGATGCGGGTTTCCCAGGTTTCGACGAAAACGCGCGTCTCGGTACTCACAGGGCCTAGACCCTCAAGTCCGCCCAGATAGTGTTGCAGTTTCATGACGTTGTCCTTTCTGCGTTACGGAATTAGGCGGTGACCGGCTTCTTGGCCGCCAGGAGATTGGTGCCCATTTCGGAGAGCAAGCCGAAGACGCCTCCAAGCAGCATGGCGGCCATCGCGACGAGTGTTGGATGATTGATGCCCGAGGTCACAACGGTGGTGTTGGTGGCGGCCGTCGTGCCCACGAAAGAGGCGAAACCAAAGACGATCGCTGGTGTGAAGCTCAGGATCGGAATGGAGGAAGCGAGCACCATTGCCGACGTGCCGAGACCAACCAGGACGGCAGCGAAGATTGGATGGGCTGGTGCAAACTGGATGATCAGGAGCGTGATCGTGGCGATGATGATGCCCGTCCAGTTCGAAACAATGCTTTTGATCAGTCCGCGCTTGCCACCGCCGCAAGCGAAGAAGGAAGCCCAGGCGATGAACGTCACCCAGACGGGAACGGGAAATACGGTCGCGGTAATGTAGGTATCGATCGCGCCCAGGACGCCAAGGCTGATCATTGCGGCAACGAGAGGGGGCATGTTCTGTCTCCTTGATGGACAAGTGGCATTTCCGGAATGAAGGGGTCAGGAAGCGAGTGCATGAGGCATGGCAAGGCAGCTTCTGAAGCCCTCGCGCAAGCCACCTTCGTCGAGATTGCGACCGATAAAGACCATGTCGCTAACGCGAGCCTCGAAGGGCTGCCACATCTTGCCTGGGCGTCCTTCCAGGGTCATATGGACGCCATGGAAGACGTATCGCCGCGCCTCGCCTGCGAAGTTCAATACGCCCTTCATGCGGAAAAGATCGGTACCGATCTCCTGGACAAGTCGGGTGAGCCAACCGTTGAGAGCTACCGGGTCGAGAGCCCCGTAGTCGCGGATGGCGACGCAGCCGATGGTCTGGTCGTGCTCGTGGGCATGTTCGTCCAGGATGTTCGGATCGATCGCCAGAATGTTCTTGAGGTCGAAGGCACCGATCCCCAGGACGTCCGCCAGTTCCACGTCGCAGGAACTTGTGCGGATGATCCGGGCCAGCGGGTTGCGCCTCGTCAGGTCCCGTTCGATTTCGATCAAACGATATTCATCTTCAAGATCGATCTTGTTGAGCAAGAGGACGTCGGCGAAACTGATCTGCTCGACCGCCTCCTCCTGCGAGAGCTGGCGCGATATGTAACGCGCGTCGACAACCGTCACGATCGCATCGAGCTCAAGCCTTGCCGATAGAACCTCGTCGAGAATGAACGACTGTATGACCGGGGCGGGGTCGGCGAGCCCCGACGTCTCGATTATGAAACGGTCGATTGGTCGTCCAGATGCGAGCAGGCTGCGGATGGCGGCGATAAGATCGTCACGGACCGTGCAGCAAATGCAACCATTGTTGAGCTCGACGATTTCATCCTTCGTCTGAACGACGAGCTGTCCATCTATCCCGACCTCCCCATACTCGTTGACGATGACGGCGACACGCTCAGTGCTTCCCAAAGTCAAGATCCGGTTCAGCAGGGTTGTCTTTCCCGCGCCCAGAAACCCCGTCAGGATTGTCGTTTTCAACTTCGACATTGCCGCTTGCTCCGTGTTTGCATAGCTTCGCCGTCCCGCTTAACGCGAGTTCGATCTCAGCCAATTCTCAATTTTGAGGTCCTATTACTTGCGAGCCGCTACGCTTGCTTAAGCCGCATTACAGGTAAAACCCGCCAATTGCGCAATAGGGCCAAGGCATGCATTTCCGGCCAAAATAGCAGCAGAAACCGCCAAAATTTCGCACTTTACCGCGGCTGCTGCTTAAATAAACCGCATGCTTAAAACGTAGGCAGTGTATGATTTTATTGTAGTCAATTTCAATGAGCTCCCGTTTTTATCCAGGAATGGTCCCCAGATTCGCAAAATTCCATTTACCCGCTTTAGCAGACCGTTGGCGCAACAGGCCGGGGTCCTGGTGTGGCGCGTGTGGCCAAGCCTAAACGTGTCGCCCGATCATCGGCCCGTAGATCTCGGGCGCACTTGCGATGCACGGGGGCGATCTCAGCGGTTCAGCTTGTCCTGATGATGATAATCTGTAAGCTACGATTTCTTCGGGCTGTCATGCCCGTCCAGTGATAGAAAAGTCCGGACAAGTGCCCGGACTTTCGATGCGGTTTTCAAGGCAGTGGGGCGGGAGCCATATTCACCGCAGTCCCCTGCGCGGGGCGCCCCTAGGTGTAAACATTATGTGTTCAGATCGCGCCCCCGCGTTTCCGGAAGGAGAAGTGCGCCAATCACTGCCGTCAAACCGGCAAAGGCTACCGTGTACCAGAGACCGCCGAAGATATTTCCTGTCGTGAGCACAACTGCCGTTGCCACGAAAGGCGCAAATCCACCGATCCATCCATTGCCGAGTTGCAGGGCAACCGAAACACCGCTGTACCGTATCCGAACGGGAAAGAGTTCGACCAGAAGCGCCCCGAGCGGTCCGTAGACCATTGTCGCCAGGAAGACCAAGGCAAAAAGCACGAGGACGACCATGGGACCATTCGGCTGGACCGGGGCATTTGCCGCCGGCATCCCCACTCCCGTCAGGGTGGCAACGAGATCGCCCTCATTCAGGGTTTTAGCCTCGCCACCGTTGATCTGGATTCGGAGAGGTTCTGCGTCGACCTTCACGGTGTAAGGAACGGCACGCCCAGTCAGCAGCGCCTTCACCTTCTGGCATTCCGTCGTTGCCTGCGGCCGGAACAATTGTCCGATAAAGGACTGGTCGTGGTTGCAGTCATTGCCCACCAGTACCACGGACGTTTTGGCGCGGAACTCTGTCAGCACAGGATTGCCATAGGTCGCCAGTGCTTGGAAAAGCGGCATGATCAGCAGGGCCGACAAGGCGCATCCCGTCACGACGATCCACTTGCGTCCGATCCTGTCGGAAAGCCAACCGAAGAACAGAAAGAACGGGGTGCCGAGCGTAAGGGCAACGAGCATGTAGAAGTTTGCCTGATCCTGGGTCAGCTTTAGTATGGTCGTCATGAAATACAGGCTGTAGAAATGGCCCGTGTACCAGATGACCGCCTGCCCCGCGACGACGCCGAAGATTGCCACCAGCACAAGGCGCAGGTTCTTGCGGTCACCCAAGGTCTCGGCGATCGGGTTCTTCGAACCTTTCCCCTGCGCCTTCATTTCCTGGAAGACCGGCGACTCGTGCAGCTTCAGGCGGATATAGAGCGACAGGATCAAAAGCAGGATTGAACCAATGAAGGGTATCCGCCATCCCCAACTCGCAAAATCCTCCGCCGACAACGAGGACCGGCAAAGAACGATCACGATCAGCGACAAGAATAAACCAAGCGTTGCGGTGATCTGAATCCAGCTTGTCGTGAGCCCCCGCCGATCGCGGTCGGAATGCTCCGCAACGTAGGTCACCGCGCCCCCAAACTCGCCGCCAACCGCCAAACCCTGCAGCAGGCGCAGCCCGACCAGCAAAGCCGGTGCCGCCCAGCCAATGGAATCGTATGTCGGCAGCAGACCGATGGCCGCCGTGGCAAGACCCATGACCAGCATGGTTACAAGGAAGGTTTTCTTCCGGCCAACAAGGTCACCGAGCCTGCCAAAGACGATTGCACCAAAAGGCCGAAGGACGAAGCCCGCGCCGAAGGTCGCCAGCGCTGCGAGCAAGGCGGCCGTCTCGTTGCCCTTCGGGAAGAACAGCGTACTGAAGAAGGCGGCAAGGGAGCCGTAGATAAAGAAGTCGTACCATTCGAAAACGGTTCCGAGCGCGGCCGCAAAAACGGTCCGTTTCGTGTTGCGGTCCAGATCGTGCGCTTTTGGCTTGATCTGTGAAGTCATCTCTTGAACAGACATGTGAGCCTCCCACTCAAACGGTTTGACGCGAGAGGCCTGTGCCGCTCGACCGAGAAAAACGACTATCGCAGTCCTTGAGAAAGCTCTCGAGGACATGGTTGAAGACCTGCGGCTGCTCGAGCATCGGGAAATGACCCGCGTCCG
Organism: Rhizobium leguminosarum; assembly: GCF_010668065.1. GTDB lineage: Bacteria > Pseudomonadota > Alphaproteobacteria > Rhizobiales > Rhizobiaceae > Rhizobium > Rhizobium leguminosarum_S. The sequence goes on along the minus strand of NZ_WUEN01000006.1, from coordinate 52,824 downwards.
CTATAACCTCAAGCCGGCTTTCCGGAATACCCTCTGCGAGAACAACGGATTCTCCGGGTGGCGTGATGATGTCCTCAGTGCCGACCACGACCAGCGTGGGGACGCCGATATCGTGAAGATTGGCCCGGCTGTCCGACGCATTGAGTGAGGCGATCGCCTCCCGTGCAACAAAAGCCGGCGTTTGGGCAACCTCTTGTCTGGCAAATTCGACAAGGTCTCTGCCGGCTGTACGGCCGAACGAGCGCTCGATGACATTCTGGCTCGCCTGGACAACGCCGAGGTCATCGATGGCCTTGAGAACATTGTCGACATTGACATCCGCGCCAAGTCCGTGGGGCGTTGCCCCGACAAGCACAAGCGCGAGGACACGCTCGGGGTGGGACAGGGTAAAGGTCTGCGCCACCGTTCCTCCCATTGAGAGGCCGACGAGAATGGCTTCGTCGATTTCGAGTGCACGATAGACCGCCAGGATATCATTTGCGAAGGCCGCGATTGTGTAGCTGCGTCCCTCCGGTCGTGGCGATACACCGTGTCCTGGAAGATCGATGCGGATGACCCTGTAACGGGACGAGAACGCCTCAATTTGCTCCCGCCAGAATTGGGCTGTGGTCGTGAACCCGTGCACGAACACAAGCGGCAAACCGGCGCCCGACACGTGCACAACCGTATCGCCGATTGTCATGGTTTCGATATGCATTATTTCTGCTCCCCTTTAGGTTTTTACACCGTAAGCATCGCAAGGGGCGGGCCAGTTGGCGGTTTTGGAGGGTCGCCATTGCTCAACGAGCTGGAAACATGAGCAAATTTCGAAGGTTCCTCGCCGCTCGACAAACACTTGCCCGTCAGTCTCTCGCATATACCGTCACCTAATAGAGACACATATTGTCTCGCTTTAGAGACGATTAGTCGGTAGAGTGATCGCGACGTAATTTCATCGGGGTTCCAACCAGGTCAGGCTGAGATGACGCTTCCGGAGTGGTTCGCAGGTTCATCGGAAGAAGCCGGGTTTCTCCGTCTCGTGCTCGATCATGTCTCAGACTGCCTCGTCGCCGTCGATACAGCCGGGACAATCGTCCTGATCAATGAGCCCTACTGCAAGCTGCTCGGGGGTGAGGCCGATGACTTCCTCGGGCGCCACATAACCGATGTGGTTGGGCCACAGACCAAGCTTCATTTCGTTGCACGCGGGATCGGCACCCATGTCGGTTATCCGCTCGAGGTTCGTGGCCATAAACTGGTAACGAAGCAAGTTCCCGTGCACCGGGACGGCAAGATCATCGGCGCGGTCGGGCTTGCCCTCTTCTCTGACTATGATGCCTTGAAGAAGACCTACAGCCGCATATCGAAAGCAGAACTCGCCATTCCGCAACGTCCCAGAGCGTGGCAATCGAAGTTCAGGCTGAATGACATCATCGGCATGGGCGAGTTGATGGATTCCTATCGTGACGCCATCAAGGTTGCCGCTGCGTATGATTTGCCTGTGATGATTTGTGGCGAGACCGGCGCGGGCAAGGAACTGGCCGCGCATGCCCTTCATGCACTGTCGGACAGGCGTAGTGGACCCTTTGTGTGGGTCAACTGCGCGTCCATTCCCAGCGAGCTGATTGAAGCCGAGCTCTTTGGATACGAAGGCGGTGCTTTCACGGGCGCTCGCAGCCAGGGCAAACCGGGCAAGTTTGAGCTTGCCACAGGCGGCGTGCTTTTCCTGGACGAGATCGGCGACATGCCGCTCGCCCTTCAGGGCAGTTTGCTGCGCGTTCTGCAGATGAACGAAATCGTACGTGTCGGCGGTACCAATCCGGTCAGTATCGACTTGGGTATCGTCTGCGCGACCAATAAAGCTCTTCTTGACCTGGTGAAGGTGGGCCGCTTTCGTGAGGACCTGTATCACCGGCTGAATGTTTTGCCGATCACCGTCCCTCCCCTGCGGCATAGGGGCGATATCCCACACCTTGCCGAGTGCTTGCTTGCGCGCATCGCAGGTCGGCTGGGTAAGTCCACACCAAACCTGACCGATCACGATCGCAATCTGTTGATCGGATACGCGTGGCCGGGAAACGTGCGCGAGCTCGAAAACGCGCTGACGCGAATGATCATTACCGGGACACTCGCCATTTCTGTCCAGGAGGTTTCCTCAACCCCGGCTGAGCCAGACGCGACGCAGCCACTCAAAGACAGGATACGATCCCAAACGGACGCGGAGATCCGTGCCGCTCTGAAACAAACGCGCGGTAACAGGAGCCGTGCGGCTGAATTGCTCGGTATCAGCCGGGCCCACCTCTATCGCCTTCTCAAGGAGCCGGACGTAAAATAGCTTGCCTTCAAGGAAGTCGCCCCGTTTTCAGCTGCAAACAATTCCCCCCGCTTTGGCTCGCGTGGTTGGGCAAGACAAACGCTCAGCCGAAATCCAGAGCCTCCAGGATGTCTTCGATAAGATCCTCGGCATCCTCCAGGCCGACGGAGCAGCGGATGACGTCATCTCCAAGCGCGTCGCAAAGGCCGCCTCCTGAAAGGGACAGGTGGCGGGTGCTGGTGAGGCGGGCCGAATGGCATATGAGGCTGCCGACCTCTGCCAGATTGACGCCCGACTGTATAAGCCGCAGTCTGCTGATCATCGCCGTGGCACCATCCCTGCCCGCACCAAGGCCGAAAGCCAAGATTCCCGAGCCACCTGACATCTGCCTGCGAGCGATGGAATGGTTCGGGTGAGATGGAAGAAAGGGATATCTTACCCACGCCACTGCCGGATGGGTTTCCAATGTCAGTGCGATCGCATGGGCGGCGGAACTGTGCCGGTCCATCCTGAGAGCAAGTGTTTTCACGCCACGAAGGATGAGGAACGAAGCCTGCGGTGAGATCACGGTCGCCTCAGGAAAACGAAGGCTGGTTTCCCGCAGTTTTTGAACGGGTGCGGTGTCTCCCAGCAGGGCGCCGCCGAGTGTGTCGCCATGACCGTTGATGTATTTGGTAAGCGATTGCAGGACAATATCGGCGCCGTGCTCAATCGGGCGCTGCAAGGCTGGCGAAGCGAATGTGCTGTCAACGACGATCTTGAGGCCGCAGGAGCGACCGCATTTTGCGATTGCAGCAATGTCGAGAATGTCGCCGAGAGGATTTGTCGGCGTATCAAAATAAATGAGACGCGTTCGAGGTGTCACCGCACGGTAGATGTTTGCCGGAAGCGACAGATCAACCGGGACCATTGTGATGCCGGCCCGCGTTAGCGTCTTCTCCATCAGAGCGGCCATATCGGTACAAACTTGCCTGTGGACAATCATCTCGTCGCCTTCGGAGAGAAGCGCCAGTGCGAGCATATTGAAGGCGGCCAACCCTGATGAAAGCACCAAGCCGGCCTCGGCTCCTTCGAGGCGAGCCAATGTCTTCTCGAGCATGTCCGTCGCAGAGTGGGCGTTGTTGTCTGCACCGCTGATTTCTCTGACCAATTGAGCGGGACGGTTAAATGACAGGTCGACTGGTTGGTGGATAGCACGCGTCGAGAATCCGAGTTCGTCGAACTCCGGATCGGCCGCATCTAACTCATCGCGATCTCGCATGAACTTGTACCTCATCGGTGGACTAGACCAATCAATCTCTGTTCCAGACGGTGTTCGAATATCGGCTGCTGCGGCCATCCGGTCGGCGCGCATTGGGGTGCGCCAGTGGAGATGAGCGTGACCATCCATGTGGCGTTAGGCTCACGGCGTTCGACTTCAGGAGACGGCCGGTGCATGCGGCAACGTTTTTGCTCCGCCAACCCAAAAGTGCTTCGGTCCGACCTCAAGCAGCAGCAGTTGTCTTTACAGGCCCGTTCTCACGCGCGGACGCTGCAGCTCCGCGACAGTCATTACAAAGCGGAGCTCCTCCTTGCCACAATTCATGTAAGCATGTTTGTCCTCCGTCCGTGCCAAAACCGAAGAGCCCGCTTTAACGAGGTGCTCGCTATCAGCCAGTTTCAAGGTAAGCGCGCCGGTTTCCACATTCAGCAGTTCGAGTGTTCCGGCCGAATGGCCGGGCGATTCGAAAACCTCACCGGGAAACAGCGTCCAGCGCCAAAGCTCGATTTCATCCGGCCCGTGGGTTCCAACCAGAAGAGTGGCACTCCCGCCCTTCGGACCACGCCAGAGGATCGAGGCATCCTCGGGTGGAACGATGCGCACAGGCACGTTAACTGCGACCCCGACGAAATCGGCGACAGAAACGCCCAATGCGGTCGCTGCCCGGCAGAGCGTCGCAATGCTCGGGTTTGCGCTGCCCTTTTCGATTTCGACCAGCATGCCTTTGCTGACACCGGATTTGCGCGACAATTCATCGAGTGTCAGGCCATTCTGTTTCCTGAACAATTTGAGGTTCTGGGACACGGTTGCACTGACGCGCTCGACGTCGGTGACCGCTTCGGTCGATATATTGACTTTCTTTTCCATGGTCGGTATTATAGACTAAATTGGTCAATGGGAGCTAGAGGGCATGTTGGAATTTCCGGTCATCGACAAAGAAATCGCAAACATCGCACCAGACTTTCGCGCGATCAGCGTCTTCGTTGATATCAAGGATGACACGCGCGGCACCATAGCCAGAAATGTGCTGGAAGAGGCTTGTGATTTTGTCCGAGCTGGAGGGCCAGCCTGGAGTGAAGCACATCTGGCAAGTTGGGCCGAGGCATATAGCCGGTTTGGAGCAAAACCAAATCGCACACCCTGTTCTGCGCAGGCGCTGAAGAAGCGGGTGGAGAAAGACGGCAGTATCCCTTCGATCAACCCGATCGTCGATCTCTACAACGCAGTCAGCTTGCGTTTTGCCATACCGGTCGGTGGAGAAAACTTCGACGCCTATGTCGGCAAGCCACGGCTGTCTTTTGCAGACGGAACCGAAGTGTTCGACACGGTTATGAACGGAGAGGCGGTCATCGAAAACCCTACCAAGGGTGAAGTCATCTGGCGCGACGATATCGGTGTCACGTGCCGGCGCTGGAACTGGCGGCAAGGTACCCGGACCCGACTGGAGACGCTGGGTGGCCGGATGTGGTTCATTTTGGAAAGTTTGGCGACAATGCCTGAGGAGGCGCTAGAGGAGGCGGCCAACATGCTGGTGAACGGTTTAAGGCAGCTGGCACCAGGCTGTGAGGTCTACAGACACAAGATTATGGCCGGCTAACGCGCCGGCGGTAAATCCGAGACAATGGCAGGTGAGGAACGTGCGCCGTTTAGGCGGCGCGTGCCGACGTTCGCGTCCATTTTTTACACTCGCAACCACGAATGATGGCGCTGTCAGATACGGCGATGGCGAAGCTTTGCCCGCGGAGGAGTGGGCCAACCCTCGCAAGTCAATGGAGGTGAAATGTACATCGAAACAGTCAAGCCAGCTTTGCTAGTGAGCGACGTTCACAAGAGCTACGGCGCACACAAGGTGCTGAAGGGCATCTCCCTTTCAGCGGAGAAGGGCGACGTGGTCTCGATCATCGGATCTTCGGGCTCAGGAAAGAGCACGTTCCTGCGCTGCATCAACTTCCTCGAAATTCCGGACCAAGGAACCTTCCAGATCAACGGCGAAGACGTGATCTTCCGCAAGGGCCGTGACGGCAAATGCCACCCCGCCAACTGGCGGCAGATCGAGAGGCTGAGGAGTGGCCTCGGCATGGTCTTCCAGAGCTTCAATCTCTGGCCGCACATGACCATTCTCCAGAACGTCATCGAGGCCCCGATCCACATCCTGCGTATCGAGCGTAAAGCGGCGATCGAAAAGGCCGAGGCGCTACTGGCCAAAGTCGGTCTTTACGACAAGAAGGACACCTACCCCGCCTTCCTTTCCGGCGGCCAGCAGCAACGTGCGTCGATTGCCCGCGCGCTCTGCGTCGATCCGGCGGTGATGCTGTTTGATGAACCGACCTCGGCACTCGATCCGGAACTCGTCGGCGAAGTGCTCAAGGTCATCCGTGGGCTGGCCGAGGAAGGTCGCACCATGGTGATGGTCACCCACGAGATGAAGTTCGCACGCGACGTTTCCACCCGCGTCATGTTTTTGCACCAGGGCCAGGTCGAGGAACTCGGCCCTCCGGCCCAGGTCATTGGTGCACCCACCAGCGCACGCTGCAAGGAGTTTGTTGCAGCCGGTTCGCACTAACCACCACCATCCCAACAGAAAAAGGGGAACCCTAAGATGAAGCATTTGGGAAAAGCTCTAGCTGTCGCAGCATTCATGCTGGCGACGAGCGCCCAAGCGGAAATCCGCTTCGGCGTCGTCAATGAGGCCTATGCGCCCTACACGACAAAGGACGCTTCGGGAAAAGCGATTGGCTGGGAGATCGATCTGATGGATGCGATCTGCAAAGAGCTTAAGGAGAAGTGCACGATCGTCGACGTTGCCTGGGACGGCCTCATTCCGGCTCTGGAGAGCAAGAAGATCGACGTAATCTGGTCTTCGATGTCGATCACCGACGAGCGCAAGAAGCGCATCGATTTCACGGACAAATATTACTCGGCTCTCGCCGGCATGATTGGCGCCAAGGATGGCGTCATGGGCGCGACCACCGAGCAGCTGAAAGGAAAGACCGTCGGCATCGCCGTGTCGACGACCCAGTCGGCTTACTTCAAGAAGCATTTCGCCGAAATTGCGACCGAGAAAAGTTATGCGACCGTCGATGAATCATTCCAGGACCTCGCGTCGGGCCGCGTCGACTACATCTTTGCCGACACGGGACCGCTGAAGGAACTCCTGAAAGCCGACCTCGGCAAGGAATGCTGCGAATACAAGGGCAGTGTCGAGGCAGATGATGCGGTTCTTGGGGCTGGCGTCGGCGGCGGTATCCGCAAGGGCGACGACGAGCTTCGCGAAAAGCTGAATGGCGCGATCAAAGCTGTCAGGGCGAACGGCACCTATGCCGAGTTCAGCAAGAAGTATTTCGACTACGACCCCTATTGAGTCCACGGGCGAGGCGGATTTGTCACCAGCCGTTGGTGGCAAATCTGCCGGTCCTGTTCTGGAAGGCTTCCCATGAGTTCCTCAAGTTCCATTTTGGACATGCTGTCGATTTCCCCTCCCGGCTGGGGCGGCGTATTGATCACCGGCGCGTTCGCGACCCTGTTTATCTCGTTTGGTGCCTATCTGTTTGGAATGGTGCTGGGCTTGTTCGGCGCACTCGGCAAGTTGAGTGGGTTTGCCCCACTGCAATATGCTCTCAATGTCTATACGACGATCGTCCGTGCCGTGCCGGAGCTCATCCTGATCGTCTCGCTCTACTATGCGGGAACGGATGGGCTGAACCGGATTCTTGCGATGGCGGACCTTGGCCCAGTCGAGGTCAATGGCCTGGTCGCGGCAATCGCGGTGCTGGGCTTTGTTCAGGGGGCCTACATGACCGAGGTTTTGCGGGGCGCGATCCTCGCCATTCCTGTTGGACAGCTTGAAGCCGCCAAGGCCTTTGGGATGCGGCCAGGCTTACGCTTCCGCCGCATCGTCTTACCGGCTCTCATCCCCAATGCACTGCCCGGCTTTGCCAACCTGTGGATGTCCGTGATCAAGGACAGCGCCCTGATTGCCGTCGTTGGCTATCAGGAACTGGCTCTTGCGGCACGCGTCGCCGCGAGCAACACCAAGCAGTACATGGTCTTCTTCCTGGCTGCGGCGGCACTTTATCTCGTCATCACGATTCTATCGAACCTGCTGTTCTCTGCGCTCGAAGCCTACTTTCGTCGCGGCCAACGACCTGTAGCGTAGGAGGCGGACATGGATTTCGGTTGGATATTCGAGTACCAGGACTTGCTGCTCTATGGCGCCTTCCTGACATGCCTGCTGCTGACGATTTCGGTCACGCTGGGATTTGCGCTCGCCATCCTCCTGGCGATTGCCCAGGTCGGCCGTGGTTCCATCGCCCGTTGGCTCTCCAAGTCGTACTGCACATTCTTTCGCGGAACGCCTTTGCTCATCCAGCTTTGGCTCATCTACTACGGTCTGGGCTCGTATCTGCCGCATATCCCTGGATTGCGGAGCAGCTTTCTTTGGCCGGTCTTGCGAGAGGGGCTATTTTTTGCGGCGCTGGCCCTGACGCTCAACTTCGCTGCTTACCAGGGGGAGATTCTTCGGGGAGCCATGCTGGCGGTCCCGAAAGGCGAACTTGAGGCTGCACGCGCCGTTGGCATGTCACCCTGGATGATCCTGCGCCGGATCTGGTTGCCGAGAGCGATCCGGATTGGACTGCCAACATTTGCTGGCGAGGTCGTCCTGCAACTCAAGGCAACGCCGATCGTATTCTCTGTAACTGTGATGGATCTCTACGGTGCTGCCTACAAAATCCGCCAGGATACGCTCCTTGTCTACGAGCCACTCCTCCTCGTCACTGTCTTTTACGTCAGCCTGACTTTCCTGATCACACAAGGGTTCCAGAAGCTGGAAACCGCCATCCCGGTCAGGCGCTGAGGCACTCCCCAACCACTCACTTCAACAAAGAGGCCAATTATGTCGAGACCAGACAAACACGACCTATCGACGCTCTCCTTCAATACGCTGTCGGTGCACGGCGGTAACGAAATCGACAAGACATCGGGCGCTATTCGCACACCGATCGTGATGGCGAATTCGTACGAACTTCCCTACGACCCTTCTACAATGGACTGGTCGGACACCGAGAGCCCCTCCTATACGCGCAATTCCGGCCACAATCAGATCGGCCTGCAGCGCAAGCTCGCGGCCATAGAGGGCGGCGAGGATGCAGCCGTCTTCGCAACGGGCGTTGCGGCGCTTCATGCCGTGTTCTTTACGTTTTTGAAGAGCGGCGACCACGTGATTGTCGGTGACGTCACCTATGAGGCCGTGTGGCGACTGTTTTCAGAGCTTTTGCCGCAGCGTTACAATATCGAAGCCACCTTCGTTGATATGGGCAACATGGATGCCGTCCGAGCCGCCGTGCGCCCGAACACCAAGCTGATCCATACAGAGACAATCGCCAATCCAACGACCAAGGTTGCCGATATCGCGACGCTGGCCTCAATCGCAAAACAAGCGGGCGCGCTCCTGTCGGTGGACTCGACCTTCACCCCTCCCCCGTTCTTCCGCCCGCTCGCACTTGGTGCAGATCTCGTCATCCATTCGCTGACGAAATACATCAACGGTCATGGCGACGCGATGGGCGGGGTCGTCATCGGCTCGAAGCCGCTTATCCATCACATCAAGGCAGACGCGCTCGTCGATCTCGGCGGCACGATTTCCCCGTTCAACGCCTGGCTGATCATGCGAGGCTCAGTGACTTTGCCGCTGCGCCTGAAGCAGCAGTTTTCATCGGCAGAGATCGTCGCCCGGTCCCTCGCAGCCGACAAGCGCGTCGCCTATGTCACCTATCCCGGTCTAGACAGCCATGACCAGCACGCGCTTGCCAGAACGCAGTTTGCTGGCAAGGGCTATGGAGCGGTCATGGCTTTTGCCGTCGATGGCGATCCAGATGCGCAGAACCGGTTCGTCGCACATCTCAAGGTCATCACGTCCGCCGTCTCGCTTGGTCACGACGAGAGCCTGATCGTCCATGTCGGCGGCAGTGGCCGAGGCGGTTCCGATCGTTATCCGCCGAACTTCCAGAAATACGGGCATCTGCGGCTTTCGATCGGTCTGGAAGACACCGAGGATCTGATTGCCGACATCAATAACGCCCTCGACGAGACGTTCGGGCAAAGCTGAACACGAAGTCGAGTTGGATATGAATTGCCGCTCGCCGGGCAATTCATGTCGCTGTCAAAGCCTGATGCGCGGCAGACCCGGAGGTCCGCCAGGAAGGATGTTATGTACTGGATAATCCTGTTCGTCGCCGGCCTGCTTGAGGTCGTCTGGGCGTTCTACATGAAGAGATCCGTCGGTTTCACGCTGCTCATCCCGTCGGCAATCACCGTCATTGCGATGATTGCCAGCGGCGTGCTGCTGTCCTTTTCGATGAAGGTGCTGCCGCTCGGCACCGCCTACACGGTTTGGACAGGGATCGGTGCGGTTGGCTCCTTTCTGCTCGGAATGGCGATCCTTGGAGAGCCCGCGTCACCCATGCGTCTGGCAGCGGGCGCCTTGATCGTGTCGGGGATTCTCATGATGAAGCTCGCCAGCACCTGATCTACGTCCGGCAGCAGATTGAGCAAAGTGCGCTGCTCTTTGGTCCGTTTGCCTGGTTCCTGCAGAGCAATCCGCATCCCATGCTTACCCTCATAGACTTCACTGGAGGATCGTTATGACAGTTTACAATATTGCTCTCATCGGATTTGGCGGCGTCAATCGCGCCCTGGCCGAACTCATTGCCGCCAAGAACCAGCTCTGGGAGCGCGATCTTGGATTCCGCCTGAATATTGTCGCTGTGAGCGATCTCTATCTTGGCTCCGTGATTTCGCCGAACGGTCTTGATGCGAGGACCCTGGTCGAGGCGAAGTTCGAAAAGGGCGGCTTTGGACAGCTTTCCGGGGGAAGTGCCGAAGCCGACAACGAGACCATTATCAAGACCGCACCCGCAGACATTGTCGTCGAGGCAACGTTCACCAATCCCAAGGACGGCGAACCTGCTGTCTCGCATTGCCGCTGGGCGCTTGAGACTGGCAAACACGTGGTTACCACCAACAAGGGCCCGGTCGCCATTGAGGCCCAGGCGCTCAAGGCGCTGGCAAAGGCCAACGGTGTACGCTTCGAGTACGAGGGCGCCGTGATGAGCGGTACTCCGGTCATTCGCATGGCTGAGAAGACGCTTGCCGGCGCCGAATTGAAGGGCTTCGAAGGAATTTTGAACGGCACATCCAACTTCGTCCTCGGTCGCATGGAAGCGGGTTTGGATTTCGCATCCGCTGTGAAGGAAGCCCAAGAACTCGGCTATGCCGAGGCCGATCCCACCGCCGATGTCGAAGGTTTCGACGTGCGTCTGAAGGTCGTCATCCTGGCAAACGAACTGCTTGGTGCAAATCTCAAGCCCGAGGATGTAAGCTGCAAGGGTATCTCCGGTCTTTCACCTTCCGACATCGAGGATGCAGCACAGGCAAACAGCCGCTGGAAGCTGGTTGGATCGGCTGTCCGCAATGACGATGGCAGCGTGACCGGCAGTGTTGCACCGAGGCGGATTAGCCTCGATCATCCCCTCGCAGGCGTCAATGGTGCCACCAATGCGGTGTCGCTCGACACCGAACTGCTGGGCGCCGTGACGATCACCGGACCTGGCGCCGGCCGCATCGAAACCGCCTATGCGCTTCTTTCCGATATCGTCGCCATTCATTCCGCCGGCGCCTCGGCCATCGTTAAGGAGGCTGCATGATGCACAACCTTGCACTCACCCAAACGAACGCTCCTGCAGAAATTGCTGTTACCAGCCCGTTCGACGGTACGCTGGTCGGAACGGTCGTGGAAACCTGTGCTACAAGCGTGAACGTGGCTCTGGAGCGGGCAAGGCGCGGGGCGCAGATTGCCCGAACGCTGCCGCGTCACAAGCGAGCGGTGATCCTTGAAAAGGCCGCTGCGGCCATCGAAGCCGCGCGCGAGGACTTCGCGCTTCTCATCGTCAAGGAGGCGGGCAAGACGATTACGCAGGCCCGCAAAGAGACAACCCGGTGCGTCAATACGCTCAAGCTGTCTGCGGACGAGGCCAAACGCAATGCGGGCGAAGTCATCCCGTTCGACGCCTACGCAGGCTCGGAGTCTCGCCAAGGTTGGTACACGAGAGAACCGCTAGGCATCATTGCCGCCATCACGCCCTACAACGACCCGCTCAACCTTGTTGCCCACAAGCTTGGTCCGGCAATTGCCGGCGGCAATGCAGTGCTTTTGAAGCCGTCCGAACTTACCCCTCTCTCTGCCATCAAGCTCGTCGAGGTCCTGGTCGAATGCGGTCTACCCGAGGAAATCATAACGGTCGCGATTGGCGGCCCTGAGCTTGGAAAGGCTCTGGTTGCAGCGAGAGACGTTCGCATGATCTCCTTCACCGGTGGCTTTGCCACCGGCGAGGCGATTGCCAAAACAGCAGGCCTCAAGAAGCTTGCCATGGACCTCGGCGGCAATGCTCCTGTCATCGTCATGGAGAATTGCAACTTCGATGCCGCCGTCGAGGCCTGCGTATCTGGAGCCTACTGGGCGGCCGGTCAGAACTGTATTGGCACGCAGCGAATTTTGATCCAGCGGCCGATCTATGAGCAATTCAAGGCGACGTTCGTCGCAGAAACCAGGAAGCTCAAGACCGGCAATCCTTTGGAAGCCGACACTGATGTCGGCCCGATGATCTCGCAAAAGGCGGTCGAAAGAGCGGCCGCAATGGTCGAACGGGCGCTCGCTGCCGGTGCGACATTGCTTTGGGGCCATAAGCCGACTGGCAACCTCTATCCGCCGACGGTCCTGGAGAATGTTCCAGCCTCCTGTGACGCCTGGGGCGAGGAAGTGTTCGCGCCAATCGTCATTCTTCAACCCTTCGATGGGCTGGCGGATGCGATCGATCTGGCAAACAGCCCCGAATACAGCCTTCACGCCGGCATTTTTACAAACGACCTGGAAGGGGCGCTTGAGGCTGCAAGCAAGCTCGAGGCTGGAGGCGTCATGATCAACGACTCGTCCGACTACCGATTCGATGCAATGCCGTTTGGCGGCTTCAAATATGGAAGCATGGGCCGCGAGGGCGTCCGGTTTGCCTATGAGGACATGACCCAGCCGAAAGTCGTGTGCATCAACCGGCTGAAGATGTAACGCCAGGCCGGCTCAAATCCATCGGCAACTCAGGGAGTAAAAATGTTCAAGGGTTCTATTACCGCGCTTGTCACGCCTTTTGCTGATGGTCGTGTCGATGAGGTTGCATTGCGCGACCTCGTCGAGTGGCAGATCGAAGAAGGATCCTTCGGTCTCGTTCCATGCGGGACAACGGGGGAAAGTCCGACGCTCAGCCATTCCGAGCATAAGCAGGTGGTCGAGATCACGATCGCGGCCGCCAAGGGCCGTGTGCCCGTCATCGCGGGCGCCGGATCAAACAGCACGGCCGAAGCAATCGACTTCGTTCGCCATGCGCAGGACGCCCGCGCCGACGGTGTGCTGATTGTCGCGCCCTATTACAACAAGCCAACCCAGGAAGGGATCTACCAGCATTTCAAGGCGATCGATGCTGCGGCCACCGTTCCGATTATCGTCTACAATATCCCCGGCCGCAGCGTCATCGATATTCAGGTCGAAACGTTGGCCCGGATATTTGAAGACTGCCCAAACGTGAAGGGCGTCAAGGATGCGACGGGAAACCTGTTGCGCCCGTCCCTCGAGCGTATGGCCTGCGGGCACTCGTTCAATCTCCTGACCGGTGAAGACGGCACGGCGCTCGGCTACATGGCGCATGGTGGACATGGCTGCATCTCGGTCACGGCGAATGTCGCACCCGGCCTTTGCGCTGACTTCCAGCAGGCCTGCCTGAACGGCGACTTCGCCGCCGCCTTGAAGCTTCAGGACCGTCTGATGCCCCTGCACCGGGCGCTTTTTCTCGAAACCAACCCTGCTGGGCCGAAATATGCCTTGCAGCGTCTCGGTCGCATACGTGGGGATCTGCGGCTACCACTCGTTACGATCAGTCCTTCCGTTCAAGAAGAGATCGATAGCGCCATGCGCCATGCGGGGATCCTGGTTTGATGGACAAGACAAAGCTTGCTGAGCGTATCGAGTCAGATCTTATCGGGCCGCTCGCTATTCCCCGACACGTCCTTTACGGCGTCCATACACGGCGCGCGGAACAGAATTTTGACGTATCGGGCCTGCGCCTGAGGGATTTTCCTGAGCTCATCCAGTCGATGGCGATGGTGAAAAAGGCTTCTGCTCTCGCCAACATGGAGCTCGGGCTTCTTTCTGCCGAAAAGGCCGAAGCGATCTCTCAAGCATCCGACGAACTCATCGCGCTCAATGATATCGATGAGAACTTTCCCGTCGACATGATGCAGGGAGGGGCCGGCACCTCGACCAACATGAACGTGAACGAGGTTCTGACAAACCTCGCTCTTTTGAAGATGGGCGCCGACGTCGGTGAGTATTCGAGGCTGCACCCAAATGACGACGTCAATCTGTCCCAGTCGACGAACGACGTCTACCCAACAGCTATCCGGCTGACGATCTTGCGAGCGTGCGAAGGGCTTATCGCAGCTGAGGTCGCGCTTCGCGACGCCTTTCGCGGCAAGGCCATGCAATATGCAAGCGCTCTAAAGGTCGGTCGGACACAGTTGCAAGATGCCGTGCCGATGACCGCAGGGCAGGAATTTGAAGCCTTCGCTGAACTCATTGACGAGGATATCGTCCAGGTCCAGTACGCCTCTAAGCTTCTCAAAGAGATAAACCTCGGCGGCTCGGCGATCGGCACGGCAATCAACGTACCCTCAGGCTTCGCGCAGTTGGCCTGCAGTCACCTGTCCCGAATATCTAGCTATCCGTTAGTCCCTGCCCGCAACTTCATCGAAGCGACATCGGACACAGGCGGTTTCGTCTCCTTTTCAGGCGTGCTCAAGCGAATTGCGGTTAAACTGAGCAAGATCTGCAATGACCTCCGGCTCCTGAGCAGTGGACCCCGCGGCGGTCTGGGTGAGATCCGCTTGCCGCCTGTTCAAGCCGGCTCGTCCATCATGCCTGGCAAGGTCAATCCCGTCATCCCGGAGATGATGAACCAGATCAGCTTTCAGGTCATCGGCAATGATCTGACGGTGACGCTCGCCGCAAGTGCCGGCCAGCTACAGCTGAATGCCATGGAACCCGTCATCGTTTTGAACATCCTTCAATCGATGCGCATGCTGACCAGAGGCATGGTGGTCTTGAAGGAACGCTGCATCGATGGCATCGAAGTCGACGTCGATCGTTGCAAGGCGTTGCTCGACCAATCTCTCGTTCTTGCCACGCCATTGGCGACGCTGATCGGATACAGCAAAGCGGCATACCTCTCCAAGAAGGCGCTGGTCGAGAAGAGAAACTTGCGAGATGTCGTCGAAGAAGAAAGCGTTCTGACCGAAAGTCAGGCTCATCAGATTTTTGGAGACGCCGCGGAATTTGCCAATGTTTCGAAGATTATGCGCGGTTGAACGGAGGAAAGAATGGCCGTTTTCACGGAAATATCCGACGAGGACCGAAACTCGATCGCGGCGGCCTATGGCATGACCTCCCTGTCATCGGTGATCGGTATTGCCGACGGCGACAGGGAAACAACCTATCTTTTCCGGACGGCGGAGGGTGAGTTCATCGTCACACTGTTCGAAAACGGCGCCGAGCCGCTGGATCTCGAGCGGGCGTTCGCAACGATGGAGACGCTGAACAACAGCGGTATTCCCTGCCCGAAACCAACGCGCACGATTGATGGCGATGCGACCTTCCGGGCGGCCGGCCGTCTCGTTGCCGTCGTGAGTTTCGTATCAGGTTCGTCGACAAACGATCCAACGCCAGGAAAGTGTAAAAGCCTTGGCAGCCTGATGGCGCGGATCCACATGACCCTGCAAGGAGGCAAAAAGCGTTCTCTAAATGAGCTGCCGGCCGGTCCTCTGCATGGAGCCTTGATACCTTCCAACGTCTTCTTCCTTGGAGACGACGTCAGTGGGGTTATCAACTTTCGGCTTCGGCACGATGATGTGCTGATTTCAGAGATTGCCGACGTTCTCGTCGGCTGGGCGAGCCTGCCGAGCGGAGCGTTGGAGGAACAAAAAGCTCGGGCCATTCTGGCCGGCTATGAAAGTGTGAGGCTGCTAACTGAGGCAGAGACAGCGGCTCTTCCCGCCTTTGTCCTGGCGTCCGCCGCCAGTCGCTATGCCCGTGCAAACGACAAGACTTACCTCCTTGATGCTGCGATTCGCGCCTTTGAATCTGTGATTGGTGCAGTTGTCGGGAAAACGGAGCCCTCCCCGGCATGAAGTATCTTCTCGACCGCGTCGATGAACAAATCCTATGCGCCTTGAAATCGAACGGGCGTGCTTCTCATGCCGAGCTGTCCGGTCAGGTCAATTTGTCGCGCAATGCTGTTCGCGTTCGAATAGAACGGCTTGAACGCGAAGGCTTTATCAAGGGCTATACAATTGTCACTGGCGAAGGCGGGAACGACAGTCCCATCACCACCGCATTGATGTTTGTCTACCGCCAGGACCGAATGAGGGGCGGCGAGGTCATTCACGCTTTGCGGAAAATTCCGGAGGTCGTCGCTTGCGATGTGATGACGGGCGATTTTGATCTGCTGGTACGGGTCGAATCCGTGGAAGCCGATCGCATACGCCAAATCTGGCAACAAATTTCAGCCCTTCCCGGCGTAAGGGATACCCTCACGGCATTTGCACTCTCCTCTGTCATTCGGAAGTGAGCTGTCGGTTCCGAACTCATCATGTGTGGACAGCACTGTTTCTCCAGTGCTCCTAGCCATCACGGAGCGATGCAGCGAATACAAGCGTGGATCGGCGGGCTGGAAGACATCGACGATTGCCCGGAGCCTCACGTAAAGGCAGCCCGCAAATGGTTGAGAGCATGTACAACATCCGGTACTGCGGAGTCCGGTATCGGCCTCACTGGCCGCGGCGGCTCGAAATCTCCGATGCCAAGAAGCGCCACGAGCCTGTACATCACTCTGAAACTGCCAAACCGCTTGAACAACGACCAGAGGGGCTCGAACGCTTTTTCCAATCTCTCGACCTCCTCGGCATTGCCGGCCCGCGCCGCCGTCGCAAGCGCGAGCGCTTCAGCGGGAAGCACCCCCGCGACGACGCTATACCAGGCATCGGCGCCAGCAAGCAAAGCGGAGGAAGCTCCCCAGTCACCGCTATATCCGATCGAAAACCCGGTCGGTGACTTGCCGCGCAGATCTGCAAGTTCGGTCTTGAAGTCCTCGTTCGCCGGCAACGGCATCTTGATCGCGGCGATGTTTGGAACTGTGGCGAGCCTGGCGATCAGTGCACTGCTGAACGTAAACCTGGTCGTGCTCGGATTGTTGTAGATGCAAAGCGGAAGACCGCCACTCTCGGTGACGGCTGCGAAATGCTCAAATACCTCGTCATCCTTCAGCGGAACATACGAGACGGGCGCCAGAAGAAGGCCATCTGCCCCCGCCCCCTTCGCATCGCGTGCCAGAGCCTGCGCCTCGTCAGTGCGAAGCGCACCAACACCGACGATTACCGGAATTCGCCCACCGACGGTTTTGACAGCTGTTTCAACGGCACGCCTGCGCTCATCGCGCGTCAGGAAGGCATAGGCGCCCGTGCTTCCGAGAAGGCCGATGGACTGAGCACCCGCATCAACTATGCGCTGCAAGAGCGCCGCAAGCACGGCTGGATCAACGCGCCCGGACGCGTCGGCCGGAGTAATTGGAAAAGCAGATAGGCCTTCGAAGAGAGACATGAATGTTGCCTTGGTTATGTGCGGGAAAGCAGGAGACGGATGCCGGCTGCGCCGAAGAAGATCGCAAGCGTCCCCTCGATCCAGCAGCGAGCCCGGCTGTAGAAGCGCACCATAGGCGCTGTTGAAAAGACTATAGCATAACCACAAAAGATCGTTACGCTCAGGACAGCACATCCAAAGAGGATTGCTGCCACGGTGTAGGAGGACGCACCCGGGCCAAGGCCAAGCGCCACCAGGGCGATCCAGGCGAGAATTGATTTCGGGTTGGTCAGATGCATCAGCAAGCCGCGTCGGTAGAGTGACGAAGTCGTCTCGGGGGTGTTCGTTCCTGCTGTCTCGACCGGTTTTTCGCCAGCGGTGAGAGCGGCTTTGGCTGCCCTGAACGCCAGGTATAGAAGATAGAGCCCGCCGAAGATTTTCAGGATGATCAGGGCTTCGGCATACCGGGTCAGGATTGCGGAGATTCCGGTGGCAGCCATCGCGCCCCAGAAGATCGAGCCGCTTACGACACCGGCAGCCAGCACGAGCGCTGCGCGCCGTCCTTGGTCCATCGCCACGCCCATGATGCGCATGTTGCTTGGACCGGGACTTCCAGCCGCTATCACATAGGCTGTGTAAACGAGAAGAAGGTGCTGAAACTCCGGGCCCATGCGCATGTCCTTTGTTGATCCAGGGTCCGACCGATGCGCAACCGCCAATTGGGGCGACCATTCTGATTTCGATGGACAATCCGAAGACCGCGCGATTGCGATCGTCAATCAGAGCCCGCGATGGAGTTAGGAAATGCAAGCCGTTCGATCAGGCACTATCAAAAAGCTGAGGCTTAGGCTAATTAAAGAAACTTACCTCTCTTAAGGCAAACTTACATGCTCGACTACTCCGCATTGCGGGCCTTGGCGGCCGTCGTGCAGACTGGAAGCTTTGAAAAAGCGGCAGGCACGCTCAACGTCACACCATCCGCAATTTCGCAGCGCGTCAAAAACCTCGAAGAGCGAATGGGGATCGCGCTGGTCGTCAGAGGAAATCCGTGCGTTGCTACGGAGCAGGGTCAGTGGGTATGTAGGCACTTGGAAAATGTTGGGCTGCTTGAACGAGACCTCTACGAGCACCTACCGTCGCTCGCGCCGGCCACCGAGTTCATTGAACGGGTGACTGTGCACCTCGCAACAAATGCCGATAGTCTCGCAACTTGGTTTCTCGGGCCCTTTCGGCATTCGCCAAGTCCTCAAATTATCTCCTGGACGTTGTTATTGATGACGAAGGCGACACGGCGGATTGGTTAGAGCGCGGGCGGGTGATTGCAGCTGTGACAGGCAGCGAAAGGCTGGTTCCTGGATGCCGGCGCACCGCCCTCGGTTCGCTGCGTTACCGTGCTACGGCAAGCCCGGAGTTTGTAGAACGCCATTTTTCAGGAGGCGTTAGCGCCGAGGCGTTGCGGACTGCACCGGCCCTAACGTTCAACCAGAAAGACAAGCTTCAGGACCGTTGGATTGCCCAGATACTCGGTGAAGAGATTGCTTGTCCGACGCATTTTCTCCCCTCGACACAGGCTTTCATTGACGCAAGCGTCGAAGGCATGGGGTGGGGCATGAACCCGGAGCATCTTGCCCGCCCTCATCTACAGAAGGGAAGGCTGGTGGAGCTAATCCCTAATAAGGCTCTCGACGTCTCACTTTTCTGGCAGGTCAACAAACTTGCTGCAGAACGGTTTGCGACGCTCACCGACCTTGTCATGGCAGCCGCCAAGCAGCACCTCGTCGATTGAACAGAGCTCAACGTTAGGCGCGCATTCCCAGACATAATGCTCGAGAGAGCTTTGCGCGTCCTTGCCTGGGACGATTGCCTCCTCAGGATATTGGTAGGTCAGTTCCTCGAGCGAGAACTGGCAGCGATCGGCGATTTCCATCGTCCGGGCCAATGCGTCCGGGTAACGGGGAAACAGCCGCTGCATCTCCTCGGGGCGGCTTGAGGAATCTATCCGCATGACCGGCGGCCGAACGACCAGATGCGGCTACACGAGTTGTCGAACATGGCCACACACTTCAAGGTGAAGACCGTTGTGACGAATGACGTTCTTTTCCACGAACCGTCGCGCCGTCAGCTGCGGGACGTCGTCACCTGTATTCGCACCAGAACCACGATCGATCACGTCGGTTTCGAGAGGGAGCGGTGCACGACATTGCCGTGGTCGGATGTTCAGTGGCAACAGCACCAATATCAACATTCTGTTGCAATCAAAACATTATGTTGATATCCAATAAGTGTTTGAAGACCTCATCCGGAGGGGGAGTGAATATGAAGTTCTCGATCATGGGCTTCGTGGCCGCGGCCTTCATGGCCAGCGCCGGCATGGCGAAGGCGCAGGAAACGGTACCGCTGACATCGAAGACGCTCGACGCCGTCAAGGTGCGGGGTCAGTTGTCCTGTGGCGTCATCGGCGTTAGCCCGGGATTCTCGTTGCCCGACAGCCAGGGCGTGATGCGCGGCATTGATGCCGATCAGTGCAGAGCGGTCGCCGCGGCCACGCTCGGCGATGCCGAGAAGGTCAAATGGGTCGTGCTTACGCCGCAACAGCGTTTCACTGCGCTCCAGTCCGGTGAGGTCGACGTGGTCTATGCGAATGTCACGTGGACGATGACGCGGGAAAGCCAGCTCGGTCTGCAATTCCCCAATATCTATTACTACGATGGCATCGGCTTCATGGTGAAGAAGTCGCTCGGCATCGCCGATGCCTCGGGACTCGATGGCGGCAGCCTCTGCATGCTGACCGGCGGCACGACCGAACTTTCGGTTCAGGAATATTTCTCGCTTCACAAAATGACCTACACGCCCGTCCTTTTCTCGGAAGGCGAGGAGGCTCGCAAGGCGCTGCTCGCCGACCGCTGCGATGCCTACGTCTCGGATGCCTCGGACCTCGCGGCTTCGAAGGCAGCGCGTGGCGAAGCTGGAAACGACCTGCTCATCCTGCCAGAACGCATCACTGCGGAGCCTTTGGGGGGCGTCGTGCGCAAGGGTGACGAGCGCTGGTTCGACATCGTTCGCTGGACGCATTACGCGATGGTGAATGCTGAAGTGCTGGGTATCGACAGCAAGAATCTCGACAAGTCGCTTGCATCGGAAAATCCCGCCGTCCGCCGCTTCCTCGGCCTAGAGGGCGAACTCGGCCAGACCCTCGGCCTGTCGAACGACTTCACCCAGAAGATCATCAAGCAGGTCGGCAATTTCGGTGAGGTTTGGGATCGCAACATCGTGGGCGTCGACCGCGGCATGAACGATGTCTGGACCAAGGGCGGTCTGCAGTACTCCCCGCCGTTCCGTTGAAGCCGAATGGGTGGCGCGGCCTTCGCCGTGCCACCGTCTTCTCCCGATCCACCGAAGCTGGCGACATGAAATACGCAAGCCGTGACGTAGTCAGTTCGATCGTCGTCCAAATGCTCCTGATCCTGGCGGTCGGGGGTATTGGTTGGTTCCTAGTCGCGACAACGCTTGGGAACCTCGAGTCCCGAGGGGTGTCGACCGGGTTCGCCTTCCTCTGGCGCATTGTCAGCATGCCGATCGCCAACAGCTGGATCGAGTTCACGCCGGGCGTGCACACTTATGCCCGTGCGCTGCTGATCGGGCTTCTGAACACGCTGACCGTCTCAGCTGCCGTGATCATCGTGTCCACCGCCGTCGGAACCTTCTTTGGCATCGCGCGTCTGTCGCCCAATCTGCTGCTAGCGAAATCCTGCGGTGCCTATGTCGAGGCCGTGCGTAATGTTCCGGTGCTGCTGCAGCTCGTCTTCTGGTACCAGCTGATCCTGCAACTGCCGGCGCCGCGCGCTGCCTTCAAGCTCGCGGAAGGGTTCTTCATTTCCAACCGAGGCATACGCTATCCCTCGGTTGGAGACGGGACAGCGGTCGGCATCGCCGGGTTGACGCTTCTGGTCGTCATCATCGCCTTCATCTTCGCAGCAGGGCTGCAGCGCAAGGGCAAGATACGGTTCGGTCGATTGCTGTCCCTTCCCATATTCCTGATCCTCGCCATCTGCCTGCCGGTCGCCGCGGTCTTGCTGTCAGGGCAAGTCACCGTGCCCGATGTGCCGGTCCTGAAAGGACTCAATTTCCGGGGCGGCGCAACATTGACGCCGGAATTGTCGGCGCTGGTGATCGGCCTCTCGGTCTATACCTCCGCCTTCGTCGCCGAGATCGTTCGGGCTGGCATTCTCGGCGTTCCCTCCGGCCAGCGCGAGGCTGCAATGGCGCTCGGCCTTGGCCCGATCGTCACGCTGCGCAAGGTCATCATGCCGCAGGCGCTCAGGATTATCATTCCGCCGCTGAGCAGCGAATATCTCGGCGTGATCAAGAACAGCTCGCTTGCCGTGGCGGTTGGCTATCCCGATCTTTTCGCCATCGTGAATTCGATGATCAGCGATACCGGGCAGGCGGTGGAAGGGGTCACCATCATCATCCTGGCCTTCCTGACGATCAGCCTCGCCGTCAGCGCGCTGATGAACTGGTATAACCGCTCCGTCGCCCTGGTGACTCGATGAGCCATTTTATCGTGACCGTCGAGAAGTCCGCTCTACCAAGGCCAGTAGATCCGTCCGACCGCGGCGTTGCCGGCTGGCTGAGACGGCACCTTTTCAGTTCCTGGCTATCGACAGCGATTACCTTGATTATGCTCTTGGTGCTGGGCAAGCTTGCGTGGTTGTTCCTGGACTGGGCCGTGTTCCGTGCGGTCTGGTCGGCGCCGTCTCTTGATACGCAGGCCTGCCGCTCCGCCGATGCCGGAGCGTGCTGGGCGTTGATCCGTGAGAAGTACCGGTTCATCCTGTTCGGCCTCTATCCGCATGCCGAACAATGGCGGGCGGCGCTGAGCGTTCTGATTTTCATCTCGCTTTATCCACTCTCCGCCGACCGTCGACTGTGGGGATGGACGCTTGTCATGCTCTGGGTCGCCGGTTTGGCGACCGTCTTCGTCCTGATGTATGGCGGGGTCATGGGCCTTGCCTATGTCCCCGAGGATCAATGGGGCGGGCTACCGGTCACACTCATGCTCGCGACCTTCGGCATCGCGCTCGCATTGCCCCTTGCGGTCGTCGTGGCGCTGGGGCGCTCCTCGGCCAATCCGACCGTCAGGACGATGTGCGTCATTTATGTCGAGCTGATCCGCGGCATACCACTAATCAGCGTGCTGTTCATGGCCAGCGTCATGTTTCCGCTTTTCCTTCCCGACGGGATGAACTTCTCCAAGCTGTTGCGCGCCCAACTCGGCATCGTCCTCTTCATGGGCGCCTATCTGTCGGAGACGATCCGCGGCGGATTGCAGGCCGTGCCAGCGGGACAATCCGAGGCCGCCCAATCGCTCGGTCTGGGATACTGGAAGACGATGTATTTCGTCGTCATGCCGCAGGCGCTCACGCTCGTCCTGCCGCCGATCATCAGCCTCTGCATCGGCCTGTTCAAGAGCACGTCGCTCGTTATGATCATTGGCATCTTCGATCTCCTCAATGCGGGCAAGCGCGCAATCGCCGAACCCGCATGGCAAGGCTTCGGCGCCGAGGCCTATGTTTTCGTGGGCGCCATCTATTTCGCTTTCTGCTTCTCGATGGCGCGCTTCGGCTCCGGGCTGGAAAAGCGGCTTCGTCGGGACAGATAAGAGCATTTGGCATGGATGAAACGACAATGCTTGATATTGACGCGGTGAGGTCGACTTTCCCCTACCTCCGCCAGCGGGTCTACCTCAACACCGCTGCGACCGGCATCATGCCCCTTAATATCGGCGAGGCTGTCGGGCGCACGCTCGACGGCATGTTCAGCCGTGGCTACGACGCCGCCGAGGAATGGCAGAGCGTGGCTGGTAGCGTGAAAGCGAAACTCGCGCGGCTCATGGGAGTGGAAAGCCAGGATATCGGCTTCGCGTCGAGCACTTCAGAAGTCCTGAACCTCGTCGCATGGTCCGTGCCTGTCCGCGCCAACGATCAGGTCGTCGTCTGCCAGGACGAATTTCCCACGGTGCTCGCCGTGGCCAATACGCTAAGCGGGCGCGGCGCCGAACTCGTGACCGTCGCGGTGGATTCGGAGACCAATCGGACAGCGGCGCTGGCCACCTCGATCAAGCGTGGCGGCGTCGTGCTCGTGTCACATGTCCATTGGGAAACCGGAACCGAAGTCGATCTGCAGGTCCTCTTCGAGGTCTGCCAGGCCAAGAGGGCGTTTCTCGTGGTGGACGGGATTCACGGCCTCGGCGCCGTGCCTGTATCGGCGCGGTTTGCAGATGTTTACGCGGCATCGACATTCAAATGGCTACTCTCCGGCTTTGGCCTAGCGATCTCGGTCACCAGCCTGCGATTCAGGCAATCGCTGGAGCCGGTATTTCGGGGATACTCGAACCCTGCACCGTCTAGGGAACTGCAATACAGCCATTCCAACTATCCCGGGCTCACCACGCTCGATTTCGGACTGGCCTATCTTGAGGGTTTAGGCTGGGACAACATCTTCCGCCGCAATCGATCGCTCTGCAGGCGGCTGGCCGATGGACTAGCAGCACTCGGCGTTCCGCTCGTGAGCCCGGCCGGATCGGCTCCGATCGTGAGCTTTCGTTCCGGGGATGCCGGTCGTCTGGTCGAGGCAATGAATGCGGAGGGCGTGAGCGTGGCCGCCCGAGGCACCAATGTCCGGGCATCCCCGCACTTCTATAATGACGAAGCCGATATCGACGCGTTCATCGATCGTCTCAAAAAATTGGAAAGGAATTGAATTCATGTCCGTCGCAGCACGACTTGCTGAACTCGGGATCACGCTGCCGGATGAATTCGGAGCACTGGCATCCTACGTTCCGTCCCGTCGCTCCGGAAACCTGGTTTTCATTGCCGGGCAGGGGCCGATTGCCGGCGGCAAAGCGGTGATGCGCGGCAAGCTTGGCCGGGAATTCACTGTCGCGGAGGGTATGGAAGCGGCGCGAATGTCCATTGTCAATGGGCTCGCAGTTATCAATCGCGAGATCGGCGATCTCGACAGGGTCACGCAGATCGTAAAACTCAATGGCTATGTCAATTCCACCGACGATTTCGAGGACCAACACCTGGTCATCAATGGTGCGTCGGAATTGCTGGTCGAGATCTTCGGCGAGACCGGTCGGCATGCCCGTGCCGCGGTCGGTACGAATACGCTTCCCTTCGGCGTTCCCGTCGAAATCGAGATGGTGGTAGAAGTAAAGCTGTGACCGTGCCGCGTGCCCACTGAATTGCCGTTGCACGCAGTCAAGAGCTTGCTAGACAGATTTGTGACTTATCGCGGAGAAGATCGAATTCAATGGCAGTTGAACGCATGCGGCCTTCTACCGACGCTGAACGCAGACTCGTGATCGATGCGCTGGCAAGTGTCGTCGCCGGTCTTGCCAAATGTTTCGGGCCAAATACCGAGATCGTACTGCATGATCTCGCCAAGCCCGAGGAGTCCATTGTCGCTATCGCCAATGGCAAGCTGAGCGGCCGGACCGTCGGCAGTTCCATCATCAGCGGCCCCTTCGGCGATGTGGGCCTGAAGAAGCTGATCGCCGGCGATATGAATGAAGTCAATGAACCTCGGACGATCGTCGATGGTTACAAGACCAGGACGCGGACTGGGCTGGAACTCGAATCCACGAGCATCCTTTTGAGAGACAACGAAGGCACGGCCTATGCTGCCATCTGCGTGAATGCAGATCGAAGTAAGATGCGAGAACTCAAAGCGTTGATTCTGGAACTCGCCAACGAACAGCAGCAGGCGGATGATCCTGGCGAGGGCGGCGCGCTTTCGGTCGAGGAGATCGTTACCGAGATCATCGACACCAGCATCAAGGCCACGGGCAAGACCGTCGGCCAGATGCAGAAGGAAGACAAGATGGAAGCGGTCCGCAACATGAGCCTTCGCGGCCTGTTCATGATCCGCTCCAGCGTCGACGTCGCCGCCGCCAGCCTCGGGATTTCGAGGTTCACTGTCTATAGCTATCTCGAGCAGATCAAGTCCGCCTCCAAATAGGTCGAGGCGAGCGTTGGCTCACGCTGAACGTAATCTACCGAAATGGCCCCAGATCGTTGCGGCCGCCCACGACAACGATTTTGCGGAGTGTGCCGTCGGCCTCCGGGCTCCATCTCAGTGCCCTTGCCCGGGGAATGCCGGCGGACCAGATCGCCGAAGTGCCCGCCGTCAGCCGATCACGGCGTCACAGCCCAGATATTGTCTCTGTGAGCCGTGAGCGCAATCCCGCGAGCCGGGCCAATGCTGGGTATGGCGCTCCTCCACGGCCCGCATCGCAGAAGGGGTGCCATCAACCAAATAACCTGAGACCCTGATCTGCGCGGGAACAACACGCGCTCACGACCGCATTCACGTAGCGCCTTCGCGCCCGTTTCTCGCAGAAGGGTCGCGGAGGCCGGTTTTCACATGGCTAGTAGCGCTCATCCAACTTGCTCGACCGTCTTCGAACCTCACGCCTTGACAGGAATCGACCCTGCGAAGCACAGTCCCCGACCAGCGAGTCACTTCAAGGCGATGAACGTCGCAGGGTCGAGCTGGGAAATCCGAACGGCAACTTGTGTGATCGCAGCGTCCCCGACCAATTGCTGGATTTCCCTGGCAAGATCCATGAGTTTCTGACGCGTCCGTTCTGCTTTCGGCAGGAGGAAAAGCTCGAGGTTCACCGCCGGAAGGTTTGCCATCGCGTAGACTGGAATGACAGCAAACTGGCAGGCGTTGATGTTGACGTCCAGCCTTTCGCATAACAATTTACTCAGCGGCACCAGAGCGGCCTCAATCTTCAGATGAAACTGCTCTGGCAGTGATCGATCCACGTAAATCTTCATGTTTGGCATCTCGGCCGCCTCACGGTGGGTTAAGGACAAAATCGAATGGCGAACGCCAGACGGTTTCACCGCCGAGCACACGCTCATACGGCGCGATCAACGTGGCTTTGACACCGAAGACGGCGTCGGATGAAAGATAGTTATCGTCGCCGACGAACGTATGGGTTACCAGTTTCTGGAAGCCGGCGGCCGTGACGATGTAGTGCATATGTGCAGGCCGATAGGGATGCCGGCCAAGATGCTTCAGCATCTGGCCCACAGGCCCATCTGCGGGAATGGGGTATGAGACGGGCTTGATTCCGACGAAGCTATAGCGTCCGTCGGAGCCGGTCACGAAGGTTCCGCGGTTGTTCCATTTAGGCTGGATGTCAGGTTGCTGCACATCGTAAAAGCCCTCGGCATTGTCTGACCAAACATCGATGATTGCACCCTCGATCGGATGTCCGTCCAGATCGACCACAGTGCCTTCGAAGACACAGCTCTCGCCCTTCCCGTCACGCGTGATGCGATCGCCCATCGCAAGACGGGGAGCCCCGGCGACATGGAACGGTCCAAGCACGGTGTTTTCCGTTGCGCCCGGTTGCCTGCGGTTGTTGATCGCATCCACCAACATGGATACGCCTAGCGTGTCGGATAGCAGGATAAATTCCTGGCGTTCTTGCGAACAAATCTTGCCGGTCTCCGTCAGAAACCGAATTGCGGTTTCCCATTCCTGTTGCGAAATCTTCGCCTCCTTGATGAAGGCATGCAGATGCTTCACAAGCAAGGTCATGACCTCCCTCACGCGAGGATCGATGTCGAAGGCCATGCGCCCGTTTACCGCCTCGACGGAAGCTTCTTCGGTGAAATAATTTGTCATACCTGTTCCTTTCGAGTGAGAATTGGCTTGCCTTCATCCCGAAGCCTACCTGCTAAAAAGGCGCGGACCTGGTTCCTGATGTGGATCACTCTGGCCTCCGGGTTCACGACGAAGCCGGCCTCGCCCCTTCCCATGCCATCTGAAGCATCTCTCGGATTGCCGTAGCTTCCAGAGGCCGGGGGTTCCAGTAAGGGTTTCGCATGGCAATATCTGTGGCTTTGTCCAGATCCTCGGCGGCCAGTCCGAAATCTTGGAGCCTGGTCGGGGCGCCTATGCCGAGCGCGAAATCGTAAAGCCCAGGCGCCGCGCGATCCGTCCCCAATAAAGCGGCAACAGGTTCCAGCAGGTGCGGTACCGCCGCCTCCGTATACGCCACTGTATGAGGAAGAAGGATAGCGTGCGTTTCCGAATGCGGCAGGTCGAAGCTGCCGCCCAGCGTGTGGCAGATCTTGTGATGCAGTGCCATTCCGACCGCACCCAAAACAACGCCACAGAGCCAGGAGCCGTAGAGGGCATCGGTGCGGGCCGCGGGATTTCGGGGATCACCCACGATGGCAGGCAGTGCCTCGTGCAAGGCGGCTATGCCCTCCATCGCCATCATTGAGGACACCGGGTTGCGATCCTGGGCGTACAGCCCTTCCACGGCATGGGCCATGGCGTTGAGGCCGCTGCTAACTGTCATTTTGACAGGCAGGTTGTAAGTCAGTTCCGGATCGTAGATCACTGTTTCGGGCAGAATTGATGCATCACGCACAGTGGTCTTGATGCCGTTTTCTGTCTGCCCGAGGATCGGGGTCACTTCCGATCCGGCATAGGTTGTGGCGATGACTAACTGGGGCGTATCAGTCCGGTAGGCGATGGCCTTGCCCAGCCCGATCGTTGAACCTCCGCCCAAGGAAATGACGCAGTCCGCACCGGCGTCAGCAAAGACCCGAAGCGCTTCGATCGTCACGTCGACGGGCGTGTGCATCATGGCACCGCTGAAGACCCCCACACAGACGGATCCCAACTGTTCGACAAGCCTTTGCGCGTCCTTTTCCTGGAACGGTGTCGACAGGACAAGGGCCTTATGCCGACCAAGGCCACGCAATTCTTCGGCCACCTGAGAGATCGCCCCCACACCGAACACGATGCGAGGAATAGTGCCTTTGTAGATAAACGGCTCGCGCATGGTCTTCTCCTCCTGGATGCAAACGGTGCAACTGCCGTCGCTGCCGGGTCAGCCCATGCGCTCGGAGGCATAGCTTCCCGGGCTCGGCGGGAAGACGACGGTGCGATTTCCATTGATAAAGGTCCGATGGTGGATGTGAGCGTGGATGGCGCGGGCGAGCACCTGTGCCTCCACGTCACGACCCAGGGAGACATAGTCTTCGGCCGACTGCGCATGCGTGATGCGCACGATGTCCTGCTCGATGATCGGCCCTTCGTCTAGATCGGCAGTGACGTAATGTGCCGTCGCGCCGATGAGCTTCACGCCGCGCATATAGGCCTGCTTGTAGGGATTGGCGCCCTTGAAGCTCGGCAGAAAGGAATGATGGATATTGATGATCCGCCCGGACATTTTCTGGCACATCTCGTCGGAGAGGATCTGCATGTAACGGGCGAGTACGATCAGCTCAGTGCCGGTGCTCTCGGCCAGCGCCATGATGCGTCCCTCCGCCTCCGCCTTGTTGGCCTTGGTCACTGGAATGTGGTGGAAGGGGATGTCGTGATTGACCACCAGCTTCTGGTAATCGAAATGGTTTGACACCACGCCAACGATGTCGATCGGCAGCGCACCGATCTTCCAGCGATACAGCAGGTCGTTGAGGCAATGGCCGAAACGCGACACCATGAGAAGCACTTTCATGCGCTCCTGCGCATCGAAAATATCCCATTCCATGCCGAATTTGTCCGCTACCGTCATGAAGCCTTCCGACAGCTCGGGCCGCAACACGCCTTCTTCGGAGATGAAGCTGACGCGCATGAAGAACTTGCCGGTGTCCCGGTCATCGAACTGCGAGCTGTCGACGATGTTGCAACCCCTGTCCGCAAGGAAGCCGGAAATCGCCGCGACAACGCCACGTGTGGTTTGGCAGGCAACCGTCAAGACATAGTTCTTCATTCTATCCCCGTATCTGTTAGGGCTCTTCAATAGATGCTCATCGGGCTTTCCCGACAAATGCTTCAGCCCGCTGAGCTCATGGAAGGCCATCGTGCCTAGTCTGCCGTCCGCGCCGGTTATTGGGCGGAAAGACCGATATACCGGTCGAGTTCGGTGCGATTGGCGGCCAGTTTTGTCGCCTCTTCCTCAAAGACGATCTTGCCTTGGTCGAGCGCAATGACGCGCTCTGCAAACTTGAGTGCCAGGCCGACATGCTGTTCCACCAGAACGATCGTGTGGCCCTGATCGGCCAGCTTGTGGAACACTTCCATAAGCATTTCGCAGATAACCGGTGCCAGCCCCTCCAGCGGCTCATCCAGCAAAATGATTTCCGGCTTTCCCAGAAGAGCACGGGCAATCGACAGCATTTGCTGTTCGCCTCCGGAAAGCTGGCGCCCGCCGTTGGAACGACGCTCCTTCAGCCGAGGAAACAGATCGTAAGCCTCTTCCAGAGTCGATCCATTCCGAAGTCCCGCAACCAGGTTCTCCTCGACCGTCAACGATCCGAAAATGTCGCGGGTCTGCGGCACGATGCCAATCCCCAGTCTCGCCCTCTGATGCGAGGCGAGCGTATCGATCGCCGCCCCCCTGAGTTTGATGCTTCCGGCGTGTTGCCGTGTCTGGCCCATGATCGTGGAGAGCAAGGTGGTTTTACCGACGCCGTTTCTCCCAACGATCGCCAGCCACTCGCCTTTTGGAACGCGGATCGAAACATTGCGGATGATATGGGTATCACCATAGCCGGCCACGACACCGTCCAGTTCGAGGAGAATGTCAGACATGGCCCGCTCCCAGGTAGAGTTCGCGAACCTGCTTGTTGGCGACAACCTCGTCGGGCGTTCCCTCCATCAGGATCGCGCCATTCACCAGCACGATGATACGGTCTGCGACCTCGAACACTAACTGCATGTCATGCTCGATGATGAGGACCGACAGATCCTGGGGAAGCCGCTTGATGGCCTCCACGATGAAGTGGCTTTCGGTAGAGGGTACCCCTGCCGCCGGTTCATCGAGAATGAGAACCTTCGGCTTCACCGCCAGCGTCAGCGCCAATTCCACCAGCCGCTGCTGCCCATAAGCCAGTCCACGCACCGGCTTGTCGGCCAGCGACAGGATATTGAGATCCTGCATCAACCGGGCGATCTCAGCCTCGATATCGCTCCACCCGTCCGCCCGACGAAAGAACTGATGCGTGCGGCCTTCCCGCTCCAGTATCGGCAGCCGCAGATTTTCGCGAACGGTCAGGTCGCGAAACAGATTGGTTATCTGGAAGGTTTTCGCGACGCCTGCCCTCACCCGAGCCGATTCGCTCAGGGATCCTATATCCTGGCCGTTCAGCACGATCTTGCCCGATGTCGGCTTCAGGACACCGGTCAGGAGATTTGCGAAAGTCGTCTTGCCGGCACCATTTGGCCCGATCAGTGCGGTGCGCGAGCCTCGCGGCAACGTGAGAGTCAGGTCCCGGGCGACCTGCAGGCCTCCGAAATTTTTCGAAAGCCCAACAATGGAAAGCCCGTCGTTCATGACGTCCTCCTGAGCAATCGCGCCAAGCGACCTGGAAGAGCAACTAGACCCTTTGGGAGCACGAAGACCACGATGAGAAGCATGAAGCCGATCACGAAGAGCCAGTTCAAGGGATCGATGCTTGCCGCGACATGATGGACCACCATGAAGAGCAATGTCCCGATCAGCGCGCCATACAGCCGCCCGGCTCCTCCCAGGATCAGCATCACCATAACGTCGGCAGACAAGGAGAAATTGAACACTTCGATGCCAACCAGGCCTGTCACCTGGGCCGCAAGGGCGCCGGCAATTCCGGCAATAGCGCCAGCGATAACGTAGACCGTCACCTTTCGGCGATAGACCGGCGTACCGATTGCGCGCATCCGGCTGGCGCTGCCTTCAATTCCTCTAAGAGCGAGCCCAAACGGGGAGCCGATCAGAACCTGACAGAGCAGTAAAACGGCCGCAAGAATGGACACGCTGTAGATGAAGGCGACCTGTCCAACAAAATCGAATTCGTACAGCCCCAGCAGCGGTCCAACCGTGATGCCGGCCAGGCCGTCGGCGCCGCCCGTTAGCCAACGTGCCTGGGATGCGGTCTCCTGAAGAACCATGGTCACGGCTATCGAAATCATCAACAGAGTTATGCCGTGGGTGCGAAGCAGGACAAGCCCGGAAATCCACGCCATCACTGCGCCCGCCACGGCACCGACCAGGAGCCCGAGCAGCGGGTCGGGCGACAGGTGAAGCGAAATTAGTCCCGCGGCATAGGCGCCGCATCCATACATGGCCGCGTGACCAAGTGTTGCTATTCCCGCCTGCCCGAGAATGAGGTCGAATGACACGACGAAGATCATCATGATGACGATCCGGGTTAGAAACGACAGGTCGTACGGGAATATCAGAAAGGCAAGGCTCGCACCGACCACGACGGAAATGGACGGGATGAGGAAGCTCAGGGCGGTCGGCGCGCGCCTCGGCGACGTCGAAAGGACGGGGTCCATCATTGCGCTTTCCCCATCAGACCGTTGGGCCGAAGCGCGAGCAACACCACAATCGCCACGAAAAAGAAGATGGTACCAATGCCCGGCAATAGATAGCGACCAGCCGTATCGAGAATCCCAAGGCTAATCGAAGCAAGGAAGGAGCCGGAAATGCTGCCAAGTCCACCCACAGACACAACAATCAGGAATAGCACCATATAACGAAGCGGATAGTAGGCCTCGATCGGAAGCAGTTCCGCACCGAGTATACCTCCTACCGCCGCGAGACCGGCGCCGGTGGCGAATGCAACGAGATAGACGAGCGGCGTGTTGATGCCGAGCGAAGCGGCCGCAATCCTGTTGTCGACAGCTGCGCGCAAGTAGATGCCGAACCTTGTTTTTTCCATCAGCAACCAGAGACCGGCCAGCACAAGCAAACCGGAAATGATAACGACCAGCCGGTGGAACGGTAGCGTCCTGAACCCGAGATCGATCGGTGTCGTGAAAATCGCCGGGGCGCCAAGCGGCAGGATCGTGGAGCCCAGGAACAGATTGACGGTTGCGATCATGATGAAGACGATTCCAATGGTCGCCAACACCTGGCCCAACTCGTTGAAGCCATAGATGTGGCGATAGAGCAGCCGCTCGAGAAGCACGGAAACGAGGACAACCGCGAGAACGGCGACGAGGAACGCCGGAATGAACGCTACGTCCAGACGTGTGGTGAGCAGATGAACGGCTGCGCCGCCAAGCAGGGCAAACCCGCCGTGCGCAAGGTTGATAATGCGCATGAGCCCCATCGTGATCGAAAGCCCGACGGAAATCATGAACAATATCATCCCGTAGGCGACGCCATCGACGACGATACTTAGAATGAGGGACATTCTCTAACCTGAGATTTGCGAGGTCGGGCGTTGCGTGGCGGAAAACTCCCGCCACGCTCACCGTGGATCAGGGATTGAAGCCGAGGTCCGGTACGTTCGGGACAGTCGCGAACTCCCGATTGACCAGTTTGCCGTCCGCGCCTTTTTCAACACGCCGAAGATAGACATTCTGCACCACCGTCCGTGAGACCGGATCCATCTTCACCGGCCCGCGTGGGCTTTCCCATTCCATGCCCTTGGCCGCCTCGATGGCTTTTGTGCCGTCAGACCCTGCAGCCTTGATCATCCGGTAGATCAACTCCACGCCGTCATAGGCGCCGATTGATGCCATGTTGGCGCGCGAGCCCGGATGAAGTTCCTGCAGTTTCGCGACAAAGCTTTTGTTCAGCGCAGAATCGTGGACATCGGAGTAGTGGTATGCGGTCACCAGGCCGATAGCTTGGTCTCCAAGCGCATCAAGTGTGGTCTCGTCGGTCTCGCCACCGCCAAGGAAAGAAACGCCAGCAGCTTTCAGGCCATTTTCATTATAGGCCTTGGTGAAAGCGAACGTCGCTGGGCCCACCGGCAGGAAAGTGAAGACGGTATCGGCACCGGAACTCTTGATACGCTGCATGAATGGCGCGAAATCATTGGTCTGAAGCGGCATTCGGATCTTTTCGAGAACCGCCCCGCCGTCTTTCTCAAAAGAGGCGGAGAAGGCCGTTTCTGCATCAATGCCGGGATTGTAATCCGAAACGGCAGTCACGACTTTCTTGGAGCCATTTTTGGCCGCCCACTCGGCTGCCGGTTGAGCGAGCTGCGTCAACGTAAAACTGGTGCGCAGAAAGAAGTCCGACTGCTTGTTGATCGATGATGTCGCGGCATTGAAAATCACCGCCGGCACCTTTGCCTGCTTTGTCAGGGGAGCGACCGCAACGGCATTGGGGGTGAAGTCAAATCCACCAAGATACTTCACGCCGTCGCGGACAAGAAGTTCCTGGGCCGCTGCCTTGCTGGCGTCGGCGTTGGGTCCGCCAACGTCCTTGTAGATGAACTGAATTTTGTGACCGCCAACCTCGTCTCCGTGCTGCGCGACATAGACATCGATCGCTTCGCGGAATTGCTTGCCCCAGATTGCGTTTGGCCCGGAGAATGTAGCGATAACGCCGACCTTGATTGTCTCGGCCTGAGCGAGCGTGCCGGTCACGAAAAACGCAGCCGATGCGACGAGATACAACGTCGATTTCGAAAATGTCATATTTTTTCCCTCCCAACCGGAAAAGCGTCCGGGCGCCTTGACGCTGAAGCGCCACTTCCTCCGCTAGTATTGGTACGGAAACCGTACTAATACGTCAAGTTTTCTCCGCATTCATGGACCGCCTATCTGTGTTGTCCGAGTCGGAAATGCTCCAGTCTAGTCAGGCGTCCTGACAATCACATCGGCGCCTTAGGAAGGTCGCGTCCGGTACTCTTGCAACCAGTCCACTGTTTTGTGTAGTCCTCCAAACGGATAGAAATGCAGACGAACATCGCCATATTCGGCGTTGCTCAAGCCGGTAGCATACTCATTGACCAGAGCGTCTGGCCCCGCGCTCGACAACAACTGAGTGATCGATAGACCGTACTTCTTGAGGACGGATGTGGATGCGGAAACGCCGCAAACCGCTGCAAATTTCAATAGCGTTCTGACGCTTGCCGGGCCAGGAATACCGATGTGGATCGGGACTTCGATACCCAATCGACGCAGTTCACCTATCCAGGCAAGTACGGGTTCCGATGCGAACGCAAACTGAGTGAAAATCGACCACTCGATATTTGCTGCTTCCATGATCAGTCGCTTTTCCAGCAGCGCACTGGTGAGCATGGCAGCGTTCTGGACCGGGTGTCCTTCCGGATGCCCGGCTATCGAGACATTGCTGATCCCATGCTGTTCGAGGATACCGCTACGTAAGATCGTAGCGGTATCCAAGAACGGGCCCTTGGGAGGGTCGGCATCGCCCGCGACTAGGAGCAATCGGCTCACCTGGGCGTCATTGACAAGCGCCGACAGCATTGCCGATAGCATGGATTCCGACCCCAGACGTCTGGCGGCAATGTGAGGCAAGGGTACGTATCCCGCCTGTCGGACCATTTTGGCCGCCCTAATCCGGTCGGCATCGCTTTCCGTTGACAGAAACGGAATCGAGATGATCGTGCCTTTGGGGATCGCGCCAGACATGGCCGCCAGCTGTGCGGTATCTTTTGTCGTCACTTCCACCGAAAAGTCATCCAGTACATCGCTCTGGTCTCGGAGATGTATTGCTTGCGACATAGCCATAAAAACCCATCCCGCCTGCGAGACAGGCGAATTCTCATTGAGCAAGAAGAATGTGAACGTTCCGAGTAGCAGACCGAAGGGTATCCGTAGCCAGAACAACACCGGTGTTCGCTCTGACGAAGATGCGCTAAGCGAATACCGGCAATAGTCAGCTGATCGCAGCGCGCTTCATCTTTTGAACGGAACTTGCATAGGGAACGGGCGCCACGACCGCTCTGACCTTGAACTGCTCGTGCCGTTCGACATGCGGCTTCCGGGACCCGCCACGAGGCTCTCCCCAGGTGAGCGTCACTTCCGTCCCGGGAGTCGCGTTTTGGACGTCGAGCATGGCGAGAGACAGCATTTCGCCTTCGTTGTTGCTGTAACCGCAATGGCAGGAGTGACCGACGAGCATGCCATCCCGACTCCGCACCTCATCGAACTGGGGCCAGCCATAATAGGCGACCGGCAAGTCTATAGCCTTGTATCGTGGCCCGTCTCCGAGGCAAGACGCAAAGATTGCCGCAACGTCGTCGCGGTTCCATACCAGCGTGACCTTTTGGCGCCGCTCCTCCACGGGCAGGGCTTCCAGGGCTTCGCGCCCAATGAAGTCATGATCGAACTTGAGAATATGGCCGTAGCCGAGATCCCACGGGGTGACGTAGTAATCTTCGATATTATCCGAGACGAAGCTGCCGCCGAGTTGGGCATTCGCTTCCCAACCGTTTCCAGACAGCCATTGGCGAAAATCGCGCAGTTCTTCTCCCGTATAAATGCCCGGCAGGGGGTAAGGCATCCAGCCAAATTCGAAGATCGTACTAAAATAGGTCTTCGTCCCGCCCTGCTTCAGCCCATGCCCCTCACCGGCCCTGATGAGTGCGGCGCGCACCTTTTCCATGTCCTCATACGGTCCGGAAAGTTCTGCCCCGAGATGGCCTGCCATCCCATGCCGCAGGACGAGCACTTCGCATCCGCCGATTTTGACCTTCGCGGTCCTGAAGAATGCAATCTCCGGGGCGCCGCCCTCGACCGCAGCGTTGAAGATCAGGCCGGCATTGGGACCTTCCAACTGGAAACGGTAGAACCAGCGCCTGCCGGTCGGGTTGTAAGGCGTCGGGTCGTCGCGCTCGATCGTCACGTTGTAGCCGCCTTGTTCCGCGTTAAACTGTACCCAGTTCAGGACAGGCATGCCGCTGATCAGCTCGAACGTTTCCTCGGCAAGTCTGTAGACGACGCAGTCGCCGATGACATGGCCGCGTGGCGTGCAAGCGACGAATTGCTTGGCGCGGTCGATCGTAAAATTCGCCAGGCTGTTGATGCCGAGCTTCTCAAGCAGCCGGAACGCATCGGGACCCTTGAGCATCAGTTCCGGCATATGGTGCGACTGGTCGAACAGGATCGCCGTCTCGCGCCAGGCACGCTGCTCGTCTCGCCAGTTTGTGAATTCCGGCGGAATGAACGCAGCGGTGAGCCCGGTACGCGCCCGGTAATGGGGCGCAAGCGTGTCGTTGTAAAAATACTCGACGAGATTGGCTTTCTCGTCGACCAAATCCTGCAGTGATCGCGCGCCGTTTGCCTTTACCATTGCTCGAACATCCTCCTCTTTATGTTCCGCTCTGCTGAGCGATTTGACTATACGTCGACCAGTGGCCTACTAAATCGACTGTTCTTGGTGGCGGCGAGAACCGTGCACGGGATGGTGCAGCGCGTTGGTCCCCATATCGGCCGCAAGAGCCTCTCGTTCATAAAGCCTCCTCCAAGACACCTTATTTAGTACGGTAGCCTGACCATATTTTGTGAAAGCGGCATATGTCAACCAATTTTAGTCGAGGGGCTGGAAAAATACCTGCCACAGGCTTACTCGTGTAAATTGATAGCTTCCGAGGTGGTAAAAAATGATTTTGAAAAATGCGTGGCGCAGGAGCAACATTGGCCGTCGGATGAACGAGGCGGTCAGGATATTCGAGAACAGGATCATCGAAAATCTGAAAGCCAAAGGGCATTCCGAACTTACCGCCGCACATATTAATCTAACCCGAAACCTCGACGAAGACGGGACAAGGCTCACGGAACTGGCGAGACGCGCCTCTCTCACAAAGCAATCGATGAGTGAACTGGTCGATCAGGTGGAACGAACCGGCCTCATTGAAAAACGCCAAGATCCTGACGACGGCAGGGCAAAGCTCGTATGCTTCACAGACAGCGGCTTCGTTTGGCTGGAGGCCTTTCATCAAAGCCTGGAGGTGGCGGAAAGTGAAATGCGTGACCAGCTCGGGCCGGCAATGGTCGATCTCATGGTGGAAGCACTCGGGAAATATGTAGAGTGTCAAATCAACAAAGAGAGTGATCAAGCCGATTGACATTGGTCCGGTTTCCTTACTATTTTCGCGCCAGCGGATTTGGGAGGTTTTGCCGTGACTCACGAAGTTTACGATGTCGCCATCGCGGGCGGTGGTCCGTTCGGACTGATGCTGGCCAACGAACTTGGCCGCCGAGGCGTTTCAACCATTCTTTTTGACGAGAAACCTTCGACGGCTTTCAATCCCCAAGCCAATGCCACTCAGGCAAGGACGATGGAGCATTTTCGCCGCCTGGGATTTGCGGATGAGATCCGTGCACTCGGCATGCCTGAAGATTTTCCAACCGATATCGCATATTTCACGCGATATGCTCACCGTGAATTGGCGCGCTTTCGCCTTCCCTCTGCCAAAGAGGCGCGCGAGAAGATCCTGACAATGACAGGATCCTGGAGCGCGGCCGAATTGCCCCACCGTGTCTCTCAGAAGTTTGTCGAGCGAGTTCTGCGTAAGCATGCCGAAGCCCTATCTATGGTTTCGGTCAACTACGGGTGGCGGATATCCCAGTTCGAAGACGTTGGTGACACCGTGACCATGACCGCAAGTCAGGTCGGCTCCGAGAGCACGCGCTCCGTAACGGCCAAATATCTTATCGGAGGAGACGGGGCGAAAAGCTTCATACGTCGGACACTTGGCATTCGATATCAGGGCGATGGCGGTGCAGTCAGAGATTTCTTCGGCGGGAAAATGTTTGCCCTCTATCTTCGCTGCCCGCAGTTCTATGACGTTGTTCCCTTTGCACCCGCCTGGATGAACGTGGCGTTCAATCCTGAGCGCCGGGCGTTTATGGCAGCCGTCGACGGCAAAGGCGAGTTTGCTTTTCACACCCAACTAAAGGAAGGCGAGAGCGAAGACGATATATCCGACGCGCAAGCGCTGAAGATGTTCCAGACGGTGGTCGGGTATCCCGTTGAGGGGGAAATTCTTTCTCGCGGCACCTGGACGGCCGGGTTTGCCCTGGTCGCCGAGAAGTTTCGGGCTGGGCGGATATTCCTCGGCGGTGACGCGGTTCATCTTTTTACGCCAGCCGGTGGCTTGGGGTACAATACGGCGGTGGATGACGCGGTCAATCTAGGTTGGAAACTCGCTTCTGTTGTGAAAGGAAATGCACCGTCATTCCTTCTCGATACCTATGAACTGGAGCGACGCCCGGTGGCCGTCCGAAACACAGGCTTCGCTCGGGCTTTCGCCGAATCCATCGGAAACTACGTCCCGAACCCCGACATCGAGGCGGACTCGGATCTCGGATCGGATTTGCGACGGGAAGCCGGCTCCTATCTGGAGGCACATGGGCGGTCCGAGTTCAACATACCCGGCGTGACGTTCGGCGCTCGCTACGACCATTCGCCGGTGATCCTCGCCGAAGGGGAAGGACAGGCCCCGGACCTGCCGGATGTCTACGTTCCAAATGCCGCGCCAGGGGGCAGAGCGCCCCATGTTTGGTTGAGCTCTCAAACGTCATTGTTCGACCGATTTGGGTTTGAATGGACCCTCCTGCGGCTTCGCCCCTCCTCCTCGCCAGGAACCGAGTTCGTTGCAGCCGCCAGAATGGCCGGAATGGATCTCACCGTCGTCGATATAGAAGAGGATCAACTCCCAGCAATTTATCGCGAGCCGCTTGTGCTCATTCGGCCAGACCAGGTCATCGCTTGGCGCGGAGATGGCGATGGCGACGCTGTTCATATCATCGAGACTGTCCTGGGCCATATCCCAGCAAAGCGATGAAGAGGCGTAACCGCGGCGGTGATTGCAGTTCACCGACCTTAGTTCTCTTTGGGTACTGGTTGAGGTGATCAGTCGATGCGCCATGCCTGCTCTTGAAAGGATCAGAACGCCCGACCCGCTATTTCGGCTCCGTGGGATAACGTTGATTTATGGAAATCAAGGTTATCGTGTCGGTACGTGCAGCGATCATCGCCCGGCAACAATGAAGCCCGGTACCGGGCGCCTTTGAAGCGATGTTCGGCGGTTGTTGATAGGCAGGGTTGTAGTATCCGGCCCGGGCCGCGGCTACTCCCTGAGGTTGATGTCGAAGTAGCAAGCTGTCTTGGTTGATCTCCTCAAGTGGAACACCGTCCGCTAATTCGATCAAAGCCATCCTTGGCTCTCCATGACGAGCGAGTGTGAAGGCACCGAGATCGGTTATGACGAGGTCGGCAATGCGTTTACCGGTGAGCGGTAGGTTGCACTCCTTAAGCAGCACATCGGCACGCGCGGACCGTTCAACAGCGAATCCTGCAGGATCAATCCATTGGACAACGTCACCAGCAACAATTGGAAGAACGTCATAGCTCTGCCGCCGACCGTCTACCCCGGTATACTGGCCAAGAACGTTGCGGACTGCAATATCTGCATTCTGGGCTGCGCCGTGGCGCCCCAGTTGCCAAGCCCGAAAGTTTTGCGGATCGATAAGTGCCCCGGAATCTTTGGCGATCAAACTTGCATCCATCCAGGCTTCGAATTCCGGCCTAAGAGCTTGTGCGCCCTCGCGAGTGCCGGCGATGCCTTGAGCAAGAGCGAATGCAACAAACGGATCCAGAGCCCCCCAACGGAGCAGCTCCCTAAACCAGAAGCCAATCCATGGAAGCCGCGTCGTTGCGCGCCACGTCGCAAGCGAGGGTGACTCAAGCTCACCAGCGTTCGCGGACCATAACTGCGACAACGAAGCTCCAACCGCCACACCGAGACGAAATTCGAGATTGTCGGCGACGAACCTCGGCCATATGCGAAATGCTTCGGGAGCCGGGTCTACCGCTACTGGTCGTTTCATCCACCAACTAAGTACGTCTCCCCAATCGAGTTGAGATCTCAGGCTTGGGACTTGTGTGCTGAAAGCGGCCGTTACACTTCGGCGGATCGATGATTTTGCTCGCCGCAAGTCAGCTCGCGGGACTCGCGTTACTGATTGCAGTCAGCCAATCGTCCGAAGGGTCGCACGAGCGGGAAATTTCAGCAACACCGTTAGTGGGTCAATATTTCATAGACGTCGCTCACCAGAATTCTGGTATCCGCGCCATAGCCGATAAGCGCCGTCAAGATAGCTTCCGCGACGATTTCCGTCTGGGTGTCTCTGGTAACAATCTCTAGCCTGACGGCGGATTTGTCGTCAGCGACATGCTCTACACCTCGATAACGTGTCACTCTGCGGTTTCGCGGCGCAAAATCCTTAACATCGGACAGCACGAACTCGAGTAAGCTTAGATCCAGCAATGCCTCGCGCACATCGCCGACGCGTGAAGGGGGGAAAATCGCTTCAATCTTTTTCATGGCGTTCACTTTATCCGCATAAGGGAAATGACTAGGAAATTGCAGTTAGTTTGGGTCCGATCCTTTGCTTGCAACTGCAGGATCTGCCGCAGTTGATTCCAGCTAGCGAATGTTGCTCGCACGCGGAGATTGCCCCGTCGTCCGCGGGTAAACCTCGTTAAGAATATCAGCGAGCCGGGCTGCCGCCTCGTGATGCAGGCCCGATAGGATTTCCCCGCCAAACGTGGCGGGCGCTTCGTGATGGTCGTCCCATACCATCCACTTCTCTGTCGGCATCAAAATGACATCAAATCTCAATGTTGAATTGTTCATCGCGGTTTCTTCCAAGCCAAGTCACCAGCACACCTGACCTTTAATCCGGCCTTCGGCTGCGCGATCGCCTATCATGTAAAAAGGACTCAAGCCGTCTCTCGGCATGTGATCATGTCTGCGATGCGCTATGGCGCTGTTTCAGTTCCCCGCCTGCTTGTTGCAAATGACACGATGTTCGAAAATGTGGCAGCCTGTCTGCACGCCGAAGGATCACTTGGCCATTGTCCTTTGCATTGGACCAAGCGAGCTTACGGGCACGGCGGGCGGAACAGCTCCGCACATCACTGGATGTGCACTACATATGAAATGGTTTTCCGTCTTAGAGAAACACTCCGATAGCCAGCGCGCCTAAAATTTGGACTCGACGTGCACATTATTTGTGCGTCGCGAACGCTTATTAAGCACATGTCGGAGAAGACCATGAGAGTGAACCACCGGACATCCCTCGGGCGACTGCAGCAAATCTTTGCTGCTTTGGTGCGTCGAAAGAGGCTTCGAGAGGCGATAAGGGACCTTCAATCACTAGACGACAACATGCTCAACGATATCGGAATTGGCCGTGGTGACATTGAGTGGATAGTGGACGGTGGGCGGCGCAACAGCCGCAGCCTTTGAAGGCACTGCACGTTTTCCACTGATTCTAAAGCGCTGAACTGACGTCCATGATGTAATGACCGCTGGCAGCTAGAGGCTGGTCCTGTGACACATAATCGATTGCCCATCCGCACGAGATGTCGGAATGATCAGTTTTGCCCGGAGGCTGTCTTTGTCGCTTCAGAGGGTGCAAAAGCTATTGTGAAATAGCTTGAGGGACTCGCGAAAGTATCCATTCTTCATTACAGAAATCTGCATGATCAGCCATGGCTCAAAATGCCTGCCCCGTTGATCTTGCCTCCAGCGCGGCAAGTGCGCGCTGGAGGTAACCCTCGATATCGGCGACGCTCTTGCCCTCCAGCAAAGCGATTTCGGCGACGGTCCTTGAAATCATCCTTCGACTACTGCTTCAGCGTCAGCCTGTCCCAAGGCATTCAAAATCATTTGTACACTCCAACAATGGGAGCCGGCGTTCTCCGGCGATGGTCAACCGGACGGTAACCACGAAAAATTGCGACGCGCCCGTAGAAGGTGGCTTGAACCGCGTCAGCATCGTCATCTGGGTGCGCGTCTGTGGATCTGCAACCGCACCAAGCATATAAACATCGACCCCGCTGAGCATCATATAGGTTGCCACATCCCCTCGTGTTCGAGAGACCAGGTGATGATCGTTGTAATCGCGAACCAGGTCGAGGTTATGCCATACAGGCCAGCATCCGGGCGCCAGACCTCGACCTTCATGAGCTAGAGAGATTCCGGCCTTGGTCATTAAGTTTGCGGAGCGTCTGGTCGTGCCGGTACATTCCAGCGAACGACTTGGTGATCCAGACGGCGATTGTTGTTGCGCTCGGGATAGACCGCTTTGTTACGAATGACGTACGGCGCTCCATACCAGCAATGATCGTGAAATGTAGGATGCTGAAACTGCCTTTCCTGAATAGGGGCATGGCCTCGGTTTCGGAGCGCTTGCCTCTCGACGGCCCCCTGCACCTCACAGTTCGCAGTTCCTCGGTCAAGGTGATCACTTTCACCGCGGTCGAATAGCTGCTTCCTCGAACTAGTAGCCAACCAATGACTAGGAAGACGATGACATGAGTAATACTATCCCGAAAGCCTCTCAAGAGTCGGAGTCCATGCCAGCTCCGGAGTGGACGCCCTGCCTCCCAACAGAACATGCCCACGTGATCAGCAGCGACGAGGAAGCGATTGCGATTGCCGAGAATTTGCGCTTGCGTTTTCTTGCCGACGCCGGCCCAAGGGACAAAAATAGAACGCTTCCGTTCGAGGAGGTCGACCTTTTTTCGCAGAGCGGTCTTTGGGGGATCACAATCCCGAAAAACTATGGCGGCGCAGGAGTTTCGCAAACCACGATCGCCAAGGTTTTCACACTCCTTGCTTCAGCCGATGCCTCGCTGGCGCAAATGCCGCAGAGTAACTTTGAAATTATCGACGTCATTCGACTCACCGGAAGCGAAGAGCAGAAGAGAGATCTCTTCGGCAAGGTGCTCGCCGGCCAGAGATTGGGGAACGCGTTTTCGGAATTTAAGGGCAAGAATGTCGAAGATTTTGAGACCCGATTGCTCCGTGACGGAGATGAGTTTCTCGTCTCAGGACAGAAATTTTACTCGACCGGCGCGCTCTTCGCTCACCTAGTCCCGATCGTGGCATTGGATGAAGGTGGCCATGTCGTCGTTGCCGTGGCTGACCGAACCGCGAACGGACTAACAGTTGTAGACGATTGGTCAGGCTTCGGCCAGCGCACGACCGCCAGCGGCACGGTGCTGCTGGATCGCGTGCGCGTTGCTGCCTCTAGAGTATTGCCTGCCCACATCGTATACGAAAAGCCGAGCGCCGTCGGTCCGCAGAGTCAAATCATCCATGCGGCGATCGATCTCGGAATTGCCAAGTATGCTATCGATGTCACAATCGATCTCATCAAGACCTATGCGCGTCCTTGGATCGATAGCGGACGGGAGCGCGCAAGTGATGATCCCTATACGATCGCTGCTGTTGGGGACCTGAAAATCAAGTACAACGCTGCCGAAGCAATGCTTGAACGCAGCGGACGACAGCTTGATGCCACGATCGCCAATGTTGATGAAAGGACGATCGGCTTGGCCAAAATCGCAATTGCGGAAGCGAAGGTTTTGTCCACGGAACTTGTCCTCCTTGCGTCGAATAAGCTGTTCGAACTCGTAGGAGCGCGCTCGACCCTCGAGAAGTTGAATTTGGACCGCCTTTGGCGCGATGCGCGAACACACACCCTCCATGACCCGGTTCGCTGGAAATTCCATGCGATCGGACAATACTACTTAAATGATATCGAGCCTCCGATACATTCCTGGATCTAAGCAAGTACACTGGGGCCGGCCAGAGTGTCCGCAGCCTCTGGAGGGGAGCGCGCCGGACGGTGGTCGCTAGCCAGACCGTGAAGTGGCCGGTGCCGGAATGTGTGATGTTCGCCGCTCTCTGCTCACGCGGGCCTGGGCGGGAGGGCGGAAGCGCTCAGCGTAACTGCCGCCGCTCGTTATGCTGCTGACGGTCCCGTTCGCGACCCGTGCATGGATTCCGGTCACGGAGCTGTAGTCGTGGTGGCACCCTTCGTCGTGCCGGCCAGCGTCGGTTGGATGGAGGACTACAACCGAAATAGACCTCATCGCCCGGGATACGCCAACGGAATTCGCAATAAGGATGGCTGCGGAAAACGAAGCTGCATGAGGCAAGACTGAAAACGAAAGACTCTCGTGAAATTCGGAGGCGACTTGGATCTCAGGTCACAACATATAGCCAAGGGCGACCATGGGACAGAGACAAGGACGGCGGCTCACTGTCGGGTTGCTTTTCTTAGCTTGGAACCATGGGCGCGGCGATTCACCCGACTGGATCATCAGCCAGCCAAGGCCTGTATTTCTGCCAGCCGTT
The DNA here is from genome assembly GCF_010668065.1 of Rhizobium leguminosarum. Lineage (GTDB taxonomy): Bacteria > Pseudomonadota > Alphaproteobacteria > Rhizobiales > Rhizobiaceae > Rhizobium > Rhizobium leguminosarum_S. The sequence continues at coordinate 8,590 of NZ_WUEN01000006.1, read as the reverse complement.
GAGCGCATTCCTACTGTTGTCGAGTACCATGATCTTCGCGGCTGGCTTCGACGACCAGAACCGCGTGGCCTTTGCCGCTGGGTGCCTTGGCGATGGCAATACGAATTGCCTTTGACGACCCGCCCATCGGGCAAGCCAGCTAGGACCGCCATGCACGGCAAACATCGAGGCAAGTGCCATATCGGCGACCAGTTTGGGCCTACACATTCTCCCGGCGATCGGCATAGTAGCTCCTCGTGGACAGATCGCATTAGGGCTGCCGAACGAGTTCAAGCGCTCAGAAGCCAGGCTGCATCGCAGCCTGGCTCATCCACAAATCGCGTCAGACAGGCAGCAACACGAATGTGTCGCCGGCCCGTCGGGATATATCAGGCCGTCGGCTGCTTGGTCTTCCTGAGATAAGGCAGAACCGTATCGAAGGAGCCGAAACGCGTGATCGCGTCTTCGTTGGAAACCGCGGCGGTGATGATAACGTCCTCGCCCTGGTTCCAGTTCGCCGGTGTGGCCACCTGGTGCTTGGCCGTCAGCTGGATGGAATCGATGGCGCGCAGGATCTCATTGAAATTGCGGCCCGTCGTCATCGGATAGGTCAGGATCAGCTTGATCTTCTTATCGGGACCGATGATGAAGACCGAACGCACCGTCGCATTGTCGGCAGGCGTGCGGCCTTCCGAGCTCTCGCCGGCGCCGGCCGGCAGCATGTCGTAGAGCTTAGCGACCTTAAGGTCCTTGTCACCGATCAGCGGATATTCGACGTCGAAGCCGGTGGCGGTCTTGATGTCGTTCTTCCACTTAGCGTGGCTATCCACTGGATCGACGGAGATGCCGATGACCTTGGCGCCACGCTTGGAAAATTCCCCGGCCAGGCCGGCCATAGCGCCGAGCTCGGTCGTGCAAACCGGCGTGAAATTCTTCGGATGCGAGAACAGGACGGCCCAGCCGTTGCCGATCCACTCATGGAAGCTGATCGGTCCCTGGGTGGTGTCGGCGGTAAAATCGGGAGCGATATCGTTGATACGCAAGCTCATATGTTTATCCTTTTCCAACTATACATGCGACAGCCGTGTGGTTGAGAAAATCACCGTGTATTGGTGCTTGTCAGCCCACCTCTGGATGCCGCAGGAAATGTATCGAACACCCATGTTACCGAAGTATTTCTAAAACGAGGTCGTTCTCCGTTCGCTCCTTCCGAGCCGGAAGCAGTGGGGGCCCCGTCACCAGTGACCCGACGGCGATCCGGATTGTAGAAGACCGTCTGGCGGAGCCGGAGCCACTCAGGGCACAGGCCATCCCGACAACGGCAGCCACTCGATATACGTCGGGACCGACTTGGTAATTATGGAGAAGACCGCGAGGGAAAACATCGCAACGATGCCGAAAAGCACCGCCGCTGCGATCCCACAGCGCCATAATTCCGCTTCCTCGTCTGAGTTTCGCTCCGCCGGGTGGGGGCACCGTTCAGCGTGCTGTTTGACGGGGACCCTAGTGCCGGCTGTCTCGCTCAGCAGCGTTTTCGAGCCGCCCCATCTTTGCTCTTTCGGCGGAGGTCGCTGATTGCTCACGGACCCGTCGCTGCCAGTGCCCCGGACCGGTTCGCCGACCAGTCGGAGGCAGGCTATGGCACTTTCACCAGTGGGACCGTCCGGGTGGTCTCGCATCCATGTGTCTCCTCTGTTCCGGAGCACTACAGTCACCAGGTTCCGTTTCGCCAAGATTTCGGGGCACAGCGCTATTCCTAAAGGTGTAACATTTGTTTGCTTCAGCTTCGATTTTCGGAAGGTGCAGCAAGCGCAGCAATATTGCCTGTAGGCGGCGATTCTTGGCTGACAGAGAGGCGAACCATGCCCAGCAAAGGCTTGAGCCTAGCAGGACGGACACGAAGCGTTTTTGATGCCCGAACATCGCTATGAGCATTCTGTCGGAGCGCCGACTTGACGGTGATGACCTCGCGACATTGCGAGCTCCCCACTGCAGCAAAATTTCAAATGCAACATCCGCTACAGCCTTGGACACGAACGCGAAACGCGGCGACGCGAGTCTGCTATCCGCAGCTTATTGCGATTTATGGAAATTGGAGACGATGTCGTGAAAGTGAGCACTTGATTACAGCATCTTATTTGAAGAGAAAAGTACGCAGCATCAACATCTTCAGGGGATGCATTTCACGTCTGTCGAACTTAAGCGGGCTTGGATTTGCAGGCCCTGCTGCGCTCTACTTTTCTCCATATTATCCGCTTCCCCAGGACCTCGTTTCAGGCGATTTCGACGGATATGACACGGTGGCGGACGAAGAAATTCCAGTACTGCCGCCAAAGTAACAGCCCGGCGGGGTACTCGGAATTCCTTTGCGCCCACGAAATGTGGCAACAACTGGCCAAGTGCAGCACAGGCTAAAAGCTGAAACGCAAGGCGTCTCTGAAAACCGGGGGAAACGGTTTCAGATCAAGGAACACTGCACTAACGCGTTGGCTGCCGTCACGATCTAGAACGGCAATCTCGCATTTTCCTTGACTTCCTTCATAACGAAGAAGGTCCGCGTCTGTCGAATGCCGGGGAGCGCAATCAGCTTTTGACCGTGGAGCTTATTGAAATCGGCCATGTCCCGTACCCTTATCTTCAACAGGTAGTCGAAATCACCCGCTACGAGGTTGCACTCGAGCACCTCCTTCATCACCATTACGGCACCCTCGAACTCTGCGAAGCTCTCCGGTGTTGAGCGATCTAGCACCACTCCGACCATGACCAGTGCGCCTAGCCCGATGGCCGTCGGCGCGACTTCGGCGCGTACGCCTGTGATGAAACCTTCCTCGAACAGCCGTTGGGTGCGTCGATGACAAGTGGCGGCGCTGACATTGACCCTTTCAGCCAAGTCAGCGTTGGTGAGGCGACCTTCAGATTGCAGCGCACGCAGAATTTTGAGATCGATCCGGTCGAGAGACTCTTCGGAAGATTCTTTCATTTTTTGTTTAACTTGCATGCTTATTCGCCAACAATTTCACATAACATAGCTTATCTTTGGTCACAAAAAAAGCAACTAAGAAAGCACCTTTCGCGCGTTATGTCCTAGTTTATGCCACGAATTAAGGAGGTCCGAAATCATGTCGCCTTTCAGATCGATGATTCTCGCCGCGGAGTTGCGAACTCGAAATATGCGGGGACGGAGCGATTTTGCAAACTGTTGTCAGGGTCTGAGATCAGCGGCGCGTAAAACTAACCGTGATGCTCGAAGCCCGCGCCCTGTTCTTGAATCTTACAGCGGAGCTCGGTGAATATAAGGAGTGTTTAAGACCAGCAATTCGCACTTGCGGCCCGAGCAGCGGATGAATCATTACACCACTCAGGTCTGTAAAGCCTGGCGCAGCGTAATCGATCTCAATCGCGCGGCGCCACGCGCGTCTCTCGTGTCAAATGAAATCGATATCGGAAAGGCGGCCGTGGGCAGGGCGCCAGGAACCTCTGCGCAAATGGCAGGGCCAGAAGTTATCCTCACTGTACGGAGCCATCGATCATGTTGAAAATTTCATATCCGCTTTGGGCAACCCTGCTTGTCTCACGTCAGGTTCTCAGCCCCTCGAGTGGAGCGCCGCCGGTGCAACAACAGCGAGCGGCTTGGTGGTCGCCCATGGAGGAGAATTCCGGTGAGCCATATGGCTGTAGAGCGCGTCCCTTAGATGCCTCACGTGTTCGTTGAGCGTCGCAAGTTGCGCCGGTGTTTGAGCGGAGGCAGCCAATAGCGCATCGCCGAGACATGCAGCGCGCGATGCCAGGGCTCGTCCCTTGCTCGTCAGGGCGACGAAGACCTGCCGCTCGTTTGCCGGATTGCGAGTCCTTTTGAGCAGATTGGCAGCCTCGAGCCGCTTGAGTATCGGCGTTATCGTGCTGGATTCGAGTGCGAGTTTCTCGGCAATTTCTCCAACGGACTGGTTGTCGGATCGCCACAGGACGTTCAGAGCGAGGTATTGCGGATAAGTAAGCCCGAGTTCATCGAGCAAGGTCTTGTAGAGGCGTTGGATCGCCATGCCAGCCGAGTAAATCGCGTAGCAAAGTTGGTCGTCGAGCGGGACCGGTTTGTCGTTCGTAATCTTGTGCATGCGTGCTCCTTCAAACCGGAGTATATGCATTTCAATCGCGAAAAACAATATCGCGATAAATAATGACTTGACAGGCTTTTCCTGTGAAGCTAGATAACTTATCGCCATAAATGTTATTGCGATATAAAAGGAGAAGGATCATGAAATTCGCATTGATTGGGGCCCTCGCTGCGGCCGGCGCTCTTCTTGTCATCAACTCGGCAAGCGCACAGACGATTCCGGACACCCAAGCTGTAAAAAACGTAGTCCTTGTTCATGGTGCATTCGCAGACGGCAGCGGCTGGCGTTCTGTGTATGACAATCTCACCGAGCGCGGCTACAAAGTCACTATTGTGCAAAACCCGCTCACCTCACTTGCTGACGACGTTGCAGCCACCAATCGGGCTCTGGAACGACAGACGGGACCAGCTATTCTCGTTGGACATTCCTGGGGCGGAACTGTCATCACAGAAGCTGGCGTTGATCCGAAGGTCGCCGGTCTTGTTTATGTATCTGCCCTGTCTCCCGATGCCGGCGAGACGACCGGCCAGCAATATGAGGGCTTCGCACCGCAGACCGACTTCGTAATCGAAACCACCAAGGATGGTTTTGGATATGTAAAGCCTGAGAATTTCAAGATTGCTTTCGCCAGCGATGTGAGCGATGCAGATGTTGCGTTCATGCGGGACTCGCAGATTCCGATCAATATGTCAGTTTTCGGCACAAAGCTCACCAATGCTGCCTGGCGGACGAAGCCAAGCTGGGCGGTGATTGCGACCGAAGACAAAGCCTTTGACCAGAAGATGCTGATACATATGGCGGAGCGCATCGGCGCGAAGGTAACCAAAGTATCCGCCAGCCACGCGCTGTTCATGACGCAACCAAAAGCCATCGCTGATACGATTGACGAGGCAGCCAAGGCCGTCTCGAAGTAAGCGTGAAATTCTGTGGGGCGGCGCAAGCCGCCCGTCTATCGCCGATGTCGTCAACACCTGATGACTGAGTGGTGGTGTATAATCATGCCAGGTTCTCAACTATATCTGTAATAGATCAGCGAATATTTGAAATACTGGTGATATCGACTGCAATAAATTTGGCGATGTAGAAACATTGAGGTTGTCGAAGGAGTACTCACGCGGTGGTTCGTTCGAAAATGTCGTTGTCAATGGCACAACGGTGGAAGTACGGGTCGATTTCAGCGCTACAAGCCAAGCTCGGGAAGCGGCGACACCTCGGAATACAATTCAAACTCTTCGGATGAGGCGGCCGACATCGATACAATGACTGCGGGCGGTTCACAATTATCAACCAATGTCTCATAGGCGCGGGAGTCCGATGCAACCAAATGTTCATGGTATTTTCCATCAACCGACAGGATCGGTCCAGTACATCATCTGGGATCCTGCCAGCCGTGCGTGCGCCATCATCGATCCGGTGCTCGACTTCGACAGAGGCTCGGCGACATTCAGCGGCACCAGCGCAGACGAGCTACTTCGCTTTGTCGGGAGACATGAGCTGAAAGTGGAATTGATCGTCGATACCCACCCGCATGCCGATCATATGTCGGCGGCGGCGTATCTTTCAGACCGCACTGGCTCGCCGACGGCAATCGGCGAACGAGTGGCAATCGTTCAGCAGATGTGGCGGGAGCGCTATGATCTACCGGAACTGCCTGTCGATGGACGGCAATGGCACCGGTTGCTTCGACATGGTGACACGATCACCATTGGCAGTGTCGACCTCGCGGTGGCCTATGCACCGGGGCATACACTCGCATCGATTATTCTGTACAATGAAGACGTAGCGTTCGTAAACGATACCGTTTTCTTGCCGGACGTCGGGACAGCTCGAGCCGACTTCCCAGGAGGAAGCGCCGAAGAACTCTGGCAGACAATCTCCACCATCGTAGCGCTTCCCAAACAGGTGCGATTAATGGTCGGGCATGACTATCCGCCGCAAGGTCGGACTGCTGCCTGGGAATGCTCGATCGACGAGCAGCGGGAAAATATCCACTTAGCGGGGCGCTCTGCGGTAGATTTCGTCGCATGGCGTCAATCGAGAGACGCCACATTGCCGCTTCCCGACCTTATGCTGCTCGCACTGCAGGTCAACCTGAACGGTGGCCGGCCCCCGCTGAAAGCGCCAGATGGGAGGCGGTTTTTGAAGGTGCCGGTTGATTACACGCATCTGTAAACGCTCACCGAGGCTGGCCTTTCGCGAAGCTCGGTGTCTCACTTAGGAAGACACGGCGTGCCGACCTTCGCCGGACGGCTCGTTAGCGATGAAGGAGGACAAGATGTTTTGTGCGCCAGTATGCACTTCATCCCGGTGACCACGCTCATACCAGATCAAGCCAACCTTGTACTCAGGCAGCTTTTTTCCTGCAAGCGCCAAGCTATCGAGCTCGTAGCGCTCGATTAAGGCACTTTGCCGTTGTCACGGGTACCACCAGAACTGCGTCGGTTTGTTGCGGTAGCACCGCGGCAGTATGTATGTCGGGCACCTTGAGCGTTCGATTGCTCGGTGAGACCGTCAAACGCATCCGCCACGTTGGCGTTATCCGTTGCGTTGATACGAAGTGACGTGAATTGCGCCAGCTCGCTGATCGAATTCATGACCCTTTCCCATATGCCCCCTGCGGCATAGGCATACTGTGGGAATTCCTGGCAGTGTTCGCCGAAAAAAACCGACAGGGTCATCATTCGCATTTCCAAGCACCAGATCGACCTCGCCATTTTCCCGTTTAACCAATGCATTTGGCAGGCCTATTACCGGACGCAAAGAGGTACCGAGCGAAGCTTTCCGAAAGTAGGCCGTCATTTGCCAGCGAGCAGCAACGCCTGGTGGTCCGGCATCGCCAAGGTAAATCGTTCCGGTCCTTTTGGAAGTCTTTTTATAAATGGTCGTCGTATGGTCTCGCGACATGTGGCATAGGCTTTAATGGAAACGTTAAGGACGAATTTTGTAACCGAAACGTAACACAGACCTTTCAAATCAGAAATTAGCCTGACGCACTGTCATGCAATACTTGAAAGGAAGTTCGAATGGATACGTCGGTTAATTTGCTGCCCAAAGGCCCTGGCGATGGCTGTGAATGGTTGGAGGTTACTCCCGGTGAGCGATTTACGATCCGTACCTCTGTTTCGGAGACCGGAGGCTTGTACACGATGATCGAGGTGACTGCCGAGTCACGTAACGGTGTACCCGTCCACACCCATGCTAACGAGGAGGAGCACTTCATTGTTCTTGAAGGCAGCGTTCATCTCATCAATGGTAGCCAGAGCTTAGCGTTGTCAGTTGGGGACTCTGCAACAGTCAAGAGGGGGACTCCACACGCGTGGTGCAATCTTTCGGATAGTACCGCCCGGATGTTGATCATTTTTTCGCCAGGACATATGGAGGAGGCATTCAGGCTTATCGGTTCACTGAACGGTGGCGATATGGCAGCCATCGCAGAGTCAGCCAAAAGTGGCGGCTCTACGATCGTTGGCCCCCCGCCTTTCGATAACATTTATTCTGTAATGTCACCTCGGCCGAGACCCTAAGCGCCGCAATGTGTCGGCTATTGGAAACCAATCTGATAGCCGCATTGGCGTCGAATGGGTGCATTTAGCCGACATTCAAATGCTCATCGCTGGCATAACTTCATAGTAAGCTGTATCCCAATGGACACCTTTCTAGAAACGAGCGCTCCAAGCGTTGCCCTTCATGCAACCGGAAGTCACTCCTTCTCCTCTAATGGGCAGATCCTCGGTTTGCGGCTTGGAAAACCGTATGAAGCACTTCCGACGTTTCGCCGCTCGATACGACCGCACAGCAATCCATTTCGAAGGTTTCATCTATCTCCCCGCCTCAATGATCTGGCTGCGGTGAATATCGATTCGTCCTAAAGCTGTCTCGAAGTATGCACGACAAAGCGAACAAGCGGGACGCGCAAGCCGTGCCCCTTGTTGCCATAGGCCGCTAATGCTGACGGCCTATGGAAAAGCGATCTTCATGCGGCAGATTGGCCATGGCATTTCATGGGCAATCTGCCGCTTGCGCCGCGGGCGTTGTTGGATTGCAGCCAATTGCCCGACACCTGGCTTGAAGCAAGGCAATCGGTGCGTTCAGTTTTTCATGTCATCCGGCCTGCCTGTTGAGAAGCGGAATTTCCGAGATCGTCTTCAGAACCTGCGAAGCGATCTGGTAGGGGCAGCCCTGCGAGTTCGGGCGGCGATCTTCCAGATAGCCCTTGTAGTCGTTCTTGACGAAGGAGTGCGGCACGCGGATCGAGGCACCACGGTCGGCAACACCGTAGGAGAACTTGTTCCACGGAGCTGTCTCGTGCTTGCCGGTCAGGCGCTTGTCGTTGTCAGGACCGTAGACGTTGATGTGGTCCATCAGGTTCTTTTCGAACTGCGCCATCAGCGCTTCGAAATAGGCCTTGCCGCCGACTTCGCGCATGTACTTGGTCGAGAAGTTGCAATGCATGCCCGAGCCGTTCCAGTCGGTGTCGCCGAGCGGCTTGCAGTGATACT
>NZ_WUEN01000005.1:0-569227 GCF_010668065.1 Rhizobium leguminosarum | reverse complement strand
CGTTCCAAACTCGCGCCCAGAACACAAACCAGCAATCGCCAATCCGCTTGAGTTTCACTAGAACGAAAGACTTCGTCGCCAGCAGCGCCGCCGCCCTCGTTCAGTGAGTGGGCTTATAGAACTAACCCAGGAGAACAGTCAACAGCGCTTTTCGAAAAAATTGATTTTTCTTTCAGGCCATTGTTTTTACAGGAAAAATTCCGGACAGCACGCGAATGCGTTCGTTTCCCGGATTCCGACCGGCCTTACACGGCCAGGAAAGATGATCGTCTTTCGACTTTTCGTGGAAAGAACGCTGTTTTGTCTCCCACGCCCCGACATCATCACAATCTGCTGGTCTTAAGAGACACATGATTCACACAGGCAAATGCAGGCAGACTGCCTTTTCCTGAGTGATTTGACTTCCATGCCCAAAATATGCACATCTTTCGCCCCAGCCAGGATGGCCGATACATGCTCCCACAGACGCCTGATGTAAGGACGCGGACCCGACTGCCATGATGACGGAGAAAATGATGATCCGCTCGTTGGGCAACGAGCCTCCGCTTCTGGCCGACGGCAGACGCGCGCCCGACCGGCGCGAAGTTTCCTTGCGCTGGCTCTCGGGCACGTTCCTCACCGGCATTACATCGTCCGTCCTGATGGGAGTCGCCCTTTTTGCCGCCCTTGATGGCCGCCAGCAATTGGCGATCCCCGCCGAAGCCTATGCAAGTGTTGCGGCAGACGCCCATGAGGATACGACAGTGGTCCGCGGTGGCCGGCTGATCGCGCCCGCCATCGCCGCAAAACCGTCCGACCGTGCCATCATGGAAGTCTCGACCGTCGTCCACGACGGCGAAAAGGAAGTCGTGCGCCGCCAGCCCTTCGCGCATGTGAAGATGACGCTGGCCGCCAACCATGTGGCGACGGAAGATTATCCGGACTTCGATCCCCTGGCGATCTTTTCCGCCGACGAGCCGCAGCCCGCGCCGCAAAGCCGCACAGGTGCGCTTTACGGATCCGACGTCGAATCCGAAGTCAGCCTGAAGACCATTCCCTTCCCGACCGGCAAGACCAGCATGCAGATGGCATCCGGCCTGTCGCTCGAGGAGGTCGAAGAGAACGTGCGTTCCAACGGCTCGGTGCTGACGGACGGCAACACGCAGCTCGCAGCCCTTTATTATGTCGATCCGCGTCGTTTCTCCAACGAGGACGCCGATGTCGATCTGACCGCCGGTCTGTCCGCCCGCGTGCTCGAACAGAACATGACGGTCTCCGCATCGGAATCGATCACGCCGCAGACCGAAGAATTCGCCGACGACATCCTGCCGGTGCGCGTCGACACGCCGATCGCCAAAGCGCTAACGGATTCAGGCTATCCGCAGCAATATGCCGATGGCATCGCCGGCTATATCGCGCAGCAACTGGGTTCTCCTGATCTCGACAAGGGCGATGTACTGCGCATCGGCATCATTCAGAAGGGCGAACAGGCAAAGATCATCCGAGCCAGCGTCTATCGCGGCACGCGCCATCTCGTCACCGTGGCCGTCGACGACAAGGGCAGGTACGTGCCCGGCAGCGAGCCGCCGATGCTGGATGCCATCGCCACCGCCTTCGATGACAATTCCTTCGCACCACCGCCCGGCCAGAACCTGCCGCGCGTCTATGACGGCATCTATCGTGCTGCCCTTTCCTACGGCATGACCAAGGATATGACGGCGCTGATCATCAAGCTGCTCGCCAGCAATGTCGATTTCCAGGCGCAGCTGAGGCCGACCGACAGTCTCGAAGCCTTCTTCTCCGTCGCCGACAGCGCCGGTCAGGCGACCGAGGATTCCGAACTGCTCTATGTCAACGCTCGTTTCGGCGATACGCAGACGCGCTTCTACCGTTTCCAGGACCCCGACGACGGCACGGTCGATTATTTCGACGAGAACGGCAAGAGCATCCGCCAGTTCCTGCTGCGCAACCCGGTTCCGAACGGCATCTTCAAATCTGGCTTCGGCATGCGCCGCCACCCGATCCTCGGTTTCGCCCGCATGCACACCGGCGTCGATTGGGCAGCACCGCGCGGCACGGCGATCATCGCCGCCGGCAACGGCACGGTCGAAAAGGCCGGCTGGGATTCCGGCGGTTACGGCAACCAGACGATCGTGCGCCATGCCAACGGCTATGAATCCTCCTACAATCACCAGAGCGCCATCGCCAAGGGCGTCGTCCCCGGCGCCAAGATCCGCCAGGGCCAGGTGATCGGCTGGGTCGGCACGACGGGCGAATCCACCGGCCCGCACCTGCATTACGAGCTGATCGTCAACGGCACCAAGGTCGATCCGCTGCGCATCCGCCTGCCGGGCGGCAAATCGCTGCAGGGCGAGGCGCTGGCGAAATTCGAAGACGAGCGCAAACGCATCGATACGCTGCTCAACAACCAGACGCCGGACCAGGTGGCGAGCAAGTAGCGTCCATCTACGCTGCTTCCCCTCCAACAGACGGCCCCGACTATCCAACGAAAAATGGCGGCCAAAGCCGCCATTTCTCATTCATCCGGCAAACCTATTTACGCTGCTTCGCTCACCGTCTGCCTCGTCCTGAACTGCAACCGGTCCGAACCGCTCGTCACCGTCACCGTCGATCCATCCGGCACCTGGCCGGACAGGATCTGCTCGGCCAGCGGATCCTGCACGAACTTCTGGATCACCCGCTTCAACGGCCTTGCGCCGTAGACCGGATCGTAACCCTTGTTCGCCAGCCAGTGGCGGGCTTCCTCGTCGAGATCGATGACGATCTTGCGCTCGGCCAGCAGAACCACCAGCCGCTTCAGCTGGATATCGACGATCGCACCCATCTCCTCGCGCTTCAGGCGATGGAAGAGGATGATCTCGTCGATGCGGTTCAGGAATTCCGGCCGGAAATGCCCGCGCACGACCTCCATCACCTGCTCGCGAACCGTGTCGCTGTCGTCGCCGTCCCTCAGTTGCGTCAGATATTCGGCGCCGAGGTTCGAGGTCATGATGATCATCGTGTTGCGGAAATCAACCGTCCGGCCCTGGCCGTCCGTCAGGCGTCCGTCGTCCAGCACCTGCAGCAGGATGTTGAAGACGTCGGGATGCGCCTTTTCGATCTCGTCGAACAGCACGACCTGATAGGGCCGGCGGCGCACGGCTTCCGTCAACGCTCCGCCTTCGTCATAGCCGACATAGCCGGGAGGTGCTCCGATCAGCCGGGCAACGGAGTGCTTCTCCATATATTCCGACATGTCCATGCGCACCATCGCCGTTTCGTCGTCGAAGAGGAAGCGGGCGAGCGCCTTGGTGAGCTCCGTCTTGCCGACGCCGGTCGGGCCGAGGAAGATGAACGAGCCGATCGGCCGGTTCGGATCCTGCAGGCCGGCACGCGCGCGGCGAACGGCGCGCGACACGGCCTGAACCGCATCACCCTGCCCGATCACCGATTTCGCCAGCTCGTCTTCCATCCGAAGCAGCTTGTCGCGTTCGCCCTCCAGCATCCTGTCTACCGGAATGCCGGTCCAGCGGGACACGACATGGGCGATGTTATCGGGGATGACCACCTCCTGCACCATCGCGCCGCGGTCGCCATCCTGCTTCTCGGCGTCGACGAGCTGCTTTTCAAGGTCCGGAATGACACCGTAGGTCAGCTCGCCGGCACGCTGGAATTCGCCTTTGCGCTGGGCGATCGCCAGTTCATTGCGGGCATCGTCGAGCTGCTTCTTGAGATCGGCGGCAAGGCCGAGCTTCTGCTTTTCCGACTGCCAGCGGGCCGTCAGCGCATCGGCCTGCTCCTCGAGATCGGTCACTTCGGTTTCCAGCCGCTTCAGACGGTCGGCGGACGCGACGTCCGTTTCCTTTTTCAGCGCTTCGCGTTCGATCTTCAGCTGCATGATGCGACGGTCGAGTTCGTCGAGCTCTTCCGGCTTGGAATCAACCTGCATGCGCAACCGCGCCGCCGCCTCGTCCATCAGGTCGATCGCCTTGTCGGGCAGGAAACGGTCGGTGATATAGCGGTTGGAAAGCGTCGCCGCCGCCACCAGCGCTGCATCGGCGATGCGCACCTTGTGATGCTGCTCGTATTTTTCCTTCAGGCCGCGCAGGATCGAGATCGTGTCTTCGACCGTCGGTTCGTCGACGACGACGGGCTGGAAGCGGCGGGCAAGGGCCGGATCCTTCTCGACATGTTTGCGGTATTCGTCGAGCGTGGTCGCGCCGACGCAATGCAGCTCACCGCGGGCAAGGGCCGGCTTCAGCAGGTTGGAGGCATCCATCGCCCCATCCGCCTTGCCGGCGCCGACCAGCGTGTGCATCTCGTCGATGAACAGGATGATCTCGCCGTTTTCCGCCTGGACTTCATTGAGCACGGCCTTCAGCCGTTCCTCGAATTCGCCGCGGTATTTCGCACCGGCGATCAGCGCGCCCATGTCGAGCGCCATCAGCTTCTTGTCCTTGAGCGATTCCGGCACGTCACCATTGACGATGCGCAGCGCCAGGCCCTCGACGATCGCCGTCTTGCCGACGCCGGGTTCGCCGATCAGCACTGGATTGTTCTTGGTACGGCGCGAAAGCACCTGGATGGTGCGGCGGATTTCGTCGTCGCGGCCGATCACCGGGTCGAGCTTGCCCTCGCGGGCTTCGGCAGTGAGATCGCGTGCGAACTTTTTCAGCGAGTCGAAACCCTGCTCGGCGTTGGAGGAATCCGCCGTCCGACCCTTGCGGATGTCGTTGATCACCTGGTTCAGGCCCTGGGCCGTCACGCCTGCGTTCTTCAGCGTCGAAAAGGTCGAGGCCGAGGATTCGATCGCCAGCGCCTGCAGTAGGCGTTCCACCGTGACGAAGCTGTCGCCGGCCTTCTTCGCCGCTTCTTCGGCAGTCGAAAGCACCTTGGCGAGTGGTTGTGCCAGATAGATATTGCCGTTGCCGCCGGAGATCTTCGGCAATTTGGCGAGAGCCGCGTCATTAGCAAGGCGGGCGGCCTTGGCATCGCCGCCGGCGCGGTCGATCAGCGACGCCGCCATGCCCTGATCGTCGTCGAGCAGGACTTTCAGCACATGTTCCGGCGTAAATTGCTGGTGACCCTGCGCCAGCGCATAGGTCTGGGCGGACTGGATGAAACCGCGCACCCGCTCCGAATATTTCTCGATATTCATATTCTACCTCCATGGATCGCCCTGCCCTGACGAGGCGCAGACCGATGATTGAGATCGACCCCCTGAAAAGGCAGGCCGCGCTTGGCCCGTAAGGGATTCGGGCGAAGCAGTTCGAGGAGAATATGGTAGCCTGTTCTGTGAGTTTAAAGAGCCCATAAAATGAAAATCCCCGGCACAAGGCCGGGGATTTTCAAGCTAATTCGAGTAGATGGCATGAACGTCACGCTGTCCCTGAAGGGAAAGCGAAATCCTCATTCCGATGCGACGTCAGCCAGCACTGGCGCCTCGGCAGAGGCACCCTCGCCTTCAGCGGCGGCTTCTTCGCCCTCAGCACCGCGACGCGGGCGCCGGGGACGGCTGCCGGTGCTGCGGCGGCGGGGCTGGCGTTCGCGCGGCTGGCCGCCGGCACCTTCCTCGTCCATGGCGACTTCGGCCGGAATGCCTTCGATCTCCGGCTGAGGGCCGGTTCCATCGATGACCTCGGACTGAGGTGCTGGTGCAGGCGCCTGAGCGGCTACCGGCTTCGGCTGTGCCTGCGGCTGGTGCTGTCTGCTCTGCTGCGGCTGGTGCGGCCTGCTCTGCGGCGGCTGGACGATAACGACATCGTCGCCGTCATTGTCATTGTCATTCTCATTGTTGTCCATATCGTCGCCGTCGCGGTCCGCACCGTCGCGATCATTGTACTCGCCGCGGTCGTCGCGCTGGAAGCGTTCCTGCATCTGCGCCTGGGCGCTGGCAATGATGCGATTATAATGTTCGGCGTGCTGGAGATAGTTCTCGGCAATCACGCGGTCGCCGGAGCTTTGGGCGTCTCGGGCGAGCTGCGCGTATTTTTCGGCGATATGCTGCGCAGTACCGCGAATCTTCACATCGGGGCCGGAACTGTCATAGGTCCGGGTTAGCGGATTGCCGCCCTTACGGTTGAAATTGTTGTTATTGTTATTTCCACCGCCGCCACCGCCGCCGTTATTATTGTTACCACGCCCTCGACCGCGCTTGTTCTGCTGTCCTGGCCTCATAGATCGTTCACCTGAATTCTCTGTTTGTGATGGATACATGGCACCAACCGCCATGACCGGAAAACCGGATCAGGACCTTTGTGCCGCGAGCATACTGCGCCTTTGCGCCGACCTGCCGCTTGGTTCTCAAGTCAGTTTGACTGATTCACGCATTGGGTCGTGTTCAACCGTTGAAACTCTCGTTTAAAAGAGCGGACCCCCGAGGCAAACCAAGTACCGAACGAATCTCGTTCATTCCTATCTGCCCAACACGTGACCGCAACCTATATTGCTTCACCGGGAAATCCAAGCCTTTTCTTCGCAATAACAATAATGTCTCGTCCAATGCCGCATTATCGTCTTTCACGCGAGCGCGAACACGAGCACCCTGTCGTTCTGACCATAATCTTTCACGGATTTGAGGCACCTGAAGCCTTTCGCTTCAAAGATCGCCGTCACGTCGTTTCGCTGATCGTAGCCGATCTCCAGTCCGACGAACCCATCGGGCCTGATGAACCTTGCCGCATCCTTGGCTATGGCTTTGTAAGCGTCAAGCCCATCCGGGCCGCCATCCAGAGCCGCAGCCGGATCAAATTTGGTCACTTCGGGAGCGAGATCGTGAATGACATTGGAAGCAATATAGGGCGGATTTGAGACAATCGCGTGAAAGGATCCCTGGATGTCCTCGAACCAATTCGACTGTACGGCCTCAAAACGATCCTGCAACCCGTTTCTTTCTGCATTCGATCTTGCCGTCAAAAGTGCATCCGCCGATATGTCGCTGCCGACACCTGACGCATCAGGACATTCGCTCAAAAGCGCAAGGCATATCGCCCCGGTCCCGGTTCCCATGTCAAGGATATGGAGACGGTTTTGCGCCTTTGCAAGGTCCTTGAGATAGACGAGAACCGTATCGACCAGGATTTCCGTATCCGGCCGCGGTTCCAGCGTTTCCGCCGAGAGCCGAAGCGGCAGGCCGTAGAATTCCCGCTCGCCGAGAATGCGATGCACCGGCTCGTGACCGACCCGCCGCTCCAGCGCCTTGAAAGTCACTTCGGCCTGCTCAGGAGAAAGACGCTCGGCCGATCGCGTCAACAGCTCGGTCGGCGACAGTTTCAGAAGGCCCGCGACAAGCAGCCGCGCATCGGTCGCCGGGTCGACGATACCTGCTTCGGTGAAGCGGCGGCGCGCTTCGGCAAGCATATCGGCGACCGTCGAGCTCATTGTTGCTCGCCGAGCTGCGCCAGCTGGCTGGCCTGGTAATCAGCCATCAGTGCGTCGACGACCTCCTCGATCTCGCCTTCCATCATCCGGTCGAGCTTATAGAGCGTCAGATTGATGCGATGGTCCGTCACCCGCCCCTGCGGGAAATTATAGGTGCGGATACGTTCGGAGCGGTCGCCGGAGCCGACCTGGCTTTTGCGATCGGCAGAGCGCTCGCTATCGGCCCTCTGACGCTCGGCATCGTAGAGCCTGGAGCGCAGCACCTGCATCGCCTTGGCGCGATTTTGGTGTTGCGATTTTTCCGAACTGGTGACGACGATGCCGCTCGGCAGGTGGGTGATGCGCACCGCCGAGTCCGTCGTATTGACGTGCTGGCCGCCCGCACCCGAAGAGCGCATCGTGTCGATGCGGATATCTTCAGCCCGGATCTCGATGTCGATCTCCTCGGCCTCCGGCAGCACCGCAACCGTTGCGGCCGACGTATGGATACGCCCGCCCGCCTCGGTTTCCGGCACACGTTGCACGCGATGCACGCCGGATTCGAATTTCAGCTTGGCAAAGACGCCCCTGCCGGTGATCGTCGCGATGATTTCCTTGTAGCCGCCGGCTTCGCCCTCGCTCGCCGAGAGCACCTCCACCTTCCAGCCCTTTTCCGCTGCAAAGCGCTCGTACATACGAAAGAGATCGCCGGCGAAAAGGGCCGCTTCCGAGCCGCCCGTGCCGGCGCGGATTTCGAGGATCGCGCTCTTTTCGTCGGCTGCGTCCTTCGGCAGAAGCAGGATCTGCATCTCCTGTTCCAGCACCTCGATCTGCTCCTTCACCTCGGGCAGTTCCAGCTCGGCGAGGTCGCGCATCTCGCGGTCGACCGACCTGTCCTCGAGCAGCGTTTCGAGATCGGCAAGCTCGGCGACCGCCTTCTCATAGACGCGGATCTTCGTCACGACAGGCTGCAGCTCGGAATATTCGGATGCGAGCTTCACATAGACATCGGCAGCCGGGCCAGCCGACATGCGCGCCTCGATCTCGCCGAAACGACGTTCCAGCTCGCGCATCTTTTCAACGGGAAGCTTCGCCACCCTTCACTCCGATTCTTCTTAAATCTCTGTCTAAAGGGGAATATTGTGGCTCTCGGCGAAGCGGGCAAGCACCTCGCGCATCGGCATCAAGGCGTGGTGATCGTCCAGCACCTCGTCCATCGCCTTCGTCAGCGCCCCGACATCGAGCCCGAGCAGCATCGCCTTCACCGGTCCGATCGAGGCCGGCGACATCGAGATCGATCGGAAGCCGATGCCGAGCAGCGCCATCGCCGAGATCGGTTTGCTGGCGAGTTCGCCGCAGAGCGTCACCGGCGTCTTGTTCCTGTCCGCCCCGCGTACGATATCACGCAGGATGCGCAAGAACGGCTTGCCGAGCGGATCGAAGCGGTCGGAGACCCGCGCATTGCCGCGATCGACCGCCATCGAGAACTGGAAGAGATCGTTCGAACCGACCGAGACGAAATCGACCGCCTCCATCAGCTCGTCGAGCTGCCAAAGCAGGGCAGGCACTTCCAGCATCGCGCCGAATTGCAGCTTGCGCGGCAGCCCGTGGCCGAAACGCGAGAGGTGCTGCACTTCCTTCTGTAAGAGCTCGCGCACCATCTTCAGCTCGGAAACCTCGGTCACCATCGGCACCATCAGCTTCAGCTCGGTGTCGGCCGATGCCTTCAGCAGGGCGCGCAACTGGGTGCGCAACAGCCCCGGCCGGTCGAGCGACAACCGGATGGCGCGCCAGCCGAGTGCGGGATTTTCTTCCTCATGGCCACGGAAATACGGCACCACCTTGTCGCCGCCGATATCGAGCGTACGGAAGGTGACGGTGCGGCCCGCCGCCTGTTTTATCACATTGCGATAGAACTGCTCCTGCTCCTCCGCCTTCGGCATGGTGGAGGCGATCATGAACTGCAGCTCGGTGCGGAACAGGCCGATGCCCTCGGCACCCGATTCCGAAAGCTGCGGCAGGTCGACCAGCAGGCCGGCATTCATCATCAGCGCGATCCGCTGCCCATCCTTGGTCACCGGCTCGACGGCGCGCAGCGCCCGGAACTGCTCCTGCCGTCTGGCGCGGAAGCGAACCTTTTCCTCGTAGGAGCGCCGGTGATCGGCCATCGGCCGCAGATGCACATGTCCCTCGTCGGCATCGATGATCACAGCATCGCCGTTCTCGGCGAGCGCCACCACGCCCGCCGCCTGACCGATGACCGGAATGCCCATGGCCCGCGCAACGATCACCACATGGCTCGTTACCGCCCCTTCTTCCAGCACCAGCCCGCGCACATTGGCACGCGGATAATCGAGCAGTTCGGCCGCTCCCATGGCGCGCGCCAGGACGATCGCATCGCTGGGGAAACCTTCGCCGGTCGTCCGGCCGGTATAACCGGTCAACTGTCTGAGCAGACGGTTCGCCAGATCCTCGAAATCGTGCATGCGTTCGCGCAGATAAGGGTCGGTCAACCGCATCATCCGCGCCTTGGTGTCGCTCTGCACTTTCTCGACTGCTGCTTCCGCCGTCAGGCCGTTGCGGATCGCCTCTTCGAGCTTGCGCACCCAGCCCTGGTCGTGCGCGAACATGCGGTAGGTTTCGAGCACCTCGCGGTGTTCGCCCTCCATCGACACGTCGCGACGCGACAGCATGTCGTCGATCGAAATCCTGAGCGAGCCCATGGCTTCGGCCAGCCGCCGGATTTCCTTCTCGGCATCCTCGTTCAGCAGATTGGTGACGACGATGCGCGGCTCGTGGAGCACCACGTAACCGAGGCCGATACCGTCATTATAAGTATCGCCGTCGACGGTGACCGAACGCGTCAGGTCGAGTTCGAGGCCCGGCTTGGTGATCTTCTTGAGCTCGCCGGTGGCGATCATCTCGGCAAGCACCATCGCCGTCGTCTCGAGCGCTTCCAGCTCTTCCTCGCGATAGTTGCGGCTCGCCTTGTTCTGCACGACGAGAACGCCAAGCGAGCGCCCGGTCCTGAGGATCGGCACGCCGAGGAAGGAATGGTAGATTTCTTCGCCCGTTTCCGGCAGGTAGCGGAAGGCAGGGTGCGACTGCGCGTCGGAAAGGTTGAGCGGCTGGGCCGAGGCCGCGATGGTGCCGACCAGGCCCTGCCCCATCTTCAATTGCGCCAGGTGCACGGCCTCGCGGTTGAGGCCTTCGGTCGCATAAAGTTCGAGTACGCCGTCGGCGCGCAGCACATAGACGGAACAAACCTCCGCCACCATGTTGCCGGCGATCTGGCGAACGATCCGGTCAAGACGCTCCTGCGGCTCCAGCGGCTCCGCCATCAACTCGCGCAGCCGCCTGAGCAGCACGCGCGGACCGCCGGAAAGGTCTCTCATGGCGTCTCAAGCTCCCGAAACAACGCACTTAGTCCCGGCGGGCCGGCCTCATCTCCTCAACCTGAAGGGGCAGGCCGCCCGCTGGGAATCAATTCTTATCCAGACCGTAGCAGGAATGCAAAGTCCTGACAGCGAGTTCTGCATAGGGACCGTCGATCAGGATGGAAATCTTGATCTCGGAGGTGGTGATCGCCTTGATGTTGATGCCTTTTTCGGCAAGTGCACGAAATGCGGTAGCGGCAACGCCCGCATGGCTGCGCATGCCGATGCCGATGACCGATACTTTCACCAGCCCCGATTCGTTCTGCACGACATCGTAGCCGATCTTCTCCTTATGGTCGCCGAGCACCTTGATTGCCTTCTCGACGTCGCCTGACGGTACGGTGAAGGTCATGTCGGTCTTCGACCCGTCCTCGGAAATATTCTGGACGATCATGTCGACATTAATATGGGATTCGGCGAGCGGCCCGAAGATCGCCGCAGAGACGCCCGGCCGGTCGGCAAGACGGCGAAGCGAGATCTGAGCCTCATCCTTGGCATAGGCGATGCCGGTGACTACTTCCTGTTCCACGATTTCATCCTCGTCACAAATCAGCGTTCCGGGCGGGTTCAGCAGATCGCCCATGCCCGGAGCATCGGGATCTTCAAATGATGAGCGCACGAAGGTGCGCACCTTGTGTACCATGGCAAGCTCGACCGAGCGCACCTGCAGTACCTTGGCGCCGAGCGAGGCCATTTCCAGCATTTCCTCGAAGGCTATCTTTTTCAGCCTGCGCGCCTTCGGCACAATGCGCGGGTCGGTCGTGTAGACGCCGTCGACATCGGTATAGATATCGCAGCGGTCTGCCTTGACAGCTGCCGCGATTGCGACGGCCGAAGTGTCCGATCCGCCGCGTCCGAGCGTCGCGATCCGGTTGTCGGGTCCCAACCCCTGGAAGCCTGAGATGACGGCGACCTGGCCCTCGCCCATCCGCTTGACGATGTCGGAACCGTCGATCTCCATGATCCGGGCCGCGCCATGCGCATTGTCGGTGCGGATCGGGATCTGCCATCCCTGCCAGGAACGCGCATTGATATCCATCGCCTGCAATGCGATCGCCAGCAGCCCGGATGTCACCTGCTCGCCGGATGCGACCACGGCGTCATATTCCCGCGCATCGTAAAACGGAGAATTGGCGCCGATCACCTTCGGCGTGCCCTGGACCCAGCCGACCAGTTCATTGGTCTTGCCGGACATGGCCGACACCACCACCGCGACCTCGTGCCCCGCATCGACTTCGCGTTTTACGTGGCGGGCAACATTCTTGATGCGGTCCAGGTCCGCGACGGACGTGCCGCCGAATTTCATTACGATGCGTGCCATATGCCTCTACCACGACTGGCGCCGGGAAAGCGGAAAACCGGACCCGGCATCACGAAAGCTCTGGGGCAGACCGCTTGGGCCAGAGAGCCGGATTCCCAACTTCCGGAACCGCTCTAAAAGCCCAGGCCCCAAAGGCCCCAAGTTGCGGCGTCTCTTAGCGAGTTTGGCGGGGGGAGGCAAGCGCACGCGATAAAAGCTATTGGCGAGCGGTTCCGCACTCGCCAATCCCCTAATCCGCGCCCCTTGACTTATGCCCCCGATCATCCGACTTCACATGTCACGAATGAAGGAGTGGACGATGACGGAAACCGCCAAAAGCACGATCGACCAGGGCGAAGTGGACCGCTTCTCGGCGATGGCGGCGGAATGGTGGAGCCCGACCGGCAAGTTCAAACCACTGCACAAGTTCAATCCCGTCCGGCTCGCCTATATCCGCGACAAGGCCTGCGAGAATTTTAGCCGTGATCCAAAAAGCGCGCGCCCGCTCGAAGGCCTGCGCGTGCTCGATATCGGCTGCGGCGGCGGTCTGCTGTCCGAACCTGTCGCCCGCATGGGCGCTTCCGTCGTCGGCGCCGATCCGTCCGAGAAGAATATCGGCATCGCCTCCACCCATGCGAAGGCCTCCGGCGTTTCGGTCGACTATCGCGCCGTCACCGCCGAGGAACTTACTGAGGCCGGCGAGACCTTCGATATCGTGTTGAACATGGAGGTGGTGGAACATGTCGCCGATGTCGAATTCTTCATGACGACCTGCGCACAAATGGTCCGCCCCGGCGGCCTGATCTTCGTTGCCACCATCAACCGCACGGTGAAGGCGGCAGCGCTTGCCATCTTCGCCGCCGAGAACATTCTACGCTGGCTGCCGCGCGGCACGCATCAGTATGAAAAGCTGGTACGCCCTGAAGAACTGGAGAAGCCGCTGGTGGCGAGCGGCCTTGAGATCACCGACCGCACCGGCGTCTTCTTCAATCCGCTGTCGAACCAGTGGAACCTGTCCAAGGATATGGACGTAAATTATATGCTGCTGGCAAAGCGGCCGGCATAGCTGCCGCCATCAATAAGCCGGCTAGATTTTCAGCGCGATACGCAGGCCGAAATCATCGACAGCAAGCGGCGTGAACTTCATGTCAGTTCACGTCTTCCGGCAAGACGGGAATGGCTGCGATCTCGATGCCCTCTTCCAAGAGCGCCTGCGCCTCATCGACCGTCGCCTGGCCGATGATGCCGCGGGCATCCGCCTCGCCGTAATGGATCTTGCGGGCTTCCTCGGGAAACTGCGTGCCGACGTCCTCGGAATTGGCCTTGACCGCCGCAACGGCCTCCTTGAGTTTTTGCAGGGCCTCGCGGCGCATGGCATCCATCGCCAGCGTCTGCATCTTGTCTTTCCCACGCGCGGTCGATACCGACGGCGCCATCAACAGCTTGGAAATGGCGGCGGAATGACAGACCGGGCAGGTCAGAAAACCGGTTTCGACCTGACGATCGAAATCGGCGCTTTCCGAAAACCAACCTTCGAATTCATGGGCATTGTCACAGGTGAGGGAATAGCGGATCAAGCGGCGACGCCTCCGGCGATTGCCCCTGCAATCTTCTCGACCGAGAATTCCCGCCCATTCCTCAGGTTCGGGATCTTGTCATGCGCGGCCTTGACCGCACTCGGATCGATCTCGGCGACGATGACCGCCTCACCGGTGGCACCGGCCGACGCCAGCACCGTGCCCCAGGGATCGATGATCATCGAATGGCCGAAAGTCTCTCGCCCATCCTCGTGCCGGCCGGCCTGCGCGGCGGCGATGACGAAAACCCCGTTCTCGATCGCGCGTGCCCTGAGCAGGATCTCCCAGTGCGCCTCGCCGGTCTGCTTGGTGAAGGCGGCGGGAACTGTCATCACCTCGGCGCCGGCCATGGCCTGGGCGCGGAAGAGGGCGGGAAACCGCACGTCATAGCAGATCGCAAAGCCCATTTCGGCAAAGGGCAGCGACAGGACGCGGGCCTCCGAGCCAGCCGTATAGGCGGCACTTTCACGCCAGCTCTCGCCATTGTCGAGGTCGACGTCGAACATATGGATTTTGTCGTAGCGATTGAGAATCCTGCCGTCGGGACCGAAGAGGAAACCGCGATTGGCGATCTTGCCGTCGGCAAGGGCGATCGCCGTCGAACCGACATGCATGTGGATGCCGAGTTCCCTAGCGAGCTCTGAGCCGGTCTTGACGATGATATCATGCGCCTCGTCGGCAAGCACGGCGCGTGCCGCTGTACGGTCGCGCTGCAGCATGCCGGTCATCTCGGGCGTCTGCACATAGGTCGCGCCCTGGCCAGCGGCCTCGCGCACAAGCCGCGCCATGGCGGCGGCATTCTTCACCGGATCGACCCCGGAGCACATCTGGACGGCGGCGGCCTTGAAGCTCATCGGTTCTTCCTCAGGCTGCAAGCATCGGGTCGAGCTTGCCGGCCCGATCGAGCGCAAAGAGATCGTCGCAACCGCCGACATGATCGGCGCCGATGAAGATCTGCGGAAAAGTGGTACGCCCGTTCGCCTTGCCGATCATCTCCTGGCGAAGATCCGGCGAAAAGGTCGCGTCGTGCTCGACATATTCGACACCCTTTTCTTCGAGAAGGGACTTGGCGCGGGTGCAATAGCCGCAGAACTGCCGTGTATAGATTGTGACGGGTACCATAATCTCTCCAGACCGATGCCGGGTATTTCTGTCATATAGGCTCGGAGAGAGCCCTTGCAAAGGTCAAAACCGTTATGTCGGCCGCACCCGCCTTGCGCAGTGTCCGGCTTGCCGCAGCGACCGTCGCCCCTGTTGTATAGACGTCGTCGATAAGGACGATGCGCTTGCCGAAAATGTCGTTTTCGCAACCCCTGGTGATTGCAAAAGCGCCCCTGACATTGTCTTCGCGCGCCTTGGCGCCCAGGCCGACCTGCTGGCTGGTGCGCTTGACGCGTATAAGCGTGGCGGCCAGCAGCGGCTTGCCCGAGAGCCTTGCCATATGGCGGGCAAGCTCGGCTGCCTGATTGAACTTGCGCGCCAGCATACGGCTACGGTGCAGCGGCACCGGGATCAGCGCATCGCAGCTTTCGACCGTCCCGTCGGAAGCGCGCAGCATCCAGGCGGCCATCATCGGCGCCAGATCGGTGCGATCGCGATATTTGAGCCCATGGACGAGATCGCGGACCGCATGGTCGTGGGTCGCAGCCGACCGCAGCCGGTCGAAGGGCGGCGGGTTGGCGATCGCCTCGGCGCTGAGGATGCCGGCGCCGAGATCATGCGAGAAGGGAACGCCGAGCACCTCGCAATAGGGTCGTTCGATGAAGCGGATACCGGACCAGCATTTCGCGCAGAGCCCGCGATGGCCGCCGGTGGAAATGCCGCAGACCGAGCAGGCGGGTGGATAAAAGAAATCAGCAAGCGCCGAAAACGGCCGCAAGAGATGTGTCCGCAAGAACTCTGACGGTTTTTCGATGTTGATCAGGCCCATGCCGCAGAGACTAGCGTGTTCTTAGCGAAAGGAAAATCGTCTTGCCGCACAGGCGGCGCGGGACTAAGGACATCGCCATGGAAACGATCTTCGACAGAGCCCTGATCGCCGCACATCGCCATCGCGCGCTTGCCAACAACGATCCGAAAGCCGCCTTCCTGCTCGACATCGCCGCTGAGGAAATGGGCGAAAGGCTTTCCGTCGTCGAGCGGACCTTCGGGACCGCCGTCGAACTGCATGGCGCGACCGGTGCTGCCGCCCGGGCCGCGCTGGCAACGGGCAAGATCGGCACGATGATCCGCGTCGAAAGCGAGAAGGCCTATGCCGGGCCGGACGAAACCTTGATCGAGGCGCCACTCGAGGACGTGCCGCTCGAACCGCAATCGGCCAATCTCATCCTTGCGCCGCTCAGCCTGCATCTGACCAACGATACGCCGGGTGTCTTCATCCAGATCCGCCGCGCCCTGAAGCCGGACGGCTTGTTCCTGGCCGCGATCCCCGGCGCCGGCACGTTGCAGGAACTGCGTGACGTGCTGCTGGCCGCCGAGGTCGAGATGACAGGCGGCGCAAGCCCGCGTGTCATTCCCTTCGCCGATGTGCGCGATGTCGGCAGCCTCATGCAGCGCGCCGGCTTCACGCTGCCGGTGATCGATGCGGAGAATTATACGGTGCGCTATGATTCGCTCTTTCCGCTGATGCGGGATCTGAGAGCGATGGGCATGAGCAATCCGCTTGCAGCCCGCGGTCGGATGCCGCTGACGCGCGCTTTCTTCCTGCGCGCAGCGGAGATCTACGCCGAACGCTATGCCGATCCAGACGGACGCATCCGCGCGACCTTCTCGATCATCTATGTCTCGGGATGGGCTGCCCACGAGAGCCAGCAAAAGCCGCTCAAGCCGGGTTCGGCCAAGGCGCGCCTTGCCGATGCACTGAAGGTGGACGAACACAAGCTCAAGCAGTGAGGGCCAGCGGCTTCTTCAATTCACCGTCATATTGTTGTTGATCACGTTGAAGACGCCTTGCAAGGCGCCGGTGAAGACCCCGAGACCGGAGACGAGCGCGCCACAAATGAGGGCGGCGATCAAGCCATACTCAATTGCCGTCGCACCTCTGTTATCTGCAAGAAATGCTTTCAAAATACGCATTATTTCGCGACCCTCTGAGCGAAACCAACGGCAAACGATCAATTCCACGGCCATCGGGCGACGGCCGGTATTTTTCAGCAGCCGGCGCCGACGCCGTAGCCCTGAACGACGCAGACTGAGCCGGGTGTATCCTGGAGGACGCTGCGGCGGATCGTATAACGCTTGCCGCCTTCGCTCTTGGGGATCGATCCCGTCGTGATCGTATCGAAATCCGCCGGAGCACTGGCAAAGACGCTTTTCTTCGAGGAATCCGCAAGCATTGGCGTCAGGATAAGCGTCAGCGCGACCACCGCCGTGCCGAACAGAAGGGCGATATTCAGCGCACCCGTCCTGCGCGAGGCAGACGAAGCCCGTTCCTTTTCCCGGACAGCTTTCCAGAAATCATCGTCCATGACGTCAAGCCTTTTAATACACGCACGCCAGATGCTTGATTGAGGCCGATCTTTGGCAGAAGGTGTTAAACGATCCATTAATATCCACAGCCGAAATTGGTGTGGCACAATAATAATCAGATAATGCTAAAGTAAATCCTGCAACATCGGGATGAGCGGCTCGTCGGCCGGCGGCATCGGATAATCGCGCAGCGCCTGCGGGCGCACCCATTTCAGCGCCTGGCCCTCGCGGCCCTGGGGAATGCCCTCATAGCGCCGGCAGATATAAAGCGGCATCAAAAGGTGGAAGGTCTCGTAGGAGTGGCTGGCAAAGGTAAGCGGCGCGAGGCAGGCGATCTTGGTGTGGATGCCGAGCTCTTCCTCGAGCTCGCGCACCAGCGTTTCCTCCGGCGTCTCACCCGGCTCGACCTTGCCGCCGGGAAACTCCCAGAGCCCGGCGAGCGACTTTCCCTCGGGGCGCTGTGCCAACAGGATACGCCCGTCGGCATCGATCAGCGCACAGGCGGCGACCAGCAATATCTTCCGGCCCGCCTCGCTCATCGCGGCTCCTTTTGCCAATAGCAATAATGATAGGCGTCGCGAAAACCGAGACGCTCATAGAGTGCGATGGCCGGGCGGTTGGACAGCTTCACCTGCAGCCAGGCCGAACGGGCGCTGCGCATGCGCGCCCAGCGAAGCGCCGAGGTCAGAATTTCGATGCCGAGCCCTTCGCGCCGCCGCGCCTCGGAGACCGAAAGCGACATGATGCCGGCGAGGTCGTTGTCCTGGACGCAGAGCACGGTCGCAAGCGGGCCGTCCACCGCGTTCTCGATCATGAACAGGCCGGATGGCGGCTTGATCGCCGAAATGATTTCGGCAAGCGCCGGCTTCAGCCTCTGTGGCGCCTGGTCGACGGCGAGGTTGGCGTCGACGAAACGGCCGACATCATGGGTCGGCAGGTGATCGAGCGTATCCGGCAGCTCCGCCTCGGCAAGGTCGCAGGTCATCACCACCGTATCGTCGAAGCGTGTCCAGTTCTGTGCGCGCAGAAGTTCGATCAGCACCGGCGAGGCAAGCGGCGTCTGGCGGACCACGGCGGCGCGGCCATAGGCCTCGAACTTCCGGCTCGCCTTTTCCAGGCGGATTTCGACGTCGCGATGATCCGAGGGATCGAGCGGCACGATCGAGTTCAGCCGGTTGGACGGGTGACCGGCCGTCAGCCGCACCTGCCAGCTGCCGTCATATTGCACGGATGCCGCCGGCCAGGCGCGAAAGCCGACGGCCTCCAGCCTGCGCACCAGCGGCAGATTGTGTGAGGAAATGGATGCCTGCGCCAATGAACGATCAGCTCCGATAGTCGCCATTGATCGCAACATATTCCTTGGTGAGGTCGCAGGTCCAGACGGTTGCCGTGCCGGCACCGAGTCCGATATCGACTTTGACGGGGATATCTTGCGCCTTCATGACGTCTGAGGCGGCCACCTCGGAATAATCGGGATCACGCTCACCATTGACGGCGACCCTGATATCGCCAAACCAGATGGCGAGCCTGTCGCGGTCGGCCATCTCGCCGGATTTGCCGACGGCCATGACGATGCGGCCCCAATTGGCGTCTTCGCCGGCGGCCGCGGTCTTGACCAGCGGCGAATTGGCGATCGACAGCGCGATGCGCTTGGCGGCGGCATCGCTCTCGGCACCCGTCACGGTGATTTCGAGCATCTTGGTGGCACCCTCGCCGTCCCGCACCACCTGCAGCGACAGATCCTTCAGCACTTCGTTGAGTGCGGCCCGGAAGGCGGCAAGCCGCGGGTCGTCGGCGCGTTCGATGCGGGCCTGGCCGTCCTCGGCTGCGGCGCCCGTTGCAAACAGCATCAGTGTGTCGGAAGTGGAAGTGTCGCTGTCGACGGTCATGGAATTGAAGGTCGGGCCGACGCCGTCGGACAGAAGCGCTTGCAGCGCGGCAGGCGCAATGTCGGCATCGGTGACGACGAAGGAGAGCATCGTCGCCATATCGGGCGCGATCATGCCGGCGCCCTTGGCGATACCGTTGATCGTCACGGCCACGCCGCCGATCTCGGCGCTGCGGGTCGAAACCTTCGGATAGGTGTCGGTCGTCATGATCGCCTTGGCGGCCTCGAACCAGAAATCGCCGGTCGCTTCGACCTGCATCCGATCCAGAACGCCTGCGAATTTGGTGGCATCGAGCGGCTCGCCGATGACGCCGGTCGAGGCCAGGTAGACCTCGTTTTCGGCGCAGCCAACGGCAGCGGCAGCCGACTTCGCCGTCAGCGCGGTCGCCTGGCGGCCCTTCAGGCCGGTGAAAGCATTGGCATTGCCTGAGTTGACGACGACGGCGCGGGCGCTGCCATGGGGGAGATTGGCCCGGCAGAAATCGACCGGCGCCGACGGGCACTTCGAGCGGGTAAAAACGCCCGCAACAGTCGCCGGTCTGTCGAAGACCATCATCAGCACGTCGGTACGGTTCTTGTACTTGATGCCGGCGGAAGCCGTCGCCATGCGCACGCCGCGCAACGGTGGCATCGAGACGAAGGATTTCGGAGCGAGCGGAGAGACGGAACCGGACATGATGAGACCTGCCAATGAGCATTTCCAGGCGAAATGGAAACCGGTTCGCCGTCCGGAAATGCGACAACAAACGATGCCGGAGCATGATGCCGAAAAGTGTCAGCTGTTTTCGGACGACATCATGCTCTGCTTTTTGATTTAGATCCGGATTCAGATTTCAGGTCGATTAGGCCCAAAGTCATCCGGATCTAATGAAGGGCCCGGAAGAACCGGGCCCTGATGCGATTATTACTGCTGCGGCGCCGGGGCAACCGGCTCGCTGCCCGGCTCCGGCTGCTTGTTGGCCTGGTCGTAACCCTTGCGCAGCGTCTCGTCCGTGATCTCGATCTTGGCCGACGCCTTCGCCTTGTTCAGAAGTTCAAGATACTTGTCGCGCATGACGAGCTGACGAACCTGATCCTGCACCTGCTCGAACGGCGGCGGCGGAGCGTCGCGCTTATCCTCGACCTTGATGACGTGGAAGCCGAAATCGGTCTTAACCGGCGTCTTGGAATAGGTGCCCTTCTCAAGCGCGAAGGCTGCGTCTTCGAATTCCTTGACCATGCGGCCGCGCGAGAAATAACCGAGATCGCCACCTTCCGACTTGTTCGGATCGGTGGACTTTTCCTTGGCGAGTTCGGCGAAATCCTTGCCGGCGTCGAGCTGCTTGATGATGTCCTTGGCTTCGTCCTCGGTCTTGACGAGGATATGACGGGCGTGGACTTCCTCCTGCTTCGGCAGGGCGGCGACTTCCTTGTCGTAGCGGGCCTTAACTTCGTCCGGCGTCACGATGTCGACGACATGCTTCTTGAAATAGGCATTGTGAAGCTCGCGGTCGGAGAGATACTGCATGCGCTTCTTGAATTCGTCGGTCTGATCGAGCTTCTCGGCCGCAGCGTCGGCGGCGAGCAGCTTCACGTCGATGGCGGCGGAAAGGGCTGCGACCTTCTTCTGGTCATCGGGAAGCTGCGCCAGCTGGGGATCGAGATTGGCGACGGCCAGGTCGAGTTCCGACTGGTGGATCTCCAGGGTGCCGACCTTGGCGATGACGGCGTCATCGGCATAGGCCGGGGCCTGGAGCGCAACAAAGGTTGCAAACGCCAGAACGGCAAGTTTGTTGGTGCTCAACATGAAATACCCTTCACAGTTACATTGCCGGTTTCAGCATCCCCTGAATCCAGCCCAAAATAGCCATCAACACCGGATTGTGGCCTTTCTGTATCCGCCAAATCCGTTGACATCATTCGACCCCCCTCTTATCTGTCACGCAACCTCGCGTCCAGAACAGTTTCCGGGCGTTTTAAGGCGCGCGCCTGATTTTCGGCTGGGCCGCGAACAAGAAACGCCGGGGATGAATATTGAGAAAGGGCCAGTCATATGGTCAGCTTTGGCGGTATAGCCCGCAAGTTATTTGGGTCTTCCAACGACCGCCGCGTGCGGTCCTACCAGCCGAACGTCACTGCCATCAACTCTATCGAAGAGAAGACGAAGGCCCTGACGGACGAGCAGCTCGCGGCAAAGACCGTGGAGTTTCGCGCCCTGCTCGCTGAGGGCAAGACGCTCGACGACATTCTGATCCCGGCCTTTGCCGTCGTGCGCGAAGCCTCGCGCCGCGTTCTTGGCCTGCGACCTTTTGACGTACAGCTGGTCGGCGGCATGATCCTGCATTCGAATGCGATCGCCGAGATGAAGACCGGCGAAGGCAAGACCCTCGTCGCCACCCTGCCGGTCTACCTGAACGCGCTTTCCGGCAAGGGCGTGCACGTCGTCACCGTCAACGATTACCTCGCCCAGCGCGATGCCGCCACCATGGGCCGCGTCTACGGCTTCCTCGGCATGACCACCGGCGTCATCGTCCACGGCCTTTCCGACGAGGAACGCCACGCGGCCTATGCCTGTGACATCACCTACGCCACCAACAACGAACTCGGCTTCGATTATCTGCGCGATAACATGAAGTACGAGAAGAACCAGATGGTTCAGCGCGGCCACAACTTCGCCATCGTCGACGAAGTGGACTCGATCCTCGTCGATGAGGCGCGCACGCCGCTGATCATCTCCGGTCCGCTCGACGACCGCTCCGAACTCTATAATACGATCGACGCCTACATTCCGCTGCTGGTGCCCAGCGACTACGAGATCGACGAGAAGCAGCGCTCCGCCAACTTCTCCGAAGAGGGCACCGAGAAGCTGGAAAACCTGCTCCGCCAGGCCGGCCTCCTGAAGGGCAACGCGCTCTACGACATCGAGAATGTTGCGATTGTCCACCACGTCAATAACGCGCTGAAGGCCCACAAGCTCTTCCAGCGCGACAAGGACTATATCGTCCGCAACGACGAAGTCGTCATCATCGACGAGTTCACCGGCCGCATGATGCCGGGCCGCCGCTATTCGGAAGGCCAGCACCAGGCGCTCGAAGCCAAGGAAAAGGTGCAGATCCAGCCGGAAAACCAGACGCTGGCCTCCATCACCTTCCAGAACTACTTCCGCATGTACGAGAAGCTCGCCGGCATGACCGGTACGGCGCAGACGGAAGCGGAAGAATTCGCCAATATCTACAATCTCGATGTGATCGAGGTCCCGACCAACCTGCCGATCAAGCGCCTCGACGAGGACGACGAGGTCTACCGGACCTTCGACGAGAAGTTCAAGGCGATCATCGAGGAGATCCTCGACGCCCACAAGCGCGGCCAGCCGGTGCTGGTCGGCACCACCTCGATCGAGAAATCGGAACTGCTCGCCGAGCGCCTGCGCAAGCAGGGCTTCGACGACTTCAAGGTGCTGAACGCCCGCTACCACGAGCAGGAAGCCTATATCGTCGCCCAGGCCGGCGTGCCGGGTGCCATCACCATCGCCACCAACATGGCCGGCCGCGGCACCGACATCCAGCTCGGCGGCAACCTCGACATGCGCATCGAGCGCGAGCTCGGCGAAGTCGAAGCCGGTCCGGAGCGTGACGCCCGGATCCAGGCGATCATCGAGGAGATCAAGGAACTCAAGCAGAAGGCGCTCGACGCCGGCGGCCTCTACGTCATCGCCACCGAACGCCATGAAAGCCGCCGCATCGACAACCAGCTGCGCGGCCGCTCCGGCCGTCAGGGCGACCCCGGCCGCTCGAAGTTCTACCTCTCGCTTCAGGACGACCTGATGCGCATCTTCGGCTCCGACCGCATGGACAGCATGCTGACCAAGCTCGGCCTCAAGGAGGGCGAGGCGATCGTCCATCCCTGGATCAACAAGGCCCTGGAGCGCGCCCAGAAGAAGGTCGAAGCTCGCAACTTCGACATTCGCAAGAACCTCCTGAAGTATGACGACGTTCTTAACGATCAGCGCAAGGTGGTCTTCGAGCAGCGCCTCGAACTGATGCAATCGACCAATATTTCCGAGACCGTTTCCGACATGCGCCGTGAGGTGATCGAGGACATGGTCGAAAAGCATATCCCCGAGCGCGCCTATGCCGAACAATGGGATGCCGCCGGCCTGAAGACCGGCGCTTTGAACATCCTCAATCTCGACCTGCCGGTCGAGGACTGGGTGAAGGAAGAAGGCATCGGCGAAGACGACATCCGCGAGCGGCTGACGGAAGCCGCCAATGCGGCCTTCACGGAAAAGGCCGAGCGTTTCGGCGACGACATCATGCATTATGTCGAACGCTCGATCGTCATGCAGACGCTCGATCATCTCTGGCGTGAGCACATCGTCAACCTCGACCATCTGCGCTCCGTCATCGGCTTCCGCGGCTATGCCCAGCGCGATCCGCTGCAGGAATACAAGTCGGAGGCCTTCGAGCTCTTCACGGCGCTGCTCAACAATCTGCGCGAGGCCGTCACCGCCCAGTTGATGCGCGTCGAACTGGTGCAGCAGGCCCCTGCCGAGCCCGAACCGCCGCTGATGCAGGCCCATCACCTGGATCCGACGACCGGCGAGGACGATTTCGCCCCGGCGATCTACCAGGCGTCGGAAGTCATCGTTTCTCCTGAAAACCGCAACCCGGATGACCCGGCCACCTGGGGCAAGGTCGGCCGCAACGAGACCTGCCCTTGCGGCTCCGGCAAGAAATACAAGCACTGCCACGGCGCCTTCGAACAGGTCTGAGGCAAGCCCGCAAAGATCCGCGAAAATGCCGCCTCCGGGCGGCATTTTCTTTTCTGCGGCAACGCCGGAGAGCCGGAATTTCAGCGTCGGGCGGCAGACCCGATCCGGAACCGTTTCTTAACCCTGTTCTGTCAAGACTTCAGGGGCGATTTGCCTGACCTCAGAGTTTTGCGTGTTCATCATGGCGGTCATAGAAACAGCGGAGAAGATGCTGCCCGCGGGCCTGCGCCCGATCGGCGGCCGCACGCTGCGTTTGCTTGCTGCCGTGCTCACCGAACGCGGTGAGAGGGCGGCCGCCCAGCGCATGGCGCTGACGGCCTTTTCGATCCGTATCCTCAGCGCCGCACTCGCCTTCGTCTCCCAGATCGTGCTTGCCCGGCTGATGGGCGAATATGAATACGGCATCTTCGTTTTCGTCTGGGTGCTGGTCGTCGTCTTCGGCGATCTTTCATGCCTCGGTTTCCATACCGCGATCGTCCGCTTCCTGCCGCAATACAGGGCAGCGGGCGCTTTCGAGGAAATCCGCGGCCTGACCGGCACGGCGCGCATCTTTGCGCTGCTATCAGGCACGGCGGTGCTCGCCGCCGGCATGCTCGGGCTGCATTTCTTCGGCGATATGATCCAGGTCTATTATCTCGTCCCGATTTTCATCGGCCTGCTCGCCATGCCGATGATCGCGCTCGGCGACATTCTGGAAGGTACGTCACGGGCAAACCATTGGCCGGTGATGGCGCTGAGCCCCGTCTATATCGTCCGCCCGATCCTCATCATCCTTTTCATGCTGATCGCGATTGCCATCGGCGCCGAGCACACGGCCGTCACCGCGATGCAGGCAGCACTCGTTGCGACCTTCGTCACCGCCCTCGGCCAGTATGCCGCAACGCTCTACCGCCTTCGCCGGCATTATGACGACGGCCCGCGCAAGGTCGATTTCCTCGCCTGGTTCAGCGTCGCCTTTCCGATTTTCCTGATCGAGGGCGTGAGCTTCCTGCTGACCAATTCCGACGTCGTCGTCGTCGGCATCTTCCTCGAGCCGCATGACGTCGCCATCTATTTCGCCGCCGCCAAGACGATGGCGCTGGTGCATTTCATCAATTTCTCGGTCAAGGCGGCCTCCGGCCCGCGCTTTTCCTCGATCATCGCCGAAGGCGACCACGCCCAGCTGGCAGCCGCTGCCATCGACGCCGCCCGCTGGACCTTCTGGCCGGCGCTCGGGGTCGGCCTTGTCGTGCTTGCGGCCGGTCATCTGTTGCTGTCGCTCTTCGGCGGCGCCTTCACATCAGGTTATCTGGTTATGGCGATCCTGCTCGCCGGCATCCTCGCCAAATCGCTGGTCGGCCCGGCCGAAACACTGCTGATGATGGCAGGCAAACAGAACCTCTGCGTCGCGCTCTATGCCGGCGCACTGACGGCCAATGTCGGCCTCAACCTCGCTTTGATCCCGCATTACGGCATCGAAGGCACGGCGATCGCCACGGCCTCCGCCATGGCCGTCGAGGCAATCCTGCTGCATGTCGCCGTGCGCCGCACGCTCGGCATCGTTCTTTTCGCCTTCGCCAGCCCCTCCGCCGCAACGCCAGAAATGAGAGTTCGATAGATGGTGCGTGTTCCCCCCGTTACCGAAAGCACCGACAGCGCCGCAAACCGCATGGTGCATGATCTCGCAGCACTGCATTTCGAAGCGCCGCAGGCCGAGGCTCGCGCCGAGATCGGCCGGCCGGGACGCGAGCTCTGCCTTTATCCGGGCAAGCTCGGCTATGAGCTCCAGGATGAGCTCGATTTCCTTTCCAACCGGGCGATGGAACCGAACGTCTTTTTCTCCGGCCGTTTCCTCGCCCCCGCCATGCCGCGGCTCGAAGACCGGCAGGTGAACTTCGCCCTGATCCGCGATCACAATGCCGGCCGCAGCCGCATGCGCTTCCTTTTGCCGTTTTCGGTCGACAAGCCGGGCTTTGCCGTCGGCCCGTCGATCATCCGCGGCTGGTCGAACAGTTTTGGTCCGCTCGGCACGCCGCTCGTCGATGGCGAGGACGCCGCCGAAACCCTCGACAACCTCTTCGAGGGGCTGACCGCCCGTGATCTCAATCTGCCCGGCATATTGGTTCTGCCGGATCTCAGGCTGAACGGCATCTTCGTGCGCATGGTCAAGGCCGTGGCGCTCAGCCGCAATCTTCCCGTCACCGTTACCAATCCCTACCTGCGCCCAATGCTGCAGAGCGAGGAAGAGGCGCCTGCCTATCTTGGCAAAACCATCTCCTCCTCGCATATGCGCGAGATGCGCCGCCAGTGGCGCCTGCTGGAGGAACAGGGAACGGCGGTCTATACCGTCGCCCGGCAACCGCGCGAAATCCATATCCGCTTCGAGGAGTTCCTGGCGATGGAAGCCGGCGGCTGGAAGGGCAAGCGGCGAAGCGCTCTCGTCACCGATCGTTATCACACGGCCTTCGCCCGCGAGGCGGTGTCGAACCTTGCCGCCGTCGATGCCGTGCGTATTCACACGATCGATCTCAACGGCAAGGCGATCGCCGCCATCGTCGTGCTGATGATGGGCGGCGAGGCCTATACTTGGAAGACCGCCTACGACGAAAACTATGCCCGCTATTCGCCAGGCAAGCTGCTGATGAGCGAACTCACCGAATGGCATCTCGACGACGCCAATATCGTCCGCTCCGATTCCTGCGCCGTCTCGGATCATCCGATCATGAGCCGCTTCTGGCAGGAGCGCGAGGAGATGGGAACGCTGGTCATCGGCCTGAGGCAGAACAGCGACCGCGACATGCGCCAGGTCACCGCCCAGCTCCACATGTACCGCAGCACCCGCAATATGGCGAAGATGCTGCGCGAAAAGATCATGTCGCTTGCCGGCCGGGGCTAAGCATTCCAGCAAAATGCGTAGCGGTTCTATCCCTCGCTGGCAGCCCTCTCCCGCAGCAGCCGGCGGATCACCTTGCCGGTGGTGGTCAGCGGCAATGCATCGATGAATTCCACTTCGCGCGGATATTCGTGCATCGAAAGCCGCGTCTTCACCCATTCCCTGATGTCGGCGGCCAGCGCCTCGCTTGGATGATGGCCAGGTGAAAGCACGATATAGGCCTTGACGATTTCGGTGCGCACGGCATCGGGCTTGCCGACGGCGGCGGCAAGCTGCACGGCGGGATGGCCGATCAGGCAGTCCTCGATCTCGGCCGGGCCGATGCGATATCCCGACGAGGTGATCACGTCGTCATCGCGGCCGTCGAAGGTCACATAGCCCTCGGCGTCCTGCCGGCCGATATCGCCGGTGAGCAGCCAGCCCTCGACGAATTTTCGTTCCGTCGCCGCGGCATCGTCCCAGTAACCGAGGAACATGACAGGATCGGGACTGGCGATGGCGATCTGGCCCGGTTCGCCGACGGGCAACTCGTCGCCCGTCTCGCTGACGATCGCGACGCGATGCCCGGGGACCGCCCGCCCGATGGCGCCCGCTTTGGTGACGCCATAGGCAGCACTCGACGCAAGCACGAAATTGCACTCGGTCTGGCCGTAGAATTCGTTGACGGTGATGCCGAGCGTATGACGCGCCCATTCATAGGTCTCGCGCCCAAGCGCCTCCCCGGCCGAACCGATGGTGCGCAGCACCAGATCATATTTCGAGCGCGGATCGGCAACGGATCTCATCAGCCTTAGCGCCGTCGGTGGAATGAAGGCGTTGCGCACCTTCATTTCGGCCATGATGCGATAGGCCATGCCGGCATCGAATTTCTGCGCCGGCGACGAAACGACGGGAACACCGAGCAGAAGGCTCGGCAGCAACGCGTTGAGCAACCCGCCGGCCCAGGCCCAGTCGGACGGCGTCCAGACCTTGTCGTCCGGCCGCGGAAAACCCTCATGGGCGAACTGCATGCCGGGAATATGGCCGGGCAGGACGCGGTGGCCATGCAACGCGCCTTTGGGCGGCCCTGTCGTTCCCGACGTGAAGATCATCAGCGCCGGATCATCCGGACCGGTTTTGGCGATGTCGAAGACAGAGGGATGGCCATCCACCAGTTCGGCGAAAGCAGTCGCATCGGCACTCGCCCCGTCGATGCTGACGATATGCTTCAACGCCGGCAGGCGTCCGCGGATCTGCCGGATGCGTTCGAGACCGAAGCCATTGGTGACGACGGCCGCAGCACCTGCCGCCTTCAGCCGGTATTCCAGCGCCTCGACGCCGAAGAGCAGCGCCAGTGGCAGCGCGATCGCGCCGGCCTTGTAGATCGCCACATGTGCGATCACCGTTTCGAAGGATTGTGGCAATAGCAGCGCGACGCGATCGCCACATTTGATATCAAGCGAAACGAGCGCATTTGCGAAGGCCGAGGAACGGTCGGCGAGCGCGCGATAGGTCATCACGCGGTGATCGCCGTCGGGGCTGAAATGCTCAAGGCAGACGCGCTCGGGATCCCTCGCGGCCCAGTCGTCGCTGACGGCGCGGCCGATATTGAAATCCTCCGGAATCCGCCAGGAGAAATCGCGATAGAGATCGTCATAGCGATCGTGGGACGGCAGTTGCATGGTCGGATTCCGGTAAAAATGCTGCATCAGCTAACATCTTGCGGCGTGGATGTGCAAGCTGCAGCCGGAATCGACAGCGATGAGCTTCAGAGTCGATCACGGATCATTGTGCGCATGCAGCATAGATTCTTCATTTGCCGCCCTGCGACTTTGGCCATCTCGCGCTAAATCATGGAAAGCCGCCTGGGGTCATCCAATTCATCACGGAGTCGTTTCATGGAATACGAAAAATTTGGCAAGACCGGTCTCGAAGTGTCGAAGATCTGCTTGGGCTGCATGACCTTCGGCGATCCCGGCCGCGGCAATCACGCCTGGAGCCTGCGGGAAGAAGAAAGCCGGACGATGATCAAGCAGGCGATCGACCTCGGCATCAATTTCCTCGACACCGCCAACACCTATTCCAACGGCTCATCAGAGGAGATCGTCGGCCGGGCCATAAAAGATTTCGCCAAGCGCGAGGACATCGTGCTGGCAACCAAGGTGTTCAACCGTATGCGGCCCGGCCCGAACGGCGCCGGCCTGTCGCGCAAGGCGATCTTCGACGAGATCGACAACAGCCTGCGTCGTTTAGGCACCGACTACGTGGATCTCTACCAGATCCACCGCTTCGACTATACGACGCCGATCGAGGAAACGCTGGAAGCGCTGCACGACGTCGTCAAATCGGGCAAGGCCCGTTATATCGGCGCCTCCTCCATGTATGCCTGGCAATTCGCCAAGGCGCTTTACGTCTCCAGGCTGAACGGCTGGACCGAATTCGTCAGCATGCAGGACCACCTGAACCTGCTCTACCGTGAGGAAGAGCGCGAAATGCTGCCGCTCTGCGAGGATCAGAAGATCGCCGTCATCCCCTGGAGCCCGCTTGCCCGTGGCCGCCTGACCCGCGACTGGGACGAGACGACGGCCCGCAGCGAAACTGACGAATTCGGCAAGACGCTCTACACCCAGTCCATCGATGCCGACCGCAAGATCGTCGGGACCGTGGCCGAAATCGCCAAGGCCCGCAACATTTCCCGCGCCCAGGTCGCAACCGCCTGGATCCTGCAGAAAAGTGCGGTGACCGCCCCGATTATCGGTGCGTCCAAACCGAACCACCTCACGGACGCCGTTGCCTCGCTCTCGGTCAAGCTTACCGCCGAGGAAATCGCGGCACTGGAGGCACCCTACATCCCGCACGCCATCGCCGGTTTCAAGTAGCCGCTGGCTTCTCGGTTCTCAGGCACATGCAAGATAGATCCCTCTCCAAGTGGAGAGGGAGATCGAAACCATCGCTTTCGCGACTGAGATTATGTCTGGCTTTCAGGATCGAGCTGCCGGCGCATCGTCACCAGAAACTGCTCGGCAAGCGCCCTGTCCTCGACCGCGCGGGCGAGAATGACGGCACCCATCATCGATGAGAGTGTCGTCGTCGCATTGGCGCGGCGCTCCTCTTCCGTTTCGCCGGGAACGATATCGGCAAGCGTGTCGACCAGCACGGATAGCCCATCGCTGAAGACCGCGCGGACTGCGCCGCGGCTGCGGCTGACTTCCTGGATCAGCGTTGCGAAGACACAGCTGCCGCCCGGATCGTCAACCGTGCGCCAGTGGATATAGTGATCGAGAAGGGCTGCTAGCGGCCGGTCTGGCGATTCGGCGATATGTTCTTTCCAGCGCGTCTCAACCTTGTCGATCAGCTTGCGGCTGACCTCAAGTGCTAGGTCGTCCTTCGAACCGAAATGACCGTAGAAGCCGCCATGCGTCAGCCCCGCCGCCTTCATGATGTCGGCGACGCCGACCCCGTCGAAGCCGTTTTCGCGGAAAAGCACGCCGGCAACGCTCAGAATCTTTTCGCGGTTTTCGGCAAATTTCTCGCGGCTGACCCGCATTTGTCGTCTCCAGAAATAGTCGCTTGACAAAATATATGACGTCCATCATCAATACGCAAGAAATATGATGGCCATCATGTAAATCGGTCCAGTACCTTCCAGAACCTGAATTCAAACGGAATCTTGCCCATGGTTTCCACAGCCCTCGCCTCTACTCTTGCCCGGCGCAACATCCATTACGGCTGGGTCGTCGTTGCCGCGACCTTCCTCACCATGCTGGTCACTGCCGGCGCCATGGGCGCACCTGGCGTGCTCATCAAGCCGCTGCAGGACGAATTCGGCTGGGAGACCTCGCAGATTTCCTCGGCCCTTGCGATCCGCCTGATCCTGTTCGGCTTCATGGGTCCGTTCGCCGCCGCCTTCATGAATTATTTCGGCGTGCGCAAGGTCATCGTCTTCGCCTTAGCGCTGATCGGCGCCGGCTTCGTCGGTTCGCTATTCATGACGACGCTGTGGCAGTTGCTGCTGCTCTGGGGCATCGTCGTCGGCTTCGGCACGGGCCTGACGGCGATGGTGCTCGCCGCGACCATCTCTTCCCGCTGGTTTACCAAGCACCGCGGCCTCGTCGTCGGCATGCTCTCGGCAAGCTCGGCCACCGGCCAGCTCGTCTTCCTGCCGCTGATGGCGGAGCTGACGGAACGCTACGGCTGGCGCTCGACTGTGTTTTTCGTCTGCGCGATGATCATGGTCGCAGCCCTTGCCGTGCTGGCTTTCATGCGCGACCGCCCGGCCGACCTCAACCTGCCCTCCTTCGGCGAAACGCAGGTAACGCCGCCGCCGGCAAGCACCTCGCTTGGCGTCGCGCTGATGACGCCGATCACCGTCCTTAGGGAAATCTCGAAGACCTCGACCTTCTGGATCCTCTTTGCCACCTTTTTCATCTGCGGCCTCAGCACCAACGGCCTGATCCAGACCCATTTCGTCACCCTTTGCGGTGATTTCGGCATCGTGCCGGTGGCTGCCGCCAGCGTGCTGGCTGTCATGGGCATCTTCGATTTCTTCGGCACCATCGGTTCCGGCTGGCTGTCCGATCGCTTCGATAATCGCTGGCTGCTGTTCTGGTATTACGGCCTGCGCGGCCTGTCGCTGCTCTACCTGCCGTTCAGCGATTTCAGCTTTTACGGCCTCTCGATCTTTGCCGTCTTCTACGGCCTCGACTGGATCGCCACCGTGCCGCCGACCGTCAAGATCGCCGCCGACCGCTTCGGCCCTGAAAAGGTCGGCCTCGTCTTCGGCTGGGTCTTTGCCGGCCATCAGCTGGGAGCCGCGACCGCCGCCTATGGCGCCGGCCTCTCGCGCACGGAGCTTTCGAGCTACCTGCCCGCCTTCTTCGTCGCCGGCGCCTTCTGCCTGCTGGCCTCGATCCTGGCGATCACGCTGAAGAAGTCCGGCCTGAGCAACCCGACACCGGCCGCCGCCCATTGATATCGGACGAGATCCGGCCTCGAAACGAGGCCGGATCTCTCTACCGGATCAGTCCGATAACTTCGTTTGCCGGTCTTGCGCGTCCGGGCGCTCGCATGTTAGACAGCCGCCCGTTCGTATCCGTTGCCCCATTGGCGGAATTGGTAGACGCGCTCGACTCAAAATCGAGTTTCGAAAGAAGTGCTGGTTCGACTCCGGCATGGGGCACCAGCCTACGCTCTGTGAGCTTTGGCTCGGCAAGCCGAAGAGAGCAGCTAAGCGGAGGCTGTCGCGCCGTAGTTCCGTCAGGGACGAAGGCGGACCGGTTCTATAATGCTCCGGTTAGCTGCACCATCATCTGAAATGCCTAGCCCTTGCCTCAAAGAGCCGATGGCCCACGCGACATAATTCGCATCGAAGCAAAGCTTACTTGTTTTTCAGCAGCCACATCTTGCCGGCCATCGTGATGCCGTAGACGTCTTTTGTTGCGTCGTCATCCAGGTGCCGCCTTTCGAGAAAACCCGGCTCCTTCAACTCGCCCAACGTCTTGGCAGTGACCGACTTTATTTTCTGAGGCCGCTCTTTCCACCGGTCAGTTTTTGCATAAGTCACTGTCGCGTTCTCGTGCGTCCATTTATTGGCTGGCTGAGGATAAAGGTCTCCATCCCTGGCGAGTTTAAGTGCGGCGATCTGGGACGGCGTAAGCTCAATCATACTAAAAGATCCTGTGCGGGCGGTGTTTGCGCTGGGAACGCGCTTTTACCAAAGGCGTGCTCATAACACCGACAGACGACTTTCACCACCGCATTGAGATATTCTTGCCACAAAAGGCGAAAACCCGGCTCGTCGGAACCGGGCTTCGTCCTTATCATATTTTTTCGTTAATTGCAGCGTCGGACCGTCCTGGTGACCTCGCCTTCGTCGGTTTGTCGGGTGACGCTCCTGGTTTCGCAGCCATTATCGCGATAGCGGCGGTGCTCACGCTCGCGCACAGCACCGAAAGTGACGCCACGTTC
The DNA here is from genome assembly GCF_010668065.1 of Rhizobium leguminosarum. Classification (GTDB taxonomy): domain Bacteria; phylum Pseudomonadota; class Alphaproteobacteria; order Rhizobiales; family Rhizobiaceae; genus Rhizobium; species Rhizobium leguminosarum_S. The sequence goes on along the minus strand of NZ_WUEN01000005.1, from coordinate 536,651 downwards.
GCTGATGGTGATGCCGGGTCTCACCCGCTCATGGCGATAGCCCTCGTCATAGGAACGCTCCCTGACGTAGACGCTGTCAGCAAGAACAGGCGCTGCAAACGAGCAGGCGGCAAGGGCCGCCACAGTACAGTTCAGGATGATCTTCCGCATGTCGTTTCTCCTTTCTTGATGAAAGGGCAACGAGACAAGACGCAAGTGGTTCCAACATCGGTGACGGCCCGACCGTGCCGTGGGCGACGTCTGCGCCGCACTCGCCAGGACTGAGAACGAAGGCTTCAAACAGTAGCCCATCCCCCAAATCAACTGTTTAATTTTGCTTGCGCTTCGTCCAAAGTGGCCGCCGCTATCACAAGAGAGGGCGGACGTGCATCAGGAAGTAGGACTTATCGCGACGGTCGCCGTCAGTTTCGTTTTCGCGGCGATCCTGGGCTATGGCGCCGACCGGCTTCGGCTGCCGCCACTCGTCGGCTACCTGATGGCGGGCATCCTGATGGGGCCGTTCACGCCGGGCTTCGTCGCCGATACCGCCCTTGCCGGCCAGCTCGCCGAGATGGGCGTCATTCTTTTGATGTTCGGCGTCGGCCTGCATTTTTCCGCCTCCGACCTGCTCGCCGTGCGTGGCATCGCCGTGCCTGGCGCGATCGGACGGATTATCCTCGCGACCCTCTTGGGCATCGGCCTTTGCAAACTCTGGGGCTGGAGCCTCGGCGCCGGCATCGTCCTCGGCCTCAGCCTGTCGGTGGCGAGCACCGTCGTGCTCTTGAAGGCGCTGGAGGAGCGCAATCTCGTCAACGCGGCAAGCGGACGCGTCGCCGTCGGCTGGCTGATCGTCGAGGACCTGGTGATGGTGCTGGCACTGGTGCTGCTGCCGGCGCTCGCAGAGCTTCTGGGTGGCAACGCCAGCACTACGACCAATCACGGCCTCGGCGACCTGCCGCTGGCGCTGACGATCGGCTTGACGCTGCTGAAGGTTGTGGCCTTCGCCGCCATGGCGATCTTCCTCGGCCCTCGCATCGTGCCCTGGCTGCTGACGATGATCGCCCGCACCGGCTCGCGCGAACTCTTTACGCTGACGGTGTTGGCGATCGCTCTCGGCATCGCCTTCGGCTCGGCGGCGATCTTCGGCGTTTCCTTTGCACTCGGCGCATTTTTCGCCGGCGTCGTCATGAGCGAATCCCAACTCAGCCACAGGGCGGCCGCCGACTCGCTGCCGCTGCAGAACGCTTTCTCCGTGCTGTTCTTCGTCTCCGTCGGCATGCTCTTCGACCCCTCGATCCTGGTGCGCCAGCCGCTGGCCGTGATCGGCGCGCTGGCTCTCGTCATCCTCGGCAAGGGCATCATCACCTTCCTGATCGTCATCCTGCTCAGATATCCGATCAGCATGGGACTGACATTGGCCGGCGGCCTCGCCCAGATCGGCGAATTTTCCTTCATCCTCGCCGGCCTCGGCGTCTCACTCGGGCTCCTGCCGCATGAGGGCCAGGATCTGATCCTCGCTGCCGCGATCCTGTCCATCACACTCAACCCGATCGTGATCTTCGCAACCGACGGCCTGAAGAAGTATATCCATTTGAAATGGCCCTCCCTCTGGGAAAGTTACGGCAGGAGCAAGCAGAAGGCGCTCGGCAAAGAACTGGAAAAGATCAGGGCGCTCGGCGAAGAGCGCGAGCGCCAGCATCAACTGAAGATGCAGCAGCTGATCGAGACTTTCCCGCTGTTCTCCGAGGTCGACGAGGACGCGCAGGAGGAGCTGCTGCTGCTCTTCAAAGCGAAATCCGCGCCGCCCGGCGAACGCGTCATCCGCCGCGGCGACCGGGGCGATAGCATGTATTTCATCTCCTCGGGCGCGGTGGAAGTGCGGCTCGCCAGCGGCGCGATCCGTCTGGAGCCGGGCGCCTTCTTCGGGGAAATGGCGCTGCTGACCGGCGGACGGCGCACAGCCGACGTCATCGCCGTCGATTTCTGCCAGTTCGAGGTGCTCGAACGGCGCGACTTCAACATGTTCATGTCGCACCATCCACATCTGCGCGCCGCCGTCAGCGAAATGGCCCAGCAGCGGACGGAAATGAACGTCCTGCGGCAGCAGCGGGAAAAGTCGATGGACCTGTCCTGACGCAAATATCACCGCATGTCAGCGGCGATCACGCTACCGGTATTGTTTCAACCCGCCGGCCAATAGCCATCGGAGCGGAAATCTTCCGGGATCGGATCGAGCCGCGACAACGTCTCTGCTGCGAAATCGATCTGCAGCGACAGGTATTTAAGAGACGCCAGCATCGGCACGCCGGTCGCGAATTCCCGGATGCGGGACAGATGATAACCGCTCTCGCTGATCCGCCGCGCAGCCTCCCGGCGCACGTCCTCTTTGCTTGGTCCGCGCCTTTCTTCGGACCAGTCATCCATTTGCACGGCCTGCCCACGGCCGCCTTCGATCACTTTGAACATTCTCATGCCACCCTGCACGTCGACCCTAAATCAGCTTGCCGCAGAATGGCCGATTCGCAATCCCGTGAAATCTTGGGAGAGGCGCTGACACCCATCATCACGAAAATTTTTTGACGGCGGCGGCACGAAGGACACAGGCGAGCATTTACAGCGCCGCGCACGGCCCCTAAAGCTCTTTTGCACTGCAACAGGAAGGAAACGGAATGCTCCGCAGACTTTACGACTGGACCATGTCTCTGGCCGCGCGCAAGTCGGCCGAAATCTGGCTCGCCGTCATCGCCTTCGTCGAAAGCTCCGTCTTTCTCGTCCCCGCCGATGTGCTGTTCCTGCCGATGGCGCTTGCCAGGCCGGAACGCTCCTATCGCTACGCGCTGGTCGCGACCGTCGCTTCCGTACTCGGCGGCATCGCCGGCTGGGCGCTCGGCTTTTACGCCTATGAGACGGTGGCGCGGCCGGTTCTGGAATTCTACGGCAAGCTCGAAGCCTTCGAGCAGATGAAGGCCTATGTCACCTACGAGTGGATCCTGCTGCTGCTTGTCACATCAGGTCTTGCGCATCTGCCGCCGATCAAGATCGTGACGATCCTGTCTGGCGTCATTCACGTCAATCTGGGCCTTTTCATTGTTTCGGCGATTATTGCACGCGGCGCGCGTTTCCTCTTCCTCGCTTGGCTGCTGCGCCGCTACGGCGAGCCGATCCGTGACTTCATCGAGAAGCGCCTCGGCCAAATCGTTGGCATCGGTGCCGCTACGGTGATCGTGCTATATGTCGGCTACCGCTCTTTCGCTCACTAGGCGAGGATGATTTTCGGCCGAACAGGCCTAAAATCTCAATCTGCATCTCATGCTCTACTAAACTCGCGGAGCTCCGCCATGACTATTTCCTCGCCGCTCGCCCGCCCCGGCTTTGTCTATTCCATATTGCTCGCCACCGGCATGGCGGCGGCTGTCGGCACCGCGCTCGGCTTCCAGTATATCGGCGGCTATATTCCCTGTGCGCTCTGCCTGTTGCAGCGGCAGCCCTATTATTACGCCATCCCGATCGCGATCCTGGCCGCAATCTCCGAGCTCGTCGGCCTGCCGAACTGGATCACCCGGGCGCTCATTCTCGCCGCCGGCATGCTGATGCTGGTGACGGCAGGCATGGGTGTCTATCACGCCGGCGTCGAATGGCATTTCTGGCCCGGCCCGGCCACCTGCTCGACGACGGCAAGCAGCATGACGACCAATGCCGGCGATCTGCTCGGTGAGCTCAACACCATCAAGGGCCCGTCCTGCACCGATGCGGCGCTGCGCGTGCTCGGCCTGTCTTTTGCGGGCTGGAACGTGATTGCCGGAATCCTGCTCGCAGCCTTCGCCTTTGTCGGCGTTCGCAAGGCCGCCTGATAAAATTAGGCAGCATTCCGAAGGGCTGCAGCGTACTTGCGCGTCCGAAAAGACGCGCGGCGCTGTAGGCCGTTCGATCAGGGCTGCAGTTCGGTATCCCAATAGAGATAGTCGAGCCAGCTTTCATGCAGATAGTTCGGCGGGAACAGCCGGCCGTTATTGTGCAGATCCTGCACCGTCGGCTGATAGGGCTTCTGCGCCGGGAACATGCCTGCCTGCTTCGGAAGCTTGCTGCCCTTGCGCAGGTTGCAGGGTGAGCAGGCTGCCACGACATTCTCCCAGGTCGTCTCGCCGCCATGGGCGCGCGGGGTGACGTGGTCGAAGGTCAGGTCTTCATGGGCGCCGCAATACTGGCATTCGAACCGGTCGCGCAGGAAGACGTTGAACCGGGTGAAAGCGGGATTGCGGGACGGCTGAACGTAAGTCTTCAGGCACACGACACTCGGAAGCCGCATCGAAAAGCTCGGCGATGAAACCGAATGTTCATATTCTGCAATGATGTTCACACGGTCGAGAAATACCGCCTTGATCGCGTCCTGCCAGGACCACAACGACAAGGGGTAATAACTCAGTGGCCGGTAGTCAGCGTTCAGGACGAGCGCCGGCAGGGCCTGTGGGGAGACTGCAATCGTCAAGGGACTCTCCTGATCGATTCGGCATCTGCACCTGTATATTAGGCCGGTTGTTACAGGATTGTGAAGTCCAATAAATTCAGAGGATAAAGGCAATTTGAAGAGTGTTGCCGATCAGCCGATCGGCACCATGTCACGGCGCATCTTCGTGGCGTAGTAAGCCCAGAAAAGCCGTGCCGCTACCGAGCGCCACGGCGACCAGACTGCCGAAAGCTCAGCAAGCGTCTTCGCCTGCGGCCGTGCGGCAAGACCGAATGCGGTCCCGACGGCATTCTGCAGCGCGACATCGCCGGCCGGGAAAACATCGGCATGGCCGCCGCAAAACATCAGATAGACCTCTGCCGTCCACGGCCCGACGCCCTTCAGCGCCGTCAGTTCGCCAAGCGCCTCGCCCGGCGGCTTCAGGCAGAGCCCGGAGAGATCGAGACGGCCGGAGGTGACCGCTTCGGCAATCCGCGACAGCGTCTCGGCCTTGGCGCGCGACAGACCGAATTCGCGCCACGCTTCGGCGTGAAGCAGGGCATAACCTTCGGCCGTCAGCGAACCGTCCGCCGGCAGCATGCGCCGCCAGATCGCCTCGGCACTGGCGCGCGACACCATCTGCGAGACGATGATATGGGCAAGACCGGCAAAGCCGGGCTCGCGCAACCGCAACGGAATGGCCCCGGCTTCCGCGACGATCGGCGCAAGACGCGGATCGAGGCGAAGCAGAGCTTCGAGCCCCTGCCTGACATCGTCTTCGTTGCGGATGATCTGCACTTTGCCTCGCAGTGGTTCAAAAGCCGAATCCATGGCAGAAGAAAGCATGACCACGAGTGAGCGTCAAAAACCTGTCTTTCGGTTTGCGCCGAGCCCCAACGGACCGTTGCATCTCGGACATGCCCTCTCGGCCCTTCTGAACCGCGACATGGCGCAGGCCGAACAAGGCCGCCTGCTGCTGCGCATCGAGGATATCGACCAGACGCGCTGCACGCCCGAGTTCGAGGCCGGCATCCTCAGGGATCTCGAATGGCTTGATATCAGCTGGGAAAGCCCGGTGCGGCGGCAGTCGGAACATTTTCCCGAATATCAGGCGGCGTTGCATGCACTGATCGAGCGCGGACTGGTCTATCCGGCCTTTCTGACGCGCGGCGAGGTGAAGGCGCGCGTCGTCGCCTACGAGGCGGCGGGTGAACCCTGGCCGCGCGACCCCGACGGCACCCCGCATTATCCCGCAAATGATCGCGAGCGTCCGGCAGACGAATGGCGGGACATGCTGACCTCGGGGAAGAAACATGCCTGGCGGCTCGATATGCGCAAAGCGCTCGACCTGATCGGCGAACTGCTGTTCTGGATGGAAACCGGCGATGGCAGGACAGGTGAGATCGCCGCCGAGCCCGACGTCTGGGGCGACGTCATCCTGTCACGCTCGGATGCGCCGTCGAGCTATCATCTTTCCGTGGTCGTCGACGATGCGCTGCAGGGCGTCACCCATGTCGTGCGCGGGCTCGACCTCTTCCACGCCACATCGGTGCACCGGCTGTTGCAGGTGCTGCTCGGCCTGCCGCAGCCGGTCTATCACCATCACCGCCTCATTCTCGGCGCCGATGGCCGCAAGCTCTCGAAAAGCCAAGGCGACAGCGGACTTGGCGAATTGCGCGCCCAGGGCAAGTCAGGGGCGGATATTCGCCGCCTTGTCGGGCTCTGACTGCCTTTCGACACGCTCTCTGCCGACGATCGACAGCGTGTGTGAGAACATGCGGAAGACACGAAACTTGATCAGCGCTGCATTGATCTCCGCCCCGATGATGAAGATGACGCCGACCATGTAGAGGAAGATCAGCACGATCATGACAGAGGCGAGACCGGCATAGGTTGCCGTATAATTGGCGAAGGTCGCGAGATAATAGGCAAAGATCAGCGCGCCGGCGAGCCAGAGAAGCAGCGTCAGCAGCACCCCGGGAATGACGTCGAAGACCCGCCGCTTGCCGGCCGGCAGCCAGAGATGCATGACCAGCAGACCGACGGTCAGAACCACCAGCGTGCCGTAGATGCGCCAGCTGAAGACGATGTCGAGCGTATCGGCAAACAGCGGAAACCACTTCCTCGAATAGTCGAGCGCCAGCGGCAGGGCGACCAGCAGGATGCTGATGGCCGTAAAGATGATGACCGCGATCAGCACGTAGCCGAGGCTGGCGAGACGCGTGAAATACCAGGGCCGCGTTTCCTGCACCCGATAGGCGCGATTGAGCGAAATGCGCAGCGCCTCCACACCGTTCGAGGCGAAATAAGCGGCCGCCAGCACCGAGATCGTCAGCAGCCCGCCGCGCGGAATGGTCAGCACCTGCAGCACCTGGTCGGCGAGCGGCTTGGCGATCGCCTCGGGCCAGGTGTCGAAGATCAGGTGGATGGCAGTCGAGGAAAATTGATCAGCGCCGAGGAAGCTTGCAAGCGCGGTGCCGAAGATCAGGAAGGGGAAAACCGCAAGCAGGCTCGACAGCGCCACATGGCTTGCCATTGCGAAGCCGTCGTCCTCGACCATGTGACAGATCGCGTCATAGACCACGTCATAGATCGTGCGCAGCACCTTCGGCATTCCGTCTCCGGCTTTCCAGATTGTATCCTCTGGCCGAATATGGGAAACGAGTCCCATTTTGTACAGGAATCATTCCATGGCGGGAGAGCGCACCATCGTCGTGACCGGATGTTCGTCCGGTATCGGCGCTCATTGCGCGCGGGCGCTGAAAGCAGATGGCTGGCGTGTCTTCGCGACGGTGCGCAAGCCGGACGATCTTTCGGGGCTGGAAGCGGACGGCATCGAAGCCTTCGTGATGGACTATGTCAGGACCGAGACGATTTCCGACCTGGTCGGCGCGGTTCTGGAACGCAGCGGCGGTCGCATCGACGCACTCTTCAATAACGGCGCCTATGGCCAGCCGGGCGCCGTCGAGGATCTGTCGACGGCAACGCTGCGCGCGCAGTTCGAGGCGAATTTCTTCGGCTGGCATGAGCTGACGCGGCGGGTCATTCCGCCGATGCGCAAACGTGGCCAAGGGCGGATCGTGCAATGCTCGTCGATCCTCGGCGTCGTCCCCTATCGCTATCGCGGCGCCTACACTGCGTCCAAATTCGCACTCGAAGGCCTGAGCATCACCCTGCGCATGGAGCTGCAGGGCAGCGGCATCCATGTGAGCCTGATCGAGCCGGGACCGATCGCCACGCGGTTCACCGCCAATGCGCTCGCAAAGTTCAAGGAGCATATCGACCTCGAAAATTCGCCGCACGCGGTCGACTATATCAGGCAATTGGCGAGACTTGACGGATCGGGGCCGGTCAACCGCCATAAACTCGGCCCGGAAGCGGTCTATTCCGTGTTGAAACACGCATTGAACTCGAAAAATCCGAGGCCACATTATCCCGTAACGACTCCGGCTAAGCAGGGCATGTTCCTGAAGCGGCTGCTTCCAGCAGGCCTCTTCTACCGCCTGATGCGCTGGATGGACTGACTGAGAAAGCTGAACGCCATGTCCACGGTCACCTATATCCTCGCGATCATCGTCATGGGCCTCGTCGCCCTCGTCCTGATCCGCGGCCTCTTCAACATGATGAAGGGCGGCGATCCCAACCGTTCCAACAAGCTGATGCAGCTTCGTGTGCTGTTGCAGGCGATCGCCGTCATCCTGATCATGGTGACGCTGTGGCTGACCGGCGGCGGCCGTCCGACCTGACCAATGGAACGGGGATTTTGATGACGGGCACGGACAGGAATGACAGGGGAGAGGTGAGTGCTGGCTTGAGGAAGCACCCCGACGCTGTGTGCGTGGTGCGGGAGGATGGGATGATGCGAACGCCCTCCCGTCAAGGGGCGGTGTGACATGGTGAAACTCAACAAGATCTACACGAAAACAGGCGATGACGGCACGACCGGGCTGGTGTCCGGCCCGCGCCGGCTCAAAGACGATCTGCGCGTCGAGGCCTACGGTACGATCGACGAGGCCAATTCCGCGATCGGCCTGGCGCGGCTGCACACGGCCGGCTTGCCTGAACTCGACGCCATGCTGATGTCGATCCAGAACGACCTCTTCGATCTCGGCGCCGATCTCGCCACCCCTGACACCGGTGAGCCGCCGGCCTACGAGCCGCTGCGGATCGCCGAGACGCAGGTCGGTCGCGTCGAGCGTGATATCGACCAGTTGAACGCCGGTCTGGAGCCGCTGAAGTCCTTCATCCTGCCAGGCGGCAGCCGGGCTGCCGCACATCTGCATCTTGCCCGCACGATTGCGCGTCGCGCCGAACGTTTGATGGTGGCGCTTGCCCGCACCGACGGCGAAATCGTCGGCGAGCCGGCGATGAAATATGTCAACCGCCTCTCCGATTTCCTCTTCGTCGCCGCACGTCATGCAAATGACCGGGGCCGCGCGGATGTGCTTTGGGTTCCGGGAAAAAACAGATAGGTTTGCCACGATCACGATCGCCGGGGGGCGTTTATGTTCATACCACTTCACGACGCCAATACGCTGAAACATATCAAGGTTCAGTGGGTGACGCTCGCACTGATGACACTGAATATCGCGGTCTGGCTTTTGACCAGCCTGGAGAGCGAACAGGCAGCCCAGGCGACGACCGTCGGGCTCGGCTACATCCCGGCGATTGCCTTCGGCCATGCGATGCTGGCGCAGGGGCTCGAAATCGTGCCGGAACCGCTGACCTACCTCACCTATGCCTTCGTCCATACCGGCTTTTGGCATTTGGCCGGCAACATGATCTTCCTCTGGGTCTTCGGCGACAATGTCGAGGATGCGATGGGACATCTGCGCTTCCTGATCTTCTACCTCGTTTGCGCGGCCGCCGGCGCGCTCTGCCACGGCCTGCTGACCATGACCTCGGAAGCGCCGCTGGTCGGCGCATCGGGGGCGGTCTCCGGCGTCGTTGCCGCCTATGTGATGCTGCATCCGCGCGTCCGGGTCTGGGTGCTGGTGTTTTTCCGTGTGCCGTTGCCCCTGCCGGCCTTCGTGCCGTTGCTTTTGTGGATCGGGCAGCAGTTCTTCATGCTGGCGATCGCACCTGACGGCGACGTTTCCTGGGGCGCGCATGTCGGCGGCATCCTTGCCGGGGCTTTCCTGATCCTGGTGCTGCGCCGGCATGGTGTGCCGCTCTTCGACCGCGAGATCGTCACGCCCCGCGCCGTGAGAAACGACCCGGGCGCCGGCCCGGCCATCGCAGCCGGCACGGACGGGCGGACGGCGCAGCGATTTCCCTGGGGCCGCCGCCGACAATATTGACGTGAACGTAAACGTCCATATATTGCCGAAGCAAATCGCCTACCGGCGTCATGGAAGCGTTGAATTTGGAGGAAAAACGCGTATCCATGTCGCCATTCGACAATCGGAGCGGCGTCCAAACGCGCATTTTCTAAAAAAGTCTCCGAAGCCAGTTTCTCCTGAAGGAAGGACCACATGAAGATACTCGTGCCAGTCAAACGGGTTGTCGACTACAACGTGAAGATCCGGGTGAAGCCGGACGGCACGGGTGTCGAGCTTGCCAATGTGAAGATGTCGATGAACCCGTTCGACGAGATCTCGGTGGAAGAAGCGTTGCGGCTGAAGGAAGCCGGCAAGGCCGAGGAAGTGGTCGTCGTTTCGATCGGTCCTGCCAAGGCCGAAGAGACGCTGCGCACCGCACTTGCCATGGGCGCCGACCGGGCGATCCTGGTCGAGACAGACGATGCTGTAGAACCGCTCACGGTTGCCAAGATCTTGAAGGCTGTCGCCGATGCCGAACAGCCCGGTCTGATCATCGTCGGCAAGCAGGCGATCGATGACGACAGCAACCAGACCGGCCAGATGCTGGCGGCGCTGATGGGAATTGCCCAAGCGACCTTTGCCTCGAAGATCGAGATCGGGGACGGCAAGGCTCAGGTCACCCGCGAAGTCGATGGCGGCCTGCAGACGATCGAGATCAAGCTGCCGGCGGTTGTCACCACCGACCTGCGCTTGAACGAACCGCGCTATGCCTCGTTGCCGAATATCATGAAGGCGAAGAAGAAGCCGCTCGACAAGAAGACGCCCGGCGACTTCGGCGTGTCCACCACACCGCGCCTCAAGGTATTGAAGACCGAGGAGCCGTCGGGCCGTAAGGCCGGCGTCAAGGTCAAGTCGGTCGCCGAACTGATCGACAAGCTCAAAAACGAAGCCGGCGTGCTTTAAGCCAGAACTAAGGAGCCATCATCATGACCATTCTTCTTCTGGCTGACCACGACAATGCCAACCTGTCCGATCAGACCGCCAAGGCGCTGACGGCTGCCGCAAAGATCGGCGGCGACGTGCATGTGCTGGTTGCCGGCAAGGCCGCCAAGGCTGCTGCCGATGCCGCTGCCAAGCTTGCCGGCGTCTCGAAAGTGCTGCTGGCCGAAAGCGACGAACTCGCCAACAACCTTGCCGAACCGCTCGGTGACCTGATCGTTTCGCTGGCTGGCGCCTATGACACAATCATTGCCGCCGCGACCTCCGTCGGCAAGAACGTTCTGCCGCGCGTCGCAGCCCTGCTCGACGTTGCCCAGGTCTCCGAGATCATCGAGGTGATCTCGTCCGACACCTTCAAGCGGCCGATCTATGCCGGCAACGCCATCCAGACGGTGCAGGCAACGGACGCCAAGAAGGTCATCACCGTGCGCACAGCATCCTTTGCTGCTGCGCCCGAAGGTGGCTCGGCAACGATCGAGGCGATCCCGGCGGTTTCCGATCCTGGGCTTTCGACCTTCGTCGGCGATGCGCTGTCGGCCTCCGACCGGCCGGAACTGACATCGGCCAAGATCATCATCTCCGGCGGCCGCGCACTCGGCTCGGCCGAGAAGTTCAGGGAAGTCATCCTGCCGCTTGCCGACAAGCTGGGCGCTGCCGTCGGTGCATCCAGAGCCGCCGTCGATGCCGGCTATGCGCCGAACGACTGGCAGGTCGGCCAGACCGGCAAGGTGGTGGCGCCGCAGCTCTACATTGCCTGCGGCATTTCAGGCGCCATCCAGCATCTGGCCGGCATGAAGGATTCGAAGGTCATCGTCGCCATCAACAAGGACGAGGAGGCGCCGATCTTCCAGGTCGCTGACTACGGACTGGTCGCCGATCTCTTCGATGTCTTGCCGGAATTGGAAAAGGCGCTCTGACCGCGTCAAATGCTTTTCTTTCGCACTTGCGAATGACTGGAAAATTATCTTTTATCGGGCTACTACTGCTGCCGGGCGATCCTTCGTCCGGCAGCATTGCTAGAAAAATGCGGCGGCGCGGGGGCGAACGCCGTGCGGGGGTTTGGAGATGAATGCGGTGTTGAAGAATATTGGTATTATCGGTGCCGGTCAGATGGGCTGCGGCATCGCGCATGTTTCGGCCGCCGCAGGTTATAGGGTTCACATCTACGATCTCTCGCAGGACCGCATCGAATCTGGCCTTGCCACCATCAACGGCAACCTGGCCCGCCTGGTGACGAACGGCAAGATGACCGAAGAGGAGCGCAAGTCGACCTTGTCGCTCATCACAGGCTCGTCCGATGTCAATGATCTCGCCCCCTCCGATCTCGTCATTGAGGCCGCCACCGAGGATGAAACGGTCAAGCGCAAGATCTATACCCAGGTCTGTCCGGTCCTGAAGCCGGAAGCGCTGCTTGCCACCAACACCTCTTCCCTTTCCATCACCCGGCTTGCTGCCGCCACCGACCGCCCCGAGCGCTTCATGGGCATACATTTCATGAACCCGGTGCCGGTCATGAAGTTGGTCGAACTGGTGCGCGGAATCGCCACTGACGAGAAGACCTTTTCCGCCGCCAAGGAATTCGTCGGCACGCTGGAAAAGACCATCACCGTCGCCGAGGATTTCCCGGCCTTCATCGTCAACCGCATCCTGCTGCCGATGATCAACGAAGCGATCTACACGCTCTATGAAGGCGTCGGCACGGTGGACGCCATCGATACCGCGATGAAGCTCGGCGCCAACCATCCGATGGGACCGCTGCAGCTTGCCGATTTCATCGGCCTCGACACCTGCCTCTCGATCATGCAGGTGCTGCATGATGGCCTGGCGGACTCGAAATATCGTCCCTGCCCGCTGCTGGTGAAATATGTCGAAGCCGGCTGGCTCGGACGCAAGTCCGGCCGCGGCTTCTATGACTATCGCGGTGAAGTACCGGTCCCGACGCGGTAAACGCTCGCGGCTCTACGACCCGATCGCACCCTTGATCAGAGCCTTGGCATCCTCGCTGTCCCAGGCAGCCGGACCGTTCATCGCTGAAATCAAGCATCCCTTGTCATCGATCAACAGCGTCACCGGCAGCCCCATGGCGAGGCCCTCTTTCTTCAGGCTGTTGAACACCGAAATCGTATTGTCGCGATAGAGCTGCAGCGCATCGACGCCGATCTCGGTGAGGAAGGTCTTCGGCTTCTCGTCGTCGCCGGTATCGATATTGACCGGCACGACCTGGAACCTGTCGCTGCCCATCTCCTTCTCGAGCGCGTTCAGCGCCGGCATCTCCTCGCGGCAGGGAACGCACCATGTCGCCCAGAGATTGAGAAGCACGGTCTTGCCGGCGAAATGATCGAGCGTCAGCGGCTTGCCGTCCGGCCCGTTGAACGAGACTGCGGTCAGTTTGCGCGGCTCGTAGGCGGCGACCATCGCGGCCACCTGTCCCTTCATCAGCGGCGTGAGGCTGGCGACGCGATCCCTCGCAAGCTTGCATTCGACTGATGCCGTTTCGCCGCCGCCATTGCCAATCCCCGTCTCCTTCACGTATACCGCTGCCGCACCGGCAACGACACCCGCTACGGCGGCCATCATGATCCATTTCAGGGATGGCAGCCCGAGGGGTTTTCTTGTCGTCATTTCATTCTCCTGGACATGCATCCTCAAGGCGGAAACCTTCATGGCCGACGACACCACGGACACCAAATCCTCCAACCAGATGTGGGGCGGTCGCTTCGCCTCCGGCCCGGACGCGATCATGGAGGAGATAAATGCCTCGATCGGTTTCGACAAGAAGCTATTCGCGCAGGATATCCGCGGTTCGATTGCCCATGCGACGATGCTCGCCCATCAGGGGATCATTTCCGCGGAAGATAAGGACAAGATCGTTCACGGGCTAAACACGATCCTGTCAGAAATCGAAAGCGGCAATTTCGAATTCTCGCGTCAGCTCGAAGACATCCATATGAATGTCGAGGCACGTCTGGCGACGCTGATCGGACCGGCGGCCGGCCGGTTGCACACCGCCCGCTCGCGCAATGATCAGGTGGCGCTCGACTTCCGTCTCTGGGTGAAGGAAGAGCTGCAGAAGACCGAGCGGATGCTGACCGGCCTGATTGCGGCTTTCCTCGACCGCGCCGAAGAACATGCCGAAAGCGTCATGCCGGGCTTCACCCATCTGCAGACCGCCCAGCCCGTTACCTTCGGCCATCACTGCATGGCCTATGTCGAAATGTTCGGCCGCGATCGCTCGCGCGTGCGCCACGCTATCGAGCATCTGGATGAAAGCCCGATCGGTGCCGCCGCACTTGCCGGCACCGGCTATCCGATCGACCGCCACATGACCGCCAAGGCGCTCGGTTTCCGCGAGCCGACCCGCAACTCCATCGATACGGTCTCCGACCGCGATTTCGCCATCGAATTCCTGTCGATCGCAGCGATTGCGGGCATGCACCTGTCACGCCTGGCAGAAGAGATCGTCATCTGGTCGACCCCGCAATTCGGTTTCGTGCGCCTCTCCGACGCCTTCTCGACCGGCTCGTCGATCATGCCGCAGAAGAAGAACCCGGATGCCGCCGAACTGGTGCGCGCTAAGACCGGCCGGATCAACGGCTCGCTGGTGGCGTTGCTGACGATCATGAAGGGTCTGCCGCTCGCCTATTCCAAGGACATGCAGGAAGACAAGGAACAGGTCTTCGACGCAGCCGAGAGCCTGGAACTGGCAATTGCCGCCATGACCGGCATGGTGCGCGACATGACCGTCAACACGGCGCGCATGAAGGCGGCTGCCGGCTCCGGCTATTCGACGGCGACCGATCTTGCCGACTGGCTGGTGCGCGAAGCGGGCCTCCCCTTCCGCGACGCCCATCACGTCACAGGCCGCGCCGTAGCGCTCGCCGAAAGCAAGGGCTGCGACCTTGCCGAACTACCGCTCTCCGATCTGCAGGCGATCCATGCCGCGATCACCGACAAGGTCTACGACGTGCTGACCGTCGAAGCCTCGGTCGCCAGCCGCAAGAGCTTCGGCGGCACCGCGCCGTCCGAAGTGCGCAAGCAGATCGCCTTCTGGCGCGCCCGCAACTAGGAGATACCAGGCGTGGCGAAAAGCCGCCGCGCCCTTCCTGCGGGGCGCGCAAAGACCGCCAACAATCAGGGTGCACAAGGCGAATAAACTTCGCTATGAAGATGTCCGTCATTCGATATGAATGATGTCCGTCATTCGATATGAATGATGTCCATCGTTCGGTACGAATGATGCCCATCACATGCCGCAGAAGAGGATATCCATGAAGAGCTTGCCGCACCTCGTCCGCCTGACGGCGGTTCTCGCCGTCATCGGCCTTGCCGTTGCCGGATGCGGGCGCAAGGGCGACCTCGATCCGCCGAGCGCTGCGGCAACCAAGGAAGGCGACGTGTCCAAGCCGACGAAACAGCCGGGAACCGTCGACAAGCCCTTCCTTCTCGATCCCCTTCTTTAAGGCACAAGCCCGTGAACCATTTCGAGTACCGCGACGGCGTCCTTCATGCGGAGAACGTCCCCGTTCCCGAGATCGCCAAGGCGGTCGGCACCCCTTTTTACGTCTATTCCACCGCGACACTGGAGCGCCATTACCGCGTCTTTTCGGAAGCCTTCGCCGACATGGACTCCATGGTCTGCTATGCGATGAAGGCGAATTCGAACCAGGCGGTGCTGAAGACGCTGGGCCGCCTCGGCGCCGGTATCGACGTCGTCTCCGAAGGCGAGCTGCGCCGCGCGCTTGCCGCCGATATTCCGGCGAGCCGCATCATGTTCTCAGGTGTCGGCAAGACGCCGTCCGAGATGGATTTCGCCCTCGAAGCCGGCATCTACTGCTTCAACGTCGAATCCGAGCCCGAGCTCGAGATCCTCAACCAGCGCGCCGTCAAGGCTGGCAAGAAAGCGCCGGTCTCCTTCCGCATCAACCCTGATGTCGATGCAAAGACGCATTCCAAGATCTCGACCGGCAAGAAGGAAAACAAGTTCGGCATCTCCTGGGAGCGCGCCCGCGCCATCTATGCCCATGCTGCCAGGCTGCCGGGCATCGAGGTCACCGGCATCGACATGCACATCGGCAGCCAGATCACTGAATTGCAGCCCTTCGACGATGCCTTCAAGCTGCTGCATGATCTTGTCGCGACGCTCCGCGCCGACGGCCACACCATCCATCACGTCGATATCGGCGGCGGCCTCGGCATCCCCTACAAGGACGACAACAATCCGCCGCCGCTGCCGGATGCCTATGCCGCAATCGTCAAGAACCAGCTGCGCGGCCTGGACTGCAAGATCATCACCGAACCCGGCCGCCTGATCGTCGGCAATGCCGGCATCCTTGTGACCGAAGTCCTCTATGTGAAGGATGGCGGCGAAAAGACCTTCGTCATCGTCGACGGCGCGATGAACGATCTCATCCGCCCGACGCTCTACGAGGCCTATCACGAGATTCGCCCGGTAACGATTTCTGCGGCCAACGCGCCCCGCATCCGCGCCGATGTCGTCGGCCCGGTCTGCGAGACCGGCGACTATCTGGCGCTCGACCGCGAGATGGCGATGCCGAAGCCCGGCGACCTGATGGCCGTCAGCACTGCCGGCGCCTACGGCGCGGTCCAGGCCGGCACTTATAACAGCCGCCTGCTGGTGCCCGAAGTTCTGGTCAGGGGCAGCGATTTTCATACGATTCGCCCGCGCAGAACCTATGCCGAACTGATCAGCCTCGACTCCGTTCCCGCCTGGCTCGACTGAAGCATGTCGCGCAAAAGTGCGCAGCGGTTTTGCGATCACGACATGCGTAAAACAAAGACTTAAAGCGCGCGAAGCGATCTAAAAGATCACGACGCGCTTTAAGTAGCCATCACTTTTTGGCGAACAAACGTGAAAAGCCGGTATTATCGGCCACTCGCCCTCGCCTTCGCCACAAAGAGTGTTATCCTTTCGTTCATGAGCGTATTGCCCTGCAATCGCCGGAAGCGCCCTCTGTTCCAGAACGCCAGATCGCGGAGACCGGACCGATGACAAGCCCCTCTCGGCAGAAGAAAGGTGCATTTGCGTTCCGTCCCTCGCTTGCCCGGCTGGTGACGACGAAACGCCTGCTGGCGCGCATCGTGCTGTTTTTCGAGCAGCTGCTGCCGCCTTTGATGCCGGTACTATCCGTCATCGCCTTTTATCTCTCTGCCTCCTGGTTCGGCCTCTTCCGCAGCGTGCCGGACTGGCTGCGCATCCTGCTGCTCATCGCCTTTGCTGCCGCTTTTCTCGTCTCGCTCCTCCCCTTCCGCACCCTGCGCTGGCCGAGGATCGCTGAAGCCGACCGCATGCTGGAAGAGCGCAACGGCCTGCCGCACCAGCCGGTCACCGTCCAGGAAGACGAGCCGGCCTTCGATACGCCCTTCGGCCGGGCGCTCTGGCGCGAGCACCAGACCCGCATGGCCGAAAAGATCGCGGCACTCGATGCCGGACTGCCGCGGCCTGATATTGCCGTGCATGACCGTTTCGCGCTGCGCGCCATCCCGGCGCTGCTGCTTGTCACTGCCTTCGGTTATTCGCTGTCGATCAACGGCGGCTCGATCCGCGACGCGTTGCAGGCAGCACCCGAGCAGGTGGTCAGCGATCCGGCGGTGCGCATCGACGCCTGGGTGACGCCGCCTTCCTATACCGGCCGCGCCCCGGTTTACCTGACGGCCGACGGCAGTGAGCAGGCGCCGATCGGCATTCCGCAGTTTTCAAGCCTTACTGTCCGCGTCAGCGGCGGAAAGACGGCCGAAAAGGTGGTGTACCGCAAGGCGAACGGCGAAGCGCAGGATATCGCCGTGCAGGCCGATACCAAGCCGCAGCAGACGGCAGCATCAGGCAGCGAGCAGCAGACGGCGGCACCGGCCAGCCAGGCTCTCGTTGCGCAGACGCATATGATGAAGCTTCAGGAGAACGGTGCACTCGAGGTCAATGGCCGCCGCTGGAGCTTCGACGTGCTCCCCGACAAGGCGCCGGAGATTGCCTTTAACGGTTTGCCGAAGCCCAGCGTCAACGGCGCGCTTGAAATCGGTTTCACCGTCAAGGACGATTACGGCGTCCAGGAGGCGCATGCGGAGATCGTTCCCGTCGAAACAGACCCGACCGCAACGCCGCTCTATCCGCTGCCGGAGTACCGGCTGGATGTCCCCCGCCGCAACGCCCGCGACGCCAAGGGCGTGACCAGCCGGAACCTGACCGAACATCCGCTCGCCGGCAAGCGCGTGCGCATCACCCTCGTCGCCAAGGATGCTGCCGGCCAGACCGGCCGCAGCCCGCCGCATGAGATGGTGCTGCCGTCGCGGCCCTTCAACGAGCCGCTTGCCGCGGCCGTCGCCGAGGAACGGCAGGTCTTCGCGCTCGATACGCGCAAGATGCCGCAAGCGATCGCCCTGAACGAGGCGCTGACCATCCGCCCCGAGGAGACCATCCCCAAGCTCACCAACTATCTGCTGCTCGAATCCGCCTTGACGCGCATGAAGCTCGCAAAGGGTGAGGATGCGCTGAAGGATACGGCCCAATATCTCTGGGAGATCGCCCTCGGCATGGAGGACGGCGATCTTTCGCTCGCCGAGCGCAAGCTGCGCGAAGCCCAGCAGAAGCTTGCCGACGCGCTGGACCGCAACGCTCCCGATGCGGAGATCAAGAAGCTGATGGACGAGCTGCGCAAGGCGATGCAGGACTATATGACCGAGCTTGCAGAGCGCATGCAGAACGCGCCGATGCAGCCGAACCAGAATGCGCAGAATATCCTGCGCCAGCAGGATCTGGAACGGATGATGGACCAGATCGAGAATCTTGCCCGCTCCGGCAATCGTGACGCGGCCCAGCAGATGCTGTCGGAATTGCAGCGGATGATGAACAACCTGCAGGCGGGCCGCCCGCAGCGCGGCCAGCAGGGCCAGGAAAACAGCGAAGCCCGCAAACAGATCGACAAGCTCGGCGAGATCCTGCGCGACCAGCAGAAGCTGATGGAACAGACCTTCCGGCTCGACCAGCAGCTCAGGGACCGCATGCAGCGCGGCGAGACTGACATGGGCGAAAACGATCCGCTGCTCGACGAGATGAACCCCGGAGAGAACGGCGAGCCGCAGGACCAGCAGCAGGGCCAGCAAGGCAAGGAAGGCCAGCAGCCCTCCGACCAGATGACGGCCGAGCAACTGCGCGAGGCGCTGAAACAGCTGCGCGCCCAGCAGGATGCGCTCGGCAAACAACTCGGCGAA
Source organism: Rhizobium leguminosarum (assembly GCF_010668065.1). GTDB lineage: Bacteria > Pseudomonadota > Alphaproteobacteria > Rhizobiales > Rhizobiaceae > Rhizobium > Rhizobium leguminosarum_S. The sequence continues at coordinate 517,745 of NZ_WUEN01000005.1, read as the reverse complement.
TTGCAGAAAAGCCTTGGCGAGATGGGCATGAAGCCTGGCCCGGGCTTCGGCCAGGCGAAGCGCGAGATGGAAGGCGCCGGCCGTGAACTCGGCCAGGGCCGCGGCCAGCCGGCCGTCGAGGGCCAGGGCCGCGCGCTCGAAGCACTTCGCCAGGGCGCCCGCGACATGATGAACCAGATGATGCAGGCGCAGCAGGGCCAGCAGGGTCAAGGTCCGAACGGCCAGGTGGGCCAGGGCGACCAGAACGGCCGCGACCCGCTCGGCCGGCCACGCCGGACCCAGGGACCTGAGTTCGGCGATAACGTGAAGGTGCCTGACGAAATCGACGTTCAGCGGGCGCGAGAAATCCTTGACGCGATCCGCGAAAAACTCGGCAACAATCCACCGCAGGAAATGGAACGGCGCTATCTCGAGCGGCTGTTGGACATCCAATAGGTCCTGCGTCACCGCACAATGGATCGCAGTCGCTCTAACAGAATGATTTTAGGCCGGAGCGGCCTAAAATCTAAATCCGGATCTCAATCGAGGAAGGTGAGCACCATCTCGTCCGACGATCGCTCACACCTTTCGGCATTACGCGCTACGCGACGAGCGCCCGGGCAACAGCCTTGCGGATATCGGGAAGCGCGAACGGCTTGGCAACGACATCGATGATCTTTTCGGCAAGATCGTCGGCCCGTTCGCGCTGTTCGGCATAGCCGGTCATCAGCAGGATTTTCAAGCCAGGAAAAGCGTCTTTTGCCTGATGGGCGAGTTCAATGCCGTCCATCACGGGCATGCGGATGTCTGAAAGCAGCAGATCGTAGACCCCGTCCTTGAGCTTCTCCAGCCCCTCGGCCCCATCGGCCGCCTCATCGGTCTCGTGACCATCAAGCCGCAGGGCCCGGGCCACGAAGGACCGCAGGGAGTCCTCGTCTTCCGTAATCAGAATTCTTGCCATATGTGCATCGCTCCGTATCAGCCCCGCGACGGAAATCACCAGACTTTCCTTTTCGATCGGTAAAGATGGTGAAGCGATGGACGAGATGGTTAACAACCCGTCTTGAAGGCATTACAGCGCCGCGCGTCTTTAAGACGCGCAAAGGACGCTGTAACACTTTTAATTGCTGCATAATTTTATCCTTAAATCGATTCCGATTTAAGGAATTATGCAGTAGCTCAGGCGTCCCCGGTAACCACGCCGACGAAGGGCAGTTCGCGAAAGGCATAGGCGACATCCATGCCATAGCCGACGACAAAATAGTCAGGGCATTCGAAGCCGACATAGTCGGCCTCCAGCTTTTCCTTGCGCTTGACGCGCTTGTCGAGCAGCACGGCGATCGTGACGTTGCGCGCGCCACGTTCGAAGAGCAGCTCCTTGGCAAAGAGCAGCGTCCGGCCGGATTCGAGGATATCGTCGATCAGCAGGACGTCGCGGCCATGCACGTCGCTGTCGATATCCTTGACGATGCGGACGCCCTGAGAAACCGTGCCGATGCCGTAGCTCGACAGCGTGATGAATTCGACCTCCGGGGCAAGCCCGCTATCATGCAGGGCGCGGATCAGGTCGGCAGCGAAGATGAAGGACCCCTTGAGCACGGCGATGACCAGCAGGTCCTTGGTCGGGCCACTGGCGATCTCCCGCGCCATCGAATGATTGCGCTCGGCGATCTGCTCGGCGGTGAAGAGCGGCTCGATGTTTTTTCCGCGCACGACAGGCATAAGGGCTTGCTCCATGAAAAGAAGGGTAAGCCGTTAGCACATATGCGAGCCTGAAACAGCCTCGCCGGCTATGAAATTAACGCGATTGGCGCGAGCTGCGACGCGAAAATCGGCAATCCATGTCCTGTTACGTCTGTGGCAGGAAGGAAAGCCGGACCTCCGGTATTTTTCCGCCGGCATGCTGGACGCGAGCCGAGAAGCCACGGCTCTGGCCGCCATAGATCACGTCGGCCGGCGGGTTGATGACGATGCTTGCGGTCAGCCGTTCGTCGGTCACGAGATCGGCACGGATCGGATGCACCGTCTGCGTCGTGCCGCTCTCGTTTTCGATGATGCCGTTGATGACGAGCACGCGCATGCCGTTCGCATCACGCGGCGTCACAGTGACATGGGTGAAATGCAGTGACGCTCCGGAAGTGGCTCGCTCGCCGGAGAGGCCGGAAAAACCACCCGCAAGCCCGAAGACGAGCACGACGAGCGCCAGCACCAGCGCTGCGAAGCTCCGCATCGACGCGCGCTGCAGCCAGGATTCCACGGTCTGCAGAATGGAAGCAGCCATTGCCGGCATGAACGGCGGCGGTGCGGCGTTTGCGGCAGCCATACGCTTGCGGTTGTCGTTATAGGTCCTTGCATTGAATTCCCTGGGCCGAACTTTACCGAGGGTGACGAATTCGGCGTCGGAGATATCGGCAGGACGCGCCGAGCGGTACTGACGGTTGGCGGGTTCCGGCGGCAGGAAATCATAGGCCTGGCCCGGCGTCCGGCGACTGAAGGATGCTTCCATGGTGGCTGCCTCGCAGATGTCCACATGGTTTCGCTGCCAGGGGAAATCTTGGCATTGAAACGAATCCTGCTCAGTCGTAAATTTTAATGGTTAATGCTTCGCAAAGATCGCCATCAAACGGGCGTCTTTTCAGCAAAATTTACCGGCTGTTAACGGTGTTGGTTAACAAGTCGTGCGGTGAAACCCACAACAGACTGAGCTGCCCGTTGATCCACTTCGAGAATGTCGGTTTGCGCTATGGCATGGGCCCGGAAATCCTCCGGGACCTGACGTTCGACATTCCGAAGAAATCCTTTCAGTTCCTGACGGGTCCATCGGGCGCCGGCAAGACGTCGCTGCTGCGGATGCTTTTCATGTCGCTGCAGCCGACGCGCGGGTTGATCCGCATGTTCGGGCGCGACATTTCCGAAATCCCCCGCCCCGAACTGCCGCTTCTGCGCCGCCGCGTCGGCATCGTCTTCCAGGATTTCCGCCTCCTCGACCATCTTACCACCTATGAGAATGTCGCTTTGCCCTTACGGGTGCGTGGCAAGGATGAAAGCTCCTACAAGACCGACGTCCTGGAACTTTTGAAATGGGTCGGCCTCGGCGAACGCATCAACGTGCTGCCGCCCGTACTCTCCGGCGGCGAGAAGCAGCGCGCCGCAATCGCCCGGGCGTTGATGGATCGGCCGGAAGTGCTGCTGGCCGACGAGCCGACCGGCAACGTGGACCCGCCGATGGCCAAGCGCCTGCTCAACCTTTTCCTCGAGCTGAACCGCCTCGGCACAGCGGTCGTGATCGCCACGCATGACCTGGCGCTGATGGAACAGGTAGAAGCCCGCCGCATGATCCTCTCAGAGGGGCATCTCGATATCTATGACTGAGCCCCCGTCCAGAAACCCCGAGAAGGCGTCTGCCAAGACCCAGCAGAAGCGGCCGGAATTGCGCGTGCGCCCGACCGCACCGATCCTGCCGCCTTCCAACATCCAGGGCAGCGCCTTGATGGTGGTGATATCGATCATGGCCTTTCTCGCCTGCCTGACGCTCGGCGGCGTCAGCATGGTGCGCTCGACGGCGGCAAGCTGGGAGAGCCAGATCTCGCGCGAGATCACCATCCAGATCAAGCCGGACGACAATCTCGACATGGAAAAGGCGCTGACCCAGGCGCGCGATCTCGCGCTGACCTTCGTCGGCACCAAGAGCGGCCAGATCGTCGACGAGGCGGCGACCGCTCGCCTGCTCGAACCGTGGCTCGGCCCCGGTCTCGATCTCAAGGATCTGCCCGTTCCCCGCCTCGTCATCATCACCATCGACGAGAGCAATCCGCCGGATTTCGATTCGATGCGGGCGCTGCTGAAGGACAGTATCCCGCAGGCCACCCTCGACGATCACCGCACCTGGGTCGACCGGCTGGTATCCATGGCGCACACGACTGTCATGATCGGCACTGGCATCCTGCTCCTGGTTTTCACGGCGATGGTGCTCACTGTCGTCTTCGCCACGCGCGGCGCGTTGTCGGGCAACCGTCACGTCGTCGAGGTGCTGCATTTCGTCGGCGCCGAAAGCTCCTTCGTCGCCACCGAATTCCAGAAGCATTTCCTGAAGATCAGCCTCAAGGGCTCGGCGATCGGCAGCGCGCTTGCCGCTCTCTTCTTCGCCACCGCCGGTTTCTGGCAAAGCCGCACCCTCGCCACTCCCGAAACGGACCAGGCGACCGCGCTCTTCGGCACCTTCTCCGTCGGCGTGCTCGGTTATGCCGGCATCTTCGCAACGATGATTGTCATCGCGCTCCTCACCACCTTCACCGCGCGGCTGACCGTCATGCGGACGATCTACGAAATCGATACGCTACGCTCGGACCCGACACGCACCGACGGCATCGGAAGTTGAACGTGACCGTGCCGTTTTGCCATGAAAGCGTCTGTTCCGCGCCGCAATCAGCGTATAATCACGATTCATGACGATGGGACACACGACACCCAACCCGATTCATCAGGACCCGGAGCTTGATCGCCCGGCGGGTCTGCCGCCGCGGCGTGGGCCGATCCGCCGCCTGCTGCGCTGGGGCGGCTTTGGCTGCCTGCTGGTAATCGCCCTGGTGTTCGGCGGCTTTCTGCGTTTTGCCGATTCGGTGACGACACTCAGGCCGCCGGCCGAGCCTAAAGCGGATGCCATTGTGGTATTGACGGGTGGTTACCAGCGCATCGACCAGGCCGTGGAGCTGCTGCAGAAGGGTGCCGGCAAGCGCCTGCTCATTTCCGGCGCCCACCCGACGACGACACCGGCACAGATCCGCAAGATGACGCAGGGTTCGGCCGATCTCTTCTCCTGCTGTGTCGATATCGGCTATGATGCAATCGACACGATCGGCAATGCCGAGGAAGCTTCGAACTGGATCCACGCCAAGGGATACCGCAGCGTTCTGATCGTCACCAACAACTACCACATGCCGCGAAGCCTCGCCGAGCTCTCCTATGTCGATCCCGACATCGAGTTCATCGCTTATCCCGTGGTCAACTCGGATTTGAAGAGCCGCAACTGGTTCACCGACCCGAATGCGATGCGCGTCATGCTGGCCGAATATGTGAAAGTGCTGCTGACTGGCGCCCGCAACATCACCGGCTTCGGCCGCCACACCGGCTTGCGCTCGGCAAGTGCGTCCGGCCAAGAATAGAGCGCCGCGCTTCGATAGGACGTGCAAGGACGGTCCATCCTTTGAAAGTTGCGCATAATCCCTTGCGAAAATCGATTCCGACTTTCGGGGTCATGCGCTAGGCTTTTAGTTAAGGCGTCATCAAATGCTTTTTATGGCGGGCAATATCGTGTAGGCCGGTCGCGTGAGCATGCCTCGGGAAAGTTTCATGATCGCCCTGCGTTCCGTTCTCTTCAACACGATCTTCTACGCCAACCTCATCATCCGGATGATTGTGCTCTCGCCCTACTATTTCGTGGTGCCGCGCAAGATCGCCTATGCGATCCCGAAGAACTGGGCGCGCTCCAACCACTGGCTGATGCGGGTGATCGTCGGCACCACCTTCGAGATCGAGGGCCTGGAGAACCTGCCTGACGGCAGTTACATCCTGGCGCCGAAGCATCAGTCCTTCTGGGATACCTACGCACTGCTGCCCTGGCTGAAGGATCCGGTTTATATCCTGAAGCGCGAACTGATGTGGATTCCGCTCTTCGGCTGGTATGCGAAGAAACAGCGCATGATCCCGGTCGATCGCGGCGCCCGCGGCAAGGTGATGGTGGAAGTGCTGAAACGCACGAAGGAAGAGCTGTCGACCGGCCGCCAGCTCATCATCTATCCCGAGGGCACCCGCCGCCCGCCGGGCGCGGAGCCGCTCTATAAATACGGCATCGCCCGCATGTACCGCGATCTTAACCTCCCCGTCGTGCCGGTCGCCATGCATCCCGGCCTCTTCTGGCCGCGGCGGAGCATTCGTCGCTATCCCGGCCATTTCAAGGTGAGGATCCTGCCACCGATCATGCCGGGAATGGATCCGGACGCCTTTTTTACCCATCTGATCGAGGTATCGGAGCGGGCAAGCGACGAGCTTCTGCTCGAGACCATCGCGCAAAATCCGCATCTGCCGCTCCCGCCGACAGCGGTCGAAAGGCTGGTCGAGCTGCGCAAGCTGAACGCGGCAACTGGCTGAGATCAGGCGGCGCGTAGCCGCCCCACTTCGTTGACGACCTGCTCCAGCCAATGGTCGCGAATACCCATCTGCTTCAGATGCGTCAGCGTGTTGAAGACATAGGCGTCATTCGGACCAGACTGGCCTTTTGCTTCGTTCACCACGCGCGCCGCCGCAAGCGCATCAAGTGCGCCGGCATATTGTTCATGCTCGCGGTCGATGATGTAGGTGACCGCCTCCACCCGGCGCCGGCCGGAAAGCTGCAGCCGCACCCGGCGCTCCAGGTAGACATTGGTGACCAGCTCGCGGGCGCGGAGATAATCGATCACCTCATCCCATTTTTCCGCAGAAATGCGGAAAGCCATGCCGCGGCAGGCGCCACCCCTGTCGAGGCCGAGAACCAGGCCCGGATTATCGCGGGTGCCGCGATGGACAAAGGAGCGGACGCAGAGCGAACGCCTGTAGCCGTAGACCAGGGCCTCTGCCCGCTCCATGAACTCGAAGCCCGGATTCCACATCAGCGAACCGTAGCCAAATACCCAAAATTCGTCCATATCGCACGCCAGACCGGGAATCACATTTGCGATTCACCATTGGAGAACATCATGGCAGCGTCAAGCCAATCCGGCAGCAGCCAATCCGGCAGCGGTAAGAAATTCTGGTTGCTGGGTGGAGGCGTCCTCCTGGTGATTGCGCTTTATACCGGCGGCTGGTTCTATGCGGCGTCGGCGCTGAAGACCACGGTGCTGAAAGCGATCGCGCCGCGCGACCAGGCAGGCGTCAGCGGCGAATGCTCCAATATCGAATTCCGCGGCTATCCCTTCCGTATCGGCCTGTTCTGCTCCAAGATCGACGTGGACGACAATGTCAACGGCGTCTCCGCCACCTTCGGCGCGCTGCGCTCGGCAGCACAGGTCTATGCGCCCGGCGATATCGTCTGGGAACTCGATTCGCCGGCAGAGATCCGCACCAGCAACGGCCTTTCGATCTCGGCCCAATGGACGAACCTGCAGGCGAGCCTTGCAACCAGGCTGCAGGGCGTCGACCGCAGCTCGACCGTCATCGAGGGTCTGAAGGCGATGGCCGTCTCCTCCTACACCGGCCAGACCATGAGCTTCGATGCCGCTCGCACCGAAATCCATCTGCGCCAGAACGGTGCCGATCTCGACGGTGCGATCTCCGTGCAGGACGCCAACACGGCGATCAAAGACTGGCCGCAGATCTTCCCCAAATTCTCGGCGAGCATCGATCTGACCGTCGCCGGTAAGGCCGGCCTGATCGACGGCAGCGACCGGAACGGCCTCAATGGTGCCACCGGCGACCTGCGCCGCATCGTCGCCGACATCGGCGACGGCAAGGTGATGACACTGACCGGCCCCTTCTCCTTCGACGAGCAGGGCTTCCTTTCGGGAAAATTCAAGCTGGAGATCGAACAACTCGGCCCTTGGGGCGACAGTCTGAAACAGGCCTTTCCGGATATCGCCTCGACCGTCAACACGGCAACCAAGCTCTTGAAGGCACTTGCCGGCGGCGGCGACAAGGTCTCCGTCGATCTCGTCGTCGATCGCGGCAATGCCACCGTCAGCGGTTTCATCCCGCTCGGCCGGATTCCGCCGATCTGATGCATCTCCCCCAAAAGTGTCCAGCGGTCTTGGGATAACGGGATGCATAGGAAAGGCCTGAAGCGCCTCGCATGATTCCGGCTCGACGCGAGGCGCTTCAGGCGATTTGCTTAATGAAAAAGACTTCCGGCACCGATTGCAGGCCGGGCAATTCGATCGCGCCGGTTTCGGAAAATCCGTTGCGGCGATGCCAGTCCTGAGGCCGGCTTTCGTCGCATTCGCTCGACGTCATCAGCAGGCGGGCGCCGTCGTCGCGCATGGCCTCTTCCCAGGCGAGAAACAGCGCCGTTCCAACGCCAGACCGGCGGTGGCCGGGCAGAACGCGGATCATTTCCATATAGGGAACCCTGCCCCAGAAGCGGGAGAAACGCAGGAAGCCGACAATCTCGCCGGCCTCCCTGGCAACCAGATATTCACCGAGCGCGACGCAGCGCGATACCCACGCTTCACCGGCGCTGGCATCCGCGCGCACCAGCCAGTCGATATCCGCCTGGCCGGCACGTGCCACCTCCACCATCGCCGCGGCTACTTCTTGTCCAGCGCATGGCGGCCGAAATCCGGCGCGTCGACATCCTGGCCAGCCTGGACGATCGAACGGCGGATGGCGCGTGTGCGGGTGAAGAGTTCGAAAATCTTGTCGCCCTCACCCCAGCGGATGGCGCGCTGCAAATAGGCGAGATCCTCCGAGAACCGCGCCAGCATTTCGAGGATCGCGTCGCGATTGTGCAGGCAGACGTCGCGCCACATCGTCGGGTCGGAGGCAGCAAGGCGGGTGAAATCGCGAAAGCCGGAGGCGGAATATTTGATGACTTCCGATTCCGTCACCGTCTCCAGATCGTCGGCCGTGCCGACGATATTGTAGGCGATGATATGCGGCAGGTGTGAGACGATGGCGAGCACCTTGTCGTGATGCTCGGCATCCATCTCGTCGACCTTCGAGCCCAGCGTTTCCCAGAAGCTGCGAAGCCGCTTCAACGCTGTCTCATCGGTGCCGGCGACCGGCGTGAAAATGCACCAGCGGCCTTCGAAGAGGCCGGGAAAGCCGGCATCCGGGCCGGATTTCTCGGTGCCGGCCAGCGGATGGCCGGGGATAAAATGCACATTATCAGGCATATGCGGCAGCATCTGCGCAATGACAGAAGCCTTGGTCGAACCGACATCGGTGACGATGGCCCCGGGCTTCAGGCTTGCCGAAATCTCCTTCGCTACACTTTCCGAAGCGCCGACCGGCACCGAGACGATCACCAGATCGGCATCCTTGACGGCATCCTGCGAAGACGTCGTGTAGCGGTCGCCGAGGCCGAGCTCTTCCGCGCGCTTCAGCGTATCGGGGCTGCGTGTGGCGACGACGATCTCCCTTGCAAGACCAAGCCGCCTGATGTCATAGGCGAGCGACGATCCGATCAGGCCGATGCCGATCAGCGCGATACGATCGAACTGCACGCTCATGGCTGATGACCCATGAATTCGGTGAGCGCGGCAATCACGCCGCGATTTGCCTCCTCGGGGCCGATGCTCATGCGCAGCGCATTGGCGAAGCCATAACCGCGCACGGCGCGCAGGATGTAACCGCGGCTCGTCAGCAAATCGTCGGCATCCGCGGCGCGCTTGCCGTCGATCTCGGGGAAATGGATGAGGACGAAATTGGCGACGGACGGCGTCACCTTCAGGCCGATCGCTTCGAGCGCCTGGGTGAGCGTCTCCACCCACATCTGGTTGAAAGAGACCGCCTGCTGGATGAAGGCCTGGTCGCGGATGGCAGCGGCGGCGGCCGCGATTGCCGGTGCGTTCAAGTTGAACGGCGCGCGCACGCGGTTCAACGCGTCGACGATCTCGGCGGGCGCATACATCCAGCCGACGCGCAGCGCCGCAAGACCATAGGCCTTCGAGAAGGTGCGGGTCATCACCACGTTGGCATTGGAGGATACGACCTCGATGCCGGCTTCATAATCATTGCGGCGCACATATTCGGCATAGGCGGCATCGAGCACCAGGACGACATGTTTCGGCAGTCCGGCCTGCAGGCGGCGGATTTCGCTGACGGAAACATAGGTGCCTGTGGGATTGCCGGGATTGGCGATGAAGACGATCTTCGTCTTCTCCGTCACCGCGGCAAGGATCGCATCGACATCAACTGTATAGTCTTTCTCCTTGACGACAACGGGCGTAGCGCCCGCGCCCAGGATCTGGATCTTGTAGACGAGGAAGCCGTGCTCGGTGATGATGCCCTCGTCGCCGGCGCCAAGATAGACATGGCAGAGCAGGCCGAGCAGCTCGTCGGACCCGTTGCCGCAGAGAATGTTTGCCGGATTGAGACCGTGCACGGCGGCGATCGCCTCGCGCAGTTCGATCGCCTGCCCGTCAGGATAACGCCCCAGATTATCGGCAACCGTCTTGAAGGCCTCGATTGCCTTCGGGCTGGCGCCGAGCGGCGTTTCGTTGGACGAAAGCTTGTAGACGCGGGCAACACCCGGCGCATGTTCCTTGCCCGGCACATAGGCTGCGATATCGAGAATACCGGGACGCGGAACGGGCTTGCTCATCTCAACGCTCATGGGTTCGACCTTGGAATTGCCGGTAAATCCGGGCTGAAAAACACCAAGTGGCATTAAAGCGGAATGCGATTGTTGTCGAGAGCCATGGGCGTGACACAAGCAGTTGGGGAACGCCGGGAGCGACGCTACCTCCTGCATAATTCCTTAAATCGGAATCGATTTAAGAATAAAATTATGCAGCATTCAAAGTGCTACAGCGTCCTTTGCGCGTCTTAAAAGACGCGCAAAGGACGCTGTCGTGCGTGTGGTCGGTACGCCATGGGGTGCGAGAACCGGCACAAAGACGCGGCGGGAGGCCCGCGCCGCAACCGGCAGCCCCTGATAGAGCCGCTTCTGCGCTTCGACGATGATGACGCCTGAGAAGGCCGGCCAAAGCGTTCGGCCGATCCGCTCGAAGGCGCGCCGCAGGCGCAGGATGGTTCTGAGCTTCGAGGGCGGGAAGAACAGCGCTTCAGCCGTCGCGCCCGGCGTGAAATTCGTCTCGCGCAGCAGATTTGTCAGCTGACCGCGGGAATAGGGCCGGCCCGAACCGAAGGGCGTATGCTCCATGCGTGCCCAGACGCCGCGCCGGTTCGGCACGACGATGACCAGCCGTCCACCCGGCGCCAGCACCCGCCAGAGCTCCTTTAGAGTCTCGCGCGGGCTTTCGGCAAATTCCAGCGAATGCACCATCAGTACCCGGTCGATCGAGGAGTCCGGCAGCGGCAGTTCCTCATCGAAGACAAGCGCCGTCGTCGAGAGCGAGCCCATCGGCCAATTCACCGCTCCCTGCCCGGCCGGCATGAAGGCGAAGGTGCGTTCGGTATCGGCCTGGAAGCGATCGAGGAAGGGCACGGCATAACCGAGACCGACCAGACGCTCCTGCGGCAGCCGCACCCAGAGCGAGGACAGCGCCATGGCGATCGACTGCTCGGCAAGACGTCCGAGCTCGGAATGATAGAACTGGCGTAAGTCGACGATATCGGCGTGCATTGCGACAAATGTTATCAGCGGGCGGTTGGACTTCAAGGCCGGAACCTCTACATTTCCGCGAGACTCCTGTGATAAGGGATTATTGAACGATGAAACCTTTGGAATTAGACGTTTTTCTCTGCCGCACCGACAATTTCGGCGTTCTCGTGCACGATCCGGAGACAGGCTTTACCGCGGCGATCGATGCGCCGGAGGAGGCGCCGATTCTGGAAGCGGCGACACGTCGCGGCTGGAAAATCACCCATATCTTCACCACTCATCATCACACCGACCATGTCACAGCCAACCTGGCGCTGAAGGAACAGTTCGGCTGCGAGATCATCGGCCCGATCAACGAGGCCGTTGCCATTCCCGGTCTCGATCGGACGATGGGCGATGGCGACAGCTTCCTTTTTGGCGACCACGCGGTCAACGTCATCGAGACGCCCGGCCACACCGCCGGCCACATCTGCTATCACTTCGTCGATGACAAGCTGCTGTTTGCCGCCGACACGCTGTTTGCGCTCGGCTGCGGCCGGCTGTTCGAACGCCCGGCCGCCGATATGTGGCATTCCCTGCAGAAACTCGCCGTGCTGCCCGATGAGACCGCCATCTATTTCGGCCATGAATACACATTGTCCAATGCCCGCTTCGCGCTGACCGTCGACCCCGACAACGAGCGACTGAAGAACCGCGCCGCAGAGATCGAGGCCTTGCGCGCCGACGGCAAATTCACCATCCCGACGACGCTGGGGCTGGAAAAGGAAACCAATCCTTTTCTGCGCGCTGCCGATCCGGCGATCCGCCGCAATCTGCTGATGGAAGGCAAGACCAACGAGGAAGTCTTTGCAGAGATCCGCAAGCGCAAGGACCATTTCTGATGTCGCCTGAGGACATTATCCGCGAACTCGGCATGCAGCCGCATCCCGAAGGTGGCTGGTACGTGCAGACATTTCGCGATACGGCAGGCGGAGAACGCGGCTACTCGACAGCAATCTATTATCTGCTCACCAAGGGGCAGCGTTCGCACTGGCATCGCGTCCATGACGCCGCCGAGGTCTGGCATTATTACGCCGGCGCGCCGCTCTCGCTGCACCGGTCGGAAGACGGAACGGCAAGCGAGACCCTGACGCTCGGAACGAATCTCCCTGCCGGCGAGCGGCCGCAGGCAATCATTCCCGCCAATTGGTGGCAATCGGCCGAAACCCTTGGTGATTTCACCCTGGTCGGCTGCACCGTCTCGCCCGGCTTCGAATTTTCGAGCTTCGAGATGGCGCCGGCCGGTTGGAAGCCCGGCGGCTAGAGCATGATGCCGAAAAGTGTGAGCGGTTTTCGGGCAACATCATGCTCCACTATCTAATTTAGAACAGGATGATTTTAGGCCAACCGGGGCCCAAATTCATCCTGTTCTAAGGCCTACTCCGCCGCTGCAGGCTGTGCCTGGCGCTTGCGGCGGAACATGTCCTGGGCGGCGAGCACCGCCCCGCCGGTGACGAGCAGGCAGGCAAGAGCAATGCGCCAGCTCGGCTCGGCAAATCCGAACAGCACCAGAATAAGCGTCGAAAGCAGAGGTGCTGCATAACTTGCCGCGCCGAGGATCTGAATGTCGCCGTTCTTGACGCCATAGTCCCAGACGTAGAAGGCAGCCCCGACCGGAAAGAGGCCGAGCCCGATGACGGCGACCCATTCGAAGCCGGTTTCCGGCCAGACTGTCGTCTCCAGGCCGAGATGGCAGAAGAGCGACAGGATGGAGGTCGCAAGGCAGAAGCCGGTGACGACATCCGTGGAGACGGCGTTAAAACGCCGCGTCAGCAGCGAATAGCCGGACCACGTGAAAGCGCTGAGAAAGGCCGCCCCGTAACCAACGGCATAGGCGCCGTCGAAATCGATGCCGTTGCGGCCAACGATCAGGAAGGTGCCGCAAAGCCCGGCAACCGCACCCGCCAAGTGATACCATCGCAGCCGTTCGCCCGGCAGCAGCGCCGAACCGACGACGATCAACAGCGGCCAGAGATAGGCGACAAGCCCCGCCTCCACCGCCGGCGCGTTCCGGAGCGCCGTGAAATAGAGGAAATGATAGCCGAACAGCCCAGCAATACCTGTCACCCAGACCTTGGCCGGCTGCTTCAGCAGCGCCAGCCGCGAAGGGTTGAGGATAAACACGACGAGACCGGGAATGCTGCCGATCGCAAAGCAGATGGTCGAAAGCTGGAACGGCGGCATCTTGCCGGAGGCGGCCGTCAACAGCGCCAGGAACGACCACATCAGGATCGCCGTAAAACCGATCAACGTCGCGCGAAGCTTCACCTGTCCCCCCTTCACGGAGGCAGAAGCCCCGTCAGCTGTTGCTGCCGTATTTGACGGCAGTGATCGTCACCATTCCATATTCGGTTGGAATGCGCACATAGACAGGAGCGTATACATTTGCCGCGTCCGACTTGGCAAACCAGATTTCCATCCGGTTACTCTTGCTGAGATAGTCGATGTCCTTGCGGCCCTTCTTGTAGCCCGAGCGCGGTACGAAGCGCACGCTGCAGACGGTCGCCTTGCCCTTGAAGCCATTGGTGGAAAAATCCTCGTCGCCCTTCGGCGAGAGCACCAGATCCATGCGAGTCTCGCCGTCGAAGATCGGCAGGGTCTGCGAGCAGACCTTGGTATCGCCGGTGAAGACCAGGCCGGAGATCGGGTCGAGCACCGAGCGCATGTCGCGCGGCGTGACGTCGATCCAGTTCTTCGGACGCTTCGGCATCGGTGTGGTCGTCGCCGAGATGATGTTGCCGTTGCGGTAGCTGACCTCGTAGAAGCGGGCCTTCCGCTTGCCGCTCTTGTAGTAGAGAGAGTATTTTTGCGCCTGCAATCTGTCATTGCGAACGACGCCAGTGACGCTGGTCTTGGCCGAAATCGTCGTGACGAGATCTGCAAGACCGGCGGAATTGATGTCGCCGGCGATCTTGTAGCTGTGATCGTCCTCGATCTGCGTCAGGAACGCGGCGCGCGCGATCGGCAGGCCGGCGAGCGCCACCCGGTATTCCGTCCGATGCTGGATTTCGGCCGCCGATGCCGGTATGGCAAGAAGTGCGGCGATGGCCGAAATGAAAATCCGTCTGCCCGAATGAGCCATGGAAAAAAGCCTTGTCTTGCTGCGCGCTGGCAGGCCCTTGCTGAGCGCTCTATACTCCTGCCGCGAAGGGAAGAAAACAGCAGCTTTTTGACAGAATTGCGGGAAAGGCCAAGGTTTGGCTTGACGCGAGCAGCCTGTCTGACTATAGAACCGCAACTTTCCAATCATGCCCGTTGGATTGCGCGCCTGGCTTTGCCGGGAATGGCAATTCGATGGCCCGAGAAAAACAAGAATAGGTGTTCCATGTCCCGCGTGTGCGAATTGACCGGCAAGGCCGTCCTGACTGGTAACAATGTCAGCCATGCCAACAACAAGACCAAGCGCCGGTTCCTGCCGAACCTGTGCCAGGTAACGCTGATTTCCGACGCTCTCAACCAGCGTTACCGTCTTCGCGTTTCGGCTGCCGCTCTTCGCACTGTCGAGCATCGTGGCGGCCTCGATGCCTTCCTGCTGAAGGCCAGCGAGAACGAACTGTCGATGCGCGCGCGCCTGCTGCGCCGTCAGATCGCCAAGAAGACCGCTGAAGCCGCTGCTGCGTAAGCTTCTGCCCTTCCTTCATACGGCTTCAAAAGGCTTGAACGGATAATACCGGACAAGCCTTTTGCTTTGCCGGTTTGCTCCTCCAACTGGTGGCATCACCCAGGATAAAAAAATGCTGAAGACCCGCTATACCATCGCCTATGTCGCGCTGATGACGCTCGTCGTCGTCGCCTCCAACTTCCTCGTCCAGTTTCCGCTGAACGCCGAAGTCGCCGACATCAACCTTGCCGACATCCTGACCTGGGGCGCTTTCTCCTATCCGATCGCCTTCCTGATCACCGATCTGACCAACCGCCAGTTCGGCCCGCAGGCAGCCCGCAAGGTCGTGTTTGCCGGCTTCGTCGTCGGCGTGACGCTGTCCTTCTTCACTTCGGTGCCGCGCATCGCCATCGCCTCCGGCTCGGCCTATCTCGCCGGCCAGCTGCTCGATATCGCCGTCTTCAACCGCCTCCGCTGCCAGGCCTGGTGGCGCGCGCCGCTGGTCGGTTCGCTGATCGGCTCGGCGCTCGATACGGTGATGTTCTTCTCGCTGTCCTTCGCCGCATTCTTCGTCTTCCTCGGCCCGAACGATCCCTTCGCGCTGGAAGCAGCCCCCGTCCTCGGCGTCTTCGCCACGGAGGCTCCACGCTGGATTTCCTGGGCGATCGGCGATTTCGCCGTGAAGATGATCGTCGGCCTCGTCATGCTGCTACCCTATGGCGCGCTGATGAATGTGCTGCGGCCGATGCAGGCCGCACGCGCCAGCTAAATCACGGACGCCGCCGGACCGCACCGGCGGCAAGGGCCGGATGCAGCAGCACCTCTGCCGTCAGGTCGTCGATACCTAGCGATGAATCAAGCCGCAGCACCGGTGCTGTCTGTGTTTCCAGCCATTGCTCATGTGCCGCAAGGCTGCGGCGTTCGGGACCGGCCGTATCGTAGCTAGCCGCCCATTCCAGGAATTCCCCGCTTTTTACGGCCATGTCGCCGCCGGGCCCGATTCTGTTTCCGTATCGGGCAATCTCCCGCGTAAGGATGCGCGTCATTCTAAGCTCCGGATCGATCCTGAGGAACACGATCAGATCGTAGAACGGCTCAATCGGCCTTCCCCATTTCAGCGCCGATCCGGAGAGGACCCAGCCGTCATGCCGTGCCGCTTCATCGAGGAGCAGCCTGATGCGCTGGTCGGCATCCCTCGGCGTCGTGAACGGCGGATCGGTCGGCAGCCAGAAGAAATCGTCACTGTCGAGATGGGCGATATGGAGCTTTTCGGCAAGCGCACGGCCCAGCGATGTCGTACCGGAACCCGAGGCGCCCATGACGTGAATATGCACCATGAATCTCCCTGCGAAGACTGATTCCCGATGCCTCGGGGGATAGCCGAGGCATATGACATCAGTCTAACGTCTTGGATCAATTCCGCTTCCGGGAGTTCGGCGCTGACCACGCGGCCTCTTCCGAAAGCCGAAATTCCAGCATCAGATTGCGCTGCAGGATCGAATGATTGTCGTCCGACACCAGAATGATATGGGTCGTGCCGTCGGCGGCCTGGAAAGTATCGAGCCCTTCCATATTGTCGATCTGCGAGTTGAAATTGCCTTCCAGCAGCAAGTCGCCGTCGACGACGGCGCCGGGCCTGATGTCGGCGCCCTTGATGCGCCGAAGACGCATGCCGATGCCTTCGGCCATGTTGAAGCGGCGCTCCAGCAGCAGCAGGTCGCCGTTCGGCAGGAAGGCACCGTCGGTGATATCGAAGCTGCCGTCCCGCTTAACCGAGAAACGCCCTTTCAGCGGCCCGCTGAGAATGGCCGCCAGCCGATTGCCGTCACTGTCGAGACCGCGTTCGGAGACGATGACCACGCCACCCTTGAGCGGGCTGGATGCCGGCGCCACGGTGATGGTTTCGATGCCGCGGTTGTCGTCCAGCATCTTTCGCGGGATAAGGATCGGCAGGGTGGCGATTGCTCCCGAGCCGGCAAAGCCGGGATCGGGATAGACATCGACACGATGAGCCTGCTCGAAGGAGACCAGGATCCGGTCGCCGTCGAGCGCCAGGCCCTCGGCATCCATATGTCCCTTGCCCTCGAAGCTGCGCCCGGCGCTGTTCCTCATCGGCGTGATCTCGACATCCGAAAGGCCGGAAAGCCTGCCCTTGACGTCGCGCTCGATGCTGCCGGTCAGCCACTGACCGGTATCGAGCACGACGACGAAATGTTTTTGGTCCGGCCGGAAACGGATGGAGGAGAGCGAGCCGAATAGCGCTCGGCTGGAGACCATTTCCAGCCCGCCGAGAAATTCCAGCGAACCGAATTGCGTCTCCGAAGAGCCGATCCTGAAATCGGAAATTTGCCGGCTAATGACCGGCACGTCGTCGCCGGCCGCCCATGACGAGGAAGCGCCGGCCGCGATGCAGAGAACGATCGACGCCGCACGGCAGAGGCGCTTGACCGTCATTCTTCCAGCGACGTCAGCCGGCACGGCGTATCCGGCCGCCGCGCGGCTGGACGGCTTGGTCCTCGAACAGTGAGGCAAGCTGCTCGGTCATCGCACCGGCAAGCTCGTCGGCATCGACGATCGTCACGGCGCGGCGATAGTAGCGCGTCACGTCGTGGCCGATGCCGATCGCCAGCAGTTCGACAGGCGAGCGCGTCTCGATCTGTTCGATGACGGCGCGCAGGTGCCGCTCGAGATAATTGCCCGGATTGACCGACAGCGTCGAATCGTCCACCGGCGCGCCGTCCGAGATCATCATCAGGATGCGGCGCTGCTCGCGGCGCGCGAGCAGGCGATTATGCGCCCAGATCAGCGCCTCGCCGTCGATATTTTCCTTGAGCAGGCCCTCGCGCATCATCAGCCCGAGATTGGCGCGCGCGCGCCGCCACGGAGCGTCGGCCGACTTGTAGATGATATGGCGCAGGTCGTTGAGGCGGCCCGGCGTCTGCGGCTTGCCGCCGGCAAGCCAGTTTTCACGCGCCTGCCCGCCCTTCCAGGCCTTGGTCGTAAAGCCCAGGATCTCGACCTTGACGCCGCAGCGCTCCAGCGTTCGGGCGAGAATGTCGGCGCAGGTGGCGGCAACCGTGATCGGCCGGCCGCGCATCGAGCCAGAATTGTCGATGAGCAGCGTAACGACGGTATCGCGAAACTGGGTGTCGCGCTCCATCTTGAAGGAGAGCGCCTGCATCGGATCGATGATGATGCGCTGCAGCCGGGCCGGATCGAGATAACCCTCTTCCAGGTCGAAATCCCAGGAGCGGTTCTGCTGCGCCATCAGGCGGCGCTGCAGCCGGTTGGCGAGACGGCCGACGGCCCCCTGGAGATGCGCCAACTGCTTGTCGAGGAAGGCGCGCAGGCGCTCCAGCTCAGCGGCGTCGCAAAGTTCCTCTGCGGTGATGATCTCGTCGAACTCTTCGGTAAAGACGTGATAGTCGACCTTCTCGTTGAAATCGGCAAAAGGCGTATTAGGCCGGCGGGTCTCGCCCGGCGTTTCCGAATCGTCCTCGCCCTCTTCCATCATGTCGTCGTCGGAGATTTCGGCGCCCTCGGTCTCGCCGTCCTCCATCTGCTCGTCGGCGACTTCACTGTCCTCGACGGGGGCGGCATCGGTGCCGGCATCCTCATCGACCTCGTCCTGGTCCTGTTCGTCGCCGCTCGGCTGGCCTTCCTGCTCCGACTGGTCGTCATTGTCGGCGTCGCTGTCGTCGTCGCCGTATTCCTCGGCCATTTCCATGGCCGACAGCATGTTGCGGATGACCTTGGCGAAGGCCTGCTGGTCGTTGATCGCGCTCGACAGATTGTCGAGTTCGGACCCTGCCTTGTCCTCGATAAAGTCGCGCCAAAGGTCGAGCACCTTGCCGGCGGAGGCCGGCGGGCGCTGGCCGGTCAGCTTCTCGCGCACCATCATCGCAACGGCTTCGCCGACCGGTGCGTCTTCCTGGCGCTCGATGCCGGTAAAATTCGCCTTGGAATATTTCTCATCCGTCATGGAGCGCAGGTTCGACGCCATGCCCTCCATGCGCAGCGCGCCGATCGATTCGACACGCGCCTGCTCGACCACATCGAAGATCGCCCGGGCATCCGAGCCCTGCGGCGCCATCGTCGCATGCACCTTCTCGTCATGGCAGGCGAGGCGCAGCGCCATCGAATCGCCGAGACCACGAGTGACCGCCAGCTCATGCGCCGTCGGCCGCTTGGAAAGTTCCGGCAGCCGAATGCGCTCGCCGGTCATCCCCGGCCGTTCATTGGCGAAGGTCACCTCGACGTCGCCGTCGCCGGCGATCGAGCGCACGCAGCCGGTTATCGCCCGGCGCAGTGGCTCGACGTCGACAGGCGCGCCGGGCTTTGCTTTCGAATTGTCACCGCGAGCTGCCATGATCGGTCGGTCTCAAGCTCCGAGAACGATATTGGCGGCACTTTCCTTCAGCTCGACGCCGAAGGCCCGCTGATAGTGCTCGGCGACCAGCGGACGCTCCAGCTCGTCGCACTTGTTGAGGAATGTGACGCGGAAGGCGAAGGCGAGATCGCCGAAGATCTCGGCGTTTTCGGCCCAGGTGATGACCGTGCGCGGGCTCATGACGGTCGAGAGATCACCGTTCATGAAGGCAGCGCGCGTCAGGTCGGCGACGCGCACCATCTTCGACACGGTCTCGCGGCCGCCCTTGTCCTTGCCGAAGCTCTTCACCTTGGCGGAGACGATATTCACTTCATGATCATGCGGCAGATAGTTCAGCGTCGTCACGATCGACCAGCGGTCCATCTGCGCCTGGTTGATCTGCTGCGTGCCATGATAGAGGCCGGTCGTGTCGCCGAGGCCGATCGTATTTGCGGTCGCAAACAGACGGAATGCCGGGTGCGGCCGGATGACGCGGCTCTGGTCGAGCAGTGTCAGGCGGCCGGAGGATTCGAGCACGCGCTGGATGACGAACATCACATCGGGACGGCCGGCATCATATTCGTCGAAGACGAGCGCAACATTGTGCTGATAGGCCCAGGGCAGGATGCCGTCCTTGAATTCGGTGACCTGCAGCCCGTCCTTGACGACGATCGCGTCCTTGCCGACCAGATCGATACGGCTGACATGGCTGTCGAGGTTGATGCGCACGCAGGGCCAGTTGAGGCGCGCCGCCACCTGCTCGATATGCGAGGACTTGCCCGTGCCGTGATAGCCGGAGATCATCACGCGGCGGTTATGGGCGAAGCCTGCGAGAATGGCGAGCGTCGTGTCGCGGTCGAAAAGGTAGTCGGTATCGAGGTCCGGCACATAGGCGTCGCCCTTGCTGTAGGCGGGAACGCGGATGTCGGAATCGATACCGAAGGCTTCGCGGACCGAAACGGTGGTATCGGGCAGTTCTGATATATCCAGGTCGATCTTGCTCATCATGTCTCCAAGGCGGGTGATGCCACCCGGCCATACTGTCTCAGGCCATGTCGCAACCCAGACGCCGCGTTTTTTATTCCGCGCCCGTCCAGGTCGGAACGTCGGCGATGCTTCTCCGGGACTGAAACGAAACCTCGGCGGGATAATGACCGCATGCGAGCATTCTTGAAAGAGTCCCGGACAAGAAACGCCGCGTCCGGAAGGTCGGCGGAGGCGATGTCGGGAAAACGCACAAATATGAGCCGCGTTTGCCTGCGGCCTCAGCCGATTTGGACCATACCCGATTGAAGCCCAAGAGCAAGGACGGGAATTAACAAAAACCGTTCTGCTTCAACAATTGATAGGCCTGGATGACGGCGCGGAAACGCTCCTCCGAGCCGCGGTCGCCGCCATTGGCATCCGGATGGTGTTTCTTCACCAGTTCCTTGTAGCGGCTCTTGATCTCCGCCGATGTCGCATTG
The DNA here is from genome assembly GCF_010668065.1 of Rhizobium leguminosarum. Lineage (GTDB taxonomy): Bacteria > Pseudomonadota > Alphaproteobacteria > Rhizobiales > Rhizobiaceae > Rhizobium > Rhizobium leguminosarum_S. The sequence continues at coordinate 497,037 of NZ_WUEN01000005.1, read as the reverse complement.
GCGTCGAGGCCCATCGTTTCGAAGGCCTTGGTTTCCAGCGATTTCAGCTTGCGCGCCTGCGGAAAACGCGGCCCGCTGCCCTTGCCGCCTTCCTTGACGAAGCCGAAGGGATCGCGAACGCGTGTATAGGCGCCGGAGCGGATCTCCGAATGCAGCGGACTGTCCTTCGCCGCCTTGTTGACGCCGACGGTCCATGTCGGCCGGTGGCCGGTGATCGCCTCTTTCTGGTACCGCGCGATCTCGCCGTCCGAAAGACCGGAGAAATAATTGTAGCCCTTGTTATATTCCTTGACGTGCTCGAAGCAGAACAAGAAGAACTGGCCTTCCGCATTGCGGCCGACCGGAGCGCGATGCGCCCCCTTCTTGTCGCACCCGTCCCACTGACAGGTAGGCGGCGCCTGCTCTGTCTCTGGCTCGCGTTTGCGGCGTGTTCGGATGCGATCGAAATATTTGGAATCAAGTCTCATGACGGCGCTAATTATGGGGCTGTCGCGAAGCGACAACAAGAATTGACAAACGGGAATGTTGCTGGCTTGGTAGGAACCCTTTTCGCGAACCAGCAAGACCGGATGATGACCCTGCGAACCCGCATCGAAGAAAAACTTGTCGAAGCCTTCGCGCCCGACCGCCTGAGCGTCATCGACGAAAGCCATCTGCATGCCGGCCACCAGCCTGATATCACCGGCACCGGCGAAACCCATATGCGGGTGAGGATCGTTTCCGGAAAATTCGCCGGCATGTCGCGGCTGGCGCGCCACCGGGCGATCACCGACCTGTTGAAACCGGAGCTCGATGCCGGCCTGCATGCGCTGGCCGTCGAACCGGCTGCACCTGGTGAACCGACCCGCTGGTAGCGGCACGCAAGCCCATATAGGCATTGGCCGTCCAATATCCAAGCAGAATCAGCCCGGCTTTGCGCCGTCTTCCCCGGCCGGGCGGATGCGCAGCTTGGTGATGCGGTTCTTCTCCCGCTTCATGACGACGAAACGCTTGCCATAAAAAGTGAAGGCCTGGCGCTCTTCCGGGATGGTCATCGATTCGTGGATGACGAGGCCGGCGATCGTCGTCGCCTCCTCATCGGGCAGGTTCCAGTCGAGCGCGCGGTTCAGATCGCGGATCGGCACGCCGCCGTCGACGACGACGGAACCGTCGGCTTCCTGACGCACGCCCTGTATTTCGATATCGTGTTCGTCGGAAATGTCGCCGACGATTTCCTCAAGAATATCCTCCAGCGTGACGATGCCCTGCACCTCGCCATATTCGTCGACGACGACGGCGAAATGCTGCTTGCGCCGCAGGAAAGCGTTGAGCTGGTCCTCGAGGTTGGTGCTGTCGGGCACGAACCACGGCTTCTGCGCGATCTTCACGATATCGAGGTTCTGCGGCTCCATGTTCGGCTCGGCAAGCGCCCGCAGCAGATCCTTGGCGTGGACGACGCCGATGATGTTGTCGATCGTGCCGCGCCACAACGGCATGCGCGTATAGGGGCTTTCGAGGATGACGCGCACCACCGCTTCCGGCGCATCGTCGGCGTTGATCGCCCGCATCGCGGTGCGGTGGACCATGATGTCGGAGAGTTCGAGCTCGCTAAGATCGAGTACGCCGCCGAGGCGGTCACGGTCGGCCTTCACCACCGATCCCTCGCGGTGCAGCAGATCGACGGCGCCGCGCAGCTCCTCATGCGCCGTCAGCATCGATGTCTCGCGTGAGAGATTGATGCCGAACAGCGAAAGAATCTGCCGCACGATTGCATTGACGAAGGAGGAAACCGGGCCGACGACGGCGACGAAGAGCTTGGCCGGCAGCGCGATGGCGAGTGCGAAGCGCTCAGGCGCCGAAATCGCCCAGCTCTTCGGCAGCACTTCCGCGAAGATGACCAGGATGACGGTCATCGCAAGCGTCGCCAGCGCCACGCCGGAACTGCCGAACAGCCCGAGGAAAAGGCTGGTGGCGATCGATGAGGACAGGATATTGGCGAGATTGTTGCCGATGAGCAGCGCGCCGATCAACCGATCGCGCCGTTCGATCAGTTGCCGGACGAGGCCGGCGCGCTCGTCGCCGTTCGCCTCCAGTGTATGGATGCGGCTGCGCGAAACGGCGGTCAGCGCGGTCTCGGAGCCGGAAAAGAAGGCGGACATGAGCACGAGCGCCGTGATCGAAAGGATCTCCGGCCAGTATGTCGAAAGAAATGCCAGAGCGCCTTCGACCGACATCAGGCGTGTTTTTCCCGGAGAAAGCTGATCACTTCGGACGCCGGAACGTCGTCGGCAACGAAGGACTGGCCGATGCCGCGCGTCAGGATGAAAGTGAGCTTGCCGCTCTTGACCTTCTTGTCCTGGGCGATCGCGTCCATCAGCGTTTCGGCCGGCGGCAGTTCGCCCGGAATGTCGGACATCCGGGTCGGCAAGCCGACCTCCTTCAGATGCCGCTCGACGCGCCGCGCATCATCCGGACTTGCAAGGTTCATCCGTGCGGAGAATTCATGCGCCAGCACCATGCCGATGGAAACGCCCTCGCCATGCACGAGGCGGGAACTGTCATAGGCGGTCGCCGCTTCCAACGCGTGGCCGAATGTATGGCCAAGATTGAGCAGTGCCCGCTGACCATTCTCACGCTCGTCGGCAACAACGACATCGGCCTTCGCCTGGCAGCTGGCGGCAATCGCCTCGATGCGCGCGGAGCCGCCTGCAAAAACCGACTTCCAGTTCGCTTCCAGCCAGGCGAAGAAATCCGGCTTGTCGATCAGCCCGTATTTGGCGACCTCGGCGTAACCCGCGCGGAATTCGCGCTCGCTCAGCGAATTCAGCACATCCGTGTCGGCCAGAACCAGGTCCGGCTGATGGAAGACGCCGATCAGATTCTTGCCGTGGCGGGAATTGATGCCGGTCTTGCCGCCGACCGAGGAATCGACCTGCGACAGAAGCGAGGTCGGCACCTGCACGAAGCGCACGCCGCGACGGACGATGCCGGCCGCAAATCCGGAAAGATCGCCGATGACGCCGCCACCGAGCGCGATGACGTAATCATTGCGCTCGACGCGGGCTTCGAGCACTTTGTCGCAGGCCGTCATCAGATGCTCGAAGCTCTTGGTCTTCTCGCCGGCCGGCAGGACGACCTCAGCCGAGGCGATACCCGCTTCATCCAGGCTTCCGACGAGCGCCTTGAGATAGAGCGGCGCGACATTTTCATCGGTGACAACAGCCGCCTTGCGGCCCTTGAGGCGAGAGGCGATCTCGGCGCCGGCCCGCGCAATCAGCCCCGGCCCGATCAGGATGTCGTAGGCGCGCTCGCCGAGCGGCACATGCACCGTTCGGATGGCGGAGGCGGAGGTTATCGCATTCATGACGCTGCACTTTCCTTCTGAACTTCGATCAAGGCCTTTAAGACTTCGTCGGCCATGATTTCCTTGCGGACGTCGCGCGAAAGCACGGTCAGATCGGCCTGCGCATAGATCGGATAACGCGCATTCATCAGGCCCTCGAGCGTCTGCTTCGGATTTTCGGTCTTGAGCAGCGGCCGCGTGTCGCGCTTGGCGACCCGGTCCCAGAGCACGTCGAGATCGGCCTTCAGCCAGACCGAAAGGCCGCCCTTCTTGATATGCTTGCGCGTCCGGTCGTTGATGAAGGCGCCGCCTCCGGTGGAGACGACGCGCGGCCCGCTCTTCAGCAGCCGCTTGATCACCCGCGCTTCCAGCGCCCGGAACTCCTGCTCGCCATAGGCGGCGAAAAGCTCGGCGATCGTCATGCGCGACACCCGCTCGATCTCGAGATCACTGTCGATGAAGGGAATGGCGAGCTGGCTGGCGACGATGCGCCCGACAGAGGATTTGCCGGCGCCCATCAGGCCGACAAGGATGAGATTGCGTGAACCGAGCGCGGCGCGAGCTCTGTCTTTCAAGCTTTCAGCAACGGTCAGCAGTTGTTCACTCATCGGTCCATTCACACTTTGTTTGCAAACGGTATCGACAAATGCAGATGGAGCGTCAAGTCGCAGGCAAGGGAATCATGGCTTGAATACCGCTTCTTGCACTTGCAGATAGGCTTCTTATAACAGAAGCAGAGCATGAAGGAGTTGCTGGATGCCGACCCTGTTCCGTTTCCTGTTCGTCTGCGCGATCCTCGCCGGGACGGTCTACGGAGCGATGCTGGCGCTTGTGACCTTCGTGGAGCCACAGCAGCGCGACGTGACGATCCGCATTCCGTCCGAGCGGGTCAATCCGCCCGCCACGGGCGCGATCGACACGACCAGGAAGTGACCGGCATGGTGGATCTCGGCCGCGCCCATGTGGAATCCTTCCTGGAGATGATGAGCGCCGAGCGGGGTGCCGCCGCCAACACGTTGCAATCCTATGAACGTGATCTCGACGACGTCCGCTCCTTCCTGACGGAGCGCAGCATACGGCTCACCGAAGCCGCCTCCGCCGATCTCGCCGCCTATCTCTCCTCGCTCGCCCGAAAGGGCTTCAAACCCTCGTCCCAGGCGCGCCGGCTTGCCGCCATGCGGCAATTCTACAAGTTCCTCTACGCCGAGGGACTGAGGACCGACGACCCCACAGGCATACTCGACGCGCCGAAGAAGGGCCGTCCGCTGCCGAAGACGATGGGCGTCGAAGAGGTCGGCAGGCTGCTTTCGCAGGCAGAGACCGAGGCAGAGGATGCGGCTCCCGGCCAGCTGCAGCGCCTGCGCATGCTGGCGCTGCTGGAACTGCTCTATGCCACCGGCATGCGTGTCAGCGAACTTGTCTCGCTTCCTGCCCGCGTGCTCGATCAGGAGGGCCGTTTCCTGATGATCCGCGGCAAGGGCAACAAGGAGCGGCTGGTGCCGCTGTCTCATTCGGCAATATCAGCCCTGAAATCCTATGGCCGCCTGCTGGCGGCCGAAAATGCAGTGGCAAAAGAGCCGCAGGAAAGCCCCTGGCTGTTTCCTTCCGCCTCGAAGGAAGGATACCTGCCGCGCCAGGTGTTCGCCCGCGACCTCAAGAACCTGGCGATCCGCGCCGGTCTGACGCCATCGCTGATCTCGCCGCATGTCATGCGTCACGCCTTTGCCAGCCACCTGCTTGCCAACGGCGCCGATCTGCGCGTCGTGCAGGAACTCCTCGGCCATTCGGACATTTCGACCACGCAGATTTACACACATGTCCTCGAAGAGAGGCTGCAGCAGCTTGTCCAGACGCATCACCCCCTTGCCAAACAGGCGAAAAAGCACGAATAGGACCGGCGACATGGGGCGGAGCCAGGAAAACGCCCCGGGCACAAGGAACGGAAACGCACCTCATGCACAATTATCTCGACTTCGAAAAGCCGATCTCCGACCTCGAAGGCAAGATCATCGAGCTGAAGAAGCTCGCAACGGAAGACGAGAGCATCGACACCACCGATGAGATCGGCCGGCTGGAGGTTCGCGTCCGCGAGGCGATTGTCGAAATCTATTCCAAGCTCAATCCCTGGCAGAAGACGCAGGTCGCCCGCCATCCGCAGCGCCCGCATTTCGTCGATTACGCCAAGACCCTATTCCAGGAATTCACGCCGCTTGCCGGCGACCGCAAGTTTTCCGAGGATGCCGCGATCCAGGCGGGCCTTGCCCGTTTCCGTGGCCAGCCCGTCGCCGTCATCGGCCAGGAAAAGGGCAACGATACCAAGAGCCGCCTGAAGCACAATTTCGGCAGCCCCCGCCCGGAAGGCTATCGCAAGGCGATCCGTATTCTTGAAATGGCCGACCGTTTCGGCCTGCCGGTGATTTCGCTGGTGGATACGGCAGGCGCCTATCCCGGCGTCGGCGCCGAAGAGCGCGGCCAGGCCGAGGCGATCGCCCGCTCGACGGAAATGTGCCTCGGCGTCAAGGTTCCGCTTGTCTCCGTCGTCATCGGCGAAGGCGGCTCGGGCGGCGCCATCGCCATCGCCACCGGCAACAAGGTCTACATGCTCGAGCATTCGATCTACAGCGTCATCTCGCCGGAAGGGGCCGCCTCCATCCTCTGGCGCGATTCCACCCGCGCCCGGGAAGCGGCGACCAACATGAAGATCACCGCCGAGGACCTGAAATCGCTCGGCGTCATCGACGGTATCATTTCCGAGCCGCTCGGCGGCGCGCATCGCGATCCCGACAGCGTGATAGCCGCAACCGGTGACGTGATCGCCGGTGCGCTGGCCGAAATGGCACCCCGCTCCGGCGAGCAGCTGCGCAACGACCGCCGCCAGAAATTCCTCGCCATGGGCCGCAATCTCTAACGGACATTCGGCTCTTCGCCGATTGGGGCCAAACCTTGGCCACATTGATGTTATCTGTAGCATTCGCGCTTGCGGGGATGTTCCAGGCACGTCATAGGCTGGTAAGGATTTATAAAGTATAAGCCGCCTATGATTCCGTTTGATGCCGGACTCCATGGGCGGACCGGGTCGCATTATCTTTATGGGCTAGTTGGGATGCGCATACGTCATTTTGCCTATATTTTCCTCATGGCGCTGGCTCTGTCCGGCTGCAATGACGCGTTGGAAACCGCGCAGGTCGATCTTTCCAAGGTCAAGAACAAGGTCGAGCAGCCGCTTCCCAGCCATATCCTCGCTCAGATGTCCGCCAAGGGCATGGACCGCAATTCGCCGATCATGATCCGCATCTTCAAGGAAGAAGGTGCCATGGAGATCTGGAAGGCGAAGACCGACAACCGTTTCGACAAGATCGCCGATTACAAGATCTGCGCCTGGTCCGGCCGTCTCGGCCCGAAGGTAAAGACCGGCGACCGGCAGGCGCCGGAAGGTTTCTACGACCTGACGCGCGCCAACCTGAACCCCAATTCCAAATATTATCTGGCGATCAACACCGGCTTCCCGAACCGCTACGACGCGGCGAACGGCCGCACCGGTTCCGATCTGATGATCCATGGCGCCTGCTCGTCCTCCGGCTGCTATTCGATGACCGACCAGCAGGTGCTGGAGATCTACGCTTTTGCCCGCGACGCCTTCAAGGGCGGCCAGGCGACGGTGCAGTTGCAGGCTTTCCCCTTCCGCATGACGGCGGAAAACATGGTCAAGCATCGCCTCGACAGCAGTTACGACTTCTGGAAGATGCTGAAGGTTGGCTACGACAATTTCGAAGTGACGAAGCGCCCGCCTGAGGTCAACGTCTGCGAAAAGAAGTACGTCTTCAACCAGCAGGCAACCGACGGCGGCGCCTTTAATGCCGCCGGCAAATGCCCTGCTATGTCGACGCCGCCCGCACTGACGGCGGCTCTCGCCTCCTACGGCAAGACCTATGATGCCGATTATGCCAAGGCGATGGGCAAATTTGACGGCATGGCCTGGTACGACCCCACAGAAGCCGAGCGCAAGGCCGTGGTCGCTAAGCTGCGCAAGGGCCGCGAACTTGCTTACGCCCCGACCGGCACGTCGCTGGAAGCCGGCCGCATGGTCAAGGTCGCGGACCTCGAAGACCTGATGGCCAAGCGCACCGCGCAGGGCCTCGCCGCCAAGACCGCGCCGGGCGCCACGCCTGCAGCACCTGCCCAGCCGCCGGCAACGGCCGTCGCTGCCGCGACACCTGCGGCCGTGCCGGTGCCGATGCAAAACCCGCTGGCCTTTGCGCCGCCCGAACCGCAGGAAACGGCGGAAGCCACCACGAAGAAGCCGTTCTGGAAATTCTGGGCGAGGAACTGAACGGCTTGAACCCCGTTCTCTACGATCTTCGCGGCCTGAAATGCCCACTCCCCGTGATCAAGACACGCAAGAAGCTTGCCGCCATGGCGAGCGGCACGCTCATTCGCATCGACACAACCGATCCGCTCGCCGTGATCGATATGCCGCATTTCTGCAATGAGGACGGCCACGAACTGGTCGAGACGGAAAAGACCGAAAGCGGCCACCGCTTCCTGATCCGCAAGCGCTAAAGCGCGTCGCGCAAAACTGAAACTAATTGAATGAGCCTGAGGATTCTTACGAAGCGCACGCCTCCACCATAAGGCTGTCGCCCGCGTCTCCAACCGTGCCTGCTCGCGCTTCCGCAGCTGTCGGTCGGAGACCAAGCGGCGTCGAAAATTCATCATACAACTACACAGCTTTTGTATGTTGACATTATACTTTACAGGTTCTAGCCATAGTGAGCCGGTCGGAGGAACGGCAAGAATAGAGGAGGCTATCGATCCAAGTCTTCTGTTTCCACAAGAAGAGCGACAATGTTCGCGTGTAAGGTAAGCAGCTGCTCTATCGAACCGATGGGGATGTTGAGCCATGTTGGTATGTCTCGATGAGCCTCGTCCAACTCACGCAACCTTTCGGGCCGACCATCAGTGCCCGAGCGTGGAAATATCGCTGGAAGGAGGCCAAGCGTGCAGAGGAGCTTCCTCTAAGTCGCAAAGCCGGGGATACAAACTCTGAGAATTCATCGTCATGCAAAACGGGAGGAGAGCATGAAGAACTTTGTTAAACTGGCGGCCGGTCTTATGGTTGCCGCTTCATTCATGAGCGGCGCGGCCAGCGCTCAAACGGTGCTGAAATCGTCCGATACGCATCCGGACGGCTATCCGACAGTTGAGGGCGTCAAATATTTCGGCGAGCTGCTGAAGGAGCGCACGCAGGGCCGCTATTCCCTCGAAGTCTATCATTCCGCCCAGCTCGGCGAGGAGAAAGACACGATCGAGCAGGTGCGCTCCGGCGTAATCGAGCTCAATCGTGTGTCAATGGCGCCCTTTAACGGCACTGTGAAGGAATCGATCGTTCCGGCTTTGCCCTATATCTTCCGTTCGGAAGAGCACATGCACAAGGTCATGGACGGCGCCATCGGCGACCAGATCAAGAAGGCGTTCGAACCGGCCGGTCTCGTGGTGCTTGCCTTCTACGATGCCGGCGCGCGCTCGTTCTACAACAAAACGAAGCCGATCAATTCGGTTGCCGATATGAAAGGTCTGAAGTTCCGCGTTATCCAGTCCGATATCTTCGTCGACATGGTGGCGGCCCTCGGCGCCAATGCCACGCCGATGCCCTATGGAGAAGTCTACTCGGGAATCGAAACGGGCGTTATCGACGGCGCGGAAAACAACTTCCCGAGCTACGACACCGCCAAGCACGCCGAAGTGGCGAAGAACTACTCGCTCGACGAGCATACGATCCTGCCGGAGGTGTTCGTCATGAACAAGGCGGCGTTCGACAAGCTGACGCCGGAGGATCAGGCAGTCTTCAAACAGGCAGCCAAGGACAGCGTCGCCAAGCAGCGCGAGCTGTGGTCAGCCAAGGTCACTGAATCGCGCACCAATGTCGAAAAGCTCGGCGCCCAGATCAGCACGCCGGACAAACAGGGGTTCATCGACGCCATGGCCCCGGTTTACGAAAAGCACGTGAAAGACGACGTGCTGAAGAAGATGGTCGAGGACGTAAAGGCTGTGCAATAGCCATAGCTTGCCTTCCTTTTTTGCGGAAAGCGGCGTCGGTTATCGGGGTGGACACTTATCGCCACCCCGGTTCACCCGCCGTTTCGTGCACATCTTTCTCGTTTCCTCCCGCCAAGGGAGAGTGAGCGTCCAATTTCGACGAGGCCCTGATGTCGAACAACCTGACACCCGTCGTCAATTTTCTGACACGCCTGAGCAACGCCGCCCTTTGGCTCGCGGGCACCGGCTTGGTGCTGATGACGGTCTTTGTCGCCTGGCAGGTATTTTGCCGCTATGTGCTGAACGACTCGCCGAGTTGGACGGAGCCGGGCTCGGTCATGCTGATGAGCTGGTTCATCTTCCTCGGCGCCGCCGTCGGCATCCGGGAGAATAATCATCTTGGTTTCGACGTGCTGCTTTATGTGCTGCCGAAATCCGGCAAGCGCGTCCTGCGCATGATCTCGGACGTCGTCATTCTTGCCTTCGGCGCCGGCATGGTCTGGTACGGCGGCGCGCTCATGAGCCTGACCTGGAACACAACCTTGCCGTCGCTGGGTATTTCCGGCGCGTTCGACTATCTGCCGCTCGCAGGCGGCGGCGTGCTTGCCGTGATCTTCTCGCTGGAGCGCATCGTGCTCCGCCTCGCCGGCGAACCGATTGACGATGCGTTGGATGAGATTCTGCCGGCGGAAATCGCCGTCGAGATCGAAAACATCAATGCCGATCCGAACGTCAAATTGAAAGTGTAGCGCGATGGAACTTTGGATCCTGTTCGGTGTTTTCACCACCCTGATGCTGATAGGCACGCCGATCGCCTTCTGCCTCGGCGTCGCCAGCTTCGCCACGGTGCTCTACATGGGCCTGCCGCCGCTGGTCATCTTCCAGCGGCTGAATTCCGGCATGAGCGTATTTTCGCTCCTCGCCATCCCCTTTTTCATCTACGCCGGCGACCTGATGGTGCGCGGCGGCATCGCCAGCCGCATCGTCGCCTTCGCCGCATCACTGGTCGGGCACGTGCGCGGCGGCCTCGGCCAGGTCAACATCGTCACCGCCACGCTGTTCGGCGGCATCTCCGGTTCGGCGGTGGCAGAAGCCGCAGCCGTCGGCGGCCTGATGATCCCGCAGATGAAGCAGCGCGGCTATGGCGCCGATTATGCGGTGAACGTCACCTCAATGGCAGCGCTGATCGCGCTGCTCCTGCCGCCCTCCCACAACATGATCATCTATTCGATCTCTGCCGGCGGCAAGATCTCCATCGCCGACCTGTTCACCGCCGGCGTGTTACCCGGACTATTGCTCGCGGTCGCGCTCATGGTGACGGCCTACATCGTTGCGCGCTCGCGCGGCTATCCGACGGAACCCTTTCCGGGCTTTGTCATGGTGGCTCATTTGTTCGCCGTCGCACTGCCCGGGCTTCTGCTGATCGCCATCATCTTCGGCGGGGTGAGGTCCGGCGTCTTCACTGCGACGGAAAGCTCTTGCATCGCGGTGCTCTACGCGCTGCTGATAACTCTCCTGGTCTACCGGCAGATGAGTTGGAGAGACTTCGTTCATGCCACGCAGGGCGCCGTGCGCACGACGGCAATGGTGCTTTTGATTATCGGCACAGCCGCCGCCTTCTCCTGGTTGATGGCCTTCCTCAAGGTGCCGGCCTCGCTGGTGATCTGGATGAAGAGCGTCGCCGACGATCCGCTGACGGTGCTGCTCCTGCTCAATGTCCTCATGCTTGTGCTCGGCACTTTTATGGACATGGGGCCGACCATCATTATCTGCACGCCGATCTTCCTGCCGGTTGCACAGGCCTACGGTGTCGACCCGGTGCATTTCGGCGTGATCATGATCCTGAATTTCGGCATAGGGCTGAACACGCCTCCAGTCGGCGCGGTGCAATTCGTGGCTTGCGCAGTCGGCAAGATCACGGTCTGGGAGGCCATGCGCTCGATCTGGCCGTTCTACGGTGCGGGCATCGTGGTGCTCGGGCTGGTCACTTACATCCCGGCGATTTCGCTGTGGCTGCCGAGCGTGTTCAAATAGGAGTGCGACATGGCGACCGACACAGCCGTAGATTTCAGGGTCGAGCGAAAGCCGAAACTCTCCGAAGGCGTCGTTTCGGCCATCCGCGCTCAGGTCGTGTCCGGAGTGTATGCGCCAGGCCAGAAGCTGCCGACGGAGACCCGGATGGGCGAACTCTTCGGCGTCAGCCGCACCGTTGTCCGTGAGGCAATTGCAACCCTTGCCGCCGACGGCCTCGTCGAGGCGCGGCAAGGCGCCGGCGTCTTCGTCAAGAACCATCCGACGATTGCCTTCGGTTCGATCAGCGCCGATGTCGGCAACAAGGTTTCCCATGCACTCAACATAATCGAGGTGCGCATGGGGCTGGAAATCGAGAGCGCAGGGCTTGCTGCGCTACGGCGCAATGCGGCTCAGGAAGCGCAGATTCAGGAAGCATTCTTCGAATTCGACCGGCTGCTCGAGCGCGGCGAAGCAACCGGCAAGAGCGACTTCGCTTTCCACCGAGAAATCGCGGCTGCCACCAATAATTCATATTATGTCGAAGTTCTCGATGCGCTTGGCATGCGAGCCATCCCCTGCGACGTCGCCTCGCCTTGGGGTACGGATAGCACCCTGTCGCGTGACTATCAGGAAGGCCTGCAGCGCGAGCATTTGGCGATTTTGAAGGCGATTTCTGCCGGGGACCCAGAAGCCGCCCGCGCCGCCATGCGCGCCCATCTGGCGGCAAGCCAGGAGCGCTATCGCAGCCTTCTCAGCGGCCAGCAGGCCAAGTGGCTTTCAAGTATCCTTAAACGCAAGACCTGAAGAAGATCGCGTAACAACAAACATCAACGGTTTAAATCCGCATGCCGGGAATGGCGAGCGGATTGTCCGACAGCGCCGCACGATCGGGCATATCGATGCGCGGATTGCCGAGGAAGGCATCGAAGAGATCCTTCACGAAGGCTTCCGGCAGATCCCGGGTGATCAGCACCATGCGCGTGCGCCGGTCTTCCCCCGGCCAGGCAGGAAGCCGCACCGGCGGATGGAAGATGCTCTGCACCCCATGCAGCACCAGCGGCCGATCCGGCCGGTCGGAGACGGACACGATCGCCTTCATCCTCAACAGCTTCTCGCCATGGGCCGAACGCAGGAGATCGATGAACATCTCGAGCGCCATCGGATCGATCGGCTTTTCCTCGATGATCGAGAAAGAGCGGATCGAGGCATCGTGACGATTGACGTCGTGCGGATCCTGATCCGCGTGGCCATGATGATCATGATGGTGGTGACCGTGGTGATCGCCATCATGATCGTGATCGTGATGCGCCTCGTGCGCATCCTCATCCTGCAGCCAGCGGCCGACATCGGCAATCTTCGTCGCCGGATCGTAGAGCCCGTTGACCAGCACCGCGGCACTGCCGGCCTCGGCGCTGTCGGCATCCATCATCACAGCACGCGGATTGAGCGCCCGCAGCCGCTTTTCCAACCCCTCCATTGCCTCGGCCATCGTCTTTTTCGAGACGATCAGCCGGTCGGCGACCGCCGCCTGCTTGCGCGCTTCCTCGTGATTGTCGAGCGTCTGCAGCCCATTCACCGCGTCAACGACGGTGACGACGCCATCGAGCTCGAAATTCGTGGCGATGACGGGATTTCCCATGATCGCCTGCATGACCGGTGAAGGATCGGCAAGGCCGGTCGTCTCGATGACGACGCGCTTGACCGGTTTGACGCGGCCCGTCTGCACGGCGTCCATCAGGTTCGCCAGCGTATCGACAAGCTCGCCGCGCACGGTGCAGCAGAGGCAGCCATCGGACAGCTCGATGATCGAATCGCCGGAACTTTCGACCAGGAGATGATCGATGCCGACATCGCCGAATTCGTTGATGATGACGGCCGCATCCTTCATGACAGGATCTTTGAGGATGCGGTTGAGCAGCGTCGATTTGCCGGCGCCGAGAAAGCCGGTCAGGATGGTGACCGGAATCCTGTCGTTGAGCGCGCTCATGTCATTTTACCTTAAAAGCTTAAAAGGATGTCGGGCGCGGCATCGGCACCGGCACATTGGCGATCGCTCCCGCCGTATCGCCCCGCGCCATTTTTTCCGGCTGCGCGGCTGGCTGCGGATCCTGGCCCGGAATGAGGCCGGCAAAGACGAATTGCGGATCGTGATCCATCGGCTGGATATAGGGTGACAGCACCTTCATGCGGCCGACCTCGTCGCGCGTTTCGCTACGCACCTTGGCGCCCTTAGCGCTGCAGATATCGGCACTGATGTCGGTCACCTGGTCTTGTCCCGACCCGTAGGGTCTCAGCGAACCCAGCGTGTCGTTGCTGGCAGGCTGGGTGGTGAAGCCCTTCTGCAAAAGGTTTGCCGTCGCATCGGCGCGGGCTGCAAGGCTGTCGGTGCCGAGCACGACGGAGACCAGCGTGCGGCCGTTGCGCGTCGCCGAACCGATCTGGTTGAAGCCCGAGGCACAGATGAAGCCGGTCTTCATGCCGTCCGCGCCGGCGAAACGGCCGATCAGCATGTTGAGGTTCGGCACGTTCTGCTGGCCGTTGGTGAAACCTTCCAGCGAGAAATAACCGGCATATTGCGGAAAATCGCGGCGCAGCGCCACCGTCAGCACTGCGAGGTCGCGCGCCGTCGTATACTGGCCCTTGCCGGGCAGGCCGTTCGGATTGACGAAGTGCGAATCCGTCATGCCGAGCTTCAGCGCCTCGCCGTTCATCCGCGTCACGAAGCCTTCCTGCGTGCCGCCGATGGCTTCGGCGACCGCGACCGCCACGTCATTGGCCGATTTGACCAGCAGGATCTTCAATGCGCTGTCGAGCGTCAGTTTCTGGCCCGGCTTGAAATACATCTTGGCGGCCGGCTGCGCGGCGGCACGTTTGCTGATGACGACGGGCGTATCGAGGCTGATCTGACCGGCGCGGATCGCGTCGAACACGGTATAGACGGTCATCAGCTTGGTCAGCGAGGCCGGATACCATTTGCGGAAGGCTTCTTCATGCTCGAGCACGCGGCCGGTCTGTACATCGACGAGAATGTGCGGATTGGCCTGGGCCAGCGGAACGGAGGCCAGAAAAACGGCCGTCGCCGCTGACACGAAAGAAAGCGGCCGCAAGGCAGCAAACAAACGGAAGTGGCTCGTCGACACGGTTCGTCCTTCAGATATCAGGAAAATCTCGAAATCTTCCCCTATTTAGCCTATATGGCTATGACATGGCAAAGGTCATTGACTAAGTAATTTCCACAGCCTCACACCCTTGTGATGCGATGAAAGATTGTCGAGATTTCATAACAGGAACGCCGATATGCCGATTTTGAACAGAGCCGCGGAGTTGCAGGACGAGGTCGCCGAATGGCGCCGCCACATCCACGCCCGGCCCGAACTCCTCTTCGCGGTGGAAAATACGGCCGCCTTCGTCGCCGAAAAACTCAAGGAATTCGGCGTCGACGAGATCGTCACCGGCATCGGCCGAACCGGTGTCGTCGGCCTGATCAAGGGCAAGGGCGAAGGCCGCCGCACAGTCGGCCTGCGCGCCGACATGGACGCTCTGCCACTCACGGAGATCACCGGCAAACCCTGGGCTTCGAAGACGCCGGGCAAGATGCATGCCTGCGGCCATGACGGCCACACCGCCATGCTGCTCGGTGCTGCGAAATACCTGGCCGAGACCCGCAACTTCAACGGCAATGTCGCCGTCATCTTCCAGCCCGCCGAAGAAGGCGGCGGCGGCGGCAATCTGATGGTCAAGGACGGCATGATGGAGCGCTTCGCTATCGAAGAGGTCTACGGCATGCACAACCTGCCGGGCCTCCCGGTCGGCCAGTTCGCCACCCGCAAGGGCGCCATCATGGCGGCGACCGACGAATTCACCGTCACCGTCAAGGGCCGCGGCGGCCACGCCGCCCAGCCGCATAAGACGATCGACCCGATCGCCATCGGCGCCCAGATCATCGCCAATCTGCAGATGATCGCCTCGCGCAGCGCCGATCCGCTGCGCTCGGTCGTCGTCTCGGTGACCAAGTTCAATGCCGGCTTCGCCCATAACGTCATTCCGAACGATGCGACCTTCGCCGGTACGGTCCGTACCCTCGACCCCGAGGTGCGCACGCTCGCCGAGACGCGGTTCCGGCAGATCATCGAGGGCCTGGTCGCAGCCCACGGCGCCGAGGCCGACATCAGCTTCCACCGCAACTATCCCGTCACCGTCAACCACCCGGATGAGACCGAGCATGCGGTCGCCACCGCCAGCGCCATCGCCGGCGAGGCGAACGTCAACGCCGAGATCGATCCGATGATGGGCGGCGAGGATTTCTCCTACATGCTGAACGCCCGCCCCGGCGCCTTCATCTTCATCGGCAACGGCGACAGCGCCGGCCTGCACAATCCCGCCTACGACTTCAACGACGAAGCCATCGCCCACGGCATCTCCTATTGGGTCCGCCTCGCCGAACAGCGCCTCGGTCTCTAGCAACAATTAAGGCTTGGCTTCCCGCCAAGCCTTTTGTATGCATGGCACTCAAGTGGTCCCGTAGCTCAGCAGGATAGAGCACCAGATTCCTAATCTGGGGGTCGCGCGTTCGAATCGCGCCGGGATCACCATTTTTTTCAATCACTTAGAACAAGAAGTTGACCATCTCCGTATCGCACTCGTGTTGCATTGGGATTCCCGGCATTTCCCGGTGTCCCCCCTGAGGGCACAGCTAATCCGTGCAACATGCCGCGCGACACGCGCTGTTGGATGTGGAATTGAACGTAACCCACACTATCCACAAGCACCCTGCGTTGTCTCTACGCGAGCACTCTGCCACGCTTCATCAACTCTTGGAGGATTCGCGATGGATGCTGACGTTCAGCAGGTTGATTGGGACGAGATCAGGCGAACCAAATTCGCGCGGACCAAAGTGCCGGAAGACTGGCCTTCCGATGTGCATCCCGTTTCGCTGAATGGCGTTTCGCTTCTTGGCATAGATGAGAAAAACAACCTTTACTGGGATGGGAAGCGCCTGCAGCTCGCAACTCGGTTGGCCACGCCGGAGCGAGTGCTCGCAGTGGCAGTTTCAATCGCGACGGTCTCGACAGCCGTAATCGAAGGTCTGGACCTTTACCTTAGTTGGACGGGGGCAAAATGACGGGGGCGCTGGAGGATTTTTTTACTGCATTGAACTCAGCAAAGGACATCCTGGAGCTTCATGCCCAACTCCAAATGGCGTTCTGGGCTAAATGGGCGGCGATCGCCTCTTTCGTGGGCGTGGCTGTAAGCAGCGCGGCGATCGGATTTGCATTCATGTCACTACGGCTGGCGCGTAAGGCAAATACGCTTAACCGCGAAATGAGCGAGATGCAGAACCAAGCTTACGTTCACGCGACTAAGGCTCAGTTCGGTCAATATGGAAACGTCCTGCTCTATCTCAAGAACAGCGGATTGACACCTGCGACCCAGTTCGCAGTCAGCGCAACTGCCAAGATAGTGCGCCACGGAACGGTCAGCGCTTCAATCACCTTCCGAAATGATGATTTCAAGATCTGGTCTGCGCTGGGGGCAGGAGACGAAATTCCCATCAGCATCCTCGAAGGCGATGAGCAAACAAAAACCTACTCGGGCCTGCCGGGGGGAAACCAGGTGCTGCTGATCTCAGGCCAAATCACGTACTGCACGATTTTCAACAAGGACCACCTCACGCAATTCGCCTTCTTCGTTGATCAGAAATATTCGAGTTCCAAACGGTTCCGAAGGCCAACCGCAAACCTGATCACCTTTCACAAGTTGGGCTCAAAGGCACCCTGGCCGGCGTCCACGAACGTTCTTCTGGATGACAACGACGCGGAGGAATCAACCGCATGAACCTTTCCGAACGACAGCGGGAGAAGATCAAGCTTACGGCCAGTTACCGAAACGGAATTGCCGTTGGGGTCATGCTAATTGGCGGAATAACGGCAGGTCTCCGACTGATCAATCAAGCAACTCCGGACTGGGGTAGCGCACTGGCGATTACTGTAATTGCAATCGTTATTAGTCTCGCGCTGCACTACTTCGCCCGCGCCGCGCTGAATGGTTTGCCGTAGGCATGACGAAGACGTCGATGGGACAGCCTGGGCTCTGGCTGCTCTCGATCTTGTTTCAGGGGAACCTGTCTATGTTATCTTATGTTCAGGTCGCGACGTTTCGGACGTACGCCCAAGGACTGCGAAAGCAGGTCACGAGGCAGCGACCATTCCCCTGAAATCGATAGAGAGTGATCGCCGAGATATGCGTTCGCTTCTCGGCCTGTGGAGAAGTCGAACAAATGTGCACAAGTTGCGGATTAGCGTCCGATTCCTCGCGCTCCGATAGCACGCTCTATTCCCCGACTCAGCGTTGTGTGTCCTGCTGCTCATGCAACTAGCAAAGGAGGCATCAATGCCGAGTTGGTCGGAGAGGACCGAGAATCAGCTTTTCACTGGCATCGAAGAGCAGCCAGGTTCGATGCAAGCTTATAGCCGAGACATCGAGATAAGACGAAGACACTATGCTCTCGATCGAGATGCTGCTGCTTCTCAAATTGAGGCGGCAAACGCTCAGGTGCTCGCCGCGGCTGCAACTGTGGAAACCGCGAAGTGGACAAAGATCTCCGCCGTTGCGGTTGCGATCACCGTCATCATTACAGGCCTTAGCGTCATGCTGCAGCTCATGACCCTGCGGATCCCCGGCATCAGCTAACCTTAGGAGGATAGGAACGTTTTGGAAGTGCTCATGTCGCATGACCTAGAACAAGACGAGCTAGACAGGGCTCTCGCGACCCGCTCGGGCCTGGATGTCGAGAAGCTGTCAGGGCACTCGTTGCGCCCTGGCTTCGTGCCTTCGGCGGCTGAGAACCGGGCAAGCATCTCGCGCATCATGGAAGTGACCAGGCATCGCGATCCGCGGACGGTCGAGACCTATGTTCGACGAGGTGATCGTTTCAAAGATCGATGGCGATGGCTTTCTGTAGGAGGTGGCCGCATGCCAATAAATGAGGATCGGGCACAATGGCGCGACGGCGCAATAATGATGACCGTGGGGACGGAAGACGAGGGGGGAGTGATCGAGTTGCTACCGGTCGGAAGCGCGTTGTACGTGATAAAGGAGAAGGCCACCTATGTGGTCAAAACAGCCGACAGCATTGATCCTCAACGAAAGAACGCGAAAATCCCCCACGTTAATCAGCTCTTTATGAAGGCTGGAGCGCAAGACGAGCTTTTCATTAGGACGGTACTGACGGCAAAGGTTCTTTTCGACAAAAAGCAGATCAATTGCCCGGACGCTGTTTTGAATGCCCTCCTGGATCAGGTGTTGCTCCTTGCTTCAAACCTCGTGGCCGCGCAGGAAATAGCGCGGGACTATGAGAGAGACTTAACGGCAGCTATCGCGCCCGGAAGGAAAAGTTCAAATGGTGTTTTGAGCTTGCCGGCCATTTCTGGCCTCGAAAACCGAGTTCGCAGTTTTCATCAGAAAATCGAGCACTCAATTCAGCGACTTTATCGTATTTGGCCGGCGTTTTATCCTCAGTTTCCCGAAGAGCGCTTCTTTGAAGGATTCGCCAAAAACGTCGCAGAAACCTATGGGGCTGAAGATGGGTTCACTGCGTTTTCAGCTGCGCTAGGGGAATTCGCTCGGGACGTAAGAGACATCCGACACTGTATAGAGCACGAGAAAAGGACGCAGAAACTTATCGTCACAGATTTCTCGGTGACTCCTGACGCCGAAGTCATGGCCCCCACGATTGAGGTTATTCATCCGCAGTCCCCAGTGCCCATGGTGCATATCGACCATTTCATGGAGGGCTTCCTTGAGAATGCCGTTACGAGTGTCGATTTGTTGCTTGCGCACCTGGCGTCAAAAGCCGACCGTCGTCACTTCGGCTTCGACGTCATCGTCGCTCCTGTGCCCAAGGAAGAAGGCCGGCGCTGGGATTCCAGCTATGGATACTTCGCTGTGGGGGAGGATGGCCTTGTGCCTTTTGGATAGCTGAATGATATCGATCGACGAAAGCTTCTTGAGACGCCTGCCGGGCAGACCATTGCAGGCGCACGCAAATACTTGAGCGCGCTAAGCAGCTCAGGTTCTCAGAGACTTGGAAACGCCGACCAACGATGTTGCAGACGCCAACCATCCATCTTCTGGCGCATGGCATAAGCTGCTGTTGAAGTATCCTCTTTTTCTCCGCAACATCGTCACTCCCAACACGTGGGCTCTCGGGCCAGCCCTTCTAATCGACGTTTTCGGACACGCCGCTGAACGATGTAAGATGAACCCACGTCTTTCAAAAAGGGGGTGAAGGGTGGCCGCAACGGTGATTATAACTGTTGGGTCCATCGGAACCAGCTCCTTGAAAAACAGCGAGCGGCTTGCGCTACCCTTCCACTGCTATCAAGGTATCTGACCATGGACCCGTCCCATCCTCACAGCCCGTCGTGCACCCAATCCCAGCAACGCCGCCACGACCCAACCTCCGACAAAACCGATCGCGCCCCAGACGAGACCCGCAAAGCTGACGGGGACGCCGGGCACGAAGTCGCGCCAGGTATTGGCGAAAACGACATCATCGGCATTCCTCAGCAGAACGAACGGCTTGGCGACGGGTGCGGCGGTGCCGAGGTGGAGCTGCTGCGACAGCAGCGTTTCGTAGCGCGTGATCGTGCTCTGCATCGAGACGCCACGGTCGCGCAGGAAATCGTCGGATGATTGCGCATAGGCGCTCAGCGCCTGCTGGCGATCGAGATGGTGCTCGGCGGCCTGGGTATTGAAATCCTCGACGATGACGCGCAATTCGTCGATCGCCCCGCCGATCCTCTGGCGGTATTGCTGCGCAAATTCCGGCGCCTGCGAAAACACCGTGCCGCCGACAAGCCCGGCGACGATGGTGATGATCCTTGCAATCGGTCCCATGATCTATGCCTCCGGCTATCCCCCAGCGCTAACGATCCGGCGCGTCAAAGGTTTCTGCCGTCGACACAATCGGTAACCCTATGTGATTGAACCGACGGTACTTCCAGCGAGTTGATGCCCGTGACCAACTCAGAAAGAGAGGCTCGTCATGAAACAGATTATCCTTGCCTGCACACTCGCTGCTGCGTCCATCTTTTCCGCAATGCCGTCCCAGGCGGCAAGTGTGACAATCACCACCGATGACGCGCGTCCCACTTACCGTCATGCCGAACGGCCCTATTACCGCCATCACATGAGGCCGCGCCACGTCTCCCAGGACTGCTTCACCAAGACGGAAAAAATCCGCCGTCACGGCCATACGGTCGTCAAGGAAACCCGAATCTGCCGATAAGGCAATCCATGCAGGAAAAGCCCGGCTGATCTTCCCCCCGGCCGGGCTTCTCATTTGATCTCGCCCTGACTCGCCGATGAGGAACTTCGCCATATCAGCCGCGTTTATCGCGAAACAGGAGTATTCATCATGCGTATCAAGATGACTCTTTTGGCAATCGCCTATGTCGCCGTCAGCGCCGTGCTGCTTGCCATCGCCTATCAGCCGCAGGGGTCAGTCGCCTCGCAGAAAACGGATCGTCTGGCCGGCTCGTCCTTCCTCGTCGAACGCTTCGCCGGTTGATCGGCTTATCGGCGACGATGTGGAAATAGTCCTCACCCGGCAGGGTCCGGGCTCGGAGCGGCCCGCCATTGGTTAATGCGTGCCGTCGAGCGAGGATCCGCCAAGCAGGATCCGGTTCTGGACCGCATGCACGCCCTCGACCGCCTTGGCGACCGCGGTTGCCCGTTCGATTTCGCCCACCGTGCCAACGGTGCCGCTCAGCACGATCTGGTCGTTTTCCATCGTCACCTCGACATCCGACGCATCGATTCCGCCGGCAATCGCCAGCGCATTGGCAACGGCTGACTCGACCGTTGCGCGATTGGCGATCTCTATTTCCATCTCGGGTTCGAGCCCGTGAAATGTCTGTTCCTTGAAAACCATGATCCGTTCCTCCGTGAAACCTCGTAGGAAACGCTGATCGGCGGAGTTTGGTTCAGCGCCGCTACCAGTTGACGCGATAGCGGAGATTGACGCTGCCCGCCTCACCCCCTGAAAATGGATTGCTGACCGAGGCATCGAGATTGAGGTTCGGCAGAATGGTCTGGCTCACCCCCACCGTGCTCGAGAAGTCGCCGCTGGCATTGCTGACGCCTGTCCCTGCCGAAAGCGCGGTTCCCGTCCAGGGATGAATCAGCCTCAGCGCCTGCGATGCCGTCACCGAAGCCTGCCGGGCCTCGACCGCGTCATATTGCACGCTGATGGACCGGCTCGATTGCATGTCGAGCGAATCGGAGAGGATCCAGCTGCGCGAGCGGCTGAGGGTCAGCGCGCCGCTGCCGCGCAGCGTATCGACGCTGACGCTGGCACCCTGCTGTGACCGGCCTGCCGGGGTAACGCTCGTTCTGCTGATCCTGCCCCAAAGCATTGCCTGTTCGGAATCCGGCAGCAGCGCCCCGCCTTTGGTCGAGGCAAGCGCGATGTCGGCGCCGGCGCTGGTCTCCCATTCCGCTGGCAGGCGGAAACCCATCGTCGCCTTGTAGGACCGGTCCGAAAGCTTGGCCGGCGACCAGATCAGCAGGTCGTCTGCCTTCGCTGCGGCTGTGAGCGAGGGCAGGATGGCGAAAAGGATGCATGCTGTTTTGAATATCGTCATGAAATCCGATCGTTTAACCTGACGCGGAGCTCCAGCGCCGAAACCGACGCGACAGCACCTATGAAAGCGCTCTCAGCGAACGCGATGGGGGATTGCGGCCAAGTCGCCCATCCCGGTTTCATCCTCTATGTAATTTTGGCCGGAAGACCGGTGGCACCGCGTGCCTGTTCTTCAATGGACGCCACAGCGTCCCGAATTGCCCATGCGACCACGGCTGGCCGCAGCGGAACCTCAATCCCCGCAAGGATTGTTATTAGGATCACATTCGGCCGCTGCTCTGTAAACCCCTCAGGGGTTGAAATCTGCTGCACCGCACACTTGCCGCCCCCTCCAAAGCCTAGTAGAGCCTGAGCCTACGAGAGAAATTTTCGCGAAATTCCACATGATGACCGGCAAAAGCGCGCCGCGGCGCCTCAGCATCTTCGGTTCGACGGGTTCGATCGGCCAGAATACACTCAATGTCGTCGATCATCTGGGCGGACGGGAGAACTTCGAAATCTCCGTGCTAACAGGCAGCGGCAATGTCGAATTGCTGGCCCGGCAGGCGAAATCATCCGGCGCGCGGCTGGCGGTGACGGCAAACGACCGGCATTACGAATCACTGAAGAGCGCACTTTCCGGCACCGGCATCGCCGTCGCTTCGGGAAAATCCGGGCTGATGGAAGCCGCTGACCGAGAAGCCGACTGGGTGATGGCGGCAATCGTCGGCACTGCTGGCCTGGCGCCGACCCTTGCCGCTGCCCGCCGCGGCGCCGATATCGCCCTTGCCAACAAGGAATGCCTGGTATCGGCCGGCGACCTGTTCATCGCAGCGATCCGGGCGGGCGGCGGCAAGCTGCTTCCGGTCGACAGCGAGCACAACGCGATTTTCCAGGTGCTGGAAGAGAACCAGCGCCACGCCGTCGAGCGGGTCATCCTGACGGCGTCGGGTGGCCCCTTCCGCACCGCATCGCTGCGTGACATGGCGGATGTGACGGTGGAAACCGCGCGCGCCCACCCGAACTGGTCGATGGGATTGAAGATCTCGATCGACAGCGCCTCGATGTTCAACAAGGCGCTGGAGATGATCGAAGCCCGGCACCTTTTCGGCCTCAGACCCGAACAGATCGAGGTCATCTTCCATCCGCAATCGATCATCCACTCCATGGTCGGCTATACCGACGGATCGGTGCTGGCACAGCTCGGCGCGCCCGATATGCGCACCGCCATCGGTTATGCCCTGTCCTTTCCGCGCCGGCCGAACCTGCCGGTCGAGCGGCTGGATTTCGCCAAGCTCGCCAGGCTGGATTTCGAGGCACCGGATGAGGTGCGGTTTCCGGCGCTTCGGCTTGCACGCCTGGCGATGACGCGCGGTGGCGTTCAGGGCGCGGTGCTGAACGGCGCCAAGGAAGTGGCGCTCGAAGCCTTCATCGAAGGGCAGCTCTCCTTCCTCGCCATGGCCGAGGTCACCGAGAGGGTCATGGACGATCTGGCCGGCCTGCCGCCGGCCTCCGGCATGGACGATGTCTTCGCCGCCGACAGGGAAGCCCGGCAAAGGGCGGCAGAGCTCATGACACTTGCGATAGCCGAGTGAAGTTCAGACGCCGAGTGGTCGCCTGCCTGTGATCCTGACGGCCGCGATTAGCGCAACCGGTTCCCACCCTCGTCGAACAACCGGCAATCCGACGGTTCAAACAGCAGGCTCACCTGCTCGCCCGCCGCGATACTGATCGGTGACCGATGCTCGACGGTGAGTGACTGGCCATCGGCAAGCTGGCAATAGAGATATTGCGTTCCCCCGAGATATTCCGAAAAATCGACCTTGGCCGTCAGGCTGCCTGATAGATCGGAGGCCACCTTCAGATGCTCCGGCCGCAGCCCGAGCGTCACTGCGGCACCAACCGGCCTGTCTGCCGGCGGCAGGCCGCTTTCGATCTGCCGGCCGGCGACTTCGACCAGGCCGCCCTCACCCCAGCGGGCATTCAAAAGGTTCATTCGGGGTGAGCCGATGAACCCCGCCACAAAGGTATTCGAGGGATTTTCGTAGATTTCCCGTGGCGTTCCCGCCTGTTCGACGCGGCCGTCGCGCAGCACGACAATCTTGTCGGCGAGCGTCATCGCCTCCGTCTGGTCGTGCGTGACATAGATCATCGTGTTGCCGAGTTCGCGGTGGAGGCGGGCGATCTCGATGCGCATCGAAACGCGCAGTTCCGCATCGAGATTGGACAGCGGTTCGTCGAACAGGAAGACATCGGGCTTGCGCACGATCGCCCGGCCGATCGCCACACGCTGCCGCTGGCCGCCGGAAAGCTGTCCCGGCCGCCGGTCGAGAAGATGGTCGATCTTCAGGATTGCGGAGGCGGCCTTGACGCGCGTCTCTATCTCCGCGGCATTCGTGCGCGCCATCTTCAAGCCGAAGGCCAGATTGTCGCGCACGCTCATATGCGGATAGAGCGCGTAGGACTGGAAGACCATGGCGATGCCGCGCTCGGATGGATCGAGATCGGTGACAACACGTCCCTTGATCTCGACCTCCCCGTCGGTCACGTCTTCCAGGCCAGCGATCATGCGAAGAAGCGTCGATTTTCCGCAGCCGGAAGGGCCGACGAAGACGACGAATTCACCCTCCGCGATCGTCAGATCGATCCCGTGGACCACCTGCAGATTGCCATAGCTTTTTCGCACGTCCTGGAGCACGACGCTCTTGTTACCCATACCGTTGGTCATCCCCAAAAAGACCTATCTGTCCGACTGGACCCAGACGAGCATCTCTCCGGGCGCGCGGTTGTCCCAGAGATGATAGGGCACGAAACGCGCGGTGGCGACCTGCCTTTCGGCCGGCGCCTTGCGGTAGAGCGGTGTCCCCCAGTTCGATGTTTCCTCGCGCTCGACCTTGAGATCGAGGGCGACGGCATCATTGAGATCCTTCAGCACGACGGTTTCGGCTGTGGAGAGCTCGCGGGGCAGGACGATGGCGTTGAGGTCTTCGCCATTGTCCGTGGTTTCGACGCAATAGACCAGCGGGCCGCGCATCAATGCGACGCGCCCGGCATCCTGGCGCACCTTCGGGTTGGCATATTGCGGCCGAAGCGCCAGCGGCAGGTAGAGGGCGACACGATCGCCCGCGGCCCACTCACGATCGATCCTGGCATATCCGTCGTGCATAGTGGCGTTGAGATCGAGCATCTCTCCATTGACGCTGAGGGTCGCGCCTTCGGCCCAGTCCGGAATGCGCAGCGACAGCGCAAACTTCGCCGGTTTTTCCAGCCTGGTGGTAAAGGCGACCGCCCCTTCCCACGGATAGTTGGTGGTCTGCTCGAGTTCCACCTCGGCGCCGTTGGCAAGCTTCAGCCGCGCGGTGCTCTCACCATAGAGGTGGACGGCGATCTCATTATCCGAAACGGCGTACATGTAGGAGCCGATCGAGGTCACCAGCCGGGCGATGTTGGGCGGGCAGCAGGGGCAATGGTGCCATTTCCACCGGTGGTGCTTGCCGGCACTTTCGAGTGGATTGTCATAGAAGAATGTCTTGCCGTCGGTCGAAAGCCCCGGCAGCGCCCCATTGTAAAGCGCCTGCTCCATGATGTCGGCATAGCGCCGATCCGGACCGCGGCCGAGCATGCGGCTTGCCCAGAACACCAGGCCGACCGAGGCGCAGGTTTCCGCATAAGCGGTATCGTTCGGCAGATCGAAGTAATCGGTAAAGCCTTCGTTGGAGGCCGCCGGCCCGATGCCGCCGGTGATATACATCTGCTTGGTCGTCAGATCGTCCCAGAGCGTTTCCAGCGCTGCCGTCAGGCTATCGTCCTTGTATTCGGTGGCGATGTCGGCCATGCCCGAATAGAGATACATGGCGCGCACGGCGTGGCCGACGACCTTTGTCTGCGCGCGCACCGGCTGGTGCGCCTGCGCATATTCATAGGTCTTCTGGTGGTATTCGGAGACATCGCGCCCATCGCGGCTTGCCTCGGCGGTGAAGAAATGCGGTTCGGTGCCGCGTTCGTCGATGAAGTATTTCGACAGGTCGAGATATTTCTTCTCGCCGGTCACGCGAGCGAGCTTGACCAGCGCCAGCTCAACTTCCTCATGGCCGCAATAGCCTGATATCTGGCCTTCGCCATGGCCGAAAATCTTGATCATGTAATCGGCATAGCGGCACATGATGTCGAGCAGTTTACGTTTGCCGGTCGCCTGATAATAAGCGACCGCGGCTTCCATCAGATGGCCGGCGCAATAGAGTTCGTGATGGTCGCGCAGATTGGTCCAGCGGCGGTTCGGCTCGACGCGCTGGAACCAGGCGTTCAGATAACCGTCCTCATCTTGCAGCTTCTCATACATGTCGATGATCTCGTCGGCGCGCGCTTCGAGCTTCGGGTTCGGCCGGCGATAGAGCGAATAGGCGATCGTTTCGATCGACTTGCCGAGGTCGGAATCCCAGAACATCTGCGTCGTCCCGCCCCATGGCTGAATGGGAATGACGACCCCCGGGCTCGGCTGGTCGACATCGATCGCCTTGAGCATGCCGGCCTCGACGCAGCGGTCGAGCAGGGTCTCGGCAGTGGAATTGCAGACGGCGTCCTGCCATTTGCCCCAGAAGCCGCCCAGCTCCACATCGGGAACGGCGACGGGACGAAACTGGCGGTCATTGCTTGGTTTGTTCATGGGTTCCACTTTCTCTAAGATCATTTCACCGCGCCGGCCATCAGCCCGCGCATGTAGTAGCGTTGCAGGAGCAGGAAGACGATCAGGCAGGGGATCGTCATGACGACGACACCGGCCTGCACCGCTCCCCAATTGATGGCGCCGAGCCGTCCGGCGCGAACCGCCGTCATCAGCACCGGCAGGGTGTATTTCTCATTGCTGGAGAGCAGCACGAGTGCTGCGAGAAACTCGTTCCAGGCATTGAGGAAGGCAAAGATCGCGACCGTCGCGACACCGGGAAGCACCAGCGGCAGAAGAACCCGGACCAAGAGCCTGAGGTCGCGCGCGCCGTCGATGCGCGCGGCCTCTTCGATCTCCTTCGGCACCGCGTCGAAAGCGTTGCGCATCATGAACACCGAGAAGGGCAGCTGCAGCGTCACGTAGACGAGCGTCAGCCCAAGCAGCGAATTGTTGAGGCCGAGCTTTGCAAGGATGATGAAGAGCGGCGTCAGGATCGATTGGAACGGGATCATCAACGTCGCAATGATCAGCACGAAAAGCGCATTCTTCAGCGGGAACCGATAGCGCGAGAAGCCGTAACCGGCGAGCAGGCTGACGGCGACAGTCAGAACCACGGTGGCGACCGAAACGAACAGTGAATTGATCAAGTGCTGCCAGATGCCGGCGCCGAACGTATCGAGCAGCGCGTAGGAATCGATGCTGACGCCGGAGGTCGGCCATGGCGGCAGCGGCGGCAGGCTGGCCTCCGTGCCGTGCCGGAAGGACGACAACAGCGCGATCACGAAGGGGGCGAGAAAGAAGATCGAGATGGCGATGCCGGTCAGATGATAGGCCGACTTCGTCCGGATGGCCTTGCGCGCGCGGCGTTCCCTTGACGTGGTCATGGGCGCTCCTCCCCGACGCGAAGCAGCCAGAGCTGCACGATGCTGATCGCCACCAGGATGGCGAGAAGCACGATCGAGAGTGCTGCGCCATAACCGAGATTGAACGACACGAAGGACTGATTGAAGATGTAGTAGACCACCGAGATCATCTTGTTCTGCGGTCCGCCTGACGTCATGATGTAGAACTGGTCGAAGGCAAGGATCGAACCGGTAACGGAGACGATCAGCGCCAGCGCGATCGTCTTGCGCATCAGCGGCAGCGTCAGATGCCGGAAACGCTGCCAGCGGCCGGCGCCGTCGATGCGGGCGGCCTCCGTCAGCTCGGACGGAATGGCCTGAAGCCCGGTCAAAAGAATGATCATGGTGAAGCCGGCGATCTTCCAGACGACCATCACCACGATCGTCAGAAAGGCGGTGTCGAAGGTTGCAAGAAGATTGGGGCTCTTTTCGACGAGGCCGAGCCCTCTCAAGGCCGGGCCGATGAAGCCGCTATCGACATTGGCGAGCCAGACCCACAGCAGCGAGGCGGTGGCAAGACCGACCACGACGGGCAGGAAGATGATCGTGCGATAGGCGCCGACGAACTGCCGTTCCTTTTCGACGAAGATTGCCAGCGGAAAGGCGATCGCGAAGATCGCGATGGTGACGATCACGGTGTAATAGGCCGTGAAATTCAGCGCCGTCATGAAACGGGTATCGTTGGCCATGCGGAAATAATTGTTGAAACCGATCCAGCGGGACGCCCCCATCAGCGGCCAGTTATGCAGGCTCATCCATCCAGTGAAGAGAACCGGCATGATGAAGAAGACGATGACCAGCGCCATGGCCGGCGCGATGTAGACGAGGCCGCGCCAGTTCGATCGGCGCCGTCGCCTGCGCCGAGGCAATAGAATCTCTGAACCGGAACCGGTCATCAAAACGCTCCGCATCTGTCGAGTGAAATTGGCCGGGAAGCTGCCACCGCTCCCCGGCCGCGGCCGAGGGAGAGTTTACTGGCCGCTATCGATGATCGATTGCATTTCCGATTGCGCACTCGAAAACGCGCCGTCGACGTCGTCGCCGAAGATCGCGGCGTTGGTGAAGCTTGCCCATGGCCCGTTGGCGCTGTTGATCAGGTCGTTGAACTGCAGCGTATAGGGTGTCTTGGCCACGCCGATCGCCTTCAGGCCGACTTGCATGCGTGGATCGAGGCCCTCAAGCACCTTGTCGGCGATATCGCCGCGCGTCGGCAGGCTGCCATACTTCGCCATGATCTTCTGGCCGTCCATCGAATACACATATTCGAGGAACTCCTTCACCGCGTCGATCTTCTTCGTGCCCTTGGTGATGACGAAGTTGTCGCCGCCGGCAAAGGACGAAGGCTTCCCGTCAACGCCGGGAATGAGCGTCACGCCGAAGTTGATATCGGGATGCTCGGTTACCAGCGTGCCGATGGCAAAGGCGCCAAGGCTCTGCTGGCCGATCTTGCCGTTGGTGAAGGTCAGGAAGTTGGCGCCGTTGTCGCTGGCGGCTCCCGCCGGCACCAGGTCCTTCTTGATCATGTTGCGGTAGATATCGACGGCCTTGCGCATCTGCGGCGTATCGAGCGTCGCCGTCTTGCTGTCGGCCGACAGGATATCGGCGCCCGCACCCCAGACCAGCGGCGTGAAGGTGAAGATCATGCAGCCGCCGCAGCCGCCGCCGGAGAAATAAAAGCCGTAGGTATCGTCACCCAGCGCCCGGATCTTCTCGGCATTGGCGGTGATTTCGTCCCAATTTACAGGTGCCTTTTCCGGGTCGAGCCCGGCCTTCTTGTAGAGATCCTTGTTCCAGGCAAAGACGGAGGTCTCGACCGACAGCGGCAGTCCGTAGATCCGGTCCTGATAGGTGCCGAGGCGAACATGCGATGGCGAAAGAGAGTTGAAATAGGGCAGGGATTTTGCCCAGTCCGTCAGATCTTCGAGCTGACCGGCCGCGGCAAAGGCTGGATTATAGATCAGATCCATCGACAGGGCGTCCGGCGCCTGTCCGCCGGCGATTGCCGTCGCATATTTCTGCACGAGTTCGGAGAACGGCACCTCGGTCATCACGACCTTGTTTTCGTGACCGGAATTATAGGCTTCGACGACCTTCTTGAAGGCGTCGCCGATCCCCGAGCGAACCCACATTTCGACATTTTCGGCAGCCGACGCGGCCGACACCAGACATAAGGTAGCGATGCTGGTCGCCGCCAAAAGACGCTTGATCATGACACTCCTCCCAATATGGCGCATCTCCTCGCGCCTTTGCTCATTCTCTTGTTCTCATCCCCGGGGCTTTATCCCCCGCATGACTGCCGGACGATCAGCCGGCACGGCAATTTCCTCACTCCCGGCTCGACAGGCCGTCCTTCCGCAAGCGCAAGCACCGTCAATCCGGCTTGCCGCCCGAGCTCCTTCAGTTCCATGTCCACCGTCGTCAGCGGCGGCCGCGTCTGGGCCGCGACAATCTCCCAATTGTCGAAGCCGATGACCGAGACATCCTGCGGCACCTTGACGCCGCGCTCGCGCAACGCGTCCACCGCACCGCGGGCGATCTGGTCATTGCCGCAGAAGAGTGCATCCGGTTTTTCTCCCGACCTCTTCCAAAGCTGCTCAACCGCCTCATGCCCCCAGCTTTCCGACCAGACGCCGTAGAGCACCGGCTCGCGGTGACCGGCCACCTCGTGATAGGCGCCGGCACGCTCCCGCACCGAGAAGAAGTCCTCCGGCCCGGTGATGTGCGCAATCCGCCGCCGTCCGATCTTCACGAGCCATTCCACCGCCAGCCGCGCACCCTGTTCGTCGTCCGAACGGAAGGTGACACTGTTCTGCGTTCCCTCCGTGAATGCGTAGACGACAGGCACATGCAAATTCGACAGATCGACAGGCAGGCGTCTATCCAGGCGTTTTCCCGTCGCGATAATGCCGTCGACCTGCTTGTCCAGCATTGCGTCGACATGGATCTGGGCGAGCGCCGGATCGTCTTCGATGGCGCACAGGAAGACCGAAACGCCGTGATCGACGAGTGCGTCCGAGATGCCCGCCATAACAGGCAGCGTGAACCGGCCGTAAGTGTCGTTCGTCAGCAGCCCGATGGTGAAGCTGCGCTTGCTGAGAAGACCTCTCGCCAGCGCATTCGGCCGGTATCCGATCTCGGCGGCGATCCGTTTCACCCGTTCGCGTGTTTCCGACCCCATCCGGCCGGTATCATTGAGAGCTTTCGACGCCGTCGAGATGCTCACCGCGGCAGCCGCCGCCACCTCGTGGATGGTGATCCTGCCTCTTTTTCCTCCCGATATGTTCAGAACGTCCTCCTTCTGAAGTGATCTGAGAAAAGCTTTTACCAATCCTTATGTCAAGTGAGAAAAGGTTTTCTCACGTGACCCAAGGCTCGGATCGGCAGGGCCGCTTACGGGAGGAGGCAAGCACGCGGAAAAATCCATGCGCATCGGTCAGGCCGATTGCATGTGTCATAGGTGCTAAGACCAAGCGCAAAGCGGATGATGCTGGACGGGCAAGGGAGGTTTGTTGCAGCGTCTTGCGGGAGCAAGACCGATCGCTGTCAGAGCCTCCAGTGAAGGCCCTGTACTACGGTTCGAACCGAGCGATCATCGAAAAATCAGGCGACGTGCCTTGCGAGCGCGCAACGCGACCA
The DNA here is from genome assembly GCF_010668065.1 of Rhizobium leguminosarum. GTDB lineage: Bacteria > Pseudomonadota > Alphaproteobacteria > Rhizobiales > Rhizobiaceae > Rhizobium > Rhizobium leguminosarum_S. The sequence continues at coordinate 465,841 of NZ_WUEN01000005.1, read as the reverse complement.
GAGCGAATGCAGCGCCTCGACCAGATGGGCGATATCGGCGTCGGAATGCAGCGGCGTCGGGGTGATGCGCAGGCGCTCGGTCTTCTTCGGCACTGTCGGATAGTTGATCGGCTGGACGTAGACGCCGCAATTGTCGAGCAGCAGATCGGAGATCCACTTGCACTTGGCCGCATCGCCGACCAGCACCGGCACGATATGGCTCGGATTGGGCATATGCGGAATGCCGCGTTGGTCGAGCAGCGCTCTCAGCTTGCGGACGCGATCCTGATGGCGGGCGCGCTCGAACTGGCTGACCTTCAGGTGCTGGATCGAGGCAACGGCGCCGGCGGCAAGCGACGGCGGCAACGCCGTGGTGAAGATGAAGCCCGACGCAAATGAGCGGATGAAATCGCAAAGCGCCGTCGACGCGGCGATATAGCCGCCCATGACGCCGAAGGCCTTGCCGAGCGTGCCCTCGATCACGGTCAGACGGTCCATCAGCCCTTCGCGCTCGGCAATGCCGCCGCCGCGCGGGCCGTACATGCCGACGGCATGCACTTCGTCGAGATAGGTCATCGCGCCATATTTGTCGGCGAGGTCGCAGATCTCCTTGATCGGGGCGATATCGCCGTCCATCGAATAGACGCTCTCGAAGGCGATCAGCTTCGGCGCCTTCGGATCGGCGGCAGCGAGCTTGGCTTCGAGATCGGCCACGTCATTATGCTTCCAGATCACCTTTTCGCACTTGGCGTGGCGAATACCCTCGATCATCGAGGCATGGTTCATAGCGTCAGAGAAGATTACGAGCCCGGGAATCTTCGCACCGAGCGTGCCGAGTGCCGCCCAGTTGGAAACATAGCCTGATGTGAAGATCAGTGCCGCTTCCTTGCCGTGCAGATCGGCAAGCTCACGTTCGAGCACGACGTGGTGATGGTTGGTGCCAGAAATATTCCGGGTGCCTCCCGCACCCGCGCCACAGTGGTCGATGGCGTTCTTCATCGCCTCGATCACCTTGGGATGCTGGCCCATGCCGAGATAGTCGTTGGAGCACCAGACGGTAACTTCTTTTGCGCCATCGGCCGTATGGCGCGTCGCGCGCGGAAAATTGCCGCGGTGACGTTCGAGATCGGCAAAAACGCGGTAACGGCCCTCGGTGTGAAGCCCGTCCAGCTCGCTTTTAAAGTACGCTTCGAAATCCATCATATGCTCCAGTATCACGCGACCGTTCTTGCTGACCGGACGTTCGCGCGTCAACCCTTGCCCCTTGCTTTAACATCAACTGCGGCAAAAGGCGCAGAGTTTTGAATGATTCCAGATAAAGAATATGCGAGCCGCGATCAATGAAATTGATGTGGCAAGCATAATGGAAATTCGCGAAACCGTGCAGCTGGCGACAACATCCTGTATCGAAAAAAATCAGGACAGCAGTGGACAACCCTTTCTTCCGACATAGTTTTCGGGCTAGCCTAAAAAAAACAGAAGGGACGGTCCCCGCCCATTGAGGCGGCAACCCAGGAGAAAAAAGATGAAGAAAGTTGTCATACTCGCATTGATCGGCCTGTCGATCGCAAGCTGCACGCCGACGCAGCAGGGCGCCGGCATCGGTGCTGCATCCGGTGCCGTCATCGGCGGCGTCGTCACCGGCAACGTCCGTGGCGCGGCAGTCGGCGCCGCTATCGGCGGCGTGTCCGGTGCCCTCATCGGCAGCGTCGCCGAACAGCCCGGCCAGTGCTACTATCGCGACCGCTACGGCCGCCGCTACATCGATAGTTGCCCGCGCTGAGAGCACTTGGAAATCGGTAAATCCAGGAAATCCCGGACACAGGTCCGGGATTTTTTGTGCTAAATTAGCGCGTTGGCAATTTAAAATGGTACACCTCGCGCGATTTTGCCGCTAAGCTATTCATGGCTGGGCAACGAAGCTTCAATGTAGACACAACCAAAAGCGGCGGATGCGGATCAGAGGGACAGGCCCGAAAACAGGTACTGCGTATCGGCGAACAGGCACCATGATGGTGGTCGCAGCGGCGGCTGCGTTCTCACCGGTGCTGATCGGCGACGCTTACGCCTTCAAGCTTTTCGGCATCACCATTTTCGGCAAAGAGGAAGACGAAGGCGAACAGGTGCCCGATCCGGTGCGCTACCAGGTCGACCTCAAAGCCGATACCGCCGATCCCGACCTGAAAGAAGCGCTGGAAAACAGTTCCCGTCTCGTCAGCGACCAGAAGCTGCCGGTTTCCGGCGATCTCGGCGTCGTCGTCAAGGCGCGCGACGACCGGGAGCGGCTGATCGCCACTCTGTATGAAAAGGCCCGTTATGGCGGCCTGGTGACGATCACCATCGACGGCAAGAATATCGACGACCTGCCGCCCAATCCGACATTCGACCGGTCCGGGCCGATCCCCGTCACCGTCGCCATTGCTCCCGGCCCCGTTTTCAAGGTCAGGGAGGTCCAGTTCGGCGGCGATGCCGCAAACCATAATCCCGCCGATTACGATCTCGCCCCCGGTGCGCAAGCCGGCTCGCTCGCGATCATCAGGGCCGGCGACAAGATCGTCGAACAATTGAAGAGCGAAGGCCGGCCCTTCGCCAAGTTGACCGAACGCAAGGTGGTCGCCGATCACAACAGCGATACCGTCGATATCGTCCTTGCTGCCGAGGGAGGCCCCATCGCTCCGATCGGCGATGTCGGCGTCACCGGCGAGAAGACCGTCAAGCCAGCTTTCATCCAGCGTTATTCCCGGCTGACCAAAGGCGAAGCCTATTCCCCGGAAACGCTGAAGAAAGCCGGCGAGCGGCTTCGCGCCCTCGGCGTCTTTTCGAGCGTCACCATTCACCAAGGAGATGCATTGGCATCGGACGGCACCTTGCCGATGACGATCGAAGTTTCCGAAGGCAAGAGACGCTACTTCGGCGTCGGCGCGCAATATTCCACCACCGACGGCTTCGGTGTTCAGGGCTATTGGGGCCACCGCAACCTTTTTGGCGAAGCCGAAACGCTGAGGATCGAGGGAGCGGTCTCCAGGCTTGGCGAAACGACGGATGTCGGCAGCCTCGACTATTCCGCCGGCATCCTCTTCACCAAGCCCGGCGCCTTCTTCCCTGCCGCCACTCTGAAGGCCGGCATCGTCGCCAAGACCGAAAATCCGGATGCCTATAACGCGACGCTCGTCACCGCCTCGCTCGGCCTTTCCTACGAGCTGACCGACCAGGACACGATCTCGGCGAGCGGCGAAGTCAGCTGGGAGCGCGACGACGACGCCTTCGGCACGAACGACTATCTGACCGTCACCTTGCCGATCCAATATGATCGCGACGCACGCGACGACAAATTCAACCCGACAGAGGGTTATCGCGCGACGCTTTCGGCAAAGCCCGGCTACGAGATCTTCAACGCCACGCCCTATGCAGCATTCGAGGGCTCGATCTCCGGCTATCTGCCGTTCGGCCAGGAAGACGGCGTGGTGCTTGCCGGCAAGGTTGCAGCCGGCGTCCTGATCGGCGGCGACAGCATTGGGGACATTCCCGCCACGCAGCGCTTCTTTGCCGGCGGCGGCGGCTCCGTGCGCGGATACAGCTATCAGGAAATCTCGCCCTATAACGACAATGGCGATCCCACCGGCGGCCGCTCCTATGTGACCGGTTCGCTGGAGGCCCGCATCAAGATCACCGATACGATCGGCATCGTGCCCTTCATCGATGTCGGCACCGTATCGGACAGCACCTTTCCGGGTTTTTCCGATATTCGCGCCGGCGCCGGCGCCGGAATACGATATGCAACGCCTTTCGGCCCGCTGCGGCTTGATTTTGCCATGCCGCTGAACAAGTACGAAGATGGCACAGATTACGGAATCTACGCCGGCATCGGCCAATCCTTCTAGGATTGCCGATTCCGCTCGTGTTTTCCGATCTGTGGGCCGTCATGAAAACGGGGTAATGTCCGCGCCGATGCAAACGCTGACAAAAATCGTCAACTGGGTCGTACGGCTCACCGGCTATGTCGTCGGCGCCACGTTGATTCTCGCGGTCGTAGCACTGGCGATCTTCGGCTTCACCAGTTTTGGCGCCCGCATCGTCACCGAAAAGATAGCCTCGACGCTGTCCAATCGCGACATGACGATCGAGGTTCGCGAACCGCAAGGCCTTTTGACCGGCGGGCTTCGCGCCGCCGAGATCTCCATCTCCGACACCAGGGGCGTCTTTGCGGAAATTCACGGCGTCGCGATCGACTGGAATCCGCTTGCGCTGCTGACCGGAACCTTCCATGCCAAACGCTTCGAGATCGAAGCGATCAACGTGCTGCGCAAGCCGGTACGCACCCTGCCCTCGCGGCCCGAAGCTGAAAATTCCGGCGGATTCAGCCTTCCGATCAAAGTCGATGTAGACCGCATCGCGCTGCCCGATATCAAACTTGCCGCACCGCTTGCCGGCCGCGCCTTCGCGCTCGCCGCCGAAGGCAGCCTTTCGGCAAACGGCGATGGCGGCGAGGCCGTCGTCAATGTCAGCCGTCACGCGGTTCCGGATGCGCGGCTTGCCGCCGACATCGCTTTTGCGCCAGCCGAAAACCGGCTGCGGCTGAAGGCACAGCTGTCCGAGCCGAAGGGCGGACTGCTGGCAGGCTTTCTCGGCCTGCCGGACAGCCCCGCCGTCAACATAGATCTCGATGGCCAGGGGCCGATATCCGATTGGAAAGGCAAATTGCAGGCTGCCCTCGACGGGCAGCAGCGCGCCGCAATCGAGGCCCGGCATCAAATTACGGAAGACGGGCTGCACCACCTCGACCTCAAGGGCGGCGGTGACCTGAGCTCGCTGCTTCCATCGGCATTCCGGCCGCTTTTTGCCGGCCAGACCAATATCGATCTTGCCACCACCTTCGACAATCACGGCAAGATCGATATCCAGACCGGTAATATCGCCACTGGCAGCGTGGTGATCGCCGCCTCGGGCACCCTTGATCCGGCCGGCAACAACAGCCTGAACGCCAATCTGCTCGGCACGTCGGGGCCTGTCGATTTCCGCTGGCCGCTCGCCGAAGGCGAAGCGCGCTTCCTCATATCGGGCCTCAACCTAGCGCTCACAGGCGATGCGCAGGCCGCCCGACTGAACGTCAGCGGCTCGCTCGACACCGCAACCCTGCCGCAGGCCGATATCGGCAACGTCAAGCTGACGGCAAAGAGCGACGCCTTCAATCTCGCCGCCCGTTCCGGCAGCGTTCAGCTGCGCCTTGTTGCCGGCGACGCGACCTTTGCCGAGCCGAACCTCAATCGTGCGGTCCAAGGCCCGATCACCATCGCCTCGCCGCTGCAGATCTCGCCCAGTGGCATCGGCTTCAACGGCACCACCGTCGAAAGCGCCAATATCAACGGCGGCCTCAACGGCTCCTATCGGCTCACAGACCAAGCGCTGACCGGCAACCTCAAGCTCACCATCAACCCGGCAGCCCTGCCGGCTGCGGCAACAGACAGGTTCGACGGACCGATCTCGCTCGAAAGCCAGGTGGTCGGCACCATCCCGTCGAAATTCGCGCTGTCCAACCTCGTCCTGAAGTCCGGCACGCTCGAAGCCGCCGGCAACGTCGCGCTCGACGGCGGGATCTTGAACGCCGATCTCTCCGGCCGGTTGCCTGACATCGGCAAGCTCACCCCCGGCGCCAGCGGCGGGGCGGGGTATGCGTTGAGAGTGGGAGGTGAGCTCCCGGCAATCTCCGTCACGGCCAATCTCAAGGCACCCAGCCTTGAAATGGCCGACCGCATGCTCGGCAACCTCAATATCGACCTGTCGGGTCTCGCCGATCCCAAGGCGCCGCAGGGCAGGATCGCCGCCACCGGCACGATCGACGGCCAGCCGATCGGCATCAACGGCGACATCCGCTCGCAGGACGGCAAGACGAGCATTCCGGCGCTGACCGCCGATATCGGTGGCAACCGGCTGACCGGCAATGTGGAATTCTCGTCCTCCCTGGAGCCGACAGGCGCGCTGACCTTCGATTTCCCCAATATCGGCCTGCTCGCCGCACTCGGCGGACAGAAGGCCGAAGGCGATCTCAAAGGGTCGCTCGGCGTCAGCAGCGATGGCGGCAGGATTGCGCTCAAGCTGCTTGCGACCGGCGGCTCGATCCGCCGTGATACGCTTGCGATCGTCAAGCCGGATATCGATGTCACGGTCAGCGATCTCAAAGCCCTTGCGGCAAACGGCACGGTCAAGGCCGAGGAGGTGAGTGCCGGAACGAACAGGCTCGACGGCCTTTCGCTCGATTTTACCAAGCAGCAAGACCATACGGATTTCGATCTCGATGCTGCCTATGACGGCAATCCCGTGCTGGCGGCCGGCAATATCGAAGCGGCCGGCGGCACGATGCACCTGAACCTCGATCGCTTCTCGGCAAGCCCCCGCAATATTCCGATCGAGCTTGCCGCACCGACGCAGGTCGCCATCGGCGGTGGTGCCGCCAGCCTGAACGGACTGACGCTGAAGACCGGCGCCGGTTCGGTGACCGTCACCGGTTCGGCCGGCGAAACGCTGAAGATCGATGCAGACATTCGCGAGCTGCCGGCAGCGCTTGCCAACGGTTTCGTGCCGAACCTGTCTGCCGGCGGCACGATCTCCGGAACCGTTGCCGTGACTGGAACGCCGGCAGCACCGGTCGCCGACTTCAAGCTCGACTGGAAAGATGCGACGACGGGCCAGACGAAGGGGGCGGGTCTGGCACCGCTCGGCATCACCGCCGGCGGCAAATTCGCCGACAATAAGCTCGATTTCGACACGACGGTCGGCAGCAATGACGGCCTGTCGCTCAAGGCTGCCGGCAATGTCGCACTTACCGACCCGAAGGCGCCGGTGCTTGATGTCGACGCCGATATCCTCAATCTGCCTGCCCGCATCGCCAATGGTTTCGTTCCCGATCTCGCCGCCGAAGGCACGATTACGGGAAAACTGGCGGCCTCCGGCTCCCTCGCTAATCCCACCGCCAATTTCGATCTCGATTGGAAAAGTGCTGCGACGAGCCATACGAGGCGTGCGGGCCTTGCCGAGCTCGCCGTCAAGGCCTCTGGAAAATTCGCCGACAGCAAGCTCGATTTCGACACCGTGATCGGCGGCGCCAACAGCCTCTCGCTGAAGGCAAACGGCAATGTCGCCATCACGAGCACGACGATCGGCAACGTCAAGGTCGATGCCGCGCTGGCAAATGTCCCAGCAAATATAGCAAACAGCTTCGTCCCGGACCTCGCCGCCGAAGGCGCGGTCTCCGGAAAGATCTCGGCCAGCGGATCGCTCTCCGCCCCGAGTGCCGATTTCGACCTCAATTGGAAAGACGCTGCGACGAGCCACACGAAACGTGCCGGCCTTGCCGCGATCGGCGTGACCGCATCGGGAAAATTTGCCGAAAACAAGCTTGATTTCAATGCGGCAGCGAGCGGCGACAAAGACCTCTCGCTGAAGGCCATGGGCAATGTCGCATTGGCCGGTACGGCGATCGACAGCATCAAGGTCGATGCCCAGATCGCCAAGCTTCCGGCCAGTCTCGCAAATGCCTTCGTTCCGGATCTGGCGGCCGGCGGCACGATATCAGGCACCCTGTCCGCCGCCGGCACACCCGCCGCACCGAAAGCCGACTTCAAGCTCGACTGGACGGATGCTGCGACCAGCCAGACCAGAAGCGCTCGCCTCTCGGGCCTCGCACTTGCCGCATCGGGACGCTTCGCCGACAACCGGCTCGATTTCGATGCCAATCTCGGCGGCAAGGACGGCCTCTCGCTGAAGGCCGCCGGCAACGTCGCGATTTCAGGCACGTCGGTCCGCAATCTTGACGTTAAAGCCGATCTCGCCAACCTTCCGGCAGGCCTCGCCAACGGCTTCGTCCCGGGTCTTGCCGCCGAAGGCACTGTCTCGGGAACGGCATCCGCTTCCGGTGCGCTTCCGAAGCCCGCGGTCGATTTCAAGCTCGACTGGAAGAACGCCGCGACCGCCCAGACCAAGAGCAGTGGCCTTTCGGGCCTGAGTGCTGCAGCCTCCGGCAAATTCGCCAATGACAGGGTCGATTTCGACGCCAATCTCGCCGGCAAGGACGGCGTGTTGGCCAAGGCGACGGGCGGCGTGACGATCGCGGGAACGGCCATCCGGGACCTTTCGATCAATGCCGATATTCCCGCGCTGCCGGCAAATATCGCAAATGCCTTCGTTCCCGGTCTCGGCGCCGAAGGCACGCTTTCGGCAAGTGCCGTCACGTCGGGAACGCCGGCAAATCCGATCGTCGATTTCAAGCTCGACTGGAAGGATGCCGCGACCAGCCATACCAAGGCTGCCGGCCTGTCCCGCCTTGCGCTGGCCGCGACGGGAAAATACGCCGGTGACAGGCTGGATTTCGATGCCGCCCTCAACGGCAGCGGCGGCATTGCGCTGAAAGCCACCGGCAATCTCGCCATCGCAGGCACATCGATCAAGTCTCTCGATGTCACGGCAAACACCGCCAATCTTCCGGCCGGCATTGCCAACGGCTTCGTTCCCGGCCTTGCAGCCGAGGGTGCGGTCTCGGCGACCGTAAAGGCCACCGGCGCGCTATCGGCGCCCTCCGTCGACTTCAAGATCGATTGGAAGAACGCAGCGACGAGCCAGACAAAAGGCGCCGGCCTTTCGCCGTTCAGCATCGGCGCATCAGGCAAACTTGCCGGAAACAAGCTGACGGTCGATACCAGTCTTGCCGGGGACGCCGGCATGTCGCTGAAGGGCGGCGGCAGCGTCGTCATCACAGGCAATCGCGCTATGGACATGCGCTTCACAGGCAATCTTCCTTTCGCCGTGCTCGGCGCCCCGCTTGCGCAACAGGGCCTCGTCGCGGACGGCGTCGCCACCGTCAATCTCCAGATCGGCGGAACGGCCGCAGCACCCGTCATCAACGGCACTGTCTCGACCAATGGCGCAAAGCTCGTCGACGTCCGGCGCAATATGGCCGTCAACAATCTGACGGCGACCGTGACCTTCAATGGCAGCCAGGCGGTGATATCGCGCCTCACCGGCAACCTTGGCGGCGGCGGCACGATTTCGGCCAGCGGCACCATCGGCATCCAGCCGGCCGGAGGCTTTCCCGCCGACATTTCGATCAAGCTCGACAAGGCGGTCTATGTCGATGGAACCCTTGTCGTCTCGACAGTCAATGGCACGGTCGGCCTGCGCGGGCCGATCACCAATACGACGCTGAGCGGCAAGCTTCGGCTGGACAAGACCTCGATCACGGTCCCGGAAAAATTGCCCACCTCGCTGAGAGAAATCGACATTCGGCATAAGAACGCGCCGCGGGCTGTACTTGCGCAGTTGCGGGATGACGGCGAGCAGAAACCCGGAGAGAAATCCTCCGTGATCACGCTGGATCTCGAAATCGACGCGCCCTCGCATATCTTCGTGCGCGGCCGCGGCATCGATGCCGAGCTTGGCGGCTTGGTGACGATCCGCGGAACGGCGGCAGCACCCATCGTGACCGGTGGGTTCACCATGCGCCGCGGCCGCATGACCATTCTCAACCGCCGCCTGGATTTCTCCGACAAGAGCCGGATCACCTTTGCCGGCGACATGACGCCGGCGCTCGATATGGAAGCGACCTCGGCCTCCGGCTCGACGACGCTGACGGTCGACGTCGCCGGCCTCGCCACAGACCCCGCGATCACCTTTTCCTCGTCCCCCGAGCTGCCACAGGACGAAGTGCTGGCGCAGCTGATCTTCGGCCAGTCGATGTCGAAGCTCTCGCCGGTGCAGATCGCCCAGCTTGCCGACGCCGTCAGTCAGCTGGCCGGCAACCGCTCGACATCGCTTTTCGAAGGCCTGCGCAACCAGCTCGGCGTCGACGATTTCGACGTCAGCACCGATTCCAAGGGCCAGACGAGCGTCAGCGTCGGCCGCTATCTTAACGATCGCACCTATTTCGAATTGCAGCAGGGCGGTTCGGCCGGCGCCAAGGCGGTGATCAACCTCGATGTCGGCCGCGGCGTCAAGCTGCGCGGAGGGGCCGGTGGCAACGGTGAGGGCGAAGCCGGGATTGTCTACGAACGGGAATACTGATGCATCTCGCCCGAAGCTGTGCAGCCGTTTGAGGACAGCATGCACAGACTTTAAGCCGGCTTAGAAACCGGTTTTGCTAGTCTTGAGAAGGATGTTGGTCTCGGTCGAATTGATGCCGTTGATCAGCCGGATGCGGCGCAGCGTCTCGTCGAAGGCGGCAAGGTCGCGGTCCTCGAGTTCGGCGACGAAATCCCATTTGCCGTTGGTGCTGTGAAGCGCGCGCACCTGCGGCAGGCCCCTCAACTGATCGGCCACCCTGTCGGCGAGCTTGCCGAGCACCTCGATCATCACGATGGCGCGCACGCCGGCGGAGCGCGTCTCATGGCCGGTGCGGATGGTGAAGCCGACGATGGTGCCGCTGGCCACCAGCCGGTCGATACGGGTGGCAACCGTTGCCCGCGATGCGCCGGTCATCGCTGCAAGCGAGGAGACGGAAATCCGGGCGTTATGACGAAGTGCACTCAGAAGTTCGGTGTCGAGATCGTCCACGCTGATCACTTTGTCAAAATAGGTTTATCAATCTGCGCAATCATAGTCCATTTCTGACACTTTTCCATCTTTTTGCCGCCAGCCCTTTATCCCACTATCGGCCGAAACAGGCCTCAACACGGAGCCCTCCAAAATGAATGCGCAATCGCGATCTGTCACCCTCATCGGCGCGCCGCTGGAAGAAGGCTCCGGCCGCAGAGGGGCTGCCATGGGGCCTGCGGCCCTGCGCATTGCCGGCGTCGACCAGACGCTGATCGAGCTTGGCCATGACGTCGCCGATATCGGCGATCTCAGGATCGTGCCGGCGATGGACCTGCCGAACCACCCGAAGGCCCACAATCTGAGGATCGTCGGCGCCTTCACGCGCGCCCTCGAAAGCAGCGTCCACGACGTCGCCGCCTCCGGCCGTTTCCCGCTGATTCTCGGCGGCGACCACAGCCTTTCCATGGGCAGCGTTTCCGGCATGGCCCGCTATGCCGCCAGCAAAGGCCGCCCGCTCTTCGTGCTCTGGCTCGATGCCCATGCCGATTTCAACTCTCCGGCCACGTCGCCCTCCGGCAACATCCACGGCATGCCCGTCGCCTTCTTCTGCGGCGAGGCCGAGTTCGCCGAGATCCTGCCGAAGGACCGTCCGTTCGTCGATCCGAAGAATGTCTTCCAGGTCGGCATCCGTTCGGTCGATGCGCGCGAGCGCGAGGAAATCCACGAGCACGGCGTCAACGTCTTCGACATGCGCGCGATCGACGAGCAAGGCATCGGCGCCATCATGCGTGAGATCCTCGATGTCGTCACCAAGGCGAACGGCCTGCTGCATGTCAGCCTCGACCTCGATTTCCTCGATCCCGAGATTGCCCCCGGCGTCGGCACAACGGTTCCGGGCGGTGCGACCTTTCGCGAGGCGCATCTGGTCATGGAAATGCTTTCGGACAGCGGCCTCGTCTCGTCGCTCGATCTTGTCGAGCTCAATCCGTTTCTCGACGATCGCGGCAAGAGCGCCCGCATCCTCGTCGAGCTGACGGCAAGCCTCTTCGGCCGCCGCATCTTCGATCGCCCGACACGCGCCGCATAAGAGCATGTCGAGCAAAAGTGTGCAGCGGTTTTGCGATAACGACATGCTTTGAAATAAGATTAGAGGGAGAACGGCCATGAACACTTCGGAAAAACTGATCGCCACGGAACAACGGCTCGGCGCCCATAACTACAAGCCGCTCGACGTGGTGCTGACGCGTGGCGAAGGTGTTTATGTCTGGGATACCGACGGCAACCGTTATCTCGATTGCCTCTCGGCCTATTCCGCCGTCAACCAGGGCCATTGTCATCCGAAGATCCTCGCCGCCATGGTCGAGCAGGCGGGCAGGCTGACGCTCACCTCCCGCGCCTTCCGCAACGATCAGCTCGCCTATCTCTACGAAGAGCTCGCGGCTCTCACCGGATCGCACAAGATCCTGCCGATGAATTCCGGTGCCGAAGCGGTGGAGACCGCCATCAAGGCGGTGCGCAAATGGGGCTACGAGGTTAAGGGCGTGCCGGAGGGCAAGGCGGAGATCATTGTCTGCGCCGATAATTTCCATGGCCGGACGCTGAGCATCATCAGCTTCTCGACGGATCCCGACGCCCGCAGCGGTTTCGGCCCCTACACGTCAGGTTTCCGCATCATTCCCTTCGGCGATGCCGAGGCTTTTGCCGCCGCAATCAATGCCAATACCGTGGCCGCCCTGATCGAGCCGATCCAGGGGGAGGCCGGCGTCATCATCCCGCCGGCGGGCTATTTCACCCGCATCCGCGAGCTTTGCACGGCAAACAACGTCACCCTCATCCTCGACGAAATCCAGACCGGCCTCGGCCGTACCGGCAAGCTGCTGGCCGAGGAGCACGAAGGCATCGAGGCCGACGTGACGCTGATCGGCAAGGCTCTATCAGGCGGTTTCTATCCGGTGTCGGCCGTGCTTTCGAATTCCGAAGTTCTGGGCGTGCTGAAACCCGGCCAGCACGGCTCGACCTTCGGCGGCAATCCGCTCGCCTGCGCGGTGGCGCGCGCAGCACTCAAGGTGCTGACGGAAGAGGGCATGATCGAGAACGCCGCTGTTATGGGCGACTACTTCCTCGAAGGCTTGAGGTCGATCCGCTCGAACATCGTCAGGGACGTGCGCGGCCGCGGCCTGATGGTGGCCATCGAGCTGGAACCCGAAGCCGGCGGCGCACGGCAATATTGCCATGCGCTGAAGGAGCGCGGTCTTCTCGCCAAGGACACCCACGACCACACGATTCGCCTCGCTCCACCATTGGTCATATCAAGAGAGCAGGTCGATTGGGCGGTTTCGCAGATTGAAAAGACGATAAGCTGAGTAGATCGGCAGCAAAACTGCCTCGCCTTCACCCGAGCTTAAAAACCTTCTCAATCTCGTCTTTCAATTTAGATTTGGGCAACACTCTTTCGCTAAAGTCATCGATAACCGTAACGATGCTTCGCCGAGCGCAAAGCCATCGCGTGGTACGAAGGCAAAGCTTGTCCGCGCCAATGGTGGCGCATCCGCTTCTGCCCTGGCTTACGATAGTTGGGAAGAATTCTAATGGCCACGATCAATTCGACTAACTTCAGCGGCGATACGCTCGAAATTATTGCCTTCCGCCTGCATGACCAGGAATTCTGCGTCAAGACCACGACCATCCGCGAAATCCGCGGCTGGGCGCCGTCGACGCCGATCCCGCATGCACCGGCCGATGTCATCGGTGTCATGAACCTGCGCGGCTCGGTGATCCCGATCATCGATCTTGCTTTCAAGCTCGGCATGAAGAGCACGGTCGCCAATGAGCGCAGCGCTATCGTCGTCGCCGAGGTTCACAGCATGGTCATCGGCATGCTGGTCGACCGCGTCTCGGATATCCTCACCATCTCCTCCAGCCAGGTCCAGCCGGTGCCTGAGGTGACCGCCTCCTTCGACCGGGCCTATTGCGAAGGCATCATCGCCTCGGAAAATGGCATGATCTGCTTCCTGAACCTCGCCAAGATGTTCAAGGAAAACGAGACGGATGAACTGGCCGCCTGATTTTGAAGAATCACCGATTTATTGAAAAACCGCCCTCCGGGGCGGTTTTTTATTGTGTGAGATACACGGCTAAGCTGCGACTTTCATCCTGGCACCACAAGATTAGCAACAGCTTTTATACGCAATATTAACCACGTCCCGTCAGCATGGTTGTGAAGCGTTCGGATGACACGTTTGCGGCACATTGGGATTGCGAACCGGTCAACGGTGCGTCCCGGAACCGGCACTCCTCGTCGACCCTTGCGTCTACCAGCCTAAGCAGCAAAAGCTGCGCATCTCAAAGGGACAGGAATGTTTGGTCTAAGCTCCGATTCGAAATACATTCTTGATGCCATCTCCAAATCGCAGGCGATCATAGAATTCGATCTCAAAGGAAATATCCTCAAGGCGAACGAAAATTTCTGCAACGCGCTTGGATACAGCCTGAGCGAGATCGTTGGTAAGCATCACGGCATGTTCTGCGAGCGGGCCTATACGGCAACCGCGGAGTATCGCGAATTCTGGGCGCGGCTCGGACGCGGCGAATATGACGCCGGCGCCTACAAGCGCTTTGCCAAGGGCAATCGGGAAATATGGATCCAGGCGTCCTACAATCCGGTTTTCAAAGGGGGCAAACCATACAAGGTGGTGAAATTCGCGGCCGACATCACCGCAGCCAAAAAGAAGGCGGTGGAGGATTCCGGCAAGCTGGAGGCGATCTCGCGCTCGCAGGCGGTGATCGAATTTACCCCGGCGGGTGAAATCTTGACCGCCAACGAGAATTTCTGCAACGCCATGGGATATTCGCTCGCCGAGATCACCGGCAAGCACCACAGCATGTTCTGCGATCGTGCCTATACCGACACGGCCGACTACACCAACTTCTGGAAGCGGTTGGCGCACGGCGAGTTCATCGCCAACGAATTTGTCCGGTTCGGCAAGGGTGGCCGGCAAATCTGGATACAGGCGGCCTACAACCCGATCCTCGATGCCGATGGCAAGGTCTACAAGGTCGTGAAGTTCGCGACCGACGTTACCCAGCGCATGAGCGCCATTTCCCTTCTCGGCACCGCCTTGCGCAATCTTTCCGAAGGCGATCTGACACGAACGGTGGACACGCCTTTCGTTCCATCGATGGAGCAGCTGCGGCACGATTTCAACACCGCTGTCAAAGGCCTTTCCGAGACCATGAAGACGATCGGTGAGAATGCCACTGCGATCGCCGCAGGGTCGAGCGAGATCGGCGCAGCGGCCGACTCCTTCTCCAAGCGAACGGAACAGCAGGCAGCATCGATCGAAGAGACGGCCGCCGCGCTGGAGGAGATCACCACGACGGTCAACGATTCCAGCCGTCGTGCCGATGAGGCGGGTCGTCTCGTCGCCATCACCAAGCAGGGCGCCGAACATTCCGGCGTCGTGGTCCGTAATGCCGTCGCCGCCATGGGTCAGATCGAACAGTCCTCCCGCGAGATCACCAACATCATCGGCGTCATCGACGATATCGCCTTCCAGACCAACCTGCTGGCATTGAATGCCGGCGTCGAGGCCGCCCGCGCCGGTGAAGCCGGCAAGGGCTTTGCGGTCGTGGCTCAGGAGGTGCGGGAGCTCGCCCAGCGCTCCGCCAAAGCCGCCAAGGAGATCAAGGCGCTGATCAACACATCGGGCGAGCATGTCAAGAACGGCGTCGGCCTCGTCGGCGAGACCGGCAAGGCGCTCGAGGCAATCGTCGCACAGGTCGACGATATCAACGGCAATGTCGTCGCCATCGTCGAAGCCTCCAGGGAACAGGCAACCGGCCTCAAGGAAATCAACCAGGCGGTCAATACGCTGGATCAGGCAACCCAGCAAAATGCCGCGATGGTCGAGGAAAGTACTGCCGCCAGCCACAGCCTTGCGAGAGAAGCCGAAACGCTGCGTGTCCTGCTGGCGAGGTTCCGCCTACCGGGTCGAACGCAGTCCATCGGCGGAGCTGGGCCAAGACAGACGGGCTCGCCGGCGCTGCACCTCGTTTCACGTGTCGCAAAGGTGAATAGTGCCGGCGCAGCGACCGCCCAAAGCTGGGAAGAGTTCTGAACCATGCCGGTGCAGGCGGCACCTTGACCGGATTGCGCTGTATACGTCGATAAAAGCGCGCCGCATGAAACCCATGCGACGCGCTCTGATGGCTTAGCCGAACAGCGCGAAGGTTGCCCTCAGCGTCACCCACACACCCCACAGCAGCGGAATGCCGACGACGGCCCAGGCAAGCATCGCCTTGGCATCCAGTCCGCCTGTGCCGATGCCGAAGGAACCCGTCGGCCCGGCATTGACGGCTGCCGACTTCGCCTGCAGCGCAGCAACCTCGTCATCCGACATGAACCATTTGTCCGAAAGCGGCCTGATCAGCGCATTGGCGATGAGCCCGAGCGCCAGCATGCCGGCGAGGATATACATGGTGCCGGTATAGAGGGTTGGCCCGGGCGCAACGCCGGCGGCGATCTGCGCTTCGCGGATATAGTTGACGACGACGGGCCCGACGATGCCGGCCGTTGCCCAGGCCGTCAGCAGCCGACCGTGGATGGCGCCGACGAACTGCGTGCCGAAAATATCGGCAAGATAGGCCGGGATCGTCGCGAAGCCGCCGCCGTACATCGACAGGATGATGCCGAAGGAGAGAACGAACAGCGCCTTGTTGCCCATGCCTGCGAAAGTGGGCGCCAGCGCATAGAGCACGATGCCGAGGACGAAGAAGCAATAATAGGTATTCTTGCGGCCGATCTTGTCGGACAGCGACGCCCAGAAGAACCGCCCGCCGATGTTGAAGAGCGACAGCAAGCCGGCGAAACCGGCGGCGATCGTGGCGATCGATGCCTTCTGCCCGGCGTCGAGCTGGGCGAAGCCGACATCCGGTAGGCCGATCAGCGAGCCGGCGAAGATTTCCTGCAGCATCGGCGAGGCCATGCCGAGCACGCCGATACCGGCCGAAACGTTGAGGCAAAGCACCGCCCAGATCAGCCAGAACTGTTTGGTCCTGTGGGCATTGCTGAGGTGTACATGTTTGGTGGTAATCATCGTGCTCTTGGCTGCAGGCGGCGTCCAACCCTCGGGACGCCACCCGGCCGGCGGAATGCGATAGCCGAAGGCGCCGCCCATCATGAAGACGAAATAGATCACCGCCATGACGATGAAGGTCTGCCAGACGCCGACCGAACTGTCGGTCTTGAAGCTATTCATCAACAGGTTGGCCAATGGGGCGCCGATCATCGCACCGCCGCCGAAGCCCATGATCGCCATGCCGGTCGCCATGCCGCGCCGGTCGGGAAACCATTTGATCAGTGTCGAGACCGGCGAGATGTAACCGAGGCCGAGACCGATGCCGCCGATGACGCCGGCGCCCAGCCACATCATCCAGAGCTGATGGGTGATGACGCCGATCGCGGCAAGAATGATGCCGCCGCACCAGCAGCAGGCGGAAACGACGCCCGCCTTGCGCGGACCGGCCCGCTCGAGCCAGCCGCCCCAGATGGCGGCGGACGAACCAAGCAAAACGAAGAACAACGTATAGATCCAGCCGAGGTCGGCAACGCGCCAGTCGCAGGTCGTGGTGAACAGCGCCGAGGCAAGTGTCAGATCGGGGCAGGCCGTCGAGGCCGTGATCCCGAGCGACTTGGAAAGCGGCAGCCAGAAGACGCTGAAACCATAAGCCATGCCGATGCAGAGATGAATGGCGAGCGCTGCCGGCGGCACCAGCCACCGATTGAAGCCGGGCCTTGCGACGATCCTTTCACGATCGAGCAGGCCTACCCCCGCCAACGCCCCGTCTGTACGTGTTCCCGCTGCTGTCATGAACAACTCCTCCTTGATTCGGACCTGGCTTGATTCAGACTTATTGTAACCGGCGCATACGCAGGCAGCTTGCTCCTGCCCCTCCCGCATTGGCCTGATGCTGGCTATGGAGCCTGGTATGTCACCGGCTCCGGCTTTCGGATCAGAGGAACGGCCTGAAGCACGAGCGCGTCCAGGCCATTCTCCTCATTCTCCAGAATTTCGAACAATTGCCGCCGCATGCGCGGGTCCCAGAATTTATTGATATGGGTGGCGACCCCCTGCGCGGCCTCGCTTTGCGGCTGGCTCTTGAAAAAGGTGGCGATCTGGTTTGCCATATAGACGAGCTTGGTCTTGGTATCATGCGACATCGGCAATGCTTCCGGGCGAGATGCGGTGCGGGTGGGTAAAAATCTCGAAATCCTCGCCGCGCACCAGCGCGACGAGCGTCATGCCGGCTTCTTCGGCCGTGCGGATGGCGAGAGCCGTCGGCGCCGATATGGCGATGAGCACTGGGCTGCCGAGGATCGCCGCCTTCTGCACCATCTCGACGGAAAGCCTGCTGGTGACGACGACGGCGCCGTCCCCGCCTCTTTCGCTGGCGCCGATGACGGCGCCGCAGAGCTTGTCCAACGCATTGTGCCGGCCGACATCTTCGCGCACGGCAATCAGCCCCCTGCCGGGAAGATAGAACCCGGCGCCATGCACCGCCCGCGTCTCACGATGCAGCGGCTGCGCCTCGTTCAGAAGCGAAACGGCGCGGACGATATCCGCATGCGACAGCGCTAGCGGCGATGTCGAAACATCGGGCACCGGCCGTATCGCCTGTTCGATCGATTCGATGCCGCAGAGCCCGCAGCCGACCGGTCCCGCCATGCTGCGGCGTCGTGCCCGCAACCGATCGGCGACATCATCGACCAGGCTCACCTGCACATCGATCCCCTGCTCACCCTCGACCACCTCGATGCCCGATATCTCTGCCGGCCCGGTGATGATCCCTTCGGTCAGGCTGAATCCGACGGCAAAATCCGCGAGATCATCAGGCGTTGCCATCATCACCGCATGCGAACTGCCGCCATAGGAAAAGGCGATCGGCACTTCTTCCGGCACGATGCGCGAACCGGTCTGGAGGATGCCGTTGCGGCGGGCGGTTTCGGGCGCACGGGCGGTGACGGTGAAGGTCATGATGCGCGTTCCTGCCTAAAGAGCCGCCCCCGCATCGTCACTCCGCAGCCTCGAGTTTGCCGGCGATGCGGCGCGATTGCCGCGCCTGCTCGTCATATTCGAGTTGCCATTCGCTCGGCCCGTTGGAGGGCGAGACCTGCACCGCCGTCACCTTGTATTCCGGGCAGTTCGTCGCCCAGTCGGAGAAATCGGTGGTGATGACGTTCGCCTGCGTCGTGGGATGATGGAAGGTCGTATAGACGACACCCGGCGCGACGCGATCGGTGATCAGCGCCCTGAGCGTCGTGTCGCCGGAGCGGCTGCCGAGCTTCACCCAGTCGCCGTCGCGAACGCCGCGCTGCTCGGCATCGTGCGGATGGATTTCCAGCCGGTCTTCCGCATGCCAGACGACATTCTCGGTTCGCCGTGTCTGCGCCCCGACATTGTACTGGCTGAGGATGCGGCCGGTTGTCAGCAGCAGCGGGAAGCGCGGACCGGTGCGCTCGTCGGTCGCCACATATTCGGTGCGGATGAACTTGCCCTTGCCGCGCACGAAGCCATTGACATGCATGATCGGCGAGCCGAGCGGGTTCTTCTCGTTGCAGGGCCACTGCACCGAACCCATTTTGTCGAGATAGTCGTAGGAGACCATCGCAAAACTCGGCGTCGTCGCGGCGATCTCGTCCATGATCTCCGACGGATGGGTGTAATTCCAGTCGAGCCCCATCGCCTGGGCAAGCTTCTGCGTCACTTCCCAATCGCCATAGCCGTTGCGCGGCGACATCACCTTGCGCACGCGGTTGATACGGCGCTCGGCATTGGTGAAGGTGCCATCCTTCTCGAGGAAGGTCGAGCCCGGCAGGAAGACATGGGCGTAATTGGCGGTCTCGTTGAGGAACAGGTCCTGCACGACGACGCATTCCATCGCCGCAAGCCCGGCCGCGACATGTTTGGTATCGGGATCGGACTGGAGGATATCTTCGCCCTGGATGTAGATGCCCTTGAAAGTGCCGTCGACTGCTGCATCCAGCATGTTCGGAATACGCAGGCCCGGCTCGTTGTTGAGCTTCACGCCCCAGAGCTTTTCGAAGATATCGCGCGTCGCATCGTCGGAAATGTGCCGGTAGCCCGGCAATTCGTGCGGGAACGAGCCCATGTCGCAGGAGCCCTGCACATTGTTCTGGCCGCGCAGCGGATTCACGCCGACGCCGGGACGGCCGATATTGCCGGTCGCCATTGCCAGGTTGGCGATGGCGATGACCGTGGTCGAGCCCTGGCTGTGTTCGGTAACGCCGAGGCCATAATAGATCGCGCCATTGCCGCCCTTGGCATAGAGCCTTGCCGCGCCGCGCAGATCCGCCGCCGGCACGCCGGTGAAGATCTCGGTCTCTTCGGGACTGTGCTGCGGTTCGGCGACGAAGGCGGCCCAGTCCTCGAACTCCGACCAGTCGCAGCGCTCGCGGATGAACGCCTCGTCAAAGAGGCCTTCGGTGACGATCACATGCGCCAGCGCCGTCATGACCGCGACATTGGTGCCGGGCTTCAGCGGCAGGTGATAGGAGGCCTCGATATGCGGCGAGCGGACGATATCGGTGCGGCGCGGATCGATGACGATGAGCTTGGCGCCCTGGCGCAGCCGCTTCTTCAGCCGCGAGCCGAACACCGGATGCCCGTCGGTCGGATTCGCGCCGATGACGATGACGACGTCGGAATGCTCGACGCTGTCGAAATCCTGCGTGCCCGCCGACGTGCCGAAGGTCTGGCCGAGGCCGTAACCCGTCGGCGAATGGCAGACGCGGGCGCAGGTGTCGACATTGTTGTTGCCGAAGCCGGCGCGGATCAGCTTCTGCACCAGATACGTTTCCTCATTGGTGCAGCGCGACGAGGTGATGCCGCCAATTGCCTCGCGGCCGTATTGATACTGGATGCGGCGGAATTCCGTCGCCACATGCGCGAAGGCCTCGTCCCAGCTCACCTCCCGCCAGGGATCGCTGACCTTTTCCCGGATCATCGGATTGAGGATGCGGTCCTTATGGGTGGAGTAGCCATAGGCGAAGCGGCCCTTGACGCAGGAATGGCCGCGATTGGCCTGACCGTCCTTCCACGGCACCATGCGCACCAGTTCCTCGCCGCGCATTTCCGCCTTGAAGGAACAGCCGACGCCGCAATAGGCGCAGGTGGTGACAGCCGAATGCTCGGGCTGGCCGATCTGGATCACCGACTTCTCCGTCAGCGTCGCCGTCGGGCAGGCCTGGACGCAGGCGCCGCAGGAGACACATTCGGAATCGATGAAATGCTCGTGCATGCCGGGTGAAACACGGGAGCCGAAGCCGCGGCCCTCGATCGTCAGCGCGAAGGTGCCCTGCACTTCCTCGCAGGCGCGCACGCAGCGCGAACAGACGATGCACTTGGAGGGATCATAGGTGAAATAGGGATTGGATTCGTCCTTCGGCATCCATTTCAGATTGATGTCGCCATTGCTGCGCGCCTTGACGTGATTGTCGCCCTCATAGCCGTAGCGCACGTCGCGCAGGCCGACGGCGCCTGCCATGTCCTGCAATTCGCAATCGCCGTTGGCCGCGCAGGTGAGACAGTCGAGCGGATGGTCGGAAATATAGAGTTCCATCACGCCGCGGCGGATATCCTTCAATCGCCCCGTCTGCGTGTGCACCACCATGTTTGCCGCCACCGGCGTCGTGCAGGAGGAGGGCGTGCCGTTGCGGCCCTCGATCTCGACGAGGCAGAGCCGGCAGGAGCCGAAAGCATCGACCATATCGGTGGCGCAGAGCTTCGGCACCTTGATGCCGGCCTCCATCGAGGCGCGCATGATCGAGGTGCCCTCCGGCACGCTGATCTGCTGTCCGTCGATGGTGAGCGTCACCATGGCCTCGGATTTGGAAGCCGGGGTCCCGTAGTCGATTTCATGGATGAGAGACATGGTTTGCTCCTCCGATAGATTTCCTTGTCGGCCGCCTCGGGGCAGGCCCCTCATCCGCCTGCCGGCACCTTCTCCCCGCTCGCGGGGAGAAGGGGATACGCCGCGACCTCTCCGTTCCCCGCCACGTCTCGCATGGCACGTCCCCTCTCCCCGCAAGCGGGGAGAGGGTTAGGGTGAGGGGCAAAGTTGAAGAAAAACGCGTCATTCCGCCGCCTCCACCAGAGGTGCCGGCGAAAAATCCTCCGGGAAATGCGTCATGGCGCTCATCACAGGATAGGGCGTGAACCCACCCAGCGCACAGAGCGAGCCGAACTTCATCGTGTTGCAGAGATCGGCAAGCAGCGCCCGGTTCTTCTCCGGCTCGATGCCGCGAGCGATCTTGTCGGCCGTCTCCACGCCGCGCGTCGAGCCGATGCGGCAGGGCGTGCACTTTCCGCAGCTTTCGACGGCGCAGAATTCCATCGCGAAACGCGCCTGCTTCAGCATATCGGCCGTGTCGTCGAAGACGACGATGCCGGCATGGCCGATCAGCCCGTCCTTGGCGGCGAAAGATTCGTAGTCGAACGGCGTGTCGAACAGCGCTCGCGGGAAATAGGCGCCGAGCGGTCCGCCGACCTGCACGGCCTTGACCGGCCGTCCCGTCACTGTACCGCCACCGATCCTGTCGACGATATCTCCGAGCGAAAGACCGAAGGCCGTCTCAAAGAGGCCGCCATATCTGACATTGCCGGCAATCTGCAGCGGGATGGTGCCGCGTGAGCGGCCCATGCCGAAATCGCGGTAGAAGGCCGCACCCTTTTCCATGATGACCGGCACCGAAGCCAGCGAGATCACATTATTGATGACGGTAGGACAGTTAAACAGCCCCTTATGCGCCGGCAGTGGCGGCTTGGCACGCACGATGCCACGCTTGCCTTCGAGACTGTTGAGCAGCGCCGTCTCCTCGCCGCAGACATAGGCGCCGGCGCCGGTGCGCACCTCGATATCGAAGGCGCGGCCGGATCCGAGCACCGATGGTCCGAGAATGCCGGCCTGGCGCGCAATGCCGACGGCCTCGGTCATGACAGCGATCGCATGCGGATATTCCGAACGCGTATAGACGAAACCCTTGGTCGCCCCGGTGGCGAGCCCTGATATCGCCATGCCCTCGATCAACACGAAGGGATCGCCCTCCATGATCATCCGGTCGGCAAAGGTGCCGCTGTCGCCCTCATCGGCATTGCAGACGATATATTTGCGTTCGCCGGCGGCCTCGAGAACGGTCTTCCACTTGATGCCGGTGGGAAAGCCGGCGCCGCCGCGTCCGCGCAAGCCGGAATCGGTGATTTCCTTGACGATATCGACTGGTGTCATCGAAACGGCGCGGCGAAGGCCGGCAAGACCGCCATGCGCCTCGTAATCGCCAAGCGAAAGCGGATCGGTGACGCCGCAGCGGGCGAAGGTCAGGCGGGTCTGTTCCTTGAGGAACGGGAGGTCTTCAACCTCCCCGAGACAGAGCCGATGCTTGCCTCCATCAATCATCCCGGCATCGAACAGATCAGGCACATCCTTCGCCTTCACCGACCCGTAGCCGATGCGCTTGCCGGCAACCTCGACCTCGACCAGCGGTTCCAGCCAGAACATTCCGCGCGAGCCGTTGCGCACGATCTTGGCATCGAAGCCGCGGGCGACGATCTCCTGGGCAATCGCCTTTGCCACCTTTTCGGCCCCGAGCGCCAGCGCTGCGGCATCGCGCGGAACATATATCCTGACCGTCATCGGCGTGCCTCCGCGACAAGTTCCGCCGCCGTCTGATCGTCGACCCGGCCATAGACCTCGCCGTCGAGCATCGCCGCCGGCGCACAGGCGCAGAGCCCGAGACAGTAGACCGGCTCCAGCGTGACGCCGCCATCGAGCGTCGTCTGATGAAAATCGATGCCGAGCAGCGCCTTGACACGTTCGGCCAGCGCATCGCCGCCCATCGACTGACAGGCTTCGGCGCGACAGAGCTTCAGCACGTGTCGGCCGGCGGGATGGTCGCGATAATCGTGATAGAAGGTCACCACGCCATGCACCTCGGCGCGCGAGAGGTTCAATTCCTCCGCGATAACAGGCATGGCTTCCTGCGGCACATAGCCGAATTCCTGCTGAACCTCGTGCAGAATGGGAAGCAGCGGCCCTTCGAGAAAGCGAAGATCGGCGACGATGGCTCGGGTGCGTGCTGCAATATCGCCTTCGGCGATATGAATGGTCATAA
Source organism: Rhizobium leguminosarum (assembly GCF_010668065.1). Taxonomy (GTDB): domain Bacteria; phylum Pseudomonadota; class Alphaproteobacteria; order Rhizobiales; family Rhizobiaceae; genus Rhizobium; species Rhizobium leguminosarum_S. The sequence continues at coordinate 442,155 of NZ_WUEN01000005.1, read as the reverse complement.
GGCAGCCCTCCCAGCGGCTTGCTCGTTGCGAAATAGCGGGCCTCCCCCAGCCGAGTGCTATTCCGCAACCACCATCTCAGGGAAGCAGCCGGCGATCAATAAAGCTATCTCGTTGCTTGATAGGTTTTTTCTATCAAAGTTCTTCATCTTGCACGAGCACTCTTGCCTCATGCAGCAAGGCCGAGACAAGCGGCGTGAACGGCTCGCGATAAGGCGCAACAAGGCCGACCAGATGATGCGCCTCCGGCTCGACGATCGGGATCATGCGGATTTCCACTGGAAACCCGAAGGATTTGGCGACGTTGCGCGGCATGATGCTCGCCCAGCGTCCGGTCCTGACATGCGAGAACAGCACGATCATCGAGTTGGATTCGAGCGTCGGATGCGCTGTAGCACCTGCTTCCGTCAAGTGGCGGTTGATGATCCGGCGGTTCTGCATGTCGGCAGTCAATAGACAAAGCCGAAGATCGCCGATCTCCCGCCAGGTCACCTTGTCGCGATCAGATAGCGGGCTGCCGGCAGCCGTGATCAGATTATAGCGCTCGGCATAGAGGGGAACGGTCGTGACGCGGCCGAGCGGCTCGTTTTCGAGGTAGGTGATGCCGGCATCGATTTCGAGGTTTTCGAGCATGCTCAGCACCTGCAGCGAATTCCGCGAGACGATCGAGAAGGTCACGCCGGGATGCCGCTCCTGAAAGGGCGTGGTGATGCGCGACAGCATGGCAAGCGCGGTCGGAATGGCGGCGAGGCGGATGTGGCCGGAAAGGCCGCGGCGCGCGGCGCGCATCTCCTCGCGCATGGTGCGGGCATCGCCGACGATGCGCCGGGCCCATTCGAGCACGCGCTGCCCCTCCGGCGTCAGCCCCTGGAACCGCGAACCGCGCTGCACCAGCATGACGCCGAGCTGATCCTCGAGCTGCCGGATGGCAGCCGAAAGCGTCGGCTGCGAGATCCCGCACTCCTCCGCAGCACGGCCAAAATGCTTTTCATTGGCAAGGGCGATGAAGAATTCCAGCTTGTCGATCATCCGGTCTCCCGATCCGGCGTGACATCATCCGGGTCAGTTCATCTTTGACGCAGCAGCCGTGCTCCGCAAGGGCGATCTCTAGATCAGGATGATTTTAGGCCTGATCGGCCTAAAATCTGAATCCTGATCTAAATCAAAGAAATAGAGCATGATGTCGTCCGAAAACCGCGCACACTCGGCATCATGCTCTAACTGTTTTCTGCAGCCGGAAAAAGATCGAACAGCGATTCGAGGAAGGCAAGCACGCTGACATTACCGATGCTGTAATAGACCAGCCTGCCCTGGCGGCGCGTATGGACTAGGCCTTCGAGCCTTAACCGCGCCAGCTGCTGCGAGACCATTGCCTGCTGGATGCCGAGGATATTTTCGATCTCACCCACCGTCCGCTCCTCGTTCGCCAATATGCAGAGGATCAGAAGTCGGGTCGGGTGCGCTAGCGCTTTCAGCAGATCGCTCGCTTCATGGGCTTTTCCAGCGAGTTTGTGCGATTCCTGGCCGGACATCCCCGGCTCGGGTTTGGGCAACGGCATCGGTATCTCGGAAGGGAGGCAATGAGGTAGATCAGCACAATAGCATATTCGCGCAAGCGAATTGGTCAAAAGTGATGAAATGTCAAAAAAGGTCCAAACAAATCAGCAGATAAGCTGACCTCCATTGATCTCGATCACCTGTCCGGTGATGTAGCCCGAGAGCGACGGAGCCGCCAGGAACAGATAGGCGGGAGCACAATCCTCCGCCGTGCCGAGCCGCTGCAGGGGGATGGATTTTCTCGTCTGCTCCAGCTTTTCGCGAGAGGAATAGCGCTCATGGAAATCCGTCTCGATCGTTCCCGGCGACACGCAATTGACGCGGATTCCGTCCGGTGCAAGTTCACGGGCAAGAGCCTTGGAATAGGTCGCAACGAAGGCTTTCGAAGCCGAATAGATCGAGGAACCGGGGCTGCCGCCGGTCAGCGCCGAAATCGAAACCGTGTTGACGATGGCAGCGGCACTAGTCGCCTTCAATGCCGGCAGCAGCGCCCGCGTCAGCGCCACCACCGATGTCTGGTTGAGCCGCACGACCGCCTCATATTCTGCATCGGTGAGTGTGGCAGCGGGAAAACGACCAAGCATGGTGCCGGCATTGTTGACCAGCACGTCGACCTTATCGAAGAAGGCGAGAGTATCCTCGGCAAATTGCGCTGCCCCACCGACTGCAGAGAAATCGGCATTAAGCAGCAGCGCCCGTCTTTCGGATTCAGCCGTCAGCAGGAAATCCGGCAGGTCGCGTCCCGGCTTGCGCCCGGTATGGACGATCACCTTCGCGCCGCAGTCCAGGAACTGCCGGGCCACTTCAAGGCCGATGCCGCGGCCGGCGCCGGTCACCACGACATTGCGATTTTCGAACAGTCTGGGATGGAACACGAAGCCGTCCTCCTCGCGGACATTGCCGCCGGTTGTGTCATTCGCCCTTAACATATGAACGCGCCGACTGAAAGAAAGGCGCGCATCGATCTTTCCCGGCGAAGACCGGGGTTAGTTTTCGGTCTCCAGAAGCCGCGCGCCCGGCCCTTCCTTGCCGAGCCGGTCGCAGGGATTGCGCAACGGACAGCTTTCGATCGACAGGCAGCCGCAGCCGATGCAGCCGGTCAGACGGTCGCGCAGCAGGCTAAGCCGCCTGATTCGCGCGTCAAGATCATCCTTCCACAGCGCCGACAGCGTCTGCCAGTCGGCCACGGTCGGCGTGCGTCCCTGCGGCAGGGACTCGAACGCCGCCTGGATTTCCGAAAGCGGAATGCCGACACGCTGCGCCACCTTGATGATGCCGAGCCGGCGAAGCACATCGCGCCCATAGCGCCGCTGATTGCCGCGGGAGCGGATGCTCGAGATCAGCCCCTTGGTCTCGTAAAAATGCAGCGCCGAGACGGCCAGGCCGCTGCGCTCCGCCACTTCGCCGACCGTCAGGAGCTTGCCGAGCGGCGCTCGCGGAATTGTATCCATCGCCTCTTGACCTCAAGATTAGTTGAGGTTTTATAACCCTTGCTCCTGCAATCGTAAAGTCCAATCGCAGCAAGGAGCGACGCATGCAAACACCCACCAGGCTGGCTGTCATCTACGGGAGCACGAGAGAGGGCCGCATCTGCGACCGGGTGGTCAAATGGCTGACGCAGGAGCTCGTCCGCTTCCCGCAGTTTGATATCGACATCATCGACCCATTGGATTTCGCGCTGCCGGCCAACCGCGATATGGCGCACGCCGAAGTCGACAGGCTCGCTGGACGGCTTGGCATGGCCGACGCCTTCATCATCGTCACGCCGGAATACAATCACAGCTTTACCGCCTCGTTGAAGTCGATCATCGATTTCTTCTTCGAGCCCTGGCAGGGCAAGCCGATCGCCTTCGTTTCCTATGGCGGCATATCCGGCGGCCTGCGCGCCGTCGAACAGCTGCGGCTGGTCTTTGCCGAACTGCACGCCGTCACCATCCGAGATTCGGTGAGCTTTGCCGCACCTTGGAACCGCTTCGATACGCAGGGAAGGCTCGACAATCCCGCCGATGCAATACATTTGCTCGATCGGATGATGGCGAGGCTGGAATGGTGGACGCAGGCGCTCGTCACCGCCCGCAGCAATCGTCCCTATGCCGACATAGAGCGCCGCGCGTCTTTTCAGACGCGCTAAGGACGCTCTATCACTTTGAATCTTCGCATAATCCTTTCCGAAAATCGATGCCGATTTTCGGGGTTATGCGCTAGCCGCCTGAGCCAGAAAGCTCCGGTTCCGTTCCCGGCAGGTACGGAACCATTGGGAACACCCGGGCAGATCCTCCGCCCGGGTGTTTTCCGTCACATCCGGTTCATTCCGACCGCACGGACGGGTTCGCAATTTTGCGGTTGCGGGGAGAAAACCCCGGTGATAGTTTCCGCGCAAATAACAGGGGAGCTCCGTATTGCCGGGGCTGAGATGTGAGGCGCAAGCCTCTGGACCCTTCAAAGCTGATCTGGGTAATGCCAGCGGAGCGAGGTTCAGATGTTCTCAGGCGCACAAGTGTCACTCTATCCGATGTCCGACAATTTCGTCGGCATCATTCTCGATGCCGTCACGGCGCTCGATCCCTATCGCGACCGGCTGCGCATCGAGACCGATGACATTTCCACACTGCTGGTCGGCCCGCCTGACATTCTCTTCGCCGCCATGCACGACCTTTTCGTCGCTGCTGCAAAGACCGGCGAGCATTGCGTGCTGTCCGCTGCGATTTCACGCGGCTGCCCCGGCGAGCCCGACGACGCCATCTGCGGCATCAACCCCTCCCTCGGCCAGGCGGAGCCGCTTGCCGAACGTATAACAGCCGCACTTGCCGCCGTTGAAACCACCACCGAAACCGGACAGCCGACCGCTGCGCAATTCTCGCTCTACGTCATGGGAACCGGTACCCATATGGACGAGATCTACGGCTGCATCGACTTCCTGAAGCGCTCCGGCACCTTCGACCGCGCCAAGAATTTCTGTACCAGGCTCTCTGGCGACGCTGGCGCGGTCTTCGCCACGATTCGTGAGGCCTTCTATCGCTTCGGCGACCCCGAGGGACATGTGACCCTCGACATCACGGTGTCCGTCAATACAGCGCCGCGCGTCTTTTCAGACGCGCAAAGGACGCTGTAGCATCTTAAATTGGCTGCATAATTTTATCCTTAAATCGATTCCGAATTCAGGAATTATGCAGCAGCCGACGAAAGCCTGAAACGAACGCTGATGACACTGCCACAACCATCGGATTCGCGCCTTGCCGCGCTCCGCGCCGCTCTCTACCGGGGCATACCCGCCTTGCTCGCCGGCTGCGCCTTCTTGGCGGCATGGGAACTCTATGTCGATCTCTCCGGCATCAAACCGTCCATCCTGCCGGCGCCGTCGCGTATCGTCATCCAGGGTTGGCTGAACCGCGAGGCGCTGATATCAAACACCTGGCCGACGCTCGGCGCGACACTCGGAGGTTTCGCCCTGTCGCTTGCCTTCGCCTTCGCCGCCTCGATCCTCATGGATTTCGTGCCCTTCATGCGCCGGGCATTGCTGCCGATCTTCATCGCCAGCCAGACCCTGCCGCTGGTGGCGATCGCCCCCCTCGTCGTCCTCTGGTTCGGCTTCGGCCTATTGCCGAAGATCCTGCTGGTGGCGCTCGTCACCTTCTTCCCGCTGCTCGTCGCCTTGCTGCAGGGCTATGAATCGACCGACCGCGACATCGCCGAATTGCTGAATTCGATGAAGGCGAGCCGCTGGCGCATTTTCCGCTTGGCACGGCTTCCCTCCTCGCTGCCCTATTTCTTCGCCGGCCTCAGAATCTCGATCACCTATGCCGTCGTCGGCGCGATCTTTGCCGAATATGCCGGTGCCGCCCGCGGCCTCGGCATCTATATCCTCAACGCTAAGAACAACTTCCGCCCCGATCTCGTGCTCGCCGCCGTCGTCGTCAGCGCCGTGCTGACACTCTGCCTCTTCGGAGCGACGCTATTGATCCAGCGCCTCGTCATGCCCTGGCAACAATCCGGGGAGCAGCGCCGATGAGCGATGCAATGGTTGAACTGCGCAACATCTCGAAGTCCTTCGACGGCATGAAGGTGCTGGGCGACATCTCGCTCACCGTCGCAGACGGCGAGTTCGTTTCGATCGTCGGCCCGTCCGGCTCCGGAAAGTCGACGGTACTGAGGTTGCTGACACAGGCGCTTCGGCCCGATTCCGGCACCATGCTTTTCAAGGGCGCGCCGCTGGAACAGGCGCCACATTCCTTCGCTTTCATGCCGCAGCGCGACGCGCTGATGCCCTGGCGTCGGATCATCGACAATGCCGCACTCGGTCTCGAGGTGAAAGGCATGAGCCGTCGCGCGGCCCGCGCCGCCGTCGCGCCGCTGTTCGAGAGCTTCGGCCTTGCCGGCTTCGAACACCACTATCCCTCCGAACTGTCAGGCGGCATGCGCCAGCGCGCCGCGCTGCTGCGCACTGTCGTCCAGACCCAGGACATGCTGCTGCTCGACGAGCCTTTCGGCGCGCTCGACGCGCTGACGCGTACGCAGATCCAGGAATGGCTGCAGGGCATGTGGACCGAACACCGCTGGACGGCGCTGCTGATCACCCATGATGTTCGCGAGGCCGTGTTCCTCTCCGACCGGATCTACGTGCTTTCGGCCCGTCCGGCGCGTATCATCCGCGAATTCCGCGTTCCCCTGCCCCGTCCGAGAAGCATTGCCGATCTCGGCTCGCCGGCGGCCCAGGCGATCGAAACCGAAATCCTGCAAACCCTGCTTCATCCGCTAGAACAGGATGATTTTAGGCCGGTCGGCCTCAAACCTGAATCCTGTTCTGATTTAAAGAGTTAGAGCATGATGTCGCCCGAAAATCGCTCACGCTTTTCGGCATCATGCTCAAGAGACCTGAGGAGGTCACCATGCTGCTTCTCACCCGTCGCCAGACGATCTTCGCCGCCATCGCGGCAAGCCTCGCCGGCCGCCCCGCCTTCGCCCAATCGGCGCCCGCAAAGGTTCGCATCGCGCTCGACTGGACGCCCAACACCAACCATATCGGCATCTATGTCGCCAAGGCGAAGGGCTTTTATGCCGATGCCGGGCTCGATGTCGAGATTCTCCCCTTCACCGATACCAGCGCCGGAACGCTGGTGTCGAACGGCGTTGCCGATTTCGGCATCAGCAGCGAGATCGAGACCCTCACGCAACGCGCTGGCGGCGGTGACGTGAAGATGGTCTACGGCGTCGTCCAGACGGAAACCGCACGCCTGATCTTCAAGGGCGGACGCGACGATATCAAGAGCCCGAAAGACCTCGACGGCAAGACCTATGGCGGCTTTGGCGGCACCTGGGAGAGCGCGCTGATCTCCGCGATGATCCGCAATGACGGCGGCAAAGGTGACGTCAAGACCGTCACCCTCGGCACCTCCGCTTACGAAGCTCTGGACAATGGCTCGATCGATTTCACGTTGGAGATCTACACCTGGGAAGGCATCGCTGCCGAACTGGAAAACCGGAAGATCGGCCGCTTCCACTATTCCGATTATGGCATTCCCGACGAGCAGACGACGGTCATCGTCTCCAGCGACGCCTATCTCTCCGCACGTCGGGAACACGCCCGCGCCTTCATCCAGGCGACACGAAAGGGTTATGCCTACTCCGTCGACCATCCCGACGAAGCCTGCGACCTGCTGATCTCTGGAAGCAACGGCGCACTGATGAATACGGAACTGGTAAAGGCTTCTCAGAAGGCATTGATCGAGGGGCACTTTCTGAAATCCGAGGCCGGTGTGATCGGTAAGCTCGACCCGGCAAAGGCCGAGGCCCTCGGCAGCTTCCTGATGGAGAATGGCATTCTGGTCGATGCCAATGGCGCCGCACTCAAGGAGAAGCCGGACTTTTCCACCTATTATACCAACGAACTTCTCGACTGAGCCCAACGCCTGCCTTGCCCGTCGCGGCTTTCCGCTGCAAAATCCTAGATACGGATTCAGATCTTAGGCCGGATCGGCTTAAGGTTCGAATCCGTATCTAAATCAAAGAAGTAGAGCATGATGTCGTCCGAAAACCGCTCACACTTTTCGGCATCATGCTCTGGGCAAGGTGGGGAGGCAGGATGCGACAACAGGAGAGACTGGCCGGAGCGGACTTTCTGCGCGCGACGGCCTGTCTGCTGGTGCTCGCCCACCACTTCGCGCTGCGGCTGGATATGCGCAGAATCCCCGACGAACTCGGACCGACCGCAAACATCCTCCGCTTCGGCAATTTCGGCGTCGCCATCTTCTTCGTCCTCAGCGGCTTTCTTCTTGCCCATCCCTTCTGGCGCGCGCTCGACGCGGGCAGCGACATGCCGAACCTCCGGCATTACACGATCCGCAGGATGGCGCGCATCGCTCCGGGCTTCTGGTTCGCCGCCACCATTGGCTTCGCCCTCAGCCTGACGCTGCTTGCCCTGCCGCTGACGCCTGAGCTTGTGCTCCGCTATGTCTCCGGGCTGCTGTTCATGAGCCAGTGGCATTGGCGCACCTTGTTTCCTGTCGAAGCCGACGGGCCGCTCTGGTCCATTCCCTTCGAGGTCACCAGCTATGTGCTCCTGCCGGTCTGCTTTCTCCTGCTGTTTCGTTTGCCATTCCTCAGGCAGCGCCCGTTGCTTGCCCGCTTCGCCTGGCTTTGCGTCATCACGGGCGTACTCCTCGCCCATGTGCTGATCCTGACCCTCTTTCCGCTCGACGACATCGAACGCGGCTGGCAGTACGGCCTGCAGGGCGGGGCGAAGGAATGGATGCCGAGATATAACCCGATCGGCTTCTTTGCCGTCTTCGCGCTCGGCGCGCTTGCCGCCGCCATCGAGATCATGCTGCCAAGAAGGCGCTCCTTCTGGTTCGATGCCGCAGCGCTCCTCGCCCTCACCATTGCCGCCTACCGCCTCGTCATATCGCCCGGCGGCTCTCCCGACGCTTACGGCTGGCTCGAAATCCCCTATGGCTTTCCGGTCTTTCCATTGGCGGTCGCAACGGCGCTCGTTTCGCTCAGCCATTCGCAACGCCTGGGCAGGCTGCTCGACAACGCTCCTGTCCGCTATATCGCAAAGATCTCCTTCGGCATCTATATTTGGCAGGAGATCATCCTGATATTGATCCAGAGGCTCGACCCGGGTTCGTTCGGCGTTTCCTCGGAAAATGTCGTCACCGGCTGGCTGCAGTCTTGCGGATTGGCGGCAGCGCTCATCCTTCTGGTCGCAACCCTCAGCTACGCGCTGCTGGAAAAGCCGGCGATCCATTTCGGAAACCGGCTGACATCTCGTCAACCCAATCGGGCTACTCCTTTCAAAGTATAAATTTCCCGTAAGCGCAACTACAGGCATTAATGTTAACGCGGAATACTCCCATTTTTGGTGTCTTTAGGGTTATCAAATTCTTATTTATACCGATGACAAACGATACGTGACCATGTATTTGTCTCCATGTTGTTCAGTATCGCATCTAAACTTGTGGACCTTGCGTAATGAATGCTTTTACTTCGAAGACGAATCCACGCTTCGATCCGTCTCAGCGTCAGGACAAAACCAAGACCCTGGTTATAGCGAACTCCAACATTCGCCAGCCGGATAGCTTTTCCCTTATCGAAAGAAAGATGGCTGTGCGGCTCAGCGTGAAGCGGTTGATCGACATCGTCGCCTCAGTCAGCGCCCTCATCGTGCTGGCGCCGCTTTTTCTGACAATCGCTCTTTTCATCAAACTCGACGATGGCGGTCCGGTGTTTTTCCGCCAGATCCGCTGGGGGCTGAACGGCCGGAAGATCACGGTCTTCAAGTTCCGGTCGATGCGCGCGGAAGCTTGCGATCCGAGCGGCATTCAACAGACCGTCAAGGGCGACAGCCGGGTGACAGGCATCGGCTCGTTGCTCCGCAAGACCAATATCGACGAGCTGCCGCAGCTTTTCAACGTTCTCAGGGGTGAGATGTCGTTGGTCGGCCCGCGCTGCCACGCCATCAATATGCGGGCAGCCGGTCGGCTCTACGAGGAACTGGTGCCGGACTACCACTACCGCCACATCATGCGCCCCGGCATCACCGGCCTTGCGCAGACGCGCGGCTGGCGCGGCCCGACGGCGCGGCCGCTGGCAGCTCGCGCTCGCATCGCCTGCGATATCTATTATGTCAGGAATTTCAGCCTGCTGCTCGACCTGAAGATCCTGTTCAAGACGGTCGTCATCGAGCTGCGCGGCGGCACCGGCTTCTGAGACGATCTCGGCATCACTGCCAGAGGTAGGCGACCCCTGCAGTGTCACGCGTCTTTTCAGACGCGCAAAGGTCGCATTAGCCCTTTGAATTGCTGCGGCCGCGTCTTAATTTTAACTCGGCCGATAGCGCTGTTTTCCGTACATCGACAGATAAAGGCAGAAACAAAAAAGCGGCCATCGCGGCCGCTTTTCATGGATCTTACCGATTGTAATCAATCCTGTTGAACGACGCCGCGCAGGTGCGTCAGTTCCATGATGAAGTGTTCGAGCTTCGACTTGTGCTCGTGCAGCTCGGCATGTTCGAGTTCCTTACGGGCGGCCTCGATGCGGCGCGTCAGTTCGTCCTTGTGGAGTTCCTCGACCGGAACTGCCGATTCGGCCAGCAATGTGCAGCCTGTCGGCAGGATATCGGCAAAGCCGCCGAACACCACGTAGTCCTGCTTCTTGCCGGAGGCCGAACGCACGCTCACGACACCTGGCTTGATCGTCGTCATCGTCGGCGCATGGTTTGCCATGACCGTCATCTCGCCTTCAGTCGCGGGGATGACGACCTCGGTCACCATCTCCGACAGCAGCAGACGCTCCGGCGAAACGAGCTCAAAGTTGAAATTGTCAGCCATCAGTGACTTACCTTCTCGGCTATGGCTTTCGCATCTTGCAATTTAGTCCCGCAGAACGGGCAGTGCATTATCGCTTGGTCGAGATAACCGAGGCCTTCCTCGCTCTGGACCAGCCCCACCACCATCATCAGCACGCCATTATCGGCGCGATAGACGGTCGGCGCTGCCGGTTCCGGAAGATCCGCCACGACCCCTTTCAGGGAGTCGCAGCAGAATATCTCGTCTAGCGCATCGCTCATTAAGCAGCTGCGAGTTTCTTGGCCTTTTCGACCGCTTCTTCCATCGAGCCGACCATGTAGAAGGCAGCTTCCGGCAGGTGATCATATTCGCCGTTGACGAGGCCCTTGAAGCCCTTGATCGTGTCTTCGAGAGCAACCAGCTTGCCCGGCGAGCCGGTGAAGACTTCGGCGACGAAGAACGGCTGCGACAGGAAACGCTCGATCTTGCGGGCGCGGGCGACAGCAATCTTGTCCTCTTCGGACAGTTCGTCCATGCCAAGGATCGCGATGATGTCCTGCAGGGCCTTGTAGCGCTGCAGCGTCGACTGGACCTTACGAGCGACGTCGTAATGTTCTTCGCCGACGACCATCGGGTCGAGCATGCGCGACGTGGAGTCGAGCGGATCGACCGCCGGGTAGATGCCCTTTTCAGCGATCGAGCGCGACAGAACCGTCGTTGCGTCAAGGTGAGCAAACGAGGTCGCCGGCGCCGGGTCGGTCAAGTCGTCGGCCGGAACGTAAATGGCCTGAACCGAGGTGATCGAGCCGGTCGTCGTCGTGGTGATGCGCTCCTGCATCTGGCCCATGTCGGTTGCGAGCGTCGGCTGATAACCGACGGCCGACGGGATGCGGCCGAGCAGAGCCGACACTTCGGAACCTGCCTGCGTGAAGCGGAAGATGTTGTCGACGAAGAACAGAACGTCCTGGCCCTGGTCGCGGAAGTGTTCGGCGACCGTCAGGCCGGTCAGGGCGACGCGGGCGCGCGCGCCCGGCGGTTCGTTCATCTGACCGTAAACAAGTGCCGCCTTCGAGCCTTCGCCGCCGCCATGCTTGTTGACGTTCGATTCGATCATTTCGTGGTAAAGGTCGTTGCCTTCGCGGGTGCGTTCACCGACACCTGCAAAAACCGAGTAACCACCATGCGCCTTGGCGACGTTGTTGATCAGTTCCATGATCAGAACGGTCTTGCCGACGCCGGCGCCGCCGAAGAGGCCGATCTTGCCGCCGCGTGCATAGGGAGCCAGAAGATCGACGACCTTGATGCCGGTGACCAGAATCTGCGATTCCGTCGACTGCTCGACATAGGACGGCGCCTCCTGGTGGATGGAGCGCTTGTGAGCGGTGACCAACGGACCGGCTTCGTCGACCGGCTCACCGATGACGTTCATGATGCGGCCGAGCGTCTCGTTGCCGACCGGAACCATGATCGGAGCGCCGGTATCGGCGACTTCCTGGCCGCGAACGAGACCTTCGCTCGAGTCCATCGCGATGGTACGGACGACGTTTTCGCCAAGGTGCTGCGCAACTTCGAGAACCAGGCGGTTGCCGTTGTTGCTGGTTTCCAGCGCGTTCAGGATCTTCGGCAGTTCGCCTTCGAAAGCAACGTCGACGACGGCGCCGATAACCTGGGTGACTCTGCCGACAGAGCCGATCTTGGGGGTAGCTGCCTCAGCCATTTTCTGACCCTCTTTTCCTAGCCTCAGAGCGCTTCCGCGCCCGAAATGATTTCAATGAGTTCCTTGGTGATCTGCGCCTGACGCTGGCGGTTGTAGCTCAGCGTCAGCTTGTTGATCATCTCACCGGCATTACGCGTCGCATTGTCCATAGCGCTCATCTTGGCGCCCATCTCGCCTGCGACGTTCTCAAGGAGCGCGCGGAAGATCTGGACGGAGATGTTGCGCGGGATCAGATCTTCGAGGATCGATGCCGGATCCGGCTCGTATTCGTAGACGGCGCCTGCATGTGCGGCATCTTCGGTCTGCACAGCTCCCGTTGAAGCCGGGATGAGCTGCTGCGCCGTCGGAATCTGACTGATCACCGACTTGAACTCGGAATAGAACAGCGTGCAGACGTCGAACTCGCCGGCAGCATACATCTCGATGACGCGCTTGCCGATCTGATCCGCATTCTCGAAGCCGACGCGCTTGACGTCGCGCAATTCCTTGCGCTCGATGATGAGCGAGGCGAATTCGCGGCGAAGGATATCGTGACCCTTCTTGCCGACGGTGAAGATCTTCACCGTCTTGCCTTCGGCAAGCAGCTTGCGGACCTGTTCGCGTGCAAAGCGTGCGATCTGCGAGTTGAAACCGCCGCAAAGCCCACGTTCGGCCGTGCAGACCACCAGCAGATGGACCTTGTCCTGGCCAGTGCCGGTCATCAGCGTCGGCGCGCCATCGGCATCGGTGACGGCCTTGGCGATGTTCGCCAGAACTACACCCATGCGCTCAGAATAAGGCCGGGCGGCCTCGGCCGCCTCCTGCGCACGCCGAAGCTTCGCCGCGGCGACCATTTTCATCGCCTTGGTGATCTTCTGCGTCGCCTTGACGGAGGCGATCCGGTTTTTCAGATCCTTAAGTGAAGGCATCCGTGATCCGTCCTAACTTAGGGCCTGATTACGAGAAAGACTTTGCGAAGCTATCGAGAGCAGCGTTGAGCTTGCCCTTGGTATCGTCGCTGATTGCCTTTTCCGTGCGGATCGCGTCGAGGATGGCGGAGCCTTCCGAACGCAGATATGAGAGGAAGCCCTGCTCGAACTTGCCGACAGAAGCGACCGGCAGCTTGTCGAGATAGCCGTTGACGCCTGCAAAGATCACGGCGACCTGCTCTTCCGTCTTCAGCGGCGAGAACTGCGGCTGCTTCAGGAGTTCAGTCAAGCGTGCACCACGGTTCAGCAGGCGCTGCGTCGCAGCGTCGAGGTCCGAACCGAACTGGGCGAAGGCGGCCATTTCGCGATACTGGGCAAGTTCGCCCTTGATCGAGCCGGCGACCTGCTTCATCGCCTTGATCTGAGCCGACGAGCCGACGCGGGAAACCGACAGACCGACGTTCACGGCCGGGCGGATACCCTGATAGAACAGGTCGGTTTCAAGGAAGATCTGGCCGTCGGTGATCGAGATCACGTTGGTCGGAATGAAGGCCGACACGTCGTTGCCCTGCGTTTCGATGACCGGCAGAGCGGTCAGCGAACCGGCGCCCTTGTCGTCGTTCATCTTCGCAGCACGCTCGAGCAGGCGCGAGTGCAGGTAGAAAACGTCGCCCGGATAGGCTTCGCGGCCTGGCGGGCGGCGCAGCAGCAGCGACATCTGGCGGTAGGACACGGCCTGCTTGGACAGGTCGTCGTAACCGATCAGCGCATGCATGCCGTTGTCACGGAAATATTCGCCCATGGCGCAGCCGGCAAACGGAGCCAGGAACTGCATCGGCGCCGGATCGGAAGCAGTGGCGGCAACGATGATCGAATACTTCAGCGCGCCGCGCTCTTCGAGCACCTTGACGAACTGGGCGACGGTCGAACGCTTCTGGCCGACGGCGACGTAGACGCAGTAAAGCTTTTCGCCTTCCGGACCGTTGTCGTGAATGGCCTTCTGGTTGAGGAAGGCATCGAGAAGGATCGCGGTCTTGCCGGTCTGGCGGTCACCGATGACCAGCTCGCGCTGGCCGCGGCCGACCGGGATCAGCGCGTCGATGGCCTTGAGGCCGGTCGACATCGGCTCATGAACCGACTTGCGCGGAATGATGCCGGGAGCCTTGACGTCGACGCGCGAACGGCGCGTCGCGTTGATCGGGCCCTTGCCGTCGATCGGATTGCCGAGCGCGTCGACGACGCGGCCAAGCAGTTCCGGACCAACCGGAACGTCAACGATGGCGCCGGTCCGCTTGACGGTGTCGCCTTCCTTGATGTCGCGGTCGGAGCCGAAGATGACGACGCCGACATTGTCGGATTCGAGATTCAGCGCCATGCCACGGATGCCGCCCGGGAACTCGACCATTTCACCGGCCTGGACATTGTCCAGACCATAGACACGAGCGATACCGTCACCGACGGAGAGAACCTGGCCGACTTCCGAGACTTCTGCCTCTTTGCCGAAATTTTTAATCTGGTCTTTGAGAATTGCGGAAATTTCCGCGGCGCGGATATCCATCAGCCAACCTCTTTCAATGCGAGCTTAAGGGTAGAGAGTTTGGTACGAAGAGACGTATCAATCTGACGGGACCCGACCTTCACGATCAGACCACCAAGAATTGACGGATCAACCGTGACGGCAATCGTCACGTCTTTGCCGGTAACGCTCTTGAGTGCCACCTTCAATTCGGTTTCCTGCGCTTGCGAAAGCGCATGCGCCGAGGTGACCTCGGCGGAGATTTCACCGCGATGGTTCGCGGCGATGATGCGGAAGGCCTTGATCATGCCCGGCAGAGCAAACAGGCGGCGGTTGCGCGCCACGACCTTCAGGAAATTGGCGAAGAAACCGCTGATGCCGGCCTTCTCGCTGATGGCGACGATCGCCTTCAGCTGGTCTTCAGCGGAAAAAACCGGGCTTGCGACGAAACGCTTCAGATCGGCGCTCTCATCCAGCATCGCCTGGAAATGATCAAGATCGGCGGTGACGCTATCGACGGCGCCCTGCTCGAGCGCCAGTTCGAAAAGCGACCAGGCATAGCGTTCTGCAACACCAGAAGTAAGCTGGGACGTGTCTGCCACTGGCACAAATTTCCCTGATTTCAACCCAAAATCCGGCTCTCGGCGGGCGCCGAACCTATGATCTTGAATTCGTTTTGATTTCCCCCAGAAATCACAAGAGAAGCCTCTTGCTTCTTCCGAAATTCGGGGTCCGTCTAACATAGGATGTTCGGACTCGCAACACGCGTAATGCCCGAATACGCCTTTCACATGAATTTCTGTCTGCAAAATCGCGCAATGGCCTGAAAGCAGGCCGAACAAGCCGTCTGCCGGCAGCGAGAGTCACGTCTGGGTGAAGCCGAAAACGTAGAGCAGCGGTAGCGCGGCCAAAGCGATCTGCACAACCAGGAGTAAATAGTTGACGAGATTACTCCCCTTATCGGACAGGATCGAGATAACACGGGCAAAGGCAGCCATCGCGAAGGAGGCGCCGAGCGCCATATAGATCCAGTCCTGGGCGAGCATGATCGCCGACAGCCCGAAGCCGAGATAGAAACCGCCCATCGAGCGCCCCTCGCCGAAGCCTTCCGGCCGCCCCTCCTGCGCCTGCAGACCGAGAAGACGGAAAGTCTGGCCCGGCGCGAACATCATGATGAAGCCGGCGAGCGCCGTGAAAGCGGCGGAGCAAAAGGCAAGCTGCTCGCCAAACTCGGTCGGAAAGTAAAACTCCATGCATCAGCCCCAAATCACCCGGATGAATCAGTGTTTTATGGCATGTGCCGAAAAAGGAGGGAATGGCGACGGCATTTGATTTAGAGAAAACTCTGCGGATCGATATCCAGCTGCACCTGCACCGATCCGCGCTCTTTGGGCGATTGCGACAGCATCGCCCGCAGGAACCCCTGCATGTCCGAGTTCCGCCGGCCGTGGACCAAAAGACGGAAGCGGTGGCGGCCGCGCACCAACGCAAGCGGCGCTTCGGCCGGGCCGAGTACCGAGATGCCCGACACCTGCGGTGCGGCGTTGCGCATGCCGCGCGCATGGTTTTCGGCGTCGTGGCGGGTTTCAGCCGAAACGATGATCGAGGCGAGCCTGCCGAAGGGTGGCAATAGGGCGCGTTCGCGTTCGGTGATCTCGCGCTCGTAGAAGGCGTCGGAATCGCCGGAGACGATCGCCTGCATGACAGGATGCTGCGGCTGGTAGGTCTGCAGCAGCCCATGGCTCTTGAGGCCGGTGCGCCCGGCCCGGCCCGTCACCTGCGACAACAGCTGGAAGGTGCGCTCGGCGGCGCGCGGGTCGCCATTGGCAAGGCCGAGATCGGCATCGACGATGCCGACCAGCGTCATCAGTGGAAAATTGTGGCCCTTGGCGACGAGCTGGGTGCCGATGACGATATCGGCCTCGCCCTTGGCGATCGCTTCCAGCTCCAGCCGCAGCCGCTTCACCCCGCCCATGATATCCGAGGAGAGAACGATCGTCCGCGCCTCCGGAAAATGCCGTTCCACCTCCTCGGCGATGCGCTCGACGCCTGGCCCGCAGGCGACGAGATGGTCGAGCGTGCCGCATTCCGGGCAGGCCTCTGGGGTGCGCTCGGCATGGCCGCATTGATGGCATTGCAGCTGCTTGCGGAAGCGATGCTCCACCAGCCAGCTCGAGCATTGCGGGCATTGGAACCGGTGGCCGCAGACCCGGCAGAGCGTCAGCGGCGCATAACCGCGCCGATTGAGAAAGAGCAGCGCCTGTTCGCGCTTTTCCACCGTCTTGCCGATCGCCCGGATCAGCACCGGCGACAGGAAGCCGCCCCGCTCCGGCGCGTGCCTGCGCATATCGACCAGATGCAGGTCCGGCATCGCCGCATCGCCGAAACGCGTCGGCAGGTGGACGGTGCTGTAGCGCCCGCTCTGGCCGTTGACCTGGCTTTCGACCGACGGTGTCGCCGACACCAGAATGACGGGGAAATCGCCGATGCGGCCGCGCACGACGGCCATGTCGCGAGCATTGTAGAAGACGCGATCCTCCTGCTTGTAGGCGGGATCGTGTTCCTCGTCGACGATGATCAGGCCGAGATCCTCGAAGGGCAGGAAGAGCGCCGAGCGAGCGCCCGCCACGACGCGCACTTGGCCGGTCACCGCCTGGCGCCAAACCTTTTCACGCATGCGCGGCGCAAGATCGGAATGCCATTCGGCCGGCTTTGCCCCGAAGCGGTCCTGAAAGCGCTCCATGAAACTGGCCGTCAGCGCGATCTCCGGCAGCAGGATCAGCACCTGCTTGCCACGTTTCAGCGTCTCGGCAATCGCCTCGAAATAGACCTCGGTCTTGCCGGAGCCGGTCACCCCGTCGATCAGCGACACCGAAAATTCGCCCTTGCGAACATCGGAAACGATCTCTTCAGCCGCCTGCTTCTGCGGCCCTTCGAGACGTGCGGCGGCAAAGTCCGGATCCGGCATCGCAACGACCGGCGGCGGCGGCAGGAATATCGCCTCAAAAATGCCGAGCGTGACCAGCCCGTCGACGACACTCGTCGAGACACCCGCCGCATGGGCAAGGCCGCTGCGCGTCCAGGAAAAACCGTCGGAGGCCGTATCGAGGACCCGGGCGCGCGCCGGCGTCATCCGCTCCGGTTCGCCGCCGACGAGCTTCAATCCTTCCACCATCGGTTCCGGTTCGAAGGCGTTCGGCGCCCGCAGCGCCATGCGCGCGACGAGGCCGGGCGGCGAGAGCGTATAGATCGCCACCCAATCGATGAAATCCCGCATCTCCCTGGAAAGCGGCGGGCAGTCGAAGACATGGCTGATCGGCCGAAGCTTCTTCGGATCGACGCCGTCCTCGCCGCCGTCCCAGACGACGCCGATCACCTGCCGCGGACCGAGCGGCACCTGCACGACCGAGCCGGGCTCGACCGCCATGCCATCCGGCACCGAATAGGAATAGGGTTTCGGCGCCGGCATCGGCACCAGCACGGGAACCGTTCGGTTCGCAGGCGGTGCCTCGAAAAGCGCGCCAAAGAGATCGGACGAATCTGTGCTCATCGCGCGAGACCATGCCCGCAAATCGATGGAATTGGAACCGCAAAGACGGAGCGACGCGTTCCGGGTCGTCGCGACGATTTAAACAGTGAAGCTCAGAAATTGCGCTTCACCTGGCAAGACGATCGCCACTGCCGGAAGTGGCTTCACTTGTCTCGGCATTGCGTTGCCGCAAGCGCAGGATCGCCGACGCCTCGCGCGGGTTGGGCGGCAGAACGGCGTTCTTCAACGCGATCGAATAGGCGTGTTTCGGATGTTCCAGCACGTCCCTGGCATCGCCGCTCTCCACCACCACGCCCTTGCGCATGATCACCACGCGGTCGGAAATGTAATAGGCGGTCGCAAGGTCATGGGTAATGTAGACGATCGAGACGTTAAGCGCATCGCGCAGATCGCGGAAGAGATTGACGATCGACATTCGAAGCGATGCGTCGACCATCGAGACCGGCTCGTCCGCCACGATCAGCTTCGGCTCGGGTATCAGCGCACGGGCGACGGCGATGCGCTGCAATTGGCCGCCTGAAAGCTCGTGCGAGAAGCGGCCTTTTATCTCCGCCATCGACAGGCCGACACGTTGGAGGGCAACGTCGGCAAGCGCCTCTTTCTCGGCGCGGCTCTTTGCTCCCTTGAAGCGATGGGCGGTGGCCAACAGATACTCGTCAATCCGCGTCAGCGGATTGAAAGCTTCGAACGGATTTTGAAAGACCGGCTGGACCTTGGCCATGAAAGCCTCGCGATCCCTGCGGGAACGCACCGCCTTCACATCCGTACCGTCGAAATGAATGCTGCCCCGATCGGCCTTTTCGCTGCCGAGGATCATCTTCGCCAGCGTCGATTTTCCGGAGCCCGATTCGCCGACGATCGTGAATATCTCGGGCTTGTCTGCGCTGAGGGCAAAGCTGACATCGTCGACCGCCTTCATCTTCTCGCGCGAGAAGAAACCGCCGATCGGAAAGAGCTTGGTCACATGGTCGAGTTCGAGAAGGAAGTGGCTGCTCATTGGATCTGGTACTCCCCAGCTCGGAAGCATGCGACCCGCCCTCCCGTCGCGCTCGGCAGCATGGCCGGCACTTCACGTGCGCATTTGTCGATCGCGATCGGACAGCGCGGATGGAAACGGCATCCCGAAGGCGGATCCGAAAGTGCCGGCGGCTTGCCCCTGAGGCTCTTTCGCGTCGAGACATCACCGATGCGCGGCAGGCTGCCGATCAGGTGGACGGTGTAGGGATGCTGGGGATTGTCGAAGATTGCCTGCGTCGGCCCCTCCTCCGCCAGCCGTCCCGCATACATGATGGCCAGCCGGTCGGTGATGGCGGCATGCACCGACATGTCGTGGGTCACGAAGATGACCGAGGACTGCAGGCGGGCCTGCACTTCCTTGATCAGCGCCAGAACGTCCTGCTGCACGAGCACGTCGAGCGCCGTCGTCGGCTCGTCGGCGATGATGAATTCCGGCTCGCAGACAGTGGCCAGAGCAATCGTCAGACGCTGGCGCATGCCGCCCGAAAGCTGATGCGGAAAGGCCTCGAGCACATGCGGATCGAGATGCAGTCTGGCAAGATGCGCCTCGACGCGCGCCCGGAAGGCGGCGGGATCGAGGTTCATATGGCGGGAGGCGAAATCGGTGAAGGCGTGTTTGACCCTTCTGACCGGGTTCAGCACGTTCATCGAACCCTGCATGATGTAGGAAAGGTGACGCCAGCGTGCCGCCTTCATCTTCGCCGGCTCGCCGTAGACATCGATCGGCCCGTCGGCAAAATTGAATTTCACCGTTCCGCCGACGACGCGCATCGGCGGGCGGATGGCGCCGGCCAGCGTCTTGATCAGCGATGTCTTGCCGCTCGAGGATTCGCCGGCAATCCCGTAGATCTCGTTCCTGCGGATGGTCAGGCTGATATCGTCGACTGCGCGGATTTCCCGCCGCACGCCGAAATAGTCATTGACGTAATAGCATTTCAGCCCGTCGATCGTCAGTGCGTCCGTGGCGTTCTCGGCAAGGGTCAAAGGCTGCGTCCTCATCAGGTTCTGCATCTCCTCAAGCTCCCATGCGGGCGAGCCGCGAGCGCGGGTCGATATATTCGTTCACCGACATGGCGAGCATGAACAGACCAAGGAACAGGATGACGACGAAGAGCATCGGAAAGGCGACCCACCACCATATGCCCGATACCATCGCGGAATGCGCATTGGCCCAGTAGATCATGCCGCCGATCGTCGGCCGGTTGATGTCGGAAAATCCAAGCACCGAGAGCGTCACCTCGAGACCGATCGCCCAGATCATATTGTTCATCGTCGTGAAGAAGACGATTGGCATGACATAGGGCAGGTGTTCGCGGATGAGGATCTGCGGTGTGCGCATGCCCGAAAAGACCGCGTGCCGGGTGAATTCCCGCTGACGGAGAGACAGGGCGACGGAACGGATCAGACGGCTGTCATGCGTCCATCCGAGCAGCGCTGCGGTGATCGCCAGCATGAACCACGTCATCTGGTCGCGGAGCACGAAGACCAGAAGCAGCAGGATCGGAATGTTCGGCAGGGCGCCGAGCGTATCGTTGACCGCCATGATGATCTGGTCGGTTCGCCCGCCGATATAGCCGGAGATCAGCCCGACGGCGATGGCGATGATACGGCTGACGAAGGCGACGATGATGCCGAAGAACAGCGTATTGCGCATCGAGGCGGCGATCTGCCAGAAAACCTCCTGGCCGCGCGAAGTGGTGCCGAGCCAGAATTCGGCCGAAGGCGGCATGTCGGGCGCGACGACATAGATGGCATTCTCGTCATAGGGCGAGAAGAACGACGCCACGATCAGCGCCAGGATGATAGCGATCAGGATGGTTCCGAGCAGGAACTCCTTGTTGTAGCGCAGCAGGTCTCTGAGGACTTTGAACATCACGGATTACCCCAGTTTCACGCGTGGATCGATCAGCGGATAGATGATGTCGATCACGAAGACCGCTGCAGCAACCGCGATGATGGCGATAGTGGTGACACCGAGCACGAGGCTGTAATCGCCGGAATA
Source organism: Rhizobium leguminosarum (assembly GCF_010668065.1). GTDB lineage: Bacteria > Pseudomonadota > Alphaproteobacteria > Rhizobiales > Rhizobiaceae > Rhizobium > Rhizobium leguminosarum_S. The sequence goes on along the minus strand of NZ_WUEN01000005.1, from coordinate 421,107 downwards.
GATGCCGGAGATCAGAAGCTTGCCGATCCCTGGATAATTGAAGACGAACTCGACGATGACGGCGCCGCCGAAGACGTTTCCGAGACTGAGTGCCAGGCCGGTGACCTGCGGCAGCATGGCGTTGCGCGCCACATATTGCGAAAAGATGCTGCGCGAGCGCACGCCGCCAAGTTCGGCATAGACGACGTGGTCGTCGGTGACGATGTTGGAAACCAGCGAGCGCATCGAGATGAACCAGCCGCCGATGCCGACGAGCACGAGGGTCAGGGCTGGCAGGATGCCGTGTTCGATCACCGAGCTGATGAAGGCCCAGTTGAAGGCCGGCGCCAGATTGACCTGCGCGCCGTCGCTGATCGGCAGGATCGGCCAAATGAAACCAAAGAGGATCACCAGGCTGAGACCGATGATGTAGGTCGGGATCGGCTGCAGCGCCATGATGACGATGCCGGCGACCTTCAGCAGCTTACTGCTACGGAAATAGCCGGCAAGCGCGCCGAGAAAATTGCCGATGATCCAGGAAATGATCGTTGCGAGCGTCAGAAGCCCGACCGTCCAGGGCAGTGCACGGCCGATGACGGTCATGACGGGGGTCGGGAAAGAGGAGAGAGACGGGCCGAAATCACCGGTCAGGACGCGGCCCCAGAAGGTGAAATACTGGTCGAGCAGCGGTCCGCCGGTTCCGTAGAGCTCGCGCAGAGATTCGCGAAGGATTTCGACGGCCTGCGGATCGGTGGAGCCGAAGCTCGTCAATAGCGATACGGTCTGCTCGATCGGATCGACCGGCGAAAAATGCGCGATCAGGAAGGCCAGCGTGATGCCGGTGAAGACCACGAAGAGAAATTGCAGAAAGCGTTTTGCCGCATAGATCAGAAAGCCGTTCATGACATCGACCCTTCAATAGCAGAACGGAAACAGCCGGCAGCCGGCTGTTTCCTTTGTTGTGCCTCGATCAAGGCTTCGGCGCATCCGGATTGGCCTTCAGCCCGACCACCATGTAGCGAATGTTCGACCAGTTCGGACCCGAGGCCGAATAGGGATTGTCAGCGCTCGGATAGTTGGTCCAGTAGGTCGTATCGAGCGGTGCGAACTTGTTGTAGGCCATCAGCGGGATCATCGGCATTTCCTCGACGGCAAGCTTCAGGAAGTCCTGGCCGAGCTTGGCGACATCGGGCGAATCGAAGGCGATCGACCGATTGCGCTCGATCAACTGGTCGAGACGCGGATCCTGCCAGCGCTGCAGATTGCGCGGCGGCTGGATCTGCCCGACCGGCTTGATGAACTCCGAATGATAGCTGTCGAGGAAGAAGGAGAGGTCAGGATGACCGCCCCAGGTCTCGATGCTCCAGTAGATCGCCGTCTCGAAATCGCCGGTGCTGAGGCGCTGGCCATTGGTCGGGCCGGCGACATCGACCTTGGTGGCGATGCCGGCTTGCGACCATTGCTGGGCGATCACCGTGCCGGCGCGGGCAAGCGTCGGGATGGCATCGCCTTCCACCTGCAGGCGGATCGTAAAGGGCGTCCCGTCAGGCTTCACCCACTGGCGGCCGCTTTTCTTGAAGCCTGCCTTCTGCAGCAGCTCGGTCGCAGCCTCAACGTCCTTCTTCCACCAGCCGAAGCCGAATGTCCGCTGCAGCTTGGCCGGATCGGTCGGGATCTGATCGGCCCATTGGCCGCGCACCATATTGGCGATCTGTGCCGAGATGTTCGGATCGTAGGGCTTGATCTTGCGGGATCCGGTGTCGAGCTCGAAATTCGTCAGCCAGTCCTGCATCGGTGCGTAATAATCGTCTGGGGCAGAACCCGTCGGCGGCGTGGCAAGGGCGGCGATATTCGCCGCGCCGCGGTAGGAGCCGAGCGCCACTTCACGGATATCGATCAGCAGGGCGAGAGCCCAGCGCACGTCCTTATTGTCGAAGGGCGCCTTCTTCGTATTGAAGAGAACGGAAGGCAGCGTCGGGTCCGGATGCGCAAACGGGAAGCCCTTCAGCCAGGAGGCTGTGGTCTTGCTGTCACGCATGATCGAGAACATGCCCTCGGGCGCCATGTCGTTGATGACGTCGAGATTGTGGTTGCGCTGTTCGATGACGCGAGCTTCCGGATTACCGGCCGCACGATAGACGACGTATTTGACCTCGGGCGGCTGTGCCGCAGCCAGGCCGATCGACGTGCGCTGCCAGTCGTCACGCAGCTTCCAGATCGTCCAGTTGCCGCCCTTGTCATAGCTTTGCAGCTGGTAGGGCCCGAGCGAAACCGGCGGATTGTTGTTGAAAGACAGCGGATCTGCGGCCTTCTCGAAGACGTGCTTCGGCATGATCCAGGCGGCATTCCAGCGCACCGTGAAAAGCGTATGGAAGCGCGAGTTCGGCTTCTTCAGATGGAAGACGACCGTCTGCGGATCCGGATTTTCGATGCTCGCGACATTGACGGTGAACGGCGCGCTCCAGGCCATGCCGGGATGATCGATCTGAGTCTGCACGGTATAGACCACGTCGTCGCTGGTGAATTCGATGCCGTCGCTCCAGAAGATGCCCTTGCGCAATTTCACCGTCATCTCGGTGAAATCGGCGTTGTAGCTCGGCGGTTCGCTGGCCAGTGCATTCTGCCAGGCATCCTTGCCGCCCTCGGGATTGATGAACCACAGCGTATCGGTGGTCAGCTGCTGCAGGCCGTTGAGGTTTGCCGCCGCCCCGCCGCCCGGAGCCCAGACGTTGAACCAATCGGCATTCTGCTGCGGCGTGCCCTGGATGATCAGCGTTTCGTTGCGCGGTATGCCGGCAATGAAATCCTGCGCAAATGCCGGAAGGGCCATGAGCGACAATAAGGCAATGGCTGCATATTTACGGAACTTCATCGGATGTTCCTCCTCCTCAACTCGCCACGGCGAGCGCTTCCCGTAATCAATTGACGATAGCGTCCAGCGAACCCCTGCCTGCACGTGCCGCAGGGACACATGCACTCCTCGGCGGCGGGCGAACTCACGCCATAGTTATCGACAATTTTTTGAGAAACGGCAACTGATAATTTTGTCAGTCGTAAAAAATAGCGCATTTTCAGGCTTTTTTGCCGCACCGCAACGAGTCCATTTTTTATATTATTGACAAAGTATGCATTTCGCTTAGCTTTTGCGGCGAGCGCGGCGCCCTCCCAAGAGGCCGTACTTCATCACAAAACAGGTCGGCTGGCTTTCGGGAGGAGGCTCCAGCGTGACCGTTCAAGAGGACACCACGATGAGCAGCCCTTATGACGTGACAATCTCCGTTCACGCCAACCGGCCAACTGGCAAATACGAACCCTTGTGGAATTGGTTCGGTTATGACGAGCCGAACTACACTTACTCCCCGCATGGCAGGAAGTTGCTCAAGGAACTCACCGAGCTCAGCCCCGAGCCGCCCCGCATCCGCGCGCACAATCTTCTGACCAGCGGCGATGGCCTGCCTGCCCTCAAATGGGGTTCGACCAATGCCTATACCGAGGATGCGAACGGCAATCCGGTCTACGACTGGACGATCATCGACAAGATCTTCGACACCTATGTCGAAGCTGGCAACATTCCGCTGATTCAGATCGGTTTCACGCCCGAAGCGCTCTCCGACTTCGACGGCCCTTATCGCCACCAATGGGAGCCGGCCGACAAATACGCAACGATCACCACCGGCTGGACGGCCCCGCCGACGGACCTGAAGAAGTGGGGCGACCTGATCGAAGCATGGGCGCGCCATCTGGCCGAACGATACGGTGAGGACGTCGTTTCAAGCTGGCCATGGGAAGTGTGGAACGAGCCGGACGGCCACTATTGGACCGGCACCATCCCGCAATTTTGCGAGATGTATGACGTCAGCGCCAAGGCCTTGAAGCTCGCGCTTCCGAAGGCCCGCGTCGGCGGGCCGCACACCTGCGGCGCCTTTGCCAACGAAAAAGCCCAGACCTTTCTGCGCGCCTTCCTCAAGCACGTGGTCGACAACAAGTCGCCGATCGATTTCCTCGCCTTCCACGCCAAGGGCAATCCCGTGATCTACGAGGGTCACGTGCGGATGGGCCTGCACAAGCAGCTCCGCGACATCGAGACGAACCTTGCCATCATCAATGAATTTCCGGAACTCCGCCACCTGCCCGTGGTGATCGGTGAATCCGATCCGGAAGGCTGTGCTGCCTGCTCTGCACGCGTCCATCCGCAGAACGGCTATCGCAACGGCCCGCTCTACGGCGTCTATGTCGTCGAAAGCATGATCCGCACCTATGAGCTTGCAAGACGCGCCAACATCCATATCGAAGGCGCCGTCACCTGGGCCTTCCTCTTCGACGACCAGCCCTATTTCGACGGCTTCCGCGATCTTGCCACCAACGGCGTCGACAAGGCTGTCCTCAACGGCTTCCGCATGCTCGGCAAACTCGGCGGCGAATGGCTGGAATCGGAAAGCGATTATCGCCGTGATATCGAAGATATCATGAGCCACGGCGTTCGCGGCAAGCCCGATGTCAATGTCGTGGCAACCCGCGACGACAAGGGCGTTTCCATTCTCGTCTGGCACTACCACGACGATGATGAAGCCGGGCCGTCCGCAGACATCACGGTCAATCTCGACGGCTGGGGCGACAAGTCCGCCTCGCTCAAGCATTTCAGGATGGACGAGGAGCATTCCAACGCCTTCGGCGTCTGGAAAGCGATGGGCAAGCCGCAGAATCCGGCCGGTGAAGACTATGCCAGGCTGGAAGCCTCGGGAAAGCTCGCCGAGATCGACGGTCAGGCGTCGGTCAAGATCGACGACGGCAAGATCGCCCTCAAGATCTCCCTACCGCGTCAGGGCGTGTCTCTCCTGCGCCTCGATTGGTGAGCCGGTAGGCGAAGGGAGCGCAATCGAAAGTTTGCGCTCCCTTTCAAACGACCGGGTCAATTCTCGCTGACATAGGCGAGATAACGTTTCTTGCTCGGCTGCAGATGGTCGACGCAGAGCTGGGCGAGAACCCAGTTATCCCCACCGCGCAGCATCTCGATCATCAGCCGGTGGTGCTCATGCGAGATGCGCAGCGACTCCTTGCTCGACATCGAATTGGCGCGCACCGGCAGGCTGAGCCGCATATAGAGCTCGATCGATTGCACCAGATGGGCATTGCCGCAGGCGCCGAAGAGCGTCAGATGGAATTTGTCGTTGGCCTCGTGCACACCCCTCAGATAGCCGGATTCGATATGGCGGCCATGCTCCTCGTGCAGCGCCAGCAGTTCCTCGATCAATGCCTCGGGCGCCGGCAGTTTTATCCACAATGCTGCCTGCCGTTGCAGCAATTCCCGAACGTCGTAGATTTCCTGGACCTGGCGAGCCGTCAGCGAACGGACCGTCGCCCCCTTGTTGCGCTCCCGAACCACGATGCCCATGGTCTCGAGCTGCACGATCGCCTGCCGGGCGAAATGGCGCGTGACGTGAAAGCGGGCAAGAAGCGTGTCTTCGGTCAGACGGGTTCCGGGCGCAAGCCGCCCGAAAATGATGTCTTCCTCCAGCGCGCGGGCAATACTTAAATCATCATGCTCGATGCCGTCTTCGCGGCTTTCGTTGAGCGTCTGCAAATGTCATCTCCTCTGAAGCATAACCCCGAAAATCGAAGTCGATTTTCGGAAAAGGATTATGCGCCAATTTAATGTGGTAGAGCGTCCTGTCGGACGCGCGGCGCTCTAACGGCGGGCCATGTTACAGTGGATTGCGTTCCGGGTCGAACCGGCTCAGGCGATAGATATCCTCGACGAGAGCAAGCGTTTTGATGTTATCGCCCGGCGATGTCTCCATCGCGACCTTTCCATCGAGGCTGTCGAGGAAATGCGCAATGGTCGCGTCATAGGCGCCCTGGTAGGTCTCGTCAGGATCGAAGCTTTCCCGGCGCTGCTGCGCACCCTCAGCCGAGAGCAGATTGCCGTTGAGTTCGAGCGTGCCGCACGCCCCGAAGATGCGTAGGTGATCGCGCGGCGCCGGCGGCGCGCCATGCACGGCGAGATTGGCATTGACGGTGACGAGAACGCCATCGCTCGTCCGGCGCAGGACGACGCTTGCGACATCCTCCGCGACAATATCGCGATTGCTCCTCTCAAGCCGGGCACTGACCACCTCCATCTCGCCCAGAAGATATCTCAGCGTATCGAGATGATGGATCATGACCTCCATGACCAGCAATCGCTGCTGCGTCCGGAAGAACGGCTGGCGCACCAGCGCCGGCCTCTTTCCCTCCGCATCCGCGATCATGCCGCTGGACAGGAATTCGAACTGCACCTGCCGGATCTCGCCGGCAAGCCCCTCGTCGAGCCACGCCTTCAGCCGCCGATAATATGCGCGGAACCGCCAGTTCTCGTGGATCATCAGCCTGCCCCTGCCGGAAAGGCTTGCCAGCAGATCGACCGCCTCGCCGTAGGAGGGTGCGAGCGGCTTCTGGCAGATGATGTCGAGGCCCTTTGCCGCCGCCAGCCGGACCAGTTCGACATGGAACTCCCGCGGCGCGCAGATATCAACGGCATCGAGCTGCTCGGCATCCAGCATCGCCTGAACGCTCGCATAGCTGCGCGCGATATCGAAGTCGGCAAGCCGGGCTTCGATGGCGCTCGGCGACGGGTCGGCAATCGCCACGACCTCAGCTCTTTCCGATTGCCGCATCCATGCAGGCAGATGGTAGGCACTGACCCAGCCGGCACCGATAATGCCGATACGCCGTCGTCCCGTTCCCATCATCGCGCTTCCTCTGTATCCAATTCCATTTTATCAATAATCTATCCTACTTCTTCGCAAAAGCCAATCGGTCGACTGTCGAACGAAAGCACTAATTGCGGAGATTCCCATTGTATTTTATGGTGATCGCCGAAGAAATCCAAAAATACGATACAGTGACACCATCTTATTTATTGACAATCCTCCGTATCCCTCTACGCTGACAGCACGGCCGGGCAATTTGGCGAGGGAGGAACAGGTTTGTCGAACGGTCTTCGCCGCAAGCTGACGAGTTATGGCGATCAGGGATTCTCCCTTTTCCTGCGCAAAGCATTCATCAAGGCCATGGGCTATTCGGACGATGCGCTCGACCGTCCGATCGTCGGCATCGCCAATACCTACAGTGATTTCAATCCCTGTCACGGCAATGTGCCGCAACTCATCGAGGCAACCAAACGCGGCGTGATGCTGGCGGGTGCGATGCCCATGGTGTTTCCGACGATCTCGATCCACGAGAGCTTTGCCTCGCCGACCTCGATGTATCTGCGCAATCTGATGGCGATGGAAACGGAAGAGATGATCCGCGCCCAGCCGATGGATGCCGTCGTCCTGATCGGCGGCTGCGACAAGACCCTGCCGGCCCAGATCATGGCGGCCGCCAGCAGCGAGATACCGGCGATCTTCCTGCCGACCGGGCCGATGGCCGTCGGCCACCACAAGGGCGAACGGCTTGGCGCCTGTACGGATTGCCGCCGCTTCTGGGGACGCTTCCGCGCCGGAGAGATCGACGAGGCCGAGATCGCCGAGGTCAACAACAAGCTGGCCAGCTCGATCGGCACCTGCACGGTGATGGGCACAGCGAGCACCATGGCGAACCTCACCGAAGTCATGGGTCTCTGCCTCCCTCGCGCCGGTTCGGCGCCCGCCGTCGAATCCGAACGGGTCCGCCTTGCCGAGGAGACGGGCCGTGTCGCCGCGCGTCTCGCCATGGATGAGGCTTCCCCAATCGTGCGCGATATCCTGACGCCGCAGGCAATCCGCAACGGTCTCGTTGCGCTGCAGGCGATGGGCGGCTCGACCAATGCCGTCGTCCATCTTGCCGCAATCACCGGCCGCCTCGGCCTGCGCCTCGACATGGCCGAACTCGACCGGCTGGGCCGAAGCATTCCCCTGCTCGTCGACCTGCAGCCCTCCGGCCAGCATTATATGGAGCAGTTCCACGAGGCGGGCGGCGTCCCGGCTCTGCTGAAGGCGGTGCGCCATGAAATCGACGGCAGCGCCCCGACGGTCTACGGCAGAACGATCGGCGAAATCATCGACGATGTCATCGACGAACCGGGCCAGACCATCATCCGCACCGTCGAGAAACCGTTGAAGCCGATCGGAACGATCGCCGTCCTGTACGGCAATCTTGCGCCGCGCGGCGCCGTCATCAAACAATCGGCTGCCTCCAAGGAACTGCTCCAGCATATCGGACGCGCCGTGGTCTTCGATTCGGTCGAGGATATGACGCTGCGCATCGACAGCGACGATCTCGACGTCCATGCCGATGACGTTTTGGTTCTGCGCAATGCCGGACCAAAGGGTGCGCCCGGCATGCCGGAAGCCGGCTACCTACCCATCCCCCGCAAGCTGGCGCGGCAGGGCGTGAAGGACATGGTGCGGATTTCCGATGCTCGCATGAGCGGCACGGCCTTCGGCACGATCATCCTCCATATCGCGCCCGAGGCGGCCGATGGCGGCCCTCTGGCGATCGTACGCACCGGCGATCGCATTCGCCTCGACGTCGAGGGCCGGCGCATCGATCTCGATATCGACCAGGCGGAATTCGATCGCCGAATGCTTGAAGTCGTCAACCGGCCTTCCCCTGCCCCGTCGCGCGGCTATGCCAAGCTCTACCAGGAGCGCGTGCTCCAGGCTGACGAAGGCGCCGATTTCGACTTCCTGCAAAGCGAGGAGCTCGACGCGCGATGAGCGCCGCTGATATGGAGGCACCGCTTTGCCTGCCCCGCCGGCCGCTGACCCGGCTGCCGCGGGCGGCACTGCCGCAAGGCACGGTCGATACGCATTTCCACGTCTTTCGCGCCGGCGCTCCGCTCAACACCCCACGCAGCTACACGCCTGACATCGCGACGATTGCCGACTGGATCGAATTCTCCGGCAGCCTCGGCATCGCCAGGGGCGTATTGGTGCAGCCAAGCGTCTATGGCCTCGACAACAGGGTGCTGCTCGAGGCGCTGGCCGCCTATCCAGATCGTCTGCGCGGCATCGTCGTCATCAATCCCGAAACCGCAGAGACCGAGATGGAGCGGCTCGACCGGCTCGGCGTACGCGGCGTGCGGATCAATACGCGCAACAAGGGCGGCCTCCCGCTCGCCGCCGCCAGGACACTGGCGGAAAGCATTGCCCCTCTCGGCTGGTCGCTGCAATTGCAGATCAATCCTGAACAACTTTCCGATATTGCGGCAACGCTGTCCGGCATCCGCCTGCCCATCGTCCTCGACCATCTCGGCTTCATTCCGCTTGCCAGAGAGACGAGATCATTGCATGTCGATGCGCTGAAAAGACTGATGGACAGAGCCGAGGCCTACGTCAAAGTAACCGCGCCCTATCGTCTGACGAAGGACGTGAATTACGACGGTTTTGCCGAGGTCGGCCGCGCCCTTGCCACCAGCCATGCGGAAAGGCTGCTCTGGGGCAGCGATTGGCCGCACACCGAATTGTGGGACGGCATGCCCGATGACACTGAGCTGGTAGAGACCATGCAGGCCGCCATCGACGACCCCGCGGTTGCTGAAAAGATTTTTGTTCGAAATGCCGAAGCGCTGTTCTTCGGCCGCTGAATTGGAGAGCACCAATGGCCAGACTGACTGAAGATGCCAAGGGCGTCTATGTGATCGCCGTAACCCCCTTCACCGATGACGGCGCGCTCGATCTCGCCAGCATAGACAGCATGGTCGATTTCTACGAGGGCGCCGGCGTTACCGGCCTGACCGTGCTTGGTCAGCTCGGCGAGGCGCCGAAGCTGACGGCGGAAGAATCGCGAATCGTGGTCGAGCGGGTGCTGAAGCGCCTCGACGGGCGCCTCCCCGTCGTCGTCGGCGTGTCGGCGCCTGGGCTTGCGCCGATGAGCGAACTTGCCGAAGCCGTCATGGATCAAGGCGCTGCCGGTGTCATGGTCGCCCCGCCCTGGACCGTCAAGACCGACGACCAGGCCTTCGCCTTCTACCAGTCGGTTGGCGAAGCCTTGGGCAATACGCCCTTCGTGCTGCAGGATTATCCGCTCACCACCAATGTGACGATCGCGCCCAAGGTCATCGAGCGCATCGTCAACGAGGTGCCGAACTGCGTCATGCTCAAGCATGAGGATTGGCCGGGCCTTTCGAAAATTACCGCGCTTCGCGCCGCCAGCGACAAGGGCACCATGCGGCGCATCTCCATCCTCTGCGGCAATGGCGGGCTTTTCCTGCCCGAAGAGATGGGCCGCGGCGCCGATGGCGCTATGACCGGCTTTTGTTATCCCGAGATGATGGTTGGCGTCGTCGAGGCCTATGCGGCCGGAAATCCCGATCGCGCCCATGCGATCTTCGATGCCTATCTGCCGCTCGCCCGCTACGAACAGCAGCAGGGGATCGGTCTTGCCTCGCGCAAATATGTGCTTGCCAAGCGCGGTGTGATCAAGTCCGCCACCCTGCGCAAGCCGGGCGCCAAGCTCTCCGCGCTCGATATTGCCGATGTCGAGCGCTTGCTGGCGCGCCAAGCCATCCGCCTCAAGGAGATCGGGGCGTAACACACCGGTGCAAATTCGAAGCCGCCGGATCATCGCTATGGTGCTGCAGTGCGAACAGATGGGTATGTCCATCTCGTCCGTCAGGCTGAAACCCGAGCGACTCCCAGAACCTCGCCGCACCATCGTTTCCCGCATGAACGGTGACGACGATGCAGAAGGAACGCGCATGGTCAAGCAGAGCCAGGGCAAGCATCCGGCCGATGCCGCGCCCGCGCATTGCGGGACGAATGTAGAAACGCCGCATCCGCAGCGCCCCTGACATGGCCGTTTCGACAGTCATGCCGCCGATGCCGGCGAGCTCCCCATCGACATAGGCACCAAGCAGCCTTTCGCCGTCACGATCGAACCTGTTGTCGCCGATCGACCATTCATCGATAAGGCGGGCGACATGGCGATGGCCCTCCCGCCGGGCCTCGCTTTCAAGATCTGCGATCTCCTGCGGCAATCGATCGCGGATCCGGCGGATATCGATCGTCATGGCGATGCCGGTGGTTAGATTGCAGGAACCGGAATCTCGCGGCGCGTCGCCGCAACCGGCAGGCCAACCGGCACGAAACTCGCGTCACCATCGACTGCCATGTCATACACCGTATGTTTCTCCAGCGCCTTCGTCACCTCGTTGAGGTCGCCGTCCAGCTGTTCGGCCGGAATAAGATTGCCGATGACGAAATCGAAGCGGTCGCCGCGTTTGTTCAGCAGTTCGTGGAACACGGTCATGTCGCGAAGCTCCGTCGACCATTTCGCCAGCCAGTAGAACAGGCCGGAATTGCGTGCCGTCATATGGACGGGAAGGATCGGCAGATTGTATTTGCGCGCCAGCCCGACGGCCGAGGTCTTCCACGGACGTTCATTCAGCCGGCCGTTCGCCCAATAGGCGATGCGGCCTGAGGGAAAGAGCACTGTCGCCTTGCCTTCCTTCACCGCATGGTTGGTCAGTTGCAGCGTTTCGCGCGCTTTCAGCTTGCTCTTGTGCTCCTCCCGCCATTCGACGGGAATGATCATCTCGGCAAAGCGCGGGTTGACGCGGATGGCATCGCGATTGGCAAAGAACATCATGTCCGGCCGTCGCGTTTTCAAAAGATCGAACACGGCAACGCCGTCGGCGATGCCGGTCGGATGGTTGCTGACGAGGATGAAGCCGCCGGTATCGGGAATGCGTTCGCCATTGGTGATGCCGATGTCGAGTTTCAGCACGTCGCTCAGATATTCGAACGACTGGAAGCCCGGCATTTTGGCGACCGCATTGGCGAATTCGAGCGCCTTGTTGTAGCGCAGCAGCGTATAGAGGAACGGCCGCATGACCGGCCAGAGCGGATTTTTCACGATCCTCTGGCCGCGTTCGGCAATCAGCGTATCGACGATATGACCGGGCTTTCCGTGTGAAATGAGAGCGATCGCTTCCGCGAGCTGTCCGAAAGCCGTCATGGAATCGCGCCGTGCCATGAAAGATCCTGTCTATGGGGTATAAGCTATCGCAGTTGAATATGATCGAAGGATGACAAAGACTTGGCCGGCATTATCAATTCCATAACTGTTCCTGCTCCAAATTGGCGGACTTGAAGGCAAAATCAAGGCCCGCAACGTGAACGAACTGCTTGTTATCGCCGATCAGCGCCTGATGGCGGAACGGGCCGCGTGGCTCGAAAACCTCAGCCACGAGCGCCGTCTTTCCGAGCACACGCTCGACGCCTACGAGCGCGATACCCGCCAGTTTCTGACCTTTCTGACCGGCCATCTTGCCGGCCCGGCGACGCTCCGCGATATCAGGGAGTTGCGCCCCGCCGATTTCCGCGCCTTCCTGGCGGCCCGGCGCAAGCAGGGGTCCGGCGCCCGATCGCTCGGTCGCAATCTCGCCGGTCTTCGCTCGCTGCTGCGCCATCTCGAAAAGAAGGGCCTGGTCAATGCCGCCGGTGCTGCCGCGGTGCGCTCGCCGAAACAGCCGAAATCGCTGCCCAAGCCGTTGTCGGACACCCAGGCGATCACGGTCGTCAGCGATGAGGCCCAGCTCCATGACGAACCCTGGATTGCGGCGCGCGACGCGGCTGTCATGACGCTGCTCTACGGCTGCGGCCTGCGCATCTCCGAAGCGCTGGATCTTACTCCCGCCGACCTGCAGAAGGGCGCAACGACTCTCCGCATCACCGGCAAGGGCAACAAGACGCGGCTGGTGCCGCTGCTGTCTGTGGTCTTCGATGCCGTCGAGAAATACCGAGCGCTCTGCCCATACCATCTGGAAAGTGGAGAACCGCTGTTTCGCGGCGCCCGCGGCGGCAAGCTGCAGGCGGCGATCATCCAGCGCACCATGCAGAAGATGCGCAGCGCCTTCGGCCTGCCGGAGACGGCGACACCGCATGCACTGCGCCACTCCTTCGCCACCCACCTGCTTGCCGGCGGCGGTGATCTGCGCACCATCCAGGAATTGCTCGGCCATGCCAGCCTTTCCACAACGCAGGTCTATACCGGCGTCGATGCATCGCGGCTGCTCGAGGTGTATGATCGGGCGCATCCGCGAGCGTAATGGATGTCGCCCAAAAGTGCGCAGCGGTTTTGGGGCAATGACATGCATAAACGATAGGCTTAAAGCGCATCGCATGGATGCGATTGAATGTGAGGCGCTTTAAGCTCTCGTTAAGGCATTCTCTTAAAGGAATATGCGCAAGCCGGGCGTAGAGCATGAAGCCTATAGAGCATGTGATCGGAACACCCATCATGACGACATCAATCGGCCGCCGGACGTCTTACCTCGCAGTGCCGGCCAATCTGTTGCTCTGGCTGATCGCAGCCTTTCACATTCTGCTTCTTACCGCCCTGTTTGCCGCCTTCCTGACGGCAAGGCCGGCAGCGGCCGAAGACGTCGCATGCACCGGCCGCAATCTGATGGTCGAGCTGCAGCAGAACGACCCTGCCCGCTACGCAGAGGCGCTGAAGGAAGCCGACGCCACGCCGAACGGCAAGGGCATCTTCTGGAAGATCGAGAAGCCGGGGCTTGTACCCTCGTGGCTGCTCGGCAGCATGCATGTCACCGATCCGCGCGTGCTGGCCCTGCCGCCGCGCGCCCAGGCAGCCCACGACGCCGCCGACACGATCATCATCGAATCCGACGAGATCCTCGATGAGCGGAAGGCGACCGCCGCCCTGCTCGCAAAGCCGGAACTGACGATGTTCACCGACGGCACGACGATCGACAAGCTGCTTTCCCCCGAGGACTACAAGCGTCTCGAAACCGGCCTCAAGCAGCGCGGTATCCCGATCAGCGCCGTTTCCCGGATGCGGCCCTGGATGATTTCCAGCGCCGTCGCCCTGCCGGCCTGCGAAATCGCCCGCAAGGCAAAAGGCGCGCAGTTCCTCGACCAGAAGATCGCCACCGATGCCATTGCCGAAGGCAAGCAGGTCAAGGGGCTGGAAACCCTTGCCGAGCAGATCCAGGCCATGGCCGATCTGCCGATAGAATTCCATCTGAAATCGCTGATCCAGACGCTGGAACTCGGCGACAAGATGAGCGACGTCGTCGAGACGATGACCGACCTCTACCTCTCCGGCGACATCGGCATGACCATGCCGATGCTGAAAACCGTGACACCGGAGGAGGAAGGCGAAAACAGCGATTATGCCGCCTTCGAGCAGCGCGTCATCCTTGACCGCAACAAGGTGATGGCCGAGCGCGCAGCGCCCATCCTCGACAGCGGCAACGTCTTCATGGCCGTCGGTGCCCTGCATCTGCCCGGCAAGGACGGTGTCATCGAACTGCTGCGCCAGCAGGGCTTCACGGTGACGGCGGTGAACTGAGGCCGCCGGCGGTCAGCTGGTCGTCATTCGACTGAGCACGCTGCTTTCCGACAGCGCCGATACGCACCCAATAAAACAGCCGCCTGCCTCACGGCAAGCGGCTGCATGCGTTGTTACGAATAGGTAAGATCACATATGGATCGGCTTGAAGAAGGTTGCGAGCGCAGCCTCTTTCACCGCTTCCGACATGGTCGGATGCGCGTGGCAGGTACGGCCGAGATCTTCCGACGAACCGCCGAACTCCATCAGCACGGCGATCTCGTGGATCATCTCGCCGGCGCCGAAGCCGACGATATGGCCGCCGAGCACCCGGTCGGTTTCCTTGTCGGCAAGGATCTTGACGAAGCCGTCGGTCGCCAGCATCGCACGTGCCCGGCCGTTCGCCGTGAAGGGGAACTTACCGACCTTGTAGGCGACGCCTGCCGCCTTCAGCTCTTCCTCGGTCTTGCCGACGGAAGCGATTTCCGGCTGGGTGTAGACGACGCTCGGAATGACCTCGTAGTTCACATGGCCATGCTGTCCGGCGAGGATTTCGGCAAGCGCCACACCTTCGTCTTCCGCCTTGTGCGCCAGCATCGGCCCCTTGACCACATCGCCGATCGCATAGATGCCGTCGACATTGGTCTTGTAGTGGCCGTCGATCTCGACACGGCCGCGATTGTCGAGCGTAACACCGGCCTCTTCGAGGCCGAGACCCGCCGTATAGGGCTTGCGGCCGGTGGCGATCAGCACGACCTCGGCGTCGAGTGTCACCTTGTCGCCGCCCTTGACCGGCTCGAAGGTGACCTTGGCGCCCTTGTCGGACTTTTCGACGCCGGTGACCTTGGCGCTGAGATTGAAATCGATACCCTGCTTGGCGAGCATGCGCTGGAATTGCTTGGAGACTTCGCCGTCCATGCCGCCAAGGATGGTGTCGAGATATTCGACGACGGTGACTTTGGCGCCGAGGCGCGACCAGACGGAACCGAGCTCGAGCCCGATGACGCCGCCGCCGACGACGATCAGCGTTTCCGGCACCTTCTCCAGCGCGATGCCGCCGGTGGACGAGATGATGGTCTTTTCGTCGATTTCGACCTGCACGCCGGGAATGCCGGCGACGTCGGAGCCGGTGGCGATGACGATGTTCTTGCCCTCGATCTCCTGCACCTTGCCGTCATCGGCGGTGACGGAGACCTTGCCGGCCGAGACGATCTTGCCGGTGCCCTGGAAGGCATCGATCTTGTTCTTCTTGAAGAGGAAGGCGACGCCGTCGACATTCGACTTCACCGTCGCATCCTTGTGGGCCATCATATTACCGAGATTGAGCGTCGGCGCCGGAACGTCGATACCGAGCGCGCTCATCCCGTGGCCGGCCTGATGGAACATTTCGGAGGCATGCAGCAGCGCCTTCGACGGAATGCAGCCGACGTTCAGGCAGGTGCCGCCATAGGTTGCCCGCTTTTCGATGACGGCGACCTTAAGGCCAAGCTGGGCCGCCTTGACGGCGCAGACATAGCCACCGGGGCCGGTTCCGATAATGATCACATCGTAGGACATTGCTTCTTTCCCTTTGGATTTTTCGTTTAATCGGCCGCGCGCGAGATCAGGCCGAGGAATTTGAGAATATATTGCAGGCTGTTTTTCGCCCTGTCGTTCTAGCGACCGCCGCTCACATTGAGGATCGCGCCGGTTACATAGGAAGCCGAAGGTGACAGAAGATAGAGGATCGCATCCGCCACCTCCTCGGGCGTGCCGGCGCGCTGCATCGGGATCGACGGCGCCAGTTCCCGCGGCCGATCCGGCAGGCCGCCGGAGGCATGAAGGTCGGTTTCGATGACGCCGGGCCTTATCGCATTCACGCGGATACCCTCGGCTGCGACCTCGCGCGCCAGCCCGACGGTGAATGTGTCGATCGCCGCCTTCGAGGCGGCATAATCGACATACTGCGTCGCCGAACCGAGGACCGCCGCCATCGACGAGATGTTGACGATCACCCCGCCATTCCCGCCATGCCGGCTTGACATACGGCGTATGGCCTCTGCCGCGCAGAGTATCGACCCGGTCACATTGACGCGCAGCATGCGCTCGATGCGCTCTACCGACATCTCGTCGACGCGCTGAGGATAATCGACGATGCCGGCATTGTTGACGAGCCCGTCGAGCCGGCCGAAATGCCGATCGACTGCCGTGAACATCGAGACAATATCCGCAGCCTTGCCGACATCGCCCTGGATCGCCACAGCCTCGCCGCCATCCTCGATAATCGCAGCCACGACGGCATCCGCGGCTTGACGGTTGGCGGCGTAGTTCACCGCGACACGCCAGCCCTGGCGCGCGGCGAGCCGTGAAGCCGCAGCGCCGATACCTCGGCTTCCGCCGGTAATGAGAACCACTGGTGCATCGCTCATGTCGCACACTCCTTGAATGTCAGCACGTCCCACGGTGCCACCACGGCCTTGCCCTCGCCCCAGGCGCTGGATTCGCGGATGGCGGGACCAAGGCCGGGAAGCACGAGCTTTTCAGCCGCTTCAGCGCCTTCGGGTTGCAGATTGTCCATCTCGCCCTCGGCATCCATGCCATAGACGGCGCCCTGCCAGACCGTGCAGGCATTGAGATCGGCGCCGGTCGCATCACCCTCGGGGCAGTTGAACATCAGGATGCCGATGGCGCGCACCGGATCTTCCGACGGCATGACATAACCTTCCATCACGACAGGTGTCTTCAGCGCGCTGACCTTGAACTGGTTGCTGGCGGCCGCCGATGGAGAATTCAGCGGTGCAAAGCGCAATTCATAGGCACCATCGCGATCGACATAGACGGCCTGCTCCTGCTTGCATGCGGCACCGAAGGTGGACGCCGGAACGGCGAAAAACGCGGCAGCTGCGATTGCAGCCACGCCTGTCCGTCTCGTCGTGATCCCGGTCCTTCCGCTCATTGCAGCTTCGGCTCCCTCCGCCCGTCGGCGTTCTCGACAACGCTGAAATCCGTCAGCAGCACCAGCGCACGGCCATCCCTGTCAAGCCCCCAGAAAACCGGATAGAAACCGTCGCCCCAGCCGCTCCAGAACACCGCGACATTGCCCTTCTTGCCGGCGACCGGCCGGTGCAGCGCATAGATGCCCTTGTTGGCGTCGAGATCCGACGCCAGCACGTCGTCGTAATAGTTGACGTCGGAGCCCGCTTTCTGCACCTGCGCCTCGCGCTCTCCGATCAAATCAAGCGTATCGGCATCCATGTAGCAGCCGAGGCCGGCATCGACGGGGTAGCCGAAGATCTCGCCGTCCTTCAGCGTCGCCGGGTCCTGCCCTGGCAGGACCGCAAGCTCCCAACGATCCGGCTTGCCCTCGGCAAACCGCATGCTGGCAGCGGCGATGCGCCCGAAGGCCTGGTAGAGCGTCACCGGATACTCGCCAGGCGCAACCGTTCTTGCCAGTGCCGGACGGTCGGGCTGGGCGAGCGGATCGGCGGCAACGATGCGCCCTGAGGTCAGTTCGACATTGCCCATATGGATCGCGCCGATCGACCGGCCGGAGAGTTCGGCATCGCTGAGTGCCACCAGCTCAAAATTGCTGCTTGCCTTGCTGATATCCCAGCCGGCAGCCGATGCGGAGACCGGAATATGCGCGGCGGCAGCGCAAAGAAGAAGGCGCGCCGCTCGCATGATCCGGTTCCGCATCGAAAGCGCTCCCTTAGAGATCGAGAACCAGACGTTCCGGATCTTCCAGGCTTTCCTTGACGCGCACGAGGAAGGTGACCGCTTCCTTGCCGTCGACCATGCGGTGATCGTAGGACAGCGCCAGATACATCATCGGACGGATGACCACCTGACCGCCGATCGCAACCGGCCGCTCCTGGATCTTGTGCATGCCGAGAATGCCGGACTGCGGCGCGTTGAGGATCGGCGAAGACATCAGCGAACCATAAACGCCGCCATTGGTGATGGTGAAGGTGCCGCCCTGCATGTCGGCCATGGAGAGCGAGCCATCACGGGCTGCCTTGGCAAGACGGCCGAGCTCCTTTTCGATTTCGGCGATCGACATCTGGTCGGCGTCGCGGATGACGGGAACGACGAGACCTTTGTCCGTGCCGACGGCCATGCCGACATGGCAGTAGTTCTTGTAGATGACGTCGGTGCCGTCGATTTCGGCGTTGACGGCCGGCAGTTCCTTCAGCGCATGCGTCACCGCCTTGGTGAAGAAGCCCATGAAGCCGAGCTTGACGCCGTGCTTCTTCTCGAAAATGTCCTTGTACTTGTTGCGCAGGTCCATGACCGCCTTCATGTCCACCTCATTGTAGGTGGTCAGCATGGCGGCGGTGTTCTGCGCATCCTTGAGGCGCTTGGCGATCGTCTGACGCAGGCGCGTCATCTTCACGCGCTCTTCGCGCGAGGCATCCTCGACCGTCGACGGGCCGCGCGCCGCGGCAGGCGTCGCCGCAGGTGCGGCCGCCGGAGCGGAAATGCCCTTGGCGACGGCGGCGATGACGTCGCCCTTCAGCACCTGGCCGCGCTTGCCGCTACCGTCGACCTGATCGGCGGAAAGATTGTTTTCGGCAAGCATCTTCGAAGCCGCAGGCGCCGGCGGCATGGTGGAGACGGAGGCGCTCGAGGACGACGCAGCGGCGGCGGCAACTGCCGGCTGGGCCGGAGCAACAGCGGCCGGTTGGGCGGCAGCCGGAGCAGCAGGCGCGGCGGCCGGTGCAGCAGCAGCCGGCGCGGCAGCAGCGGCGGCACCTTCGGCGATCTGGCCGAGAAGCGCGCCGAGGCCGACTGTTTCGCCGGCAGCAACGACGATTTCCGAAAGCGTGCCGGAGGCGGGTGCTGGGACTTCGATGGTCACCTTGTCGGTTTCAAGCTCGAGAATCGGCTCGTCGGCCTTGATGGCATCGCCGACCTTCTTGAACCAGGTGCCGACGGTTGCCTCGCTGACGGATTCACCGAGAGTTGGAACGCGGATTTCTGTGGCCATTGTTGAGATCCTGATTTCGTGTGTTTTCGTTTATGCGTTTCAGACGGCGGGCGGCCGCGAGATGATCGAGGGCATCGGCAGGATATCGAAGCGGAAACCGAAACCGGAAGCGATGATCGGATCGCCGTCGGCAAGAACCTGCGCCGCCGCCTGATCCTCGACCTCGACGATCGCCATGCCCCAGGCGCCTTCACCCTCGAAGACGGGGCCGACGATGATCGCCGATCCCGCAAGAGCGTTCCGATGCCAGTATTCGGCATGGCGTTTCATCGCCGCCATTTCCTCCCCGGTCCCGTCATGCGGGAAAGTGGGGCGCGGCGGCTGCAGTCTCAGAAAGAAATAAGCCATTGCGCCCCCCTTGTTTTAACCGCCCAATGCATCCTCGAGGAATGCGGCGAGCTGCGACAGATGCTTGGACATCAGGCCCGTCGCCGGTGAGGCGGCAGCCGGACGGCCGGTATAGCGGACGCGCTGGTACTTCGCGTCGATATGGGCGAGCACCCATTCGAGGAAGGGGTCGATGAACGACCATGCGCCCATGTTCTTCGGCTCTTCCTGGCACCAGACCATCTCGGCATTGCGGAAGCGCGACAGCTCGTTGATCAGCGCCTTTGCCGGGAACGGATAGAGCTGCTCGACGCGCAGAAGATAGATGTCGTCGATGCCGCGCTTTTCACGCTCTTCGAGAAGATCGTAATAGACCTTGCCGGAGCACATGACGACGCGGCGGATCTTGTTGTCCTTCTGCAGCTTGATCGGGCCGTCCTTGATCACTTCGGCATCGTCCCAGAGCAGGCGATGGAAGGCGGATTCGCCGGCCATTTCGGCAAGCGTCGAGACCGCCCGCTTGTGGCGCAGCAGCGACTTCGGCGTCATCAGGATCAGCGGCTTGCGGAAGTCGCGCTTCAGCTGCCGGCGCAGGATGTGGAAGTAGTTCGCCGGCGTCGTGACGTTGGCGACCTGCATGTTGTCTTCCGCGCAAAGCTGCAGGAAACGCTCGAGGCGGGCCGAGGAGTGTTCCGGACCCTGACCTTCATAGCCGTGCGGCAGCAGGCAGACGAGGCCCGACATGCGCAGCCACTTGCGTTCGCCCGACGAGATGAACTGGTCGAAGACCACCTGCGCGCCGTTGGCGAAATCGCCGAACTGGGCTTCCCACAGCGTCAGCGCATTCGGGCGAGCGAGCGAATAGCCATATTCGAAACCGAGCACGGCCTCTTCCGAAAGCATCGAATTGATGACTTCGTAGCGCCCCTGCGTCGGCGAAAGACTGGCGAGCGGAATGTAACGCTCTTCGGTTTCCTGATCGTAGAGAACCGAGTGGCGCTGCGAGAAGGTGCCGCGTTCACAATCCTGGCCGGAGAGGCGGATCTTGCTGCCTTCGACGCAGAGCGCACCGAAGGAGAGCGCTTCGGCCATAGCCCAGTCGATACCCTCGCCGGTGGTGATCATGTTGGCGCGGTTTTCCATGAAGCGCTGGATCGTGCGGTGCGCGTTGAAGCCCGCCGGGATCTCAGAGAGCTTGCGGCCGATCTCCTTCAGCGTCTTCATCGGCACCGCGGTCTTGCCGCGGCGCTGCTCGTCGGCATTGTCGGCCGTGCGCAGGCCCGACCACTCGCCGTCCAGCCAGTCGGCCTTGTTCGGCTTGTAGTGCTGGCCAGCCTCGAACTCCTGCTCGAGATGCGCGCGCCAATCGGCCTTCATCTTCTCGACTTCACCGTCGGTAAGCAGGCCCTCGGCGACGAGACGGGCTGCGTAGAGCTGCAGCACGGTCTTGTGGCCGCGGATCACCTTGTACATCTTCGGCTGCGTGAAGGACGGTTCGTCGCCTTCATTGTGGCCGTAGCGGCGGTAGCAGAACAGGTCGAGCACAACAGGCTTGTGGAACTTCATGCGGAATTCGGTGGCGATCTTCGCCCCATAGACCACCGCTTCCGGATCGTCGCCGTTGACGTGGAAGATCGGCGCCTCGATCATCTTGGCGACGTCGGACGGATAAGGCGACGAACGCGAGAAGGCCGGGTTCGTCGTGAAACCGATCTGGTTGTTGATGATCACATGCATGGTGCCGGCGACGCGGTGGCCGCGCAGACCGGAAAGGCCGAGGATTTCGGCAATGACACCCTGGCCGGCAAAGGCCGCGTCGCCGTGGATCAGCAACGGCAGCACCTTGGCGCGTTCGGAAAGCGGGATGATGTCGCCGTCCCAGACGGTGGCGGTCATATCCTGCTTGGCGCGGGCCTTGCCCATGACGACCGGATCGACGATTTCGAGATGCGACGGGTTCGCCGTCAGCGAAACGTGGATCTTGTTGCCGTCGAATTCGCGGTCGGAGGAGGCGCCGAGATGGTACTTGACGTCGCCCGAGCCCTCGACCTCGTCGGGAGCGGCCGAGCCGCCCTTGAACTCGTGGAAGATTGCGCGGTGCGGCTTGCCCATGACCTGGGAGAGCACGTTCAGGCGGCCGCGATGGGCCATGCCGAACAGGGCCTCCTTGAGGCCGAGCTGGCTGCCACGCTTGAGGATCTGCTCCAGCGCCGGGATCAGCGATTCGCCGCCGTCGAGGCCGAAGCGCTTGGTGCCCTTGAACTTGACGTCGAGGAACTGCTCGTAGCCTTCGGCTTCGGCGAGCTTGGCGAGGATTGCCTTCTTGCCTTCCGGCGTGAAGGCCACACCCTTGTCCGGCCCTTCGATGCGCGCCTGAATCCAGGCCTTCTCTTCGGGATTGGAGATGTGCATGAATTCGACGCCGAGCGTCGAGCAATAGGTGCGCTCAAGGATCTCGATCATCTCGGGGATGGTCGCGTATTCGAGGCCGAGCACGTTGTCGATGAAGATCTTGCGGTCGTAATCGGCGGCCGTGAAGCCGTAATTCTCCGGCGACAGCTCGTGGTAGTCCTCAACGGCAGCAGCGATGCCGAGCGGGTCGAGCTTGGCATGCAGGTGGCCGCGCATGCGGTAGGCGCGGATCATCATGATGGCGCGCACGGAATCGCGCGTCGCCTGCAGCACGTCGATGCCGTCGGCTGGCTTGCCCTGAGCTTCGGCCTTGGCCTTCACCTTGGTCTCGATGACCTTCTCGACGATGCCCCAGTCGCCGTCGAGAGCCGATACCAGATCGCCGCTTGCCTGAAGCGGCCAGTTCTTCTTGCGCCAGGAAGCGCCCTTGGCTGCCCTTTTCACATCGCTGGGATCCTCCTCCAGCGCCTTGAAGAAGGACCGCCACTGATCGTCGACCGATGCCGGATCTTCTTCGTACCGCGCGTAGAGCTGCTCGATATAGGCAGCGTTGGCGCCATCCA
This sequence comes from Rhizobium leguminosarum, assembly GCF_010668065.1. GTDB lineage: Bacteria > Pseudomonadota > Alphaproteobacteria > Rhizobiales > Rhizobiaceae > Rhizobium > Rhizobium leguminosarum_S. The sequence goes on along the minus strand of NZ_WUEN01000005.1, from coordinate 398,601 downwards.
GAAACGAGGTGATCTGAAACTGCTCGTTGGCTTCTTGCCGTGCCATGGTGATATGCGGACGCTTCCGTCCGCCTCCTGACTTTGATGAATTTGCCGGCTTGATGGCCGGCTGCCGCATTCCGATTGCCGCCTGTCCGCGGCGCATCTGCTGGTCTGGTTTTGTCGAGGCCGGGCGGAAGACGCAGATGCCGTTCCTCCGCCCGGTCTATATAGGTGGCTTAGCCCTTGAGGACTTCAACCAGCGTCTTGCCGAGGCGGGCCGGGGATGGCGACACCTTGATGCCTGCCGATTCCATCGCCGCGATCTTCGATTCCGCATCGCCCTTGCCGCCGGAAACCACGGCGCCGGCATGGCCCATAGTGCGGCCCTTCGGGGCCGTACGGCCCGCAATGAAGCCGGCCATCGGCTTCTTGCGGCCCCGCTTGGCTTCGTCCTTGAGGAACTGCGCTGCGTCTTCTTCAGCCGCCCCGCCGATTTCACCGATCATGATGATCGAGGTCGTGGCTTCGTCAGCGAGGAACATTTCCAGGACGTCGATGAACTCGGTGCCCTTGACCGGATCGCCGCCGATGCCGACAGCCGTCGTCTGGCCGAGACCTTCATTGGAGGTCTGGAAGACGGCTTCGTAGGTCAGCGTACCCGAACGGGAAACAATACCGACGGAACCCTTGCGGAAGATCGAGCCCGGCATGATGCCGATCTTGCATTCTTCCGGCGTCATGATGCCTGGGCAGTTCGGCCCGAGCAGGCGCGACTTGGAACGCTCGAGGCGAGCCTTGACGCGAACCATATCCAGGACCGGGATACCTTCGGTGATGCAGGTGATGAACGGAATCTCGGCGTCGATAGCTTCGATGATAGCATCGGCGGCTCCTGCCGGCGGAACATAGATGACAGACGCGTCGGCGCCGGTCTTTTCCTTGCCCTCGGCAACGGTAGCGAAGATCGGCAGGCTTTCGCCCTTTGCGCCGGTCCAGGTTTCGCCACCCTTCTTCGGGTGGATACCACCGACCATCTGGGTGCCGTAGTAAGCAAGCGCCTGTTCGGTGTGGAACGTGCCGGTCTTGCCGGTCAGACCCTGAACGAGGATCTTGGTGTCTTTATTGACGAGAATAGACATTCTTTCAGATCCTTCAAAATTAGCCGTTGACCGCCGCGACGATCTTCTTGGCCGCATCGTCCAAGTCGTCAGCCGCCGTGATCGCCAGACCCGACTCGTTCAGGATCTTCTTGCCGAGCTCGACATTGGTGCCCTCAAGGCGCACGACGAGCGGAACCTTGAGGCCGACTTCCTTGACCGCGGCAATCACGCCCTCGGCAATGACGTCGCACTTCATGATGCCGCCGAAGATGTTGACGAGAATGCCTTCGACCTTGGGGTCTGCGGTGATGATCTTGAAAGCTGCAGCAACCTTCTCCTTGCCGGCGCCGCCGCCGACGTCGCAGAAGTTAGCCGGCTCCTTGCCGTAGAGCTTGATGATGTCCATGGTCGCCATGGCAAGGCCCGCACCGTTGACCATGCAGCCGATGTTGCCGTCGAGCGCGACATAAGCGAGGTCCCACTTCGAGGCCTCGATTTCCTTGGCGTCTTCTTCGGTCTCGTCGCGCAGCACCTTGACGTCGTCGTGACGGAAGAGCGCATTGCCATCGAAAGACATCTTGGCATCGAGGACGCGCAGGTGGCCGTCTTTCATGACGATCAGCGGGTTGATCTCCAGCAGAGCCATGTCCTTCTCGCCGAAGGCCTTGTAGAGCATCGGGAATAGCGTCTTGGCGTCCTCGGCGGCAGCACCCTCGAGCTCAAAAGCCTTGGAGATCGCAGCAACGTCGGCAGCCGTCACGCCGGCTTCCGGATCGATGGCGATCGTCTGGATCTTCTCAGGCGTGTCGTGGGCGACAGCTTCGATGTCCATGCCGCCTTCGGTGGAGACCACGAAAGCCACGCGACCGACCGAGCGGTCGACCAGCAGCGAGCAATAGAGCTCGCGAGCGATGTCGGCGCCGTCTTCGATATAAAGGCGGTTGACCTGCTTGCCGGCTTCGCCGGTCTGCGCCGTCACCAGCGTGTTTCCGAGCATTTCCTTGGCATGGGCGACGACTTCGTCGATCGACTTGGCGAGACGCACGCCGCCCTTGGCTTCCGGCGACAGTTCCTTGAACTTGCCCTTGCCGCGGCCGCCGGCATGGATCTGGCTCTTGACCACGTAAAGCGGACCGGGAAGCGACTTGGCGGCAGCCTCGGCTTCTTCAACCTTGAGAATAGCCACACCTTCGGCAACCGGCGCGCCATAGCCCTTCAGCAGAGCCTTGGCCTGATATTCATGAATGTTCATGGGTGTATCCCTGTTTCGATTACTTCAGCCCGTCGACTACTTGAGGGCAGGCGCGATGTTGATGCAGGCTTCGCAGAGACCGGCGACGGCGCCGACGGACTTGTCGAAGGCTTCCTTCTCGGTCTTGTTGAGATCGATCTCGATGATGCGCTCGACGCCGCCGGCGCCGATGACGGTGGGAACGCCGACATACATGTCCTTTACGCCGTACTGACCGGAGAGGTGGGCCGCGCAGGGCAGAACCCGCTTCTTGTCCTTGAGGTAGGATTCGGCCATCTCGATCGCCGAGGCGGCCGGCGCGTAATAGGCCGAGCCGGTCTTCAGCAGGCCGACGATTTCGGCGCCGCCGTCACGGGTGCGCTGGATGATTTCTTCAAGGCGCTCCTTGGTGACCCAACCCATGGTGACGAGATCGGTGAGCGGAATGCCGCCGACCGTCGAGTAGCGGGCGAGCGGCACCATCGTGTCGCCGTGGCCGCCGAGAACGAAGGCCGTGACGTCCTGGACGGACACGTTGAATTCCTTGGCGAGGAAGAGACGGAAGCGCGAGGAGTCGAGAACGCCGGCCATGCCGACGACCTTGTTGGCCGGCAGGCCGGAAAACTTCTGCAGCGCCCAGACCATGGCGTCGAGCGGGTTGGTGATGCAGATCACAAAGGCATTGGGGGCATACTTCTTGATGCCGGCGCCGACCTGCTCCATGACCTTGAGGTTGATGCCGAGAAGATCGTCGCGGCTCATGCCGGGCTTGCGGGCGACGCCCGCCGTGACGATGCAGACGTCAGCGCCTTCGATCGCGGAATAGTCGCTGGCGCCCGTCAGATTGACGTCGAAGCCTTCGACCGGCGACGACTGGGAAATATCGAGACCCTTGCCCTGGGGAATGCCGTCCGCGATGTCGAAGAGAACGATGTCGCCCAGTTCCTTCAGGCCGGCGAGGTGCGCCAGCGTGCCACCAATCATGCCAGAACCAATGAGTGCGATCTTGTTACGCGCCATTTTCGCTGTTTCCTTTGCGATCAAATTCGTTGAACGGACGCGCAAGGCACCGCCCAATGACGCAATCGCATAGACCCAAAGCCAAAAAATGGCAATTCATTATTTTTGATGCAGCGTTTTCAATCGTTTAGATACAAAAATTCTTACGTAAACGTAAGGTATTCTGTCACCAAATTGTTACTCTGCGGCGCGTTTCTCATGGTGCAGCGCAAGATATTCCGCACTGCGCATCTCGAACAGGCGCGATGCCGTGCGGTCGAATTCGAAGCCCTCGATGCCCCGACGTTGCAGCAGCAGTTCCTCCGGCATGGCCGCCGCGGAAATGTAAAGCCGCACGGCATGATCGTAGAATGTATCGACCAGAATGATGAACCGTTTGATCTGGTTCCGCTTTTCCGGCCCGAGCAAGGGAATGTGATCGAGGAAGACCGTATCGAAACGTTCGGCAATGGCCAGGAAGTCGACCGCCCCGAGCGGCTTGTCGCAGAGATCGGCGAAGGAGAACCGCGCCATGCGGTCGACGGCGAGCGGCACATGGATGTGGCGCCCCTTCATCGGAATATCCAGCGGCTGCGCCTTGCGCCCATGCAGCGCCTGCGTCCAGGACGCATCCATCGCCATGTCGTTATGCTCGTTGATCGGCACCAGATAGACCGGCTGGCTGCTCAGCTTCCCCATCCGGTAGTCGGTCGGCGAATCCAGGGTGACGGTATCGACATGCTGCTTGAGCAAGGCAACGAAGGGCAGGAAGAGGCCGCGATTGAGACCATCCCGGTAGAGATTGTCGGGCTCGACATTCGAGGTCGCGACCAGCACGCATCCGCGCGCGAAAAGCTCGGAGAACAGCCGCGACAGGATCATCGCATCGGCAATGTCGGTGACCGTGAACTCGTCGAAGCAGAGCAGTTCTGCCTCGTCATAGAGCGCTGCGGCGACCGGCGGCATCGGATCGGCCTGCCTGGTCTCGCCGTTCTTGAGCTTCAGCCGGTGCGCCGCGATACGGTTGTGCACATCCGCCATGAATTCGTGGAAATGCGCCCGGCGCTTCTTCCTGCACGGCGCCATGGCGAAAAACATGTCCATCAGCATGGTCTTGCCGCGCCCGACGCTGCCGTGGATATAAAGCCCCTTGATGCCGTCGGCGGATTTCTTCTTGGCCGCAAACAGCCAGCCGAGCGCGCTCGATTTTGCCGCCGGCCGCCGCTGCTTCAGCCCGGCGAGCACCCGGTCGAGGTTCTTTGCCACGTCCATCTGGGCGGAATCGACCTGGAGCGCGCCCGATGCGGTCAGCGCTTTAAGCTGTTCGCAGACGCTGAGCGCATAATCGGGCATTGGTTGCATGAGGGCATATCCGCCTGTCAGTCAACGGCGGAGACCCGCCGGAACATTTACCGGCTGAGACTGATCGACTGGCCTGTGCTCGTCTGCCCCTCAAAGCGGTTGTCGGCCGTCTTGTAGACGCTGCCGAGCTGGTTGCCCGAGCGGTCCTTGAGCAGCACCTGCTTGCCGGCGACCTCCCAGGAGCCCATCGCCGTCAGCTCGCCGACGCAGCCACGCGTTCCGCCGCGCGAACCGCTGCCGAGATTGGTGAGCGTCAGGAACATGTCGCAGCTGCCGTTGACACGCCAGCTTCCGACCATCGATTCCTTGGTGATATCGAGCGCATTCGCGGCCATTGCGCCGGGCTGAGCGCCCGGCATCGGCGCCGTCGTCGTCGGCGCGGCCGGAAACTGCGAGCTGCCGGTCGGCGGCGGAAGCTGCCCGCCCTGCACCGAGGGCACGGGCTGCGCCGTCAACGGCGCCGGGCCGGCACTGGCGTTGGAGCTGTAATCATATGCCGTACGCTGACAACCGGCTAGCGACAGAACCACCACCAGACCTGTCATCGCATATCGCAACTGCATCATCATACTCCTGAATTCGGCCATCGCCGTAGAGAAACGGGCGTGAGACAAGTCCGATTATCGTAATTCGCTTTGGTTAATCAAGTCGGGCAGCATAAATTGCCCGTGACAACAACTAACCGAAAAACGATACAGTTCAACTGTCCCGCTGCAAAACTTCCTGCACATAGAATTTGTCAGCAAGGTGTTGCCCGCGTTCATCTCTGTCAGGATCCCTGTCGAACTCGCGCAATGTCTCGGAATAGCGCTCCAGTGCACCCTGCAGGAACACTTGCACCAGTGCCGGTGGCAGGCCTACACCCATTTCGCGCGTCTGCTTCTTGACATGCACGAGATCGAGTATCGCTGCCCGAAGTTCCGGCGCGACGGAGATCGTCTCAAGGCATTCCAGCATATTCATCGGCGGTAGCACGCGATATGAACGCTGCCGCATCCATTCGAGCGCGATGGCTGGCCGCACGGCATAAAGCAGCTTCTTCAGCTTGATCGCGTCGTCGCCCTGGTTCTGAAAATGTTGCCGCATGAGCCCGACATAATGGGCAGCAACCTTCTCGGGCACCATGATGAGATCGAGCAGCGCGCCGAGACGGGAGCGAAAACCAGCTTCTTCTTCGTAGGCGATCGGCGATTTCAACCATTCGACCACCACCGCATTGCCCTTCAGCGCAAGCTGCAGCGCCTTTCGCAGATCCCAGCCGCCCGTATCGATATCGCCGACGATCGGAAACTCGATGACATCACGCGCCGAAACGAGCGAGAGATGATGTTCGACAGGACGGATATAGACAAAGCGGCAATCATAATCGCTGTCGGGAGATGGAAAGCCCCAGGCGCGGCTACCACTTTCGATCGCAAAACCGATGCGGATGCCCCGTTCGCGCACCGAAGCAAGCCGCGACCTGATCTCCATGACGGCTTCGGGATCGAAGCCGTCTATACCGCCATCGGTATGCATGCTGATCAAACCCGGCGCTCGACCATCATCTTCTTGATTTCGGCGATCGCCTTGGCTGGGTTGAGGCCCTTCGGGCAGGTCTGCGCACAGTTCATGATCGTGTGGCAGCGATAGAGGCGGAATGGATCCTCGAGATTGTCGAGGCGCTCACCGGTCGCCTCGTCTCTGGAATCGATCAGCCAACGATAGGCCTGCAGCAGAACGGCCGGCCCGAGATAGCGGTCGCCGTTCCACCAGTAGCTCGGACAGGAGGTCGAGCAGCAGGCGCAGAGGATGCATTCATAGAGGCCGTCCAGCTTCTGCCGGTCCTCGTGGCTCTGCTTCCATTCCTTGGCCGGCGCCGGCGACACCGTCTTCAGCCACGGCTCGATCGAACGGTGCTGGGCATAGAAGTTGGTGAGGTCTGGAACCAGATCCTTGACGACAGGCAGATGCGGCAGCGGATAGATCTTCACCGCGCCCTTGATATCGTCGAGGCCCTTGGTGCAGGCGAGCGTGTTCGTGCCGTCGATATTCATCGCGCAGGAGCCGCAGATGCCCTCGCGACAGGAACGGCGCAGCGTCAGCGTCGGGTCGATCTTGTTCTTGATGTAGAGCAGACCGTCGAGCACCATCGGTCCGCAATCGTCGACATCGATGTAGAAGGTGTCGATGGACGGGTTCTGCCCGTCATCCGGGCTCCAGCGATAGACGCGGAACTCGCGGGTGTTCTTGGCACCCGCCGGCTTCGGCCAGACCTTGCCTTCGCGCATCTGAGAATTCTTGGGGAGAGCGAGTTCAACCATATCAGGTTCCTCTTGAGATCAGTAGACGCGGGCCTTCGGCTCGATCTTGTGCGGATCGATGCCCTCCGCGATGAGCTCGGTGTGAACAGGCCGGTAGTCGAGTTTCACCTCGCCTGCCTCGCTCACCCAGGCGAGCGTATGCTTGCGCCAGTTGACATCATCGCGGCCCGCGAATGCACCCTCGGTATAGTCCTCACGTGCATGCGAACCGCGGCTCTCCTTGCGGGCCTCGGCGCCGTAAATCGTCGTGATGGCATTGGCCATCAGGTTCTGCAGCTCCAGCGTCTCGACCAGATCCGAATTCCAGATCATCGAACGGTCAGTGACCTTCAGATCGCCCATTTCCTGCCAGATCGCCGAAATGCGCTGGCAACCGGATTCCAGCGATTCCTGCGTGCGGAACACCGCTGCATCTTCCTGCATGGCGCGCTGCATCTTCTCGCGCAGTTCTGCCGTCGGCGTGCCGCCGCTGGCGTGACGCAGACCATCGAAGCGGTCCATGATCTTGTCGCAGGCGGCAATGTTGAGATGTGGGATCGGCGCTGCGCGGTCGATCACCTCGCCGGCGCGGATCGCAGCGGCCCGGCCGAAGACCACGAGGTCGATCAGCGAGTTGGAGCCGAGGCGGTTGGCGCCGTGCACCGAGGCGCAGCCGGCTTCACCCACTGCCATCAGGCCGGGAATGATCCGTTCCGGATTGGCACCGTCGGCATTCAGCACTTCGCCCCAATAATTCGTGGGAATGCCGCCCATATTGTAGTGAACGGTCGGCAGAACCGGGATCGGTTCGCGCGTGACGTCGACGCCGGCGAAAATCTTGGCGCTCTCGGAAATCCCCGGCAGGCGTTCATGAAGAACGGCCGGATCGAGATGATCGAGATGCAGGAAAATGTGGTCCTTCGCCTTGCCGACACCGCGGCCTTCGCGGATTTCCAGCGTCATGCAGCGCGAAACGACGTCGCGCGAGGCAAGATCCTTGGCCGAAGGGGCGTAACGTTCCATGAAGCGCTCGCCCTCGGAATTGACGAGGTAACCGCCTTCGCCGCGCGCGCCTTCGGTGATCAGACAGCCCGAACCGTAGATGCCGGTCGGATGGAACTGCACGAATTCCATGTCCTGCAGCGGCAGGCCGGCGCGCGCCACCATGCCGCCGCCGTCGCCGGTGCAGGTGTGCGCAGACGTTGCCGAGAAATAGGCGCGGCCGTAGCCGCCGGTCGCCAGCACCACCATCTTGGCGGCGAAGCGATGGATCGTGCCGTCATCGAGGCACCAGGCGACGACGCCGGTGCAGCGGCTGCCGTCTTCCGACATGATCAGGTCGAGCGCGAAGTACTCGATGAAAAATTCGGCATTGTTGCGCAGCGACTGGCCGTAGAGCGTATGCAGGATGGCGTGGCCGGTACGGTCGGCAACGGCGCAGGTGCGCTGTACCGGCGGGCCTTCGCCGTAATTCTGCATGTGGCCGCCGAACGGGCGCTGATAGATCTTGCCTTCCTCGTTACGCGAGAACGGCACGCCGTAATGCTCGAGCTCATAGACCGCCTTCGGCGCTTCCATGGTGAGATACTGCATGGCGTCGACGTCGCCGAGCCAGTCGGAACCTTTGACGGTGTCGTAGAGGTGCCACTGCCAGCTATCCGGCGTCATGTTGCGCAGTGAGGCGGCGATGCCGCCCTGGGCGGCGACCGTATGCGAGCGGGTCGGAAATACCTTGGTGATGCAGGCTGTGCGGAAACCCTGCTCGGCCATGCCGAGCGTGGCGCGCAGCCCGGCGCCGCCGGCGCCGACGACGATCACGTCGTAGGAGTGATCGACATAGTTGTAGGCTTTGCCATTCTGGGCGGGTGAAGTCGGTGCCATATCAGCTTATCCTACGAATGCGATTTTCAGAATGGCGAAGAGACAGAGGCCGGCAATCAGGATCGCAAAGAACGTGTTCAGCATCAGGAGAACGATCTTGCCGAATTCGCCGTGCACGTAATCCTCGATGATGACCTGCATGCCGAGCTTCATGTGGATGACGCCCGAGATCACCATCAGCCCCATGACGACGGCGACGAAGGGGTTCGACAGCGCGCGAACCACATCCGCATAGGGCGCGCCGGCATAGGCGAGCATGAAGATGACGAAGAAGAGGATGAGCGGAACATTGGCGACGGCCGTCAGCCGCTGGCGCCAGAAATGATCCGTGCCGTCCTTGGCGGAGCCGAGCCCGCGAACCTTGCCGAGGGGGGTGCGCATATCCATGAGAGGACCTTCAGAAGCGAATGAGGAAGCCGATCACCCAGACCAGCACGGTCAGACAGAGCGACCCGATGATGTTGGCGATGGCGAGCTTGGTCGAGAACTCTTTCCCGAAGCCATAGCCGAGATCCCACATGAAGTGGCGGAAGCCGCCGAGCATGTGGTGCAGCAGCGCCCAGGTATAGCCGAGAAGCACAAGCTTGCCGAGAAGGCTGCCGAGCACCCAGTTGGCCCAGTCATAGGAGCCCTGGCCGCTTGCCGCCGCGATCAGCCACCAGGCGACGAGCAGCGTGCCGACGTAGAGCGCGCCACCGGTAATGCGGTGGACGATGGACATGACCATGGTGGGAATAGGTTTGTAGATTTGCAGATGCGGCGATAGGGGCCGGTTATTTGTCACGTTCGCCATCAGAACCTCGCGGCGGCTTCTCTGCGCTCCCGGATTTCGGAGCATGCTCAGTCAACCACACGAATGACAAAATTCTCTGTGTGCGTTGCATCAATTGCGACGTTTAATCACCGGAACCGCCGACGACAAGCACAATCGCTGTCTGCTTTTAATTTAATCGATTCGCGTTACCGGGAAGTTTGCAGGCTAAAGAAACTGGTCTTTTCCGCTCAAATTTTGTGCCGGTTGTCCGACCTGAATGGACAAGCTTCTGCTTTTGGCGCAATCTGGCGTTAACGATTTGTTAGGGATCGGGATTCCGGAGGCCGGCCACCCATGTTTCGCAGTCTGTCCGCAGTCGCCCTGCTTGCCCTGTCCGTGCTTGCTGCACTTCCCGCCGAAGCCGGCGACCGTCGTCATGATCGTCGCTTTTCCGACCACCGCCACGCTTTTCATGGCGGACTGCTTCTCGGCGAACGTATCGGCTGGCGCGATCGCGGCATCCGTTTCGACAATGCCTATCGATATAGGAACCGCAAAGAACGGATGCCGTTCCTGAAACAGTTTTCATCGCCGGCGACAAATCGCATCGCCCGCAACAATCTGATCGTCGTTGTACCCCAGGCGCAGGGTAGTGACGGCGGCGGCACCTATGCCGGCTCTTCCTATGTCTATCAGGTCGATGGCGGGACCTATGTCGGCGGCTATGGCTATGGCTATCCCACAGCACGGCCGGAGCTGCTGGCCCCGAAAGCAAAGGTCATCGATATCGCAGTGCAGGATGATCCCTGTGCCTACGAGGCCAATGTCTGCGTCATCCGGCCTTAGAGCATGTCGCGCAAAAGTGTGCCGCGGTTTTGCGACAATGACATGCGTAAAAACAAAGACCTAAAGCGCGAGGAGCGAATCTGAAAGATCGCGACGCGCTTTAGTGCATGATGACGAACGCAGGCGGCTCAAATTTGCCCGGCCCCACTCTTTCGCGACGCGGCTATGTCAATACGGATGGCGCACATCGGCGGGAGATTCTTGTCCTCAAACGTCGCCCGCCGTGGCGTTCCGCTATCCGGCATCCAAGCATCCCAGGCTCTGTTCATTTCCTCGAATGAGGCAAGGTCCCTGAGCCAGATGTGGGCGAGAATGATCTCTGACTTGTCGGTACCTTCGCGCAGCAGCATGTCATTGATGCGCTCCAGTATTTCGTTGGTTTGCGCCGTCACGCTCGCTCCCCTCGTCAGGTTTGCGACCTGGCCGGGCAGATAGGCGGCATCTGCGAGCAGAGTTTCGTCAACTTTGGCTTGCCCCATCATCGTATTCGCAGACTTCCATCAATGCTTGATATTGGGTCGTCGACCCTTCATTCGATCACTGTGGGGCTTCGCTCGCCACTTCGGTAGAGGGAATTAAATTGACCCGATATAATGGAAGCTGAACGCTCCTGGGACAGGCTGTCGCCCGAAAACCGATGACACTTTTCGGCATCATGCTCTAGCTGGACAATATGGCCGTATGCCGCGAAATGAAGTCCACAAGGTAGCGCGCGCCTTCCGCCGTCTCGGGTTGAGCATAGAGACCGATCTCGATGCGCACCGGACCGGGCAGATCCGCCGATCGGTCAAGCGTCCGGCAGCCCTCCGGCTTCGTGGTAAGCATCATTGGCGCGATACCGATACCGACGCGAACCGCGGTCGCCATGGCGACCAGGGTCGATGCGACGCACGCCGTCTTCCACTTGACGTTCCGCTGGGACAGCGCCGCAATCGTCGGGAGCGTCCAGGGACACTCCTCCTCGAACATGATGATCGGAAGCGGTTTTTCCGTATCCGCCACAAAGTCGGATCTGACCGTCCACATCAAATATTCGGTCCAGATCAGGGTCGGCTTTCGCGAGAGGCAGGTGATGTCGCAAACCACGAGATCGAGCTTCCTGTCTTCAAACAGTTTGGCGAGGCGGCGATTCGGCTCGACAATGATGTCGATCTCGACCTTCGGGTTCTGGGCTCTGAAGGCACTAAGAATGTCGATCAGGTGGCCGGCTGCGAAGTCCTCAACGACGCCGAGGCGAATGCGGTCCTCGATCATCTTGCCTGTCAGCCTTTTCCCGACCTCGTCGCTGAGGGCGACCATTTCGCGGGCATAAGCCAGCATGATCTGCCCATGGCTCGTGAGTTCGAGGCCCTTTGACGAACGCGAAAACAGCGTAACGCCGACAAGCTCCTCCAGCTTGCGGATCTGCATGCTCACGGCCGCCTGCGTTCTGTTCAGCTTGACGGCTGCTCCATTGACGGTGCCGATCTCCGCGACGGTCAGAAATGCACGAAGCAGATAGGAATCAAGATCAAGCATCAGAAGCCGCATTCCATACTTTGTGGCGCTCGAGAGCCGAGGGCCTCTCCGCCTATAAGCGGATATTGGACGAACCATGTTCTTCCGGCAACTGGTGACCCTTAGCCCCCGGGCGCAGCGCAAGCTGCGCCCGGTCAATGCCAGCTTATCGCGCGAAGAGGACGCATGCCTCGGGGGGAATGGAAACGCTGATCTCCTGCCCGCGCGCGAAGGCTATGTCTGGACGGTTCGGGCAAGCCGAGATAATGCGGTCGCCACTGGCGAGGTCCAGAACGACATGCCTGAAGGCACCGAGTGTCACGACGTCGGCAACGCGTCCGGGCATGGCTCCGGCAGCCGGAGCGCCGGACGATATCTCGACGCTTTCCGGCCTCACGCAAATCTCGGCGGCACCTGAAAGACTTCCCGTGGACGCGACCGGAAACTCCCAGCCGGATTCGGAGCGAAATTTCCGGGACGTTCCGCCCGCGGCCGAAATCGAGCCATGAATCCAATTCGTCCGCCCCATGAAATCCGCGACGAAATGCGAGTCTGGACGCCAATACACATCATCCGGCCTGCCGGATTGCATGATTGCTCCACGGTTCATCACGAATATGCGCTCTCCCAGGCTCATCGCCTCCTCCTGGTCGTGGGTTACCACGATCGCGGTCGAGCCGACTGCGGCGAGCACATCCTTCAATTCGGTGCGCAGCTCATGGCGAAGTTTGGCGTCGAGGGCCGACAGGGGCTCATCCAGAAGAAGGAGGCTCGGATGGGTGGCGAGCGCCCGCGCAAGCGCAACACGCTGCTGCTGGCCACCGCTCAACTGATGCGGCCGGCGCTGTCCGAAACCGGTGAGCCGGACGAGCTCAAGCATCTCGGCAATGCGGCGCGGTATTTGCCCCGGCGGATGGTTGCGATGGCGAAGTCCGTAACCGATGTTCTGTTCGACGGTCATATGCGGGAAAAGAGCGTAGTGCTGGAACAGCAGCCCGACATTGCGCTCATAGGGTTTCAATCCGGCCATCGGCTCGCCGTCGATCAAGATCGAGCCTTTGTCGGGCCGCTCGAATCCGGCAATGAGCCGAAGAATGGTGGTCTTGCCGCAGCCGCTCGGTCCAAGCAGTGCGATTGTTTCACCTGGGTTCACCGAGAAGGAGACATCACCGAGGGCGACAGTTTCGCCGAAGCGCTTGCTGACCCCCTCAAATTCCACGGCAGAAATCATCGTATTATCCTCATGAACGAAACAAACCCTGACCGACGACAGTGTCGAAGCCGACGACACGGTCCAGCACGACGATCAGCAGCGCGGTGACGGCAATCAGGACCACAGCCGCCGCAGCGATCGTCAGATCGAAAGCCGCGCGCATGTTGCTGACCAGCGTAACAGGCAAGGTCGTTGCGGACGGATCGCTCAGAAAGAGACTGATCGATACGTCATCCATCGAAATTGCGAAGGCGAAGATCGCGCCGGTAACGACGCCCGTCCGCATGAGCGGCAGAGTAATGGTCCAGAAGGCCTGGCGCTCGGTGGCGCCGAGAACCATTGCGGCTTCCGTCAATCGTTGGTCGCTGCCGAGAAGGCTGGCGAGACTGGTCCTTATGCAATAGGGCAACGTCACGATCACGTGGCCGAGCAGCAGGCGCGCCATACCATTTGTGATACCGGCCTTGGAAAGGAAAAGTAGCAGGCCGAATCCAATGACAACAGGCGGGACGATGAGTGGCGAGAGAAAGGCCGAAGTCAGCGCTGCCTTTCCTGGAAAATTGCCCCGGGCAAGACCGACAGCCGCCGCAGTTCCGATCGTGACGGACAGAATCGTGGTGAGTACCGCCAAGATGAGGCTGGTGCGCAGGCTGGCAAGGATATCCGCCTGGGAGACGAGCCGTTCGAACCAGTGAAGCGACAGGGCAGGTGGCGGCATCGGGCCGAGGTAGGTCCTGGCGTCGAAAGCCATGACGCATGTTATCACCAACGGGATGGCGAGGAACGCCAATCCAAGGCCGATGACACTGTAGGCAAGGGAAGCGGCGATCCGGTCTCCGGTTCGCGCTGCAAGAGACTGTCTGCTCATCGGGAAACCTTCCAGGCCTGCGCAAAGGTTATGACAGCGACGACCGCCAGGGCCGCAGCAAGCATGACGAGCGAGATCGCCGCGCCGCTTGGATAGTTGGCAATATCGCTGAACCGGGTGTAGATGACGTTCGACATGAAAAGCACCCGGCCCCTCCCGAGCACCATGGGAATGACGAAGGCGCTGATCGCGAAAGTCAGCGAGACAAGCGTGCTTGAGATCAGAGCCGGGAAGCTCAGGGGAAGCGTGATCGACAGATGGGCTTTCCATCCCGGCGCGCCGAGCGACTGGGCCGCATCGAGCAGACGCGGATCGATCGATTGCATCGCGCCAATCAGCGTTAGCGTTGCGACCGGTATGATCGAGTGAACCAGACCCGCAATAACGACGATATTGATATATTCGCGGCTGTTGGGAGAAAGGCCCAGTGTCAATAGGAAGGGGCGGAAGATGCCGACCGACCCGAAGGTCAGTTCGATCGCGTACGTCTTGATCAGGACGCTGGAAAGAACAAGCGTAATCAAAAAGCCGAGGGTGAGCGTACGCATCCGCGGCGAAATGCGCCGCACGATGAAATAGGCCAGCGGGAATGCCACAAGCTGGCCGATGATCGCGGCCACTCCGCCGATCCAAAAGGTCGTCAGCAGGACACTTGCAAACGCCTGGTTTGCAAGCTCGTAATAGTTTTGGACCGTTGCTGCGGCATTTTCAACGGAGCCGACGCGCCCCGGCGTAAACTCCTTCAAGCTTTCCATTGCCAGGTTGATGAGCGGTGACAGAAAACCGAATGCGAACACCAGGAGGGCTGGCCCAAGCGTCAGGGCAGCATCTCGGCGATCCGGAATTGAAATGGCAACGGATTGCCGCCTTACCGTGGTCATGATGGAACAGCCTTTTCCTCGCCCTTGCGGGCCATGAGAAAGGGAGGTTGTCGAAGCCCGCGCCTACGACAACCTGCCGCGAGGTGTCTTAGAGCAACGGGGCGATGTCCTGCTCCCAGCGCTTGGACCAGGCATCCTGCTGTTCGAGAACGGCGTTGTAGTCCGGCACATAGACGAAGTTCGAAAACTCGTCCGACGTGAAGGACAGATGCTTGAGATTGTCGGGCGTGACCGCCTTGCTGTTCAACGGCGCTTCGCCAGCCACCTTGGCGTAGAGCGAATTCATGTCCGGGCTGATCGCGAAGTTGACGAAATCGAGCGTCGCCTTGGTGTTCGGTCTATTCTTCAGGACGCCGAAACCGCTCTGGTAGAGGAAGGCCTTGAAGTTGCTGTCCTTGGTGAAACGCGTAACCGGGAAGTTCTTCGCCACGGCCGCCCAGCCGGGCTCAGCGAAGAAGCCGACGGAGGTCTCGCCCGACGTCAACGAATTGGTGAAGTCGATATCGGTGATGGCGACGCGGCCGATATTGCCGGATTTCGCCAATTCCGTCATGAGCTTCCACCCGGGTTCCATATTCGTTTCACTGCCGCCGGCGTGAAGGGCGAGCGCGACGATCTGGAGCATCATGCTCTGTGTCGGGCCCGGCCAGCAGATCGCACCCTTGAGATCGGGGCTGAGCAGATCATCGATGGTCTTCACGGCGATAGGAGCCGTGTCGGTTCGGGCGCCGAAATACATGCCGCCAACTGCGCGTGGGACCGCTTTGATATTGCCCTTGCCGTCACGAATGATGATTTTCTCGGGAATATTCGCAAGATTGGGAATATCGGCAGGATTGATGGTCTCGAGCCAATCCTCCTTCACCATGCTGTTGAATGAGCCTTCCCAGCCTGCGACGTAGTCGTAGTCGACATTCGGCCAGATGGCCTTGATCTTTGGCAGGATCGCGCCCGCGCCACCCTGGTGAAGAACCCAGTTGAATGTCGCTGCATTCTGGTCGGCGGCAATCTGCTTCATCGCTTCGACGACATCGCCGCCCCATTCGACGGCGGTGAGATTGCCGCTGCCGGCTGCGGCGGATCTCGCAAACCCGGTCATCGTGCCGGCAATGCCCGCGGCAGCGGCAGATCCGAGGAAGCGGCGGCGTGTCATATCATGCAACATGGCAGGTTCCCTTTGTTGTCGGCCCTGTGCTGGACCGTTCGCATCGGAGACTGCTTGGAGGTTACCAACCGCGGTAGTGGGAAAATTCTCGCCGGGTTATAAAGTTTTCTGAATGCACCGATGAACGCATTACCCGCGTCGCGGAGCCTCGGCGGATCCAAGCTATCAAGAATCGTTATATCCCCTCTCGAATTTTCGCGGTTCCAAGAGAAGCGTGCGGCGCTGATGATGATGGCAGCATCAATACCGTGGGAGCCTGCCTTGACCATTGACCGGGATTTTCTGGAGGATTTGAGAAAGCGCTTCGGCAGCGCTGCAGGCGGAGAGATGGAAGATCCGCACTTCCGCGCCGTGGCGGCGAGCGTATTCAAGGACGGCGACAGCCGCAAATGGCCCTTCGCCGATCCTGCGACCTTTCTGGACGCCCGTTTCATCGAGAACGGCTTGCAGCCCGAGGTGCTTGAGGCGCTTGACGTGGCTTTGATCGGCGTGCCGATGGACCTCGGCGTCACCAATCGCGCCGGCGCGCGGCTGGGGCCGCGGGCCGTCCGGGCGATCGAGCGTATCGGGCCCTACGAACATGTTCTGCGTGTCGCGCCGATGGGAGGGCTAAAGGTCGCCGATGTCGGCGACGTGCCGATGCGCAGCCGGTTCGGCCTGGCCGAATGCCATGCCGACATCGAGGCCTGCTACCGGATGATCGCGGCAACCGGGGTCATCCCGCTGTCGGTCGGCGGCGACCATTCGATCTCCGGCGCCATCCTCAAGGGCCTGGCGGCCAGCCAGCCGGTCGGCATGATCCACATCGACGCTCATTGCGACACCGCCGGTCCCTATGAGGGCTCCAAGTTCCACCACGGCGCGCCTTTCCGCGAGGCGGTTCTGGCGGGCGTGCTCGATCCGAAGCGTACGATCCAGATCGGCATCCGCGGCGGCGGCGAATATCTCTGGGAGTTCTCCTTTGCCTCCGGCATGACCGTCATCCACGCCGAAGAGGTGGCGGAGATGGGCCTCAAGGCTGTGATCGCAAAGGCTCTGGAGGTTGTCGGCGGCGGTCCGACCTATCTCAGTTTCGACGTGGACAGCCTCGACCCGGCCTTCGCCCCGGGAACCGGCACGCCGGAAGTCGGCGGGCTTCAGCCGAGGGAGGCCCTGACCCTGCTGCGCGGCTTCAAAGGCATCAACCTCATCGGCGGCGACGTCGTGGAAATCGCGCCGCAATACGACAACACCACCAACACCGCGCAGATCGCCGCGCAGGTTCTGTTCGAACTCCTGTGCCTCGCGACGTTCAGTCCCGCGGTCAGGACAAAGCTGACCTGAGAACCAGCTCCACAACGGCAGCGGGCCTCGCGCCCGCTGCCATCCATCACCTGTCGCACAACACGTCTCAAAAAGGGGAACGACATGACTGCTCTTATGAAATTGCGCTACACCGCCACCGCGGCAATTGCCGTATTCGGCATCCTGGCAGGGGCCGCGCAGGCCGACGAACTTGCCGATATCAAAGCCGCAGGCGAGATCAACATCGGCATCTTCTCTGATTTCCCGCCCTTCTCTTCGGCAAGCGCCGATATGAGCATCAAGGGCTATGACGTCGACGTCGCCCAGAAGATCGCCGACGGGCTCGGCGTGAAACTCAATCTGGTCAGCGTTACCGGCCAGAACAGGATCGCCTACCTGAACGACGACCGCGTCGACCTGCTGATGAGCGTCGGCTATTCGAAGGAGCGCGCCGAGGTTATCGATTTTGCCGCCCCTTACGCCCCCTACTATATCGCCGTCATCGGTCCGGCGGCGCTGAAGGTGAGCGGCAAGGAAGACCTCGCCGACAAAACCGTTGCCGTCAATCGTGGGACGCTCGAAGACACCTCGCTGACGGCCGTCGCCCCCGGCTCGGCTGCGATCCAGCGTTTCGAGAACTATAATTCGGTCATCCAGGCCTTCATATCCGGCCAGACCCAGTTGATGGTCGTCGGCAACGATGTCGGCGCGCAGGTTCTGGCACGACAGGACGAGCTGAAGCCGGAGCAGAAGTTCCAGCTCCTCAGCTCCCCCTCGCACATCGCGCTCCGCAAGGGCGAGGAAGGCCTGAAGAAGGTCGTCAACGACAGCGTCGCCGCAATGATCTCCGATGGTTCGCTCGACGCAAGCTCGAAGAGCTGGCTGAAAGCGCCGCTCAACCCTGAAAACCTGAAGGACTGACGAGGGCAGCCTCCCACTCACCAGAGCGTGATGCCGAAAACTGCAGGCGATTGCGGTGGCATCATGCTCCAATTCTTTGCTTGAGAGGCTGATCGGGATTTCGGGCCGACCCGGCCCGGATCATCCGGCTCCAAAGGACAAGCGATGAGATACAGCCTCGATTTCAATTGGCTTTGGGACGGAATGGGAGCTCTGGCTTATGGCGCAGGCACGACGCTTGCACTGACGGTCTCCACATCGGTCCTCGGGATCGTTCTCAGCATTCTCGGCGCGGCCGCGCGCCGGGGACCTTATCCATGGTTGCGCAAGCTCGTCGGGCTGTATGTGGAAATCATGCGCAACACGCCATTCCTGGTGCAGCTGTTCTTCATCTTCTTTGGCTTGCCTAGCCTCGGCATTCGCCTCGATCCGATCACTGCCGCCGTCCTTGCCATGACCCTCAACATGGCCGCCTACACGATCGAGGTGGTCGGGGCCGGGCTCGATGCCATACCGAGAGGCCAGAAGGAGGCGGCGCAGGCACTCGGCCTCAGGCCTCGGCTGGTGTTCTTCAAGATCATCCTGCCGCAAGCGATCGCCATCATCTTTCCGGCGCTGACGAGCCAGATCATCATCATGATGCTGGAATCGGCGGTGGTTTCGCAAATATCCGTCCGCGAGCTGGCGCAGGAGGCCGATCTGCTTCAGTCGCGCACCTTCCGCTCCTTCGAGACCTATCTGGTGGCGACGTTGATCTACCTTTCGATGTCCGCCGCACTTCGCCGGCTCCTTTTCGCCGGGAAGCGCCGTTTTCTGGGAGCCGGTCTGGCATGATTGAGTTCACCTTCTGGGACATTCTGCGCAATCTTGTCTTCGCGACACGCTGGACCCTGCTGCTTTCGCTCGCAGCCTTTGCCGGCGGCGCCATCGTTGGCCTGGCGATCCTGTCTGCGCGGATATCGAAAACACGCTGGCCGCGCAGCTTCGCGTCCGGCTACATTGCCCTGTTTCAGGGAACGCCGCTCCTGATGCAGCTGTTTTTGATGTTTTTCGGCCTGCCGATGCTCGGCTTCCGGATCGAGTCATGGACCGCCGCCGTTTGCGGCCTGACGTTCTACGCCAGCGCTTATCTTGCCGAAATCTGGCGGAGCGGCGTCGAGGCGGTGCCGCGCGGGCAATGGGACGCCGTAGCCAGCCTGGGCTTGCATCGTCTCCTCGAACTTCGCCTTATCATCCTGCCGCAGGCTTTCCGGATCACCCGCGCGCCGACGGTCGGGTTCTTGGTCCAGTTGATCAAGAGCACCGCACTGGCCTCGATCCTCGGCTTCGACGAACTGCTGAAAACCGCGAACGCCATCAACAACGCGACCTTCGAACCTTTCAAGGTCTACGGTCTCGTCGCGGTGATCTTCTTCGCCCTGTGCTATCCGCTGACGCAATACGCCAGATTTCTGGAGAAGAAAGCGGCGTTTGGCTGAGCGGTGCTCAATGCTCCGCATTCCGATCGCAACGTGTCCAAAGGGCCGATGCTGGTTGAAAAGCTGGTGCGCCGCGCAGCGGCGACGCGGCTCTCGTTCAATCACACAGAATTCGCTTTATCCAGCAGTCAGAATTTACCGGGAGATCGCTTCAATGACCGACACACAAATCCGTATTCTCGATGCCCGGACAACGTGCGAACTCCTCCCTTTCGGTGCGCTGGTCGCGACCCTGCGGCAAGCATTCGCCGAAGGCTGTGTCGTGCCGGTGCGGCATCACCACACGATAGCCAATAGCGGCGAGCCGGATGCGACGCTGCTTCTGATGCCTGCCTGGCATGAAACGCACCGGTCGGAGCGCTACCTTGGCATCAAGATCGTCACCGTCTTTCCCGGCAACACGGTGCGCGGCATTCCCGGTTTGACCTCGACTTACATGCTCTATGATGGTCGGACCGGGATGCAGCTTGCGCTACTTGACGGAAACACGATCACCACGCGCCGCACGGTAGCGGCATCGGCCCTTGCCGCGGATTATCTTGCCCGAAAGGACGCCCACCGTCTGCTGGTGATCGGCGCAGGCCGCGTCGCGAACCTCATACCCGATGCCTACCGCGCCGTCCGGCCGATCGCGCATGTCGATATCTGGGATATCGATCCCGCCAGCGCCGAACGACTGGCGCAGAGCCTCCGGCAACGTGGGCTCCAGGCCACTGCCGTCACGGATCTGGAAGCAGCAGTGCGGCAGGCCGATATCGTCAGTGCGGCGACGCTGGCGACAGCACCGCTTATCCGCGGCGCATGGCTGCGGCCGGGCACCCACGTCGATCTGATCGGCGGCTTCACCCCGGCGATGCGCGAGGCCGATGACGAGGCGCTTCGGCGCTCGTCTGTCTATATCGACACGCACGAAGCCCTTCACGAAGCGGGCGATCTGGTTCAGCCGATCAGGGCCGGCGTCATTTCTGCGGATGCGGTGCGTGCGACACTTGACGAGCTGTGTCGCCGGGATGTTCCAGCGCGGACGTCCAACGATGAGATCACTCTCTACAAGGCAGTCGGAACGGCGTTGGCCGATCTTGCCGCCGCGACGATGGTGTATGAAGCCGCTTTGATCGCCGGCTGACGTCTTTTTGGGTCCGGGCGATCGCGAATGATCTGAACTCCCGGTTTCGACGCTCTCGGCCTGTCCAGGCATTCGATCGCCAGTGCTGCGAGCGACCAAAGTCCGACACCGACCATGTCGGTTCGGTGGGCGAAGGGGAAGCAATGGGCCGGCGCTGATATTCGTGCGGTATAACGCTTTGTATGCCATAGTCGGGGAAGCCCCTTGTGCAATCCGATATAGACCCGCAGTGATTACAAATCCGCCGCGCATCGAAATCCAGCAACTGGCCCATTTCGTGCTGGCCTGTCAGAGCCCGACGCTGGCAGAGACCGCGCGCGAGCTTGGAATTGCTCCTTCGGCGCTGACATCAAGTCTGCGTACTTTGGAAAATGAACTTCAACTCAAGCTCTTCATTCGGAAAAGCGGTCACCTCAGCCCTTTACCGGCAGCCTTCTGGCTGTTTCAGCAGGCAACGGCCATCCTTCATCGCGAAAGGTTCGTGCGTCGGATGCGGAACGGGGGCACGGGGCCCCTTCGCATCGATATTCGTCTCGATCTCAGTTTCTCCATCGGCCGGTTTTCGAAGGCGATCGGACGTACCGTCGAAGATATGGAACGCGAGCGGCCCGACCTGCTGATCGACGTGATGTTTGCAGACATGCGAGAAAAATCCCTTGTTGATGACGGGGCCGCGGAAATCCCGGACAACGCGGGTTCGATGGAGATCGAAGTCGGCTATATGACCGGCGTGCCATCTGCGAAGCTGCCTGCGATGACGCCCTTTTACGATGAGGTCTGGTTTTCCGTCGGAACGGCGGAGGCCGCGGTTGATCTTCGCTCCCCCAATCAGAAATTTGTCGTTTTGAAAATGCGTCAGGCACTTCGCGATGCCGTCACCCGATATGCGGACGAGCACGGCATCCGCGACCGCATGATCCTGATGGACGAGGAGCCGGCAGACCTTCATCGACTGCTCAACGAGTTTCCGCAAATGCGTTTCCTGATGCCCCGCAGTATGGTCGCCGACCGGCTCGGACTTGCGCGCCTGCATCTGGAGCCCCTCGATCCGCCGTTGTCGAGCACCTTGGGCGTGCGCGCAAACGGGCCGGACCAGGAGGTCGTGTCCGCCCTGCTTTGTAACCTCAAGAAAAATCTGGAGGCAACGGAGGCCAATATCGTCTTCCGGCCGCAGTTGACGGCACGTCAATTGCACTACTTCAACCTTGCGCATCTCAGCGGAGGTATTTCGGCGGCGGCGCGCGCGGCGCATATCACGCAACCTTCCGTTTCGACGCAGATTCAGAAGATCGAGGCAGTTGTCGGGCAACCCCTGTTCGAACGGCGGCGCAACGGTGCCGAGAGCACGAAGGCCGGCAAGGCATTGCTTCCCTTCACCCTGGAGATCGAGGAGCGCATCGATAACCTCCTTCGGGCCAGTCTGGATATTGCCGCCCACACACAGGCGACCATCTCGATCGGCATGCTGCCGAGTTCGGGGCATGACAGCGTCATGACGGACAAGGTGGCGCAGGCACTGACGGCAACCCGCCTTGGCCATCCCGAATACCGGCTGAGAATCATCGAAGGTTCCAACGCTGCGCTTCACGACCAGGTACGTGCGGGAGAGCTCAATCTGGCCATTGTCGGTGCCGTCCAGACGCAGATGACCCGGATCCATCTCGGGCCGAGCGAGCGCCTGTCGGTCGTTGCCAATCCGGCCTTGGACCTTGCCGGTCGCACGGAGATTCCACTGGCCGAAGTTTGCGGATTTCCGTTGGTTCTCGGAATCAAGCATCTCAGCATCCATCAGGCGTTCATGGCAGCCGCCAGTGCGCGTCATCTGCGTGTCGAACCGGTCATGGACGTCGGTTCCCTGCCATTGGCCATCGCCATGGTCCGCCGTTTGCCGGTCTGTACGGTTCTGCCGGTGTCCTCGGTCCAGCAGGATATCGACAGCGGGCGCCTCACCGCGGCGCCGATTACAGAAGACGTCATCGCCGGAAACCTCTCGGTGATTTTCTCCGGCGAAAGGACGCTGTCCGAGGCCGAGCGGACGATGATCCAGTCACTCGCTGCCGTCTTCGGCCGACAGGCGTGATCTAAAAAACATATCGTGTCGAATCGCGCTCATGCACCGAGCATTCTGATTTTCCTATCCTCCAATTCATGATTTTCGAGCTACCCAGCCTCCGGCCTGCGGCTGATACTTGCCGCATCAAAACAGCCCTCGGAAATGACTTTCACAGGATTGCCGGATGAATGATCACCCTGATCCGCTTGAAAACGCGGCCATGACATCCGGGACGGCCGGCGCTGCAATGCCACGCGGCGAAAGCGATCAGTCGTGTCGGGGCATTCTTCAGGAGCTCGACCGTCGCGGTCGGCTGCTGGTGATTTCGGAGGAAGTCGACCCGATCCACGACGTATCGGCCATTCTTTCCATCGTCGATGAAAGGGCCGCGGTGCGGCTCGACTGCATCAAAGGTCACGACATGCCGATCTTCGGCAACATCCTGTCGGATCTCGATCGTGTCGCCCTGGCGCTTGGCGTCGCGAAAAGCGATATCCAGGAAACGCTGCTGTCCTCGATCGCGTCTCCGGTGCCGCCAGTCTTCGTGGACGATGCGCCGGTACAGCAACAGCTATTCCAGGACGATATCCTGACCCGGCTTCCAGTCCCGACATTCTTTTCCAAGGAGACCGGTCCCTACATTACCGCGGGTCTGATCGTGGCGCGCGACCCTGAAACGGGCCTGGGCAACGCGTCCTATGCCCGTATCAAGGTGCTTGGTCCGAACGAGGCGATGATCGGAATTGCACCAAACCATCATCTCGCCATCATGGCCCGCAAGGCGGGCGCCAAAGGCGAGCCGCTCCCCTTCGCCGTCGTCCTCGGCGCGCATCCAGCCATTCAGCTTGCCGCCTGCTTCTATCTGGGGCTTGGTGACGATGAAATGCACTGCGCCGGATCGCTGCTCGGCGAGCCGGTGCGGCTTGCCCGCTGCAAGTCGGTCGATCTTGCCGTGCCTGCAGAGGCGGAGATCGTGCTCGAAGGTCATATTCATATCGACGAGCCGATCCTCGAAGGGTTGGTCTCGGAATATCACGGCATGTACGAGGATTACGGTTCCGGGGTGCGCGTCAGATTTGAATGCATGACTTGCCGCTCCGACGCGATGTTGCAGGTGATCGAGCCCGGTTACCACATGGAGCACCTCTATCTCGGCGCGGTGCCGATCGCTGCCAGCCTCAAGGCCGTCATCCGGCGGTCCGTTCTCAATGTCGGCGAGGTTGCCGTCACCGCATCAGGCAGCGGACGGAACAACGTGGTCGTGCAGATCGATGCGCCCCGCCCGGGACAGGCACGCCGCATCATGTCGATCTGCTGGGGTGCGGTCAGCATCGTCAAGAACATCACGATCGTCGACAGCGATGTCGACCCTTGGGATCTCGATGCCGTCGAATTGGCAAAGATGACGCGCATGCGCGCGGAGCGCGACATTCTGATCGTCACGGACCTTCCGGCAGACCGGTCCGAGCCTCAGGAAGACGGCGGCGTGATCGCCAAGGTCGGCTACGACGCCACGATGAAGCCGGGCGATCGAAGGGAAGGGTTCGACAAGGCGCTTCCGCCGCCGGATTCCTACGAACGGATGCGCAAGCTGCTGTTGCGCGTCAAGCCGGAGATGCTGATTTGAGGCGATTGATCATCGGCATATCAGGGGCTTCCGGTGCAATCTACGGACTGCGTGCGCTGGAGATGCTGCGGGACTTCGACGATGTCGAGACGCATCTCGTCATATCGCCCGCGGCGATCCGCACGGCACTGGCCGAAGGGACGGGAAAGACCGCAGACGAAATCCGTGGCCTCGCCGACCGGGTCTACAGCCACGGGGATATCGGCGCTTCGATCGCCTCCGGTTCCTTCCGGTGCGACGGCATGCTGGTTGCGCCATGCTCGATCAAGACGCTGAGCGGGATCGCGCATTGTTATGCGGACGATCTGATCGTGCGCGCCGCCGATGTCTGCCTGAAGGAACGCCGCCGGCTGGTGCTGATGGTGCGGGAAACGCCGTTGCATGCGGGCCATATCGCGCTGATGGACCAGGCAACACGCAACGGCGCCGTCATCATGCCGCCGGTGCCGAGCTTTTACACGCTGCCGAAATCAATCGCCGAAATGGTCGACCAGACCGTGGGGCGTGCGCTGGATCAATTCGGGCTTCATCATCCGACGGTCCGGCGCTGGACGGAGGATCATAACGACTGAGCCATGAAGAGCAGCGCTGAAAGCTGCCGGGCCATCATGTCAACCGCATGCAAAACAACGACGCACAATCACTCCCCCAGGGGAACTCAAAAAAAAGGAGATAGAGTGATGTTGTCAGACAATCGTTCCAGAAGGTTGCAGAGCCTGTTCATGCGCGGCGCCGCCGTGTTGCTGTTGTCGCTCATGGCGGCCGCACCCGTGATGCTCGCCGCGTCTCAAGCCGCCGCGCAGACGGAAAAACCCGTTAGCGGCGGCGCGATGACCATCATCAACGGTTCGGACATCAAGAGCTGGGATCCGGCGATCACCGCCGGCACCTATCCCGGCGGGCCGATGGATGTGCTCGACGCCGTCTACGGCTTTATCGTCTACGTCAACGACAAGGGCGTCGTGACCGGCGGCATGGCCGAAAGCCTGACCAGCACAGACGCCGTGACCTGGACCTTGAAGCTTCGCAAGGACATGAAGTTCACAGACGGGACGCCCTATGATGCGGAAGCCGTCAAATACAATTGGGACCGCGCCGCCGATTCGGCCACGCTTTCACCGGCGCAGCCGTTCATATCCTCATGGAACAAGGCGATCACCGTCGTCGATCCGCAGACGCTGACGATCAAGCTGTCCTCCCCGAACGCCAATTTCGCAGCCCAGGTCGCCGAGCTGTGCCCCTTCATCGCCTCGCCGGCAGCATTGAAGGCCGCTAAGGAAAAGACCGACATCAAGCCGGTGGGCGCCGGCGCCTTTACGCTGACCGAATGGAACCAGGGCATATCGATGACCATGGCCCGCAATCCCGGTTATTGGGATCAGCCGCGCCCCTATCTGGAGACGATCAAGTTCGCGATCATTCCCGAAACCAACAGCCGCATCGCCACCGTCGTGCAGGGTGGTGCAACGATGATGGCCGGTTATCCCTATCAGTTCGGCTCGAACGCAACGGCGCCGGGGGTTGCGACCCGCGAGATCCCGATCCGCGGCATCAACCGCGCCTATCTCAACCAGGCCAAGGGTATCTTCACGGATGTTCGCGCCCGCGAGGCCTTCTATTCCGCCATCGACCGCGCGCGGCTGATGCAGGCCTTCACGCAGATGCCCGGATACAAGGCACCCAGCAATTACTTTGGAGAGAATTCGCCCTATTTCGACAGCGCTTCATCTCTTCCGGCCTATGATCCGAAGAAGGCGCAGGAACTGTTCGACGCTCTGAAGGCGGACGGCAAGCCGTTCTCGATCAAGATCGTCACCTATACCAACTCGGACCTGAAGCGTCTTGCCGCCTACATCCAGCAGGTGCTGACCGGCTATGAAGGCGCCTCGGCTGAGATCGTCGAGGTCGACCAGGCCTCGCTGATCCAGCGATGCAAGACGCAGCTCGACTTCGACATCTGCGTCGAAGGCGGGGTGCTGGTGTCGAACGGCGCCGAGCCGAACATTTCCAATCTGCTGAGTTCCGGCGGTGCTTTCAACTGGGGACAGTACAAGAGCGCCGAGATGGACGCTGCATTGAAGGAGGCCAGCTCCACCCTCGACCCTGCCGCTGTCAAAGCCGCCTATGTCAAGGTTCAGAAGCTCGTCGCAACCGAAATGCCGCTTTACATCTTCGGTGAACAGACGCGCTCGCTGCTGCTGCGCGACAATACCGGCGGCGTCGTTCCTTCGAACGGCGGCATCCTGCAAAAGCAGTTCCTCTACGTCTGCACGGATGTCTGCCAGAAATAGCGGGTTCCAGATCACGACGTGCAGGCTCGCCCGGAAGATCCGGGCGGGCAGCGAAGGGCCGGTCGATGGGCTGGACGACCGTACAAGCCAAAGACGTTAAGACGACAGAATGAGCCCTGCGATGCGGGGCGATCGGAAAAGGTGGATGACGATGATCGGCAATCGCGAGAAGGTGAAGTTTCGGGACCTGGTTTCCCGCAAGCAGGTGTTCACGCCCTGCGTCTGGGATTGCTACTCCGCCAAGGCGGCGGAAATGGCCGGCTTCGAGGCGATCCTGCTCAGCGGCGCATCACTGGGATTCAGCATGTCCGGCGTGCCGGATCTTGGCCTGCACAATCAGGAGGAATTGGTCTACGCGACCGACCGCATCGCCGACTATTCGCCTCTGCCACTGGTCATCGATGCCGATGACGGTTTCGGCGATGTCGTCCAGACCTTCCGCACCTGTTATCGTCTCGCCAAAGCCGGCGCCGGAGCGATCCTGATCGAGGATACGCCCAATGAACGCGGCTACGCGCGGTTCGGCCGCGCCATGGAGGCGGCGACGCTTGCCGGCAAGGTCGATGGAAACGTGCCGCACGAGGTCGTCTCGCAGGAGCTCTGGCTCGCCAAGATCAAGGCCTCGATCGAAGCCTGTCAAGGCACCGATTGCGTGGTTATCGCACGCACTGAATCCAAGCTCGAAAAGGGGTTGGACGACGCTATCGAACGCTGCGTGCGCGCCGCAGCACTCGGCGCTGAGATGACCTATGTGCACGGCCTGCGCACATTGGAGGAATGCCGGAAGGTGGCCAAGGAATTGCCCGGCTGGAAGATGTTCGGCGATGTCGCGACCGTCAACGGCGTGCCCTTCGTGCGGCTCGAGGAAATCGAGGCGCTCGGCTTCAACCTGGTGACCATGCACTATCTCGAGAAGGGATCGATGTATGGCATGATGGATTACGGTCGGCATGTCTTCAAGGACCGCAGCACGCGTTACGCGGACGAGCACAGCATGGGCGGCATGACGCCTGCCGAGCAGAAGGCCTCGCTGGAGCGGGACAGCGGCTGGCTCGATGCCGAGGACAGATGGAAGGCGCTCTGATCCCGGAGGCCGGCCGCTCTGCCGTCTCGTATTGCGAAATCCGGATGCCGGTCCAGTCCGGCATTGGATGTTCCACCTGACAATCGGAGTCCGATCGTTGCGAATTGCCAAGCTCTCCTATCTGAAAGCGGTCGGCGTCCGGCTTCTGGCCGGCATTCCGGTCTTCCTGCTGGTGACGTTCTCGGCGACGGCGCTGTCGAGCCTGATGCCGGGGTCGGCCGCGCAGCTGATCCTTGGAGAGAACGCGACGCAGGCGCAGATCGATGCGCTGAACAGCCGTTACGGTTACGATCTGCCGGTCTGGGAACGTTATCTCGGCTGGCTCGGACGGCTTCTGCAGGGAGATCTCGGGCAGACCATGTTCAGCCAGCAGTCGGTGGCAAAACTGCTGGTCGACCGGGCGGCGGTGACGTTCGAGATCGCGTTGCTTGCCATGTTCGCCTCGCTTCTGATCGGCGTGCCGCTGGCCATGTACACCGCCAGCCGTCCGGGCGGCATCCTCGATACGGTGCTGCGGGCAGTGTCCTCGGTCATGCTGTCGATCCCGACTTTCGTCATCGTGGTTCTGCTCGGTTTCGTCTTCGCGATCGTGCTGCGCTGGCTGCCGGCGACCGGCTGGGTTACCTTCAGCGACGATCCGATCGGCAATCTCTACTACGTCGCCTTGCCGGTAATGTGCCTCAGCGTGCACCAGGCAGCCTATTTCTACAGGGTGAGCCGCAGCGAATTCGTCGCGGTCCTCCAGGAGGACTATGTCCTCGTTGCCAGGGCCAAGGGCCTGCCGACGCGCTATATCCTGATGCGCCACGTGCTGCGCCCGGCCTCTCCTCAGGTGCTGACGGTGATGGGCCTGTCGATGACCTATCTGCTCGGCGGTTCCTTCATCGTCGAGAGTTACTTCGCGGTGCCCGGCATCGGCTGGACCGTTCTCAATGCAGTCAGCAGCCACGACCTGCCCGTCATGCAGGCCATCCTCTCGCTGACGGTGGTGATCTTCGTCGTGATCTTCATCCTGGTCGATCTCGGTTACGCGCTTATCGATCCGCGGGTGGACGTGTCATGAGCCGCCTCCAGCCGACACAAACGGACCTCGTGCCCGGCGAAGCGGTCGCATTGGCGGAGACGTTGAATGCCGCGATGCCGAAGACCGCGCGGTTCCGTATGCCGAGCGGCCATCCGATGGAATGGTTCGCCTTCTTGTTCCTGGCGGTTCTGATCATCTCCTCGGTTTTCGTGGAGTTCATTCCGGGTCTCGTTCGGGCAAGCTTCCCCTATGGCGATTTCTCGCAAGGCCCGGAATGGAGCCTGAACGGCCTGTTCGGAACCGATGCGCTCGGGCGCAGCATCCTGTCCCGCGTGCTCTACGGTGCGCGAACGACGCTCGCCATCGTCTCGGTCGCGACGCTGATCTCGCTGGTGATCGGCATGATCCTCGGAATGCTGGCCGGCTTCTATCGCGGCCCGGTCGAGCGGATCGTCGATCTCTATGCCAATTCCATGGCGTCGCTTCCGCCGATCCTCGTCATCCTGGCGCTGATATCGGTGACCGGAAACTCGGTTTTCACGATGATGCTGGCGCTTGGCCTGCTCGACATCGGAACTTATGCACGCATCGCCAAGGGCGGCGTGATTGCCCAGAACGATCGTGATTACGTGTTGGCAGCACGCGCCATGGGCGCGTCGGATGTGCGGCTTCTGCTGCGCGAGATCCTGCCCAATCTCGTTCCGGCGCTGACGGCCATCGTTCCGCCGCTGATGGCGGGGCTGATCATCACGGAGGGATCGCTGAGTTTTCTCGGTTACGGCATTCCGGCGCCGGCGCCGAGCTGGGGCGGGATGATCGCCAGCTCGACCGACCTGCTCAGCCGCTTTCCACTGCTGATCTTCGGACCAATCGTCGCCATCGTTCTAACAGTTTACTCGCTCAACACGGTCGGGGATTGTCTGGCCCGTCGCATGAACCATCGCGGCAGGGAACTCTGATATGAACGAGGCAGCGAACACCACCCCGGTCCTCGATTGTCACGAGCTCTCCTGTCATTTCAGGTCGCCGTTCGGGCCGATCCGCGTACTGCACGACGTCAGCTTCAGCATCCCGCCGCGCACGACGCTCGGCATCGTCGGAGAATCCGGCGCGGGCAAATCCATGCTGGTCAAGACGATCATGGGCATTGCGCCGGAGGGCATGAAAACCAGCGGTCGCATCCTTGTCGACGGGACCGATCTGTCGACGCTTAACGAGACGAAACGCCGCGCTTTTCTCGGCCGCAAGTTCGGGATGGTTTTCCAGAACCCGATGACATCCCTCAATCCGTTCGTGCGGGTGGGACGGCAGATCGAAGAGGCAAGCCGCTTCCATCTGCGGCTCGGAAAGGCGAAGGCGAAGGCACTCGCGATCGAGCTGCTGGCAAGCGTCGGCATTCCCGATGCGGCGGAATGTTACGGGCACTATCCGCATCAGTTTTCGGGCGGCATGAAGCAGAGGATCATGATCGCCACGGCACTTGCCTGCCAGCCGGATCTCTTGATCGCCGACGAGGCGACGACCGCGCTCGACGTGACGGTTCAGAAGGAAATTCTCGATCTGCTGCAGCTTATCCAGCAGCAGCGGCAGATGTCGATGATCCTGGTCACGCACAATCTGGGCATCGTCGCGGGACGCACCGACGACATCCTCGTGCTCTATGGCGGGCATGTCGTGGAATACGGCCCGACGGACACCGTCTTTTCCCATCCGCGCCATCGCTATACCGAGGCTCTGCTTTCGGCGATGCCGCGCATGGACCACCCGGCTCATACGAAACTGCGCACGATCCCGGGCCGTCCGCCCGATCTTGCCAACCCCGCGCCGGGATGCCCGTTCGCACCGCGCTGTCCCGCCGCCGAGGCTCGCTGCCATGTCTCGATGCCGCCGATGACCACCAGTGCGGACGGCAAGCATCGCTTCGCCTGCTATGTGCCTGTTCAAACCGGCGATGCAGCCGACACCGCGGCCGAAAGGAGGGCATAGTCATGAATGACGAGGCTTCCGGCCAGGCCGTCGATACAGGTGCCGCAACGCATGCCTTCGATGCCTTCCTGCGCGACGACGCGCTTTTGAAGGTACGCGATCTGTCGGTCAGATACCGGCGCGGCGGCAAGACCTTTGTTGCGGTCGACGGCGTCTCCTTCGACGTGGCACCTGGGGAAACGCTCGGTCTTGTCGGAGAGTCGGGCAGCGGCAAGACGACCATCGGCCGTGCCCTTCTGAAGCTGCTGCCGAAAGCGGACACGCGTGTCGACGGCCACGTCGAATATGACGGCCTGAATGTTGCCGATCTGTCTGCTTCCGATCTTCGCGCCATCCGCAGCAAGCTGCAGATGATCTTCCAGGACCCTATTTCTTCCTTCAATCCGCGCCGCAAGGTGCAGGATATCGTCGGAGAAGGCCTCGAGATCCAGGGCATCCGCAAAGCGGAAAGACTGGAAAGGGTCGAGCGCGCGCTCAACGATGTCGGCATGAGCAGGACGATGGTGGAGGGCCGCAGGCCGCATCAGTTTTCCGGCGGCCAATGCCAACGCATTGCGATCGCGCGGGCGCTAGCCGTCGGGCCGGAGCTGATCGTCTGCGACGAGCCGGTTGCATCTCTCGACGTGTCGGTGCAGGCGCATGTGATAAATCTTCTGCAAGATATCCGCCAGAAGCGAAACCTGGCGCTGATCTTCATTTCCCACGATCTCGCCGTCGTGCGCAATGTCAGCGACAAGGTCGCCGTCCTCTACATGGGCAAGATCGTCGAGATCGGAACCGGCGATGCCATCTATCGGCGTCCGGCGCATCCCTATACCCGCATGCTGCTGGAAGCAGTCCCGGTTCCCGATGCCAGCCGGAAGATCGTGCCGAGCGCAACGCCGACGCAGGCCTCGTCGCGGAGCACGCCGCCGTCCGGATGCCGGTTCCGCCTGCGTTGCCCACGCGCTCAGGCGATCTGTGCGGGAGAGGAACCAAAGCTTACGGCGATGCCCTACGGCCAATTCGCGGCCTGCCATTTCCCTCACGACGAACCGGCGCCCGGAATGAAGACGGCGGAACAAGCGTGATGGAAAAAGCCCCTGATGCATTCGCAGAAAAAACGGTGGCAAGCGGCAACGCGCGCTCGGAACAGGATACCGGAGCTGCGAGGCGCGCTGCTTTCTGTGCCAATGTGTTCGATGTCATGGTCCGGCTCTACGGCGAGCCCGGCATCGCGTCCTGGTGCCTCGAAGCCCAGACACGTCATGCGGTGGACGTGCCGTCCCTGCTGTTCTTCGCTCTTGCGGATCGTGACGGACACGGCGCGGATGACAGCGAGATGCAGCGGCTTCTCGAACGTGCCGGCGAATGGCGCGCGCTTTTCGTCCTGCCGTTGCGACATCTTCGGCTAACCCTGCGTCAAGGCCGCAGGCACACGGCAGAGATTGAATTTTACCAGAAGATCAAGGCAGCAGAGCTGGAGGCGGAACGGCTGCAGGTCCGGCGTCTGGCCGACGACTTTCTCCCGCTCGAAGGGCCGGGCGAGCTGGTAGCCCGTTATCTCGAAACGATTTCCATGCCGGAATCCGAAGCAGGGACATTGGTCGGACAGCTTCGAGCCGCCGCCAAAGCCGTGTGCCACGGCTTTCCCCATCATGCGCACTGAGGATCGAAGACATCATGAGCGATTTCGACGCCGTCATGACAGGAACCATCGTCACCGATGAAGGTGTCGCGGAAAACTACGTCGCCGTCACTGGTGGCTTTACCGCTGCGATCAAGACAGGCTGCGCTCCCGGCGCGCGTGTTCGATTTCGGCACTACTTTCTCACACCTATCGAGCTTCAAGGACATCGAGATGAACGCCATAATTCTAGACGGTGACAGCCTGACGATCAAAGATACCGTTCGCATCGCGCGCCAGGGCGCCAAGGTAGTGCTCGCCGATGCAGCGCGCGCCGAAATCATCAAGGTGCGAAACTATATCGAGGAAAACTGGCTGACCGAAAACGCGCCGCCAACCTACGGCTTCAACACCGGCGTCGGTAAGCTCAAGGATTATGCCATCAACCAGACCGATAACGATCGCTTCCAGCGCAATATCGTGCTCTCGCATTGCTCCGGCATCGGAGAACCGGCGTCGGAAGAAATCGTCCGCGCCATGATGGCCGTCCGTATCAACGCCTTCTGCCTCGGAGTTTCCGGCCTGAGGATCGAGGTGGTCGATCGTCTCATTGAGATGTTGAACCGCGGCGTTCACCCTGTGGTGCCGATCCAGGGGTCGGTCGGCGCGTCTGGCGATCTGGCACCGCTCGCGCACATGGTTTCGGTGCTGATCGGCTATGAGGAAGCGGAAGCCTATTACCAGGGCGAACGCATGCCGGCGCCGCAGGCTCTGGAAAAAGCCGGCATCTCCCCAATTGCTTTCGATCTCAAGGCGAAGGACTGCCTTGCCCTCATCAATGGCAACAGCCTCTGCGCGGCCATGGCGGTTCTCAACCTCCACGACGCCGAGATGCTGATGAAGACAGCCGATGCGGCCGGCGCGCTCAGTCTGGAGGCGATCCGCGGCGAGCAGGCGGCATTCGATCCCCGCATTCATCTCGTGCGCAAGCAGCCCGGGCAGATCGCGACTGCGGAAAATATCCGTCGCATTATCGAGGGCAGCCGTCGCACGACCGAGGCAGCACGTGCGGTACGCCTCGAGGACGATATCCTGCATCCGAAACACACCGCCCGGATCCAGGATCAGTATTCCTTCCGTTGCCTGCCGCAGGTGCATGGAAGCTGCCGCGACCAGCTGGAGCACGCCAAGGAGGTGATCACGCGCGAGCTCAACGCCGCGACCGATAATCCGCTCGTCTTCTGGAACGAACTCGGCGCGCTGGAATTCCTGTCCGGCGGCAACTTTCATTGCGAACCCATCGCTTTCGCCATGGACTTGCTGACGATCGCTTTGGTGGAAATCGGCAATATTTCCGAGCGTCGCCTGTTCTCGCTCTGCGACACGACATTGAACTACGGCCTGCCGCCGAATCTTGCCGGCAAGCCGATCGGCCTGAATTACGGCTATGGCATCATCTCGACGGCTGCGGCGTCCGTCGCATCGGAAAACAAGACGCTGGCTTTCCCCGCCGTTGCCGATACCATCCCGACCAAGAGCAGCCAGGAAGACCATGTTTCGATGGCGACATGGGCATGCCGCAAGACGCGTCAGGTGGTCGACAACATGCCGAAGATCCTTGGTGTCGAATGCCTGCTTGCGGCCCGCGCCATCTTCCTGACCGAAGAGGCACTCGGCGGCTACAAGCTCGGAGCCGGCAGCCAGGCGCTCTATGACGCGCTTCGCGACGCGATCCCGTTCCAGCAGGAGGACAGCTACATGCCCAAGCAGACCACACCGGCTCTCGAGATCGTGCGGTCCGGGGCATTTCTCGAGACCATCGAGAACAAGATCGGCGCCCTGAAATAGGCGGGCCAGCTGATTTGCGCTGCGGCCGCATCATGAAGCGCCGGCGTTTCATCGCCGCCCGCAATTCCCCTGACCGGAGAGAACCATGTTCGATGATCTGATAATGCCGCCAGCCGACAAGATCCTGTCGTTGATGCCGATTTTCCGGCAGGACAGTCGTTCGAACAAGATAGATCTCGGCGTCGGAGTCTACCGGGACGCCTCGGGTACGACGCCGATCCCGCGGGCGGTGAGGGAGGCAGAAAAGCGAATCCATACCGCGCAGACGACCAAAGCCTATGTCGGTCCGGCCGGGGATCCTGTTTTTTGCGATCTCATCGGCAGGCTTGTCTTCGGCGAGGCCGCGCCGTGGGAGCGAATTCGCGGCATCCAGACGCCGGGCGGAGCAGGCGCCTTGACGGTGCTCGCCGGCCTGATCTGCCTGGCGCGCCCGGGTGCTGCGGTCCATGTGCCCGATCCGAGCTGGGTGAACCATGTGTCGATCCTTGAAGACAACCGGCTTCGGGTCGTCACTTACCCGTACCTCGATCGCCGAACAGGCGAGGTGGATTTCGACGCCCTGCTCGATCATTTCTCACGATCGGAGCGGGGCGACATCGTGTTGCTGCACGGCTGCTGCCACAACCCGACCGGCGCCGACCCGAGCCGTTCGCAATGGCAGGCACTGGCAGAGATCATCGCCGAGCGCGGGCTCGTTCCGCTGGTCGATATCGCTTATCAGGGGTTTGGCGAGGGTCTCGAGGACGATGCCTTCGTGGTACGGCTGCTCGCCGGCATGGTTCCGGAAATGCTCGTCTCCTCGTCATGCTCGAAGAATTTCGGAATCTATCGCGAGCGCACAGGTGCCGCATTCATTCTCGCCGCCAACGCGGATCGAGCGGATGCAACCAAGGCGCAACTCACGGTGCGAGCCCGCGTCGTCTATTCGATGCCGCCGGATCATGGCGCGGCTATCGTTCGCACCGTCCTGGAAGACCCCGCACTCGCGGCCGACTGGCGCGCCGAACTGGATGGTATGCGCTCCAGCATTCTGTCGCTGCGCCAGGGGCTTGCTGCCTCCTTCCGGCGTTTCACCAATGGCAGCGACTACGATTTCCTCGCCAAGAACAAAGGCATGTTTTCGCTGATCGGTCTGACACCCGGAGAAGCCGTGATGCTGCGCGAGCACCACGCCATCTACATCGTCGAGGACGGACGCATCAATGTCGCCGGGCTGCAGACCAGCCAGATCGACACCTTTGCGGAAGCCGTTCTGGCGGTTCGCGGGAAACGCTGATTGGCATTCGTTTGAGGCCAGAGACAAGAACTATTCGTGCTTCCTTCCGCCGACGGCGTTCCTTACAATCTCGCCAGTCCTCCCCCGAGCCCTGGAAATGAGGTTTACATGAGCACGCTTACCCGCTTCTCCGTTCAGCCGCTCTCGACCATGACCCGCCGTCTTGCCGATGTCGCCTCCGCTCGTCGCGAACCCGACCTGGTCATCCAAGGCGCACGCGTCTTGTCCACCTATTCGGAGCGCTTTCTCGACGGACGCGAAGTCTGGATTTCGGGGGGCCGCATTGCGGCCGTGAAGCCGGCCGGCAGCTACAGAGGCGGGAGCGCCAAACTCTACGACGCCAGGGGCGGCATCATCGCCCCGGGCCTGGTCGATCCGCATATCCATATCGAATCCTCGATGGTGACGGCCTGCGCCTATGCGGAAGCGGCGCTCCTCAACGGCACGACGACGATCTTCTGCGACAGCCACGAGATCGGCAATGTCATGGACGTCGCCGGCGTCGAGGCCATGCTCGAGGACGCACGGCAGGCGCCGCTGTCGATCTTCCTGACCGTGCCGAGCACCGTGCCGGCGACGACGCCGGATCTGGAAACGGCCGGCGGCGACCTGACGCCGGACAAGATCGCCGCCCTGTTCGACAAATGGCCGGAAGCCGTGGCTCTCGGTGAGAAGATGGATTTCGTCCCCGTTGCGATGGGCGACGAGCGCAGCCATGCGATCCTGGCTGCAGCGCTCGAGCGCGGCAGGCCGGTATCGGGCCATGTCTACGGACGGGAGTTCGTTGCCGCCTACGCCGCATCCGGCGTCACCGACACGCATGAAGCCATCGACCGCGACATTGCCGACGACCTGCTGGAAGCCGGCGTGTGGATCTTCCTGCGCGGCGGCCCGCCGACGACTCCCTGGCATTCGCTGCCGCAGGCGATCAAGACGATCACCGAGCTCGGCGCTTCCCACAAGCGCGTTGCCGTCTGCACCGACGACCGTGATGCGGAAGATCTGCTCGCCTTCGGCCTGGACTGGGTGACTCGCGAAGCCGTGAAATACGGCATGAGGCCGGAACAGGCCTGGGCGATGGGTTCGCTGCACGGCGCGACGCGGTTCGGCATGGAAGGCGAAATCGGCGGTCTGGGCGGCGGTCGCCGCGCCGACCTGGTGCTTCTCAGCGACGACCTTACGCCTGTTAGCACCTGGTATGGCGGCGAGCTCGTCGTCGACGGCAAGAAGATCACGCCGATCCTCGACGAAGCCCTGTCGAAACCGTACCGCTATCCGGACGCCGCCTACCACACGGTCAAGCTGCCAAAAAATCTCAAGCTGACACCGGACCTACCGACGGAGACGGTCGTCGCTCATACGATCAAGACGGAGCTGCCTGGCATCACCCTCGGCCATGTCACCGTCACGCTGGAACCGGCCAATGACTGGCAAGCCCATTTCGACAAGCACGACCTCTGCTTCGTGACGGTGGTGGAACGTCACGGCAAGTCTGCCGGCAATGTCGCCCACGGACTGCTCAATGGCTTCGGGCTCAAACAAGGCGCTGTCGCATCCTCGGTCGGCCACGACAGCCACAACATCATCGTCGCCGGCACCAATGCCGCGGACATGCAGGTGGCGCTCGACGCGATCGAAGAAAAGCAGGGTGGCGTCTGTGTCGTGATGGACGGCAAGGTGACGGCCATGGTGCCACTGCCGGTCGCCGGGCTTTTGTCCGACAAGCGCGTGCACCAGGTCGCCGACGAGGTAAAGGCCCTGAAGCTCGAATGGGAAAAGGCAGGCTGCACCATCGCCTATATGGGCTTCAACCTTATCCCGCTATCAGTCATCCCGGAAATCCGGATAACCGACAAGGGCCTGGTGCTGGTGCCGGAAATGGTGATCTCACCGCTCTTCGAAAAGGCCTGAACGCTGAGGTGCCGATCCTTCGCCGTGACGGAGCAAGAAAACCTAACTTGTCGCTAGCGAACGACCATCAATAACGTTAGGCATCGAGCGCCCGTTGTTTGGCAGTCGAGATCAACTCCTTGAAGTGCGCAGCAATCCTACCTTCGCGGCTAGCGTCCTCCGCTTCCCAACCGAACTTCCACGCGTCGTGACGCGCAAGCCAATCCCCGAGGGCGCTGGTATCACCAGTCGGCATCCTATGGGCGGCGAGGTATGGGTTTTCGTGAGCCTTCAGGCCGAGCACCCGCGCCCTTGAGCCTGCTTCCTGTAGATCGATCAGCTCTTCAATTGTCATACGCGATCCCCCACGATGTCGGCGACGGTAGCATCGTGGTCCGCGCATGCAAGTGAATGCTAATTAATGGGTTAATTTGGGACAGTTGCGTGACAAGCGGCGCAGCATAACGATCTGATATAGCAACATAACGTTTCCTGATCGAAGACGTTGCTTTACCGATTGTACCCCTGAGAAAGGCCGCACATACTCTTGGTCATAACAATGACAAAGAGGGTAACATGTTAGAATTCAATATCATGCGGGCTCACGCCGGTCGCCTTTCCATGTCCACCATCGCTGGCATCCTGTTGCTTTGCACCGGCCAAGCGAATGCCGAAACTCTTCGGCTCGCCCACGCGTCAAGCTCGAAGAGCCTCATTCAGGAGGCTGTCTTGGTGTTCGCCGACAAGCTCGCCGGCGAAACCAAGGGCGGCCTTACCGTCCAGATTTTTCCAGATGGTCAGTTGGGCGATGAGGGACCGATCGCCGATGGTGTCGGTTCCGGCTCCATCGATATCGGGCTAGGCGGTGTTGCGGATGCGATCGATCCGAAGCTCAACGTCGTCACCTTGCCGTTCTTGTTTTCCGATGCAGAAGCGGCGCACGCCTTTCTCGACGGACCAATCGGGAAAAAGGTCTTCGACACGGGTGCAGACAACGGCTTCAAGATGCTCGGCGCGCTTGATTCCGGTTTCCGTCAATTTGCAACCGTCAGCAAATCAATCGCTACACCGGAGGATATCAAGGGTCTGAAGCTGCGGACGCCGCCGAACCCGGTCATTCTCGCAACCATCGAACAGCTGGGTGCCCTGCCGCAATCGATTCCTTTCGGGGAAGTCTATACCTCGCTGCAATCGCATGTGGTCGACGGCGTGGAGCCGGAAATACGCGATTTCGCGGATCAGAAATGGTATGAGAGCGCGAAGTTCCTGTCTGTCTCGAACTATATCTGGACGCCGAATTACTGGTTCATGAACAAGGAGCGCTTCGACGCTCTGAGCCCGGAAGACCAGGCTGCGGTGACCAAAGCAGTCGAAGAGACGACGATCTGGTACCGCGGAAAACTTGACGAAGTCTATGCTCAGGTCATTGAGGATCTCAAGTCGAAGGGTGTCACCGTAACGACGGTGGACACGACACCCTTCCGTGCGATGGTTGATCCTGTCTATGTGAAATTCGGGGCGGAATGGGGCGACGATCTGGTGTCGTCCGTGCGCTCGGCAGCAGCCGGAAAATAGGCAATGCCTAGGGCGAGGATGCAATCGGTCCTCCGACGTGTCCTTGCCGCATTCGTTGCCTGTGCAGCCACGTCCTCCTTTGATGGAAAGCCCTATGAAACGCCTCGCTTCTTCAGCGGTCTTCGTGATGACGATCGTTGGTGTCCTCGTTGTCGTCGCCCTAATCCTTTCTACCGGGCTTGGTGCCGTAGGCCGGTATCTCGGTCTTTCCGGAATCACTTGGTCATTTGAAATGGTCGGCATCCAGTTCTTGTGGACGACCGCGATCGGTGCTGTTCTGTCGGAGGTCGCCGGCGAAAACGTTTCCATCGACGGCAACACGTCCACCAGTGGCCGGAACCGCTGGTTTCGCATCTATCACAATCTCATCCTGCTCACCGTTGCCGCCGCCTTTCTGTGGAGCGGCAAGGCCATGCTTGCGCGCACGGGATTTGTTCCGACCCCCGTTATGCGCGCGCCGAGTTGGACCGTTCAGAGCATCATCGTCTTCATGGGCGCCACTCTCGCCATCATCGCCATTGCGCGCATCGTTTCGGCATTCCGGGAGCGTGGCCAATGACGCTTCTGGTTCTCTTCGGCGTCTTCGCCATCACGCTCTACACTGGTGTGCCGGTCGCATGGTCGATCGCGTTTTCCACTCTTGTCGTCATTTACTTCGGTCTGGTTCCGCTCCCACCCTCCTGGTTTGCGCAACAGGTCTATATGGGAGCCGATTCCATTTCATTGGCGTCCATCCCGCTGTTTCTCGTCGCCGGCGGCATCATGAACGAGGGTGGCCTGACACGCCGGATCATCGACCTTGCCAATGACATGGTCGGCTGGGTGCGAGGAGGATTGGGTGTCGTCAATGTCGCGACCTGCATGATTTATGGCGGAATTACCGGATCGGCCACGGCCGACACGGGTGCTGTCGGTGCCATCATGATCCCGGCGATGGCCGAACGGGGCTATCCAAGAGACTTCGCTGCAGCCGTCACCGCTGCGGCCGGTACGCTCGGCATCATTCTTCCGCCGAGCGTCGTCATGATCATGTACGGGGTCATAACGGATACGTCGATCGGCGGGCTATTTGCAGCAGGCATCATTCCAGGTCTTATGTTGGCGGTCACATTCATGCTCACGGCCTGGTGGGTTGGGGTGAAGGAGAACTTTCCAAAATCGGAGACCCGTCCGACCGTAACAAGCTTCAGCAAGCACCTTTTGCGGGCACTTCCTGCGTTAATGATGCCGATTGCGGTTCTCAGTTCCATGCTGAGTGGGCTTGCGACAACAACGGAGGCTGCTTTCGTGGCAGTGGTCTGGGCTCTTCTGGTCGGAGGCGTCCTCTACCGCGAAATTACCTTGGCCGGCCTTTGGAAGATTGGGGTGGAGACGGTGCGCATGACCGGCGCGATCATGATCATCATGGCTGTTTCCGTTCCGTTTTCCTGGATACTGACCGTCGAGCAGATTCCGCAATGGACCGCCGGGCTCCTTCATGCTTGGGGAGCCGGTCCGACAATCACCATCCTACTGATTCTGGCGCTTCTGACCTTCGTCGGCACCTGGGCGGATCTTGGGCCTTCGTTGATCATCCTCGCACCGATATTACATCCGATCGGCATGGAAGCCGGATTACAGCCCTATCAGCTTGGTCTGATCTTCA
Organism: Rhizobium leguminosarum; assembly: GCF_010668065.1. Lineage (GTDB taxonomy): Bacteria > Pseudomonadota > Alphaproteobacteria > Rhizobiales > Rhizobiaceae > Rhizobium > Rhizobium leguminosarum_S. Next base: position 357,847 of record NZ_WUEN01000005.1, on the reverse strand, counting down.
CCATGGCGCTGGGTATCGGATTGTTCACCCCACCGGTGGGCACCAACATCTTCGTCGTCTGCAACGTCGCCAAGGTCGGGGTGAACGCGGTTACGCGCAGGCTTATCCCGTTCTTCATTACCAGCAACATCTGCCTCCTGCTCGTCGCCTTCATTCCGGAGACGACGGAATGGCTTCCGCGTTACTTCGGGTTCTAGCAACCGTCCGTGGCCGCAACGAATGGACAAATACGATGACGACACATCTGGTTGGGGGAATCTCCAGCGCCGGGCGGGCCTTGCCACCCATGGACGGCAAACCCTTTGTCGCCCGACGGTCCCAAGGCGCCTATATCTGGGACGACAGACAGCGCCAGTATATCGATACGGCGCTCGGATTTGGGGCGACGGTGATCGGCCATGCGAATCCGCTGGTTGTCGAGGCAGTCACTGCCGCCCTGCGCAATGGGCCGATGCCGGCCTTTGCCCATGATGGAGAGGAGGAAGCTGCCAGCGTGCTGACCGCTGCGACGCAGCATTTGTCGCGGGCGATCTTTACCAATACCGGTAGCGAGGCTGTTCATCTCGCCTGCCGGCTCGCTCGCGCTGCCACGGGCCGCTCCTATATCGCAAAAATGGCTGCCGGCTATGATGGCTGGTATGACGACGTTACGCTGGGCCAGGCGGGATCCGCCGATGCGGCAATGCTCACAAACGCACGGCCGGTGCACGAGCGAACCACGCTGCTGCGCTTCAACGACTTCGATGACGTCGATCAACTGTTCGCGGAAAACAGTAGCATCGCTGCCGTCATCCTGGAACCGATGCTGGCCAATGCGGGATGCATCCCGGCAGCGCCCGGGTATCTTGCGCATGTGGAAGCGACGGCGCGGCGCCATGGCGCGCTTGTCATTCTCGACGAAGTGCTGATGGGATTTCGCACGCGTTTCGGGCTGACGGGGCATAGCATGGAGGTGGAAGCAGATCTGGCCACCGTCGGCAAAGCAATCGGCAGCGGCGTCGCAGTGGCCGCAGTCGTCGGTCGACCCGACCTCATGGCGCTTGCAGAAGAGGGTCCAGTCAACCGCGCCGGGACTTACAGCGGCAATCCTGTGGCCACAGCCGCCGTCACCGCAACGTTTCAGGTTCTGAGAGACCTCGATTACGCCGCCTTGCTGGCGCGCGGCGAGCGGTTGAGGCATGGCATAAATTCAGCCTTTGCCAGTTATGGCAGGGCGGTTACAACCTCTGGGGAGGGCTCTGTGTTTACAATCTGGTTTGCCGATAGCCCGCCCTCGAACTACGCAGAGACGCTGGACAGGGCAAATGCCGTCATGACCCTCAAACTTCACGAGGCGCTTCGCCGCCGCGGGCTGTTGATCATGCCGTTTGCCTTCGGTCGTCTCTATCTTTCCAATGCCCACACCGATGGCGTTATCGACGAGATGATTGGTATTTTTGAAGACGCTGCAAGAGACATGGCGGCTTAGCCAATTTGCTGTTTTTGGATTCTCAAAACCATATGCCTTGCAACGGGCCGTTCGCCGGATCGCGACCCTGATCACGGCGACAGTAGATAGTGTCAAAGCTGCTGAAAATGCGAGCGGACAAAGCTGGCGACCGTGCGAACAGCGGCGCGCGCGCCATGTGGAACGAGAAGGGCGATCTCGAGCGGTTTCAGCGACGGCAGGCCGTCGTCTTCCGTGGTCAGGCGGCGGTGTCGCGAAGCGACGACCGAGGCCGGCAAAGCCGTAACCGCGGCACCCGCATCCAGCGCCGCCTGAATCGACGGCAGATGTGAGGATGTCCATGCCGCTCGCCATCCGATGCCGGCCTGGGTGAGAGCGTGGACGATATGGGGCCGTGCTCGACAATCCTTCTCTGGAAACAAGGCAAGAGGGAGGGGCCGCTGTCGTTCAATCTGCCCATCCGGAGGTCCACACCAGACCAGCGGCTCGCGACGCAGCAATTCGCCGACGATTGAATCCGGCGCACGAGTGATGATAGCGAGATTGATAGTGCCGTGTTCGACCATCGCCTCGAGGGAGCGGGAGAAGTCGCACTGGATCTCGACCTGGATACGGGGATTGGCGCGCGAAAACTCTTCGATCAAAGGCTTGCCAAACAGCTCGATGTAATCGTCCGGCATTCCAAGACGGACATAGCCGCGCATGGCACCTGGATCGAGCGCTGCCAGCGCCTCGTCCTCGATCGCAATGATACGGCGGGCATAGCCAATCAGGATCTCGCCTGTTTCAGTCAGGTGCACGCCGCGTCTTGTCCGGTCAAACAGCTTCCGCCCGATCTGTTCTTCAAAACGGGCGATGATGAGACTGACGGCCGCTTGCGACTTGCCGATCCTCATCCCTGCTGCAGTAAAGCCACCGGCGTCGGCCACTGCCACGAATGTCGCGAGCGCATCTGTGTCGAAGTGCTGCATTTTGAACCTTGGAACTCGCTATGGGACGTGCGGCGATCTGATCGTTCCGACTAAGCGAGCTTCACCAAAAGACCGCCGGACTGCAGATATCATTCTCCCTTTCCTCAGGTGAGTAAAGCGCTGGCCATGACGCGAACACGCCGATCTGGCCAGCCAATGTCTCAAGGGCATGGATACACACGATGTCGCACAAACCAGCCGCGCCCCAATGACCACGCCCAGAATAGCCTGCTGCCACCGCGGGCCGGTGTCGCCCGCCGCCTCCGCCCGCATCCAACCCGTCTTGTCGTGACACAGAAAAATGCAACTGCAATACTAAAGGTCAGCGACTTGTAGATGCATTCGCGTAAATGCGATTAGGCTTTCGATGTGTTGGGCGACAGCTCGGCGCGTTTCCTCGACGTTGCCCCGGTCGATCGCCTCGATGATAACGAGGTGTTCCGTGGAGTCCGGCTTCAAGCGATCTTTCAGGCGGTCGATTTCGAAGAGACGCGTGGTCGCCCGAAGCTCCCGCAGTACCTTTGCCATGACCGCGTTGCCGCAATGATCAATGATCATATTGTGAAGATTGTCGTCCGAGAACCAATGCGCATCTGTGTGATACGCCGTCGCGCCCAAAAGGTCGTGAATTTCCTGCCGGACGCTCATCAAAAGTCGTCGCGGAATGGCGTTGATCGACAATACCGCTGCTTCAGGTTCGATCAACAACCTCAATTTCAAGCTTTGAAGATACTCGCCGACATCCACCTGTCGCACGACGTAGTTTCGGCCATCGCCCTTGCGAACCAGGCCTTCGCCCTCTAGCCTCTGCAGCGCTTCGCGCAGCGGCGTCCTCGAAATCCCGAGTGTCTCGGCAAGCCTTGCCTCAACGATGACGTGCCCGCCTTTCAGCCGGCGATGCCGGATCATGTCGGACACGGCCTTGTAGGTCAGCGATGCAAGATTGTGCTGCCCTTTCTCCGCGATTTTCCGACCCGGGGCCGCTAAGGCGTCTGTCACCGTCTGCCATTTCCTTGTTCTTTAGGGCGTTGGCCGCTCGACGCGGCACCGCGCTTTCCTTACGCGATCACTTGTTACATATGATAGCCGATTTGGAAAAGGACTGGAACGAGTGCAGATGGACGATGGTCTGAATGAAGTTGGCGACTCCAGCCTTGCTGACGAAACCTACCGTTCCCTGCTGGCCGATATTCTATCAGCCAGGCTCGCGGGGGGATCGGTCGTCCAGCAACGCCGCCTGGCGACGAAACATGCTGTTTCGCGTTCTCCCATGCGCCACGCGCTGGGACGTCTCGAAGGAGAGGGACTACTTGTCAGAAACGAAAAAGGCGTTCTCTCGGTCAGGGTCATCAGTCTCAAGGACTACCTTGACAGCCTCACCATGAGGATGCTGCTCGAACCAACGGCGGCAGCGCTCGCCAGTCCCCATGTTTCGCGACGTGAGCTGGACCCTTTGACAAGGATGCTTGACGAGATCGAGGCCGACCCCGAACCGGACCCTGAGGTGGTCTGGGCGTTTGACGATGCGCTTCACAACTATATCGCAAGCGAAAGCCGCAACCCATTTATGGCAACCACAATCGGGGAGATGCGGCGCTACACAACGATCTTCGAGCGGCAGCTGCCTGTCGTGCGCGCAAAGCCGGGCGTGCTAGAACATCGAGCGATCCTGCTTGCCCTAGCCTCCAACGATGCCGAGGCGGCTCGCCGAGCCATGACCGATCATCTCGAAGTCGTCCGTCAGGGCGTGCTTGCGAACTACTGAATCGATGAGTTGAGAATGCACTTGCATCCACGGTGGACTTTTGTATAAAAGTGGGATCCCACTTGAATGCACGGTCGGGATCCAACGATAAAGAACCGAACTCCAGAGGCTCTCCATGCTCCGTTCACACTTCTCTCGCAGCGTTCTTGCCGCGTCCTTCCTGTCGGTCACAGCGTCTTTTGCCTTCGCTCAATCCTGCGAACCCAAAGTGGCGGCAGGCGAGTTGATCAAGCCCGGCACGCTCGTCATGTCGACCAATCCAACGCTTCCTCCGCTCCAGTTCATCGACTCCACGGGTGATCTGAAGGGCATGCGCATCGACCTCGGTAAAGAGATCGCCAAGCGCCTTTGCCTTGAACCCGAATATGTCCGCATCGAATTCTCCGCGATGGTTCCGGGTCTGCAGGCTGGCCGCTGGGACATGATCAATACGGGCATTTTCTTCACCGAGGAACGCGCCAAGATCATGCAGATGATCCCCTATGAAGATCAGGCCATCAGCGTCTCCGTGGCGCCGGATTCGAAGAAAAACGTCGCCGCAAAAGATGATCTGGCCGGCATGACGATCGGTGTCGAAATTGGTGGTTTCGAGGAAACAAAGATACGCCTTCTCGACAAGGAACTGCGTGACGCGGGCAAGGAAGGCCTGACCATCCAGACGTTCGATAATTTCGCCTTGGCCTTCCAGGCTCTGCGGGCAGGCCAGGTCCAGGGTGTCGTGTCGATCGACGCGGTCGCCAAGGAGTACGATTCCCGCGGGGACTTCAAACGGGCAATCAGCGGCCTCTACCCCGCTCCGGTTTCTGTCGCATTCAAAAGCCCGGCTTTGGCTGATGCCGTGTCTGCGACGTTGAAAGACATGAAGGCGGATGGATCTCTGAAGGCGCTCTTTGACAAATACGGTCTGCCGATGGTCGCGGGTGACTATTCGGTCAAAGGCCCCGGCCGCTGAACTGATTTCAAAGATCGTTTAGAGATGAGGCGGGGCGCGACCACGTCGCGCCAGCGCTCTTGCAGAAGGTCGTCTTCATGTCGCTTTGGAACTGGTCTGGCTTCTTCGGTTACCTGTTCAACCCCTTTATACTTGGCGGGGTGTTCACGACCGTCTGGCTCACCGTCGTCTCGTTGGTTGCGGGGCTAATTCTTGGTTTTGCCCTTGCATTGATGCGGCGATCGTCACGGCGGGTGCCATATTACATTGCCAAGGCGTATATCTGGCTTTTTCGTGGCACGCCGCTTCTTGTACAGTTGATTGCGATCTACACGGCGCTTCCACTGTTCGGCATCAAGTTCACCGTCATAGAGGCGGCGTTGCTCGGATTGGCTCTCAACGAGGCGGCTTATCTCGCGGAGATCATTCGCGCCGGTATCGAAGCCGTGCCGGAAGGCCAGACCAGGGCCGCGCGCGCGCTCGGCATGACGGAGCGTCAGATCATGCGCTACATCGTCATGCCGCAAGCCTTTAAAGTTATCGTTCCGCCTCTCGGCAATTCGGTGAACGGTCTCTTGAAAACGACCTCTGTCACCTCCGTCATCTCGGTCGAAGAACTCCTTCGCCGGACCCAGGTTCTCATCCAGGAGCGGTTCATGGTGCTCGAACTGTTTGCGGTCGCGGCGATTTATTACCTCCTCCTCACAACACTCTGGGACTTCTTCCAGAACCATATCGAAAAGCGTCTCGGTCAAGCCGGATCTCGGCTTTCCATTAACGAGAAGCGCTAGAACCAGGATTTTCAAATGCAGAAGACGTTCCGCGGTGTCTACACCGTGATGATTACGCCCTTGGATCCCAGCGGCGCGGTAGATCTGAAGGGGCTGGCTGCCTTTACCGACTGGCAGGTCAAGGAAGGTATCCATGGTCTGATCCCTCTTGGATCGACGGGTGAGTTTCTGTCGCTCAGCGAGGAAGAGCGCGAAAGTGTGGCGAGGACCGTCATCGAAACTGTCGCGGGACGGGTGCCTGTTCTGATCGGCACCGGAGCGGAAGATACGCGGGAGTCCATTCGCCTTAGCGTCAAGGCCGAAGCAATGGGCGCTGACGGCGTCATGATTATTCCACCGTTCTATTCGACCCCAACGGATGACGAACTCGTTCACCACTACAAGAGCATTGCGTCTGCCGTGACCATCCCGATTATGGTCTACAACAATCCCGCGACCGCAAACGTCGATCTGAAGCCGGAGTTGGTCAAGCGCATCGCCGAAATCGACGGCTGCGATTATATCAAGGAGTCCACCCTCGAAGTGACGCGCGTGCGCGATATCATCCGGCTGGCCGGCGACGATATGACTGTGTTCGGGGGTATTCTCGGGTTCGAGTCTTTCGTTATGGGTGCGCAGGGCTGGGTGGCAGTGGCTTCAAATGTTGCGCCAGGACCGATGGCGCGGATCTTCGAACTTGTCGCAAATGAGAAAAAGTTCGATGAGGCAAGAGAGCTTTACCTCAAATGGCTACCTGTCATTCAGGCGGTCGGGGGTCAGGCCTATGTCGCAGGAACGAAGTCACTGCTGACCCACATGGGATTTGGCGCAGGCCTGCCGCGTCCGCCGCGCCTACCGTTGCCACCCGAGCAGGATGCCGCCATGAAGAGGCTGGTGGCCGATTTCGGTCTGACGTTCAGCGTCTGAGGAATTCCATGATGCCCGTCGCTTCCATAAACCAGAGTTTGAGGCCCGACGATGCGCGGGTCAGGCTCTCGGTCGACGGTCTGCAGATATTTGCCGAAAAGGGCATGTCTGTTGCCGCCGCCATCGAGGCGACGGGGCGGCATGAATTTTCCCGAGGCATCAAAGGCGACGGCCGTGGCCTCTTCTGCGGAATGGGTGTCTGTCACGATTGCCTCGTGACGATCGACGGAAAAGTCAGCCAGCGGGCCTGCATGACCACTGTCGACAATGACATGCAGGTCCTGCGCCCTGCTGCGCGGTCGAATCTTGCCACTGGTCAGATTGCCGATCTCTGCGGTGTGCCGCAGTCCTTGACGACAAGGACGATGGACGTTCTCATCGTCGGAGCGGGACCTGCAGGGCTTGCCGCCGCGCAGGCCCTTGCTGCGGCCGGTGCCAAGGTGATTGTTATTGATGAACGGCCGTCTGCCGGCGGGCAGTATTTCAAACAACCCTCGACACGGAGCGCCACTGAGCAATTGAGTGGCGACGAGCAGGCTTTGTCCGGCGCAGCGCTTATAGGGCAAGTGCGCGATCACGGCGTGACATTTCTAACCGCTACGGTGGTGTGGGGTGCCGCACGTGATAACGACAGTTCGCTTATTATCGCCTGCTATGGGTCCGGCCATGCGTTTTACTGCAAGCCGAAAATACTGATCATCGCGACGGGGGCCTACGAACGCCCAACGCCAGTCAGGGGTTGGACACTTCCTGGTGCGATGACAACAGGGGCCGCCCAGACGTTGCTGAGGAGCTATGGCACCGTTCCCGGCCGAAGGATCATTGTCGCCGGAAACGGTCCTTTGAATATGCAGGTCGCAAACGAACTTCGAAAGGCAGGAGCCTCCATAGTCGCTTTGCTGGAAGCAGCGCCGCCACCCTGGTCTCGCCCTGCAGCAGCCCTCGGCCTTCTGACAACAGATCCCGCTCTCGCCCGCCACGGATTGCGCCAGATATCGTCGCTTAGGTCCACGGGCGTCAAGATAGGCTGGAATAGCGTGCTCACCTCGATCAACGGTTTGCAGCGTGTGGAGAACGTCACGTTTGCCGGACCAGGCGGTGAGACCAATCTCGATGCTGACACGGTCCTTATCGGCGGCAATTTCACATCCTCCAATGAGCTGTCGCGGCTACTCGGGTGCGGCCATGAGGTCGTCGGCAGCGATCTGCGGGCAGTGCGGGGTCTCGACGGTCAGACAACGCTTGCAAACGTGCATATTGTCGGTGAAGCGGCGCGTTTCGGCGGTGCGCATGTTGCGATGGCAGAAGGGCAGATCGCCGCCGCGGCGATTGCGCGAAAACTGGGCCTCCTTGTCCAAGCCGACGAAAGCACAGTGAAAAGGCTTGCCCGCCACAGACGCTTTCAAGAGGCCCTTTGGAAGGTCTTTGCGCCGAAGAACGATGCAAAGACAAAGACGGCAATTCCGCCAGATGATGCATTGATCTGCCGTTGCGAAGGCGTGACTTACGGTGTCTTGAGGACGCTCAGCGTAGATAGTGCGCAGGACGTCTCGACATTAAAGCGCCTGTCGCGTGCCGGCATGGGGCGGTGTCAGAGCCGCTACTGCGGCAAAGCGATCGCTGACGTCGTGAAAGAACGGCACCTCACGGGCGAAACAAGCGGTTTTCTGGCTCCGCAAATGCCACTTCGACCCATTCCGCTGGCGGCGCTTGCGGTCGAAAAGCCGGAATGGGGCGGCCACAAGCGCGCCCTTTTGCCGGAAAAACCTCCATTGGCGAGCCCTCAAGCTTTGCCGGTGGCGGAAACGTCCACGCTGGTAATCGGCGCCGGCATTGCAGGCCTTTCGACGGCGCTCTTCCTTGCCCGGGAAGGCGAGGACGTTGTGGTGGTGGAGCGCGCTTTTGCGAACTCGCTGGCATCAGGAGGGAATGCAGGAAGCCTTCATGCCCAGTTGCTTTCCTTCGACCATGGTGCCCGTGCCGAAGGTGGCGGCGGAGCCGCCGCACAAACACTTCCCCTCCAGCGCGATTCAATCGCTCTTTGGGCCGCACTGCAAAGCGAGCTCGGTCAGGATTTCGAGATGAAGGTCACAGGCGGCCTCATGGTGGCCGAAACCGATGACCACATGCGTTTTCTGGCGGAAAAGGTCGGGGTGGAGTGCGCGGCCGGGATCGATTGCCGCTTGATCGGGCAAGAGGAACTGCGCTCCCTGGAGCCTGCTCTGTCTTCTCACTTCGTCGGCGCTGCCTACTGCTCCCAGGAGGGCAAGATCAATCCTCTCGTCGCTACGCAATATATATTGGAGGCGGCGCGGCGAGACGGCGCTCAAGTCTTCGAAAATTGCGAGGTCACCGGAATAAGGACCTCGGACGACGGGTTCGAGGTCAAGACATCGAGGGGCATATTGCGGGCAAAACGGATCGTCAATGCGGCCGGAGCCTTCGCTTCAAGGATCGGCGCGATGCTCGGTGTCGATGTGCCGGTATTTGGTGCTCCGCTGCAGATGGTGGTTACCGAGGCCGCAGCGCCTTTGATCTCGTGTCTCGTCGCCCATGCCGACCGCCATTTGACACTGAAGCAGGCGGCAAACGGGAACTTCATCATCGGCGGCGGCTGGACCGCAGGCCTCGATCCCGTCCATCAACATCCGCGCCCGCTCCTGTCGAGCCTTGAGGGGAACCTTTGGGTTGCCCAGCATGTCGTCCCCGCTCTGCGCAAACTTCACGTCATCCGAAGTTGGGCGGCGATGAACATCAATATCGACGGTGCGCCGATCCTCGGCGAACATCCGTCAATGCCCGGGTTCTTCAACGCCGTCACGTCAAACGGCTATACGCTCGGCCCGATCGTCGGCCAGTTAACATCTCGGCTCGTTCTCGGTCGCGAGACCGATAGAGCCTTGCAACCCTTTTCCATCTCGCGTTTCCAGAAAGGCCGGGCATGATTGAGATCACTGGCGTTACCAAATATTACGGTCAGTTCGCTGTCCTTAAGAACTGCTCGGTGAACGTCGAGCGCGGCGAGGTCGTGGTTGTCTGCGGTCCCTCGGGGTCGGGCAAATCGACGTTGATCAAATGCGTCAACGGGCTCGAGCAGTTTCAGGAAGGTTCGATCCGGGTGCATGGTATCGAAGTCGGCGACCCGAAGACCGACCTGCCGAACCTTCGCACACGGGTAGGCATGGTCTTCCAGAATTTCGAATTGTTTCCGCATCTGACGATCATCGGCAATATCATGCTGGCGCAGAAGATTGTCATTGGCCGCAGCGAAACGGCAGCCCACGCGAAGGCCATGGCGCTTCTTGATCGCGTTGGGCTGACGGACCACGCGAACAAATATCCAAGCCAACTCTCCGGCGGGCAGCAGCAGCGCGTGGCGATCGCGCGGGCGCTCGCGATGGATCCGCTCGCCATGCTCTTCGACGAGCCGACATCCGCGCTTGATCCAGAGATGATTTCCGAAGTGCTCGACGTCATGACCGGACTGGCAAAGGACGGCATGACGATGATGGTCGTCACCCATGAGATGGGATTTGCCCGCCGGGTGGCGACACGCGTGATTTTCATCGATCAGGGCGAGATCGTCGAGGATCGTCCGAGCGAGGAGTTTTTCGCGGGAAAACACAACCCACGAACCGAAGCTTTCCTTGGCAAAATCCTGCAACACTGAAGGTCAGGCCTGTGAGCAACTACGATCTCATCATTCAGAACGGCACGGTGGCGACCGGCATCAAAGACGGCCAATAACGACAATTGTCGCCGGAAAGCCTGTCGTCGAAAACGGCGTCCTGGTGGGTACTAAGGGCCACGGGCAATATCGGAAAGCCGCGGCGAGACAAATCAACAAGCAGTCAAATCTAACAAGAGCGACATCATGAAACTGAAAATTACAGCAGGGCCATTCATCTTCGACGCTGTCCTGGAAACAGCCAGAGCGCCCAAAACCTGTGAAGCATTCATCAAGCAGATGCCGTTCGATGGTAAAATCGTGCACGTTCGTTGGTCTGGCGAGGGCGTTTGGATCCCGCTTGGCGACCATGATTTCGGCGTCGGTTATGAGAACCATACAAGCCATCCGGCCCCCGGTCATATCATCCTTTACCCGGGAGGCATTAGCGAAACGGAAATCCTGCTTGCCTACGGAGGCGTCGATTTTTCATCGAAAATGGGCCAACTGGCTGGCAATCATTTCATCACAATCACATCCAATCTCGACCAACTCGCCGAAATAGGGCGCCTCACGCTGTGGGAAGGCGCGCAATCCATTCGATTTGAGGCCGTATCCTAGCGCAGGATGATTTTAGGCCGGGTCGGCCTAAAATCTGAATCCTGTTTTAAATTAAATAGTTAGAGCATGATGTCGTCCGAAAACCGCTCACACTTTTCGGCATCATGCTCTAGGCGCAATAGCGCGAGGCGACAAGGTTGACGCCGGCGTGCCAGCACCGCCAAACGCAGCGGTTGGCACGTTTCCTGCATTCTAGTCTACGAGAATTTCTTCGAGACTTCCAAATGTTGGACGAGGCCCGAAATGTCTTTTGATTTTGACTTCGAACTTGCGAAAAGAGCGGCGCAAGAACTGCCTCCGTCGCAGAAGCAGCCAAAAACGCGTAAGATGTCTCTTCTACAGAGGCTCATGGCTTCGCCGCCAATTCCTCCTCGTCCGTCTCGCAGGAGCAGGTAAGGCGGTGCTATGCCGACGGTTCTATTCCCGTTGAGGCGGCGTCATGTCTACACATGCGGTGCGTGCGACACTTGACGACTGTGTCGCCGGGATAGCCCAGCGCAGGCGTCCAACGACGAGATCACTCTCTACAAGGCAGTCGGAACGGCGTTGGCTGATCTTGCCGCCACGATGGTGTATGAAGCCGCCTTTGATCGCCGGCTGACATCTTCTGGTCGGGGCGATCGCGAATGATCGGAACGCGCCTGTTGCCCCGTTCCAATAGGCCGGCAGCCTCTGCTCCCGACGACTTCAATAGCGCGCATCTTCAAGGCCACAGAAAGGGTCTACCGGGTTGGTGCCGAGGAAGGGCTTGCGACCGAGCATACAATCAACGACGGCTTCCTGGACGCTGTCCATGGTGGAGTACGCATTGATATAGGCCGGTACGCGCGGCGCATCGTAAAGGTGATAGGGATGCCCAAAGGAGATCATTACGGAGGGAATATTCGTCCAGGGTCGGTACATGGCCTTGAAAAGGCCTCCACCACCCATCCTATGCCAGTCGACGAATATCCGACCTCGCACGAGTAGCGACTCGTCGCCTAGCGCGTAGAGGACGAGGTCGAAGTCGTCGGGGGTCGGCACGATGTCCGATCGGTCGATCGTGACTTCGAAACCTTCCTTCCGCAACAGCGCGGGTAGCAAGAATTCCAGTGGCTGCGGCATGAGCGGATGAATGATGCCGCCGTCGACCAGCAGCACGCGCTTTGTTTTCGCCGGATCGAGCGGAAAGATACCATTGACGTCCTTCACAAGCGTAGGCGAGCGGCCGATGTATTCCCTTGATGCTGCGACATTGTCTGGATGCGCAAGCAGGTGGCGCGCTTCCGCCGCATCGGGGAGGACGTCTGACGGTTGAAAAAGTTTGAGATGGGCCTTGAGCGCCAGCACGCGAAGAACCGCTTCCTCAAGTCGTTCCGGAGTAATTCGCCCATCTTCGATGGCACCCTTGACCGCCGCCATATCCTCCTCAGGTTCATCGCTGAAGAGGATCATGTCGCAGCCATTCGCGATGATATCAGGCAGCGTATCGAGGTGGTGGCCCCAGGCGGACAACCCTCCCATGGGTGTCGCGTCAGAGACGATGATGCCATTGAAGCCGAGTTCATTTCGGAGAAGATCAACGTTCAGCAACCGGGAAACCGAGGCCGGTCGGAAAGCCTCAAGCCCGGCATCTGGCATCTTCGACCGAATATAGGCCGGAAGGGAAATGTGCCCGCTCATGATTGCCAACACGCCTTCGGCGATCAGCGTTCTATAGAGCCGACCGAAGGTTTCCTTCCACTCGTCCATGGAAAGCGGATTGGTCGTCGTAACGAGGTGCTGATCGCGGTCGTCATATCCCTCGCCCGGCCAGTGCTTTGCGGTGGCGGCAACTCCATTTCGTTGGAGACCGTGAACATGGGCAACCGCGTGCCGCTCGATCTTGTTGACATCGGAGCCGTATGACCGCGTACCGACAATCGGTGATCGGAACGCGGTATTTATGTCGATGACCGGCGTGAAGGACCAGCGCACCCCCATCGCGCGGCCCTCGCGTGCCAAGATTTCTGAACTTTTCTCGGTCGCCTGGACGTCATCGACGGCGGCAAGGCCAAGTTGGCCCAGCACCGGAGTGCCGAAAGCGAAGGAATGACGGCTGCCTTCAAGGTCTGCGCTGATGATGGGCGGGACTTTGCTCTTGGCCACGAGGTCAGAGATAACCCGCCGCTCGAGCTCGAGGTCAGCCGTGAAGAAGCGGGTTACGCCGCCCGGCCTTAGTGAAGCAATGCGTTTGAAATCCTCCTCATCCGTCCCGATCATGATCAAGGTGAAGAGTTGGCCGATCTTGTCATCGAGATCGAGCGAGGCATAGACATCGCGGATCCAGGATATCGCAGCGTCGTCGAGGTTGAACGGCGCTTTGCGAAGCTCGTCGTAGATCGTCATAAGTTCCCCCGTTGATCAACGCTCTGCGGATAGCCCGTGTGAATATGCACGCTATCCCGTCATAAGCCAGCGCGGTGATGTCAGGTTAAGTTCGTCGGGAACATTTTGGATATCGAGGGTCGGCTTGAGCAGTCGCTTGAGCAGCGGGCGGCGAAGCGACGGCCGCTTTAGTTCCCCCTGAATGGCCTGGGACATCAGGCTCTCATTTTTGATCTAGGAAGCGAAGCGCCACACCGTCGTCTTTTTGATTTCGCTGTCCTCCAGCGCCCGCGTTACCGGCACCTCATAAACCGCGCAGAATTCCAGCTGATCCCGCGGCAGATAGCTACGTCCGGGATCGCCGACCAGCACCGGCTTGCCGTCGGCTGCCAGCTTGGCGAACCAGGGAACGAGCGCATCGGCGAAAGCGCGGTCGTAGAAGACGTCGCCGGCAAGCACGATATCCGCATCGACGGCTTGCCCGATCAGATCGGCGCCTGTAAATCCGAGCGAAACGCGATTGGCCTCGGCATTCAGCCGGACTGCGGCTTCCGCCCAGGGATCGATATCGGCGGCCGTGGCTTCCCGGGCACCGGCGATCATCGCCGCAATGCCGACAAGGCCGGAACCGCTTGCGAAATCCAGCACCCGCTTGCCGCGCACCGCTTCCGGATGATCGAGAACGTAGCGCGCCAGTCCCTGGCCGCCCGCCCAGGCAAAAGCCCAGAAGGGCGGCGGCAGGCCGATCGCCTCCAGCTCCTCCTCCGTCTTCAGCCAGAGTTCATGCGCCTCACTCGCCAGATAGAGCGAAATCTCCGGCACATGCGGTGGCGGCATCAGGCTGGTATTGGCGCGGATGAAAGCTTGCGGATCAGTCTTCAACGCGGCGGATTGTCCAGTCCGCCCATGCGGCAGACTTCGAGATATTCTTCCTCGGTAACCGGCTGCACCGAAAGCCGCATCGAGGTGACGAGCGCCATCTTGGCGAGCTTCTCGCTCGCCTTGACATCCTTCAGCGTCACCGGCTTCGGCACGTCCATGACGGCGCGGATGTCGACGCAATCCCACTTCGGATCGCCCTTAGCGGAAGAATCGGGATGCGACAGGGCGCAGACTTCGACGATGCCGACGATCTCCAGTCCGTCATTGGAATGATAGAAGAACCCTTTGTCGCCGATCTGCATCGCCCGCATGTTGTTGCGCGCCAGATAGTTGCGGACGCCGGTCCATTCCGTGCCCTTTTCGCCGGCAGCCTTCTGCTGCTCCCAGGACCAGGAGGCGGGTTCGGATTTATAAAGCCAGTGCGCCATGCTCACGCCTCCGGTTTGTTGAAGACCCAGTTATAGGCCTTGACGTCGACGCTTTCGAATAGTCCGGCCTTGGCATAGGGATCGGCATCGGCAAGCGCACGCGCCGCCTCTTTCGATTCCGCTTCGACGATGATCAGGCTGCCGCAGGGCTTGCCGTCGTCATCGAGAAACGGGCCGGCGATCTTCAGCGTGCCCTCGGCGTTCAGCTTGTTGAGATGCTCGATATGCGTCGGACGCGTATCCATGCGCACGTTCAGATGTCCCGGTTTGTCCTTGCAGAGAAGGGCGAAAAGCATGTCTGTCTCCTATTCGGTGGTGATCGGACGCGTCATCAGCTGCTCTATCGCCTCCGCGATATCGAGCCTGCCGTCGATGATGGCGGAAACGGCATCGGTGATCGGCATGCTGACCTTCAATTCCGCCGCAAGCCGCGAGGCGACGGAGGCGGCAAACGCGCCTTCCACCAGCGCACCCTGCAGCGGATCGGTCTTTTCGCCGCGCCCGAGTGCGATGCCGAAGCGCAGGTTTCGCGATTGATGGCTCGTCGCCGTCAGCACCAGATCGCCGAGGCCGGAAAGCCCGCGCACCGTATCCGCTTGGCCACCTTTGGCAACGACGAAACGCGACATCTCGGCAAGCCCGCGCGCAATCAGCGCCGCACGCGCGGAATCACCGATGCCACGGCCTTCGACGATGCCGCAGGCGATCGCCAGCACATTCTTCAGCGCGCCGCCGAGCTGCACGCCGATCCGATCGTTGGAAGCGTAGAGCCGGAAGGTCCGCCCGGAAATCGCCTGAGCGAGCCGCTCCGCAATTTCCATGTCGGCTGCCGCAATCGCCATCGCCGTCGGCAAGCCCTTGGCGATATCGGCGGCAAAACCCGGACCGGAGAGCACGGCGACGGGATGGTCCGGCAGTTCCCGTTCCAGCATGTCGGTCAAAAGATTGCCGGTCGCCCGTTCGATACCCTTGGCGCAGGTGACGACCACGGCATCCTTGGAAAGATAAGGTCCGTATTGCCGTGCCGCATCGGCCTGCGCCTGCGACGGCATTGCAAAAAGCACGATGGAGGCACCAGTGATCGCATCCGCCCCGGCGGAAAATTCCAGCGTATCGGGCAGGAGAATACCGGGCAGCACCGCATCATGCAGCCGTTCGGCCTTCAGATCGGCAATCAGTGCCGGATTACGCCCGACGAGTGTCACGGCGCTGCGGCCGGCAAGCGCGATGACGGCGGCAAGCGCCGTGCCGAAAGCCCCCGATCCGACGACGGCGATATTTTCGCTCATGCCTTGGCCCCTCGTTTTCCAAAGCCGATCAGCGTTTCCGCATTGGAATCGAGCGGCCAGCGCGACCGTGGCTGCACGTCGAGCGCATCCGGTGCAGCACCGGTCGCCATCCGCTCCAGCCCCGCCCAGGCGATCATCACGGCATTGTCGGTGCAGAGGTGCAGCGGTGGCGCGACGAAGCGGAAGCCATTCTTGTCGCACAGCGCCTGCAGCGTGCCGCGCAGTTCGAGATTGGCGGCGACACCGCCGGCAACGACGAGCGCCGGCTTTTCGCCAGTCGCTGGGCCAGTAGCAGGGAATGTCGCGGGAAATTCCGTCTTGAATCGCTGCAGGCCACGGCCGATACGGTCCTTCAGCGTCCGCGAAACTGCCTTCTGGAACGAGGCGCAGATATCCGCCACGTCCTGATCGCTAAGCGGCGCGATATCCTGCGCCGCCTGCCGCACCGCGGTCTTCAGGCCGGAGAAGGAGAAGTCGAGCCTCGCCTCACCGACCAGCGGCCGCGGAAAATCGAACCGATCGGGATTGCCGTCCCCCGCCATTCGCTCCACCGCCGGGCCGCCGGGATAGGGCAGGCCGAGCAGCTTTGCCGTCTTGTCGAACGCTTCGCCGAGCGCATCGTCGATGGTAGTGCCCCAGCGCTCATACTGCCCGACACCACGCACCAGGATAAGCTGAGTATGGCCGCCGGAGACGAGCAGCATCAGATAGGGAAAGGAAAGCCCGTCCGTCAGCCGCGCCGTCAGCGCATGGCCCTCGAGATGGTTGATCGCATAGAGCGGCTTGCCGGCGGCTCTGGCGATCGCCTTGCCGGTCATCAACCCCACCAGCAGCCCGCCGATCAGCCCCGGTCCCGACGTGGCGGCGATGGCGTCGACATCGTTGAGCGACACATTGGCGCGCGCTAGCGCTTCCTCGATCAGCTCGTCCAGCGCTTCGACATGGGCGCGTGCGGCAATCTCTGGCACCACGCCGCCATAGGCGCTATGCTCGTCAAGCTGGGAAAGCACCACGTCCGACAGCACATTGGAATGCCCTTCCGCATCGCGCTCGACGACCGCGGCGGCGGTCTCGTCGCAGCTCGTTTCGATGCCAAGGATGCGCAGAAAGGGAACCATGAAGCCTGTTCGTTGATTGCGATGGGATGGAAACCCGTTTACGAGAACTCCGGTAACAACGGAATAGAACGGATGCAAACAAAACCTTTCCGGATCGGTACGCGAGGCAGCCCGCTGGCGCTTGCCCAGGCGCATGAGGCCCGCGACAGGCTGATGGCGGCGCATCATCTGCCCGAGGACATGTTCGAGATCGTCGTGCTGACGACCAAGGGCGACCGCATCACCGACCGGTCGCTGGCCGAGATCGGCGGCAAGGGGCTGTTCACCGAAGAGCTCGAACAGAAGCTTGCCGCCGGCGAGCTCGATTTCGCCGTGCATTCCGCCAAGGACATGGCGACGAAGCTGCCCGAGGGGCTTTATCTCTCTGCCTATCTGCCGCGCGAGGATATCCGCGACGCCGTCATCGGCCGCACCGCGCGCAAACTGATCGACCTGCCGCATGGCGCCACCGTCGGTTCATCCTCGCTCCGCCGCCAGGCACTGATCCGCCGCATGCGGCCGGATATCAATGTCATCACCTTCCGCGGCCTGGTGGAAACCCGCCTGCGCAAGCTCGAAGAGGGCGAGGTGGATGCGACCTTGCTGGCGCTTGCCGGTCTGAAACGCCTCGGCAAGGTCGACGTACTGACCGATATCCTCGATCCCGACACCTTCCCGCCGGCGCCGGCGCAGGGAGCGATCTGCATCGAAAGCCGCATCGGCGATGCCAGGGTCGACGATCTGCTGGCGCCGGTCAATGACGGCCCGACCTTCGACACCGTCTCCTGCGAACGCGCCTTCCTCGCCGCACTCGACGGCTCCTGCCGCACGCCGATCGGCGGTTATGCCGTCTGCGAAGGCGACCTGATCCGGTTCTCCGGCCTCATCATCACCCCCGACGGCCGCAGCCAGCATGCGGTGACGACCGACGGCCACCGCCGCGATGCGGCAGCGCTCGGCACCCGCGCCGGCCAGGACGTGCGCGCCAGGGCCGGCAGCGCCTTTTTCGACGACTGGCACTGAAGCGGCCATGCGTGTGCTCGTCACCCGCCCCGCGCATTCGGCCGAGCGAACAGCACAACGTTTGCGCGATTTGGGCCATGAGCCCTTGCTGCTGCCGCTGCGTCAGCCGCTGCACGACAGCGCCGCAGCCGCAGGCGCGCTTGCAGCCACCGGCAGCGCAATCGCGGTGACCAGTGCCGAAGCCATCAGGGTCCTCTCCGCGCTCGGCGAGCAACTTCACCCGCATCTCGCCCGTCCGCTTTTTGCGGTCGGCGAAACGACGGCGGAAGAAGCGCGCAGCCTCGGCTTCCGATCGGTCGCCTCATCCCAAGGCAATGGCCGCGATCTCGCCGATCTCGTCGCGACGCAGGGAGCGGACGGGTTGCTTTATCTTGCCGGCATGCCGCGCGCCGAAACTTTCGAAGCAGGATTGCGCGAACTCGGCATCCGCTTTTCTATCGCCGAATGCTATCGCATGCAGCCGATCGTTCCCGGCCAGCCCGAGATCGAAGCGATTTTCTCAAGGTCTCGTCCTGACGCCATTCTCTTCTATTCCCGGCAGACGGCCGAGGATTTCTTTCGCGTGCCGGAACTGCGATCAGCCGTGCCGGAACACAGCGGAATCCGCATTCTCTGCCTTAGCGAGGCCGTTGCGGAGGCCATTCCGGCGGCTTTGAAAAAAAGCGTCGAGATTTCACCGATGGCGGATGAGAAAAGTCTTCTGTCGCTGCTTTGAATGCTCTAACCGCCCAAATTTGATCTAACCTCTTCCCTTAACTGGCATCACTGTCTAGTTTCGTTGCAATGCAGGATAAAGAGGACCTCATGGTATCGGGAAACCCGCCACGCCATTCGAAGAGCGCCGACGAACCGGTCACGATCGACCTCGATGCACAGGAATTCGCCGCTGCAGCCGATACCGAAAAACCGGTAGACAATGAAACCGGCGATGCCGACAGCACTACCGCCGATGTCGGCCTGGCGCCCGAAACCGAGACTGCGTCGCATGCCGAACATGAAGAGAAGCCTGTGATGGATGCGCCGGAGGAGGAACCGGCAGCTCCAGAACCTTCCTTCACCCCTCCTCCTGAACAGCCTGCGCCGAAGAGCGCCGGCACCTCCGGCCTGATTGCCGCCGGCATCTTCGGCGGCCTCGTGGCGCTGCTTGGCGCCGGCGCCATCCAGTATGCGGGTTACCTCCCAGGCTCCTCCGCGCCGCAGACGACCTCGCCGGAGACGGCCGATCTTGCCGGTGAGATCGACGGCCTGAAACAGGCCGTCGCCAACCTTGCCGCCAATCCGGCGAGCACGGATGACGGCGAGCTTGCGAAACGCGTCGCTGCGCTGGAAACGGCTGCAAAGGCCCCCGCAGTCGCCGCACCGACCGATTCTGCTAACGTCGATGCACTCAACCAGAAGATTGCGGAGCTGACCGGTCAGGTCGACCAGCTGCGCTCGACGCTTGCCCAGTCTTCCGAGCAGCAGACGACGAACGGCGCCGATATCAGCAAGCGCCTCGAAGAGGCCGAAAAGAAGCTGAGCGAGCCGCGCGAGGACGTCGCCGTTGCCCGGGCGATCGCCGCTGCCGCCCTGAAGGCGGCGATCGATCGCGGTGGCCCGTTCCTGGCCGAACTCGACACCTTCGCCGGCGTCGCGCCCGACGATCCGGCCGTCGCCGACCTCAAAGCCTTTGCCGAGACCGGCATTCCCTCACGCGCCGAGCTGGTGGGCGAGGTTCCCGATGTCGCCACCGCTATCGTCGAAGCCGTCAACCAGCCGGATCCGAATCAGAGCTGGTCGGACCGGCTGATGTCGAGCGCCAAATCGCTGGTGACCGTTCGTCCCGTCGGCAATATCGAGGGTGAAAGCGTCGAAGCCATCACCGCCCGCATGGAGGAGAAGGTGAAGAACGGCGACCTGCCCGGCGCTTCCGCCGAATGGAACAGCCTGCCCGCCCTCGGCAAGCAGGCATCCGCCGCCTTCAAGCAATCGCTCGAAGCGCGCATCCGCGTCGAGGAACTGGTCGGCGGGGCGCTGTCGAAAGCGGTCTCCGGCACCGGCAAGGAGGGATGAGACCATGCTGATCCGCCTTGTCGTCTTCGCCCTCTTCGTGCTGCTTCTTGCCTATGGCTTTTCCTGGCTCGCCGATCGTCCCGGTGACCTCTCGCTGATCTGGGAGGGCCAGATCTACCAGACGAAGCTGATCGTCGCCGCCAGCGCAATCATCGCCCTCGTCGCCGCCGTGATGATCGCCTGGTGGTTCGTCCGCCTGGTCTGGACCTCGCCGCATTCGGTGACGCGTTATTTCCGCGCCCGCAAGCGGGACCGCGGTTATCAGGCGCTGTCGACCGGCCTGATCGCCGCCGGCGCCGGCAATGCGCTGCTTGCCCGCAAGATGGCCGCCCGCTCGCGCGGCCTGATCCGCGCCGATCAGGAACCGCTGATCAACCTGCTGGAGGCCCAGGCCGCCCTGATCGAAGGTCGCCATGATGAGGCGCGCGCCAAGTTCGAGGCCATGGCCAACGATCCCGAGACGCGCGAACTCGGTCTGCGCGGCCTCTATCTGGAAGCCCGCCGTCTGGGGGCCAACGAGGCCGCCCGCCAATATGCTGAAAAGGCCGCCGACAACGCGCCATATCTGCCCTGGGCCGCACAGGCAACGCTCGAATATCGCAGCCAGGCCGGCCGCTGGGATGATGCGATTCGCCTGCTCGAACAGCAAAAGGCCGCCCGCGTCGTCGAAAAGGCCGAAGCCAACCGTCTGCACGCCGTCCTCCTGACAGCGCGCGCCGGCGAGAAGCTGGAAAGCAACCCGACAGGTGCCCGCGACGACGCTCTGCAGGCGCTGAAGCTTGCCGCCGATTTCATTCCGGCAGCCCTCATCGCCGCAAAGGGTCTGTTTCGCGAAGGCGGCGTGCGCAAGGCCGCCTCGATCCTTGAACAGGCATGGAAATCGGCACCTCATCCCGAGATCGGCCAAGCCTATGTCAGGGCCCGCAGCGGCGATTCCACGCTCGACCGGCTGAAGCGCGCCGAACGGCTGGAAGGGCAGCGCCCGAACAACGTCGAATCCCTTCTCGTCGTCGCCCAGGCAGCCCTTGACGCGCAGGAATTCGCCAAGGCTCGCGCCAAGGCGGAAGCGGCGGCCCGCATGCAGCCGCGTGAAGCCGCCTACCTGCTTTTGGCCGACATCGAAGAAGCCGAGACCGGAGACCAGGGCCGCGTGCGCCATTGGCTGGCCCAGGCGCTCAAGGCGCCGCGCGATCCGGCCTGGGTGGCAGACGGCTTCGTATCCGACAAGTGGCTGCCGGTATCGCCGGTGACCGGCCGTCTCGACGCCTTCGAATGGAAGGCGCCCTTCGGCCAGATCGAGGGTGCGCTCGAAGACGGTTCGGCCCCGGCCTCGATCGAAACGGCTTTGAAGACATTGCCGCCGCTGCGTGACGTCAGGCCGGAAAGCCCGGTCAACGACCATCGCATCATCGAGCTGGAACGCGCCGCGACGATTGCCGAGGCTGTGCGCCCCACGCCGGCATCGGCATCGGCACCAGCACCGACATCGGCAAAACCGAAACCCGTCGAACCGGCCGTGAGCGATAAAGCGCCGGCGCCAAGCGAGGCGAAACCTTTCTTTGGCGGACTGCCGGATGATCCCGGCGTTCGCGATCCCAGGGTGGAACCGGAACCCAAGACACGGCTCCGCCTTTTTTGAAATGGAACGAAAACCGCATGTTCGAACGCTTTCAGGCATTCTTCCAGAAGCTCACCGCCGACAACCCGAAGAAAGGTTTTGCCCCTGATGATCCGCGCATCACAGTGGCAGCGCTCTGCATGCAGGTCATGGAGGCCGACGGTCAGATCAAAGCCAGCGAGAAGAAGCGGCTGCGCAAGCTCCTGAAGGAGCAGTATGCGCTCGACGGCAAGCAGCTCGATGCTCTGATGGCCGCCGGCCTCGAGGCCGAAAGCTCCGCCGTCGACTATTATCGCTTCACCGCCGACCTGAAGCGCCATCTCAATACCGAGCAACGGCTGGAGCTGATCGGCATCCTCTGGGACATCGTCTATGCCGATGGCGAACGCAGCGAGATGGAAGACCATGTGATCTGGCGTATCGCCGATCTGCTCGGCGTCTCCTCGCGCGAGCGCATCCAGAAGCGGCAGGAGGCCGCCGCCAGGGTGACAGATGTCCAGGTTGCGCAAGATGATGCCGACTGAGCAAAACCCGAACCGCGACGGGCGCCCTATCCTCATCGTCCTGCATCAGGAGCGGTCGAGCCCCGGCCGCGTCGGCCAGTTGCTCGTCGAAAAGGGCTACCGCCTCGATATCCGTCGCCCGGTTCTGGGCCAGCCGCTTCCGACAACACTTGAAGACCATGCCGGCGCCGTCGTCTTCGGCGGCCCGATGAGCGCCAATGATCCCGATGACTTCCTCAAGAAGGAGATCGACTGGATCGACATTCCGCTCCGGGAAAAGCGCCCCTATCTCGGTATCTGCCTCGGCGCGCAGATGCTGGTCCGTCATCTCGGCGGCAAGGTGCAGTCGAATGCCGACGGCTCGACGGAGATCGGCTGGTATCCGCTGCACCCGACCGAGAAGGGCCGCCTGCTGATGCACTGGCCGAAGATGGTCTATCATTTCCACCGCGAGGGTTTCGAGCTGCCGCGCGGCGCCGACCTGCTGGCCGAAGGCGATGCCTATCCGAACCAGGCCTTCCGCTACGACGGCAACGCCTGGGGCCTGCAGTTCCATGCCGAACTGACCCGGGTGATGATGCATCGCTGGGTCGTGCATGGCGCCCATCGCTTTATCCTGCCGAACGCCCAGCAAGGCCGCGAACATCTCGAAGGCCGCATGCTGTTCGACGCGCCGCTGAAAGCCTGGCTGACCGAATTTCTCGACATCGTCTTCGAGGGAAAGACGGCGAAGGCGGCGTCCTCTATCGCTCTCCGCGCCTAAAGCGCGTCGCGCTTTAGGTCTTTATTTTCAACGCATGTCGTTATCGCAAAACTTAAATCGATTCCGACGATGCAATGGGCGCGTCGAGCGTATCGATCCGGCGCAGTTTGGGGAAACTCGACGCCCAGATCGCCGCCACGACAAGCGTCCCGACCCCGCCGATGACGACCGCCGGCACCGCGCCGAAGAACGCTGCCATCGTGCCCGCCCTGAATTCCCCAAGCTCGTTCGAGGCGCCGACGAAGACCATGTTGACCGCGTTGACGCGGCCGCGCAGTTGATCCGGTGTCCAGAGCGCAATCAGGCTCTCGCGCACATAGACCGACACCATGTCGGCCGCCCCCATCAGCGCCAGCGCCGCGATCGAGACCTCGGTGTTGGTCGAGACGCCGAAGATGATCGTTCCGATGCCGAACAGGGCGACGCCGATGAACATGTAGATGCCGGCGCGATGTCTGAGCGGATAGGCGGCAAGAAAGATCGCCATGACGATGGCGCCAAGTCCCGGTGCAGCACGCAGCAGTCCGAGGCCCCAGGGACCGAGGGTGAGGATATCGCGTGCGAAGATCGGCATCAGCGCCGTGGCCCCGCCGAGCAGCACGGCGAAGAGATCGAGCGAGATCGCCCCCAGCACCACCTTTTCGGTGCGGATGAAACTGAAGCCGCCGAGGATCATCGCCCAGCTCTTGGTCTCGCCCGTCGTCTTCTGCACCGGTTTCGGGATCATGTAGAGAAGGGCGGCACCGAGCACGGAAAAGATCACCGCCACCGTATAGGCAGTCGGCGCACTGACACCGTAGAGCAGGCCACCGAGCACTGGCCCGGTGATTGCCGCGAGCTGCCAGGACGACGAATTCCAGGCGATCGCATTGGAGAGTGCCTCCTCCGGCACGAGATTGGGCGCCAGCGACTGCACTGCCGGCGACATGAAGGCGCGCTCGATGCCGAAGATCAAAAGCACCGCGAAGACAGGCAGCGGCGTAAAGCTTCCCATCAAAGTCATGACAAGCAGTGCCAGCGTGCAGAGCGCGCTCACCAGCGAGCAGAGGGCGGCGATCGCCCGGCGATTGTACCGGTCGGCCACCGAACCGGTGACGAGGATGAGCAGCAGCGACGGCAGGAACTGCACGAGACCGATCAAGCCGAGATAGATCGCGCTGCCCGTCTGGTCGTACATCTGCCAGCCGACCGCGACGCTGACGATCTGCTGCGAGAAGGCAAGCAGGAAGCGCGCGAAGAAGAACCGCGTGTAGGACGAATGCCGGAACGCGGCAAAACGGTCTCCGGTGGGCGAAAACGACATGGATGTTTTCCGAGGAGACGGGCGCCGGAATAGCTGCAAAGCCGCCCGTTAAACATGATTCACCGTGCGTTTCCACACGGCACTTGCCCGTTTAGTCGCCAATGTCTACATGTCTGTCAACAACGAATTGGAGACGATGATGTTTGCGCTGTTTCAAACCATTGATTTGGCTTTGAATATTTACACCTGGATCCTGATTGCCAGTGCCATTTTTTCCTGGCTCTATGCTTTCAATGTTATCAATTCCAGCAATCAGTTCGTCAATTCGGTCGGCACATTCCTCTATAATGTCACCGAACCGGTGCTGAAGCCGATCCGTCGCCTGCTGCCGAACCTTGGCGGCATCGATATTTCGCCGATCATCCTGCTGCTGATCATCTTCTTCCTGCGCACCCTGCTTTGGACCACAGTGTACCCGCTGGTCGCTTGAGCCGTCCCTGGAGCCTTTTCGATGACCATCTGCGCCTCGCCGTCCGGCTGACACCGAATGGCGGGCGTGATGCTCTCGACGGCGTTGAGGCCGACGGCGAGGGCGAAGCTTTCCTGAAGGCACGCGTCACTGCCGTGCCCGAGAAAGGCAAGGCCAACAAGGCGCTCATGCTTTTGATCGCAAGATCCCTGCGCGTTCCCAAATCCAGCGTCAGCCTCGTCTCGGGTGAGACCGCGCGCAAAAAAATCCTCCGGATCGACGGCGATCCGGAGGACTTGGTAAAAAAGCTCGAGATATTTTTAGGCTGAGCGATCAGCCTTTCTTCTTGGCGCGCTCGACGGCTTCGAGGATGAGTTCGCCTGCTTCCTTGGAGTCGCCCCAGCCGAAGATCTTCACCCACTTGCCGGGTTCCAGATCCTTGTAGTGCTCGAAGAAATGCTCGATCTGCTTCAGCGTGATCTCGGGAAGATCGGTGTAGTCCTTCACCTTCTCATAGCGCAGCGTCAGCTTCGGCGACGGCACGGCGATGATCTTCTCGTCCTTGCCGGAATTGTCTTCCATCTTCAGGACGCCGATCGGGCGCACATTGATGACGCAGCCGGGAACCAGCGGGCGAGTGCTGGCGATCAGGACGTCGATCGGGTCGCCGTCTTCCGACAGCGTGTGCGGCACGAAACCATAATTGCCCGGATAGGTCATCGGCGTATAGAGGAAACGATCGACCACCAGCGTGCCGGCTTCCTTGTCCATCTCATACTTGATGGGATGACCGCCGACTGGAACCTCGACGATAACGTTGACGTCCTCAGGTGGATTATTACCGATTGCAATGGCGTCGATGCGCATAAGAAGCTCCCGCGAGGTTGAATGTGCTGGCAGCCAGATAATCAGTTTCATGTGGCAACGCAACATCGCACAGCGCCAATGCTTGACTGCACCGGGCCACATTCACATCAAAAGTTTCTAATAGGAGATAGGCGACCGCCGACTCCGGCGCCGCCGCGTCTTTTCAGACGCCGAGGGCACTGTGGCACCTTGAATGGCCGTTCAGCTCCAGATGAAGCCGATCTTCTTCAATTGCCTGTGGTCGAAACTTTCCATGCCTTCGCAGAAATCGACGCCGCCATGATTGCGGTAGAAGTGGCTGGCGGTCTCATTATCCTCGAGGCACCAGACGACCAGCCCGTTGCAGCCGAGCGACTTCAAGAGACGGCGCGCCTCGCCGAACAGCATCCTGCCAAGACCGATGCCCTGATACTCGGGCCGAAGATAAAGCTCGTAAATCTCGCCTTCCTGCGGCAGAGCGCGGGCCCGGTTGAGGCCGAGCGTCGCGTAGCCGGCGACTGTCCCGGCAACATCGAGAACCAGCAGCGTCGCCGGTCCGCGCGTTGCCTTGCGCCACCAGCTTTCGCCGCGCCGCTCGATCATCTGCGTCAGCGCGCGATGCGGAATGATGCCCGCATAAGTGTGTTGCCAGGCAAGCCTGTGTGTTTCCGATATGGCTCGGGCATCTTGCGGCTCGGCCCGCCGGACATCGATCGACAACGTCTTCATAACGTTTACTCTGGTCCCGCCGAAGGCAACTAACCATATGCACAGAGGCATTGTGATCGCTTGCCCACAGACTTGATATGTGGACGACGATCAAAAGTTAACGCTTTTTTAACGATTGTCACAAGACGGAATCGACGCGGCGCACAATAAAAAACCCCGGCGCGAAGGCCGGGGTTTTGAAGGATTTCTCTCCAGCGCCGCGCCTCTTTTCGAGAGACCCAAGACGCTGCAGCACTTTGAATGGCGCTCAGAGAGCCGCCTTCGTCTTTTCGAAACGCTTGCGATCGTTTGCGTCGAGATACATCTTGCGCAGACGAATATTCTTCGGTGTCACTTCCATCAGCTCGTCATCCTGGATCCAGGAGAGCGCGCGATCAAGCGTCATGCGGATCGGCGGTGTCAGCTTCACCGCTTCGTCCTTGCCGGCAGCACGGATGTTGGTGAGCTGCTTGCCCTTCAGGACGTTGACTTCAAGGTCGTTGTCGCGCGAATGGATGCCGATGATCATGCCGGCATAGACCTTTTCGCCCGGCTCGATGATCATCGGGCCGCGATCTTCCAAGTTGAACATCGCATAGGC
Organism: Rhizobium leguminosarum; assembly: GCF_010668065.1. GTDB lineage: Bacteria > Pseudomonadota > Alphaproteobacteria > Rhizobiales > Rhizobiaceae > Rhizobium > Rhizobium leguminosarum_S. The sequence continues at coordinate 330,880 of NZ_WUEN01000005.1, read as the reverse complement.
GACGGCTTCGCCGGGAGCGTTAGCGAGCAGCACGCCGTTGACGCGGCCGCCGATCACACCCTTGTAGGGCTGATAGTCGTGGAACAGGCGGTTCATGATCGCCGTGCCGCGCGTATCCGTCAGCAGCTCCGACTGGTAGCCGATCAGGCCACGGGTCGGTGCGTAGAAACGCAGGCGGAGACGGTTGCCGCCCGACGGACGCAACTCGACCATTTCGGCCTTACGCTCGGACATCTTCTGCACGACGACACCGGAATGTTCTTCGTCGACGTCGACGACGACTTCTTCGACCGGCTCAAGAAGCTGGCCGTTTTCATCCTTGTGCATCACGACGCGCGGACGCGACACGGCAAGCTCGAAGCCTTCGCGACGCATGGTTTCGATGAGAACAGCGAGCTGAAGTTCGCCGCGGCCGGACACGTAGAACGAATCCTTGCCTTCGGCTTCTTCGATCTTCAGGGCGACGTTGCCTTCCGCTTCCTTGAAGAGACGGTCGCGGATGACGCGGCTCGTCACCTTGTCGCCTTCGGTGCCGGCCAGCGGGCTATCGTTGACGATGAAGGACATGGTGACGGTCGGCGGATCGATCGGCTGCGCCGGCAGCGGTATTGTGATCGAAGGATCGCAGAAGGTGTCGGCGACCGTGCCCTTGGAAAGGCCGGCAATCGCGATAATATCGCCCTGATGCGCTTCGTCGATTGCCGTGCGCTCGATGCCGCGGAAGGCGAGGATCTTGGAAATACGGCCGGTTTCGATCGTCTTGCCGTCGGCGTGGAGAACCTTCACGGCCTGGTTCGGCTTGATGGAACCGGAATTGATACGACCGGTGATGATGCGGCCGAGGAAGGGGTTGGCTTCGAGGATCGTGCCGATCATCGTGAACGGACCTTCGTGGACGGTCGGCTCCGGAACATGCTTGAGCACCAGGTCGAGAAGCGGCGTAAGACCCTGATCCTTCGGACCTTCCGGATTGACATTCATCCAGCCGTCGCGGCCCGAACCGTAGAGGATCGGGAAGTCGAGCTGCTCGTCGGTCGCGTCGAGATTGGCGAAAAGATCGAAGACTTCGTTGATGACTTCTTCGTGGCGGCCATCAGGACGGTCGATCTTGTTGATCGCGACGATCGGACGAAGACCGACCTTCAACGCCTTGGAGACAACGAACTTGGTCTGCGGCATCGGGCCTTCAGAGGAGTCGACGAGAACGATCGCGCCATCCACCATCGAGAGAATGCGCTCGACCTCACCGCCAAAGTCGGCGTGGCCGGGGGTGTCGACGATGTTGATGCGGACACCCTTCCATTCCACCGAGGTCGCCTTGGCGAGAATGGTGATGCCGCGTTCTTTTTCGAGATCGTTCGAGTCCATCACGCGTTCAGCGACACGCTGATTTTCGCGGAACGAGCCGGACTGCTTGAGAAGCTCATCCACCAGGGTCGTTTTGCCATGGTCAACGTGCGCGATGATCGCGATATTGCGAAGTGACATATGTGAAATCTCTGAGGCTGGGGCGCACGCTCTAGAGGACGCGCCTATTAGTTTGGGGCGTCCATACAGTTTTTTTTGCGTTTGCGAAAGGGGGGAACGCGCAAAAGCTGCGGCAAGGCTGTCGCCCCGCCGCATCATAGCGTGTCATCAAATTGTCTTAGGCGTCGCTGCCTGTCAATTCCTCGAAGGTCGAAAGTCCCTTTTTGACAAGCATCGCATCCGGGCTCGGAAGCTTGCCGCGGAAGGCCTTGTAGGCGTCCTCCGGATCGACCGAACCGCCGACGGAATAGATATTCTCCTTGAGCTTGCGCGCCATTTCGCCGTTGAAGGCGTCTCCCGTCTCCTCGAAGGCGGCAAAGGCGTCGGCGTCGAGCACCTCCGACCACATGTAGGAGTAATAGCCGGCCGAATAGCCGCCGGAGAAGATGTGCTGGAAGTGCGGCGTCGCATGGCGCATGACGATCGACTTCGGCATGCCGATCTCGGCAAGCACCTCGCCCTGCACCGCCATCGGGTCCTCGACGGCCGTTCTCGTGTGAAACGCCATGTCGACCAGCGCCGACGAGGTGAACTCGACGGTATTGAAGCCGGCATTGAAGGTGCGGGCGGCAAGCACCTTGTCGAGCAGGGCCTGCGGCATCGGCTCGCCGGTTTCGACATGAACGGCATAGCGCTTCAGAATATCGGGCACCGTCAGCCAGTGCTCATAAAGCTGCGACGGCAGCTCGACGAAATCGCGCGAGACGCCGGTGCCCGCAACCGAGGGATAGGTGACGTTCGAAAGCATGCCGTGCAGCGCATGGCCGAATTCGTGGAATAGCGTGCGGGCATCGTCGAGCGACAGCAGCGCCGGCTTGCCTTCCGCCGGCTTGGCGAAGTTGCAGACATTATAGATGATCGGCAATTCACCGTGGCGGCCGTTCTTCAGCTGCAGCTTGTGCTGCGATTGCAGCGAGCTCATCCAGGCGCCTGATCGTTTCGAGCTGCGGGCGAAATAGTCGCCGAGGAAGAGCGCGACGAGCTTGTCCTCGCGGTCCCTGATTTCGAACACCCTGACGTCAGGGTGATAGGCGGCCACGCCCTTCTTCTCGACGGCCCGGATGCCGAACAGCCGGCCGGCCACGTCGAAGCAGGCTTCGATGATCTTCTCGAGCTGCAGATAAGGCTTGAGCTCGGCCTCGGAGAAATCGAACTTCCGTGCGCGGATCTTTTCGGCATAGTGGCGCCAGTCCCAGGGCATCACCTCGTGGTTCCGGCCTTCCTCGGCAATCAGTGCCGCGATATCGATCTCCTCCTCGCCGGCGCGTTTCACCGCCCGTGCCCAGACAGCCCTCAGCAGGCCGTTCACCGCATCCGCCGTCTTCGCCATCGTGTTGTCGAGTTTCAGCTCGGCGAAATTGCCGTAGCCAAGCAGCGTCGCCACCTGATGGCGCAGCGCCAGCGTTTCCTTGATGACGGCGCGATTGTCCGTCTCTCCGGCATTTTCGCCGCGCGCCACCCACGCCTTGAAAGCCTGCTCGCGCAGATCGCGGCGCTCCGAGAAGGTGAGGAACGGCTCGATGATCGAGCGCGACAGTGTCACCGCATATTTGCCCTCTTCACCCCGTTCGCGCGCTGCTGCCGCCATCGCGTCGCGAAGGAATTCCGGCAGGCCCTCGAGCTCGGCGCTGTCCGAAAGGACCAGTGCCCAGGCCTTTTCGTCGGCCAGCACGTTCTGGCCGAATTGCGTGCCGAGTCCGGCAAGCTTTTCATTGATCGTGGCGAGTTTTTCCTGCTCGGCCTTTTCAAGCTTGGCGCCCGATTTGACGAAGCCTTTCCAGTGGCGTTCCAGCACGCGTGTCTGTTCGAGCGTCAGCCCAAGGCTGTCGCGGCTCTCCCAGAGCGTGTCGATGCGGGCAAAAAGCGCGGCATTCATCCCGATCTTCGAATAATGGCGCGACATCTTCGGCGAGATCTCCCGCTCCAGCGCCTGGATCACATCATTGGTATGGGCACCTGCCTTGTTCCAGAACAGCGACGAAACGCGCGACAGTGCGTCGCCGGCAATCTCCAGCGCCACGACCGTATTGTCGAATGTCGGCGCATCGCCGTTTTCGGCGATCTCGTCGATCTCCCTTTCATGCGCGGCAAGTGCGGCGTCGAAGGCAGCAGCGAAATCGCCGTCGTTCAAGGCATCGAAACGCGGCAGACCGTGAAGACCGTCCCAGGTCACCAGCGCCGGATTGAAATCATGTGGAGAAGACATCGGAGAATTCCTTTTTGGCATGCAAGTGAATCGGCAATATAGGAGAGCCGTCATAGAATTGGTATGTTGCCGGGAAGGACCTTTTGCCTCGCCTGGCAAATCCGGCGGGCGCCTGCCAAATCCGGTGGACAACAATTGATACGTGAAAATTAACCAATCGTTAACGATTGACGCGAATCACGCGCAAGCGCTAGTTTCCAGGTGATCTTCTTGTAAGGGGACATGCGCCATGGAAATTTTTTCTGTGCGGTCTTCTCAGAGTTTGCTTTTTAAAAACAATCCTAATAACGCAAAAAGTTCGAAGACCTCTGATATTCAAATCGAGACCAGAGCTCCCGCCCCGGCCTCGTTCCAGATCGAAGACGATGTTGGCGAAGGCCCGGATTTCACCGCGGTCAGCCCCGGAGAGTTGCGCAATTACGCACGCCAGGGTTTCGACAGTGGCCTGATCGATCAAAACACCTACGCCGCGATCTCCGAACCGCTGCCGATGCATGCGATCGATCCGCTCGGCAACATCATCGATCTCTCCAGCGTCACCGACGGCACCAGCTTCAATTTCCTCGATTATTACCAGAACCAGCTGCAGATCGCCATGTCGATCGGCGATTCTGATGAGGTCCAGACGCTGAAATCGATCGTCAGCTTCCTGAATGCCTGACCTCACGCATGCATAAATAAAAGACAAGCGCGTCGCATGTCTCGGGCACGACGCGCTTTAATCAGGCCTTGCGCCAGCCGAGCAGGCCGGGCGTTGCGTGCCAGAGCGCCTGGGCGGCAAATCCCATGAAAAGCACACCGGAGCAGCGCACGATCAATCGCTCATGGGCGCGATAGAAGCGCCGCACCGTACCGGCGCCGATGATACCGATCAGGATGATGTCGGCCGTCACGAAACCGACGAACGACACGCCGAGCAGCACCGGCAACGCCTCGAAATCGAGCGCGCCGGCCGAGCCTGCAACCAGTGCGGTGAAGGTGGCGAGCGCCACCGGATACCCCTTCGGATTGGTGACGCCGAAGATCAGACCGCGACGAAACGGCCGCTCGACCACAACAAGCGCCTGCCCTTCCGCTTTCGGCTTGGCATTGACGGCGCTCCAACCGATCCAGGCGAGGTAGAAACCACAGGCAAGGCCGAGCAGGTCGAAGACGAAGGTTCCGATCGTCTTTGCGCCGACGATCGCGATCAGCGCCAGCGACGACCAGATGAGATCGCCGACCAGATGCCCCATCATGAAGAAGGCGCCGGCCTTGCGCCCCTGCCCGGCGCCGATGCCGAGCAGCTGCAGGAAGGCGGGTCCCGGAATGAGCACATAAAAGAGCGCCGCCAGAAAGGCGCCGAAGAGCAAAGACTGCGTCATGGAAATGCTCCGGAGGATGATGACGGCAGACTAAGCGATCACGGCCATCCGTCAAGGGTGGTGCACGGCTATGGAGAGTGGGATCAGGTAGCAAGCGCTACCGGAGGCGGCTTTCAAGCCCGAGGCGGACATCTGTTCGTTGTTGAAGGATGCGGCTGCCGCGATGATCTACAAAGCGACGGGCAATCTTCGAGCAATCCAGATCCTGCTCGGACATACCAAGATCGAGAACACGGTCAGGTATCTTGGTGTGGACATCGAGGATGCGTTGGAACTAGCGGAGCATACAGAGATTTGACAGAGTGCGGGGCCGTGCCTCTTAGGGAAAACGTTTCCGGTTTTAGCAGTTCGATTGAGCGGCTATGCGCCAAGAGCGGGCATCGGCTTCTGCAGGAGTGCGTGCCAATTTTCCGGCTGGGTGACGGGTCTTCGTTGCTGGGCTGTATCCGTCAGAACCACTCGCCTTCGATGGTTCAAGCCCTCATCCGGGGGGTTTTGGCAAATACACTAAGACCGAGCCATTCCTGCATGTCGCGCGCGAGGACCCTGTCCCCGTCAAGTTTCAGCGTTTCTGCATCGGTTTCCTGACGTATGGTCGTGAGGCCCATCCAAATTGCGGTCATCGAACGGAGCGACCCTTCAACGATAAGGTCTACATCATAGCCCGGATCGAAATTGCAGAGATCGACTTTTCCGTTTTCGACCACAAGCCACCAGCTCTTTTGCGCGGCCGAAAGTTCCGGGTACAGAAACTGTATCGTACAACGGCGGGTCGGAAGTCTTCTTGTATCGAGGCTCCGCCGCATGTCCCACATGAGCAGAGAAGGGTCGAGATTCTTCAAGGAAAGTCGCGATTCCATCCACCGTTGAGCCCAATTTCCGAGACCTATGATCAGAGGTCTCAATTCTTCGCCCGCTGCCGTGAGTTGGTAATCGGTAATGCCGTTCGCACTCCTTGTCACCGTGATGACGCCCGATTGTTCCAGTTCTTTCAGTCGTTTTGATAGGAGTGCCGGAGACATTTTTGGTAGACCGCGACGCAACTCATTAAAGCGCGTCGATCCGCAAAGGAATTCGCGGACGATCAAGGTCGTCCACCGCGAGCAGAGGATTTCCGACGCCATTGATACTGGACAGAATTGCCCGTAGCCGTCACGCTCTACCATAAGGACCTCCACCGGTCTGGATCAGGCACAATATTGCAAAACAACCGGTCCGCCAAATGCTCCTTGCCTGGCCATACGGCGGCGGCGTTCAGTACAGTTCGTGTACTAGCCGCAATTGTGAAACGAGCGCAGAGTCTCAATCCTCACGAGATAGGAGGCATTGATATGCTCGGGCTTACAGAACCAAAACAGAACCTTGCCGGCGGTCGGACCATTGTCGAACTAACCAATTCGGTCCTGCCCACCATCGCGCAACGCGCCGCATCGATCGACGAGAGCAACACCTTCGTCGGCGAGAATTACGCGCTTCTAAAGGAATCTGGACTCGTGCGGGCAGGCGTTCCAATCGAATTGGGCGGGCTGGGCGCGGAAGTGCCCGAACTTTCTGAGATGCTCAAATCCATTGCTCGTGCATGTGGGTCCACTGCGCTTGCCTTTTCCATGCATACCCATCAAGTCGCCATCCCCGCCTGGCGCTGGCGGCATCAAAAGGTGGCCGCGGTGGAGCCGCTCCTGAGACGTGTTGCATCGGAGCAAATCATATTGCTCTCGAGCGGCGGATCGGACTGGATCGGCGGATCGGGCAAGGCCATGAAAGTTGATGGCGGATACCGGATCACCGCGCGTAAACGCTTCACTTCCGGCGCGGCGGCAGGAAACATCCTGATGACCGGTGCCGTTTATGAAGAACAGGACGGCGCGCGTTCCGTCATTCATTTCGGCGTTCCGATGGCATCGCCAGAGGTTTCGATAGAGGATACGTGGCGAACACTTGGAATGAGGGGAACCGGGTCAAACGATATCATCATCGAAAACCTCTTCGTGCCGGATGCGAGTGTCGCATTTTCCAGAAGCGCGGGGCAATGGCATCCAGTATTTCAAGTCATCGGCATGATCGCGTTTCCTCTGATCTACGCGGTCTATCTTGGCGTCGCCGAGAGCGCCCGCGACATCGCAGTCAAGATGGTCCGTAGCAAGGCCAACAGCGATCATGTGATCGGGTTGGTCGGGCGCATGGAAACGTCTCTGAGGGCCGGACAGATCGCGCATCGCTGGATGTTAGAGGTAGTTGCTCGAAACGAACCGTCCGCGGAAACCGTCAACGAGGTTATGATCGGCCGTTCCTTGGTCGCACGGCATGCTATCGAGGTGACGGAGCTTGCAATGGAGGTCGCAGGCGGCGCGGCATTCTATCGAGAGAACGGGCTGGAGCGCTGCTTCCGTGACATACAGGGCGCTCGCTATCATCCGATGCAGCCTGGAGCCCAGGCGCAATACGCGGGTTCATTCGCGCTCGGACTTCCGACCGAGAAGATTTTCTAGCGCCTGGCGCAACGACGAACTCCGCGGAATCATGGGCTAGAGCCTTTCCGGGTTAGATTGAAGCATTCTGCCGGAGCAGGTTTTCGTCAGGGCAAAGGCGATTGGCGAAGGGCATACCCCTTGGTACGTCCGAGCCGATCGCCTTTGATCCTGGCGCAAAGATGCCCGGCCCTTCGGGTTGGCTGAAACGGGCCGGCTGATCGACCGGCCGGCTTGGCCGTAGAGCTTGGCTACGACGCGCGCCAGCCGGTCGACCATCCGACTCCGTTTGAGCCAACAGAATGCTTCAATCTAACCCGGAAAGGCTCTAGATCACGAATTCCTCCTCGTACCTCTGTGGCTCGGGAACGACCGTAACCTCCACCGGAACGATCCAATTGGCCGCATAGCTCTCGCAGTCGGAACGCTGGAGGTCGGGCTGCACGCACCCCGCCCCATCGATCGCGCGACATCGCAGCATATATCGCCCCACTTTTTCAGGGGTCCACATGTACTCCCACAAGCGCCATGCAAAGGGACGTTCTGTTTCGAGGAGCCTTCCCTCGCGCCAGCCCTTGCCATCTCCGGTGCAGACCTGCACCTGCCGGATAACAGACTCTCCACTCCAGGCGGCTCCGAAAATCCGGTACGGTTGGCCGGCGATGAGACGCGCCCCCTGTACGGGACGCGCGATCTGCGCTTTGACCTCCATCTCCGCAAGGGGGACCAGCCTGGGTTCCCCGAGGCTGCGCTCCCAACGGAAATAGTCGCGCGCCTGCCAGTAGCCAAGGAACGGTTGCTCCACAACCGTGATATGCGTGATCCACTTGACCCAAGCCATGCCGAACCAGCCACCCACGACCGCGCGTAGCGGGTAGCCGTGATCGCGCGTCAACGGCTCCTCGTTCATCGAATAGGCAAGGATCGTGCTGTCAGCGATGGCCTTCTCAAGCGGTAAACTGCGCGCAAAAGCGATGGGGCCGGGAGAAGCCGTTTTCTTGTTCGTGTCGACGACGCCGCTGTCGGCGCCTGCGAGCAGAACCTCACGTGCGGTGCGCTTAACGCCTGCCATTTCCAAAATCTCGCGCAGCAGAACACCTGTCCACGCGGCATTGCCGACGGCTCCGTTCTGCCACTGCAACCCCTCCTTCGGCGGCTCATAGTAGACGCGCCCGTTCCCTGCACATTCGACGACGGCGGTGAAAGTCGTGCTCCGCATCGCCTTGATGCTGTCGAGGTCAAGTTCGATCGGCCGCTCCACCGCCCCGCCAACGCGCAATCTCCAGTCTCGCGCATCGAGGTCCGGCGACGGGAAATGGTTTCGCACGAAGAACAGCTCGGTTGGGATCAGCCAATCGGAGAGCGACGCAAACGGAAACTCGATGTTCTGTGGGGATTTCTGTCGAACTATTAGACTGGGTTGCTGTGGTGTCGGCATCGTCCTCGTCTCCCCTTTCAAGAGCACAACGTCGGCTCTCGGTCGCGCGAATTCCGGTACGATCACACCACCCCTCGCAGTGCGTCTGTCGCATTCCGCCTTCGGGCCGCATTCTAGCACATACCGCACGTTCCTCGGATCGACCTCGAACGGCAGCAAAGGGGCCGACGGCGGTCTTGACCGCTTTGCGCCCATTTCCAGACATACGTCTCGCCGACCCGAACGAGCGACGAGCGACGAGCGCCGCATCTGGGCTTTCGCGGTCGGTGAAACGAAGGTCGCGTCTCGGACCCTTCGAAGCGTTTGTCATCTGTGGCTGCTCGCCAACGCGATTACGGCGAAGCACACTCCGGCAGGCGCAACGGCTTCTTTAGCTTCGTGAACTCTTCCGCTTTGGCGCAATCAGGAAAGCCGACGAGCTGCATGGTTTCGACCAACCGCTGGCGCTCCGCTTCGTTGAATCCGGGAATATTGACAAATCCCTCGACGGTCAAATTGGGAAACCGCCTGAGTGCGTCCGTTACCGAGACCTTCGCCTCTTCAGTTCGGCCAAGAGCCGCAAGCGCGCCCGAACGCATAACCCAGTGTTTCCTTCCATAGTTTTCCGGCGTCAAGCGGTCCAGCATCCGCAGGGCATCCTCATACCGGCCCGCCATGAAATAGGCATGAGTGAAAATCCTGGCACTCCACATCGGGAAACCGGGGTTGAGACTGACCGCCTTGTCGACCAGTTCCGCGGTGCGCTCTGGCTCGCCGAAGGTCGTGGCCCCATCGATATAGAAAGTCAGAACTTCGAACTGGCCGGGAGCGAGGCGCAGCGCGGTATCGAACTCTGCCTTGGCGCGTTCGAATTCGCCTCTATCGCCTAAAATCATGGCATAAACAGCATGCGCTTCGGCATCGCTCGGGTCGAGCTGGACCGCGCGCTCGGCAGCCTCGGCAGACAGAGCCCGGTTCTTGTCGGCTTCAACCCCAAAACCGATCAAGACACCATGGGAATGGCTAAGTTCGACCCAGGCGCGGGCAAGGCCGGGGTCCAGTTCGACCGCGCGGGTGAGCAGCCTGACGGCCTCTTCGACATCCGCCTGATTGACTTGCTCGAGTTTTTCGGTGCCGAGCAGATAAAGTTCGTAGGCGTTGAGATTCTCGGGTGGCTTTCGGTGGGCGGTGATGCGGCCTGCCTCCTGGACCAAACCTGCGCCGCCGCCGAGGCGGTTCGAAATCTGCTCGGAAATTTCAATCTGGATTGCGAACAAATTCTCGTCCGGCCGGTCCCAGCGCTGCGTCCAAAGATGCTTGCCCGTTTTGGCGTCGATGAGCTGCGCCGTAATTCTAACGCGGTCAGACTGACGCTGGATGGAACCCTCGACCACAAATCCCGCACCGAGCGCCTTACCCACTTCACTCGGCACGGCTGGTTTGTCCCGGTATTGTTCAGTCGAGTTACGGGCGATCACGTGGAATTCAGGAAACCCCGCCAGATCGGTGATGATGTCCTCAGTGAGGCCATCGGCGAGACGTCCGGTCGCCTCGTCGCCGCCATAGTTGTCGAACGGCAGCACAGCTACCGACGGTTTGCCGCTTACTGTCGCGGTCGGCCAGAATTGCCAGACCGTCCCGGCCAAGACCAGAATAAGGACTGGCACGGCTGCTGCTGCCCAAACCCAGCGCGGAGGCGATGACCGCCCTGGTTGGCGTGGGGCTTGTCCCTCAAGGAGGACGCGGAAGGCCTGTACCGGTTCGGCGATATTCTTCACCTTCTGCTCGCCCATCGGCTCGAAACCGAAAGCCAGCTTCTTCTCAACCTCCCTGGCGACCTTTCCCGAGACACAGATGCCGCCAGGGTCTGCCAACTGCTGAAGCCTGGCCGCGACGTTGACGCCCTCGCCATACCGGTCCTCGCCCTCAACGATCACCTCGCCGAGATTGATCCCGATCCTGACCCTGATCCGCTGGTCCTCGGGAACGGCGGCATTCCGTTCCGCCAGCCCGCGCTGCAGCGAGACGGCGCATTCCACCGCGTCCACCACGCTGCCAAATTCGGCGAGCATCCCGTCGCCCATCAGCTTGAAAATCTGGCCGTGATGGCGAGCAATATCCGGCTCAAACAGTTCCTTGCGTCCCGCACGAAGGCGCTCGAATGTACCAGCCTCGTCGCGCTCCATCAGCGCGGAATAGCCCACGACATCAGCAGCGAGGATGGCGGAAAGCTTGCGGTCCATTGGTTCGGCCTCACCCGCCCTATTATAGGACTGGTCGCACTTAAATGAAACGACCGACCTCAACAGCGCTTCAGGGGAACCCGCGTTTCATCCAACACTTCCACTGAACGCCGCAGGCAGTCCCTCGGTGTGGAATGCCCATCTGAACCCGATTGTTCGTGTGCCTACCGCAGCAATGTGAGGACCGGCGTCGAACGCAGCCCCACTGTCCGGTGTGGGCGGCGAAGCGGCGCATAACCTAGCTTTAGACTAAGTCCATTTCCGCAAGTTTCGCGATATTCGAACTTGCCTCCCGTTATGTCATTGCGGGCCTTCATAATTTATAAAACGCCGTCCGATTTGGGCCAAACCCTAAACTTGGCGGCAAGAACTCTAACGTCCGTTTTTTGTGTCGGGCGTCCTCGCCGCGGACGGTCGGCTATCGGGGGCCGTAGCGGTCGTCTATCCAAGCCGAGCCGATGTCCGTTGTTGTTGCAATCCGGCCATCCAGAACGCTCTAGAGTGTGGTGGCGTTTGCCACCACACTCCACGAAAAAGCCCGCGCGGCGATGCCGGCGGGCTCATATCCGGTTCGAAGGCGAACCGTGATTATTTCACGAGGTTGCGCTTGGCGAGCGTGCGCAGGCGCAACGCATTGAGCTTGATGAAGCCGGCCGCATCCTTCTGGTCGTAGGCGCCCTGATCGTCCTCGAAGGTGACGAGCTTGTCGGAATAGAGCGACTTGTCGCTTTCGCGGCCGATGACCATGACATTGCCCTTGTAGAGCTTCAGCGTCACTTCGCCTTCGACATGCTCCTGGCTCTTGTCGATCAGCGCCTGCAGCATCTCGCGCTCCGGCGAGAACCAGAAGCCGTAATAGATCAGCTCGGCGTAACGCGGCATGATGTCGTCCTTGAGATGGGCGGCACCGCGGTCGAGCGTGATCGATTCGATGGCGCGGTGCGCCGTAAGCAGGATGGTGCCGCCGGGGGTCTCGTAGACGCCGCGCGACTTCATGCCGACAAAGCGGTTCTCGACGAGGTCGAGACGGCCGATGCCGTTGTCGCGGCCGTAATTGTTGAGCGCAGCCAGCAGCGTCGCCGGGCTCATGCGCACGCCGTTGATCGAAACCGCATCACCCTTTTCGAAGCCGACCTTGATGGTCGTTGCCTTGTCGGGTGCGGCCTCAGGCGAAATGGTGCGCATATGCACATATTCAGGCGCCTCCTGGGAGGGGTCTTCGAGAACCTTGCCTTCGGAAGAGGAATGCAGAAGGTTGGCGTCGACGGAGAACGGCGCCTCGCCCATCTTGTCCTTGGCAACAGGGATCTGATGCTGTTCGGCAAAGGCCAGCAGATCGGTGCGGCTCTTGAACGCCCAGTCGCGCCAGGGCGCGATGATCTTGATGTCGGGGTTCAGGGCATAGGCGGATAGTTCGAAACGGACCTGGTCGTTACCCTTGCCGGTCGCGCCGTGGGCGATCGCATCGGCGCCGGTCTTCTTGGCGATATCGATCAGATGTTTGGAAATCAACGGACGGGCGATCGAGGTGCCGAGCAGGTAGACGCCCTCATAGACGGCATTGGCACGGAACATCGGGAAGACGAAATCGCGCACGAATTCTTCGCGCACATCCTCGATGTAGATCTCCTTGATGCCGAGCATCTCGGCCTTCTTGCGCGCCGGCTCCAGCTCTTCGCCCTGGCCGAGATCGGCGGTGAAGGTGACGACTTCGGCGCCGAGTTCCGTCTGCAGCCACTTCAGGATGATCGAGGTGTCGAGTCCGCCGGAATAGGCGAGAACGACTTTCTTCACGTCTTTGTATGATGCCATGATGATGAGGTCCGTTGCATAAAAGGCCGGCAAAACCCGGTGTCGCGGCACTTTTAGCGAGATTGGCGCGTGACGCAAGGCCAAGTGCGACGGTGATGGTGCCGATAGCGTTTGACAGGGCGAAAGCGGAGCCCATATTCGCCAGCGTCCGCAAATGCTCGAGGAGAGGCTGCCCCGTGACGAATATTCAAGACATTTTCAAGAAATCCAATGTTGCCGTCATCACCGGCGGCGCCTCCGGCATCGGTCTTGCCGCGGCGAAATATTTCGCCGGACGCGGCATGAGCGTCGGCATTGCCGATCTCGGCGGCGATCGGCTGGCCGACGCCGCCAATGAACTCAAGGCCATTGCCGGCGAGGAAAATGTGATGGCGGTCGAGACCGACGTCGCCAGCAGAGACTCGCTGGAAGCGCTCGAACGCGCGGTGCTCCAGCGTTTCGGCCGTGTGCACGTGCTGATGAACAATGCCGGCATCGGTCCGGAAACCTCGATCTTCAGCCCGCAGACGAACTGGGACAATATCTTCGCCGTCAACCTGATGGGTGTGATCAACGGCACGCGTACCTTCGGCCCGAAGATGCTGTCGCATGGCGAGCCGGGCCTGATCATCAACACCGGCTCCAAACAGGGCATCACCACGCCGCCCGGCAACCCCGCCTACAACATCTCCAAATCAGGCGTGAAAGTCTTCACCGAAGCGCTGCAGCACGAGCTTCGCAACACCGAAGGCGGAAAGATCTCCGCCCATCTTCTGATCCCAGGCTTCGTCTTCACCGGCCTCACCAAGGGCGACCGCGCCGAAAAACCGGCCGCTGCCTGGACCGCCGAGCAGACGGTCGATTTCATGGTCGAGAGCCTCGAACGCGGCGATTTCTATATTCTCTGCCCCGACAATGACGTGGCGCGTCCGGTCGACGAGCGCCGTATGCTCTGGGCAGCCGGCGATATCGTCGAGAACCGGCCGCCGCTGTCACGCTGGCACAAGGATTATGCCGACAAGTTCAAGGCGTTCCTCGAACAGAAGTAATCGGCGCCATCAGAAGGTTTGATTGGTAATTTTCCGAAAGCCGGGTAAGAGATCCCCAGATCCTTTCCGGCTTTCAGAGTGTGTCATGGATTTCCTGCCGAGCCTGCCGACCCTTCTCGCCTTTGCCGCCGCGACGCTGCTGCTTGCGGCGACCCCAGGCCCCGATATGACGCTGTCGATCAGCCGCGCGCTGGCCCAGGGCAAGAAGGCGGCGCTCTTCGTTGTCGTCGGCACCAGCCTCGGCATCGTCGTCCACACCATGCTGGTCGCTTTTGGCATTTCGGCGCTGATCACCGCCTCGCCGACCGCCTTCCTGATCCTGAAGACCGGCGGTGCCGCTTATCTGCTCTGGCTGGCGGTGCAGGCGATCCGCTTCGGTTCGAAGCTCACCGTCGCCAAGGTCGAGGAGCAGAAGGGCACGGCGCTTTCGAACATCTCGTCGGGCTTCTGGGTCAATCTTCTGAACCCCAAGGTCATCATCTTCTTCATGACCTTCCTGCCGCAATTCGTCAGCGCCGGCGATCCGGCCGTCACCCAAAAGCTGCTTTTCCTCGGCTTCTGCTTCATCCTGATCGGCATGCCGGTCAACGCCAGCGTCGTCTTTGCCGCCGACTGGCTGGCCTCATGGCTGCAGAACAACAAGAAAGTGCTGCGCGGCATGGATTACACCTTCGCCGGCGTCTTCTCGATCTTCGCCGCAAAGATCCTGCTCACCCAGGCGAGATAGCCGCGGTTGCGCAGCAATCCAGCGGTCGGCATATCGATCCGCCCGCGGTCGGTTGATCGATCCGCCCGCGGTCGTGAAACGATCCGCCGCCAACTACAACAATATTCGCGAGACGCCATGCCGGAACAGGCAGTGACCGCGAATTTCGTCGTCTTCCAAAATTATTCCATGCCTTTCGCGCGATTACTTGTGATCAACATATGATCGTAAGTCGGCAATTGTGGCTAGGCCACGCCACCTTCGCTGCCCACATATCCTTTACGGCTCACGAAGAGCTGCCTTGAAAGGATAAGTCCATGTTTACGTTCCGCAATATCATAACAGCAGGAGTTGTTGCGCTGACGTTTGCCGCCACCTCCCTTACAGCGACAACACCTGCCTTGGCTCACGGCGGCGGAGACCATGGCGGTGGCGGTTTCTCGCGGGACGGCGGCCACTTCGGCGGTGGTGCGCATATGGGCGGCGGCAATTTCGCCGATCGCGGCTTCGGAGCGAATCATTTCGGCGGAGCCAGCCATTTTGGCGGACACCGCGACGGCCGTTTCGCCTTCCATGATAGAAATCGTCTGTTCTTCGGCGATGACGACTATTACCCGGAACAGTGCCAGCCGGAATGGCTCAACCAGTACGGCCATCGCGTGCTGGTGGAAGTCTGCTCTTGATGACGATCCCCCTGGCTTCTGAGGAGTCGTGAAACGATCAGCTGCCCGCTAACCGATCAGCAACGCATCGTCATCCAGCGTCTGGCCGCGCATCTTGCGGAACATTGCGATCAGATCCTCGACCTGCAACGTCTTGCGGCTGTCGCCGGCGACATCGAGTACGATCTCGCCGCCATGCAGCATCACCGTCCGGTGGCCATAATCGAGCGCCTGGCGCATCGAATGCGTCACCATCAGCGTCGTCAGCTTGCGCTCGGAAACGATCTTCTGGGTCAGACCCATGATGAATTCCGCCATGCCGGGGTCAAGCGCCGCCGTATGTTCGTCGAGCAGCAGCACTTCCGAGCCCGCCAGCGTCGCCATGACCAGCGAGACCGCCTGCCGCTGCCCGCCGGAGAGCAGGTCCATGCGGTCCTTCATGCGGTTCTCCAGCCCGAGATTGAGCTCGGCGATCCTCGCGCGGAAATGGTCGCGCCGTTTTGCGCCAAGCGCCGAAACGAGCCCCCGCCGTTCGCCGCGGCGTGCCGCAAGCGCCAGGTTCTCCTCGATCGACAAGGCACCGCAGCTTCCGGTCAACGGGTCCTGAAAGACGCGGGCGACCAGCCCGGCGCGCGCCGCCGTCGTCTTGCGCGTGACGTCTGTATTGCCGATCAGCACCTGTCCTTCGCTGGCCAGAACATCGCCGGCGAGCACGCCAAGCAGCGTCGATTTGCCAGCGCCATTCGAGCCGATGACGGTAACGAAGGAGCCTTCCTCGATCGTCAGGCTGACGCCCGAGAGCGCCTGCTTCTGCAGCGGCGTACCACGCCCAAAGACGACCTTGATGTTTTTGAGGTTGATCACGACGCGGCACCTCCGCGCAAACGGGGAAGGATGAGCGCCACGGTCACCAGCACGGCGGTGACGAAATTGAGGTCGGACGCCTGCAGGCCGATGACGTCGCTCGAAAGCGCCAGCTGGATCGCGATGCGATAGAGGATCGAGCCGAGCACGCATCCAACAAGCGCGATCAGCAGACCGCGCCGCCCAAGCAGCGTCTCGCCGATGATGACGGCCGCCAGACCGACGACGATCGTGCCGACGCCCGAGGTGACGTCGGCAAAGCCGTTCGTCTGAGCAAATAGCGCGCCGCCGAGCGCCACCAGCGCATTGGAGATCGCCATGCCGAGATAGATCTGCCGGCTGGTATCGACACCCTGGGCCCGCGCCATCCTCGCATTGGCGCCGGTCGCCCGCATTGCCAGCCCGGCATCACTCTCGAGGAAACGCCAGACCAGGATGAGCGCGATGACGACGAGAACACCGACGAAGAGCGGCCGCACGTAGAAATCGCGAAGGCCATGGCCGAAGAACGGGCTGATCATCGTGTCGGCATTGATAAGCGCGACATTGGGTTTGCCCATCACGCGCAGATTGACGGAAAACAGCGCGATCATCGTCAGGATCGAGGCGAGCAAATTGAGGATCTTGAAGCGCACGTTGAGCAGCGCCGTCACCATGCCTGCGGCGGCACCGGCCGCCATGGCGATCAGCGCTGCAAGCCAGGCATTGACACCGGCAATGATCAGCACGGCCGTCACCGCCGCGCCAAGCGGAAAGGAGCCATCGACCGTCAGGTCGGGGAAATCCAGAACACGGAAGGCGAGATAGACCCCAAGGGCGACGAAGGAATAGACCAGTCCGAGTTCGACGGCCCCCCAGAATGCGATTTGGCTCAAGGCTTCCGCCCCTCTTCTGTCCGTTTCCGCTCCGCGCCCTGCGCGAAACATCAGGCTTTTAATACCATCAGCCGCCCCCGTGTGGAACGGGAGCGGCTGCAAACTCGATCAGCGACGGCAGTCGCCTTGTTTATTCGATGACTTTGGTAGCGCGGGAAAGCACGCTCTGCGGCAGGGTGACCCCCATCTTCTCGGCGGCCGCCTTGTTGACGACGAGGTCGCTGCCGGCGGCAGTCTTGACGGCGATGTCGCCCGGGTTCTCGCCCTTCAGCACACGAACGACGATCTCGCCGGTCTGCTTGCCGACGTCATAATAGTTGAAGCCGAGGGCGGCGATCGAACCGCGCGAAACCGAATCCGTATCGGCGGTAAAGAGCGGCAGCTTGCTCTCTTCGGCAACCGCGACAGCGCCTTCAAGCGCGGAGATGATGGTGTTGTCGGTCGGAATGTAGATCACATCGGCGCGGCCGACGAGCGCGCGTGTCGCACCCTGGACCTCTGCCGATTTGGTGGCAGCCGATTCGACTACCTTCAGGCCAGCCTTTTCGGCTTCAACCTTCAACACGGCGAGCAGCGAAACGGAATTCGCCTCGCCGGAATTGTAGAGATAGCCGATGGTTTTCACATCGGGCAGGATTTCCTTGATCAGCGCGAGGTGCTCGGCGACCGGCGACATATCGGAGAGGCCGGTGACATTGCCGCCGGGCTTGTCCATGTTCTTGACGAGCTGGGCGCCGAGCGGATCGGACACGGCCGTGAAGACGACAGGAATGTCGCGCGTCGAGGAGACGACGGCCTGGGCCGAGGGTGTCGAGATCGGCACGATGACATTGGGCTCGTCACCGGCGAACTGGCGGGCGATCTGGGCTGCCGTCGCCGGATTGCCCTGCGCCGATTCGAACACGAATTTCAGATTCTCGCCTTCCTTGTAGCCGGCGGCCGTCAGCGCATCGAGAACGCCCCTGCGCGCCGCATCGAGCGCCGGATGTTCGACGATCGCCGTCACGGCGACGGTGACGTCATCGGCCTTTGCGGGCAGGGAAAGGGCCAAAGTAGCGGCAAGAGCGAGCAAAATCGGGCGCATGGGGATCCTCCTGAATGATTTTGGGGGCACTTTTAGGAAAAGCGCCCCCTGAAATCAATCGCGGAGAATTGTAGCGAGGATCAAACTTGCTGATCAGTCGTCGGCGCCGTGATTGGCGATCATCATCGCTTCGAAGGCCAGACGTTCGGTCTTGCGCATGCGTTCGGATTCCGATTTCAGCTGGCCGCAGGCGGCAAGGATGTCGCGGCCGCGCGGCGTGCGGATCGGCGAGGCATAGCCTGCCGAATTGATGAAATCGGCAAATTTCTCGATCTGCTCCCAGTCGGAACACTGATAATTGGTGCCGGGCCAGGGATTGAACGGAATGAGGTTGATCTTCGCCGGCACGCCCTTCAGGAGCTTGATCAGCCCCTTGGCGTCTTCCAGGCTGTCGTTGACATCCTTCAGCATCACATATTCGAAGGTGATGCGCCGCGCGTTCGAAAGGCCTGGATAGGACCGGCAGGCCTCGATCAGCTCCTTCAGCGGATACTTCTTGTTGATCGGCACCAGAAGGTCGCGCAGATCGTCGCGCACCGCATGCAGCGAAATCGCCAGCATGATGCCGATTTCCTCGCCGGTGCGGAAGATCTCCGGCACAACGCCGGAAGTGGAAAGCGTCACGCGGCGCCTGGACAGCGACAGGCCGTCACCATCCGTGGCGATCAGCAATGCCTGCTTGACGGCATCGAAGTTATAAAGCGGCTCACCCATGCCCATCATGACGATGTTGCTGACCTTGCGGCCCTCGGCAGGCATGATCGTACCCTGCGGCGCTTCACGGTCCGGGAAGTCGCCAAGCCGGTCGCGAGCAAGCAGCAGCTGCGAAAGAATTTCCTCCGCCGTCAGGTTGCGCACCAGACGCTGTGTCCCGGTATGACAGAAGGAACAGGTGAGCGTGCAGCCGACCTGGCTGGAAAGACAGAGCGTGCCGCGGCCCTCTTCCGGAATGTAGACGGCCTCGATCTCGACGGGACGCCCGGCGCCCCGCGGCGGAAAGCGCAGCAGCCATTTGCGCGTGCCGTCGTTGGAGACCTGCTCCTCGACGATCTCGGGACGTGCGATGGTGAAATGCTGCTTCAGCATCTCCCGCATGTCTTTGGCGACATTCGTCATATGGTCGAAGTCGGAGACCCCTCGCACATAGATCCAGTTCCAGAGCTGCGAGACGCGCATCTTGATCTGCTTCTCGGCCACACCCTTTTCCCGGAGTGCCGCCCCCATCTCCTCGCGCGACAGCCCGATCAGGGACGGCTTCTCGACGCCGGAAGCGGCACGAGGCGCCTGAGGCGTGATGACATCAATCGCATCCATGACGGACATAGTCTTTCATCCCGAATTCGAACACGTAACCGCCCCGCAAACCCTGCGAACTTCAGGGCTAAGCCGGAAGACTGGCGGGTGCATGACGGGACACTGGCAGAAATTGAATGGCGGAACGGCGACTGATATCGCGATCTGTCCGCTGTTGCGCGGCCTTTAGCATCATTTTGCCCGCGCGTCACTATAGATGGAAACGACAAGAGCCGGCGCAAGGCCGGCCCTCGAAGCTCTGAGAACAAAAAAGCTTACTTGCAGGTTTCGATCTGCTTCAGCGCAGCCGAGATACCCGAGAGCGAATAGCTGTAGGAGGTGCCGGTGCCCTTGCGCGAAACGGCATTGACCGTCATCGAATGACCGGTCTTCATCGCGGCGACGAGGGCCGGCTCCTGGGCAGCATTCTCGACCCAGCCGGCCTTGTCCTTGGTGAACATTACGAAGGTCTTGTTGTCGATGACGACGTTGATCTTCGAATTTTCCTTGACCGTGTAGCCCATCATCGCCTGCGGCTCGTAGGAGATGTTCTGGCCCGGCCGCTGGGAGACGATGAAGAAATTATCGCCGTGGTCGACGCTTGCCGGCTGCTTTGCCGTCGGAACGGACAGCACATAGCAGACGGTGCTGCTGCCCGACTTGTAGGAGTAAGCGCCCCATGCCTGGAACTGCTGGATGCGGTTCGGCGCGGCCTGCTGCGCTGTCGCAACTCCGGCCATAACAAGGGTGAGTGCGAGAGCGGATACGATACTTTTTACAAACATGGATTCCTGCCGGTTCTTGCGATTCAAGGCCCGAAGCGATCATAGCGGGCGCCGCATAATCACGATCTGCTTTATTTTGACTTAATTCAGGTTACCAAATGGTCAACGATAGCTGCGATTTGTATGTGCCTGTGTCATTTCAGCTCGAGTGTCAATTTTCGCCCCTTTGACGGTATCGACCGCGACACCGTGCCCCAATGGCACTGGCCGTCCGTTCGGCTGAATTTAAGACACAAAGATTCAGGCAAGAGTTTGACCTTTCCCAAATCCGTTGTACCTCAGTAAGACTTGGAAATCCGAGACGAAATTATTGCCGTAGGGGGCTGGTGAGGAGATATGGATGCCGAGGAAAGACAGCGTTTCGCTGCCCTCGCGAAGGCCGTCGCGGACGATCGCGACCAGCAGGCCTTTTCCATCCTGTTCGACTATTTCGCACCCCGCCTGAAGGCCTGGCTGATGCGCCAGAGGATGACATCAGGCGAGGCCGAGGAACTGGTTCAGGAGATCATGATCGTGCTTTGGCACAAGGCAGACCTCTATGATGCCACGCGATCTTCACTTTCGACTTGGCTTTTCCGCATTGCCCGCAACCGCCGCATCGACATGCAACGCCGCGCCAATACCCGCATCTTCGATGAGACCGATCCGGCCCTGCAGCCGCCGGCCGATATCGGCGCGGAAGAAATTATCGCCAATGACGATCGCGACGCCAAGATACGCGCCGCCGTCGGCCAATTGCCGGAGGAACAGCGCGACATGCTGCGCGCCGCCTTCTTCCTCGGTCAATCGCATTCGGAGATCGCCGAATCGACTGGGTTGCCGCTCGGCACGGTGAAGTCGCGTATCCGGCTTGCCTTCGGCAAGCTCCGCAAGGTGCTGGAACGCGAAATCGCCTGACGCATGTCGCCCAAAAGTGTGTAGCGGACGCGCTTTAGATCGTCTTCATCGCTTCTTCCGGCCGATCGGCGAGAACGCGGTCGGCCGCTTCGTAATGGCCCGGCCGGATGTGGCCGCGCACCATGGCGAAGGCCGCCGAAAGCACGGCGATGTCGTCGGAAAAGCCGATGACGGCAAAAATATCCGGGATCATGTCGACCGGCATGACGAAATAGGCGAGTGCGGCAAGCAGCACGCCGCGCACCGTCGTCGGCGTCTGCGGATCGAGCGCGCAATAGAAACCGGCGACGACATCGCGCGAGAACGGGATCTGCCGCACCGCCCGTCGGAAAGTCGGCCAGAATTTCTGCCTGACGGTCTTCTCGCGCCGGCTCTGGGTGTCCTCGTCGCCCGGCAACAGGATTTCCCCGAATTTGACCTCGTCCATCCCTGCATCCCTTTTGTCCATGCGAACATATGGTGACGGCGCCCAGTCTTTCAATCGGCCCCTTTCAATCGGTCCCGCTTTCAAGCAACACGTCGCGCCGCAGCCTTCTCCATGGCTTTGGCGAGCTTGAAATCCAGCTCTGTCAGCCCGCCGGCATCATGCGTGTTCAGCGTCACATCCACCCTGGAATAGACGTTGAACCATTCGGGATGGTGGTTGAGCTTCTCGGCCGCAAGTGCTGCCTGCGTCATGAAGCCGAAAGCCTCGACGAAATTTGCGAACTTGAACGTCTTCGATATCGACGAACCCGCATCATTGAGCGCCCAGCCCGAAAGCTCGGTCAGCTCAGCCTCAACCGCCGTCCGTTCCAGTTTTTCCATTTTCATGCCATGCTCCTCTTCTCTGTCCGACAGGTTCACCGATGAAACGCATCAGCATCCTTTTCGTTTGCATGGGCAATATATGCCGTTCTCCACTCGCGGAGGGAATTTTTGGCCATCTCGTCGCGGAGGCCGGCTTGACCGGCGATTTTACGATCGCTTCCGCCGGCACTGGCGGCTGGCATGAAGGCGATCCGCCCGACCGGCGTTCGATCGCCACCGCGAAAAATCACGGCATCGACATATCGGGGCAGCGCGCCCGGCGCATTCAGCCGAGGGATTTCAGGGATTTCGATCTGATCCTCGCCATGGACCGTGACAACCTGGCGGCACTCGAAAAGAGCGCGCCGCATGGGGCGAATATCCGCCTTTTCGGTGATACCGCGCTGGGAACGGGAGAGGATATTCCCGATCCCTATTATGGCGGCCCTGAAGGTTTCGAGCTGGTCTACACCAGGCTCTTGACCGGCTGCTGCAGGCTGCTCGAAACGCTGGGCGTCGAGCGTGCCTCATGCAGCGGGAACACTTCCTCGGTGAGGTAAGGCCCGCCGCCGACCGATTCGCGCGACGAAAGCAGCACGAAGCGCGGTGCGGTGAAGGTTGTTGTGTGGAAGTTGCCGCGTCCGGCCAGATATTGCACGACATCGTCGAGCCGCGAGGATTTCAGCCGCGCCAGCGTCACATGCGGCATGAATTTGCGGGGATCCGGCGGCAGCCCGATGCGCTGGCAGATCCGCTCGATCTCGCCCTGCAGGGCATACATTTCAGGCGATTGCGAGACGCCGGCCCAGACCGAATGCGGTTTCTTCGAGCCGAAGGAACCGATGCCTTCCAGCCGGAACTGGAATTCCGGCCGGTCGATCCGGTCGAGGCGTTCAACGATTTCATCGGCCGTGCGGCCGTCGACATCACCGATGAAGCGCAGGGTGATGTGGTAATTCTCCACATCGATCCATCGTGCTCCGGGGAGGCCACCGCGCAGCAATGAAAGACTCATCGCCGCATTGCGCGGAATTTCGAGGGCGGTAAACAGTCTCGGCATCACGAGCACTCCCCGAATCTTTTGCAGGTGCTCACACGGAATCATGCAATCAATAACCGCGCAAGCCCCTATTTCTTCACAGAAGAAATCGTTTCGACGAAATTTGTGACAGCAGGCTCCATCTTTTCGACCATGACGTCGACACCTTTCGTATTTGGATGCATGCCGTCGTCAAGCTTCAACCCAGCCTCCAGCGCGACGCCGTCGAGGAAGAAGGCATAGAGTGGAAGCCCATGTTTTTCCGAGAGGTTCTGGTAGATCGGGTTGAATCGTGCGGCATAATCCGCTCCCATGTTCGGCGGCGCTATGATACCGGCGAGCAGCACGGCAATCCCTCGCTCCTTTAGCCGGATAATCATCTGATCGAGATTCTTCGCGCTCTCCTCTGGCGGGATGCCGCGCAACGCATCATTGGCGCCAAGCTCGAGAATGACCCCATCGGTGCCGTCGGGTACCGACCAGTCGATGCGCGCAAGGCCCCCTGTCGTCGTGTCGCCGGAGACCCCGGCATTGGCGATGGCGACGTCGAGGCCCTTCGCTTTCAGGGCCGCCTGCAGCTTTTCCGGAAAGCCGTCGCCGGGCGGCAACTGATAGCCCGCCATCAAACTGTCCCCGAAACCGACGAGATTAATCGTCCGGGCATTGGCTGCAGTGGCAAGGATCAGCGAGACAGCGATGACGGTGAATTGAAGGGCGGCAACTTTAAATCTCATTCCAGCTTCCCTAGATTGGCGAAGTGCCGTTATGCGGCCATTCGATTACGGACTTATATAGGGCGATTTCTGTTGGCAAAAACCATTATCGAGTTGAAGGGCGCCGATCTGACCCTCGGCAGCGCAGCCGCCTCCGTCCATGTGCTGAAGGGCATCGATCTCGATATCGCGGCCGGCGAATCCGTCGGCATCGTCGGTCCTTCCGGCTCCGGCAAATCCACCCTGCTGATGGTGCTTGCGGGGTTGGAAAAGCTCGACAGCGGTGAGATCAACATCAACGATACGCCGCTCCATAGCCTCAGCGAGGACCAGGTCGCCGATTTCCGCGGCCGCAACATCGGCATCGTCTTCCAGTCCTTCCACTTGATCGCCAACATGACGGCGCTGGAAAACGTCGCCGTGCCGCTCGAACTCGCCAATGTCGGCAACGCCTTCGAGATCGCTCATCGCGAGCTGAAGTCGGTCGGCCTCGGCGAACGGCTGAACCACTATCCCGGCCAGCTTTCCGGCGGCGAACAGCAGCGCGTGGCGATTGCCAGGGCGCTCGCCCCCTCGCCCGCTCTGCTGATCGCCGACGAGCCGACCGGCAATCTCGATACCGAGACAGGCCGCCAGATCGCCGACCTTCTGTTCTCCAAGCAGGCCGAACGCGGCACGACCCTGCTGCTCGTCACCCACGACGTCTCGCTCGCAAACCGATGCTCGCGCCAGATTCGCGTCCGTTCCGGCCGGATCGAAGGCGACAGCGCCGCCCGCCGCAGCGAAGCGGCGATCGCATGAGGATCATCACGCCACGCGTCTCGCTCGCTTTTCGCCTGGCGCTGCGCGAGCTGCGCGGCGGCATCCGCGGCTTCTACATCTTCCTTGCCTGCATCGCGCTCGGCACCGGCGCCATTGCCGCCGTCAATTCCGTTTCGCAGTCGATCACCGATACGATCGCCTCGCAGGGACAGGAACTGCTGGCCGGCGACGTCCGCTTCGAACTCAACAACCGCGAAGCCACACCTCAGGAAATCGGTTTCCTCGAAGGCCTCGGCACCGTTTCGGTGTCGACAGGCCTGCGCTCGATGGCCCGCAAGCCCGACGGTTCGGATCAGGCGCTGGTCGAGGTCAAGGCTGTCGACGACGCCTACCCGCTCTATGGCAAGTTCGTCGCCGAGCCGGACTATCCGCTTGCAGCACTGCTTTCGGGCCAAGGCGGCACCTATGGTGCGGTCGCAGCGCCACTGCTTCTCGATCGGCTCGGGCTTGCGGTCGGCGACGAATTGCTGCTCGGCAACGTCAAGCTCAGCATCACCGGCACCGTGAAAACCGAGCCGGACGCACTGTCGGAAGGTTTCGGCTTTGCGCCGCGCCTGCTTGTCAGCCGCCAGGCGCTCCAAGCCTCCGGGCTGATCCAGACCGGAAGCCTGGTCGAACATGCCTACAAGATCCGGCTGGATGACAAGGGCGCGATGTCGGGCATCCAGGCGCGCGCCTCCAAGGAATTCCCCTCCGCCGGCTGGGCGATCCGCACCAGCGACCGTGCCGCGCCCTCGCTCACCGAAAACATCACCCGCTTCTCGCAGTTCCTGACCCTGGTCGGCCTCACCGCGCTGATCGTCGGCGGCGTCGGTGTCGCCAATGCGGTGCGCGCCTTCCTCGATTCCAAACGCACCACCATCGCCACCTTCAAATGCCTCGGCGCCCCGGCGCAGGTCGTCGTTCTGATCTATCTCTTCCAGATCGCCATCATCGCTCTCGGCGGCATCCTGATCGGCCTCGTCATCGGCGCCCTGTCGCCGATGCTTGCCGCGCAGTTCCTGGCGCAATTCCTGCCGGTCTCGACCGTGCCGACGCTCTACCCCGGCGCCCTGCTGCTCGCCACTTTCTTCGGCATCCTGACGACGCTCGCCTTCGCCATCCTGCCGCTCGGCCACGCCCGCGAAGTGCCGGCGACCGCACTGTTCCGCGAGCAGGGCTTCGAGGCCCGCCACCTGCCCTCCTGGCCCTACATCCTGCTTGCCGCCCTATTCATGGCCGCCCTTGCCGGGCTTGCCATCCTCACCGCCTATGACCGCTTCATCGCTGTCGTCTTCGTCGGCGCGATCGTCTTCGCCTTCGTCGTCCTGCGCCTCGTCGCCGCGCTGATCGCCTGGCTCGCGCGCCGCAGCCCGCGCGTCAATTCGCCGGCACTGCGGCTTGCGATCGGCAACATCCACCGCCCCGGCGCACTGACGCCCTCAGTCGTGCTCTCGCTCGGCCTTGGCCTCGCATTGCTGGTGACCCTGACCCTGATCGACGGGAACCTGCGCCGGCAGCTGACCGGCCGCATGAACGAGGGTGCGCCGAACTTCTTCTTCGTCGATATCCAGAGCGCCGAGGTCGGCGCCTTCCGCGATCTCGTCCAGGGCCAGGCGCCGCAGGGCAAGCTCGTTGAAGTGCCGATGCTGCGCGGCCGGATCATCGCCTTCAACGGCGAGGACGTCACCAAGATGAACGTGCCTGCTGCCGGCCGCTGGGTGCTGAACGGCGATCGCGGCATCACCTATGCCGAAACTCTGCCGGACAACGCCGCCCTCACCGAAGGCAAATGGTGGGACAAGGATTACAGCGGAGAGCCGCTCGTCTCCTTCTCCTCGGAAGAGGCACATGAGCTCGGCCTCAAGATCGGCGATAAGGTCACCGTCAACGTGCTCGGCCGCAACATCACGGCGAAGATCGCCAATCTGCGCCGGGTCGAGTGGGAATCGCTGTCGATCAATTTCGTCATGGTCTTCTCGCCGAATACCTTCCGCGGCGCCCCGCATGCGTGGCTCGCGACCCTGACCGATCCCTCCTCGACACCGGCCGAAGATGCGGCGATCCTGAAAACCGTCACCAACACCTATCCGACGATCACCAGTGTGCGCGTCAAAGACGCGATCGATATCGTCAACCAGCTGGTCGCACAGCTTGCAACCGCGATCCGCGCTGCGGCCTCGGTCGCCCTGATCGCCTCGATCCTCGTCCTTGCCGGCGCGCTTGCCGCCGGAAACCGGGCGCGCACCCACGACGCGGTGGTGCTGAAGACGCTCGGTGCCACGCGCGCCATGCTGATCCGCGCCTTCAGCTACGAATATCTGATCCTCGGCCTCGCGACCGCAATCTTCGCGCTGATCGCCGGCAGCGTCGCCGCCTGGTTCATCGTCGCCCGCATCATGCGTCTGCCGTCGACCTTTCTGCCCGACGTGGCGGGACTGACGCTTGTGACCGCGCTCGTCCTGACCGTCGGCATCGGCCTTATCGGCACCTGGCGCATCCTCGGGCAGAAGGCGGCCCCCGTCTTGCGCGAGCTTTGACCGGGCAGCGGCACCCAAACCCTTCACCTTACGGCGATTTAACCGACCGAGCCTTTGCAAGCCTCTTGTTTGCAAAGGGCGAAAGCCTCATATTATCCGCAGGCATGCTGGAGCTCCGCAGCGGCGCCCGGGTCGAAAACCCCGACACCGTATTTCCATCGGAGCTTGTAAGAGGAAACTATGGCTGATCTTCGTAACTATCAAAGCCGCGCTCAGACCGGCGAGATGATTGATCAAGGCCTGCGCGCTTATATGCTCAAGGTCTACAACCTGATGGCGCTGGGTCTGGCGATCACCGGTGTGGCCGCATATCTGTCGTTCCAATTCGCCTTCGCCAATGGTGAGCTGACCGCTTTCGGTCAGGCGATCTATGTGAGCCCGCTGAAGTGGGCGGTCATTCTGGCGCCGCTGGCTCTGGTGTTCTTCCTGAGCTTCCGGATCAATACGATGACGGTGGCCGCCGCCCAGACGACCTTTGCGGTCTACGCCGCGCTCGTCGGCCTGTCGCTCTCGTCGATCTTCCTGATCTACACGGGTCAGAGCGTCGTCCAGACCTTCTTCGTCACCGCTGCCTCGTTCGGCGCGCTGTCGCTTTACGGCTACACGACGAAGCGTAACCTGTCGGCGATGGGCTCGTTCCTGATGATGGGTCTTTTCGGCCTGATCATCGCCTCGATCGTCAACATCTTCCTGGCGTCGTCCGCCGTGCAGTTCGCGATCTCGGTACTCGGCGTACTGATCTTCGCAGGCCTCACGGCCTACGATACGCAGCGGATCAAGGAATTGTACCTGGAAGCAGATGACGTCGCCGTGGCCGGCCGCAAGGCGATCATGGGTGCGCTGACGCTCTATCTCGACTTCATCAACCTCTTCATGTTCCTGCTGCAGTTCATGGGCAACCGTAAATAAGCAGGGCAGACTGGGATCGAAAAGGCGGCTTCGGCCGCCTTTTTTGTTGCGTAGGCTTTCACGGAATGGTTTTAGAAAGCCCTTGCCGCCCTTATGGATATGCTGCTGAAATGTCCTTCCTCCTGCGCGATGCTTCGAACGCCGATATTCCCGCCATTGCCGATATCTATCGCGAATCGGTCCTGAACGGCGTCGCGAGCTATGAGATCGTCCCGCCCTCCGAGGCCGAGATGGCACTGCGTTTTTCGGCGATCGTCGGCCAGCAATATCCCTATATTGCAGCCATCGGCGCGGACGGGACGCTTCTCGGCTACGCCTACGCCTCGGCCTTCCGCACGCGTCCTGCCTATCGCTGGCTGGTCGAGGATTCGATTTATCTGGCGCCGCAAGCCCGCGGCCGCGGCATTGGCAAGGCGCTGCTCGCCGAACTGATCACCCGCTGCACCACCCTCGGCTTTCGTCAGATGGCGGCCGTCATCGGCGGCGCCAGCCCCGCATCGATCGCACTCCATAGCACGGCCGGCTTCGAGGAGGTCGGCCTGATGAAGGGCACCGGCTACAAGCACGGCCGCTGGCTGGATACGATGTTCATGCAGCGCGCGCTCGGCAAAGGCATGAGCACCGATCCGGACCCGTCGACCTATCCCGGCACGCTGTTTAACGGCTGATATGGCTTACTTGTCGACGAGCTTCAGGGCCTTGTCGAACACCTTCAGCACCTGGTTCAGCTCGTGACCGCGCTTCAGGATCGTGCCGTTGACGCTGATCACGGAATAGGCGCCCTGTTTGGCGGCGAGCTTCGGATTTTTCTCGATGCGGAAGAGCGGTATTTCGCCGGAACGCTTGAAAACGGAAAAGACCGCCCTGTCCTTCAGGTGATCGATGGCGTAGTCGCGCCATTCACCATCACCGACCATCCGGCCGTAGATCCAGAGGATCGCGTCCAGTTCGCGCCGGTGGAAGGTCACCGGAAGCGGGTCCTTGCTTTGCTTGTATTCCCTGAGATCGACGACGACTGAGGAACTGTGGTCGACGGAACGGCTTTCGCCGTGTCGCAAATCCGGCTGATCTGTCATCAGTCTCACAAGGCCTCCACATGTGACAGGAGGGTGACAGTTTGCCCGAGCCGCCGCAAATTGCAAGAGTGCCAGCCGTCACATTCCGCCGCACGTCTCTCGCGCAGGGACGCTGTAGCACTTTGAGTCAGCGCATCATGCCTTGCGAAAGTTGGGTTCGATTTTCGGAAAGCATGATGCGCTGGACAGGTCAACGCTTTCTCCGCAGCGCCGCATTTCAGTCAAAACAGCGCCTCATTTGCAGGAGATTTATGAATTCCAGTTTGGCGCCAGCGCGCCAAAGGGCCCGGCGGAGCGTATCGACCTTAACCCCAGCCCCGAATACGCTCGGCCGGGCCGCCCCAGCACTTCATCCGCAACCGGATGAATCTCAGATATTTTTGCCAGCCATCACCACGGTCGCGCCAAGGATCGCCGCCGGATCGCCGTCTGCGGTCGCCGATTGCAGCAGGATGGCGCAGCCCTCGAGCTGCGGCCGCTGCAGGACGCTGGCCGGCAGCGTCAGACTGGTCGCCTTGCCGTCCCACATGCCGACGGTTTCGACATTGGTGACGCTGTGTAGATAGGAGATCTTCTGGCCGCTGTTCTCGCCTTTTTCGACGTCGATCGTCTTTTCCTTATCGAAATAGACCATGACGACATTGGCTTTGCCCTGTCCCGCGCCGATCTTGATCTCCAGCTCGTCGCCGCGCATCGCGGCACTGATCGGAACGGTCAGCCCGTTGCCTTCGCTGCTATAGGTGTCGATCTTGCTGTTGATGCCATTCAGATCGGCGCCGGCCAGATGGTCGCGTCCATTGACGATGGCCTGCGGCGTGTAGACGTTGCTGCGGCCCATTGTCTTGGCATAGCCATACTGCCGCTCGGTGTTTTCCTTGGAGCTCAGCGTATCGGCCCAGCCAAGATAGTTCCAGTAATCGACATGATAGGCGAGCGCGATAACATCGCCCTGGTTCACCAGCTTGCGGAAAGCGGCATCAGCGGGAGGACAGGAGGAGCAGCCCTGCGACGTGAAGAGTTCGACGACACCTTTCGGCGTGCCGTCTTCGGCCTGCAGCGGGCCTGAGAGAACAACGCCGGCGATCAGCGGAATCAAAAAACGGGGGGACATTCACCTGCACCTCTTTTTCAGCGCCGACGGCATGTTTGAACCGGGGGCCCTGACATATGAACGTACGAATAATCCTTCCGGGTCCAAACGAAAAGTCACGAACGGGTGAGACGTAGCTCGACGGGAACTTGCATAAAACAAATCATCGTGAGCCCGTCCAAATACTGTCGTCGCACCAAAGAAAAGCCGCCGGAGATTGCTTTCCGGCGGCTATTATCAAATAAGTCTCTTAAAAATCAGGCAGCGAGATCGCGCAGAACCGTCTGCAGGATGCCGCCATTGTTGAGGTAGACCACCTCGTCGAGCGTATCGACGCGCGACAGCAGCGGAACCTCCTTCACGGTGCCGTCGCCATAGGTGATCTTGGCGATCTTCTTCTCGCGCGGCTTGATCTTTTCCAGGCCCTCGATGGTCACGAGCTCATCGCCCTTGAGGCCGAGGCTCTGCCAGGTCGTGCCCTCTTCGAAGACGAAGGGGATGATGCCCATGCCGACCAGGTTCGAACGATGGATGCGCTCGAAGGACTGGGCGACCACCGCCTTGACGCCGAGCAGGTTGGTGCCCTTGGCAGCCCAGTCGCGGGAGGAGCCGTTGCCGTATTCGACACCGGCGAAGATGACGAGCGGCACGCCTTCCTGCTTGTACTGCATCGCGGCGTCGTAGATCGAAGTCTCTTCCTTCGACGGGTAATGGATGGTGTAGCCACCTTCCTTGCCGTTCGGGCCGAGCATGTGGTTGCGGATGCGGATATTGGCGAAGGTGCCGCGCATCATCACTTCATGATTGCCGCGGCGCGTGCCGTACTGGTTGAAGTCGGCAACGGCAACGTCATGGTCGATGAGGTAGGCGCCGGCCGGCGATGCCGCCTTGATCGAACCAGCAGGCGAGATGTGGTCGGTGGTGATCTTGTCGCCGAACAGGCCGAGAACGCGGGCGCCCTTGATGTCGGAGACGCCGGTGCCCTTTTTGCCCATGCCGACGAAGTAGGGCGGGTTCTGCACATAGGTCGAATTGTCGTCCCAGGCATAGGTCTGGCCCGGCGGGACCTGGACGGCCTGCCAGTTGACGTCGCCCTTGAAGACATCGGCATATTTGCTTTCGTAGAGTTCGCGGGTCACGTATTTCAGGATGAATTCCTGGACTTCCTTCGAGGTCGGCCAGATGTCCTTGAGATAGACCGGGTTGCCGCTCTGGTCCTCGCCGATCGGCTCCTTGGTCAGATCCATCTGCACCGTGCCGGCAAGCGCATAAGCGACGACGAGCGGCGGAGATGCGAGGTAGTTCGCCTGCACGTCGGGCGAGATGCGGCCTTCGAAGTTGCGGTTACCGGAGAGAACGCCGGAAACGATAAGGCCCTTGTCGTTGATCGTCTTCGAGATCGGCGCCGGCAGCGGACCGGAATTGCCGATGCAGGTGGTGCAGCCGAAGCCGACGAGGTTGAAGCCAAGCTTGTCGAGATCGGCCTGCAGGCCCGACTTGGCGAGATATTCGCCGACGACTTGGCTTCCAGGTGCCAGCGAGGTCTTCACCCACGGCTTCGTCTTCAGGCCCTTGGCAACGGCGTTGCGGGCAAGAAGGCCGGCGGCGATCAGCACTGACGGGTTGGAGGTGTTGGTGCACGACGTGATGGCAGCGATCGCCACGTCGCCGTGGCCGAGATCGAAGTCGGTGCCTTCAACGGCATAGCGGTTGTTCAACTGGCCGGGCTTCTTGTAGTCGGCATCCATGGAGCCGGCAAAACCGGTCGCGATGTTCTCAAGCGAAATGCGGCCTTCCGGACGCTTCGGGCCGGCCATCGACGGCACGACGTCGCTGAGATCGAGTTCCAGCGTATCGGTGAAGACGAGCTCGGAGCCGTCGCCTTCACGCCACATGCCTTGCGCCTTCGAATAGGCTTCGACGAGGGCGATCCGGTCATGGGTGCGGCCGGACATGGTGAGGTAATTGATGGTTTCGCCGTCGACCGGGAAGAAGCCGCAGGTGGCGCCATATTCCGGACCCATGTTGCCGATCGTCGCGCGGTCGGCGAGCGGCATGTTGTCCATGCCGGGGCCGAAGAATTCGACGAACTTCGAAACGACGCCCTTCTTGCGCAGCATCTGCACGACGGTGAGAACGAGGTCGGTCGCCGTGACGCCTTCCTTGAGCTTGCCGGTCAGTTTGAAGCCGATGACTTCGGGCAGCAGCATCGAGACCGGCTGGCCGAGCATCGCAGCTTCCGCTTCGATACCGCCCACACCCCAGCCGAGAACGCCGAGACCGTTGATCATCGTCGTGTGGCTGTCGGTGCCGACGCAGGTATCCGGATAGGCGATCGTCTCGCCGTCCTCTTCCTTGGTCCAGACGGTCTGGCCGAGATATTCGAGATTGACCTGATGACAGATGCCGGTGCCGGGAGGCACGACGCGGAAATTCTTGAAAGCCTGCTGGCCCCACTTCAGGAAGCGGTAGCGCTCGCCGTTACGCTGGTATTCCAGCTCCACATTCCTGGCGAAAGCCTGCGGCGTGCCGAATTCGTCGACGATGACGGAGTGGTCGATGACGAGATCGACGGGAACGAGCGGGTTGATCTTCTCGGGATCACCGCCGAGCGACACCATCGCGTCGCGCATCGCGGCAAGATCGACGACGGCGGGAACGCCGGTGAAGTCCTGCATCAGCACGCGCGCCGGGCGATAGGCGATTTCGTTTTCGACCGCACCCTTATTGTTCAGCCATTCGGCAACGGCCAGGATGTGCTCCTTGGTAACCGACTGGCCGTCTTCGAAGCGCAGCAGGTTTTCGAGCAGCACCTTCATCGAATAGGGAAGCTTCGACACGCCGGCCAGACCGTTTGCCTCAGCCTTGGGCAGGCTGTAATAGACATAGTCCTTCCCGTTGACGGAAAGCGTGGAACGACAATTGAAACTGTCAAGAGATTTAGACACGAGATACCCCGTTTCTGATAGCCAACACAGTCGTGCGAACGCCTATGCACTTAATGCACATCAGGATGCGGGTACGGCCATTTCCGCTGTCCGCACGTGGAACAGACGCTCCAAGTTCGGCGCAAGGATGAAATTCACGCCGACCGCTGGCGTGGTTGCAGGTCTTATAGATAATTTCCTAAAAACTTGCCATACCCGAGCACAGTCAAAATCGGACATTTTTTGACCCCGCCGCAAGCCGAAACCAAGAAAGAGCCGACGCATGCATCTCACCGCCGAAAATCTGGCTGCAAGGCGTGGTGAGGAACTCATTTTCGTTAACATTTCCTTTCACTTGGCGGCCGGCGAGGCGCTTATGCTGACGGGGAAAAATGGATCGGGAAAGTCCACTTTGCTGCGTGTCGTCGCCGGCCTCCTCAGGCCGGAAAAAGGCACTGTCATATTTCACGGCGAAGAGAGCCCGGGAGGCAGGGATCCCGGCGAGGTCAGCCACTACCTTGGCCATCGAAATGCGATGAAGAATGAACTTACGGTTGCAGAAAACCTCGATTTCTGGCGCACCTTTCTCGGCAATACAGGCTCCGCCGCCCTATCCGTCGAGGACGCCACTGACGCCGTCGGTCTTTCCGGCATCACCCACCTTCCCTTCGGTTATCTCTCCGCTGGCCAGCAGCGCCGGATAGCTTTCGCCAAACTGCTCGTCGCCCACCGCCCCGTCTGGATCCTCGACGAACCGACCGCCGCACTCGACGCCAGCGCCGACCGGCTGTTTGCCGATTTGATCATGACGCATCTGGAAAAGGGCGGCATCGTGCTGGCGGCAACGCATCAGCCCTTGGGGCTGAGGAATGCGCAGGAATTGAAGATGACGGGCTTTGCCGGAGTCGATGCGGGGGTGTGGGGATAATGGTTTGCGAGCGTTTGCGAGTGGATGAGGTCAAGACCCCTCCCCAACCCCTCCCCACAAGGGGGAGGGGCTATTGTGCCGCGCTGTCCCATACCAACCGCATCGTCGCAACCCAAAGAACGGTAACAGCGTACACGTCATTTCCTTTTAGGTGCCGTCGCAAGCCGCAGCTTAGTCCCTCCCCCTTGTGGGGAGGGGTTGGGGAGGGGTCTTCCCTACACACCAAGGAAGAGCGCCCCGCATGACCGCCCTCTTCTTCCGCGACCTGAAACTCTCGATCCGTGCCGGCGGCGGTGCGCTGATCGGCGTGCTGTTCTTCCTGACCATCGTCGCCGTCATTCCCTTCGGCGTCGGTCCCGATCTCAAACTGCTCTCGCGCATCGGCCCCGCCATCGTCTGGATCGGCGCGCTGCTCGCCGCCCTTCTCGGCCTCGACCGCCTGTTCCAGGCCGAACGCGATGACGGATCGCTCGACTTGATGCTGATACAGGAAACGCCGCTCGTCCTCACCGTGCTGGTCAAATGTTTCGCCCATTGGACGGCCACCAGCCTGCCGCTGGTCATCGCCTCGCCGCTGCTCGGCCTCTTCATGAACATGGACGAGACAGCGATCGGCGCGACCATGCTGACGCTGCTGGTCGGCTCGCCCGCCATCACCTTCATCGGCGCCGTCGGTGCTGCCGTTGCCGTGGCGCTGCCCCGCGGCGGCCTGCTGGTCTCGATCCTCGTGCTGCCGCTGACCATCCCGGTGCTGATCTTCGGCGTCAGCGCCACCTATGCCGCAGTCGAGGATCCCGCCCCCTTCCTGCCGCCCTTCCTGATCCTCATTGCGCTGACACTCTTCTTCGCGGTCATCGGCCCGGCAGCCGCCGCCCTGGCACTGCGAAACACAGCGGATTGATGGGGCGTTCGATTGCGGGAAAAGCCGGATCAAGGTAAGGAAGCGGACATGAGCGAAACGAGCCTTGCCATCAGCAAATTCAGTGATCTCGCCAACCCGACGCGGTTTCTGGCGCTGGCGGCGCGCGCCATTCCGTGGCTGGCCGGCATCACCGCCCTCTGTTTCGCGGTCGGCCTCTATCTGAGCTTCGCCACCGAAGGCGATTACCAGCAGGGCGAGACCGTGCGCATCATGTATGTGCATGTGCCCTCTGCCTGGCTTTCGATGATGTGCTACACGATCATGAGCGTCTCGGCGATCGGCACTCTGGTTTGGCGCCATCCGCTGGCCGATGTCTCCGCCAAGGCCGCAGCCCCACTCGGCGCCGCCTTTACCCTGCTTGCACTCGTCACCGGTTCGCTCTGGGGCAAGCCGATGTGGGGCACCTGGTGGGTCTGGGATGCGCGGCTGACCTCCGTCTTCGTTCTCTTCCTGATGTATCTCGGGCTGATTGCGCTCGGCCGTGCCATCGACGATCCGTCGAAGGCCGCGCGCGTCAGCGCCGTGCTTATCCTCGTCGGCTTCGTCAACATCCCGATCATCAAATTCTCGGTCGAGTGGTGGAACACGCTGCACCAGTCGGCAAGCGTACTGCGCCTCGACGGCCCGGCGATCGATCCGGAATTCCTGCGGCCGCTCTTCGTCATGGCGATCGCCTTCACCCTGCTCTTCTTCACGTTGCACATCATGGCGATGAGGAACGAGATCTGGCGCCGCCGCATCGCCGCCCAGCGCCGTCTTGCCGCCCGCATGGCGAGCCGGGAGGATTAATCGTGACGCATGCCTTCTACGTCTACGCCTCCTATGGCTTTGCAGCCCTGGTGACGATCGCCGTCACGGCCTGGACCTGGGCCGACGGCCGCGCCCGCCGCAGGGAACTTGCAGCCCTTGAGGCTGCCGGCATCCGCCGCCGTTCGGCGCGCCCCAAGGACAGTGTGGGGGATGGCGAATGAACGACAAGCCGGAAAACACCGCCGCCAAGCCGCGCGGGCTGAGCCGTTACGCATTGGCGCTGCTGCCGCTCGTCGTCTTCGGCGGCATTGCGGCCACGGCCGCAAAGATGCTCTACGACCAGGATTTCCATGGTAAGAACATCGCCGAAATTCCCTCCGCCCTGATCGGCACCAAGGCGCCGGCGCTGAACCTGCCGCCGCTCGACGGCGCCAACCTGCCGGCGCTGACCGATGTCGCAATCAAGGGCAAGCTGACCCTCGTCAACGTCTTCGCCTCATGGTGCCTCCCCTGCCGGGACGAACATCCGATATTGAAAGA
The DNA here is from genome assembly GCF_010668065.1 of Rhizobium leguminosarum. Classification (GTDB taxonomy): domain Bacteria; phylum Pseudomonadota; class Alphaproteobacteria; order Rhizobiales; family Rhizobiaceae; genus Rhizobium; species Rhizobium leguminosarum_S. The sequence continues at coordinate 294,625 of NZ_WUEN01000005.1, read as the reverse complement.
ACTGGCAAAAGACGGACGGCTGAACATCGTCGCCATCAATTACAAGGACCAGAGCGACAACGCCCTGCGTTTCCTCGGCGAGCTCGGCAATCCCTTTCGGGCGATCGGCATCGATCCGAACGGCAAGGCAGCGATCGACTGGGGTGTCTACGGCATTCCGGAAAGCTATCTGGTCGGGCCTGACGGCACGATCCTCTACAAGCGCGTCGGACCCTTCGACGATATCAGCCTAAAGGAAGGGCTGTTTCCAGCGATGGAAAAGGCGCTCGGCAAGCCGGTTTCTTAATGAGGCGTCTTATCAGGACAAAGAAGCCTTAACCCCCGCCCTGCCAGACCTTGATCGCCTCCACCGGCCAGATTAGCATCACGACATTGAGCGTCAGGTTGTCGCGGATTATGTAGCCGGTGAATATCTCGAAGAAGATGGCGATCGCAACCGTGAGCGCCACCGGTGCGCGACGCGCAAAGAAGAAGCCGACGCACATGAAGACGGTGTCCATCGCCGAATTCAGGATGCTGTCGCCGTAATAATCGAGCGCGATCGTCGCCGTGCGGTAGCGGTCGATGATGAGAGGGGAGTTTTCGAGCAGTTCCCAGCCGGATTCGATCACCAGCGCCAGCAGCAGCCTTGCCGCCAGCGGCTTGCCGCGCAGGATGAGATGCGCGAGGCCGTAAAACAGGAAGCCGTGGATGATGTGTGACGGCGTGTACCAATCCGACAGATGCTGCGAATTGCCGCTGGTATTGACCCCGCCCTCCCACAGTTTGACAGTGCCGCAGGCGCAGATCGGCACGCGGCCCATCATAAATTCGGCAGCGATCTGAATGACCAGGACCGCAAGGCAGGCGACGAACCAGAAGTTCTGGTGTCTTACGCGAGATTCTAAGTCGACAGCGCTCACTTCTCGCCTTCCGTTTCCAGGTTGACGCTATGTTTCAGCACCAGCGGCATCTGCGCCAGCGTGAAGATGATGGTGATCGGCATCGTGCCCCAGACCTTGAAGGCGACCCAGGTACCGTCGGAAAAATTGCGCCAGACGACTTCGTTCAGCACCGCAAGGAAGAGAAAGAAGATACCCCAGCGGATAGTGAGCTTGCGCCAGCCCTCGGCATCGAGCTGGAACGCGGCGTTGAAGACATAGCCGAGCAGCGACTTGCCGAAGGCCAGCCCGCCGAGCAGCGCCATCCCGAAGAGCGCGTTGACGATGGTCGGCTTCATCTTGATGAAGGTCTCGTTCTGCAGCCAGATCGACAGCGAGCCGAAGATGACGACGACGATGCCTGATACAAAAGGCATGATCGGCAGATGGCCGAGCACGATCTTCGAAACGATCAGCGAGATGATCGTCGCCGCCATGAAGAGGCCGGTCGCGACGAACAGCGGCCCGCCCAATTCGGAAAGAGCAGGAAACGTCTCCACCAGCCACTGGCCGCGCAGATTGGCGAAGAAGAAGATCATCAGCGGCCCGAGTTCCAGCGCCAGTTTCAGCAGCGGGTGATGCCGGTCGGCAGCAGACGGGGTGATATCGCTTTCGGTGCTCATGCGTTCTTCAAACCTGTTTTCCTGGAAACTGTTTCCGGCCGTGCCCTGCAGGCTTTCGGCGGCATATCTGTGGCATCATTGCCCAAGTCCGGCAATGGCATGGGCAAAATCCTCGGCCTCGAACGGCTCCAGATCCTCGACGCCCTCGCCGACGCCGATGAAATAGACCGGCAGCTTATGCTTGGCGGAGATGGCGACGAGAATGCCGCCGCGCGCAGTGCCGTCGAGCTTGGTCATGATCAGCCCGTTGACACCGGCGACGTTGCGGAAGATCTCGACCTGGCTGAGCGCGTTCTGCCCCGTCGTGGCGTCGAGCGTCTGCAGCACGGTATGCGGCGCATCGGGATCGAGTTTGCCGAGCACGCGCACGATCTTCTCGAGCTCGGCCATCAGCTCTGCCTTGTTCTGCAGGCGGCCGGCGGTATCGACGATCAGCACGTCGCATTTTTTCGCCTTTGCCTGTTCGAAGGCATCATAGGCAAGGCCGGCGGCATCGGCGCCGAGCTTGGTGCCGATGAATTCGGATTTCGTCCGGTCGGCCCAGATTTTCAGTTGCTCGATCGCCGCCGCACGGAAAGTATCGCCGGCGGCCAGCATCACCTTCAGCCCGGCGCCGGAAAGCTTTGCCGCAAGCTTGCCGATGGTCGTGGTCTTGCCCGTGCCGTTGACGCCGACGACGAGAATGACATGCGGCTTGTGCGAGAGGTCGAGCTGCAGCGGCTTGGCGACCGGCTTCAGGACCTTGGCGATTTCCGACGCCATGATCCGGCTGACATCCTCGCCGGTGACATCCTTGCCATAGCGTTCGGAGGCAAGCGTGTCGGTGACGCGCATGGCGGTCTCGACACCAAGATCGGCCTGGATCAGCAGGTCCTCGAGATCCTGCAGCGTCTCGTCATCGAGCTTGCGCTTGGTGAAGAGCGCGGTGATCTGGCCGGTCAGCTGCGAAGAGGTGCGTGCAAGGCCATTGCGCAGGCGCTGGAACCAGCTGAGTTTTGGCTGCAGGACAACGGGCTCCGGCTCGACGACCTTCGGGCCGGTGGCAAAGCCTCTGGGGAGGATGGGAGAGCCGGTCTCCGGTTCTGCCGTGGGGTTACCCCCCTCTGCCCTGCCGGGCATCTCCCCCACAGGGGGGGAGATTGGCTGGGAGGGCGAATCCAGTCCTGCATCATCCTCAGTCGGAATCTCTTCCAGCTCGGCCGGAACGTCTTCCGGAAGTTTTGCGACGATCTCTTCAAGCTCAGCCGGTTGTTCTAACGCTCCGGTCTCCACATGATCTCCCGCCTTGTGCGGGAGATGTCCCAGAGGGACAGAAGAGAGTTGTTCCGCAACGGCTTCGACGACCGCCTGGGTTTCAGCCTCCGCTGCTGCTTCGGCTTCCAACAATGAAAGCGGCACGACGCCCATATCGCTCAATTGGTCGGCGGCGGGCAGGATTGCGGATTCGACATCATCGTCAGCAACCGCTGCTTCGACCCCGCCCTCGTCAATATCGGCAGCCGGTCCGCCGGCCGTATCCATTTCCTCGGCCAGCACCGGATCGTCGGCAACCGGCAGATCTTCGTCGCGCGAACGCGGCTCCAGCTCCCTTTCCACGGCCGCAGGCAGAGGTTCTTCAGCCGGCTTGCCGAAGGTGAAGACCTTTTTGATGAAACTGAGCGCCATGGGGATTCCGTGAAAGTCAGGCCGCTGCTGCGGCCGTCAATTGCATGTCGAGATGCTTGCCATTGTGGCCGGTGATCGTGACCGGCACAAGTTCGCCGGGACGAAGGCCGGGGGCTGCGACCAGCGTGAAGTTCTCCGTATGCGCCAGGCCGTTGTTTTCAACAAGCAGCCATTGCCGGGTTCCGATCATCCCATCGAGATGGGATTGATGCAGCATATGTCCAGCGGCGCGCAGCCTTGCGGCGCGATCCTTGACCAGCGACCGGTCGAGCTGCGGCATTCGGGCGGCCGGTGTGCCGGGACGCGGACTGTAGGGGAAGACATGCAGATGGGCGATGCCAGCCTCTTCGGCCAGCCTCACGGCATTCTCGAACATCTCTTCGGTTTCGGTGGGAAAGCCGGCAATCATATCGGCGCCGAAGCTCATCTCGGGGCGGAGGCGGCGCGCATCCTCGATGAAACGCAACGCATCGGCGCGTAAATGCCGGCGCTTCATGCGCTTCAGGATCATGTCGTCGCCATGCTGCAGCGACAGATGCAGATGCGGCATGAAACGAGGCTCGTCGGCAATGAGATCCATCAGATGGGCGTCGGCCTCGATACTGTCGATCGAGGAGAGCCGCAGACGGCGGATATCGGGGATCTGCTTCAGCAGCGTCTTCGCCAAAAGCCCGAGCGTCGGGGCGCCCGGCAGATCGCCGCCATAGCTGGTGGCATCGACCCCGGTCAGTACGATCTCGCGATAACCGCCGTCGACGAGATTGCGGGCCTGATCGACGACGGCTCCCATCGGTACGGAGCGGGAATTGCCGCGGCCATAGGGAATGATGCAGAAGGTGCAGCGATGGTCGCAGCCATTCTGCACCTGGATGAAGGCACGCACATGGCCGTCGATGTGCCTGACCATCTGGGGTGCCGTCGCCTTGACGCTCATGATGTCGTTGACCCGGAGCTTCTCTTCGGCCGAAACGCCGAAATCCGGCAGGCTGCGATAGGAGGCGCTGGTCAGCTTCTCCTCGTTGCCGAGCACGGCATCGACCTCCGCCATCGCGGCGAAGGTCTGCTTTTCCGTCTGCGCGGCGCAGCCGGTAACGATGATGCGGGCATGCGGACTGTCGCGCCGTGCACGGCGGATCGCCTGGCGGGCCTGGCGCACGGCCTCGCCGGTCACGGCGCAAGTGTTGACCAGGATGGCGTTGTTGAGCCCGGCCTTCTCAGCCTGCGCCTTCATCACTTCGGATTCATATGTGTTGAGGCGGCAGCCGAAGGTAATGACCTCGATGCCGCTCACTGCGCCTCCGCCTCTCGGGTACTCTCGCGCGACCAGAGACCTGTCGAAGGATCGACCCTGCCCGACCATTCCCATTCGGCCGGGCCGGTCATGATGACATGATCGTCGCGCTCGCGCCATTCGATGGAAAGCGTGGCCGGCGGCTTGGCGCTTGCCACATTGATCGTCACCTTGCGGCCGGTGCGGCCGGTGCGCGCAGCACTGACGGCAGCAGAACAGGCAGCCGAGCCGCAGGCAAGCGTCAGCCCCGCGCCGCGCTCCCAGGTGCGCGTCGTCACCGATGTCGGCGACGTCACTTGCGCCAGCGTGATATTGGCGCGCTCGGGAAACATCGGATGGTTTTCGAGCAACGGTCCGAAGCGGGCGAGATCATAGGACATCACGTCCCTGTCCACCCAGAAGATCGCATGCGGATTGCCCATCGACATCGCCGACGGCGAATGCAGCACCGGCTTGTCGATCGGGCCGATCTGCAACTCGATACGGCTGGTGTCGTGGAATTCTTCCGCCAGCGGGATCCTGTCCCAATCGAACACCGGCCGGCCCATATCGACCGAAATCGTCCCGTCCTCGTGCTCGACGGCGTTGAGGATGCCGGCGACCGTCTGGAAGGTAAAGACCTTCCTGCCGGTCTCGGCGGCAAGCGCCTGCACGACGCAACGCGTGCCGTTGCCGCAGGCCTGCGCCTTCGAGCCATCGGAATTCAGGATATCGATGAAGGCATCGGTGCCTTCGGCCTTCGGATCATGGATCGCCATGATCTGATCGAACTCAGTCTGCGGATCGGCATTGAGCGCGACCGCCGCCGTCGGCGTCACCTTGTCCGGCCGGCCGCGCATGTCGACGACCAGGATCTTGTTGCCAAGCCCGTTCATCCTCGCAAATTCGACCGTTGCGCTCATGGGTATCATTCCGTCTGTCTTTCCGGTGTATATGGCGGAAATGCGAAGGAATTACCAGTGGGTGAGTGCCGGGCAGGCGTTGCGGCCCGCTGACCCCTCGAGGCAGCGGTTCGGCTTTTACCGCTGTGCACCGTCGGGATCGAAGGACGCAGCATGGGCTTCGACAATAGCTGCGGTGATGACCTTTCTCAGCTCGTAGACCAGCGAGCGGGACCGCTTGCGATCCAGATCCTGTGCCGCCTTCGCAAGATTCAGGCCTTCATTCAGGACAATATGATGGGCCCGCGCCAGCGCCCAACTCTCAATATCAGCATTTAGCATTCGATATCTCCGCCGATTCATTCGGCATCAAGGATATTCACGAATCATTTTACAGGACGCACTTAAGTAGAAAGTAGAATCATAAGCAGAATAATTTGCAACTGGCGTTGACAGCGAATTCGGCCGCCGGAGTGGCAATATTTATCGGCAAAACCTGAAACGCTGGCGGATTGCGCAAGCCAATACATCACTTTGTTTGAGTATGTACTTTTGCTGCAACCGCTGGATGAGACACTAGCACCCTCTCGTCACCTAGCTTTTGAGACGGCGGTCATGCGGTCATTTGTCCGCATTGCCTTGACTTTCGCGCGGCTTTCCTGTTTATCGCGCCCAATCCGCGACGAGCCACATGACTCCGAGCCGCCGACCGGGACCTTAAGATCCCGGAGGTCAACACCCGACAGCGCGATGCGCCCTCGGGTGCTTTTTGGCTTTGCGTCTTGTTTTCGTCAAGGAAAAGCACGACGTTTCCGGGCAGGTAAGAACCCGCCCGAAACGTATCAAGGAAGAGCCGATGTTTGAAAACCTCCAGGACCGTCTTGGATCCATTCTGAATGGACTGACAGGCCGTGGCGCGCTTTCGGAAGCCGATGTTTCCGCAGCGCTGCGCGAGGTTCGCCGTGCGTTGCTGGAGGCCGACGTCGCGCTCGACGTCGTGCGTTCCTTCACCGACCGCGTGCGTGAAAAGGCCGTCGGCGCCGAGATCCTGAAGTCGATCAAGCCCGGCCAGATGGTCGTCAAGATCGTGCATGACGAACTGATCGAGATGCTGGGCGGCGAAGGCGTTGGCGTCGACCTTCATGCCGCTGCCCCTGTCGTCATAATGATGGTCGGCCTGCAGGGTTCCGGCAAGACGACGACATCGGCGAAGATCGCCCATCGCCTGTCGACGCGCGAGAAGAAGAAGGTGCTGATGGCATCGCTCGACACGCGCCGTCCGGCAGCCCAGGAACAGCTTCGCCAGCTCGGCGCGCAGGCCAATATCGACACGCTGCCTGTTATATCAGGCCAGTCGCCGACCGATATCGCCGCCCGCGCCGTGCAGGCGGCCAAGCTTGGCGGCCATGACGTCGTCATCCTCGATACCGCTGGCCGCACGCATATCGACGAGCCCTTGATGGTCGAGATGGCCGACATCAAGAAGCGGTCGAACCCGCATGAAATTCTGCTGGTCGCCGACAGCCTCACCGGCCAGGACGCCGTCAACCTCGCCCGCAGTTTCGACGAACGCGTCGGCATCACTGGTCTGGTGCTGACCCGCATGGACGGCGATGGCCGCGGCGGTGCCGCCCTTTCGATGCGCGCCGTCACCGGCAAGCCGATCAAGCTGATCGGCGTCGGCGAGAAGATGAGCGAGCTGGAGGAATTCCATCCCCGCCGCATCGCCGACCGCATCCTCGGCATGGGCGACATCGTCTCGCTCGTCGAGCGCGCGGCGGAGAATATCGACGCCGAGAAGGCGGCCGCCATGGCCGCCAAGATGGCCAAGGGCAAGTTCGACCTCGACGACCTCGCCGACCAGCTGCGCCAGATGCAGAAGATGGGCGGCATGGGCGGCATCATGGGCATGATGCCCGGCATGGCCGGCATGAAGGACAAGATGGCCGCAGCCGGCCTCGACGACAAGCTTTTCGGCCGCCAGATCGCCATCATCCAGTCGATGACCAAGGCCGAGCGCACCAATCCCGACCTGCTCAAGCATTCGCGCAAGAAGCGCATCGCCGCCGGTTCCGGCACCGATGCCGCCGCCATCAACAAGCTTCTGAAGATGCACCGCCAGATGGCGGACATGATGAAGATGATGGGCGGCAAAGGCAAAGGCGGCATGATGAAGCAGATGATGGGCGGCCTTGCCGGCAAGATGGGGCTCGGCGGCGGCATGGGCGGCATGGGTGGCGGCATGCCCGATCTCTCGAATATCGATCCCCGACAGCTCGAGGCCTTGCAGAAGCAGGCGGAAGCGGCGGGGCTTGGAAAACCGGGTGGGGGCATGCCCGGTCTCGGCGGTATGCCGGGTGGTTTGTCGGGCCTCGGCGGCGCCAAGCTGCCGGGCCTTGGCGGTGGTTTCCCGGGATTGCCCGGATTGCCGAAGAAGAAGTGAAAGGATCGCTTGCCCCATGATTGATCCAAACGTCAAAGCCCAGCTCGCGAGCTATCGTCAGTCGATCGACAATATCGATGCCGCTCTCGTGCACATGCTGGCCGAACGCTTCCGCTGCACCAAAGAGGTCGGCGTGCTGAAGGCCAAATACAATTTGCCGCCGGCCGACCCGGCGCGCGAGGAATACCAGATCGAACGCCTTCGCCAGCTGGCGAAAGCCGCCAATCTGGACCCGGATTTCGCCGAGAAGTTCCTGAACTTCGTCATCAAGGAAGTCATCCGGCATCATGAGCAGATCGCTGCGGATCACGCTGAACAGAGCGCTGCAGCCCGATAACCGTACCGCTCGAGAAAGCGGTCAAGAAAAGCCCAAGGAGTAAAGAACATGGCACTGAAAATTCGTCTCGCCCGCGGTGGTTCCAAGAAGCGCCCGTACTACCACGTCGTTCTCGCCGATGCGCGCAGCCCGCGTGACGGCCGCTTCCTCGAAAACCTCGGTTCCTGGAACCCGATGCTTGCCAAGGACGATGAGAAGCGCGTTCAGCTGAACGCCGAGCGCATCAAGCACTGGATCGAACACGGCGCTCAGCCGACCGACCGCGTTCTGCGCTTCCTCGATGAAGCAGGCGTTGCCAAGCGCGAAGTCAAGAACAACCCGGTCAAGGCAAAGCCTGGCAAGCGCGCCCAGGAACGCGCCGCCGAAAAGGCTCAGAAGGTCACCGACGCTGCGGCGGCGGCTGCCGACGCCGCGGAATAATCGCGACATTCTCTTCGAGCGGGCGGCATGGCGACATGCCGCCCGTTTTCGTTTCCAATCGCCCGCACTTCGTTTATGAGAAACCTGTCTTTCGGCTTCACATGAAGGAACCCATGACAAAGCTTGAAAACCCCGTTCTGATGGCGACGATCGGTGGCGCGCAAGGCCTCCGGGGCGAGGTGCGCGCCAAGGCCTATACGGCCGATCCCGGCGCGCTTGGCGACTACGGCCATCTGCACAGCATGGACGGCCGCAGCTTCGAAGTCCTCGAAATCCGCGAGATGAAGAATGTCGTCGTCGTCCGTTTCCGCGGCGTCAACGACCGCAATGCCGCCGAGGCTCTGAACGGGCTTGAACTCTATATCGAGCGGGACAACCTGCCGGACGAGGAGCTGGAGGACGACGAGTTCTACTATGCCGATCTCGAAGGGCTCGAGGCACGCGACGACAAGGGCGTCAGCTATGGCACCGTCACCGGCGTCTTCGATTTCGGCGCCGGCGACCTGCTGGAACTTAAAGGTCCGGGCAAGCGCCCGGTGCTGATCCCCTTCTCCGAAGCCTCGGTGCTGGAGATCGACCTCGAGGCCGGCACGCTGCTGATCGATCCGCTGGCGGCGGGGCTGGTCGAAGATCCCGAAGAACTTTCGAAATTCACTCCCGACAAGCCGAAAAAGAAGAAGTAATGGCTTTCCGGGCGAGCGTGCTGACACTTTATCCGGAAATGTTTCCGGGGCATCTGGGCTTCTCGCTCGCCGGCAAGGCGATGGAGCGGGGGCAATGGTCGCTGGACACGGTTCAGATCCGCGACTTCGCCACCGACAGACACCGCACCGTCGACGATACCCCGGCAGGCGGCGGCGCCGGCATGGTGCTGAAGGCCGACATTCTCGCCCGTGCGATCGACAGCGCCTCAGAAAACGATACCCGCCCGCGGCTGCTGATGAGCCCGCGCGGACGGCCGCTGACGCAGGAGCGTGTGCGCGAACTCGCCGCGGGCGACGGCGTCATCATCGTCTGCGGCCGCTTCGAGGGTGTCGACCAGCGGGTGATCGAGGCGCGCGGACTGGAAGAGGTCTCGATCGGCGACTACGTCCTATCAGGCGGCGAGCCGGCGGCGCTGATCGTGCTCGATGCCATCGTCCGCATCCTGCCTGGCGTCATGGGCAACGATCTTTCCGGCCTGCACGAAAGCTTCGAAGGCGGACTGCTGGAACATCCGCATTATACCCGGCCGCAGGAATGGGAAGGCCGGGAAATCCCCGCGATCCTCACCTCGGGCAACCATGGCGCCATCGAGAAATGGCGGCATCAGGAAGCGGTGCGGCTGACGCGGGAGCGGCGGCCGGATCTGCTGGAAAAGGCTGACGCATTGACCCCGAAATCGGGATCGAATTTCGGAAAGCACGATACGTAGATTCAAAATGTTACAGCGTCCTTTGCGCCGTCTGAAAACACGCGCGGCGCTATAAAGTGAGAAAAACGGCTGATTTCGCAGCCCTTTTCACAAAAATGCCGTCCAAGGGATGACAAGCCCTGGCCTTTCGTGTATTGGCGCACGCGGAAATGGGGTTTATCCCCGTCTGCCAGCAAACAAAGAATGGCGAATCCGCTCCCGCCCTGACGGGCAAAGTCCTGAGGCCAGTTCCGAAGGATCAGTGTCGAGCGCTCTGGCTGTTTCAGAAGAACCAAAGGTTAAGACGATGAACATCATTCAGCAGCTTGAGGCCGAACAGGCCGCCAAGATCGAAGCCAAGCGCACGCTTCCCGAATTTTCCCCAGGCGACACCGTCCGCGTCAACGTCAAGGTCACGGAAGGCACCCGTACCCGCGTTCAGGCCTATGAAGGCGTCTGCATCGCCCGCTCCGGCGGCGGCCTGCAGGAAAACTTCACGGTCCGCAAGATCTCCTACGGCGAAGGCGTCGAGCGCGTATTCCCGATCTACTCGCCGATGATCGAAAGCGTCGACGTCGTTCGCCGCGGTAAGGTCCGTCGCGCCAAGCTCTATTACCTGCGCGACCGTCGCGGCAAGTCTGCTCGTATCGTTGAAGACACCGGCGTCCGCGCCCGCAAGCTCAACGACGCCGAGCGCGCCGCCATTGCCGAGGAAAAGGCACGCATCGAAGCTGAAAAGGTTGCAGCCGCCCAGGCGCTCGCCGCCGAGAGGGCAGCAGCAGAAGCTGCGGAAGCCAAGGCCGCTGCCGAAAAGGCCGCCGCTGCAGCGGAACCGGCAGCAGAATAAGATCTGCGCCACGCAAAATTCTTTGCTTGGAAAGGCGGCCTTCGGGTCGCCTTTTCTATTTTTTGCTTCGGTGCGCAGCCGGCGGCCTTGCCTCAGGCCTATCTTCCGTGACAGTTTTTGCCGTTCAATTTTGGGGAACCGTTCAATGTTGTTTCGCCGTACCGTTCTTGCGAGCTTCGCCGCCCTTGCTCTCGCACCCCTCGCCGCATCGGCCGCCGAACTGCCGGATCTCGGCGGCAAGAGCGTCGTCGTCGTCACCGAGAATGCCTATCCGCCGCTGCAATTCGTCGATCCGAAATCCGGCAAGGCGATCGGCTGGGAATATGATGCGATGAACGAGGTCGCCAAGCGGCTGAATTTCAAGGTCGAATACCGGAACACCAGCTGGGACGCGATGATCCAGGCCGTGTCCGACGGCCAGTACAACATCGGCATGACCGGCATCACCATCAAGGAAGACCGCAAGCAGAAGGTGGACTTCTCCGATCCCTATATGCGCTCGCAGCAGTTCATGCTGGTGCGCGGCGATGAGACGCGCTTCGCCGATGCCAAGTCCTTCGGCGAATTCAAGGATGGCCTGGTTGGCGCGCAGCCCGGCACCACGCCCTTCTACACCGCCGTCTATGAAGTGCTTGACGGCAACGAGCAGAACCCGCGCATCAAGCTCTTCGAAACCTTCGGCGCCACCGTCCAGGCCCTGAAGGCCGGCGACGTCGACGTCGTGCTGACCGACGGCACCGCCGGCAAGGGTTATGTCGACGCCTCGAACGGCGCCTTGAAGCTGATCGGCGAGCCGCTCGGCACCGAGGATTTCGGCTTCATCTTCCCGAAGGGGTCCGACCTCGTCGCCCCGGTCAATGCCGCCATCGCCGCACTCAAGGCCGACGGTACGCTGGATGGGCTGAACAAGAAGTGGTTCCTCGACTACAAGATGGGCGAATGACGCCGAGCAGCTGCTGATGGCGTTGCGACCATCTCCCGACAGACACGTCAAGGACGACTATCCCTGGTGGCTGGTCGCCCTCGTCACGATCGGCATCGTGCTTGCCGCCGTCATCGTCGCCAACGATATCTATGCCCAGGTCTTCCGCACCGTCGTCAACGGTGTCGGCGTCACCGTCTTCGTCACGCTGGTCGCCTTCGTGCTCGCCACCGTGCTCGGCCTCGGCATCTGCCTGCTTGGTATGGCCGACAGCCAGGTATTGCGTCAGATTGCGCGATTCTACATCGAGATCATCCGCGGCATACCGATCCTCGTGCTGCTGTTCTACGTCGCCTTCGTCGGCGCGCCGGCTCTGGTCGCAGCCTATAATTTCCTGATTTCGCCGCTGGTGACATCCGGCATGGCCGAGCCCATCCTGGTGCGCGACCTGTCGCTGATGTGGCGAGCGATCATCGCGCTGACGGTCGGCTATTCCTCCTTCATCGCCGAAATCTTCCGGGCCGGTTTCCAGTCGGTCGATCTCGGCCAGATCGAGGCGGCCAAGGCGCTTGGCCTGTCGCGCTACCGGCGCTTTCGCTCCGTCGTCTTCCCGCAGGCGATCCGGGTGATCTTCCCGCCCCTCTCCAACGATTTCGTCTCGATGGTGAAGGACAGCTCGCTCGTCTCCGTGCTCGGAGTCGCCGACATCACCCAGATGGGCAAGGTCTATGCCGCCGGCTCCTTCCGCTTCTTCGAGACCTATTCGATCGTCACCTATATCTATCTGATCCTGACGATCGGCCTGTCGCTGGCGCTGCGGCGGACGGAGAAATGGATGAAGTCGCGGTAAGTGATCAATGCCCGCCGCGCCGCTGAGAGGCCGCAGAGCGTCTGTTGATGATTCAAATTGAAGCCGCCGCGAAAAATCGCTATATGCAGGGCCATGGAATCCAAGTTCAGATGCATTGGTGCGCATATTTTCGTGCTGCAGGACCACTATCGCCTGCCGGCACGGTTTTTTGCGTGCGTGTCCGGTGCGCTCAACAGCCGACTTCGTTGATCGAATGACGGCCGGCGGAGCCTGATCTGCCATTTCTCAATTTTCCAAAAGCTTTAGAAAAACGGACTTAACGCCATGAGCGCACCGCGTACCCTCTACGACAAGATCTGGGACGATCATCTGGTCGACGAACAGGCAGACGGCACCTGTCTTCTCTACATCGACCGCCATCTGGTCCACGAAGTCACCTCGCCGCAGGCGTTCGAAGGCCTGCGCATGACCGGCCGCAAGGTTCGCGCGCCGGAAAAGACGCTCGCCGTCGTCGACCATAACGTTCCGACCTCGCCCGACCGCCACCTCGGCATCAAGAACGAGGAAAGCCGCATCCAGGTGGAAGCGCTGGCGACCAATGCCGCCGAATTCGGCGTCGAATATTATTCGGCAAGCGACAAGCGCCAGGGCATCGTCCACATCGTCGGTCCGGAACAGGGCTTCACCCTGCCCGGCATGACCATCGTCTGCGGCGACAGCCATACCTCGACGCATGGCGCCTTCGGCGCGCTGGCGCACGGCATCGGCACCTCCGAGGTCGAGCATGTTCTGGCGACCCAGACGCTGATCCAGAAAAAGGCAAAGAACATGCTGGTGCGTGTCGACGGCCTGCTTCCGCCGCATGTTACCGCCAAGGACATCATCCTTGCCATCATCGGCGAGATCGGCACCGCCGGCGGCACCGGCCACGTCATCGAATTTGCCGGCGAAGCGATCCGCGCGCTGTCGATGGAAGGCCGCATGACCGTCTGCAACATGACGATCGAAGGCGGCGCCCGCGCCGGCCTGATCGCCCCTGACGAAAAGACTTTCGAATACATCAAGGGCAAGCCGCGCGCCCCGAAGGGCGAGGCGCTGGAACAGGCGATCGCCTACTGGAAGACGCTGCAGACCGACGAGGGCGCTCATTACGACCGCGTCGTCGTGCTCGACGCCGCCAGCCTGCCGCCGATCGTTTCCTGGGGCTCCTCGCCCGAGGATGTCATTTCCGTCCAGGGCATCGTTCCGAACCCGGACGACATTCCGGACGAAACCAAGCGCACCTCCAAGTGGCGCGCGCTCGACTATATGGGCCTGAAGCCGGGCACGAAGATGACCGACATCACGCTCGACCGTGTCTTCATCGGCTCCTGCACCAACGGCCGCATCGAGGATCTGCGCGAAGTCGCCAAGGTCGTCGAAGGCAAGACGGTTGCCCCAACCGTCGACGCGATGATCGTGCCGGGCTCCGGCCTCGTCAAGGAACAGGCGGAAGCCGAAGGCCTCGACAAGATCTTCAAGGCCGCCGGTTTCGACTGGCGCGAGCCGGGCTGCTCCATGTGCCTTGCGATGAACGACGACCGCCTGAAGCCGGGCGAACGCTGCGCTTCGACCTCGAACCGCAACTTCGAAGGCCGTCAGGGCTTCAAGGGCCGCACGCACCTTGTCTCGCCGGCAATGGCCGCCGCAGCCGCGATCGCCGGGCACTTCGTCGATATCCGCGAGTGGAACTGATCCGTCAAAACGGATAACAATCAAAAAGCCCACCGATGCCGCTGCGCATCGGTGGGCTTCACATTTTATGCCGCCCCGCCTCGGTCGCCTTCAGCGGCCACCGGAGGCGGGCTTTTGCGGGACGACCCTTGATTGGCCTGGCGATAATCGAGACGACGATCAGAAGGTTGCCGTCATCGGATCCGGTCCCATACGGGCACCGGCGCTGTCGAGCTTGGCGATCGCAGCCATATCGTCGGCATCGAGCTTGAAGTCGAACACCTGGAAATTCTCCTCGATACGCGACGGCGTCACCGATTTCGGGATGACGACGAGGCCGGTGTCGATGTGCCAGCGAATGATGACCTGAGCCGGCGTCTTCTGATGTTTTTTTGCGATCTTGCCGGTATCGGCGTTCGAGATGAACTTGCCCTGGCCGAGCGGGCTCCAGGATTCGGTGGCGATACCAAGCTTCTTGTGAACCTCCTGCGCCGCCTTCTGCTGGAAATCGGGATGCAGCTCGATCTGGTTGATGACGGGAACGACGCCGGTTTCGCCGATGATGCGCTCGAGATGTTCAGGATTGAAATTCGACACGCCGATCGAGCGGGCGCGGCCCTCTTCCCGGATGCGGGTGAAAGCCTTCCAGGTCTCCGTATAAAGGCCGCGATGCGGCGACGGCCAGTGAATGAGATAGAGGTCGACATACTCGGAACCGAGCTTCTTCAGGCTGCCGTCGAAGGCGCGCAGCGTATTGTCATAGCCTTGATCGGTATTCCTGAGCTTGGTGGTGACGAAGATGTCCTTGCGGTCGAGGCCGGAAGAGCGGATGCCTTCGCCGACGCCCTCTTCGTTGTCGTAGCCGGAAGCCGTATCGATGTGACGATAACCGGCGGCGATCGCCGTGCGCACGGTGGGAGCGGCGATGTCCTGCGGCGTCTGCCAGACGCCGAGGCCGACCTGCGGAATGGAATGTCCGTCATGGAAAGTGATGATGGGTTGAGCGGTCACAATATATCTCCGGGAGTTTGAAGAATTGGACGAGGCATGAATTGCGGCCGCGCTTGCGGACGTCCCAGAACGCATTTCAGCCGGAGCGTTCGGTCACCGGAAGCATATAGGTGACCGCATCCGGAAGACAATCAGACGACGCGGACAATCGTTCCCTTTCGAAGGTGGGGCAGCAGGCGGCGCATGTCGCGCAGGCTCACCGCCACGCAGCCGGCCGTCGGCTCGTAACCCGGCCGGATGAGATGGAAGAAGATCGCCGAGCCGCGATTGCGCGCACGCGAGGAGATGTTCCAATCCATCACCAGGCAGATATCGTAAAGCCCGTCGCTGCGCCGCATTTCCTCGTGACTCGGGCTGAACGGCGCCCGGACGAGCCGGTTGTAGCTGGCACTGTCGGACTGATCGCACCAGAGCATGTCGGGGCGGATGCGGCGGATGGAAAGCGGCGTGACGAGCCGGCCGTTCCGCTCGCCGCGCCGGAAGCCTGATATCAGCCTCATCGAGGCGATCGGCGTGGCGCCGTCGCCCTCGCGTTTCATCACGGTGCGGCCGGAGCGCCCGATCGCAGCAGGCACGGTGATGGCGCCAAGCCGGACGATCGCCCGGCTCTTGCGCCCCGGCGCAGGACGCACCACGATCGTCGACGGCGTCATACCCGGCCTCTGCCTTGCTTTTTCCATTTTTCTCGCATGTCGTGCCTTGTCTGGGGCTTCGATTGAAATCATATCGAAACCGGCCCGGCAACACCCGTTGCCCGATCCTTGCCAAACCAGGAATTTGGCGTAGGACTAGGGGACTTAACATGAGGACGCAAACGGCATGACCGCACGCACCATTCTTCTGGTGGATGACGACGATGACCTTCGGCAGACGCTGACGGAGCAATTGTCGCTGTATGAGGAATTCACGGTTCTGCAGGAAGCCAACGCCGGCAAGGGTGTCGCGACCGCCCGCTCGACGCCGATCGACCTGCTGATCATGGATGTCGGCCTGCCCGATATGGACGGCCGCGAGGCAGTGAAGCTGCTGCGCAAGGGCGGCTTCAAGGCGCCGATCATCATGCTGACCGGCCACGATACCGATTCGGACACGATCCTCGGTCTCGAAGCCGGCGCCAACGACTATGTCACCAAGCCTTTCCGCTTCGCCGTACTGCTCGCGCGCATCCGCGTGCAGTTGCGCCAGCATGAGCAGAGCGAGGACGCGACCTTCACCGTCGGCCCCTACCTCTTCAAGCCGAGCCAGAAGCTCCTGACCACCGATAACGGCCAGAAGATCCGGCTGACGGAAAAGGAAGCGGCAATCATCCGCTATCTCTACCGCGCCGAACAGAAGGTCGTTACCCGCGACGTGCTGCTCGAAGAGGTCTGGGGCTATAATTCCGGCGTGACGACGCATACGCTGGAAACCCACGTCTACCGCCTGCGCCAGAAAATCGAGCGCGATCCCTCCAATGCCGAAATCCTCGTCACGGAAAACGGCGGCTACAAGATCATACCCTAGAGCATTTCCGTTTTTCCGATTCACGGAAGTGCTCTATCTCTTTGTTTTCACGCAATTCCCGGCAAAAGCGTTTCATGCTTTGCCTGGCAAAACCGCTAGACACTTCTGCTGGAATTGCTCTAAGGCGAAAAGCCCGCATGGCGCTGACCGACGACATCCACATGCTCGCGCAGCTTCCTCTGTTCAAGGACATGAACGAGGATCAGCTGCGGTTGATCGCCTTTGGCGCCGACCGGCGCATGATCGCTGCCGGCCAGATGCTGTTTCGCCAGGGCTCGCCCGCCGAGAGCGCCTATGTCATCCTCAGCGGCAGCCTGGAGCTGAGCGCGACGAGCAGCGACGGCATGCAGAGGACAGGGGGGATCGCCGGTCCCGGGACCCTGGTTTCCGAGCTGGCGCTGGTGACGCTGGTGGAGCGCAAGTTCACCGCGGTAGCGCGCGAGGACACCAGCATCATCCGCATCACCCGCGCCCTATTCCACCGGCTGATCGAAGAATATCCGGACGCAGCCCGGCTGATCGAGAACCGGATCCGCGATAATCTTGCGGAGCTTGCGGCAAAGGCCGCAAGCCAGTTCTACCGCTTCAACTGATCCCTGTTAGCGATAAGGATCCCTGCGCTTCCACGAAGCTGTACCGCTTAGAACAGGATGACTTTAGGCCCGGTCGGCCTAAAATCTGAATCCTGTTCTAAATTAGATAGTTGGAGCATGATGTCGTCCGAAAACCGCTCACACTTTTCGGGATCATGCTCTAGAAATCGAAATGCGCCGTGACCGGTACATGGTCGGAGGGCCGGTCCCAGCCGCGTGCCTCCTTCAGGATTTCGATTCGCTTGAGATGCGGCCCGAGATCCGACGACGACCAGATATGGTCGAGACGGCGGCCGCGATCGGCGGCCTCCCAGTCCTTGGCGCGGTAGCTCCACCAGGTGTAGAGTTTCTCGCTGGCGGGCACATGCAGGCGCATCAGATCCAGCCAGGCGCCGCGCTTCATCACCTCGAGCAGCCCCTCGGTTTCGACAGGCGTATGGCTGACGATCTTCAGAAGCTGCTTGTGCGACCAGACGTCATGCTCCAGCGGCGCGATGTTGAGGTCACCGACGAGGATGGCTGAGGTGTTGGCCTCGCCATTGGCTTTCAGCAGCTTCATCTCCTCGATGAAATCGAGCTTGTGGCCGAATTTCGGATTGATCGTGCGATCCGGCTCGTCGCCGCCGGCCGGGACATAGAAATTGTGCAGCCGAACGCGGCGATTGCCGTGCTCGAAGATCGCCGAGATGTGGCGCGCATCGCCGACGCCGCAATAATCCTGGCGGTGATCCTCGGTCAACGGAATGCGCGAGGCGATCGCCACGCCATGATAGCCCTTCTGGCCATGGATGATGATGTGATTGTAACCCATCGCCCTGAGCGGTGCTGCCGGAAACAGGTCGTTCGTCACCTTGGTTTCCTGCAGGCAGAGGATATCGGGCCTGTGCTTGAGAACGAGCTGCTCGACGATGGGCATGCGCAGCCGCACCGAATTGATGTTCCAGGTGGTGATCGAAAAGCCCATGCCCATGCCCTTTCACGCCCAACGCGTACCGCGCAAACCGTGCAACGGTTTCCACGCGATGCGCTTTCATGAAAGGGCTTTAGAACAAAGGCGGACGCGAGGGAACCGGCCATGAGCATGATGCCGAAAAGTGTGAGCGGTTTTCGGCATCATGCTCAAATCGTTGATTGAGATCCGGATGTTTTCAAGCCAATCGGCCTGAAAACATCCGGATCTGGTCAAAGCGGCCGGCGATCAACCGAAAAGGTCTCAGTCGCGCGACTGAGGCGTGCCTGGAATGGTCTCATAGGGCACGCGGAAGACGCGATCGTCGAACTGCATGCCGGTTTTGACGTTGAAGATCATCACCGAGGTGTCCTTGCCCTGATTGTCGGTGATCGTCCACTGACGCAGGTCGTAGGTCTTCGGGTCGAACATCATGGTGATGGTGGAATTTCCAAACACCGTATTGTTGCCGAGCGCGATCGTCGTCAGGTCAGACTCTTCCTTCACGCCCTTCACCATGCCGGCCGAAAGGTCGATACGCTGCGCAAGGAGCAGGCTGAGCGGGGTCTTGGAGAGCGGATAGAGATCCCAGGTCTTGAGCTTCGTATTGCCGATGGCGACGTTCTTGCCGTCGGCGATCACCCGCATCGGCGACGGATCGTCATAGTTGAAGCGCAGCTTGCCGGGGCGCTGGATGAAGAACTTGCCGCCGGTCTGTTCTCCGCGCGGGCCGAACTGCACGAATTCGCCCTGCATCGTCGTGACGCCGGAAAAATGATCGGCGATCGCCTGCGCCGTGCCGGAGGCGGGAGCTGCAGCCTGCGCATAAGCGCCAAGGGGAATGGCGCTCGCTATCGCAGCGACGGCAAAGGCGCCGAGAAGGTCGCGGCGCGTTACCGTCAGGCCGGAGAGGAAGGTATCGGAGTGACTCATCTAAATCTCCTTTATGCGATCTGCATGCTGCCGAAAGGCGGCGTCTTCAAGGCGTTGCGATCGGCCTGCGAGAGGTAACGGCTTCGACGCTATCAGGTTTCCGCAAAAGCGGCTGTATTGGAAATATATGCCTGTTCTGTCAGCGGTCGAGGATGTCGCCTTCTGTGGGGACGAGGATCTCGCGTTTGCCGGCATGGTTGGCCGGTCCGATGATGCCCTCCTTCTCCATGCGCTCGACGAGCGAGGCGGCACGGTTGTAGCCGATACCGAGCCGGCGCTGAACGTAGGAGGTCGACGCCTTGCCGTCACGCAGCACGATGGCGACCGCCTGGTCGTAGGGATCTTCCGATTCGGAAAGATTGGACGTGCCGGCCGGGCCGCCGCCACCGCCGCCGTAATCGCCGTCTTCATCGTCATCGGCGGTGATCGCGTCGAGATATTGCGGCGAGCCCTGTGTCTTAAGGTAGGAGACGATCTCTTCTACCTCGACATCCGAGACGAACGGGCCGTGCACGCGCTGGATACGCCCGCCACCCGCCATGTAGAGCATGTCGCCCATGCCGAGCAGCTGTTCGGCGCCCTGTTCGCCAAGGATAGTGCGGCTGTCGATCTTCGAGGTCACCTGGAAGGAGATGCGGGTCGGGAAGTTCGCCTTGATCGTGCCGGTGATGACGTCGACCGACGGACGCTGTGTCGCCATGATCACGTGGATGCCGGCCGCACGGGCCATCTGCGCCAGACGCTGGACGGCGCCTTCGATATCCTTGCCGGCAACCATCATCAGGTCGGCCATTTCGTCGATGATCACGACGATATAGGGCATCGGCCGCAGATCGAATTCCTCGGTCTCGTACATTGCCTCGCCGGTATGGCGGTCGAAGCCGGTCTGCACCGTACGCGAGATCGCCTCGCCCTTCGACAGCGCCTGCTCGACGCGGGTGTTGAAGCCGTCGATGTTGCGCACGCCGATCTTCGACATCTTCTTGTAGCGCTCTTCCATCTCGCGCACCGTCCATTTGAGCGCGACGACGGCTTTCTTCGGATCGGTGACGACAGGCGAAAGCAGGTGCGGGATGCCGTCATAGACGGAGAGTTCGAGCATCTTCGGGTCGATCATGATCAGCCGGCACTGTTCCGGCGTCATGCGGTAGAGCAGCGACAGGATCATCGTGTTGATGGCGACCGACTTGCCGGAACCGGTGGTGCCGGCGACGAGCAGATGCGGCATCTTGGCGAGATCGGCGATCACGGCTTCGCCGCCGATCGTCTTGCCGAGCGCCATGGCGAGCTTCGCCTTGCTGCCTTCGAAATCCCGGGAGGCGATAAGTTCGCGCAGATAGACGGTCTCGCGCGTCTGGTTCGGCAATTCGATGCCGATCGCGTTGCGGCCGGGCACGACGGCGACGCGGGCAGCAATGGCGCTCATCGAGCGGGCGATATCGTCGGCAAGGCCGATGACGCGCGACGACTTGATGCCGGGCGCCGGCTCCAGTTCGTAGAGCGTGACGACGGGACCGGGACGGACGTGGATGATCTCGCCCTTGACGCCGAAATCCTCAAGCACGCCTTCGAGCATGCGGGCGTTCTGTTCCAGCGCATCGGCCGAAAGTGTCGAGTCGCGCACGACATTCTTCGGTTCGGCGAGCAGATGCATCGAGGGAAGCTGGAAACCCTCGGGACGGATGAACGAGCCCTGCGCCTCCCGCTCGATGCGGGCACTGGGCTTCGGACGTGCGACGACGGGAACGACGCGCGGTTCCGGCTTGCCGGCCGCCTTTGCCGGTGCGCGGATCATCCAGTCGTCATCATCGTCGTCGGGCAGTATATCGGCCGGGCGCGGCGGCATGTCGTTATCGAAGGGCAGGTCGTCGTCATTATCGTCGTCGTCATCGATGGACATCGACGGCGCGGAGACGATGCGCCGCGGCGAAGCCGTCCTTGCCCCCATCGATGGTTCCATCGAGGGCTCCATGCGCTCGCCGCGGACGGTCGGCGCCTTGGCGCGGACGGGTTCGTTCAGCGTGCCGAACTCGTCATCGTTGAAATCATAAGGTGATTCGTAATCACCCTGGCGCCGCTTGCGCGGCCCCATGCCGAAGAGCCGACGCAGTCGGCCCTGGCTCATGTACCAGGCGTGCGTCACGGCGCCGCTGAGAGCGACCCAGCGGGACTCGTCTTCCACCTCGTCCTCGTCTCCAACGACGCGGGCCTTGCTACGCGTATCGACGTAGTCTTCCTCGATCTCCTCGTCGGCGTCAGTGCGGCCGACGAGCCCCGATGCAAAGAGCATCAGCCAGGCGGTCGGCGCGGCGAAGATGCAACCGACGACCATGGCGAAGGTGCCTGTGGGATAGGCGCCGACGAAGAGTGCGGGAAAACGCAGGATCATGTCGCCGATGACACCGCCGATGCCGTTCGGGATCGGCCAGGTGAGGGGCGGCGGAAAGCAGCCGAGGACGGCGCAGGAAAGCACCGAGCCGCCGAACCAGGCGCCGGCACGGGCAGGAATACGGCTGAAGCGGCGGCCCGAGATCAGCGTCAGCGCCCAGGCGACGATCGGCAGCATCGAAACGACGCTGGCAAGCCCGAGGAACTGCATGACGATATCGGCAAAGGCAGCCCCGCTGTAACCGAGAATATTCGTCGGCAGGTTGGCGGTCGCATAGGAATAGCTCGGATCCGCAACATTCCATGTCGCCAGTGCCGCGACGCAGAATGCCAGCAGCAGAAAGATCGCAAAGCCGATAAGCGCCTGGATCTGCCGCAGCATGAATGCCGAGAGGGAGAACCGATCCGGACGGCCATCCATCGCCGGCGACGTGCTTCTTGCCATGTGTCTAACCCGTCCAATGCCTGAGGACACGCGAATCGCTGAAGCTTCGGTGCCAAAATGCGTCCGCTCTACCTAATCAGAGCCGGGTTAAAGCGATGTTAACCATGCATGCCTGGACGTGCATTCCGAACCGGGAAATGAAAAAAGCCCGAACCTTGAAAGGTCCGGGCCAAATGCGGTCTATGGTTAGATAGGCCGCGACGGGCTGTGAAGCGGCGCCCTTCTGCCGGGCGCCGCAAACCCTGTGATCAAGAAGAGTGGTAGGCGGCTTCGCCGTGGGTCGAAAGGTCGAGACCTTCGCGTTCGGCTTCGACGGTCACACGCAGGCCGATGACGACGTCGACGATCTTGAAGAGGATCGCTGAGCCGATACCGGACCACAGCAGCGTCGTCAGCACGCCCTTGGCCTGGTTCCAGACCTGGGTTGCCGTGCCGGCATAGGAGGCTGCGAAGTCGGCTGTGGAATAGTCGACGATGCCTGCACCACCGAGTGCCGGGTTGACGAGGATACCGGTGCCGAGAGCGCCGATGATGCCACCGATGCAATGGACGCCGAAGACATCAAGGCTGTCGTCGTAGTTGAACTTGTTCTTCACGACGTCAACGAAGAAGTAGCAGGCCGGCGAAACGATGAGGCCAAGAACGATCGCGCCCATCGGGCCGGCAAAGCCTGCCGCCGGGGTAATGGCAACGAGACCGGCAACCGCACCGGAAGCGCCACCGAGCATGGAAGCCTTGCCGCGGGTGAGGGTTTCGACGATGCACCAGGACACAGCGGCGGCAGCCGTTGCGACGAAGGTGTTGATAAAGGCAAGCGAGGCATAGGCATTGGCTTCGAGGTTGGAGCCTGCGTTGAAGCCGAACCAGCCGACCCAGAGCAGCGAGGCGCCGACCATGGTCAGCGTCATCGAGTGCGGAGCCATGATTTCCTTCTTATAGCCCGTGCGCTTGCCGAGCATGATGGCGCCGACGAGGCCCGCAATACCGGCATTGATGTGAACGACCGTGCCGCCGGCGAAGTCGATTGCGCCGTAGGAGAAGATCAGGCCGGCCGGCGAGGTGTAGGAGCTCGGACCGCCCCAGAACCAGACCATGTGTGCCATCGGGAAGTAGATGAAGGTGACCCAGAGCACGACGAAGAGCATGACGGCCGAGAACTTGACGCGCTCGGCGAATGCGCCGACGATCAGGCCGGGGGTGATGCAGGCAAATGTCATCTGGAACACGATGAAGGTGTATTCCGGAATGGCGACGCCCTTCGAGAAGGTTTCTACGAGCGACGAGGTGTTGACGCCGGCGAGAAACGCCTTGGAGAAGCCGCCGACGAAGCTGTTCAGCGAACCGCCGTCGGTGAAGGCGAGCGAATAGCCGTAGGTCACCCAGATCAGCGCCACGACGGCCGTGATCATGAAGACCTGCATCAGCACCGAAAGCATGTTCTTGGCACGGACGAGACCGCCGTAGAAAAGCGCAAGGCCGGGGATGGTCATCAGAAGGACGAGCGCCGAGGAGACGAGCATCCAGGTATTGTCACCCTTGTCCATGGTAAGAGCAGGAGCAGCAGCGGCAGTGGCGGCTGGCGCAGCCTCCTGCGCGAAAGCGACGGCCGGCGCCAGAAGGGCGGCCGAAGCTGCGCAAAGCCACGCAAAGGTGGAAGAAAACTTCGAAATTGACATTGGAAAAAGCTCCTTGATCTGCCGTTCTTACAGCGCTTCTGAATCGGTTTCGCCCGTACGAATGCGCACGGCATGGTCGATCGAATAGACGAAGATCTTGCCGTCACCGATCTGGCCGGTCTTGGCCGATGCCGCGATGGCCTCGACCGCCCTGTCGACGAGTTCCGATGCAACCGCGATTTCGATCTTGAGCTTCGGCAGGAAGCTGACTGCATATTCGGTGCCGCGATAGATTTCGGTGTGCCCCTTCTGGCGCCCGTAGCCCTTCACCTCGGTTACGGTCAGCCCCTGAATACCGATCGCCGTAAGGGCTTCGCGGACCTCATCGAGCTTGAACGGCTTGATAATGGCCATCACAATTTTCATCTGGTTTCCCATCCTTCGTTATCCTCGGCGCGGAGCCGACTCTCCTTGCCGCTGACGTTCCTGAACAGCGACCGGCCAATACACATTCAAGGGACGTGCCAGATTCGAGACGGGTGGTAAGTTATTGAAAAGTAAAGGTTATAATAAATAGTGCCAATAAACAGGCAGATGATTGGCCAATAAGCGCACAAATAACGCGCAAATTTATAAAGTTGCACAATTTTTATTCATTTGCCTTTTTCCGAATCAGGCCTTCCTGCGCGACCGATGCGATCAGGCTGCCGGATCGTGTAAACAGGCTACCCCGGGTTAATCCTCTGGCGCCTGAAGCCGACGGACTGTCCTGCGTATAAAGCAGCCAGTCGTCGAGTTTGCAGGGTCTGTGGAACCACATGGAGTGATCGAGGCTCGCCACCTGCAGGCTCTGGTCGAAGATGGACGTTCCGTGCGCATAGAGCGACGTATCGAGCAGCGTCATGTCTGAAAGATAGGCAAGCACTGCCGCCTGATAGAGCCGGTCATCGGGAACCGGGCCGGTGGCGCGCACCCAGACGTCCTGTTTGGGATCGAGTTTCCGGTCGGAAAAATAATGTGTCAGCGAGACCGGACGGATCTCAATCGGCCGCTCACGCTGCCAGTATTTTCGGATCGCTTCCGGCGCATGGGCGAGATACTGTTCCTTGATCTGCTGCTCGCCGAGCAGCGCCTCCGGCATCTCGACCGCGGGCATCGCGATCTGGTGCTCGAAACCCGGCTCTTCCACCTGGAAGGAGGCCGACAGCGCGAAGATCGCCTTGCCGTGCTGGATGGCGACGACACGCCGCGTGTTGAAGCTCGATCCGTCGCGAATGCGCTCCGCCTGATAGATGATCGGCACCGTGGGATCGCCGGGCCGCATGAAATAAGCATGCAGCGAATGGACAAAACGTTCGCCCTCGATGGTGCGCTGCGCCGCCATCAGCGCCTGGCCGATCACCTGGCCGCCGAAGACCCGCTGCCAGCCGACCTTGGGGCTGCGACCGCGGAAGATATCGACCTCGATCGGCTCGAGGTCGAGCGTCGAAAGCAGCGTCTCCATCGCCGAAGGCCCTGATGTCTCGCCCGTCATTTCTATGTCTCCCAGCGGTAGGAAGTGAAGTTGCGATGATCTATATAGAGCACATCTGAGGCACAAGGTACGGGAGCGGCGCGATGCTGGACATGCTGGTTGTGGGCGGGGGTTATGTCGGCCTTTCCGCCGCTGTCGCGGTCAAACAGGCCGCGCCGCATCTGAATGTCGCCGTCGTCGAGGCAGCCCCCGAACATGTCTGGAAAAACGATACGCGCGCCTCCGCCATCATCGCGGCGGCGGCAAAGATGCTCGAGGTCTTCGGCATCTGGAACGAAATAGAGCCGGAAGCCCAGCCGATCACCAAAATGATCGTCACCGATTCCAAGACCTCAGATCCGGTGCGTCCGGTTTTTCTGACCTTCGACGGCGAAGTTGCCGACGGCCGGCCTTTCGCCCACATGATCCCGAATGTCGCGATGGTCGCAGCCCTGCGCGGCGCCTGCGACCGGCTCGGCATCGACATCCGCCACGGGCTCGGCGCCACGGAGCTGAAAACCCATGACACCCATGTTACCGTCACGCTTTCGGACGGCAGCGCGCTGGAAACCCGGCTGCTGGTTGCCTGCGACGGCGTGCGCTCGACGCTGCGCGATCTCGCCGGCATCAGGACCGTCACCTGGGACTACGGCCAGTCCGGCATCGTTGCGACCGTCGAACACGAGCGGCCGCATGACGGCTGCGCCGAAGAACATTTTCTGCCGGCCGGCCCCTTCGCCATCCTGCCGCTCAAGAACAACCGCTCCTCGCTCGTCTGGACGGAGCGCACGCCGGATGCCAACCGGCTGGTCGCCGCCGACGACCTGATCTTCGAGGAAGAGCTCGAACGCCGCTTCGGCCACAAGCTTGGGAGCCTTAAGGTGATCGGCGACAAGCGCGCCTTCCCGCTCGGCCTCACACTGGCCCGCTCCTTCGTCGCGCCGCGTTTCGCGCTGGCCGGCGATGCCGCCCACGGCATCCACCCGATTTCGGGTCAGGGCCTCAATCTCGGCTTCAAGGATGTGGCGGCACTCGCCGAAACCGTGGTGGAGGCCGACCGCCTCGGCCTCGATATCGGCTCGATCAATATCCTCGAGCGCTACCAGACCTGGCGGCGCTTCGACACTTTCCGCATGGGAGTGACGACCGACGTGCTGAACCGGCTCTTCTCCAACGACGCGACGCCGATTCGCATCGCCCGCGACGTCGGCCTCGGCATCGTCGACCGGCTGCCGCGTCTCAAGTCCTTCTTCATCGGCCAGGCGGCCGGAACGACGGCAAAGGACAATCCGCGGCTGCTTGCCGGCCAGACGATTTAACCTTTTACGCAATTCCCGGCAAAAGCGCTTCGCGCTTTGCCTGGGAAAACCGCTTCCTGGAATTGCTTTAGTCGTCGAGGCGGCGGGCTTCGGACATCAGCATGATCGGAATGCCGTCGCGGATCGGATAGGCAAGCCGCGCCTTTTCCGAGACGAGCTCATTGTGCTCGCGATCATAGGAAAGCCGGCCCTTGGAGAGCGGGCAGACCAGGAGATCGAGCAGCTTTGGATCGACGCGGCTGAGTTTTTCGTCCATGGCTGAAGTCTACTGCAGAACCGTGTCGGAGTCACCGAAGACGCGCGCCAGCACGATTTCGGTAATGGCGATCAGCGTCTCGGCCCGCGTCTTCAGGTCGGGCGCCTCAAGCAGCGCCTGCTTTTCCGCCGGCCCGAAGGGCGACATCATCGCCAGCGAATTGACGAGCGTCAGATTGCTTGCCCGCTCGACGCTCTCCCAGTCCGCCTCCAGCTTGTTGGCATCAAGATAGGCCTTGAAGGCGGTGAGAAGTGCCGCGCGATCGACCGCGCCCTCCTCGTTCTCGGCCGAGAGATCGGCGATGAAGGGAGCGATGCGGAAGGTGCGGAAGGGATGGCTGGTCGCTTTCTCCTCCAGCAGCCGGAAGCGGCAGACGCCGGTCAGCGATACGATATAGCGCCCGTCGCCGGTCTCGGCAAAGGAGGTGATGCGGCCAAGGCAGCCGACAGCGGCAAGGTTGGGTTCGACGCCCTTGTCCTCGTGTTCGCCGAGCGCCGGCTGCACCATGCCGATCAGCCGGTTTCCGGTCAGTGCAGCATCCAGCATCGCCAGATAGCGCGGCTCGAAAATGTTGAGGGGAAGCTGCCCGGCCGGCAGGAGCAGGGCGCCGGTCAGGGGGAAGACAGCGATCGCATCAGGCAGATCGCCCGGCTTCAGGTATCTGGCATTCCCGACTTGCATGAAATCGTCCCGCATTCTTGTAACGGGCATGCCCGTTCTGACGAGAATGTGGTGCCCTCGTCCGAAAACGCAAGGGCAGATGCTCGAAACTTACAGCGCCGCGCGCCTTTTTAGACGCGCAAAGGACGCTGTAACACTTTGAATCGCTGCATAATTTAATCCTTAAATCGATTCCGATTTAAGGAATTATGCAGTGGCGCTAACCCCGAAAATCGGAATCGATTTTCGAGAAGCACTACGCGTAGAATCAAAGTGATAGCGTGTCTTGTTGGACGCGCTACACCCTAGGAGAACAGCATCGCCGAAAGCTTGCGGCGCGCTGCAACCGTCGCCGGATCCTTGAACCCCCAGACCTCGAAGAACTGCAGCAGCTGGCGGCGGGCGCCATCATCGTCGAAGGCACGGTCCTTGCGCATGATCAGCAGCAGATGGTCGGCCGCTTCGTCGCGCCGGCCTTCAACATTGCGGATCTTGGCAAGCTTGATCCGCGCCTCGTGGTCATCGGGATTGGCGGCCAGTTCACGCTCGAGAGCTACGGGATCGCCGAGCTTGCGGGCCTCCTCGATCTGCTCGAGCTTCATCAGAACGGCCTGGATGCCGGCGTCTTTCGCCAGCTCTTCCGGCAATTCCGTCAGTATTTCGCGCGCCCGCTGATGCTGGTTGGCGGCGATCATGCATTCGGCCATGCCGGCAAGCGCCTTGGCATTCTCGGGGTCGGCCTGCATCACGGCGCCATAGAGCTGAGCGGCCTCGTTGATATTGCCGGCGGCAAGCAGTTCCGCCGCTTCCGTGAGTACAGCTTCGATTTCGGCCGCCTCGTCGGCGCCGGCCGGACCGGCGATCCGGTCGATGAACTGCTGGATCTGGCTTTCCGGCACCGCGCCCATGAAACCGTCGGCAGGACGGCCGTTGACGAAGGCGATGACGGCAGGGATCGACTGGATGCCGAGCTGGCCGGCGATCGAGGGATGATCGTCGATGTTCATCTTGACCAGCCGGACGCGGCCCTTGGCTTCGTTGATCACCTTTTCCAAGACCGGCGTCAGCTGCTTGCAGGGACCGCACCAGGGCGCCCAGAAATCGACCAGCACCGGCTGCTTGCGCGATTCCTCGATGACGTCCTTGGCGAAATTCGCGGTCGTCGTCTCCGTGATGTAGCTGCCTGCCGCAGCCGCGGGTTCCGGCGTAGCGCCAAAGCTTGTCGTCGCCGTCATCTGATTTCCGAAGGAACCGTTATAGGGGTTGTCGCTGCCGCTCATAGGTATCTCCCGCCGCGCCGATCCTGCCGGCGTCTTTGCTAAAGCATGTCGCGCAAAACTGTGTGGCGGTTTTGCGATAAAGACATGCGCAAAACCAAAGACTAAAGCGCGGCAAGCGAATCTAAAAGATCGCGACGCGCTTTAGCGCTAAAATCGTATGTCAGGACGTCACTTTCAAGACAAGCGGCTTATGTCCGGTCGCCTCCATGAAACGGATGAGATCGCTGCTCGCAATCGAGGTCGTCGCATCATTGGATAGCGGATGGCAGTTGACGATCTCGTGCGCCATCAGCTCGGCATCGAGCACGAAGGTGACATTCTCGGCAGTATCGTTGATCGCGCCGAAGGCCGTGACCGAACCCGGAGCAACGCCGAGATACTCCATCAGCTTCTCCGGTCTGCCGAAGGAAACCCGGCCGGATCCGCCGATGGCATTATGCACCTGCTTGAGGTCGACGGCAGCATTTTCCTCCACGGTCAACAGAAAATACCTGTCCTTCTTGTCTTTGACGAACAGGTTCTTGGTGTGGCCGCCGGGAATTTCCTCACGCAGCGACACCGATTCCGCCACGGTGAAGACCGGCGCATGGTCGACCGTCTTATGGGCGATGCTGAGCCCGTCGAGAAAGGCAAACAATTCTTCTCGTGTCTTCGGGGCATTTTCGGACATGGGGCAATCCATTGGGCAGGAAGGGAAAAAAGCGAGGCGTCCTGATTAAGTCGGTCCACATCGTTTGGCAATCTTTGCGACCGACGCTTTGCCCCGCATTTGCGGCCTTTCCGGCGGGCCGCTGCGAACCCCGGAATTTTTCTTCGCCTCTCCGTCATTTCCCTGTTGCATTTGAAAACCCGTTAGGCCATATAGCGCCGGTCGCCGCGAGGCGGCGCCCACGGTCCAACAACTACCCCGGACCGATGCGGATTGAGCGGGTGTAGCTCAGGGGTAGAGCACAACCTTGCCAAGGTTGGGGTCGAGGGTTCGAATCCCTTCGCCCGCTCCAGTTTCTCAATTACCCATACCGAAGACATAGGTAACAGATTGTCCCTGAGACAGGGGTGACAACCTCGTGCCGGACGGGTGCCCTCCTTCTTCAACGTCAGATGCATGCGCTCGTGGCGGCCGTTCTGCTACGGATGGCCGGGCTTGGTGCGTTCGATACCTGCCGAGCCTCAGCCACCAGACCGATAGCTTCGACAGGTTGTAGAGCCGTTGGGGCTGGCAGAGGGCAGGCCTTCTAAGCCAGGGTCATGCCGCCATCGACATGAAGCTCGATCCCGTTGACAAAGCTTCCTGCATCGGAGGCGAGGAAGAGTGCGGCGCGCGCCAACTCTTCTGGTCGGCCGAGACGGCCGGCGGGGATCAGGGAAGCCATGTAATCTTCGAATGCCGGCCGCTCGGCCTCCGATACGCCCAGCTTGGCGAGGATTTCCGTCTCGACCGGTCCCGGGCTCAGGATGTTGACGCGGATCCGCCGCGACTTGAATTCGATCGCCCAGTTTTTCGCAAAGGCGGCGGTTGCTGCCTTTGAACCGGCATAGACGGTATGGTCCGGGAGGACCCTCGTGGCCGCGAGCGAGCTCGTAACGATGATGTTTCCGCCGTCGCGGATCAGAGGGGCGATCGTCTGCACGCCGAAGAACACGCCGCGCGTATTGATTGCGAAATGCCGGTCATAGTCTGCCGGAGTCACCTCGGCGGAGGTGGCGAGATTGATGATCCCAGCATTGGCCATGTAGATGTCGAGCCCGCCGAAGCGGCTCTTCACGGTGTCCGCCAGCCTGCGATGATCTTCCAGGTCGGCGGCATCACCCACGAAGCCGATGGCCGACGGACCGATTTCTTGCACGGCGCGGTCGACAGCATCCTGCCGGCGCCCGGAAATGATGACCTGCGCTCCTTCTTCCGCGAACAGCCGAGCGGTCGCCTTGCCGATGCCGCTATTGCCGCCCGTGATGACGGCGACCTTGTCTTTGAGGTGTTGCATTGTTTATCTCCTTTCAACGAGAAATGAGATAAACGCTGCCACCCTTCGTCATTAGATCATGGGCGGGCACATGATCTGTGCCGCGGAGGTGCAAATGCCGAATCTGCTCAACGAGATGCCCGGATTGATGGCTTTTGTGCGGACGGTAGAGGCCGGATCGTTCAGCGCCGCGGCCCGCGATCTGGCAACGACACCGTCAGCGGTGTCGAAGAGCGTGGCGCGGCTGGAAAAGAAGATTGGCGCCCGGCTGTTCCTGCGCTCCACGCGCGCCCTGACGCTTACCCAGGACGGGCAACTTTTCTTCGACCGCGTTGCGCCGCTGTTGCGGGACCTGGATGCAAGTGAAGAGGCGATCAGGTCCGACGTTGCGCCCTCGGGTCGCTTGCGCATCAGCATGCCCAGCGAAATGGCGCCTCTACTGCTGCCGCGCCTCTTCGGAAGCTTTGCAGCCGACTATCCGAACCTGCATCTCGAAGTCGGACTTACGGATCGGTTCGTCGATCTGATCAGGGAGGACTACGACGTTGTGCTACGCGTTGGAAATCCCGCGCCGGGAGACCTCATGGTTCGTCACCTGGCCGACCTGCCGATGACGATCGTCGGGTCTCCGACCTTTCTGAAGACCTGGGGCAATCCTGCAACTGCCGAAGCGCTGGCGGCTCTGCCCTTTGCCCGCTATGCACTGGGTGGTATCACGCAGCCTCTGCGCCTGCCGGACGGGACGAGCTTCATTCCCTTCGGGCGCGTCGATTGGGACTCAGCGGCCGCACTCATTCAGGCTGCGCTGAGTGGGCTGGGAGCGGCCTATCTTCTGCGATGTCTGGTCGCGAAAGACCTGGCAGACGGCACGCTTGTTACACTCGCGGCGGGGTTTGCGTTCCCGAGCGCTCCCTTTAATGCACTGCACGCCTTTGGCCGCTCCGTGCCGTTGCGCGTAAAACTGGTCTGCGATTTCATCGCCCGCGAGGCAAAAACCCTCGAAGCCATCTGAGCACCTGATGTTGGGGTTGGTCAGAATCCAGGTCCGCCGGTCTCGCGCATCGTCGGGGTAAGGTCTCCCATGCCCCGATCAGCTCACCGACGGAGCGGAGATATCGGATGCCGACCCTAAGCTCGAAGCAGTCGAAAACCACGTAAACGACGATCCCGAAGGCCAGGATGTCTTTGCGGATCATTGCGGGACGTTTCTCTCGCGGCTGCACCCAACAAACCGGCGAAACCCCGGGCGATTGCCGCATGCGCATGCGTCAACAGCAATTGCTCTGCAGCGGCAGCAATCGTTCTGGCGCAGCCGCAGATCGGTTTCGCTAGATCATTAGAGGACACGCCAGCAATGAGTGTGTCGCCGATCGCTAAAGACTTCACCCGCATTGACCACGCCTCCCGCCCGGGAAGCGTAAGCCACCCAGGATTAGCACCAGGACAGAACACAGGAGTTTTCAAAGATGAACCAGATGATCAACAACACTCAGGAGGCAAGCATGAAACTGGACAACACCTCACATCCCAGTAGACCGGCACCCGAAGAGCTGGTTCCGTCGCGCTACGCGGTGCGAATCGGCGAGATTGACGTGCTGGTGATCAGCGATGGCGTGCTACCGCTCCCAACCGTGATGTTGGGACACAACGCCGAGCCGGCCGCCCGGGCTGCCTGGCTGGGCGACATGTTCCTGCCGCAGGACGCTTTCGACTGGGCACTGAACGTGGTCGTGGTGCGCAGCGGCGGACAGACCATCCTTATCGACGCTGGGCTGGGCCTCGACCCGGACTTGAACTTGCCGCGGGCCGGGCAGTTGATGAGGCGGCTGGCTGCCGCCGGCATCGACCTGGCATCCGTGACCGACGTGGTGCTGACCCATATGCACATGGACCACGTTGGCGGGCTGCTCGTCGACGGGGTGAAGGAACAACTGAATCCGGACCTGCGGATCCATGTGGCCGCTGCCGAGGTCAAATTCTGGGAGTCGCCCGACTTCTCCCACGTCTCGATGCCGGCGGGCTTCCCCGACGCGCTGCGGGCAGCCGCCAAGCGGTTCAGCAAAGACTATCAGAGCCAGCTGCGGCTGTTCGAGGATGAGCATGAGGTGGCGCCGGGCGTGGTCGTCTCTCGTACCGGTGGCCACACCCCCGGGCACAGCGTGGTCCGCGTTGCCTCAGGCAACGACCGGCTGATGTTTGCCGGCGACGCCGTGTTCGCGGTCGGGTTCGACCATCCCGACTGGCACAATGGTTTCGAACATGACCCCGAGGAGGCTGCCCGCGTTCGGGTCCGGCTTTTGCAGGAGCTTGCAGCGACCGGCGAACTGCTGGTGGCAACGCATATGCCGTTTCCTTCCGTTGGCCATGTCGCGGTCGACGGCGACGCCTTTCGTTGGGTCCCGGTCTTCTGGGACTACTGACCGCTTGTTGAATTGAGGCCGAACCAGAGCGTGCATCCTTGAAGGCCGTGCCCAGCGCGGCCTTCAAGCCCGAGCTTCGACCAGGCCTTCACCTATCCACCTATTGAACCACGCGCACCGCATGGGCGCATAACAAATGGAGCGTCTTATGAAAATCGTGATTATCGGCGGAACCGGCCTGATCGGTTCCAAGACCGCAGAGCGCCTGCGCAAGAAAGGGCATGAGGTCATTGCCGCTGCCCCGAAAACCGGAGTTAATACTCTCACCGGAGAGGGCTTGGCGGAAGCACTGAAGAATACCGAGGTGGTGATAGACCTCGCGAACTCGCCGTCCTTCGAGGATAAGGCCGTGCTCGAATTCTTTCAGACGGCGGGCAAGAACCTCGTGGCAGCGGAAATCGAGGCCGGCGTGAAACACCACATCGCGCTTTCCATCGTCGGCACGGATCGGTTGCCGGATAGCGGCTATCTTCGAGCCAAGGTCGCCCAGGAAAAGATCATCCGGGAAGCCAGCACTCCCTACACGATCGTGCGTTCCACGCAGTTCATGGAATTTCTCGGCGGCATCGCCCAAGAGGGCACGGTGGGCGACACGGCCCGCTTGTCGACGGGTTTCCTGCAGCCGATCGCGTCCGACGACGTCGCCGATTTCGTGACGGACGCGGCACTTTCCGCGCCGGTTAACGGCATTATCGAAATCTGCGGCCCCGAGCGCGCCCGTCTCTGCGATTTCGCCGCGCGCTACCTCAAGGCGATCGGAGATTCCCGCACCGTTATCGCAGATCCGGATGCCCGCTATTTCGGCACCAAACTGGAAGACGGTTCCCTCGTCTCCGACAATCATCCTCGCATCGGCCGCGTCGGTTTCGACGATTGGTTTGCGACAACGCCCAGAAAATAACGAGTTGCGCGTGGGCCGCCTGATAAGCGGCCCATGCGCCCGTAGCACTACATTTTGATGGCTACGCCAAACATAGAAAAGATGAATAAAAACAATATGTTAAAGAGCACACGATCTACTCCAAATCATGAAAGGACGATAAACATGATCAAGTCATTGGCTTTTGCCGCCGCATTGACGGCTCTCCTGTCAGGTTCGGCTCTTGCGCATGATGCGCCCGGTGGCGGGGACGGCGCAAAGGTTACGCTGGTCTATGACCACAAACTGCCGAACGTACCCGGCAAGAGCATGAAGGGCGTTCTCGTCGAATATGCTCCGGGTGGTTTCTCGGAGGGCCATACACATCCAGTGTCCGCCTTCATATACGCGACCGTTCTCGAAGGCGCGATCAGCAGTCAGGTCAATGATGGCCCCGTCACTGTCTATAGCGCCGGTGAAAGCTTTTCGGAATTTCCGGGCGATCGCCACGGTGTCAGCGAGAACGCCAGCAAGACTAAGCCGGCAAAGCTCCTCGCTGTCTTCGTGGTTGATACCGATGAGCAGGAACTGACCTTCCCAATCAAGAAATAGGCGATCTGGCCGGGCACACGATGTCGTGCCCGGCGGTTCATTGACGCAAAGCATGATCGGTGGACCCGGCTATGTCAGGTGATGACAACTTCCTGGTGCTCGTCCTGTTCAACACTCTGGGAATTGCCGGGATCGGAAACCGTCCGACAGGTCGCCTGATCGTCCAGATCCCTTTCTTTACCAGCGTGCTCTCGTGCCTTTTATGGCAAGCATTGCGCCGCACCAGCCCGATGGTATCGCACGCCTTCAAAGATTGTTTACGAGCCGAAAGCGCTCGCGAAGAAATGATCGATGAAAGATGAGTTGGGTCATTAACAAGCCGGAATATGGCAAGCTGCGCTCTTATTCAGAGCGCAGCCTCATCTCGGGATCCGATCACAGTTTGGTCACGTGCTCCGGATCCGCTGAGGCCAGCGCAGCGGCGCGCTCGGGCTTCGGTGGATAGATCCAGACGGTGTTGATCTCCTGCTTGGTCGCCTTCGCTTTATCGCCGACCATCTCCACCTTGCGATCCCATCCTCGCGTAAAGAGGGCTCCGGCATCGCCGAGGTCGAGGCAGGTGACATAGGCTTCCTGATGATATTGCCGTGCTGGCACGCCCAACAGTTCAGCGGCGGCATTGTTGCCCGCGAAGGCGCCCATGCGTGTGGCGTGCTGGCACGACATCAGTGCATAGTTGCCGCAGTCGTCGCAAGCGGCTCGCGCCGCATCCCCGGTGGCAAAGACGCCGGGTACGGACGGCACGCGCAGGCAGCCATCGACCAGCAGCCGGTCGAACTTGTCACGCTCGCCGGGAATTTTGGTGGTCAGCGGATTGGCCCGTATGCCTGCCGCCCAGATCACGGTCATGGTTTCGATATGCTCGCCGGTACTCAGCGTAACTCCGGATCTATCCAGCGATGAAACGCCGGCATTAAGCCGCGTTTCCACGCCGAGCTTGCGAAGTGCTTCCTCGATGATCGGGCGCGGACCTTCGCCCATGTCGGGGGCTACCGCGCTGCTGCGGTCGACGATAATGACACGTGGATTGGCGGTTTTGTCGAACAGGGTCCGCAGCCGCGAAGGCATCTCGGTCGCCGCCTCGATACCAGTGAAACCGGCGCCGGCAACAACGATTGTGTCGCGCGCAGCCGAGGCCGGCATCTTGGCAAGCTCGTGCAGGTGGCGATCAAGGGCAACGGCGTCATCGATGTTATCGACGCTGAAGGCGTATTCGGCGAGGCCGGGGATATTGGGACGGAACAGCCGGCTGCCGGTGGCGAGCACAAGGCGATGATACTGAAGGGACTTTCGTTCGCCCTTGGCATTGACGACGTCTACGGTGCGGGCCTTCGTGTCGACCGCTTCAACGCTGCCCTGCACGTAGGCGACATCGACGGCATCAAATACATCCTGCAAAGGTGCCGTCAGGCTCTCGGGCTGCGGCTCGTAAAGCCGGGGGCGGATGACGAGCGTCGGTTCCGGGGACACCAGCGCGATTTCGAGCTCTTCGGGCGAAACGCCTTCGATATCGCGCAGGCGGGCCGCGGAAAGTGCGGCGTACATGCCGGCGAACCCGGCGCCTACAATCACAAGTCTCATGTTATTCACTCCATGGTTCGTAGTTTCAAAGGGCCGCGCGTCACCGTTGCCGCTCCCGATGGGCGGCGAGATGGTCGGCAACGATGCCGCGCGGATTGGTGAAGCGATGTCGCTCAGGCGGTGATGAAGGCCAACATGTCGGCATTGACGACATCTGCATGGGTCGTGCACAGCCCATGCGGCAGTTTCTCGTAGATTTTCAGCGTGCCGGCCTGCAGGAGCTTCGCCGACAATGGAGCGGCAGCACCGATGGGAACGATCTGGTCGTCATCGCCATGCAACACCAGCGTCGGCACGGTGATGCTCTTCAGGTCCTCGGTGAAATCCGTCTCCGAGAATGCCTTAATGCCTTCGTAATGCGCTTTCGCGCCGCCCATCATGCCCTGACGCCACCAATTTGAGATCACCGCCTGCGACGGCTCGGCACCCGGGCGGTTGTAGCCGTAGAAGGGGCCGCTCGGAAAATCGCGATAGAACTGTGAACGGTTGGCGGCAAGCTGGCTGCGCAATCCGTCGAATGCCTCGATCGGCAAACCGCCGGGATTGGCGCCGGTCTTCAACATCAATGGCGGCACGGCCGCAATCAGGATCAGTTTGGTAACGCGACCTTTGCCATACCGCGCGACATACCGCGCGGCTTCACCGCCGCCGGTAGAGTGGCCGACATGGATCGCGTTGCGAAGATCGAGGTAGTCGATCATTGCGGCAACATCGGAGGCGTAGTGATCCATGTCATGACCGTCGCTCACCTGGCTCGATCGGCCGTGGCCGCGGCGATCATGAGCGATCACGCGAAAGCCTTTGCCGAGGAAGAAGAGCATTTGATTATCCCAATCGTCGGAGCTGAGGGGCCAGCCATGATGAAAGACGATCGGCTGAGCGGACTTCGGTCCCCAGTCCTTGTAAAAAAGCTGAACACCGTCGCTGGTTGTAATGGAGGTCATTGTGCTGATCCTTTGGAGAATATTGTTTCGGCGCCCGTCATCGCCGGACGGACAGTTGCTAAAATCGGATATGCAAGCCGCTACGGGTCGCTTCGTTGCGACCGACCCGTAATCGGTGTCCCAGACCATCCTTTGTCTCCGCAGGATCCTTTGGCATGGGCGCAATGGTGGTTTAGCGAAACACGTCTACGGCTGCGCCAGAGGGATTGGCGCCATTGCAGAGCAATTGCGGTTTAGCGGGTGCGCCGCAGTTCATCGCCCGGTGTTTTACCGGTCAGCTTCAGCAATGTGGCGGCCAAGGCTGTTTGCGAGGCGCAGTCAAGTGAGGCCGCGACCAACGCCATGCCAGGGGGATTGCGCGGCATGGTCGTCGCGTACTCGAGCCGATGGCGCGAAGAACGGGACAGTCCGGATCTGAGGCGAGGGCGAAAGGAGATCGCGGTCAGCCGTGGCGGCGTCGCCAATCAGTCGGTGTTTCACCGGTCAATTTTCGGAATGCAGCTGCAAATGCTGTTTGCGAGGCATAGCCGAGGGAGGCTGCGACCAACGCAATCGAATTTTGAGGATCGCGCAGCATGTTTATGGCTTGCTCGAGCCGATATTGACGCAGCCAGTTGTGAGGTGAAAGCCCCGTGCTTTCCTTGAAAGCGCGACAGAAATGAAAACGCGACAGCCCGGAATCGGCAGCGAGGGCCGCGAGGGAGACGTCCGCGTCGTCGTCCGACCGCAATCGTTCGATGGCCCGGCGCAGCACGCTCGGCGCGAGGCCACCGAGCGCCGGCTGATAGTTCGGTGCCTTGCCTGTGTGCGCAGCCAGCAGGCGCGTAGCCAGAAGGTCGGTCAACTGCTGCCTGAACAATGTATCCAGTGCCGTATTGCCTTCCAGCACATCGGCTGCGCTCAGGAGCAATCGGGATGTAATGAGGTCCGGATGCGCCGTTCGCTCCAAGAGATCGGTCGGCGTGAAAGTATCGGTTTCGTCGGCGATGCGCGTCAGCGTCGAGCGAGGAAGATAGAGTTGAACGACATCAACCGGTTTTGGAATATCCCATCGGGAGCTTGATCCAGCCGGGATGATGATCACAACCCCGCGACGAAACGTTCCGCTCTCGATCGATCTTCCGGACCGCCGTTCCATGCGCTGTATCGCGCCGTTGTAAGCCATGATGACGTGGTCGGTCATGGGCTCGACGACATCATGCAAGGGGCCGTGATTCCAGTGGGCGATTGCACCGCCGGAGGGGTCTGCCGCAAGATGAATTGGCGCAGTCCTCAGAACGCGCGACATCTCGTTTGCAGGATTCAGGTCAGCAGCCGGCATTTCGTCCCGGCGGGCCTCGATTGTCTCATCCGGCGAGCTCTCGAGAGGATCGCTGGAGCCAGGCAAGCTCATGGTTGTGCGCTCGTTGACAGGCGCTGCCTATGTGCGATCCCGACAACAATCGCGGGCTCATTGAGCATCCGCCTATGGTGGCCGACGTTGTCAGTCCTACTACCCATGACATACCCCAATGTCGCGAGCGATTTCGCCGTGCTTTTGATTATTCGCGTTGTGCGATGCAGCGTAAATATCAAAAACTTTCGAGGGCAAAAACCTATTCTCTAGGATAGGTTGCCTTCGCCACTGGACCTCGTTCTCAACCAATAAAATTAGCTGTTTGCATAGCGCCACGATTGACGCCCTTGCGCCATCGCACGGCAAGGGACCGTATGGGTTCCAAAACTCATGTGGAGTGGTTGGCGCATCGACTTCCTGTTCGGCGAACCGGTCGAGCGCTTCGCTGACTTCATCGGCCAGCACGCCCCCACCATAATCTATATAGCACTTCGGAATCCCGAAATTGGTTGCGGTGTTGAAATCATTGGATGTTTCCCCGCGGCAACACCGCCCAAAACGCGGCGAATTTCGGAATCCCGAAGCAGGGGAATTTCGGGATCCCGAAGTGGGATTTTTTCTTTATGGCGATGCTGACGCGTTTGTCGGCAGCAATCGGCGCGGCATCCGAAGGAAGAAACCGAGCTGGTCGGAGGCTCACTGATTACGGCACCTTCCACCTCGACGCCGGCTTAGAAGATCAAGATTGTAATTTATTTTGGTTGATTGGTTCGTTTGTAAACTTATTGTCGAAGCGAAAAAGGACGCGTCTTCGGATCGGACCCCAATGTTCATTTTATCGCAGCACGAACTCCTTCGGGCGATGCCGATCCGCACCCAGCGCGTCGATGCCGACGCCCCGGCCGAGAGTGCCGCCGGCACTATCGCCCATAACTTCCTGATCGCTCCCAACATCAACTGAGGTTTCCCATGCGCATCGCCGTCGGTGGCATTCATACCGAGTGCAGCACATACAATCCCGTCCTGAACGAGGAGAAGGATTTTCGCGTCTTGCGCGGCGAGGCGCTGCTGGCCGCGCCCTATTTCGCCTTCCTCAGGGATTATGACGCCGAGTTCCTTCCGACGGTCCATGCCCGGGCCATTGCCGGCGGCCCGGTTTCGCGGGCCACCTACGAGACCTTCAAGGGCGAATTCCTCGAGCGGCTGAAGCCGATGCTGCCGCTCGACGGTCTCTATCTCGCCATGCACGGCGCCATGTATGTCGAGGGCATCGAGGATGCCGAAGGCGATTGGATCAGCGCGGCCCGTGCGCTGGTCGGCGAGGATTGCACGGTTTCGGCAAGCTACGACCTGCACGGCAACGTCACCCAGCGCATCATCGATGCGCTCGATATCTATTCCACCTATCGCACCGCGCCGCATATCGATGTCGAGGAGACGATGCGCCGCTCCGTCTCCATGCTGGTAAAGAGCCTGAAAACCGGCGAGAGGCCGAGCCTCCTCTGGGCGCCGATCCCCGTCGTGCTGCCCGGCGAGCGCACCAGCACCGTCGATGAGCCGGCAAAGAGCCTCTATGACATGCTGCCCGGGATCGATGCGATCGACGGCGTCTGGGACGCATCGCTGATGGTCGGTTATGTCTGGGCCGACGAACCGCGCGCCACCGCCGCCGCCATCATGACCGGCACCGACCGCACCGTGCTGGAGCGCGAGGCGAAACGCCTCGCGAGGGCTTATTGGGATGCGCGCGAGGACTTTGTCTTCGGCTGCGAAACAGGCTCAGTCGAGGAATGCGTCGAAAGGGCGATCGCAAGCCCGACCGCCCCTGTTGTTCTGGCCGAATCCGGCGACAACCCCACCGGTGGCGGTGTCGGGGACCGGGCCGATGTGCTGGCCGAGTTGATCGCCAGGGAGGCCACCGGCGTCGTCTTCGCCGGCATCGCCGACAAGGCGGGGACCGAGGCCTGTTATGCCGCCGGCATCGGCGCGGAACTGGAGCTCAGCGTCGGCGCTTCGCTCGACACCAAGGGTAGCAAGCCGGTCATCGCCCGCTTCACGGTCAAGTTCCTGCATGAGACATCAGATCCCACTGACCGCCAGGCGGTGGTTTCGGTCAGTGGTATCGATCTCGTGCTTTCCGCCAAGCGTCGGCCCTATCACAACATCGTCGATTTCACCCGGCTCGGCCTCGACCCGCACCAGGCGAGGATCATCGTCGTCAAGTCGGGCTATCTCTCGCCGGAGCTGGCGCCGATCGCCAATCCGAACCTGATGGCGCTATCAACAGGCGTCGTCGACCAGTTCGTCGAGCGCCTGCCGCGGCTGCGCAAGCAGCATCCGACCTATCCCTTCGACAAGGATTTCGCCTTCGAGCCGCAGGTCTTTCTCTCCGCGCGCTCGACGCCGGCCTGAGATTCACCTGAACCAATTGCGTTTTTCTGGATGATAGTGTCGATCGCGCCGCCGCCCTGTCGGCGCGATCGACCGTTTCCCATATCGGGTCAATTGCGGGTTTGAGCAAAAAACGGGCAGATTTCCATTTGCACAAAAAAGCGCTTGACGGTCGCTGCGTTTTGGTTTGCACTGAACCAATAGAAAATTGGTACGGACCATTTAAGCGAATGCCGATGGATGAGACGCAGGGCAATTCGAATTATGCGCTGGAGAGGCTGAGGGCTCTCTTGCGGTCCGACAGTCTCGACGCCGACGGCAAGCTGCCGACCGAGCGCACCCTTTCGGAAATGCTGGGCGTCGGCCGCCGTGCTGTCCGCCGAGCCCTCGAAGTGCTGGAGGCCGAGGGGCGCGTCTGGCGCCGCCAAGGCTCCGGCACCTATGCCGGTCCGCGCCCCGATGGCTGGAGCGATCATGTCGGCTCGATCGTTGCCGGCACCGATCTCATGGAAGTCATGGAAGTGCGCCTGCGCATCGAGCCGCAGCTCGCCCAGCTTGCCGCCATGCGCGCCAAGGCCGCCGATATCGAGCGCATGTACGATCTGGTGAAGAAGATCTACGAAAGCACCGATGCCGACGGGCGCGAACTCTGGGACGGAGCGCTGCACCGCCAGATCGCCCAATGCGCCGGCAACGGTTTTTTCCTCACCATCTTCGACGTCATCAACCGGGTGCGCCAGGACGAGGCCTGGCAGACGATCCGCGAGCGCGCCCGCAGCGCCAGCCGGACGCGGCCCGTCACCTTTAACCAGCATACGGCGATCGTCGATGCGATCGCCGCTCGTGATCCGGCCAGGGCAGGCGAAGCGATGCGCCAGCATCTGCTGACGCTGCAGGAAAGCCTCGTCCGCATCACCTCGCTCGACCACAGCGAAACGGAGGCCGACAAGACCCTCGCCTGAACAGGGGAGGTGAGCCGGGAGAAAAAATACGGGCGGGCCATAACCGCCGGAATGGAAGCAAAAACCAAACAAAAATAGACAGAGGAGAATGGAATGAAGATCGCCAAATTGCTGACCACCGCCGTTGCCGGCGCACTGTTTGCACTTCCTGCCTTCGCCGTCGACCTGAAGATCGGTCTGCAGGACGATGCCGACGTGCTCGATCCCGCACAGTCGCGCACCTTCGTCGGCCGCATCGTCTATACCGCGATGTGCGACAAGCTGGTCGACGTCTCACCGGACCTGAAGATCGTGCCGCAGCTTGCCACCGAATGGAGCTGGTCGGCCGACGGCAAAGAGCTCACCATGAAGCTGCGCCAGGGCGTCAAGTTCCATGATGAGACCCCCTTCAACGCCGAAGCCGTCGTCGCCACCATCGAGCGCAACATCACCCTGCCGGAATCACGCCGCAAGAGCGAGCTCAGCTCGGTCGCAAAGGTCGAGGCGACAAGCGAATACGAGGTCAAGTTCACCCTCAAGGCGCCTGATGTCACGCTTCTTGCCCAGCTTTCCGACCGCGCCGGCATGATCGTCTCGCCGAAGGCCGCCAAGGAACTCGGCGCCAAGTTCGGCGATCACCCGGTCTGCGCCGGTCCGTTCAAGTTCGTCGAACGCGTCCAGCAGGACCGCATCGTGCTCGAAAAGTTCCAGGACTACTGGAACAAGGACAAGATCTTCATCGACAAGCTCACCTATCTGCCGATCCCGGATACGACGGTGCGCCTCGCCAATCTGCGGTCCGGCGATCTCGACATGATCGAGCGTCTGGCCGCGACCGACGCTGAAGCCGTGAAGGCGGATTCGAGCCTGGTCTATGCCGATGCCGTCGGCACCGGCTACATGGCGCTCTATACCAATATCGGCAACGGCGCGCGTGCCGACAATCCTTTCGGCAAGGACAAACGCTTGCGCCAGGCCTTCTCGCTGGCGATCGACCGCGATGCCGTCAACCAGATCGTCTATGAAGGCACGGCGGTTTCCGGCAACCAGCCCTTCCCGCCGAGCAGCCCGTGGTTCGACAAGGATATTCCCGTCCCCGCCCGCGATCTCGACAAGGCCAAGGCGCTGATCAAGGAAGCCGGCTTCGACCGCGTGCCGATCGAGCTGCAGATCCCAAACAATCCCGTTGCCATGCAGATGATGCAGATCATCCAGTCGATGGTCGGCGAAGCCGGCTTTGACGTCAGCCTGAAATCGACGGAATTCGCCACGCTGCTGAGCGAACAGACGGCCGGCAATTATCAGCTCAGCCGTTCGGACTGGTCCGGCCGCGTCGATCCCGACGGCAACATCCATCAGTTCATCACCTGCAAGGGCGGCATCAACGACACGAAATACTGCAACGCCGAGGTGGACAAGCTGCTGAACGAAGCCCGTGCATCGACCGACGATGCCGTGCGCAAGCAGAAATATGATGCCGCCGCCGTCATCCTCAACGACGATCTGCCGATCATCTATCTCGGCCATCAGTCCTGGATCTGGGCGCTGCACAAGAACATCACCGGCTTCGTTCCGTCGCCGGATGGCATGATCCGCCTTGTCGGCGTCAAGAAAGCCGGCTGATCCCTAGAGCATGATGCCGAAAACTGTGAGCGGTTTTCGGACGACATCATGCTCTACTTTTTGATCCAGCAAATCATGCGGCGGAAACCCTCCGCCGCATGACCCCAGTCGTGTCAGGATCGCCCATGTACACCTACATCGCCAAACGGCTCTTGGTCGCCATACCGACGCTTTTGATCATTTCGGTCTTCGTCTTCTCGCTGCAGAAGCTGCTGCCCGGCGACCCTATCCTTGCCATGGCCGGCGAGGAACGCGACCCGCAGGTTCTCGAATTCCTGCGCGAGAAGTACCGGTTGAACGATCCCGTGCCCTATCAATATGTCCGCTGGCTGGGTGCGGCCCTGCAGGGCGACCTCGGCATCTCGCTGCGCACCAACCAGCCGGTTCTGCAGCTCATTGGCGAAAAGCTGCCGGTCACCATCCAGCTTGCCATCATGTCGATGATCTTCGCCTTTGTCATCGGCGTGCCGAT
This sequence comes from Rhizobium leguminosarum, assembly GCF_010668065.1. Lineage (GTDB taxonomy): Bacteria > Pseudomonadota > Alphaproteobacteria > Rhizobiales > Rhizobiaceae > Rhizobium > Rhizobium leguminosarum_S. The sequence goes on along the minus strand of NZ_WUEN01000005.1, from coordinate 250,750 downwards.
GGGCATCCTGGCGGCCGTCAAGAAGAACACGATGATCGACTATCTCGCCAACATCATCGCGCTGACCGGCCTGTCGATCCCGAATTTCTGGCTCGGCATCATGCTGATCCTGCTGGTTTCGGTCAATCTCGGCTGGTTGCCGGCATCAGGCTACGAACCCTTCTTCAGCAATCCGCTGCGTTCGCTGGAAACCATGCTGATGCCATCCTTCGTGCTCGGCAATGCGCTGGCGGCGACGCTGATGCGGCATACCCGCTCGGCAATGCTCAGCGTGCTGAGCGCCGATTATATCCGCACCGCGCGCGCCAAGGGACTGCCGGAAAGCACTGTCGTGCTCGAGCACAGCTTCCGCAACGCGATGCTGCCGATCGTGACGTTGACCGCGCTGCTCTTTGGCGAACTGCTTGCCGGCGCCGTGCTGACCGAGCAGATCTTCACCATTCCGGGTTTCGGAAAGCTCATCGTCGACGCGGTCTTCAACCGTGACTACGCCGTCGTCCAGGGTGTGGTGATCTGCACGGCGATCGGCTTCATCCTGATGAACCTCTTGGCCGATATTCTCTATGTCCTGCTCAATCCGCGCATGAGGGCCGCCCTATGACCGCAATCGGTGAGACCGGCATTCCCTCCGCGATCGACCGCACCCCGAGCCGCGCCTGGCGCAAGCTGAGGGCCAACAAGGGCGCCCTCGTCGGCCTCGCGATCATCGCCTTCTTCGCCATTCTCGCCATTGCCGCCCCCCTCCTTCCGATTCCCGATCCGAACGCCACAAGCTGGTCGGCGATCCGCAAGGCGCCCTCCGCCGCCCATTGGCTCGGCACCGACGACATCGGCCGCGACATTCTTTCCCGGATGATCTGGGGGGCGCAGGCCTCGCTGATGGCCGGCGTCTTCTCGGTCGCCATTGCCGTTGTCATCGGCGTGCCCTTCGGCCTGATCGCCGGTTATTTCGGCGGCTGGATCGACATGGTGATCTCCCGCATCACCGAAGCCTTTCTGGCGATGCCTTTCCTCATCACTGCGATCGCGCTCGCAGCCTTTCTCGGCCCGAGCCTGACCAATGCGATGATCGCGATCGGCCTTTCGGCCATGCCGGTCTTCGTGCGGCTGACGCGCGGCCAGGTGCTTTCGGTCAAGACCGAGGAATATGTCGAGGGCGCCCGCTCGATCGGCCTCCGGTCCTCGAGCATCATCACCCGCTACATCCTGCCGAATGTTTTTGCCCCGATCCTCGTCCAGGCGACGCTGACCATCGCAACGGCGATCATCGCCGAGGCGAGCCTTTCCTTCCTCGGCCTCGGGCAGCAGCCGCCGGCGCCGAGCTGGGGCTCGATGCTCAACGTCGCCAAGAATTTCCTCTCCCAGGCGCCATGGATGGCGATGTGGCCGGGAGCCGCGATCTTCCTCGTCGTCATCGGTTTCAATCTCTTAGGCGACGGCCTGCGCGATGCGCTCGATCCGCGCGAAGCATGATTTCTTGAAAGGACATTCGATATGACCGCTTTCACGACCCGTCCAGAAATCCTCGGCACCTTCGGCGTCGTCACTTCCACGCACTGGATCGCTTCGGCCGTCGGCATGAGCATTCTCGAAAAGGGCGGCAACGCTTTCGACGCGGCAGTGGCGACGGGCTTCGTGCTACAGATCGTCGAGCCGCATCTTTGCGGTCCGGGCGGCGATATGCCGGCGGTGATCTATTCGAAGAAGAAGGACAAGGTCGAGGTCATCTGCGCGCAGGGACCCGCCCCCGCGGGTGCGACGATCGAACACTATACGGCGGAGGGCCTGAGCCTGATCCCCGGCGACGGTCTGCTTGCGACCGTCATCCCCGGCTCCTTCGATGGCTGGATGCTGATGCTGCGCGACTATGGCTCGATGAGCGTGCGCGATGTGCTGGAACCGGCGATCTATTACGCCGAGCACGGCCATCCGATGCTGCCGCGCGTCTCCGCCACGATCAAGGGGCTCGCCGCCTTCTTCGAGAAGGAATGGCCGACCTCCTACGAGACATGGCTGCCAGGCGGCAGCGCCCCCGAAGCGCATGCGAATTTCAGGAATCCGGTGCTTGCCGAAACCTGGAAGCGCGTCATTGCCGAGGCGGAAGTGAAAAGCGGCCGGGAAGCGCAGGTCGAGGCGGCCCGCGACGCCTTCTATCGCGGCTTCGTCGCCGAGAAGATCGACGATTATCTCAAAACCGCCGAGGTGATGGATGCGAGCGGCAACCGCCACAAGGGCGTTTTGACTGCCAGCGATATGGCGAACTGGTCGGCAACGATCGAGGAGCCGCTGACCTATGATTATCATGGCTGGACGATCGCCAAGATCGGCCCCTGGGGCCAGGGTCCGGTCTTCCTGCAGACCCTGTCGATCCTCAAAGGCTTTGATCTCGCCGCGATGAACCCCGCTGGCGCCGATTTCGTCCATACCGTCGTCGAAGCGATGAAGCTCGCCTTCGCCGACCGCGAAGTCTATTACGGCGATCCTGATTTTTCGGAGGTTCCCATCGCGCATCTGCTGTCGGAGACCTATGCCGCCGAGCGCCGCAAGCTGGTCGGCGCGGACGCCTCCTTCGATCTTCGTCCCGGCATCGTTCCGGGCTTCGAAGCGCAGCATGATCTGACGATGAAGATGCTCGGCACAGATTCCAAGACCGGCGCCGTCTACGAGCCGACCATGGCGCATCTTTCCGAAAAACGCGGTGACACCGTGCATATCGACGTCATCGACCGCCACGGCAACATGGTCTCCGTCACCCCGTCCGGCGGCTGGCTGCAATCTTCCCCGACCGTGCCCGGCCTCGGCTTCTGCCTCAATTCCCGCGCCCAGATGTTCTGGCTGAAATCGGGCCTGCCGACGTCGCTTGCGCCCGGCAAGCGGCCGCGCACGACGCTGACGCCGTCGCTCGGGCTCTATGAGGGCCGCCCGACGCTCGCCTTCGGCACACCGGGCGGCGATCAGCAGGAGCAGTGGCAACTCTCCTTCTTCCTGCGTTATGCGCACCACAAGCTGAACCTGCAGGCGGCGATCGACCAGCCGCTGTTCCATACCTCGCATTTTCCGGGTTCCTTCTATCCGCGCACCCGCGAACCCGGCAGCCTGATGGCGGAAGCGAATTTCGGCCCTGAAGTCCTCGATGCCCTGCGCCGCAAGGGCCACAAGCTGACGGTCGCCGATGTCTGGACGATCGGTCGGCTGACCGCTGCGAGACGCGATGCCGACGGCCTGTTGCGCGCCGCAGCCACCCCGCGCCTGATGCAGGCCTATGCGATCGGGAGATAGTCATGACCTGGTCGATCGTCGCCCGTGATCCCTTTACCGGTCATCTCGGCATTGCCGTCGCGAGCCGCTTCTTTGCCGTCGGCGCCCTGGTGCCGCATATTCGCGGCGGCATCGGCGCCGTTGCTACCCAGGCCTTCGTCAGCCCGCTTTACGGCGTCGACGGCCTGTCGCTGCTGGCTGCAGGCAAGGCGCCGGAGGAGATCATCGCCGAGCTCATTGCGCCTGACGCCGGCCGCAATCAGCGGCAGTTGCACCTCATCGATGCGAAGGGGCGCAACGCCGCCTTCACCGGTCCCGCATGCATCGACTGGGCGGGACATCTGATCGACGAAAACGTCTCGGTCGCCGGCAACATGCTCGCAGGTCCTGACGTCATCACTGAGACGCTTGCCACCTACAACAAGGCGATGGACAAGCCGTTGGCCGAACGCCTGCTGCTGGCGATGCAGGCAGGCGAAGATGCCGGCGGCGACAAGCGCGGCAGGCAGTCCGCCGCCCTCGTCATCCATCGCGACCAGGATTATCCCTGGCTGAGCCTCCGCGCCGACGACCATCCCGATCCGCTCGCCGAACTTGTTCGTCTGCATGCGGTGGCGGGTGAACGTTATCTGCATGTCGCCGAGACGATGGCGACGCGGCAAAATCCGAACGGCATGACTGACAGGCGCGAGATCGATGAAAAGATCGCGGCGCTGGAAGCGGCCCGCATCGCTGAAGGCAGGCCTTCCGCCTCCTTTGCCACGCCTTTGAAGACGTGAACCAGATAAGACCAAGGGAACGACATGAGTGATGTTTCTTCAGCCTCCGCCTCTCCGGTTCTTTCCGTCCGGAGCCTGACGACCTCCTTCCTCGTCGATGGCGACTGGAAGCCGGTGGTGCGCGACGTCTCCTTCGACGTCATGCCAGGCGAGACGGTGGCGATCGTCGGCGAAAGCGGCTCGGGCAAGAGCGTCACCTCCCTTTCGATCATGCGGCTTCTCGCCAAGGGATCGAGCCGCATCGATGGCGCCATCAGCTTGAACGGCAAGGATGTTCTCGCTCTTTCGGAAAAGGAGATGCGCCGGGTGCGCGGCAACGACGCCGCCATGATCTTCCAGGAGCCGATGACATCCCTCAACCCGATCTTCACCATCGGCCGCCAGATCTCCGAAGCGCTGACCTGCCACGGTGATATCGGCAAGGCCGAGGCGCGGGCCGAAACCGTGCGCCTGCTGGAGAAGGTCCGCATCCCCAACGCCGCGTCGCGCTTCGATGAATATCCGCACCAGTTCTCGGGCGGCATGCGCCAGCGCGTGATGATCGCCATGGCGCTCGCCAGCCGGCCGAAATTGCTGATCGCCGACGAGCCGACGACGGCGCTCGACGTGACGATCCAGGGCCAGATCCTCGACCTGATCAAGATGCTGCAGGAAGAAGAGGGCATGTCCGTGCTGTTCATCACCCACGACATGGGTGTCGTCGCCGAAATCGCCGACCGCACCATCGTCATGTATCGCGGCGAGGCGGTGGAAACCGGCACGACCGACGACATCTTCCATCGCGGCAGGCATCCCTATACCCGCGCTTTGCTCTCGGCCGTGCCGCGCCTCGGCTCGATGGCCGACCGGAAGTGGCCGCTGCGTTTCCCGGTCGTCGATACCACGACCGGCGAACGCCGCGAGCCGGTCGAGGTGGCCGATACCGTCGACCGCCGCCGGACGCCGATCCTCGAAGTCAAGAATCTCGTTACCCGTTTCGACATCCGCGGTGGCCTGCTCGGCCGCAAGACCGGCGCCATCCATGCCGTTGAGGACGTCTCTTTCGATCTCTTCCAGGGCGAGACGCTGTCGCTCGTCGGCGAATCCGGCTGCGGCAAGTCGACCACCGGTCGCTCGATTACCCGCCTCGTCCAGCCGAACGGCGGCAGCGTCAGCCTCGACGGCTATGACGTGCTGAGCCTTGACGCGGCCAGTCTCAGACGGATGCGCCGCAGCATCCAGATGATTTTTCAGGACCCCTTCGCCAGCCTCAACCCGCGCATGACCGTCGGCGCCGCCGTCGCCGAACCCATCACCGAGCATGGCCTCGGCACTGGCGCCCAGGCCCGCGACAAGGCGGCCGATCTCCTCGAACGCGTCGGGCTGAAACCCGATATGATGAAACGTTATCCGCACGAATTCTCCGGCGGTCAGCGCCAGCGCATCTGCATCGCCCGCGCGCTTGCGCTCGATCCGAAGGTGATCGTCGCCGACGAAAGCGTTTCGGCCCTCGATGTTTCGATCAAGGCGCAGGTCTGCAATCTGCTAATGGACCTGCAGCAAAGCCTCAACCTCGCCTTCCTGTTCATTTCCCACGATATGGCGGTGGTCGAGCGCGTCAGCCACCGCGTCGCGGTGATGTATCTCGGCGAAATCGTCGAGATTGGTCCGCGCGCGGAACTGTTCAGCAACCCGCAGCACGCCTACACGAAGAAGCTGATGGCAGCTGTGCCTGTTCCCGATCCCTCACGGCGCGGCATCAAGCGCAACCTCGGAACCGACGAGCTCAAGAGCCCTGTCCGCCCGGTCGGCTACGTCGCGCCGCCACGCCGATACCGGGAAGTGACGGCAGGCCATCTGGTGCGGGTCGATGAAGCCGCCTGAGCGGGAAAACCCGCTCAGTAGAGCATCCGAGGAGCCAAGTATTTCAGGAAATAACCTGTGCCAGCGGGGTACGGCCTACCCTTTTTGCTGCACCGCTTATATCACTTATCCTAGATATTATTTCACCCATAATTGTTAACGACCAATTCCACCCATTTGTGTTCTCTTATCCCTACGAATCAAAAAGGTTTGATTTGCCCGGGGACGGCCACCATGTTGAAGCATGGGGCGATGCAACAGTTGGGTAGGAGCCTATGCTGCAACGGATTGAAGACATTGATGCAGCGCTCGTCGACAGGCTGCAGCATTCGGCATTCAACTACTTCCTGAAATATACCAATCCCGAAAACGGCCTTGTGGCGGACACATCGATCGGCGGGGTTCCGTGCAGCATCGCAGCCGTCGGCTTTGCGCTTTCCTCCTATCCTGTTGGTGTCGAGCGTTTATGGATCAGCCGCGAGGAGGCAGCCGAACGCACGGTCAATACGCTGCGGTTCTTCGCCGAGGCGCGTCAGGGCGAGGAACGCCACGCGACCGGCCACCGCGGTTTCTTCTACCATTTCCTGCACATGGATACCGGCCATCGCGCCTGGAACAGCGAGCTTTCGACCATCGACACGGCGCTGCTTGTCGCCGGCATCCTGACGGCTGCGCAATATTTCAATCGCGAAGACGACGAGACGGAGACCGAAATCCGTCAACTCGCGACCCTCATCTACGAGCGCGTCGACTGGCGCTGGGCGCTGAACAAGGGCGACACGATTGCCATGGGATGGAAGCCCTCTTCCGGCTTCCTGCGCTGGCGCTATCACGGCTTCGACGAGGCGATCATCCTCTATACGCTGGCGCTTGCCTCACCGACGCATCCCATTCCGCAATCGAGCTACGACGCCTTTACGTCAAGCTATTCGTGGATGCTGCATGGCGAGCAGTCCTATCTCTATGCCGGGCCGCTCTTCATCCACCTCTTCTCGCATGCCTGGATCGATTTCCGCACCATTCAGGACAAGCCGATGGCGGAGCGGAACTGGGACTATTTCCGCAACACGCAGGTGATGATCAACGTCCAGCGTGACTATGCCGAGCGCAATCCCGGCCAGTTCGTCGGCTATAACAGGAATATCTGGGGTTTCTCCGCCTGTGACGGCCCGCCGCCGACACGGCGCATGCGCGGCGGCCGCCAGCCCAAGGTTCTGGGTTACGCCGCACGCGGCGCGCCGCTCGGCCCCGATGACGGCACGATCGCACCCTGGGCAGCACTTGCCTGCCTGCCCTACGACCGGCAGGCGGCTCTCGACGGCACCAAGGCGCTTCTGACCACCTATCCGAACCTGCTGTTGGAAGGCGGCTTCCCCGGTGGCTTCAACCCGACGGTCAAGACCAAGCGGCCGGAAGGCTGGGTCGACGACCGCACCGTCGGCATCGACCAGGGCCTTGTCGTCATGACCATCGAGAACGACCGTTCGGATTTCATCTGGAAACTGATGCGGCAATCGCCGGTCATCCGCCTCGGCCTCGAACGCGCCGGCTTTACCGGTGGCTGGCTCGAAGGCATCGAGCCGGAAGAAGTGGTGCGCAAGTTCGGCTAGCGCACAAGCCCGGAAATCGAAATCGATTTCCGGAAAGGACGACACGAAAACTAAAATGAAAGAGCCCGCGCGTCCAATAGGATGTGCGGGCTCTTAGTTCAGTTCTCGAAGACATGCGCCTTGCCGGCGATGTCGAGGCGAACGAGATCGCCTCGCGCCGGGAGAGCGACGCTCGAGGTCTTGATCAGGATCGGCGGCAGCGCCACGCCGTCGAGCGAGACGGCGACGGTGCAGACCGCGCCGCCGAATTCCACCTCGACGACACGCCCGCCGTAATTGCGATCGCTTTCATCGGCAACGACGCGGATCTGCTCAGGCCGCAGCATGATCTCCGCCTTGCCCTGACGACTGCCTTCGACGGCGACACGGCCGAGGGCGCAATCTGCCAAGCCGTTGCGGATGATGGCGGGAAGCAGCACGGCATCACCGAGAAACAGTGCCGTCTCGCGATCGCGCGGATGCAGATACAATGATTGCGGCGACCCGGCCTGGATCAGCCGTCCTTCTCTCAGGACCGCAACCTGATCGGCAAAGGTCAGCGCCTCTTCCTGGTCATGGGTGACGAGGATGGTGGTGATGCCGGCCGCCTGCAGCACGCGCGCAACCGCCTTGCGCATATTTTCCCGCAGACCGGTATCGAGTGCCGAGAAAGGTTCGTCGAGCAGCATCAGCCGCGGCTTGCGGCCGAGCGCGCGGGCGAGCGCCACACGCTGCTGCTGGCCGCCGGAAAGCTGATGCGGGCGCCGCGCCAGCATGCCACGGTCGAGTTCGACCATATCGAGCAGCTCGAGCACGCGCTTCTCGCGATCGGCTGCACCTCGCTCAAACCCGAAGCCGATATTCTCGGCAACGCTTAAGTGCGGAAACAGTGCGCCGTCCTGCGAGACGATGCCGATGCCGCGTTTATGCGCCGGTACCGTCGCCGGACCGTCGGCAAGCAGGTCGCCATCCAGCGTCACCCTGCCGACATCCGGTTGCTCGAAGCCGGCAATAATGCGCAGCAGCGTCGTCTTGCCCGAACCGGATGGGCCGACGACCGCCGTTCGGCTGCCCGCCGCGACGTCGAGCGAAATATCCTTCAACGCCTGGACGGGGCCATAGCGCTTGCTGATGTTCTCGATCGTAAGCAGCGTCATTGGCCGGCGGTCCGTTTCGATTGGGTATAGAGCATCAGGGTGAGCGGCAGCGACAGCACGACCATCATGAAGGCGTAGGGGGCGGCCGAGACATAATCGATCTCGCTGGTCAGCGACCAGAATTTCGTCGCCAGCGTATCGACGCCGTTGGGCGACAGCATCAGTGTCGCCGTGAGTTCATTGGTGATGCCGAGTGCAGCCAGCGCGACGCTGGCGGCAGCTCCCGGTGCTGCAAGCCGCATGGTGATCTGCCGCACCGCCTGACCCGGGGTGCGGCCGAGACCCATCGCGGCGCGCTCCAGCTCCACCGGCGCCTGGGCGATACTGGCGCGTAAGCCGACCATGGCGCGCGGCAGGAAAAGCATCACATAGGCGACGAGCAGCGTTGCGAAGGTCTGATAGAGCGGCAGCACGAGACGCACCGCGATCGTCACCAGCGCCAGCGCCACGACGACGCCCGGCAGCGAGCCGACATAATAATGGCAGGCTTCGAGCACCCGCTGGAAGCGGCCCGGCGCACGCACGGAAAGCCAGGCCATCGGTGCTGCGGCAATCGTCGCCAGCACGCCGCCGACAACGGCAAGCACGATCGTCTGCAGGAAGGCGCTGCCGACTTCGATGCGCCAGATATCGGCGCCGCCGAGATAGAGCCAGCGGCCAAGCGTCACCAGCGGCACGCCAAGTGTCAGCGCCGCCAGCATGACGGGCAGCAACACGGCCGGCACCACGAACCAGCCCAGCCGGCGGCGGTCCGCCGGACGTGGCGAGCCGGAGCCGACGCGGGCATAACGTTCATTGCCGCGCACCAGCACCTCGAAGCCGAGCAGAAAAAGACAGCAGGCGACAAGCACGCCGCCGAGCATGTTGGAGGCCGGGCTGTTGTAGGAGGACTGGAACTGATCGACGATCGCCGTCGCGAACGTGTCGAACCGGATCATGACGAACAGGCCGTATTCCGAAAGCAGATGCAGCGCGATCAGCAGCGAGCCGCCGCAGATGGCAAGCCTCAGCTGCGGCAGCACGGCGCGGAAGAAGACCCACCAGGGATTAAGACCCAGCGAGGCCGCGGCATCCTCGATGGCCGGGTCGAGACGGCGCAGCGCTGCGACGACCGGCAGGTAGAGGAACGGATAATAGGCGATGACCGAGACGAAGACGCCGCTCTGCAGGCCGCGCATGCCGGGAACGAGGCTGACCCAGGCATAGCTGTGCACGAAGGCAGGCACGGCGAGCGGGGCGATCGCAAGCCAGGCCCAGAGCCGCGCGAAAGGAATGTCCGTCCGTTCCGTCAGCCAGGCGAGCGTCACGGCAAGCGCGATCGACAGCGGAATGGTGATCGATTCCAGGAGAACCGTATTGACGAGAAGTTCGCCGACGCGTGGCCGGAAGACCAGGGTCTTCACCGTTTCCCAGCCGACATCGTAGGTGACCCAGCCGATGAAGCCGAGCGGCACGAGACTGAAGATCGCGACGAGGGTTGCAAGCAGGATCACGGAAGCGTGCGGCATGCGTCCGCGCGGCAAAACCATTCGCGCGGCCCTCGGCGCGACCGGCGCCTCGTTGCCGGATGCGAGCAATCTGTTGTCCTGCAGCAAGGCCGATGCCTTTACACGCTGAAAAAGGAAGGCAACCGCCTTTGAAGGGCGGTTGCCGGATATCGTCATGCCCTAAGGTTTTCTTGAGCCAAATGCAATAGTTTTGGCCGGCGGAAGCCTGCGGCAGAAAGGTTAGATCAGACCGGCGGCCGTCATCAGCTCGACGACCTTCTTGCTGTCGAGGGTCGAAGCTTCGACCTTCGGCGCGTTAAGATCGGCAAGCGGAGTGAGCTTGTCGTTGGAGGGCGCATCCTTGCCGATGGCATATTCATAGGAATCGCCGTCCTTGAGGACTGCCTGGCCAGCCTTGCTGGTGAGGAACTTCAGGAAAGCCTGGGCTTCCTTCATGTGCTGCGTGGACTTCAGGACGCCGCCGCCCGAAACGCTGACGAAAGCGCCCGGATCCTGGTTCTTGAAGTAGTGCAGGCCGACATTCTTGCTGTTCTCGCCTGTTTTGGCCTGATCGCCGAACCAATAATAGTGATAGATGATCGCGCCTTCGACTTCACCTGAATTGACTGCCTTCATGGCGACGCTGTTGCCCTTGTAGGGCGTGGCGTTTTCCTTGAGAGCCTTCAGCCAGTCGGCCGTCGACTGTTCGCCCTTGAGCTGCAGCAGAGCGGCGACAATGGCCTGGAAGTCGGCACCGGCAGGTGCTGCACCCCAGCGGCCCTTCCAGGCGGGATCTGCGAGGTCGAGCATCGACTTCGGCAGCTTGTCTTCGGTAAGTTTGGTCTTGTCATAGACGAAAACGGTGGTGCGGGCGGCAATGCCGGTCCACATGCCGTCAGCCGGGCGATACTGATCCGGAACCTGGTCCAGCGTTTCCTTTTCGACGGGGGCGAAGAGGCCCGCGCCATCGACCAGTGTCATTGCCGGCGAATTCTCGGTCAGGAAGACATCCGCGGGAGAGGCGTCGCCTTCCTGGATGATCTGGTTGGCGAATTGCATGTCGCTGCCCTGGCGCATGGTGACCTTGATGCCGGTCTCCTTGGTGAAAGCAGCGATCCATTCGCGGCCCAGACTTTCGTGTTGGGCATTGTAAACAACGAGACCTTCGTCCTGCGCATTGGCGCTGCCTGCGAGCGCGGTGGCGGAGAGAAGCGAAGCGGCAAGCGCGAGGGAAAAACGGTTAAGAGCAATGTTCATGATGGCCTCCGTGGCGATGTCACCCGAGCTCTCCAAGGGCGATGAGAGGCGTATATTTTTCCTGACTGCCGATTTCAAGTTTGTCTTGGCCGGAAAAGCCATCACAATATCTTGACTAAATATTTCATATTACAGGGGAATAAATCTCGATTGAGCAAAAAAGGCGACGCTTCCCGAGCGCCGCCTCTCTTTTGCAGCCTTTGCAGCCGGCTTATTCGACGTCGAACTTGACGCCCTGCGCCAGCGGCAGCGTCCTGCCGTAATTGATCGTGTTGGTGGAGCGGCGCATATAGGCCTTCCAGGCATCCGAGCCGGATTCGCGGCCGCCGCCGGTCTCCTTCTCGCCGCCGAAGGCGCCACCGATCTCGGCGCCCGACGGCCCGAGATTGACGTTGGCGATGCCGCAATCCGAACCGCGAGCGGAGACGAAGGTTTCGGCCTCGCGCATGTCGTTGGTGAAGATCGACGACGACAGCCCCTGCGGCACGGCATTGTGCAGTGCCAGCACCTCGTCGAAATCGCTATACTTCATCACATAGAGGATCGGCGCGAAGGTCTCGTGCTCGACCGGGCCGGTCTGATCGGGCATTTCGACAAGCGCCGGGCGAACGTAGAAGGCCTCGGTCGAACCGGTTTCGACGCGGTCGCCGCCGGTCACCGTGCCGCCGGCCGATTTCGCCTCGCCGAGCGCTGCCTGCATGTTCTTAAAAGCCTGACCGTCGATCAACGGCCCTACAAGCGTGCCGGTCTCGAGCGGGTTGCCGATGGTGACGGAGCCGTAGGCCTTCTGCAGGCGCGGCACCAGCTGGTCGTAGACGCTGTCATGCACGAAGAGACGGCGCAGCGTCGTGCAGCGCTGGCCGGCCGTGCCCATGGCGGAGAAGGCGACGCCGCGCAGCGTTAGGTCGAGATCGGCGCTCGGGCAGACGATCGCCGCATTGTTGCCGCCGAGTTCGAGAATGGCGCGGGCAAAACGCTGCGACAGGCGCGGACCGACGGCGCGGCCCATGGCCGTCGAGCCCGTCGCGGAGACGAGTGGGATCTTCGGATGGTCGACCAGCACTTCGCCGACCTCACGGCCGCCGATGATCAGCGTCGACAGATTGGCCGGTGCGCTACCGCCCTCGGCGACGAAACGCTTCAGCGCCTTTTCGAACAGCGCCTGCACGGCAAGCGCCGTCAACGGCGTCTTTTCCGAGGGCTTCCAGACGGTGGAATTGCCGCAGACCATCGCAAGTGCCGCATTCCACGACCAGACGGCAACAGGGAAGTTGAAGGCGGAGATGATGCCGATCACGCCGAGCGGATGCCAGCTTTCCATCATCCGGTGCTCGGAGCGCTCGGTGGCGATCGTCAGGCCGTAGAGCTGCCGGGAAAGGCCGACGGCGAAATCGCAGATGTCGATCATCTCCTGCACTTCGCCCAGGCCTTCCGAAGTGATCTTGCCAACCTCGATCGAGACGAGACGGCCGAGCGCCGCCTTGGAGGCGCGCAGTTCCTCGCCCAGCAGGCGGACCAGTTCGCCGCGCTTCGGCGCCGGCACGGCACGCCATTCGAGGAAGGCCTGGTGCGCCGCTTCGATCGCCGCCTTCGTCTCGGAAACGGAATGTTCCCTGAGTTTGCCGATTTCCTTGCCGGTGACCGGCGAGGTGACGGAAAGCGTGCCGCCGTGATAGCGGCCGGCATCGACGCCGAGTTCGGCAAGCAGCTTGGCGGTTTCGGTGGCGAGATCGAGGACGGCGATGGTCATTGTCGTGTTTCCAATCTTATTATTCTCAGAAGCGTGCATCGCTTCTCAGAAGCGGGCATCGGCGAAATGGGCGACCTGAGCGCCGGCTTCGTACCATATTTCCTTGAGTGCACGGAAGCTTGGCTCGGTGGGCGAAGTCGGCGGCAGCGGCAGATCGGCTTCCGGAAGCCGGCCGAGGATATGCTCCGCCAGCGTACGGCCGAAGACCGTACCGGGGGCAATGCCGCGGCCATTGTAGCCCGAAAAGCCGACGACACCAGGTGCGAATTTGTGGAAGCGCGGCAGCGCATTGTCGGTCATGCCGATCTGGCCATACCATTCGCACTCGAATTCGACGTCGCCGATATCTGGGAAGAGCCGCTTCAATGCGCGTTTGGCCCAGCCCTTGTGTACGGCCAGTCCGGTATTGCGCAACGCCCCGACACTGCCGAAAACGAGGCGGCCGGCCTGGTCCATGCGGAAGGAGGAGAGGATTTCCTTGGTATCCCATGCGCCTTCCCGCCCCGGCAGGATCGACTGACGCAGATTGTGGCCGAGCGGCACAGTGGCGAAATTGAAATAGGGCAGATGCACCTGTTCGCTGCGCACCTGCTCCCACGGACCGGTGCTGTAGGCATCCGTCGCGACGATGATCCACTCGGCGCTGACTTCGCCGTGTGCCGTCTTCACGGTCCAGCGGCTGCCGTTACGCTCCGTTGCAACGACCGGGCTGGATGTATGAATGGTGACGCCGGCCTTGACGGCGGCATGGGCAAGGCCGCGCGCATAGGCAAGCGGCTGCAGGGTGCCGGCGCGTTTGTCGAGCAGCGAACCGGTATAGGCATCGCTGCCGATACGTTTGGCCGTTTCCGCTGCATCGAGCAGCGTCACGGCTGCGCCGCGGGCGGACCATTGCGCCGCCCGATCCTCGATCTCCTTCAGCCCATCCGCGCCGACCGCGCAATGCAGCGTGCCGTTCCGTTCGAGTTCGCAGGCAATTTGATGTTTGTCGATCAGCTCCATGACCAGCTTCGGCGCATTGCCGAGCAGATCGAGCAGACGTTCGCCATGCACCGGGCCGAGCACGCCGGGCAGATCGTTCGGCATCACCCACATGCCGGCATTGATCAGCCCGACATTGCGCCCGGCACCGCCGAAGCCGATCTCCTTGGCCTCCAGCAGCACCACCTTCGACCCGGCTTCGGCAAGATGCAGGGCGGAAGAGAGGCCGGTGTAACCGCCGCCGACGATGACGACGTCGGCCGATACCGCGCCTTCGAGAGGCGAGGTCGTCGGCGCTTCGGGCGCTGTCTTTTCCCAGAGGCCGTGGGAGCGCGGATCATTCAGCATGGCTCAGTCCGATCGGAGCGAAATCGCGGGTACTCTAATGCATAAAAGAAAGTGTTGAAGCGGCCATTTCACGCAACGGTCTTCAACGGCAAGCCCGCAAGGCCGAGCGCCTCCAGTGCCGAATCCAGCGATGCCGCCTGGCGTTCGGCGTAGAGCGCCAGCTCGTCCTGGACGGTGGCGCCCAGTGCTGCCTCGAAGGCGTCACGGTTCGAGCGGGTCGCATAGTTCTGCTGCTGGTCGGTGCCGAGGTTCGACTGGAAGATGCCGGCCGCGCTGACGGGCAGGAAGTCTTCGTAGACGATCGGGGTGAAGGCGAGGTAACCCGAGGTGATCAGCGCCTCCGGATCGCCGGGCAGCGTGCTGCCGACTGCAGCGGCAATGCCCGCAGACGTCGCGGAATAGCGGAAGAAGGCGAGATCCGCTCTGCGCAGCTCATCCCAGCTGTCCGGCAGTGCCTTGAAACGTGCGGCGAGTTCGTCGTCGTAGGCGCCGGCCTTGGCGCCGCCGGCGCCGACCTGCACCTCACCGCGAACCGAGGCAAGCAGCTGGTCATAGAGCGCCCGGCCCTTCGCCGTCAGCGCCACGCCGCGCTGTTCGATCTCGCCGAAGCGCGCGGTATGCCTGCCTTGAATCGCACCGTCATCATCGGAAAAGGCGATCGCTTCCTCCAGCGCCTTGAAACTCGTCTGTCGCAGCAGGATATCGCAATGACGGCGCGGCGGCCCTTCGATGACAGCCTTCGGCGTGATGCCGCGTTCCGGCATGCGGGCCTGGACCGCGTCGATATCGAGCGTGCGCGGCGTCAGATGGTTGATGTGCGGCCCCTTGAAGCTGACGACGTCGGCGATCAGCCGATGCGCATCGTGCAGCCGCTTGTAGGTATCGGCACTGACTGTCGCTTCGCCATGCCAGCGGAAGGTTTCCAGCGCCTCGGCGACGAATTCCGTCGCCTCCGCCTCGGTCAGGCCGCCGTTCTGCTCGTGGCGCTCGATCAGCGCGATGGCGCGTGGCGTGTAGATCCGCCGTTTCGCCAGAATGGCTTCGGCCTCGCCGCGCAGCCCTTCGTCCTCGATCAGTTCCAGTCGCAGCAGCGAGGTGAAGACACGGAACGGATTGACGTTGAGCGCTGCCTCGTCGATCGGCCGGAAGCTGGTGGAATGAACCGGCACGCCGGCGACCGAAAGATCGTAATAGCCAACCGGCTGCATGCCCATGACCGCAAACAGCCGGCGGATGGTGAAAAGCTCGTCGGCCGTGCCGAGCCGGATGGCGCCGTGGCGCTCGACATCGATGCGCTCCAGCTCGCCGGCGCGGGCCAGGCGATCGCGCAGGTCAGGATCATTCTTGAGGCAGCCGGCATTCACATCCGCCACCAGTTCGATCAGCGTGCCGTATTGCGGCACCTCCGCCCGGTACATCTGCGACATCGCCTCGGTAAACAGCGATCGGATGCGGTCTGGGGAAACGAAGGCTTGCGGCATTGGGAAACTCCGGCTCATTCCGTTTTTGCAGGATGAACCTCTTTACACGCGCCAGAAAGCGGCAAGTATCGCTATTTTGGAAATAGCCCATTCTGAAATGGAATGATCATGCTGACGTCTAGACGTTTTCTGCCGTCGATTTCGCATCTCGCCGCCTTCGAGGCGGTTGCCCGCACCGGCAGCGTGACGGCAGCGGCGCGCGAACTCGATCTGACGCAGAGCGCCGTCAGCCGCCAGGTGAGCGCGCTGGAGGAGCAGCTTGGCGTCGAGCTCTTCCTGCGCGAACGCCAGACCATGCGGCTGACGCTTGCCGGCGACGGATATGCCCGCGAGATTCGTGAGGCGCTGCGGCGGATATCGAGCGCCTCGCTGAACCTGCGCGCCAATCCGCATGGCGGCACGCTCAATCTCGCCATTCTGCCGACCTTCGGCACACGCTGGCTGGCGCCGCGCTTGGGACGCTTCCTCGCCGCCAATGCCGGCGTGACCATCAATCTGGTGACCCGGCTTTCGCCTTTCGATTTCCGCCTCGATTCGATCGACGCCGCCATCCATTTCGGCCATCCGCACTGGCCGGGCGCCGAACTTGCGCTTCTGATGTCGGAGCGCACGGTGCCGGCCTGCAGTCCAGATTTTCTGAAGCAATATGCGATCTCAGGACCGGAGGATCTGCTCGCCGTTCCGCTTCTGCATCTGACGACACGTCCCGACGCCTGGGAGCAATGGTTCGCCGGCAACGGTGTTTCTTTCGAAAGCGTGCACGGCATGCTCTTCGACCAGTTCGCCACGGCGGCGCAGGCGGCAATCGCCGGCCTTGGCGTCGCCCTGCTGCCGACATTCCTGATGCAGGAGGAAATCAGGCGCGGCGATCTCGTCGCCGCTGTCGATCGTGAAATGGAGAGCCGCGAGCGCTATTATCTCGCCTTTCCGCCCGAGCGTGCCGACTATGCGCCGCTTGCCGCCTTTCGTGACTGGATCGTCGCGGAAGCGGCCGCCAACCCGGCTGCGTGACGAACGGCTTGCATCGGCATGGCGCTTTCGACCATTATGCGCCCCAAACAACTTTGCAGGAAATCTCCATGAAGCCGATCTTCGTCCAGCTCCAATGCGCACCCGGCAAGACCTATGATGTCGCCGACGCCATCTACCAGACCGAACTGGTCTCGGAGCTCTATTCGACCAGCGGCGACTACGATCTGCTGCTGAAGGTCTATATCGAGGAAGGCCAGGATATCGGCAAATTCATCAACGACAACATCGCCAATATTCCCGGCATCGTCCGCTCGCTGACGACGCTGACCTTCAAGGCATTCTGAATTCCCGTCAGACGCGGTTAACCTTTTTCGCGAAGAATACGCTTTGCCTGGTGCTGCCTAAACCGCACCTTAACGCGAGGCATGGCTGGTCGTTGTTATCACGGGCCCACATCAGCGCGGGCCGGTACGTGCAGCGATAGGTGAATAATGTCGATCGTCGAGGCAGATAGGGTGCGCGCGAAACCGCAGTTGGAAACGGCTCCGCTGATCGTCCATGTCGTGCGCCAGTTCCTGCCCAATCGCGGCGGCCTGGAAGACGTCGTCGCCAATCTCGCCCGCCAGACTGTACGCCTTGGTTACCGCGTGCGCGTCGTCACCCTGGATTCGCTCTTCACCGCGCCTGAGGATAAGCTGCCGCTTCGCGAAGATATCGACGGCATCGAGGTGGTGCGCATTCCCTGGTTCGGCACCAGCCGCTATCCGCTGGCGCCACAGGTCTTTCGCCATCTTGCCGATGCCGATCTCGTGCATGTCCATGCCATCGACTTCTTCTTCGACGCGCTCGCCTGGGCCCGGCTGCTGCACGGCAAGCCGATGATCGTCACCACTCATGGCGGCTTCTTCCACACGCAGAAATACGCGACGATCAAGAAGATCTGGTTCCGGACGCTGACCCGCGCTTCGGCGATGGCTTACCGCCGCGTCGTCTGCTGCAGTGCCTCCGACCTCAAGCAGTTTTCCGAGATCGCGCCCGACAGCCTGCTGATCGAAAACGGCGCCGATATCGGCAAGTTCGCCGACACCGCTTCGCGCCGGGCAAAGCGCCGCATCGTCACGATCGGCCGGTTTTCGGTGAACAAGCGGCTGGACCATCTGCTCGATGCGATGGTCATGCTGAAGACCCGCGATCCGGAATGGCATCTCGACATTGTCGGCGCCGAATCCAACCTGAACCGGGCCGATGTCGAAGGCGCAATCGAAAGCCGTCATCTTTCCGGCCGCGTCACCCTGCATGTGTCGCCCGAGAACGACACCATCCGGCGCATCATCGCAGAAGCCTCGATTTTCGCCTCCGCCTCGGAATATGAAGGTTTTGGCCTCGTGGCGCTGGAGGCGATGAGCGCCGGCCTCCTGCCGGTGCTGAACGCCAACGATGCCTTTGCGACGCTTGCCGCCCGGCATCCTGTTCTCATGCTTGCCGATTTCACCAATCCTGAGAGCGCCGCCACGGCGATCGAAGCCGCCCATCAAGCTCTTTCGCGCCAGCCGGACGCCGTTCGCGCCGAGCTTCTCGACGCCGCCCGCGGTTATTCCTGGGATATCGTCGCCGGACGTTATATTGATCTCTACAGATCGCTTGATGTCATCGCCGCAGAAAGCATCTGATCCTGTCTTCCTACCGCATAAGCGCTACAGCGTTGCGCGCGTGAAAAGACGCACGGCGCTGTAAAATCCCAGTCACGCTCTCGCCAGACGGATGATCTCGTCGAGCACGAATTTGCGCGATTGCGGCGGCGTCAGATTGTGGTCGGCATCCGGCAGCATCAGCAGGCGCACGTTCGGATAGCGGGAAAGCCTGGCACCACGCGGCCCGAAGTGGAAATAGACGTGGTCGAGCCCGACATCGCCTTCGCTGTAGATCAGCGTCAGCGGCACCTTGCGTTTGCCGAACAGCGCGAATGAGTGCCTGACCTCGCGGGCAATATGGCGCCGGTCAGGGAGCAGCTCGAGCAACGGCGCGATCCACGGCGACAGCCGGCGGCCGGCGGCGATGACGATGTTCTGCAGCGCCGCAACGACATCCACCTGGCCGCGCAGCAGCCGCTTCAGCGTGTCGAGCCGCGCCAGGCGCTGGCTGTAATCATCGAGGCTACGGGGGACGGAGACGACATGCTCCCGGCGCACCGGCATGTCAGGATCCCAGTAATAGACGAAGGGATTGATCGACACGACTGCCTTCAGCCGTTCGTCGGCGACGCCGGCTCGGAAGGCGACATAGCCGCCGCTGCATCGGCCGGCGACCATGACGGGGCCGGCGACGACGTTTTCGAGCAGATCCAGCGCAGCGACTGCATCCGCGGTCTGCGTATCCGAATAAAGCACCTGTTCCGGCGCATCCGGCCGTGGCGGGCTGTCGCCGACATTGGCGGAATCAAAGCGCAGCGAAACGACGCCTTGGCGGGCGAGCTCGCGCGCCATGTCCACCGTCGTCCGTCCCCAGCCTGCATGCCGGTCATAGGCCGTCGACAGGAAGAGCACGGCATTGCCCTTGATCTCGCCGAGCGGCCGGCTGACGACGCCGACCAGATGATTGTGGCTTCCAAAACGCACCGGCGTTTCGGCAAAATCATCGCCGGCAAGTGGCGGGTTGTCGATCGCGGCCGGCGAATGGGCGGCGGATGTCTCTGTCGTCGTGGTCTCCAGCCACGTCGTCAGCAGCGCCACGACAGCCATCGGCGTCTTGGCAAACAGCGGATTGGTGGCGAGTTCGTCATAGCCTTCGAAAGCCTTCTGCTCGACATCGGCGCCGAGCGCCTTCAGCGCATCGGCAAAGCCGGTATCCTCGGCCTTGGCAGGACGTTCGAGGATCAGGTAGCGGGAGGTTGCGAGCCCCTGCGGCGAGGTGATGTTGAGCTTGCCGAGCTCGGCAGCGATCTCTTCAGGCATGACGAGCCCGGCGATCTGCACCTTGGCAGTCTGGATATGCTCCTTGCCGAGGCCGAGATCGGCATCGATGATCTTGGACCACATGGTGAGTTCGCGCAGATAGGCCCGGCCGCTCAGCACCGGCGCCAGCATGACGAGGCTGTCGACGCCCTCGATCGAGGAACCGACGCGATGGGCAAGCG
The DNA here is from genome assembly GCF_010668065.1 of Rhizobium leguminosarum. GTDB lineage: Bacteria > Pseudomonadota > Alphaproteobacteria > Rhizobiales > Rhizobiaceae > Rhizobium > Rhizobium leguminosarum_S. Next base: position 230,716 of record NZ_WUEN01000005.1, on the reverse strand, counting down.
TCGCGCCGAGGCCCTGTGCGATGAGGATGATGCGGTCGCAGCCGCTCAGCGACTTCAGCTTGTCGGCGGCCGCGCGGATCGAATCTTCCCAGGTTTCCAGCCTCGCCGGCAGTGCGTCGAAATTGAGCGCATCGCCGGTGCCACGATAGTCGAAGCGCAGGCTCGGCACGCCGATATCCGAGAAGTGCTCGGCCGCGACGCGGAAGAATTTGCGGCTGCACATCTCCTCGAAACCCCAGGGGCTGACGAAGAGCACGGCGGCCGAACGTTTCTTCACGAGCGGATTCTCAGGCATGAACAGCCCGATCGTGCCGTCGAAGACGACAGGCAGGGCAGCCTTGCGCCCCGCACCCTCGGCCGGTTCCAGCGAGAATTCGCCGGGCGCGACCTTGGCGCGATCGGGATCGCCGGGAAGCCGCGGCGCGATGAAATTGATCGCCTGGCCGACCGGTCGCCGCAGCAGGGACGGCATCTTCTCGAGAATGGAGCGCATGACTTCGACATCCTCGCCCGGCACGGCGCGCAGCACCCGGAGAGCTGCAAAATAGGCGAATGCGCCGGCGATGATCGCGCCGACCAATCCGGCCGGACCCTGGACGAATTCCAGCACGGAAGTCGCTCCGCAAGCACAGAGAACGGAGGCGAGCGTCACCTTCGTCAGGCTTGCGTAGAGACCCGAAAGCTGGGATCCGAATCCTGTCTGTCTGATCATCATCACCGACATCGCAACGAATACGAGGATGCGCACGAGTGCGGCACCCTCGGCCGCAAGCCTAGGTACGATCAGTAAACAACCCGCTACCATCAGTAGGCCACCTATCACACTGATGTTCAGGCGGGAGCGCGCCCTGTCCATCGACAGCAGATAGAGGCTGAGGATCTGCATGAAGGTATAGGCGGGCGCGACGAGCGCAAGCAGCGCCACCACCGTCCCGCTGCGGCGGAACGCTTCGCCGAACACGACGAGCACCAGTTCGCTGGAGATCGCGGCAAGCCCGAGGCTCATCGGCAGCACGATATAGGCCATGCTGCGGGTAACGGCGGTAAAGACCTCGACCGGCAATGTCGAATCGCCGCTGCTGTGCCGCCGCTCGGAATAATAGGGCAGCAGGCTGCCGGTCATCTGGATCGGCAGTTGCAGCGCGATATTGGCGATCGACAGACCGACGGCATAATAGCCGACCATTTCCACCGACCAGAACTGCTGCAGGAAGAGCAGCTCGAGCCGGTTGAGGAAAATGGAATCGATGATGAATTGGATCGACAGGATGACGGAGGAGGAGGCGAGATATTTCAGCGAGACCCCGCACCAGTCGCGCCGCGCCAGAAGGATCGGCAGTGTGGCGAAAAACAGCACGAGCTGGCCGAGCGCATAACCGACGAGAACGCCCTCGACGCCGTAGAAAACGGCGCCGACGGCAACGCCGGCAAGCTGCAAGATCGAGACGGCGACCGTCAGCTTAAAGAAGGCGCCCAGCTTCTTTTCGCCGATCAGGTAGAATTTGACGAAGGATCCGATCGCCTGGATGAAGAACAGCACCCCCGTGACCAGAGCGACGGATGGCGCGGTGTCGGCCCAGTGCATCTTTTCGGAGGTGAGGAAGAACAGCGCGTAGAGCGCCAGCAGCACGACGGTCGAGAACATCATGAAGCTGACGAGGATGGCGGCAAACCCCCGGCGGCGGCGCGCATCGAAGCCTTCCGCCGAAAGTTGCGGCAAGGTCTTCAGCAGCGTGATGCTGGAGCCGAGCTCGGCGATCGAGGCGCCGGTCACCACCAGCCAGAGCGAGAAGGCGACGATGCCGTTGGCTTCCGGCCCGAGCAGCCGCGCGGTTATGATCGATGACACAAAGCCCGTCAGAAGCAGCAGCATGCCTGCCGCCGCGTTCATCACCGAGTTTGCGATAATACCCTTCGACATCTGTCCATCCGTCAGGATCGGCCTACCGCCGCATACCCGCCATCTCTAATGCGAAAATGTTAAAATAAAGCGGAGTGACGACCTCAGCTTAGCTCGCCTGCATCGCCGGCAGCGTCTGAAGCGCCTTCTCGTAGCTGTTTTCTGCGAGGTAACGCAGCAGGAACTCCCGTGCCTTCTCGGCCTTCTCTCGTGCGCGCTCGGGTGTGCGGAAGATATCTTGCAGGTGCGCGGCGGCCGCTTCTGGAGAGGGATCGGCCCAGACCGCGCCTTCGAGCCCGGCAAATTCGGGATGGCTATCGACCACCGGAATGAGGGGAGAGGCAACCAGCCAGCTATTGTCGGGATCGCAGAAATCCACCGTGCCCGACCAGGCCGTGGAAATGACGGGCGTACGCTGCATGATCGCCTCGGCCACCGTCAGCCCGAAACCCTCGGAACGATGCAGCGAAAGATAGACGTCGGAACAGCGGATGAGGCCATTGATATCGGAATCCGACATCCTGTCGGTGACGATCCTGATCCGGGCATTGCCCTTAACCGAGGCGACCAGTTCGCGCAGGCCCTCATCCTTGTTGATATCGCCGCTGGCCTTCATCAACAGGAAGGCGCTGGGGCATTCGGCGGCAAATATCCTGAAGGCCTCGATGACGGCCTGCGGATTCTTCCGGTTGATCGAGGAGCCGGCGCTGAAGATGAAGCTGACGAGAAAGGCGTCTTCTTCGATGCCGAATTTCTGGCGCATGCCTTCCGTCGCCGGCTTCTCGGTGACGGGATGCGGAACGACGATGACCGGCGCCGCAGTGAGGGGCGCAATCGCCCGCCTGGTGAATTCCGACGGCACGAAGACGGCATTCATGTAATGCATCGCATTGCGCCACTCGGCCGGCACGACTTCGAGCTCCCAGGCGAAATAACCGATGTTGAAGGCGCGGGTGAAATTGGCAACGCCTTTCTTCAGGATGGCGCGCGGCAGCATCGGCGGATTGAGATGCCAGATCCGGCTCCCCGCAGGTTCGGTGGAGAGATGCGACGGCATCCATCCGGCGAAGGAATTCTCGTCAGGATGCGTGCTGACGTCGGAGAGCGAAATCGCCCGCCCAGCTTCCGACAATGCGCCGGCGCAGAGCCTTGCCGATTCGCCGACGCCGACCGCCATCGAGAGATAGCCGACGATTTCCACCGGCTTGCGCGGATTGAAGGCAAGACGCGACCGCGGGATCAGCCGCTGCAGGACATGGGCGCGCAGAAAGCGGTATATCGTTCTCAAATCACGGTCTTTCCCAATGGATCGGCACCATCCTTCGCAGCGGCGTCAGCCCTCGATTGCGACGCGATGCGAACTGCCTAGACTTCTGATTTCGCCCGCAGGCGGAATATCGCTTTCCACGCCGGACAGCGCGTGGAGCTTCACGCGCCGCATCGCGCCGGGGGCAAGGTGGAACCAGTCGTCGTCGGCCCGATAGCCTTCGACGTCGATATGCACAGATTGCGCCAGCCGGTCGGCCCTGAGGTCAACGAACCACTCGTTGCCGTCTCTGGTGAATGATGCTTCGATCCCTGCATCATGCAGCACCTTCCCCCGTCCGCAGGGGAAGTGGAAGCTCTCGGCGAGAATGGCGCCGTCCGCCAGCGAGCGCAGGCGCGCCACAGTTGCATCATGCGCCGGCGGCCCGAAACGAAAGGCATAGGTCGTATCGAAGAAGGCGCCGAACAGCGCGGTGCAGGCAAGGCGCTCCGTGTCTCTTGCCGCCAGCTTGAAGGCCCTGCTGCCGCTGACGACCTGCTGTTTTCCGCCGCGCAGGCAGACGACCTCGAGCTCGACATCGAGCGCTGCATCCGTCTCGTTGATGACATGCACGTCGAGACCGTTCGTTCCCTCGTCGGTGAAGACAACTTGCACCGGCCGGAATGCACGGCGCATCGCATACCAGACCGGCTTCGGCTCTCCGGTGGAGTCGATCACTCCCCAGCCGGGGCCGGGCAACAGATCCTGCAGCGTCCAGACGAGCGCGCCATTGCAGGCGGAGCCCTTGCGCCGCCATTCAGCAAAAGTCTCCTCGATCACCTCGCCGGTAACGGCGCGGGAGAGATCGAGATAGCGTTCCGGATCTTCGCGGCGCAGCTCAGCCGGATCGGAACCGTAGAGAAGCTGCAGGTAAAAGTCGCGAACATCCTCGAAATCCCACGATGCACTGCGGTCGCGGGGCACGCGGGCCTTCCACAGCGGGCTATGGACGGCGGGCACATCGAGATGACGCTGCAGCGTCCTTTGCTGCGGCACATGCGCGAAGGCGAGGCTTTCCGAGGCAAAACGCACATCGGCGCGGCGCGCATCGGCAATCGGCCGCATATAGGCGCCGACGCCGTAATAATGCGCAATACCGGCATTGGGCGAAAAGGGCATCGCTCCGCCATAGGGCGAGTTCGGCACATAGGGCACGTCGGGGCGCATGCGGGCGACGACCGCCGGGATGATTTCATCAGTGACCGGCCCGCTCCAGAATTCCGCCGGCAGGCCGAGCATTGCCGCCTGCTGGTGGACTTCGCTGCCGCCGCAGAGCACAGCCAGCGAAGGCGACGCCTGCACGCCGTGCAGGAATTCCTCGACCTCCGCATGCACGTGACCAAGAAAAGCCTTGTCGTTGCGTGGATAATCAAAATTGGCGAACATGAAGTCCTGCCAGACGAGCAGACCGAGTTCGTCGCAGAGCGTGAAGAAATCAGGCGTTTCATAGGCCATGGTGCCGCCGATGCGGATCATGTTCATGCCGGCTGCAGCGGCAAGCCGCAGGAACGGCTCATAATCCGCCCGCCCGCCCGGCAATCGCACGATATCGGCCGTCGTCCAAACGGCACCACGGCAGAAGATGCGTTCGCCGTTGACGAGAAGCGCGAAGTTATCGCCATCGGCACGACGGTCGACGTCGATACGCCGGAAGCCGGTCCTGCCGAGCGGATATTCCACCCCGTCGGAAACCAGCGTCAGCGCGTAGAGACGCGGAGCGCCATGCGTATGCGGCCACCAGGGCTCGATGTCGGAAAGCTTGAGGATAGCCGAGTAATGACTGTCGCCGACCTTTTCGAAGGGCTGCTCCATCCCACCGCAGCGCAGCAGCATTGCCGGATTCTCGGCATTGCTATGCAGGGAAACGCTGAGGCGGCCGACGCCACTCTCCTCCAATACGGCGCGGATGGAGACATTGTCGATCGAGACGGGATGACGCTGCACCATCGAAATCGGCCGCCACGGGCCGACGGCGTGGATATCGGGGCACCAGCCCGGCATATGGCCGAGCAGCGTCGTGCGGAAATTCTTCAAGCCCGCCGGCGTGATCATCTGCGGCCGCCAGCGAGCGCGCGGGCCTGGCTCCGACAAGCGGGGGCCGAGCGCCCGGAAGCACAGTGCCAGTTCGTCGCCGCCCGAAAGCGTCACCGGAATCTCGTGCGCCGTGAACATGCTCTCGGAAAACAGGATTTCCTGGCCGTTCAGGAAGACGTGGCAGAGCGTCGCCAGTCCTTCCAAACGCAGGATCGCGTCGCCGGGCTCGGCATCGAAAAGCCGGCAGAGATACCAGGCATCCCGCGTGTTGAGTGGCTCGGGATTTTCACGGTCGAAGAGCCCGGCTTTTTCGAGCGCTGCTGCGACGGTGCCTGGAACGGGTGCTGGAATGAACTGTGCGGAGAGCGGGATGTCGTGCGGCACGGCACAGGCGCCCGGCTCCGTCAGGATCAGGTTCCAGCCTTCGGAAAGTAGACTTTCCTCGGCACCGATGCTTGCCAAACGCCCCCGCATGGTCAGATCTCCGGCCTCAGATTCGCCCCGCAAGCGACGCCATCATGGAATCCCATGCATCGGCGGCCGGATCAAGTGCTGCCTGCAACGGCTCGAACTTCCTGCGGGTGACGGCGCGGGCAAGCTGGAACTGCACCGATTTCGCCACCTCCGAAATACGCCTGGCATGCTCGGCGGCAGCCGCGAATTCACCAGGGGAAAGCCAGGTGAGGTAATCGGCCGCCAGCTCGAAATTGGCGCCCACCTGGCGAAGCGTGTTGAAGGCGTATTTGTGGAAGAAGCCGAACGGCCGTTCCGCCACCGCTTCGACCTGTTGCGGAAAGACGCTGGCAAAGGCGCGGATCGGATTTTCTCGGGGACGCCGGGCAAAATGAAAGCCGGCAAGCCGCCGCGCGGTCGCGCGCAGATGCGCTTCGTCTGCCGGCCTTTCCGGGAACCGCGCAAATTCCGTGTAGGGCAGGAATGGCGGGTCGTTTTCCGTCAGATGCAGCTGGAACAGTCCGTCGAAATCCTCGCCTTCAAGACGGAAATAGCCGGCATTGTGGAAATAATCGACGCGCTTGGCCGCAACGTCCAGCCGATTGATCGCAACCGTCGTCTTGCCGTGCTCCTGCCGGTAGGCGGTGCCGCGGGTATCCGGCATGTAGAAGGAATCCATTTCGATCAGGCAGAGACGGGCCCGCGCGATCTGAACCTCGACATGGCGTTCGACACGGTCGTAGATGGCAAGTTCAGTCGCACGAATGCCGTAGAGCGCTTCGAGATCCTCGAGCGGCACTTTGAAGAAAGTGAACTGGTCGCCCTCGAAATCCTGCGTCAGGGTAAAACCCAGCATCGCCTCTGGCGTAACGCCTGATGTTGCCAGAACCTCGATCCAGAGATCGACATAACAATTGGTTTCCGGCCAGGCGCGCTCGCCGGAATGCAGCGCATGCGCCCGGTAGGTTTCCGGGTCGATTCCCGAAAATAACGACGTCATCGATTTGCTCAGCCCCACAGCGCTTTCCGTACGCTGGCCGGCCATTGCTTCACATCAAGCCCGTGATGATGGAAGAGGGCAAGGGCGATGCGCTCCAGTCCGAAGCCGACGCAAGCGGTGTGCGCGACACTGCCGTCTTCGAGATTGAGACCCCACTTCGTGCCGAAGGCATCCTGATGGTAGTTGAAGCTCATGCAGGCGGTCAGATTGGCAGCCGAGGTGATCGGGATCAGAAGCTCGAACTTCAGGTTCTGGTCGCGCTGATTATTGGCGAGCATCTTGCCGGCGCGGCCGAAGAACGGATCATTGGCAACGTCGATCGTCACCTCGAGGCCGACGGCCTTCATCATCTCGACGCCGCGATCCATCCAGCGCTGGCGGAAATCGGTGACGTGCAGCTCTGTGCCCATGCAGACATATTCGCGCATGCGGAACAGCTGCTGGCGGGCAGGATCTTTCGACGGCTCATGGCGGAAGCAATAGGATTGCAGGTCGAAGAGGCCGCCGGTCTTCGGCAGGTTGCCGCGCTTGGCGATCGTCGGATAAAGCGGATAGCAGGCAGCCGGCGTCAGCACGATGTCGGTCGCCTCCTGCCCCTTGGTCCAGTCTTCGCCGACTTCCATGCATTGCAGCAGGCTGACATGATCGAGCTCGCTGCCGCAGAAGCTGTGCACCGTGCCGGCGAGCTGCGGAAAGCTCTTCATGTAGCCGCTCTTCTCGAAGAAGGCGCGGTTCATGCCGGGCGGAAAGCGCATGGCTTCGGCACCATCGGCGCCGCCGAACGTGTCGATCAGGCGCTCGAAGGCAGCGATCACGTCTTCGAACTGGCCGCTGCGGCCGTAGAGCCCGTCGATGCCGGTATCGATCAGCAGACCGGATTCGAAAAGCCGGTCCAGAAACGAGGTCTGCATATCCATGACTGTCACCCCAGTAGGCTAGTGTCCTGCTTATGGACAAGAAGCATGCTCGACGTGTTGCCGAGGATGCGGTCATTCGAAATCATGAGCTGTGCGGAATGCGCGTCGCGCAGATGGCGTCCGAGGCTGAAGGGCGTGCCGTTCTTGTAGCCCATGATGCCGCAGATCAGCATGGCATGGTTGACGATTTCCAGGATCATCTCGGACGAGGCGATCTTGACGTTGTTCATTGCCACCGCAAATCCCATCGAAGACAGCCGGTCGGCATCGGCCTTGGCATCCTCATAGGCCTTGAGGCCGGCAACCACGTTGGATTTCACCATCTGCAGCAGGTTCGAAACCTCGGCGAGGCGCAGGGCACCCGGCGGCTGGGCATCCGGCGCCTTGCGGGCTGCGGCACGCACGAAAGCCTGGGCGCGCACAACGGCGTCGACGGCGATGCCGTACCAGACGCCGCTCCATAAGAGGTGCGAGGAGGCAAGCATGGACTGCGCCGCGATCTCCGCGAAAGGCTTCGGCAGGATCTGGCAAGCCGGCGCTTCGCCCTTGAACAGGAAGCCGTCGGAGCAAGTGCCGCGCATGCCGAGCGTATTCCAGACATGCGTTTTCTCGAGCGTGTACTGGTCCTTGAGGAAGGCCGTCAGCACCTGATCGGAGGAAGCCGCCTGCGCGTGGGCACGCGAGGTGATAAGGATGGCGTCGGCGTGCGAGCCATAGGAAATGACAGTCGCATCCTTTTCGAGGCGGCACGTGTCGCCATCGACCTCGACCGCGCAGATGCTGTTGCGCAGATTTCCGCCGATACCGCCTTCAGTGGTGGCGGATGCGATTAGCTGCTGTTCGGCGGCGATGCGGCGCATGAAACCGCGATGCCATTCGCTGTCGACGCCATGTTCAACGAGGCTCGACAGCTTGATGTGGTGCATGGCGAAGACCATGGCGCTTGCGGCGCAGGCCTGGCCGAGCATCGAGCACAATTCGGCGATCTCGGTGATCGAGGCGGATTCGCCGCCGAGATGGCGCGGCACCTGGATGCCGAGCAGCCTTTCGGCCTTCATCGCATCGACGGCTTCCCGAGGGAAGCGGGCTTCGGCATCAACGGTATCCGCGTATTTCGCCGCGATTTCGGCGACACGGGTCACCCTTGTGACAAGACCGTCCTGCATGATCTTGACGGGGAAATTCATCAGGCGACCTTCCGGCTGTCCCGGATGAGATCGACGGTCCTGGCGATCGCCGAGATGCTCGCGAAGGATTTGCGGTTCAGGAGATTGTCGGGAAATTCGATGTCGAAGGCCTCTTCAAGGCCAAGCATCAACTGCACAGAAGCAAAGGACGTCAAACCTGCCGCATAAAGATCGGCGTCGTCGGCGACCTGGTCGATCGACCCAGGAAGCTTGCCGAATTTGGCTACGAGGTCGCGGATTGCCTTATTCATCCCATCACTCCAAGATTCTCATGATCCCGAACCGGCGTTCATCGCCTTGTCATGAGCGTTCTTTTAGTGCGGAAAACAGAACATTCCGCTAATTTATTGAGTTAAATATGACTGAGGCTCACAGTTAGGATTTTAGCGATCATTCCCGCACCGTCGTAAACAACCACCTTATATCAATGACTTAAGGTAATTTCGATACTGCGACACACTCTGGTTTGTGCCGTGGAGAGTACAGAAATGACACGCAAAACGCCGCGTTTTGTCTCAATCGGCCGGCGGATAAGAATGCTCGTTGCCGCGATAATCGGTGACGGAATAACATCCGTCGCCTGTCGCCCGGATCGCGCTCCCACTGACGACCGCCTTGCCGTGACCGCCTGGGATATCGAGGATATAGGCCGGCTGGCAGAGACCGGAAATCCGCCCGCGCAGCGCCGCGACGATCTCCTGCCCCTCCTCGATCGTCACTCTGAAATGACTGGTGCCGGGCGCCAGATCCGGATGATGGAGGTAATAGGGTTTGACGCGGATTTCGACGAAGGCCTTCATCAGCTTCGCCAGCACGTCGGGATCGTCGTTGACACCCTTGAGCAGCACCGACTGGCTGACCATGGCGATGCCGGCATCGACGAGGCGGCCGCAGGCCGCCCGCGCTTCCGGCGTCAGTTCGCTGACATGATTGGCGTGCAGCGCCACATACACCGTCTTGCCGCTCGCCTTCAGCGCGGCGATCAGCGCCGCATCGATCTTCTCGGGGTCGACGACCGGAACACGCGTGTGGAACCTGATGATCTTCACATGTGCAATGCCGGCAAGCGCTTCCATGATCTCGCGGAGCCGGCGCGGCGAAAGCACCAGCGGATCGCCGCCGGTGAGGATGACCTCCCAGATCTCCTCATGACCGCGGATATAATCGAAAGCGGCCTGCATCGCCGCCGCATCGAGCGTGCCGAGGCCCTGCGGCCCCACCATTTCGCGCCGGAAGCAGAAGCGGCAATAGACTGGGCAGACATGCACGGCTTTGAGCAACACACGATCGGGATAGCGGTGAACGATGCCTTCGACGGGGCTGTGGGCATGATCGCCGATCGGATCGGCGCGTTCTTCCGGGGCGATCGTAAGTTCGGCTGCATCGGGCACGAATTGCCGAGCGATCGGATCATCGGGATCGGCTCGATCAATGAGCCTGCTGATCGCAGGCGTCAGCGCAACCGCGTAACGCGCCGCCACCTCCTCGAGCGCTTCGCGATCGGCAGGCGCGACCAGCCCCGCCTTCACAAGATCGTCGACGCTCTTGATCGGTTTGACGACATTCATCTTCCAACCTCCGCCACCGGCGCCCAGAGCACCTGGTCGATGCGCGATGCTCCCGTCGCCAGCATCACCAGCCGGTCGAAGCCAAGCGCGATACCGCTTGCCTCGGGCATCAGCGACAGCGCGGCGAGGAAATCCTCGTCGATCGGATAGGTCTCGCCGTAGACCCGCGCCTTCTCGGCCATCTCGATCTCGAACCGTCGCCGCTGTTCGGCAGCGTTGGTGAGTTCGCCGAAGCCATTCGCAAGCTCGACGCCGCAGGCATAGAGCTCGAAACGCTCGGCAACTCTAGGGTCGCGTGCCGAGGGACGGGCAAGGGCTGCCTCCGAGACCGGATATTCGTCGAGGATGGTGATGCGGCCGAAACCGAGATGCGGCTCGATCTTTTCGACCAGCACCCGGCTGAAGAGATCGGCCCAGCCGTCGTCATCGGCAACACGCATGCCGACGCGCTTCATCTCGGCGGCCAGATGGTCGCGATCGGTCGAACCGTCGGCGGCGACCGAGGCGAGAAGATCGATGCCGGCATGACGCTCGAACGCTTCGGCAACGCTGATTCGCTCCGGCCCGGCGAAGGGATCGCTCTCGGCGCCGCGATAAGCAAGCTTCCCGGTCTTCACCGTCTCAGTCGCCAGCGCCAGGATCCGCACGCAATCCATCATCAGGCTCTCGTAGCTTTCGCCGGCCCGATACCATTCGAGCATGGTGAATTCGGGATGATGCAGCGGCCCGCGCTCGCGGTTGCGATAGACATGGGCAAAACACGAGATGCGCTCCTCGCCCGCCGCAAGCAGCTTCTTGCAGGCGAATTCCGGCGAGGTGTGCAGGTAGAACGGTGCCTTTTGCCCATCCGTCGTCAGCGCTTCCGTCGCGAAGGCATGCAGATGCGCCTCGTTGCCGGGAGAGACCTGCAGCACCGCCGTATCCACCTCGATGAAATCCTCGCGCGCGAAAAACCCGCGCAACGCCGCCTGGATCGCATTGCGTCCGATCAGGAACGGACGGCGGTCGGCATGCACGGACGGGGTCCACCAGGGGGACGCTTTCGCCGAAGAGTTCATTCCAAGCTTTCTTCGCCGGAGAGGCCGGTATGGGGGGTGGCTATTTCCCGGATTTTAGGTTAGTTGCGCCCCAAAGAAAAACATTTGCGTCTTCGGAGCGTCTCGGCAGTCATCTACGACGCCGAAAGCCGAGTTACAAGGAAGTCTTATGGTCAAGGTCATCGCCTCTTCGGTCCGCAAGGGCAACGTTCTCGATGTCGACGGCAAACTCTACGTCGTTCTCACCGCCCAGAACTTTCATCCGGGCAAGGGCACGCCGGTCACCCAGGTCGACATGCGCCGCATCGTCGACGGCGTGAAGGTTTCCGAGCGTTGGCGCACCACCGAACAGGTCGAGCGCGCCTTCGTCGAAGACGTCTCCTTCCAGTTTCTCTATGAAGACGGCGAAGGCTTCCACTTCATGAACCCGGCGAGCTACGATCAGGTCGTCGTCGATGTCGCCACGATGGGTGACGACAAGGCTTATCTGCAGGAAGGCATGTCCTGCATCCTCTCGATGCATGAAGGTATTGCGCTGGCGCTCCAACTGCCGCGCCACGTCACGCTCGAAATCATGGAGACGGAACCGGTCGTCAAGGGCCAGACGGCATCGTCCTCCTACAAGCCGGCGATTTTGTCGAACGGCGTGCGCGCCATGGTGCCGCCGCACATCAATGCCGGCACCCGCGTCGTCATCGCCACGGAAGACAATTCCTACGTCGAACGCGCCAAGGACTGATCCTGGTTTCAGCCTATCGAAGAGGCCGGCTCACGCCGGCCTTTTTTGTATCCGCGTCTCAACTAAATAGTCAGAGCATGATGTCGTCCGAAAACCGCACACACTTTTGCGCGACATGCTTTAGAGATGCGGGTTGCGCGGCCGGTATTTCTTGACGAGCTTCTGGTTGATCTCGGCAGCACCCGGCATGTTGGCGCTGAGATAAATTGGAGCATCGCCGGATTTGGAAAGCTCCGAGGCGACTTCGGCGAAGATCGCATTGATCACCGTCACCCCGACCGCCGTCGAGACTGGCCCAACCCGAAGCCCCGTGCCTTCGAGATCGATAACGGCGTCACCCGGTGGCAGCCCGTTGTCGAGCACCACATCGGCCACGTCGGCGAGCCGCCGGCGGCCATTGGCGATCGCTGAGGAGTAGGCGATCGACGTGATGGCAATCACCTTTGCGCCGATTTCGCGCGCATAGTCGGCGGCCTCGATCGGCGCGGCGTTCACGCCCGAATTGGAGGCGATGATGATGACATCGCCCGGCTGCATGCCGTAACGCTCCAGCATCGGCCGCACCAGGCCCTGCGTGCGCTCATAGACCGAACTGATGACCGCGCCCTCATGCAGCATGGCCGAGCCGACGAGTACCGGCACGGTGAAGGCGAGCCCGCCGGCACGATAGTGCACCTCTTCCGCCAGCATATGCGAATGGCCGGTGCCGAAGACATAGACGCGCTTGTCGCCGCGGGCAGCATCGAGGATGACGGCTGCTGCCTGCGCCATCGGCTGGGCAAGCGTCTGCTTCAGTTCTTCCAGCCGACCGATAAGGTTTGAGAAATAGGCATCGGTAATGTCGGTCATCCCACTTCTCCTAGAGCATGTCGCGCAAAAGTGTGCCGCGGTTTTGCGATAACGACATGCGTAAAAACAAAGATCTAAAGCGCGAAGAGCGAATCTGAAAGATCGCGACGCGCCTTAGCGTTCAGGCCGCTTCGCCGCTGAGCCAGGTGGCGGTGACGGCAAGCGCATCGGTGAGATGCACGAGATCGGCACGCGCGCCCGGCGAGAGATGGCCGCGATCGCCAAGCCGGAGGAACCGGGCCGGATAAAGGGTCGCCATACGCAAAGCCTCGGCGAGCGTCAGGTCGAGATAGGTGACGCCGTAACGGATCGTCGAGATCATGTCGACATCGGAACCGGCCAGCGTACCGTCGGACAACACCAGCTTCGAGCAGAAGCCGCCCCTTTCGCGCCGGACGGTGCGCCCGTTCAGCGTGAACGAATCCTTCTCCGACCCGACGAGCGACATCGCGTCGGTGACGAAAAACAGCTTGCCTTCGCCGCGTTTGGCGCGCAGCGCCGTGCGCAGGGCCTTCGGATCGACATGATGGCCGTCGGCAATAATGCCGCACCAGGTCGAGGGATGATCGATCGCCGCGCCGACGAGACCGGGCGCCCGGTGTCCCAACTGGCTCATGGCATTGAAGAGATGCGTGACGCCCCGCGCGCCGGCATCGAAACGTTCTTCTGCCGCCTCGCTCGAACAATCGGAATGGCCGATGCTGACGGTGACGCCGGCTTCCGCAAGCTCGCGCACCTGGGCAACCGTCACCTGCTCGGCGGCCATGGTGACGAGCAGCGTGCCGATCGCCTCGCGCGCCCGGATGAAGGCCTTGACATCGCGGCCCTCCACCGGCCGCATCAGTTCGGCCAGATGCGCGCCCTTGCGCGCAGGCGCCAGATGCGGGCCTTCGAGATGCAGGCCGGCGACGCCGCGGTTCATTTTCACCGCCTCCTTGGCCGCCTCGATGGCGGCAATGGAGGCCTCTGATGTATCGGTGATCAGCGTCGGCAGCAGCGACGTCGTGCCATAGGGTCGGTGCCCGCCAGCGATAATGTCCATCGAGGCAACGGAAGGCTCGTCGTTCAGCATCCGCCCGGCACCGCCATTGACCTGCGCATCGATGAAACCGGCCGACAGAACGCCGCCGGCAAGCGTCACCACTTCGCCGTCCGGCAGATCATTTCTGGCAGCGATCGCTTCGACGCGGCCGCCGGCAACGATGAGGGCCTTGTCGTCATGGAAGCGCTCGCCGTCGAAAATGCGGGCGCCGAGGAAGATCTTTCGGGCCATCAGACCGTCTCCGTCACCTTGAGCAGGTTTGCCGGCTTGTCGGGATCGAAGCCCTTGCGGCGCGTCACCGACTCGATCAGCCGGTAATAGACAAGCAGCGACACCAGCGGATCGACGAGGCCGTTGCCCGTCGTCGGTACGCGCAGATGGACGCCAGAAAGCGGCTGCGTCGAGAAGCCGACGGTGGTGGCGCCGAGTTTCTGCAGGCGTTCCAGCGCCTGCACATTGTTGGCGAAGGCCGCGTCGTCAGGCGCAAAGGCGACGATCGGGAAGCCCGGCTGCACCAGGCGCATCGGACCATGCATCAGTTCCGCCAGCGAGAAGGCCTCGGCATGCAGGCCGGAGGTCTCCTTGGCCTTCAACGCCGCTTCGAGCGCGATCGCAAAAGCCGGGCCGCGGCCGGCGGTATAGAGCGAGGTCGCGTTGAAGAGCACTTCCTCGGCTGCCGCCGTGTCGATGCCGGCAGTTGCCGAAAGCGCCTCCGGCAGCTTGCCGAGCGCGGCCTGCAGATCGGGCGCGCCGCCGATCGCAGCCGTTACCCCGGAAAGGGCTGCGACCGAGGCGATGAAGGATTTTGTCGCAGCGACACTCTTTTCGGCACCGGCATTGAGGCCGAGAACGATATCGGCCTGTTTCGCAAGCGGGCTGTCGGTGACGTTGACGACGGCGATTGTCGTCGCTCCGCCCTTCTTCGCTGCGTCCTGCAGCGCGACGATGTCGGGGCTGGCACCCGACTGCGAGACGGTGAAATGGACACCGCCCTTCAGATGCAGCGCCGCGCCATAGACCGAAGCGATCGACGGGCCGACCGAGGCGACCGGCACGCCACAGGTGATCTCGAACAGATATTTGAAAAAGGTGGCGGCGTGGTCCGAGGAGCCGCGCGCCGCCGTCGTCACCACGCTCGGGCGGGCGGACGAAAACAGCCGGGCGATCTCGGCAAAGACCGGTTTTTCCTTTTCGAGCAGCGTGGCCACCACCTCGGGCGATTGGCCGGCTTCCTGCAGCATCAGTGACTGGTTGTCATTCATAGGTCATCTCCGATTCTCAATTCGGCAACGAAATCATAGGCATCGCCGCGATAATGCGAGCGGGTGTATTCGACGACGCGTTGGTCTTCCAGGCGCGACACACGTTCGATCAGGAGCGCCGGCGCGCCTGATTTGACGTTCAGGATCGCGGCTGAGGACGGGTCGAGCGTGACCGCCGTCAGCCGCTGCAGCGCGCGCACGGGCCTGTGGCCGCTGGCCGTCAGCGCATCATAGAGCGATCCCTCGCCGCCGGCATCGTGCCCCAGGAACTTGATAGGCACCACGGCGCGTTCGATCGCCAGCGGCAGGCCGTCGGCAAGGCGCAAGCGGTCGAGTCTCAGCACCGGCTCGTCGCCGCCGAGACCGAGTAGGAAGGATTCCTCCGGCGACGGCGTGTTGACCGCCCGCGACAATATCCGTGCGGCCGGCAGACGCCCGCGCGAACGCATGTCGGCAGAGAAGGAGGAAAGCCGCCACAGCGACTGTTCCATGCGTTCCACCCGGCTCGATACGAAAGTACCGCTTCCGTGGCGCGATTCCAGTGCGCCGGATGCCATCAGATCGCGATAGGCGGTGCGCACGGTGACACGGCCGAGCTTCAGAGCCTCGGCAAGGTCGCGCTCGCCCGGCAGCGCGGTGCCGGGCTTCAGCAGCCCTTCCTGAATGAGGCCGGTCAGCGTCTGCGCCAGCCGCTTGTAGAGCGGCCCGGTCAGCGCCTCGTCACGCAGGCCGCGGCTGTTCAGTTCCGCTATCAGACTGGTTCTATCCATGGGCACACAATAGAACCTATATAGAACCAATCGGCAAGGCAGAATCGAGCGCGGAACGAAAAAACCCTCGCCGACGGACCGGCAAGGGTTTCATAGCGCTCAAATTTGACAGCCGTGCGTCGACAGCGCCGCGCGTTTAGAAAACGCGCGGCGCTGGAGGATGCTCAGTTCTTGGTGAAGATATAATCCGTTTCCTGGCGCAGCACTTCGCCGGGGCGCAGGACCGCATTCGGAAAACCTTGGTGATTGATGGCATCCGGCCAGATCTGCGTCTCCAGGCAGAAGCCGGCGAATGGGCCGTATTTGCGCCCGCCGATGCCGGGCACCGCGACATCGAGCTTGAAGCCGGCATAGAACTGCACGCCTGGCTCCGTGCTACGCACTTCCAGCGACACACCGGAATACAGGCTGCGGGCAAGCGCGACGCTCCGCTTGGCGGTACGCTCGCCCGACAGGCAGAAATTATGGTCGTAAAACGCTTGTTGGCTTCCGACGAAACGCCTCATCGGCGCCATCTCGCGGAAATCGAATTCCGTGCCCTCGACGGGACGGATCTCACCGGTCGGCACCTGCTTCTCATCGGTCGGCAGATAGTGATCGGCTGCAATCATGATGTCATGGCCAAGTGCATCTTCGCGGCCGTCGAGGTTGAAATAGGCGTGCTGGCAGACATTGGCGAGCGTCGGCTGGTCGCTGGTCGATTCGTAGGTGATCGACAGTTCACCATTGCCATGCACCCAGAACGTCGCCTGGATGGTGCAATTGCCGGGATAGCCGGCGCGGCCATCGGGATCGACGATCTTCAGCACCACGCGGTCGACGTCATGCTCGACGATCGTCCAATTGCGTTTGGCGATATTGTCGCTGCCGCCATGCAGATGCGTGACGCCGTTTTCATTCGGCTCGAGCTGATAGTCCTTGCCGTCAAGCGTGAACCTGCCGCCGCCGACGCGGTTGGCGCAGCGGCCGGGCGTCGCGCCGAAGTAGGACGAATAAAGCAGATAGTTGTCGAAATCGTCGAAGCCGAGCTGCAGCGGCGCATCATGTCCCTCGAGACGCAGATCCTGGATGACCGCGCCCCAGCTGATGATCTTGGCCGTCAGCCCGCCGCCCTTGATCACGACGCGATAGACGGTCTCGCCCGCCTGCGTCTGCCCGAAAACGTCCCGCTCCAACTTATCCGACATGATCGACCGTCCATTCTGTCCCTGCTGAAAATTCCTCAATTCGGAATCGATTTGAGGAATGTGCAGCGATTGAAAGTGTGCATTGCACGTCCGACGAAGACGCGCGGTGTGGTAGGCTTCAGGACAGGAACCTGCCCGGATTTGCTTCGATCCGCAACCGGCGGATCAGAAAGAAAAGCCGCAGCAGTGGTGCGGCGGCATCGGCTCCCGGCGCGATCGGCAACGGTCAGAGATCGGTGCCGATCTCTTCCACATCAAAGGGCGTCGTCTGGTAGATTTCGTTGATCCAGTTGCCGAACAAGAGATGCGCATGGCTGCGCCAGCGGTTCTGCGGCGCAAGCGCCGGATCGTTATGCGGGAAGTAATTGTGCGGCATCTTGATCGGCACGCCGGCATTGACGTCGCGGAAATACTCGTCGGAAAGCGAGGTGGAATCATATTCGACATGGTTGAACATGTAGAGCCGCCGGCCTCTCTTCTCGTGCACGAGGCAGACGCCCATTTCGCTGGACTCCATCAGGATCTCCAGGCTTTCGGATGTCTCGATATCGGCGCGGCGCACTTCGGTCCAGCGCGACACCGGCACCTCGAAATTGTCGGAAAAGCCGTTGAGATAGATCGAGGAAGGCTTCAGATTCCGGTGGCGGTAGACGCCGAAGGCCTTCTCTTTCAGCTCGTATTTCGGAACGCCGTGAAAATGATAGACCGCCGCCATCGCGCCCCAGCAGACGTTCATCGTCGAATGGACATTCGTTTCCGTCCAGTCGAGAATCTCCTGCATCTCCGGCCAATAGGTGACGTCCTCATAGGGCAAAAGCTCGATCGGCGCCCCGGTGATGATGAAACCGTCGAACTTGCGGTGCTTTACCTCTTCCCAAGTCTGGTAGAAGGCAAGCAGATGATCCTCAGACGTATTCTTCGCCTTGTGGCCGCCGATACGGACAAGCGACAGCTCCACCTGCAGCGGCGAGGCGCCGACGAGACGGGCCATCTGCAGCTCGGTCTTGATCTTGTTCGGCATGAGGTTGAGCAGCCCGATCTGCAACGGTCGGATATCCTGACGGATCGCCAACGTCTCGGTCATCACCCGCACACCCTCCTGAACGAGGGTTTCGAAGGCGGGCAGCGTATCGGGGATCTTGATGGGCATTGCGGTCACTCGATCAAAAACAAAAAACCGGCGGCGACAAAAATCGCTACCGGTCCGCACGCGGCCCTTTAGCGACTTTTTTAACGTGGCTGCAAGCCGGCCGGCCAAATCACCACGGAGGCCTTAATTAGACCCAGTCTGATTGCGAATCAACTGGCGAATACATGCAGGAGAAACTCATGCAAGCATCATCACACTTTAATGACTGATAGAATCTGTTGATAGACCGGTAACGCCACCATGTTATTTATAGGGGCATGGGCGATTTGGAAAAGCGTAATGGCAGATAAGATCGAGAGGAGGCTGGGCATCGGAAGGCAGGATAGGGTAGGGTATGATTTAAGCCTGACATATCGCCTCGGCGTCATGTTCTCAGCATTCTGGAATTCGGAAGTGCGTGGCAAGGTGCTGTTTCTGGCGACCGTGCTGATCCTCGTCATCCTGGCGACATCCTACGGCCAGGTGATTTTGAACGAGTGGAATGCTCCTTTCTACGACTCGCTGGAGCGCCGCGACCTCGGCGAATTCTTCCACCAGCTCGAAATCTTCGCGATGATCGCCGGCACGCTGCTGCTGCTCAACGTGCTGCAGGCCTGGCTGAACCAGATGACCGCGCTCTATATGCGCGAAGGCTTGTCGCGCGATCTGGTTGACCAGTGGCTGAAGCGCAAGCGGGCGCTGCGGCTTGCCTCCAGCGGCCTGATCGGCGTCAATCCGGACCAGCGCCTGCACGAGGATTCCCGCAACCTCGCCGAAAGCACGACAGGACTGGTTCTCGGCCTGCTGCAGTCGACCATTCTCCTGGTGAGCTTCATCGGCGTGCTCTGGGAGCTTTCGAGCGGCTTCATCTTCCGCATCAGCGGCCACAGCTTCTCCATTCCGGGCTACATGGTCTGGGCGGCGATTTTCTATGCCGCTTCCGCCTCGGTGCTGAGCCAGGTCGTCGGCCGCAAGCTGGTGAAGCTCAATGCCGACCGTTTTTCGAAAGAGGCCGAACTTCGCTTCACGCTGATGCATGCCAATGAGAACATGCCGGCAATTACCGTTGCCCGCGGCGAGGAGAACGAGCGTCGGCGTATCAACACCGATATCAGCTCGGTCCTGACAGTCGTCAAGCGGCTTGCCATGGCCAATACCAATCTCACCTGGGTTTCGGCCGGCTATGGCTGGCTGGTGATCGTCATTCCGATCATCGTTGCCGCTCCCGCCTATTTCTCCGGCGGTCTCACCCTCGGCCAGCTGATGATGTCCGTCGGCGCCTTCAACCAGGTCAACACGGCGCTGCGCTGGTATGTGTCCAATTTCGGCCCGATCGCCGAATGGCGCGCCACGCTGATGCGCGTCACCGATTTCCGCCAGGCGCTGGTCGAGATGGAAGAGGACTTCGACCTGAAGGACAGCATCGCCTATGAAAACGCCGCGCCCGGCACGCTGACGCTGAAGGACGTGGTGATCGTCGCCAAGATCGGTGAAGACATCGAGGAATGCGGCGGTTTCCGTCTGCGTGAAACCGATGTCGTGATCAAGGCCGGCGAAAAGATCATGATCAACGGCGATCACAGCGTCAATCGCAAGCTGCTCTTCCAGGCGATGGCCGGCCTCTGGCCGTGCGGCAGCGGCACGATAGGCCTGCCGCCAATCGACGATATGCTCTTCGTGCCGCAGGTTGCCTATGTTCCCGGCGGCACGCTGCGCGAGGCGCTGGCCTTTCCCGAACGTCCCGAAGCCTACGAGAAAGCCGACGTCGAGGCGGCCCTCGACAAGGTTGGTCTGCATTCGCTGATCGCAAGGCTCGAAACCCGCGCCCGCTGGGACAAGCTGCTCGACAGCGACCAGCAGAAGGCGATCGGATTTGCCCGGCTGCTTCTCGTGCGCCCGCGCTGGATCATCTTCGACGAAGTGCTGGAAGGCATGGAGCCGGAATTGCAGGAAACAATGGCCAAACTTCTCACCTCGATGCCCGAAAGCGGCATGATCTATATCGGCCGCTCCGAGGCCTATCTCGAGGCGCTGAGGCCGCGCGTGCTGCATCTGCAGGCGCTGCCGTCAGCATCCGAGGAGCCGCCTGCCGTCCAGACCGGCGCCAGCGCCAGTGCGGGCGCTGCCGCCGTGCCCGCGCCCGCGCTTTAATGCATGCCGTCCAAAAGTGTGGAGCGGTTTTGGGATGTCGGCATGCATAAGACGAGGATTTGAGCCGCTGGTCACATCGGCGGTATGACGCCGTTGAGGCCGACGGCGATCTGGCTGGCCGAGATGCTGCCATCCGCCGCCTTCTCGCCGGTGACGACGACGCCGGCACCGGCCTTCATATCATCCTTGGTCGCAGGCGCCAACGTCACGATCGGCGTGCCATCGGCAATCGTGATGGTCTTTTCCTTGCCCTGATAGGTCAGCGTGATCGTGTGGCCGTCGACGGACTTGACGGCGTTGCTGACAGTCGCGTTGGTCATCTGGCTGTTCGGCTGCGCATCCCAGGGACGGTTGCCCTCACCGGTTCCCTTCATCGACGCCGGAAAGATCAGCACCTCGATCGCCCCGTCCGGGCCCGTGCCCTTCGGAAGCGAAGCGACGCCAACGAAATCGCCGGGTTTGATATCCTCGACGGAAGCTTTTTTGATGCCGCCGACCTTCCAGCCGGCTTTCAGCGCGACCGTCGCATCGCTGCCCTCGCGCGTCTTGACGACCAGCGTATCGCCACTGAGGCTTTCGATTGCGCCGCGAACACGAATGCGCTGGGCATCCTGCGCCTGTACGGCTTGCGACAAGGCAAGCGCGACGAGGCTGCCGGCAGTAAGTGCTGTGAAACGGGAATGAGGCTTGCGAGACATATGACTTTTCCTTGTCGCCATTGCGATCGGCAATATCCCCGGCTGCCGGACGGCACCTTATGCCGCAGGACGACACACTGACGAATCAAGGAAAAGTGAGCCTTCAGGTCTGAGAAAATCTCAGCCTTCCAGCTCTTCCCGCAGCATTTCGAGCTCCAGCCACTCCTCTTCCATGTCAGTCAGGCTGGCGCGCAGTTTTTCCATCTCGCCGGCAAGCCGGTTGAAGGCTGCGGGATCGCGCGTGAAAAGATTGGGATCTGCCATCACCTGTTCGCGCTTGGCGATTTCGGCTTCGGCCTTCGCCATTTCCTTTGGCAGGTTTTCCAGTGCGAATTTCTGCTTGAAGGAGAGCTTGACCTTCGCGCTGCCTGAAGCTGTTGCTTGCTGGGTCTTCGGCTTCTCCGCCGCCTTCTCGGCCCTCTTACGCTCCTCGAGCGCGCCCTTGCGCTGTACAAGCATGTCCGAGTAGCCGCCGGCATATTCGATCCAGCGACCATCAGGCGCATCCGGCACGGCCGGTGCGATCGTCGAGGTCACGGTGCGGTCGAGGAAATCGCGGTCGTGGCTGACGAGAATGACGGTGCCGGGAAAGCCGGCGACAATCTCCTGCAGGAGATCGAGCGTTTCGATATCGAGATCGTTGGTCGGCTCGTCGAGGATCAAGAGGTTCGTCGGACGCGAAAGGATGCGCGCCAGCATCAGCCGGGCGCGTTCGCCGCCGGAGAGGTTTCTGATCGGCGTACGCGCCTGTTCCGGCTGGAACAGAAATTCCTTCATGTAGCCGGTGACATGGCGCTGCTCGCCGTTGACCAGCAGGTTTTCGCCGCGCCCATCCGTGAGATAGTTGGCAAGCGTATCCTCGGGATCAAGATCCTCGCGTTTCTGGTCGAGCGTCGCAATCTCAAGATTGGTACCGAGCTTGACGATGCCGCTATCGGGTGAAAGCTGCCCGGTCAGCATCTTCAGCAGCGTCGTCTTGCCGGCGCCGTTCGGCCCGACCAGACCAATGCAGTCGCCGCGATGCACGCGGATCGAAAACGGCGTGACGATTGCCCGCTCGCCGAAGCTCTTGGTGATCTTGTCGGCCTCGATCACCAGCTTGCCGGATTCCTGCGCGTCAGAAACCGTCGCCTGCACCGTGCCCTGCGGCCCCTTGTGGCCGCGATAGTTCGAGCGCATCGTCTGCAGCTCGCCAAGACGGCGCATGTTACGCTTGCGCCGCGCCGTGACGCCGTAGCGCAGCCAGTGCTCCTCGCGCTCGATCGACTTGCCGAGCTTGTGCTGCTCCAACTCCTCGGCCTCCAGCACCTGATCGCGCCAGGCTTCGAAATGCGCAAAACCTCTGTCGAGCCGGCGCGAGGTGCCGCGGTCGAGCCAGACGGTTGCCGTCGAGACTCTTTCGAGGAAACGCCGGTCGTGCGAGATCAGCACCAAGGCGCTGCGCGTCTTTTGCAGCTCGCCTTCCAGCCATTCGATGGTCGGCAGGTCGAGATGGTTGGTCGGTTCGTCGAGCAGAAGAATGTCCGGCTCCGGCGCCATAACCCGGGCAAGGGCTGCGCGCCGCGATTCGCCACCGGACAGCATTCTGGGGTCTTCATCGCCGCTCAGACCGAGATGCGACAGCAGATAGGTGACGCGATAGGGGTCATCGCCCGGCCCGAGGCCCGCCTCGGCATAGGCCTGCACCGTGTTGAATCCGGCAAAATCCGGCGCCTGTTCGAGATAACGCACCGTCGAGGACGGATGGCGGAAGACCTCGCCGGACTGCACCTCGACCAGGCCGGCAGCAATCTTCAGCAGCGTCGATTTTCCCGACCCGTTGCGCCCGACGAGACAGATTTTGTCACCGGGCTCGATCTGCAGGCCAGCACCCGCCAGAAGCGGTGCGCCGCCAAAGCTCAGGAAGATGTCGTCGAGTTTCAGAATGGGAGGGGCCAAAAATCAGACTCCGGAAAGATCATAGGGCCGGGCGAGCACGATTGCCCGGCCGCTGCGGAGCGAAAAGCGAATCTTGCCTTCCGCAACATTGGAAATGGTGCGCGACGAGCCGAAAGGCAGATGGAAATCTGCCAGCGGATAACGCGCATTCTCGATGGTAAGCCCTCTCAGCTCGCTGAATCCGGGCACGGAAAACAGGCTGCCTTTGGGAAGGTCCAGTTCGATCGTACCAGCAACCAGCGGCACCGCCTCTTCCTTGCCGGAGGTCAGCAGTACGTCAAAACCCTCTTCCGCCAAGCTGACGGCCGATAGCAGATGTTGAAGCGCATGGTCGGAACGTTCGCCGCCGAGCGCGCCGGCCAGGATCAGCCGCCGCGCACCCCGCGCGATTGCTTCCGCAACTGCGATTTCACCGTCCGTCGCCGCCTTCGCTGCCGGATAAGGCTGTTTCGGCACATCGGGAAATGCATCCGCGAGATCATCAGGCGTCGAATCGAAATCGCCGACCCAGAGCTCCGGCGTAATACCGAGTGCTGCCGCATGCCGCATGCCGCCATCGGCCGCAATAAAGCGGCTGTCTTCGATGGCATCGCGCAGGCGCTCCGTCAGGCTGAGTTCGCCGCCAAGGAGAATGGTGAAGGTGGATTGGCTCATGGGCATTGCCCTTAGCGCAAACGAGGGGTCGAGGGGAAGGGCCGGCGAACGCCGGCGTCTGCCTCAGCCCGGCGTATCCTTGTCGCGCGACAGGAAAACCGCCTCGTAGCCGCCGATGAAGCGCTCGAAAAGCGCTGCGAAGCGCTCGACATCCTCCTGTGGCCAGTCGGAAACGATCTCGGAAATGATCGCAAGCTTCTGCGCGACGATCTCGGCAAGCAGATCCTGGCCGACCTCGGTCATGACGACGACGATCCGCCGCGCATCGGCCTGCGAGGCCTCGCGGCGCAGCACGTTACGCCCGACCATGTCGGCCACCACCCGGCTTGCCCGTGACGGATCGATGCGCAGCATCTCCGCGATCATGCCGACCGTGACCTCGCCGGCAGGCTGCGCCCTGCGCACGGCATCGAGCACGTCGAGATGCGAAAGCTCAAGGCCCGGTGCAGCACTCTGGATCGCCAGCCGGCCGATCAGCCGCCGCCCGGTCATCAGCCGCATGCGCGCCATGCTCCGGCCGATACGCGGCACGTTTTCACGATCCGGCTCGGCCGGCTCCGCAGAAGGGGTCTTGGTCAGGACGTCGCTCATCACAGGACCATAACAGAGCCGATTCAAAAATTGAATATGCCGATGTCATTAATGTGCCATTGACAACTATATGCTGTTAGCACATAAAAGTGCGTCAACCCGGAACGATGCCTCCCATGGACATGCAACTCGCGCCTGCGCCGCTCGTGACGGATCCTCGTCGCCGGCTTATCCTCTTCTTCTTCCTGATGACCGCCATGTTCATGGCGACGCTTGATAATCAGATCGTCTCCACGGCGCTGCCGACGATCGTCGGCGAATTCGGCCATCTCGAGCGCTTCGGCTGGATCGGCTCGGCCTATCTCCTGTCGCTGAGCGCCGTCATGCCGGTCTACGGCAAGCTCGGCGACCTGTTCGGCCGCAAATACGTGATGATGACGGCGATCATGATCTTCACTGTCGGCTCAGCGGTCTGCGGCCTTGCGGTCTCGATGAATACGCTGATCGCCGCCCGTGTGCTGCAGGGCCTTGGCGGCGGCGGCATCATGGTATCGATCTTCGCCGTCAACGCCGACCTGTTCGAGCCGCGCGAGCGGGCGCGCTACCAAAGCTATTCCAGCCTCGTGCTGATGGCATCGGGCGCGATCGGCCCGGTGCTCGGCGGTACGATGAGCGATCTCTTCGGCTGGCGCTCGATCTTTCTCGTCAACGTGCCGATCGGTTTCATCGTGCTCACCGGCCTTGCCTTCATGCTGCCGTACCGCAAACCGCATCGCCGCCCCAAGATCGATTATGCCGGAGCGCTTCTGCTTGCCATGACGACGACAAGCATCGTGCTTGCCACCGACAGCAGTGAACTGTTCGGTGCATTGATTTCGCCTGAGAGCATCGGCATCGTCATCTTCGGCGTCGTCTGCGCCGTCACCTGGGTGTTCGTCGAGCGCCGCGCGCCCGAACCGATCGTTCCCCTGCAGCTGTTTCGCAATTCGACCTTCAGCCTGCTCCTGGTGATCTCGATCATGGGCGGCGCCATCGCCATCGGCATGGTCAATTATCTCGCCCTCTTCCTGCAGACCACGACCGGCCTTTCGCCGTCTGCCGCCGGCCTGCTCTTCATCCTTCTGACCGGCGGCCTCGTCTGCGGGTCGCTTTCCGCAGGCCGCATCATCTCGAAGACGGGGCGCTACAAGCCCTTCGCCATCGCAAGCCTCACCTGCAGCGCCATCGCCTTTGCGCTGATGTCGCAGATCCACGCCGGAACGCCGATCGCCTTCATCGGCGCGGTCATGATGCTGCACGGCATCGGCATCGGCCTTGCCCAGCAGGTTCCCGTCATCGGCGTGCAGAATGCGGCACCCGCTCGCGACGTCGGCGCCGCCACCGGCTCGGTGACGCTGTCGCGCATGGGCGGCGCCTCGATCGCCATTTCCATCTACGGCGCCATCATCGCCTCTGAGCTCGGCAAGGTCGGCGTCTCCATTCCCGGCGTCGCCGATATCAAGCAGCTGACGCCGAAAATGATGGCCGCACTTCCCGAAGCGAGCCGCCAGGCCGTCGCCGATACCTATGCCGCCGCTTTCTCGCCGCTCTTCATGACTTCCTGCGCCATTGCGCTGATCGGCCTTGCTGCCGCCATCATGCTGAAACCCGTGCAGCTGCCCCGCGCCGGCGAGACGACGAAGCCGCAACCGGCGACGGCAGAAGCCGCCGAATAGTCGAATCGTTACCTGCGAGAGAATGCTTCATCAGGAGGCGTTCCCTCTCGATGCCTATATCAAGGGTTGCAATTTTCTCGTAGGACTGTCGCTATCGAGCCGGTTGCTTCAATCGGGCCGTTCTTTTTCCGCGCCGTCGACGAATCTCGGCTTTGTGACGGAACTTTCGCCATAATTTCATCCGAGCGAAAGGAAGCCTTAATGCCTGAGGCTTGCTAAAATGCAACGGCGCCACATTTAAACAGAGTCTCGCTATGCAACCGATGCGTAAATCAGCTACAGCAACGACTTGTATCGGCCGATTGTGCAGCGCGAGATCAGGGGTGCGCACCTGTTGAGTTCCCCTTGCCACGGTCGGTCCGAATCTGCGGCAAACCGGCAAAACAGCGACATGATGCGGAGAAACAGACTGGACAGCTTGACGACGTGGAAATCCCCCGCGCTTTCCAGTGATGCCATCTCCGCGCCGCGGCGCTTCGCGCGTCGCATGATGCTGCTTTCGACCCTCGCAATGGCGCTGAATGGCTGTCAATCGCTGATCGACCAATCCTATCAGCCCAGTGTTTCGCCTTCTTCCAATCCGCAGATCGTCGACGAGGTGCAGAAGAACGATCCGCGCGCGGCGATGGGCGCCCGTGAGCATCCGCGCATCGTGGCTAGCTATGGCGGCGAATACAAGGACGCCAAAACCGAGCGCCTCGTCGCCCGCATCGCCGGCGCGCTGACGGCGGTGTCGGAAAATCCGAGCCAGTCCTACCGCATCACCATTCTGAATTCGCCGGCGATCAACGCCTTCGCGCTGCCGGGCGGTTATCTCTACGTTACCCGCGGCCTGCTCGCCCTTGCCAACGACGCCTCGGAAGTCGCCGCCGTGTTGTCGCACGAAATGGGCCATGTGACGGCAAACCACGGCATCGAGCGTCAGAAGCGCGAAGAGGCTGAGGTCATCGCCAGCCGCGTCGTCGCCGAGGTCCTCTCCAGCGACATCGCCGGCAAGCAGGCGCTTGCCCGCGGCAAGCTGCGGCTCGCCGCCTTCTCCCGCCAGCAGGAGCTGCAGGCCGATGTCATCGGCGTGCGCATGCTCGGCGAAGCCGGCTACGACCCATATGCCGCCGCCCGGTTCCTCGATTCGATGGCCGCCTACAGTCGCTTCATGTCGGTTGATCCCGAAGCCGACCAGAGCCTCGACTTCCTGTCGAGCCATCCGAATTCGGCCCAGCGCATCGAACTTGCCCGCACCCACGCCCGCGCCTTCGGCCAGGAAGGCTCGGTCGGCGACAAGGGTCGCAATTATTATCTCGACGGCATAGACGGACTGCTCTACGGCGACAGCCCGGAAGAGGGCTATGTGCGCGGCCAGACCTTCCTGCATGGCGGTCTCGGCATCCGCTTCGACGTGCCGCCGGATTTCCACATCGACAACAAGGTCGAAGCGGTGATGGCCACCGGCCCGAACGACATTGCCGTCCGCTTTGACGGCGTCGCCGACAATCAGAACCAGAGCCTCACCAACTATATCTCCAGCGGCTGGGTGACCGGCCTCGACCCGTCGACCATCCAGCCGATCACCATCAACGGCATGGAAGCAGCCACCGCGCGCGCCAGCGCCGACCGCTGGGATTTCGATGTGACCGTGATCCGCAACAATTCGCAGATCTTCCGTTTCCTGACCGCCGTGCCGAAAGGCAGCGGCGCCCTTGAGCCAACGGCGAATGTGCTGCGCGCGAGTTTCCGGCGCATGACGCCGGCAGAGGCCGCCTCGCTGAAGCCGCTGCGCATCCGCGTCGTCACCGTTCGGCCGGGCGAGAACATCTCGACACTCGCCGCCCGCATGATGGGCACAGACCGCAAGCTCGATCTCTTCAAGCTCATCAACGCCCTGCCCACGGGTGCAGCCGTTGCAACAGGCGATCGCGTCAAGATCATCGCCGAATAAAAAAGGCCCGGCTTGCGCCGGGCCAGTCTGTGCTGCTGGAGGGGATAAACATCTGGCGCAAAACTGTGCGGCGGTTTTGCGACAATGACCGAAAGCGCGACGCGCTTTCGGTTCAGGCGTAGGCCGCCATATGCGGATCGGCGCTGACGAGCGCGCTGCGAAGTTTCTCCATCGCCCGGCTTTCGATCTGACGCACGCGCTCCTTGGAAATGCCGAGATCGGCACCGAGCTCTTCGAGCGTGGCACCATCTT
The DNA here is from genome assembly GCF_010668065.1 of Rhizobium leguminosarum. GTDB lineage: Bacteria > Pseudomonadota > Alphaproteobacteria > Rhizobiales > Rhizobiaceae > Rhizobium > Rhizobium leguminosarum_S. The sequence goes on along the minus strand of NZ_WUEN01000005.1, from coordinate 202,461 downwards.
CCGCCAGTCGCCGGGCGCTGATGATCTTCATCTCGCGTTCGTTGAGATGTTTCAGCGCCGAGGCGAGCCAGACGCGGCGGCGCTCGCCGTCGATCATGTTGGACACCTGCTCGTCCGGCAGGGGATCGTCGCTGACGAGGAAGTCCATCTTCTCCGCGCTCTCGGCATCGCCGGAGACCGAAGGCGCCTGCAGCGAGGCGTCGTTGCCGGAAAGCCTGGCATCCATCGTCTGCACATCCGAGAGGCTGACGCCGAGGGCCGCGGCGATTTCCTGGTGAATGGATTGCAGCGTCAGCTGCGTGTCGCCCTTGGCGAGCTTGGCGCGCAAACGGCGCAGATTGAAGAACAGCGCTTTTTGCGCCGAACTCGTGCCGCCGCGCACGATCGACCAGTTGCGCAGGATATAATCCTGGATCGACGCCCTGATCCACCAGCTTGCATAGGTGGAAAAACGCACGTCGCGTTCCGGCTCGAAGCGGGCGGCGGCCTCGAGCAGACCGACATAGCCCTCCTGCACCAGATCGCTCATCGGCAGGCCGAAATTGCGGAACTTGCCCGCCATGGATATGACAAGGCGCATATGGGCCATGGCGATCTGGTTGCGCGCGCCGCGGTCGTCGTGATCCTTCCAGCGGGTGGCGAGATCGTGCTCTTCCTGACGAGCGAGATAAGGCGCGGCCATCGCGATTTTGATCATGCGCCGATCTGCAGACATGTTCTTCATTTCGATCTCCCGAAACAGGCCTCTCGCCCTGAAATGAACAATAAAACTCATCTTCCGGAACATCGCTGTCCGGATTCAATGGGGTTCTGAATGCATAAAAACCTCGCCCCTGGACTTTTCAGGGGGAGGCCCTACTTTTCATCATGTGCCGGTAAGACGGCTGGGCAGGATCTGTTTCTTCACCTTGCCGGATGGGCAATATAGAAAAGGCATGATCCGCTCCTCATCGAACATTGACGGAATAGCAGTTCGCCCGTGAGGCCATTGCCCGACGAGCAGTCCGCAATTACGTGTGATAAACGCGGCAGTCGGGAAAAAGTTCCAATAAAAAAACCCGGCTCGAAGGCCGGGTTTTTTGACAGAAAAACAGGGTCGCTTTATGCGGCTTCGTCCTGTGAATCGTCTTCTTCGATCGCCTTGCCGCGCTTCGGACCCTTGTTGAGATTGGTCTCGACGAGGCGGACGGCTTCGGTTTCCGACATCTTGTTGACCGCGGCGATTTCGCGCGCCATGCGGTCGAGCGCAGCTTCATAAAGCTGGCGCTCGGAATAGGACTGTTCAGGCTGGTTCTCGGCACGATAGAGATCGCGCACGACTTCAGCGATGGAAATCAGGTCGCCGGAATTGATCTTGGCATCATATTCCTGGGCGCGGCGGGACCACATGGTGCGCTTGACGCGCGCCTTGCCCTGCACGACCTTCAAAGCACGCTCGACGAAATCCGTTTCCGAAAGCTTGCGCATACCAATGCTCATCGCCTTCGCGACCGGAACCTTCAGACGCATCTTGTCCTTCTCGAAATCGATAACGAAAAGTTCGAGCTTCATGCCGGCAACTTCTTGCTCTTCGATAGCGGTGATGGTACCGACGCCATGAGCGGGGTAGACGATCGATTCACCGGTCTTGAAGCCGTGACGTGCTGTAGAAGGTTTTTTCTGCTGAGTCGTCATTCTATTCAAAAACTCCCTGTTACGCTTCCGGCGGCGGCCGGAGCCGGGTCAGTCAGGCCCGGGTGAGACGGTAGTATCCGTCGGGTGACTTCACTCTGGTCCCATCGGGCAAAAGCAAAGACTTCTTGCGCACGATCTTGGGACCCGGCGCTCAAAGCGTTGATATGTCACGGAAACCGTGTACGGATTTGTTTTGCTTTCGTGATGGTTTTGGGCATGCGTTATGCCACAAATGGAACAGTAGACGAAACCTATCATAAAAATATGAGGAAATCAATAATTTGCTTCGCTTGAGTCATGCGGGCAACACATGTCACCCATATGCCTCACGCAGCTTTTAAAACGTTTTGCCCTACGGTCGCCCGAATCCGGAGGCCGAATGTGAGCGCTGTCTCAATCGCCGGAACCGGGCTTCTCCGAAAAATACTTCTCGAATTTTCCGGTCTCGCCATCCATGTCCTTGGCCTCGGGCAACGGGTCCTTCTTGACCGTGATATTCGGCCAGATCGTGGCATATTCGGTGTTGATTTTCAGCCATTTGTCGAGGCCCGGCTCGGTATCGGGCTTGATCGCCTCGGCGGGACATTCAGGTTCGCAGACGCCGCAATCGATGCATTCGTCAGGATGGATGACGAGGAAATTCTCGCCCTCATAGAAGCAGTCGACAGGGCAGACTTCCACGCAATCGGTGTATTTGCACTTGATGCAATTGTCGGTCACGACATAGGTCATGAAGAACTCCAGGATTTCCATGCGGATGGGGCCGGGCAACCTGGAACGTCGCGCCTATCCCCGTGCCGGAGGAAAGCGTGAGCAGGCTTGGGAGGCAAGCACGCTTCCGGCAGGTTGTCAGTGCACTATCGGCTTTAGCGCCGGATTTCAAGGATAAACGATCTGCAAAAGCCGCCGCCGCAGACAGAGTTTTCTAATCCTCGTCCGACATCAGCCTGTCGATCGCACGCCTTTCCTTTTTGGTCGGACGGCCGGCGCCGGTCGCCCGGATCGCCTGCTCGTAGGGCGTGAGACGTTTTGCCTCATCAGGCGGCGGGGATTGATCGTCGTAGAGCAGCCGCGCCTCCTCGTAAGGACCCCGCCGCTCGCCGGCAAGGCGCACGACGAGAACGACATCGCGCCGCTCCAGCGTCAGCTCGATACGGTCGCCCGGCTTGACCATCTGGCTCGGATGGCTGCAGCGCTCGCCGTTGATGCGCACATGGCCCGATTGGATATGGCTCTGCGCCACCGAGCGTGACTTCGCCATGCGCGCGAAGAACAGCCACTTGTCGATGCGCTGGCGCGAACCGCTTGTCGGCTGCGTCTCCCCGCTCATGACTACTTCTTCATCTGCTCCTTGAGAGCTGCGAGCTTGGCGAAAGGCGAATCCGGATCGATCGGCTTCTCCTTGCGGGGCGGCTTGGCCTCGAAGCGCAACGGCTGCGAGCCGCCACGATTGTTGTTGCGGTCGTTGCGATCGTTACGCTCGCCGCGATCCTTGCGATCGCCACGGTCCTGCCGGTCGCCGCGCGGCTGGTCGCCCCGTGGTTGGTTGTTGCGGTCGCCTCTTGCCTGCTGCGGCCGGCCACCATCGCGACCGCCGCCTTCCTTGCCACGATTCTGGCGATTGTTGTCGCGGCCGTCGCCGCCGCGATTGCCCTCGCCGCCTTCACCACCGCCCGGCCGGCGATTGCGGTCGCCGCGCTCCTGGTTTTGACCTCGCTCCTGGCCCTGGCCGCCACGGCGTTCGCCATGCCCACCGCGCGCCTGGCGCTGATTGTCGTTGCGGCCGCCGAGACGCCACAGAAGAACCGGCTTCGGTTCCGTCGGCTCGCCGGCTTCCCCAGGAGCAGATCCTGCTTCCTCGGAAGCCGATACCGCTTCCGCAGGAGCGGAGGTTTCTTCGGCAGCTGAGGCTTCCGCGGCAGCGGGTGCCTCGATCGGTTCGGCCGGAGGGGGGCTTTCGACCGCTTCCGTCACGGGCGCGTCGGCGACCGCCGAAGCCGCCTCGATTGCGGATGGCTCGGCAGCAGTCTCTTCCGCGGCGCCGTCGGCATCGTCGTGATCGGCCTTCTCGGCTGTCTCTTCCGCCGGCGTTTGTGCGCTGGCGGCAGGCACGGAGGCCGCATCCTGCGCCGCAAGATGGACTGATGCTTCTTCCGCCTTCACGGCATCGGCGCGATAGCCGAGACCCTTGAGGATTTCTTCCATGTCCTCGAGCGTCGCCCCGAGGATCGACAGCATCGCCGTCGTCGTCGTGAAGCGGCGGCCGTCATAGGCGCCCTCCGGACGGTTATTCTGACCGGGCTTCCACTGCAGCAGCGGACGGATGATATCGGCAAGCCGTTCCAGGATGTCGATGCGCACGGCACGCTTGCCAAGGAAACGGAAGCCGGCGAGCTTGTAGAACATCCGCTCATAGCTCGGATCGGTGACCACGGAGGTGCGGCCGGCGGCAAGCACCGGAATGAGATCGCCGTAGCCCGGCTTGTCGAGACCGTCGTTCTTCAGCGCCCAGAGCAGCGTGATGAGTTCGGCCGGCGCCGGCTTCAGAAGTGCGGGAACGAAGATATGATAGGCGCCGAAACGCACGCCGTAGCGGCGCATGGAGGCACGGGCCTCCTGGTCCAGCGACTTCACCTCCTCGGTCACGTCGCGGCGGAACAGCACTCCGAGATTCTCGACGAGCTGGAAGGCAAGCCCCTTGGCAAGACCCTGCAGGTCCTCGGCGCGCGACAGGTCGTCGAGCGGCTTCAGCACCGTGCTGATATGATGATTGACGAAGCGCTCGATGCGGGCGGCGACGTGATCGCGGGCATTGCCCGTCAGTTGTTCGTCGGCCAGCAGGATCACGCGCGGACGCATGATGTGATCGCTGCCCGAAAGCCGCGCCACCGGGTCGCCCAGCCAACGGATCAACCCATCCGAACCGATCACGAGATCGCTGTTGCCGGCAGCATGCATCCGGGCCGCGCGGGCTTCGAACTCGAGCCCGAGCGCCTTCTGCGACGCGGCCTGAACCGCCTTGGCATCCGGTCCGTCCGTTCCCGCCACCGGCGTGAAACGGAATCCGCTCAACTGCCCTACATGATGTCCTTCAACGAAGACATCGCCATTCACACTGATTTCAGCTTCCAGCATCGCATTCTCTCTCAGGCGCTTCATGAGCACAGATGTCCTGCGATCAACAAAGCGTTTCGTCAACCTTTCATGTAACGCGTCGGACAATCGATCTTCGATTTCCCGCGTCTTTTCCTGCCAGTGTGTCGGATCGGCAAGCCAACCGGGCCGATTCGAAACGTAGGTCCAGGTCCTTATCTGCGCGATTCGCGCCGAAAGCGTGTCAATTTCGCCATCTGTTCGATCGGAGCGATGAACCTGCTCCGCAAGAAACTGCTCATTCACCGTGCCATAGCGGACGAGATCGGAAAAGAGGGTCGAGATAAGATCGGCATGTTGTGCTGGGGTGATACGCCGATAGTCGGGAAGCGCGCAAGCCTCCCAGAGTTTTTCGACGCGCGCCGGCCTGTCGGCGAGGTTGATGACCTCGGGATAACGCGAAAGCTGTTCGAGCGCCTGCTGGTCGACCGCAGGCAGCGCCCGCGTCAGCCCCGGCACGCGCGGCCCCGCCTCAAGGCTGGCGCGCAGCGACGCGATTGAGGAGAAGTCCATCTCCGTCGTCCGCCACTGCAAAACCTTGACGTTGTCGAATTCGTGTCCTTCGATGCGCTGCACCAGCTCGTCGTCGAAGGGCGAGACTTGCCCGGTGACGCCGAAGGTCCCGTCCCGCACATGCCGCCCGGCGCGCCCGGCGACCTGGCCGAGTTCGCCCGGATTGAGATTGCGGAACTGGTAACCGTCGAATTTCCGGTCCTGGGCAAAGGCGACGTGATCGACATCGAGGTTGAGGCCCATGCCGATCGCATCGGTCGCCACCAGATATTCGACGTCGCCCGCTTGATAAAGCGCCACCTGCGCATTGCGGGTGCGCGGGCTGAGTGCGCCGAGCACGACCGCAGCGCCGCCGCGCTGCCGGCGGATGAGCTCGGCGATGGCATAGACCTCGTCGGCGGAGAAGGCGACGATGGCCGAGCGCTGCGGCAGCCGTGTGATCTTCTTCTGCCCGGCATAGAAAAGATGCGAAAGCCGCGGCCGCTCGACGATAGTGATGCCGGGCAAGAGCTGTTGCAGGATCGGCCGCATCGTCGCCGCACCGAGCAGCAGCGTTTCCTCGCGGCCGCGAAGATGCAGGATGCGGTCGGTGAAGATATGGCCGCGCTCAAGATCGCCGGCGAGCTGTACCTCGTCGATCGCGACGAAGGCGGCTCTGGTCTCGCGCGGCATCGCTTCGACAGTGCAGACGGAAAAACGCGCATTGGGCGGCGAAATCTTTTCCTCGCCGGTGACCAGCGCCACGTTGTGCGCGCCAACCTTCTCGACCACCCGCGTATAGACCTCGCGCGCCAGCAACCGGAGCGGCAGGCCGATGACGCCCGTCCCGTGCGCGACCATGCGCTCGATGGCATAATGGGTCTTGCCGGTATTGGTCGGCCCGAGCACCGCGGTCACACCGCGTCCACTCAGAATCATCGGCTGCGAAGTCAGAGTCATGGGTCCATGCAAATGAGGCGGGGTGGCCCCAGGAAAATCTTGGCTCCCGATGGAAGCTGGACAACACATGGACAGCTGCCGCCGCAAACGCAAGGGCAGATTTCAAAATGCCTAGGGGATTACGACCTTTGCGAGTCCCATGGAGCGCCCGAATTTCCGATTCGGAACAGCGTGAGAACGAATCAGCGACGAATCGGTGACTCCAGCTGGTTCAGCTTTTGTTCACGGCTAAGTATTGATTTTGAATCACTTTTTCCCACTAGATGCTGAATCATGAGACTCTATCTTGTTCGCATTCTCGCCATCGCGAGTGACCGATTCCCGCCGATCTTGAACAGGCGAAAATCCGCCCGAAATTAACCTCTCGACCAAAGCCGGAACGAATCGGAGACGAATCGATGACTCCGCCGTTTTCGCCTTTCGTTCGCGGCCACATCTGGTAGCGGCTTCGGGTGCGGGCGCTAGATGCGGATCGGCGGCAAGGGCCTTCATTCCACCTCGCCGCACCGGCATTAATCTTTCGGGAGCCGGATTCAGATCGCGTTAAACTGCGGCAGCCGATACGGGTGCCGAGTGCAGGCGCCGATCAAAGAGGGAACGAATCGCTGACGAATCGGCGACATCACGATTTTCCCGCTTTGTTCACCGCAACATATTGTATTTAAATGATTTTTTAACCATGCAGGTGATTTCCCGCAATGGTCGAATTCGACCGATGCTGCCGACCATTTGTGAAAGCGGCCGTGCTCCTCAGAAAACCGCAAACAAGGTTTCGTCACATTTCGAGAGCTTAGCCGGGAACAAAAATCGCCAATAAGTGTTTCTCGTCCATTCGAATTGCAGATGAAATGAAGGGAATACACCATGCTCGGCACGATACTTCTTGTTATCCTTATTCTGCTTCTGATCGGAGCCCTGCCGAATTGGGGTTACAGCCGTGGCTGGGGCTATGGACCTTCTGGCGGTTTGGGGCTAGTTCTCGTGATTATCATTATCCTTGTACTCATGGGCCGCGTCTAAAGGCCTACTAACCTGGGGAGTTACGACATGATGAAGAAGATTGTTCTTATTGGTGCCCTCGTCGGCGCCTTGGCATCCTGCACCGCGACCGAGCAAGGTACGGCGATCGGCGCCGGCACCGGCGCGGTTATCGGCGGTGTCGTTACCAACAGCTGGGGTGGTGCCGCCGTCGGCGCCGTTGCCGGCGGCCTGACCGGCGCTCTGATCGGCCAGTCGGTCGAACGACGCGGCTACTGCGTCTATCGCGACCGCTACGGCCGCCGCTACGAGGCTCGTTGCCGCTGATCGGCAAAAGCATATCGGACTCCCAACGGGCGCTTCAGCGCCCGTTTTCTTTTGGCCTGCCGCATCCGTCAACGAGACGTTGACAATCGGTTGCGAAAGTCAAACCTACCGCCGCCCAACGGGCAGGCACATATTTCCTTCACGAGCGCAACGGACAGGCAGAGCCGCCCGGCGCACCGGAAAGGAAACGCTTCCATGATTCATATTTTGCTGAATTCCCTCGTCGCCGTTCTCATCGCATCGGCTTTCCTGACGACCGCGATATCAGCTCTCAGCACCGATGATCCTTCGCTGCGCAAAGTTCCGGCCAGAGTTCGGCCACAGCGACGTCCGAACACAGACCGCCGCTCTTGATCTTCCCGAAAACGCACCACTACTCCGGTAACAAACCGGCATCACGAGAGACGTCCAAAAACAGCGATAGCGCGTCCTGTCGGACGCGCTATCGCTTTGAATCTAATCTCTACTGTCGACTCGAAGGCAGAAATACCTAGGCGAAGAACTGTCCGCCGTTGGCCGTAATTGTCGAACCAGTGATGAAGCCGGCGTCGTCGGAGACGAGGAAGGTGACGCAGCGCGCGATCTCTTCCGGTTCGCCGAGACGACCGACGGGGATCTGCGGAATGATGCGTTCGTTCAGCACCTTCTCCGGCACGGCAAGCACCATTTCCGTTCCGATGTAACCGGGGCAAATAGCGTTGACGGTGATGTTCTTATTCGCCCCTTCCTGGGCCAGCGCCTTGGTGAAGCCGAGATCGCCCGCCTTGGCCGCCGAATAGTTCACCTGGCCCATCTGGCCCTTCTGCCCGTTGATCGACGAGATATTGACGATACGGCCGAAGCTGCGGTCACGCATGCCGGTCCAGACCTGATGCGTCATGTTGAACAGGCCCGTGAGGTTGGTATTGATCACCTCGTGCCACTGCTGCTGCGTCATCTTGTGGAACATCGCGTCGCGGGTAATGCCGGCATTGTTGACGAGGATTTCGACTGGGCCGATCTCGCTTTCGACCCTGGCAATTCCCTCGCCGCAGGCGAGGTAATCCGAAACATCCCATTTGAACACCGGAACGCCGGTAACGTCGTGGAAGGCTTTGGCCTTCTCGTCGTTGCCGGCATAGCTGGCGGCGACCCTGTATCCGGCATTTTTCAGTGCCATGGATATTGCCGCGCCGATGCCGCGCGTACCCCCGGTGACCAAAGCCACTCTGCTCATGTTCCGCTCCCCTTTTGTTTTTTGCCCCGCCGCTCGGCGGGATCTTCAATCAAACATGGATCGTATGCTATTTAAAGCGCTTCAAAGCACATGGCCACACCCATGCCACCGCCGATGCAAAGCGTGGCAAGACCCTTCTTCGCGCCGCGGCGCTTCATTTCGAACAGCAGCGTGTTGAGAACGCGCGCACCCGAGGCGCCGATCGGATGGCCGATCGCGATCGCTCCGCCATTGACGTTGACGATCGACGGATCCCATCCGAGATCCTTGGTGACGGCGCAGGCTTGCGCCGCGAAAGCCTCGTTGGCTTCGACGAGATCGAGATCGTTGACCGACCAGCCGGCCTTCTCGAGCGCCTTGCGCGAAGCCGGGATCGGTCCGGTGCCCATGATCTGCGGATCGACACCCGCCGTTGCCCAGGAAACGATGCGGGCGAGCGGCTGGATGCCGCGCCGGACTGCCTCGGCTTCGCTCATCAGCACCGCCACAGCGGCACCGTCGTTGAGGCCGGACGCGTTCGCGGCCGTGACCGTGCCGTCCTTGTCGAAGGCCGGGCGCAGCTTCCCCATCGCCTCTATCGTCGCGCCGTGACGGATATATTCGTCGGCGTCGACCGTAACGTCGCCCTTACGTGTCTTGATCACATAGGGGATGATCTCGTCGGTAAAGCGGCCGGCCTTCTGCGCCGCCTCGGCCTTGTTCTGCGAGCTGACCGCGAACTGATCCTGGTCGTCACGCGAAAGCTGCCACTGCCGCGCGACATTCTCGGCGGTGATGCCCATGTGGTAGCCGTGGAAGGCGTCGGTCAAGCCGTCCTTGATCATCGTGTCGATCATCTTCATGTCGCCCATCTTGACGCCGCCGCGTAAGTGCGCGGCATGCGGCGCCATCGACATGGATTCCTGGCCGCCGGCAACGATGATCTTGGCATCGCCGGTGGCGATCTGCTGCATGCCGAGCGCGACCGCGCGCAGGCCCGAGCCGCAGAGCTGGTTGACGCCCCAGGCTGTCGCTTCCTGCGGAATGCCGGCCTTCATCGCCGCCTGGCGGGCCGGGTTCTGGCCCTCGCCGGCGGCAAGCACCTGGCCGAGGATCACCTCATCCACCTCGCCGGCATCGACGCCGGCGCGCTCGAGCGCGCCCTTGATGACGGCCGCCCCGAGCTCATGCGCGAGGACCGTCGCGAAAGCACCGTTGAAGGCGCCGACTGCTGTTCGCCCTGCACTGGCGATGACGATGGATGGATTGCTCATGGGGACGCTCCTCGTTTTCGTCTCACTTACATAAGTCGAAACTGGCAAAGCTTGGAGCACAAGTCAAACGCGAAGACCGGCCGCCGTCATTTTTAGGCAAAGCCCGTCAAAGCCCGATTCATCTGCTCTGTTAAAGGTTTGCCGCATCGCACAAAGAGATTGTCACCGGGCTTCTTTTGCGTTTACAGTCTCAAATGGAGGAATATCCATAAATCAGACGGGGGTTCAGGAGACTGATATGGCGAAGCATGAGGGTCAGATCGTTATCAAGAAGTACGCCAATCGCCGCCTATACAACACAGGCACCAGCACCTATGTGACGCTGGAAGACCTGGCGGAGATGGTGAAGAAGGGCGAAGAATTTAACGTACAAGATGCAAAAAGCGGAGATGACATCACCCATTCGGTGCTGACCCAGATCATCTTCGAACAGGAATCGAAGACCGGCAACACATTGCTTCCGATCTCCTTCCTGCGCCAGCTCATCACCTATTACGGCGACCAGATGCAGATGGTCGTGCCGAGCTTTCTCGAACATTCAATGCGCTCCTTCACCGAACAACAGGCCCAGATGCGCGAGCAGGTAAACCGCGCCTTCGGCGAAACGCCGCTCGGCAAGAACCTGCAGTTGCCGATGCAGATGGTCGAGGACCATGTTCGCCGCAACACCGAGCTGTTTCAGCAGGCGATGCAGATGTTCTCGCCCTTCATGACGCCGCCAGCCAAGGAAAGCCGCAAGGCCGAGGCCAAGGATATCGACGAGCTGAAGGAACAGCTCCGCGCCCTTCAGAACAAGCTCGACAACCTATAATCCGATCGAGACGTCCCGCCCGGCGCTCCGGATCGACACGGCAAAACCGCCGATGACATCGATCAGAGCGATCGTCATCAAAATGAAGAAGACCTGCGTCGCAGCATCCCGGACGAGCAAAAACTCGACCAGGAATGCGATGAACACCAGCATCGACAGCATGTGGTTGACGAGATTGCCGGGACCGGTTCTGGTCGCTTTGAGGATTTCGAAGAACAGCACGACAAGTGCGATGACGATGAAAAGATCGCCGAGAGCCATGCTCCAGATCGCGCCCGAGATCATCGACAGCACGATGATATCATGTTGCAGTGCCGGAATGCCGCCATCGCCCATCAGGCCCAGCATCGCAAGATTGTAAAGAATAAACGGGATAATCATTAGGGGCATGGCGGCTATCATCGGCAATCTCCCAGCGCATCATGGAAGAATACTGCCGCAAACCCTTACCCCACCGCAAGTCATTGCAAATATTATATTGTCGAAATGCAAAAGGCCGGCATGACGCCGGCCTTGAAACTTCGATCGGACAAGCCGAATCGGGAAATTATGCACTTTCCTTCGGCGTCAGAACCTGGCGGCCGCGATACATACCGGTCTTCAGGTCGATATGATGCGGGCGGCGCAGTTCGCCGGAGTTCTTGTCTTCGACATAGGTCGGAGCCTTCAGGGCGTCTGCCGAACGGCGCATACCGCGCTTGGACGGGCTTGTTTTTCTCTTCGGTACAGCCATTTCTCTTACTCCACTTGCGGGCAAAACATTCCCACGGCCACACCGGCGGCCGAAACGGACATGTCGCGATTTCGGAATTTGGCGCGCTTATACATGCAAGGGGTGACCTTGACCAGTCCCCATGCGTATTTTTTGCAAAGCCGATGATTCCAGGCTCAGACTTCGTCTTCCGGCACGATCCAGGGCTCGGCGCGGGCCGCCTCTTCCCATTTCCGCCAGGCCGGATGCGCCTTCATGGTCTCCATATAGGCCAGCGTATCGTTTTGGCTGACGAGATCATAGATTTCGAACCGGTTGACGACAGGCGCAAACATCGCATCCGCCCCGCTGAACGCGCCAAACAGAAACGGTCCGCCGGATTGCTGCAGGAGGTCGCGCCAGATCGTCTCGATGCGGCTGATATCGGCGTCGACACCGTCCGGCAACGCGATCTTGCCCTTCGGCCGGCGGATATTCATCGGGCAGGCACCGCGCAGCGCCCGGAAGCCCGAAAGCATTTCCATCGAAACCGAACGGGCGAGCGCCCGCTCGGCGCGATCCCTCGGCAGAAGGCCGGCGTCCGGATAAAGCTCGGCGACATATTCGATGATCGCCAGCGATTCCCAGATCTTCAATGCACCGTGCTTGAGAAGCGGCACCCGCCCGGTCGGCGAAATCGCCTTGATATCGGGATTGCCACCAGGATAGTCGAAGGGGATCAGAACCTCCTCGAAATCGACGCCGGCGCCCGTCAGCGCCATCCACGGCCGGAACGACCAGGAGGAATAATTCTTGTTGGCGATATAGAGTGTCGGTCTATCCATGGGCCTCTCCCGTTCAGGCTTCAAAATCGAAGATCAGCAATTCGTGGAAATGGTTCATGTCCTCGAACACGCAGAATGCCGGCGGGGTCAGCTCGAAAACAGGGGCCTTGCGGCGGACATCGTCGGCCACATTGTCGAGCATTGCCTGCCAGCGCGGCAAGGCTTCGTCCTCCAACCGTTCAATCGCATAGGCGAAGGTCATGTGGAACTTATACTCGTCATGGTTCGGCTGGCGATAGCCCAGAAGCTCGGCCAGCGCATTGCGCCAGGCGCGCATGACCTTGCGGTCGTTCTCCGTGGCCCCGTCGACGAGCAGGCCCGACGGGCGAGCTTCGACGATGGCGACCTTGAAGGGATCGGCCATCGAGAAGCCTTCGAGCCGGGCCGCCATCAGCGCTATCATGTCGTCGATCGGCGCATCGAGAGGGAGATCGCCCGGCCAGCAATCCTGCCGGCGCCTGGTCTCGATGACACCTTCGAAAAGCGTCATGTGAATGCTTGATATCGGCGTGAAGAGGAACTGCGGGGCTTCGGGCATCGCCAGATATTTCTCACGCGCCTCGATCAGCACCGCTTGCGTCTGCGAACCCTTCTCGAGATGGCAAACGATGGTGTTGCCGGCTTCCGGCAGAAAGCCGCCGACCTTGCGATAGCGGCTGCCGAGATGGGTGGGCGGGATCGGATTATGCGTCTTCGAGTAAAGGAGAAGCTCGGGCGAAAACGTCGTGATGGTCATGGGCGACTCGGGGGCTCTGGTTGGACTGCATTCGCCCATATGGCAGAACCAAGAATGTCAGATGACACTTGCCGCTCTAACTATATAATTTAGAACAGGATTCAGATTTTGGGCGGATCGGCCTAAAATCATCCTGTTCTAGCGACAAGTTCTGATCTCAGTCATAGATGCACTTGATGTAATCGCCCGAACCTTGTGCGCGTCTCTCGATCACGCCGGCGAGCCGGCGAAGACCTCGTCCGGGCTTGCCGGCATTGCGGTCGATGGGGTTCGGCAGCGAGACGGCAAGCAGCGATGCCTGGCGCCGCGTCAGCTTCGAGGCCGGCACCTTGAAATGGTGTCGGGCCGCCGCCTCGATGCCGTAGATGCCGGGACCCCATTCGGCGATATTGAGATAGATTTCCATCAGCCGCCGTTTCGACAGGACGAAATCCGTGGTCACCGCGAGCGGAAGTTCCAGCGCCTTGCGTACGAAGGAGCGGCCGTTCCAGAGGAAGAGGTTTTTCGCCGTCTGCATCGGGATCGTGCTGCCGCCGCGCGTCGCCTGACCTTTCAGCGTATCCTCGACCAGCATGCGCATTTCCGCCCAGTCGACGCCGCCGTGAAAGCAATATTGCCCGTCCTCCGACATCATCACCGACTGCACCACAACAGGGGCGATGTTATCAAGCGACACCCATTGTCTGTCGTAACCACGCAGCAGCACGAGATCGCGCAGCATTAGTGTCGAGACGGGATGAATGAACGGCAGCAGATAGAAAAAGATCAGCGCATAGGGAAGGATCAGCACGATCAGCACGGCAAGAACAATGCGTTTCAACACACGCCTGTCTTCGAACCATCGCCGACGAGCCGGCATGTCGACGCTGTCCTCTCTCTCTGGCGCTATATCCAATGTCCCCAGTCCGATTTCGCTCCTGTCGTTCTCATAACGCCTGTGCAGAGCTTATGCCAGAGTGCGCGGCGAATCTTGCTGCCGCCATCGACAATTCCGTTGCAAGCCCGGGGGCGCTCATGCCAAACAGCGCCCATGGACGCGAACCCGGACACTTTCGAGACGAGGCTGAAGAACAACGCCCGCGACATCGAGGCGCTGCTCGACGCATTGCTTTCACCGAGTGCCCTTTCCGATGAAATCGCCAGGCCCGAGAGGCTGCGCGATGCCATGCATTATGCTGTGCTCAACGGCGGCAAGCGGCTGCGCCCGTTTCTCGTCGTCGAAAGTGCAGCCCTTCTCGGCGGCGACGCTGAGGCGGCACTTCGCGTCGGCGCCGCGCTCGAATGCGTCCACTGCTATTCCCTCGTGCATGACGACCTGCCGGCCATGGACGATGACGACCTGCGCCGCGGCAAACCGACGGTACACATCAAGTTCGACGAAGCGACGGCGATCCTTGCCGGCGACAGCCTGCTGACCTATGCCTTCGACATCATCGCCGCGCCGGAAACGACCCTTGCCGATACGAACAAGGCATCGCTGGTGCTGGCCCTTGCCCGCGCAGCCGGTCTCGGCGGCATGGCCGGCGGCCAGGCGCTTGATCTCGCGGCGGAAAAGCAGGCCCCCGAAGAGGCCGGCATCATCCGCCTGCAGGCGATGAAAACAGGCGCGCTGATCCGCTTCGCCTGCGAAGCCGGCGCCATCATCTCGGCAAGCCTGCCGGAAGATCGCCGCCGCCTGCGCGCCTTCGGCGAAAAGATCGGCCTTGCTTTCCAGCTTGCCGACGACATTCTCGACCTGACTTCGGATGCGGCGACCATGGGCAAGGCGACCGGCAAGGATGCGGCCCGCGGCAAGGGAACGCTTGTGGCCCTGCGCGGCATGGAATGGGCCGAGACCCAGCTCCGTGAGCATGTCCGCGATGCCGAGGCGCTGCTGGCCCCCTATGGCCCCCGCGCCTCGACCCTCATCGCTGCAGCGCATTTCATCGCCGACCGGAAGAGCTGACCCCAGCAGGTCAGGCTGCCAGTATCTCCTGGAGAGCGGAGACCAGACGGGCACACTCGTCATCCGTGCCGATGCTGATCCGCAGGAAGTCCGAAATACGCGGCTTGGCAAAATGCCGGACGAGAATGCCGCGCTCCCGCAGAGCGGCTTGAAATGCTGCGCCAGAACGGCTTTGGTGCCTTGCGAAAACGAAATTCGCCTGGGACGGCAGAACCTTGAAATCCAGCGCTTCGAGTTCCCTAACAAGGCTTTCCCGGCTGGCGATGATGTTCCTTCGGCCTGTCTCGAACCACGCCTCGTCCTTGATCGCTGCCGTCGCGGCAAGCTGCGCCAGACGATCGAGCGGATAGGAATTGAAGCTGTCCTTGACCCGCTCCAGCGCCTCGATCAGCGGCCGCTGCCCCAGCGCAAAGCCGATGCGCAGACCGGCAAGTGAACGGGACTTCGACAGGGTCTGGATCACCAGTAGGTTGGGATAGGTTGAAACGAGCCCGGCGGCGCTCTCACCGCCGAAATCGATATAGGCCTCGTCTATGACGACGACCGCATCCGGATGGGCGGCAAGAAGTGCCTCGATGCCGGTGAGCGGCAGGGCAATGCCGGTCGGCGCGTTCGGATTGGGGATGATGATCGCGCCGCAAGGCCTGTCGTAATCGTCCAGCCGGATCCGGAACCCATCGTCAACAGGCACCTCGATCGCTTCGACGCCGTATAGCAGGCTATAGGTCGAATAGAAGGCGTAGGTCACATCAGGATAGAGAAGCGGCCGCTCATGTTTCAGCAGCGCCTGGAACGCATGCGCGAGAACCTCGTCGGAGCCATTGCCGACGAATACTTCCTCCGCCGTCAGGCCGAAACGGGCCGCGATCGTCTCGCGCAATTCCGTGGCAGAGGGATCGGGATAGAGCCGCAGACGATCGTCCGCCGCCTCCCGGATCGCCTCGATCGCCTTCGGAGACGGCCCGTAAGGATTTTCGTTGGTATTGAGCTTGACCATGTTCGCGATACGGGGCTGCTCGCCCGCGACATAGGGCCGAAGCTTGCTGACGATTGGCGACCAGTACTGGCTCATCCGAACTTGCGGGCGGTCATTCCGCCGCCGTCCGCTGGCCAAAACGCTTCTCGATATAGTCGACAACAAGCGCCTCGAAATCGGCGGCGATATTAGGACCGCGCAGCGTCAGCGCCTTCCTGCCGTCGATGAAGACGGGGGCGGCCGGCGTTTCGCCAGTGCCCGGAAGCGAAATGCCGATATCGGCATGTTTGCTTTCGCCCGGCCCGTTGACGATGCAGCCCATGACGGCGACGTTCAGCGCCTCGACTCCGGGATATTTCTCGCGCCAGACCGGCATGTTCTTGCGGATGTCGTTCTGGATGTTCTGGGCAAGCTCCTGGAATACCGTCGACGTCGTACGTCCGCAGCCCGGACATGCCGCAACCACGGGTATGAACTGGCGGAAGCCCATGACCTGCAGGATTTCCTGCGCCACCTGCACTTCGCGCGTGCGATCGCCGTTCGGCTCCGGCGTCAGCGACACGCGGATCGTATCGCCGATGCCGTGCTGCAGCACGAAGCCCATCGCCGCCGACGAGGCGACGATGCCCTTGGTGCCCATGCCGGCTTCAGTCAGGCCGAGATGCAGTGCATGATTGGAGCGTTCGGCGAGCATGGAATTGACGGCGATCAGGTCCTGCACCTGGCTGACCTTGGCCGACAGGATAATGCGGTTGCGCGGCAGGCCGATCTCTTCGGCAAGGGCTGCCGACAGCAGCGCCGACTGCACGATCGCCTCGCGCGTTACCTGCCGGGCCGAAAGCGGGGACCCGGCTTCGGCGTTCTGGTCCATCAGGGCCGTCAGCAGATCCTGATCGAGCGAACCCCAGTTGACGCCGATGCGCACCGGCTTGTCATAGCGGATCGCCATCTCGATAATCTCGGCGAACTGCTTGTCCTTCTTGTCCTTGAAGCCGACATTGCCGGGGTTGATGCGGTATTTCGCCAGCGCTTCGGCACAATCCGGATGATCGGCAAGTAGCTTATGGCCGATATAATGGAAGTCGCCGATCAAGGGCACGTCCATGCCGAGGCGCAGAAGCCGCTCGCGGATCTTCGGCACGGCGGCCGCACTCTCGTCGCGGTCGACGGTGATGCGCACCAGTTCCGACCCCGCCCGGTGGAGAGCGGCGACCTGCGCGACGGTGGAATCAATATCGGCCGTATCGGTGTTCGTCATGGATTGCACAACGACCGGCGCCCCGCCGCCGACGATGACGCCGCCGACATCGACGGCAACGGAAGCGCGGCGCGGTTTCGGATCAAAATCGGCGGCTGAAGACATGGAGAGTTCTTGCACCCCTAAAAACAGTGCTTTTCAGGTGGATCAAGGCCGGCTGCTTGTCAACCGCCCCTGATATCACTTTTGTTGGGAGGCGGCTCAGTGACCGCCTCCGGAGGTCTCATCGGCATAATGGGCCAGGTTGGACAGCAGCAGAACGACGATGAGCAGCACCGGCAGCGCCATGAAAACGACGGCAAAGCCGATATGCTCGGCGACGAAGCCGATCAACGATGGCGCAACCAGCATGCCGGAATAGCCCATGGTCGTGACCACCGAGATGGCGATGCCGGGCTTGAGGCCGGGTATGTTGCCCGCCGCCGAGAAGGCGATCGGCACCATGTTGGAAATGCCGATACCGCAAAAGGCAAAGCCCAGGATGGCAAGCTCGGCATTGGGCGCCAGACCTGCAAGCAGCATGCCGACAATGGCAAACAGCGTGCAGATGCGCAGCGTCTTGACGCCGCCCAGACGGTCGCGCACCAGGTCGCCGGCAAAGCGCATAGCTGCCATGGTCCCCGAAAAGGCTGCGAAACCAAGGCCGGAAAGTGCCACGGATGCACCCATTTCCTGCCGAAGATAAAGCGCGCCCCAATCCAGAACCGCGCCTTCCGGCACCATGCTGAACAGCGCCATCAGTCCGAGCAGCCACGGCAGCGGCACCATCGGCAGCTTCGTCTTTTCCTTCTTGGTGTCGGGATGCGGCGGATCCGCAAGGATCATCGGCCAGGCGACAGCAACGAAAATTGCCGCCAGCACCGTCGCCAGTTGCGCATGGCCGAGAATGCCGAGCTTGGAGATCACGATGCCGCCGAGACCGGAGCCGATCAGTCCGCCAAGGCTCCAGAAAGAGTGGCAGGACGACATGATGGCGCGGCGCATGGATTTCTCGACCGAGACCGCATTGGCATTCATCGCCACATCCATTGCGCCGATGAAGCCGCCGAACAGGAAGAGCGAGATCGCCCCGGTGAGCACATTTGGCGAGAGCGTCAATGCCAGCAGCAACGGCAGCACGCAGACAGCCAGGACTTGAACGACGATACGCGAGCCGTGTTTGGCGATCTGCGCACCGGCGATCGGCATCATGACCAGCGAGCCGACGCCGAAGACGAGGATCATCAGCCCAAGTTCGAACTTGGTCAGCGCCAGACGCTCGGCAAAATCCGGGATCTTCGGCGCCCAGCAGCCGACGACAAAACCGTTCATGAGAAAGAGCAGGGAAACCGCCGCTCTGCTTCTGGTAATGAAGCCGCTCCGGGCTTCCGGCGCACTTACATGACTGTCCATTTCGGTCTTTCCTCATTGCCGGGCTTGCTTGGCCCGGTTTCCCTAAACTCTATGACGTCGCCTCAGTTCGTTTTCTCGGCGAGAACAGTCCTGCATCCGCGTTCGCGGTAACGGGCGAGAATGTCCGGATCGGCATCGTGCTCGACGACCAGGCATTCGCAATGGGCAACCGGCAGGATGCTATGGGGGGCGGCAGTGCCGAATTTCTCCGAGGTTGCAGCCACCAACACCCTTTTGCTCCTGGATGTCGCAAACCGCTTGAACTCCGCATCCTCGAAGCCGAACACCGTGATGCCGGCCTCGAGATCAACGCCACAGGCGCCGAGAATGCAGAGATCAGGCGAAATCTGCTCCATGTCCCGCAAAGCCTTGGCGCCGAGCGCACCGCCCGTCTGCCGATCCACCATTCCTCCGATCAGGATGACGTTGACGGCAGGCTTCTCGATCAGCGCTGCGGCAATCGCCGGCGCATTCGTCGCAGCCGTCAGTGCAAGTTCGGCCGGCAATGCGTTGGCAATCGCCAGATTGGTGCTGCCGGCATCGAAGAACACGGTCGAGCCGGCGGCAATCTGCTTTGCTGCAGCGCGCGCCAGCGCCTGTTTCCGGTCAGCGGCAAAGCCGATGCGCTGCGTCAGGCTTCCGTGTGCCGGCGAGACCGGCAATGCACCGCCATAAACTCGCTCGCAGAGCCCTGCCGCCGCCATCTCGCGCAGATCCCGCCGTACCGTATCCTCGGAAACACCGAATTCGAGCGCCAGCTCGGTCGCCAGCACGCGGCCATTCAGCCGCAGCCTCTCGGAAATCACGCCTTGGCGCTCTCGTAACAAAAAATCCTGCATGTTCCTACCGGATCGAGACCTCATAAAACCGAAAACGTGCATAACCGCTTATGATCATGCAGGCAATATGCACGGTCACACGTTTTCTGACGTTTTGAAATAAAGCTCCACCGCCAGAGCAAATATGCCCTATTGACCGGTCCGAGAGGCGGGAATATCGATTGGACATTCCCGATTCCCGCCGGCATATCCGCCACCTGGTGTGTTCTCCCCGTGAAAAACTCCGTCAGCCTGGGCATCCTGCTCACGACCGTCGCCTATATGGCGTTCACCTTCCATGACGCGATCATCAAGATCCTGGTTTCAAGTATCCCCGTCTGGCAGATCCTGTTTTTCCGCAGTCTCACCATCCTCGTCGGTTGTCTCGCCTATGGTCGCGGCAAGCTCGTCCATCAGACGATTACATCACCGATCATCAAGCCGATGATCGCCCGCAGCATCCTTCTGCTCTGCGCCTGGCTTTCCTATTATTCCGCCGCGAGCCGCCTGCAGCTTGCCGAAGTGACCACGCTTTATTACGCCGCACCTGTCGTCGGCACCTTGCTTGCCTGGTTCATCCTGAAGGAGAAAGTCACGCCAGCGCGTTGGCTGGCCGTCGGCGTCGGCTTCGTCGGTGTCCTCATCGCCTGCAATCCGATCGGTCTCACCATCTCCTGGCCGGTCTACCTGGCGCTGCAGGCGGCCGTGCTCTGGGCCTGCGCCATGGTGCTGCTGCGCAAGACCTCGCTGCACGAAAAGACGATTATCCAGCTCGCCGTTTCCAACGTCTTTTTTCTTGTCATGACCGGCGTTGCCGTTCTCTACACTTGGCAGACACCCGATATGACGCAGCTCGCGCTTCTCATCGCCACCGGCGTCGTTGCCGGCTGCGCGCAGTTCGCCCTTTTCGAAGGCATGCGCCAAGCGCCCGTCTCCGTGCTTGCGCCATTCGAATACAGCTCTCTCATCTGGGCCTTCCTCCTGGGGTATCTGATCTGGGCCGATATCCCCACGCCCAATGTGGTCGTCGGCGCGGCGATGATCCTCGGCGCCGGATTAATCATCATCGTCAGCGAAAAACTGCGCCGCCGCATCGCGGCCTGATGCCTGTTTCTGCAGGTTTCATGGTTCGAGCGGCCGTTTGAGAAAAATATTTGCAGTTGCTGCTTTTATTCGCAGTTTTCTACGCTTCCTGCGCCATAATTTTCTGCCAACTATCCCCATCCGATAACAACCTCCCAAGGATGGATAAAACAATGAACTGGTTGAAAACCGTCGCCGCCGCCGCCCTCATTCAGGCTGCAGCCCTCCTGCCTGCCCATGCCGGTGAAAACCTCGCCGCCATCAAATCGGCCGGCGTCTTCAAGATCGGCACCGAAGGCACCTATGCGCCTTTCACCTATCATGACGAAAGCGGCAAGCTCGTCGGCTTCGATGTCGAGATCGGCGAAGCGATCGCCGCCAAGCTCGGCGTCAAGGCTGAGTTCGTCGAAGGCAAGTGGGATGGCCTGATCGCCGGCCTCGATGCCAAACGCTACGATACCGTCATCAACCAGGTCGGCATCACCGAAACCCGTAAGCAGAAATACGATTTCTCCGAGCCTTATATCGCCTCCAAGGCCGTGTTGATCGCCCGCGACGGCGACGACAGCATCAAGTCCTTCGCCGACCTGAAGGGCAAGAAGGCCGCCCAGTCGCTGACCAGCAACTTCGGCAAGCTCGCAACCGAAGCCGGTGCCGAACTCGTCGGCACTGACGGTTTTGATCAATCGATCCAGTTAGTGCTGACCAAACGCGCCGACGCCACGATCAACGACAGCCTCTCCTTCCTCGATTTCAAAAAACACAAGCCGGACGCGCCGGTGAAGATCGTCGCCGAGCAGGAAAATGCCGATTACTCCGGCATCATCATCCGCAAGAACGAGCCGGAGCTTCTGGCCGAAATCAACAAGGCGCTTGCCGACATCAAAGCCGACGGCACTTACAAGAAGATCGCCGACAAATATTTCGGCCAGGACGTTTCCAAGTAAGCTTCGTTCAAGAAAAAGTCCCCTCCCCAACCCCTCCCTACAAGGGGGAGGGACTTTGGCGGCGGAACGCCTCATCTCCAAATAACCGTTTCGGCCTGCCGCTCGGTCGCGATTTCTTGCGAGGCGGCACCTAGATAAGTCCCTCCCCCTTGTGGGGAGGGGTTGGGGAGGGGTATTTCGAGTATCACGACCCAACCGACGAGAGGGAACCCCCTTGCCGCACTGGCTCCAACTGATGGCGGAATCGCTACCCTCGCTCCTCTGGGCGGGGTTGATCTTCACCATTCCGCTGACCCTGCTATCCTTCGCCTTCGGGCTGACGCTCGGGCTCGCCACGGCGATCGGCCGGCTCTTCGGGCCGATGCCGCTTTCGGCCGTCGCGCGCTTCTATGTCTGGGTCATCCGCGGCACGCCGCTGCTCGTCCAGCTCTTTGTCATCTTCTACGGCCTGCCGAGCCTCGGCATCCTGCTCGATGCCTTTCCCGCCGCCCTCATCGGTTTCACGCTGAATATCGGCGCCTACAGCTCCGAGATCATCCGCGCCGTCATCTCTTCGGTGCCCAAAGGTCAGTGGGAAGCGGCCTATTCGATCGGCATGAGCTGGCGCCAGGCGATGAGCCGCACTATCCTGCCGCAGGCCGCCCGCGTCGCCGTGCCGCCTTTGTCGAATACCTTCATCTCACTGGTCAAGGATACCTCGCTTGCCGCCGCGATCACCGTACCGGAACTCTTCCAGGCCGCGCAACGCATCGTCGCCACCACCTACGAGCCGCTGATCCTCTACATCGAGGCGGCGCTGGTCTATCTCGTCCTGAGCTCCGTCCTCTCGCAGCTGCAGGTGCGGCTGGAACGCCGCTTCGCGCGGTATGGCGGCATGCTGGAGGCAAATGCATGATCGAGCTTTCCAACATCGAAAAGCGCTTCGGCGATGCCGTCATCCTCAAGGACATCAGCATCCGCATCCCCGAAGGCAGCGTTACCGCGCTCGTCGGTCCTTCCGGCGGCGGCAAGAGCACGCTGCTGCGCTGCATCAACCTGCTCGAAATTCCGACCGCCGGCTCCATCCGCCTCGGAGAGGAAACGCTGGCCTTTGCACCGGGCAAACGAACGAGCTGGCCGGCGATCCAGAAGATCCGCCGCCAGACAGGCATGGTCTTCCAGAACTTCCAGCTCTTTCCGCATCAGACCGCGATCGAGAATGTCATGGAGGGCCTGGTGACGGTGCTGAGATGGCCGAGGGAAAAGGCGCGCGAGCGTGCGATGGAATTGCTGACCAAGGTCGGCATGACCGACAAGGCCGATGCCTGGCCTTCGACGCTGTCGGGCGGCCAGCAGCAGCGCGTCGCAATCGCCCGTGCCCTGGCGCCCTCGCCGAGCGTGCTTCTCTGCGACGAGCCGACATCCGCCCTCGATCCCGAGCTTTCGGCCGAAGTGGTCGATGTGCTGGGCAAGCTTGCCAGCGAAGGCACGACGATGGTGATGGCAACCCACGATCTCCGGCTCGCCTCGAAGATCGCCAATGACGTGGTTTTCCTAGAAGCCGGCAGCGTGGTGGAAACGGGCAGCGCCAAGGCGATCTTCAGCGCGCCGGAGCGCGAACGCACCAAGCGCTTCATCTCGACGATCAACGCCGCCCATACTTACGATATTTGAGCTAGAGCATGATGCCGAAAAGTGTGAGCGGTTTTCGGACGACATCATGCTCTATTTCTTTGATTTAGATCCGGATTCAGATTTTAGGCCGACTTGGCCTAAAATCATCCGGATCCAGTGCCGGGATGCGAACATCCCGGCTGGCTGGAACTCCAATCAGGAGGCCGTGACAACGGCACGCGCCGCCTTCAGCGCATTGCCCCACCAGATAAGCTGGTCGAGCTGGTTCTTCGCCGCTTCGTTGAGATGCGCGTAATCGCTGAGGCTCTTGCCTTCCTTGAGGACGCCGAGATATTCGCCAAGCGCGATATGCACGCCGGTTTTCACCGAAGCCGCACCCATTTCCACGAAGATCAGCCGGAGATGCTCGACCGCACGTGCGCCGCCGACGCCGCCGTAACCGACGAAGCCGACCGGCTTGTGGATGAACTCGCCGAGGTCGATGGCGTTCTTCAGAACCGCCGTTGGAGCGTGATTGTACTCGGCGACGGTGAAAATGAAGCCGTCGAATTCACGCAGCTTCTTTTTCCAGCGCTCTGCCGTCTCGCTTTCAGCGGTCGTGGCACGCTGCTCACCGAAAAAATGCATGGGGTAGTCGAGCAGGTCGAGAACCTCGACCTCGATGTCCTGCCGCTCGGCGGCGATAGCGGCAATCCACTTGGCCGGATGCTCGGCAAAACGGCCAATACGCGTGCTGCCGACGATGACGGCAATCTTCAACTTGCTCATGGATATCATTTCCTGATGGGTCTCGGGGGCGGATGGTGGGAGCGCAAGTTTATGAGAAAGCCTCCGCGCCGGGCAAGGCGCGAAGGCTTCGAAAAATCAGCTTTTTGACAGGCCGATCGTACACAATCGAGTGAATGGAACCCGCTCACAAAGTCGTCTGATGGGCGCCTTCAACCTGCGTAGACGACGAGCAGGTCCTTGGCATCGATCTGATCGCCGGCCCGCACCAATACTTC
This sequence comes from Rhizobium leguminosarum, assembly GCF_010668065.1. Lineage (GTDB taxonomy): Bacteria > Pseudomonadota > Alphaproteobacteria > Rhizobiales > Rhizobiaceae > Rhizobium > Rhizobium leguminosarum_S. The sequence goes on along the minus strand of NZ_WUEN01000005.1, from coordinate 178,288 downwards.
GGAAATCGTCCCATCCTTTTCCGCATGCAGCGCCGTTTCCATCTTCATCGCCTCGATCGAGACGAGCACGTCGCCGGCATTGACGGCCTGGCCGGGCGAGACGAAGACACGGCTGATGACACCCGGCATCGGCGCGCCGACATGAACGGCATTGCCCGGTTCGGCCTTGCGGCGGACGGCGGCACCCGTCGCCCCATGGGCCCGGTCCGGCACCTTGATGCGGCGCGGCTGGCCGTTGAGCTCGAAGAAGATGGTCACCATGCCCTGGCTGTCGGTGGCGCTCATCGCCTGGTTGACGATGACGAGTGTCTTGCCGCGCTCGATATCCGCAAACAGCTCCTCGCCATCCTTGAGACCATAGAAATAGGCGGGCGTCGGCAGCACCGAGACCGGGCCGTAGGTATCGGAGGCGAGCGCGAAGTCGGTGAAGACCTTCGGATACATCAGGTAGGAGGCGAATTCGAAGTCGCTGACCTCGCGCTCGAGTTTCGTCTCGATGACTTTGCGCTCCGCATCGAGATCGGCCTCCTTGAGCAGCGAGCCAGGGCGCACGGTATAGGGCTTATCGCCCTTCAGCGCCTTCTTCTGCAGCGCTTCGGGCCATCCTGACGGCGGCTGGCCGAGATCGCCCTTCAGCATCGAGACCACAGATTCCGGGAAGGAGACTTCCTTGTCAGGGCTGACGACGTCGGCAACCGTCAGGTCCTGGGACACCATCATCAGCGCCATGTCGCCGACGACCTTGGAAGACGGCGTCACCTTGACGATATCGCCGAACATCTGGTTGGCGTCGGCATAGGCCTGCGCCACCTGATGCCAGCGGGTCTCGAGGCCGAGCGAGCGGGCCTGTTCCTTGAGGTTGGTGAACTGGCCGCCCGGCATTTCATGCAGATAGACTTCGGATGCCGGGCCCCTCAGATCGCTTTCGAAGGCGGCATACTGGTTGCGCGCCGCTTCCCAATAGAAGGAGATGCGGCGGATCCATTCCGGATCGAGGCCCGGATCGCGCTCCGTACCGCGCAGCGCTTCGACGATCGAGCCGAGACAGGGCTGCGAGGTATTGCCGGAAAGCGCATCCATCGCGGCATCGACGGCATCGACGCCGGCATCGACGGCGGCAAGAACGGTTGCGGCCGCAATACCCGATGTATCATGCGTGTGGAAATGGATCGGCAGGCTGGTCGCCTCGCGCAGCGCCTTGAACAACACCTTCGCCGCGGCCGGTTTCAGGAGACCAGCCATATCCTTCAGCGCGATGATATGGGCGCCCGCCTTTTCCAGCTCGACGGCGAGGTCGGTGTAGTATTTCAGATCGTATTTCGGCCGGGCCGAGTTCAGGATATCGCCGGTATAGCAGATCGCCGCCTCGCAAAGCTTGTTCTCCTCGGCAATGGCATCCATCGAGACGCGCATGTTCTCGACCCAGTTCAGGCAGTCGAAGACGCGGAAGAGATCAATGCCGCCCCTGGCCGCCTGGCGGACGAAATATTTGACGACATTGTCGGGATAATTGGTATAGCCGACGCCGTTGGCGCCGCGCAGCAGCATCTGCAGCAGAAGGTTCGGCGCGCCCTCGCGGATCAGCGCCAGGCGCTCCCACGGGTCCTCCGTCAGAAAGCGCATGGAGACGTCAAAGGTCGCGCCGCCCCAGCATTCGAGCGACAAAAGGCCTGGCAGCGCATGCGCATAGGTGTCGGCAATGCGGGCGATGTCATAGGTGCGCATGCGGGTGGCGAGCAGCGACTGGTGGCCGTCGCGCATCGTCGTGTCGGTCAAAAGCACGCGCTTTTCGTTGCGCATCCATTCGCCGAATTTCTTCGGGCCGAGCGTGTCGAGGAGCTGCTTCGTACCGTCCTTGACCGTATTGCCGTTGGCGTAGGGAACCACCGGCTCGGCAGCGTTTTCCAGCGGCCTCGGCCTATCCTTGGCTTCGGGATGGCCATTGACGGTGACGTCGGCGAGATAGGTGAGCAGCTTCGTGGCGCGATCCTGGCGCTTGACCTGCTGGAAGAGTTCCGGCGTCGTGTCGATGAAGCGCGTCGTGTAGCTGTTATCCCTGAACTTCGGATGGCCGATGATCGCTTCGAGGAAGGTCAGGTTGGTTGCCACGCCGCGAATGCGGAATTCGCGCAGCGCCCGGTCCATGCGGGCGATCGCTTCGGACGGATTGGGCGCCCATGCCGTGACCTTGACGAGAAGCGGATCGTAAAAGCGGGTGATGATCGCGCCCGAATAGGAGGTGCCGCCGTCGAGGCGGATGCCGAAACCGGACGCAGAGCGATAGGCGGTGATGCGGCCGTAATCCGGAATGAAATTATGCTCCGGATCTTCCGTGGTGATGCGGCACTGCAGCGCATGGCCGTTGAGACGGATATCCTCCTGGCGCGGCACGCCCGATTCCGCCGTGCCGATCGCAAAGCCGTCGAGAATGTGGATCTGCGCCTTGACGATATCGATGCCGGTGACGACTTCGGTCACCGTATGCTCGACCTGGATGCGCGGATTGACTTCGATGAAGTAGAATTTGCCGGTATCGGCATCCATCAGATATTCGACGGTGCCGGCGCCGATATAATCGGTCGCGGCTGCGATCTTCAGCGAATAGGCGGCGAGTTCCTGGCGCTGCGCCTCAGAGAGATAGGGCGCCGGCGCGCGCTCGACGACCTTCTGGTTGCGGCGCTGGATCGAGCAGTCACGCTCGAAGAGATGCACAACATTGCCATGCGTATCGCCGAGAACCTGGCTTTCGACATGGCGGGCGCGCTCGACGAGCTTTTCCAGGTAGACCTCGTCCTTGCCGAAGGCCGCCATCGCCTCGCGCTTGGCTTCCGTCACCTCGCGGGCGAGATCCTTTGGATCGCGGATCGCGCGCATGCCGCGCCCGCCGCCGCCCCAGGAGGCCTTCAGCATGACGGGGTAACCGATCCCGTCCGCCATCTTCGCCACTTCGGCCATGTCCTCCGGCAGCGGCCCGGTGGCCGGCACCACGGGAACGCCGACCGAGATCGCCAGGTTGCGCGCCGCAACCTTATTGCCGAGCTGGCGCATCGTATCGGCCCTCGGGCCGATGAAGATGATGCCGGCCTTGTTGCAGGCATCGACGAATTCGGGGCTTTCCGACAGCAGGCCGTAGCCGGGATGGATGGCATCGGCGCCGGAGAGTTTCGCAACGCGGATCACCTCCTCGATCGACAGATAGCTCTCGATCGGACCCATGTCCTTGGAAAGATGCGGGCCGCGGCCGACCTGGTAGCTCTCGTCCGCCTTGAAGCGGTGCAGCGCCAGCTTGTCCTCTTCCGCCCAGATCGCCACGGTTTTTATTCCAAGTTCGTTGGCCGCACGGAACACGCGGATGGCAATTTCAGAGCGATTGGCAACGAGAATCTTGGAAATGGGCAAAACGGTCTCCTCAGACGTTCAGACGCGGGAATGCTGCACCCGCGAAGGAAATTCTTAACTTCTTGTCACAGAAAGTTCAATTTATCTTGCGACTGCGAAATGCAATTTTTCGACATTCTAACTTATCAGGCCATGACGGAAGGCAAGCGCTACCGCCTGCTGCCTGTTTTTCGCCTTCAGCTTGTCCTGCAAGCCGTTCATATACCAGTCGACGGTGTGGTTTGAGATCTTCAGCATCTTGCTGATCTCCATCGAAGTCATGCCTTCGGCGAGATAATGCAGAATTTCCATCTCGCGCCGCGTCAGCGGCGTGTCGGCCGGCAGCACGATTTCCAGTGCCTGCGCCTCGCCTTTCAGATCGAGCAAGCGCCAGAAGGCCTTGCGCGCCACCGCCTCCAGCAATGCGATTTCCACCGGCGACAGCTCAATCGGCTTGCCGGCGAGACTAAGGCTGGCGAGAATGCCGTTGCGTCCGTGGATGGGAAAGATGTAGCCATCCTCCAACCCGTGCCCGAAGGCATCGACCATCATCTGCTCCATGCGGCGATGATAGGCGTCCTTGCGGAAGGCGGCCATCGCCTCCCGCCAGCGGAAAGGCCGCTGCGCATGAGCGAGATAGCGCACCATCGGATCGATCAGAGCATATTTTTTCGCGGTATATATCTGCGGCCATTGTTCCGGCCAGCGGCCGGCAAGCGCCGCAGCCCAGGGCTCCGGATTCTGCTGCATCGGGGTCTGCGGCAAATGGCGTGGCAGACCGTAATATTCGAAGCCACAAACGTGGAGGATCTGCTCCAGCTCGGTGACGACGGCTTCAGGATTTGAGCATTCTTCCAGAATTACAAGCAATTGAATTAACGAATTAATATTCACAAAAATGCCCCTTGCCCGGACCTGATGCCCGCATGAGGCCGTCGGCGGCTGGTCAAACTGGTCGCGAAACGGTCTTCAATAAATGCAGTCTGTAATTTTAATGCTGCGCTAAACATTTAATAAAATGCAAGCGCAAATTGTCGCGAGATATAGCCGAACGGCAATTTCGGCGCCATGGCCATCTCGTCGCGTCCTGCAATAGTACGATCGTATCAATCATCACATCGGTTGAACCCTGAATACTCCGTTAATCGCCCGTTCAGGTAGCCTTTTGTAGCATCGCATCATCCCGTTTTCGCAGATGCACAAGAGGTTCGACGTGACGCTATTCAAGGTCTATGCAAGAGCTCTGCGCTATCTTGGCGCCTACAAGCTGCGCGTATCCCTGGTCGTTGTCGCAAACATTGTTCTTGCGACGATCACCATCGCGGAGCCGATCCTGTTCGGTCGCATCATCGATGCGATTTCGGGCAAGGGTGAGGTCAAGCCCATCCTCTTCATGTGGGCGACTTTCGCCGTCTTCAACACCATTGCCTTCGTTCTGGTGGCCCGCGAGGCCGACCGGCTGGCCCATGGCCGGCGGGCGACGCTGTTGACGGAAGCCTTCGGCCGCATCATTTCCATGCCGCTTGGCTGGCACCATCAGCGTGGCACCTCCAACGCGCTGCATACATTGCTGCGCGCCTGCGAGACGCTGTTTGGCCTCTGGCTGGAATTCATGCGCAACCACCTGTCGACGGTCATCGCGCTTGCCCTTCTGATACCGACCGCAATGTCGATGGACCTGCGCCTTTCCGCCGTGCTCATGGTGCTCGCCATCGCCTACTGGCTGATCGGCCGCGTCGTGATGAGCCGCACCAAGGACGGCCAAGCTTCGGTCGAGAACCATTATCACACCGTCTTCTCGCATGTCAGCGACTCGATCAGCAACGTTTCTGTCCTGCACAGCTACAACCGCATCGAGGCCGAAACCAGAGCGCTGAAATCCTTCGCCGACCGTCTGCTCGAAGCCCAGTATCCGGTGCTCGACTGGTGGGCGATCGCCAGCGCACTGAACCGCATGGCGTCGACCATCGCGATGATGGTGGTTCTGATCATCGGCACCATCCTCGTCCAGGCCGGCCAGCTGCGCGTCGGCGAAGTCATCGCCTTCATCGGCTTTGCCAACCTGTTGATCGGCCGTCTCGACCTGATGCGCCAGTTCGCTACGCAGATTTTCGAGGCCCGTTCCAAGCTCGAGGAATTCTATGCGCTGGAAGACTCGGTGCGTGAACGTGAAGAGCCCGCAGGCAACGGCGAGATCAAGGACGTCAGCGGCGCAATCGAATTCCGCGACGTCTCCTTCGGCTTCGGCAACAGCTCGCAGGGTCTGCATAACGTCTCCTTCTCGGTGAAGGCAGGCCAGACGGTCGCGATCGTCGGCCCGACCGGCGCCGGCAAGACGACGCTCGTCAACCTGCTGCAGCGCGTCTACGATGCCCAGGGCGGCAAGATCCTCGTCGATGGCACCGATATCACCAAGGTGACCCGCAAGTCGCTGCGTCGCCACATCGCCACCGTCTTCCAGGATGCGGGTCTGCTGAACCGTTCGATCAGCGACAATATCCGCCTTGGCCGCGAGGGTGCCAGTGAAGAGGAAATGCGCCGTGCGGCCGAAGCCGCCGCTGCTTCCGATTTCATCGAGACCCGTGAGGATCGCTACGATACGCATGTCGGTGAACGCGGCAACAAGCTCTCCGGTGGCGAGCGCCAGCGCATCGCGATCGCCCGCGCCATCCTCAAGGACGCGCCGATCCTGGTGCTCGACGAGGCGACCTCGGCGCTCGACGTCGAGACCGAAGCCCGCGTCAAGGCCGCGATCGACAATCTGCGCCAGAACCGCACCACCTTCATCATCGCCCACCGCCTGTCGACGGTCCGCGAAGCCGATATGGTGCTCTTCCTGGATGACGGCCGCGTCGTCGAACAGGGTAGCTTCGACGAACTCAGCCACAGCAACGGCCGCTTCGCCGCCCTGCTGCGTGCCAGCGGCATCCTGACGGACGAAGAAGTCCGCAAGGCTCATGCGACCGAAGCAGCCTGATCTGTTCGGTTCGGGTTGAAGAAAAAGGCCGGAAGGGCAGTGCCCCTTCCGGCCTTTTTTTGTTTGCCAGAGCCCCTGGAGCGGCGCCTTACCATGCGATACCCCCTCTGCCCTGCCGGGCATCTCCCCCACAAGGAGGGAGATCGGCAAGGAGCTTGCCTCCCCGTAAAGCATCAACCGTCCTAGCTGCCGTGCCAAATCGCCTTCAGTTTAGATTCATATAACGGCCAGTTGTTTGGGGAAGCCGTCGCACTCAGCCAATCTCCCCACTTGTGGGGGAGATGCCCGGCAGGGCAGAGGGGGGCGACCACGGCACGCCGCCGCCTATACTCCAGGCTAACAAAAAGGCCGGAAGGGCAGAGGGGGGTATCACACGCAGCAACGTCTCCGCTTCCCAAGGCCGATTGATCACCTCGCCGATCTTCCCTAACCTTCGCCAGTCAACGGAGCATAGGGAGAAAACCCATGAAGGTCCTGCGCATCGTCGCCAATATCCAGGCAGAGGATATCACCCTGGCCCGGCGCTTCTATCAGGATATCCTCGGTCTTGACGTCATCATGGATCACGGCTGGATCACGACATTCGGCGCGGCGCGCTCGATGAACGTTCAACTGAGCATCGCCAGTGAAGGCGGTTCCGGAGCGGAGGTGCCGGACCTCTCGATCGAGGTTGATGATCTCGATGCCGCTTTCGAGGCGATGTCGGCCTCAGGCTTCCCGATCGAGTACGGCCCGGCCGACGAGCCCTGGGGCGTCAGACGCTTCTATGTCCGAGATCCCTTCGGCAAGCTGGTGAACATCCTCATGCATAGAAATTGAGCCGACGGCCATCGGCCACCGGCTCTTTCATGTCGGGCAAATCCGAGCCCTATTTCCGATCGTTCTGGCGATAGGCATTTGCCGTTCTGCCAATGCGGACGGGAACGGGGATAGAGGCGGTATCGGTGACGAGTTTCCCCTTGAGCCTGCCCTGCTGGCGCTTGCGTTCGAGATAATAGGCATAGGCGAATTGTATCGCGATCCCTGTAATCACGAAGAGCGGACCGACCAGTTGGTCCTTGTTGGTAATGTAGAGCACCACCTGGCCGATCATGGCGAGGATCGTGCCGGCGACGAAGATGTTCAGCGAATGGCGGCCGAGGATCGTCAGCGGATGGTCCGCAGGACGGCGCAGGATACGCGAGAGGGCCGGGATGCTGATGACGAGATAGGTCAGCGCCAGCACGTGCAGCAGCCGCGGCAGCGACAGGAAGGTCTTGTCGAAACCAGTGATAACAGTCGGCAGGCCGAGTGCTGCCAGCGAGTTGCCGAAAATCCAGAGATGGCCGGTCACCCAAATGAAGGACAGCACGACGTAACCGGCAGCGACCGTCAGCAGCAGCGGATGCTGCGGGATGGTGCCGCCACGCTTGATATGCAGCATCGAGACGATGCCGATCGCAAACAGGAACTGCCAGGAGAGCGGATTGAGGAACCAGTAGCCCTCGATCAACATGTTGTGCGGCGCCACCTCATAGATGCCCGCAAGCAGCCAGACCGTGGCCGATACGCCGAGCGCCAGCCAGGGGCTGCGCGCATTCAACAGCAGGATGATCGGCACGATCAGCATCAGCGCGCCATACATCGGCAGGATATTGTTGTAGCCGATCTGGTGGCCGAGCAGCAGCAGCGCCGGAATGCCTTCCTTCAGGTTCATCAGAACCGCCAGGATATTGATTTCGACCAGCAAGCCCGGCCGATGGAACAGCCAGGCACCGCAGATGAAGAGCGCCAGCGTCATGAAGGTGGTGATCATATGGGCGAGATAGAGCGTGAAGGCGCGCTTTACCGCCTTGATCGCCACTGTGAGCCGGTTGCCCGGCTGGAAGCGGGATCCATAGGCAAGGCCGACGGCGATGCCCGAGATCAGCACGAAGGCTTCGGCGGCATCGGAGAAACCGAAATTCTTCGTCGTCACATATTCAAAGATTTGTCCGGGAACATGATTGATGAAGATCATGATCAGCGCCACGCCGCGCAAGACGTCGAGCCTCGTGTCACGCACTGGCGCAGCTGCGGATAGGGAGCTGCGCCCCGTGACGATGGCTTGGGTCGGCGTGCTTGCCATTGGTCTCTCCTTATTATCCGATTTGCAAACGCGACGACGGCCAAAAGGGTTCCCTTTTGGCCGTCGCGAATCGCCGTGTTTTTCAGCGTGGAGAACGCTGTTATCCGAGCGGATATCCCTCTTCGGGATCGGTGACTTCGCGGCCGTTGATCGACAGAGTGTAGCCGCTGTCATTGGACGCTTTTGAGACCGAAATGCGGTATTTGCCGCCGCCTTGCTCCACCTCTGCCGCAAAACCGTCCCATTCCGACGGGAGCGACGGGCGCACATAGAGCCGACCGTCCTTCAGTCGGATACCGAGGATGCCCTCGACGGCGGCGCGGTAGAGCCAGCCGGCTGACCCGGTATACCAGGTCCAGCCGCCGCGTGACGTATAAGGCTCGTTTCCGTAGACGTCGGCCGCCACGACATAGGGTTCGACGCGGTATTGCTCCGCTGAAGCCTTGTCGAGCGCATGGGTGATCGGATTGAGGATCTGGAAGCAGCGGAAGGCATCGTCGCCCCGCTTCAGCTCCGCCAGCGCCATCACCACCCAGGTCGCCGCATGGGTATATTGCCCGCCATTTTCACGCACACCCGGCGGATAGGCCTTGATATAGCCGGGATCCCTGGCGGAATTGACGAAAGGCGGCGTGAACAGCCGGATGATGCGGGCATCCTCGTCGACCAGCTGATCGAGCACCGCATCCATCGCCGTAACTGCGCGGGCCGGATCGCCCTCGCCCGACAGCACGCTCCAGGACTGCGCGATCGAATCGATCCGGCATTCGGGGCTTTCCCTGGAGCCGAGCAGTGCACCATCGTCGAACGTGCCGCGGCGATAGTAGCCGCCATCCCAGGCCGCGGTTTCGAGTGCCTTCTTCAGCTCGGTGAGATGCGCCGACCAGCGCTCTGCGCGGGCCGTGTCGCCGCGCTCTTCGGCATAGGGAACGAAGGAGCGCAATGCCCCCGCCAGAAACCAGCCGAGCCAGACGCTGGTGCCGCGCCCGCCGATGCCGACGCGGTTCATGCCGTCGTTCCAGTCGCCGCCGAGGAACAGCGGCAGGCCGTTTGCCCCCTTGCGGACGATAGCGAGATCGAGCGCCAGCGCCGCGTGTTCGTAGACGCTCGCCTTGTCCTCGGAAATTTCCGGCTTGTAGAACGAGTCGTGCTGGCCTTCGAGCAGTACCGGCCCTTCCAGGAAGGCGATCTCCTCATCGAGGACGTTTTTGTCGCCGGTGACGCTGCAATAGTGATGGATTGCGTAAGCGAGCCAGACGACGTCGTCCGAGATCAGCGTGCGAACGCCCGCACCCGTTCCCGGCAACCACCAATGCTGGACATCGCCTTCACGGAATTGCCGCGAAGCGGCATTCAGGATCTGCCGGCGGGCAAGCGAGGGTTCGTGCAGCACGAAGGCCAGCGTGTCCTGCAGCTGGTCGCGGAAGCCGAAGGCGCCGCTTGCCTGGTAGAAGGCGGTGCGGGCCATGATGCGGCAGCCGAGGCTCTGATAGGGCAGCCAGGTGTTGACGAGATTGTTCATCCCGCGATCCGGAGTCGATATCTGCAGCCTGCCGGTGAAATCCCGCCAGAAGGCGCGGTTTGCCTCGACGGTCTCGTCGAACGAAGCCTTGCGGATATCGGCGATAACAGTGCGCGCTTCTTCTTCCGTCGGGGTATCGCCGAGGAAGAAGGTGAAGTCGCGCTCCTCGCCGGCGCCGAGCTCGATGTCGATCGCAAGCGCCGCGGCCGGATCACCGTCGAGTTCGGTCGCGCCGGAAAGGGCGGCGGCGGAAATGACGGCCTGCGGTGCCTGGATCGTCCCCGCCTTGCCGATGAATTCGCGCCGGCTTGCCGAGAAACTCGAAAGCGTCTCGCTCGCCGCAAAGAAGGCAGTACGGTTGGAAAAATCGATACTGTAGGGATTGGTGGCAAACAGCGCCCCCGTCTCCTCATCATGGCTCGACAGGATGAAAGGCACCGTGCGTCCCGGATTGCTGCCGAGGATCCACTCGACGTAACCATAAAGACGCAGCTTGCGACTGGTCGACCCGGTGTTGCGCAAGCGCAAGCGCTGCAGTTTCACCGGCTTTTCGCGGTCGATCGTCTGCGTCAGCTCGAGCGCGATATCGTGCTGAACGCTGGAGAAGACGGAATAGCCGAGCCCGTGGCGGGCCTCAAAACGAATGTCCGGCCGGCGGGAAAGCGCTGCGAACGGCGTCATGACAGCACCGCTGTCCAGATCGGTGAGATAGAACGCCTCGCCCGAACGGTTGACCACTGCATCGTTCGACCAGGAGGTCAGCTGATAGTCGCGCGAATTGACGCTCCAGGTGAAGCCCGAGCCCTCGGCCGACACGTGGAAGCCGAAGCTGTCGTTGGAAATGACATTGATCCAGGGCTGCGGCGTCGCATGACCTCCAGGCAGCCGAACGACATATTCGCGTCCGTCGCGGGCAAAGCCGCCGATGCCGTTCCAGAAGTCGAGATCGCCTTCCTCCTCGATGACGACGGCGGGCACAACAGGTGGTGGCACCGGCGCAATACGCTTGACCGGCGCCTTGTTGCGCTCGGCCCGTTCCATCTCCTGCAGTTCCTCCTTGGAGGGTGCAAACAGCGCGACGGCGCGATTGATCTGGTCGACCACCTTGCCGTTCTTGGTGTGCAGCGTGACGCGGGAAGCCGCGATCAGCGCATGGTAGGTACTTTCCTCCATCAGGTCCTTGCGAACCGCAAAAATATGCTGGCGCAACCCGTCGGCCTGGCCCATGCGGCGGACGTTTTCGCACATGGCGTCAAGCGCATGCTGCATGTCCTGCGCATAGGACGAAGCGCGTTCGTTCATGATGACGAGATCGGCGGTGACGCCCCGCGAGCGCAGATATTCCTGCGCCAGCAGCGCCTCGCGGGCGATGTCGAGATCCATGTCGTCGTTGATGCGCAGCGTGAAGATCGGGAAATCGCCGGAGATCGCCAGCGGCCAGAGCGCCGATTGCGACTGCAGGCCGGCCTCGACAGTCGCCTCGTCCTTGCGCAGTTGCATGTCGGGATAGACGAGATAGCGCCCGAGATGCTGGAAGGCGGCCGCCTGCTGGGAGGTGACGCCGACATGGCGCATCTGCACCTGCGTGCGTGTCCAGGCCTGGACGAGCTCGTGGGTGAAGGCGTCGGGATGACGATAGCGATTGACCGCCTTGTCGACTTCCTCGCGGCTTGGCGCCGCAATCGTCCAAAAGATCACGCTGACTTTCTTGCCGGCCGGTACGCGGACGGTGCGACGCAGCGACATGACGGCATCAAGCATGAAGCCGTCGCTGCCGGAAAGCGTCGCGCCCGGATCGAAGGCCGCCGCATCGGCAAGGCTGCGGCCACGGCCGATGAACTTGCGCCGGTCGGTCTCGAATTCGGTATGGCGGGTGTCGCCGGCATTGTCGACGATCAGATGTGCGATGCTGATGTTCGGCTCGTTCGGGTCGCGCTTGTTGCGTTCGGCGCGGATCACGTCGCCGCGCTTGCCGATCTCTGTCTTGACGAACATGCGGGCGAATGCCGGATGCGCGTTGTCGGTATCGTCGGAGGTGATCACCGGTTCGAGATAGGAGGTGACCTCGATGAAACGGTCCTCCGTGCCCATGTTGAGCAGCGTGACGCGGCGGGCTTCGGCATCATGCTCGGTCGCGACGATGCACTCCACCTCGCTTGTGAGGTCGCCGACGATCTTGGTGAACTGCGCCTTCTCGTCGGCGAATTCGACCTTGATCTTTTCGCCTTCGACGCCCTTCGGCTCTGATGTCGCTGACCACCATTCGTTGGTGGCGGTATCGCGCAGGAAGATGAAACTGCCCCAGCGGTCTTCAGTCGGATCAGGCTTCCAACGGGAAACGGAAAGATTGTTCCAGCGGGAATAACCGGCGCCCGTCGCCGTCAGCATCAGCGAATAATGGCCGTTCGACAGGAACACGAGTTCGCGGTCGCGCGAAGCCGGATCGCTGATCTTCCTGAGCTCCGGCCGCAGGAGATCGTCCTGGATGCTGGCCGGTGTGTCGGATTCATGCTTGCCGCTCATGACCGGAATGTCGCGCGGCGCCTTTTCCTGCAGCAGCAGCTCCGCTGCCTCGATGACGGGATCGGCGTGGAAGAGCTCGCGCAGATGACCGTTGAAGGCGACGTTGGCGACCGCCGCGATCGACATGCCGTGATGGTGGGCATAATAATTGTAGACCACGGCGCATTTCTTGCCTTCCGGCACGCGCGTCGGCGTGAAGTCGACGGCGTCGTGGAAGCCGAACTTGCCGAGCGCACCGACCTTGCGCAGTCTCTGTAGGTTTTCCAGCGCGGCCGGCGGGTCGTACTGGGCGGCAAGCAGCGAGGCATAAGGGGCGATGACGGCATTGTGGCCGAGACCGCGCTTCAGGCCGAGCGTCGGCACGCCGAAATTCGTGTACTGATAATTGAGGTTATGGTCGCGGGCATTGAAGGCCGCTTCCGAAATGCCCCAGGGAATACCGAGCTTGCGGGCGTAATTCATCTGCTCGACAACGACCAGATTGTTCGTCTGGTTGAGGATCCCCCCACCGCGCTCCTGCATGACGAGCGGCGGCATCAGATATTCGAACATCGAGCCGGACCAGGAAACCAGCGCGCCGCGCGACCCCACAGGCACGACCTGGCGGCCGAGGCGGTACCAGTGTTCCGTCGGCAGGTCGCCCTTGGCGATGCCGAAGAGGCTGGTCAGGCGGCATTCCGAGGCGAGAAGGTCATAGCAGGCCTGGTCGAGTTCACCGCTTTCGACGCGATAGCCGATCGACAGCAGACGCCGCTCCGGCCGGAACAGGAAGCCGAAATCCATCGAGAAGGCGAGATCGCGCGCCTTGTCGCGCAGCGCCACCAGCCGCGGCCTCAGCGCATCGACCTTGGAAAGATCGAAGGTGCTGTCGGAAATATGCGCCTCGCAGACCTTCACCAGCGATGCCGCCCACAAGGTGACCTCTTCGCTCTGCTTTGACTTGACCTCATGGTCGAGATTGGCGGCGAGCTTCTCGATATCGCGCGCGAGAACAGCGAGATTGATGATGCGGATCGAGGCGAATTCGTGCTCGCGCTTGACGGCGGCAAGCGCGTTCTGGAAGCCGACAATGCGCTCCTCCAGGCGCCGGCGCAGCGGGCGCACGGTCTTGCGATCGTCGGGCAGGTCCGCCAGCACTTCACCGAGAATGCCGGCCGTGTCGCCGACGCCGTCGAGATTGCCCTGCATATGAGCGGACGGCGCCTCGGCCCAGTTGCGGCAGGCCGACGAAATGGCGATCAGATGGCCGGCGAGATTGCCGCTGTCGACAGCCGAGACATAACGGGGACCAAGCGTCTGCAGCGTATCGGTGTGGTACCAGTTGAACAGGTGACCGCGGAATTTCTCCATTTTGTCGATCGTCGCGATCGTCTGCTCCAGCCGCTCGAGCGTCTCCTCGAAGGAGAACCAGCCGAAATGCCGGCCGGAAACGACGGAAAGCAGATAGACGCCGATATTGGTCGGCGAGGTGCGCGCCGCGATAATCACATGCGGCGTTTCCTGGATATTGTCCGGCGGCAGATAGTTCTGCTCGGCCGTCGTGAAGGTCTCGAAATAACGCCAGGTGCGCCGGGCGATCTTGCGCAGTTCGCTCGACACGGAATCGGCGACCTCGAGCCGGTCCTCGGTCTCCGCCGACTGGCTGACATACCAGGCGACAACAGGCGACAGGATCCACAGCAGCGCGAAGGGAATGCCGACGAGGAAGGCGTTGTCGCCGGGAAGGGCAGCAAAACCGAGCGCCAGCAGTGCCAGCACCGGCGCATGCCACATCGCCTTGTAATAGGAGATCAACGTACCCTGGCCGCCGGCCTGAACGCTGGCGGCGGTCCGCCACTGCAGCATCAGCTTGCGGCTGACGAACAGGCGGTAGAGCGAACGGCCGATGGCATCCGCCATCATGCAAGCCGAATCGGCGATGAAGACGATGCGCAGCGCAACCTGCGCATTGGCCGCCGTGATATCGGCCCAGACCGTATAGAGATGAGCGCGGGCGATGATATCGCTGGTGCGCGGGATGATGCCGTTGATGAGCGACAGCGTCGGCGCGACAAAGAGGCAGAAGATCAGCAGAATCTGCCAGATGAGCGCGCCGAGCGGCCCCATGAAATACCAGCCGAGCACCGAGGCGAAGAACCAGGCGATCGGCGTCAGCGAGCGGCGCAGATTGTCGAACATCTTCCAGCGGCCGAGTGCCGTGACGCCGTATTTCGGATTGAACATGTAGGGGAGAAGCTGCCAGTCGCCACGCGCCCAGCGATGCTGGCGCGAGGTTTCCACCTCGTAGCGGATCGGGAAATCCTCCACCAGTTCGAGATCTGTGACGAGCGCGCAACGCGCCATCGAACCTTCGAGAAGATCGTGGCTGAGCACGGAGTTCTCGTCGATCCGGCCCTTCAGCGACGCTTCGAAGGCGTCGACATGGTAAAGGCCCTTGCCGGTGAAGGTGCCTTCGCCGGCGAGATCCTGATAGACGTCGGAAACGGTGAAGACATAAGGATCGAGGCCGCGGTTGATCGAAAAGACGCGCTGGAAGACCGACGCGTCCTTGCCCGTCGTCAGCGACGGAGTGACCCGCGGCTGCAGCACACCATAGCCGCTTTCGACGCGGCCGGTTTTCGGGTTGATGACCGGGCGGTTGATCGGATGATAGAGCTTGCCGACGAGCTTGGTGACGGCATCGCGCATCAGGCGCGTATCGGCATCGAGCGTCATGACATATTGCACATTGGCCGGCACGGTATTGGCGCCCGGCAGGTAGGTCGTGTCGCGGTCGCCGCGCAGAAGCATGTTCAGCTCGTGCAGCTTGCCGCGCTTACGTTCCCAGCCCATCCAGACGCCTTCCGAGGGGTTGTAGAGGCGGCGGCGATGCAGCAGATAAAAACGCGTCTTGCCGTCATAGGCATAGCGAGCGGAGAGATTGGCGATCTCGCGCCTAGCATAATCGAGAACCTCGAGATCGGCAGGCGTTTCCTCGGCCTCGCTGTCTGGCCAGTCGCTGAGCATCGCGAAATAGATCTCGCCGCGCGGATTGGCGAGATAATGAACCTCGAGATTGCGCACGTGGTCGTCGACACTGTCGCGGTTCGAGATCAGGCAGGGCACGACGAGCAGCGTGCGCGCATCTTCTGGAATGCCTTCCTTGAACTCGTAGCCGACGAGGCGCGCCGGCGTCACGAAGAAGGACAGCAAGGTGTTGAAGAGGCCTGTCGCCCCCTCCGACGCCGGCACTGAGAACATGATCAGCAGCAGGGCGATTTCGACCGCACCCATTCCGGCATTCGCCATGAACTTGCCGACGATCGCCATGGCGATGATGGTCAGCAGCATGACGGGCACGGCAATCGCCAGCCAGTTGAACCGGCGCACGGCGCGCACGAAATGCTGGATGACCGTCGGGCGATAATTCGCCCGCGCCTCGAGCTTCGGCCGCTGCGCGCCCGACAGGAAGCCGCCGACATTCGGTTCATGCGGCTGCGGCTCGTCGGAGGCCTTGGCGGCATCGGTCATGTCGAGCGCCAGCTGGGCGATTTCCATTTCCGACAGCGGCGAGCGCTTGGCCAGCTTCTCGATCTGCTTGCGATATTTGTTGCGCGAGCCGGAATCGAGGATGCCGTAATCCGAATGCTCCCAGAGCAGCTTGTCGACATGGCTGACCTGCTCGACCCAGACCGACCATTCGGCATCGTCGATCTCGCGAAGGCTGCGGATGATGTTGCCCATCGTCACGTTGCCGGAGGAGAGCCGGCTGTGTTCGGCCGTCGTCGCCTCTTCGGTGTTGCGGCCGAGCTCTTCCAGCCGCTCGTCGAGCCAGGTGATCGCCAGGCTCGATGTTTGCGAGCCGTCGCGCAAGCGATAGAGGAACTGCGTCGAGAAGGTATTGTCCTCGGCAAGCGGTTCCAGCGTCTTCAGATAGGCGGCTGCCCCGGCCGGGTCGGTCAGGCGCACCAATTCGTCGGCCGCCTCGTTGGCGCGGCGGCGCAGCCGGCGGCTGGCTTCGACACGGCTCGAAATGCGGCGAAGGTTTTCCACGAGCACGTAGCGCACGAGAGAGGGCAACGCCCAGAGTTCGCCGATCCTGAGCGTCTCGCTGGCCTGGAAGCCGTCGACCAGCGCCGTCAGACTTTCCTGCGAGATCGTGCTGTGGGTATGGGCGACATAGAGCCAGGCAAGCACGAGGGTCCGCGGCACCTCGACGCCGCCGACGACCATGGTCGGCAATTCGCGATAGAAGCGCCGGGGGAAGTCGCGCCGCACCTCCTGGATCGCCTCTTCGACGATATAGTGATTGTCCAGCAGCCATTCTGCCGCCGGCGTGATAGTCTCGCCGGCCTCGACGTCGGTCGCCGTGGTCCGGTAGACACGCAGGATTTCCTTCTCGTTTTCCTTATGGCGCGCGAAGAAATCGAAGGGGGCGAAAGCCGGCAGCTGGTCGACGCCGTTGCGGGCGACCGCATCGCCCATCGCCTTGATGTCCTCGATCGACAGATAGGTCGAACGGATCGAACCGTTGTGATCGATCTGCTTCATATCGGGTTCGCGCGGAAGGCTCGGAGAAAGATGAGAAATAGACATGGGTTCGGTTCTGGATCCAAACGAAGTTATGGCTGTTTTGCTCAGCCTTTTGCACTGCTTATCATGACTGCTACATGAACGGAGCCCTATTCTTCAAAGATCGATGAAGCCGGGGTGAACGACACTCGGGCCAAGCGATGCAAACGGGCTAATCCCTGTTCAGGACGTGACCCGACGGGATCAAGACCATCGATACCCTCTCCGCGACAGCCATGTCGAAAACTTGGACATCCTCGGGAAAATTCAAGTCAAGAGGCATGCGCCGCCGCCCGGCGAGCTTGTCTGGGCAGTGGAAATGACGAAAATGCCGGCACCTGGTTCCGGCACTGCAAGAGCTCTTCGATTTCAGACAAACAAAGGGCGCATGATCGCCTGACCATGCGTCTGGCGGCGGTTTGGGCGGTTGTAGCCCATGCCGCTTCCGCTCGAGATCAAGGTCGCTCGGGCATGTTTTGGATGGCGTGAAAAAGTACGGAAGAATGATCGGGATCGGAATGCCGATCACCATAATAAAATGCCTCTCGTGACCATTCTCCTTTTGACGTTTGAGTGTCAGGAGAATGCCGAGACAAATTAAATGTTCCGGAATTCGATAAAGGCGGAAACCGCCGCAGCGCCGGCATCTGCCGACGCTTGATCACGCCGGATTACCCGACGACGCCGCAAACCATGGCGACGACGAACAGAAATGCCGCGGTGAAGATCGCGCCATGAAGCATCGTCTGAAGCCTGTGGCGCGTGGTGAGCGGCTTCTTGGTCGGTACGGAACCATATTGGTTCACGTGAGCATGCGAAATACCCAGATCTGCCATATGTCGCCTCCGTTGTTTCTCGTGCGGCCGGTTGTGCGGCTCGCGCTTATATTCTTATTTTCTCTATCAAGTAGGTAGAGATAAATTTCCGTCCAGAGCGAGCGGAAGAGAAAATTCAACCAGCCCTTTTAGCAGAGCGTGCGCCATGCCCAGATCAACGAGCGCTCGACGGCGTTCTCGGTCTGCGACGGGTTGGAGGAAGTCTCGATCAGCCGACGGTCCTTTTCCGCAGGAATGGATGCCGAAATCTGTTCCCGGCGATCGGCTTTAACAGGAGGATCGAGGTAACCCATGGTCATCCCACCGAGAAAGAACATGCAATCAACCTCCATCGATCACGAAAGCTAACAAACGTTAACGGGATCATGACAGAAGCAAGGCAGCTGTCAATAGTCTAGTCGAATGGTCGTCTTTTAGGGAAGCATTATCCTTAACGCCGCCGCCGGTCTTTTCCTTTCAATGGTTTGAAAAGATTGGCTTTCAGGCTTTGACAAAACCCTTGCTCGCGATCATCAAATTTCTCGTATAGTCCTCGTGAACCGCGCCTTGCGCCAGTTCCTGCGAGCTCAGCCGCTCGACGACGGCGCCGTTGCGCATCACGGCGAGCCTTTCACACATATGGGTGACGACCCCGAGATCATGGCTGACCATCACGAAGGTGAGCTTGCGGTCGCGTCGGATCTCTTCCAGCAGGTTCAGCACTTCGGCCTGCACCGAGGCGTCGAGCGCCGATGTCGGCTCGTCAAGCAGCAGGATCGACGGTTCCACGATCAGCGCCCGGGCGATCGCGACGCGCTGGCGCTGGCCGCCGGAGAGCTGGTGCGGGTAGCGGAAACGGAAACCATTGCCGAGGCCGACCTCGTCAAGCGCGCGGGCGATCCGCTTCTCGCTGTCGGCGATGCCGTGGATCGCAAGTGGTTCGAGCAGAAGCCGGTCGATCGTCTGACGCGGATGCAGCGAACCATAAGGATCCTGGAAGACCATTTGCACGCGCCGATAGAAGACTTTGCTGCGTTTCGAACCCTTCAGCGGCTCGCCATCGATGTTGATCGCGCCGCCGCTGACCGGCGCAAGTCCGGCAACGGCCCGCAGCAAGGTCGATTTTCCCGACCCGGACTCCCCGACGAGACCAAAGGATTCGCCGCGTTCGACAGTGATGCTGACATTCTTCAAGGCATGAAAATGGTCGTAAACGACACTGAGATCGTCGACTTCGAGAGCTGCGCTCATGCCGCCCACTCCGGCTTGCGGTCGAGCACCGGCAGCGGATGACGGTTCGCGCCGATCTCGGGCATGCAGTTCAGCAGCCCCTGCGTATAGGGATGCTGTGCATGTTTGAGATCGGCTGCCGCCAGCTCCTCGACGATCTTTCCGGCATACATGACGATGACGCGATCGCAGAAGGAAGAGACCAGCCTCAGATCGTGGGAGACGAAGATCAGCCCCATGCCGCGCTCGGACACCAGTCTGTCCATGATCCTCAGCACGTCAAGCTGCACCGTCACGTCGAGCGCCGAGGTCGGCTCGTCGGCAATCAGCAGTTCCGGTCCGGCAATCAGCATCATGGCGATCATCGCGCGCTGCCCCATGCCGCCCGAGACCTCGTGCGGATGCAGATCGAAGACGCGTTTCGGGTCGCGGATCTGCACCGCTTCCAGCATGGCGAGCGCGCGCTCGCGCGCCTCCGCCTTGCCGACCCTCTCATGCGTGCGCAGCGTTTCGCAGATCTGCCGGCCGATCGACATGACGGGATCGAGCGAATATTTCGGATCCTGCAGGATCATGGCGATGCGCTTGCCGCGCAGCCTGCGCCTTTCGCCGGCAGACGCATTGATGAGATCGATGCCGTTGAAATTAAGCCTGTCGGCCGTGACGATGCCGTGTTTCGGCGTCAGGCCCATGATTGCCCGTCCGGTCTGCGACTTGCCGGAACCGGATTCGCCGACGATCCCAAGCCTTTCCTTGCCGAGCGTGAAGGAGACGCCGCGCACGGCCTCGATCACGCCGGTGCGCGTGGGGTAGCTGACCTTGAGCTTGTCCACCGTCAGAAGTGTCGTCATTGGCCACTCTCCTTCGGATCGAGCGCGTCGCGCAGGCCGTCGCCGAGGAGATTGAAGCCGAGGCTGACGATGAGGATGGCGATGCCGGGCATCGCCGCGACCCACCATTGATCGAGGATGAAGCGCCGTCCCGAGGCGATCATCGCACCCCATTCCGGCAGCGGCGGCTGTGCCCCCAGGCCGAGGAAGCCGAGACCGGCCGCCGTCAGGATGATGCCCGCCATGTCGAGCGTCACGCGCACGATCAGCGAGGAAATACAGAGCGGCATGACATGGCGCACGATAATGCGAAGCGGCGAGGCGCCCATCAGCTTCACCGCCGAAATATAGTCGGAACGCCGGACCGTCAGCGTCTCGGCGCGCGCAATGCGGGCATAGGGCGGCCAGGAAGTGATGGCAATCGCGATGATCGCGTTCTGGATGCCGGGACCGAGGGCTGCGACGAAGGCGAGCGCCAGCACCAGCTTCGGAAAGGCGAGAAAGATATCGGTGATGCGCATCAGCGTCGCATCCACCCAGCCTCCGGCATAACCGGAGACCGTGCCGACAATCAGCCCGACCGGCGCCGAGATGACGGCGACGAGCACGACGACGAGCAGCGTCAATCGCGATCCGTAGATCAGCCGCGAATAGATATCACGGCCCTGGTCGTCCGAACCGAGCCAGAATTCCCCCGTGCCGGGCGGCAGCAGCCGAGCATTGCGCAGATCGCCGACAACGGGATTATGCGTGGCGAGCACATCGGCAAAGGCGGCGATGAAAAGCAGCGCCACGATGATCAGCAGGCCGACGACGGCGAGCCTGTTGGCCGTAAACTGCCGCCATGTGACATAGGTGCGGCCGAGGCGGGCCTGCAGGCGCGATTGCGGCCGGTCGGAGAGCAGCCATTCGCGGCGGCTCATCGGCTGGGATGGGTTGGCGGGAACCGTCATCGGTTTCGCGTCCTCGGGTCGAGCGTCCGGTAAAGAAGATCGGACAGAAGGTTGATGCCGATGAAGACCGTACCGATGACGATCGTGCCGCCGAGTACGGCGTTCATGTCGGCGTTCTGCAGCGAATTGGTAATGTAGAGCCCGATGCCCGGCCAGGAAAAGACGGTCTCGGTCAGCACCGATCCTTCGAGCAGGCCGGCATAGGAAAGCGCAATGACGGTGACCAACGGCACGGCGGCATTGCGCAGCGCGTGGCCCCATATCACCCGCGTTTCCGAAAGCCCCTTGGCCCGCGCGGCAACGATATATTCCTGGGAAAGCTCGTTCAGCATGAAGCTGCGCGTCATGCGGCTGATATAGGCGAGCGAGAAATAGCCGAGCAGCGAGGCGGGCAGGATGATGTGGCGGAAGACATCATAGAAGACGTCCCATTGCCCCTGCCAGGCGCTGTCGAGCAGGTAGAGGCCGGTGATCGGCGTGAACGTATATTCGAAGACGATGTCGATTCGGCCGGGAAAGGCCACCCAGCGCAGCCGCGCATAGAAGATGACCAGCGAGATCAGTGCCAGCCAGAAGATCGGCACCGAATAACCGACGAGACCGACGACGCGCACCACCTGGTCGGCGATGCTGCCGCGGCGCACCGCTGCGAGAACGCCGAGCGGTACGCCGACGAAGGCGCCGATCAGCGTTCCCAACGTTGCGAGCTCGATTGTCGCCGGCAGGACACGGCGGATATCGACCATGACAGGATTGGTCGTCAGCACCGAATTGCCGAAATCGCCGGACAGTATGCCTTTGATATAAAGGAAAAATTGCTGATAGAGCGGCAGATTGAAGCCCATTTCCTGGCGTACGCGCTCGACGACATGGTTGGGCGCGCGGTCGCCAAGAATGGCGAGCACGGGATCGATCGGCACGACGCGGCCGATGAAGAAGGTGACGGCCAGCAGGCCGAGATAGGTGGTGACGGCGGCAAACAAAAACCGCCCTAACGCCTTTGCAAAGGCCCTAGCACGGCCCTTTCGGGGCCGCGCCTCCTGCGTTGTGTCGACGGTGCTCAAGCGACCAATCCTGCCGGACTATTCCTTGGCGATCGGACCGACGAAATTGGTGTCAAAGCTCGGACCCAGCTTGAAGTCCTTCACGCTCTTGCGGTAGCCAGCCACCTCGGTCTGCTGGAAGATGAAGACGAAGGGGCTGTTTGCCAGATACTTCTTCTGGATGTCCTGATAAATGGCGGCGCGCTTGGCGGCGTCGCGTTCCAGAAGGGCTGCCTTGGCTTGCTTGTCGAGTTCCGGCGCTTCCCAGGTGTTGCGCCATGCGAGCGTCTTCACCGTGCCGGCATCGGAATTGTCAGGATTGCCGGTAAAGGTGTCGGCATTGGAATTCGGGTCGAAATAGTCCGAACCCCACTGGCCGATATACATGTCGTGCGTACGCGCGCGGTACTTGGTCAGCGTCTGCTTGCCGTCGCCGGGGATGATTTCCATCTTCACCCCGGCCTGCGCCAGCGTCTGCTGCATCGATTCGGCGATACCGGTCACCGGCTGGCTGTTGCGTACGTCCATGGTGATCGAGAAACCGTCGGGGACGCCGGCCTTGGCCAGCAGTTCCTTGGCCTTGGCGACATCGAGCTTGTAGGGATTCTCATCGAGTGCGCCGAGCTGACCCTTTGGCAGGAAGGTCTGATGGATCTCGCCGATACCCTTGATCAGCGTTGCGCTGATCGCATCGTAATCGACCAGATATTTGAAGGCTTCCTGGACTTCCGGCTTCTTCAGGTTCTCGTTCTTGTTGTTCAGGCTGACATAATAGATCGTGCCCTTCGGCGCACTCGTTGTCGCGAGATCTGCATTCTTCGAAACCGCGTCGATATCGCCGGGCTCGAGATTGCGCGCGATATCGATATCACCGGCTTCGAGCGCCAGGCGTTGGGCAGCACTTTCCTTCATGTAGCGGTAGATAACGCGGTTGAGCTTTGCCTTGTCGCCATAATAATTGTCGTTGCGCTCCAGCACGACGACTTCGTTGGCGCGCCATTCGCGCATCTTATAGGGGCCGGAGCCGGCATAGCCGGTCTTCAGCCATTCATTGCCGAAGTCGTTGTCGTATTTGTGGTCGGCATCGGGCGTCACCGCCTTCACATGCTCCAGCACCAGCTTCTGGTCGACGACGGAAGCGACCGTTGCCGTCAGGCAATTGAGCACGAAACTCGGCGCATAGGCCTTGTCAACCGTGAAGACGAAGGTGCCGGCATCGGCCGCCTTGGCCTTTTCCGTGACGTTGTCGCCGGTCAGGCCGAATTGGGTGAGGATAAAGGCCGGGCTCTTGTCGAGCTTGACGGCACGCTCGAACGACCAGGCGACGTCTTCGGCGGTGATTGGGTTGCCGGAGGCGAATTTCAGGCCTGACTTCAGCTTGAACGTATAGGTAAGGCCGTCATCGGATACACTCCAGCTCTCGGCCAGATCGCCCTTCACCTTGGACGTGTCGTCCATGTCGAGACGGACGAGCAGGCTGTAGCTGTTGGTAGTGATTTCGGCCGTCGAAAGCTCGAAAGCCTCGCCCGGATCCATCGTGATGATGTCGTCGATGGCGAAGCCCTCGACCAGCGTGTCCTTCGGCGTCTCGGCAAAGGCCGAGGGTGCGGCCATCATCAGCAGTGAAAGCGCAGCTCCCGCGGAAAGCATGCGGAAATTGCGGTTGAGCTTGGTCATCATCATGGTCTGTTCCCCTGTTTTTTGATTGGATATGAAAGGCTTAGGCGTGGTCCTCCCGCCAAGCCTGAGCCAGAATGCGAAGCCAGTTTTCACGGGCGAGTTTTGCCAGGTCGGCATCAGCATAGCCAACCTCTCTGAGAGCGGCAATCAGCTTCTGATTGCCGGCTGCATCACCGATTTCCTCGGGAATGGTGGCTCCGTCAAAGTCCGATCCGAGCGCCACGCAGTCGATGCCGATGCGGTTCACAAGATAGTCGATGTGGCGGATCATGTCGGCAAGCGGCGTATCACTGTCCGAGCGGCCGTCGGCACGCAGCATGGCGGTGGCATAATTGATGCCGACGAGCCCGCGGCTTTCGCGGATCGCATCGAGCTGCCTGTCCGTCAGGTTGCGCGCGACCGGCGTCAGGGCGTGGGCATTGGAATGGCTGGCGACCAGCGGCTGGTCCGTCTTCTTCGCCACGTCCCAGAAACCCTTCTCGGTGATATGGGCAAGGTCGATCAGGATACCGAGACGATTGCATTCCCTGACCAGCGCGAAGCCGGCATCGGTGAGGCCCGGCGCCGTATCCGGCGACATTGGGAAGGCGAAGGGCACGCCGTGACCGAAGACATTGTGCCGGCTCCAGACCGGCCCGAGCGACCGCAGCCCTGCCGCGTAGAATACCTCGAGCGCCGAGAGATCGGCGCCGATCGCCTCGCAGCCCTCCATATGCATGACGGCGGCGAAAATGCCGTCCGCCATAGCGCCGCGGATATCCTTCACCGTCCGGCAGAGCCGCCAGGCGCCGGCCTGGTCGAGCCGCAGCGCGATCGCCGCCATTTCATTGGCGATGGCAAGGGAAGGCAGCGGATCGAGAGGGGCCGCCATCGGCGTCACATAGCGGCCATCGGCATCCGGATCGGCGAAGACGAGATCGCCCGAAGGAATATAGATGGCGCAGAGACCGCCTGAAAGACCGCCCTCTCTCGCCCGATGCGCATCGATATGGCCGACCGTCGTGCCGTCTGCGAATTCCGCGATCGGGTCGCTGCCGTCTTTTGAATGTGTCCAGAGTCGAAGGAGAACGTCGTTGTGACCGTCAAATACGAATTGCATCTGTCTTCCTGCGCTGCCCTACTGCATAATTCCTTAAATCGGAATCGATTTAAGAATAAAATTATGCAGCATTCAAAGTGCTACAGCGTCCTTTGCGCGTCTTTTCAGACGCGCGGCGCTGTAGAGGGCGAATGAAGCGGCAGAATAGAAAAGCTGACGGAATTCGCCACTTCTTTTTTTAGAAATCCGTCGGCGCCGAAAATGAAACGGGGGCCGAAGCCCCCGCAAAAACCATCGGATCATACCGCCAGAGATCAGTGCTTGCGGCGTTTCTTCTGTCTGTAGACGTCGATGACGACAGCCGCGACGATGATGAGGCCCTTGACGATCTCCTGGTAGTAGGCGTCGATCCTGAGGAACGTGAAGCCGGAGGTCATGACGCCGAGGATGATGGTGCCGATGACGGTGCCGGTGATGCGCCCGACACCGCCGGTGAGCGAGGTGCCGCCGATGACGGTCGCAGCGATCGCGTCGAGTTCATATCCGACGCCCATGCTGGCCTGTGCGGTTTCAGCACGGGCCGCCGTGACGATACCGGCAAGGCCGGCGAGCAGTCCGGCAATCACATAGACCTTGACGAGATGCGCCTCGATGTTGATGCCGGAAACACGCGCGGCCTGCGGGTTCGCGCCGATGGCATAGGTGAACTTTCCATAACGCGTATAGCGCAGCGCAATGTGAAAGATCAGTGCAACGACCAGGAAGACGACAACCGGCCAGGCTTTCGTTCCGATGAAATGAAACTGTTCGGTGATCCCGGAAACCGGCTGTCCCTTCGTATACCACTTCGCGACACCTCTGGCCGAAACGAACATGCCAAGCGTGGCAATGAACGGCGGGATCTTCGTGTAGGCGATGAGTGCGCCGTTCGCGAGGCCGGCGGCCGCCCCGATCAGCAGACCAACGACGATCGGCACGAAAGCCGGCAGGTCGGTCAGCGAGGGAAAAACGGCCCGCCCCCAGGTCGAGGACTGGGCGAAGCTCGTTGCGATCATCGCCGTCATGCCGACGACCGAACCCGACGAAAGATCGATGCCGCCGGTAATGATGACCTGGGTGACGCCGACGGCGATGATGCCGATGACGGAGACCTGCAGGATCATGATCGTCAGACGCTGCGAATTCATCAGGAAGCTTTGGCCGATGAACATCCAGCCGAGCACTTCGTAAATGAGCGCGATGCCGACGAGCACGAGGAAAATGCTGAGTTCCGTCGGTATGCGCCGCCGCCTTTGCCGGGTTGCGAGCGGAGCCGCGCCCTCTGCTGCCTTGGTAGTCATGTCAAACCTCCCTTGGGCGATCGCCGTCTACGCATCACTGCGCAGCCAGCTCCATCACCTTGATCTGCGTTGCTTCGTCGCGATTGAGGAAACCGGTCACGCGTCCCTCGTGCATGACCATGATGCGGTCGCTCATCCCGAGAACCTCGGGCATCTCGGACGAGATCATCACCACCGCCACACCGTCTCGCGCCATCTCCGTGACCAACCGGTGGATTTCCGCCTTGGCGCCGACATCGATGCCGCGCGTCGGCTCGTCGAGGATGAGGATGCGCGGATTGGTGAGAAGCCAGCGCCCGATCAGCACCTTCTGTTGATTGCCGCCCGAGAGATTTTCCACCCGCTCATAAAGATTGGGCGTTTTCACGCGCAGCTTTTTTGCCATGTCTTCGCAGGTTGCCTCGACGGCGCCCTGCTGCACGAAGCCGCCCTTGACGTATCTGTCCTGCAGAACGGCGATCTGCATGTTCTCGAGAATATCGAGGATCAGCAGGCAGCCGGTATCTTTCCGGTCTTCGGTGAGGAACGCCATCCGATTGCGGATGGCCTCGGTCGGCGAAGAAATGGCCACCGGTTTGCCGTAGAGTTCGATCGAGCCGGAACTTGCCGGCGTCACCCCAAACAGCGTCTCGGCGACATTCGACCGGCCGGAGCCGACGAGGCCGGCCACGCCGAGGATTTCGCCGGCCCTGACTTCGAAGGAGACGTTCTTGAAGACGCCGTTGAGACACAAATCCTTGACGGAAAGCATGACCTCGCCGATCGGCACCTCTTCCTTGGGAAACATCTGGGTGATCTCGCGCCCGACCATCATGCGGATGATGTCGTCGCGGGTGACGTCGGTCGAGGCATGCGTGCCGATATATCGCCCGTCACGGAAGACGGAGAACTCGTCGGCGATCTCGAAAAGCTCGTTCATCTTGTGGGTGATGTAGACGATGCCGATGCCCTGGGCCTTGAGGTCGCGGATGATACGGAAAAGATGCTCAACCTCGCGCTCCGTCAGCGCCGAAGTCGGCTCGTCCATGATCAACACGTCGGAATTATAGGAAACCGCCTTGGCGATCTCGACCATCTGCCGGTTGGCGACCGACAGGAACCGGACCTCGATATCAGGATCGATTGCGATATTGAGCCGAGTAAACAATTCCTCGGTCATGCGGTGCATCACGCCGTGATCGATGAAACCGAGGCGGTTCTTCGGTTCGCGGCGAATCCAGATATTTTCTGCGACCGTCATGAACGGCATCAGGTTCAGCTCCTGATGGATCATGGCAATGCCGTTCTCCAGTGCGTCGAGCGGAGATTTCAGCTGGATCTCGATCCCTTTCAGGCGAATATCGCCCTTGTCGGGCGTATAGATGCCAGCGAGGATCTTCATCAACGTCGATTTGCCGGCGCCGTTTTCGCCCATCAGCGCATGCACGGAGGCGCGCTTCAGCCGGAACTGCACGTCGTCAAGTGCGACGACACCAGGAAATTCCTTGCGGACACCCTCGGCGCTCAAGAGATATTCCGCATTCGGGACTGCGCCGCTCGCGCGCACGGCGGCCATGGTTGTCGGGCTGACGGCCATATCATCTCCTCCGGATACGGGTAAGCGAAAAGGATGCGGGCAAAGCCCGCATCCTGTGTAGCATTCGCCTCAGTTCTTGGTGACGAAGTCCTTGACGTTAGCAGGCGTGACGAGCTGGAAGGGAATGTAGACCTTCTTTTCGATCTTCTCGCCCTTAGCGAGCTTGAGCGCTGCATCGAGCGAGCCCTTGCCCTGGCCGGCGGCATCCTGGAACACCGTGACGTCGAGATCACCCGCCTGCATGGCGGCAAGCGCGTCCTGCGTGGCGTCGACACCGCCGACGACGACCTTGGTCATATCCTTGCCGGCCGCCTTCAGCGCCTGGATGGCGCCGATCGCCATTTCGTCGTTGTTGGAGATCACGGCGTCGAATTCAATGCCGCTGGAGAGCCAGTTGGTCATCAGGTCGGCGCCCTGGGTGCGGTCCCAGTTGGCGGTCTGCTCTTCGACGATCTCCAGACCCTTGCATTCATCCGTCTTGATGACGTCATGGATGTCCTGCGTCCGCATGCGCGCAGCCTGGTTGGAAAGCTCGCCCATGATGACGACGGCCTTGCCCTTGCCGCCGAGAATACGGCAGATTTCCTTGGTTTCCAGCGTGCCGGATTCCAACTCGTTGGAAGCAACGAAGGCCTGATTGTCCGGCAGCGTGTCGACGTTGACGGGCTCGCGGTTGACATAAACCAGCGGAATGCCGGCATCGGCGGCGAGCTTCGACATTGCCGTGGTCGCATCGGTATCGACGGGGTTGACGATGATTGCATCGACCTTGGAGGCGATGAAATTCTGGATCTGGCTCTGCTGCTTGGAAACGTCGTTTTGTGCGTCTTCGACCTGCAGCGTCACGCCGCTCAGTGTCTTTGCATAATCGGTCATGCCGTTGCGCAGAACGGTCAGGAAATTGTCGTCGAATTTCGCCATCGAGACGCCGACCGTTTCTGCGTGAGCGGCCGTCGACATGACGAGCACCATCGCAGTGCCCAGGATAAACTTTTTCATTTTCACTTCCTCCACAAAGCGGTGCCCGGCTGCACCCTCCTCACGCCGGAGCTCCAGGCATTTGCTCTGAAGCCGCAATTCCCCGCGCCACCTCTCCCGCGGCGCTCCGCAAAACGGAACAAACAAACCGTCAAATCTGTTCTGCGGAATATTCATTCCATTTTCTGGGAACGACGTCAAGTATCTTTAGCGGCGACGAGATATGGAGGAGAGCGCAAAGCCATGCGGGCTTCACGACCGACGCCCGCATTCCCTCTGTTGTGAAAGACGAAACGAGCATCCATCTATGGGAGGGTCGAAGACGGGCTCACGGCCACAGACGCCCTCGACCTCTCGCCGCGACCCAATCATTTGAAGATTTTGGAGACAGGACAAATGTCCATTTCGATGTATCGCCTCACCGTTCCGATGTTCCAGCGCGGCCTCGCCAGCCTGAAAACCTACCTCGACAAGGCAGAAGCCTATGCGAAGGAAAAGAATATCGATCCTGCAATATTGGTCGCCGCTCGCCTGGCGCCCGATATGCTGCCGCTCTCCGGCCAGTATCAGCGCGCCAGCGACACCGGCAAATTTGCGCTCGCCCGCCTGACCGCGACCGACGCCCCGAAATTCGAGGACAACGAAACGACATTCGACGACCTGCGCGAGCGCCTGGCAAAGACCGAAGCCTATCTCGCCGGCTTCTCGGCGGAAGCACTGGAAGGCACGCAAACCCGCCAGATCACCCTGCCGGGAAAGAGCGGTATCGTGCTGCCGGGTGACGAATATATCGCCACCTTCGCCCTGCCGAACTTCTATTTCCATGTCGCGATGGCCCACGCCATCCTGCGTAGCCAGGGTGCTCCGATCGGCAAGCGCGATTATCTCGGTTGAGTGATTGAGTGAATATCAGGGCCGGTGCGTCACCGGCCCTCTTTCCGTCAGCTCGGTATAGGCGAGCGTCTGATCGAGATGGCGTGCTCGGAGCGACAGCAGCTTCTCGGCATAGTCGAGCCGTATCGCCGCATAGGCTGGATCCGCCGCGACATTGTCGAGTTCCATCGGATCGTCGGCAAGATTGAAGAGCAGCGGCGGCAAAGCGGTAAAATGCACATATTTGAACCGCGCGTCGCGGATCACCGCGAGATTGCATTCGTTGGACCGCAGCCGGAAATGCCGCTCGGCCTCGCCATGCGCAATGTCGCGGAAATCGAATTCCCAGAATGCCGCATCCCGCCAGCCTTGTCCGCTCGCACCCCTGACAAACGGCATCAGCGACCGGCCATCGAGCCCGTTCTTCGCTTCGATGCCGAGCCTTTGGCAAAGTGTCGGAAAAATATCCGCAGCGCTGGTGAATTTTTCGACGACCCCACCCGCAGCACTGCTTGCGGGATCGCGGATCACCAGCGGAATATGATAGCTGCCGTCGAAGAAGCCGCCCTTGCCGAGCATCCAGTGATCGCCCGCCATCTCGGCGTGGTCCGAGGTGAAGACAACAAGCGTATCATCCCAGGCGCCCGCATCCTTGAGAGCCTGCCAGATGCGGCCGAGCTGCGCATCGACCTCTGATATCATGCCGTAATAGATCGCCCGGATCGCGGCGAAGTCCTCACCGTTCCAGCCGCTGAGCGGCCCCGTTGCACCGTGGATGAAGTTGCCCTTGTCAGAGCGTGGCATGGCATAGGCGAGATAGGGATGACCGTCCTCTTCCGCTTCGCGGTTTGCCGCGCGTGCAAAAACCGGTCCGTCCCCCGGCGTGAACATGCGGTTGAACGGCTCCGGCACGGAGAATGGCGGATGCGGACGCAAGAAAGAGATATGCGCAAACCACGGCCTGTCCTGTTCGCCCACCCAGCGAATGAACTCGCCGGCCAGGAACGCCGTCTGGGTCTCGTCGCAGGAATAGGCCGGCGCCGCATTTGAAATGTCGCCTGCTTCCGCGCCGACGGGAATATGGATATCGCGGCTGACGGCATCCGCATGGCCACGGGACCTGAGCCAGGAGAGCCATTGCTTCTCATGCTCTGGCAGAAGCTGGCGGGCGGTAAACCCCGGCAGCACGCCTTCATAACTCGTCAGATGCGGATCGCCGGCATCCATCCCGCGCGGATCGGGCGCCGTATCCGTGTAGCCGAACAGCGTCGGGTCGTATCCCGCCCGCCGGGCGGCCAGCGCCAGATTGTCGAAGCGGGCATCGAGCGGCGAACCGTTGCGGCAGACGCGGTGGTTCATCTGATAGAGACCGGTATAGAGCGTGGCCCGCGCCGGCGAGCAGGGTGCCGCGCCGGCATAGTGCCGCCGGAAGAGCGTGCCTTCGCGCGCCAGCGCATCGACACCAGGCGTCTTTACGCAGGCATGACCGACAGCCGACAGGCAATCGCCGCGCCACTGGTCCGCCGTGATCAGCAGGATATTCGGCCGGCGAGCTTTCTTGATGCTGGTTGGCTCAATGCTGGTTGGATTTTGCATGCCAGTCCCAGGCGGAGCGGATGATCTCGGACAGATCATATTGCGGCACCCAGCCGAGCACGTCGCGCGCCTTGTCGTTGTTGGCGACCAGTGTATGCGAATCGCCTTCGCGACGGCCGATATATTCGACCGGGAAAGGCCGGTTCGAAACGTCCTCGATCGCGCCGAGCAATTCCTTGACTGTCGTGCCGGTGCCGGTGCCGAGATTGAGCGCGACGGAATCGCCGCCCTTCAACAGATATTCGACGGCGCGCACATGCGCATCGGCAAGATCGAGCACATGGATATAGTCGCGCACACAAGTGCCGTCACGGGTCTCATAATCGCTGCCGAACACCTTGAAACCCTGACGGCGGCCGAGTGCCGCGTCGATCGCCAGCGGTATCGCATGCGTTTCCGGCTGGTGCCATTCGCCGATCCGGCCCTCGAAATCGGCGCCGGCCGCATTGAAATAGCGCAGCACCACCGAGCGCAGGCTCCTGTACTGGTCGTAATCGGCAAGCGCCTGTTCGACGATATATTTCGTCCGTCCGTAGGGATTGATCGGCACCTGCCGGTGCGTCTCGTCGAGCGGCACGCTCTGCGGCAGGCCGTAGGTCGCGCAGGTGGAGGAGAAGACGAAGGCGTTGATGCCGGCCGCCTGTGCCGCCGAAAGCAGCGTCAATGTACCGATCACATTGTTCTCGTAGAAGGAAACCGGGTCCTTGACCGATTCGCCGACCTCGATCAGCGCCGCGAAATGCAGGATCGCCGCCGGCTTGTGTTTGGCCAGCACTTCATCCAGCCGGGCGCGATCGCGAATATCGCCTTCCTCGGCCGGCCCCCATCTGACGAACTCGCGATGGCCGTTCGAAAAATTGTCGAAGACGACAGGCGTATAGCCCTTGTTCGCCAGGTCGAGGCACGTATGCGAGCCGATATAGCCGGCGCCGCCGACAACAAGAACCGTTTCACCTGCCATGCACCACCCTTTTTTTTATTGAGAGATGGGAGAAACCTAGACGAGATACACGTCAATAAAAAGAAGGAACTGCGATCGACGTCAACGGGCAATACGTCAAATGCCGAAGCCACGCTCGACCGGTGCGATCCGCCGCCTGCGCAATTTGTGCCGGATCAGGAAGAAGCATTAATTATTCGCGTGATTTGCATAGCCGCCCAATCTAAGGGGCTTGCACCACCATATGATGATCAACGGTCTGCAGCCATCAGGCAGGGAGAGCGCGAATGAGGAAGGCATTGGTCGTTTGGGGCGGCTGGCAAGGCCATGAGCCGGAGCAATGTGCCGATATCGTCGCCGATCTCTTGCGCGAGGATGATTTCACGGTCGAGGTGACCGGCGATCTCGGCGTGTTCGGATCTCCGACGCTGGCGAAAGCCGATCTGCTGGTGCCGATCATTACCGGCGAAAAGCTTGAGAAGGAGCATGCCGCTGGCCTCGTCGAAGCCGTGCGCGGCGGGCTCGGACTTGCCGGCCATCACGGCGCGCTCGCCACGTCCTTCAAGGAAAGCGCGCCTTTCCGCTATATCTCCGGCGTCACCTGGGTCGCCCATCCCGGCAACATCATCGACTTTCGCGTTGCCGTCACCCGCCAGGACGATCCGGTCATGGAGGGCATTCCCGATTTCGACTATCGTTCGGAGCAATATTATCTCCATTACGATCCGACCGTCGAAATCCTCGCGACCACCACCTTCACCGGCGCCTACGATCCGGCGGCCCGCAATGTGGTGATGCCCGTCGTCTTCAAGCGCCATTTCGGCGCCGGCCGCATCTTCTATTCCGCCCTCGGCCATGTCGCTGCCGAATTCGACCATCCCTATATGCCGCTCATCCTGCGGCGGGGCCTGAACTGGGCCGCACGCCAGTAACGTCTGAACGAGCCGCACGCCGCGGATGAGGATCGGCAACGATATCCGGGCGATGTCGGCGGCTAAAGAACGCGCATTTCAGGCTGGAGGGCAGCCTCGCCTGATCGGCCTGCATGGGGCGACCGCTTGCCGATCCTCCGCCCGCGCCATAATTTGCCCGGATGCAGGATCGCTTCTCTTTCTTCCCCGCCACCGCCGACCGCCTGGCCGATATAGAAGCGGTCCTCGACGATTGCGCCGACGGCCGGAATTGTCGCTGCGCCTACTGGTATCTCCCGAATGCCGACTGCAAGGCAGGATGGGGCGAGGGAAATCGCAACTGGTTCCGAAGCCTACTCACCGAACCGCGCCCGCCCGGCATTCTCGGCTATCATGAGAACGAGCCGGCCGGATGGTGCGGTGTCGCGCCGCGCACCGTATTCGATCGGCTGCGCCGCTCAAAACCCTTTGCGCCGGTCGATGACAAGCCGGTCTGGTCGATCAATTGCTTCATCGTCCGCAAGCCGTTCCGGCGGCAGGGTCTGTCGCGATTGTT
This sequence comes from Rhizobium leguminosarum, assembly GCF_010668065.1. Taxonomy (GTDB): domain Bacteria; phylum Pseudomonadota; class Alphaproteobacteria; order Rhizobiales; family Rhizobiaceae; genus Rhizobium; species Rhizobium leguminosarum_S. The sequence goes on along the minus strand of NZ_WUEN01000005.1, from coordinate 144,870 downwards.
ATTGAAACACGCCGTTGAATTCGCAAGCGCGAACGGCGCCGAATGTCTCGAAGCCTACCCTGTCGATCAGGCAGCCCGTGCTTCGAACGGAGCCGGGCTCTATCCGGGAACGCTATCGATGTTTCTGGATGCCGGTTTCGTCGAAGTTGCAAGACGCCTGTCGGCAAGACCTGTGGTCCGCCTGGAATGCCGCTGAATATTTCGGCAACCCAGGGATTGATAAATACGGCCTAGCGAGCTGCCTTGATCTGCCGGTCGTTCTCGACGGCCGGCGCCGCCTCGTCATAGATCCGCATCAGCCGCCCGGCCGCCTTCAGCTTCTCGATGAGATCGTTCCCATCAGGCGAGGCTTTCGTCAGCTCCAGCTGCTCGAACTCCCTCAGCGCCTGCGCCCAATGGCTTTCCCCACGCCCATCCGGCCTGCCTTCCGATTCCCATAGTGAATAAGCGCGCTGGCTGACCCAGGCGTCTTTATTATGACTCATAATCAACCCCAGCGAGAAATTTGGAAGCAATATTCGACAGCCAACAAGGTGCCAAAACCGGCTTTAGGAGTCGTTACGAGGCAGCGTTAGTTTTTAGCTAATACCAAGGTGCCAAGGGATTATCCCGTGCACACATTTCCAGGCCTTGGCCTCGTACCGCCTCCAGGATAGGGTCATCGCAGAAACGACAGCGATGACCGATGGCAGCCAAGACGACACTCAATGCGAAGAATCTCGAATCCCTTGGTGCGCAGCGCCTTGCCGAGCTGCTGATCGAGATCAGCATGGGCAGTGCTGCCCACAAGCGACGGCTTCGAATGGAGCTTGCCGGCAATCACGGAAGCGTCGAGGTGGCGCGTGAAGTGCGAAAGCGGCTTGCCAGCATTGCCCGCGCCCGCACCGTCATTAACTGGCGCAAAGTGAAAGCGCTGAAGAGCGATCTCGAAACCCAGCGCAAGACGATTGCAGAGACGGTTGCCGCCGATGATCCCCAGGAGGCGTTCGAACTGATATGGCAGTTCCTCGCACTGGCGAATCCGATTTTTGAGAGATCCAGCGACAGCAGCAGTTCTCTCATCCAAAGTTTTCATCAGGCTTGCGACGATGCTGCCGCAATCGCCGCGTCCACCAAGATCGACTCCAATGTGCTGGCCGACAAGGTGTTCAAAGCCGTGCAGGACGATGATTACGGCCAGTACGACAACCTGATTGCGGCGATGGCGCCAGCTCTCGGCAAGGATGGTCTCGATTACCTGAAAACGCTCTTCGTCCAATGGTCCAAGGAGCCGAAAGACAAGCCGGCTAATGACAAGCGCGAGGTCATCGGCTGGGGCAGTGCAGGCCCCCTTTACGAAGATGAGATCTACGGCACGCACCAGGATCTGACGGTGCGCATAGCCTTGCAGGAAATTGCCGATGCCCAGGGCGATGTTGATGACTACATCGCTCAGCAACCCGAGAAAACGCGCAAGATGCCGATGATTGCGGCCGACATCGCCAATCGCCTGGTCTCGGCGGGCCGGGCGGAGGAGGCACTTGAGATGCTGAATGAGGTCGATGCGACAGGCCAGGCCGGCATGCCATTCGAATGGCAGCTCGCGCGCGTCGAGACGCTCGAGGCCCTGGGGCGGCGAGAGGAAGCTCAAACCTATAGATGGACGTGCTTCGAGCAGTCGCTGCACGATCAGCATCTCCGCGCCTTCCTCAAGCGACTGCCGGACTTCGATGATCTGGAGGCAGAGGAGAAGGCATTCGCTTATGCCCAGGCTTTCCCGGAGGTCCACCAGGCGCTTACATTTTTCCTGAATTGGCAGGCACCCGCCGAGGCAGCGAAACTCGTGATGAGGCGGAAGGCGGAACTGGATGGCAATCTCTATGAGCTGATGCCGCCGGCGGCCGAAGCTCTGGCGGAGAAACATCCGCTTGCGGCAACCATCCTCTTGCGCTCCATGATCGATTTCGCGCTCGATAGCGGCCGGTCCAGCCGCTATAAGCATGCGGCGAGGCATCTTGCGGACTGCGCATCGCTTGCGCCTCATATCAATGACTTCGGCAACACAAGATCCCATGACGCCTATGTCACAGAACTCAAACGTCGGCACGGCAAGAGGCATGGCTTCTGGAGCCAGGTGACCTAAGTCGCTGCGGATGCTTTACCTTCAGAGAGGAATTTCATGACGACCATTTCCTGGCATGCAGATCCGCTCACTTGGGGCAACGGACCCCGCATCTTCGAAGCCTTTCTGGAACCGACTTGCCCCTATTCGGTCAAAACGTTCAAAAAGCTCGATGACCTGCTGAGCCAGGCCGGCGAAGACAAGATCACCGTGAAGATCCGCCTGCAGTCGCAACCTTGGCATATGTATTCGGGCGTCCTCGTCCGCTGCATCATCGCAGCCTCGACGCTGGAAGGTGGCAAGCAGACAGCAAAGAAGGTGATGGCTGCCATTGCCGCCCATCGCGAGGAGTTCGAATTCGAGCGTCATGCCGGCGGCCCGAATATGGATGTGACGCCGAACCAGATCATCGAACGCCTGGAAGCCTACAGCGGCGTCAAGCTGAAAGAAGCCTTCGCAATCCCGGATCTCGACCGGGAAATCAAATGGCACTGCAAATATGCCCGGCAGAACGGCATCCATGTCTCGCCGACCTTCATGATCGACGGGCTGGTGCAAGCCGACATGAGCAGCGGTGACGAGGTTGAGGTCTGGGCGAAGAAGGCGCTGGGCAACTGACGCTGGCTGAGCGACAGAAACTATCAAGGTGAGCCGTCTCGCCGATGCCCTTATTGTGTTCGCATGGGGGATGGAGTCAGTAATCAATCTGGGCTAATTGCTTTTTAAGGCATTGCTGATGAACTGCCGTCATGACAAAGCCGCCCCGCAAGCCTTCCAAGCCGCTGCTCGGTGAAGCCTACGAGCCGCTCCGCAGCCGACCGCGCCGGCGGCGAGATCCCGCTCAGCCTAATCTTCCTCTCGATAATCTTCCTCTCGATCCGATGACGGCGCGTATCGCGCCGCGTCGGGGGTCGGGGAGGACACGGTTCAGATGACCGACGACCCGAAATTGAATCGGGCCGAAGGTCAGCAATGTCAGCAGCAGACGACCGACCGGGACATGGTTGCTCGCAACTACCTGAGCCTCAACACGGCGATCTTGCTGGGAATCCTGTTTATTGCGATCGTCTTCAGGTTCCACAAGATCACCTTGCCGCTGGTCGACGGCTTCAGCTGGCGCGAGATAAGCACTGCAATGATGGCCGACAATTTCCAGCAGCGCAGCTGGAACATCTTCTTTCCAGAGGTCAGCTGGACCGGGCCCGGACCAAGCTATCAGGGCCGCGAGTTCCAGATCGTCAGCTATCTCACAGCCTTGCTCTACCAACTCTTCGGCTGGCACGACTGGTTCGGCCGCGTGGTTGCGGCATTCTTCGGTCTGGTGACGGTGTTTTCGCTACACAGGCTGACGGCGCTATGCTGGGGCGAGATGCACGCCCACGCGGCGGCGCTGGCCTACGCGCTGATGCCGGCGGCGATCATGATCGACAGCTCGTTTCTTCCCGATCCCGCGATGCTGGCCTTGGTCACTCTTGGTGTCTGGCTGTTCGCCAAATACTGGGCCGGCGGCAGCGGCTGGCTCCTGCCGCTCGCCACGGTCAGCTTCTCGCTCGGCGTGCTGTCGAAGCCGCCAGGCATCGCTGCCGGCGCCGCCATCTTCTATCTGATGGTCTGCTGGATTTTGGAGAAGAAGCGAAAGCAGGCGACCTGGGTTTTCCTGTCGGGGCTTTTGAGCCTGGCCATCATCTGCGCTTACTTCAGCTGGGCGATTTACCTCGGCCGCAGCTACCCGCCGTTTCATGTCGCCGGCACTGGCGGCTATATCTGGGATTACGGCTTCTGGACATATGTCAGGGACAGGTTCTACTTCAAATCCTTATGGAACACCTCGGTCTTGTGGTTCTACGGCTATCCGTTCCTGGTGCTGCTGGCCGTCGGCTTGTGGATACCACTCAGCCGCGCCGAAGACCCGAAGCAACGCAGCCTTTCGGCCATTCCCTATGTCTGGCTGACTGCGGCCATCATCCTCTATCTGGCGGCGGCGGGCGAGATCACCAGCAACGTATGGAACTTTCACATCTTCCATGTGCCGATCGCGATGTTCTGCGGCCACGGCGCGCTTCTTCTGGCAACGCTTGGGTCGAGAACCGTTCTGACGCCGGCGGTGGTGCTTCGCTCGATCTTCATCGTGGCCATCGCGCTTGCCTGGTCGACCTTGCCCCTCGTCAGAACGATGAAGAAGCCAATCGCCATGAACGGCAAGCTGCTTGGCGAGGAACTGGCGCGGTTGGCGCAACCGGGCGACCTTGTCGTCGCCATCGCCCCTGAGGTCGGCGATCCCGTCGCAGTCTATTACAGCAGGGCGCGCGGCTGGGTGTTCCCGCCTGGCGGAGGTGATGCGGAATGGTCGAAATTCGCTGCGGATGACGCCACCGCGATCGCGCAGATCGAGGAACTGCGCGCACAGGGCGCCGATCTGTTCGGCGTGGCCAAGAATGCCACCGACAAGGAGGGCCGGCTGTTCATCGAGCATCACGATGGGGTCATCGACTATCTGGACAGGACCGCAACCAAACTTGCGGATTTGAATAATTTGCTGATCTATAGAATCACCCGTCCATGAGCACCGTGACAGCCTGGCTCATGGGCCTTCAACCTCATCACGCCCGGCACTTTCGCGGTGAAGACGATCGCGTTTTTTCCTCACCTATATCTTGGGTGCGCTGCGCTTCTGCAATGGGCGACGTGGTGCACGGCCGTTTCGGCGCCGGCCGCAATCCGTCGCGCAACGCTCACATCAAGCGCCGGGCTGCAGCATATGGCTCTGACGAGCGCGGCTTGAGCCCGCGCGGCGTGTCAGCGCAGATGATCAAGGAGACAGCCGATCTCGACGTCCGCTTCTACGCAGGCTTCGCCGAAGATCGAAAGATAGAGGGAGGACGCGGACACCCATTACGGTCGAAGGCCGAATGGCGGAGAGGGTGGGATTTGAACCCACGATACCCTTGCAGGTATGCCGCATTTCGAGTGCGGTGCATTCGACCACTCTGCCACCTCTCCGCGGTCTGGTCGGCGCTTGTTCGGCGCGGGCGTTCTCATAACGGGCAAATGACAGGCTGGCAAGCCGAAAAGTCGAAGCATTCCATCCTTTTGCCTTGACACCTTTTTGTCACTCGCGTATCTCGGCTGCGCAATAGGTTTGGAGAAATCCGCGCCTTAGCCGTCCCGCGCTCGCGCGGGGCTTCACCGGCAGGAAGAGTTCGAGGATTAGACCTCTGAAATCCCTGCTTAACTTCGACTGATAAAAAGACAGCCACCTGCTGGATTAGCGGGGAGCGCTGGAACGAACATGAAAGGATAAAAAATGTTCGCAGTCATCAAGACCGGCGGTAAACAGTACCGTGTGGCAGCCAACGACGTGCTGACCATCGAAAAGCTGGAAGCCACCGCTGGCGACTCCATTGAATTCACCGAAGTGCTCGTGATCGGCGAAGGCGCCGACGCTGCGATCGGTGCGCCCTTCGTAACCGGCGCCTCTGTCAAGGCAGAAGTCGTCGAACAGAACCGCGGCAAGAAGGTCATCGCCTTCAAGAAGCGCCGCCGTCAGAATTCGAAGCGTTCGCGCGGCCATCGTCAGCATCACACGGTCGTCCGTATCACGGACATCGTGGCTGCCAAGTAAGATCAACGGGACAAGGTTTAAAGGAGAACTCCAATGGCACACAAAAAAGCTGGCGGTTCATCGCGCAACGGTCGCGATTCTCAGTCCAAGCGCCTTGGCGTGAAGAAGTTCGGCGGCGAAGCCGTCATCGCAGGCAACATCATCGTGCGTCAGCGCGGTACTGAGTGGCATCCGGGTTCCAACGTCGGCCTCGGCAAGGATCACACGATTTTTGCGCTTACCGCCGGCAATGTGAACTACCGAACCAAGGCCAACGGTCGCGTCTACGTGTCTGTCATGCCGAAAGCGGAAGCAGCGGAATAAGCCGGTAGCGCTCAAAAACAGCCGGCGTCTCATCGACCCGGCTGGCCGTATCAGGTTCAGTCTAGAAAACAGGGGAGATGGGGCGCCATCTCCCCTTTTTCTTTACCCCTCAAGGAGGACTGAACCATGCAAGGCGAATTGTTAAGGGTAGACCAATCACGGTCTCCCCAGGAAGACCAGCGGTCTTCCACGGAGCGGCTGAGGCCGGAACGGTTAAGGACCGATTGCCCTGTCTTGTTATCGGAAAGGCTCGTCATGCGCGCGCCCCACGAAGAAGACATCGACGCCCTTGCCCATCTCGCCAATAACGCCAAAGTCGCCACCATGGTATCGCGTATGCCGCACCCTTATACCGCCGATGATGCTGCTGACTTCGTGCGTCGCACGAAAAATGGCGAGATTGGCAAGTGCGTCTATGCGATCACCAAGGCCGAAAACGGCGCCTTTATCGGCTGCTGCGGCGTGGAACCGCAGACAGACGGCAAGACCGTCGAGATCGGCTATTGGCTGGGCGAGCCCTATTGGAACAAGGGTTATACGACCGAGGCCTGCCACGCCCTGGTCGATATGGTGTTCAGGACCCGTCAGGACGTCGATCAGATCGACGCCCGTTGCCGGGTAATGAACGTCGCCTCGCGCCGCGTCATCCAGAAGTGCGGCTTCCAGTTCCAGGGTTCGGGGCTCGCCGCCTCGCTGGCGCTCGGCAGCAACGTGCCGGTCGAATGGTACAGGCTCGACCGCAAGACCTGGATGTCCCTCAGAAGCTGGGGGAACATCGCATGAGCACGACTGCGCTGCAAAGGCCTGAGGTCAAGCCGATGATGCCCGGCCCCGCGCCTGTTATCTCGACCGCCCGGCTGACGCTCCGCCCCCATAGGCTGAGCGATGCGCCTGATATCGCGGAATCGCTCTCCGATTTCGCGGTCACGCGCATGCTGTCCCGCGTACCCGCGCCGTTCGACCGGCAGGATGCGCTGGACTGGCTGATCCCGGTCACCTCGGGCACCCTGCCCGACTGGCCGCTGGCGATTACCGGCAAGGACGATGTCCATATCGGTAACGTCTCGATCGAGTTGCGCCACGGCCGCTGGCACCTCGGCTACTGGCTGAACCGCTATTACTGGCGGCGCGGCTATATGAGCGAGGCGGTGACGGCGATCATCGAGCGCTTTTCGCGCCGCATGCCGGAGACGCCGATCCATTCCGGCGTCTTTGCCGACAACCCGGCTTCGCTGCGACTGCAGGAGAAGCTCGGTTTCCACATGACGGGCTGCGGCGAAATCTATTGTTTCGCCCGCAACACCATGGTGTCGCACATCGAAACCGTGCTGCAGCCTGGCATGCTGCAGCCGCGGAAGGTCGCCTGATAGAGCATGATGCCGAAAAGTGTATGCGGTTTTCGGACAACATCATGCTCTAGGACTAGAAAGGAGACGCCGCCATACAGGTGGCGTCTCCGTCAATCACCGATCTCGACCCAGACGGGGAAATGGTCGGAGCCGACGGACAGCGTATCGATCCGGGCGGATTTCAACCGGCTCTCCAGGCCGCAACTGACGAAGCAGTAATCGAGATGCATGCGTTTGCCGTGATCTTCGGGATCCATCCAGCTGTAGCTCTCCGGAGAGTAAGCCTCCAGCGCCGCAAAAGCGTCGACCGGCGTACCGATCCTCGCCACGCGGCCGTAATATCCGCCGCCGGCACCGGCAAGCGCGCAATATTCCGGCGATTCCGGCTCCAAATTGAAATCGCCCATGATGACGTAATCCTCCGGCAGCGGCGGCTCCGGCAGATCAAATTCGCCACCCCCGGTCAGCGATCCACCCTCCTGGACGAAGGCATTGATACGCGCGTTCAAGAATTGCAGCTGGCGAATGCGCTCGTCGGCGGAGACATGGTCGAGATGGATGCAGTAGACGCGGATCGCACCGCCGGGTGCGGCGATCACCGCCTCGGTTGCGCCGCGCTGCAGGTTGATCATGCCGATCGTCCGGCTGCGCGGCAGAAGCAAAGTCCGTGTCGAGAGGATCGGCCAGCGCGACAGCACCATGTTGCCGAACTGGAAACGGGTCCCGCGCACCGGCTGGAACCCGCCGTCATCAGCTTCGACATGCATGTCGCAGGCTGGCCCATACACCCAGAAATAGTCGGGAAAGAAGGCTGCAACATCGGCCACCATGTCGGCAAAACCGTTGCGGGAAAATCCGCGGGTCACCTCCTGCAGCGCGATGACATCGGCCCCCTCGAGACTCCGGGCAATGCGCGCCAGATCGTATCTGCCGTCGAGACCGAAGCCGTACTGTATGTTATAGCTCGCGAAATTCACGATAATCTTTGACCTCCGTCGGAACCGCCTATATCGAATGGGCCAAGACGGGCCGTCCAACCGCCACTGAATATTGGAAGTAAAATGAAATTTCTCGACGAAGCAAAGGTCTATATCAAGTCCGGGGACGGCGGCGGCGGCAGCGTTTCCTTCCGGCGCGAGAAATTCATCGAGTTCGGCGGCCCTGACGGAGGCGACGGCGGACGCGGCGGCGACGTCTGGGTCGAGGCCGTTAACGGCCTCAACACGCTGATCGATTTCCGCTTTCAGCAGCATTTCAAGGCGACGATCGGCACCCATGGCATGGGCAGGAACCGCACCGGCGCCAATGGAAGCGACGTGACGCTGAAGGTTCCGGTCGGCACCCAGATCTTCGAGGAGGACCAGGAAACGCTGATCTGCGACCTGACCGTGGAAGGCCAGCGTTACTGCCTCGCCCATGGCGGCAACGGCGGCTTCGGCAACGCCCACTTCAAGACCTCGACCAATCAGGCGCCGGATTGGGCCAATCCCGGCCTGCCCGGCGAAGAAAAAACCATCTGGCTTCATCTGAAACTGATTGCCGATGCCGGCCTCGTCGGCATGCCGAATGCCGGCAAGTCGACCTTCCTTGCCGCTGTCACCCGGGCCCGGCCGAAGATCGCCAACTATCCCTTCACCACGCTGCATCCCAATCTCGGCGTCGCCACCATCGACGAGCGGGAATTCATCCTTGCCGACATTCCGGGCTTGATCGAAGGCGCCCATGAAGGTGTCGGCATCGGCGACCGTTTCCTCGGCCATGTCGAGCGCACCCGCGTGCTGCTCCACCTCATCTCCGCCCAGGAGGAAAAGGTCGGCAAGGCGTATAAGACGGTCAAGCACGAGCTCGAAGCCTATGGAAACGATCTGACCGACAAGGCGGAGATCGTGGCGCTGTCGCAGATCGACGTGCTCGATGATGCCGAACTGAAGAAGAAGACCAAGGAATTGGCCAAGGCCTGCGGCAAGACGCCGTTCCAGATTTCGGCCGTCACCGGCAAGGGCATGACCGAGGTGCTGCGCGCACTCCGCGACATCATCGTCGAAGCCAATACCGAGGAGAAGCCGGCCAAGGTGCCGAAGCTGCGCCATCGCGACATGGTCGTCACCGATGAGGGCGAGGACAAGGGTGGGGACGAGGGCGATGACCAGCCGTAAGCCGCTTGGCCGCTACCGCCGCATCGTCATCAAGATCGGATCTGCGCTTCTGGTCGACCGCAAGGCCGGGCTGAAGAAAGCCTGGCTCGACGCCATGTGCGCCGATATCTCCGGCCTGAAGGCCAAGGGCATCGATGTGCTCGTCGTCTCTTCGGGCGCAATCGCGCTCGGCCGCTCGGTGCTCGACCTGCCGTCAGGCGCGCTGAAGCTGGAAGAAAGCCAGGCGGCGGCGGCCGTCGGGCAGATTGCGCTGGCGCGCGCCTGGTCGGAAAGCCTGTCACGCGACGAGATCGTCGCCGGCCAGATCCTGCTGACGCTCGGCGATACCGAGGAGCGCCGCCGCTATCTCAATGCGCGCGCCACCATCAATCAGCTTTTGAAGATCGGCGCCGTGCCGATCATCAATGAAAACGACACGGTTGCCACCAGCGAGATCCGCTATGGCGACAACGACCGGCTAGCCGCCCGCGTCGCGACGATGACCGGCGCCGATCTGCTCATTCTTCTCTCCGATATCGACGGTCTCTACACCGCGCCGCCGCATCTCGATCCGAACGCAACGTTCCTGGAAACGATTGCTGAAATCACCCCGGAGATCGAGGCAATGGCCGGAGGCGCGGCCTCCGAGCTTTCGCGCGGCGGCATGCGTACCAAGATCGATGCCGGCAAGATTGCGACGGCATCAGGCTGCGCCATGATCATCGCTTCCGGCAAGACCGACAACCCACTGTCGGCAATCGAAAACGGTGCGCGTTCCTCCTGGTTCGCGCCATCTGGCACACCCGTTACCGCCCGCAAGACCTGGATTGCCGGGCAGCTGCAGCCGGCCGGCGAACTGCATGTCGATGACGGCGCCGTCGCGGCCCTCGGGGCCGGCAAGAGCCTGCTTCCAGCCGGCGTTCGCAGCGTTTCCGGCCTCTTCAGCCGCGGCGATACGGTGGCGATCATCGGCCCGGCCGGCCGCGAGATCGCCCGCGGTCTGGTAAGCTACGATGCCGACGACGCCCGTCGGATTGCCGGCCGCAAGTCGGCGGAGATCGAAGCCATTCTCGGTTATGCCGGGCGCGCCGCCATGGTCCATCGCGACGACATGGTAATGACCGCGCAGATCGGATCGAAATCGGAAAGGCAGAAGAAGGACGCGAGCTATGCTTGATACCGTTGCGCCAGACCCTGACATTGACGTGCTGATGAACGACATCGGCCGCAAGGCAAAGGCTGCCGCACGACCGCTGGGCTTTGCGTCCACCGAGGCCAAGAACAGCGCGTTGAACGCCATGGCCGATGCGATCCTGGCGAATAAGACGCATATTCTTGCCGAGAACGCCAAGGACCTGAAAGACATCGAAGGCACCGATATGCTCGCTTCCTTCGTCGACCGGCTGACATTAAACGACAAACGCGTCGCCGAAATGGCCGAGGGAATCCGCGCCATCGCTGCCCTTGCCGATCCGGTCGGCGAGGTTATCGCTGCCTGGGACCGGCCGAACGGGCTGAAAATCAAGCGCGTCCGCACGCCGCTCGGCGTCATCGGCGTGATCTTCGAAAGCCGGCCGAACGTCACCGCGGATGCCGGCGCCCTTTGCCTCAAGGCGGGCAATGCCGTTGTCCTGCGTTGCGGCTCGGATTCGCGCCGTTCATCGCAGGCTATCCATGCGTGCCTGGTCGAGGGCCTGAAGGCGGCGGGACTTCCAGAGCATGCTATCCAGCTCGTGCCGGTCACCGACCGCGCCGCGGTCGGCGCCATGCTGCGCGGCTTGGACGGGGCGATCGACGTCATCGTGCCGCGCGGCGGCAAGAGTCTGGTTGCCCGCGTGCAGAGCGAGGCTCGTGTGCCGGTTTTTGCCCATCTCGAAGGCCTTTGCCACATCTATGTCGATGCCTCGGCCGATATCGAGATGGCGAAGAGGATCATCGTCAACGCCAAGATGCGCCGCACCGGCATCTGCGGCGCGGCCGAAACCCTGCTCGTCGATGGCGCCGCGATCGGCACGCATCTGACGCCGCTGCTCGAGGTTCTGACGGAGGCCGGCTGCGAGGTCCGCGCTTCGCCGACGGTGCTGAAGGTCGCCCCCGGCATGAAGCCCGCGACCGAGGAGGACTGGTCGACCGAATATCTCGACGCGATCATCTCCGTTGCCGTCGTCGACGGCATATCGGGCGCCATCGCCCATATCCAGACATATTCCTCCAACCACACCGAGGCGGTTATCGCCGAGGACCCTGCCGTCGTCGCGCGTTTCTTCACCGAAGTCGATTCGGCAATCCTGCTGCACAATGCCTCGACGCAGTTTGCCGATGGCGGCGAGTTCGGCATGGGTGCGGAAATCGGCATCGCCACTGGCAAGATGCATGCCCGTGGCCCCGTCGGCGTCGAACAGCTCACCTCTTTCAAATATCGGGTGCATGGTGCCGGACAGACGCGGCCCTGACGTGACGACCGAGAATGTGGACCGGCACTATCTCCGCATGCCGCACAGCGAGCGCGGCATGGTCGTGGGTCTGTTCGGCGGTTCGTTCAATCCGCCGCATCAGGGCCACGCCCTCGTCGCTGAAATCGCCCTCAAGCGGCTCGGCCTAGACCAGCTCTGGTGGATGGTCACCCCGGGCAATCCGCTGAAGAGCCGCAACCAGCTCGCTCCGCTTGCCGAGCGCATTGCCGAAAGCGAGCGCGTTGCCGCCGATCCGCGCGTCAAGGTCACCGCCTTCGAACAGACACTCGGCACCAGCTACACCGCCAACACGCTTGCCCGCGTCAAGGCGCGCAATCCGCATGTGCATTTCATCTGGATCATGGGCGCCGACAGCCTGCAGACCTTTCACAAATGGCAGAAATGGCAGGAGATTGCCCGCACCTTCCCGATCGCGGTGATTGATCGGCCGGGCGCGACGCTCTCGTTCCTGTCCTCGAAAATGGCCAGGACCTTCGATTTCGCCCGTGTCGATGAGGATGACGCGCGTGTTCTCTGGAAGAAGCGTGCGCCGGCCTGGACCTTCATCCACGGACCGCGCTCCGGCCTGAGTTCGACGGCAATCCGCAACGGCTCGTCGCACAGCGACGCCGAATAGCCCAATTTTCAGAAGATCCCGAAAACGAGAAAGCCCGACGGGGGAGGAGATCCGTCGGGCTTATAAACTCGATCGACAACTGGGAGGAGGAGTGTTGTCGACCCTATCGAACGGCTATGGGAGGAGGAGAAGCCGTTCGATGAGTGTGTTGTAGCATATTTCGCAGGAAGATGAATATCGATTGGTGCATTGCAGCAATGCATTGCGTGCAATCCTGCACAGTCTTGTGGCTTCGGCATTGCCGTTTTTCTTAGCAGAGACCGACGGGGCATGCGCCGCCGCCGGGAGACCTTGCGGTTTGCCAACCTGTCGCTCGGGTATTTCCACCCTATGGATCTCACGCTGCGGTTCAAGCCATGCACTTCAACAACGCGTAACTATGGGGTCGTTGCGGACACCGCAGTCCAATACGGTTATATTTTCCTGGATATATCCCTAGCCAAGATGCCTCGCCCGTTATATTCGTCGCAATATTTCGAACTCCGGGGAATGAATTATGCAGAACCGCCGCCGATGGATGAAACTGGCAACCGCCGCGATCGCAGCCCTCTGGCTTGGCGCAGCAGCGCTTCCGGCGCCTGCCGCCGCAGCCGAAAAACTTACAGTCTTTGCAGCGGCGAGCCTCAAGAATGCGCTCGACGCCGCCAACGCCGCCTGGGCAAAGGAAAGCGGCAAGGAAGCCGTCGCCTCCTATGCGGCGAGCGGCGCGCTGGCCAAGCAGATCGAAAACGCGGCACCCGCCGATATCTTCATCTCGGCCGACCTCGCATGGATGGACTACGTCGCCGACAAGAACCTGATCAAGGCCGATACGCGCTCCAACCTGCTCGGCAACAAGATCGTGCTCGTTGCCGAAAAGGCCAAGGCAAAGCCGGTCGAGATCAAGCAGGGCTTCGATCTTGCGGGGCTCCTCGGTGACGGCAAGCTTGCCATGGGTGAACCGAAATCGGTTCCGGCCGGCAAATACGGCATGGCCGCGCTCGAAAAGCTCGGCGTCTGGAAATCGGTCGAAACCAAGGTCGCCGGCGCCGAAAGCGTGCGCGCTGCCCTTGCCCTCGTTTCGCGCGGCGAAGCGCCTTATGGCATCGTCTACCAGACGGATGCCGCAGCCGATAAGGGTGTCGCCGTCGTCGGCACCTTCCCCGCCGAGTCCCATCCGCCGATCATCTATCCGATTGCAATCCTTGCCGAGAGCAAGAACCCGGATGCATCAGCCTATCTCGATTTCCTGAAATCCGACAAGGCAGCCGCCTTCTTCACGGCGCAGGGTTTCACCATCCTGAAATGATTGAGAAGTTGAGATGATTGCGGAATCGACAGTGACCGCTTAGCGTGAAGACTCAATAAGGCGAGCCGCAGATAGCAGTCTGGTTCGTGCCGATGTTGCCCCTCACCCCAACCCTCTCCCCGTAAACGGGGCGAGGGGACGTGCCCAGCGAGACGTTAGCGAGGGACGGAGAGGTTGCGGCTATTCCCCTTCGCCCCGCGAGCGGGGAGAAGGTGCCGGCAGGCGGATGATGGGCAGGCATCGGGTGATGCCGGATTTCCAGGGAGACCATCGCATTTGAACATATTGGGCTTGAGCAATGAGGAATGGACAGCGATCCTGCTCAGCCTGCGCGTCTCGATTGTCGCCATGTTGGCAAGCCTGCCCTTCGGCATCCTCGTCGCCCTGCTGCTTGCCCGCGGCCGCTTCTGGGGCAAGTCGGTGCTGAACGGCGTCGTTCACCTGCCGCTAATCCTGCCTCCGGTCGTCACCGGTTTCCTTCTCCTCATCCTGTTTGGCCGCCGCGGTCCGATCGGCAGCCTGCTCGACCAGTATTTCGGCATTGTTCTCTCCTTCCGCTGGACGGGCGCGGCCTTGGCCTGCGCCATCATGGCCTTTCCGCTGATGGTGCGCAGCATCCGCCTGTCAATCGAGGCGGTCGACCGTAAGCTGGAAGAGGCGGCAGGAACCCTCGGCGCCGGTCCTGTCTGGGTTTTCCTGACAATCACCCTGCCGTTGACCCTCCCCGGCATCATCGCCGGTATGATCCTCTCTTTTGCCAAGGCGATGGGCGAATTCGGCGCGACGATCACCTTCGTCTCCAACATTCCGGGCGAAACCCAGACGCTGTCGGCGGCGATCTACACCTTCACCCAGGTGCCGGGCGGCGATGCCGGCGCGCTGCGCTTAACGCTCGTCGCCGTCGTTATTTCCATGGCCGCCCTGCTCGCCTCCGAATTCCTCGCCCGTCTCGCCGGCCGGAGGATCGACCCGGAATGACGCTGATCGTCGAGGCAAAACAGAGGCTCGGCGCCTTTTCGCTCGATGCCGCCTTCACCTCCGAGCGCGGCGTCACCGCGCTGTTCGGCCGTTCCGGCTCCGGCAAGACCTCGATGATCCGCATCATCGCCGGCCTTGCCCGCCCGGACGAAGGCCGCGTCGTCCTCGACGGCGAGCCCCTGACCGAAACCGCAACCGGCATTCTCGTCCCGAAACATCGCCGCCGCTTCGGTTATGTCTTCCAGGAAGCGCGGCTTTTCCCCCATCTCAGCGTTCGCGCCAATCTGTTCTACGGCCGATGGTTTGCGGCGAGAACGGCGCGCGGCGAGAGCTTCGACCACATCGTCGACCTGCTCGGCATCGAGACGCTGCTGGAGCGCAGCCCCTCAAAACTTTCCGGCGGCGAGAAGCAGCGCGTCGCCATCGGCCGCGCGCTTCTCTCCTCGCCCCGCCTGCTGTTGATGGACGAGCCGCTCGCCGCCCTCGATGAGGCGCGTAAGGCCGAAATCCTGCCTTATCTCGAGCGATTGCGCGACGAAACCGACATACCGATCGTCTATGTCAGCCACTCGATCGCCGAGGTGGCGCGGCTGGCAAACCAGGTCGTCGTCATGCGTGACGGCAAGGTGGAAGCGACAGGCCCCGCCATCGACATATTGAGCCGCCCCTCCACCGCCTCCGACCGGCGCGAGGCAGGCGCACTACTGGAAGGCACGGTGGAAAGCTTCGATGCGCGACACTATCTATCGACGGTCGCGTTGAAATCCTGTCGGCTCCATATTCCGGGCGCGGCCCTTGCGCCCGGCAAATCGGTCCGCATCCGCATTCCCTCCCGCGATGTCATGCTGGCGACCGCAAGGCCTGAGGGGCTCAGCGCGCTGAATATCCTGGAAGCAAGGATAGACGGGATGTCATCGACCGAGGACGGAACGGTGGAAATCCGGCTCGATTGCGGCGGCGATATCATTCTTTCCCGGATCACGACACTGTCCTGCGAGCGTCTGGATCTTCGACAGGGAAGGGCGATCTTCGCCATCATCAAGACAGTTGCCCTGGAGGCCTGATCAGCCGCGCTCGCCCTGCTGCAGGTTGCGCTTGGCCTCGAGCCAGGCGAGGTCCTCAGCAAGGCTGGTCCGCACCGTCTTTTCCATCCGGCGGAAACGCTCGAGCAATTCCTCGCCGAACGGCGTCAGCGCCGCGCCGCCGCCCTTCTGCCCGCCGCGCTGCGATTCCACCACCTGTTCGTTAAACATCCGGTTCATCTCGCTGACCAGCAGCCACGCCCGCCGATAGGACATGTCCATCGCCCGCCCGGCCGCCGAGATCGATCCAGTCTGGCGGATATGCTCCAGCAGTTCCATCTTGCCATGGCCAAGACGATCCTCGTCCGGGAAGCTGATTCGCAGGACGGGCACGAGTGTTTTTGCGGCTGAGTCGGTCATTGAATCTGGAGATCGTGGAATTTGCCGCACTTTACGCTGCGGCATGGAAACTGTACACCGCCCGCACGAGGCCACCCCGAGCAGCCAAATACTTCAATTCGAACGGCAGATCGGATTTTCGGCCGTTCTGTACCTTAGCATGTCTTGAAACATTAATGGTTTGATGCCTATCTTAACCATGATCCGGTCGCGATCGGATCTGTGTTGTGCATAGTTTGTCATTCCAGGAAAGGGAAAGCACTGACAACAGTACACGCCAAGGGAAAAACGCTCGCCGTTATCCCGAAGAGTGCGGAACGTGGCGCCGATGCCGCCGCCCGTGCCCTAGAAACCGTCCTCGCCAGCCTCGAGGACTCCAAAGCTGAAGATATCGTCACCATCGACATTGCCGGAAAATCGGCGCTGGGAGACTACATGATCGTCGTCTCCGGCCGCTCGAACAGGCATGTCATGGCGATCTCGGATCACCTGCTCACCGACCTGAAGGACGACGGCCTCGGTACGGCCCGCGTCGAAGGTCAGGAAGGCGGCGATTGGGTCCTGATCGACACCGGTGACATTATCGTGCATGTGTTCCGTCCCGAAATCCGCGAGTTCTACAACATCGAAAAGATGTGGGCGGCTCCGGATATGGATGAAGAAACACGGCACTAACAGGCAAGCCGGCATTCTGTCCGGCGCCTGAGACGTGGCATTGGCTGGCCGGCAAACAGATAAGCCGGCCGGTGGCGCGGTGTGCGCCCGATGTGCCGCATGAGCGGGAGCGGATGAAATGCGAATAGGTCTTTTTGCGGTGGGACGGCTGAAGTCCGGCCCGGAAAAGGATCTTGCCGCCCGTTATTTCGACCGTTTCGCCAAGGCCGGCCCTGCCGTCGGCCTCGAATTGACCCGCGTTGCCGAAGTTGCCGAAAGCCGGGCCTCCAATGCCGAGACCCGCAAGCGTGAAGAGGCGGCGATGCTTCTGAAATCGCTTGGCGATGGCAGCATCCTCATTCTTCTCGATGAACGCGGCAAGGCGCTCGACAGCGAAGCCTTCGCAAACCTGCTCGGTTCCTATCGTGACCAGGGCAAGCGCGAGCTGACCATCGCAATCGGCGGTGCCGACGGCCTCGATCCCTCCCTTTACGACCGCGCCGATGCCACGCTGTGCCTGGGCAAGATGACCTGGCCGCACCAGCTCGTGCGCACGCTGATCGCCGAGCAGCTCTATCGTGCCGTCACCATCCTGTCTGGTCACCCCTATCACCGCGTCTGATGCCGCATCGGCCTGATGTGTCGGTAATCGCAATGTCACGCAGCCGTGTTTTGCTAGGCAGCCCGTTCTCCTTCAAACTTTCTGGCAAAGCGCACCAAATCAGCTTAGTCTCCGCGCGATTTGAGAAAGTGCCCCAACACGCATGACGAGAGCATCCACCAGGCGACACCGCATGATCCTGCCGGCTATCGCGGCCGGCGTCGGTGTGGCGGTGATTGTCATGTCGGCAAACCCGTTCATCGTCCGGGCGCAGGATGCCGCGCCCGAGGCGGCACAATCCGCACCGCAGCCGGCAGCCGAGCCCGCGCCACCGCCCGATCCGGCGGCCGAACTTGCCGCCAAGCGTGATCAGACCCGTGCCGAACTCGAAACCCTGTCGAAAACGATCAACCTCTCCACCGACAAGGTGAGCGCGCTTCAGCAAAGTATCGCCGATCTCGAAAAGAGCACGGAAAGCATCCGCCAGGCACTGATCGATTCCGCTGCCCGCCGCAAGGCGCTCGAAAAGCAGATCCTCGAAAGCGAGAAGAAGCTTGCCGATCTCGGCGTCAAGGAGGATGGCATCCGCCGTTCTCTGCACGAGCGCCGCGGCCTGCTAGCCGAGGTGCTGGCAGCGCTCCAGCGCATGGGCCGTAACCCGCCGCCCGCTTTGCTCGTTACCCCCGACGATGCGCTCGCCTCCGTGCGCAGCGCCATTCTGCTCGGCGCCGTCGTGCCCGGCATCCGCAAGGAGACCGACAAGCTTGCCGCAGACCTCGCAAGCCTCGCCGCATTGCAGACCGCAAGTGCTGCCGAGAAGACCTCGCTGACCGGGACGATGACTGATGGCATCGAGGAAGAACGGCGCATGGACCTGCTGCTTGCTGAAAACGACAAGCTCAGCCGCAGCAACGCCGCCGAACTCGGGGCCGAAAGGAAACGTTCCGAGGAGCTGGCGGGCAAGGCGACCAGCCTTGAAGGCCTGGTCGCCTCGATGGAATCCGAGATCGCATCGGTGCGGGATGCCGCCGCTGCCGCCCGTCAGGCGGAGGAGAACCGCAAGCTGCTGACGGACGAGCAGCGCGCCCAGGCCAAGGCGCTCGCCGACAGCGGCGTGCCCGATAAAAACCGCATTGCGCCCGCATATCCCTTCGGAGAATTGAAGGCGAAATTGGAGGTGCCCGTTACGGGCGATATCCTGCGCCAGTTCGGCGATGCCGACGGCACCGGGCACGAGGCCATGGGAATGACGGTCGCCACCAATCCAGAGACAGTGGTGACGGCGCCTGCGGATGGTCTGGTGGTTTTCGCCGGTGTATTCCGCAGTTACGGCCAGATGATTATCCTCGACGCGGGCGATGGATACCATCTGGTTCTCTCGGGAATGGATACGATCAATACCCGTCAGGGAAAATTCGTTTTCTCCGGCGAGCCGCTTGCCGTGATGGGCGCGAAAAGAGTGGCAAGCGCAACTGCATTGGCGCTGGAAACGAACCGGCCAACGCTTTACATTGAATTTCGAAAGGACGGTAAACCGGTCGATTCCCGGCCGTGGTGGACCGCCAAAGACACTGGAAAGGCACGCAATGATTCGTAGGGCTTCTCTTGTTCTGGTCGGCGCATTGATGGGTGCGACCGCAATGAGCGTCATTTACTCGGCGGGTGTGCCGGCAGAAGCGGCCGGATCCTCGACCTACAAGGAACTTTCGGTTTTCGGAGATGTCTTCGAGCGTGTGCGTGCGCAATATGTGACGCCGCCTGCGGAAGACAAGCTGATCGAGAACGCCATCAACGGCATGCTCTCCTCGCTCGATCCGCATTCGAGCTACATGAATGCGAAGGACGCCGAGGACATGCGCACCCAGACCAAGGGTGAGTTCGGCGGCCTCGGCATCGAAGTCACGATGGAAGACGAACTCGTCAAGGTCATCACCCCGATCGACGATACGCCCGCCGCCAAGGCCGGCGTTCTCGCCGGCGACTACATCTCCGAGATCGACGGCCAATCCGTGCGCGGCCTGAAGCTGGAAGATGCAGTCGAGAAGATGCGCGGCGCCGTCAACACGCCGATCAAACTGACGCTGATCCGCAAGGGTGCCGACAAGCCGATCGAGCTGACGATCGTCCGTGACGTCGTCGCCGTCCAGGCAGTCAAGTCGCGTGTCGAGGACGATGTCGGTTATCTCCGCATCATCTCCTTCACCGAGAAGACCTATCCCGACATGGAAAAGGCGATCAAGAAGATCAAGGACACCGTTCCGGCCGACAAGCTGAAGGGTTATGTTCTCGACCTGCGCCTCAATCCGGGCGGTCTGCTCGACCAGGCGATCAACGTCTCCGATGCCCTGCTGCAGCGTGGCGAAGTCGTTTCGACCCGTGGCCGTAATCCAGATGAAACCCGCCGCTTCAATGCCGGCCCGGGCGACCTGACGGATGGCAAGCCGGTGATCGTGCTGATCAACGGCGGTTCGGCTTCCGCATCGGAAATCGTCGCCGGCGCTCTTCAGGATCTGCGCCGTGCTACCGTTCTCGGTACGCGCTCCTTCGGCAAGGGCTCCGTCCAGACGATCATCCCGCTCGGCGAAAACGGCGCGCTGCGCCTGACCACGGCGCTCTACTACACGCCGTCGGGCCGCTCGATCCAGGGCACCGGTATCACCCCCGACATCAAGGTCGAGGAGCCGCTGCCGGAGGAACTGCAGGGCAAGATGGTGACCGAAGGCGAATCCAGCCTGCGAGGCCACATCAAGGGCCAGAGCGAGACGGACGAAGGTTCGGGCTCCGTTGCCTACGTCCCGCCGGACCCGAAGGACGACGTTCAGCTGAACTACGCGCTCGACCTTCTGCGCGGCAAGAAGACCGATCCGGCCTTCCCGCCGAACCCGGACAAGGCCGTCGTCGCCAAGTGATCGATCAACTCAAGGCCGGGCACTCGCCCGGCCTTGACCCTTTATGCTGTTTCCCGGTTTTGGAGCGGGCGAAAAATTGGGAACGGACCTGCATGCGCCTTTGGGCCGCAACCGCAAAACCGGCAGCCGGCGCCCAGGTATCCTGCGCCTCGGCCGTATCGCCGCCAGTCTCTGCCTTTTTGCGATAGGCGGCTTTTCCCTCTATACGGCATTTCGCGGCGATGAGTTCGAACGCACCAAACCGCCGGCGAACGAACAAGCCGCAACACCCCCTGCCAATACTCCTCAGCCGCCGACGGCCACCACGGGCCAAGCGGCAGACGGTATGCCCCGCGCCGACCCGCGCTCGGGCGCCAATGTCGAGCAGATGGTCACCGGCGACGGCTCGGTCGTCACCAAATACAGCCCCCGCCCGCGCGACGGCGGCGGGCCGGTGCTGGTCGACGCCATGCAGATCGGCCAGGATCCGCGCATGGCAGCCCAGCCCAATGAAGCACTGCTCGAAGAGACGCCTTTTGGCAGGCTGCCGATCGTCGGCCCCGATGGCCGGCGGCCGATGGATCAATATGCTCGCCCCTCGTCCGGCGCGCGCGGCGTCCGCATCGCCATCGTCGTCAGCGGCCTCGGGCTCAGCCAGACCGGAACGCAGCGCGCCATCGCGAAATTGCCGGAAGAGATCACCTTCGCTTTTGCCGCAAGTGGCAACAGCCTGCAGCGCTGGATGCAGGAAGCCCGCCGCGGCGGACACGAGATACTTCTGCAGGTGCCGCTTGAACCCTTTGATTATCCGGCAAACGATCCAGGCCCGGAAACGCTGCTGACCACGAAACCCGCTGCCCGCAACATCGAAAACCTGCACAAGGCGATGGGCGAGATCACCAACTATACCGGCGTCATGAATTATCTCGGCGGCCGTTTCCTGTCTGATGCCGCCGCCATGGAACCCGTCATGCGCGACATCGGCAAGCGCGGGTTGCTGTTTCTCGACGATGGCACATCGGCGCAGTCGAAGACGGCAGCGATCGCCAAGGGAGCCGAACTGCCCTATGCCTTCGCCGACCTGCAGCTCGACGGCCAGCTCGATATCAACGCCGTCCTGAAGAAACTCGACGAGCTCGAGCGCATCGCCCGCAAGAATGGCCAGGCGATCGGCGTCGCCTCGGCTTTCGATGAGAGCGTTGACGCCATCGCCAAATGGAGCGAGGAGGCCGCGATGCGCGGCATCGAGATCGTCGGCGTTGCCGCCCTTTCCAACGACCCCCGGAATCCTTGAGAAGAATCCTTGAGATGGATCCTTGAGAGGAATCCCTGAGAAGAATCCCAGAACGGAGAAGAAGATGAGCCAGGCGACCGTGAAAGCCGAGGATCTGCCCTACCGCCCCTGCGTCGGCGTGATGATCCTGAACCGCGATGGCCTCGTCTGGGCCGGGCGGCGCATCTCTGACGGCAATTCCGAATATGATGGCTCGCCGCAGCTCTGGCAGATGCCGCAGGGGGGCATCGACAAGGGCGAGGATCCATTGGACGCCGCCTACCGCGAGCTTTACGAGGAGACCGGCATCAAGACAGTGACGCTGCTTGCCGAAGCGAGACACTGGATCAACTATGATCTGCCGCCGGCACTGATCGGCATCGGGCTGAAGGGAAAATTCCGCGGCCAGACGCAGCGCTGGTTCGCCTTCCGCTTCGACGGCGACGACAGCGAGATCGCCATCAACCCGCCGCCTGGCGGCCACGAGCCGGAATTCGATGCCTGGGAATGGAAGCCGATGCAGCAACTGCCGGGGCTAATCGTACCCTTCAAGCGCGCCGTCTACGACCAGGTGGTGGCCGAGTTCCAGCACTTGGAAACGCTTCAATCGGAAGACTGATCAAGGCAGGATGACCGCCTCCGTTTGCGCTCAGATTGGGCACACCGGCCGCCATGGGCGGCCGGTATCTCGTTCGAATATTATTCGACTTCGTTGGCAGAATCGGCGTTGAGCTGGCCGTATTTGCTCTCGCCGATTTTCTCGAGCAGGTCGATCTGTGTTTCGAGGAAGTCGATATGACCTTCCTCGTCCGCCAGCAGCTCCTCGAAAAGTTTCATGGAAACATAGTCGCCGGCGTCATGACAGATATCGCGCGACTTTTTGTAGGCCGCGCGGGCGTCGTACTCGCCGGCAAGATCTGCTTCCAGAACTTCCTTGACGTTCTGGCCGATGCGCAGAGGTGCAAGGGTCTGCAGATTGGGATGGCCTTCAAGGAAGATGATGCGTGCAACAAGCCGATCGGCATGGTGCATCTCTTCGATGGATTCGGCGCGCTCCTTCTTGGCGAGCTTGGTGTAGCCCCAGTCCTCAAGAAGACGATAATGAACCCAGTATTGGTTGACCGCACCGAGTTCGAGGAACAACGCCTCGTTAAGCCGCTCGATGACCTTTTTGTCGCCTTTCAATGTCCGCTCTCCTGTTTTCCTCATGGAATTGTTTCAAGCGGGACATGAAATCAAATATTTCGGCCTCCGTCGAGTGGCGACGGGCGTGATACTCCTCGGTTGTCTGGATAATGAGGTCGACGACGTTGGGGAAACAGCCGCAGCAACGGCCGCGTTTCTCCATGGCGTGGTAGACTTTCGCAGGCACGATAAGCTGCCAACAGTCTTCATCGAGAAGGTTGGTGATAACCTCCCGGATTTCTTTATCGGTTATATAATTGCAGCTGCAGACGAGCACGTCTTCATTCCAAACATGACACTGACTATCGTGTTTTCTGCTAAAGAAGATGGTGGCTGTCAAGAAAAAATTCGAGTCCCGCAGCATCAAACAACGGTGTCCGGTGAGGCCTTCATGCATATCGTCCGGGATTATGCAGCGGTTTCAGGATGATGACGCCATAAGGCAAATGAAGGCGCGCCGCATGGTCTTGATCGGTGCAATGCATTTTTAATGAAAGTTGCGTCCGCGCGGCATCACCTCGGCGGTTTCCGCCGCGCCCGCATGGCGGCCTGTGGCAACCATCCGTTTTTCCAGCTCGGCCCTCTCCTGCACATTTACAAGCTTTTTCTGCCGCTGATCGGCGCCCGGCCTCAGCACCTCGTCTGCCCGCTCGCAGACGCCGAAACGCCGGGCCTCGCGTTGCAGGATACCCAGCGCCGGCGTCATGTCCTCGATATGCTCGACGACGGTATGGATCACCCCGCTCTGGCTTTGCAGCCTGCCGCGGATTTTCACCAACCGGGCGCCCATCACGACCGAGCGGTATTTGTCGAACATTTTCGACCAGACGATCGCATTGGCCACGCCGGTCTCGTCTTCCAGCGTCATGAAGATCACGCCTTTGGCCGAACCCGGCCGCTGGCGCACCAGCACGAGGCCCGCGATCGTCACCCGCTTTCCGTTCGCGACTTTCAACAGATCGACATTGCGCGTGATGCCGGCCTTGCGCAATTCCTCACGCAGGAAGGAGACGGGGTGCGCCTTCAGCGACAGCGAGAGATAACGATAGTCCTCGATGACCTGCTCTCCGGGCAGCATTTCCGGCAACTTCGCTACAGGCTCGGCCTGGAGGTCGACATGACGGACCCGCTCGAAAAGCGGCAGTTCCTCAGTAGCACTCCTCACATCCAGCGCCCGCACCGCCCAGAGCGCGTCGCGTCGTGACAGTTTGAGGGATCGGAACGCATCGGCATCCGCCAGTCGCTCGATGACCGATTTCTGCAGACCGGACCGCAGCCAGAGATCACGCACCGAACTGTAGCCTTCGCCTCGATGGCTGACGAGCCGTTCCATATCGTCTGTCGAGAGACCCTTGATCTGCCGGAAGCCGAGCCGCACCGCATGCCGGGTCTTGATGATCTCGCGCATCTCATAATGCCGAAAATCGACGGCATTCCGATCGAAAGCGGCCTCTTCCAGACCGCAATCCCAGTTCGATTCATTGATATCGACCGGCAGGATTCTTACCCCGTGCTCGCGTGCATCCCGCACCAGCTGCGCCGGCGCATAAAACCCCATCGGCTGGGAGTTCAGCATCGCCGCGCAGAAGACATCGGGATAATAGGCCTTGAGCCATGAGGAGGCATAGACGAGCAGCGCGAAGGAGGCGGCATGGCTTTCCGGAAAACCATATTCACCGAAACCTTTGATCTGATTGAAACACTGCTGCGCGAATTCCCGGGCATAACTCTTTGAGACCATTCCCTCGATGAACCGCTTTTCGAAGTTACCGATCGTACCCGTTCTCTTGAATGTCGCCATCGCTCTGCGAAGCTTGTCGGCTTCCGCCGGCTTGAATCCTGCCGCAGTGATGGCGATCTGCATGGCCTGTTCCTGGAACAGCGGCACGCCGAGGGTTCTTTCCAGAACCGTTTCCAGCTCCTTGCTCGGATATTTGATCGGAATGTTCTTGGCCCGCTGCTCCCGGCGCTTCAGATAGGGATGCACCATGTCGCCCTGGATCGGTCCTGGCCGCACGATCGCCACCTCGATGACGAGATCGTAAAACACCTTCGGCTTGAGACGCGGCAACATGCTCATCTGCGCCCGGCTTTCGATCTGGAAGACGCCGAGCGTATCGGCCCGGCCCATCATCTCGTAAACCGGCTCGCCTTCGTCCCCGTGCTCCTTGTTACCGAGGTCTGCGAGCGTCTTCTTCACATCGTAATGCAATTCAAGCAGCGAAAAGGCCTTTCGCAGACAGGTCAGCATGCCGAGCGCCAACACATCCACCTTGAGGATCTTGACGTTGTCGAGGTCGTCCTTGTCCCACTCGATCATGTAGCGATCCGGCATCGCCGTCTTCATGATCGGCACCACCTCGTCGAGCCTGTCCCGCGTGATGACGAAGCCGCCGACATGCTGGGTGAGGTGGCGCGGGAAGCCGAGAAGCTCGGAGGCATATTTCAGCACGTTCTGCGTCACCGGATCTTTGATGTCGAGGCCGGCAGCTTTTGCATCCCGTTCGGAAAGATTGTCCTCCGACCAGCCCCAGACGAGGCTGCTGATCGCCGACTGGACATCCTCCGACAGCCCAAAGGCCTTGGAAACCTCGCGGCCGGCCGAGCGCGTACGGTAGGTCGTCACCCCCGCCGTCAGCCCAGCATGTTCTATGCCGTATCTTTTATAGATGAACTGGATGACCTCTTCGCGTCGATCATGCTCGAAATCAACGTCGATATCCGGCGGTTCGTCGCGATCCATCGAAATGAAGCGGTCGAAGAGCAGTGTACTTTTTTGAGGGTCGACTTCCGTTATCTCGAGGCAATAGCAGATGACCGAATTTGCCGCCGATCCGCGCCCCTGGCACAAGATCTTAAGTTCATAGCGGGCGTGCTGGATGATCCTGTGCACCGTCAGGAAATAGGAGGCATATTTCTTTTTTTTAATGAGATCGAGTTCATACTCGATTTGCGGCGCCACCTTGGGCGGGATACCCTTGGGATAGCGTCTTGCCGCTCCCGCTCTCGTCAGCCTTTCGAGAGTCTCCTGCGGCGTTTCGCCGGGATCGTTTTCTGGCGGATAATTGTGCTCCAGTTCCTTCAGCGAAAAGGTCAGCCTGTCGAAAAATACCTGCGTATTTTCGATCGCACCAGGATAGTCCCGGAAGATCCGGATCATTTCACGTGAATCCTTGAGGTAGCGTTCGGCATTCGGCGCCAGCAAGAATCCGGCTTGCGCTATCTGTACATGCTCCCGGATCGCGATCACGATATCCGAAAGCGGCCGGCGTTCGGGATGATGATAAAGCGGCTGGTTGGTTGCAATCAGCGGCACGCGGTTTCGAGCGGCGAGCATGGAAAACACCGCAAAGACCTGCCTGTCGCGACCGTCATAGGCTGGCGCCAGCGCCATAAAAAAGGCCTTGCGGAAGCGTCTGCGAAACCGTTCCAGATAATCTTCCAGCGTCGACTGACCCGCCTGATGATCGACAAGGGTGCGATCCGGAACAAGGGCAAGCATCATCTCGTCCCCCCATTCCATGAGTTCCGCTTCCGTCAGGATGCAGCTTCCCTTGACCGCTTCCTCCTTCAGATTGCCGGCGGTGAGAAGACGGCAAAGGTTCGCCCAGCCTCGCCGGTTTTGCGGATAGGCAAGGATATCAGGCGTTCCGTCGGAAAAGACGAGACGAGCGCCCGGCTGAATCCGGATAGGATCGAGGATCTCCTCCTCTTTTCCTTCCTTCTTCGCCTGGGCCAGAATCTCGTCCCTGTTCTTGTATCTCTCCTCAAGCTGCTCCGCCTGCGCATGCGCTCGCACCACGCCGGCAACCGAATTCCGGTCCGCAATCCCGAGGCCCCCGAGCCGTAGACGAGCAGCCTGTACGACCATCTCCTCAGGGCCAGAGGCGCCTTCAAGAAACGAGAAATTCGTCCTTGTGCCGATCTCGAAGAATGCGCGCGCGGTTGTCATGCGAACACGCCATGCATGAACCAGCGAGGATCAAGCGCCTGACCATAAAAGCCCCGCCGATAGATCCAGAAGCGATGTCCGGTCTCGTCCTCGATGCGGAAATAGTCACGCGCCTCGGCATCACCCCCATCGATCCACCATTCCATGGCAATCCGTTCCGGTCCTTCACTTCTCGCCACCTGATGCTGCATGCGCCGCCAGCGGAAGATCTGCGGCGGACCATCGGGCACTTCGGCAAGTATGGTCTCGACGGGCTCCGGCGTTGCAAAGAGCCGCAGCGGGCGCTCTTCGCGGAAAGGAAGCTGGATGTCCTGCGCTGCCTTCCGCCTGGGAAGGCTCTCCATCACAGGAACCGTGATGACGGCGCGTTCCGGCACATGGCTCTCGCGGAGCTGAAAGCTTTGCAGGCAATCCGCACCAAGCCGGGCCGAGACCCGGTCGACGAAGGTCGAAAGCGAGATCTCTCCCTGACGGTCGCCCTCGAAATCACCCTGCGCCTCGTTGAAGGGATCGTGCCGCAACACATTCAGCCGCAGGATCTCGAAGCCATAGCCGGCATCGAGATCATCATAGACCGCCTGCAATCGCTCGGAAAAAAGCCCGGCGATGAACTTTGGTTCGCGAAGCGGCTGCGAAGCGCCGACGGAGATACGAAAGACCCTGCCGTCGACGCGGAACAGGACCAGTTCGAACACCCGTCCGCCAGCCCCCCGCGCCTCCAGCGACGGCTGCAGCGATAAGGCGACCTGCCTGGTGACGGCAAGGATCTGCTCTTCCGTCCCGATGGGCTCGATCAGCCGGCTTTCGGCCGAGAGGCTGGCAACAGGACGCCGGGGCGAGACCGGCTCCTCTTCACGTCCCAGCGCCTGGTCGAGACGCAGAAGCAGCTCCGGGCCGAACCGGCGGGTCAGCGGCGCTCGCGGCGCATCGATGACGTCGCCGATATATTTCAGACCGAGCTTCTTCAGGGCATCGACGGTTTGTCCTTCCAGCCGCAAGGCTGCAACCGGCAAGGACATCAGCACATGTTCCGTCTCTTCGTCCTCAATCACGCCGCCTTGCCCGAAGCGGGACGCGGCCCAGGAAAGGCCGGGCGACGATGAGACCGCGCCGCGAGCATCGAACCCCATATGAAAAAGCCGCGACAGCACATCCCTAAGAAGCGCCTTTTCACCGCCGAAAAGATGGGCGCAGCCGCTAATGTCGAGAAACAGGCCGTCCTTGCCGTCAAACGCCACCAGCGGCGTATAGCGGTCGCACCAGTCGGCAATTGCCTCCAGCAAGCGGCGGTCGGCCGCCGGATCCTCTTCCGCGACCTCGAGCATCGGGTACATGGCGCGCGCTTCGGCAACGCCCAGCTCCTTCTTCAGCCCCAGCCTTTCGGCCAACTCGTCCAGTGCCGTCAGCCGCATGGCATTGTTGAGCTTGCCGGAACAGACGATAGGCGGCGTCTCAGGACGCCCTTTCGAACGCCAGGAGAGCCCCCATCGCTTGCGGGCGATGCGGTCGGTTGGCAGATGCGGGAAGCTGAGCGCCAGAATGCGCTGACTGTTCGCCTGGAGGACGAACGAGGTTTGGTTCGGCGATAGGGAGAAATTCGCGTTCATGGGTGTTCCACTCCAGAAGAAAGGAGAGCGGGGCCGGATTGCGGCTCTTCTCCAGCGTGACATGGAAAATCGGATTGCCGAGGCTGCCGGAAAGTGTCGATCCATCCGGCAACGGCCGCAGAGCGGACGGGGCCGGTTCGACATGCAGGCGGAAGGCCGCACTGCTTGCCTCCTCCGTTCCGGCCTGGCGGACAAGAAAGAGCGGACGGCGGGCAGCATGCGCCCTGAGACTGAGCCGGCGGCTTTCGGTCAGGCCGAAATGGACGGGATTGCCCCGCACTTCGAAGATGACGGCCGAGAAGGCAGCGCTTTCCACCGCCACCTCCGCCAGCCAGAGCGCCTCGTCCAGCTTGCGCGGGGCGGCATGGAGAAACCGCTCCGGGCTCAGCCCGAAATCCCGAAGTCCGGGAGCATAGGGACGGCCGGCCTCCAGCGTGCCGACGGCATCGCCGATCCAGAGCAACGGCAGAAGGCGGCCGGCATCCGCCTCCCGTTTTTGCAGTCGCGCGGCAACAGCCATCGCCAGCCCGCTTGCAGCACCGGCATCGCGAGACAGAGCCGAGCGGAATTCGGTGATCGCATCGAGCGGCAGGCCGCCTTCCAGCGCCCCGTCGAGAAACTCCACCCCAAACGGCAGGGGCGGCAGCGTGCGCTCCTGGCGGGTCTTACGTCCTTCCGCCAGGGCTTCCTGTTCCGCTGCGGCAAGCGCCGGCGCGGGCCTTCCCTCTAGTCTGGCGATGGTTTCGCGGAGCGCAAAAAGCCGCTCGCGCGCCAGGGCGTGCTGCGCCATGGCGTTTCTCCGATCCGTCTTGTTCCTGTTATGTTCTTATAGATTCCAGAGAGCTAATGAAGAGTCAACGGCCATTTTCTATGAAAATATTCCTGCCTTTGATTCCGCACTCGAAAATCGGCGATAAAGGTTCTATATGGGCCCGCAAAGGAAGGAATATTCATGGCCCGCATAGACCAGAGCGATGATTGGCGGGACCGCCATGCGCCGACGATCAGCGCCTTCGAGTCGCTGGCGATGGAGGCCTACAGCCATCTCCCGGATGAATTCCGCCAGCTGACGACCAACCTCACGATCGAGATCGAAGATTTCCCCGATGACGACGTTTTCGAGGACATGGCGCTGGAAACCCCTTTCGATCTGCTCGGCCTTTTCGAGGGCAGGGGCATTTCCGAACGTTTCACGGTGGAAACCGGCGAGATGCCGAACCGCATCCGCCTCTACCGCCGTCCTATTCTCGACTACTGGGCTGAGAACGACGAGACGCTCGGCGATATCATCACCCACGTCCTGATCCACGAGATCGGCCACCATTTCGGGCTGAGCGACGATGACATGGAGCGGATCGAGGCAAGTGCCGAGGAAGCCGCCGAACGATAGAGCGCCGCGCGTCCAAGGACGCGCTAAGGACGCTCTATCACTTTCAATCACGCATAATCCTCACTGCTCGGAGAGCTTCATCTCAGGATCGTAGTCCTTGCCTTCGACATGCTTGACGACGGCCTGGCCGCACTGCATCGCACCGGTTGCGGCATTGAAGGCATAGCTCGGCGAGCCCTCCAGCGACCAGCCCTTGTTGAGGGCGGCGGTGACCTTGTGGCAGAAGGAAGCATCGTCGGGACCGGTCAGGAAGCGGTAGAGTTTCATCACATCGTCTTTCGTGCTGCAGCCTGGCGGGCTGCGATCAGGCGGGCTTTATGGACCAGACTTTCCGCCTGGACAAGATGCAGCCGCTCGACCATCCGCCCGCCTGCATTGATGACGTTCAGCCCATCGGAGGCGGGGTCGGCAAAGGCTGATATGATCGCCTCCGCTTCCGCAATCGCTGCCGGATCCGGACCGAAATGGCGGTTGGCGGGCTCGATCTGCGCCGGATGGATCAGCATCTTGCCGGCAAAGCCCATGGCCCGGCCCTGCAGACATTCGGCATCGAAACCCTGCTCGTCCCTGAAATCGTTGAAGACGCTGTCGATCGCATCGAGCCCATAGGCACTGACCGCAAGGACGACCTGCATCAGCCAGGGCACGAGATAGCTCCGCCCCGGCTGCGGCAGCACGCCGGTTTCCTTGCGCAGGTCGTTGAGCCCGACGACGAGACAATCGAGCCGTGAGCCCGCCGTGCGCCCGGCTTCGGCGATACCAGCCGCATTCAGGATGCCGCGTGGTGTCTCGATCATCGCCCAGATGCGCAGATCTTCCGGTGCATCGGCCTCGGAGAGAAGGTCACTGAGCGCCATGACATCCTGCGGTTCGTCGACCTTCGGCAGCAGCACGGCATCGGGACCAAGCGCCGTCACCAGCTCCATGTCCGCCAAGCCGAAATCGGTGGACAGACTGTTGATGCGGATGATCCGCTCCTTGCCTTGGAGCGGCCGAGCCGAAAAGAAATTCCTCAGGGTTTCCCGTGCTTCCACCTTCTTTTCCGGCGCCACGGAATCCTCGAGATCGAAGATCACCGCATCGCAATCGACAGCATGGGTTTTTTCGAGGGCGCGGGGGTTGATGGCAGGCACGCTCAACACCGAACGGCGCAGGCGGGCGGAGCGGGTCGTGGGGTTTCGGCTCATGGCGAATTAGTGCCAAGCTTTGAAAGCCGAAGCAAGCAGCCCACCCCAGAACATCGAGCAGAACAACAAAAAGCCATGCTTGCCTTGCAGAGAGGAAAGAGAAGGACCACATTCCTTTCCGAAGAAAGGTCTCTAACCATGCAGAACATTCGCTCCATCTTCCTCATGCTTGCCGGCGCCACCGTTTTCGTGGCCATGCTGCTTTTCACCTTCTCGGTGACGCTCGCCGTCGGCGGCATCCTGACCGTGCTCATGGTCGGACGTGCGCTTTCGATGAAGATGAAGCCCGCTCCCGTCCGCGCTAAGGCAAATAACGGCCAGCGCGAGATGCGCGTGTGGAACGACGGCCGCGGCACGATCATCGATCTCTGATCACCTTTTCGCTGAAAATTTTGGTTCGCTAAAAAATTTCGGCCGACACTGTCGGATCACGCTTCCATGTTACGTCCTTGAAGCAGCCAGGCATTCAGCCGGCGCTCAAAAACGAATGGAGGATAAGCATGGATGCGACGACAGAGAGCAACCCGACCAAGATGCCACCGGTCAAGAACGGCCTGCTGCCCTATCTGACGGTCGGCGGCGCGGTGAAAGCTGCGGAATTCTACAAGAAGGCTTTCGGCGCCGAAGAGGCATATCTCGTGCCGGTCGACGAGAGCGGCAGAACGATGCATGTGCATCTCTACATCAACGGCAGTTCCCTGATGCTGTCGGACGCTTATCCCGAATACGGCCATGCCTTCAAAGGCCATGAAGGTTTTGCCATCCAGCTGGTGATCGATGATATCGATTTCTGGTGGGATCGCGCGGTTGCCGCCGGCGCCGAAGTCGTCATGCCGGTCGAACTGATGTTCTGGGGCGACCGCTATGGCCAGCTTCGTGATCCGTTCGGCGTCCTCTGGGGGTTGAACGCACCATCCAAATAAGGGGACAGGCGCAATCGGCGGACCGCGCGAAACGTCGCGTGGCCGCCATCTGTGAAAGATTCTCCTTCATTTCGGCGAAAAACTGGACTAGATGCAAATTCAGGAAGTAGATTTGCTGAAATGGAGCATGGGTCATGGATAAATTCGTGAAGCTCACGGGCGTTGCAGCGCCCTTGCCGGTCGTCAACGTCGACACCGACATGATCATTCCGAAGGATTATCTGAAGACGATCAAGCGCACCGGCCTCGGCACCGGCCTCTTCGCGGAGGCTCGTTATAACGAAGACGGCTCAGAAAACCCGGATTTCGTGCTGAACAAGCCGGCCTATCGCGATGCCAAGATCCTGGTTGCCGGCGACAATTTCGGCTGCGGCTCCTCGCGCGAGCACGCGCCCTGGGCGCTTCTGGATTTCGGCATCCGCTGCGTTATTTCGACCAGCTTCGCCGATATTTTCTACAACAACTGTTTCAAGAACGGCATCCTGCCGATCAAGGTCAGCCAGGAAGACCTCGACAAGCTGATGGACGACGCCTCGCGCGGCTCCAACGCCGTCCTGACCGTCGACCTCGAAAATCTCGAGATCACCGGCCCCGATGGTGGTTTGATCAAGTTCGATCTCGACGAGTTCAAGCGCCACTGCCTGCTGAACGGCCTCGACGATATCGGCCTGACGCTGGAAAAGGGCAAGGCGATCGACAGCTTCGAAAAGAAGAACGCCGCTTCGCACCCCTGGGCAGCCTGAGCCCTATCCAATCGGTTACCGATCAAGCCGGCTTTTTGCCCGGCTTTTTCTTGGTGTGGGTCAAAGAAACTTCTCTTTCCAGGCCCTGAGTTTTTCGAGCGACACGCCGATGCCGCCGCAGACTTCGATAAGCGGATTGTCGAAGCGCTGAAGCAGCCCGGCATGCACATCGGCAACCGCAAGGGCCGCACCGCAAGCCGGCTCGACCAGAATGCGCTGCGCATCGGCAAATTTCAGGCAGGCGGCAACGGCATCGGCGTCGCTGACGAGAACACTTTCGATCGGATGCTGCTGCGGCAGGTCGAAGACATGCTCCGCCACCTGCCGCGCGCCGAGCGAATTGGCAATCGAGGTAATGGCGGGAAGGGTGATACGCTCATTCGCCTTGAGGCTGGCATGGAGCGAAGCCGCCCCTTCCGTTTCGACGGCGATAACAGGCACATCGGAAAGCCCGTTGCGCTTCAACCCCTCGACAATACCGGCAAGCAGCCCGCCACCGCCGACGCTGGTGACGACGCAATCGAATTTTGCCCCTTTCGCCACCACCTCGTCGATCAGCGTGGCATGGCCATCCCACAGAAGCGGATGGTCGAAGGGGTGCACATAGGTTGCCTTGCGGCTCCGGGCGAGTTCGACCGCATGAGCATTGGCCTCATCGAAAACCGAACCATGAACGAGGACATTCGCGCCCGTTGCGGCAATCGTCTGCCGTACGTCGGCCGCCGTCGTCTCCGGCACGACGATCGTGACCGGCACACCGACCGCCCGGCCGGCATAAGCGGCCGCAATGCCGGCATTGCCGCCGGAAGCGCAGAAGATTTCGCGCGCCCCATTTTCCACCTCATGCTGGCAAAGCCGGCCAACGCCGCGCAGCTTGAAGCTGCCGGAAGGCTGCAGCGCATCGAGCTTGAGCCAGAGCGGTTTGCCGCTGGCGCTGTAGCCAAGTGCGGTCTGGAGCAAGGGCGTGTCGAGGTGGAGGGGTGCGAAAGGCATGGGAACCATCCAGGATAAAGATAGGGTCATCGTTCTAATCCGTTTGCGGACACAGGAGCAACCGTCGCGGCTCGGAGCGAAGCGTACCGATTCACCGCTTCTGTCGCTTGAAATGCCCATTTCCGGGGTCTAAGAAACCGCAACTTGTTTTTCCCAGGAGGGTTTCATGACAGCGCGCAATCTTTTCCTGTTGCCGGGCGACGGCATCGGTCCCGAGGCCATGGGCGAGGTCCGCAAGATCATCGCCTATATGAACGAGGCGATGAATGCCGGTTTCGTCACCGACGAAGGCCTTGTCGGCGGCTGCGCCTATGATGCACATGGCGCTGCCATCTCGGAAGCCGACATGCAGAAGGCGCTTGCCGCCGATGCCGTTCTGTTCGGCGCCGTCGGCGGTCCGAAATGGGATAGCGTGCCTTACGAAGTGCGCCCGGAAGCCGGCCTGCTGCGCCTGCGCAAGGATCTGCAGCTCTTCGCAAACCTGCGCCCCGCCATCTGCTATCCGGCCCTTGCTGCGGCCTCGTCGCTGAAGCCGGAGCTGGTCGAAGGCCTCGATATCCTGATCATCCGCGAGCTGACGGGCGGCGTCTATTTCGGCGAGCCGAAGGAAATCATCGACCTCGGCAACGGCCAGAAGCGCGGCATCGACACGCAGGTCTACGATACCTACGAGATCGAGCGCATCGCCGGCGTCGCCTTCGAAATGGCCCGCACGCGGCAGAATCGCGTCTGCTCCATGGAAAAGCGCAACGTCATGAAGTCGGGTGTGCTCTGGAACCAGGTGGTAACCGAGACGCATAAGGCGAAATATTCCGACGTCCAGCTCGAACACATGCTGGCCGATGCCGGCGGCATGCAGCTGGTGCGCCAGCCCAAGCAGTTCGACGTCATTGTCACCGACAACCTCTTCGGTGATATGCTCTCCGACGTCGCCGCCATGCTGACCGGTTCGCTCGGCATGCTGCCGTCGGCCTCGCTCGGCGCGCCCGACGGCAAGACCGGCAAGCGCAAGGCGCTCTACGAGCCTGTGCACGGCTCGGCCCCTGATATCGCCGGCAAGGGCATCGCCAATCCGATCGCCATGATCGCCTCCTTCGCCATGTGCCTGCGTTACTCCTTCAATCTGGTGAAGGAAGCCGACGATCTGGAAAAGGCGATCGCCAACGTGCTCGACAAGGGCATTCGCACCGGCGACATCATGGCCGATGGCGCAAGGCAGGTCGGCACCGTCGAGATGGGCGATGCGATCCTCGCCGAGTTCAAGACGCTTTCCGCCTGATATTTCACGTGAAACAGTATCCAGCCCTTCGCATCGCGCATGCGGAGGGCTTTTTTCATTGAGGGCGGTGAAGCGCGTCCCGCTTGGTGGAATTATCCGAAACGGACTATTCTCAGCCACAATCTCGTGTATTTTTGCGCCGGATTTTAACGGGCGCATAATCCCGAAATCGGAAGCGATTTTCGACAAAGGATCATGCGTCAATTCAAAGTAATAGAGCGTCCTTAGCGTGTCCTGTTCGACGCGCGGCGCTCTGGGAAAAATTCGAACGGACGACGAAATGCGGGCATTTTGGGCTTCCCTGGACAGGCGCTGGCGCCGGAGCGCCGTCGGCATGCCGCCTTTGCGCTGGCAGGCCTGCCTCTTCGTCACGCTCAATGCCGTGATCCTTTCGATGCTGCTCTTCGACGCGCCGATCGGCGCCAGCGAAGTTCCCGCGCCGGTGAAACACCTCGGCGAGATGCTGACCGGTTTCGGTGATTCCGCCTGGCTGATCTACACCAGTATCCTGCTGTTCTTTCAGGGCAGGGCAGGCTACAAGCTTGTGAAGACGGCGCGTTCCAAGGCGCAGGCGCTGTATGTCAGCTGGATCGGTGCTTATCTCTTCTTCACGGTCGTCTTCTCAGGACTTCTCGCCAATCTGCTGAAACGTGCGATCGGCAGGGCGCGTCCCGATCATTTCCACGACTACGGCATGTTTTCCTTCACGCCCTTTTCGGGCCATTCCGCTTTCGAAAGTTTCCCGTCCGGCCACTCCACCACGGTCGGTGCCTTCTTCGCCGCCTTCGCCCTGCTATTTCCACGCTACCGCGTTGCCTTCATCGCCTGCGCCATCTGGCTCGGCATGACGCGTGTCATGGTCGGCGCCCATTATCCGAGCGATGTCATCGCCGGCCTCGCCTTCGGCGCCTGGTTCTCACTGCTGACGGCGATCGTCTTTGCCCGCTGCGGCCTGCTCTTCAAGCTGGCGCCGGACGGCTGGCCACTCTCGAAGCAGCTGTTTCGCTCGGCATAACTCCTTAAATCGGAATCGATTTAAGGATAAAATTATGCAGCAATTCAAAATATTACAGCGTCCTTTGCGCGTTCGAAAAGACGCGCGGCGCTGTAATATGGAAAAGCCCGGCGCCTTGTCAGCGCCGGGCCTTTTTTCTCAAGCAAGGATTGGCCTCAATCCACCGCTCAATCCATGGCGTGGATATCCCTGTTCTTCGTTTCCGGCAGGAAGATCAGGCCGATCACCAGCGTGATCGTCGCAAAGACGATCGGATACCAGAGACCGTAGTAGATATCGCCGGCGGCCGCGCTCATCGCGAAGGCCGTCGCCGGCAGCAGGCCGCCGAACCAGCCGTTGCCGATGTGATAGGGCAGCGACATGCCGGTGTAGCGGATGCGGGTCGGGAAAAGCTCGACCAGCAGAGCGGCGATCGGGCCGTAGACCATCGTCACATAGAGGACGAGGACGAACAGCACGGCGATCGTGCCGATCCAGTTGACGCGAGCCGGATCGGCGACCATGGCGAAGGTGCCGCCATTGGCGATGTTATAGACCACCATGTCGGTGACGCCATTGGCCTCATCCGCGGTCAGCAGCTTGGTCTCGACCAGCTTCGCCGCCGGTACGGTTTCCTTCTCGCCGGCGCGCACGGCATCGGCATTGAGCGACAGTTCCGGATTTGCTGCGATGAAGGCATCTAGCTTGGCATCCGGCACCTTGACGGCACCGCGCTTCAGCGGATAGCCGGCATCGTGGAGCGCGATGTTGACGCTCTTTTCGAAGCCGGCGGTCATCCCTTTGGCCTTGTCGCCAGCAGCGACGACATCGAAGCTTGGGATCGTCGCGTTGCCGACCTTCACCGTTGCCGGCTGTCCGGCGGTGCCGGGCACCACGTCGTAAGGCACCGAGTTCCTGGTCAGGAATGCCGTCGCCACGTCGCAAGAGCTGGTGAACTTCGCCGTGCCGGTCGGGTTGAACTGGAACCTGCAATCCGCCGGATCAGCTGTCACCGTTGCCCGAATCGAAGCCTGCGCTTCGGCAAGCGCCGGGTTCGCCGTCCAGGTCATCGCCTTGAACAGCGGATGATAGGTCACTGCCGCAATGAGAAGGCCTGCCATGATGATCGGCTTGCGGCCGATCTTGTCGGAGAGGCCGCCGAAGATGACGAAGAACGGCGTGCCGAGGAGAAGTGCGATGGCGACCATGACATTGGCCGAGAACAGGTCCACCTTCAGCACGTTCTGCAGGAAGAACAGTGCATAGAACTGGCCGCCGTACCAGACGACCGCCTGGCCCATGGTGGCGCCGAGCAGCGCGATGATCGCGATCTTGGCATTTTTCCATGTCCCGAAGGCCTCGGTCAGCGGCGCCTTGGAGCCCTTACCTTCCGCCTTCATGCGCTGGAAAGCCGGCGATTCGTTCATCTTCAGGCGGATCCAGACGGAAATGCCGAGCAGGACGAACGAGAGCAGGAACGGAATGCGCCAGCCCCAGGCGGCGAACTCAGCCGCACCCATCAGATATTGAACAAGGACGATGACGATCAGCGACAGGAACAGGCCGAGCGTCGCCGTCGTCTGGATCCATGAAGTGAAGTAGCCGCGGCGTCCGTTCGGCGCATGTTCGGCGACATAGGTTGCCGCACCGCCATATTCACCGCCCAGCGCCAGACCCTGGAGCAGGCGAAGCGCGATCAGGATGATCGGGGCTGCGATACCGATCGTGGCGGCACCCGGCAGGATACCGACGAGGAAGGTCGACAGACCCATGATCATGATCGTCATCAGGAAGGTGTATTTACGGCCGACGAGATCGCCGAGACGGCCGAACACCAGCGCGCCGAAGGGGCGGACCAGGAAGCCGGCGGCAAAGGCGAGCAGCGTGAAGATGTTACGCGTTGCCTCGGGATATTGGGTGAAATAGGTCGCGCCTATATAGGTGGCGAGCGAACCATAGAGATAGAAATCGTACCATTCGAAAACGGTGCCAAGCGAAGAGGCGAAGATAACCTTCTTCTCCTCGCCGGTCATCGGAGCGGCCTTCGCGCCGTCGATGCTTGCGACATTTGCCATTGTCTGTCCTCCACAGAGTGATGATCAACGCGCGCGGTCTACTTCTCCTCAAAGCATACCCCTGGCCGCGACACGCCTGACGGGAGTGTGCCAGAAACGACAGATCAAAAAGAGAGAGGCTTTCGGATTATGACTTTAGTCTAATGGCGTCACGCTTTGTCATGCACATCAAGCTCTCCGCCGCCCGTGACGATAGAGCTGCCGGAAGTTTGAAAGAAGGTTTCACAGCGATTTGTGATGTGGATCCGTTATGCTCTTAGCGCCTGCGCCGGCGATTGCCGGTAGGCGAGCACTGCCGGCAGCGCTGCGAGAATTGTGGCAAAGGCAAGCAGCACCGCCGCAAGCCCGGCGTCTTCACGGGCGAAGCCGACCGGCATGGTGATCCCGCTCGTCTGCGAGAACATGCCGGACAAGATGAGGGCCGCGGCATAACCAAGCGCGAATCCAAGTGCGATGCCGACCGCCACCAGGAAAAAGAATTCAAGCCAGACGATACCGAAAATTGCGCCGCGCGGAGCGCCGAAGGCCCTGAGTGCACCAATCTGACGGCGGCGCTGGCCGATATGGATGACCGTGACCAGCACCAGCGAGGCTGCGACGAGAGCTTGCGCGCCGGAGGCGACCGCAACGAGGATCTGTTTGGCGTCACCGAGCGTGGCGTAGAGATTGGTCAGTACCTCGCCGGGAAAGACGGCGACGGTATTGCCGCTGCGATAGTCCTGCCGCAGCTTGTAGGCATCGGCAATCGTCTTCGGCTTGACCAGAATGGCGGGAAGGCCGGGAGCGCCCGCAGTCCAGCTCTCATCAAGCGCGGCATCCGGATCGGCTTCCCCGTGATGCTCATGCCCACCGTGATCAGCGCCGGCTTTTTCATGCTCATGACCATGTTCAGCGCTATCCGTGCCAGACGCCACTTCATGCTCGTGCTCGCCGTCCCCCGCATGTTCCTCCGCCTCCATGCCATGGATGTGCCAGACGGCTTGGATGGGAACGAGAATCGCCCGGTCCCAGGCGGTGCCGGTCGGCCGCAAGCGGCCGGCGATATGATAGATGAGCTCGGTATGGGTCTCGCCGCCCTCTTCCAGCGACCCGTGCATCGGCTTGATCTCGCCGCCGAGCGACAGCTTAACAGCCGCGCCGATCACAGCTTCGCCCTCGCGCGCAAAAATCTTGCCTTCGGCCAAGCCGCCGCCGGACAGGTTCTGCGCCAGCATGGTCGTCGTGCCGATGATCGGATAGCCGGAGAAGGAATCGCCGAAGCCGATCGGAGCTGCCCAATCGACCCGTGGATCGGCGGCAAGCTTGCCCAGCACTTCGCCCGGCATCAGTGGCAAAGGCGAGGGCTGCAGGAAGACGGAGGACAGCACGAGCTGCGTCTCGCTGCCGCCAGCGCCGATGACAAGATCGAACTTGTCGGCAGCGCGTGCGGTGCCGAGACGAAGCGCCCGCTCCTGCAGCACGACAGAAACGCCGAGCGCGGTCGCAAGCGCCACCAGCAGCACGACCACCAGCGATCCCGCCCAGAGGCGACGAAGATCGGAAAGGATGAAGCGGATCATGCAGCTTCTCCCGCCGTTGCCGCGGAATCTTCGCTGATCCGGCCGGAACCGAAGGTGATGCGCCGATCGAGGCGGCCGGCCAAGCGCTGGTCGTGTGAAACGACGATCAGCGTGCTGCCTTCGGCAATGGCCAGATCGAGGATGAGATCGCCGACCGCCTCGCCGCTTTCGGCATCGAGGCTTGCGGTCGGCTCGTCGGCGATGATGACGCCGGGCTTACGCAGCAGCGCCCTGCCGATCGCCACACGCTGCATCTCGCCGCGCGACATGGTTTCGATCTTCTGGCCGGGGCGGGAAAGACCGACCGTGCTCAAAAGTGCATGCGCCCGCTCGATGACATCAGCCGTGGCAGCACCGGCAAGCCGCGCCGGCAGCAATACGTTCTCCAGCGCCGACAGGCCGGGGAAGAGATGGAACTCCTGCATGACCAGGCCGATATTGACGGCGCGGAACCGATCCCGCCGGCTTTCTGAAAAACCCGCGATATCCTCGCCGTTCCAGCGGATGCGGCCTTGCCGTGTCCGCTCCAGCCCGGCAACAATATTGACGAAGGTGCTCTTGCCGGAGCCGGACGCGCCTGTAATGGCGACCCTGCTGCCGGCATCGATCGACAGGCGGCCGATCGCCAGTGCCGGCGAGGACAGGCCCGGGAAGGCAACGGTCAGGTTTTCGATATCGAGAGCGAGCATATCGGTTCAGGCGGCGGAATATTCGGCCTGGCGGATCCGCAGCAGGCTGACGAAGCCCGTGTCCGGATCCGTCCACGAACCGTATTCAAGCGTACCGCGCACTTCGATCGTCTGGCGCGGCTGCACGAAGGTCTGCTTCTCACCGAGATAGACGACGACGATATTGTCCGGCCAGTCCGCATCCGAGGAGCAGAAGGGGCAGAGCGACATCGGCACCTCGGTGAGCACGAAGAACTGGGCCTCGGCCTTCAATGGCGGCGCCATGAAACCTTTCATGCTGATCCCTTTGCCGGCAAGGCGCTTCACCTTGTCGGAGAATTCGAGGCCGAGCACGCCGAACTTGCCGTAAAGCTCATCGAAGCTGATCAAGGAATCCGCAGCAGAACTCGGGCGAGCAACAGCGGCAAAGGCCAGTGTGCCGATGGCGCCGATCAGGCCGCGGCGGCTGAGATGCAGTGAAGGGAGCTTTTCCATGGCGATCTCCAAGAAATGAAGTCCCGGCCGCTGAGCGGCCGGGACCATGATCGATGAAAGAGGCAAAGCCGACAAGCGGCCTGGCCGGATCGGCAGATCAGTTCGTCTGCTTGGCGCCGAGAGCGAAGGTGTCGGCGAGCACGCGATAGACGTCGCTCTGTTCCATATAACCATGGAAAGCTTCAGCGCCCGGACCAGCCGATTGCAGGACGACGTCGTCGGCTGCGTGGACACCACTATCGCCGCTCTTCGGAATATTGCCCTGAACGAAGACCGCGCCGGGAACATCCTTATACTGCTCGTTGGCGACATATTCCTTCTTTTCGTTCTGGACAGCCGGAACGAACGGACCATCGAGCTTCGGACGGAAGGTCTCGTAGTGATCGGGGCCATTGTTGGCACTCAGGAACAGGCGGCGGCTGACGTCGACCTTATCGGGATAGCCGTCGCCGTTTTCGTCCTTGTAGTTCGGGAAGCCGGCTTCGGCATAGGTCCCGACCTTTTCGCGCATTTCCGTGCCGGGCTTTTCATCATCGACGGTACCGATGATCGATACGCCATGCGTGTGGTCGCCGGTGACGACGATCAGCGTGTCCGGATGGGCCTTCTGGAATTCGCGGGCAACGCCGATGG
This sequence comes from Rhizobium leguminosarum, assembly GCF_010668065.1. Taxonomy (GTDB): domain Bacteria; phylum Pseudomonadota; class Alphaproteobacteria; order Rhizobiales; family Rhizobiaceae; genus Rhizobium; species Rhizobium leguminosarum_S. The sequence continues at coordinate 103,484 of NZ_WUEN01000005.1, read as the reverse complement.
CCTGGTCGAATTCGATGGTTTCGTAGACGGCACGATCCCAATCGAGCGGATGGGACATTTTGTCGATCGAGGAGCCTTCGACCATCAGGAAGAAACCATCAGGATTCTTCGAGAGGCGGTCGAGCGCAACCTTGGTCATGGCGACGAGGCCCGGCTGGTTCGGGAACTTGTCGACGGTGCCCTTCTTCAGGAACTCGCGATCAAGCGTGACGTCCATATTGCCGGTGTGGAAGAGACCGAGGAGATTGCCTTCAGCCGATGCATTGGCTGCGAGCTCGTTCTTGTCGGTCGCAAGCTTGTAGCCGGCATCCTGGAACTGCTTGATGTAGTCCTGGTTGTCCTTGCGCTTGGAACCGGCGACTTCCTTGCCGAGGAAATAGGCCGAGCCGCCGCCGAGGAGGACTTCCGGCTTGACGTCGAGCAGCATGCCGACGACGTCGGCCTTGTCGTTGCGGTTGCGGGTGTGAGCAACGACCGCAGCCGGCGTGGCGTCTTCGACCTCGGCCGTTGCAACGATGCCGATCGACTTCTTGGTCAGGCGGCGAACGGCTTCTGCGAAGGTTTCAACACGCGGATCATCGAGGGAGGCCGGCGTACGGTCCGCATAAACGCCGATCGCGTTGACGGCCGTCTTGTGACCCGTCATGTAGGCCGACATGGTGTTGGCCGAGTCCGTATCGACGGCATTCGTCGCCGACGTGCCGATAAAAGCCATACGCTCGAGATCGTCCATATTCAGGCGGCCATTCGCCTTACCTTCGGTCATGCCCTTGGACATGATGCGGGCAGCGGTGCGATGCGCAACGGAAAGGCCGTCACCCAGCAGGAAGATGATGTTTTTTGCCTTCGGCTGGGCCGCTGTTTCGTAAACGTTCCAGGTGACGGACTTCGTTTCGTCGCCGGCAGCGACTTCGATCTTGTAGTCGCCAGGAGCGGAAATCTTCAGGCCGCGCAGCAGGATAGCGGAACCGAGAGCCTTGTCATCCTTGCCCTTTTCCAGTTCGACGAACTGCGCCTCGCCCCCAAGCACGGTCTTGTAGTCCTGGCCGTTGACGGTGATCTTCACGTCTTCGGGCTTGACCTGCTTGTTGAACTCGACCTTGAAATCGAACGGCGAACCGGTAAGGATCGTCGCGCGATCAAGCGGATAGACCGTCGTCGCCTGAGCGGCGCCCGCAAGGATGGTGGTGGCCGCAAAGGCGGCAAGAAGCGTACGCATGGAAAACCCCCGTTTTCGTTGCAGACATTAACAACCGCGCCGGGATACCTGCCGAGGGTGACAGCGGCATGACAAAACGTCGCAGCATTGCGGCCGCCGCTTTCGCCTGCCGGCTCTGAGCGCAAAAACCTTGACTCCTGTGGAAAACCTTCTAAGAGCAACAGCGGAAAAGGAATCTCCATGGTTCGCGACGAACACGCCATTGCTGATCGCAGTGACCGGGCACGAGTTGCCGGGGTGGACATTGCCGTTCCGGTTTCTTCCAAAACCAAGGCCAAAACGACGACGAAAACCGTCTGACGTCTCTGGCCTGCCGCTCTCTCCCCGGCTCGGCTGGGGACAGGAAGACGCGATTAGTCGCGCCTTTCCCCTCACCGGACAAGAGGAGAGAAGAGAAAGAGAGCTTGAGAAATGGGTTTCAAAGTAGCAGTTGCGGGAGCGACCGGAAATGTCGGCCGGGAGATGCTCAACATCCTCTCCGAGCGAGGCTTCCCCGCCGATGAGGTCGTGGCACTCGCCTCCTCGCGTTCGCAGGGCACCGAGGTTTCCTACGGTGACCGGACGCTGAAGGTCTCCAATCTGGAGAATTACGATTTCTCCGATACCGACATCTGCCTGATGTCGGCCGGCGGCGAGGTCTCCAAGAAGTACTCGCCGAAGATCGGCCAGCAGGGCTGCATCGTCATCGACAATTCCTCGGCCTGGCGCTACGACGCCGACGTGCCGCTGATCGTGCCGGAAGTCAACCCGGATGCCATCAGCCAGTTCACCAAGCGCAACATCATCGCCAATCCGAATTGCTCGACCGCCCAGCTGGTGGTGGCGTTGAAGCCGCTGCACGACTTCGCCAAGATCAAGCGTGTCGTCATCTCGACCTACCAGTCGGTCTCCGGCGCCGGCAAGGACGGCATGGACGAGCTCTTCAATCAGACACGCGCCGTCTTCGTCGCCGATCCGATCGAGAACAAGAAGTTCACCAAGCGTATTGCCTTCAATGTCATCCCGCACATCGACGTCTTCATGGAGGACGGCTACACCAAGGAAGAATGGAAGGTGCTGGCCGAAACGAAGAAGATGCTCGACCCGAAGATCAAGGTGACCTGTACCGCGGTGCGCGTGCCGGTTTTCATCGGTCATTCGGAATCGGTCAACATCGAATTCGAAAACGAGATCACCGCCGACCAGGCCCGCGACATCCTGCGCGATGCACCGGGTTGCCTCGTCATCGACAAGCGCGAGGATGGCGGCTACATCACGCCTTATGAATCCGCCGGCGAGGATGCGACCTACATTTCGCGCATCCGCGAGGATGCGACGGTCGAAAACGGCCTGAACATCTGGGTGGTCTCCGACAATCTGCGCAAGGGCGCTGCGTTGAACGCCATCCAGATCGCCGAGCTGCTCGTCAATCGTGGTCTCGTCAAGCCGCGCAAGCAGGCTGCCTGATACCATTTGTAAACCATAATATGCTAAAGCCCTGCTGATGATGAAGGCAGGGCTTTTTGCCGAGCCGTAGGCGCCCCTATCCATAAGCGCTTACTAAAAGGTGATCGTGACAAGATCGCCTTCGGCTGGCATTCTGCCCGGCGTCAGGCCAAGCTATGCCACCCGAAACCATGAAGCGGTTTTGGGACAAAGACATGGATAGAACGAAGATTTTAAGCGCGTCGCATGGTTCCAATCGGCCGCGGCGCGTTTCAGCAGACCGGAGCGGGGTTTCTCATGCGCATGACAACATTCCTTCTGGCCGCGTTTACGGCAGCCGGCGTTCTCCACGCGCTGCCGGCAGCGGCCCAAGGCGCCCAATGCGGCAATAATAGCAGCGGTTTCGGTGCATGGGTCGCCGACTTCAAGCAGGAAGCGGCGGCAAACGGCGTCAGCCGCTCGGTCCTCGACCGCGCCTTCGCCAATGTCAATTACAACAGGCCGACGATTGCCGCCGACCGCGGCCAGAAGAGCTTCAAGCTCTCCTTCGACGCTTTCATGCAGAAGCGCGGCGGTGCCACGATCATCTCCCGGGGTCGCAGCATGAAGGCAGCCAATCAGGCGCTTTTTGCCTCGATCGAGCGCCGTTACGGCGTTCCGGCCGGCCCGCTGATTGCGATCTGGGGCATGGAGACCGGTTTCGGCAGCTATATGGGCAACCAGCATACGCTGTCGGCTGTTTCGACCCTTGCCTATGACTGCCGTCGTTCGCAATATTTCACCGACCAGCTCTATGCAGCACTCCAGCTCGTCTCCGAGGGTTATCTGAGCCCGCAGGCCAAGGGCGCTGCCCATGGTGAAATCGGCCAGACGCAGTTTCTGCCGCGCAATGTCGTGCGCTTCGGCGCCGACGGCGACGGCAACGGCCGCGTCGACATGGTCGGTTCCCGCGCCGATGCACTGGCCTCGACGGCGAATTTCCTCAAGGGCCACGGCTGGCGCGCCGGCGCCGGCTATCAGCCGGGAGAGCCTAATTTCGTCGCCATCCAGGGCTGGAACGCCGCCAGCGTCTACCAGCAGGCGATCGCCTATATCGGTCAGCAGATCGACGGCAAATAGGGCCGATAGAATACGCCAAAACGCCGCTGCGATATGCGGCGTTTTTCATATTCGGGAATCAAAGCCGCCGCCGGACGCCGTCTTGCGTCGCTCCTCCTGCACCGGGGCCTGGATGATTGGTCCCGAGACGACGCAATTGCGGCCGGAGGCCTTGGCGGCGTAAAGCGCCAGGTCGGCGCGTTTGACCAGATCCTCGAAGTTCCGGTTGGTGGCTTCATTTGCCCGTCCGGCGCATCCGAAACTTGCCGTCACCTTGAGAACATCGCCGCTCGGCAGGGGGATTTCCGCCGCCTCGATCGCCAGCCGCACACGCTCGGCAACCATTGCAGCATCGTCAGGCGTCGAATCCGGCAGAAGCGCCAGGAACTCCTCGCCGCCATGGCGCACCAAGAGATCGAAGGAACGAAAATTCTCACGCGCGACGCCCGCGACATGCCGGAGCACGGCATCGCCGGCGTCATGCCCGTGAAGGTCGTTGATCTTCTTGAAATGATCGAGGTCGAACAGCACGACGGAAATCCAGCGTGATCCGTGCTCGGCCTGTGTGAGAAGTGCGGATGCGGCGACCTCGAAGCCGCGCCTGTTGTAAAGGCCGGTCAGAAGATCGGTCTGAGCGGCGCTGCGCAACTCGCCCACCAGCGTCTCCCGATCCTGGGTCAGCCGGTCGATCAGGCGCAGGCCCTTTGCCGCCAGCAGCAGCACCAATGTGGCGAGTATCAGCAGGCCGGCACACAGCGCCAGGATCCGTGTCAGGTGTATGTGCGAGCGCGTCGAAAGGCTTTCGCCGGTCTCGTGAATATCCTTTGCGGCCTCGATCATCTTCTGCTGCAGGAAGGTCATGCGCTCGCTCTGCGCGGCGGCCCAGACGTCATGCACGGCGGGTGTCGGCCGCGATCCGGCGAGAATGGCATCGGTGATCGCATTCGCCTTTACCTGGCTGCTGCGGCCGAGATAAGCAACGATGTGGCGCACGACCGGCGCGGAGGAATGGAAAACCATGTGATCCATGCCTTCGCCGAGCATGACCTTGCCCTGTACGAAAAGCTCCACCGGCAATCTGGCGGAAGCCCCTTGGTTGAGATAACGGGTGCCGATCCCGGTGATCAGCCTTTCGCCGTAATAGGTCAGCAGGATACCCATCAGCTGGTTGGATTTCTCAAGCAGCACCGGATCGCTGATCAGCGGCGAAAGCGCATCGACGACAGCAAGCTGCTTGAGAGCCGCATACCAGTAGATGGAACCGGGATCACTGCCGGTATAACGCCCCTGGTCGACGGCGCTGCGCGCCGCGACGATGCGGCTGTAGGCAAGGCTGAGAATCGATAATTCGCCGACGAGTCCCTCGTCGAGCGCATCGCGGGAGGGCAGGCTGGCATAAAAAGCGTGGCGTTCGCGATCGAGTGTCACCCGGCTTTGCTGCATGTCGATGGCAGTCCTGCTGCTGGGGTCTGCGAGGTAGCGGCGGGTGGCGCCGATCTCAGTCAGAATCTCCGTGGCGGCGATCGACCCGCCACGGGCAAGCACATCGGCGAACTGCCGGTCCTTTTCGAGGTTCCAGTATTGATTGACCGAAGAACGTATGACGACGACGCCTTCAATGAGCATGAAGACGAAGGGCAGCATGATAGCGGCCAGGATAACCCTTTTGATGGTTTCGAACTTCATCGCCAATCGCCACGGTGATCAAAACGTCGGTCGTGCGCGACCAATTGACGGCGAGCTTAACAACAATCCTTAAAAAACTGATAAACTGGCATGTCCCTAGATTTCGGGACGAATGAAGTCGCGTGTCTCGGCGTCCATGACCCAGAGTTCACCGGTCGAAATGTCGAACCAGGCACCGTGGAGATGAATCTTTCCCGCCTCCTCGAGCGCCTTGATATCGGGAAAGCTTCTGAGATTGTTGATCGAATTGCGGATGGAGACACGCTCCAGCGCCGTCTGCCGCTCGGCGGCCGTCATCACGTCGTTGCTCTGGATCTGCTCGGCAGCGGGTTTGACCAGCGACATCCAGCGGCCGATGAAATCGCCGGGCGACAATGGCTCGGCATTCGGATCGAGTGCTGAGCGGATGCCGCCGCAGCGGCCATGGCCCATCACGACGATATCCGAGACCTTCAGCACCTGCACGGCAAATTCGAGTGCGGCCGAGGTCGAATGAAAATGACCGTCTGGCTCGTAGGGCGGCACCATGTTGGCGACGTTGCGGATGACGAAGAGCTCGCCCGGGCCGGCATCGAAGATCAGCTCGGGTGCCGCGCGAGAGTCCGAACAGGCAATGACAAGCGTATGGGGATTCTGACCGTTTTCGGCCAGCTGCCGATACCTGTCCCGGGCGTCGGCATAACGCCCGTTCATAAAGTTGCGATAGCCGTCCAGAAGGGGATTTGGAAAACGCTGCATGCTTCTGGATTAGCGCGCGCCGAAGACAAGATCAACTGCTGCACTGCAAAATGAGCATATTGGCAGATGCGTCATTTTTTCCGCCGCTGCACCGGGTGCACAAGGCGGCGCATCTGCACCATGGCCATCGGCGTCGAAAGACTGGAAGCATCGCTTGCCAGCATCAACTCGTTGCTGCCGCGCTTGACGGCACGCGCAAGCACCTCGAAGACGCTGGCGGTGGCAAGCTGCAGCGCCTTTTCGTCCTCGATCCCGGAAAGCAGGCGCGACAGGAAGACGGCGGCGATGAGGTCGCCGAGACCATTCGGCGGGTTCTCGACAACACGATGCTCAGCAAGAAGCGCGTGACGGCCGGAAAGATAGAGATTGCCGGTACCACCCGCCATCATCGGCACCGCCGAAGTGACGAGCATGCGCGATGGTCCGAGCGCGAGCGCAGCCTCCATGATCGCGCTGTTGTCTTCGAGGGCTGCCCCCGAAAGCCATGCGAGCTCGTAGCGGTTCGGCGTTGCGAGCGAGGCGAGCGGAATGAGATGGTCGCGAATGGCCTCAGCGGTCGCTTCCGGCACGTAAAGGCCGCCGAGATCGCCCATGACGGGATCGCAGACATAGAGCAGCTCGGGATTGTTTTGCCTCAGCGCACCGATCAGCCGGGCGACGGAGCGCGCCTGGGCGGCATTGCCGAAATAGCCCGAGAGCACCGCCTTGACTTCGCCGATCCAGGGCGCGCGGATCAGATCGTCGATCGCCGCATCGAAATCCGTTTCCGCAAAAGTCAGCCGCGTCGAGCGGCCGTGGCCGGGATGCCAGGGCAGCACGATGGTCGGCAGGGCCCAGACCGGATGACCGAGTGTCTCCAGCGCAAAGACGGCTGCCCGGTTTCCGACCGAGCCCCGCACCACATGGCTGGAAATGACGATGACTGCGCCCGCTGCATTTTCCGACATGATATCCAAGATCCGAATGATGACCGCGTTTGATGATCTTTTTGACGCCACGCTGTCAACCATTCTTCATGCGGGCGTGGAAATGTTCGGCGCAACGAAAAACCGGAAGACGGGACTTTCGCTTACGCTTGGCGAAGAAAGCGAAAAATCTCTTATGATATCTCGTTTCCAGCGCCAAAAAAGCGTCAAAACAATCCTTCGGACCTCTCTTTTAGAGATTTTTTCGAAGAATCTTCTGCTAGCTTGCGAAAAATCAGACATTGAGGGAGGCGATCCATGGCTGCCAGAAACAATCCGAAACGGGAAAAGCAGATCGAAAGCGCGCGCAAGATCGCCAAGGCGACAGGCGAGGCGCATCTCGATCCGGAAATTCTCTTCGGCCGGGCAAGCAATGACGATCTCGAACTCTATACGCCGGAAATGCTGGCGCTCTCCGCGGTGCATTCGGCAAAGGAACTTGCTGCCTGGAACGGCAAAGCGCCCCGCGTCGGCATCGACACGATTGCCGATGTGACGCCTGATGGCATCGCCGTCTCGGTGCTTTCAGTCACCGACCAGAACATGCCTTTTCTGTTTGAATCGGTCATGGGCGAAGTGACGAGCACCTATCGCGATCTGTTCATGGCCGTGCATCCCATCCTGATCATGGAAAAGGGCAAAGCGCCGGCGATTTATTCCGCCGATCACCCGAGCGATCCGGCCAACCGCGTCAGCCATATCCAGCTTCATATTGCGCCCCTCAATTCCGCCCAGGCCACCGATCTCGTCAAACGCATCGAAAAAGTCCTCGAACAGGTCCGCCTGTCGGTTTCCGACTGGAAGCCGATGCTTTCCAAGATCGACGGAGTGATCGCCGAGCTTGCGGCCAATGGCGCCGGCCGGAAGAAGGTCGATCGCGACGAAGCCGTCGCTTTCCTGACCTGGCTGCGCGATGAGAATTTCACTTTCCTCGGCATGCGCGAATATGTCTATTCCGGCAAGGGGACCAATGCCAGGGTCGAACGCGACAAGGGTGCTGGCCTCGGCATCCTTTCCAATCCCGATGTTCTGGTGCTGCGCACCGGCAAGGACGCCGTGACGACGACGCCTGAGATCCTTGCCTTCCTCGACGGCCCCGACTTCCTGATCGTCACCAAGGCGAATGTGAAATCGATCGTCCATCGCCGGGCTTATATGGATTATGTCGGCGTCAAGCGCTTCGACGCGGAGGGCAACGTCACCGGCGAGCTGCGCATCGTCGGCCTTTTCACCTCGACGGCCTATACCTCGCTCGCCTCGGAAATCCCGCTGCTGCGTTCCAAGATCGAGAAGGTGAAGGAACATTTCGGTTTCGACCCGATGAGCCATTCCGGCCGCATGCTCGACAACACGCTGGAATCCTATCCGCGCGACGATCTTTTCCAGATCGACACGACGCTGCTTGCAAATTTTGCCGAACAGATCAACGACTTGGCCGATCGGCCGCGCGTCCGCGTCCTGCCGCGCATCGACCATTTCGACCGCTTCGTTTCGGTGATCATCTACGTGCCGCGCGAAGAATATGACTCGATCGTCCGCGAACGGATCGGCACCTATCTGAAGACTGTCTATGACGGCCGTGTCTCCGCCTATTACCCGGCTTTCCCGGAAGGCGGCGTGGCGCGCGTGCATTTCATCATCGGCCGCTCGGGCGGCAAGACGCCACGCATTCCGCAGGCAAAGCTCGAGCAGGTGATCCGCGAAATCACGGCCCGCTGGGACGACCGTTTCGAGGCGCTGGCAGGCGCCAAGGCCCCGAAGATATCCGTCGACCAAGCCTTCCAGGATTCCTTCACGCCGGAGGAAACCGTGGCTGACCTCGCCGATATCGGTGCCTGCGCCGCCGGCGAGCCGCTGCGCATTCAGTTTTACCATCGTCAGGAAGAACAGGGCCGCACCCTTTCCTTGAAGATCTTCCACGCTGGTGGCCAGCTGGCGCTGTCGCGCCGCGTGCCGCTTCTCGAGAATCTCGGCTTCAATGTCGTCAGTGAACGCACTTTCGACATCGGGGTGCCGATCGCCGATGGAGAAAAGAAACTCGTCGTGCTGCACGACATGGAGCTCGAGGCCCGCAATGGCGGCGAGATCGATCTGCAGCGTTACGGCGCCGCCCTCGAGGAAGGCTTCGTCGCCGCCTTCGCCGGCACGATCGACAATGACAGCTTCAACCGTCTGATCCTTTCGGCCGGGCTCTCGGCGCGCGAGACGAACGTGCTGCGCGCCTATGCGCGTTATCTCCGCCAGGCCGGCATCGCCTATTCGCAGGATTATATTGCGACGACGCTCGACAAATATCCTGGTGTCGCCGCCGCTATCTTTCGTCTCTTCCATGACACGCTCGACACCAGGCTTTCGGAGAAGGCCCGCGTCAAGAAGCTTGCCGAACTGCACCAGGCGATCGAGGCCGAGCTTGCCGAGGTGCCGAGCCTCGACGACGACCGTATCCTGCGCCGCTACGTCAACATCGTCGATGCGACGCTGCGCACCAATTATTTCCAGAAGAACCCGGATGGCTCGCCGAAACCGATGCTGGCCTTCAAGCTCGATCCGCATCTGGTAGACGGGCTGCCGCAGCCGAAACCCTTCCGCGAGATGTTCGTCTATGGCGTCGAGGTAGAAGGCGTGCACCTGCGCTTCGGCAAGGTGGCGCGCGGTGGCCTGCGCTGGTCGGATCGCGCCGAGGATTACCGCACCGAGGTGCTCGGCCTCGTCAAGGCGCAGCAGGTCAAGAACGCCGTCATCGTGCCGGTCGGCGCCAAGGGCGGCTTCTATCCGAAGAAGCTCCCCATCGGCGGCAGCCGCGACGAGATCTTCAATGCGGGCCGTGAGGCTTACAAGACCTATATCCGCACGCTGCTTTCGATCACCGACAATATATCGGGCGCCGATATCGTCCCGCCGAAGGATACCGTCAGGCTCGACGGTGACGATCCCTATTTCGTCGTCGCCGCCGACAAGGGCACCGCGACCTTCTCCGACACCGCCAATGCGCTGGCGCAGGAAGCCGGCTTCTGGCTGGACGACGCCTTTGCCTCCGGCGGCTCGGCCGGTTACGACCACAAGAAGATGGGCATCACCGCCCGCGGCGCCTGGGAAACCGCGAAACGCCATTTCCGGGAAATGGACATCGACATCCAGACGACGCCCTTCACCGTCGCCGGTGTCGGTGACATGTCCGGCGACGTCTTCGGCAACGGCATGCTGCTCTCCCCGAAGATCCGGCTCATTGCCGCCTTCGATCACCGCGACATCATCATCGATCCCGACCCCGATATGGAAAAGACGCTGACTGAGCGCCAGCGGCTCTTCGACCTGCCGCGTTCAAGCTGGCAGGATTTCGACAAGAGCGTTCTGTCGAAGGGTGCGATGATCATTTCGCGCGCAGCGAAATCGGTCACGCTGACGCCGGAAGCGGTTGCCGCGATCGGCATCGACAAGGCCGTGGCCACGCCCTTCGAGATCATGACGGCGATCCTGAAGAGCCCTGTCGACCTGCTCTGGTTCGGCGGCATCGGCACCTATGTGAAAGCGCCGTCCGAAACCGACACCGAAGTCGGCGACCGCGCCAACGACCCGATCCGCATCACCGCGGTGGAGGTGCGCGCCAAGGTGATCGGCGAGGGCGCAAATCTCGGCGTTACTCAGAAAGGCCGCATCGCCTACGGTCTGAAGGGCGGGCGCTGCAATTCCGACGCCATCGACAACTCGGCCGGCGTCAATACCTCGGACGTCGAGGTCAATATCAAGATCGCGCTGGCAGCCGCCATGCATGACGGACGCCTGACGCGCGCAAAACGCGACCAGCTTCTTTCCTCGATGACCGGCGAAGTGGCGACCCTGGTGCTGCGCAACAACTACCTGCAGTCGCTGGCGATCTCGCTGACGGAACGCAAGGGGACGGCAAACGCCTTGGAGCTCGGCCGCTTCATGAGCGTGCTCGAGGGCGCCGGCCAGCTGAACCGCAAGGTCGAGACGCTGCCGGACGAGCAGACCCTGGCCGAGCGGTATACGGCCGGCAAGCCGCTGACGCGGCCGGAAATCGGCGTGCTGGTATCCTATGCCAAGATCGTGCTCTTCGATGCGCTGGCCGCAAGCGATCTGCCCGACGATCCCTATTTCATCGCGACGCTTTCGAATTATTTCCCCGTGAAAATGCAGAAGTCGAATGCCGGCGATATCGCCGGCCACCGCCTGAAGCGCGAAATCGTCGCGACCGTGCTTGCCAACGAAGCGATCAACCGCGGCGGGCCGAGCTTCACCGTCGCCATGATGGATGCAACGGCGGCTTCGGCACCGGAAGTGGTGCGCGCCGCAATCGTCGCTAGAGACGGCTTCGACCTGACCAGCCTCTGGGCCGGGACGGACGCCCTGGACGGCAAGATATCAGGCGAGATGCAGAACCGCATCTACGAGGAGATCAGCCACAGCTTTATCGTGCTGACGCGCCTGCTGCTGAAAACGGGCATGACCAAGGCCGACATGGCAGAAGTGATTAGCCGGCTTCAGGCAGCCCTGAAGAAGCTGAAAACCGCCTTCGCCGGACAGGTGGCCGGCGAGGTCGCCGTGCGCCAGGCGGAGTACAGCCAGGCCGGCCTGCCCGAAAAACTCGCCGCCGACATCGCCAGCCTCCCGATCTTCGCACTGGTGCCGGAGATCATGCAGATCGCCGAGCGCACCGGCGAACCCCTGGTACGCGCCGCCGAGAACTACATCGCCGTGTCGCAGACCTTCCGTATCGGCAGGCTGCTGGCGGCGGGCGGGCGGATCCTCACCTCAGACCATTACGAGAATCTGGCGCTTGCCCGCAGCATCGATCAAATCGCCAGTGCAAGGCGCGACATCGTCATCTCGGCCCTTTCCGATCACGGCAAGGAAAAGCTTCCCGTTCAAGCCTGGCATGCGCAGGATCGTATCCGCATCAACCGTATCCTCGAGGAGCTTTCAACCCTCAGCGACGGCGGCGATCCCAATCTCGCGCGTATTACCGTTGCTGCCGGTATCCTGACCGATCTTGCGCGCGACCGGGTGAGGTGAGACAGTCCGCGTCAAAAGAAGGAGCGGATGTTGAATCGCATTGACTGGACAGGAACGCAACCGCCGAAGGCCACGGAGAAGGGCATCTGGGGGTGGATGTTCTTCGATTGGGCAGCACAGCCCTTCTTCACCGTGGTCACAACCTTTATCTTCGGACCCTATTTCGTTTCCCGCCTGACCGATGACCCGGTTTCCGCGCAGACGACGTGGAGCAACATGGCGACGATCTCCTCGGTGATCATCGCCCTTCTCTCACCCGTCCTCGGCTCGATCGCCGACCAGTCCGGCGCACGCAAACCCTGGATCGGCTTCTTCGCGATCATCAAGATCGCCAGTCTGTTCTGCCTGTGGTTCGCCGCACCGGGTTCGCCTGTTCTCTATCCCGTCATTTTCATGATCCTCGCCTCGATCTCGGCCGAGTTTTCGATCGTCTTCAACGATTCGATGATGCCGCGCCTCGTCGGCAAGCACGAGGTCGGCAGGCTCTCCAACACCGCCTGGGGGCTCGGTTATCTCGGTGGCATCATCGTGCTCATTGCCGTCGTGACGCTTTTGGCCGCCAGCCCTGAGACCGGCAAGACCATCCTCGGCCTTGATCCCCTGTTCGGCCTCGATCCTCAGACCGGCCAGGATGCACGGATCACCGGGCCGATCTCGGCCGTCTGGTATCTGATCTTCATCCTGCCGATGTTCTTCTTCACGCCCGATGTCGGCAAGGGTCTTCCCTTCGGCGCCGCGGTGCGCTCCGGCTTGCGGGAACTCAAAAACACGCTTGGCGAGCTCAGAGAGCGCCGCGGCATCCTGAAATTCCTCATCGCCCGCATGATCTATCAGGACGGCGTCAACGGCCTGCTGATCCTTGGCGGTATCTTCGCGGCCGGCATGTTCGGCTGGGCGACGATCGAGATCGGTCTCTACGGCATCATCCTGAATGTCATTGCGATCTTCGGCTGCCTGATCGCCGGCCGCATCGACAAGGGCGTCGGTTCGAAGGTGACCGTCGTCATCAGCCTCACCATGCTGCTTCTCGCCACCATCGGCATCATTTCGACGGGACCGGGCTACACCCTGTTCGGACTGATGCCGCTGCCGACGGCGGATTCCGGCAGCCTCTTCGGCACGGCGGCGGAGAAGGCCTATATCCTCTATGGCCTGCTGATCGGGCTCGCCTTCGGGCCGGTGCAGGCCTCGTCGCGCTCCTATCTCGCCCGCAGCGTCAACCTCGAGGAAGCCGGCCGCTACTTCGGCATCTACGCGCTTTCGGGGCGCGCCACCAGTTTCATGGCGACGCTGCTCTTCTCGCTGGTGACCTATATAAGCGGATCACCGCGGCTTGGAATGGCAACGCTGATCCTGTTCCTCGCCGGCGGATTGATACTCTTGATCCGCACACCCTATCCGGCCGATCGCGCATAGGGACGAACCTGCTGAGGAAGGGCGCCGGCCACCGCCGGCACCCGATCAGTGCCGGAAATGGCGCATGCCGGTGAAGACCATTGCGACGCCGTGTTCGTTGGCGGCATCGATGACTTCCTGGTCGCGCATCGAGCCGCCCGGCTGAATAACCGCCGTCGCCCCTGCGGCGATCATCGATAGAAGACCGTCGGCAAAAGGCAGGAAAGCTTCGGAGGCAACCGCCGAGCCATGCGTCATCGGCACGGCGAGGCCAAGCGCCTTGGCGGCCTCTTCGGCCTTCAGCGCAGCGATGCGGGCGGAATCGACGCGGCTCATCTGGCCGGCGCCGATGCCGGCCGTCTGGCCGTCCTTGGCATAGACCACGGCGTTCGACTTCACATGTTTGCCGACCTTGAAGGCGAACTTCATATCTTCCAGTTCCTGCGCCGTCGGCGCGCGCTTGGTGACGACCTTGAGTTCCAGATCCTCGACCATGCCGTTGTCGCGGCTCTGGACGAGCAGGCCGCCGGAAACGGTCTTTGCCGTCAGGCCCGCGACACGCGGATCGGGCAGGCCACCGGCAGACAACAGTCGCAGGTTCGGTTTGCGGGCAACGATCGCCTTTGCCTCCTCCGTGACATCCGGCGCGATAATCACTTCGGTAAAGAGCTTGACGATCTCTTCGGCAGTTTCGGCATCCAGCGTCCGGTTGAGGGCGATGATGCCGCCAAAGGCGGAAACGGAATCGCAGGCGAGCGCCCGCCGATAGGCCTCGACCAGGCTCGATCCGGTGGCGACGCCGCAGGGATTGGCGTGCTTGATGATCGCGCAGGCCGGCGCCTTCTCCGGCAGGAACTCGGCGACGAGCTCGTAGGCGGCATCCGTATCGTTGATATTGTTGTAGGAGAGCTGCTTGCCCTGGAGAAGAGCGGCCGTCGAAACACCCGGACGCTTCTCGCCGGTCACATAGAATGCGGCCTTCTGGTGCGGGTTTTCACCGTAACGCATCTCTTCCTTCAGCGCACCACCGATGACCCGGTGGCGCGGCGTGTCGATCGACAGCGCCTCGGCGAACCAGTTGGAGATCATTGCATCATAGGCGGCGGTACGGGCATAGGCCTTGGCGGCCATGCGCTGGCGGAAGGCGTAGGCCGTCTTGCCGTCATCTGCGGAAAGCTGCTCCAGCAGCTCGGCATAATCGGCCGGATCGGTCAGGGTCGTCACATAGGCATGGTTCTTGGCCGATGCGCGGATCATCGCCGGACCGCCGATGTCGATATTCTCGACGGTCGTCGGATAGTCGCCGCCGGCGGCGCGCACCTGCTCGAAGGGATAGAGGTTGATGACGGCGAGGTCGATGCCCTCGATGCCATGCTGTTTCATCGCTTCCTGGTGTTCACTGTCGTCACGGATCGCCAGCAGGCCGCCATGCACCGTCGGATGCAGCGTCTTCACACGCCCATCCATGATCTCCGGAAAACCGGTGATTTCGGAAACATCGGTGACGGCAAGACCGGCAGCGGCAATCGCTTTAAACGTGCCGCCGGTCGAAAGCAGGCGCACACCTCTGGCAGACAAGGCGTGGGCGAGGTCGACGATCCCGGTCTTGTCGAAGACGGAGATGAGCGCGGTCTTGATTTCGACCTTGTCGGGGGCGGGGATCTTCTTGGAAATGACGGCCATGAAACCTTCTCCGTTCGGGCCTCGGGAGGACATCCGCAAGGGATGTTCGCATGCTGGCGCCGCGTTAGCACAGCTTTGCCGCCGCGCAAACAGGCGTCAGCGCATGACGCCAAAAAGCACGAGCCATTTTTGGACGGCATCGTACTCTACTTCCTTGCTGTGGATGCGATCCCGATTTTGGCTGCTCGGCTCAAAATCATCCGCTTCTAGCCTTTGCGGGACAAAAACCAGCGGATTTCCGTCTTCTCGGCAAGATCGAAATCGATCTCGATCTGGTCCGAGCCGCAAATGCCGGAGCTGTCGGCAAAGAAGATATCCTCGGCGATCAGCACTTCATTGCCGGGTGCGGAAAACAGCCAGCTTTCGCCGTCCGGCGCCGTCAGCAGCACGGACTCCCCATCACTCTGATGCAGGACGATCGAAGGATGGATATGAAAACGGGCGACGGCCTTCAGCGGCTCGTCACTCTCATATCCTTCGCGGACGGCGAGCCGGTCGCGGCCGGTCACGATCGAACCTGCGGCATTGAGTGTCAGCTCGCGCTCGTGCAGCACCCCGAACACCCTGAGGTAACCGTCATGGCTGAGCTTGATGCCGTCGCGTCCGTCTTCGGTTTCGGCACGCTCGACGGTGATTGTCCTCACCGGTTCGGTGATTGCGTGGTTCAGGAAGGGCGAGGGCGAAAAACGGCTGGACGAGGTGTCGTTGAGGATGACGGTCGAATGTGCCGCCGTCGTGCGCGCCATCTGGACATAACGGTGCCCGGCAAATTTCGGCGAACCCGAATTGACGATGAAGCGATGGCGGCCGGACGACATCTCGAAGGAGAGGCTGCCGGCATGCACGGTGCGAAGCGCGCCTCCCGAAGGCGGCGTGCCGGTATCTGCAATAATCACCGTCTTGCCCCCCGAAAGCCGCTGATAGCGCGAATGCGGCAAAGCCTTGAATGGCTGACCGGCTGTCTCGTCATATCGCAGCACGGACATCAGCTCATTTGCAAGCGTCGAGGTCGCCCCGTTGAAGAGCGCCAGGTCTCCGTCCTGATGGCGAAAAAACCGCAATGCCGGATAAATGCGGTCTATGCCGGAGATCAGCTTCTGCGGCAGGTCATGGCCGAGATTGACATAGGTCTGCCGGAGCGGCAGCAGATCGAGCAGCAATTCCAGCCCGACGCGCGGATTGCGCGACACATGGCCACCATCCGGCAGAATCTGGCTATCGAATTCGCGGTCGAGCGCCTGCGCCGCCCTTCTGAGCGTAGAGGCGCGCGCCGGCATGGCGACGGAGGCCATGGCCAGCGCGATGCGCAGCCGAAACAACTCCAGGCCGCCGAGGGTGAACGGCGCCATCCGGTGCAGGAACCTCACCTGGAACGCCAGCGACTTCATGAAGCGGCGATAAAAGCCTCGGTCGGCGTTCTGCAGCACCACCGGCGAATGCGACAGCCAGGCGATAACGCGCTGGGCGGTGACGTCGGTTTCCCAGGCAATCCCCTCCATGCGACCGGCATGGATGGAAAGCCAGCTGTCGACGATCGCACGGGCGGCAGCCGAACTACGCTCCGTCTTGTTCGCCCGCATATGCCGCAGCCAGCCGAAGCTATGAAGACGGATCGCGAAGGGGCGTGAGGGCAGGGTGAAGGTGAAGGGCGACTTTTCGTTGGTTTCCAGCATGCGCCCGGCCAGGAGAAACCGTCCGTTGAGGATCTCGTCGGCCACATGCGGATCGATGCTGCGCAGATCGGTCGGCGCGACGATCAGACGCTCCGGCACCTTAATCGAATGACGAAAGAGCTTCAGGCGCAGCAACGCGACGCGGCGCAAGGCGCGCCGCCAAGCCTCCCGAACATACATGCTCGCAAAACGCCGACCGGACTGCATATTCTATTGTCTATTGACCCTCGTGGTTAAGAATAGGTGAAAAGTGGCCGATTTCATCGCCCGCAATGAATTAATTCGTGACAAAGTTCGAATATACGCACATTGACGCGTTTCACCTGAAATCATGCGAGCGGTTTTGGAGAACGGCATGCGTGACACGAGGCTATGACACCTCGTATAGGCCCAAGCCTTGCAATCAGGCCAGGCGCCGCAGCACCGCCGCATAAAAGCCGTCGAGGCCGGAGCCGATGCCGTCAGGCATTTTCAGCATGGTGGGAAGCGTGCGGAATTCGCCGAGCGGCGTGATCGCCGTCTCAAGGCCCGGCCAGTCACCGGCGCCGATCGGAACGCGCTCGACCGCATCCGTATCGGAAAGAACACGGGCGACGACGTCCTCACCCTCGACGGGATCGAGCGAACAATTCGAAAAAACCAGTGTGCCGCCCGGCTTCAGCAATGTCAGCGCATGACGCAGCAGCCGTTCCTGCAGCGCCGCCAGTCTGGCGATATCCTCAGGTCCCTTGGTCCACAACACGTCAGGGTGCCGACGTGTCGTGCCGGTGGAAGAGCAAGGGGCATCGAGCAGGATCGCATCGAAACGCTCAGTCGGCTCGAATGTCGTGAGATCTGCCGCAATCGTCTCCGCCTTGAGGCCGAGCCGATCGAGATTCGAGCGCAGCCGTCTCAGCCGGCTTTCCGACTGATCGAGCGCGGTGACCGCGCCGCCGGCAAGGATGAGCTGCACCGTCTTGCCGCCGGGCGCAGCACAGAGATCGGCGGCACGCCTGCCCGAGAGATCGCCGAAAAGCTTCGCCGGGATGCTTGCCGCCGCATCCTGCACCCACCACGCGCCCTCGTCGAAGCCTTCGAGCGAGGGGATGCCGCCGTCGAAGGCGGCGAGACGAATGCCGCCTGTGGGCAAAACAACGCCGTTCAGCCGCTTCGCCCAGCCTTCGGGGTCGGACTTGACGGTCAGATCGATTGCCGCCGGTTCGAGCTGGGATTCCGAAATCGCCAGCGCCGTTTCCCGGCCATAGGCCTTTTCCAGCCTGGCAATGAACCAGGCCGGCATCGGCGCGACCTTGCCGATGGCGTCGAGCACCTGCTCCTTCTCGCGGCCAAGCCGGCGGAGGATGGCATTGACCAGCTTGGCAAAACGGCGATTGCGTGGATCCAGATTGGCCTGCTCGACGGCGAGGTCGACAGCCGAATGATCCGGCACGTCGAGATAGAGAATCTGCGCCGCCCCGATTGCGAGCACGTGATGCAGCGCCCTTGCGCCCTCCGGCAGCGGTGAATCCAGCAGCCCGGCAATCGCGGCATCGATGCGCGGCAAATGGCGCAGCGTCGTGTTCAGGATGGCGCGGACGAGCGCCCGGTCGCTTTCGCCGAGCGCCCTATAGGCCGGATTGCCGTGTTCATGATCGAGAGCGCCGTCGAGCGGCAGCTTGCGGTCGACGACGGCAGCAAGAATTTTTGCCGCCGCGGCCCGGGCCTGCAGACCTGGCTTTGCCGGAGCAGATCGCTCAGTGGAGGGCTTATGCTTGCGGAATGGCTTCTTCGTGCCGTCTGAATTCAAGACCACGGACCTTTTGGCGGTTGCGAACCACCGCGACCAAGACCCGTATCCGGAACAGAGCGCGATTTGCGCGACGGATTAGCAGCACGAGCCGGCGACGTCGAGACATTCATGCCGCTTTGCGCCATGTCCTGCAGCGCGGCAATCCGGTTTTCCGTGTTCGGATGCGTGGAAAACAGATTGTCCATGCGCTCGCCGGAGAGCGGATTGATGATGAACATATGCGCTGTCGCCGGGTTGCGCTCGGCATCCTCGTTCGGCACGTGAGCAGCGCCGCGGGCGATCTTGCCGAGCGCCGAAGCGAGCCAGAGCGGGTTGCCGCAGATCTCGGCGCCGCGGCGGTCGGCCGAATATTCGCGCGTGCGGCTGATCGCCATCTGCACCAGCATGGCGGCGAGCGGCGCCACGATCATCGCGACGATGACGCCGACGAAGCCGAGCGGATTGCTGTTGTTCTCACGGTTGCCGCCGAAGAAGAAGGCGAAGTTGCCGAGCATAGAGATCGCGCCGGCAAGCGTTGCCGTGATCGTCATCGTCAGCGTGTCGCGGTTCTGAATGTGGGCCAGTTCATGCGCCATCACACCTGCGACCTCCTCGGCAGACAAGGCGCTGAGCAGGCCGGTCGAGGCGGCGACGGCGGCATTGGCGGGATTGCGGCCGGTGGCAAAGGCATTCGGCTGCGGGCTGTCGTAGAGATAGACCTTCGGCATCGGCAGGCCGGCATTGCGGGCGAGATCGCGCACGATCCGGAAGAATTCCGGCGCGTTGCGCTCGTCGACCTCCTGCGCGCGATAGGCCGAAAGCACCATGCGGTCGGAATTCCAGTAGGAGAAGAAATTCATGCCGGCGGCAATGACGAATGCCATCATCATGCCGGCCCGACCGCCGATCAGGAAGCCGACAAACATGAAAAGCGCCGTCATGAAGGCAAGCAACATGGCAGTGCGAACGAGGTTCATGGCGGATCTCCATCTCCGATTTCGGCGTCACAAGCTTTCAATCCCGGCACCGGCGCATTATGATTTGGTTATTCATCAGCGATTTTCAATATTTCCGGCAGGAGACGGCATGCAGGACGCCGATAACGACAACAGCGAAACGCCGACGGCCGAGGGATCGGAGCCGCCGCGCAAGATGCTGCCCCCGGCTGCCAGGCGCGCCCTTGCCGAAGCCGAAGAACGGCGAAAGAACCAGAAGCCACTGGAACTGCCGCCGGAGATCGGCGGCCGCGGCGGAGCCGAGCCGGCGCGCTTCGGCGATTACGAAATCAATGGCAGGGCGATCGATTTCTAAGCCAATATTTGTGTTGGCTTCCTCGGCCGCAGCAGAATGGAACCAAGACTCCGGCTAACGACATTTTGGCCGACAGGTATTTCAGCCGCATCCAGCGGGAGTGACCTCGCCGGCAATCTTCTTTCAGGGCTTCGCCCGTGAAGGGATACGGCAAACCAGGCATCGAATACGCGGAAGCAAGAGAGCCGCTCCGGAAGCCCTAAATGGGGCGGCCGGAGCGGCTCGACGTATCAGGCGGTCGCCTTGTTTTGCCGGTTGGCGATCAGATCGTCGACCACGGCCGGATCGGCAAGCGTCGAAGTGTCGCCGAGCGCACCGAAATCGTCTTCGGCGATCTTGCGCAGGATACGGCGCATGATCTTGCCGGAGCGCGTCTTCGGCAGGCCGGGCGCAAACTGGATCTTGTCGGGTGCGGCGATCGGGCCGATTTCGGCCCGCACATGTTTTACCAGTTCCTGGCGGAGCGTATCCGATCCCTCGTGACCGGACATCAGCGTCACATAGCAATAAATCCCCTGGCCCTTGATCGGATGCGGATAACCGACGACCGCGGCTTCCGAAACCAGATTGTGCGAGACGAGGGCGGATTCCACCTCCGCCGTGCCGAGCCGGTGACCGGAGACGTTCAGCACGTCGTCGACGCGGCCGGTGATCCAGTAATAGCCGTCCGCATCGCGCCGGCAGCCATCGCCGGTGAAATACTTGCCCTTGTAGGTGGAAAAATAGGTCTGGATAAAGCGCTCGTGATCGCCATAGACCGTACGCATCTGGCCCGGCCAGCTGTCGGTGATGCAGAGATTGCCGTCGGCCGCGCCTTCCAGCACCTTGCCTTCATTGTCGACCAGCTGCGGCTTGACGCCGAAGAACGGGGTCGTCGCCGAGCCGGGCTTCAGGTCGGTGGCGCCGGGCAGCGGCGTGATCATGTGACCGCCGGTTTCCGTCTGCCACCACGTATCGATGACAGGGCAGCGCTTGTCGCCGACGACATTGTAATACCACTCCCAGGCCTCGGGATTGATCGGCTCGCCGACCGTGCCGAGCAGCCGCAGCGAAGAGCGCGAAGAGCGCGTGACGAAGTCGTCGCCGGCACCCATCAGCGAGCGGATCGCCGTCGGCGCCGTATAGAAGATGTTGACCTTGTGCTTGTCGATGACTTCCCAGAAACGCCCCTGGTCCGGGAAATTCGGCACGCCCTCGAACATCAGCGTCGTCGCGCAGTTCGCCAGCGGCCCATAGACGATATAGGAGTGGCCGGTCACCCAACCGACATCGGCCGTACACCAGTAGACGTCGCCGTGGTGATAATCGAAGACATATTCATGCGTCATCGCCGCATAGACGAGATAACCGCCGGTCGTGTGCAGCACGCCCTTCGGCTTGCCGGTCGAGCCTGACGTATAAAGAATGAAGAGCGGATCTTCCGCCTTCATCTTCACCGGCGGGCATTCCGCCTTCACCGTGGCAATTTCCTGGTGATGCCAGAGGTCGCGGCCGGGCGCCCATCCGGTCTTGCCGCCGGTGCGGCGAACGACCAGAACCTTCTCCACGATCACGTGCTGGCGTGCCGCAATGTCAATTGCGGTATCGGTATTGTCCTTCAATGGCACCGGCTTGCCGCCGCGCAGGCCTTCGTCGCAAGTGATGACGAAGGTGGATTCGCAGTCGACGATGCGCCCGGCCAGCGCCTCGGGCGAGAAACCGCCGAAGACGACCGAATGTACCGCGCCGATGCGGGCGCAGGCGAGCATCGCATAGGCCGATTCCGGGATCATCGGCATATAGATGGTGACGCGATCGCCCTTCTTGACGCCGTGCTTCTTCAACACGTTCGCCATCCGGCAGACATGCTCGTAGAGCTCGTTATAGGTGACCTTCTTGTCGATATAGGGGTTGTCGCCCTCCCAGATGATCGCCACCTGGTCGCCATTCGTTTTCAGATGACGGTCGATGCAGTTGTAGGAGACGTTTGTCTGACCGTCCTCGAACCACTTGATCGAAACCTTGCCGGTAAAGGAAGTGTTCTTGACCTTGGTATAGGGCTTGAACCAGTCGATCCGCTTGCCGTGCTTGCCCCAGAACTTGTCCGGGTTCTCGACGCTTTCCTCATACCATTTCAGGTACTTTTCCTTATCGATCAGGGCGCGCGCCTTCACCGGCTTCGTGACCGGATAGATCTTCTCCGACATGCAACTCCTCCTCATGGGACATGCGACGGGCCGATTGAGCTAGGAAGGGCCCGGACTTGAAATCACGGCAATTCATAGCAGTTCGCATCGCCACGGCAATTAGACAAAGGTCATTTCATTTCGGAAGAATTGCAATTCTGCGACAGTGCGGTTATATAGCGCCATATTTCCCGGACATTGTGGTGACAATCCACGGACCGCGACCGGCGCGGACGATAGAAGGACTATATCCATGGCTCAAACACTGCTCATGCCGAAGGCGACAGCCATCTGGCTCGTCGACAATACGGCACTGTCTTTCGATCAGATCGCGCAGTTCTGCAAACTGCATCCGCTCGAAGTCAAGGCGATCGCCGACGGCGAAGCGGCGCAGGGCATCAAGGGCCTCGACCCGATCTCGACAGGACAGCTTTCCCGCGACGAGATTGCCCGCGCCGAGGCCAATCCGAACCACAAGCTGAAGCTTTCCGAACCGAAGGTGCGGGTGCCGGAATCCAAGCGCCGCGGTCCGCGTTATACGCCGGTTTCCAAGCGTCAGGACCGCCCGAACGCCATTCTCTGGCTCGTCCGCAACCATCCGGAGCTGAAGGACGCGCAGATTTCCCGCCTCGTCGGCACGACGAAATCGACGATCGAGCAAATCCGCGAGCGCACCCACTGGAACTCCGCCAACCTGGCGCCGATGGATCCGGTCACGCTTGGCCTCTGCAGCCAGATCGATCTCGACATGGAAGTGGAAAAGGCCTCCAAGGGCCGTCCGCTGCCGACCGCCGCCGAGCTTGGCGCGACGCTGCAATCGGCCCAGGACACCGAGCGCCTGACCCCGAGCTACGAGCGCGAGGAGGAAAAGGAAAAGGAAATCGACGCCGATGCCGTCTTCCGCAAGCTGAGCTCGCTGCGCTCGGCGCCGAAGGACGAGGACGACGATCAGTACTGAGACATCATGGATCTCATGAAAAACCCCGCCGGTATGAGCTGACCGGCGGGGTTTTTTGTTGCGGATGGCCTGTTTCGATTAGCTGCGGAACAGGGTGAGGATGTTCTGCGCCGAGCTATTGGCGATCGAAAGCGACTGGATGGCAAGCTGCTGCTGCGTCTGCAACGCCGTGAGCTTGCTCGATTCCTCCTCCATATCGGCATCGACCAGGCGTCCGACGCCGGAGTCGATCGAATCGTGAAGGCCGCTGACAAACGTTTCCTGCAGCTGGATACGGGTCGAGATCGAGCCGAGCGCCGAGCCGGCGGCGGTCATGGCGCCAAGAACCAGTTCAATACCGGCCAAGGCTGCGTCAAGCTGACCCTGGGTGAAACCGGTGATGTCGAGAGCATATATCGACGGCATGACGATGACGGTGCCGCCATAGGTTCCGTTGAAGGCCGTACCGATGATACCGCTGCTCGTCTCGATCGCACCGGTGCTGGTCATGCCGAAAAGCACGTTTCCAAGCGTGCCCGAATTGAGCACGTAGTCGGTCGTCTTGACTGAAACGGCATTGCTGCCATCACGCACGAAGGACGAAACGACGCTCTTCGTGCCGGAGGCGCCGGCAACCCAGTTTTCGCCGGAGAAGGACGCCGACTGGGCAATGCTGAGCAGCTGCTCCTGAAACTGGTCGAGTTCCTGCTGGATCTTCGTCTTGTCGACGCCCTTTTCCGTGGCGGCGACGATCTTGGCCTTGATTTCGCTGACGACATCGAGCGCGCTATCCATGGCCGAATAGGCGGTATCGACCTTGGCTGCACCAAGCCCGAGCGCGTCGGAGACGGCCGAAAGCGCCTTGTTGTCAGAACGCATGGTCGTAGCAATCGACCAATACGCGGCATTGTCAGCCGCCTTTTCGACACGATAACCCGATGAAACGCGACCTTGGGTGTCCTTGAGGCTATCGTTTACGCCGCGCAAAGTCTGCAGCGCTGCCATGGCAGCGTTGTTGGTGAGGATGCTTGTCATGATCCGTTCCACAATCGTTGAGAAAGGGGCAATCCGGACTAGGCCGGTAACGGCGACCGCGTCATGCAAAGCCTGCTATGCAAGCCATTGCCGTTAACAAATGCTTGCATCAACATGGTTAACAATTCCTCAATTAGGCTTACCGAAAGTTTAATTCACATCGGCAGGGAGCCTAAACCGCGGCCGCGCAGCGCCTCGGCAATTTCCTCTAAAATCGTTGGATCATCGATGGTTGCAGGCATTTTCCAGGGTATGCCGTCGGCGATCTTTTGCATGGTGCCGCGCAGGATTTTGCCGGAGCGTGTCTTCGGCAACCGGTTAACGGTGATGGCCGTTTTGAAGGCGGCAACAGGTCCGATCGAATCACGAATCATCGCCACGACCTCTGATTCGATCGCCATCGCATCACGGGAAACATGTCGCTTCAGCACCAGGAAACCACAGGGCGCCTGACCCTTCAGCGCATCGATCACGCCGATGACCGCGCATTCGGCGACATCGGGATGACGCGCACAGACCTCCTCCATCGCCCCTGTCGAGAGCCGATGCCCGGCGCAATTGATGATGTCGTCGGTGCGCGACATGATGAAGAGATAGCCGTCTTCGTCGACATAGCCGGCATCAGCCGTCTTGTAATAGCCGGGAAACTCATCGAGATAGGCCGAGCGAAAACGCTCGTCGGCGTTCCAGAGGGTCGGCAGGCAGCCAGGTGGCAGGGGCAGCTTCACGACGATATTGCCGAGCGTTCCCGCCTCGATCGGATGACCGGCATCGTCGAGCACCGCAATATCATAGCCGGGCATCGGCAGCGCCGGCGACCCGTGCTTGACGGGAAGGCCGCCGAGACCGAGCGGATTTGCGGCGATCGGCCAGCCGGTCTCCGTCTGCCACCAATGATCGATGACGGGTATGCCGAGCATGCGCTCGGCCCATTTCAACGTCTCCGGATCCGCCCTCTCGCCGGCCAGAAACAGTGCGCGCAAATCCGGCATGGGATATTGGCGCATCAGTTCACCGTCACCGTCCTCCCGCCGGATGGCGCGGAATGCCGTCGGCGCCGTGAAGAGCACCCGCACCTGATACTCTGAAACGATGCGCCAGAATGTGCCGGCATCCGGAGTGCCGACCGGTTTTCCCTCGAAGATCAGAGTGGTTACGCCTGATAGCAGCGGGGCATAGACGATATAGGAATGCCCGACGACCCAGCCGATATCCGAAGCCGTCCAGAAGACCTCGCCCGGCTTCAAGCCGTAGATATTCCGCATCGACCAATTGAGCGCGACCATATGGCCGCCATTGTCGCGCACGACGCCCTTCGGTTGGCCCGTCGTGCCCGAGGTATAGAGGATGTAGAGCGGATCGGTCGCCTTGACGGAGACACAGGCGATCTCATCGCCACGATGCTGCGCCACCGCCACCTCGAAATCCTGATCTCGACCGCTGACGAGATCTGCCCGAAGCTCCGGCCGCTGCAGCACCAGACAGTGCTTCGGCTTCGAATGCGCGATCTCGATCGCCTGATCGACCAATGGCTTGTAGGCGACGATGCGACCGGGCTCGAGCCCGCAGCTCGCGGTGATCACCAGCTTCGCACCGCAATCGTCGATGCGCGCCGCAAGTTCGCTGGCGGCAAACCCGCCGAAAACGACGGAGTGAACCGCACCGATGCGGGCGCAGGCGAGCATCGAAAAGACCGACTCCGGCACCATCGGCATATAAAGGATGACGCGATCGCCTTTGCCGATGCCTCGCTCGACCAACGCTGCTGCGATGGCCATCACCTCCCGAAGCACCTCATCATAGGTGAAACGGCGCTTTTCGCCGTTCATTGCGCTGTCGAAGATGACAGCTGTCTCGCCGCCGCAGCCGGCAGCCACATGCCGGTCCAGGCAATTGTGGCATGTATTGGTTTCGGCGTCTGGGAACCAGCGGCCATAGACGCCGTCATTGGGTGAAAAAATCCGCTCTGGCGGCTTGAACCAGTCGATGTCACTGGCCGCTTCGCGCCAGAAGGCTTCGGGATCGCGTTTCCAGGCCGCATAGGCCTGATGATAGCCGTTCCGCATCTGCTCCTCCCCAGGACATGCAAACCTCGATATCAATCTAGGCGGCATTAAGGGGAACAGGAAGCCCGACCAAAGCAGCGTTTCAGCGCGTACCGAAAATCGCTGACCCCACACGCACGCTGGTGGCGCCAAAGGCGATGGCTGTCTCGTAGTCGCCCGACATGCCCATGGAAAGTTTTTCGGCGCCGCATTTGAGCGCGAGCTTTGCCAGCAGGGCGAAATGCGGTCCGGGATTTTCCTCGGCCGGGGGAATGCACATCAAACCTTCGATCGAAAGGCCGAGTTCGTTGCGGCAGAGAGCGACGAAGGCTGGCGTGTCGTCTGGAGCGATGCCTGCCTTCTGCGGTTCGAGCCCGGTATTGACCTGGACATAGAGCCGCAGCGTCTTGGCTTGCCGCTTCATCTCCTCGGCAAGCGCGCGGGCGATCTTTTCCCGGTCTACCGTCTCGATGACGTCGAAAAATGCAACGGCATCCGCCGCCTTGTTCGATTGCAGCGGTCCGATCAGATGCAGCTCGATATCCTGATACTCTGCCTTCAGCGCCGGCCACTTGCCCTGGCTTTCCTGCACCCGGTTCTCGCCAAAGACCCGCTGCCCGGCTTCGATGGCCGGGCGGATCGCGTCCGCCTCGAAGGTCTTCGACACCGCGACGAGCTGAACGGAACCTGCCGGACGGCCTGCCGCGCGTTCCCCGGCCGCAATCCGTGATCGCACGTCGTTCAACCGCTCTTGAAGTTCCATCGTTCTGCCTCGACATACCAGCATGAAAGGATTGGCAATGAACTAACCAGCCAACCTGTGCTTGCCAAGACCCGCCTTCGCGAAATCGCTTGCGCGGGATCAAGATCGGACGCTTGCAGCGCCTGCAAAACTTGACGCTACGGTGGTTTCATGGTGAAGGTCTCGACCAACTCCCCTGATTTTCCGGAAATACGAATACCATGGCCACCGAACGTTATAATCCGCGCGATGCCGAGCCCCGCTGGCAGCAGAAATGGAATGAAGACAAGGTCTTCGAGACCGACAACGCCGATCCGCGCGAAAAATATTACGTCCTCGAAATGTTCCCCTATCCGTCGGGGCGCATCCATATGGGTCATGTCCGCAATTACGCCATGGGCGACGTCGTCGCCCGCTACAAGCGCGCCCGCGGCTACAACGTGCTGCATCCGATGGGCTGGGACGCCTTCGGCATGCCGGCGGAGAATGCCGCCATGGAGCGCGGCGTGCATCCCGCCTCCTGGACGTATCAGAATATCGGCTCGATGAAGGCGCAGCTGAAGGCCATGGGTCTTTCGCTGGACTGGAGCCGCGAATTCGCCACCTGCGACGTCGAATATTATCAGCACCAGCAGCATCTCTTCCTGGATTTCCTGGAGAAGGGCCTGGTCTATCGCAAGCAGTCGAAGGTCAACTGGGATCCTGTCGACAACACCGTGCTCGCCAACGAACAGGTGATCGATGGCCGCGGCTGGCGTTCCGGTGCGCTGGTCGAACAGCGAGAACTGACGCAATGGTTCTTCAAGATCACCGACTTCAGCCAGGATCTGCTGGACGCGCTGGATACGCTCGACCAGTGGCCGGAAAAAGTGCGCCTGATGCAGAAGAACTGGATCGGCCGTTCGGAAGGCCTGACGATCCGCTGGGAGATCGTGCCGGAAACGGCACCTGCCGGCGAGAGCGAAGTGACGGTCTATACGACCCGGCCGGACACGCTGTTCGGCGCTTCCTTCTTGGCAATCGCCGCCGATCATCCGCTGGCGAAGGATGCCGCCGCGAAGAACCCTGATATCGACGCCTTCTGCGACGAGTGCCGTCGCGCTGGCACCTCGCTCGCAGCACTCGAGACCGCCGAAAAGAAAGGCATGGATACCGGTATCCGCGTCCGGCACCCGCTCGATCCCTCCTGGGAGCTGCCGGTCTATATCGCCAATTTCGTCTTGATGGATTATGGCACGGGCGCGATCTTCGGCTGCCCCTCGGGCGACCAGCGCGACCTTGATTTTGCACGCAAATATGGCCTGCCGGTGGTGGCAGTCGTCATGCCGAAGGATGGCGATGCGGCAAGCTTCTCCGTCGGCGACACGGCCTATGACGGCGATGGCGTGATGATCAATTCGCGCTTCCTCGACGGCAAGACGACCGAGGAAGCCTTCAATATCGTCGCCGACCGGCTGTCGGCCGCTTCGCTCGGCAATGCGCCGCAGGGCGAACGCAAGGTCAATTTCCGTCTGCGCGACTGGGGCATTTCCCGCCAGCGTTATTGGGGCTGCCCGATCCCGGTCATCCATTGCGATGATTGCGGTGTCGTGCCGGTGCCGAAGGCGGACCTGCCGGTCAAGCTGCCCGACGACGTCACCTTCGACCAGCCGGGCAATCCGCTCGACCGTCATCCGACCTGGCGCCATGTCTCCTGCCCGAACTGCGGCAAGGATGCCCGCCGCGAGACGGATACAATGGACACCTTCGTCGATTCGAGCTGGTATTTCACCCGCTTCACCGCGCCCTGGGAAGGAAAGCCGACCGATCCGGAGGCGGCAAACCGCTGGCTGCCGGTCGACCAGTATATTGGCGGCATCGAGCACGCGATCCTGCACCTGCTCTATTCCCGCTTCTTCACCCGCGCCATGCGCGAGACCGGTCACGTCGCCGCCACCGAACCTTTCAAGGGTCTTTTCACCCAGGGCATGGTGGTCCACGAGACCTATAGCCGCGGCGCCGGCGCCGGCCGCGAATGGGTGGCACCCGCCGATATCCGCATCGACGAACTCGACGGCAAACGCCGGGCCTTCCTGTTGACGAACAATGAGGAAGTTGCGATCGGCTCGATCGAGAAGATGTCGAAATCGAAAAAGAACGTCGTCGATCCCGACGATATCATCGCCTCCTACGGTGCCGATACCGCCCGTTTCTTCGTTCTGTCTGACTCTCCACCGGAGCGTGACGTCATCTGGTCCGAGGCAGGCGTCGAAGGCGCCCATCGTTTCACTCAGCGTCTGTGGCGCCTGATTTCCGAAGCAGCGGACGCGCTCTCCGCCGTGGTACCAGCGCCGGCAACCGATGGGGAAGCCTTGTCGATCTCGCAGGCCGCCCACAAGACGCTGAAGGCTGTCGAGAACGACTATGACAAGCTCTGGTTCAACAAAGCCGTTGCCCGAATTTATGAACTGGTCAACGCGCTGGCCGCACCGATGACGAGGGTTGCGGCAGGCGAGGGTGATGCGACCTATCGCGCGGCGGTGCGCGATGCCGCCGAGATCCTGATTCAGCTTGTCTCTCCGATGACGCCGCATCTGGCTGAGGAATGCTGGACCGCGCTCGGCAATGAAGGACTGCTTGCCCGGGCAAGCTGGCCGCAGTACGACAAAAAGCTCGTCATCGAAAACGATGTCGTCCTGCCGGTACAGATCAACGGCAAGAAACGCGCTGAATTGACAATTTCTCGCGATGCAGATCAGAATGCCGTCACCGACGCCGTGCTGGATCTGGATGCGGTGAAGAACGCGCTGAACGGACAGGCACCGAAGAAGATCATCGTGGTTCCCCAAAGGATTGTAAACATTGTCGTTTGATATCGCTTGCAAGCTGGCCCGCAATGCCGGCATCGCCATGATCGTTGCCTCGGCGGCTTTTCTCTCCGCCTGCCAGGTCCGACCGCTTTACTCCGAGAGTTCCGGTGTCGTCGAAAAGCTTTCCTCGGTCGGCTTTTCCCCAGCAAGCAGCCGCGTCGAGCAGCAGGTGCGCAATCGCCTGATCTTCCTTGCATCGCGTGGTGCCGGTGAAGCGGTAAACCCGCAATATCAGGTTGAGATTCGCGCTACCACGTCTGTTGCCGACACACTCCTGACGGATTCGACGGATACGTCGCGCGCTGGCCGTGTGACCGTCAGCGTCACCTACACGCTGCGTTCGGCGACCGACAATCACGTCATCAAGGCCGGCAGCCGCTCTACCACCGCGCTGGTGGATTTTTCCGAACAGGAATTCGCCAAACAGCGGGCTATCCGCGATGCCGAAAACCGCGCGGCGGATCAGGTTGCGGAATTCGTGGGAGCCGATATCGCCGCTGCCCTCAGCCGCTGAGGGCGGAGATGTGGCAGAGATAAAATCCCACGAATTCGATACTTTCCTGCAGAAATCGGCACGGAACTATCGGATTTACGTCATCTACGGACCGGATCGCGGCCTTGTTTCCGAACGGGCAGGTCTGCTCGCCGGTAAGAGCGGTGTTGCTCTCGATGATCCCTTCTCGCTGACGAAACTCGATATCGGCGACCTGCAGAAAGACCCCGGTCGGTTGGTCGACGAGGTCCAGTCGATCGGTCTGTTCGGCGGTGAGAAACTGATCTGGATTCGCGGTGCCGCCAACGAGAAATACCTCGTCGATTCCCTGACGCTGCTGGCCGAAAAACCGCTCGAAGCCGCCTATCTGATCGTCGAGGCAGGTGACCTCAAGAAGGGTTCCCTGCTGCGTAAGACCGCGGAAGCCGCACGATCCGTCATGACGATCCCCTCCTACGCCGATGACAGCCGCGCCTTGAATGCGTTGATCGATACGGAGCTCAGTGCAGAAAAGCTCGGCATTACGCCGGCCGCGCGCCAGGCGCTGATCGCGTTGATCGGCGGCGACAGGATCGCTTCCCGAAACGAGGTGCGCAAGCTCGCTCTTTACTGCCGCGGCTTCGATACGGTCGAAGAACATCACGTTACCGAAATAATCGGCGACGCCAGCGCCATCTCAGTCGACGACGCGGTCGATGCCATCCTCGGCGGTGATCTCAACGCCTTTCTGCACGCCATGCAAAAGATCAGCAGCTCGAAAACTGCAATCTTTCTCGTGCTGCAGGCATGCCTGAAGCAATTTCAGCTTCTGGATTCGATGCGTGCCGAAATGGATGAAAAACGGCTGCAGCCACCTCAGATCATGCAGACGATGGGGCGGCATCTGCATTTCCGCCGCAAGCCGATCATCGAACAGGCGCTGCGCCAGTGGACCGCGGAAAGCATCGCCCGTGAATCCAATCGCTTACAGGCCGCTATTCTGCAAAGCAGACGGCGACAGGTGCTGGAGGATAGCGTCGCGATGCAAACGCTTCTGTCCACCACCCTTCAATCCAGCCGGAAATCCGCCTGACCAGCGCACGTCGGCCCAAAATCATGGGCGATTTTCGGAAAGCTTGATGCGTTGATTCCAGGAGTTGGAGCATCCTACGGCGCTCTAGCGCCTCTCGAGCAAGCGGCAGATTTCCTCGAGTTGCTCTAGCGACTTATAGGAAATTTTGATCTGGCCCCCGCTTGCCTTGTGATTGATCGCAACATCAAGGCCGAGCGCATCGGAAAGTGTCCGTTCCAGCGCCAGCGTGTCGGAATCTTTCTGATCTCGCCGCAAGGCCGCCTGCTGCGGCTCCGATTGGGCCTTGATATTGTTTTGCGCCAGCTTTTCCGCATCACGCACCGACATGCCCTTGGCAACGATCGTACGGGCAAGACCTGCCGGGTCGGATGTTGAAACCAGTGCGCGCGCGTGCCCAGCCGACAGGCTGCCGGCAGCAAGCAGATCGCGAACCGGATCAGGCAATTTCAACAGGCGCAACGAGTTTGCAACATGGCTGCGGCTCTTCCCGATGATTTCGCCGAGGTCGTTCTGGGTGTAGCCGTATTCCGCGATCAGCTGCTCATAACCCAGGGCCTCTTCGAGGGCATTGAGATCCGCGCGCTGCACGTTTTCAACAATGGCGATTTCCAGCGCCGTCTTATCATCCACATCACGGATAATGACGGCAATCTCGATCAGCCCGGCAAGCTGAGCTGCGCGCCAGCGTCGTTCGCCGGCGATGATCTCATATCGATCCCGCGACATCGTTCGCACAACAATCGGCTGAACGATACCGTGTTGACGAATGGAGCTTGCGAGATCATGCAGCTCCGAGTCATCGAAAAACCGACGGGGATTGCGAGGGTTACGGCTAACGAACTCGATCGGGATCATTCTGTCGGCGCTGATAGTCCGCTCTGCTTCCACCGGGACAGGCTGATCCATTTCACCAATCAGCGCCGCTAGGCCGCGGCCCAATCGCCTCTTTGATACATCGTCATTCATGATCTACACTCACCTACACCCTAAAATGATATCACGCGGCTAGTCTTTGGCGTTCTCGCTGGATGACCTCGGAGGCCAGCTGCAGATAGGCCTGACTGCCCGCGCACTTCAAGTCATAGAGAATAGCCGGCTTACCGTAGGACGGAGCCTCGGAAACCCGGACGTTGCGCGGAATTAACGTGTGGTAAACCTTGTCCCCGAGATGCGTACGCACGTCATTCACGACCTGCTGGGCAAGATTGTTGCGCGCATCGAACATCGTCAAGACGATACCCTGAATATCCAGACGCGGGTTCACTGTCCGCCGCACCTGGCTGACGGTCTCGAGCAGCTGGCTCAACCCCTCCAGCGCAAAGAATTCGCATTGCAGCGGCACTAGGACCGAATGCGCCGCCGCCATGGCATTCATCGTCAGCAGATTGAACGAAGGCGGGCAATCCAGAAGAATATAAGAAAACGCCATAGCTTCGGGCGAAGACAGCGCTTTCCGCAACTTGAACACCCGATCGCTCTGCTGCGAGATTTCCATCTCAAAGCCAAGCAGATCCATCGTCGAAGGGACGATAAACAGATTAGGAACTGCTGTTTCGAGGGTCACTTCGGGGATCCCGCGATCACCGACCATCAGATCGTAGGAGGACAGCTTGCGATCACGACGATCGATACCGAGGCCGGTGCTGGCATTGCCCTGCGGGTCGAGATCGACGATCAGGACGCGCTCGCCGATAGCAGCAAGCGCCGTTGCCAGATTGATTGCTGTGGTCGTCTTGCCAACGCCACCTTTCTGATTTGCGATGGTGATAATCCGATGTCGTTCGCCAGCCATTGCCGCAATATCCGATCTGTTAAACCAAGCGCCGGAGATTTGATACTTCTAAAATAACAGATTCCTGCTCGACGGCGCTCTTATGTTCTAACAGATCGAATTCCCACCGACCACGTGCTTTGTCAATTTCCCTCCGATAATCCCGGCCTTTATGAAAGAAGCCACGACAATTTTCCTTACCAAGCATCCAGGGGGATGAATATCCGATGAGCCCATCAAGATCCGTAAGGGCACGCGCTGAAATCGCGCCGCATTCACCAACCTCCGTATAAGCATCTTCGATTCGAATGCTATGGACGGTGCCGCGCGCATTTGTCTCCCGCAGCGCTGTCCGCAGAAACGCTGCCTTTTTATGGTTGCTTTCGACCAGATGGACCCATCCACCCTGCAGCTCGGCCAGAAAAATCGCCGTAATGACGCCAGGAAAGCCGCCCCCGCTGCCGAGGTCAGCCCAGGTAGTCGGTTGAGGATGAATCTGAAAGACTTGGCTGCTATCAGCGATGTGCCGGTGCCACAGATCATCAAGTGTCGACGGCGCCACAAGATTAATTGCTTTTGCCCACTTTTGAAACAGCGCTGCAAAGTGTTGCAACCGTTCCTGTGTTTCACGTGAAACACGCAAACCGTTTAATTCCATTCTGAAGGACTCTCAAATCTTGTAATCAAGCGCTATGGCGCTCGGCAGAGTAAAGTCGACGCAAGTGCACGAGCAGCAGCGCGATTGCCGCAGGTGTCATCCCTTCAACGATTGCAGCCTGGGCGATATTGAACGGGCGGGCAGTGCCGAGCTTGACCTTCAGCTCGTTCGAGAGACCGGACAGTGCGTCATAGTTGAAATCAAGCGGTATCTGCCGCTCCTCGTCCCGTTGCTGATCGGCAATCGCCGAGGCTTGTCGATCGAGATAAACCGAATACCCTGCCTCGATTTCCAGCGCTTCCGCGACTTTCCGTCCAATCATGCCGAGCTTCTCCGGCCAAACATGGCTAAGCGCGGCGAAATCATAATTCGGATAGGACAGTAAATCATACGCAGTTCGGCGCTGCCCATCGAGATTGATATTCAAGCCCGCGCGGCGCGCCTCATTCGGTGTAACCGCCAGCGACTGCAACAACGCCCGACTGGTTTCGATCTCTGCCTGATAGGATGTGAATCGCTGCACTCGCGCGTCGCTGACGCAGCCGAGCCGGATCGCCAGCGGCGTCAAGCGCATATCGGCGTTGTCAGCCCGCAACGTCAGCCGATACTCCGCACGCGATGTAAACATTCGATACGGCTCCGTAACGCCTCGCGACGTGAGATCGTCGATCATGACGCCAATATAAGAACTCGTCCGGCTGAAATGAAACGGATCCGAATCGCTGCTTCGCAACGCAGCATTCAGCCCGGCTGCTAATCCCTGTGCGGCGGCTTCTTCATATCCGGTGGTACCATTGATCTGGCCCGCCAGAAACAGGCCTCTCAGCCGTTTAACCTCCAGCGATGGAGCAAGCTCCCTCGGATCGACATGGTCATATTCGATCGCATAGCCCGGTTGCAGTATTCTTGCCGCTTCAAGGCCGGGGATCGTTTTGATGAAATCGGCCTGCACCTCCGCCGGCAGGGAGGTAGAAATCCCGTTCGGATAGACCGTGTCATCGTCCAGTCCCTCGGGTTCGAGAAAGACCTGATGTCCATCCCGCTCTCCGAATTTCACCAGCTTGTCTTCGATCGACGGGCAATAACGAGGCCCGACGCCCTCAATCTGCCCGGAATACATTGCCGAGCGCATGATGTTGTCAACAATGATGCGGTGGGTCGCTTCGGTCGTCCTGGTGACCCCGCATTCGATTTGTGGCGTGGTAATCGTATCTGTCATAAAGGAGAAGGGGACAAGCTCCTCGTCAGCTCCCTGTCGACCGACGGACTGCCAGTCGATCGTCTTTCCGTCCAGCCGGGCGGGTGTGCCGGTCTTCAGACGTCCCAGCCGCAGTCCAAGGCGGGCGAGGGTCGCAGCCAATCCGATCGACGGCGCTTCACCGACACGCCCGGCCGGTGTCTTTTCCGACCCGATATGAATAAGACCGCGCAGAAAGGTTCCAGTGGTCAAAACCACTGCCGGCGCTTTCAGGGTCCGACCATCCTTCATAATTACACCAGCAAGGCTACCATCGACAACGTCCAGATCAAACGCATCGCCTTCGAT
Organism: Rhizobium leguminosarum; assembly: GCF_010668065.1. Classification (GTDB taxonomy): domain Bacteria; phylum Pseudomonadota; class Alphaproteobacteria; order Rhizobiales; family Rhizobiaceae; genus Rhizobium; species Rhizobium leguminosarum_S. Next base: position 68,176 of record NZ_WUEN01000005.1, on the reverse strand, counting down.
GATATCCAGGTTCGGCGTCGCTTCGATCGCCGCCAGCATTGCCAGGCGATAAAGCTTTCGATCGGCCTGCGTCCGCGGTCCTCGGACAGCCGCGCCTTTCTTCTTGTTAAGCATCCTGAATTGAATGCCTGCAACATCGGCGACGCGACCCATCAGCCCATCCATCGCATCGATCTCCCGAACAAGATGGCCCTTGCCCAGTCCGCCAATCGCCGGATTACAGGACATGACTCCGATCGTATCCCGCCTATGCGTAATCAGAACGGTTTTCGCCCCCAGCCGCGCAGCTGCGCTGGCAGCCTCCGACCCCGCATGGCCGCCACCGATCACAATCACATCGAAGACATTATCCGTCATTCAAGACTCCATATCCGGCAGGCGTTTCACGTGAAACCGTGCGGGCCTTTGGCTCTAAAGGTTTCACGTGAATCATTTGCCAATACAAAATTCGGAGAAGATCACCCCGAGCAATTGTTCGACATCCACTCGTCCGGTAATTCTGCCCAAATACTCAGCGGCAATTCGCAGCTGCTCGGTCCGCAGTTCAAGATTCACATCCGGCTGCGATATGGCCGCATCAACCGCCGCTAAACATTTCGCTAGCGAATCCTTATGCCGCTGCCGGCTGGGAATTGCCATAGACAGGCCGGCAAAACGGCTCTCGACGATGTTGCCGATCAACCTCCGTAGTTCCGGCAGACCGTCACCCGTCGCGGTGGAAATCTGCAGATCATACCGACTCGAAGCGACTTCGGTTAGATCCTTCTTTGTCCCGACAGTAACATGCGGAGAGGACTGCTCCAAGTCGTCGGGAATTAGCGGTTTCGTCATGTCGACCAGCAACAGGACAAGATCGGCGTCACGCAGTGCGACGCGCGCGCGTCGCACACCTTCCATTTCGACTTTGTCATCCGCCTCGCGAAGACCCGCAGTGTCATAGAGCTTGATCAGGTAACCATCAATATCGAGATCAACCTGCAGGACGTCGCGGGTGGTTCCGGCAATCTCCGTCACGATTGCGACGTCTCGACGCGCCAAAGCGTTCAACAGGCTCGATTTTCCAGCATTCGGAGCGCCGGCGATAACCACCTTGAAGCCGTCTCTGATGATCTCACCGGCCGAAGCCGCCGCCAGGTGATCCCCGATGTCGCTGCGAAGCTTCGCCATATCGGCCCAGACCGCATCCGATACCGACCCAGGAACGTCATCCTCGTCGGGGAAATCAAGCTCCGCCTCGATCAGCGCGCGGGCCTGCGTTAATCGTTCCGCCCACGAATCGTAAACTGCGGACAGCCCGCCTGCGCTATGTTCGACCGCAAGGCGCCTCTGCATTTCGGTCTCGGCGCCGATGAGATCGGCCAGCCCTTCTACCTCGACGAGATCAAGCTTGCCATTCTCGAAAGCCCGGCGGGAGAACTCACCCTCGACCGCCATCCGAACACCCGGAATATCGCCAAGCGCGTGAAACAGCGCCGCCAGCACGGCTCTGCTGCCGTGGATCTGCAATTCGGCAATATCCTCACCGGTAAACGAATTCGGAGCAGGAAAAAACAGCACCAGGCCGCTATCGATCGCCTGATTGTTACGAGTCCGAATCGTTCGGTGAGATGCATGCCGGGCTGCCGGAACAGATCCGACAAGCTTCACCAATATGTCTCTGGTCAGCGGGCCGCTGATTCGAACGACTGAAACACCCGACGGCAGGGCACCGCTCGATAGCGCATATATGGTATCATTCAACATGGCCATATCGCCTGGTTCATCGGTTGGAATCGAAATCGATTCCTCTCAAATAGAAAAGCTGGAGGCATCGTGACATGCCTCCAGCTTTAAAGGGGTGAATCCGGCTAAGGATTATGTGTTCATCGATTCGAAGAAGTCGGAATTGTTCTTCGTCTGCTTGAGCTTGTCGATCAGGAATTCGACCGCATCGGTCGTACCCATTGGAGCAAGGATGCGGCGGAGCACGAAGATCTTCTGCAGATCCTGGCGCGGAACCAGAAGGTCCTCCTTGCGCGTACCGGACTTCAGAATATCCATGGCCGGGAAGATACGCTTATCGGCGACCTTGCGATCGAGGACGATTTCCGAGTTGCCCGTGCCCTTGAATTCTTCGAAGATCACTTCGTCCATGCGGCTGCCGGTATCGATCAGCGCCGTCGCGATGATCGTCAAAGAGCCGCCTTCCTCGATGTTACGCGCCGCGCCGAAGAAGCGCTTCGGCCGCTGCAGAGCGTTGGCGTCCACACCGCCGGTCAGGACCTTGCCTGACGAGGGAACGACCGTGTTATAGGCACGGCCCAGGCGCGTGATCGAATCGAGCAGGATGACAACGTCGCGTCCGTGTTCGACAAGGCGCTTGGCTTTCTCGATGACCATCTCGGCCACCTGCACGTGACGAACGGCTGGTTCGTCGAAAGTCGAGGAGATAACCTCGCCGCGAACCGAGCGCTGCATGTCGGTTACTTCTTCGGGGCGTTCATCGATCAGCAGGACGATCAGATAGCACTCCGGATGGTTGGCGGTGATCGAATGCGCGATGTTCTGCAACAACACGGTTTTACCGGTACGCGGCGGCGCGACGATCAATCCACGCTGGCCCTTGCCGAGCGGCGCCACCAGGTCGATCACACGTGGCGACAGATCCTTGGTGGTGGGAATATCGAGTTCCATCTTGAAGCGCTCGTTCGGATAGAGCGGCGTCAGATTGTCGAAATGGACCTTGTGCCGGATCTGTTCCGGATCGTCGAAATTGATGGTGTTGACCTTGAGCAGCGCGAAATAGCGCTCGCCTTCCTTCGGTCCACGGATCGGGCCTTCGACGGTATCGCCGGTTTTCAGCGAGAAACGGCGGATCTGCGACGGGGAGATATAAATATCATCCGGGCCCGGTAGGTAGTTCGCATTGGGCGACCGCAGGAAGCCGAAACCGTCCTGCAGCACTTCGACGACGCCTTCGCCGATGATTTCGACATCCTGGCTGGCAAGCATCTTGAGGATCGCAAACATCAGCTCCTGCTTGCGCATCGTGCTCGCGTTCTCGACCTCGAGCGATTCGGCAAATGCCAGCAGATCCGTCGGGGATTTACTCTTAAGTTCCTGAAGCTTCATTTCAGCCATGAAGTGACCAATACTCTTTTTAATTTCAAAGGGGAAAGGCGATGTTGGGTCGTATTCGGTACCGCGAAAGGGCTCGCAGACGACTGAACTCTACACACATGCCACGTAGATGAGATGCGCGGAAAATAGCGACTCGCAATCGCTGCCGCAAGAGGGCTGCTTAAAATGAAGCAAATTTAACCTGAGGACGATTTTCCTCAGAACGGCTTCACCACGACGAGGATGACGATCAGGATCATCAGCACTGTCGGGGCCTCGTTCATGAACCGCCAATAACGCGCCGAGCGGCGATTTTCATCCCGCTCGAACGCTCCGACGGCGCGGCTGAAGAACATATGAACAGCGGTCAGCAATACGACGAGACCGATCTTGGCATGCAGCCAGCCGCCCTGGAATCCGTAAACCGACCAGGCGAGATAGAGGCCGAAAATCCACGTCAACATCATCGCCGGAGTCATGATGATTCGAAGCAGCCGGCGCTCCATTACCTTGAAGGTTTCCGACTGCACCGAACCCGGCTCCGCATCGGTGTGATAGATGAACAGCCGCGGCATATAGAACAGCCCGGCCATCCACGAAATGACTGCGATGATGTGTAGCGCCTTGATCCAGAGGTAGAGATTATCGGGGTTCCACGCAAAAAGCCCGATCGCCATCAGCGCAAAGAAGGCCAGCGCAAAATGAGCCCGGCGCCGGGCGTAAGCGCCAGATCTGCGATCGGTCTGTTTTTCCATCGTCACGCCCCGCCTCGCACGCGATCCACCAGCAGACGCACATGCTCGGGGTCGGCCTGCGGTGTAATGCCGTGACCGAGATTGAAAATCAGCGGACCATTGCCGAGATGCTGCAGAATATCGTCGATGCCGTCTTCCAGCGCCCGGCCGCCGGCAACGACACGCATCGGATCAAGGTTGCCCTGAACCGGTCCATCCTTTTGAAGTTCGGCGGCGAAGGCCAGCGGGACCGACCAGTCGAGGCCGATCGCATCTGCGCCGGTCTTCTGGCGATAGGTTTTCAGCTGGTAGCCGGCGCCCTTGGCAAAAGCGATGATGCGAGCATGCGGCCGTTGTGATTTGACCGAAGCGATCATCCGCGCAACCGGCCTGATCGCGAACGCCTCAAACTCCTTCTCGCCGAGAACACCTGCCCAGGAATCGAAGATCTGCACGGCATCGGCGCCGGCATCGATCTGGGCGACGAGATAGTCGGCCGATACGTCGGCAAGCAGCATCAGCAGATGCTCGAAAGCGCGGGGATGCCTGTAGGCGAAGAGACGGGCAGGGGCCTGATCCGGCGTGCCGTGACCGGCGATCATGTAGGTCGCTACCGTCCATGGCGCGCCGCAGAAACCGAGCAGCGTCGTCTCCGCTGGCAGTTCTTCACGCAGCCGCCGTACCGTCTCCAGAACCGGCCTGAGATAATCGACAACCTCTTCGCCGTTCAAACTGCCGATCCCGGCTTCATCGATCGGATCCATCTCCGGGCCATGGCCCTCGGTGAACCGGACATTCCGCTTCATTGCGTCTGGAATGACCAGGATATCGGAAAACAGAATGGCCGCATCGAAGCCATAGCGGCGGATCGGCTGCAATGTCACTTCGACGGCATGGTCAGGTGTATAGCAGAGATCAAGAAAACTCCCTGCCTTCGCCCGCGTCTCCCGATACTCCGGGAGATAACGTCCTGCCTGTCTCATCAGCCAGAGGGGAGGAGGGGAGAGGCTCTCGCCACTCAAAACCCTCATGATCTTTCGGCGCGTATCGCTCAAGCGCTTCTTCCCTATAAAATAACAAAGATATTTTAAAAGGTTTCTATTTCTTAGAGTCGGTGACTATCAAGGATTAAAATCCATCCACCGCCGATGCCATTTGTCGCGCGCCTGCAAAACAACATTGGGAAGATTTGTCCATCTCGTCCAAATTTCGGGGAGAAGCCGAATCCGGAAATGATTCCAAATCCTTCCGGATCGGCAATTTATCTCATAGCTGTGGACAGGCTGTGGACGAGCTTTCAAGAAGCCCAGCCCTTCCCCATCGTCCACAGGGCTAACCGAAACCGTTCGGCAAAATCCGAAATGTGGATAAGCAGGCATGTTTTCCCTTGCCGGAGACTGCCTCGCCGCCGTAGCTCTGTTTCATCCAGTGTTTTCAACAGGCAGCGGAAAATAGCGTGGAGAACAGAACGAACTTCTTTCATCTGCATCTGATTTCTGACTCAACGGGAGAGACTCTGATCTCCGCCGGACGCGCCGCGTCGGCGCAGTTCAGATCGGCGCAGCCGATCGAACATGTCTATCCGCTGATCCGCAATCGCAAGCAGCTGCTGCCGGTTCTGCAGGCGATCGATGACGCCCCCGGTATTGTGCTCTACACCATTGTCGACCGGGAGCTTGCAAGCCTGATCGATGAGCGCTGCATCGAGATGGGCGTCGCCTCGGTGAATGTGCTGGAGCCAGTGATGAATGCCTTCCAGATCTATCTCGGCGCCCCGTCGCGCCGTCGGGTCGGAGCTCAGCATGTGATGAATGCCGGCTACTTCGCGCGCATCGAAGCGCTGAATTTCACCATGGATCACGATGACGGCCAGATGCCCGACGATTACAACGACGCCGATGTCGTGATCATCGGCATCAGCCGTACGTCGAAAACACCGACCAGCATCTACCTCGCCAACCGAGGCATCAAGACTGCGAACATTCCGATCGTCTATGGCGTGCCATTACCGGAGAGCCTCTTCGTCGCGAGCAAACCGCTGATCGTCTGCCTGATCGCCACCACCGACCGCATTTCCCAGGTGCGGGAAAATCGTGTGCTCGGGGTGACGCAGGGCTTCGATCGCGAACACTACACCGATCGCGCCGCGATTTCCGAGGAGCTGAAATATGCCCGCTCACTTTGCGCCCGTCATAACTGGCCGCTGATCGACGTCACCCGCCGCTCAATCGAGGAAACAGCCGCGGCAATCGTTGCCCTGCGGCCGAAGCTGCGCTAAGCGCTGACGAAAAGCCGGCACGCCGAGGAACCCATGACGCCGAAACTCATCCTTGCATCGTCGAGCCCCTTTCGCCGGATGCTGATGGAAAATGCCGGTCTGTCCTTCGAGGCGCATGCCGCAAGGATCGATGAACGGTCCGTCGAAGCGCCGCTGGAAAAAGCCGGCGCCAAGCCTGATGCCGTGGCCCTCGTCCTGGCCAGGGCCAAGGCGGAGGAAGTCAGCAGCCGCTTTCCGGATGGCCTGGTCATCGGTTCAGATCAGACAATGTCGCTCGGCGACAGCGTCTTCCATAAGCCGAAGGACCTGGCCGACGCGGCTAGCCACCTTCAAGCTCTCTCCGGCGTAGCCCACCGATTGAACAGCGCCGTCGCGATCGTCAGCGATGGCGTGGTCTTGTGGGAATATCTTGCGCATGCGGAATTGACGATGAGGCCGCTAACGGTGGAGTTCATCGACAGGCATCTGGCGCGGGTTGGCGAACGGGCGCTTTCCAGCGTCGGCGCCTATCAATTGGAGGGGGAGGGCATCCAGCTCTTCGAAAAGATCGAGGGTGATTATTTCACCATTCTCGGCCTACCGATGCTGCCGCTCTTAAAAAAATTGCGAGAACTCGGAGCAATCGATGGGTGATTCACGTGAAACATTGGGGCCGAAAGCATTTGTCACGGGCTTTCCCATCAAGCATTCGCGCTCGCCACTGATCCACGGATATTGGCTGAAGACGCTCGGTCTGCCAGGCAGCTACCGTGCCCATGAAGTGGCGCCCGAGGCTTTTGCCGATTTCATTCACTCGTTGAAGGATGGCAGTTCCGGCTTTACCGGAGGCAATGTCACCATTCCCCACAAGGAATTGGCGTTCCGGGTCGCCGACAAGCCGGACGCGCTATCGCAAGAACTCGGCGCCGCGAACACGCTCTGGCTGGAGGATGGCGCCCTGCACGCGACGAATACCGACGGTCGTGGCTTCATCGCCAATCTTGATGAACGCCATCCCGGTTGGGACCGGCATGGCACGGCCGTTGTCTTTGGCGCCGGCGGCGCCAGCCGGGCGATCATCCAGGCGGTCCGCGATCGCGGGTTCAAGGAGATCCACGTCGTCAACCGCACCGTCGAACGCGCGCGTGAACTCGCGGATCGTTTTGGCCCGCGTGTCCAGGCTCATCCGGCCGGGGCGCTTGCCGAAGTCATGAAGGGTGCCGGCCTCTTCATCAATACCACCTCGCTCGGCATGGACGGCGAGGCCGCGCCGCAACTCGATTTCTCGCCCCTTGCAGCCGATGCTGTCGTCACTGATATCGTCTATGTACCCTTGAAGACGCCAATCCTGGCCCAGGCGGAAGAGCAAGGATTTCCCGTCGTCGATGGTCTCGGCATGCTCTTGCACCAGGCCGTGCCTGGATTCGAGAAGTGGTTCGGCCAGCGTCCCATCGTCGATGCGGCGCTGCGTGCGCTCATCATCGCGGATATGGACGCACACTGATGCTGAAGATCGGTCTCACCGGCTCCATCGGAATGGGAAAATCGACGGCGGCAAAGCTCTTCGCCGATGCCGGAATCCCGGTGAATGATTCGGATGCCGTGGTCCACGATCTCTATGCCGGCGAGGCTGCACCCCTGGTGAATGCCGCTTTCCCCGGCACGATGAAGGATGGAGCCGTCGACCGGCGTGAACTCGGCCGCCAGCTCGCTCTTGATCCTGACGGCTTCAAACGCCTGGAAGCGATCGTCCATCCGCTGGTTCGCAAACGCGAGACGGAATTTCTGAAGCGACAACGCGCCGCCGGTGCCGACATGGTATTGCTCGATATTCCATTACTTTTCGAAACCGGCGCCGAGGCAAGAGTGGATGTCATCGTCGTCGTCAGCACTGATCCACAGATTCAGCGCCAAAGGGTGCTTGCGCGCGAAGGCATGACCGAGGAAAAATTCGACATGATTCTCTCACGCCAGACGCCGGACACGGAAAAGCGGCGCCGGGCCGATTATCTGATCGACACCAGTCACAGTATCGCGACGACGAGGGAACGGGTGTTCGAGATCGTCGCCGACCTGAAAACGCGGATTGCCAAGGGGGATTTCCGGAATGCGTGAGATCATCTTCGATACGGAAACAACCGGCCTCGACAACCGCGCCGACCGCATCATCGAAATCGGCGGCATCGAGCTCTTCAATCATTTCCCCACGGGCAACACGATCCATATCTTCATCAATCCTGGAGATCAGAAGGTTCATCCGGATGCGCTCGCCGTGCACGGCATTACCGATGAATTCCTGAAGGACAAGCAGCCTTTCGCGGAAGTCGCCGAACAAATCCTTACCTTCTTCGGCGATGCGAAGTGGATTGCCCATAACGCCACCTTCGATATGGGCTTCATCAACGCGGAATTCGCGCGGATCGGTTTACCGCCAATCCTGCCGGAACGGGTGCTCGATACGCTGTCAATGGCGCGGCGCAAACACCCGATGGGGCCGAATTCGCTCGATGCGCTTTGCCGGCGCTACGGCATCGATAATTCGCACCGCACCAAACACGGCGCGCTGCTCGACTCCGAACTGCTTGCCGAAGTCTATATCGAGATGATCGGCGGCAGACAGGCGGCCCTTGGCCTCGGCATGGTCGGCAAATCCAACCAGTCAGCTCGCGGTGAGATGGGGATGGAAGACGACGTAGTGATTGCCGCCGTGCTCGAGCGGCCCCGGCCGCTCGCCCCGCGCCTCAGCCAAACCGAGGAGCAGGCGCATGAGGCGCTCGTCGCCAAGCTAGGTGAAAAAAGCGTCTGGGCGAAATACGCCAACCTCGATTAAACCAGTCCTCAATTGAAAATGCCCGGGACCAGCCCGGGCATCCGCATTTCAGACAAGAAAAACCTGGTCAGTTCGGAACGGCCTGAACCTTGGCGCGGGCCTGTTCTTCGGCAACGCGCTGAGCGAACATCTGCGTGAAGTCGATCGGGTCGATCATCAGCGGTGGGAAACCACCGTTGCGAGTGACGTCGGCGATGATCTGACGGGCGAAGGGGAAGAGCATGCGCGGGCACTCGATGAAGAGAACCGGCAGCATGTGTTCCTGCGGGAAACCGGCAACGCGGAAAACGCCGCCATAGGTGAGTTCGGCATGGAAAACCGTCTTGTCGCCGTCCTTGGCTTCGGCATTCAGCGACAGCACGACATCGAAATCCGTATCGGAAAGCGGGTTGGCGTTGACGTTCACATTGATGTTGATCGTCGGCGCCTTGTCGCGGGCCTGCAGCGAACGCGGCGCACCTGGATTTTCGAAGGACAGATCCTTGGTATATTGCGCAAGGATCGAAAGGGTGGGGTTAGCCGCACCGTTGCTGTTGTTATCGTCTGCCATTGGCTTTTCCTCGAGGGGCATGGGAATGGTGCCGCCATCTAACATTTCAGGGAAGGGCTTACAACCCTGGGCGCTTGGCTCGGTTGATCAGCCGCAGTGCCTCAATCGCCAAGATGCTTGCCGGACCACGGCGAGTTGCGATCCGGCTCTCTATGATAGTCCTCCTCATCGAGATCGACCACTTTCGAGTTCGGCTTGCGGTCGCGGAAATCGGGTTGCGGACCGGAGGAAGAGCCGCCCTTGGCATTGACGACGACGAAGCGTTTGGCGATCGCCCGCCAGACGAGATCGCGCACCGGCGGAATGAGAATGAGGATCGCGATGATATCCGTGAGGAAGCCAGGAATGATCAGGAGCAGCGAGGCGATAACGTTCATCGCCGGCCGTAGCAGGTCGCGGCCCGGCATCACCCCATTTCGTCCTTCGCTCGACATGCGGCGCAAAATACCGATTCCCTGCCGGCGCAGCAGAACCACGCCGAGAACGAAACCCAGCATGACGAGAACAAGCGTCAGCCACAATCCGATAGCCTGGCCGACGACGACGAAACCGGCAATTTCGGCGAACGGCAGCAGCAGAATGAAGGCTGGCAGGATCGAAAAACGCATGTCGGTCATGTCCCGGGCTCGCCGGTCTCCTCTTGGCGCCGGCGAAGATGCCAGCGATCATTTGAATCATCTGTATAGGCAGACTATATGGGAGTACAAATCAGAGATGTTAACGGCGGCTGCGATACGATATGAGTTCGAACGACTTCATCACATTATTTTTCCTGGTAGCGGCTGTGCTGATTTTCTTTCAGCTCCGCTCCGTGCTCGGGCGCCGTACAGGAAATGAGAAGCCGCCGCGCGATCTCTATACGCCGCGGGATGCGGCTCCGGCCGAAGCCGCTGATGCCGGCAAGGTCGTAACGCTGCCGCGGCGCGATGCAACGACGGAGGATGAGGATCGCTTCGCCGCCATCGATGCTTTCGCGGCGCCCGGAACACCGCTCAACGAATCACTGCGTGCGCTGAACAAGGCCGATCCCGCCTTCAGCCCGAAGGAGTTTCTGAACGGCGCCCGCATGGCTTACGAGATGATCGTCATGGCCTATGCGGATGGCGACCGGAAAACGCTGAAGAACTTGCTGTCTCGCGAAGTCTATGACGGCTTCGATGCGGCGATCGGCGAGCGCGAAGCCCGGGGCGAGAAGGTGAAATCCACTTTCGTCGGCATCGACAAGGCTGAGATCACCCATGCGGAGACCAAGGGCAGCGAAGCACAGATCACCGTGCGCATTGCCAGCCAGCTGATATCGGCCACCTACGACAAAGCCGACGTTCTGATCGAGGGCGACGCCGAAAACGTCGCCGAGGTCAACGACGTCTGGACCTTCGCCCGCGACACCCGCTCGCGCGATCCGAACTGGAAACTCGTGGCGACCGAATCGGAACATGAGTGACCACGCATCGGACTTCGTCCTGCAGGCCATAAGCTTCGACACTCTGGAAGGCTGGAAGGATGATGATCCCTCCGGCCTTTTTGAAGTCATGCGAAGCTGCCGGCGGCAGATCACCGATGTCAAACCGTACCGCACCGGATCGCTGGGCCTGAGCTCGGAAGACCTGCTTCCGCTTCTCGCCGCCGCCGAAGATTTCACCCCGTCATCTCCGGCATCGGCGCGCGCTTTTTTCGAGATGCACTGTCGGCCCTTTCTGATTCGCCGCAACGACGGCAATTCCGGCTTAGTCACCGCCTTCTACGAACCTGATATCGACGTGTCTGAGCGTCCGGACGAAATTTTCCGTTTTCCTTTCTACCGGCGTCCGGACGATCTGATGGATCTCGATGACGCCAATCGCCCCGCCGGGCTCGACAAGGCCTATGCTTTCGGCCGTCTGCATGAGGGCCACGTCACTGCCTACCCGGACCGCCGCGCCATCGATCAGGGGTTTCTCGAGGGCCGCGGCCTCGAAATCGCCTGGGCGAAGTCGAAGGTCGATGTCTTCTTCGTGCATGTGCAAGGTGCTGCCCGCCTGCGTTATCAGGATGGTCGTATCGGCCGCATCACCTATGCCGCGAAGGCCGGCCACGCTTTCTCGGCGATCGGCAAGCTGCTGATCGAGCGCGGCGAGATCGATCGGGCGGAGATTTCGATGCAGGCGATCCGGGCCTGGCTGGCGCGCAATCCCGAGCGCGTCGATGAAGTGTTGTGGCATAACCGCTCTTATATTTTCTTCCGTGATGCACCGGTTGCCGATCCGCAGGCAGGTCCGATCGCCGCCGCCAAGGTGCCGCTTCTCGCCGGGCGCGCGCTTGCGGTCGACCGGATGATCCATACCTTCGGCTTTCCCTTTTTCATTCGCGCCGAAAGCCTCACCCATCTCGACCAGGGCCGGCCGTTCCGCAGGCTGATGCTGGCGCTCGATACCGGTTCGGCGATCGTCGGGCCGGCGCGCGGGGATATCTTCACCGGCTCGGGGGATATGGCCGGGGAAAGTGCCGGCACCGTCCGCAACGACGCGGATTTCGCCATCCTCATTCCCAATGCCGCCGCCGGAAGATTCGACTGATGGCCAGGGATCGCAAGCTGAGTGCGGATGAGAGGATCCTCTGGGGCAAGGTTGCCCGCAGCACGCGGCCGATGCCCGGCAAGGCGGGAGCGTTGACCGAACTCGATGCCTTTCTGGCCGAGGCCGAGGCGGCGGCCGAAAGGGAACAGGAAAAGCAGACGCCCACCATTCTCATGCCGCTGCAGCCGACAGCACCGTCAACGGCAAAGCCATCGGCCGGGGTGCATCACCCGCTGGAAAAGCCGGTCAAGCGGAAGATCGCCAAGGGCCGGCTGGCGCTCGAAGCGCGGATCGACCTGCACGGGTTGGTGCAGAGCCAGGCCCATGCCATCCTTCTCGATTTCCTGATCCGCGCCCACGAGCGCGGCATGCGCCATGTGCTGGTCATTACCGGCAAGGGCAGCTCCATGGGCAGCGAGGGCGCGCTGAAGCGGGCTGTGCCTCTCTGGTTCTCGAAGCCGGAATTCCGCTACCTGATTTCCTCCTATGAGTCGGCTGCACAGCATCATGGCGGTGAGGGCGCGCTCTACATTCGCCTGTCGCGACGGCATGGGGAAAGGCCATGACACCCTTCGGAGAGGCGGTTCGCAGGTTGCGGGCGCGTAAGGGCGTCTCGCAGAAGGAGATGGCGGAAGCACTGAATGTCTCTCCTGCCTATCTCTCGGCGCTCGAACATGGAAAGCGTGGTTTGCCGACATTCGATCTGCTGCAGCGCATCGCCGGTTATTTCAACATCATCTGGGATGAGGCCGAGGAACTGTTCCTGCTCGCCCGCTCTTCCGACCCGCGCGTCGTGATCGATACCTCCGGCCTGCCCCCCGAATATACCGAATTTGCCAACCGGCTGGCCCGTCGGATTCGCAACCTTGACAGTGCGGAGATAGGCCGGCTATCGGCTCTTCTCGAAAATGGCGGTAAAGGCGACGGAAAAGCGTCATAATCCCCTGTTTTATGCCTTGTTTTAGGGGCTTGCCATTGGGAACTGGGTTCAAAAAACCTATATACGAGAGTGAAGAAAGCCGGTGATTCGCAAGGCGCGCCGCAGCTTTACGACAACAGGGAAAATATCGACAGAATGAGCGATACATCCGCGACGGAAAACGGCGTAAGCACCGAATATGGCGCAGATTCCATCAAGGTTCTGAAGGGCCTCGATGCCGTGCGCAAACGCCCCGGCATGTATATCGGCGATACCGACGACGGCTCCGGCCTGCATCACATGGTCTATGAAGTCGTCGACAACGCGATCGACGAAGCGCTTGCCGGCCATGCCGACATCGTCACCGTCACCCTCAATCCGGATGGCTCGGTGACCGTCACCGACAATGGTCGCGGCATTCCGACGGATATTCACACCGGCGAAGGCGTGTCGGCTGCCGAAGTCATCATGACGCAGCTCCATGCCGGCGGTAAGTTCGACCAGAATTCCTACAAGGTTTCCGGTGGCCTGCACGGCGTCGGCGTCTCAGTCGTCAACGCGCTGTCCGTCTGGCTGAAGCTGAAGATCCGCCGTCACGACAAGATCCATGAAATGAGCTTCACCCATGGCGTGGCCGATGCTCCGCTGAAGGTTACGGGCGACGCGCCGAATGAGACCGGCACGGAAGTGAGCTTCATGCCGAGCACCGGCACGTTCACGATGACGGAGTTCGACTACGGCACGCTGGAGCATCGCCTTCGCGAACTCGCCTTCCTGAATTCAGGCGTCCGCATCCTGCTGACCGACAAGCGCCATTCCGACATCAAGCAGGAAGAACTGCGTTATGACGGCGGCCTCGAGGCTTTCGTCGCCTATCTGGACCGCGCCAAGAAGTCGCTCGTCGACAAACCGGTTGCCATCCACGGCGAAAAGGACGGCATCACCGTCGAAGTCGCGATGTGGTGGAACGACAGCTATCATGAGAATGTGCTCTGCTTCACCAACAACATCCCTCAACGCGACGGCGGCACGCATATGGCCGGCTTCCGCGCGGCGCTGACGCGCCAGGTCGTTTCCTATGCCGACAGTTCCGGCATCACCAAAAGGGAAAAGGTAACGCTGCAGGGCGAAGATTGCCGCGAAGGGCTGACGGCGGTTCTGTCGGTCAAGGTGCCGGATCCGAAATTCTCCTCGCAGACCAAGGATAAGCTCGTTTCCTCGGAAGTCCGTCCTGTTGTCGAAAGTCTCGTCAACGAGGCGCTGAGCACCTGGTTCGAAGAACATCCAAGCGAAGCCAAAATCCTCGTCGGCAAGGTCGTCGAGGCAGCCGCCGCACGCGAAGCGGCCCGCAAGGCCCGCGAGTTGACCCGCCGCAAGGGCGCACTCGATATCGCTTCGCTGCCGGGCAAGCTTGCCGACTGCTCCGAGCGTGATCCGACAAAATCGGAAGTCTTCCTCGTCGAAGGCGATTCTGCCGGCGGTTCGGCCAAGCAGGGCCGCTCGCGCGAGAACCAGGCGATCCTGCCGCTGCGCGGCAAGATCCTGAACGTCGAACGTGCCCGTTTCGACAAGATGCTGTCGAGCCAGGAAATCGGCACATTGATCACCGCGCTCGGTACCGGCATCGGCAAGGACGAGTTCAACGTCGAAAAGCTGCGCTACCACAAGATCATCATCATGACCGACGCCGATGTCGACGGCGCCCATATCCGCACCCTGCTACTCACCTTCTTCTTCCGCCAGATGCCGCAACTGATCGAGCGCGGTCATCTCTATATCGCCCAGCCGCCGCTCTATAAGGTCTCGCGCGGCAAGTCGGTGCAGTATCTGAAGGATGAGAAGGCGCTGGAAGAATATCTCATCAGCCAGGGCCTGGAAGATGCTTCGCTGAGGCTCGGCAGCGGCGAAGTACGCGCCGGCCAGGATCTGCGCGAGGTCATCCTCGATGCGCTGCGCATGCGCGCGCTGCTCGACAATCTCCATTCGCGCTACAATCGTTCCGCCGTCGAACAAGCGGCGATCGCCGGCGCGCTCAATGCCGAGCTCGCCAGCGACCCGGCGAGAGCGCTGGCGCTGGCAAACGAAGTGGCTGGGCGCCTCGACATCATCGCCGAGGAAACCGAGCGCGGCTGGCGGGGCGATGTGACAACCGATGGCGGTCTGCGCCTCGAGCGCATGGTCCGCGGCGTCAGGGAACTCGTCGTGCTCGACATGGCGCTGATCGGCTCCTCGGATGCCCGTCATATCGACCAGCTGACGGCACGCCTCAAGGAAATCTATCAGACGCCGCCGTCGCTGCATCGCCGCGAAGGCGACGTCGAAATCTCTGGCCCGCGCGCCTTGCTGGATGCGATCTTCGCAAGCGGCCGCAAGGGCCTCACCATGCAGCGCTACAAGGGTCTTGGCGAAATGAATGCCGAGCAGCTCTGGGAAACGACGCTCGATCCGAACGTGCGCTCGCTGCTGCAGGTCAGGGTCAATGATGCCACCGATGCCGATGGCCTGTTTGCTCGCCTGATGGGCGATGAAGTCGAGCCGCGGCGCGAATTCATCCAGGAGAATGCGCTGAGCGTTGCAAACCTCGATATCTAATTGATATTTCAGGAATAAATAGCCCCGCTATCTTTAGGACGGCGGGGCTTTCGTTTGCCCGATATCTGCTTGACCCTTGGCTTCGCTCAATTCGCGACGAAGCGCCCATTGAAGGCGATCTCCGAGAGCGGCTTGCGCTGGCTAGGGATTTCGCGCGCCTGATTGCGTTCGGAAAGAACGCTCTTGTCGGCCAGGCGGCCGATGGCGACGCCTGCTTCGACCCGGTATCCCTCGGGAATGGCGAAAGCCTGCCTGATTTCTTCATGCTTGATGCCGCCCATGCCATGGGCGTAAAGGCCGGAGAGGCGCGCCTGGATCGCCAGATGCCCCCATGCTGCACCGGCATCGAAGGGATGGGTGTAGCTCGGCTTTTCCTCAGCTGAGCCGGCAGCCCCGGTAAAGGCGCGCGACACGACGAAGATCAGCGCCGATGCGTTCCTGGCCCATTCCTGGTTGGAATCGTTGAGCAAAGCGACGAATTTCTCCCAATGCTCCGAACCCTTGAGGCCATAGATGAAGCGCCAGGGCTGGTGGTTGGCCGAGGACGGCGCCCAACGGGCGGCGTCGAGCAGACCGAGCAGCTGCGTCTCCTCGATGATTTCGCCGGTGAAGGCGCGCGGCGACCAGCGGTCGAGAAACATCGGATCGATTGGATAGTCGGATTCGCGGTGATTGCTCTTCGTCATGCTTGTTCCACGGTTTGGGGCAGAAAATTTGGATCGGGGGCTGGGCTTAGTCCGACCAGACGATGTCGAGTTCTTCGCGAAAGGCGAAGCGCTTCAGATGATCGTCAATGACGTGCTGCATCCTTTCCTGTTGCGAGGGATCGGCGACGGAAAGTGTCATGGTCAGCGCCGCATCGTCGGCCGCAAACGTTACCTCGGCCGTATCGCTGAACGGCACCCGGCCCTTCAGAGGATCAAAATCGACGCTGAACTTGTGACTCCAGTGTTTGCAGAGCTGCTGGAGGTAGCGGCTTGCATGTTCGGTCCGCACAACGGCCTTCGAGAGATGCATTTCGAACTCCACGTCATTTTGTATAGCAGAGACATATTTCCTGCTTCACCGGCTTGGCAAGCGCAGCATCGTCGCAGTTTGGGTGTACAGACTGTCTTCATAAAAGCGGCCTCACGCCGGCGTCCAAGCAGGATAATGAACCATTTCGTCAATCGATCGGGGGAGGTGCGCATGCTGGTGAACGGAAAATGGACGGAAGACTGGCAGCCCGTTCAGGCAAAGGACGAAAAGGGCGGCTTCGTCCGCCAGACCTCGAGTTTCCGCAATTGGGTGACCCCGGATGGCAGCGCCGGGCCGACCGGCGAAGCCGGCTTTGCAGCCAGCGCCGGCCGTTACCATCTCTATGTCGCCTATATCTGCCCCTGGGCCTCGCGCACCCTGATCGGCCGCAAGCTCAAGGGCCTGGAAGACGTCGTCTCCGTCTCGGTCGTCGAGCCGCTGCTGGGCAAGCAGGGCTGGCGCTTCGGTGATTATCCCGGCGCGACGGAGGATCACGTCAACGGCGTAACCTATATGCATGAATCTATACCAGGGCAGCACCCGATTTCACCGGCCGGGCCACCGTGCCGGTTATCTGGGACAAGCAGAAAAAGACCATCGTCAACAATGAATCCGCCGATATTCTGCGTATGCTGAACAGCGGCTTCGGCGGTCTGGCAAAAAATCCGATCGATCTTTACCCGGCGGAGAGGCGTACCGAGATCGATGCTTTCAACGATCGCATCTATCCTGCCCTCAACAACGGTGTCTACCGCGCCGGTTTCGCCACCACGCAGATCGCCTACGAAGAAGCCTTTGCCGATGTCTTTGCCTGCCTCGACTGGGTCGAGCAGCAGTTCGAGGGCCGGTCTTTTCTCTTCGCCGATCATCCCACCGAGAGCGATATCCGGCTTTTCGTAACGCTCGTGCGCTTCGACGTCGCCTATCACGGCATCTTCAAATGCAATCTGCGCCGGCTTTCCGACTATGCCAATCTGCGCGCCGTCTGCCGCCGAATGCTGGATTGGCCGGGCATCGGTGAAACGGTGAATCTCGATCATATCAAGCGTGGCTACTATTCGATCGAAAGCCTCAATCCGACGAAGATCATTCCCTCCGGCCCGGATCTGGCGGAAATTTTTAGAGCATGATGCCGAAAGATACGGGCGGTTTTCGGCAGAAAATCATCCGAATCGCGGCAAAGCCGTACCGCTTCCCGACAAAGCCGTAATGACACCGATGAATAATTCGTTCATAGGTGGCTGCAAATCCGTTTTCGATGAGGAGGAATTCCATGAAGCTGATGCGTGTTGGCGAAGCAGGGAGTGAAAAACCAGCACTTCTCGATGCCGATGGCAAGATCCGCGATCTCTCCGGTCATGTCGCCGATATTGGCGGTGAAGCGATCGGACCGGCAGGCCTTGCAAAGATAGCGGCGATCGATCCGACGAGCCTTCCGGAAATCGCACCTGGCCGCATCGGTGCCTGCGTCGCGGGCACTGGCAAGTTCATCTGCATCGGCTTGAATTATTCGGATCATGCTGCCGAAACCGGTGCGACCGTGCCGCCCGAGCCGATCATCTTCATGAAAGCAACATCCGCAATCGTCGGACCGAACGACAATGTCATCATTCCCCGCGGTTCGGAAAAGACCGATTGGGAAGTCGAGCTCGGCGTCGTCATCGGCAAAACCGCCAAATATGTGACGGAAGCCGAAGCGCTGGATTATGTCGCCGGTTATTGCGTTTCCAATGACGTTTCCGAGCGCGCTTTCCAGACTGAGCGTTCCGGTCAGTGGACCAAGGGCAAATCCTGCGACACCTTTGGCCCGATCGGCCCCTGGCTCGTGACCAAGGATGAAATTCCCGAACCGCAGAACCTCGGCATGTGGCTGACGGTCAACGGCCAGAAGATGCAGAACGGCTCGTCGAAGACGATGGTTTACGGGGTTGCCTTCCTCGTCTCCTACCTCAGCCAGTTCATGTCGCTGCACCCCGGTGACGTGATCTCGACCGGCACGCCTCCGGGCGTCGGCATGGGCCTCAAGCCGCCGCGTTATCTCAAGGCCGGCGACGTGGTCGAACTCGGCATCGAAGGTCTCGGCACGCAGAAGCAGACCTTTGTAGCGGATCGTTAACGACCCTTCTTGCTGAGAAACTTAAGTTTTCAGGTCGATTATGATGCCGCAGGTCAATTCTACGGCATTTCTTGTGTGGGTCTGGTACGCCCATGTTGCTGTGCAACAAAAACCTGTTAGTCTGCGCGACGTGCCCGCGTTACGAAAAGAGTCGATGCCTCTCAATCGGTGTCATCTTTTCGATAGAGAAAGGTGGCGCCTTCCAATGTTTTATCAGCTTTATGAATTGAACCATGCCGCCATGGCGCCGTTTCGCGCCGCGGCCGATATCATGCGATTTGCCTATGCCAATCCGATGAACCCGTTCTCCCACACGCCGTTCGGCCGGACGATGGCGGCAAGTCTCGAAATGTTCGAACGCACGACGCGCCGCTACGGGAAACCGGAATTCGGACTGAAGCAGACGACGATCGGTGACAAGACGGTTTCCGTCCGCGAAGAGGTCGTCTGGTCGCGACCCTTCTGCAATCTTCTGCATTTCGCCCGCAGTGTTCCAGCCGTCCGCGGCAATGATCCACGCATTCTGATCGTCGCGCCGATGTCCGGCCACTATGCCACGCTGCTGCGCGGCACGGTCGAGGCGCTGCTGCCGAGTGCCGATATCTACATCACCGACTGGATCGACGCCCGCATGGTGCCGATGACGGAAGGCACGTTCGATTTCGACGATTACGTCGACTACGTCATCGAGATGCTGCATTTCCTTGGTCACGATACGCATGTCGTCGCCGTCTGTCAGCCTTCCGTTCCGGTGCTGGCAGCCGCTGCCGTGATGGAAGAAGCCAGGGATCCGCTATCGCCGGCGTCGATGACGCTGATGGGCGGCCCGATCGACACGCGCATCAACCCGACGGCGGTCAACAAGCTCGCTCAGGAGCGGTCGCTGCAGTGGTTCTCCGACAATGTCATCATGAACGTGCCTTGGCCGCAGCCGGGTTTCATGCGACCGGTCTATCCGGGATTCCTGCAGCTTTCGGGCTTCATGTCGATGAATCTTGATCGCCACCTCGTCGCGCATAAGGAGTTCTTCATGCATCTCGTGAAGAACGACGGCGAGCCGGAAAGACATCGCGATTTCTACGACGAATATCTCGCTGTCATGGATCTGACCGCCGAATTCTATCTGCAGACGGTGGAGGAGGTCTTCATCAAGCATTCGCTGCCGAAGGGCGAACTGATGCATCGCGGTAAACGCGTCGATCCATCAGCAATTCGCAACGTGGCGCTGCTGACCGTCGAAGGTGAGAATGACGATATCTCAGGGGTCGGCCAGACAAAGGCGGCGCAGACCATCTGCGTGAACATTCCCGAAGATATGCGCATGCACTATCTTCAGCCGGATGTCGGCCATTATGGTGTTTTCAATGGTTCGCGTTTCCGCCGCGAGATCGCGCCGCGCATCATCGATTTCGTCCGCCAGCATTCGCGTTCTGCCGTTAAGCCTCCGGTCCCGCGTGTCATCAAGGGCGGCCGGGCGGGCTGAATCATGGATAGCTGAATTAGCAAAACGGATTCAAGGCCTTGTCCGATTTCGCGGGCAATCGTCTTGAAGGCGGTTATTGCGGTAACCACATCGATTTCAGCGTTCGGTATTCTGCCGGGCGCGGAAAGCGAGGGATACCCGCACGATGAACCAGTCAGCATTGCTTCGACCGGATTGGACTCCGGCTACCATTGCCCTGATGATTCTCGGCTTCATGGTTTTCTGGCCTCTGGGTCTTGCCATGCTTGCCTACATCATCTTCGGCGACCGTCTGCGCGGCTTCAAGCGTGACGTCAACCAGGCGACCGATGGCTTCTTTGCCTCCTGCCGCCGCCCGCATGGCCGTCACCGCCCGCATTTTTCGACCGGCAACGTCGCCTTCGACGACTGGCGCAAGGCCGAACTCGACCGGATGGAGGAAGAGCGCCGCAAGCTTGACGAAATGCGCGAGGAATTCGACTCCTATCTGCGCGAGCTCCGCCGCGCCAAGGATCAGGAAGAGTTCGACCGCTTCATGCGTGACCGCAGGAACGCCAAGCGCGATGACAACGGTCCGGTCGCAGAATATCAGACGCCGTAAACGCCTGAACGATGAATTGATGACCGGCATCTCGCGATGCCGGTTTTTCCATGTCCGCCCTTCCGCCGATCATTTAGATTTGCCGGCGAATCGTATAGAAAACACGCATGTTCTCGCTTCTGAAAACAAGGTCGAAGGCGCTAAAGCCGGCTCCGCCCGAAATGCGGACGCTCGACGTCGCCGGCCGGCTCATGCCGCTGACGATCAAGCAGCATGACCGGGCGACACGCATCACGCTGCGCATCGAACCGGGTGGCCGCGCCTTGAAGATGACGGTGCCGAAAGGCCTTGCAGCGCGTGAGGTCAATGCCTTCCTCGATCGTCACCAGGGGTGGCTGCTCACCAAGCTTGCCAAGTTTTCGACCGATACCGGTCTGCGCGACGGCGGCGAAATCCTCCTTCGCGGCGTTTCCCATCGCATCCAGCATAGCGGCAGCTTGCGCGGGCTGACGGAGGCGGTGTCCATAGACGGCATCCCGGTGTTGCGCGTCAGCGGCATGCCGGAACATGTCGGACGGCGCATTGCGGCCTTTCTCAAGAAGGAGGCCCGCGCCGATCTCGCAAGACTGGCGACGATGCACGCCGCAACGATCCGGGCGCCGATCCGCTCGATTTCGATGAAGGATACCCGCAGCCGCTGGGGCTCGTGCTCGTCGGAGGGAAATCTGAGCTTTTCCTGGCGTATCGTCATGGCGCCGCCTTCGGTGATCGATTATCTCGCCGCCCATGAGGTCGCCCACCTCAAGGAAATGAACCACGGCCCGCACTTCTGGGCCCTCTGTCGTAAGCTTTGCCCCGGTATGGAGGAGGCGAAGTCCTGGCTCAAGCGGCATGGCAGCCAGTTGCATGCCATCGATTTCGACTAGCGCATAACCCCGAAAACCGGAATCGATTTTTCGGAAAGCATTATGTGCAGATTTAAAGTGATAGAGCGTCCTTTGGACGCGCGGCGCTCTAGCCGAGAGCCGCGCTAAATTCAGTGTCCGTCGCAAATTGGCTCGACTCTTTCCGCATTTCGTGTCACTTCGCTGCCATGAGACCGGATATCAAGATCTGTGGTTTGAAGACGCCTGAGGCTGTCGATCGCGCGCTGAAGCGCGGCGCGACGCATATCGGTTTTATCTTCTTCGAAAAGAGCCCGCGCTACATCGAGCCGGACCTGGCAGCAAAACTGGCCGAACCTGCGCGTGGCAAGGCGAAGATCGTCGCCGTCGTCGTCGATCCAACCAATGACGAACTCGACGAGATCGTATCGTTGTTGAAGCCGGATATGCTCCAGCTTCATGGTAACGAGAGCCCCGAACATGTGCTGACCATAAAGGCGCTCTATGGTCTGCCTGTGATGAAGGTCTTTTCGGTCCGCACGGCAGACGATCTGAAGCGCGTCGAGGCCTATATCGGCATCGCCGACCGTTTCCTCTTCGACGCCAAAGCGCCGAAGGGTTCGGAACTGCCTGGCGGCAACGGTATTTCCTTCGATTGGAGCCTTCTCAGCTGGCTTGACGGTAGCGTCGACTACATGCTTTCCGGCGGGTTGAACAAGGACAATGTCGCGGAGGCGCTTTTCATCACCAAGGCACCGGGTATCGACGTCTCGTCGGGAGTCGAAACTGCGCCTGGCGTGAAAAGCGTCGCGAAGATCGATGAATTTTTTGACGCGGTCGAAAAGGCGAATGCGCCGATGATGGCCTCAGGGAGTTGAGAGTGAACGAGACGCCTAAACCGAATTCCTTCCGTTCCGGCCCCGATGAAGATGGCCGTTTCGGCATTTATGGCGGTCGTTTCGTCGCCGAAACGCTGATGCCGCTGATCCTCGACCTGCAGGACGAGTGGAACAGGGCAAAGAACGATCCGGCATTCCAGGCCGAATTGAAGCATCTCGGCGCGCATTATATCGGCCGCCCGAGCCCGCTCTATTTCGCCGAGCGGCTGACGGCCGAACTCGGCGGCGCCAAGATCTATTTCAAGCGCGAAGAGCTGAACCATACCGGCTCGCACAAGATTAACAACTGCATCGGCCAGATCCTGCTCGCCAAGCGCATGGGCAAGACCCGCATCATCGCCGAAACCGGTGCCGGCCAGCACGGCGTCGCCTCCGCGACCGTTGCCGCCCGCTTTGGCCTTCCCTGCGTTGTCTATATGGGCGCCACCGACGTCGAGCGTCAGGCGCCGAATGTTTTCCGCATGAAGCTGCTCGGCGCGGAAGTCAAGCCGGTTACGGCGGGCAGCGGCACGCTGAAGGACGCCATGAACGAGGCGCTTCGCGACTGGGTCACCAATGTCGAGGATACCTACTACCTGATCGGAACGGCAGCCGGTCCGCATCCCTATCCGGAGATGGTCCGCGATTTCCAGTCGGTGATCGGCATCGAAGCGAAAGAGCAGATGCTGGCAGCCGAAGGCCGTCTTCCGGATCTCGTCATCGCTGCCGTCGGCGGCGGTTCGAACGCCATCGGCATTTTCCATCCTTTCCTGGATGATCCCTCTGTCAAGATCGTCGGCGTCGAAGCCGGCGGCAAGGGCCTGCAGGGCGACGAACATTGCGCCTCGATCACTGCCGGTTCGCCGGGCGTGCTGCACGGCAACCGCACCTACCTGCTGCAGGACGGCGACGGTCAGATCAAGGAAGGCCATTCGATTTCGGCCGGTCTCGATTATCCCGGCATCGGCCCCGAACATTCCTGGCTGAACGATACCGGCCGTGTCGACTATGTGCCGATCATGGATCACGAAGCGCTCGAAGCTTTCCAGACCCTGACCCGCCTCGAAGGCATCATCCCGGCGCTCGAGCCCTCGCACGCGATTGCCGAGGTGATCAAACGCGCGCCGACGATGGGCAAGGACGAGATCATCCTGATGAACCTCTCCGGCCGCGGCGACAAGGATATCTTCACCGTCGCTAAGATTCTGGGAATGGGACTGTAAGACATGACCGCACGCATGGACAAACGCTTTGCCGAGCTGAAGGCCGAGGGCCGTCCGGCGCTTGTGACCTATTTCATGGGCGGCGATCCCGATTACGACACCTCGCTCGGCATCATGAAGGCGCTGCCGGAGGCAGGCTCCGACATTATCGAGCTCGGCATGCCCTTTTCCGATCCGATGGCCGACGGCCCGGCGATCCAGCTGGCCGGCCAGCGCGCCCTGAAAGGCGGCCAGACGCTGAAGAAGACGCTGCAGCTGGCGGCCGATTTCCGCAAGACCAATGATGCGACGCCGATCGTGATGATGGGTTACTACAACCCGATCTATATTTACGGCGTCGAGAAATTCCTCGACGACGCGCTCGCCGCCGGCATCGACGGCCTGATCGTCGTCGACCTGCCGCCCGAGATGGATGACGAACTCTGCATTCCGGCCATCCGCAAAGGCATCAATTTCATCCGCCTGGCGACGCCGACGACGGATGAGAAGCGCCTGCCGAAGGTACTGAAGAACACTTCAGGCTTCGTCTACTACGTCTCCATGAATGGCATTACCGGTTCGGCGCTGGTTTCGGGCGCGGTCGAGCGTATCAAGCAGCATACCAAGCTGCCCGTCTGCGTCGGCTTCGGCGTCAAGACGGCGGAACACGCAAAGGTCATCGGCGGTTCGGCCGACGGCGTCGTCGTCGGCACCGCGATCGTCAATCAGGTTGCGACCAGCTTGACGCATGACGGAAAGGCAACGGCGGACACCGTTCAGGCGGTTGCCACGCTGGTGCGCGGCCTTTCCACGGGAACACGTTCGGCGCGCCTTGTTGCTGCCGAATAGTTTGCCCACACTGGAAAAAGTTTATCAGGAGTATTCGAGTTGAACTGGATCACCAACTACGTTCGCCCGCGGATCAATTCCATGCTGGGCCGTCGCGAAGTGCCGGAGAACCTCTGGATCAAGTGCCCGGAAACGGGCGAGATGGTCTTCCACAAGGACCTGGAAGGCAACAAATGGGTCATTCCGGCGTCCGGTTATCACATGAAGATGCCGGCCAAAGCGCGCCTTATCGATCTTTTCGACAATGGCGAGTTCGAATCGCTGCCGCAGCCGAAGGTCGCGCAGGATCCGCTGAAGTTCCGCGATTCGAAGAAATATAGCGATCGCCTGCGCGACAGCCGCCTGAAGACCGAACAAGAGGATACGATCCTCGCCGGTGTCGGAAAGGTGCAGGGACTGAAACTCGTGGCCGTTGTGCACGAATTCAACTTTATCGGCGGTTCGCTCGGCATGGCCGCCGGCGAGGCGATCGTCAAGGCTTTCGAGCGTGCGACGTCTGAAAAGTGCCCGTTGGTGATGTTCCCCGCTTCCGGCGGGGCACGCATGCAGGAAGGCATCCTGTCGCTGATGCAGCTGCCGCGCACGACCGTTGCCGTAGACATGCTGAAAGAATCCGGCCAGCCCTATATCGTCGTGCTGACCAATCCGACGACGGGTGGCGTCACGGCCTCCTATGCCATGCTTGGCGATATTCATCTGGCCGAGCCCGGCGCCGAAATCGGCTTTGCCGGCAAGCGCGTGATCGAACAGACGTTGCGTGAAAAACTGCCCGAAGGCTTCCAGACCTCCGAATACCTGCTGGAGCATGGTATGGTCGATATGGTCATCAAACGTCACGATATTCCGGAAACGCTGGCGCGCCTCTTGAAGATCCTGACGAAGAAGCCGGTTTCGGCAGCGAACGACATCAATGGCGGCGCGATTGCCCTGGCGGCGAGCGCCTGATAACCGACAAGCAGGCGGGGTGCCGAATTGATACCCAGAGGCCAAACCGCGGTGAGTGAGGCAGCGCAGGAGATCGACAAGCTCATGGGATTGCATCCCAAGGGTTTTGATCTGTCTCTCGATCGCATCACCCGTCTTCTCGATGTGCTCGGCAATCCGCACAGGAAACTGCCGCCGGTGATCCATGTCGCCGGCACCAATGGCAAGGGGTCGGTCACCGCCTTCTGCCGCGCCCTGCTCGAAGCCGGCGGCTACAGCGCCCATGTCCACACCTCGCCGCATCTCGTCAATTGGCACGAGCGTTATCGCATCGGCGTCAAGGGCGGACGCGGACAGCTTGTCGACGACGCCGTCTTTGCCGAGGCCGTGCGTCGCGTGGCCGATGCCAATGCAGGACAGCACATCACTGTCTTCGAAATCCTGACGGCGGTCACCTTCATCCTGTTTTCCGAACATCCGGCCGATGCCGCGATCATCGAAGTCGGTCTCGGCGGCCGGTTCGACGCCACCAATGTCATTTCCGATCCGGCCGTCTCGGTGATCATGCCGATTTCGCTGGATCACCAGCCCTATCTCGGCGACAGGGTCGAGCTGATCGCGGCCGAAAAGGCTGGCATCATGAAGCCGGGATTTCCCGTTGTCATCGGTCATCAGGAATATGACGCCGCACTCGACGTGCTGATGTCGACGGCCGAACGGCTGCATTGCCCGAGCACCGTCTTCGGGCAGGATTTCATGGCGCATGAGGAATATGGCCGGCTCGTCTACCAGGACGAGTTCGGCCTTGCCGACCTGCCGCTGCCGCGCCTTCCCGGCCGCCATCAATATGCCAATGCCGCCGCCGCCATTCGTGCCGTCAAGGCGGCGGGTTTCACCGTCACCGAGACGATGATGGAAAAGGCGATGAGTTCGGTCGAATGGCCGGGCCGGCTGCAGCGTCTGAGCGAGGGCCGGCTGCTGTCGCATGCGCCGGCCGGCGCCGAGATCTGGATCGATGGCGGGCATAATCCCGGTGCCGGTGAAGTGATCGCCGAAGCCATGGCCAATTTCGAGGAACGCCAGTCTCGGCCGCTTTTCCTGATTACCGGCATGATCAGTACCAAGGATCCGGTCGGCTATTTCAAGGCCTTTACCGGCCTGGTCGAGAAGGTTTTCTGCGTGCCGATCCGCGGCAGCGAAGCGATGATCGATCCCGTGATATTGTCAAATGCCGCTTATGATGCCGGTTTGGTTGCCGAACCGATGTTGACGGTCGGCGATGCGCTGGAAGCGATAAAAGCTGTTCTCGATCCGGAGGCATTGCCGCCGCGCATCCTGGTCGGCGGCTCTCTCTATCTCGTCGGTGACGTGCTTGCCGACAACGGCACGCCGCCGAAATGAAGGCTGCGAAATGAAAAAGCCCGGTCGAGCCGGGCTTTTTCGTCAATGTGAAATAACTTCGTCGATATCAATCAGGCAGCGCTCGAAATCCAGTTCGAAAGGGCCGTCTTCGGCTTTGCTCCGACCGAGATATCGGCAACTTCGCCGCCCTTGAAGATTGCAAGGGTCGGAATGGAGCGCACACCGAACTGTGCAGCGAGTTCCGGGTTCTCATCGATATTCAGCTTGGCGACCTTGACCTTGCCTTCCATCTCGACGGCGATTTCTTCGAGGCTCGGAGCAATCATCTTGCACGGGCCGCACCATTCGGCCCAGAAATCGACCACGACGGGTTCTGCGGATTCCAGAACTTCCGACTGGAAGTTATTGATATCGACTTTCACGGTAGCCATGGGCTGCTCCTTTAACGGAATTGGGTGTTGAACCACATGTGATGGTGCGGTGCCGAATTTTCAATGTCCGGTATTTCACTTTGTCTTGACCGCTGCAAGCGCCAAACCGAGCGCCTTTTCGCTCAGCGTGAAGAGCGAGGCGTTCTCGGTATAGACAAGCATGCAATCGATACGCTTATCAGGATAGAGCGGCGTCAGGATCTCGCGATAGATCGCCAGCTGCGCCCGGTGCGCGAAGGGGATAGCTTCTTCCGTTGTCGGCGGCACCCGATTGGTCTTGTAGTCGAGAATGACGACGCGATCGGCAAGGACGGCAAGCCGGTCGATGCGGCCGGAGACGGCATAGCGCCGATCTTCGAGCGTCAATGTTCCCATGATCGAGACCTCGGGTTGGGCCTGCGCACCGAGGACAGCCTGCAGGCCTTCCTCGTCCAATAGTTTCAGAACCGAATCGACAAGCTTGCGCCGTTCGGCTTCCGGCCAGAATCGAGCTGCCCGTTCAGCATAGCGGCTCGCCGCATCAGGCCGTTCGCCAAGTGGAATTTCGGGAAGTGCCTGCAGCATGCGATGGATCAGCCTGCCTTTTTCCAGCGAACGATCGCTGCGCTCCTTTTCGCCGAACAGCGGCGAGACGACCAGCAGACCGCCCTCGTCTTCATCGATGATCGTCCCGGCGCCGGAAGGGCTGAGCGGCCGGGGCAGCTCAGCCTGCGGCGGCAATGGCCGCAACAGGCCGTCCGGCAAGGTCTCCTCGCTGCCGCGCTCTTGGCTGCGATCGATACGCTCGAAGCTTCGTTCCACCCGCGGCACGCGCCATTTGATGCCCGGCCACTCCCCATCGGGACCGGAGAATGTGGTCGCCTCCACATGCGGATGGTCGTCTCGCAGTGCCGTCGAAATCATCATATGCCAGGTGTCGTTGTTCACACGCACGCCACGATAGCCGCAGACGACCAGCCGGTCGGCGGCACGCGTCATGGCGACATAGAGCAACCGGCGATATTCCTCTTCCGCCAGCATCTGGATACGCGCGGCATCGTCCTGGGTCAGCGAATTGGCGAGATCGGAGACAGGAACCCAGACGGACATCGGCGGCTCGTCGGGGCTGGTCTCGATCAGGCGAAGCTTCGGCAGATGGGTATGGGTGAAGGCCTTCGAACCGCCGTCGACAAGGAAAACGATCGGTGCTTCAAGACCCTTGGAGGCATGCACCGTCATGATCCGCACCTCGTTGCGCCCCTTGTCCTGCTCGCGCTTCATTACCAGGGCTTCGAGCTCCAGCGTCGAGATGAAGGATTGCAGCCCGGGAAGGCCGGAGCTCTCATGGTCGAGCGTGAAGGTCAGGAATTCGTCGAGGATATCGCTGACTTCGGTGCCGAGGCGGGCAAGGAATTGCCGCCGCCCGCCATAGCTGCCCAGCACGCGCGCATAGAAATCGTGAACCGACAGGCTCCTGGACTGCCGGAGAAACAGCTCGAGCCTCTCGACGGCAGCGCGAAAACGTTCGGTGCCATCGGCGGCGAAGCTTTTGAGATGGCTCCAGACGCTTTCACTGTCGCCGCGCAATGCGGCGATCGCAAAGATGTCGTCCTCGGAGAGATCGAAAAGCGGGCTCTTGAGCACGGCGGCGAGCGAAAGATCGTCTTCCGGCAGAAGCAGGAAACGGCCGAGCGCCAGCAGATCCTGCACGGCGATATGGCTGGTCAGCACCAGCCTGTCCGCACCGGCGACCGGAATATCGCCGCGACGCTTCAACGCGCGTGTCAACGCATTGACGAAGGCGTCGCGCTTGCGCACCAGCACCAGGATGTCGCCGGCCTCGATCAGGCGCTCCTTGCCTTTGTCGACGATCGTTTCGCGGCCGACAAGCGTGCCGATCGAATGGGCGATCCGCCGTGCGAGGATCGCGGCCGGCGCACTTTCCGGCGTCGCATCGAAGGGCGCCGTCCAGTCCTCCTCCTTCACCACCGCTTCCGGCGCAACCATCTCCCAGAGATCGACGGCGCCGGGATGTCCGATGCGGCTGGAACGATGCACGACCGGTTCGCCGAGCGCGCTGAGGCCGCGCGCGTTCTCGGGTGTCTTGAAAATGTGGTCGACCGCCTCGAGCACGTCGGCGGTCGAGCGGAACGACAGCGGCAGCCGCACGGAGGAAAAACTCTGCCCGCTATCGGAAACGCGCCGCCGCGTCCGGTCGCTCTCCTCAGAAAAACGCTCGGGCCTTGCCCCCTGGAAGGAATAGATCGACTGCTTTTCGTCGCCGACGGCAAAAAGCGTGCGCACGATCGGCCGGGCGCTTTCGCCGGAGAAGAAATCTTCGGCGAGCGACTGGATGACGCTCCACTGGATCGGGCTGGTATCCTGCGCCTCGTCGACGAGGATATGATCGATGCCGCGATCGAGCTTGTAGTGGATCCAGGGGCCGACGCCACTTTTTGTCAGCAGGTCGGCGGTGCGGGTGATCAGATCCTCGAAGTCGAGCTGGCTGCGCTGCTTCTTCAACTCCTCATAGTCGTGATTCAGCCGATCGGCGAGCACGAGCGCTGCATGTGTGGCGCCGTACATCCGCATCAGTTTCAGCCGGTCGCGGCTTGCTGCGACATGCGCGCGGGCAATGGCGATGGCCTCCGCCAGCTGCGGTGCCTCGGCAAGCATGGCCTTGACGAAGAATTGCGAGTCCGCCTTGGGCTCGCCCTTCACGGTCAGAAAGATTTTCTCGAGAAATTGCGCGCGCCTTGCGTCATCGGGCTCCCGCCCGGCGAGCCTGAGGCCATAGGCAACCTCCTGCGCCTTCGCACCGCCCTTCTGGTCGGCAAGCGAAAGATAAAGCTCCAGCGTACCGCCCGAAAGCTCCGGCAAAGGCCAATATTGCGCTGCGATTCTGTCTTCCGTGTCGCCGACGGCAAGGCCGAGCCTTTTGCGCAGGACCTTCTCCACACCTCCTTGCTGTTCGGCCGTCGCGGTGAAACGACGAATGGCATTGCGGTTGGCGACGATGTCGCCGAGCAGGTTCTCCAGCCCGGATTCGTCGCCGAGATTGAGCACGTAGGCGAATGCCTCGGCAAGGGCGCTGTCTTCGTCAGGCGCGGTTGCCGTCAGCAGCGCCCGGCGCGCATCGGAAAGCAGCGCCACCGCCGCGCGATCGTCGAGAACCGAGAAATGCCCGGCAACGTTGGCTTCCAGCGGGAACTGATGCAGCAGTGCCTCGCAAAAGGCATGGATCGTCTGGATCTTCAGTCCGCCGGGTGTCTCCAGCGCCTTGGCAAACAGCCGGCGTGCCTCGGCAAGCTTCAGTCCGTCGGGAGCCGTGCCTTCGATCTGTGTGATGCGCCGGCCGAGGTCCTCATCGTCAAGCACCACCCATTCCGCCAGCCGTTCGAAGACGCGGTTCGACATTTCCGAAGCCGCGGCCTTGGTGTAGGTGAGGCATAAAATGGCGGAAGGCCGCGCGCCTGATAGCAGCAGCCGGATGACGCGCTGTGTCAGCACATGCGTCTTGCCGGAACCGGCATTGGCCGAGACCCATGCTGAACGCAGCGGATCGGAGGCAATCGCCTGCTGGATCGTCGTCCAGCCGATCCAGGCGCCCGGATCGTCATCGT
This sequence comes from Rhizobium leguminosarum, assembly GCF_010668065.1. Classification (GTDB taxonomy): domain Bacteria; phylum Pseudomonadota; class Alphaproteobacteria; order Rhizobiales; family Rhizobiaceae; genus Rhizobium; species Rhizobium leguminosarum_S. Next base: position 37,372 of record NZ_WUEN01000005.1, on the reverse strand, counting down.
TGGGAAGGGCGGTCACATCACTCATCACCGCCCTCTTCGGTTTCGGCCGTCGACCATTCGGAGACGCGGGCAAGATGATCGTAGTCGCCGCCGAAATCGAATTGCTGGGCCGGGATCAGCCGCGAGGTAAAGCCTCTTTCGCTGGATTGCAGCAACCCCACGAATTTGACCAGCTGGTCGATCGATTCGGCGGCGAGATCCATCGCCGATTTCGCCTTGTCGCTGCGGGCCGAGCTCTCGTTGTTGACGGTATCGACTTGAAAGCGGCTTCCCGGACGCAGACGTACATAGAGAAGGTCCTGCGGCACGAGGCTGCCGGCATCGCGAAAAGCGCCGGCGCTCAACGCCGACGCTTCAAGCGCAAGCTGGGGATCGAGAAGCACGCGTGCCTGCGCCGGCGAGGGATTGTAGCCAGTCTTGTAGTCGATGATGTCGGCCGAGTGTGGTCCTGTTATGTCGATCCGGTCTGCAACGCCGGTGAGCCGGATATTGATCGGCTCCAGCTCCATACCGCCCCGTACCTCCGTCAGCGTTTTCAGGATGCCATGCCGGCGTCCAGCCTCCCATTCGAGGAAGGCGCGGGCCACCGCGCGAAAACGCGGCCGCCACACGGCATCGATATGCGGTGGCAGCTTTTCCATGTCGAAAAGCTCGGAAAGGACGTGCTCCATCGCCGCTGCCGCATCCGGCGTGCCGGCGATATGGGCTTCGCGGATGAACCGGTCGATGATCTTGTGGTAGAGCGTCCCGCGTTCGGCCGCCCCTGGATCGCGATTGAACGGGTCGACGGGGTCGAGCCGCAGGATGCGACGGGCATAGATGGCATAGGGATCTCGGCGCAGCCGGCCGACTTCGCTGAAGGAATAGGATTTCGGCTGCAGCGCCAGCGGCGGTTTCGGCGTGGGGCGTTGCGCCGGCGCTTGGACCTCTCCTCGATCGATGAGAGCGGCCCATTGGAGAAACCGATCACCGCGAGCGCTCAATTCCGCTTCGAACGCCTCTCCGCCGAGCGCCAGCAGCCGCTGCAGCCAACGCGAGGCAACGGTCGGCGTCGAGCCCTGGCGCAGCGCGCGCGAATAGATCAGATGGCATGTGCCGTTTGCCATCTCGAAATCATGTGCCAGCTGGCCGATGCGCCGCTCCGGCGGCTCGAGGCCGATTTCCGTCTTCATCATTCGCGGAATGAAGGGATTGTTGGCGGTCTGTCCCGGCCAAGTGCCTTCGTTCAGGCCGCCGAGGATCAACGTATCGACGCTCTGCAGGCGGGCTTCCAACGTGCCGAAGATGAAGAGGCGGGGATGGCTGAGCGCCCGTGGCTTCACCGCATGACCGGCGGCAAGGGCTGCCATGATGTCGATCCATTGCGGTCCGTCGGCCTCCATCTGGCCGTCCGTATCGATCACTTCACCGAGCAGGGCGGCGAGGGCATCTCCCGCTTCGTTCGACCAGAGATCAGCGAGATTGCCTTGCGGATCGACTGCGACCGCTTCAAGCGAACGGCCGGTGCGCTCCGCCCATTCGGACAATGTGAAGCGCGCGGTTCTTCCACGATCTTCCGGCCGATGCCGCATCAGCGCCGAAGCCAGCGGCTCGGTCGCTTGTGCGACCCGGCGGGCAAGGTCGTATGCGGCGTCGGCGGCCTCAGGCGAAAGCGCTTTTCGCCATTGCGGCGCGTGCCTGTCCAGGGCCTGTTCGGCAAGTTGGTGCCTGAGCAGCGGTTCCAGCGTGCTGATATCCACCTCTGCCACGCCGCCGCGCAGTGCCAGCAGCTCGAGCGCCTCGGTAGCGGAAATCAATGCACCGCGCTCCAGGCCGAAGCGGGCAAGCGGATGTTTGAGCAGCGAGACGATCCCCACCGGATCGCCCGGCCGCAGCGCTGCTTCCAGCAGCAATTGCAGCAAGGTGCCCTGCGGCATGGCCGAAAGCGGTGTGCCCGCCGAATCGTCGGCGAGGATGCCGAAGCGGGAAAGCTCGGCCATCACCCGCCGAGCGAGATTGCGGTCCGGAGTGATGAGGGCTGCCCGGCTCTCGCTGTCCTGTCCCGGTCTTTCCAGCGCCAGCCGGAGCGCGATGGCAATCGCGGTTGCTTCCTCGCGCTCATTGGCGGCTTCAATCAGCGAGACATCAGAGAAGGCCGAAGACAGCGCGCCTGCCGGCAGGTCGGTTTTCCAAGCTCCCCAGTCACTGGTCGCCTCCGCCGGAGCAAGGGCCCGCGACAGGATTTCGGCGCGCCGGTCAATATCGGCCTCCGGTCTGTCGAGGAGCGTGACGTCGGCTCGCGTCAGCTTCAGCCGCTTGAGCAGCAACGACAGACCATATTGCGGATGGCTCCGGCTTGCCGGATTGGCATGTTGGCCGGGCGCCGGTTCCGGCGCGACCATCTGCCAGTGCTTTTCGGGCATGGAGAGATCGAGGCCCGGAAGCACGATCACGCCTTCCGGCAGATGGGCGACGGCGGCGATGAGATCGGCGGTGGCGGGAACGGAACCCGTCGAACCGGCGATGATGATCGGTCCCGCGGGTTTCGTCGCCGAAAGCCGGCCTGCTTCGGCCCGGAGAATGGCGTTTCTGTGCCGCGCCGGCGAGGATTTGCCGAGTTCGGAAAGCCGCTCGGGCCAGAAGGCACTGGCGATCTGCAGGAACTCCGCCGTCAGCTGCCACCAGGCGGCATAATCGCCGGTATCGAGTTTAGACAGCTCCGACCAGTCGAGATCCTCGGTCTCGATGGAATCGATCAGCTCGGCAAGATTGCGGGCGAGCCAGATCGCATCCGCCGGGCTTGCCGGCGCGACGAGCGGCGAGTCCGAGTGAATGTGGCGGACGATCTCCGGCAGCTTGTTTCGCCAGGCAAGGATCAGGCGCGCCAGCTCCAGCAGGCGGGCGGTATTCGACAGCGGCTGGGCGAGATCGATCGTTGCCGGCAGCGCCTCGTCGAAATAGCCACTATCGTCATCGGTTTCGCCGAGCGGACGGATGACGGGGAGGATCGCCGAGCGGCCGCCGAGCAGGTCGACGAATTCGGACCGCAGTACACGCACGGCGCGCCGGGTCGGCAGGTAGATCGTGACTTTGGCAAGCGATAGCGGATCATCGGCGTCGTGCCGGAAAATCGGCGTCAATCGGCCGTCGCAAACTGTCGTCGCCAGCGTTTTCAGGAAGGAGAGGCCCGCCGGGATCGTCAGGATGCGTGGCTGGTGCCGCTCCGCCATGGCTTAAGCAAACGTCCGCAATCGCCGGATCGTTTCCTCCGCCTCGCCGATTGCCTCCGGCGTGCCGACCGTCAGCCAATGGCCTTCGAGCACCATGCCGAAAAGCCGTCCACGTGCGATCGCCTTGTCGAAATAGATATTGAGGTTGAAGGCATCCTTCGGCGCATCGTCGAACAGCGACGGGTTCATGGCGATCGCGCCGGCATAGACGACGGGATTGGACGGATCGTCGCGATAACGCGTCAGCCGGCCATCGGACGCAAGACTGAAGTCGTTCTTGCCATTGTGACCCGTCGTATCCTCGATCCCGACGCAAAGCAGCGCCATATCCATGCGTTTGGCATCGAAGAATCCGGCTAAGCGTTCCAGGTTCGTCGGCCGCCCCGGCTGTTCGCCGATCCAGAAGAGATCGGCATTCATGACGAAGATATTGTCGCGGTTAAGCAGCCTCAGCCCCTTCGCCAGGCCGCCGCCGGAATTCATCAGTGCGTCCCGCTCGTCCGATATGACGATGTCGAGGCCGCGATAATTCCCGAGATGGTCGAGCATCTGGTCGGCGTGATGGTGAACGTTGACGACGGCGCGTTCGACGCCGGCCGCCACCAGCGAATCCAGCGCGTAGTCGATCATCGGCTTGCCGTCGATCTTCACCAGCGGCTTCGGGATCTTGTCGGTGATCGGGCGCATGCGGGTTCCGAGACCCGCGGCCAGTACCATGGCTTGTCTGATGGTCATTCTGATCCGAAACTTATGATTCGCTCTGGCCTATTCCAGCCCTTGCGCACCAATCGCGCAAGGGGGCAAGCGTTTCATGCTCGAGCGCGACGTTCAGATAGGAAAGCGTGCGCGGCATGTGTTTCAGATAGCCCGGCTTGCCGTCGCGCTGCAACAGGCGCACCCAAAGACCGGCAAGCTTGCAATTGCGCTGCGCCGACATGATCGCCCAGGCCTTCATAAATCCGGCTTCGTCGAAACCGCGCTCCGCGCGGCGAAGCGTCAGATAATCATCCATCAGCTGCCGGAAGAGGTCCGGCTCGATCGTTACGCGCGCATCCTGGACGATCGACGCAAGGTCATAAGCCGTCGGGCCGATCATCGCGTCCTGGAAGTCGATCAGGCCGATCTTGCGAATACCGCTTTCATGTTCGCGCCAGATGATGTTCGGCGAATGGAAGTCGCGCAGCAGCAGGCTCTTCTCGGCCGTTGCGAGCTCGTCGATGAGTGCATCCCAGATCGCCAGATATTCCGCCCGTTCGGCTTCCGTTGCGGGTGCGCCCTGGCGCTTCCAGGGCAGGTGCCAGTCGAGCACCAACCGCACCTCCATCTTCATCGCCGTGCGGTCGAAATCAGGAATATGGTGGATATGGCCCTTTCCAACGGGGATGTCCTGCGGAAATTTCAGGGCGTGCAGCTTGGCCAGGCAGGCGACGCTTTCGCGATAGCGTTCTATAACCGGCTGTCCGTGGATATCCAGCACGCCTTCGCTGCCGAGATCTTCGATCAGCAGGATACCCTTGTTATAATCCACCTTGTAGACTTCGGGCGCCGCAAAACCATCCTTGCGCAGCGTATCGGCGATCGCCACGAAGGGATAAGCGTTTTCGGCAAGATGCGCGACTTTGGGATAGGGTTTGCCGTCGAGAACCGGCGGGCCTTCAGCAAGCGGCGGCCAGTCCATCAGGATGATGCGTTGGTTCCCGGCTTGCGGATAGATCGCCTCATAGGCGCGCAGCGAGGCGTCGCCGGTCAGGAAGCGGCGTCTCGCTTCGGGATAACCTGCACCGTCAAGGAAATCGCGGATCGCCAGGACACGGCGGATGCGTGTATTTTGCGCGCCCGCGGCTCTGATTGTCGCCCGACGGCCATTGACCTCATGTTCAAGTGTCAGCGCGATGCGCTCCGCGGGCAGTTCGCTCTCCGCCATCTCAGGCCATTCGACGAGACAGATACCGTTCTGCAGGGCCTCGTCGAAGCCAAGCTCTGTCAGTTCGGCGGCATCGCCGAGCCGGTAGAGATCGAAATGCGAAACGGCGATGCGCAGATCGTAGGATTGTACCAGCGTGAAGGTCGGGCTCGGGACCTCGAGCCCCTCGTCATCGGCGATGGCGCGCAGGATCGCGCGGGCGAGCGAGGATTTCCCCGCGCCGAGATCGCCGGAAAGGGCAAGGCAATCGCCGGCCTTCAGGGCCAGCGCCAGGTCCTCGCCGAGGCGGATGGTAGCCGCCTCGTCTTTCAGGAAAAGCGAGATCGTATCGCTGGTCGTCATTCGGCGGCGGCGGAATGCGGGACATCGACCGAGGGGATACGGCAGACGACGGTCGTGCCCTTGCCCGGCTCGCTGTCGATCGTCACATCGCCATGATGCAGACTGACGAAGCTGTCGACGATCGAGAGGCCGAGGCCGGCGCCGCCGCGTTTGCCGCTTTTTGCCCCCGTGGCAAAACGGTCGAAGACGGTCGCGATCATATCAGGTGAGATGCCGGGGCCGCGATCGCTGACGGCGAAGACGAAATCCGTGCCTTCGCGATGGCATTCCAGCGAGATTGAGGTGCCTTCGGGCGAGAAATTCGCCGCATTGGACAGAAGCTTCAGAAGGATCTGCTTCAGCCGCTGCGGATCGGCAACGATCGAGCCGAGATAGGCGGGTGCGGTGATTTCAAGCGCGACGCCGCTTTCGTGGAGGCGATCGGCAATCTGCATCGAGACGTCGTCGAGCAGATCGTTGAGATCGATATCCGCATAATTGAGGCGCATGATGCCGGCATCGACGGTCGCAAGGTCGAGAATATCGTTGACGAGCGTCAAGAGAACCGAGGACGAGGTCGAGATGTGGTCGATATATTCGGCCTGCCGTTCGGTAAGCGGCCCGACGCCCGGCGTGCGCAGGAGATCGGTGAAGCCGATGATGTTGGTCAATGGCGAGCGCAGTTCATAGGAAACGTGCTGGACGAAATCGTTTTTCAGCTCGTCGGCCTTGCGCAACGCTTCGTTCTTCTCGGTCAGCGCGCGCTCGGCACGCACGCTGTCCGTCATGTTGACGAAGGTCAGCATGGTCTGCGCGTTCGGTAGCGGGATGACGGCATAGTCGAGCACGAGGCCGGAGAAGAGTTCCAGCGTTCCCTGGCCCGAGCGGCGTTCGTCGTCGAAGCTGGTGATCAGTTCCGCGAAGGTCTTCCAGCCGTCCGGCCGATCATAGGACGGGGCGCAGGCCTCGCCCAGCGCACGGATATGGGTGCCGGGCTTGGCTTCGGTTTCGGTGATCCCCCAGAGCGCACGGAAGGCCGGATTGGAAAGGCGGATGCGTCCATCAGGACCGAACACCGCCACACCTTCGGAAAGGTGGTCGATCGTTTCGCCCTGCACCTTGACCAGCGTGTTGTAGCGCGTTTCGAGATCGACCTGCTCGGTCAGGTTTTCGAACACCCAGGTGGCGCCACCCTGCGGATGGGCGGTCGCAAAGACCCGCAACGTCTGCCCGTTTGGCAGGTGCCAGAGATCGGATTGCGTGTCGAGCGCGCGATAGACGGAAAGCGCGGCTTCCTTCCAGCTTTTCCAGTTGAGCTGGTCCGGCAGCTTCTTGGCCGCCCGCAGCCGCTCGAGCAGCTCGCTATTATCAGGCCGGCCTTCGAGGAAGGCGATATCCAGCTCCCAGAGCGCGACGAAGGCCTGGTTGTAGAATTGCAGCCGGCGGTCGCCGTCGAAGATGGCAACCGGCGTGGCGAGATGGTCGAGCGTTTCGGCATGGCTCTTCAGCGTCCGTTCCAGCTCGGCGCGCACTGCCTCTATGTCGGACACATCGATCGCGATGCCGGCCGAGCCGCCGGGAACCCTGACGTCGACGACGTCGAAGAATGTGCGGTTGCCGTGCACGACCGTCGAGATCTTGTCGTGGAAGGGCGATTCCGGCGTCGTCGTCGCGCGAATGCGTTCGCGCGCGACGGTCGTCAGCATCTCGCGGCCTTCATTGATCGCCTGCTGCGGCGATCGCGCTTCGACCGCCTCGCCATAAGCCTGGTTGACCCAGGTGAGGCGGCCCACCGGATCGCGCTGCCAGGCCGGCATGTCGATGGCGTCGAGCATGGTCTGGAAGGCCGAGATCGAGGTCATCAGCCGGTCGCGTTCGATTCTGAGCTCTGCGAGCTCGGCGCGCAGATTGTTGAGCGCCACAAAACGGACGAAAGCACGCCCGCCGGAAACCCGGCCCTGCGCCTCCAGGATTTCATCGCGGATGGTTTCGACCACCATGTCGAAGCTTTGCGCCTCGTCGCGCAGCCGGTCGATCGCCTTTTCCAGCTCGGAAGCCGAACGTGACTTCAGCCACAGGCCGAAGGCCAGGAATTCGCCGTCCTGCGGCGCGCCGGTTTCAGGCGGAAGCTGGCCGAGCAGTTCGGGGCGCGCATTGCCGTCCCAGATGACGATCCGCCGGTTCTTGTCGGCGATCAGAGCCTGGTATTGCGAAATGCGCTGCTGGGCATCGGAGAGCGCCGAGCGGATTTCCCGGCTCTCGTTTTCCAGGTTGCCGCGCTGGCGCACGAGCCACAGCGTCGACAGCAGGGCTGCCGATATGACGCCGATGACGACGGAAACACCGATCACTTGCGAGGATGTGAAGAGGTGAGCCGTGGCCGCTGCCTGCTGCTCCGCCTGTGCCAGGGCCGGCCGCGCCAGCGCGGCGAGCGCCGTGCCGGCCGCGCAGCTTTTCAGGAAGCGCGCCAATGGTCCGTGCTCTTGCTTTACGGCCTCGTGTGCCGTTGCAGATTGATATCCTTGACCTGCCATGAGCGGGCGGCGATCGGCGCGAGCGCCATCATCCACCTGACCGGGCAGGCTGCTTTTCATTTCCGACATCCGCGGTATGTCTCCGTCCTTCAATGTGCCGCATTACGACAAGACATCCCATTTTCGCAGCGGTCGGACTGGGTCCGGCGCCACGAATCAAGTCTTAAAACAATACTTCGGATGGGAATCGGCGGGAAGGGAGCGCCCAAAAAATAAGCCGCGGCATTTGTCAATGCCGCGGCTTCTACATCTTGTGGATATTAACGATCAGATCAATATCTGTAGTGGTCGGACTTGAACGGTCCCTTCGGCGAGACGCCGATATAGGCAGCCTGTTCCGCAGAAAGCTCAGTCAGCTTCACGCCGAGCTTGTCGAGATGCAGGCGTGCGACCTTCTCGTCGAGATGCTTCGGCAGGATATAGACCTGGTTGGAATACTGGTCGGGCTTGGTGAAAAGCTCGATCTGCGCCAGCGTCTGGTTGGTGAACGAAGCCGACATCACGAAGGACGGATGGCCGGTGGCGTTGCCGAGGTTGAGCAGACGGCCTTCGGAAAGAAGGATGATGCGATTGCCCTTGGGGAATTCGATCAGGTCGACCTGTGGCTTGACGTTGGTCCACTTGAGATTGCGCAATGCAGCGACTTCGATTTCGTTGTCGAAGTGACCGATATTGCCGACGATCGCCATATCCTTCATCGCCCGCATATGGTCGATGCGGATGACGTCCTTGTTGCCGGTGGTGGTGATGAAAATATCGGCCGAGGAAACGACGTCCTCGAGCAGAACGACTTCATAACCGTCCATAGCAGCCTGCAATGCGCAGATCGGATCGGCTTCGGTCACCTTGACGCGGGCGCCGGCGCCGGAGAGCGAAGCGGCAGAACCCTTGCCGACGTCGCCGTATCCGCAAACGACGGCAACCTTGCCGGCCATCATGACGTCGGTGCCGCGGCGGATGCCGTCGACCAGCGATTCCTTGCAGCCATACTTGTTGTCGAACTTCGACTTGGTGACCGAGTCGTTGACGTTGATCGCCGGGAAGGGCAGCAGGCCCTTCTGGCTGAGCTGGTAAAGGCGGTTGACGCCGGTCGTCGTTTCCTCGGTGACGCCCTTGATCGCGTCGCGCTGCTTGGTGAACCAGCCAGGCGAAGCGGCAAGGCGCTTCTTGATCTGTGCGAAGAGGATTTCCTCCTCTTCGGAATGCGGGTGAGACAGCACGTCCTCGCCGGCTTCTGCGCGGGCGCCAAGCAGGATGTACATGGTGGCGTCGCCGCCGTCATCGAGGATCATGTTGGAAAGACCGCCATCGGCCCACTGGAAGATCTTGTCGGTGTAGACCCAGTAATCTTCGAGCGATTCGCCCTTGATGGCGAAGACAGGCACGCCGGAAGCGGCGATCGCGGCAGCGGCATGATCCTGCGTCGAGAAGATGTTGCACGAGGCCCAGCGGACTTCGGCGCCGAGCGCGACCAGCGTCTCGATGAGCACGGCCGTCTGGATAGTCATGTGCAGCGAGCCGGTGATGCGCGCGCCCTTCAGCGGCTTTGTCTGGCCGAATTCGGTGCGGCAGGACATCAGCCCCGGCATTTCGGTTTCGGCGATCGTAATTTCCTTGCGGCCGAAATCCGCAAGCCCGATATCGGCGACGACATAATCTTTTTCAGTGCTCATAGAGGTCTCCAGGCTGAAAAACGTCTCAAAATTGGCGCAGGCGCGAAGGATGACCCACGTGCAAGCGCACGGCATGTCCGCCGTTTAGCAGGCTTCGCGGGTGATGGCAATAAGGATATAAAGAAGTCTTTATATGTTTATATGAACGCGATCGGAGCTCACATCTCCTCGCCGAACCTGTTCTGGATCAGCTGGTCCAGGGCCTCCAGCGCTTCCTCGGCCTGGCTGCCGCTCGCCGAAACGACGACGCTCGAGCCGGGGCTTGCCGCAAGCATCATCAGGCCCATGATGGAGGTTCCGCCGACCGTCATTCCATCCTTGGAAACGGTGATGGCGGCATCGAAGGTCTCGACCATCTGCACGAATTTGGCTGAAGCGCGCGCATGAAGACCGCGCTTGTTGATGATGAGGAGTTCCCGGGAGAGCGATGTCATAAATGCCCGTTATTTTCCGCTGAGCACGCGGCTCGCGACATTGATATATTTCCGCCCGGCTTCGGAGGCCTCCACCAGCGCCTTCTCCATGTTGTTCTCGCCGCGCACCCCGGCAAGTTTGATCAACATCGGCAGGTTGACGCCGGCAATGACTTCGGTATGGCCGCTGCTCATGACTGATATGGCGAGATTGGACGGCGTGCCGCCGAACATGTCGGTCAGGATGACGACGCCATGGCCATCATCGGCACCGGAAACGGCTTCCAGAATGTCCTGCCGTCTCTGGTCCATGTCGTCTTCGGGGCCAATACAGACCGTCTCGATGAATTTCTGAGGACCGACGACGTGCTCGACAGCATGACGAAACTCTTCAGCCAGCTTGCCATGAGTGACAAGCACAAGTCCGATCATGATATTACTGCTCCCATATACAAACGGTGGCCCCAATATCGCAATGCAGCAATTACGTCCACCGGTGGGGGCACATCTTGGCTATGAAAAGCCGAAGTGCAAGATAAAAATGCGAATATATAAGGCAGATTGACCAATCCGGAAGGCCTCAGCGCCCGATATCCGGCACTTTTGCCATCAGGATCGCAAGGGGTGAGGAAACGCCTGTGAGCAACCGCAATGCGGGAAGCGAAAAACCGGCGGCAAGGCTCACTATTTCGCCCTCGGGAGGCACCCGGTCTTCACCGGTAGCGCTGCCCGGAAGCACGGCATAATGCATGGCCGCTCTTGGAATATGGTCCTGACGAACGATGCCGGTGCCGCGAAGTTCGATCAGCCCGGTGATCGACGGCGGGCACGTGGCGATCACCGCGCCGGCCTCTCTTGAGAGAAGAACCTGGTCGTCGGCGACCAGCGCCGTGAAAAGCCCGAGCCGGCGCGCCTCGGTCATGCAGGTGAAGGCCAGCATCGATTTTCCCCAGCCGGAGGGGCCGCTGAACAGCAGCCCCGTCTTACCGACGACGATCGCCGTCGCATGGACGTTGAAACCTGCCTCGGTCATGCTGCGGCGCCGATTGGCAAAGAGAGGATGAAGCGCGCGCCGAGTATATGCCCGCTCTCGGCATCGGTGATGTTTTCGGCTCTCAGCGAACCGCCATGCGCTTCGGCGATCTGCCGGCTGATCGAAAGGCCGAGCCCCGAATTCTGGCCGAAGCCTTCCGCCTCCGGCCGGTCCGTATAGAAGCGCTCGAAGATACGGTCGATATTTTCCGCCTGGATGCCGGGGCCGTTGTCTTCGATAGTGGTGACGCAGCGCGAGCGTGTCCGCACCAGCCGCACGATAATCTTGCCGCCCTTTTCCGGCACGAAAGAGCGGGCATTCTCGATCAGGTTGGCGATAATCTGGCCGATGCGTAGATCGTGGCCGTTGACGACGAAGCGCGTCTTGACGTTCGGCTTGCGTTCGATCGCATATTCGATTTCCACCTGCTTCTTGGTGCTTCTGACCTGACGCGAAACCTCGATGAGGTCGCGCAGCAGCACCTCCATGTCGACGGAGCCGGCATCGACGCGTGCGAGTTCGGCGTCGAGACGGGAGGCGTCGGAGATATCGCTGATCAGCCGGTCGAGGCGGCGGACATCGTGCTGGATGACGTCCATCAGCCGCTTCTTGGAATCGTCGGATCGGGCAAGCGGCAGCGTTTCGACGGCGCTGCGCAGCGAGGTCAGCGGGTTCTTGAGCTCGTGGCTGACATCGGCCGCAAAACTCTCGATCGAATCGATGCGGTCGTAGAGCGCCGTCGTCATCTCGCGCAATGCGATCGAAAGGTTGCCGATTTCATCCTGGCGGGCAGAGAAGTCGGGAATTTCCTCACGCGTCTTGGCGCCGCGGCGCACACGGATGGCCGCTGCCGAAAGACGGCGCAGCGGATTGGCGATGGTCGACGACAGCACCAGCGAAAGCAGCACGTTGACGAGTGTCGCCACGCCGAAGACGCGCATGATGGCAAGCCGCTCGGCATGGACGATATTGTCGATGTCGCCCGCCTGCGTCGACAACAACAGCACGCCGAGCACGGCGCGGAAGCGCTGGATCGGCACGGCGACGGAAACGATGAGTTCACCTTTTTCGGTGGTGCGCACGACTGCGCCGCGCACGCCGGTGAGCGCGTTCATCACTTCGGGATAGATCGAGCCGTCGCCGCCCGGCGCTTCCTTATAGAGCGGCAGATTGCCGGGCTGTAACGCCTTGTTGAACAGGGTGGCGAACCACTCGCTCCAGGTCTGTTTCTCTTCCTCCACCGGCGGCAGGTCGAAGCGCAGCACCTGGCCGCGCGAATAGAGATGGCGCGAATCGAGCAGCAGGTTGGCATCGGCGTCGAAGATGCGGGCGCGGGTGCGCGTCGGAGAGATCAGCCGGCGCAGGACCGGCGCGACCTTTTCGGGATCGATCGGGAATTCAAGGTCCTCGTCGTTCGGCACCGGGGTGATGCTCTGGCCGGCTTGCAGCTCGAGCAGCTTTTGCGGATCGATGGTGATCGAGTTCGTATCGACCGACGCGGAGGCCGAAACGGCGCCGGCGATGATTTCGCCCTGCGTCAACAGGCTTTCGGCCCGGGCGTCGATCAATCCCTCGCGGAACTGGTTAAGGTAGAGGATGCCGCCGACGAGCACCACCAGCGCGACGAGATTGAAGAACAGGATGCGCCGCGTCAGGCTCGAAAAGACGGCATTGCCGAAGATGCGGCGGATCAGCGTGAAGGGATGCGACCAACGGCGGCCTCGGACGCGACGGGTGCTCACGCCCTCCGCATCGTCCAGATCCCTTTCCTGCACCAACTGTGCCAATGACAGGCCCTTTCGAAGGGCGGGGCCGGATGGACCGGCCCGCAGCCCTCAACATTTCCGACAGCGCCGCGCGTCTTTTCAGACGCGCAAAGGACGCTGCGACATTTTGAACTGCTGCATAATTTAATCCTTAAATCGATGCCGACTTAGGAGATTATGCAGGAGCGCGTTGCGCCGCTCGGGGCTCAGGCTGCTTCGCGGAAGCGGTATCCCACTCCGTAGAGTGTTTCAATCATATCAAAGTCGGTGTCGACCATCTTGAATTTCTTGCGCAGCCGCTTGATGTGGCTGTCGATGGTCCGGTCGTCGACATAGACCTGTTCATCATAGGCTGCGTCCATCAGCGCGTCGCGGCTTTTGACGACGCCGGGGCGCTGCGCCAGCGAATGCAGGATCAGGAATTCGGTCACCGTCAGCGTCACGGCCTCGCCTTTCCAGGTGCAGGTATGGCGTTCCTGGTCCATGACCAGCTGCCCGCGTTCCAGCGAGCGGGCCTGCTGCACCGCGCCGGTCTTCGGCGCGCCGGTGGGGCTGGTGCCGGCAGCGGCGGCTTCGCGGCTTGACGCGCGGCGCAGGACGGCGCGTACGCGCTCCACCAGCAGACGCTGCGAAAAAGGTTTGGTGATGAAATCATCGGCACCCATCTTCAGGCCGAAGAGTTCATCGATCTCCTCATCCTTGGAGGTGAGGAAGATGACCGGAATATCCGACTTCTGCCGCAGGCGGCGCAGCAGTTCCATGCCGTCCATGCGCGGCATCTTGATGTCGAAGATCGCCAGCTGCGGCGGTCGCGCCAGCAGGCCGTCGAGCGCCGAAGCACCGTCCGTATACGTCTCGACCTTATATCCTTCGGCCTCCAGTGCGATCGACACCGAGGTGAGGATGTTGCGGTCGTCATCAACGAGCGCGATTGTCGGCATGGTGTTGGTCTCCGTCATCAGTGCGCAATCTCCCGGATTTGCTCTCCCCAGGCGGTCTCAGTGACCGGATGCGCTTATGGAGGATAAAGGTGGAACAAATTGTGGCAAAGATAAAGGGGAAGATTGTCGTAAAATTCGCGAGCAATCTTAGGTAGTGCGTCCGAATCTTTAAACGCGATCTATTCAAACGATTTAAAATTAAGACGATAAATTTAAATCGATTAATTGTTTGATATCACTGCATTTTCTCAAGTTTTCCATCTTGTGTTTTAAAATTTCTACCCGTATTTTCGCGATTAGTTTTAACGGCAACGAGCCTGAGTGAAGGGAACTAGCCATGGAAATGTTCGGAGTTCATAACCCGGCAATAGAGCTGGCAACGGTTGGATTGGGCGGCGCAGCCAGCGTTCGCTACAACTTTTCCGCCGCCGCGCTCTATGAAGAAGCGATCCGCCGGGGCGAAGCCGAACTGACCGCTCAAGGCGCACTGCGGGCTATTACCGGCCAGCACACCGGCCGTTCGCCGCGCGACAAGTTCGTCGTTCGCGATATCAATACCGATGGCGAAATCTGGTGGGACAACAATAAGCCGATCTCGCCGGAGCATTTCGCCGTGCTGCGCGACGATATGCTGGCGCATGCCGCGGGCAAGGAGCTTTTCGTCCAGGATCTCGTCGGTGGCGCCGAGGAAGGTCATGCTCTGCCGACCCGCGTCGTGACCGAATTCGCCTGGCATTCGCTGTTCATCCGCAATCTGCTGATCCGCCCTGACACTGCAGCGCTGTCCGGCTTCGTGCCGAAGCTGACGATCATCGATCTGCCGAGCTTCAAGGCCGATCCGGCCCGCCACGGCTGCCGTTCGGAAACGGTGATCGCCTGCGATCTCACCAACGGTCTCGTCCTCATCGGCGGCACCTCCTATGCCGGCGAAATGAAGAAATCGGTCTTCACCGTGCTCAACTACCTGCTGCCGGCCAAGGGCGTGATGCCGATGCACTGCTCGGCCAATGTCGGCCCGGACGGTGACGCGGCGGTCTTCTTCGGCCTTTCCGGCACCGGCAAGACGACGCTTTCGGCCGATCCGGCCCGGACGCTGATCGGCGATGACGAACACGGCTGGAGCGAAAACGGCATCTTCAACTTCGAAGGCGGCTGCTACGCCAAGACCATCCGCCTCTCGGCCGAAGCCGAGCCGGAAATCTATGCGACGACGCAGCGCTTCGGCACCGTGCTGGAAAACGTCGTGCTGAACGAAAGCCGCGAGCCGGATTTCGACGACGGGTCGCTGACAGAGAACACCCGTTGCGCCTATCCGATGGACTTCATCCCGAATGCTTCGGAAACGGGCCGTGCCGGGCATCCGAAGACGATCATCATGCTGACCGCCGATGCCTTTGGCGTCATGCCGCCGATCGCCCGATTGACGCCTGATCAGGCGATGTATCACTTCCTCTCCGGCTACACCGCCAAGGTGGCCGGCACCGAAAAGGGTGTCGTCGAGCCGGAAGCGACCTTCTCCACCTGCTTCGGCGCTCCTTTCATGCCGCGGCATCCGGCCGAATATGGCAATCTGCTCAAGGAGTTGATCGGCCGTCATGGCGTCCAATGCTGGCTTGTCAATACCGGCTGGACCGGCGGCGCTTATGGCACCGGCAAGCGCATGCCGATCAAGGCGACGCGTGCGCTTCTCGCTGCCGCACTCAGCGGCGAACTTGGACAGGTCGAATTCCGTGCCGACACGAACTTCGGCTTCGCCGTGCCGGTCTCCGTCGACGGTGTCGATGGCAGCATTCTCGATCCGCGCTCGACCTGGGCCGACAAGGCAGCCTATGACGCGCAGGCCGAAAAGCTGGTCTCGATGTTCATCGCGAACTTCGCCAAGTTCGAAAATCATGTCGACGGCGGCGTCCGCGATGCCGCCCCCGGCGTGAAGGTCGCTGCCGAATAGGCAGATCAAACCTCTGACTCACGTGAAACCCGGCATCGCGAGATCGCCGGGTTTTCCATGTCACAGCCGATATTTTCAATTCGCCGCCGATGTGAGATAGAACGCCGCATGGCCAGCGACGCGCTTTATATCGATGACAGGATCACCATCGCCGGATGGGAGCTGACGGAACAGTTCGTTCTGGCGGGCGGTCCCGGCGGGCAGAATGTCAACAAGGTCTCGACCGCGGTCCAGCTGTTCTTCAACATCGCGAATTCGCCGTCCCTCAATGATCGTGTCAAAACCAACGCGATCAAGCTCGCCGGCCGGCGTTTGTCGAAGGATGGCGTGCTGATGATCGAGGCGAGCCGGTTTCGCAGCCAGGACCGCAACCGCGAGGATGCGCGCGACCGGTTGAAGGAACTGATCCTCGAGGCTGCCAAGCCGCCGCCGCCGCCGCGCAAGAAGACAAGGCCGACCAAGGGTTCGGTCGAACGCCGCCTGAAGGAAAAATCCGGTCGCTCGGAAGTCAAGAAGATGCGCGGCCGCCCCGGCGGCAGCGGTGAGTGACATGCCGGAGCTCTTGAGCGGCATCCGCCATCTCCCCGGTTACCTCGACCGAGCGCGTCAGGAAGCATTGGTCGAGGTGATCCGTACCGTCGTCGCCGAAGCGCCGCTTTATGTGCCCGCCATGCCCGGCACCGGTAAGCCGATGTCCGTGCGCATGACCAATTGCGGGCCGCTCGGCTGGGTGACGGACAAAGAGCGCGGCTATCGCTACCAGCCGACACACCCGGCAACCGGCAGACCCTGGCCCGATATGCCGCAGCAATTGCTCGATATCTGGAATGACGTTTCGGGTTACGACAAGCCGCCGGAAGCCTGCCTCGTCAATTTCTACTCCGACGAAGCGCGCATGGGCTTGCATCAGGACAAGGACGAACAGGATCTCAAAGCTCCGGTCGTCTCGATCTCGCTCGGCAACAGCTGCCTCTTTCGCGTCGGCGGCCTCAGCCGCAATGATCGCACGCTATCTTTCAAGCTTTCGAGCGGTGATCTGGTGGTGCTGGGCGACGAGGGGAGGCTGTGTTTCCATGGCGTCGACCGCATCCATCCGGCGACGTCGACGCTGCTGAAGAATGGCGGCCGCATCAATCTGACGCTTCGCCGCGTCAATCCCTGACTAGAGCAATTCCAGCAAAAGTGCGCAGCGGTTTTGCGTCCGGAATTGCGTAGAAACAAAGCGATAGAGCGTTTCCGTGATTCGGAGAAAAACGGAAAGTCTCTAACGACCGCCGCTATAGTTTTCGCAGCGCGACCTGTTCGATCAGGTGATCCTTGCCCTTTTTCAGGATGAGATCGGCGCGTGGACGCGTCGGCAGAATGTTCTGCCGCAGGTTCTTCAGGTTGATGTTTGCCCAAAGATCCTCGGCGATTTCGAGCGCTTCCGCGTCGCTGATCGAGGCATAGCGATGGAAATAGGAATTCGGATCGCGGAAGGCGGTCTCGCGCAGCCGCATGAAGCGCGTGACATACCAGTTGTGGATCTCGTCTTCGGCGGCATCGATATAGATCGAGAAGTCGAAGAAGTCGGAGACCATCGGCACGATCTTGCCGCCGGCCGGCAGGTCGCGCGATTGCAGCACATTGATGCCCTCGAAGATCAGGATGTCGGGCCGGTCGACGAGCTTGTATTCGTCCGGCAGCACGTCGTAGACGAGGTGCGAATAGCTGGGCGCCTTCACATCCGGCCGCCCGGCCTTGATCGCCGAGAGGAAGCGCAGGATCGCACCCGTGTCGTAGCTTTCCGGAAAGCCCTTGCGCTGCATCAGCTTTTCCCGCTGCAGCACGGCGTTCGGATGAAGGAAGCCGTCGGTGGTGACGAGATCGACCTTCGGGCTGGAAGGCCAGCGCCCCAGGAGCTCCTTGAGGATACGGGCGGTGGTCGATTTTCCCACGGCGACCGAGCCGGCGATGCCGATGACGAAGGGCGTCTTCGTCACATCGGACAGGCTGAGGAAGCGGTTGCGCTGTTCAAACAGCATCTGCGAGGATTCGACATGTGCCGAGAGCAGCCGCGACAGCGACAGATAGATGCGCCGGACCTCGTCGAGATCGATCGGATCGCCCATCGAACGCAGCCGTTTGACCTCGTCGCTCGTCAGCGTCAACGGCGTGTCGGCGCGGAATTTCGCCCATTGTTCGGAAGAGAAGAAGTGGTAGGGCGAATAGGATTCCGACTGGAAGTGATCCAACGTTTCCGGCACCCCGATAATCTCAGTCGCGATACTCATGAACTCTGCCGGCTGGCCTTTTCCTTGAGGCCGGACTGCGCGGTTCTGCGCTCGAGCTCGGCCATGACATTCTCTAACGGTATTTCAGCAATCTTCAATACGACCAATAGGTGATAGAGCACATCGGCAGCCTCATAGGTCAGATTGTCGCGGTCGCCGGTCACCGCCGCCATCACGACCTCGATCGCCTCTTCACCGAGCTTCTTTGCCGCTTTCGGCTGGCCGGCGGCCACGAGCTTGGCTGTCCAGGATTGCTCCGGCGAGGCTTTCGATCGTTCTGCGACGATGCTTTCGAGATCGGAAAGGGAAAATCCGCTCATAGGTCCGCTTTCAAGGTTCAGTCGAGACGCATGTCGATGCCGCACTTCGACATATAGTGCTTCGCTTCGCTGACGGAATAGGTGCCGAAGTGGAAGATCGATGCGGCAAGCACCGCATTGGCATGGCCTTCCTTCACCCCGGCGACGAGATCGTCGAGATCGCCGACGCCGCCGGAGGCGATCACCGGCACGCGCACCGCATCGGCGATCGCCCGCGTCAGCTCCAGATCGTAGCCGACCTTTGTGCCGTCGCGGTCCATCGAGGTGACCAGCAGCTCACCGGCGCCGCGCGCCACCATTTTCTGGGCGAATTCGACCGCATCGATGCCGGTCGCGTTGCGGCCGCCATGCGTATAGATTTCCCAGGCGCTGAGATTGTCGCCACCGACCGCCTGCGTGCGCCGGCGTTTGGCATCGATCGAAACAACGATGCACTGGTCGCCGAACTTGTCGGCTGCCTCGGTGACGAAGTCGGGATTGCTGACGGCTGCCGAATTGATCGAGACCTTGTCGGCACCGCACAGCAACAGCTTGCGGATATCGGCGATGGTGCGCACCCCGCCGCCGACCGTCAGCGGCATGAAGCATTGATCGGCCGTGCGCGACACGACATCGAAGATCGTCTCGCGATTGTCCGAGGAAGCGGTGATGTCGAGGAAGCACAGTTCGTCGGCGCCGGCCGCATCATAGGCCTTCGCGGCTTCGACGGGATCGCCGGCATCGACGAGATTGAGGAAGTTGACGCCTTTGACGACACGGCCGTCCTTGACGTCGAGGCAGGGAATGACACGGGCCTTGAGGGTCATTTATGCGGTCTCCTTGGTCCGGGCCGCCTTGATCAGCGCCAGCGCTTCCTTGGGGTCGATACGGCCGTCATAAAGCGCACGGCCTGAAATCGCCCCTTCTAGCTTTCGCGCATCGGGCTCCAGCATGCGTCTGACATCGTCGAGAGAGGCAAGGCCGCCCGAGGCGATGACGGGAATGGAAACGGCGTCGGCAAGTTCCAGCGTCGAAGTCCAGTTGATGCCGGCCAGGATGCCGTCACGGTCGATATCGGTGTAGATGATCGCGGCGACGCCGGCGCCCTCGAATTTCCTGGCGAGCTCGATGATACCGAGTTCGGAGGCTTCCGCCCAACCCTCGACGGCCACCTTGCCGCCCTTGGCATCGATGCCGACGGCGACACGATCAGGAAATTTCCGGCAGGCCTCGATGACCAACGCCGGATTTCTGACCGCGACGGTGCCGAGAATGACGCGCCGCAGTCCGCGCGACAGCCAGGCCTCGATATGATCGAGGGTGCGAATGCCGCCGCCGAGTTGCACGGGATTGTCCGTTGCCTTCAAGATCGCTTCGACGGCATCGCCATTGGCCGAATGTCCCGCAAAAGCGCCGTCGAGATCGACCACATGCAGCCATTCGAAACCCTGATCTTCGAAGGATCTCGCCTGGGCGGCCGGATCGGTGTTGTAGACCGTCGCCTGCTGCATGTCGCCGAGCTTCAGGCGGACGCATTGGCCGCCTTTCAGGTCGATCGCGGGAAAAAGGATCATGTCGTCTTACGTCCGTAGAGTGGTCGGTACCATCAGCGCATTCCACGCATCTACGATATCCGATTGGAAAAAGACAGCGGCAATGGCCGCCGCGCCGAAAAGCAGAAGGAGGAGCAGGGTGACGGCAAAGCCGGCCCGGACCTGACGCCAGAAGCCCAGGCGCCTCTTGATCGATTTCTCGATGTTTCGTACCTGGCGCAACGCATCGCTGTTGACGGCGGTCAGCCGGATCTGCGGCTCCATCGCCTCGACATAGGTTTCGGCATAACTCGAAAGGATCTGCGAGGCGCGGTCGCGCAGCGTGTTGCGCAGGTCGGTCGAGAGATAATTGCTGTTGACGGCGGCAAGCTCGGCCTCATCGGGCGAACGGCCGGCATTTCGCTTGCGATGGCTGAGAACGAAATCGCGCTTTTGCCGCTCGTAGAGTGCGTAGGCGAGCAGGCCGATCAGATCGTCCTCACCTTCGATATAGAATTCCAGCACGGCCTCGGCGATATCGCCGGCGCTGACCCCGTTTTGCCGCCGGCTCGAACCGTCGTTTGCGGGGAAAGATTCATGGATCATCGGTCCAGCCTTTCTTTCAGCGCCTTGGCTGCGTTGGAAAGCGCCTTCCTGTGGATGGCTTCGTCGACACGGCGGATGACTGTGCCGCCGGGAAGCTTGATATCAGAAAAGGGGGGCAAGCCCTCCCTGGAGGGCCGCAACGTGTAGAACACCTTGCCTGATTTCCGTGAAGCCGGCATCGAGCGCACTCCTGTTCCGCCGTTTCCATACTAGAACAGGATGATTTTAGGCCGGTTCGGCCTAAAATCTGAATCCTGTTCTACATTATACAGTCAGAGCATGATGTCGTCCGAAAACCGCTCACACTGTTCGGCATCATGCTCTAGGGAAATAAGGCGCCTGTATTAAAAGCCAGCCCTTGGAGAAATTCCAGCAAAACCGTGTAGCGTTTTGCTTCGGGATTGGGTGAACAATGCTTGACGGGTTCGGGCGCTACGGGTTCCAGCGCAGAAAATTGGCGATCAGGGCCAGGCCGAGCTTCTGGCTCTTTTCCGGGTGAAACTGCGCTCCGACCATGTTGTCGCGCCCGACGAAAGCGGTCATCGGACCGCCATAGTCGGCCGTCGCAATAACATCCTCGGCGTTTTCGGCGGCAAGATGGTAGGAATGCACGAAATAGGCGTGCAATCCCTGCGACCCCGTCGGAATTCCTTCGAAGAGCGGATGTTCGCGCTTCAGGTCGAGCGTGTTCCAGCCGATCTGCGGGATCTTGAGTGCCGGATCATCCGGCGTCATCTCGACGACGTTACCGGGAATCCAGCCGAAACCGTGCGTCACGGTCTTCTCGAGGCCGCGCGAGGACATGAGCTGCATGCCGACGCAGATGCCGAGGAACGGCCGCGCCTTCTTCTCGACAGCCTCGATCAGCACCTCGGCCATATCAGGCACGGCATCGAGGCCGCGCCGGCAATCGGCATAGGCGCCGACACCGGGAAGCACGATACGATCGGCTGCGGCAACATCCTCCGCCCTGTCGGTGAGATCGATATGGGCATCGATGCCAGCTTCGTGGGCGGCACGCTCGAAAGCCTTGGTCGCCGAGCGCAGGTTACCGGAGCCATAGTCGATAATCGCGACGCGCATCGTCAGCGTCCTCCATCAAAACCAAAGAGACCAAGCGATGTTGCATCGCCGTGCGGGACATTCGGACGGGCCTTGTTCTGCCAGTCCGGTGCCGCGGCGTCGTCACTGGTTGCGATAGCCGCCCTGTCCGAAAAATAGACCTGCTCAGCAGTGCCGATCGTATCGGCCGCAATGAGTGCGTCTTCGTTCCAGCCCTTCGCAGCAAGGTTGCGGACACGGAAATTCTGGCCCTCGAGACCGACCAGCATATTCACGCCCAATAGGATTGCCGCTCCCGCCGGCCCGAGGCCGGGTTCGTCCATCAGCGCACCACCGATCCCCTGTAGCAGAAAGGCCGCGGCCGCATGCAGCCAAAGCCGATGCGCCAGCAGCCAAATCCATGGAAACAGGAAGCCGAGCAGCGTGAAGCCGTCACGGATGGTTCGCGTCTCATCGGCCGTGGCGCTCGTGCCGCCGGGCGGTGTCAGGAAGATATAGCTGGATGTCATTGCCGCTGCTCCCTTGAAGGGCTCAGACGAGCGTGCCCTTGGTCGAGGGAACACGGCCTGCCTGTCTCGGATCGATCTCTGTTGCCGTGCGCAATGCACGGGCAACGGCCTTGAAGCATGTCTCGGCAATATGGTGGTTGTTGGCGCCATAATGGTTGAGAATATGCAAGGTGATGCCGGCATTCTGGGCGAGTGCATGGAAGAATTCGCGAACGAGCTCAGTGTCGAAAGTGCCGATCTTCGGCGCGCTGAAGGCGACATTCCAGACGAGGAACGGCCGGCCGGAAAGATCGACCGCAGCCTTGGTCATCGTCTCGTCCATGGCGAGATCGATCGAAGCGTAGCGGGTGATCCCGCGCCGGTCGCCGAGCGCCTTGGAGATCGCCTGGCCGATGGCGATGCCGGTATCTTCGACCGTATGATGGTCGTCGATATGCAGGTCGCCCTTGGCATCGATCTCCATGTCGATGAGGGAATGTCGCGAAAGCTGGTCGAGCATATGGTCGAAGAAGCCGACGCCCGTCGAGATCGTCGATTTGCCGGTGCCGTCGAGATTGACGGAAACGGAAATCGAGGTTTCGTTGGTCTTGCGGGAAACGCTGCCCGTGCGGCTTGCTGCGGTCTCGGCCATATGGCCCTCCATCGGGAATAAGGCCGTTCCTTATCAGGCGCATCTGGAAATATCCAGAAGCCGGGCAAGAGAAAAGCCGGCCCATTTGCAATCGGCGCCAGTCCACTTACATAGGGCTCAACAGGGCCGGCATGCGGCCCGGCAGACAGGTGTTTTATGACAACAATCATTACAGTTCGAAAAGGCGGCAAGGTGGTGATGGCGGGCGACGGCCAGGTGAGCCTCGGCCAGACCGTTATGAAGGGCAATGCCCGCAAGGTGCGCCGTATCGGCAAGGGCGAAGTCGTCGCCGGTTTCGCCGGCGCCACCGCCGATGCCTTCACCCTGCTAGAAAGGCTTGAAAAGAAGCTGGAGCAATATCCCGGTCAGCTGATGCGCGCTGCCGTCGAGCTCGCCAAGGACTGGCGCACCGACAAGTACCTGCGCAATCTCGAAGCCATGATGCTCGTCGCCGACAAGTCGATCACGCTGGCGATCACCGGCAATGGCGACGTTCTGGAACCGGAGCACGGCACGACGGCGATCGGTTCCGGCGGCAATTTTGCCCTCGCCGCCGCCCTCGCACTCATGGATACCGACAAATCGGCCGAGGAGATCGCTCGCCGTGCTCTCGATATCGCCGCCGACATCTGCGTCTACACGAACCACAATGTCGTGGTGGAATCGCTGGATGCCGAAGGCTGAACCCTATGCCTTCCGGCCGCTTGCCGCGGTTGACCTGCCGCTCCTCGCCATATGGTTGGAAAGCCGGCATGTCAGGCGCTGGTGGAGCGATCCGGCCAAGGCTCTGGCTTCGATGGAAAAGCATATCGATGCGGCCTCCGTCTCGTGCTTCATCGTCACGCTGAATGGAAAGGACTTTGCTTTTATCCAGGCGGCCGATCTCGACGGCGTGGACGATGAAGCGCTCGCCGGTCAGCCGAAGGGCACCTACGGCATCGATCAGTTCATCGGCATCGAGGAACTCGCGGGCAAGGGTCATGGACCGGCCTTTATGATAGGGTTCTGCGATATGCTCTTCGCAAAGGGCGCGCAGCGGATCCTGGTCGATCTGCATCCTGACAATGCATTCGCAATCAGAGCCTATACCAAGGCGGGCTTTCAAGGACTTGGCGAAACAACGACTAATTACGGCCGGGCGCTGTTGATGGCCCTGGACCGCCAGGAGAATGATACGCAATGACCACTTTTTCCCCCCGCGAGATCGTTTCCGAGCTCGATCGCTATATCATCGGCCAGCATGACGCCAAGCGCGCCGTTGCGATTGCGCTGCGCAATCGCTGGCGCCGCCAGCAGCTCGATCCGAGCCTGCGCGACGAAGTCATGCCGAAGAATATCCTGATGATCGGCCCGACCGGTGTCGGCAAGACGGAAATCTCCCGCCGTCTGGCAAAGCTCGCCGGCGCACCTTTCATCAAGGTGGAAGCCACAAAGTTCACCGAAGTCGGCTATGTCGGCCGCGATGTCGAGCAGATCATCCGCGACCTCGTCGAGGTCGGCATCGGCCTGGTGCGCGAGAAGAAGCGGGCCGAAGTGCAGGCCAAGGCGCATGTGAGCGCCGAGGAGCGCGTTCTCGATGCGCTGGTCGGCACGACAGCATCGCCTGCCACGCGCGAAAACTTCCGCAAGAAGCTCCGGGACGGCGAACTTGACGACAAGGAAATCGATATCGAGGTGGCCGATGCCGGTTCTGGCATGGGTGGCTTCGAAATTCCCGGCATGCCGGGTGCCAATATCGGCGTGCTGAACCTGTCGGAAATGTTCGGTAAGGCGATGGGCGGCCGCACCAAGAAGGTCCGCACCACAGTCAAGGCCTCGTATAGTGACCTGATCCGCGACGAATCCGACAAGTTGATCGACAACGAAGTGATCCAGCGTGAAGCCGTTCGCTCCACCGAGAATGACGGTATCGTCTTTCTTGACGAAATCGACAAGATTGCAGCCCGCGACGGCGGCATGGGCGCCGGCGTTTCGCGCGAAGGCGTGCAGCGCGACCTCTTGCCGCTCGTCGAAGGCACGACGGTTTCGACCAAATACGGGCCTGTGAAGACCGACCATATCCTGTTCATCGCCTCCGGCGCCTTCCATGTCTCCAAGCCTTCGGATCTTCTGCCGGAACTTCAGGGCCGCCTGCCGATCCGTGTCGAATTGCGTCCGCTGAACAAGGATGATTTCCGCCGGATCCTGACAGAGACGGAAGCAAGCCTCATCCGCCAGTACCGCGCTCTGATGGAGACGGAAAGCCTGAGCCTCGAATTCACCGACGACGCGATCGACGCGCTTGCCGATGTCGCCGTGCATCTGAACTCCTCCGTCGAGAACATCGGCGCACGCCGTCTGCAGACGGTGATGGAGCGGGTGCTGGACGACATTTCCTACAACGCGCCGGATCGGGGCGGGACGGCCGTGACGATCGATGCCGCCTATGTGCGCGAACATGTCGGCGATCTCGCACAGAATACCGATCTCTCGCGCTTCATTCTGTGATATCGGCGCACCGCTTCATGTCTTTCCCGGCATGAATGACGGATTGTGGCGAACGCGACTCTCGACAACGGGCCTTTTACTTTCTACTGCATAATTCCCTAAATCGGAATCGATTTAGGGATAAAATTATGCAGCAATTCAAAGTCCTACAGCGTCCTTTGCGCGTCTGACAAAGACGCGCGGCGCTGTAGTGAAGGCCCGTTTTGTTTTCGCTCGGCTTTATTCGGCCAAGATTCTGGTCCAGGCAGCCGCATCACAAACAGGACGATGGAACGGACGGGATAACGGATCGTGCGACGCCTTTTGACAAGCCTTATGATTGCCGTTGCCCTGGTGAATTCGGCGCCTGCCTTCGCAATGCAGACGGTGCCGGCGGGCAATCGTCATGCCGAGCAGCCCGATATTCCGGGCGCTTCCATCCGGCGGACCAAGGGCACCAAGAGCAGCTTCGATCTGAAATACGAAAAGGTTCATGAGCTTCTGGCGACCGATCGCGAGCTGATGAGCAAGATCCGCAAGATTTCCAGCGCTTACGGCATCAATCCCATCCATGTCGTCGGCGCGATCGTCGGCGAACACACCTATAATGTCGATGCCTACGACCGGCTGCAGGCCTATTATGTCAAGGCTGCCTCCTACGCCGGAGAAAGCTTCCGCTTCTCCTATGATGGCGAAAGCGTCGACGAATTCGTGGCGCGGCCGCAATTTTCCGAATGCAAGGGCAAGAGCGATTCCTACACGCTCTGGTCCTGCCGCGAAGATGTCTGGGAAACCGATTTCCGCGGCAAGACGGTGGGTGGCACGAGCTTTCCCAACAACCGTTTCAGCGCGGTCTTCTTCCAGCCCTTCTATGCCGGCCAGACCTTCGGCCTCGGCCAGGTCAATCCGCTGACCGCGCTGATGCTCTCCGATCTCGTGACCCGCGTGTCCGGCTATCCGAAGCTGAACGAGAAGAGTGCCGGCGCCGTCTACAGGGCCATCATGGATCCCGATATCTCGCTCGCCTTCGTCGCGGCCTCGATCCGCAGGTCGATCGACGATTACAAGGAGATCGCCGGCATGGATATCTCGGGCAATCCCGGCCTGACGGCGACGCTCTATAATGTCGGCAATTCGCGCCAGCGCGCCGCAGCACTTGCTGCGAAGAACCGCGGCGCCGGTGCGACCGTCTGGCCGGAAGAGAATTATTACGGCTGGCTGATCAACGACAAGCTGGACGAACTCAAGGGCCTGCTCTAGCTTCAAGCTTGCCGGGAAGGCCTAGATCTTCCCCGAAAGGCTTTTACGATGGACATGCGTCCGGACCCCTTCGTCCCGCCAGCACCGCTGCCGCGTACCGTGCCGCCGAGCCGGCTGGAAATCATTCGCATCATCCTGCGCAATCCGCTCGAACTCTGGGGCGAGCCATCCTACACGCTGCCCTGGATCCGCACCAATTTCTTCGGCCAGAGGACGCTGATCGTCAATGATCCCGGCCTGATCAAGCACGTGCTGGTCGACAATGCCAATAATTACCGCATGTCGGATGTGCGCCAACTCGTCCTGCGTCCGATCCTCCGCGACGGCCTTCTGACCGCCGAAGGTCCTGTCTGGAAAAGATCGCGCAAGGCGGTGGCGCCTATTTTCACTCCCCGCCATGCCCAAGGCTTTGCCGGGCAGATGCTGCGCCAATCCGAAGATTATGCCCGCAAATATGAGGGCGCAGGCGAGGCAGGCGCAATTTCCGATATCAGCACCGATATGACCGAGCTGACCTTCGCAATTCTGGCTGACACATTATTTTCAGGCGAAATCGTCACATCGAGCGGCCATTTCGCCGACGACGTCAATGAACTCCTGCATCGCATGGGCCGGGTCGATCCGATGGATCTGATGCGCGCTCCGTCCTGGGTTCCACGTGTGACACGCATCGGCGGCCAGAAGGTGCTGGAGAAATTCCGTGCCATCGTGCGCAACACGATGGATATGCGGCTCGCAAAGATGAAAGCGAATCGCAGCACAGCGCCCGAGGATTTCCTGACCCTGCTCCTGGAGCAGGCCGGTCCCGAGGGGCTGACCAAAGAAGAGATCGAAGACAATATTCTGACCTTCATCGGCGCGGGGCATGAAACCACAGCCCGGGCATTGGCCTGGACGCTGTATTGCGTATCGAACAGCCCGCATATCCGCGAGGCGATGGAAGAAGAAATCGACGCAGTGCTCGCCACCGGGGCCGAACCTGTGAAATGGTTGGATATGATGCCGCAGACGCGCGCCGCCTTCGAGGAGGCTTTGCGCCTTTATCCGCCAGCGCCATCGATCAATCGCGCCGCCATATCAGATGATTCCTGGACAAGCACCAAGGGCGAGCGGGTCGAGCTTGAGGCCGGCGTCACGGTGCTGATCATGCCCTGGACGTTGCATCGCCACGAACTTCACTGGGACAGGCCGCGCGCCTATATGCCCGAACGCTTCCTGCCGGAAAATCGCGGCTCTATCGGCCGCTTCCAGTTCCTGCCTTTCGGCGCCGGCCCGCGTGTCTGCATCGGTGCAACATTTGCGCTTCAGGAGGCAGTGATCGCCCTTGCTGTCCTGATGCATCGTTATCGCTTCGATTCCACCGATCAGACCAATCCCTGGCCGGTGCAGAAGCTGACGACGCAGCCGCAGAACGGACTGCCGATGCGCGTGATGCCGCGCATAATTTCCACGAAGGCATAAATCTTTCGAATTATTGCAGAATTGACTGTGAATGAAAGCCGGGCAAAGTGGCAGCATTCAAAAGTCGTTGCCAGGGAGAATGTCGCATGAGCCGCGTTGATAAGAACGGTCTTGCCGTCGAAACCGTCCTTCATGATTTCCTCGTCAAGGAAGTGCTGCCGGGTCTGGCGGTCGATGCGAACGTGTTCTTTGCCGATTTTTCGGCGATCGTCCACGATCTCGCCCCGAAAAATCGTGCGCTGCTGGCAAAACGCGACGAGCTGCAGGTAAAGATCGACGACTGGTACCGCCGGCATGGTGCCCCGGCGGATATGGACGAATACCAGTCCTTCCTCCGTCAAATCGGCTATCTCCTGCCTGAGGGATCGGACTTCCAGGTTTCGACCGAAAATGTCGATCCGGAGATCGCCTCGATCGCCGGTCCGCAGCTCGTCGTTCCCGTCATGAACGCCCGTTACGCCTTGAACGCCGCCAATGCCCGCTGGGGCTCGCTCTATGATGCGCTTTACGGTACGGACGCCATTCCCGAGAGCGATGGCGCCGAGAAGGCTAAGGGCTACAATCCGAAGCGCGGCGAGAAGGTCATCGCCTGGGTGCGCGATTTCCTCGATACATCAGCGCCGCTGCAGGATTGCCGCTGGAAGGACGTCGGAAGCTTCGCCGTCAAGGATGGAGCGCTGGTCGTCAGATCGATAGATGGCGAGCAGGCCATGCTGACGGACGGCAAGCATTTTGCGGGCTATCGCGGCGATGCCGCTGCTCCGACGCATATTCTCCTGAAGAACAACGGCATTCACATTGAAATCGTCATCGATGCGGCGACGACAATCGGGAAAGCCGATCCGGCTCATATTTCCGATGTCTGGCTGGAATCGGCAATCACGACGATCATGGACTGCGAGGATTCGATTGCCGCCGTCGATGCCGAGGACAAGGTCGTCGTCTATCGCAACTGGCTCGGCCTGATGAAGGGCGACCTGCAGGAAGAGGTGGCAAAGGGCGGAACGAGCTTCATCCGCACGCTCAACCCGGATCTGCAATATGCTGGCCCGGATGGTACCGCCTTCGAGGTGCACCGGCGCTCGCTGATGCTGGTGCGCAATGTCGGCCACCTCATGACCAACCCGGCGATCCTCGACCGCGACGGCAACGAAGTGCCCGAGGGAATCATGGATGCTGCGATCACCGGCCTGATCGCGCTTTACGATATCGGCCCCTCCGGCCGGCGGAAGAATTCCCGCACCGGCTCCATGTATGTGGTCAAGCCGAAGATGCATGGGCCGGAAGAGGTAGCCTTCGCCGTCGAAATCTTCTCGCGGGTCGAAGATGCGCTTGGCTTACCGCGCAACACCATCAAGATGGGCATCATGGATGAGGAGCGCCGCACGACCGTCAACCTCAAGGAATGCATCCGTGCCGCCCGCGAGCGCGTCGTCTTCATCAATACCGGCTTCCTTGATCGCACCGGCGACGAGATCCACACCTCGATGGAAGCCGGCCCGATGATTCGCAAGGGCGACATGCGCCAGGCGGCCTGGATTTCCGCCTATGAGAACTGGAACGTCGACATCGGCCTCGAATGCGGCTTGTCCGGCCATGCCCAGATCGGCAAGGGCATGTGGGCGATGCCGGATCTGATGGCGGCAATGCTCGAACAGAAGATTGCCCACCCGAAGGCGGGCGCCAACACCGCCTGGGTGCCATCGCCGACGGCGGCGACCCTGCACGCCACCCATTATCATCGGGTCAATGTCGCCCGTGTTCAGCAGGGGCTGAAGGATCGCGCCCGCGCCAAGCTTTCCGATATCCTCTCCGTGCCGGTCGCGGTGCGGCCGAACTGGACGCCGGAGGAGATCCAGCGCGAGCTCGACAACAATGCCCAGGGCATCCTCGGCTATGTCGTGCGCTGGGTCGATCAGGGCGTCGGCTGCTCGAAGGTGCCCGACATCAACAATGTCGGCCTGATGGAAGATCGCGCGACGCTGCGCATTTCGGCCCAGCACATGGCGAACTGGCTGCATCACAAGGTCGTCACCGATGCTGAGATCGTCGAGACGATGAAGCGCATGGCCGCCGTCGTCGACCGGCAGAATGCGTCGGATCCCGCCTACCGGCCGATGGCCGGCAATTTCGATGATTCGATCGCCTTCCAGGCCGCCCTCGACCTCGTCCTCAAGGGTAGGGAACAGCCGAACGGTTATACCGAGCCGGTGCTTCACCGCCGCCGTCGCGAACTCAAGGCGAAGCAGGCCGCGTGACGGAGAATACGAAAAGGCCGCCGAACGACAGTTCCGGCGGCCTTTTTTATACCGAATTCGATTATTAGCTTACTGAATGACGACGACCTTGGACGTGCCCTTGCCCGGACGGACGCGGCTGTAGAGATCGATGACATCCTGGTTCATCAGACGAATGCAGCCCGAGGAAGCGGCGGTGCCGATGGAGGCCCATTCCGGCGTGCCGTGCAGGCGGAAGAGCGTGTCCTTGCCGTCCTCGTTGAAGAGATACATGGCGCGCGCGCCGAGCGGATTGCTGAGACCCGGACCCATGCCGTCCTCGACGTACTTGGCGAGATCAGGCCGGCGGACGGCCATTTCTTTCGGCGGGTGCCAGTTCGGCCATTCCTGCTTCCAGGCGACGTAGGCGGTGCCGGCCCATGCGAAGCCCTGCTTGCCGACGCCGATGCCGTAACGCATCGCCTTGCCGTTGGCCAGGATGTAATAGAGGAAGCGCTCGCGCGTGTTGACGATGATCGTTCCGGGACGCTCTGTGGTCTGGTAGCTGACGACCTGGCGGCGGAACTGCGGCTTGACCCTGTCGATCGGGATCGCCGGTAGGGAGTATCCGGCATCCTTCGTCAGGCCATAGGCGTCATTGAAGATCTGTGCCGTCTGGACCGTCGGGCCTGCGCCCTTGTCGTCGACGGATGCGCTGTGTGAGGTCGTCGAGCAACCGGCCAGAGCGAATGTCGCCAGCAGGCCAAATACAGGGAATGCATTGCGGATGCGCATGGATGACTCTTGAAGTTTTGGGGCAAGGAGAACGGTCTTTCGACCATCGTTGATTATGGTTTATTTTCGATTAACTTGCGCTTTGCAAGGCTACTGCAGCGCGACAAATTCGTCTGCCGCGCAAATTAGAAGCGCATGGTTTTTTTGCAACAACACGCCAGCCCCTCTGATGGTTATCCATGACGATTTTGAGCGTTTACAATAACAATCCGTTAATCGATGGCCGGCAGTCGGACAGGGCCATGATGGTGCGGCGCGGAACGCAGATATTGCTGCATGAAATGCGCCACGCCGTGCTGCCTGAACTGCCGCTGGCCAGCGGTCGCCGCGCCGATCTGATCACTCTTTCTGAAAAGGGCGAGGTCTGGATCATCGAAATCAAGACCTCGATCGAAGATTTCAGAGTAGATCGCAAATGGCCGGAATACAGGCTGCATTGCGACCGCCTGTTCTTCGCGACTCACCAGGATGTGCCGTTGGAGATCTTTCCCGAGGAATGCGGACTGTTCCTGTCGGATGGTTATGGCGCCCATATGATTCGCGAGGCGCCGGAACACCGCATGGCGCCGGCCACGCGCAAATCCGTCACGCTCAACTTCTCGCGTGCCGCCGCGCAAAGGCTGATGATGGCCGAATGGGCGAACGGAAAACCGTTCACCGTGGATGATGTCTAATGGGCGCGAGGTGCGCGTCTATTTCGGCGCGCGTTTGGCAAGGATACGCTGCAGCGTCCGCCGGTGCATGTTGAGCCGGCGCGCCGTCTCGGAAACATTGCGCTCGCACATTTCATAGACCCGCTGGATATGCTCCCAGCGCACCCGGTCGGCCGACATCGGATTTTCGGGAAGCTCGGCCTTTTCACCCGGCCGCTGCGTCAGCGCCGAAAACACGTCGTCGGCATCCGCAGGCTTTGCGAGGTAGTCGACGGCGCCGAGCTTCACGGCCGTGACCGCCGTTGCGATATTGCCATAGCCGGTCAGCACGATGATCCTGGTGTCGTCGCGCCGCTGGCGGATCGCCTCGATGACGTCGAGCCCATTGCCGTCGCCGAGCCGAAGGTCGACCACCGCATATTTCGGCGGCCGGCCTTTCGATTTCGCAACGCCCTCCGCCACTGATTCGGCCGTCTCCACCTGGAAGCCGCGTGTCTCCATCGCCCGCGCCAGGCGGCGCAGGAACGGCCCGTCGTCGTCGACGATCAGCAGGCTGGCGTCGGGACCGATATGGTCCTCATCCGACGCGGCGAAATTGTCATGATTCTGTTCTGTCATCGTCTCGGTCCCGACGGTTGAACGCCCGATCTGCGTCAACCGCTTATATCCTGTTTATGCCGACAAAGTCATTTTGTCGAATTTGCGTCGATCAGCATGCGCGGCCATTCGATCCGGATACGCGCGCCCGCACTTTCCGGATCGCGGTTCTCGAAAACCAGCGACGCGCCCGAGCGCTCCAGCAGCGTTTTGGCGATGAAAAGCCCGAGCCCGAGGCCGCCTGCCGTATCTTCTTTCTGCCGCTTCGTCACATAGGGCTCGCCGATCCGCGTCAGAATATCGGGCGCATAACCGTTCCCGTCGTCCTCGATGACGATCAGCACTTTGTCGTGATCGTGCTCGACGGTAACGATCACTTTCTCTCGCGCATAATCGACGGCATTTTCGATCAGATTGCCGAGCCCGTACATGATGCCGGCATTGCGGTCGGTGACCGGCTCGCCCTTGCGCGGGCTCTTTTCGATGAGCTCCAATCTGATGCCGAATTCCCGGTGCGGCGCGACGATCTCCTCGATCATAGAGGAAAGCGGCAGCCGGCGCATATGCGCCTCGCCTTCGGAGGAAAGCGTCGTCAGCCGCCGCAGGATGTCGCGGCAGCGTTCGCTCTGGCTGCGCAGCAGCATCACGTCCTCGCGGAAACGATCGTCATTCTTAAGCTCCCGCTCCATTTCCTTGGCGACGACGCTGATCGTCGCAAGCGGCGTGCCGAGCTCATGGGCGGCCGCCGCCGCCAGCCCGTCGAGCTGCGACAGATGCTTTTCCCGCTGCAGCACAAGTTCGGTCGCAGCCAGCGCATCGGCAAGCTGGCTCGCTTCCATCGAGACCCGATAGGCATAGAAAGCGGCGAATGCCATGGTCGAGGCGATCGAGCACCAGACACCGAACTGCATGACGTTGTGCACGTTGATCTCGACGCCGTCGAACCAGGGGAGTGGAAAGGGCGAAAAGGCAAGCACCGTGATGCAGACCATCGCAACGCCGATCAGCGCGGTGCTGTAGCGAATCGGCTGCGAGGCAAAGGAGATGATAACAGGCACGCAGACGAGCGCTGCGAAGGGATTGGCAAGGCCGCCGGTGATGAAGAGCAGCGCGCAGAGCTGCAAAAGGTCGAAGCCAAGCAGCGCAAAGGCGGCAGGCGGTTCCAGCCGATGCGTCGGCGGATAACGGATCGTCAGGTAGAAATTCACCCAGGCAAGGGCGGCGATCAGCGAAGAACTGGCAACCAAAGGTAAGGGAAATTTCAGCCAGAAGGCAACGATGAAAACCGTCAGCGCCTGTCCGCCGACGGCAAGCCAGCGCAGCCGCACCAGTGTCTGCAGGCGCAGCCTGCGGCTGTTATGCCGGTCCTCCAGCGTATAGCCTTCCGTCTTGTCGATCATGCCAGGCTTGTCGATCATGCCGAGGGCTCCTTGAATGGCCTCATGTACCACGCGGTTTTGCCCGTGTCGTTGGCAACGCATCCTCCGGCCGCTCCGGCCACGGATGCCGGGGATAGCGCCCGCGCATATCGGCACGTACATCCCTCCACGAGCCGGCCCAGAAGCCCGGCAGGTCGCGTGTCGTCTGGATCGGCCGGTGCGCCGGCGAGGTGAGTTCGAGCAACAGCGGCAGGCGGCCACCGGCAATGGCCGGATGCTGCTTCAGTCCAAACAGCTCCTGCACGCGGATCGTCAGCACCGGCTCCTCGCCCTCATATTGGATCGGATGCCTTTGGCCGGTCGGCGCTTCGAAATGGGTCGGCGCAAGCCGGCTAAGGTCGCGCTGCAATTCGTGCGGTACCAGCGACATCAGTCCGTTCGAAAGCCCGGCTGCCGAAATCTCCGAAAGGCCGCGGGCCTCCGTCTGGAAGGGTGCGAACCAGTCGTCGAGCCGGGAAAGCAGGGCATCATCGCTGACATCGGGCCAAGGCTCGCCGATCGTCCTGTGGAGGAATCCGATCCGCTCGCGCAACTGCACCGCCTCCTTCGAGAAGGAAAGCTGATCGAGCCCCAGCTCGCGTACCCCCTCCACCAGCGCCTGGGTGACTGCTGCCCCGGAAGGGCGCGGCAAGGGCGTCTCTTCGAAGACGATCGCGCCGAGCCGGGTTGCCCGCCGCGCCCGGATTTGCCGGCTCTGCCGGTCGAAGAATGTCTGGTCGCCGGTTTTGATCTCACCGGGCAACTCGGCTTCGATATCGCCGCGTGTCACCTCGGCTGCCGCCAGAACCCGCGCCTGCGCCGCCCGTCCGGTCAGGTCGGCAATCACCAGCATCTGGCTGCCGGCCAGCCTCTCGGTTTCCGGCAGCTCTGCTCCGCGCCCGTTCGCCATCACGAACCGCCCGCGTCCGCCGCGCTGAAGTGCTATTCGATCCGGGAACGCATGCAGCAGCAGCTGGCCGGCCAGCGCCGGCGCCGCTGAGGCAACCGTGTCGAGGCCGCTCGCCAGCCGTCCCGCCAGCCGCCGCGAGGCCTCGGCTCTCTCGCCCCGCTCGGCCTTGAAGCGTCGCAGCCGCTCCTCGATATCGACACTCGTTCCGCCAAGCCCCTGTTCGGTGAGAAGCACGGCGATCATCGCCGCATTCCGGGCGTGTCCCGCTTCTCCGGCCGAGACGACCATGGCGGCAAGCCGCGGCGGCAAAGCGAGATCGCGCATCACCTTGCCGCGCGCTGTCAGCGCTCCGTCCTTGTCGAGCGCGCCAAGCTGGCCAAGCAGCACCCGCGCTTCCCTCAGCGTCGTTTCCGGCGGCTGATCGACAAAGGCAAGGGATGCCGGATCTTGAACGCCCCAATGCGCGAGGTCGAGCACCAGTCCCGAGAGATCGCTGGAAAGGATCTGCGGCGGGGTGAAGGCCGGCAGTGCCGCCGTCTGTCCCTGGTGCCACAGCCTGACGGCGATGCCCGGTTCCGTTCGTCCGGCACGGCCGGCCCGCTGATCGGCGGAAGCCC
The DNA here is from genome assembly GCF_010668065.1 of Rhizobium leguminosarum. Lineage (GTDB taxonomy): Bacteria > Pseudomonadota > Alphaproteobacteria > Rhizobiales > Rhizobiaceae > Rhizobium > Rhizobium leguminosarum_S. Next base: position 2,305 of record NZ_WUEN01000005.1, on the reverse strand, counting down.
GCGACACGCGCACCGTCTCCAGTCGCGTGATCCCGGTCGACGCCTCGAACACCGGCAGGCGCTGCAGCCCGCTGTCGATCACGATCCTGACACCGTCGATGGTGATCGATGTTTCGGCGATCGATGTCGCAAGCACGATCTTGCGCGTCCCCTGGGATGCCGGCCGGATCGCCGCATCCTGTTCCTTCTGGCTGAGATTGCCGTAAAGCGGCGCAATCAGCGTTTCGGCTCCGAATCGTCCCTGCAGGCGTTCGACGGTCCGGGTGATTTCCGCCTGGCCGGGCAGGAAGGCGAGGATCGAGCCGGCCTCATTGGCATGGGCATCGAGTATTGCCCGCGTCACCGCATCCTCGATACGTTCGCCGCCCGGCCGATCCTGGTAACGGATATCGATCGGAAAGCTGCGCCCCAGGCTTTCGATAACAGGTGGATGGTCGAGCAAGCCGGCCACGCGTTCGACATCGAGGGTCGCCGACATGACCAGGATGCGCAGATCCTCGCGCAGCGCCGACTGGACGTCGAGTGCCAGAGCGAGTCCGAAGTCTGCGTCCAGCGAACGCTCGTGGAACTCGTCGAAGATCACCACCGAGACGCCGTTCAGTTCCGGATCGTCGAGGATCATCCGGGCGAAAACCCCTTCGGTCACCACCTCGATCCGTGTCGCTGCCGATATCCTGTTGTCGAGGCGCATGCGGTAGCCGACCGTCTCGCCGACCTGTTCGCCGATGAGCGATGCCATCCGGCTTGCCGCTGCCCGTGCCGCCAGCCGCCGCGGCTCCAACAGGATGATCTTGCCGTCGCCGCGCCAAGCCTGGCCAAGCAAGTAAAGTGGCACCAGCGTCGTCTTGCCGGCGCCGGGCGGGGCGGAAAGAACAGCGCGTTTTTGCTTTTCCAGCGCGGCAGCGACGGCCGGCAGGACATGTGAAACCGGAAGCTCCGGCAAGGATGCACTGATTGTCACTTTTGGCCCGTCACGGTCTCATAGGCAAGGATGGCGCCGGCGAGATCCTCCAACGCCGCACCCACCGACTTGAACAGCGTGATTTCTGCGTCATGGCTTCGTCCGCCATGGGCGCCGCTGACGAGTTCCGCAAGCTCAGCCCTGATGTCGCCTTCCTTCAGCACGCCGCTTTTCAGCGGCTGGACGATGTCGCCTGCCTCGGCGAGGGCGCCGGCGCGGGTGTCGACATAAACGGAGGCACGGCGGATGGCCTCGTCGTCGCTTTCGCGCATGCTCGGCTTGAAAGCGCCGACGAGATCGAGATGGGCGCCTGGCTTCAGCCATTCGCCTGATATCAGCGGCGCGCTGGAAAGCGTGGCGCAGGAAATGATATCGGCTGTCCGCGCTGCGGCTTCAGCATCCGTGACCGCCTCGGCATTCAGGCCGAGCGCCCGGGCTCCGGCTGCAATCTTTTCCGCCGCTTGCCCGTTGCGGCCCCAGACCCGGTACCTCTTGATCGGTCGGGTCGTGCCATGGGCAAGCATCAGGTTGAGCGACAGCCGCCCGGTTCCGCAGACGAGCAGCTCTTCCGCGTCGTGGCGGGCGAGATGACGGGCCGCCAGCGCCGATGCTGCAGCCGTCCGCCGCGCGGTCAATTCGCCGCCGTCGATTGCGGCAAGCATTTCCCCGGTAGCGCCGGAGGAAAGAAGATAGGTTCCGAAGATCGCCGGCAGGCCCCGCCGCACATTGCCTGGAAAGACCGAGACCGTCTTTACCCCGGCATAGCGTCCGGGAACCCAGGCCGGCATCAGGAGCAATGTGGCGCTCTCCTCATCCGGCACCTCCATCTCATGGTGATGACGCACCGGCATCACGCATTCGCTCTGGAACATGCGGGCGATCGCCTCGATCAGTTCCGGCCAGGGCAAGGCCGCGCGCGTCTGTTCTTCATCGAGGACAAGCATTCTTCACTCCGCGGGATCTTTCTTCATCGCCAAACTAGCGAGTGAAGCGTGGCATAGGCAAGCACCCTGGAATTCCGCGTCAGGCGCCCCATATAAGGCTCATCTCCCTCGCCGAAGCCTTTCCTTCGGGATTCGGCAAAAACGAATCTCAAAAACCGTCCGATCGGGTGGTGGATTTGCTCGTTTTTGGAGGCAGGCAGTAAAAGCCCTTCATTTTCAACCTGTTACAAAAATGTCAAAAAACTTTGGTTGGGTGTGTTGACTGTTTTGGTTGGTTAGTTCTATAAGCCCACTCACTGAACGAGGGCGGCGGCGCTGCTGGCGACGAAGTCTTTCGTTCTAGTGAAACTCAAGCGGATTGGCGATTGCTGGTTTGTGTTCTGGGCGCGAGTTTGGAACG
>NZ_WUEN01000051.1:0-255 GCF_010668065.1 Rhizobium leguminosarum | reverse complement strand
CAAGACGAGCAGCTTGCGCATGATGGCGACCAGGATGACCTTGGCAGGTTTTCCTGCGGCTTTGAGCGTGTCTGCGAAACGAGCCAGGGCGGGATTGTATCGACGGGCCGACAAGGCGGCCATGTAGCGCGCGCGCCGGGGTGCTGGCCTGCCGGCGCGGATGGAACGACGTCCGGTTCGGGCACCGCTGTCGTTGGCGATTGGTGCAAGCCCTGCCAGCATGGCGGCCTGCTTGCCCGAACAACTGCCCAACTC
>NZ_WUEN01000050.1:0-269 GCF_010668065.1 Rhizobium leguminosarum | reverse complement strand
GCGCCGGCAACGATCTGCTTGACGGCGGCACCGGCAATGACACGCTGAACGGCGGAGCGGGCAACGACATCTATGTGGTCGACAGTGCGGGCGACGTGATCAACGAGGCGGTCAACGCCGGCACCGACGAAATCCGCACGTCGCTTGCAGCCTACTCGATCGCCGCCTTGGTCAATGTCGAGAACCTGAGCTACACGGGATCGGCCAACTTCACCGGCACCGGCAATGCGCTTGCCAATACGATCACCGGCGGTATCGGCAACGACACG
>NZ_WUEN01000004.1:0-650685 GCF_010668065.1 Rhizobium leguminosarum | reverse complement strand
TTCTGCCGCCTGAAGGATTGGAGGCGCATCGCAACACGATACGACAAGCTCATGATCAACTTCGAGGCAACTTGCTACATCGCTGCTCTCGTCATTTGGTGGGCATGATTGAGTCTGGAGCCTAGAGGTAAGCTATTCAAACACATGCATTTTCGATCCGTGCAGATTCCTGAGGGCGGATTTCGTTGTCGTGGCAGTTTCTACCGGTGAGACAATTCAACACGGGTTCGAAAACATATTCTTGAATTGCGCGCCTCCGGTCGAGGCTATAATCACGCCAGCAGGGGCGGGCGGCACATCCGCCTGAATCGAGGATCATGCCAATGAAGACATTCCGCATCGCCGTCTGGGTCGGTGTCCTGATACTTGCCGGGTTTCTTGGCGCGTACACGCTCTACCTGACGAAGTCGAAGAATGTCGTGGCGGAAGCGCCTTTCGGCGTGCCCTTCACCCTGGTCTCTCAGAGGGGGCAGCCGATCACCGAAGAGGCGCTGCGCGGCAAGCCGACGGCGCTGTTCTTCGGCTTCACCCATTGCCCGGAAGTCTGCCCGACGACGCTTTTCGAGTTGAACGGCTGGATGGAGAAGGTCGATCCGAAGGGCGATAAGCTGCAGGCCTATTTCGTGACCGTCGATCCGGAGCGCGACACGCCCGAGATCATGAACGAATACGTCTCCAACGTTTCCAAGCGCATCACCGGCATTTCCGGCGCGCCTGACAAGATCGCCGAGGTCGTCAAGGGGTTCCGCGTCTACGCCAAGAAGGTGCCGGTCGACGAGAAGGATCCGAACGGCGACTATACGATGGATCACACCGCCTCGGTCTTCCTGCTCGATTCGGCCGGGCGGTTTTCCGGAACAATCGCCTATGGCGAAAACCCGGACACGGCGGTAAAGAAGCTGGAGAATCTCGTCAACAAGGGGTGATGGTTTCAGCGTGATGGGGCGTTGGCTCGACCGTGGCGGGCAACGGAAACGGGAAAGACCGCCTATCGTGAGTGAAATCCGCCTTTACGTGACGACGACCGAAAGCAAGGCCGAAGAGATCCTCGACCTTCTGAGCGCGGTCTTCGGTGAAGAAGACTTTGCCATCGGCACCACCGAGATCGATGAGAAGAAGGATATCTGGGAAGCCTCGATCTACATGATGGCCGAGGACGAGGCTGAGGTGCAATCCCGCGTCGAGGACGCATTGAAGGCTTCTTTCCCTGATGCCCGGCTGGAGCGGGAAGTCATCCCCGAGATCGACTGGGTAGTGAAATCGCTGGAGGGGCTGAAGCCCGTCCGGGCGGGGCGTTTCCTGGTACATGGCTCGCATGACCGCGACAAGATCCGCCCCGGCGACATCGCCATCGAGATCGATGCCGGCCAGGCCTTCGGCACCGGCCATCACGGCACGACGGCCGGCTGCCTCGAGGTGATCGATAGCGTGGTGCGTTCGCGCCCGGTCCGCAACGCGCTCGATCTCGGCACCGGCAGCGGCGTACTGGCGATTGCGGTGCGCAAGCTCAGGAACATACCGGTGCTGGCGACCGACATCGATCCGATCGCGACGAAGGTGGCGGCGGAGAACGTGCGCCGCAACGGCATCGCCTCGGGCATCGTCACCAGGACCGCGCCGGGCTTTCACTCGACGGCCTTTTCCGAGCATGGTCCCTTCGATCTCATCATCGCCAACATTCTCGCCCGGCCGCTGATCCGCATGGCGCCGAAGCTTGCGACGCATCTTGCGCCTGGCGGATCGGTCATTCTCTCCGGCATCCTTGCCGGGCAACGCTGGAAGGTGATTGCCGCCTATAGTGGCGCGAGGCTTCGCCATGTCAGAACTATCTGGCGCAACGGCTGGGTGACTATTCATCTCGATCGGCCCTAATGCGCGTCGCATAGAATTTGATTCATGCGACGCGGTTAGGTCCTTGTCTTTATACAAGTCATCCCCAAACCGCTGCACAGTCTTCGGCGGCATGCATCGGATCCCAGAACGGCAAAAGAAAAAGGCGGTGCCGATGGCACCGCCTTGGACCGGTCTATCCGGTCAATGCCCGCGAGCTCAAGGGGAGGAGTGCTCGAGCGGGCTCTACTGCATTCCAATAGGCCGGTCCGGGAGGGAGGAGACGGACTGGCTTTCAGGCTTAGAACGCGTAGCTGGGGGCGCCCTTGTGGCGCGTGGCCCGCTGGCCGGCGCCGAGCAGCTTGAGGCTGTCCTCGTTCTGCGGGCGGCGGGCGCCGATCACGTGACGCACGGTCTGGCGTTCGCCAGCCTGCACCGGGCTGCTATATGCGAAGCGCGAGAGAGAGGCGGTCATTTCAAGAATTCCTTTGTTTACAGGTTCATCGCGAACCGTTCGATGACGCCTATATAGCTATTCTGAAATGCGGAGGCAGAGGGTTTTGCTCATGGGAGCCATGCGGCCAATGCATAAAGCGTGCCAAATTAACTTTTGGCGTCACAGTTCTGTCAAAATGTTGAGCGGTCCCAAGGGTTTCGACTCGTTTTGTCGCTTTTTCTCCCCAGCGATTGAAATTTCGCTAACATGGCCGGCATCCCATTAACCGGATTCGTCTCAATCATTCGGGTTTCCAGCATGTTCCAGTCTTTCGAGGTTACCTCCACGCCGCAATTTGGCAGGGATCGTGTATCGGCGCTGCGCGCTAGTTTCGATTCGCTCGGCATCGACGCCTTCCTCGTGCCGCGCGCCGATGAATTCAACGGCGAATATGTTCCCGCATGTTCGGAGCGCTTGGCATGGCTGACGGGCTTTACCGGCTCGGCCGGCATTGCGCTGATCCTGCGCACGCAGGCGATCGTCTTCGTCGACGGACGCTATGTGACGCAACTTGCCGAACAGGTCGACGGTTCGGTCTTTTCGGGCGGCGATCTCGTCAACGAGCCGCCGCATGTCTGGCTTGCCGCAAACGGTGCCAAGGGGCTGCGGCTCGGCATCGATCCCTGGCTGCATGCCGGGGCCGAGGTGCGCCGTCTGGAAAGGGCACTGTCGGAGATCGGCGGCACACTGGTCTTCCTGCCGCACAATCCGCTCGACAGGCTTTGGGCCGACCGGCCGGCCGAGCCGCTTGGCGCAGTCAGCATCCAGAACGTCGCGCAGGCCGGCGTGCTGGCGAGAGAGAAGATCGCGACGATCGCCGCGGATCTTTCGAAGAAGAACCTTGCGGCGGTGTTGATCGCCGATCCCTCTTCGGTCGCCTGGACTTTCAATATTCGCGGCGCCGATGTGCCGCACACGCCGCATCCGCTGGCGCGCGCCATCATGCATGCCGACGGCCGGGCGGAGATCTTCCTCGACAAGCGCAAGACCGGCATCGAGCCGGAGGCCTATCTCGCGCAGATCTGCACGCAGCTGCCGCCATCGGCGCTGGAAGAAAAGCTCGCCGCCGTTTCCAGGGATGGCGGCCGCGTGCTGATTGATCCTGACATCGCCGCCTATGCGCTGGCCGAGATCATCCGCAAGGCGGGCGGCGAAGTGGTGGAGGGCGCCGATCCCGCCAAGTTGCCGCGCGCAGTGAAGAATGACGTCGAGATCAACGGCTCGGCCGCCGCGCATCTGCAGGACGGGGCGGCGATGGTGGAATTCCTTTATTGGCTGTCGCAGGCGAAGCCCGGCACGGTGAGCGAGATCACGGCTGCCGAGCATCTCGAAGCGGCGCGCGCCCGCGTCGGCCAGAGCATGCAGAACCCGCTGAAGGACATTTCCTTCGACACGATTTCGGGCGCCGGCGAACATGCGGCGATCATGCATTACCGCGTGACGACCGAGACCAACCGGATGATCGAGGCCGGCGAACTCTTCCTGATCGATTCCGGCGCGCAATATATCAACGGCACGACCGATATTACCCGCACCGTCGGCATCGGCGCGGTCTTGGAAGAGCATCGCCGCTTCTTCACGCTGGTGCTGAAGGGGATGATAGAGATCAGCACGGCGCGTTTCCCGAAGGGCACACGCGGCTGCGACCTCGATCCGCTGGCGCGCATCGCGCTGTGGCGGGCCGGCGCCGATTTCGCTCACGGCACAGGCCACGGCGTCGGCTCCTATCTCTCGGTGCATGAGGGGCCGCAGCGTATCTCCAGGCTTTCGACGCAGGAACTGCTGCCCGGCATGATCCTTTCGAACGAGCCTGGCTATTACCGGCCCGGCAGCTTCGGCATTCGCATCGAGAACCTGATCTATGTGCGCGGGGCCGAAGAGATCGAGGGCGGCGATGCGCCGATGCTCGGCTTCGAGACACTGACCTTCTGCCCGATCGACCGCAGCCTCGTCATTCCCGAGCTTCTGACCCATGACGAGCTGCGCTGGTTCAACGACTATCATCGCCGTACATGTCAGGCGCTGATGCCGCTCATCCATGATCACGACGTCAGGGCGTGGCTCGAAAACGCGACGCTGCCGCTGGAATATTGAGAAAACGGCATTACAACGTCGGCGACGCTGTAATGCCTTGAATTTCTGCGCCGGCTTTCGGGCCGGTGCTCAGGCGCCGATCGTGTGGCGCCAGCTCATCACGACGATCCAGGCGGCGACCAGCATCCATGTATGGCTGAAGCGCAGGCCGATGAAGAGGGCGACGATCAGCGCCAGCTTCGATTCCCAGCCGCCGATGAAGAAGGCGGGCGCGACCAGCGTCGTCAGCACGGCGGCCGGCACGGCATTCAGCGCCGCCTCCATGCGCGGGGGAATGCTCTTCATTCGGGTGATGAGGATATAGCCGCCGATGCGGGTGGCGAAGGTGGCGGCGGCGGCTGCGAGGATGACGAGCGCCATGTGAAGATCGAATTCCATGGCTCAGACCTCGTGCACTTCGGATTTAAGGGCGTCGGCTTCGAGATCAGTCTCTTGCGTCGGCAAAGGCAGCACGGCGGCGAGCGCGATGCCGACGGCAGCACCGAGGCTGACATGCCAGGGCGAGCCGACATAGCGGTAGGCGAGTACGGAAGCCACCGCGCTGACGAGCGCCACGGGCAGGAAATTGTCTCGCTTGCGGAAGCCGAGGACGATGCCGAGGAAATAGGCCGGCAGCAGGATGTCGAGGCCGATGGCCTTGGGATCGCCAATGAAGCCGCCGAGCATGCCGCCGGCGACGCTGATCAGCACCCAGGGAATGTAGATGATGATGGCGAAGCCGAAATACCACGCGAAGGTGAGTTGGCGGCCGGCCTCGCCGCGCTTGACCGCTTCGGCGAATTGCGGATCGACGAGCAGGAAGAAGGTGAAGAATTTCTGCACCGGCGTGAAATGGCCGATGTAACGCGCCAGCGCCGCCGAATAGAGCACGTGGCGGAAATTGACGGCGAGGATCGACAGCACGATCAGCCAGGCATGGACATTGTGACCGAAGAGTTCGATGCCGACCATCTGGCTGGCGCCGGCATAGACGGTGGCGCTCATGAAGGCGGCTTCGGAGAGCGACATGCCGTTTTCGACCGCAAGCGCTCCGAAGAGAGCGCCAAAAGGCGCCGATGCCAGCGCAACGGCGGAGCCGCCCCGCAAACCTTCAACAAAGTCGGCGCGATTCATGGGATCTTTCCTGTTGGAATTCAGGTTTCCCCTTATGGTCTACGGCTTGCAACGGCAATTGAATTTCATTGATTGACCAATCGATTTTGCTGAACCATCAAAGTCCCGATCGCATTCGGCAAAGAGGCAAACATGAAGAAGATCGAATTTTCGAAGGAGGCGAAGGCGACGATCGTTGCCAGCATTCGCCGCTATTTCGACGCTGAGCTCGACCAGCCGATCGGCGCGCTGTCGGCGGAATTCCTGCTCGATTTCTTCGCGGACGAGATCGGAGCCCACTATTACAATCAGGGCCTTCGCGATGCGCATGCGGCGCTTCTGAGGAAGATGGAGGACCTGGCCGAGGACATCTATCTGCTGGAGCGAGACGACAAGAACAAGGACACTGTCCCTTAAATCGGAATCGATTTGAGGGTAAAATTGTGCAGTAATTTAAGGTTCTATAGCGTCCTTTGCGCGTCTGAGCGCGCTGTAGTCCATAAACGGGACGCGGTCGCGTCGCGGCCCGCAATCGCAGAACGCAGAGGTATTCAGCCCTCGCGCTTCATCCGCTCCCGGCGGGCGATTTCCGCCTCCGAGGGCTGCGCCAGCTCGAACGTGCCTGTCTTGATTGCGCCGGCGCGCTCGTAGACGCTCATGATGACGCCTGTCGTCGATACAGTGTTGGCAGTGAGCTTCAGCGCCTCCGGCTTGGCGCCTTGACCGAACAGGCGTTTGCCCGGGCCAAGCACGAGCGGGAAAGTCAGAAGCCGGAACTCGTCGATCAGGTCATGCGCCAATAGGGTCTGCAACAGGCCGCTGCTGCCCTGTGTCAGGAGGACGGGGCCATCCTGCTGCTTCAACCGGGCGATTTCGGCAGCTGCATTGCCGCGCAGGGCGACGGAATTTGTCCAGGTGAGCGGCTCCGTGGAAGTGGTCGCGACATATTTGGTCACGGCGTTGAAGACTTTGCCGATCGGATCGTCTTTCCCGACGAAGGGCCAGTGCGCGGCGAAGATTTCGTAGGTCTTGCGGCCGAGCAACAGTTCAAAGGGATCTGTAAAGATCCCACCCATGAACTGGCCCATTGGCTCGTCCCAATAATTGACGGTCCAGCCGCCCTCAGTGAAGCCGCCGGTCGGATCCTCACGCGGCCCGCCGGGCGCCTGCATGACGCCGTCCAAACTCACGAAGGCGGCAGCAACTAGCTTTCTCATCTCTCAACTCCCATTGTTGGTGCGTTCAGAGCCAAGGACGGATCGGCTTGCACCGATCCGACATTCGATGCGTTTTTTCGGGCGTTATCCGAGCTAAGCTAGTCGTCCAGGACCTTGGCGCTGTCGATGATCGCGATGCCATGCGTCCGCATTTCCTCGATGGCGGCGGCGACGCCTTCGGGCGTGATGCCGCGGCTTGCATCCTCGATGAAGCGCACGCGAACGTCAGGCATCATCTCCAGCGCGTCGAGCGCGGAGAACTTGACGCAATAGTCGGTCGCCAGCCCGCAGACGTCGAGGTCGGTGACGCCCTGATCCTCGAGGAAATCGGAAAGGCCGGTCGAGGCATCGCGGTCATTGTCGCGGAAGGCCGAATAGCTGTCGATATCAGGATCCTCGCCCTTCTGCTGGATCAGGTCGATCTCTTCGGATTTGAGTTCGGGATGCAATTCGGCATCGAGCGTACCCTGAATGCAGTGGTCGGGCCACATCATCTGCGGCTTGCCCGACAGTTCGCCCATTTCGAAGGGGGCGGCACCCGGATGGGCGGAGGCAAAGCTGCCGTGGCCCGACGGATGCCAGTCCTGCGAAGCGACGATCAGGTCGTATTTGCCGCTGTCGATCAGTCTGTTTGCGACGGGAACCACCTTGTCGCCGTCAGGCACCGGCAGATTGCCGCCTGGACAGAAGCCGTTCTGAATATCGACGAGCAGCAGCGCTTTCATCAAGGCCAATCCCTTCGCTTTATTGCAGTGTAAGACGCCAAGCACACTGAATGGATCAACTAGTGGATTTCCAGGCGCGGACGCGCAAGTGTTAATTCTGGCACTAGCGGTAGTAAGTCGTCGAAACAGAATGCTCTAATGCAATCATTGCGATAGCTGTCGGCGGTTCTCGTGTTGAAATGGAACGGAGGGGAGGCGTGTGCATGATTTCCGGATCGCAGACACGGCCCGCGACGGTGGCAATTGCCGGCAAATCGATCTGCCTGCGTAGGACGCTTTTGTGCGGCATCGATGGATCGAGGCTCCCCCGGCAGAGCCCGGATCTCGGCCGGCTAGACCGCCGCCACGTCTTCGGCTGCGGAGTCACCCGCTGCGGCGGAGGTGCCGTAGGTATTACGGTAGGCCTGGAGGGCCGTCTGCATGTCGCTCAGCACTTTGGTGAGGAGCGGATCGCTATCGCCTGAAGTCTTGATGCTGTTCGGATCGGCGGCGAGGAATTCGGACTCGGTCAACTTGCCGTCGCCATCCGTATCCATCGCGGCGAAGACGCCCTTGGAAGCGTCGTCGCTCTGATCGCCGTCGTCGCCCTGATCGTCACTGCCGTCGGTCTTCTGCATCGACAGCATCAGCGACAGGATGTCGGCGGTGATCTTCTTGACGATGTCGGTGCTGCTGTCGTCGCTGTCGGTCGACGCCGTGCCCGATGTCGAGGACTGCGAGGCGGCGGCCAACTCGTTCGCCGATATGACGCCGTCGCCATTCTTGTCGAGGCTGGAAAGCGGAGACTGGTACTGGGTCACTGCGCTGCCGAGAGATGAAACACTGGTCACTGGAACCTCCTTCGAAAAGTTCGTCGTGAAGCCTGCCTTTCATGGGCAGGCAGCCTCTGGGCTAAGCTGATTTGCGCGAGGCGTCAAAGCGACGTTTTGACAGGGCAGAAGTGCGATTGACGGAGCGAAGCAACGCACGTCAACCTTTCGGTTACCAAATTTTTTTCATTGGATTTGTTGGTTTTTTTGGTGATCTGTTTGTCTGGGCGCGATTAAATCCATGCCGGTGTCGCCCCGAAATTGCCGTAACGCAGCGTGCGGAGGAGCTATGCGCGGAGTGCCCGAGTTTGCGCGGCTGCGACATTTCGTCTGCTTTCTGCGAGAGGCGACGTCAGGCCGACCTTGCTCCGGGTCATGATTTCTGCCTTTCTTACCCTTGGAAGCAAGCCGGAAGCGAAGCCATGTCAGAGCCGGATCCCGACGAAAAGATCGATGCGACGTTCCGCAACGGCTCGCTGACGGCGGCCGGGATCATCCTTGGCTTCTCGCTCAATTTCATCAGTGTCTGGGTTTCCAATCCCAATGACTGGAGCCGCATCGATATCCTGCCGATGCTGTTCCTCGTCGTGGGCATCGCCATCCAGGTGAAGGTCTTTGCCGATTTGCTGGCGCGGGACTCCTTGTTTGCCGCCAAATATGACCGGTCTCGCCGGCTCTTTCTGATCGGGTTGGGAATCGTCGCCGCGGGCATGGGCATCGCGCTCGTCAACGATATTCTCGGGCTTGGAAGGATGCGGATGCTCGGGTGAGCGTTTTCGCGTCGTGCTGACTTGGATCGGTTCAGCTTTTCATGGGAGCGCAGAACCGCTCCAGTCTTTTGTTTTACGCAATTCCGGACGGAAAACCGCTTCGCACTTTTCCTGGAATTGCTCTGAGGTCACACGCGCTCGACAAATCCGTCCAGCACCCGTTTCTGTCCCGCCCGGTCGAACTCGATCGTCAGCTTGTTGCCTTCGATGCTAGTGATGTTGCCGTTGCCGAATTTCAGGTGGAACACGCGATCGCCGAGGGTGAATCTCGACGGTTCCGACGAGGTCGATTTCGCCACCAGCTCGCCTTCGATCGTGCGCCCCTTCGGGCCGCTTTCGCCATAGCCGATGCGTTCGACGGCGTGGCCGGAGCGGGTGCCCCAATTGTCGCGTGTGGCGTCGGTCTTGTTGGCCTGGGCGCGTTTCCAGCCGGGAGTGGAATAGGAGTTGGTGAAGGGTTCGGCCTTGTCGAAGCGGGACTGGCCGTAGCCGCCGCGGCCGTACCCGCCGTAGCTCTGTTCCATTTCGGCGACCTCGACATGGGTTTCCGGCAGTTCGTCGAGGAAACGCGAGGGCAGGGTCGACTGCCAGAGGCCATGGATGCGGCGGTTGGAGACGAACCAGATGTGGCAGCGGTGCTTGGCGCGGGTGATGCCGACATAGGCGAGGCGGCGTTCCTCCTCCAGGCCGGCGCGGCCGCTCTCATCCAGCGAGCGCTGGTGCGGGAAGAGACCTTCCTCCCAGCCGGGCAGGAAGACGGTGTCGAATTCCAAGCCCTTGGCCGAGTGCAGCGTCATGATCGAGACGGCATCGAGGTTCTCGTTGGTCTCGGCATCCATCACCAGGGAGACGTGTTCGAGGAAGCCGCGCATCGACTCGAAGCTTTCCATCGAGCGGATCAGTTCCTTGAGGTTTTCGAGGCGGCCGGGGGCTTCGGCGCTCTTGTCGTTCTTCCACATGTCGGTATAGCCGGACTCTTCGAGGATCTGCTCGGCAAGTTCGGTATGCGGCGTGTTTTCAAGCAGTTCCTGCCATCGGCGGAAAGATTGAATCACGTCGAAGAGCGCCTTTCGCGCCTTCGGCTTCAGCTCGTCGGTCTCGATGATGTCGGCGGCTGCCGCAAGCATCGGGATGTCGCGGGCACGCGCGTAGTCGTGCAGGGCGCGCACCGTCGTATCGCCGAGGCCGCGCTTCGGGGTGTTGACGATGCGTTCGAAAGCGAGGTCGTCGGCCGACTGCGCAACGAGGCGGAAATAGGCCATGGCATCGCGGATCTCGAGGCGCTCGTAGAAGCGCGGGCCGCCGATGACGCGATAGTTGAGGCCGAGGGTAACGAAGCGGTCTTCGAATTCGCGCATCTGGAAGGAGGCGCGCACGAGGATCGCCATGTCGTTCAAGAGATGCTTGCCGCGCTGGAGCTGCTCGATCTCCTCGCCGATGGCGCGGGCTTCCTCCTCCGAATCCCAGGAGGCGTGGACCTGCACCTTGACGTCATCAGGATCGGAGCGGTCGGTGAACAGCGTCTTGCCGAGGCGGCCCTCATTATGGGCAATCAGATGGGCGGCGGCCCCGAGGATATGTTCGGTCGAGCGATAGTTGCGCTCAAGCTTGATGACCTTGGCGCCGGGGAAATCCTTTTCGAAGCGCAGGATATTGTCGACCTCCGCGCCGCGCCAGCCATAGATCGACTGATCGTCGTCGCCGACGCAGCAGACGTTCTGCAGCTCGCCCTTGGGGCGCTGGGCGAGAAGCCGCAGCCACATATATTGGGCGGTGTTGGTGTCTTGGTACTCGTCGACGAGGATATAGCGGAAACGGCCGTGATATTCCTTCAGGAGGTCGGGATTCTTGCGGAAGATCGCGATCGGATGCATCAGCAGGTCGCCGAAATCGCAGGCGTTCAGCGTCGAGAGGCGGGCCTGGTAGGCGACATAGAGATCGCGGCCGCGGCCGTTGGCAAAGGCGCGGGCGTCGCCCTCAGGGATATCGGCGGGGCCGAGACCCTTGTTTTTCCAGGTGTCGATCATGCCGGCGAACTGCTTGGCCGGCCAGCGCTTGTCGTCGAGGCCTTCGGCCTGGATGATCTGCTTGATCAGGCGGACGACGTCGTCGGTATCGAGAATGGTGAAATCGGAGCGCAGGCCGACAAGCTCGCCGTGACGGCGCAGAAGTTTGACGCCGATCGAATGGAAGGTGCCGAGCCATGGCATGCCTTCGACGGCGCCGCCGACGAGCAGCGCGATGCGCTCCTTCATCTCGCGGGCAGCCTTGTTGGTGAAGGTGACGGCGAGGATCTGCGAGGGGAAGGCGCGGCCGGTATTGAGGAGATGGGCAATGCGGGTCGTCAATACGCGGGTCTTGCCGGTGCCGGCGCCGGCGAGCACGAGGACGGGGCCTTCCAGTGTTTCGACGGCTTCGGTCTGCTCGGGGTTCAGCCCGGCGAGGTAATCCGGTCGCTTGCCGCCGTCGCGAGCCGCCATGGCGCGGGCGGCGATGCCGCCACTGGCGGCGGGCGCCCTTTCGGCGGTTGCGGCAGGCGGCTGCGGCTTGCGCGCCATCTCACCCGGCTCTTCGTCGAAGAAGGGCATATCGTCGAAACTATTGCTCATGGCGCGTAATGTAGTGATTCGGGAAGGAAAGACCAGAAAAGATGTTCTGCTTTCATTCCCGAGCCGGCGCTATTCCAAGCGGTATGTTACGGGCGGCAATGCCACCGCCGAGCCCGGCTGTGGTCGCCATGCGGGCGGGCGGGGCTAAAAATTTCCAATCGGAGCATGTCGGAACCGGCGCTGGTGGGGCGTCCTTGGATCATCGGACAGCAGTCCGGATCAACACCCGTCAACAAGGAGGCCGTTTCATGCCGAAGGTCGTTTCAAATCTCTGGTTCGCCGAGGAAGCGCGCGAAGCCGTCGAATTCTACGTGTCTGTTATCCCGGACTCCAGGATCGGCCGCACCACCATATTGCCGGCGGAAACGCCGAGCGGGCCTCCCGGCAGCGTCGAGCTGATCGAGTTCACGCTCGCCGACCAGGCCTTTCTGGCCATGAAGGCCGGCCCGCTCGATAGTTTCAACCATTCCTTTTCGATCGCGATTCTCGTGGAAAGCCAGGCCGAGATCGATCGGATATGGGAGGCCTTTCTCGGCAATGGCGGCACGCCGGAGGCCTGCGGCTGGCTAAAGGACCGCTGGGGCCTTTCCTGGCAGATCGTGCCGCGCGTGCTGTCCGAGATGATCGCCGACAGCGACCGCGAGCGGGCCAGGCGCGTAACCGAAGTGATGCTCGGCATGGTCAAGATCGATGTGGCCGCACTGGAGAAGGCATTCAACGGCTGAGTCGCGCGGGGTAGCCGCATGATCACGATGCGGGGCGCTTGGCTGGGATGCACCGTTTTCAGCATGTCTGGAGCGGATCGGCACACGCTGTCCCGCATCGACTTTGGGCAGTTTCACAGCCAAATCGTCGATTTCTCCAGAGCTCGAATCACGGGCGACATTGCACACCCTTTTCATCTTTCTGTCACGTCGCGAAATGTGCTGATATCGCAATAGCCCTTTTCTCAACTACAATAAGAAACAGTTTCGTAGAGTAAAAAAATAACCGGTGCACGCACGTTTTTGTGCATTGCCAGAAACAGCCGGTGAGCGTGGAATATACCTGCGAAACTATTGATTCTTAGGAATGTCGTGGCCATCTCCTTTGGTATGACGACCTAGAGCCTGTGGCATTAACCTTGATGGAGGGCCCATGCTGAGCGAATCCGTATTCGATGCGTTCACCCGCAGTTATGATGCGCGTCGCGAGACCGATATGTCGATCTCGGAGTATCTCGATCTTTGCAAAAAGGAACCGCTTGCCTATGCCAATGCGACCGAGCGGCTGCTCGCCGCGATAGGCGAGCCGCAGATGGTCGACACCGCCAGGGACACGCGCCTCGGTCGGATATTCATGAACCGGACCATCCGGATCTACCCGGCCTTTGTCGGCTTCCACGGCATGGAAGAGACAATCGAACGCATCGTTTCCTTCTTCCGGCATGCAGCGCAGGGGCTCGAGGAGCGCAAGCAGATCCTCTATCTGCTCGGCCCGGTCGGCGGCGGCAAGTCATCTCTGGCCGAGCGGTTGAAGCTGCTGATGGAGCTTCATCCGATCTACGTGCTGAAGGCGGGTGACGAGATCAGCCCCGTTTTCGAAAGTCCGCTCAACCTGTTCGACCCGGACACGATGGGATCGCTCCTGCAGGAGCAATATGGCATTCCCCTGCGGCGCCTGAGCGGACTGATGAGCCCGTGGTGCCTGAAGCGGCTCGACGACTTCGGAGGCGATATTTCCCGCTTCCGCGTCGTCAGAGTACAGCCTTCGCGGTTGCGCCAGATCGCCATCGCCAAGACCGAGCCTGGAGACGAGAACAATCAGGATATCTCGTCCTTGGTCGGCAAGGTCGATATCCGAAAGCTGGAGACCTATTCCCAGAACGATCCGGATGCCTACAGCTATTCGGGCGGCCTCAACCGCGCCAATCAGGGCGTGCTCGAGTTCGTCGAGATGTTCAAGGCGCCGATCAAGATGCTGCATCCGCTGCTGACGGCGACGCAGGAAGGGAACTATATCGGCTCCGAGAATATCGGCGCCATACCCTTCACCGGCATCGTCCTTGCGCATTCGAACGAGGCGGAATGGCAGACCTTCAAGGCCAACAAGAACAACGAAGCGTTCATCGACCGTATTTGCGTGATCAAGGTGCCCTATTGCCTGCGCGTGACGGAAGAGCAGAAGATCTACGAGAAGCTGATCGAGGGATCGGAACTCGCCGATGCGCCATGCGCCCCGGCAACGCTCGAAATGCTGGCCCGCTTCTCCGTGCTTTCACGCCTGCGCAAGCATGAGAATTCGACATACTTCTCGAAGATGCGCACCTATGACGGCGAAAGCCTGAAGGAGACGGATCCGCGCGCCCGCAGTGTCCAGGAATATCGGGATGCCGCCGGCATCGACGAGGGCATGGACGGCATATCGACACGCTTCGCCTTCAAGGTGCTCGCCTCAACTTTCAATCACGACACCACGGATATCGGCGCCGATCCGGTTCATCTGATGTATGTGCTGGAGCAGTCGATCCGCCGCGAGCAGTTTTCCGACGATGTCGAGAAGCGATATCTGGAATTCATCAAGGCCGATCTTGCGCCGCGTTACGCAGAGTTCATTGGAAATGAAATCCAGAAGGCCTATCTTGAGTCCTATGCGGATTACGGACAGAATCTGTTCGACCGCTACGTGGACTATGCCGATGCCTGGATCGAAGATGTGGACTTCAAGGATCCCGATACCGGCCAGCTTCTCGATCGCGAGCTCCTCAACCAGGAACTGACGAAAATCGAAAAGCCGGCAGGAATCGCCAATCCGAAGGATTTCCGCAACGAAATCGTCAAGTTCTGCTTGAGATCGCGGGCAGCTAACGGCGGAAAGAATCCGTCATGGACGAGCTACGAGAAAATCCGGGAAGTCATCGAAAAGCGAATGTTCTCGCAGGTCGAAGATCTTTTGCCGGTTATTTCCTTCGGATCGAAGAAGGATTCCGAAACGGAAAAGAAGCACAGCGAATTCGTCTCGCGCATGGCCGCGCGGGGTTACACGGAGAGGCAGGTTCGGCGCCTCGTCGAATGGTACATGCGCGTCAAACAGGCAAGTTAATGTGGAGCCAATATGCACATTGTCGACCGTCGGCTAAATCCGCGCGGTAAAAGTCTGGAAAATCGGCAACGGTTTCTTCGGCGCATGAAAGGCGCCGTGCAGCAGGCGGTAAAGCGTTCTCTGCAAAACCGGAACATTCGCGATGTGCTCGACGGCGGGGAAATCAGCCTGCCGATCGATGGAATGGCCGAGCCGAACTTGAGAAGGGGCGACGGCGGCATCCGCGACCATATCCTGCCTGGAAACAGGGCCTTCGTCGAAGGCGACATTCTTCCGCGCCCGCCGGGGAGCAGGGGCGGAAAACCCAAGGATGCGGGTGACGGCGACGGCGAGGACGGCTTCCGCTTCGTGCTGACGCGCGAGGAATTCCTCGATGTGTTCCTGGACGATCTGGAACTGCCCGACCTTGCCAAGCGGCGCCTGGCCGAAACCGAGGAGGAAACTCCGTTCCGTGCCGGTTATTCCGTGTCGGGATCGCCGTCCAACATCGCCGTCGGTCGCACGACCAGGCTCGCGATGATGCGCCGTGTCGCGCTTCACCGTCCGCGCCGCGAGGAAATCGAAGCCCTGCAGCGGCAGATCGAGGAATGCGAGGACGACGAGAGCCGGCTGGCGCTTGAGGCAAAACTCAAATCCCTGACGGAAAAAAGCCGGCGCATTCCCTATATCGATCCGCTCGACGTGCGGTATCGCCGCTTCGAAAACGAGCCGAAACCTGTGGCGAAAGCCGTGATGTTCTGCTTGATGGACGTCTCCGGTTCCATGTCGGAACACATGAAGGACCTGGCGAAGCGGTTTTACCTGCTGCTCTACCTTTTCCTGTCGAAGCGCTACAAGAAAGTGGAGATCGTCTTCATCCGCCATACCGACAAGGCCGAGGAAGTCGACGAGGAAACCTTCTTCTATGGCCCGGCAACGGGCGGCACCCTGGTTTCCAGTGCGCTGGCGGCAATGCGGGCGATCATCGCGGCGCGTTTCGATCCGGCGGAATGGAATATCTATGGCGCCCAGGCCTCGGACGGCGACAACGCCCATTCGGACGGGAACTTGAGCGGACAGCTGCTGCGCGAGATTTTGCCGCTGTGCCAGTATTTCGCCTATATCGAAGTCGGCGAAGAAGGCGGTGACTCCTCAGTATCCCGCTCACCGCTTTGGATGCTCTATGACGGGATCCGTTCCGAGCTGCAGCCGCTTTCGATGCGCAAGGTCTGCCGGCGAAACGAAATATTCCCTGTTTTCCACGATCTCTTCCAGAAACGTGACGCACAGTCGAAGGTGACGCCATGACCATGACGATGAGGCCACGAGAGCGGCTATTATTCGAGGGGGCCGACTGGGACTTTTCAACACTCCAGCGCATCCACGACGCCTGCGAGGAGATTGCGCTCGGCGAACTCGGCCTCGACGTCTATCCGAACCAGATCGAAGTCATCACCTCGGAGCAGATGCTCGATGCCTATTCCTCGACCGGCATGCCGCTCTTCTACCGCCATTGGTCCTTCGGCAAACACTTCGCGCATCACGAAACCTTCTACCGCCGCGGGATGCGCGACCTCGCCTATGAGATCGTCATCAACAGCTCGCCCTGCATCTCCTACCTTATGGAGGAAAACACGGCGACGATGCAGACGCTCGTCACCGCGCATGCGGCCTTCGGCCACAACCATTTCTTCAAGAACAACTATCTCTTCAAGCTCTGGACCGATGCGGAGGGCATCCTCGATTACCTCGATTTCGCCAAGGGTTATATCACCCGCTGTGAGGAACGTTACGGCGAGACGGCTGTCGAGCGCACGCTCGACGCAGCCCATGCGCTGATGTCGCACGGGGTGCATCGATACGCGGGCAAGACCACGATCGATCTTCGCCAGGAGGAAAAGCGGCAGCAGGAGCGCCGCGCCCACGAGGAGCAGATGTTCAACGATCTGTGGCGCACGGTTCCCGTCGGTAAGGCCCGAAAGGCGGGTGACATCGGCTTGGAAAAGCGCCGCGCCGCCCTCGGGCTTCCGCAGGACAACATCCTTTATTTTCTTGAAAAGTCGGCGCCGCGGCTGCAGCCGTGGCAGCGCGAGATCCTTCGCATCGTCCGCCACGTCGCACAATATTTCCATCCCCAGCGGCAGACCAAAGTGATGAACGAGGGAACCGCCACCTTTGTCCACTACCAGATCATGACCCGCCTTCACGAGCGGGGGCAGATCAGCGACGGAAACTTCCTCGAATTCCTGAAGTCGCACGCCAACGTCGTGTTTCAGCCAAGCTATGACGACCGGCGGTTCTCGGGCTTCAACCCCTATGCGCTTGGTTTTGCGATGATGCAGGATATCGAGAGGATCGTCACGACGCCGACGGAAGAGGACCGTGCATGGTTCCCCGATATCGCCGGACGAGGCGATGCGATGGCGGTTCTTCGCGACATCTGGGCCAATTACCGGGACGAGAGCTTCATCAGCCAGTTCCTGAGCCCGAACCTGATCCGGCAGTTGCGGCTGTTCCATCTCTACGACGATCCGGAACAGACCGAGGGAGTGCTGGTTTCGGCGATCCACAATGAGCGCGGATATTTGCGCATCCGCCGCCAGCTCTCCCGCGAATACGATATCGGCTGGACCGATCCGGCAATCGATATCGTCGATGTCGACCTCGCCGGCGACCGCCGGCTGTTGCTGCAGCACATCGTCATGAATGGCTGCTATCTTCAGGACAATGACACGAAACTCGTCCTGCAGCATCTCGCCGATCTCTGGGGCTATGACGTGTTGCTTCAGGAAATCGACAGTTCCAGCACGGTGGCGAGAGAACACACGGCGAGCCCGCGCAAGATCGTTCAGTGATCACCGATTATGCTGACGGGCGATAATGAACAATTATCGGTGGCAACAAACACAAAGCCTTAGTAGTTTACCGCCGTTGCAATCGCCCATTTGATCTCGACCAGTTTCACCCTTTGCAGCGATCTTCCGGGGCGGATAGCGCGGAGACGAAAGACCATGAGTGAAACGCGGCGCAAGCTGACGACGATCTTCTGTGCTGACGTGCAGGACTATACGCGGCTGATGGGGGCTGACGAGGAGGGGACGCTTGCAAGCCTGAAGCGCTGCCGGGAGGCGATGGGGCGCCTGATCGAAAGCCATGGTGGCCGTGTCATCAATACCTGGGGCGACGGGCTGATCGCCGATTTCCCGAGCGTGGTCGAGGCGGTGCGTGCGGCCGTCGACACCCAGAACGAACTCGCGGGTTTCAACGCCCGCCGCCCGGCCGACGGTCGCATGCTCTTCCGCATCGGCATCAATCTCGGCGACGTAATCGTCGAGGGCGACGACATCTATGGCGACGGCGTCAACATCGCCGCGCGGCTGCAGACGTCGGCTGCTGCAGGCGGCATCGTGATATCGAGCACCGTCTATGACCAGGTCCGCAACAAGGTGGCTGTTGGTTTCGAGTTTCTCGGGCCGCTTATGGTGAAAAATGTCGATGAAGGCGTGCCGAGCTACGCGGTGAAGATCGGCGATGCCAGGGACGAGACGCCATCTGCAGAACGATCCGGATCCGCGCGGCCGCAGCCGGCGCCGGTTATGGCGGCAGCTAAGGCCGAGACAACCCCAGCACCGGGCGGACGCAGGCTGTATGGCGTGCTCGGCATCGTCGCCGCCGTCCTAATCGGTATCAACCTCCTGTCGTGGCAGGGCGTCTTCTGGGCGCGTTTTCCGGTGCTCGCGCTTGCCGTCATCGCGGCGCTCGCCTGGAACCGCGATCAGATCCTGTTCAACCGCAAGATCACCTTGCTGGCGATCCTGGCGCTTGGCCTTGCCGGCATCAACCTCTTCACCTGGACGGGGCAGTTCTGGGCAGTGTGGCCGATACTGGGGATTGCGGCTGTCATGGGCGTGCGGTGGTCGATGCGTCGATAGGCATCCAACCCGCATCCTCAGGGATTTTGTACGGTATCTTGCTCGACAATCGGCGGGATCAAAGACACGGGCGAGTGTTCATTCAAGCAAAAGTGAGCGGCCGGGTTATTTCCATTCTTTGCTGATATTACAAATCGGTAATGCCGGCTGCTTATGCTTGCCGGTAAGCTGTAAACGCGCGATATTGTCGCATTAGACGGGAATCTCGATCCCGCAGCGCCTCTTTCGACCGACCCTGGTCCAACCTCGAGTCCCTCCGGAGACGTGAATGGCCTTTTGGAAGCAGTTTGCACTGTCGCTCATCGTCATTATTGCCGGCTTTGCCGCGTGGGTTTTCTTCGTGCCCGGCGCTGGCGATACGATGCGCGATGCAGGCATTCCAGACAGCATCGTTTCCAAGATCGCGCCGAAGGCCGAGGAGACGGCCGATGCCGACGCTACCGCCCGGGCGCAAGGGCAGCAGCGTGGCGAGGGACAAGGGCAGGGACAGAACCGCCGCAATGGCGGTGGGCGCAACAACACCGTTCTCGTCGCGACGCAGGCCGTCGTCCAGGGTATCGTCAACGACCGGCTGAACGCCATCGGCACGGGTGACGCGATCCGTTCGGTGGCGGTCACGCCGCAGGCATCCGGTACGATCCGCGAAATCCTCATCAAGTCGGGCGACAGGGTGAAGGCCGGCCAGGTGCTCGCCAAGCTCGACAGCGAGGAGCAGGTGATCGCCCGCGGCCAGGCTGATGTGGCGGTCAAGGCCGCCGTCGAGAAGTCCAATCTCTATCACAACATCAAGTCCAGCGTGTCGCGCATGGACGTGTTCGATTCGGAGATCGCCGAGCAGGGCGCGCGGTTGCAGCTGCAGGCCGCCGAGCTCAATCTCGCCCGGCGCAACATCACCGCGCCGATCGACGGCATCGTCGGCATTGTGCCGGTCAATATCGGCGACAATGTTACGACGAGCATCCCGATCGTCACTCTTGACGACCGTTCGGAAATCCTCGTCGATTACTGGGTGCCGGAGCGCTTCGCCAATACGGTGTCGGTCGGCCAGCCGGTCGAGGCGATGTCTGTGGCAAGGCCGGGGCAGGTGTTTTCGGGCGTGGTCGAAGCTGTCGACAACCGCATCGACGCGGCAAGCCGTACGCTTCGTCTGCGCGCCCGGATCGACAACGGTTCCGATGAGCTGCGTGCCGGCATGTCCTTCAGTGTCAGCATGAAATTTCCTGGCAACAAATATCCAGCTGTCGACCCGGTCTCCGTGCAGTGGGATTCGCAGGGCTCCTTCGTCTGGCAGGTCAACGACGACAAGTCGCATAAGGTGCGGGTCAGCATCGTGCAGCGCAACCCGGATTTCGTGCTCGTCAAAGCCGATCTCAAGGATGGCGACGTGATCGTCACACAGGGACTGCAGCGCGTGCGTGAGGGTGGGGCGGTGCGCGTGAGCGCCGATGTCGCCGCGACCGCGGAGGTCGCCACCCAATGAACGTGACCGAGATTCATCACGACAGGACGACAGGCAAGCAGGGCTTCACCGCGCTTTTCGTTCGCCGGCCGATCCTGGCGCTGGTGTTCAACACGCTGATGGTCGTCGCCGGCCTTGCCGCCTATGTCGGCGTCGAGGTGCGCGAATTGCCGGATGTCGACCGTCCCGTCGTCACCGTGCGCACCACCTTCGACGGCGCGGCGCCGCAGACGATCGACCAGGAATTGACCAAGGTGATCGAGGGCGCCGTTGCCCGCGTCAGCGGCCTGAAGTCGATCTCGTCCACCTCTTCCTTCGGCCAGAGCCGGGTGACACTGGAATTCTCGGACGCGATCGATCTCGCCGTCGCCGCCAACGACGTGCGCGACGCGATCGGCCGCATCACCCAGAACCTGCCCGACGAGGCGGATGCGCCGCAGATCGTCAAGGCGGATTCGGATTCCTCAGCGATCATGCGGCTCGCCGTTACCTCCACCAATCTCAACATGGACGACCTGACGCAGCTCGTCGAAAACGAGGTGATCGACCGTCTCGCCTCCGTCGACGGCGTTGCCGACGTCGAGGAATATGGCGACCAGGAGAAGGTTTTCCGGGTCGATGTCGACCAGGGCGCGCTTGCCAGCCGTGGGCTCACCATCGGCGACCTGACGAAGGCGCTCGACAATTCCGCGCTCGACGTGCCGGCCGGCTCGCTGAAGAGCAACACGCAGGACATCGTCGTGCGCGCCACGGCGAACCTCCAGACGCCGGCTGATTTTTCCAACGTCATCCTGCAGGACCGCGTCCGGCTCGGCGATGTCGCGACCGTCACGCTCGGCCCGCGCGACGGCGAAACGGCGCTGCGCTCGAACGGCAAGCCCGGCATCGGCCTCGGCATTATTCGCCAGGCGCAGTCGAACACGCTGAATATCTCGACCGGCATCAAGGCCGCCGTCGACCAGCTGTCGAAGACGCTGCCCGAGGGCACGACGATCGCGATCACCAGCGACGATGCCGTCTTCATCCAGGGTGCGATCCATGAGGTCGTGCTGGCGTTGGTGCTTGCCGCCGTTATCGTCACCGCCGTCATCTATCTCTTCCTGCGCGATTGGCGGGCGACGCTGATCCCGGCGGTCAGCATGCCCGTGGCGCTGATCGGTACGCTGGCGGCGATCTACATGGTCGGCTTCTCGATCAACATCCTGACGCTGCTGGCGATCGTGCTGGCGACCGGCCTCGTCGTCGACGACGCGATCGTGGTGCTCGAAAACATCGTGCGCCGGCGCGCCGAGGGCATGGGACCGCGGGCTGCGGCCGTGCTCGGCACGCGCGAGGTGTTCTTCGCCGTCGTCGCGACGACGGCGACGCTGGCGGCCGTGTTCATTCCGCTCTCCTTCCTGCCTGGCCAGGTCGGCGGCCTCTTTCGCGAATTCGGCTTCGTGCTCGCCTTCTCGGTCGGGCTGTCGTCGATCGTGGCGTTGACGCTGTGCCCGATGCTTGCGTCGCGCATGCTGACGAAGCCGATGCTCGAGGATCACGGCTTGCTCGGCCGTTTCGGCGGGGCGCTCGCCAATCTTTACAAATGGGCGCTGCACGGTTGTCTCAACGCGCCCTTCGTCGTCATCCTGTTCTCGGTGATCTTTGCCGGTGCAGCACTCGTCGCCTTCTCCACAGTCAAAAGCGAGCTGACGCCTGAGGAGGACCGGTCGATGGTGATGATGCGGCTGACGACGCCGCAGGGATCGAGCCTTGAATATACCCGCGACAAGATGCAGCTCGTCGAGGAATATCTACAGCCGCTGGTCGACAGCGGCGACATCCGCAACGTCTTCTCGATCTCCGGCCAGGGCGGCTCGCTGAACAGCGGCTTCATGGTGCTGACGCTTGCTCCCTGGGGCGAGCGCCAGCGGACGCAGACGGAGATCGTCGGCGATATCAACCAGGCGGCCTCCCGGGTGCCGGCGCTGCGCGGCAACGCCATCTCCTCCAACAGCCTGCGCATCCGCGGCGCCGGCAGCGGCCTGCAAATGGCGCTGATCGGCAATGATCATGAGGCGCTGACGGCGGCGGCCGCCAAGCTGGTGCAGGCGCTCGAAGCCACTGGCCGATACAACACGCCGCGCCTGACCAACGAGCCCAGCCAGGCGCAGGTGTCGGTGACGATCGACCGCGAGCGCGCTTCCGATCTCGGCATCGACATTACCGGGCTTTCGACGGCGATCCAGTCGCTGCTCGAAGGACGTTCGGTGGTCGACGTCTTCGTCGACGGCGAATCCTATCCTGTGCTGCTGACCTCGACGACGCGGCCGATCGACGACCCGACCGACCTCGAAAACGTGTTCCTGAAGACCGGCGACGGCAAGATCGTGCCGATGTCGGTCATCGCCTCGATGAAGGAGGGCTCGGTCGCGCCGCAGCTCAACCGCGAGCAACAGCTCGCTTCCGTGGCGATCACCGCCGGTCTGACGGACGGTATGTCGCTCGGCGATGCCGTCAAGGAAGTGACGGAACTTGCCGAGCCGCTGCTGCCGCCCGGCTCACGCCTGCTGCCGCTTGCCGAAGCCGCAACGCTCGAAGAGAATTCGAGCGGCATGGCGCTGACCTTCGGCTTCGCCATCGTCATCATCTTCCTGGTGCTGGCCGCGCAGTTCGAAAGCGTGCTCTCCTCGCTGATCATCATGTCGACGGTGCCGCTCGGCCTTGCCTGCGCCGTCTTCGCACTTGTTATCACCGGCTCCAGCCTCAACATCTACAGCCAGATTGGCCTGGTGCTGCTGGTCGGCGTCATGGCGAAGAACGGTATCCTGATCGTCGAATTCGCCAATCAGCTGCGCGACCGGGGCGAGGACGTGCGGTCCTCGATCGAGAAGGCCTGCGCGCTGCGTCTGCGTCCGGTGATGATGACGATGATCGCCACCATCCTCGGCGGCGTGCCGCTGGTTTTTGCCCATGGCGCCGGTGCCGAAGCACGCGTTGCGCTCGGCTGGGTGATCGTCGGCGGCCTCGGTTTCGCGACGCTGGTGACGCTGTTCATCACGCCGGTCGCCTATCTGCTGCTTGCCCGCTTCGCCAAGCCGCACGCCCACGAGGAAGCGCGCCTGCACGAAGAGATGTCGGTCGCCACACGGCCGCGCGCCGCACCCGATGACGAGCAACTGCAGGCCGCCGAATAAGGTTTTATCCGATTACGAAACGCCGCCGGCCAACCTCGTCCGGCTGCGTTTCTTATGGTGTATGAAACCTTGCAAAATTAGCTAAATTACTTTTGAAGTTTAGCCGTTTGTTAAGCATAAACGGCAATGATTGTGACCAGTAACCGACTGGTCTTCTTCGTTTCTTGAAGGCTGCGACGCGCTGGAGTTTCAGCGACCCCGGACATGAATGTCCGTGCGGCACGGTTCATTTTTAGTTCAGTTTGCGTCTGTTGTGTTTTGGAGTTTAGTCCCGTGAGTATTTATCAGCGCGTCTCCGTGGATGCGGCGCTTTATGTGCTGCGCGATATCAATCGGAATATGACGGTCACGCAGAACCACATCACGACGGGTATGCGTGTCGCAAAAGCCAGCGACAACGCCGTCTACTGGTCGATCGCCACCACCGCGCGGACCGACAATAAAGCCGTTTCGGCCATCCAGGATGCGCTCGGCATGGCCGCGGCGACGATGGGAACGGCCTATACCGGCGTTCAGAGCGTCATCGACGTCGTCTCCGAAATCAAGGCAAAGCTGGTTGCCGCAACCGAAGACGGCATCGACAAGAACAAGATCAACGAAGAGATCAAACAGCTGCAGGAGCAGCTGCGCAGCGTTTCGGAATCGGCGACCTTCAACAGCGACAACTGGGTGGTCCTCACCAACGATACGACGCCGACGCAGCCGCGCCAGATCCCGGCCTCGTTTATCCGCAACGCCGACGGCACGATCTCGATCGGCATGCTGAGCTACCATATCGACAATACGCCCGTCGGAGCGACGACCTCCAAGGACGCGCGCTACCTGATCGACGACCGTGCCACCGGTTCCGGCGAATACGGGGTGCTGACATCGGCCTATTTCGCCACCGAACTCGGTGCTGCGCAAAATTACGTGCTGATGACGAGCAAGAACGGCACCACCACCGGGCAGGTGGCGATCTCGGTGACATCAAGCACGACGCAGGGCCAGATCGGCCAGATGATCAGCGTCGTCGATGCCGCGCTGACGCAGCTGACGACGGTCGGTTCGGCCTTCGGCGCGCTGGAAAAGCGCATCAACCTGCAGAACGACTTCGCCACGAAACTGCACGACAACATCACCGCCGGCATCGGCCGGCTTGTCGATGCCGACATGGAGGAGGAGTCGAGCAGGCTGCGGGCGTTGCAGACGCAGCAGCAGCTCGGCCTGCAGTCGCTGAACATCGCCAATGCTACCTACGACACCATGCGGCAGTTGTTCCAGAATTTCTAAGAGTGGGTCGATCCAACACGCGCTATAGAGACGTCAGTCGATGACGGCAATGAAGGGCACCATCGGTCTGAAAGCCGCAATGGCAGGCACGCCTTATGCCTATGGAGGCGTAGGAGCGGTCATCCGCTAAAACTGGTGATATCAGCGCATTCCCGCAACATGGCTGTGTTTCGACGTCCGAATTTGCCCTATCAGGAGAGCATCTTCATTTTCTTGCCGCAATCCTTGCCATTTGCTCGCATCAGTCGAACGGAGACCGTCCTGTCCATGATCAAAAAATTCATACTTCTCGCTATTGCCGCAAGCTATCTCAGCGCCTGCACGACGACCGATCCCTATACCGGTGAACAGAAGGTTTCCAACACAGCCGGCGGCGCGGCGCTTGGTGCCCTCGGCGGTGCTCTCGTCGGCGTGGCTGTCGGCGGCGGCGGCCACGGCAAGCGTAACGCGGCTCTGATCGGCGCAGGCGTCGGCGCTCTCGCAGGCGGCGCGATCGGCAATTACATGGACCAGCAGGAATCCGAGCTTCGCGCCCAGCTCGAAGGCACCGGCATTTCGGTGACCCGCAATGGCGACAACATCATCCTCAACATGCCGTCGAACATCACCTTCGACGTCGATCAGGACGCGGTGAAGCCGGGCTTCTATCCGACGCTGAATTCGGTGGCGATCGTGTTGCGCAAGTTCAACCGCACGCTGATCGACGTCAACGGCCATACGGATTCAACCGGCAGCCTGCAGCACAATCAGGACCTGTCGCAGCGCCGCGCACTTTCGGTCGCCGATTATCTCGGCGGCCAGGGCATCGACCAGCGCCGCGTCTCCGCCGTCGGCTTCGGTCCGTCGCAACCCGTTGCTTCCAATGCGAGCGAGGCCGGCCGAGCGCAGAACCGCCGCGTCGAGATCCAGATCGCGCCGATCACGCAGGGCTGATTCTGGCTCATACCGTTTGCGGAAAGGCCGGGTCACGCCCGGCCTTTTTCGTCAGTGCTGCATCGTCGCGCCCTTGGTGATCTTGTCGACGATCTTCTTTTCGGCGCGCAGGGCGATACCGACCACCTTGGCGTCTTCGGGAGCAAATTCTGCGAAGACGGCGCGGTTGGCCGCGTCGTGGCCGGTCGCAAACATCTCCTCGATAAACAGCGAGCTGGTGATATCGCGCTCCAGCGCGCGGCGGTGAACGGCTGATATGGTCGCCTCGTCGGCGGAGAGCACGATGATCGGCTGGATCGATAAGGGATTGTAGAGATTGCCGGCGCGGTCCCTGTAGACTTCACCGATGATCTCGGGATGCCGGCCGGCGATGCCTGTCATCAGGAAGGCGGTGACGTTCAGCTTCTGCCAGCCGGCAAGATTGTTTCGCAGGACGACGGCAATTTTGGTATCAAACATCGGACGGTCTTTCACCTATCTACGGGTTATGGAGTATCGGGCGCGTTGAACCAGGACTTACATCCGAAGGTCTTCGAAGGTCTTGAACGTTTGTGCGCGGGACCATCCGGCAACGCCATCCTGGCTGCGCCAGCCTTTCCCGGCATCGAGCGCATCGAGGCGCAGTTCTCAGGCAATGCTTTCGAGCCGCACCGGCACGACACCTATGCACTCGGCGTGACTCTGAAGGGAGTTCAGACCTTCCGCTATCGCGGCGAGCGGCGCTTCAGCCTGCCGGGACAGGTGATCGTGCTGCACCCCGATGAGGAGCATGACGGCGGGGCGGGGACGGAGGATGGGTTGCAGTACCGTATGCTCTACCTGGAGCCGTCGCTGCTTCTTGAATGCCTGAAGGCGGATGGCGTCGGCCTGCCTTTTGTCGACGAACCCGTGATCGCCGATCCGGCGCTGGCGGGCGTGCTGCTGGCGGCTCTCGGCGAACTCGACCGCGAACTGGACGCGCTTTTCGTCGACGATTTCGTATCGCAGGTGGCGGGCGGGCTGACACGGCATGCGCGCCTGCCGCCGCGGCCGCTGGGCCTCGTCGCCTGGCGGCAAGCGAGGGCGGCACGGGATTATCTCGAGGCGCATGCGACCCGTGCAGTGAATTCCGGCGAGCTTGAGGCGGTGACGGGTCTCGACCGTTTTGCGCTGTCGCGGCATTTCCGGGCAGCCTTCGCCACCAGCCCGCATCGCTACCTCCTGATGCGTCGGCTGCAGCGGGCGCGGGCGATGATCGGTGCGGGCGAGGGGATTTCCGAGGTGGCGGCGGCGACCGGCTTTGCCGACCAGAGCCATCTCAATCGCCATTTCAAGAAGGCCTATGGCATGACGCCCGGCCAATGGGCAGCACTCGTGCACAACCCCAGGCAGGGCGCTAGACGGGATTTTCCGCAAGGCCGGAACGGCGTGCGATGAAGCGGGCGAGCATCGGCCCGATCATCAGGATCACCAGGAAACGGCCGGTCTGCATCGCCATCACGAAGGGCACGTCGACATCGCTTGAGGCGGCGATGATGGCGACGGAATCGGCGCCGCCGGGGCTGGTGGCGAGATAGGCGGTCAGCGGATCTATGCCGGCGAAGACGTGAAGCGCCACCGCCATGCAGCCGCAGAGCGCCATCAGCAGCACGATGCAGGCCGATACCCTCGGCAGGGCGCGCGCCACGTGCTTGAGGATCGAGCGGGTGAAACGCAAGCCGATGCTCCAGCCGACCAGTGCATAGGCGATGGCGAGCAGCCACATCGGTAACTCAATTTTCAGGAGGCCCGTGCCCTGCAGCAAGGCGCCGAGAAAGAGCGGCACGATGATCGTGCCGCCCTGGAGGCGCAGGCGCCGGACGCCATAAGCACAAAAGGCGGCAAAAGCCATCGTCGCCGCAAAGGCCGGCCAGTCGATCTCGGGAAAGAGGACGAGCGGCGGCGGCTCGGCACCGTCGGCTGCCACCCACAGTCGCGAGACCACAGAGGCGCCGACGGCGACGAAGACGACGCGCAGATACTGCATGAAGGCGACGAGACGGGCATCGGCGCCATAGGCTTCGGACATGATGACCATGGCGGAGGCGCCGCCCGGCGAGGAACCCCAGACCGCGGTCGTCCCCGGCAGCACCTGCCAGCGCGTCAAAAGCCAGCCGAGGCCGGTGGCGATGGCGATGACCGAAAAGATGAACAGCAGAAAGAGCGGTGCGTCCTTCGCCATGGTGCCGAGAATGTCAGGGGTGATGGTGCGCGCCATCATCAGGCCGACCAGGACCTGGCCGAATTGCAGCGGCCAGAAGGGCACGCGAAGCTTTCCCTTGCCGATGGTCAACGCCAGTGCGATTGCCGCGACCATCGGTCCGATCAGCAGCGAGGCCGGCAGAGCGAAGAGTTCGAGGAAGACGACGAGAGCAGTCGAAAGTGCCAATAGCAGCGCCCATTTCGGCAGGCCGGCATCCCGCAGCAGGCGGCTCGCGTCGCTGAATGACATGATCCCCGTATCTTTCCTAGAACAGGATGATTTTAGGCCGGGTCGGCCAAAATCTGAATCCTGCTCTAAATTAAATAGTTAGAGCATGACCGGCGCGAGCCCTTAAGGGCTGAAGATGGGAAGAGGCTCCGGCATGACGAAGAGAGGCCGGCTGCAAGGACCGACTGACGCGGGTTCGGTATAGGCGGGCGCGAGGCGGGCGGTCAATTGCGAAATCTGGCTTCTCGGCGCGCTGAAATGCGAAACTGATTCATGCGACCGCTTCAAGTCGTTGTTTCTATGCATGTCATCATTCCAAATGCGCTGAACGGTTTCGGGCTGGGTGCCTCAGAAACGTACATGGCTGACGAGAAAATCGAGCAGGGCGCGTATGCGCGCCGGCAGCGGGCCGCCCTGGCCCATATAGACGGCGTAGAACTCCTCGATATCGCCGGGATTGGCCTCTTCGAGCACCGGCACCAGGCGGCCGGCATCGATATCGGCGCGCACGGTGAAGGCGGCAAGGCGGGCAAGGCCGGCGCCTGACAAAGCGAGGTGGCGCATCGCTTCGCCGTCTCCCACCTGCAGGCCCGGGGTGATCGGGATCGTTACCGTTTCGCCACCTTCGCGCAGCGGCCAGCCCTCGATGGCGCGGGCGTAAGAAAAGCCGATGCGGCAATGGCGCCGGAGATCGGCGATCGTGCGTGGTTTGCCATGACGCGCGAGATAATCCGGCGATGCGACGATGATCTTGCCGGTGGCGCCAAGCTTGCGGGCGATCAGGCTGGAATTCTTCAGGGGGCCGGCGCGGATTGCGACATCGGCGCGCTCCTCCATCAGGTCGACTATCCTGTCGGTATGGGAAATATCCAGCGTCACGGCCGGATGAAGCGCCATGAAGGCCGGCACGAGCGGCGCCAGCACATGGTTGCCGAAAGAGCCGCTGGTGTTGATGCGAATGCGGCCTGCGGCCTGTTCACCTGTCGAGGCCTGGCGTTCAGCCTCGGCGATATCGGCAAGAATGGTGATGCAGCGCTCGTAGAAGGCACAGCCTTCCGGCGTCAGTTGCAGCCTGCGGGTCGAACGGTTGACCAGGCGGGCGCCGAGGCGCGTCTCCAACCGGGCGAGGAGCTTGCTGACAGCCGACGGCGTCATGCGCCGGGCCGTGGCGGCGGCGGAAAAGCCGCCGCGCTCGACGACGCTGACGAAGACTTCCATTTCGCCGGAGCGGTTGATGTCCTGACGGCTCATGATGAATTCAAGTCACAGATGATTTGCTCATAGGCAATCTATATCATCGAATGCCCGAGGTCTATCTCATAGGAAATACAGGAGACAAATCCATGGATTACAGAAATCTCGGTGCCTCCGGCCTCAGAGTGCCGGTCTTGAGCTTCGGCGCGGGCACATTCGGCGGCAGCGGGCCGCTGTTCGGCGCCTGGGGCAATACCGATGCCGAGGAAGCGCGGCGGCTCGTCGACATCTGCCTCGAAGCCGGCGTCAATCTCTTCGACACGGCCGACGTCTATTCGGCCGGCGCGTCCGAGGAGGTACTCGGCCAGGCGATCCGCGGCCGGCGCGACGCTGTGCTGATCTCGACGAAGACTGCGCTGCCGATGGGCGAGGGGCCGCAGGACTGGGGAACGTCGCGGGCGCGGTTGATCCGCGCCACCGAGGATGCGCTGCGCCGGCTCGGGACCGACTATATCGACCTGCTGCAGCTTCATGCTTTCGATGCCTCGACGCCGGTCGAGGAGGTGCTGTCGACGCTCGATGGGCTCGTCGCGGCAGGCAAGATCCGCTATGTCGGCGTTTCCAATTTTGCCGGCTGGGAACTGATGAAGTCGCTCGCCGCCGCCGAGCGCCACGGCTATCCGCGTTATGTCGCCCATCAGGTCTATTATTCGCTGGCAGGGCGCGATTACGAATGGGAGCTGATGCCGCTCGGCGCCGACCGGGGTGTGGGAGCCCTCGTCTGGAGCCCGCTTGCCTGGGGACGGCTGACCGGCAAGATCCGCCGCGGCCAGCCGCTGCCCAAGACAAGCCGGCTGCACGACACGGCGCAATACGGCCCGCCCGTCGACGACGAGAAGCTGTTCGACATCGTCGAGGTGCTGGACGCTATCGCAGGCGAGACCGGCCGGACGGTGCCGCAGATCGCCATCAACTGGCTGCTTGGCCGGCCGACGGTATCGAGCGTCATCATCGGCGCCCGCAACGAGGAGCAGCTCAGGCAGAACCTCGGCGCGGTCGGCTGGAACCTGTCGAGGGAGCAGATCGAAAGGCTCGACGCCGTCAGCGCGGTCACGGCGCCCTATCCCTATTTTCCCTATCGCAGGCAGGAGGGTTTTGCGCGGCTCAATCCGCCGATTATCTGAGGTGCAAGGGCGGCGGACTTGGCTATAGCAACCGGCCTATAACAAAGTGGGAATGAAATCTTCTGTCAATCTTAACTGGACAGCCGCTTTGACTTGCCGCATACCCAGCCTGACCTGCGGAACACGATGTGGTTTCTGCGGAATGGCAGGGAGATCAACGGGATGGCGCTGAAGGACGCGAAGGCGGGCACACGCAACGAGGCGGGAATTGCCGCGGTGCTGGGCATTCTCAAGCAGAGCTTCGGCGAGCGTTTCCAGACCGGCCAGTCCTTCCGCGAACAGCATGCCCATACGACCACTTACATCCCGCCGCAACTGCCCGACGGGGTGCTCTTCGCCGAGAGTGCCGAGGATGTGAAGGCGGCGGTCAATGCCTGTGCGACCCACAAGGTGCCGGTGATCGGTTTCGGTGTCGGCACCTCGCTGGAGGGTCAGGTCAATGCCGCCAATGGCGGTATTTCGATCGATTTCAGCCGCATGAACCGGGTGCTCGAGGTCAATCCCGAAGATCTCGACTGCACCGTCGAGCCGGGTGTGACACGCGAGGCGCTGAACATTCACCTGCGCGATACCGGCCTGTTCTTCCCGATCGATCCCGGCGCCAACGCCTCGATCGGCGGCATGGCCTCGACGCGGGCCTCCGGCACCAATGCTGTGCGCTACGGAACGATGAAGGACAATGTGCTTGCCGTCACCGCCGTCACCGCCAATGGCGAGGAGATCCGCACGGCCCGGCGCGCCCGTAAATCCTCGGCAGGCTACGATCTGACGCGGCTCTTCGTCGGCGCCGAGGGCACGCTTGGCATTCTGACCTCGGTGACGCTGCGCCTGCAGGCGATCCCGCAGAAGATTGCCGGAGGGGCCTGTGCCTTTCCGAGCATCAAGGCCGCCTGCGATGCCGTCATCATGACGATCCAGATGGGCATTCCGGTGGCGCGTATCGAGCTGCTCGACACGGTGCAGATGCGGGCCTGTAACGCCTATTCCAAGCTTTCCTATGCCGAGAGCCCGACGCTGTTCCTCGAATTCCACGGCACCGACGAGACCGTGCCGCTGCAATCGGCAGCCTTTGCCGAGATCGCCGCCGAATGCGGCGGCGGCGAATTCCTATGGACGGCCAATGCCGAAGAGCGGACGAAGCTCTGGAAGGCGCGCCACGACGCCTATTGGGCTGCAAGGGCGCTGGCGCCCGGGCTTGCCGCACTTTCGACCGATGTTTGTGTTCCGATATCGAGGCTTGCCGATTGTGTTTCCGAAACGCAGGCGGATATCGAGGAGCATGGGCTGCTGGGGCCGATCGTCGGCCATGCCGGCGACGGGAACTTCCACGTGCTGCTGTTGTTTGATGACAAGAGCACCGAAGGCGTCGCCGTGGCCGAGGCTTTCGTGCAACGGCTCAACCGGCGGGCGCTCGCAATGGACGGAACATGCACTGGTGAACACGGGGTCGGACAGGGCAAGATGGCGTTTCTGGAACAGGAGCTCGGCGGCGCGGTGGATCTGATGCGACAGGTGAAACAGGCGCTCGATCCGGACGATATCTTCAATCCCGGCAAGATTTTCCACCATGGCTGAAAACGGAACATTCTCATGAAGTTGGGTCTTGCCCCCGGCATGAATAGCGCTAGAACAAGATGATGTTGGGCCGGCTTGCCCTGAAATCTGAATCCTGTTCTCAAATAAAGAGTTAGAGCATGATGTCGTCCGAAAACCGCGCACACTTTTCGGCATCATGCTCTAGTGTCGGCAACAGAATCCCGAATGGAGACGCTTTGCATTGGTAGGCCGGTTCCTCGTCTTTCTGGGGGGAGTGATCGTCGTAGTGCTGTTTGTGGCGCTGCTTGCGCCGCTGTTCATCGACTGGACGGATTTCCGCAAGAATTTCGAGGATCAGGCAAGCCGCATCATCGGCAAGAAGGTCACCGTCTACGGCACGGTGGATGCGCGCCTGCTGCCATTCCCGTCGGTGACGCTGCATGACGTGCGCGTCGGCCAGGAAGCGGACGGCACGCCGATCGTCAAGGTCGAGCAGTTCTCCATGGATGCGGAGCTTGCGCCTTTCCTGTCGGGCGAAGCGCTGATCTTCGACATGCGCGTCGTCAATCCGAAGGTGCGCTTGAGATTGCTCAAGGACGGCACGCTCGACTGGATGCGCGGCAGCCGCGCGGAAATACCGGCAAGGACGGTCGTTCTCGAAAACGTGCATGTCAGCGGCGGCGAGGTCGAGTTCATCGACGACCAGTCGGGTCGCTCGCGTCGCATCACCGGCCTCAATGCGGAAATGTCGGCAAAGTCGCTGGCCGGCCCGTGGCGCATCGAGGGCGACGCTGCGCTCGACGGCGAGCACGGCGGCTTCTCGATCTCGAGCAGTCAGCCGGACGAGAAGGGCGTGCTGCGCATGCGCACGAGGCTTTCGCCGGACAAGCACCCTGTCAGCGTCGATCTCGATGGCGAGCTGAAGCTCGTCGACAGCAAGCCGAACTATCAGGGCCAGCTTTCGGCAGCGGTCGAGATCCGCAACAGCGCCAAGCCCGCCAACAAGAAAGAGCAGCCGCCGCGCGTCAAGGGCCGCTTCGAGCTCACCAATGAACGCATCCGCATTCCCGAATACCGGATGGAGATCGGTCCGACGGACGATCCCTATGTCATAACCGGCGAGGCGACGCTCGATACCGGCAATGCGCCGGAATTTCTGCTGACCGCCGACGGGCAGCAGATCGACGTCAACCGCATCGGCAATCAGGGCTCGGCCGGCAAGACGACGCGGGATCCCGCTGTTTCGGCACGCCAACGGCTGAATTCGCTGATCGATATCGTCGCGCAAGTGCCGATCCCGCAGGTGCCGGGCAAGGCGAGCGTCAAGCTGCCGGCGATCGTCGCCGGCGATACGACGCTGCGCGACGTGCAGCTGGAGCTAGAACCGGCCGGCACCGGCTGGATGATCGACAGCGCCATCGGCACGCTGCCGGGGCGCACGCAGGTGGAAGGCAAGGGCAAGCTCCTGCTTCAGGGCGAACCTTCGTTCAACGGCCAGATCGTGGTGGCATCCAGCCAGCCGACGGGGCTTGCCTCCTGGCTTGCCGGCTCGGTCGATCCGGCCATCCGGCAATTGCGGCAGGCGGGCTTTTCCGCCAATGTCAGCCTGACGCATGAATTGCAGCGTTTCGAACATCTCGAGATTGCCATCGGACCGGCGACGCTGAAGGGTCGGCTGGAGCGCCAGGCGATCTCCGGCCAGACGCCGACGCTTTCGGTAGCGCTGAACGGCGATACGCTCGATCTCGACGCGCTACAGGCGCTGAGCGGGCTGATGACCGGCCAGGATGCCGGCGACAACGTGCTCGACCACAAGATCGCCGCCCAGCTCAAGGCCGACAAGTTCACCGCCTTTGGCGTCAGTGCCGAGAATGTGGAGACCACGTTTACGATCGCCGATGGGGCGCTCGCCGTCGACCGGCTGTCGATCAGGAATATCGCCGGGGCCGAGCTGACGGCGACGGGCAGGGCGGAAGGTTCGCTGCTCGATTACAAGGGTGCCGGCGAAATCACCTTCAAATCGGCCGATCCCGGCGGCTTCTTCACCATGCTGCGCGAGCACCTGCCGCATCACCCGGTGCTCGACCGGCTGGTGCGCAACGCCGGCTGGTACGGCAATACGGCGCTTCGCGGCGCGCTGACGCTCGGCGGCGACGAGGGCAATGCGCTGACGGTGACGCTTGCCGGTGTGGCGAACGGCAGCCGCGTC
The DNA here is from genome assembly GCF_010668065.1 of Rhizobium leguminosarum. GTDB lineage: Bacteria > Pseudomonadota > Alphaproteobacteria > Rhizobiales > Rhizobiaceae > Rhizobium > Rhizobium leguminosarum_S. The sequence continues at coordinate 616,642 of NZ_WUEN01000004.1, read as the reverse complement.
AATCTCGATTACCGCATGTCCGACCTCCTGGCGCTGACCGGCAACGGCACGACCAGCCTCGAGGCGACGCTCGAAAACGCCGTGCCATCAGTGCTCTTCGGCCAGGCCGGGCTCGACCCGCTGCCGGTCGATGTCGGGGCCAACGGCCGCCTGACGCTGAAGGTGAAGGCATCGGGCAACGATCCCGCCGACGCGGCGCTGACCTTTGCGACCGACCGGACCTCGTTCATGGCCAACGGCAAGGTCGATGTCCGGCCGGAGACCTTCATGAACGGCCAGATCGCGCTTTCGCTCGACAGCGCCGATATCGACCCCTATCTCATCATGAACGGCATCGCCCTGCCGCAAACCGGAACCGGGCTGCCGTTCGGCCTGCAGGTCAATGCCGCCGTCGACAGTGACAAGATCGTCTTTTCCGATCTCAAGGGACATGCCGCCGACAACGAATTTTCCGGTGCGCTGAGCTTCGACCGGAAGGCTGCGAAGACGACCGCGAGCGGCGGGCTGACACTCTCCAAGGTCGATGCCGGCTGGCTCGGCGAGGCGGTGTTCGGTCAGATCGTCGATCCCGCCAACGGTCAGCTGACAACGGCGGCGCTGGGGCTGCCCATCTTCAAGGATCTCGACGTCAACGTGAAGCTGGCGGCCAAGGAGTTCTGGCCCGGCCTGCCGGAAACGGCGGTGTCGGACTTCACCAGCAATGTCGCCTACAAGGGCGACGAGCTGCAGCTCAACGACATGGCCGGGAACTGGGACGGCGGAAAGCTCTCCGGCAATCTGCTCTTCACCAATGCCAGCGGCACAGGTTTCCTGCAGACGAAGCTTGCGCTTGCCGATTCCGATCTTTCCGGCGTCGTCTGGCTGCGCGACGGCGCGCCGATCGCCAACGGCAAGTTCGGATTGTCGCTGTCGATGGAGGCCTCGGGCAAGACGATCGGCGAGATCGCCAGCTCGCTCAATGGTTCGGGCGAACTGAGGCTCGGCGATACCAGCATACGCGGGTTGAACCTTGCCATCTTGCCGCCGCTGCTTGCCGCGACCGATACGATGCAGGAGCAGATCAATGCCGGCAAGGTGCATCCGATCATCGAGACGCTGCTCAGCAACGGCGAGGCGAAGCTGCCACCACTCGGCATCCCCTTCAACATCGCCGACGGGACGCTGAGGGTGCAGAATGTCACCGTCGCCAACGATCTCGCCCGCATCACCGCCGATGCGCAGATCGCGCTGCCGGAAGAGCGGATCAGCGCGACGCTGGGTGTCGGGTTCAATCCCGGCACGGAAGCGCTTTCCGGCGCCGAGCCGGCTCTTCGGCTGAATTTTTCCGGCATGCTGCCGTCGCCCGGCAAGACGATGGATGTGACCGATATCACCAGCTATCTGTCGCTGCGCGCCTTCGAGCGCGAGCGCCGGCGCGTCGAGCGGCTGCAGGCGGTCGTGCTCGAAAAACAGCGGCTGCGCCGCGAGGTGGCGCTCTACCGGTTCAACGACGCCGAGCGCATCAAGGCGGCCGAGATCGAGCAACAGCGGCAGGCGGAGGAAGAGCGGCTTCGCGCGCTGGCGCAGAAAGCAGCCGCTGAGAAGGCTGCTGCCGAGGCGGAGGCCGCACGCGCGGCGGAAGCCAAAGCGAAGGCGGATGCGGATGCGCAGGCGAGAGCCGCGGCCGAGGCGGAAGCAGCACGGCGCAGTGGGCAAGCGCAGCCCGGTCCGCTCAATTTCGATCAGCTGCCGGGCGTTCAGGCGCAGTGAAAGCGCAGAGAATCTGATTCATACAAGACGCTTAGGTCTTTGTTTTCATTGATGTCGTCCCAAGTCGATACGCGATTTTGAGCAACATGCATCAAGGCTGATGGCCAGCGCCGGCCTTCAGCCAGGAAAGCACATGCAAGCGCAGCGCCGAGGAGAGGTTGCTGTCCGGTGGGCGGTGGTCGTCGATTTCGGAGATCAGGGCGGCGAGCGGTATCAAACGGGCTCCGGCAATCGTCTTCAGCTCAGCCCAGAACTCGTCCTCCAGCGAGAAACTGGTGCGATGGCCGTGCAATGTCGCCGAATGCTTGCGGATCATGGAGCCTTCGCATCCCAGGTAGAGCCACAGCGCGCCCGAGACGACGCGCTCAGGACGTTCTATCAAATCATGCGTGGGGTTGGCAGATCGATTCAAGGAAGCCGCGCAAGTGGCTGATCGCAGAATCCATTCCGGCTCTTCAAGCTTTGCGTAAAACCCTCACGCGCCGTCGTCATCGGTCTCGATCCGGCCGTCGCGATGGGCTTTGTCGGCCTTGTCGTTCAGGCAGCGGGTCAGCTGTTTCTCGGTCTTGGTGCGGCCGAAGGAGATGCGGTTCTGTTCGGCCTTCTTCTCCTTTTCGGAGCGAGCCTGCTTCTTGCGGAACTGGCGCAGATTGATGATTTCGGCGCTCATGCGATTTCCTGGATTCCCTATGAAGAAGGGAGGCTTGGCCTCCCTTCAAATCACTGCTTCTTGCGGAAGGAGTCGAGCGAGACGACGGAGCCCGGTTTCTTCTCCTCGCCGTCGGCGGGTTTTACGCCTGCGGCGTCATCGGGCTTTCCGGCCGCATCCACCGGATAGGCGGTGATTTCTCCGGACGGCAATTCTTCGCCATCGGCGAGCGGCACGTCGAATTCGAGCTCGAAGTTGACGGAGGGATCGTAGAAGCCGCGGATCGCATTGAATGGAATGACCAGCTTTTCCGGAACGTCCGAGAAGGAAAGACCGATCTCGAAATGCGTCTCGGTGATCTTCATATCCCAGAACTGGTGCTGGATGACGATGGTCATCTGCTCGGGGTATTTCGACTTCAGGTGCTGGGAGATCCGCACGCCGGTGGCGCCTGTGAGGAAGGTGATGAAGAAGTGATGATCACCGGGCAGGCGGCCCGTGGCTGCGACTTCCGCCAATACCTTGCGGATGACGCCGCGAAGTGCATCCTGTGCCAGAATGTCGTAGCGGATATGATCCTGCCCCATGCTTTTCCTGTCTTTCGTCGGTTCGGAGTCTTTTCACAAGGTTGTATGCCACGTCCGGGCGCCTTGGGAAAGACCGGAGCCGAGTCACGTTTTTAAGCAACATACATGATTTCGGCGGCAGGGAGAAGGTGAAGGCTTCTGTTGCCAGGTGCCTTCGGACCCCGCCTAGAGGTGCGAACCACTAGGACTTTGATTGAAGTGTCACACCGCGATTAAGCAGCGAGACGAGCTTCCGCATAGTTGTCGTTTGCAACTACAATTTTAGCCCGATAACGGCGGTACAATGCCGAGCAAAAAGACGATCTTTACACCCTTGTCGATCCTGTTTCGCCCCCATCAAAAGCCGGCCTTTAACACCGCCGGTTTTTGGTGGAGGCGCCGGGTACCGCCCCCGGGTCCAATAGGTTTATTACACCGCTCATTTATCGCCATAGCCGACCCGAAAGCCGGCAAGGCTGATATAGTGGTTTCCTCAGCCCAAGGAAAGGGCAAACGTCATAAAAGCGTTATGCGACCCATCAGAAACATTGGGAAAATGCCCGCCGGTGATTGGTTTCCCGGTTCCGAAGGCTTAAATTGGCCGAAACGGAATCAGCGCGACATGAAGCAATATCTCGATCTCTTGAATCATGTGATGGAAAAGGGCTCCGACCGGGGTGACCGCACCGGCACCGGCACGCGCTCGGTCTTCGGTTACCAGATGCGCTTCGACCTCGAAGAGGGCTTTCCCGTCCTTACCACGAAGAAGCTGCATCTGCGCTCGATCATCCACGAGCTTCTCTGGTTCCTGAAGGGCGAAACGAATATCCGCTATCTCAAGGAGAACGGCGTTTCAATCTGGGACGAATGGGCCGATGAAAACGGCGATCTCGGGCCGGTCTACGGCGCCCAGTGGCGCTCCTGGCCAGCGCCCGACGGCGGCCATATCGACCAGATCGCCAATCTCGTCAAAGGCATCGTCAACAACCCGAATTCGCGCCGCCACATCGTCTCGGCCTGGAATCCGGCCGAAGTGGACGAAATGGCGCTGCCGCCCTGCCATTGCCTGTTCCAGTTCTATGTGGCTGACGGCAAGCTTTCCTGCCAGCTCTACCAGCGCTCGGCTGATATCTTCCTCGGCGTGCCATTCAACATCGCCTCCTATGCGCTGCTGACGATGATGGTGGCTCAGGTGGCCGGGCTGAAGCCCGGCGACTTCGTCCACACGCTCGGCGACGCCCATCTCTATGACAACCATTTCGACCAGGCGAAGCTGCAGCTGGCGCGCCGGCCGAAGCCGCTACCGTTCATGCGCATCAAGCCTGATGTGAAGGATATTTTCGGCTTCACCTTCGACGATTTCGAGCTGATCGGCTACGAGGCCGATGCCAGCATCAAGGCGCCGATCGCCGTCTGATCCGGGATATTCCATGGCCGACATCCGCAGGACCATTATCGCCGCCGTTGCCCGCAACGGCATTATCGGCCGCGACGGCGATATGCCGTGGCGGCTTTCGAGCGATCTCAAGCGCTTCAAGGCGCTGACATTGGGAAAACCTGTCGTGATGGGCCGCAAGACTTACGATTCGATCGGTAAGCCGCTGCCGGGACGGCCGAACGTCGTCATTTCGCGGCAGGCGGCGATAGACCATCCGGATGTCTCCATGGCCCATTCGCTGACCGAGGCGATGACGGCGGCCGACAGGCTGGCGCTCGAAACCGGCGTTAACGAGATCTGCATTCTCGGCGGCGGGCAGGTCTATGCCCAGGCGATCGGTCTTGCCGACCGGATGTGCATCACGCATGTCGAGGCCGATCTCGACGGAGACGCGTCGTTTCCCGCGATCGATCCCGACATCTGGCAGGCGGGGGAGGCGATCGCGGTTCCGGCCGGCGAAAAGGACAGCTATCCCACGCGTTTCATCGTCTACGAACGCCGTTACGCCTGAAAATGAACTATTTTCCAATTAAATTGACCAAGTTTCTCACGCTGCGTTGAAAGCCGATGCGGTGATACCTATAACGGTCACCAACGCGTCCGCCGGTCAGCCCCCACGGTTTCGGATGCGTGGAGACTTAACGAACAACGAGGTTTTGATGCCCTGGAGCAATCAGAATGGCGGCGGCGGCCCTTGGGGCGGCGGCGGCGGTAATAATCAGGGACCATGGGGACAGGGGCCGAACCGGCCGCGCGGTGGCGGCGGCAAGGGCGGACCGCCTGATCTGGAAGATATCATCCGGCGCGGCCAGGACCAGTTGCGCAATATCATTCCCGGCGGCTTCAACGGCGGCGTGGCAGTGATGGTCGTGGCGATTGTCGCCGTCTTCTGGCTGATCCAGTGCATTTATGTCGTGCAGCCGGACGAGCGCGGCGTCGAACTGCGGTTCGGCAAGCCGAAGGACGAGATTTCCATGCCGGGCCTGCATTTCCACTTTTGGCCGATGGAAACGGTGGAGACGGTCAAGGTGACCGTGCAGCAGCTGAATATCGGGGCGACTTCGGCCTCGTCTTCGAACGGCCTGATGCTGTCCAGCGACAAAAGCGTCATCAATGTGCAGTTCGCGGTCTTTTATACCGTCAGCGATCCCAAGGCCTATCTCTTCAACGTCGAAAATCCGGCAGAGACGCTGCAGCAGGTTTCCGACAGTGCCATGCGTGAAATCGTCGGCCGGCGTCCGGCGCAGGACGCCTTCCGCAGCAATCGTCAGCCGATCGAAGTGGACGTGCTCAATATCCTGCAGGACACGATGAACCGCTATGGCGCGGGCGTGACCGTGACCGGCGTGACGATCCAGAACGTGGCGCCGCCGCGGGAAGTCGCCGATGCTTTCGAAGAAGTGCAGCGTGCCGGTCGTGACCGTGACAGCACGATCGAAGAGGCCAATCGCTACACGAACCAGAAGCTCGGCCAGGCGCGAGGCGATGCAGCCAGAATCCGTGAAGATGCAGCCGCCTACAAGGACCGTGTCGTAAAGGAGGCGGAAGGTGAAGCGCAGCGATTCACGGCGATCAACGACGAATATTCCAAGGCGCCCGACGTGACCCGAAAGCGGTTGTATCTCGAAACGATGGAGCAGGTGCTGAAGAATTCCCGGAAGGTCATCATTGACGAGAAGCAGGGCGTCCTGCCCTATCTGCCGCTCAATGAGCTTGGCAAGCCGGCACAGCAGGGAGGTTGAGTCATGACATCGAACAGACTTCCCATTATTTTCATCATCGTCGCCATCGTGCTGGTCGGGCTTTATTCGTCCATCTTCGTGGTGAATGCACGCGAGCAGGCCATCGTCGTCCGTTTCGGCCAGATCCAGTCGGTCAAGACCGAGCCTGGCATTTATTTCAAGCTGCCTTTCGGCTTTATGGATGCCGACCGCGTTCAGCTGGTCGAAAAGCAGGCGCTGAGGCTCGATCTCGACAATATTCGCGTTCAGGTTCAGGATGGCCAGACCTTCGACGTCGATGCCTTCGTGATCTATAACATCGCGGATGTTCGCCGCTTCCGCGAAACGGTATCGGGCGATCGCGAAGCCGCGGAAGCGCGGTTGAGAGCCCAGCTCGATTCATCGCTTCGCCGCGTCTACGGTCTGCGCGACTACAATGCCGCGCTCTCGGAAGAGCGTGTCGCGATGATGCTGGAGATTCGCGACGACCTGCGCACGGATGCCGAAAATCTCGGCCTGCATATAGACGACGTTCGCATCCGGCGCACCGACCTTTCGCCGGAGGTTGCGCCCAACACCTATAATGCCATGCGGTCGGAACGCCTCGCTGAGGCCGAGCGTATCCGTGCCGAGGGCAATGAGGAAGGCCAACGGCGCCGGGCCATCGCCGACCGTCAGGTCGTCGAGTTCACCGCAGGCGCCCAGCGCGATGCGGAAATCCTTCGAGGCCAGGGCGATGCGGAACGCAACCGCGTCTTCGCCGAAGTCTTCAGCAAGGATCCAGCCTTCTTCGAGTTCTATCGCTCGATGGCGGCCTATTCCTCCGCTCTCTCGTCGCAGGACACGACGCTGGTGCTGTCGCCGAATTCGGAATTCTTCCGCTATTTCGACAATGCCGCCGGCACCCTGCAGCCGACAAATCCGGCCGCGCCAGTTCCGGGAGTTCCCGGCGCAGCTGCTCCCGCAGCACCCGCCCAGCCGGCGAACTGACGGCAGGAGAAAGTAACCCGATAATTCTGGAAGGGCCGGCCCGAGCGCCGGCCCTTTTTTCGTGGAATGATTGTGACGATCCGGCTTTTGCGAGGGCACGTCACATTGCACGGGGATTTCGCGAAAAGGTGATTTCACCCTCCATCATTCCGCCTTATGCTGATGCTCAATGTGCGCATTGCACCCCTTATGAGGAAGCTTGATGGCCCCCACGATTCGCTCGCCCTTCAGACGAACGCTCGCGCTTATGGCCAGCGCCGCAATCCTGGCGCAAGCCGGCGTGAGCGGGATTGCCTATGCGCAAACCACGCCTGAGACGACCGCACCCGGGGTTATTGCACCCGCTCCAGCTACTCCGGAAACGGTTGCTCCCACTACTGCGCCTCCCGCAGCCGTCGCACCGCAGCAGACCGCTCCGATCCAGGCCGCCGTGCCCAACACCGGCCCGGCTTCCGTCGCCGATCTCGCCGAGGGACTGCTCGACGCCGTGGTCAACATCTCGACCTCGCAGAAGGTGAAGGACGATGAGGGCGCGGGTCCGGCGCCCCGCGCCCCCGACGGCTCGCCTTTCCAGGAATTCTTCAATGACTTCTTCAACAAGCAGCAAGGTAACAAGGGCGGCAACCATAATGTCAGCTCGCTTGGCTCCGGCTTCGTCATCGATCCGGCCGGCTATATCGTCACCAACAATCACGTGATCGAGGGCGCCGACGATATCGAGATCAATTTTGCCAATGGTTCGAAGCTCAAGGCGAAGCTGATCGGCACCGATACGAAGACCGATCTTTCGGTGCTGAAGGTCGAGCCGAAGACGCCGCTGAAATCCGTGAAATTCGGCGATTCCAGCACAATGCGCATCGGCGACTGGGTGATGGCGATCGGCAATCCGTTCGGCTTCGGCGGTTCGGTGACGGTGGGCATCATTTCCGGGCGCGGCCGCAACATCAATGCCGGTCCCTACGACAACTTCATCCAGACGGATGCGGCGATCAACAAGGGCAATTCCGGCGGCCCACTCTTCAATATGAAGGGTGAAGTGATCGGCATCAACACGGCGATCATTTCGCCGAGCGGCGGCTCGATCGGTATCGGCTTCTCGGTGCCGTCGGAGCTTGCTTCCGGCGTCGTCGACCAACTGCGCGAATATGGTGAGACGCGGCGCGGCTGGCTCGGTGTGCGCATCCAGCCGGTGACCGACGATATCGCCGACAGCCTCGGGCTCGACACTGCAAAGGGCGCGTTGGTCGCCGGCGTCATCAAGGGCGGCCCCGTCGACGACGGCTCGATCAAGGCGGGCGACGTCATTTTGAAATTCGACGGCAAGACCGTCAGCGAAATGCGCGACCTGCCGCGCGTCGTGGCGGAAAGCACGGTCGGCAAGGAAGTCGACGTGGTGGTGCTGCGCGACGGCAAGGAGCAGACCGTCAAGGTGAAGCTCGGCCGGCTCGAGGATAGCGATCAGGCGGCTGCACCCGACGATGCAGCACCCGATGGCTCGCAGGACGACGGCGTGATCACTCCGGATCCCGGCGAGAACAATGACATGGACCAGCCTGACACCGGCGATCAGGCCAAGCCTGCACCTGATACACCCGACCAGCATAAGGGCCAGGTGTCGCCGGATGCGGCCACGCCGAAGAACGTGCTAGGGCTTTCGCTGTCGCTGTTGAGCGCCGAAACGCGCAAGGCCTTTAGCATCGCCGAGAGCGTTGATGGCGTCGTCGTGACGGAAGTGACGCCCGGCTCCGCCTCGGCTGAAAAGGGGCTGAAGCCCGGCGACGTGATCGTCGAGGTGGCGCAGGAGTTCATGAAGTCGCCGGATGCGGTCGCCGCCAAGGTGCAGGCGCTGAAACAGGAAGGCCGCCGCAACGCCCAGCTGATGATCGCATCGGCGAATGGGGATCTGCGGTTCGTGGCGGTGCCGATGGAATAAGCGAAAAAGAAGCGGTCAGCCGCTCCCTTTTTGATGCCGGGCGACGTGGGTGCGCAGCGCGGCATTGATATCCGTCTGGTAGCCGCGACCGCCCGCATGGCTCTTGAACCAGTCTAGGATATCGGCGTCTACGCGGATGGTCACCGATTGCTTCAGCGGCCGGTACAAATTGCCCTTGCGGGCAAGGCGCCACTGTTCGTCGGTGATCTCAGGAATGTCGCCGGTGTCAATATCCTCGTCGGAAAGCTTCTCCAGTGCCTGGAGTTCGGCGAGTTGTGCGTCAGTCAAGGGTCCATTGCTCATATCGTCTTCTCTCGTGCGATGTCGCCTTTCGAGCGCTGATCACTCGAATGGTCTCTCCATCCTCGGCATCGTGGATGACATGGACGGCACCAGTATAGTCACCAAACCCACGGTGCCGATCGCCAGCCATCTTTGTTCGCCGTCATAGACCGCGTCCGGAATGAGAAGATACTGCGGATCATTCAGATCAGGCACGCCGTCTCGAAGGATACGCTATGCTTGGCCTTGTTGGTTCGGTTTTTCTCGTCGTTCCATTGAAACCGTGGCATGTGCTATCCAACAAAATTGTACGTACAAATTTGTAAATTTTAAGAGATCATCGGGAAATGAAATCCGTCTTCCGGTAGCCCTGGATATAAAGCAGGGCGGTCAAGTCGCCGTGGTTGATGCGCATCTGCGCTTCTGCGGCAACAGCGGGCTTGGCGTGGAGCGCGACGCCGGAGCCGGCAAGGTGCAGCATGCCGAGATCGTTGGCGCCGTCACCGACGGCGATCGCTTCTTCCGGCGAAATGCCAAGGCGAGCCGATATTTCGTTCAGCGCATCGACTTTTGCCTGTTTGCCGAGGATCGGTTCGGCGACGAAACCGGAGAGGATGCCGCCGTCTTCTAGCAGCGTGTTGGCGCGGTTCTCGTCGAAGCCGAGGGTGGCGGCGATGCGGCTGGTGAAGACGGTGAAGCCGCCGGAGACAAGCGCGGTGTAATGGCCTTTCGACTTCATGGTGGCAAGCAGTTCCGGACCGCCCGGGGTGAGCGTGATGCGCTTGGCGATGACCTCGTCGACGACCGATATCGGCAGCCCCTTCAGCAGGGCGACACGCTCACGCAGGGCAGGCTCGAAAGCGATCTCGCCGTTCATGGCCCGGGCAGTGATGGTCGCGACCTTCTCCTTGAGGCCGACTTCGGCGGCGAGCTCGTCGATGCATTCCTGGCCGATCATCGTCGAATCCATATCGGCGATCAGCAGCTTCTTGCGGCGGGTCTCCTGCTCCTGGATAACGAGGTCGATGGGCGCGCCTGATATGACGGCAAGGATATTGGCCTCGGCCGCTTGCGCATCGGTGCCGTCGCGCAGTGCGATGTCGCAGGCAACGCCATCGGCCAGCCAGTAGAGACCGGAAGCGTTCACGGCCTCGGCCGCCTGTTCGGCGATTTCGGGTGTCAGTACGGGATTTGACGGATTGGCAACAAGCGTGGCAACGAGGGCCATGATGGAAAACCTTCTGAGCACAGTGAACGCGATCCTGATAACCGGGCCGACCGCCAGCGGCAAGTCCGCGCTCGCCGTCGAATTGGCCAGACGCCATGACGGCGCGGTCGTCAATGCCGACAGCATGCAGGTCTACGACACGCTGCGAGTGCTGACGGCGCGACCGTCGGACGACGAGATGCAGGGCGTGCCGCATCATCTCTACGGCCACGTGCCGGCGGCTGCGGCCTATTCCACAGGCGCCTGGCTACGCGATGTCGCAGCGTTGCTGCCGACGCTGAGGGACGCGGGACGGCTGCCGGTCTTCGTCGGCGGCACGGGGCTTTATTTCAAGGCGCTGACCGGCGGTCTCTCGGATATGCCGGAGATACCGGAGGTGCTGCGGGAGAAACTCAGGACGCGGCTGCTGGAGGAGGGGCCGGACGGGCTCTATGCCGAACTCGCCGAGGTCGATCCCGCCATGGCAGCAAGCCTTAACCGCCAGGACGGACAGCGCATCGTCCGGGCGCTTGAAGTGGTAAAGGCGACGGGGCGGTCGATCGCCGATTTCCAGGGCCGGTCGGGACCGGTGATCATCGACGCGGCTGAGGCCCGCAAGATCGTCGTGCTGCCGGATAGGGCTCTGCTGCACCAGCGCATCAACGGGCGTTTCGAAAAGATGCTGCAGCAAGGCGCGGAAGATGAGGTACGGGCGCTGCTTGCGCTCGACCTGCCGGCCGAGGCGCCTGTGATGAAGGCAATCGGCGTGTCGCAGATTGCGGCGATGCTCACGGGTGAGATGACGCGCGGCGAGGTGCTGGAGAAGGGGGCTGCGGCGACGCGGCAATATGCCAAGCGGCAAATGACATGGTTCCGCAACCAGATCGACGACAGCTGGGAGCGGCTGACGGTTTAGGCCTCAGCTTGTTGCGGACCTCCCGCTGCAGACATCTGCTGGCTCAGCAGTTTGACGAGTTCGCCGACCGCCGCCTGCAGCTGTTCCGGCAGAAATCCGCCGAAGCCCAGCATCAGGCCGGGGCACGCCGGCCGGGTGGCATACATCGGGGAGATCGCCCGCACGGCGAGGCCGGCCGAGAGGGCGCGGGCTGCGAGTTGCACGTCGTCGACCTCCTCAGGCAGCCATAGGAGAATATGCATGCCCTGGTCGCTCTGCTGCACGCGGCAGCCCTCAGGCAAGGCCCGATCGAGCGCCGAAAGCAGAACAGCGCGGCGCTCGGCATAGAGGCCTCGGATGCGCCGGATGTGCGCTTCGAAATAGCCTTCCCTCATATAGGCCGCCAAAACGTGCTGTTCGGCGATCGGCGAATGCCGGTCGAGAATGGCACGGGCGCCGGCAAAGGCTTCCGCGAGTGGCGAAGGGGCGATGACGTAGCCGAGGCGCAGGGAAGGAAAGAGCACCTTGCTGAAGGTGCCGAGATAGATGACGCGTGAGGGACGCAACCCTTGCATCGAGGGAAAGGGGTGTCCGGCATAACGCAGCTCGCTGTCGTAGTCGTCTTCGACGATCCAGGCGCGATTTTGGTCGGCCCAGGTGATCAAGGCATTGCGCCGCGCCATGCTGAGCGGCATCCCGATCGGATATTGGTGCGAAGGGGTGACGAACGCGGCGCGCGCCTGCGGACATAGCTCGAGGCCGCGTTCCACGTTCATTCCCTGTGCATCGACCGGCAGGCGGTGCATCTGTACGCCGAGATCATCGAGCACCGCCGTCAAGCCGGGATAGGCCGGGTCCTCGGCCCATACCGGATCGTCACGCGAGAGAAGCACCCGGCCGGCCATATAGAGGCCTTGCTGGGTGCCTGACGTGACGATGACCTGTTCCGGCTCACAATGAACGGCCCGCGCGCGGCGGACGTGGTCGGCAATGGCAAGCCTGAGTTCCAGCAAACCCATAGGATCGTGGTAACCCGAGGGTGCGGCCTGTCGCGACGCGCGCACGCGGTTGCCGAGACGGCGCCAGTTGTCGTCGGGCGCAATGCCACAAGCCGGGACGGCGATGGCGAAGGGAACGGGCGGGTGCGGGGTGAGCGCACGGGCGACGGCAATCAGCCGGGCAGCCTGGGAAGGCAGATCGACGGCATCCGCGGTAGATGGCACAGCCGGTGCAAGCGGGGGCGCCGGCGTGGTGTCGATCAGATCGGCGGCAACACGGGTTCCGGCTCCGACCCGCGCTTCGAGATAGCCTTCAGCGGTCAACTGATCGAACACCTCGACAACGGTGCCGCGCGCGATCTTCAGCGAAGCCGCAAGGCTCCGCGTCGAAGGAAGGCGTTCTCCTGACCTCAGCTCACCGCGGGCGATCGCGTTCCGCAGGGCCTGTGCAAGCTGGCGACTCACATTGGCCGTTCGCTCGATCGCTTTGAGCGATGGTATTTCGATGGTGCTACGTCGTTTGGACATCGCAAAATGGTCCATAGAAATTATTCAAAATGGAGCTTCATGGTGGACCAATTTTCAAAGAAAAGGAAGCAGATTGGCGACTTCCCGAGGGCGTGCTTTTCGTCGTCGGGGTGGTACCGTGCGCGAGCGCAAACTTCTGGAAAAGACATAAATGCAGGATCTTCTCGTCGTCTACATCGCCTACGCAATCGCTGCAGGCAGTCCCGGACCAAGCAACATGGCCATCATGAACGTGGCGATGCGGCAAGGGCGTCGACCGGCGCTGGTTCTTGCCGCCGGGGTTATCACGATGTCGACATGCTGGGGGTTGGTCGCGGTCACCGGCATCTCGACGCTCCTGGTCCGCTATGCTCATGCCCTGTTGTTCCTCAAGATCGCAGGCGGATTGTACCTTCTCTGGCTCGCCTGGAGGGCGGCCCGCTCGGCAGCTACGTCGGATATGCCGGCAAGCGAGGTCGTTCGACCCGCCGCGCAACTCGGCGCGCTCTATCGTCGCGGCGTTCTGATGCATCTCGGTAATCCGAAGGCGGTTCTGGCCTGGGTGGCGATCATGTCGCTCGGCCTCAAGCCGGGCGCTTCGCCGGAGATGGCCGTCACGGCATTCGGTGGCTGCGTGCTCTTGGGGATCTCGATATTTGCTGGCTATGCCGTGCTCTTCTCCACGGCACCGATGGTGCGCGGCTACGCCCGTGCGCGGCGGTGGATCGAGGGCAGTCTCGCCGTCTTCTTCGCGGGCGCCGGATCGCGCCTTCTGTTCTCACATTGACCGGATTTTCAGGATCGCATCATGTCTGTCGCTTCTCCGTTTCATGGCCTTTCGGCCTTTCCGCCCACGCCCGCCGATAGGGATGGCCGGGTTGACACCGAAGCCCTCGGCCGCCTGCTGGAACGCCTGTGTGATGCAGGCGTCGCTTCGATAGGCCTTCTCGGCAGCACCGGGATCTACGCCTTTCTCACACGCGAGGATCGACGGCGAGCCGTCGAGGCTGCGGTCGAGTGCGTTCGCGGTCGTATTCCCCTCGTCGTCGGCGTCGGGGCTCTGAGGACAGACCATGCCCGGAGCCTGGCAAGGGATGCCGAGGCCGCCGGTGCAGACGCTCTTCTGCTGGCGCCGGTGTCCTACACGCCGCTTACTCAGGAAGAGGCCTATCAGCATTTCCTTGCCGTCACGGAGGCGGCGAAGCTGCCGCTTTGTATCTACAACAATCCCGGCACGACCCACTTCACCTTCAGCCGGGATCTTCTGCAGCGCCTATCCGATATCGAGACGATCAGGGCCGTGAAGATGCCTCTGCCTGCTGACGGCGATTTCGAAGGCGAGCTGGCGGCATTGCGAGAGAAGACCAGGCTTGCGATCGGCTACAGCGGCGACTGGGGCGCGGCCGAAGCGCTGCTTTCAGGTGCTGATGCCTGGTACAGCGTCATCGGCGGCTTGCTTCCGCGCGTCGCCCTTGCCCTGACCAAGGCCGCGATTGCAGGCGAAGACGGTGAAGTGCGTCGGCTCGATGGTCTTCTCGATCCGCTCTGGCAAACGTTCAAGGCGTTCGGAAGCCTTCGCGTGGTCTACGCGCTGGTCGACCTTCTCTCACTCGCCAGGGCAGAGCTTCCACGCCCTCTCTTGCCGCTCGGGCCGATGGACCGGCAGCGTGTGCTCGAGGCCGTCGAGCCTCTGATCGCCCTGGAGAGCGAGTTGAAGGCTTATTCCTTGTTGTAAAGGCTGCTCAGCGGTTTCTTCAGGATGCTTTCGCGCAGCGACGTGCCGGGTTCCCGGCGCGAGACGGCGGGCTGGTCCGCCGGCGGTGCCGGCCGGGGAAAGACCGGCTCGTCGCGGCGCATCTCACGGCGGAGCGCGTCCAGCCTGGGATCGATCGCGGGTGACGTGGCGGGGTCCAGCCGCGGTGTTTGCGGCAGCAGTTCGCGGCGGTAGGATTCGAGCGGTACGGAGGCGGGCGGCGCGGCGGAAGAGACGGGCGGCGTGTATTGCTTCGCGTCGAGATCCTCGTCGGCTGGATCAGCCTCGTCGAAGTCTGCCACGGACGCGGCGTAGTTCTGCTGGAAATTCGAAATGTCGGGTCCGACGGTCACCGCCCGCATGCGGGTGACGATCTTGCGCAGATCGACCGTGTCCGGATCTTCTTCGCTGTTCTTGCTGTTGGCGCTGCTCGCCTTCGGCAAGAGCTTTTCGTCGACGCGGGAAAAACGCATGCGCATCGGCACGCTGATCGCCTCGCCGAAGGCGATCGCTTCGCCGTTGCCGATCGAGGAGATGAAGCTGGTCGTCGAGATCGACGAGTTCGGAATGGCCGAGCGGATGATTTCCTGGTCTCGGTCGTTGGCAAGGCGCATGGCAAAGAGCGTCGAACATTGCGACAGGATCGTCTGATCGAGCTCGCCGGGGCGCTGGGTGATGATGCCGAGCGAGACGCCGTATTTGCGGCCTTCCTTGGCGATGCGGGCGATCGCCTGGCGCGTCGGCACGAAGCCGAGGCTCGGATCGGAGGGGATATAACGGTGAGCTTCCTCGCAGACGACGAGCATGTGGATGGCGCCGTCGCTCCACAGCGCCACCTCGAAGGCCATGCGGCAGAGTACGGAGGCGACAGAATTGACGACCTCGGAGGGGATGCCGGCAAGCTGGAAAGTGCAGATCGGCCGGTTCTCGCCGGGGATGCGGAAGATCTGCGCGATGGTTTCGGTGATCGTGTCGCTGATCGTGTTGTTGGAGAACATGAAGTGATAGCGCGGATCGTTGATCGCAGCGATGAGGCGCATCTTCAGCGACCGCAGGAAGGGTTTTTCCGAACGGCCTTCCAGGCGGCCGATGCGCTCGTCGATCAGCGCCAGCAGATCGGCCATGCGGTAGGGAACCGGCGTGTCGGCGGTGATCGAACTCTTTTCGGTCGTGCGGCGCACCAGTGAATTGTCGCTGCCGCGGAAGGCGCGCTTGGCCTCCGGCAGGATATCGCGCAGCATGTCGAGCTCTTCGGGCACCGGCGGGCGGCCGCGAAACACGACCTCGGCAAACTCCTCCAGCCGCATCAGCCAGAAGGGCAGGTCGAGCGTATCGGTATCGATGGTGACGGCGTGCTCGGGAAAGGCGGCGGCGAATTCATTATGCGGATCGAGGATCAGGACGCGCAGCTTCGGATCCGCCGCGATCGCCTTGTGCAGGAGCAGCGACACGGCCGTCGACTTGCCGACGCCGGTGGAGCCGACGACGGCGAAATGCTTGGAGAGCATCGTGGGGATATGGATCGCCGCATCGATGCTTTCGTCCTGCGTCAGCTTGCCGATGACGGCGGTCGTGCCTTCGCCGGCATCGTAGATGCGCATCAGGTCGGCGGATCGGATGCGGTGGGCGATGGCGCCGAGATAGGGATAACGCGAGATGCCGGTCGAGAATTCCTCGCGCCCGTCCTCGTCGACACGGACTTCGCCAAGCAGCTCGGTCTCGATCCTGAACGTATTGTCCTCGCCTTCGCCCCAGGAATGGCTGCCGGTATTCATCTGATAGACGAGCGCGACGACGCGGTTGCGGCCGACGCTGATCGAAATCAGCCGGCCCACGGACCACAGTTCAGTCAGATCGGTGCCGCCCTGTTCGGCGACGGCGGCGATGGTGGCCCGCGACCCGCTGCATGCAACGACGCGGCCGAGAAAGCGGTTCCCCGGTGTATGGCCATCGCGGCGATCCTGTTCACCCGCCTTACCAGACGCGTGCAAGTCGTTGTTAAGCAAAGGGCCTACTCCTGCAATGGGAAGCGAGAATATAGCCCTTCCTTTAACAAATCCTTCCGCCCATGGATTTCCCGGTCTGGGGGAGGCTGGCAGTTTTTTATTGCGGCATGCGTTGACGCTGCGAAATTTTCTGTCTATCACTTCCGACCATGAAAATCGCAACGGCTCTTATCGTGGTGGGAAAGCGCATGGGCAGGATGGTGTAACCATCCGGCGATAGCCACCCATGCGCTAGATGACAGGCTCCTCAGGGGCCTTTTTTTATGCCCGAAATTCGGGCTTCCGGCCACAAACGCAATCCCAGCATCAAACGGAACAGACAGATGAGCACGGACAATCAGGCGGCAGGCAATCGGATGACGGGAGCGGAGATCGTTCTCAAGGCGCTGAAGGACAATGGCGTTGAACATATTTTCGGCTATCCCGGCGGCGCCGTCCTGCCGATCTATGACGAGATCTTCCAGCAGGAGGATGTCAAGCACATCCTCGTCCGCCACGAGCAGGGGGCAGGCCATGCGGCCGAAGGTTACGCCCGCTCCACCGGCAAGGTCGGCGTCATGCTGGTGACCTCGGGTCCGGGCGCTACCAATGCGGTCACGCCGCTGCAGGACGCGCTGATGGATTCGATCCCGCTCGTCTGCCTGACTGGACAGGTTCCGACCCCACTGATCGGCTCCGACGCCTTCCAGGAATGCGATACGGTCGGCATCACCCGGCCCTGCACCAAGCACAACTGGCTGGTCAAGGATGTCAACCAGCTTGCCGCCGTCATTCACGAGGCCTTCCGCATCGCCCAGTCCGGCCGTCCAGGCCCCGTCGTCGTCGATATTCCGAAAGACGTGCAGTTTGCGACCGGGACCTACACGCCGCCCGCCGATTACGCGATCCAGAAGAGCTACCAGCCGAAGATCCAGGGCGACCTCAACCAGATCCATGCCGCGATCGAACTGATGGCGAATGCGCGCCGTCCGATAATCTATTCCGGCGGCGGCGTCATCAATTCCGGCCCCGAGGCTTCCAAGCTGTTGCGCGAGCTGGTCGAGCTCACCGATTTCCCGATCACCTCGACGCTGATGGGCCTCGGCGCCTATCCCGCTTCGGGCAAGAACTGGCTGAAGATGCTCGGCATGCACGGCTCCTATGAAGCCAACATGGCGATGCACGATTGCGACGTCATGGTCTGCATCGGCGCCCGTTTCGACGACCGCATCACCGGCCGTCTCAATGCCTTTTCGCCGAACTCGAAGAAGATCCATATCGATATCGATCCATCCTCGATCAACAAGAACGTCCGGGTCGATATCGGCATTCGCGGCGATGTCGGCCATGTCCTCGAAGACATGGTCCGCCTGTGGCGGGCGCTGCCGAAGAAGCCGGAAAAAGGTCGCCTGGAAGACTGGTGGACCGATATCGCCCGCTGGCGGGCACGCAACTCCTTCGCCTATACGAAGAGCAATGACGTCATCATGCCGCAATATGCGCTGGAGCGGCTCTTTGCCCATACCAAGGATCGCGATACCTACATCACCACCGAAGTCGGCCAGCACCAGATGTGGGCGGCACAGTTCTTCGGTTTCGAGCAGCCAAACCGCTGGATGACCTCGGGCGGCCTCGGCACGATGGGCTACGGCCTGCCGGCCGCGCTCGGCGTGCAGATCGCCCATCCCGACAGCCTCGTCATCGACATTGCCGGCGACGCCTCGATCCAGATGTGTATCCAGGAAATGTCGGCGGCGATCCAGCACGATGCGCCGATCAAGATCTTCATCATGAACAACCAGTATATGGGCATGGTGCGCCAGTGGCAGCAGCTGCTGCACGGCAACCGCCTGTCGAATTCCTATACGGAGGCGATGCCCGATTTCGTCAAGCTGGCGGAGGCCTATGGCGCCGTCGGCCTGCGCTGCGAAAAACCGGATGCGTTGGATGACACCATTCTGGAGATGATCGAGGTCAGAAAGCCTGTCATCTTCGATTGCCGTGTCGCCAATCTCGCCAATTGTTTCCCGATGATCCCCTCGGGCAAGGCCCATAACGAAATGCTGTTGCCGGACGAAGCCACCGACGAAGCGGTCGCCAATGCGATCGACGCCAAGGGCCGCGCGCTCGTCTGACATTTTTAATTTGCGCATAACCCTTTCCGAAAATCGCTTTCGATTTTCAGGGTTATGCGGCAGGGAAGAGGAAACTCAAGACCATGAACGCACACCTACAGCCCACGGGCTCCGCCTATTTCATCTCGCCGGAAACGGCGGCCGTCGAAAGCCACACGCTTTCGGTTCTCGTCGACAACGAACCGGGCGTTCTTGCCCGGGTCATCGGCCTGTTTTCCGGCCGCGGCTACAATATCGAGAGCCTGACGGTCTCCGAGACCGAGCATCAGGCGCATCTTTCCCGCATCACCGTCGTCACACGCGGCACGCCGCAGGTGCTGGAGCAGATCAAGGCGCAGCTCGAGCGCATCGTGCCGGTGCATCGCGTCGTCGACCTGACGGTGCGCGCCCGCGAACTCGGCCAGGACCGGCCGATCGAGCGCGAAGTGGCGCTGATCAAGGTGATCGGCGAGGGCGAGATGCGCGCCGAGACCCTGCGCCTTGCCGATGCCTTTCATGCCAAGGTAGTGGATGCGACCGTCGGTCACTTCATTCTGGAGATCACCGGAAAATCGTCGAAGATCGATCAGTTCGTGGCGATCATGAAGCCGCTCGGCCTCATCGAGGTGTGCCGTACCGGCATTGCGGCGATGAACCGCGGCGTGCAGGGCATGTAAATATTACAGCCCGGGCATCTAAGCCCGATGCTGCAATCATTGGGAAAGCCGCTAGAGATCAGAGCATCTCCAGCGGCTTTTTCTTTGTGGGAGGCGGAAAGGCGGCGTCGAGGACGTCCCAGTCCTCGTCGGTGATGTCGAGCGAGACGCAGCCGCGGTTTTCGGCTGCGCGTTCGGCATTCGAGGTCTTCGGAATGACGATGACGCCGTCGCGTTCGAGCAGGAAGGCGAGCGCCAGCTGGGCGGGTGTTGCCTGATAGGCCTTGGCGATGCGGATCAGCTCGGGATGATGCAGGATATTTCCCTGCTCGATCGGCGAATAGGCCATGACGGGAATGCCGCGGCTCTGGCACCAGGGCAGCAGATCGAATTCGATGCCGCGGCGGGAGAGATTGTAGAGCACCTGGTTGGCGGCGACATTGGCGCCGTCGGGCACGCCGAGCAGTTCCTCCATGTCGTCGGTGTCGAAGTTGGAGACGCCCCAGGCGCCGATCTTGCCGGATGCCTTCAGCATTTCGAAGGCGGCGACGGTCTCTGTGAGCGGATGGTCTCCGCGCCAGTGCAGCAGATAGAGATCGATGCGATCGGTGCCCAGCCGTTCGAGACTGCGCTCGCAGGCCTCGACCGTGCCTTTCAGGCTGGCATTCCAGGGATAGACCTTGCTGACGATGAAGACCTCGTCGCGCCGGCCCCTGATCGCCTGGCCGACGATCTCTTCGGCGCCACCGTCGCCGTACATTTCGGCGGTGTCGATCAGCGTCATGCCGAGATCGATGCCGGCCTTCAGGCTTTCGATCTCAGCCCTGGCATGGCCGGCATCCTCGCCCATGGCCCAGGTACCCTGGCCGAGCGCCGGCACCTCAGTGCCATCAGGGAATGTGATCGATGGAATCGGGTCGTCCTGCATGGTTTCTGTCCGTTCGACAGGAGATTGGGCCGGATCGCCATCTTTCAAGTAATCCTGTCACCATGACAATGATGTAATGGCATCGGTGGTTTAGGACAGTTATGCTGACCTAAATAAGCAGGCCGCAGAAAAGCTGGCTTCGGGAGGTCG
Organism: Rhizobium leguminosarum; assembly: GCF_010668065.1. Classification (GTDB taxonomy): domain Bacteria; phylum Pseudomonadota; class Alphaproteobacteria; order Rhizobiales; family Rhizobiaceae; genus Rhizobium; species Rhizobium leguminosarum_S. The sequence goes on along the minus strand of NZ_WUEN01000004.1, from coordinate 596,121 downwards.
CATGCCGCTGGATACATTTCTCGCCCTCGTTCTCTTCGCCTTCACGACCTCGATCACGCCGGGACCGAACAATATGATGCTTTTCGCATCGGGCGTGAATTTCGGCTTCCGCAGGACGATCCCGCATATGTTCGGCATCGGTGTCGGTTTCTTCTCGCTGCTGATCGGCGTCGGTCTTGGGCTCGGCGCGCTGCTGCACACGGTGCCCGTGGTCTATACGGCGCTGAAGTTTGCCGGCGGCGCCTATCTCCTCTGGATCGCCTGGAAGATCGCCTCGTCGCGCTCGCTCAGCGAAGGCAGGAGCGGCGTCGAGCCGATGTCCTTCTTGGCGGCGGCCGCCTTCCAGTGGGTCAACCCGAAAGCCTGGGTGATGGCGGTCACTGCGATGGCGACCTATACCAATACGCAACTCTACCTGGTGAGCGTGCTGATCGTCGGTCTCGCTTTTGCGGCAGTCAATGTGCCCAGCGTCTCGACTTGGGCAGGCTTCGGCTCGGCGCTGAGGGAATGGCTTTCCGATCCGGTGCGGCTGAAATGGTTCAATATCAGCATGGCGGTGCTGTTGGTGCTAAGCCTCTGGCCGATGCTAAAATAGAGTGATTGCCGGCTTCATGAGCATCAGCCAGAGAATGCCGATGACAGCGAAGAAGGCCGGAAAACCGCAGGCGAACCAGATGCGGTAAAGGCTGAAATAGGCCGGCGGCAGGGCTTTTCCCGCCGCTGCTGCGGCGCGGGCGAGATCGCGCAGCCGGATCTGGATCCAGACGACCGGCAGCCAGAACAGGCCGGTCACGACATAAAGCAGCAGCGACAGCGCAATCCATCCCTCCGACAGTTCCCAGCCGATCGACCGGGCCAGCAGATAGCCGGTTGTCGGCTGGAGAATGGCTGCGGTAGCGGTGAAGAGGGTGTCGGCGATGACAACCGTGCTGGCGACATGGGCGATCAGCTTGGGATCGCGTGTCCGGTGCGCCATCACCATGAAGAAGGCGATGCCGGCGCCGGTGCCGAAGAGCACGGTCGCGCCGATGACATGGGCAAGCAGCAGCCATTCCTCAAGCATCAGCGTTCATCCAGGGTGGCAAGTGCGGTGAGTGTCAGCAGGATCGATGGCAGCACCTTGACGAGGGGACCGAGCGGATCGAGCCAGAGTGCGGGTTCGAGCAGGCTGGCGCCGGCAAGATAGGCGAACGACACGGCCAGCATGCCGAGAAGGGCACGTTTCGCCAGCGGGCGAAGGAGGACGGCGGCGCCGAGAGCGATGTCGATCAGGCAGGTTGCAAGCGTCAGCGCAGTTGCCGCGGCCTCAGGCATGAACGGCAGGAAGTGAACGGACGTCTTCTCCAGCGCCAGCAGCGGGATCACACCGGAGAGCAGCCAGAAAGCGGATAGGCCCGCAATGACGAGCGGCTTCAGAAGATAGAGCCTGGCAAACCAGAGATCCTGTACGCCGGAGGGATTGGCCGAGAGGGTCGCTGCCGCGGGTGTCGTGGCAAGACCGCTCCCTGTTTTCGAGCTCCGCACACCTTCGGACATGACAGTCATCGCCGTCGAGCGCAGCGGCGAACGCCAGCCGAGCAGTCCTGATAGATCGGCCAGCCACGTCACCGGGCCGGCAAGCCAGCGGGGAAGAGAGAACACACGGGCGGGCGGCAGGCCGAGCCACCGGCGGTGAAGGCGGACGAGATCGGCGAGCGTCAGAACTTCGTTGGCGGCAAGATCGATATCGCCGGAGATGCCGCCGGTGACTGCCCGCGACACGGCTTCCGCCACATCGTCCACCGAAAGTGTTTCGACCGGACTTTCGGCATGGACCAGCGGCAGCATCAGGGGAAAGGCGGCAAGCGCCCTCAGCAGCGCCGAACCGCCATGGGCATTGCGGCCGAGAACGAGGGCAGGGCGCAGGATGAGGTAAGGCAGGCCGCTTGCCGCCAGCGCCTCGTCGGCCCGCCGCTTGGTGGCGAGGAAGGGAAGATCGCCAGCGGCTCCCGCCGTCCTTGCCGATATCTGCACGATCAGCGGGCGCGACGAGCGTTTTGCCGCGGAATAGAGCGCCAGCATCGCCTCTTCCTGGGTGGCCGACAGATCATCCGACAGGCCGTCCTGCAGGGCGCCGGCGCAATTGACGACGACATGCTGGTCCTTGAGGATCTCGTCCCAATCCGCTGGTTTCGTCATGCGCGATAGATCTGCGCGCCGCCAGTCGAGCGCCGGCTGTTTCAGGCGTGCACGCGTGGGATTACGGCCGAGCCCAGTCACGGCGTGGCCGTCGGCAACCAGCCGGGCCGCGATGACGGAGCCTATGAAGCCGGTTGCGCCGAGAATCAGGATGTTCATGGCAGGAGATTAGCGGAAAAGCGTGAGTGGGATAGGAGGGCTTGGGCGCATAGAAGGGCTTGGCGGGCCTGCGGCATATGTTTAGAAAGAGGGTGAATACTTCGAAGGATGCTTTGATAGAGAGCGGGGCTTTGCTTCATTCCCCCTTCTCCCCAGCGGGGAGAAGGTGCCGGGCAGGCAGATGAGGGGGTGAGCAGCAAAGCTGCGAATGCGCTGAGCGTAAGCGAAGGGCAACAATAAATGTTTTGCCGTGCCGTCCCCTCATCCGACCCTTCGGGCCGCCTTCTCCCCGCTGGGGAGAAGAGGGAGCAAGCCGCGGATGCGGAAGTTGCCTATCTGCCGTTAGAGGAGGATCTTGCCTTGCACGACGATCATGACCACGATCATTCCCACCACCACGATCACGACAACCATTATTCCGACATGCAGGCGCGCGTGAAGGCGCTGGAAACGCTGCTGACGGAGAAGGGGCTGATCGATCCGGCGGCGATCGATATGATCGTCGAGACCTACGAGACGAAGGTGGGGCCGAGGAACGGCGCGCATGTCGTTGCCAAGGCCTGGAGCGATCCTGATTTCGCCGACTGGCTGAGGCGCGATGCGACGGCGGCCATCGCCAGCCTCGGCTATACCGGCCGGCAGGGCGAGCATATGCGGGCCGTCTTCAATACGGCCGAGACCCATAATCTCGTCGTCTGCACCCTCTGCTCCTGTTATCCTTGGTCGGTGCTCGGCCTGCCGCCGGTCTGGTACAAGGCGCCGGCCTACCGCTCGCGCGCCGTCATCGATCCGCGCGGCGTGCTGGCCGAATTCGGCCTGACGCTGCCTGAGGACAAGAAGGTCCGCGTCTGGGATTCGACGGCGGAGCTGCGTTACCTCGTCATTCCCGAACGGCCCGGAGGGACCGACGGAATGGATGAGCAAACGCTCGCCGGCCTCGTCAGCCGCGATGCGATGATCGGTACGGCCGTTGCCCGCAAGCCGGAGAGCGCCGCATGAACGGACCGCACGATCTCGGCGGGCAGATGGGCTTCGGTCCTGTCGCGCCCGAAAAGGACGAGCCTTATTTCCATGCAGAATGGGAAAAGCGGGCGCTCGGCATTACGCTTTCCTGCGGCGCTTTCGGCGCATGGACGATCGATGAAAGCCGGCATGCGCGCGAGAATATTCCGCCGGCCGATTACCTCGCCGCCAGCTATTACGAGATCTGGATCCGCGGCATCGACAAGCTGCTCGAACGGCATGGCTTTGCGACGCGCGCGGAATTGCTGTCCGGTCATGCGCAGCAGCCAGGAGCCGTTCCGAAGCGGGTGCTGAGGGCGGACATGGTGCCCGGCGTTTTGGCGAAGGGCGGCCCTTGCGATCGTCCTGTTAAGACCGCGCCGCTCTTTGCTGTCGGCGAGACGGTGAGGACGAAGAATTTCAATCCGGTAACACATACGCGCCTGCCGCGTTATGCCCGAGCCAAAACTGGCGTGGTCGAGGTAGTGCAGGGTGCTTTCGTCTTCCCTGACGACAATGCACATGGCGAGGGCGAAAACCCGCAATGGCTCTATACGGTTGTCTTCGATGGCGCGGAGATCTGGGGCGGAGATGCCGATCCCACGCTGACCGTGTCGATCGATGCCTGGGAGAGCTATCTTGAACCAGCATGAAATGTCGCCGCTGATGCAATCGTCCGGGCTGCCGAAGTCGCCGGAGGGCGAGCCAGTTTTTCCTGAGCCATGGGCGGCCGAAGCTTTTGCCATGACCGTGCACCTGCACGCAAAAGGCCTGTTCAGCTGGAGCCAATGGGCTGAAACGCTTTCCGCGCAATTGCACAAGCCTGGCCGGGCCGAAGATGGCAGCGACTATTTCGACTGCTGGGTGGCGGCACTCTCCGACCTTATCGTCGACAACGGAATCGCCGATGCGGAAACGATCCTGGCACTGCAACAGAGCTGGCAGCGGGCGGCGGAGGCGACGCCGCATGGACGGCCAATCGAGCTCGGCAACGATCCCTCACGCTGATCCTTAGATCGGTTCAGCTGTTCACGGAAGCGCAGAACCGCTCTAACCTTTTGTTTCTTGACGCAATTCCTGGCGAAAATCGCTTCGCGCTTTGCCCGGGAAAACCGCTTTGCACTTTTCCTGGAATTACTCTAGGACGGGAACTGCTTGTAGCACTCCTCGGCTACCTCCCGCAGCGTCTCGCGGGAGATTTCACCGGTCACGGCATAACCGAGTTCACCGTCGATCCAGTAAAAGGTTTCGAGATTGCCCGATGAGGCGAAGCGGAAGCTCGTCGTGCGGTTCTCCGCGTTGCGGCCGACCATGACGGTCAGGCGCTCGCCGGCCTGGTTTTCATACATGAACATGGCGCCCGGCCTGCCGTCGACCGGCAGCAGGCGGCCGCCGACAAGCTTGAAGCCGAGCGGCTGCAGGTTCGGGATCTTGAGGTTCTGGATTGCCAGGCGCTTGCCGAGCCAGGTGGCGAGGTGGACCTCCTCGTTTGCGAAGACCTCGACGGGATGGCGAACCTCGGCGGCATAGACCGTGAACGCGGTCTGGGCCTGTTTCGGCAGGGTTTCGGAGCCGGCAAGCTGCAACTCCGGCTTTTCCAGAAGTGCGGGGCCATAATGGCCGCTGACGGCGCCGAGCGTGAAGGCGAGGAGGGCTGATGCGGCGATCGCCCAGCGTTTCGGTCCCGATGAAACAGCACGCGGGAGGACGACGAGCAGAGGATCGGTGTCCTTCGCCTTCTCATAACCGGCAAACAGCGATCGGATGCCTGAATTCTGCGCCTGCCATTCGGCGACCATCGCCGCCTCGTCGGGATTGTCGGCGAGGAAGGTCTCGATGCGGGCGCGCACCGTTTCCGGCAGCTGGCCGTCGGCATAGGCGTGAAGGTCGGCTTCGGTGACGCTCGGATTGGTGTCGTTCATTTCGGTCTCCGAAGCGTAATGATGTTGTCGGCCTTCAATCGCTCGGCGACGCGCCGGCGGGCGCGCGACAGGCGCGACATGACGGTGCCGATCGGGATATCGAGCGCGGCTGCGACCTCGCCATAGGTGTATCCCTCGATGACCACGAGCATCAGCACGGCGCGATGTTCCTCCGAAAGGCTGTTCAGCGCATCGTCCAGCCGGGCACGTTCCAGCGGATCGGCCGGTGGTTCGGGCGCGGCCAGATTGTCTGCGGCATCGAGCTCGACAAGGCCGTCGCGCGTCTTGCCGCGCCGGCCGTTGCGGTAGAGATTGGTCATGATGGTCAGGACCCAGCCGCGCAGGTTGAGGCCGCGCCATTGGCCGCGGCGCGTGAGAACCTTTTCGACACAGTCCTGGAGCAGGTCCTCGCCATCGGCATCCGAGCGCGTCAGGCTGCGCGAATAGCGCCTGAGCGAGGGCAGGAGGGCCAGGATCTGGCCCTCGAAGGTTTCGGGTGCGGGTGTTTTCACGCCGGCTCTCTTGTCATCAAGGCCCCTGCGATCAAGGCTTGGCGAGATCCCAGTTGCCGCCGACGCCATCGCCGGTGATGTCGCCGGCTTTCGTGTCCTTGACCCAGAAATAGAGCGGCATGCCGTCCTTGGCCCATTGCTTCGTGCCATCCTTGCGATCGACGATCGAATATGCACCATCGGCCTTGGCATCGCCAGCGGCCATCAGCGGCGGCCAGTTCTTGGCGCAATCGTCGTTGCAGTTGGAAACGCCCTTGACGTCCTTCTTGAAGGTGTAGAGCGTCATGCCGTTTTCGCCGGCAAGAACCTTGCCCTTGGCGGAGTCGACTTCCTTGACGGGAGCAGCGGCGAAAGCAGCGGTCGCGGCAAGGGCGACGGCCGCCACGACGGACAGGAATTTCACGGATTTCATGATTTCTCTCCTCAGATTGGGCACGCAATCTTGCGATACCTGAGATGAGACACGAGGCGCGGTGGTTTTATTCCAGGCGCAGCAAAAGTTTTCATGGCGGGCGAGGAGGGCCGAAGCCCGTTTCGCCCGCGCACTTCGTGTCGGGCGCCTTATCGGCTATGCTCCGGTGGCAGTCGCCGCCGCCATGTCGACCCAGACCGCTTCGAATATATGGCCATCGGGATCTTCGAAGGCACGGTTGTAGAGCCAACCCATGTCCGTCGGCGCGCGCGGATCGGCTTTGCCGCCGGCGGCTGCGGCTGCCTCGACGATAGCGTCCACCTCTTCACGGCTGTCCATCGTCAGGGCGATCAGCATTTCGCTCGCCTTCTGCGCTTCGGCAACGGGCTTCGGCGTGAAGGTCGCGAAGAAATCGCGCGTCAGCAGATGGAAGAAGATGGCGTCGGACCAAACCATGTTCGACGCCTGGTGATCGCTGAACTGTTCGTTCTTGCTGCAGCCGATCGCTTCATAGAAGCGGGTCGCAGCGGCAAGGTCTTTCACCGGCAGGTTCACGAAGATCATCTTGGGCATTGCAGTTCTCTCCTCTTCCTTGTCTTCCGAGCTTTGCCTTCCAGGCGGCTTCGCCTCACACAAACTCCTGCACGATCTTGTCGCTGGCATGAATGCAGACGATTTCGAGGCGTTCGGTGCCGACATTCTCGAAGCGGTGGGGAATGTTGGCGGCCACGACGACGATATCGCCGGGAAAGGCGCGGGTCTTGGCGTCGCCCACCGTGAATTCGGCTTCGCCCTTTCTGACGGCCCATGTTTCGGAATAGGGGTGGACATGCAGGTCAGGCCCTTGGCCGGGCTCATTGTCGACCAGGAAAAGCGATATCTCGCCGCCATGGTCGCGGCCTTCGAAGCGGACCGTGCGGCTCTGATCGGGTCGCGGTTCCTGGTGGCGAAGAATCCTGAACATCACGTGCCTCCTGCTGGTGCCAGCTGCGATCGCAAAACTATCTTCGTGAGAAGATATATATATTCCCAAAACTATCTTCCTGTCAAGATATCTTCCTCGATGCAGATGGAAGGTGTATGTCTCGGCTGTGGTGGCATATGAGGCAGAAAATGACGAATGGAACTAAAGAAGGCGGCGCCTGCGAGGATCATGTCGACCGGCTGCGCCGGCAATGGGCGCTGGAACTGCCCGACCTCGACACCGAGCCGATGGCGATCCTGGGCCGGGCCTTCCGGCTGTCGAACTTGGTGCGTCCCAGCATCGAGGCGACATTTGCCGATTTTGGCATCGACCGCGGCGAGTTCGACGTCATTGCAACGCTTCGCCGTTCCGGAGCGCCTTACCTGATGACCCCGACGGAGATGTATTCGGCGCTGATGATCTCCTCGGGAGGCCTGACCCACAGGCTCGACCGGCTGGAGAAGGCGGGCCTGATCCGCCGGGAGAAATCACCACGCGATGGGCGCAGCGTGCTGGTGGCATTGAGCGAGGCGGGTGCGGCACTCGCCGAAAAGGCCTTCCGCACAGACATGGCGAGCGAAGCTTCGTTTCTGCAGGCTCTTGATGGAAAGGAGCGCGAGGCGCTTGCGGCGCTGCTGCGCAAGCTGATCGCCGGAATTGAAAATGAGCAGGCGCGGGGAGAGGACGAGAAGGCGGGCTGAGGGGAGATCGGAGCCCGCATCGCCGTTCAGGCAGCAACACGCTGCTTTTGCAGCTCATTTACATCGTGTCGGTTTTCGGATATGATATGTCCTTAATTCCATTGGCAGAGCCAGCCATCACACGAGTTGCTGAATGATCCTGAAAAGCCAGGTCGAGTGGGCGCTTCACTGCTGCGCCATTCTCGCGGGCCTGCCAGAGGGCAGGTACCTTTCCACCAAGGCGCTCGCCGAGCTTCATGGTCTGCCGAAGGAATATCTCTCCAAAGCACTGCAGAGTCTTTCGCAGGCGTCGCTGGTCGAGACCACGCTCGGTCCGAGTGGCGGCTACAGGCTTGCCAAGGCCTCCATGGATATCAACTTTCTAGAGATCGTCGAGGCGGTCGAGGGGAAGGCCCGCAGCTTCACCTGTACGAACATCCGGGCGAACAATCCCTGCCGGCCGGAAGGATATTGCGACAGCAAGCCATGCGCGGTCGCACGCATCATGTGGGAGGCCGACGAGGCCTGGCGGGATACGCTGAGGCGCGTCCGGCTTTCCGATCTGGTCGGCACCTTGTCCGAGGAAGTGCCGGCCGACATTTGGCGGAGCACGTTCGAATGGGTGCTCAAACGCGCCGGCTGAGCGGGGTGCCGATCGCTATGCCTTGAAGATGGTCCTGATGGTCTTCAGGATGGCATGGGCGCTGCGGGCATGTTCCGGGGGCAAGGAGGCGCCGTTGCGGAAACGCTCGGCCCGGCTGGCGAGGTGGTCGGCGATTTCTTTCGCCAGCGCCGGGCGTTCGCTTAGCAGCGGCGCGAAGGCCTCCTGGTCGATCTCATAGGCGGTCACGGGGGTCAGAGCCTCCAGGGTGCAGACTTCCTGCATGCCGGCGAGCAGTCCGGTCTCGCCAAAAAAATCGCCCGGCGCGAGCCGTCCGCATTCCTCGCCTGCGTTCCGCGCTGTGATGATGCCGGCGCGCACCATCATCAGTGAGGGGAGCATTTCGTCCTCCCGCACGATCACATCGCCCTTGCGGAACTCCCGGACAGTCGTGGTTTCGGCGAGCCTGCGCTTTTCATCTGATGTCAGCGTCGCAAAGACCGGAATGGCCTCGATCAGGGCAAGCGGCGTTACGCTCGGCGGCTTTGCGCTTTCTTCCGTCGGCAGATCGGCGGTCAGCACCGTCGCCGACGGCGGAATGGCCAGCAGCAGGCCGGCGGATTTGCAATGGCGATAGACGAGATCGAGCACCTCGTTCCGCGCCGGCACCCGCTGGCTCGGGCTCGTCACCCGAAACTGCAGCTCGACCTCAAGCGCCGTGGCATCCAGCCCCTTGAGTGCCACGACCGGCGGTGGTTCGCGCACGATCGAATTGCAGCTCGCAAGCGCCGTTGCCATGACGTGGCGGACCGATGCCGGCATGCGCGTCGGGGCGATGCGGATGGTGAGGATCAGGAGATGGCTCTCGTCCGGCCGGCTGACATTCGTCAGGCCGAGCTTTGCCAGAAAACTGTTCGGCAGAACGACGACATTGTTGGCGCTGGTCAGGATGTGTGTTGCGCGCCAATTGCTTTCGACGACGCGCCCCTCCGTGCCGTCGCTGAGAAGGATCCAGTCGCCGATGATGTATGGCCGTCCGAGTGTCAGGGCGATGCCGGAGAAGACGTCAGCGAGCGTGTTCTGCAGCGCCAGGCCGAGAATGATGGCGACCACGCCCGAGGTCGCGACGAGGGTGCCGATCGGCACGCCGAAGACGAAGGCCAGAACCGACAGGGCCATGCCGATATAGACGACGCCGATGACCAGATCCTGGAGCAGGCGAGCCTCTCGCGGACTGCCCTCCAGCACCAGATAGAGCCTGATGAAACCGATGACGGCCCATGCCAGATGGATCCACCAGAGGGTTTTTGCGACGATGACGAGCAGGGCCCGCGGATCCTCGGACTCATATCCTTGAAACCGGTGGGGTTCGATGCCGCTGCCGACGAGGATCAGCGTCATTACCGCAAAGAAGAGGATCTGCACCACCAGCCGCGTCGTCGGCCGGTGGCGGGAGAGCAGATGCCAGACGACGATTCCGGCGAATCCGACTGTTATCAGGGATATCAGAGGTTTGCCGAAGAGGGCGTCGTCAATCATCTCTCTGTCTCCGGGGTGCGGGGCCGTACATGATTCAGCATCTCGGCCGCCTGCGCAAGCATCAGGCCTGCGCAGGCGGTATCGCATCGGCCCGAAAATTGGCACCGATTTTCGGAAAGCACGATGCGTAGATTCAAAGTGTTGCAGCGTCCTTTGCGCATCTGAAAGACGCGCGGCGCTGTAATGCGGATCGTCATTTCTTGAGCGGATAGGTCAGCTCTTTCTGGTTGGTGTCGACGACGAAGACGGCGAGCAGGCGGGCGGGCTTGGTCTCGCTGTCGTTGGCGCTGACGCCATGACGGTCGCCCGGCATTTCGGAGAAGCTCTCTCCGGCATGATAGACCTTGACCGGGCCGTCATTGACCTGGCTGCGGATCGCTCCTTCGAGCACGGTAGCATAGATGAAGGCGGTGTCGGGATGGGTGTGGCCTTCGGAGAAGCCGCCCGGGCCGTATTCGACCAGCACGCCTTTGATGCTCTTACCCGGCACGTTCGGAAGCTCGTGCTCATAGACGAGTGTCACCTTCGCAGACTCGCTGCTGTCATGGGCGCTGACGCCGGTGGCAGCCGGAAAGGCGAGGGCGGCGGCGAGGAAAAATGTTCTGATCATCGGAATCTCCATGGTTGCTGGGTCGGGGGAAGACGCGCCCGAGCGGTCGCGTCTCGAGGGCACGTCAGTCATGTCGGCTGGATGGACTTTGCGAACCACTGCTCGAAGGTAATCGAGCCGAGCCGCGGGTTGTTGTCGGAAACGAGCGACTGATCATTCAGTCTTGCGCCGAAATATCTCGCCTCGACATCAGCCTCGGTGGTGCGCGGGTCTTTCATGGCCTTCAGATAGCGGGCGACGAGCTCGCTGAGGCGCGCCCGTTCCGGACCCGCGATCTCGAGCGTCGCGTTGGCGGGAGCAGAGAGGGCCACTTCCGCCATGGCGTCCGCCACGTCGTCGGAAGCAATCGGCTGCACATAGGCCGGCGACAGGTGGACCGTCTGGCCGACCGTTCCCGATTGGGCGATGCCACCGAGGAATTCCATGAACTGCGTCGAATGGACGATGGTGTAGGGAATGCCCGATGCCTTGATCAGTTTTTCCTGGGCAAGCTTGCCGCGGAAATAGCCGCTTTCCTGCAGACGCTCGGTGCCGACGACGGAGAGGGCGATATGGTGCTTGACGCCGGCGAGTTTTTCGGCGGCGAGAAGATTGCGGCCCGAGGTCTCGAAAAATTCGAGCACGGCCTTATCCTCGAAGGACGGCGAATTGGCGAGGTCGAGCACGACTTCGGTGCCCGAGAGCGCCTCCGCCAGTCCTTCTCCCGTGATCGTGTTGACGCCGGAGTTCGGCGAGGCGGCAATCACGTCATGGCCGCGTTTGCGCAGGCGTTCGACAGTCTTCGAACCGATAAGGCCGGTTCCGCCGATGACAACGATTTTCATAATGGATCTCCGTTCGCTGCCGTGGTGCGGCAGCGTCAAAGGTGAATCTTCTCAATGAATTGCGCGGTTTAGTTCAGGCCAGCCTTATCGAGGCCGTAGGCCTTGTCGGCCGTGCCGGGCACGGTCTTGAAGCCGACATTGACACGGTTCCAGGCGTTGATCGCCATGACGACGAAAGTCAGATCCGAGATCTCCTTCTCGGAAAGCTGGCCGCGCACCCGTTCGTAAATCTCGTCGGGAATGCCGCCCTCGGGAAGCTTCGTCAGTGCTTCGGTCCAGGCAAGGGCTGCACGCTCGCGGGGGATGAACAGGTTCGATTCCCGCCAGATGGCGACGTGGTAGAGCCGCAGTTCCGTCTCGCCGAGGATCTTGGCCTGCTTCACATGCATATCCAGGCAAAAGCCGCATCCATTGATCTGCGAAGCGCGGACCTCGACGAGGGCCTGCAGCTTCTCGTCGATCACGCTGCTCTTCAGCGCCATGCTGAATTCCATGAATTTCTTGAAAAGCTCGGGGGACTGTTGGGCGTAGTTCAGTCGCTGGGTCATGTGTCTCTCCTTTAATTAAGGACATTAAATATCCTTATGGATAGAAGATATCCTTAATTGCTGGACTGTAAAGCCATTCTCGCTTAGTCTGGCTGCATAAAGCCTATGCGCAAAAGTATGAGGGGCAGGGGATGGATATCGTTTCGGCATTGCGGACCTTTCAGCGCGTCGTGGAGACGGGTTCGTTTTCGGCGGCGGCGCACGATCTCGAAGTGACGCAGCCGGCGGTCTCGCGACAGGTTGCAGCCCTCGAGGGCCATTTCAACACCCGCCTACTGCATCGCACGACGAGCGGCCTGTCGCTGACGGCAGAGGGGGAGCGGATGCTGCCGATGGCGCTGCGGATTCTCGAAGCGGTTGAGGAGCTCGGCGATGCGGCCGGATCTGACGGAACCACGGCCTCGGGAAAGGTCAGGCTCAGCGTTCCAGCACCACTCGGCCTCTATCTCAGCGAGCGGCTCGGCGATCTTCTCGCCGCCCATCCGAAGCTCTCGGTCGAACTCATCTTCAGGGAGCAGGGCTCGGATATGATCGAGGAGCGCCTGGATCTCGAAGTGCGCTTGGGCCAGGTCGCCGACAGCAGCCTCGTCTGCCGGCGGATCGGCTGGACGACCGCCTTCCTCGTTGCATCTCCCGCCTATCTCGCACGCAGGGCGGCTCCCCGCGCACCGAAGGAGATCAAGGACCATGAATGCCTGTGCTACAACAGGGCAGGCGAGGCAAATACCTGGTCCTTCTCGAACGGTTCGGAAGACATATCGGTCCGGATCTCGCCGCGGCTGACCGCCTGCAATGCCGTCGCCATTCACCGGGCAGCCCTTGCTGGAGCGGGTCTTGCGGTGCTTTCGCACATCATCGCGATGCCCGATATCGCCGCCGGCCGGCTGGTCCCCGTGATGAAGGATTTCCAGCCGAGCCGGCTGCCGGTTACCGTCGTCTATCCCTCGCGGCGCAACATGCCGCTGCGCGTCAAGACGGTTCTGGATTTTCTCACCGAGGCTATGGGGCAGGACCCGTCGATGTGCGCCAGCGGCGCGGACCGGCAGTGGAACTGATGATCGTCCGGCCGGGCGATTTGCCGTTTTCCGCCTTGCCTAAATCCCGCGAATCCTGCCAAGTCCTGCGATCATGCAATTTGCGCCGCAACAAGATGAAGCCCTGAAGGCTGTTTCGAAATGGCTGAAGGAAGGGCGCTCGCCGCTCTTTCGCCTGTTCGGCTACGCCGGAACGGGAAAGACGACGCTTGCCAAGCATTTTGCCGAAAATGTCGACGGCGACGTGCTGTTTGCCGCCTTCACCGGCAAGGCGGCGCAGGTGCTGCGCTCGCGCGGCGCCTCCAACGCCCGGACGATCCATTCGCTGATCTATCGGCCGCGCGGCGAGGAGGCGGTGGAAGACGAGGAAACGGGCAAGACCTCGATCGCGCCGATGTTTTCGATCAACCGGCAAAGCCCGGTCGCCAAGGCGGCGCTGATCATCGTCGACGAATGCTCGATGGTGGACGAGGCGCTCGGCAAGGATCTGATGAGCTTCGGCACGCCGATCCTGGTGCTCGGCGATCCCGGCCAGTTGCCGCCGGTCACAGGCGGCGGCTACTTCACCAATCAGGATCCGGACTACCTGCTCACCGATATCCACCGGCAAGCGCGCGACAATCCGATCATCAAGCTCGCCATGCAGGTGCGCGAAGGCAATGAGGTGATGTACGGCGATTACGGCACGGCCAAGGTGATCTCGAAGAACGAGGTGACGCAGCAGCTGGTGCTCGATGCCGATCAGGTGCTCGTCGGCACCAACCGCACGCGGCGGCGCTACAATCAGCGCCTGCGCGAGCTGAAAGGCTTCAATGCCGATTATCCGCAGACCGGCGACAAGCTCGTCTGCCTCAGGAACGATCCGGCCAAGGGCTTGCTCAACGGTTCGCTCTGGCAGGTGATGACCTCGTCCAAGGAAACGACGAAGCCCGGCATCAATCTGCTCGTCCGCCCTGAGGATGACGACATGGACCGGGGAGCGGCCAAGATCAAACTGCTGAAGCAGGCCTTCGAGGATGTCGAGGGCGAGATTCCCTGGAACACCCGCAAACGCTACGACGAGTTCGACTTCGGCTACGCGCTGACCGTTCACAAGGCGCAGGGTTCGCAATGGAACGATGTCGTGCTCTTCGACGAGAGCTGGGCGTTTCGCGATACGCGGGAACGCTGGCTCTATACCGCGATCACGCGGGCGGCGGAGACGCTGACGATCGTGCGCTAATTCCAGTCGCACCCGCGACCAGGTGGCATTCCCGATCTGGACTGGCGAGGAAGAAACGGTGGCGGCCGTATCTTAGGCGGATGGTACTAAAGCGCGTCGCGATCTTTCAGATTCGCTCCCTGCGCTTTAAGTCTTTGTTTTTACGCATGTCGTTATCGCAAAACCGCTGCACACTTTTGCGCGACATGCTTTAAGCCTGCACGATACCGAGCAGAACTGCCTTGGCGATGGCCTGGAAGCGGTTGTTGGCGCGGAATTTCAGGATGATTCCGGCCTCCAGGTCACGGGTTTCGTCATGTTTCAGGTCGAGCGCCCGGGCGATGCGCTGGGTGGAATAACCCTCGGCCATCAGTTCCAGGCAACGCCGCTCCTGTGCGGTCAGGCTTGCACTGTCCTGATTGTCGTTCAGCGGCGGCGCCTCGACGCTGCCGTCGAAATCCAGGAGGTCGCCGACCTGCTGGAGTTGGCGGTGCAGGGTCGACATCTCAGCCGTCAGTTCGCGCTTGCGCACCTGCAGGGCCTCGCGGAACATCGCCTCGGCCGTTTCCTGCGAATCGGCATTGCGGAGTTCGTCCATCAGTTCCTGGATGACGGCGATCGGCATGCCGGTTTCGCGGCAGACTGTAATGACGGCCATGCGCATCACGTCGTCCTGGCCGTAGACCCGCATCAGGCCGATGCGGTTGGCTGAAATCAACCCTTTCTCTTCATAGAAATGCAGTGTCCTGTGCGTGACGCCGAATGCGTTTGCCATGTCGGCAATGGGCACCGGACCATCAGGTAGATCCGGCGGTAGCGCGGCCGAAGGCAGGAACCGGTATTTCGACCGGGCCTCCGAAGCGATACCGGCGGTGGCAAACAGGCGTTTGGAACCGTCTGGCATGAACCCTCCTGGGGCATGTTGTTGCACCTCATGCGGTTTTGCCAGTTGCTTCCCATGCGCGGCGAGTGGGGTTTCCTCTAGGCGTTCTTCTCATTGGGAAAGAAGCAGTACGCGGCGTACACTACGCGATACGATCTCCACGTTATGCGTGAACGATCTTTTTTATAAGTGCTAAAAATAATCTCTTTTAAATGGGATAGCAACTTTGCCGGCATATTTTGCCGGGTTCTTGGGTGTGTTGCACAAAAACATGTGCTGCACTGCGGGATCTCGCGGTCCTCTTCAAAGGTGACGGGATTTACTATCTGCGGTACGCGTGCGGCAAATGCTCAGCGTAATTTCGGCGCCCATCAGCGATTGGCATCGCATCCATTTGTGAATCTCGTTGGCCATCGCGGAGCACTTGGCTTAAAAGCAGGCCTCCCATTTCCGTGACCGATGGATCTCGCCATGCCCGCCAAGCTCTCCGTGAACCTCAACGCCGTCGCCATGCTGCGCAACCGGCGCGACCTGCCCTGGCCGAGCGTCGAAGCGCTCGGGCGTATCGCGCTAAAATCCGGTGCGAGCGGCTTGACCGTGCATCCGCGCCCCGACCAGCGCCATATCCGCTTCTCCGACCTGCCTGTCATCCGCAACCTGATCGACGACGAATTCCCGAAAGCCGAGTTCAATATCGAGGGTTATCCCACAGAGGAATTCTTCGAACTCTGCGCCGGGGCAGCGCCCGAGCAGGTGACGCTGGTGCCCGACGATCCCGCGCAGGCGACCTCCGATCACGGCTGGGATTTCCGCAAGCATCAGGCGTTCCTGACCGATACCGTCGCGCGGCTGAAGACGATGGGATGCCGGGTGTCGCTGTTTGCCGACGGTGACGGGGACGCACAGGCGGTTGAGATCGCCAAGGCG
This sequence comes from Rhizobium leguminosarum, assembly GCF_010668065.1. Lineage (GTDB taxonomy): Bacteria > Pseudomonadota > Alphaproteobacteria > Rhizobiales > Rhizobiaceae > Rhizobium > Rhizobium leguminosarum_S. Next base: position 580,125 of record NZ_WUEN01000004.1, on the reverse strand, counting down.
GTCGGCGCCGATCGAATCGAGCTCTATACCGGCCCCTATGGCGGTTGCTTCGACGCGCCGGAACGGGCGGCCCCGATCCTCGAAGCGCTCGGTCGGACGGCGGATGCGGCCCTTGCAATCGGCCTCTCCGTCAATGCCGGCCATGACCTGACGGTCGAAAACCTGCCTGATCTGGTGAAGCGCATTCCCCGGCTTGCCGAGGTCTCGATCGGTCACGGGCTGACCGCCGATGCGCTGGAATACGGCATGGCGGAAACGGTGCGGCGCTTCTGCCGGGCTTGCGGGCAGACGACCTGATCTTTGAAGAAAGCCCGCCCCTCATGTGCGAGGCGAGCTTTCCAGACGGCCTTATCCCGCCTCAGGCGGTCAGGGTCGCCTTGTGTTCGACGAAGAAATCCTTCAGCGGCTGCGGCTGTTTGCCGGTCAGCTTGGTGAAGTCTTCGGTGACGATGTCGAACTTGCCGGCGCGGGTGTTGGCGTCGGCAGAAACCAGCATGTCGGCGACGAAACCGGGAAGGCCGGCGCCGCGCATGCCCTGGCCGAGCTGCTCGTCGGTGACGTCGATCACTTCGAGCGGCTTGCCGGCGACGTCGGAAACGATGGCGGCAATCTGCCGGCTGTTCAGCGACTGGGTGCCGGTCACCGTATAGGTGGCGCTCTCGGATGTGCCGGAGGCAAGGGCTGCGGCGATCGCCAGCGCGCAGTCGTCACGCGAGATGGTCGAGATCTTGCCGTCGCCCGTGGCGCTGTACCATTTGCCGCCCTGCAGGTTGTGCGGCATGCCGTGCAGGTAATTGTCGTGATACCAGGCGTCGCGGATGATCGTATGGGCGATGCCGCTTGCCTTGATGGCATTTTCGCTGCCGAGATGATCGGGTGCGAAGGTGACGAGCGAATTGTCGGGCGCTGGCATCGAGGTGTAGGCGATGTGCTTGACGCCTGCCTTGACGGCCGCTGCAACGGCGCCCTTGTGCTGGGCTAGGCGCTTGCCGGGAGTGTCCAGCGCATCGGTGCTGATGATCAGCAGCCGGTCGACGCCGGCGAAAGCCTTCTCCAGGCCTGCCGCGTCATCGAAATCGGCCTTGCGGGTGACGACGCCCTTGTTTTCGAGTTCGGAGAGCTTTTCGGGGCTGCGCGTCGCCGCCACGATGTTGCCGGGGGCGACCTTGTAGGTCTCGATGAGGTGATGGATGACACGCCGGCCGAGCTGCCCAGCAGCGCCGGTGACCAGGATGATTTCGCTCATACGTCGTTTCCTTCTGTGTTGTGCTGGCTGTGTTGTGCCGGTGGTCTCAAAAAGAGAGTAACGCTAGAATAGGAATTGACTTGGCGATGTAAAGGAGGCAGTTTTTCGGCTCTACGTTACCAAAAGGGAACCAGCAGATGAGTGGCGCGGTCGTCAGTCTGAAGAACAGGATGCCGGGGGCGCGGCGCGAGATCGATCTCGCCGGCCTGGATTTCGGCAATTGCCCGGTCAGGGACATGATGCAGCAGATCGGCGGCAAATGGTCGACGCTGCTGCTCGAGGTGCTGGCGGATCGGCCTTATCGCTTCGGCGAGCTGCGGCGGATGATCCCTGATATTTCGCAGCGCATGCTGACGCAGACGCTGCGCGACCTGCAGAGGGATGGTTATATCGACCGCGAGGTCTTCCCGACCAAGCCGCCGAGCGTTGAATATTCGATGACCGAACTTGGACGTTCGCTCTACCAGCCGCTGTCGCAGCTTCTGAACTGGGCAGAAGCGAACCATGATGCCGTTCGCGCCGCCCGTTCACATTTCGATTCCGTCAGCGGCTAGTACCGTTGATAAAAGCGAATTTGGCGTTTCCGGAAACGGAAACAGCGATTATTTGGTTGGCCGCATGAACAGAGCGCGGAACAATTCCTCCGATCTTCGCAAACCTTCGTCGCTCAGAACGACAGACTTGGCCTTGCCTGCGGGATTTGCAATCAGACCCTTCTGATGCAAACGGTCCATCACGCTCCAGTCAAAACCCTTCCAGGCACGGTCTCCGTCATGCAGCGTCAGCCATAACAATGCGAGCACAGCATCGTCGATTTTCTCTTCGTCTATCTCCATGTCGGAATCCCATGCAAAAAGGCGAAACTTCCGCAGCTCTCAAAAGGATGCATACGCTGCTTCCTGGATGTGGGCATCTATAAGTTGGCTCTGTCAAGATTTTAGATGTTCGATCCTGGATTGATGGCGCCTTACTTGCCGCGTCCTTCCGTCAGGAACAGCAGGAAGGCCAGCGCCGGGAAGCAGAAGCCGATCCAGGCCGTCATCGTCCAGCCGCCGGTTGCGTAGGCCCAGCCGCCGAGTGCTGAGCCCAGCGCGCCGCCGGCAAAGAAGGTTGCCATGAAGAGGCCGTTGAGCCGGCTGCGGTGTTCCGGGTTTAGCGCATAGATGGCGCGCTGGCCGCAGACGAGATTGGTGGTCACGCCGAAATCGAGAAGGATCGCCGCTGCCGTCAAGAGCAGCAAAGCGCCAAGCGAGCCGTCGCCGGCGAAATGGCCAATCAGGAAGGCAGCCATGCCGAGCAGCATGGCAAGCGTCGAGGCGATCTTCGTCATACCGCGATCGGCAAGCCGGCCGGCAATCGGCGAGGCGATGGCGCCGGCAGCACCTGCGAGGGCGAAGAGGGCAATGCCGTTCTGTGTGAGGCCGAAGGCGGGACTTGCGAGCAGCAGAGGCGTCGTCGTCCAGAACAGGCTGAAGGCACCGAACATGCCGGCCTGATAGAGCGCCCGGCGCTGCAGCACCCGCGAGGTCAGTGCCAGGTGGCCCATGGAAGCGAGCAGTTCGCCGTAGCGTAGCCGGGTCGTCGGCCGGCGGACCGGCAGGTTGGCGCGGAGCACGACGGCGAGCACGAGCATGACGCCAGCAGTGACGTAGTAGACCACATGCCAGGAAGAGGCTTCGGCGACGAAGCTTGCGAAGGGGCGCGCCAGCATGATGCCGCAGAGCAGGCCGCTCATGACGTTGCCGACGACCTGGCCACGGGTGGCATCCGGCGCCATGTTGGCGGCAAAGGGAACCAGGACCTGAACTGCGACCGATGAAAGACCGATAGAGAGCGAGGCGACGAGGAAGGTAGTGGGCGTCGAGGACAGCGCCGCGCCGATGAGCGCAACGGCGGAGACGGCGATCAGCATCAGCACCAGACGGCGGTTTTCGGTGAGATCGCCGAGCGGCACGATCAGCAGCAGGCCGAGGCCGTAGCCGATCTGCGTTAACGTGACTATCAGGCCGGTGGCTGCAGGCGTGAAGCCGAGATCGGCACTGATCGGGCCGGCGAGCGGCTGGCCGTAATAGAGATTGGCGGCCACCAGCCCGCAGGCGGCGGCGAAAAGGAAGGTGAGCCAGGGGGATAGCGCCCGGGGAATGGCCTCATCCGGCGTGGTGGCTGAAATGCTCATCGGAAACTCCGGTATTCAAAGATTGAAAGAATTGAATGCAAAAAAGCTGGCTGCGGCTACCCGATCCTTGACCGAATGCCGGTATTTCTCTCGTCCACGGTGCGGACTTTTCAGGTTACGAGCTTCATCGCGGCCTCGGCCGCGGACAGCATCTCTCCCCTGCTGCGTCCTGTTTTGCCGATGACGCGTAGGCCCTTGGTAAAGCAGAGGAAGGCGAGGGCGGCGGCATCCGGGTCTACCGTCTTCGGAATGGTGCCGTCTGCCTGGCCGATGCGGATAAGATCGGCCATCAGCTTTTCGTCCGCGGCAAAGGCAGTCACGACGTGGGCCGCGGCTTCCTCGTCAAGCAGGGCGAAGTCGTTAGCGCCGCCAACGACGAGACAGCCTTTGCGGCCGGCCTCGCCATAGGAGAGCTCGGTATAATACATCACCATCTCGAAGACCTTCTCGCGACCGGTCTTTGCAGACGCGATCATCGCTTCCAGGCGCCGTCGGCCGAGTTTTCGATAATGGGCGAAAGCAGCGAGGAAGATACCGCGCTTGTCCTTGAATGCCTTGTAGATGCTCCCCGAAGCAAGGCCCATTGCTTCGGTCAATTCGCTGATGGCGGCGGCGTGGTAGCCGCGTTCGGAAAAGACGCGCAGCGCCGCATCGAGTGCTGCGTCCATATCGAACTCGCGCGGACGGCCGCGGCTGCGGGTCTTTGCTTCGGATGTGAGGGTGGCGTCGGTCATGGCGCCCTAATTAGGGAATGACCGTTTCCAAATCAAGTGAAATTTCTGCGACGCAACAAATTCAGAGATCGAGCACCCAGTTCTGGCCGTTCGCCTCGGGGCCGAACATGCGATGTCTCTCCTCGGAGACAAGGCGGAATCCTGTCTTGACGTAGATGGCGCGGGCGGCCTCCAGCATGTCGTTGGTCCAGAGCGAGAGTTCGCGATAACCCTTCTCTCTGGAGAAGCGGATGCATTCGTCGACCAGCAGTTTGCCGAGCCCGAGGCCGCGGGCTGATTTGTCGACATAGAGCAGGCGGAGCTTGGAGATGCCGTCGCCGCCATTGGTGACGAGGCTGGAGCCGACATTGACGCCGCCGCGTTCGGCGATCCAGCAATATTCCTTGGCCGGATCGAAATTGGCGAGGAATTTCCCGGCGACCTCGGCGACCAGCGCCTCGAAGCGCAGATCCCAGCCATATTCCTCGGCATAGAAACGGCCCTGGCTCTGGACGATCCAGCCGATATCGCCGGCGCGGTGGGCGCGGATGATGGCCGGTGTGGGCTTTGCCGCCGGGTCGAGCAGGGCGCGGATCGTCTGCATGGCGGAGACCGCCGCCTCCGGCTCGCCGCTGGCGAGATTGTCGAACCGGGCGGCGATCTGCGCATTGGCGCGCCGGCCGAGTTCTTCGAACTGCTCTCGTCCCTCGTCGGTGACAATGATGACCTGGCTGCGCAAGTCGGCCGGATCGGGGCTGGTTTCGATCATCCCTTCGGCGCGGAAACGCTTGAGGATGCGGCTGAGATAGGCCGGGTCGAGATGCAGGTCGCGGACAAGTGCTACAGCGCTGATGCCCTCATGCGAGCCGATCTCGAAGAGGATGCGGGCATCGGTCAGCGTGAAGGGCGTGTCGAGATAGGCCTTGTTCAGCAGGCCGAGGAAGTTCGTATAGAAGCGGTTGAAATCGCGGGCGGTTTCGATGAGCGATAGGTTAGACATGATGATCTCCAAATGGAGATTCTGGTTAGACTGCTGACGAACCGTGCTCTTCACTCGGCGTCATCCTCGGCCTTGTGCCGAGGATCTGCTGCACTGGTTGCAGATGCTCGGGACAAGCCCGAGCATGACGAAAGAGGAGTTGGCCGACTTTGTCAGCAGTCCGGCAAAGATCTCCAGATGGAGATCTTGTCCTGTATTTAGTGGACTGAGTCAACTAACACGGCAATATCAGGCGGCTTCTTCTTCTGCTGCCTCGTCCATTCCAAGCGCGAAATCGACCGCTGCCCGCGCATGGATCGCTGTGGTGTCGAAGCCCGGCAGCGGCAAATGGTCGGGGTCGAGGATCAGGCAGATCTCGGTGCAGCCGAGGATGATGCTGTCGGCGCCGTTATCAACGGCGCGTGCAATCACCGCCATGAGTTTGTCGCGAGAACTGTCGAGCACCTTGCCGGCGCAGAGTTCGTTGAAGATGATGTCGTGCACCGTCGTGCGGTCGCTCGCATCAGGCACCATGATATCAACACCAAGGCTCTTCATGCGGTCGCTGTAGAAGCCGTGCTCCATCGTGTAGCGGGTAGCAAGCAGCAGCGGGCGCTTGCGGCCGGCCGCATGCAGCGATTTCGCCGTCTCGTCGATAATGTGGATCAGCGGCACGGAGATCTTCTCCGCGACCTTGTCGGCGATCAGATGCATGGTGTTGGTGCAGATCAGGATGCAGCCGGCGCCGGCGATCTGCAGGCGCAGAGCCACGTCGGCGAGGCGACGGGCGGCCATATCCCAGTCGCCGGCCTTCTGAAGCGCGACGATCTCCTCGAAATTGACAGAATGCAGGATGAGTTCGGCCGAGGCGAGGCCACCCTTGCGGTCACGCACCATCTCGTTGACGACACGGTAATAGACCGCCGAACTTTCGAAACTCATGCCGCCGATAAGGCCGATCGTTTCCATTTCTTCATGCTCTCCATGCTTCTGAACTTTAGAAAATGATGCCGCAATCCCGACGCGACGTGTTTGCTTTGTTTGTCTCTCGCGTCATATATGTGATAGGATTTTGCGTCATTTTATGAAATCCTGCAAAAAGGACGCGAGAGGTGTATGTTCGACACATGCTTGATGATCGCGACAGACGCATTCTGGACATGCTGCAAAAGGATGCGGGCATATCCGTGACCGATCTTGCCGAGCGCGTGGCACTTTCGATATCGGCCTGCTCGCGGCGTATCCAGCGGCTTGAGGAGAGCGGCCATATCGCCCGGCGCATCGTCGTGCTCGACCGGGAAAAAATGGGCGTGCCGACAACTGTCTTCGCGCTGGTCAAGACGGCGCACCATTCCGACGAATGGACGGAGACCTTCCGCCGGATCATCAGCGACATTCCGGAGATCGTCGAAGCGCACCGGCTGACCGGCAACCACGATTATATCCTGAAGATCGTGCTGCCGCGCGTCGAGCATTACGATGTGATCTACAAGCAGATCGTGCGCAAGATCGAACTCTTCGACGTCTCGGCCTCGATCTCGATGGAACTTCTGAAAGGCGGCACGGCAATTCCCGTTGGGTATGCCGATTGAGCCAGCTCCACCGACCGGGATGCAGGGGAGCTATGCCGAAACGGCAGTTGCAACCATCGCGGCGAAGGCCACATTGGCTTTGAGCGAAATGGCGCAAAGGGGTAAGTCATGAGCGATCATCATGTCGTCGTTGTCGGCGGCGGTTTCGGCGGGCTGCAACTCGTCAACGGTTTGAAGGGCGCCGGTGTCAGGATCACGCTGGTCGATCGGCGCAATCACCATCTCTTCCAGCCGCTGCTCTATCAGGTGGCGACCACCATTCTTTCCACCTCGGAGATCGCCTGGCCGATCCGCCGCCTCTATGCCGACCGGCCTGACGTGACGGTGCTGCTCGGCGAGGTCACCGGCGTCGACAGCGGTGCGAAGACGGTTTCCTTACGCAACGGCATGACTCTTGGTTACGATACGCTGGTTCTGGCGACCGGGGCGACACATGCCTATTTCGGCCACGACGAATGGGAGCCGGTGGCGCCCGGCCTGAAGACGCTGGAGGATGCGACGACGATCCGCCGGCGCCTGCTGCTTGCCTTCGAGAAGGCGGAGATGGAGGCCGATCCGGCCGTACGCGATGCGCTGTTGACCTTCACCATCGTCGGGGCGGGGCCGACAGGCGTCGAGCTGGCCGGCATCATCGCTGACCTTGCGCATTTCACGCTGCCCAAGGAATTCCGCAACATCGACACGCGCAAGACTCGCGTCGTGCTGGTCGAGGCCGGCCCGAGGGTGCTGCCGACCTTCGCCGAGGAGCTTTCGGCCTATGCGCAGAAGGCGCTGGAGAAGCTCGGGGTCGAGATCCATCTCGGCAAGCCGGTGACCGAATGCAACGCCGACGGCGTGAAGATCGGCGAGACCTTCGTTGCCAGCCGGACGATCGTCTGGGCAGCCGGCGTCACCGCCTCGCCGGCGGCGCGGTGGCTCGACGTTGCGGCCGACCGGGCGGGCCGCGTCGTGGTCGAGAAGGATCTGAGCGCGCCGGGGCTGCCTAACGTCTTCGTCGTCGGCGATACCGCCTCCGTCATGCGCGAGGACGGCAAGCCGGTGCCGGGCATTGCGCCCGCCGCTAAGCAGCAGGGCGGTTACGTCGCCAAGGTGATCCGCGCCCGCATATCCGGCAAACCGGCGCCGGCGCCTTTCCGTTATTGGCATCAGGGCAGCCTGGCGACGATCGGCAAGAGTGCTGCGATCATCGATTTCGGCCGGATCAAGCTGAAGGGCTGGCTCGCCTGGTGGATCTGGGGACTTGCCCATATCTACTTCCTGATCGGCACCCGCTCGCGCTTCTCCGTCGCCTGGAGCTGGCTCTGGATCTATCTGAGCGGTCAGCACAGCGCCCGGTTGATCACCCAGCGAGAGACGATGCGGGAGGAGGGGTAACTCTTCTTTGGGTCATGTTGGGGACAGCAGGAGAGGGCATGCCGTGACCGCCCCCCTTTGCCCTGCCGGGCATCTCCCCCACAGGGCAGAGGGGGCGGTCACGGCACGCCGGTCCAAGAAACCAGCTACGAGCGTGTCCACGCCGTGAATGCGATATGCCCAAGCTTGACTTGCCTCCGCACACGCCCTTAGGGTTTGCACCGCGTCTCCCAACCACCGGGGGTTACGCATCCAGCCGTAGCTACAGCGAGTAGAGGTTCCAATGCGCCGATTCACTTCTCACGAAAATCACATTCGAAATTCTGAGAAGTTGGTGGTTCATGCGCACTTTGAATCTGGGCATCCTCGCCCATGTGGACGCAGGCAAGACTAGCCTTACCGAAAGACTGCTTTTTGACGCTGGCGTCATCGACAAGCTCGGCAGCGTCGATACCGGCAATACACAGACGGACACTCTCGAGCTCGAACGGCAACGCGGCATCACGATCAGGGCCGCGGTGGTGTCGTTCACCATCGGCGACAGGATCGTCAATCTCATCGACACGCCCGGTCACCCGGATTTCATCGCCGAGGTCGAGCGGGTGCTCGGATTGCTGGATGCCGTAATCGTCGTCGTTTCGGCGGTCGAAGGCGTGCAGGCCCAGACGCGAGTGCTGGTGCGGGCGCTGCGGCGGCTTGGCGTTCCCTTCATCTTCTTCGTCAACAAGGTCGATCGTCTCGGCGCGCAATATGAGGACCTGCTGAAGGTCCTTGCCGCCCAATTGCCGGTTCGCCCCATCGCTATGTCTTCCGTCGTCGATGCCGGCAGCAGGCTTGCTCGGGTGGAGGCGTTGGCTCCCGGATGCGAACCGCTTTTCAGGCCGCTCTGCGAAGCACTCGCGGAGAATGACGAGGCGCTGCTGGACGACTACGTCTTGGCGCCCGATCGCCTGACGGTGGACAGGCTTGGACGCTGCCTGAGCGATCAGGTCGCGAGTGGTCTGGTGCATCCTGTCTTCGCAGGTGCGGCAACGATCGGCGTCGGCGTGCCGGCCCTGACATCGGCCATCGCGACGATATTGCCCGACCGACGCCTCGATCCGGACGGGCCGATTGCCGGAAACATCTTCAAGATCGAACGCGGCTGGGGCGGTGAAAAGCTGGCCTATATGTACTTGACGTCAGGCACGGTCCAGCTGCGGCAACATCTGGATTTGCCCAGAGGCCCGGAAAGAGTGACCGCGATCGAGGTTTTCGAGGCCGGCCGGGTTCATGGCGCCGCAAGCTTCCGCGCCGGGCAGATCGCGCGCGTAAGCGGCCTTGCCGGCGCCCGCATCGGGGATGCGGTGGGCGGCGACCTGCTCGCGGCTGGGCGGCCGCAGTTTGCCCCGCCCAGCCTCGAAACCCGCGTCCTTGCCCGGCGGCCCTCCGACAAGGTGGCCCTCTGGCTGGCGCTGAACCAGATGGCGGAGCAGGACCCGTTGATCAATCTGCGCCGGAACGATGATGCCGACGAAATCTTCGTATCGCTCTATGGCGAGGTGCAGAAGGAAGTCGTCCAATCGACCCTGCTGACGGATTTCGGTCTCGAGGCTGGGTTCGAGGAAAGCACGGTCATCTTAGTGGAAAGGCTTGTGGGAACCGGGGAAGGCCTGCAGATCCTCTTCAAGGAGCCCAATCCGTTTCTCGCCACCGTCGGTCTACGCGTCGAACCACGTCCAGAAGGGGCAGGCAACAGCTTTGCGCTTGATGTGGACGTGGGCCAGATGCCCGCCGGCTTTTACAGGGCAGTCGAAGAAACCGTGTTCGAAACGCTGAAACAGGGCGTTTTCGGCTGGCAGGTCATCGATTGCCACGTCGCGATGACGGCAGCCCGGCACAGCTCGCCTGCAAGCACCGCCGCCGATTTCCGGCAGCTGACGCCTTGGGTGCTGGCAGATGCACTGTCGGCGGCACAAACCGTCCTATGCGAACCGATCGACCGCTTTCATCTCGAAGCGCCCGCGGAGAGCTTGAACGGCTTGCTGACCCTGCTTGCGAAATCTGCTGCGACGATGACGGATTCCGTGATTGCCGACGGCATGGCCCGGCTGGAAGGCACCATGGCGTCCGCGATGATCCAGAGCGTCCAGCAGCAATTGCCGGGCCTGACGAGCGGGGCGGGGACCATGGAAACCTCTTTCGACCATTATGCCCCAATGGCCGGCCCGCCGCGCGTTCGCCGGCGTTCAGGGCCTGATCCGTTCAAACCAGTCGAATATCTGCTGCGGCTGCAGTCCACGAGAGCCTCAGCATGAGGACGGATGGAGGATGCCGTTATCAAAAAGGCGGCCCCAAAGGAGCCGCCTCTCGTTTTCTCAAGCTGCCAGCGAGGCAATGTCGATGACGAAGCGGTAACGGACGTCGCTTTTCAGGACGCGTTCATAGGCTTCGTTGACCTGCTGGATGTTGATCTTCTCGATCTCGGAGACGATGTTGTGCTCGCCGCAGAAGTCTAGCATTTCCTGGGTTTCCTTGATCGAGCCGATCATCGAGCCTGATATGCTCTTGCGGCCGGGGATGACCGAGAACGCATGCACGGGGATCGGGTTTTCCGGCGCGCCGACCACCACGAAGGAACCATCCACCTTCAGGAGGCCGAGATAGGCATTCCAGTCGATCTCGGCGCTGACGGTGCAGATGATCAGGTCGAACGTGCCGGCGAGCTTCGTGAAGGTTTCCGGGTCGTTGGTGGCGTAATATTCCTTGGCGCCGAGCTTCAGCCCATCTTCCTTCTTGGAAAGGCTCTGGGAGAGAACGGTGATATCGGCGCCCATGGCGGCGCCGAGCTTGACGCCCATATGGCCGAGACCGCCCATGCCGACGATCGCGACCTTCTTGCCGGGACCGGCATTCCAGTGGCGCAACGGCGAATAGAGCGTGATGCCGGCGCAGAGCAGCGGCGCGGAGGCATCGAGTGGCAGATTGTCCGGAATGGACATGACATAGCCTTCCCTAACGACGATCGAGTCGGAATAGCCGCCCTGGGTCCGTGTCTTGCGGTCGGCTTCGAAGTCGTTATAGGTACCGGCGAGCCCCGGCATATACTGTTCGCGATCGAGGTCGCGCTCGGCGCAGCCGATGCAGGAATCGACGAAGCAGCCGACGCCGACCCGATCGCCGACCTTGAATTTGGTCACACCGGAACCGACAGCCGAGACGATGCCGGCAATCTCATGGCCCGGCACGATCGGATAAACGGCGTTCTTCCATTCGTTGCGGACAGTGTGGATGTCCGAATGGCAGATGCCGGCAAACTTGATGTCGATAACGACGTCATCGGGGTTCGGGTTGCGGCGTTCGAAGGTGAAAGGGGTCAGCGGCTTGGAAGCGTCGGTCGCGGCGTAGCCTCTTGCAATAGGCATGGGAACCATCCTTTTCGATTGTGGTGGGGGTTGAAAGAGATGGTGGACTATTGCCCGGAACTGCGTCAGAGGGTTAGAGCGATCCTCTCAGCTTTTTGCACGATCCTGCAAAAGTAAGGCGACGGCCTGTTTGCGAAATGGCCAAGGCACTCTAGATAAGAGCGGTATCGCCGGCGTCAGACAGTTGACAGAAAGAGTTGCCGCATGACTTTGCCCTTCAGCCCCTATCAGGAAATTGTCGATATCGCGATGCGCTTCGCGGCTGGTGACGGCGAGTTCGCGACTGATATCGGCAATCTTCACATCAGCCGTCGGTCCAAGCCCAGCGATCCGCTGCACAGCAGCTACCGGCCCTGTTTTGCCTTTGTACTGCAGGGCGCCAAGAGCCTGCGCCTCGGCACGGAACTTATCAGCTACGGGACCGGAGACTATCTGCTGACCTCGCTCGACCTGCCGGTCGCCTGGCGGGTCACGGAGGCAAGCCCTGAGGTTCCGCATCTCTGCCTGGGACTGGCAATCGACTCGGAGAAGCTGCTGGAGTTGCTCAGCCGCATCGATATTCCGAGCCCGGCCGCCCATACCGACGGGCAGCGCGGGATGGCGGTGAACGTCGCTCCGCCGGAGCTCCTGGATGCTGCCGTTCGCCTGCTGCGCTTGCTCGATCGTCCAGGCGACATTCCTGCCATGGCGCCGCTGATCGAGCAGGAAATCCTCTACCGGGTGCTGACCGGGCCGGATGGCGCGCGGCTGATCAACATCGCCACTGCAGACAGCCACAGCAACAGGGTCGCGCGCGCCGTCGCATGGCTGAAGGAGAATTTCGCGCGGCCATTGCGCATCGAAGACCTTGCCGACCGCGTCAGCATGAGTGTGTCGTCCTTCCATCATCACTTCAAGTCGGTCACGGCGATGACGCCGGTGCAGTATCAGAAGCAGCTGCGCCTGCACGAGGCGCGCCGCCTGATGCTCGTGGAGCGGCTCGATGCGGGCACGGCCGGTCATCGCGTCGGCTATCAAAGCCCGTCGCAATTCAGCCGCGAATATAGCCGCCTTTACGGCGCCTCGCCGGCTCGCGATATCGACGGCGCCCGCGAGGTCATGGCGGCGGAATAGTCGGCCTTGCGACCGGTAGCCAATCGTTAAAGGATGTTTGACGTTTCGTCGCTAGTCTGGCGCCAAACATCAAGCAGGCACCGACGTCAGCATGGCGCAAGTCCCATTTCTTTCCATCGTCGCGCCTTGTCACAACGAGGAAGAAGGGCTGCGCGAGTTCTGCCGCCGCGCTGCAGCCGCTGCCCATAGCGTCACTGGTGATGCCTTCGAGCTCATTCTCGTCGATGATGGCTCGTCCGATCGCACCTGGGAGATCATTTCGGATCTGGCGGCAGATGTGCCGCAGGTGCTCGGTGTTCGTCTTCTGCGCAATCACGGTCACCAGCTGGCATCGACGGCGGGGCTTGCCGCCTCGCGGGGCGAGCGCGTGCTTTTGATCGATGCCGATCTTCAGGATCCGCCCGAGCTGCTTTTGATGATGATGCCGATCATGGAGCGCGGCGCCGACGTCGTTTACGGTCAGCGCACGCGCCGCCAGGGCGAAAGCTGGTTCAAGCTGGCCTCCGCTTCGCTTTTCTATCGCGCTTTGTCCAAGCTCGCTTCCGTGACCATTCCGCGCGATACCGGCGACTTCCGGCTGATGCGCCGGCGCGTCGTCGATATCCTGCTGGCGATGCCGGAGCGCGATCGCTTCATCCGCGGCATGGTCAGCTGGATCGGCGGCAGGCAGGTGGCTCTCCCCTACGAGCGTGACGCCCGCTTTGCCGGCACGACGAAATATCCTCTGCGAAAGATGATCAATTTCGCGCTCGATGCGATCACGAGCTTTTCGACGACGCCGCTGCGCATCAGCACATGGCTTGGCATGATGAGTGCGGGCGTCGCGATCGCGTTGCTCGTCTACACCTTCGTTCGCTGGCTGCAGGGCGAGACGGTGACCGGCTGGTCGTCGATCATGGCCGCGGTCAGCGCCTTCAGCGCTATCCAGCTGATCTGCATCGGCATCATCGGCGAGTATCTTGGTCGCCTCGTCCAGGAGAGCAAAAGGCGGCCGATGTTCATGGTCGAGACGATCGTGCGCGGCAGTGAACATGCAGAATTGTCGATCGCATTCTCGGAGATGAGCGCCAGCGACAAGCGCGCCGCGCTGGATGCGGCCTTTACATCCGAAGAGCCGCCGCGCTCGCAAAAGAACAGCCGGATCGGATAATGGACCGGATTGCCGCGCCTGCTGTGGCCGCAGCCGGGCCTGAGGAATCGATCGCCAGGCAGGATTCCACCGTTGCGATCGTCGCATTCGTCGGACTTGCCGCGGCTCTGGTTCTCCTGTTTCCCTTTCCGCCAGTTCTCGATTACGCCAATCATTACGCCCGTATCTGGCTCCTTTCGGGCGGGATCGGCGAGCAACCGTTTCCTGAGATCTATGCGGTCGATTGGAACCGCACCTTCACCAATGTCGGGATCGACGTTCTAGCCACCTGGCTGGGGCCGCTGGTCGGCGCAGACAGGCTTGCGCGGGCTTTGCTTTTCCTGGCGATCGTGCTGCCGCCGCTCGGGGCAATCGGCCTGCACCGCGCGCTTTTCAGCGGCCGGCACCACTGGCAGACCGCCATGCTGTCGCTCGGCTGGTGCGCCACCATGATCGGCGGCTTCATCAACTTCCAGATCGGCCTCGGCATGGCCTTGTTCTTCGCCTGCGTCGATCTGCGGCTGCAGCGCAGAAATCCCGCCGTGGTTATTGCCTGGCGGCTCGCCGCCGCGCTGCTGCTGACGGTGATGCATCTCTTCGCACTTGGCTTCTATATGGCGATCGTCTGCGGCCTCGAATTTTCCTGGCGCATCGATATCGTGCGATCGAAGGCGGCTCTCATGAGGCTCGGCGGCCGGTTGGCGCTGGCGCTCGGTGCCTGCGCCCTGCCGCCGCTCGCGCTCTATCTCCATACGGCGGCTTTGCCCAACGCCGGCGGCAACGGCCTCGGCCTTGCCTGGAACGACGGCATCGTCCTGATCGTCCTTAATATGCTCTCCGCCATCACGACCTATGTCCCGGTGGTGGATGTCGTGCTGGTTCTGCCGCTGATCCTCATCTGCACCCGTGCCATCAGCGCGGGCGATATCCGCATGCATGCGGGGCTTGCCGTCGCCGCCTGCGGCCTGCTGCTGCTCTCCTGTGTTTCGCCTCGCCACATGCTCGGCACCGGATGGATCAGTTGGCGCTTTCCGATCATGACAGCGCTCGTCGCCATGGCGATGATGTGCCCCTTTGCCAATCTCACGCGCCGGCAAGCGCTGTTGCTGGCGCTCATCATCAATCTCGCAGTCTTCGGTCGCACCGGCTGGATCGGCTGGAACTGGTGGCTGGCACAGAAGGATGTTGCCGCCGTCGAGACTGTGCTTAAAAAGGTGCCGGCCGGTGCAGCCGTGCTGCCTCTGGGACATGAACCCGAGACAGTGAGCGGTCTTGCCCACTCCAACCGGCATTTTGCCTGGGGGTTGGATACTTTCCGGCACCTGCCGACGCTTGCCGTGCCCTTCTCCCATGCTTTCGTGCCGACGCTCTTCACGGCAAAAGGCAAGCAGCCGTTATCCGTTCTGCCGCCATGGTCGGAGATCGCGGTTCCCGAGGGCAATCTGCTGTCGATCGGCGTGCTTTCATGCCCAGCAATGATGCAGGAATATAGAAACTTTGCGCCTTATCTGTCGGATTGGCGCGGGCGTTTCGATTTCGTCCTGGTCGCCAATGCCGATATCCCCGACCGCTATGTCGGCACCTTGATGCCGGCGGGGCTGACGCTGGTCGAAGATGCGGGTTTCGCAAAGCTTTACGCAATCGACAAGGTGATGCCGCCAGAGCCTCTCTCGATTCCCACCGGTTGCGCCAGGGCGTCATAGGTCGGGGCCCTTCGTGGATCGATTGCCTCTGGACGATTGGGTGATGATTGCGGCCGCCATCCGGTTTTCGGGTGAGGCGCTAGTCAGCCGGGGAATTTCAGCGCCTTGTCGGCACGGCATTTGGCGAGCTTTAGCTGACGGAAGGAGAGGATGCGGGTGATGCGATCCTTGCCATCAGTCTCCACACTCATGCAGGCGCAGGCATAGCCGTAATTGCCGTTGGTTCTGACATAATCATGTTCGGAGATGTCGGAGATCAGCTCCATGCCTTCCACCTCGCCGGCATCGTCGCCCTGGGTCATGATCGTCCAGGTGTTCTCCGCGTCCTCCAGCCACCAGTTGGCGGGCGTCGGATTCTCGATCCAGCCGCAGCGCGTTTCGGCGGCCCGCGCATTGGCTGCGACGACAAGAGCTGCGATCATGACCGCGGCCGCTATCCGGTATCTCATTGCCTTTTCCCCTCGAAAGATATCAGTTGTTGATCGCGATGATCGCCCAATGGCTCGCCTCGCAGGCGTTGTCCTCGCAGATCGCGCCCATCCAGACGGCGCCGCCGGCCAGCATGACGCCGTCGCTGTTGACGAAGAGATCCTCGTATTGCTGGCGTCCGACGGCGCGGCGCGTTTCCGGCGTCACGAGATCGTCGAAATTGTCAATGAAATCCTCGGCGCTCTCGACGTCGTAGGTCTCACCATTGGCCTTGACCGTCAGCGGGTATTCGGCAAGGCCGGCGATGGTCTCGGCTTCGCCCGATCGCATCGCTTTGACAAGCTGGCGCAGCGGTCGGTCGAAGCCCGCGGCATCGCCGTGCAGTTCCTCGATGCGATTATAGACGTCGCTGTCGGACTGCGCGAGAGCGCTTGAGCCGCCAAGGAGGATTGCTCCGAGCAGGAGAAGGGCTGCAGAAAGGCGTGACATCGGAGCCTCCGGGCAAATGGCGTAGCGCGACATTATGCGATCGCCGAGGATTCGCGCCTATCCAATTCTGGTGTTTCATCGCGGTTTCACGTATTAAAAAAATCTATCCAGGCTTCTTGACGACCTGTTCGGTTTATCGCATAAACCTTACGAACCGTACCGTACGGTACGTAAATGGGAGCCATGATCGTGTCCGTCGATACCGCAGAGCCGAGCGAATTTTCGCCGCGCCAGAACGCCGTTCTGGAGCAGGCGTTGCAGTTGCTCGTCGATGGCGGCGAGAAGGCGCTGACGACCTCGGGTGTGGCGCGAGCCGCCAATTGCTCGAAGGAAAGCCTTTACAAGTGGTTCGGCGATCGCGACGGGCTGCTGTCGGCGATGATCGCCTATCAGGCGAGCAAGGTGCGCACCTTCGAGCGCAACGGCGAGCGGCTGACGGCGGCGAGCCTGCACGACCATGTCGTCATTTTTGCGCGTGACCTGCTGGAGGTGCTTGCCGGCGACGTCTCGCTGGCGCTCAACCGGCTGGCGATCGGTCAGTCGAACCGCGACGGCTCGAAACTCGGCAAGTTGCTGCTCGAGCGCGGCCGTCGCCAGATCGACCGGCGCGCCATGGCGCTGATCGATGCCGGCAAAAGGGCAGGGCTCCTGCGTTTTGCCGATGCCGACGAGGCTTATCACACGCTTTACGGCCTTGTTGTCTCCGACCTGCATGTGCGCATGCTGCTCGGCGAACCAGGCCTCAAGGATACCGCACGCCAGGCGGAGAGGGCAGTCACCGCCTTCCTCAGGCTCTATGGCACGGACAAGGTTCTGGCGGAGATGCCGGTTCTCGGCTGATTCCGCTTTAATGACAGTCAACAAGACAAGCAAAGGGAAGGAACTTCAAATGCGCGTCTATTACGATCGTGATGCCGATCTCAACCTCATCAAGGCCAAGAAGGTGGCCGTCATCGGCTATGGTTCGCAGGGCCGGGCCCATGCACTGAACCTCAAGGACAGCGGCGCCCAGAACGTCGTCATCGCACTCAAGGCCGGTTCGCCGACCGTCAAGAAGGCCGAAGCCGATGGCTTCAAGGTCATGACAGTTGCCGAAGCTGCCGCCTGGGCGGACCTGATGATGATGGCGACCCCGGACGAACTGCAGGCCGACATCTACAAGGCCGACATCGCGCCTAATATCCGCGATGGCGCCGCGATCGCTTTCGCCCACGGCCTCAACATCCACTTCGGCCTCATCGAGGCGAAGGCTTCGGTCGACGTCGTGATGATCGCGCCGAAGGGCCCGGGCCATACGGTTCGCGGCGAATACCAGAAGGGCGGCGGCGTTCCCTGCCTCGTGGCCGTTCACCAGAATCCGTCGGGCAACGCCCTTGAACTCGCTCTCTCCTACGCCTGCGGCGTCGGCGGCGGCCGTTCGGGCATCATCGAAACCAACTTCCGCGAAGAGTGCGAAACCGACCTCTTCGGCGAACAGGTTGTTCTCTGCGGCGGTCTCGTCGAGCTCATCCGCGCCGGTTTCGAAACGCTCACCGAAGCCGGCTACGCGCCTGAAATGGCCTATTTCGAGTGCCTGCACGAAGTGAAGCTGATCGTCGACCTGATTTATGAAGGCGGCATCGCCAACATGAACTACTCGATCTCCAACACGGCCGAGTGGGGCGAATATGTCTCCGGTCCGCGCATCATCACTGCCGAGACCAAGGCCGAAATGAAGCGCGTTCTCAAGGACATCCAGACCGGCAAGTTCACGTCCGATTGGATGCAGGAATACCGCGCCGGCGGCTCGCGCTTCAAGGGCATCCGCCGCCTGAACGACAGCCACCCGATCGAAGAAGTCGGCGCCAAGCTGCGCGGCATGATGCCCTGGATCGGCAAGAACAAGCTGGTCGACAAGTCGGTCAACTAAGCGGCTTCAAGATTCTATGGTTGGAGGCCGGCGCGAAAGCTCCGGCCTTTACCGTTCTGCGCCGACGGTCAGCCAGCGGGTTGGCTTGCCGTCATAGCCGCCGCCGTCGCTTTCGCTGATGGCGATATTCCGCCAGCCGCCTTTCGTCAAAAGCTCCGAAAGCCATTCGGCGGAGGGATAGTTGTAATAACGCCCGAAGCCGTCATGGCCCTCCGCTTCCCCTGCCTTGAAGCTTGCGTGAAGGATGCCGCCCGTCCTCAGCGCGCGCCAGATGCGGGCGAAGACGTCGGGCAGCTCAGATGTTGGAACATGGAGAAGGCTTGCATGCGCCCAGACGCCGTCGAAGGCGCTGTCGGCGTCGAGCTCCTGGAACAGCATGACCCTGACCGGCCTGCCGATCAGCGCCTCCGCTTGTCTTGCGAGCTCGGTCGAGCCATCCGTCGGCGTCACGTCGAAACCGCGCGCCAGCATGTAGGCGCTGTCCTGCCCGCCGCCGCAGCCGAGTTCGAGGATTGCCGCACCCGGCGCAAGCCCGGCGAGGAAGGCATCGAGCTGCTGCTTCGGCAGGCTGCGCGCCCGCTTGGCGTATGTCTCGGCATTTTCCTCATAGAAGGCGGAGGTGCAGTCAAGAGGCATGCTGTTCGGCCGATCGCTGGCGTCGATTGGATTGAAGATGTCTTTCAGGAAGCCGGTCGGCGTCGATGATGTCAATGACGACAATCCCTTCCGATGTCACCCTGTAGAAGGCGACGTGACGCATGTGGAGGAGGCGGCGAAGGCCGACACCGAGTTCGTCGCATTCTTCTCCCATGGAGGGAGCATGCGAAAGAAGCACGAAAATCCTGTCCCAGTCGAGAAGATAGGCGTCTGCCTGCGCCTCGCCGAAATTGAGGCAAGCATATTCGTCGATGCCTGATAGCACGGAGTAAGCGGTTCGAGTCAGCCTATAGGTGGTTGTCACGCAGCTTTGCCTTCGTTTCCGACAGGATGTCGGGAATGCGTCGCTCGCTCGGGCCGCTTTCCTCAGCCTGTCTCAGAATGTTGCGCAGTTCTTCGTCGTCAAGCTTATGATGGAGCTGATCCTTCAGAATAAGCTCCGCCAGGAATGCGCTGGCACTGCTGTATCTGCCGCTTGCGACACGGCTTTCGACGTAGTCCGCCAGATTATCCGGAAGCGAGATCGTCATTTTCGCCATTGGATTCGGTGCCGCCTGCACATGCCGGTTTTCAGCCATTCCAGATGCCAGATTATCATTTCCCAGTTTGTGATAGAAGCGTTGTGCCGCGCCGTCGAGGGCTTGGGTCACATGCGGATCAGTCTTTTTTATCGATATAGATGACGCGTTCGAGATCCTTGAAATGGGCATCGCAGGTGAGGATGTCGGCATCGTGGCGCTCCGCGGTCGCATAAATGATCGCATCGGCGGTGGCGAGTTTATGGGCTGCCGATATTTCGGCAGCACGGCGAGCAAGCGTCGTGTCGAGAGAAACAACCATGCATGTCGCGGTATAAGCGATGAAGCTGTCGACGGCTTCATCGTCCTTTTCGCGTGCCAGCCATTTGGAAAGCTCAAGCTGCACGATCGTCGGAACGATGCATTGATCGCGTTCCGGGATTTCGGCCTGCAGCCTGGTTCCGGCAGCACTTTTCGTCAGCCATTCTATCCATGCGGAGCTGTCGATCACGCGCATTAGAAACGGTCGTTCCGGTCGCGGTAGTTTTTGTTGTCTGCGCCTTCGGCGAGGCCGCGAAGATCGGCAAGCGTCGGGACCGGCATTAGCAAAACGCCTTTGCCTTTGGGTATGAACACGAATTCCTGTCCCGCCGACCAGTGCTGTTGTTCACGCACTTCCTTGGGAATGGAGATCTGGAATTTTGTAGAGAGGGTTGCGGTTGCCATTCTTACCTTTCCTCTATCGATTGATAGATAGTAAGAATTCACTTGGCGTCGGTCAATGGCGAACCGTTTTTGGCATTGGTGCTATTTCGGTCGCCAAATGGGAAGTTGACGATGGTTTCTTCCGGTTGACTCGGCCACAAAAAAACCGGGCGGCGCTCGGTTTCGAAAGAGATCTGCGGATTGCTCAATGGTTGTCGGCTCGAAGAACATCGTATCGTGCAAATCGAAACGAACTCCGACGAGGGCGGAATAGATCGCCAGCCGGCGGCTTTGCGGGCGAGGCGGAGAGCGGCGCCCACCATGTCGGTGTTGACGCCGCCTTTGGCGTGAAGCGTCCGGAGTTCAGGCCGGGATAAGGCGCGTCCAGCCGCGCTCATCGTTTGTTACGCCCTTCTGGAGACTGACGAGTTGCTGGCGCAATTCGCTGGTCAACTTGCCGGTCTGTCCGTCTCCGACCAGAAACTCGCCGCCGGCATGTCGAACCAGGCCGATGCCCGCCAGGACGGCGGCAGTGCCGCAAGCGAAGGCTTCGACGAGCTTGCCGCTGGTTGCGTCCTGCTGCCATTCCGCGAAGGAGTAGGGACGCTGCTCGACGCGCAAGCCCTTTTCTCCAGCGAGCACGATCACCGAAGCACGGGTGATACCCGGCAGGATCGTGCCGCCAAGAGGCGGGGTCACCACCGATCCGTCGTTCATGACGAAGAAGACGTTCATGCCGCCGAGTTCCTCGACCCAGCGATGCTCTGCTGCGTCCAGGAAGACGACCTGATCGCAATCCTTTTTCGCCGCCTCGGCTTGCGCCACGAGGCTGGCTGCGTAGTTTCCGCCGCATTTTGCAGCGCCGGTGCCGCCGGCGGCAGCACGGGTGTATTCGGTCTCGACCCATAGGGAGACCGCCTTCGCCCCGCCTTTGAAGTAGGCGCCGACCGGAGAGGCGATGATGCAGAAGACATATTCCTGAGCGGGACGAACGCCCAGGAACGCCTCGTTGGCGAACATGAAGGGGCGAAGGTAGAGACTGGCGTCGCCGGATGGAATCCAGGCCTTGTCAACGCGGACCAGTTCTTCGACCGCCTTCAGGAAGAGTTCTTCGGGCACAGGAGGCATAGCCATGCGGGTCGCCGACTGCGCGAAGCGGCGGGCATTCTCTTCGGGCCGAAAGAGCAGAATCCGGCCATCGTCTGCCTTGTAGGCTTTCATGCCTTCGAAAATTTCCTGAGCATAGTGCAGCACGGCGCTTGCAGGATCGAGCTCCAGAGGACGCCTCGGCGTAACCTTCGCATCGTGCCAGCCCTTGTCGGCAGTCCATCGTGCCAGGACCATATGATCCGTGAAGACCTTACCGAAGCCGGGCGTCTCCAGTGCCTGGATGCGGTCGGCGTCGGAGACGGGAGACTTGTGCAATTCGATCTTGATTTCAGGAGAGGTCGTCGTCGCGGTCATTGCTGGCACCTTGATAGTACATTGAATAGTGGCGGGGACACTACTGCCGCCGGGCTGGTCTTGGAAAGGCCTGAATCAGGCGGTTTGGGTATCGATCAGAGGAATAATCGCTTTCTTGTCACAGGGACAAGAAAATAGGTCAGTATTATTGACATAAATTCTCCGACATGGTCTGCTGGGGGAATAGAAAAATACGAGGAAACCCCATGCTGAACTGGGACACCATGTTTGCGTCGCGCTCGTCGCGCATGCGCGCATCCGAGATCCGCGAGCTCCTGAAGCTTCTCGACCGGCCCGACATCATCTCCTTTGCTGGCGGCATTCCGGATCCGACGCTCTTTCCCGATCAGGAATTCAAGCAGGCCTATGCCGATATCTTTGACGGCGCCGCCGTCAATTCGGCGCTGCAATATTCGGTCAGCGAAGGCTACAAGCCGCTGCGCGAATGGCTGGTCGGGCAGATGGCGGCTCTCGACATCCCCTGCGAACTCGATAACGTTTTCATCGTGTCCGGTTCGCAGCAGGGCCTCGATTATCTCGGCAAGCTCTTCCTGTCGCCTGATGACACCGCGCTCGTGACGTGGCCGACCTATCTCGGCGCGCTGCAGGCCTTCAATGCCTATGAACCGGCCTACGACCAGCTGACGCCGAACGGCAACCGGACGCCCGAGTCCTACCGCGCGGCTGCTTCCGCTGCCGGCGGCAAGGTGAAGTTCGCCTATCTCTCCACCGACTTCTCCAATCCGACCGGCGAGACCGTCGATCTCGATGGCCGCAAGAAGGTCCTGGCGCTGGCGGAAGATCTCGACATTGCCGTCATCGAGGATGCGGCCTACCAGTCGCTGCGTTACGACGGCGATCCGATCCCGCCGATCCTGGCGCTCGAAATCGCCGAGAAGGGCCATATCGACGATACGCGCACGATCTATTGCGGCAGCTTCTCGAAGACGCTGGCGCCCGGCCTTCGCGTCGGCTTCATCGTCGCCAATGCGCCCGTCATCCGCAAGCTGGTGCTGATGAAGCAGGCGGCCGACCTGCATTCTTCGACGATCAACCAGATGGCGATATCAGATGTCGCCGAGCGCGGCTTCGACGCGCAGGTCGCCAAGATCAAGGCCGCCTACAGCCAACGTCGCGACTGCATGCTGACAGCCCTCGATAAATACATGCCTGAAGGCACCAGCTGGACGAAGCCGGAAGGCGGCATGTTCATCTGGATCACGCTGCCGGAGGGCATGGACGGCGCCAAGCTCCTGGCGAAATCGCTCGAAACCGCCAAAGTCGCCTTCGTACCCGGCAAGGCTTTCTTCGCCGACGGTTCCGGCGTCAACACCATCCGCCTCAGCTTCTCCTGCGCCAACGAGCAGATGATCGAAGATGGCATCGGCCGCTTGAGCGCGCTGATCTCGGCCGAGATCGGCAGCTGATTCCAGCCGCCCTGCTGACGGATCAACGGCAGGGCGCCGATCAGAAGATCGTCGTCCAGCCTTCGTTCGCCGTCTCGCTCTTGCCGTAGCCGACCCGATCGGCAACGGCGCCGTCGGCATTGCGCAGGATGATGTCGCCGCCCCGGTTGGCAAGCTGCGGGCCGCCGGCTGCGGCATCGAGCGCTATGGTGCGCAGCTCGCCTGCGCTAAGCGATCCCGACAGCGTCTGGGTCCTGCCGTTTTCGTCCTCCAGCTTCCAGCCTTCGAGCGATGCCTCCATGTCGGAGCGGTTGATGATCGTCACCGTTTCGGCCTCGGTGCCGCCTTCGCCGTTGACCGGGTTGATCAGCGCGGCGACGATGCGTAGCGACGAGGCGACGATCGGCTGCGGCCGGCGTGTGCCTTCGCCGCGGCCCTGGCCGCCACGGCTGTCGGAAACGGGATGGCCGGTCGCCGCATCGGTGTTCCAGTTCTGCGACTGGAAGCAGAGGAAGATCGCCGCCCATTCGTCGGTATCGTTGAAATGGACGAGAAGGGCACCGTCCTGGTTCGGCCCGTTGGTAGCCTTGAAGCTGCCGCCGTCGCCCTGGTTCATGTGGATGTCGTGGATGCCGTTGCCCGGTTCGAAGTCGAAATATTGGTCCGGCTTGTTGTTCTCTGGCCCCCAGGCCTCGCCGAAGGCGTAGAAATGCACGTCGGAATCGGCAATGCCTTCCTGGACGATCGGCTCGATGAAATCGCGCAGGTCGTTCTTCGGGCCGGATAGCTGGAAGGGCGCGACATTCATGTCCTCGCGCTCGATCAGCCCGCCGCGGACATAGTCGATCGCAAGCTCCGGACGGTCCTTGCGGATATCGGTCAGGCCCATCGGCAGGGCTTCGAGCGCCTCCGTCAGCGCCGGGTGCTTGAAATCGACGATATTGGCGTAGAGCAGGTCGTGCGGCGATTCCTTCGAGCGGACGTTGAGCGCGATGCGATAGCTGACGCCGTTCGCCTCGATGCGGATTTCGATATGGGGATCGTTGTCGTCGTCGAGGGCGAGTGTGCTCGCCGTACCCTTCAGGACCTTGTAATTCTTCAGCATGGAGAACCTCGGGGGGGGCGGGATCTTACGGTAACACGGCGAAAGTGCATCTTTTGTGACGGCTAAAGTATGACGCGATCTTTCAGATTCGCCTGCCACACTTTAGGTCTTTGATTTGAGCATGTCGTGGTCGCAAAACCGCTGTACACTTTTGCGCGACATGCTTTGTCTTTCGCCGTGCAATGCTTGATCCGCTATCGCCTATTGCTCCAGATGCGGGCCGAAAAGCTCGAGATCGGCTTCACCAAGCCTGTCGCTAACCGTGTTCAGCTGGTGCCAGTAGGGATAGATCACCGGCGGCAGGCTGACCGCGTCGAGGCGCTTGCGTTCGTCGTCCGTGAGTTTCAGTTCGGCGGCGGCGATGTTGTCGCGGAACTGGGCTTCGGTGCGGCCGCCGATGATGACCGAGGTCACCGCCTTGCGGCCGATCAACCAGGCGAGCGCCACCTGTGCGGCGGAAACGCCGCGTTCCTCACCGATCGCGACCAGCGTTTCGACGATATTCCAGAGGCGGTTCTCGTCGCGGATCGGCGGTTCTGTCCAGCCCGCGAACTGGCGCGTACCTTCGGGCGCTGCCTGGTTGCGGCGATGCTTGCCTGAGAGCAGGCCGCCGGCCAGCGGGCTCCAGACCAGCACGCCGAGACCCTGGTCGATCGAGATCGGCAGCAACTCGTATTCGGCGTCGCGGGCTTCCAGCGTATAGTGGATCTGCTGGCTGACGAAGCGCTGGTACCTGTGCTCGTTGGCGAGCCCAAGCGCCTTCATGATGTGCCAGCCGGAATAATTCGAGCAGCCGACATAACGCACCTTGCCCTGCCTGATCAGGGTGTCGAGGGCTTCCATCGTCTCTTCAAGCGGCGTCTGGCCATCCCATTCATGCACCTGGTAAAGGTCGATGACATCGGTCTTCAGGCGCTTGAGGCTCGCCTCGCATTCGCGGATCAGGTGGTAGCGCGACAGACCCTGGTCGTTCGGGCCATCACCCATGCGAAAACGCGCCTTGGTAGCGAGCAGCACCCCCTGCGGCCGCTTGCCGGAGAGCACATCGCCGATGATGTTTTCGCATTCGCCGTCGGAATAGGCATTGGCGGTGTCGATCAGGTTGATGCCGGCATCGATGCACATATCGATCATCTTGCGCGCCTCGGAAACGCCGAGGTCGCCGACGGTCTTCGCCCAGCCGACGCCGCCGAAGGTCATCGTGCCCATGGTCAAAGTCGAAATCTTCAGGCCGGAACGGCCGAGCAAACGATATTCCATTGAAACTCCTCCCTTTAAACAAGACTGACGTACCTCAACGCTCCGAGATAGCAATGGCTGCGCGTTCACGGCTGCGTGAGGCTTAGGCAAGATTCTGAGCGCCGGTATCTTCCGGCCACGCGGCGGCTATGGCCGATCACGAGCCGAGCGGCAGATCGTACAATATGTCATCGGCTTGTCGACGGAATTTGTCTTGGCGCAGCGTCGACGTGGTGGAGGCCACGTCAGCTCTCGTGCTTGTCCTTGTGAATATTGTCGCGAAGCGAAGCGATTGTGTCCCGAATCTTGCTGACAGCCTTGGCGTCGAGACCGACAGCCTTGCCGATGCAGTCGCACACATAAGAGGCACGGCTCTTGAGGGCCAGTCCCTTCTCCGTCAGGCGCAAGAGCACCTGGCGCTCATCGGCGGGATTTCGGTTGCGGGTGACGAGGCCAACATTTTCCAGCCGCTTCAGCAGCGGAGTGAGGGTGCTGGAGTCGAGAAAAAGTGTCTCGCCGAGATCCTTCACCGTGCGGTCGTCGCGCGCCCACAAAGTGGTCATGACCAGGAATTGCGGATAGGTGAGTTCCAGCTCGTCGAGCAGGGGACGGTAAAGCTGGTTAAAGGCGTGGCTTGCCGAATAGATCGAAAAGCAAAGCATTTCATCGATCCTGGGCACGTCAGCGAGATCATTTGATGTGGTGTCTTTCATCACGCTCTCCTTTGATCTCAATATAATTTGTGCGCGATCTATTTGCAAGCTATTGACTCGGCAAACGAGAAGACCTAATTAGATCGTGTGCAAATAAATCGCTGACAAATTATATACCGAATACGGAAAGCTGCGGAGGTTTGCTGCGTCAACGGATGCGCAAGCAGGTGAATTCCCTTGTGGCTCCCCATTCGGCTTCTTTGAAACTCAACCGACGAAAGGAAATGACCAATGTTCAAGTTTGCTGCTGCCGTCGCCCTGGCGGGCGCTCTTCTTTCCGGTGCTGCCGTTGCTCAGCCGGCCAAGCCGACCGTTGTCCTCGTCCATGGCGCCTTTGCCGATTCATCCAGCTGGAACGGCGTCGTCGAAATCCTGCGCAAGGACGGCTTTTCTGTCGTAGCAGCCGCCAATCCGCTGCGCAGCGTTTCTAACGACGCTGCCTATGTCTCCGACGTGGTTGGCAGCATCGCCGGCCCTGTGGTCCTTGTCGGTCACTCCTACGGCGGCCAGGTCATTTCGACCGCGGCCAACGGCCACGACAACGTCAGGTCGCTGGTCTATGTCGCGGCCTTCGCGCCGGATGCCGGAGAATCGGTCGCAGATCTCGCCGGCAAGTTTCCGGGCGGTACGCTGAGCGGAGCGCTTGCGGCCCCGGTAAAGCTCAGCGCCGGCGGTGTCGATCTCTATATCGACCAGGCCAAGTTCCATGATCAGTTCGCCAGCGACGTGCCGGCGGAACAGGCGGCCCTGATGGCGGCTGCCCAACGTCCGGTCACCGAGGCTGCCCTGACCGAAAAATCCGGTGAGCCCGCCTGGAAGAAGCTGCCGTCATGGTTTGTCTACGGCACCGGCGACAAGAACATCCCGGCCGCAGCGCTTGGCTTCATGGCCGAGCGGGCAGGCTCCAAGCGGACCGTGGTGGTCGATGGCGCCTCCCACGTCGTGATGGTGTCGCATCCCGAGAAGGTGGCTGAACTGATCGAAGAGGCAGCAAAATAGTACTCGATCCGAGGGCCACGGCGCGTGAGCGCCGTGGCCGGCCGCCGTGGAGGTTTTGTCCGCGGGCATGACCGGCTCTGCCTGCGCGACGTATCGGCGGGGCCTGCTGATCAGCCATCTGCTTCAGTTGATCCTCAGTGAACTGACCGAGGCGAGCGTGAGGTCACGACTGGTCGATGGGAAAGCTGTGGTGCAGGGCGTGGACCAACCGCCGCGCGCTGTCACATCTCTGTCAACGACCCCTAATAAGGGAGGGGTATCGAAATCGAGGACCCCTCCCATGAAAACGATCGTCTCCGCCGCAGCACTTGTCGCCGCGAGCCTCTTTGCCATTCCGGCTTCGGCCGCAAACCTCGTTCTCTACACCAGCCAGCCGAACGAGGACGCGCAGGCGACGGTCGATGGCTTCATGGCCGCCAATCCCGATATCAAGGTCGACTGGGTACGCGACGGCACGCCGAAGATCATGGCCAAACTCCAGGCCGAGATCCAGGCCGGCAACCCGGTTGCCGACATTCTCCTCATCGCCGACGTGGTGACGCTGGAGCGCCTCAAGGAAGACGGCAAGCTCTTGGCCTACAAGTCGCCGGAAGCCGCCCAATACGACGCCGCCCTTTATGACGCCGACGGCTATTACTATTCCACCAAGCTGATCACCACCGGCATCATGTACAATACCTCGGCAGCGATGAAGCCTGCGAGCTGGAAGGACCTGACCAAGCCGGAAGCCAAGGGCCTCGTCACCATGCCGAGCCCACTTGCCTCGGGTGCGGCCCTCATCCACGCCCAGACGCTTGCCGCCGTTCCGGGACTCGGCTGGGACTTTTACAAGTCGCTTGCGGAAAATGGCGCGATTGCTGCCGGCGGCAACGGCGCGGTGCTGAAGTCCGTCGCCTCGGGCGAAAAGGCTTATGGCATGGTTGTCGATTACCTGCCGATCCGTGAGAAGGCCAAGGGCGCTCCCGTCGAATTCGTCTTCCCGAGTGAAGGCGTTTCGGCCGTCACCGAGCCGGTCGGCATCCTCGCCAGCACTAAGAATGCCGATGCCGCTAAGAAGTTCGTCGATTACGTGCTCTCCGAAAAGGGCCAGGAAGGCTTCCTGAAGCTCGGCTACATCCCGGCCCGCAACGGTATGAAGCTGCCGGAAGGCTTTCCGGCGCGCGACACCATCAAGGTCCTGCCGATCAAGGCGGCCGAAGCATTGAAGAATTCCGATCAGGATCTCAAGACCTTCTCGGGCATCTACGGCTCGAACTGATCCTTTCATGCACGGATACATCAAAACCGGAAACAGCCAGCCCGCCTGGCTGTTTCCTTTTGTCGTCATCATCGTCCTGATCCTCAGCGTGCTGCCGCTCGCCCGCCTTGCCATGGTCGGGATAGCGGCCTTCGCCAATGGCGGCGTGATGACGGTTTTGAGCGAGGCGTCGCTCTGGTCGGCGACCTATTACACCGTCGTCACCGCCATTCTGGGCACGGTGATCTCGCTCGTCATAGGCTGCCTCTTTGCCTTCCTGCTGACGCTGACCGATATCCGCGCCAAGGGGCCGCTCAGCTTCTTCTTCGTGCTGCCGATGATGATCCCGCCGCAGGTGACGGCGCTTGCCTGGGTGCAGATGTCCGGCCCCTCCAGCCCGCTGTTGAAGGCACTGCACATCGCCCCGCCACTCGGTTCGCCGCAGCCGCTCTATTCGGTGGGTGGCATCGCGCTGCTCTATGGCGTGCAGCATGCTCCGCTGGTCTACCTGGCGCTCCGAGCCGGGCTGATGACGCTGCCGCGCGACGGGGTCGAAGCCGCACGGCTTTCCGGCGCCTCCAGCTTGCGGGTGTTCCGCGATATCATCCTGCCGCTGTCGTTGCCCGGCATCATCGCGGGTGCGGCGATCTCCTTCGTCTCCTGCACTGGCAATTTCGGCATTCCCGCCATTCTCGGCATTCCGGCCTCGATCTTCACGCTGCCAACGTTGATCTTCACCAAGTTCTCCGCCTTCACCAGCCGCACCTTCGGCGATATCGCCGTGCTCTCGGCGATCATCGCCATCATCTCGGTCGTCGGGCTGATGATCCAGGACCGGGCGTTGCGCGGCCGCGACTACCGCGTCATCGGGCTATCCGGGGCGAGTGCGGCCTTCGAACTCGGCGCCTGGCGCCTGGCCTTCACACCGCTCGTCTGGGCGATCCTGTTCTTCATGCTGGCAGCACCCTTCTTCGCGCTTGTCGCCGGCGCGCTGGTGCCGGCCTATGGCGTGCCGCTCACTTTCCAGACGATGTCGCTGCATGCCTTTGAGGAGATCCTGTTCCGGCAGGCGGTGACGCGCACCGCCTTTATCAACTCGCTGTCGCTCGCCGGCGCGACCGCGCTTGGTCTCCTTGTGGTGACAGTGCTTGCGGCCTACGCGCTGACGCGGCGCAAGGATGCGGCTTCCCGCATCGTCTCCAGCCTGATCGAGATACCCTATTCGCTGCCCGGCATCGTCATGGCGGTCTGCTTCATCCTGGTGTTCGCAGCACCGATCCCGATCCTCCACCTCTCGCTCTACGGCACGATCTGGATCATCCTGATCGCCTATTTCTCCTCGTTCTTCGCCGTCAGCCTGAAACCCGTGGTCAGCGCCTTCCACCAGCTCGATCCGGCGCTGGAGGAGGCCGCACGGCTTTCCGGCGCCGGCTTCTTCCGCCGGCTTGCCGATATCATCGTGCCACTGATTGCGCCGGCCGCCGGCGCCTCCGTTATTCTTGTCTTTCTGATTGCCTGCAACGAGCTGACGATCTCGGCGCTGCTCTGGTCTGCCGGCACCCAGACGCTCGGCGTCGCCATCTACAATCTTGACGACAGCGGCAGCTCGGACCTTGCTTCGGCGCTCTCGGTGCTCGTCGTCCTCATGGTTGTTGTGCTGATGCTGCTGCTCGAACTTCTGGCGAAACGACTGCCGAAAGGAGTGGTCCCATGGCGAGGTTGATCCTCAACCAGCTCGGCAAGGATTTCGGCACCGGGCGCGCCGCCGTCAGCGGTTTTTCGCTCGATGTGCGCGAGGGCGGCTTCCTGGCGTTGCTCGGGCCTTCCGGTTGCGGCAAGACGACAGTGCTGCGGATGATCGCCGGTTTCGAGACGCCAAGCGACGGCTCGATCCATCTCGGCGAGAGATTGCTTGCCGACGCGGCGCAGTCGCTGCCGCCGGAAAAGCGCAACATGGCGATGGTCTTTCAGTCCTACGCGCTTTGGCCGCATATGAGTGTTGCCGACAATGTCGGCTATCCTCTCAAAGTGCGCGGCATCTCGGGCGAGGCCTACCGGGCGAAGGTGCGCGACGCGCTCGGCACCGTCCGGCTCGCCGACTACGCCGAACGACGCCCGGCCGATCTTTCCGGCGGCCAGCGCCAGCGCGTGGCGCTTGCCCGCTGCCTGGTGACATCGCCCGACGTGGTGCTGCTCGACGAGCCGCTTGCCAATCTCGACCGGCACCTGAAACAGGAGATGGAAGAGACTTTTCGCGAGTTCCACCAGCGCTCGGGCGCGACGATGATCTACGTCACCCACGACCAGAGCGAGGCGATGGCGCTCGCGACCGACGTCGCCGTCATGTCGGAAGGGCGGCTGCTGCAGGTGGCGGCGCCCGCCGAGATCTACGCGCGGCCTGAAGGGCGCATCGTCGGCGGGCTCATCGGGCGGGGCGCGATCGTGACGCTGCCGCGTGCCGCTGGTGACAACAGGGCGCT
Organism: Rhizobium leguminosarum; assembly: GCF_010668065.1. Taxonomy (GTDB): domain Bacteria; phylum Pseudomonadota; class Alphaproteobacteria; order Rhizobiales; family Rhizobiaceae; genus Rhizobium; species Rhizobium leguminosarum_S. Next base: position 549,367 of record NZ_WUEN01000004.1, on the reverse strand, counting down.
CGACTGGCAGGCGCTGGAGCCGATGTTTGCCGGTGATGCTCCCGGAACTACCAGTGGCGACAGGGTGAATGTCCTCGTTCGGCCGGAAGATGTCACGGTCTCCGGTGAAAATACCGCCGGCGCGGGGGTCGCGGCGACGGTCGAGTCCGTTCTCTTCGAGGGCGAGCGTTATGCGCTGAAGCTGATCCTCGCCGACAGTCAGGTGCTGCGGGCCTATTCCCGCTTTCCCGTCCGGACGGGTGAGAGCCTCAGGCTATCGGTGCGCGCGGCGTGGCGGCTTTGAGACGCCGCGCCCAGCCAGTATCATTCGCTGCCGGAACACTGCCAGCGGATGACGCGGCAGCTGCCGGTTTGCTTTCTGCAGCTGCGTATCGCCTGGCGCTGGGCCTCGCGGCCATCATAACCCCAGCCGGAGCCCCAGCCGCTGCGATGGCCGACGGCCACTGCGCCACAGCCGTTTCGGAAACAGATAGCGATGCGACAATCGTTGGCGCTGCTGTCGCAGTTGCGCCGGGCAGCGGTTTCGGCGTCGCCGCGATTGTCATAAGCATGGGACCAGCCGATGGCGCTGGTCGACGGCGAGTAGGCGATGGCGCCGTAGGTGTCGGCAAGGGCCGCGCCGGCGAGGGACGTCAGAACCGCAAACGATGCAAGAACCCGCTTCATGAAATGCCCCACGCCGGAACGGCGATTGTCCTCTGCTAAGAACTATCCGAGGCTTGCGGCGGAATGTCTGCCGCCTAAGTCACAGGCAATCGCCTCTGGGGCTCCAAGAGGAGTGATTATTCGCATATTTCTTGACCCTGCCATCTTTTCCCGCGGCTATTGCCGGATAAGGTACTGCCCGCAACCGGATCCTTCCCATGTCGCTTCGCCTCGCCACCTTCAATGTCGAAAATCTTCTCACCCGTTTCGATTTCACCGGCTTCCGCAACCAACTGCGCCAGGACCGGGTCATCAAGCTTTTCCAGGTGTCGAGCGAGGGTGTGTACCAGCAGCTCGAGCAGGCGCGGGTGATTGCCGCGACCGACGACACGCGGCAGATGTCGGCCCTCGCGATCGCCGACGCTGACGCCGATATCCTCTGCCTGCAGGAAATCGACAACATGGCTGCCCTTCAGGCCTTCGAATACGGCTATCTCTTCCGCATGGTCGGTAACGGCTACCGGCAGAAATACCTGGTCGAGGGCAATGACAGCCGCGGCATCGATGTTGCCGTGCTGATGCGCGAGGAAACGCGCGACGGCCAGAAGATCGAGCTCCGGGACATCAGAAGCCATGCGATGACGACCTATCGCGATCTCGATCTCTTCAATGAGGAGCTGGCGCTCACCAACCGCATCGAAGACAAGATCTTCAAGCGCGACTGCCTGGAGCTCGACCTTCTGATCGGCGGCCGGCCATTTTCGCTCTACGTCGTGCATTTCAAGTCGATGGGCAATCCGCGCGACGGGTTGGACGGGCGGCAATCGACCATGCCGATCCGCCGCGCCGAGGCGCGCGCCGTGCGCCGCATCATCGAGGATCGCTTCGGTGCGGAGCAAGCCGGCACGAAGAGCTTCGCCATCTGCGGAGACATGAACGATTATCAGGAGCGTGTCGATGTCATCGGCCGCCGGGGTACCGGCTATCGCTTCGAACATCAGAACGAGACCGAAAGCGCGCTCGACGTTTTCAGTAGCGACGGCTTTGCCGAAAATGTCGTGCGCCGCCGCGACCTCCTCGACCGCTGGACACTCTATCACGCGCGCGGGCCACAGGAACAGTGGCTGTGCCAACTCGACTATCTCTGGCTTTCGCCAACACTTGCCGCCCATAATGCCGGCAGCCTGCCCGAAATCATCCGCAGCGGCCAGCCCTACCGCACCATCTTCCCGCCGGGGCAGGAGGTGGATCGTTATCCGCGCACCGGCTGGGACAGGCCGAAGGCGTCCGATCACTGCCCCATCGTCATGACACTGGATCTCCCATGAATGCAAATTTGAACGCGAATTTCACCAACATCAATATTTCCGATGATTTCGCCGGCTGGCCGCCGGAGGCGACGGTCTTCCCGATTGCCGGCGTGGATCTGCGCATTCTGCCCGATCCCCATCCCCTCGTCGCCGCCGAAGAAGCGGCGATCCGGGAGAACTGGGTCAGGGAGACTGCTGCCAATCCGGCGCTGTTCGACGGGCGCATGGTGTTCCAGCGGTTGGTATCGCTCGGTGAAGACGGGATTGCCGGCGAGGGCCACGTCATTCCCTTTTCGGCCTTCATGTGGTGGCGCCGGCAGCCGCGGCGCCAGGGCGGCATTCACATCTTCGCCTATCCGGTGCTCGAGACCTCCGACGGCGCACTGGTGGCGATCCGCATGGGCGCCCATACCGCCAATCCCGGACAGGTCTATTTCGCCGCTGGCTCGCTTGAGCCGGAGGATATCGTCGAGGGGCGCTGCGACATCGAGGCGAACATGCGCCGCGAAGTCCATGAGGAGACCGGGCTCGATCTTGCCGAATCCGTCGCCGGCGAGGAGCTGTTCGCCACCCATAACAAGCGCACGGTGACGCTGCTGCGGCTATTCCGCTTCGACATGACGGCGGATGAGATGATCGAGCGGATCGAGCGGCATATGCTCGTCGCCGAGGATCAGGAGATCGCGGGCGCGGTGGCGATCCGCTCGGCCGATCCCTCCGCCCATGCCTATAACATCGCCATGTTGCCTGTGATCGACTGGTATTTCGGTCAGGCCGAGCGGAGTTGATCTATGCCGCCCAAAGCCATGTAGCGTTTCGGGATAACGACACGCATCACGTAACGATCGAAAGCGCGTCGTGTGAATCCGGTTGACGTGACGCGTTTTAGCGCCTTGCACTCGCTCGCATGGTCGGGCAGGTTGGCGGCGCGATGACGATTCAAGGAGGCCGATGTGGCGCGAAGCTACAGCGTCTATGACGTGTTCACCGATCGAAAGCTTGCGGGCAATCCGCTGGCGGTGATCTTCGACGGAGACGATCTCAGCGACGAGGCGATGCAGGCGATCACCCGGGAGATCAATCTCTCCGAGACGGTCTTCGTGCAGCCTTCGACCAATCCCGCCTATGCGGCACGGCTGAGGATATTCACGCCGGGGCGCGAACTGCCCTTTGCCGGCCATCCGACGGTCGGCACGGCGGTAGCGCTGGCAGAACGGGCGCATGGTGCTGCGACGCGCGATCTCGTCTCGGTGCTCGAGGAAAATGTCGGGCCGGTGCGCTGCGCGGTGCGGCTGAGAGAGGGGGAGGCGAGCTTTGCCGAATTCGACCTGCCGCGCAAATCGCAGCCGGCCACAATGCCGCTCGACAAGCTCGGCATCGCCGATGCGCTATCGCTGAAGGTGACCGAGATCGGCTTCGAAAATCACGTTCCGTCGGTCTGGAGCGCCGGCGTTCCCTTCCTGCTCATTCCGGTGCACGATGTCGGAGCCGCGCAGCGGCTGGAATTCGATCCGCAACTCTGGGAAAAGATCGTGCCCTTCGTTGATGGCGCGCTCGCCTCGGCCTATGTCTACTGCCGCGGCGGCGTCAACCACGTGGCGAAGTTCCATGCGCGCATGTTCGCAAGCGGCATGGGCATCGTCGAAGACCCGGCTACCGGTTCGGCGGCAGCCGCACTCTCCGGCGCGATCCACCATTTCGACCGGCTGACCGATGGGCATCATCCGATCATGATCGAGCAGGGGGTCGAGATGGGCCGGCCGTCCTTCATCCACCTGCATATCGATGTCGACGGCGGGGCGATCTCCAACGCGCGGATCGGCGGTCAGGCAGTGCGGCTGGCCAGCGGCACGCTCGACCTTTGATTTGATTAAAGCGCGTCGCGTCAATCCGGATTCATGCGACGCGCTTTAAGTCTTTGTTTTATGCAAGTCGTTATCCCAAAACCGCTGCGCACTTTTAGGCGACATGCATTAGAGCGCCGCGCGTCCAACAGGATGCGCTAAGGACGCTCTATCACTTTGAATCTGCGCATAATCCTTTCCGAAAATCGATTCCGATTTTCGGGGTTATGCGCTGCATTTCAGCCAAACCGAAAAATCTTCGCGATTAACAAAGAAATTTCGGCTATGCGCTGGACAAGGCTGCCGATCCTGTTTATACGCCCCGTCACACCGCGCAGCCAAGCGCGAACGGGTGATTAGCTCAGTTGGTAGAGCAGCTGACTCTTAATCAGCGGGTCGTAGGTTCGAGCCCTACATCACCCACCAAATTTCTTGAAAAGATTGATATATTCGAATTCAGGCCGGATTTTCCGGCCTGCCGGAAACCGTTCTCGCAGCGAGCGGCATGGTTGACGCTGTCCGCGGGACTGGCCGCGTCGGTCCGTGCGCCCTATCTCCCTCTCGCGTATCGGGAGGGGTCTATGAGAAGCGTTATTTTTGCCGTCGCATTGTCTCTGCCGTTGCCTGCCTTTGCCGCAGGCACCATGAACGTCAAAGCGAGCGAGCATAGCTGCGGCGAGCTTACGCAGATTATCCGCCAGAACAAAAAGGTCTTTGTCCGCGTCGGTTTCGGCGGCCGCAGTTTCCGTTATCCACCCGCCCAATGCAGCATGGGCGATAAGCGCACCACGACCAGTTTGCGCGATGCAGAGGGAAAGCAGTGCATCCTTGATTATTCCTGCGTCTTCGACCCCGCGTCGCCCTATAACTTTCCCTAGCGCATCGCGCTTTCCGAAAATCGTTCTTTGTGTGTCCCTCAATCGCTGCCGCTCAGTTTCATCCCGGCGAGCCCGAGAGCTGCGACGATGAAAAACGACAGTGCCGCCATCACTGCGATGGGCGGTGCGTATTCCTGGAAGGAATGCGAGGCGTTTAGGCTAAGGACGTAAATAGTCGCAACCGCAATCTTTGTGACGATCAAGAGGGCCAAGGTCGCGTTTTTGGCGTAACGCCTGGTTTTCGGCCAATTGAAGCTCCTGGCGGGCGACGCATCGACCTTCTGCGCTGGAACGGCCCTTGTCCGCTGCGGCTTTGGCAATGCAAGGTGTCTGCGTCCAAACGTCGGTTTCATGGCCGGCAGCGTAGACAAAACATCTTAATGGATCGGGATGTCGTGATGCCCTCGCCGGGGCAGTAGCGCAGGCGTGTTCCGCCACCTGGGCCTTGCTGCCTTCAAAGAGCTCGTGCGAGGCTGATTTCTAAAGTGTGCCGAGAGGTAAAAAGGCAGGGCTATGCTCTGTGTATGATTCCGGCCGTTCCTGCACTGGCGGCATGCGGTGCGATGCCCTACCTTCGCTCTCTCACATTCAGGAGTTTCCATGAAAAGCGTTGTTCTGGCCGTCGCACTGTTGTTTCCGTCCGTCGCTCTTGCCGCCGAGGCGGTGGAGGTCAATGCCAGGGATCACAGTTGCGAAGAGCTTGCGCAGATCATTCGCAAGGATAAGGCGGTTTTTGTGCGTATGGGCTTTGGCGGCCGCAGCTTCCGTTATCCGCCGGCCAGGTGCAATCTCGGCGACAAGTACGACACCGCAAGGGTGCGGGATGCCAATGGCAAGCTTTGCCTACTCGACTACGAGTGCGTGTACGATCCGCAGTCCTTCTATAACAGGATTCCCAAATAATATTCCGATCCAGGCGTTGCCAGTAGCCTGTTCCGCATGGATGACGAGGTCAAGAAAAAAGGCCGGGCGAAACTCGCACCGACCTTCCTCGATCGGTCTCGATAACGGCTGCCAGTACCTCCGTGGTCAGCCGCCAGAGACAGATTTAGTATCCCTTAAATAGGGTTTGCTTAAAAATCTTCAAGAACTCGCAGCCGAGAGGAAGCCGGCACTGGGCCGGCTTCTTCTGACCGAGCAGCGATTACTGCTGTGCAGGGGCAGCCGGCGGAGTGGCCGGTGCGGGTGCCGGTGCAGGCGTTGCGCTGTTGTCGGTCGGAGCGATCGGCTTGGCCGGCGCCGGCTCTGATTGGGTCGTGGAGGCTGTCGTGTCCGGGGATGTGCCGGGGGTGCTCCACTGCGAATAGGCGAATGCAGCGACAGCGATCACGGCCAATGCAGCGACCCAGACAACCCACGTATTACTGCTGCGCGCGCTCGGCGTGGTGCGCAGATCCAGATTAGGGTTCAGCGGGCGGTTCGGGTCGTTGGCATTATTGGGGTCGTACGTCATGGTACTTTCTCCTCTTTCGGTGACAGAATAATGCCGAAGTGGGCATTTTGTTCCGTTCTGGGCCGAAGCGCTTGTGCTGATTGGGTTTTCGTAGTCACTTTTCTCGCTTTACTGGCGCTCCGTGCATTCGCGGGCTTTGCCGCTCACTCCTCATCTGCTTGCGGGCGACCGGCAGGGACCCAGCGGTAGAGCTGCCGGCTGATCGGATGCGGTGGTGGGTGGCAGGCCGCCGGTGCGGACGGCAAGCCGCCATGGCGCAATGCGCTTGACACCACGGGGTCTGTTTGCGAATGATTTCTGCATGGGGTCGCGATCACCCCACGAGGCGTCATGCTGAAGAATCGCGTCCAGTAAAACCGATCAACGGAGGGACGCGTCATGCCGTCATTTCTCGAAATTTCTCCCGACAAGCTCAACCGCCTCATCGGAACCCCCGGTGCACCTTGCATTGTCGACGTTCGCACCGAGGAGGACTTCGCGCTCGATCCGCGCCTGGTACCTAGCTCGATCCGGCGGGGCCATGCCGAGGTCGGGTCCTGGGCGGGCAGCGTCGATGCGGATTCCGTCGTCGTGGTCTGCCAGAAGGGCAGCAAGCTCAGCCATGGCGTGGCCGCCTACCTGCGCCATGCCGGGATCGACGCCGAGAGCCTCGAAGGCGGCTTCGAAGCCTGGATCACAGGTGGACTGGCTGTGCCCGAGGAAAAGCTGCCGCGCCGCGACGCGGAGGGACGCACCGTCTGGGTGACGCGGGCGCGGCCGAAGATCGACCGCATCGCCTGTCCCTGGCTGATCCGGCGCTTCGTCGATCCGAGCGCCGTATTCCTTTTCGTGCCGGCGCCTGAGGTTTTAGCCGTCAGCGAGCGCTTCGGGGCGGTGCCCTTCGATATCGATGACGTGTTCTGGAGCCATCGCGGCGAACTCTGCACCTTTGATGTCATGGTCGAGGAGTTCGGGCTGGCATCGGAGCCGCTCCTGCGTCTGGCGCGGATCGTCAGGGCGGCGGATACAGCGAGGCTCGATCTGGCGCCCGAGGCGGCGGGCCTGCTGGCCGCCTCGCTCGGCCTCTCCAGGATGTATTCCGACGATCTGGAACAGCTCGAGGCCGGGATGCTTCTCTACGACGCCTTCTTCCGGTGGTGCCGCGATGCGACCGAGGAAACCCACAACTGGCCGGCGCCGAAGAAGAGAGCATGAGATGGTCGAGATGACGGATAATGCGCCCAGTGGCAAAATGGCGGAGGAAGACGCCGGAGAGGGGCATCATCACGGCGTCTCGTTTGGCGATGCCTTCAGGGTGTGGCTGCGCGTCGCCGCCCTGAGTTTCGGCGGCCCTGCCGGCCAGATCGCCGTCATGCACCGGATCATTGTCGACGAGAAGCGATGGATCGGTGAGCACCGTTTTCTGCATGCGCTGAACTATTGCATGCTGCTTCCCGGACCCGAGGCGCAGCAGCTCGCCATCTATATCGGCTGGCTGATGCATCGGACAGTGGGCGGTCTGGTCGCCGGCCTGCTGTTCGTACTGCCTGGGTTCCTGTCGATCCTCTGTCTCAGCTATATCTACGCGGCTTACGGCAATGTCGGCATCGTCGCCGGCCTGTTCTTCGGGCTGAAGGCGGCGGTGCTTGCCGTCGTCGTGCAGGCCGTCATCCGCATCGGCGGCCGTGCGCTCAAGAATCGCGTCATGGTCGGTATCGCGGCAGCGGCCTTCATCGCCATCTTCTTTCTCCATGTGCCGTTCCCGCTGATCGTGCTCGCGGCCGGCATTGCCGGCTTCCTCGGCGGCAGGTTCGGGCTTGCCGCCTTTCAGATGGGCGGCGGCCATAAGGCCGGAAGCGGCCCGGTGCTGTCGGATGCGGAGTCGGCGCTCGGCGAAGGCATACCGGCGCATGCGCGCCCGAATCTGGCCTGGTCGCTGCGTATCTCGGCCGTGCTGCTTGCCCTCTGGCTCGCGCCGCTCGCGGCGCTCTACGCAACCTTCGGTGCTGACAACGTCTTTACCGAAATCGGCCTTTTCTTCAGCAAAATGGCGGTCGTCACCTTCGGCGGGGCCTATGCCGTGCTTGCCTATGTCGCACAGGAGGCCGTGCAGCATTTCGGCTGGCTGAAACCCGGCGAGATGCTGGATGGTCTCGGCATGGCCGAGACGACGCCGGGGCCGCTGATCATGGTCGTCCAGTTCGTCGGCTTCATGGGCGCCTACCGGGATTCGGGAGCGCTGAACCCGATGCTTGCTGCGACCCTTGCGGCGATACTGACGAGCTGGGTCACCTTCGTGCCCTGTTTCCTCTGGATCTTCCTCGGTGCGCCGTTCATCGAAAAACTGCGCGGCAACATAGCGCTCGCCGGCGCGATGTCGGCCATAACAGCGGCGGTGGTCGGGGTTATCCTCAACCTCGCTATCTGGTTTGCCCTGCACACGCTGTTTGCAGAGGTTGCGACCGTCCAGCTTGGCAGCTTGCGGCTCGATATTCCCGTGCTGCAATCGGCCGTGCCGGCGGCAATGGCGCTGTCTGCCGCCGCGGCGATAGCGATCTTCCGCTTCAAGGCTTCCGTCATCGCGACGCTGCTAGCCTGCGCAGCCGCGGGAATGCTCTGGACGCTGGCGGTGAACTAGGGCCTTTCTTTGGCCCTAGGCCTCCGCCCCATCCGCGGGAATGCGCGTCGCGAGCATCTTGTCGATACGCATGCCGTCCATGTCGAGCACTTCGAAGCGCCAGTTGTCGAAGACGAAGGTTTCGCCGGCTTCGGGGATGTGCTGGAGCTGATGCAGCGCGAAGCCCGCCAGCGTATGGAAATCGGCATCCGGACGATCGCGCAGGCCCAGCCGTTCGAAGGCGTCGAAGGCCGGCATCATCGCATCGATCAAGAGCGACCCGTCTTCCCTGACGACGATGTCGGGCTCTTCGTTGGATCCCGGCAGGTCGCCGGCGATGGCTTCGAGCAGGTCGGTCTGGGTGACGATGCCTTCGAGGCTGCCATATTCGTCGATGACGATGGCGAGGCGAACGGGTGAGGCCTTGAAACTGTCGAGCACGCGGACGACCGAGGTGCCCTCATGCAGCACCAACGGCTGCTTGATCACCTCCATCGGCCGGACCTTGCCGCCGTCGAGAACCTGATCGAGAAGGTCCTTCTTCAACACCATGCCGATCGGCTCGTCGATCGAGCCGCGGGCGACCAGTAATTGCTCGTGGCTGCATTCGCGGATGGTCTTCAGGATCTCGGCCTCGCTGTCGTCGGCGTCGAACCATTCGATGTCGAGACGCGGGGTCATGATGTCGGAGATCGGCCTGTCGCCGATGTTGAACACCCGCTCGACGAGCTGCTGCTGCACCTGGTTGAGAAGGCCGGCCTCCTGGCTCTCGGCGACCAACAGCTTAAGCTCCTGCGGCGAATGGAACGACGATTCCCCGGTTCCGGCGCGAAGACCCACACCCCGCAGCACCATGTTGCCCATGCCGTTCAGGACAAAGATCGCCGGCTTGAACAGCACCAGGAACAGACCGAGCGGACGCACCACGGCAAGCGAAGTGGCCTCGCTGCGCTGAAGCGCCAGGCTCTTCGGCGCGAGCTCGCCGAGCACGATATGCAGGGCCGTGATGATGACGAAGGCGATGACGACGGCAACAGTATGCGCGCCCGCCGTCGCCCATTGCCCGGGCAACCAGGACAGCAGCGGCTCGATCAGGTGCGCAAGCGCCGGTTCTCCAACCCAGCCGAGCGCGAGCGACGAGATGGTGATGCCGAGCTGGGTGGCTGCAAGGTTGGAGTCGAGATTGTCGACGGCGCGCTGAAGTGCCGAGGCGTTCATGCGGCCTGCCGCAGCGAGTTCGGCGACGCGGCTGCGCCTGACCGACACGAGGGCGAATTCGGCGGCAACGAAGAAGCCATTGGCGGCGACGAGAAGAAACACGGCTAGTATCCCAACATAGTCGGAGAGCCCGCCGGCGGAATCGGACATGTTTTCCCTGCCTTCGAATTGATGGGAATCCGAAACTACACGCTCGCACACCGGTGGCAAGGCGTTCCGGCTAGTCCTGGGGTGAGAGATGCCGAAGCCGGGCTGCCGTAATCGAAATACTGCGTCGGCTTGCGATGCTGGCCGAAAAATGCGTGGCAAACCGCATGACCGGGATCATGCGTGCGGTTCACCGATGCGAAGCGTAAAACGCGTGGTGAACCGCATGACCGACGTCGCCTCATTCACCTCTTGGGCGCTTCGAAGAGTTCGATCGGGTTTCCGGCCGGATCATCGAGCAGGATCTGCTTGCCGCCGATGCCCTGCACGATCTCGTTGCGGAAGCGCGCACCGGCTTGGCGCAGTGCGGTGACTTTCGCCTCTAGGTCTCCGACCTCAATCTGGATACGATTCCATCCGCCAGGCTCCGGCTTTCGCCCGTCGGGCATTGCTTGAGATGCTCCGCCCGGTCCCGTCATGCCGCTGACGAACAGACGAAAGCCGTCCCTGGTCAGGATGGCGAAACTCGGTGCGGGACGAAGCGCGACGGAGAAGCCGAGATGTCTCGTGTAGAATTCCACCGCGGCGTCGACGTCGTCGACGATGTAGCGCATGCTGATACCGGGCATGTTTTCCTCCATTGTGGTCTTCGTTGTCTTGATCTGATCGTCCCCTCACGGGACATGTAGAATTCTCCTGTTCCCAAGATGCGTCGCTTCGAAACTCGATTATGCGCCCGTTTCAAATTTTTATGCATCTCTTGATGCCGCTGAGCACCTTTGGGCGAGACTAGATCGAATCAAGAGGATGCCGCCTGCCACCAGCAGCGGGACAGCCCTCCACGGCCGCGCCTTCCACGCGATGAGCAGCAGAGGCCGAAGGGTTTCAGAAGACGAAGCCAACCGGCCGGGCCAAAACCTCGAGCGCTGAGTATAAGTCTAATCTAAAGTACAAGCTTCGACCCGTAGCTATTGGATTCCATTACAAAAGTTTAATTTTTATTTCAGTTTCGGTTCATCTTTTCGGCCCTAGTTTGGTCACGTGCCCAACATGAGGACCCCCACATGAAAAAGATTTTTGCAGCTCTTCTTTCCGCCTCCTTCCTTCTTTCTCCGATGGTTGTTTCCCAGGCCAGCGCCGACGATCATCGCCGTCCGCCGGTCGTCGTGCAGAAGAAGGTGGTCGTCAAGAAGACGGTCGTCCGGTCGCATTGGAAGAGGGGATACCGCGTCAATGCCAGCGAACGTCGCCGGTTCTCCGATGTCAACGACTACCGCCGCTACCGGCTGGCGCCTCCGCCGCGCGGTTATCGCTGGGTCAGGGCCGATAACGATTACCTGCTGATCGGCGTCACCAGCGGCGTCATCTCCAGCATTATTGCCGGTCGCTGATCGGTCGATAGATCAGGAAAGGGCGGCTTCGGCCGCCTTTTTGATTCTGGGGAGGGCGTGTAGCCGTTTCGCGCCCTTCCTTCGCTTCTTCAGCTGGCGGCGGTTATGACCCGCTTTAGGGTTGCCTGCGTGACGGCATGACCCGTTCAGCAATGATGCCGAGAAAACCTCTTGGTCTTCCGATTTCAGCGTCGGTATCCTCCTCGTGCGTAAGCGGATGAAGCCCTTCGACCGGCGGCAGCGGTTCGCATTCGGTACAGACGCAGAGAGTGCGTTTGATTGCCTTCGCCTTCATGCCGCCTGCCTGTTCCAGCTGGCGAAAGGATCGGGCAGGTCGCGCCAGCGCTCGGGCGCGAAGACATCTGTCCTGATGAGACAGGCGTCGAGTTCCTTCCTGATCCAGGCTTCGTCCATCGGATCGGCACCGATGAAGACGATTTCCTGGCGGCGGTCGCCCCAGACGGGGTCGAGATAAGGGCCGATGGCGCGCATGAAGGCCGGTTCCTCAGGCCATTGTTCGCGGGGTACGGCCGCCCACCAGAGACCCATCTTGCCGGTGCGCACGATTGCGCCCGCCTGGCTGATCTCGCCGACATGGTGCGGGCGCGTCGCCAGCCAGAAGAAGCCCTTGGCGCGCACCACGCCTGGCCATGTCCGATCGAGGAAGGCCTGCAGTTTTGCCGGATGGAAGGGCCGCTTCTCGCGATAGACGAAGGAGCGAATGCCATATTCCTCGGTCTCCGGCACGTGGTCGCGGAAACCGTGCAGTTCCTTGTACCAGAGCGGATGGGTCTCGGCCTTGTCGATATCGAAGCGGCCGGTGCCGAGCACGTCTTTCAAGGCGACCTTGCCGAAATCCGCCTCGATCAGCTTCGCATCCGGGTTGAGGCCGGTGATGATCTTGCGCGCGGCGTCGCGCTCTTCCTTGGTTGCCGTGCCGATCTTGTTCAGCACCACGACGTCGGCGAATTCGATCTGTTCGACCAGCAGGTCGACGATGGTTCTGTTGTCGCCGTCGCCGGCCGTTTCTCCGCGGTCGGCGAGGAAATCGGCCGAGGCATAATCGGCAAGCAGATTGGCGGCGTCGACGACGGTCACCATGGTGTCGAGCCTTGCGACATCTGAAAGGCTTTGGCCATTCTCGTCGCGAAATTCGAAGGTGGTGGCAACGGGCAGGGGCTCGGCGATGCCGGTCGATTCGATCAAGAGGTAATCGAAGCGTCCCTGATCGGCGAGTTGGCGCACCTCCTTCAGCAGATCGTCTCGCAGCGTGCAGCAGATGCAGCCATTGGTCATCTCGACGAGCTGTTCCTCGGTGCGGGAGAGATTGGCGCCGCCGTCGCGCACCAGGGCGGCATCGATATTCACCTCGCTCATGTCGTTGACGATAACCGCGACGCGTAAGCCTTCGCGATTGGTCAGCACATGGTTGAGCAGCGTCGTCTTGCCGGCGCCGAGGAAGCCTGAAAGCACCGTAACGGGAAGTCTGTTGTTCATGGGATCCTCATCAGAGTATTGTTTATGTTATATCATTACATTTTGGGGGCCGAAAAAAGGCGGAACGGGGTTGTCCGCCTTTTTCCGCCTCAGCTCTCCCTGGAGCGTCGCGTGTCCGGCAGGACGCGCGGAGCGGCGCATGAGTGTCATGCGCTGGAGAGGCAGTCCTTCATGCTGTTGGCGATGCCGCGCATGAGGTTGAAGTAGAGATCGGGACCGGCCTTCAGTGTTGCCGCTTCGGGATCGAGCACGCCTGACTTGGCGCGCGTGCCTTCGATGACGACATTGACGAGGCGCGGCTCGAACTGCGGTTCGGCAAAGACGCAGGTGGCGCCGAGTTCGCCGACCTTGCGGTGGATTTCCGAAACACGCTCGGCACCGGGAATGGTTTCCGGGCTGACCGTGATCGAGCCGGCGACGCGGATACCGTAGCGGTGTTCGAAATACTGGTAGGCGTCGTGGAAGACGATGAAGGGCTTGTCCTTGACGGGAGCGACCATGCCCTTGATCTCGGTATCGAGCGCATCCAGCCTGTCGTCCAGCGCCTTGGCGTTGCCCTGATAGGTCAGAGCATTGGCGGGGTCGGCGGCGACCAACGTCGTGGTGATCATGGCCGCCATGGCCTTGGCGTTCATCGGGTCGAGCCAGAGATGGGTGTCGAATGTATCGTGGTCATGGTCATGGTCACTGGCGTGCCCGGGATCAGCATCATGTGCGGCGTCAGCCTCATCATGCTGACCGGAAGCACTTTCGTGCTCCGGGGCGTCATCATGCGGCTCGAAGGCGCCGCCTTCACGGAAAGGCAGCTTGACGAGACCGGGCGCGTCGTCGAGGGCCGCGATGCTGGCATCCCGGCCCAGCGCCTGCAGCGGCTTTTCGAGGAAGGCCTCGAGGCCGGGGCCGACCCAGAAGATCACCTTGGCGTCCTGCAGGGCGCGGGCATTCGATGGCTTCAGATTGTAGGTATGCGGGGAGGCGGCGCCATCGACGATCAATTCAGGTTCGCCGACACCCTGCATGATCGCCGAAACCAGCGAATGGATCGGCTTGATCGAGGTGACGACGACGGGTGCATCGGCTGCCCGCATGGTGCCGGAAAAGAGCAGGGTGGGGATCGCCAGGACCGGGATTGCGAGGGCCGGCATTCTGAGGGCCAAGATTTTGAGGGCAGGCCCCAAGGCGCGTTTCATCAATATGCTCCGCTTGAATTGCAATTGTTATGTTATTACATCAATTGCGTTATGCTATAACGTGTGCAATAGCAGGACGCAACAGCACTTTCGGAAAATTTGATGCTCTCTCCCGCAAAGACCCCCGCTGGTATCAGGGCCGAACCGCTGGTTTCGCTTGAAGATGTCGGCATTCTGCGCAACGGCCGCTGGCTGGTGCGCGGTGTCGATTTTTCCGTCTCGCGCGGCGAGATCGTGACGCTGATCGGGCCGAACGGCTCGGGCAAGTCGACCAGCGCCAAGGCGGCGATCGGTGTGTTGAAGCCTGATGAGGGCAGGGTGGAGCGCAAAGCTGGCCTCAAGGTCGGCTATGTCCCGCAGAAGCTCACGATCGACTGGACACTGCCGCTTTCGGTGCGCCGGCTGATGACGCTGACAGGACCGCTGCCGGAGCGCGATATGCTCTCGGCGCTCGAATCCGCCGGCATTGCCCATATGCTCGATGCCGAGGTCCAGCACCTCTCCGGCGGCGAATTCCAGCGGGCGTTGATGGCGCGCGCCATTGCCCGCAAGCCCGATCTGCTGGTCCTCGACGAGCCGGTGCAGGGGGTCGATTTTTCCGGCGAGATCGCCCTCTACGACCTCATCAAGTCGATCCGCAATGCGACGGGCTGCGGCATCCTGCTGATCTCGCACGACCTGCATGTCGTCATGGCCGAAACCGACACGGTCATCTGCCTCAACGGACATGTCTGCTGCCGCGGCACGCCTGAATCCGTCAGCCGCAGCCCGGAATATGTGCGCCTGTTCGGCAGCCGGGCGGCGCAGACGCTGGCCGTCTACAGCCATCACCATGATCATACGCACTTGCCGGACGGCCGGGTGCAACATGCCGACGGCTCCGTCACCGATCATTGCCACCCCGACGACGGCCATCACGCGGATGAGCATGGGCATGCCGGTCATGAACATGATCACGATCATCCCGGGCATGACCATAGTCATGACCCCGCGCATGCCCATCCTGACCATGCCCATCCGCACGCGCATGAAGCGGGAGAGCGCCATGCTTGACGATTTCTTCGTGCGCGCCATCCTTGCCGGCGTCGGCCTGGCGCTGACGACGGGGCCGCTCGGTTGCTTCATCATCTGGCGGCGCATGGCTTATTTCGGCGATACGATCGCCCATTCGGCGCTGCTCGGCGTCGCACTGTCGCTGCTTTTCGAACTCAACTTGACACTGGCTGTCTTTGCTGTCGCCGCTCTTGTGTCGGTGCTGCTGCTCTTCCTGCAGAAGCGCCAGGCGCTGTCGGCCGATGCGCTGCTCGGCATTCTCTCGCATGCGACACTCGCGATCGGCCTCGTCATGGTCGCTTTCATGAGCTGGGTGCGGATCGATCTCATCGCCTTCCTGTTCGGCGATATCCTTGCCGTTTCCAGCACCGACATCGCGCTGATCTGGGGCGGTGGGCTCTTCGTGCTTTTGGCAATGGCCTGGCTCTGGCGGCCGCTCTTGGCTGCGACCGTCAATGCCGAGCTCGCCGAGGCCGAAGGGCTGAAGCCGGAGCGGGCGCGGCTGTTCTTTATGCTGCTGATGGCCGTCGTCATTGCCATTGCCATGAAGATCGTCGGCATCATGCTGATCACCTCGCTGTTGATCATTCCGGCGGCTGCGGCGCGGCGCTTTTCACCGACGCCGGAGATCATGGCAGTGCTCGCCTCGCTGATCGGGGCGGCGGCCGTCGTCGGCGGTCTGTTCGGCTCGCTCACCTACGACACGCCCTCCGGCCCCTCGATCGTGGTCGCGGCGCTGATCCTCTTCATTCTCAGCCTGCTTCCCGTCAGGCGCCACCGCGCGGTCATGCAAGGACAAGGCTCATGACGACACCGCAATTGACCAAGAACCAGTCGCTGGTCTTCGACGTGCTCGAAAAGGCCGAAGGGCCGCTCAGCGCCTACACCATCCTCGACAAGCTGCGCGACCACGGTTTTCGCGCGCCGCTGCAGGTCTACCGGGCGCTGGAGAAGCTGCTCGAATATGGCGTGGTGCACCGGCTCGAAAGCATCAACTCCTTCGTCGCCTGCGCCCATCCGGGCGACGATTGCCACAGCCACGGCATCGTCGCCTTCGCGATCTGCGAAAGCTGCGGCCAGGTGACGGAGTTCCATGACCACGAGGTCGACCACCGACTGATGGAATGGGTGCGGGGCCAGAAATTCAAGCCCGAGAAGACGACGATCGAGATCCGCGGGTTGTGCGAGGCCTGTGCGGCATAAGCTTCCTCGCGTTCGCTAGACGATCGCCTCGCGGGCTATTGGGATGGCAGAGCCTGAAGGATCCCGACGTTATTAGACGCCGATCACAAAGCGGCGATCAAAAAGGGCGAGGGCCGGTAACCCGGCCAGAACCCAAGCCAGGGACGATCGCGTGACGAAAACCGAACTCGCGGAGATATACCGCGGCTACATCGCCTGCTTGAACAGGCAGGACTGGCCCAATCTCGGGCAGTTCGTCGGCGACGATGCGGTTCATAACGGCCGGCGGCTCGGGCTGCCGGGTTACGTCGCCATGCTCGAGCGGGACTTCGATGAGATTCCCGATCTTTATTTCAAGGTGCTGATGCTGCTTTGCGATCCGCCATACATCGCCTGCAGGCTCGGCTTCGATTGCAGGCCGAAGGCAAAATTCCTTGGCCTCGATGTGAACGGCAGACGCCTTTCCTTCACCGAGAACGTCATCTACGAATTTCGCGGGGGCAAGATCGTCGAGGTCTGGTCGGTCATTGATAAGGCGGCGATCGAAGCCCAGCTTGCGGGCTCGAATTGACCGCGCGGACGGTTTCCGGTCTGCGTTTCGATCAGATGATGGCGACGCGTTCGCCGAAGGGCGTATCGTCGTCGAAATTCCGGGTGCCGATCCGATCGCTTTCGCCTGACAAGACCGGCTGTTCGGCCTGTTCGCCGGCCTCTTCCCCTTCTTCCGATGCCGCATGCCCGTGCCGCTTTTGCGGATGCTCCTCGTTTTCGACGATCAGATCCGCGTGCGGGATGAGACCGTTTGCGGCCTCCTTCTCCACAGCCTTCTTCGCTGCCAGCTGATCGGCAGTGATCTGCGACTGGCGGGCGGCGACCCAGGCATTGTCTGGTTCGGAGCCGATCGAGGTGCTGGTGCCGACCTTGGTGGGTTCGGACGGGGCGGTGGCGGAGATGGGGTTGATCGCGTCGACCATGAAACTCTCCTGCGGTGACCAACTGGCGAAACAGCCGGCCGTTTCGTGGGATGAAAACGGCGCGTTCTTCGGACCAATCAGGGAGACATATCGAGCCCGCGCCGAAAAACACAAGGGGACATTGACGTGACTGCCACCTCGGACAATGACGAAATCGGTAGCAGGTTGCGGGAAATTCGACGAAGAATTGTGTGCACAAGGGGGTGCTCGGCGCGTGGTTAATGTAAGAATCGGAAACACTTTGTGACTAAGTGTCTCCAAAAGCAGCGTTTTTTGACTTGCTGCGCGCGAAGACATGACGGATATTGTTTAAACGTTGAGGAAGCCGTCATGATTAGAATGATTGAAAACCCTGCCGAACTGGCTGGCGAAGATATCACCGGCAAATATATTCTCCGGAGGCTGAACTATCACTGGTTCGCCTACGGCAAGGCGGCTATCGTGACTGCCTGCAAGGGAACGATCCTGCAGCTTGAGCGGGAAGAGACGGTCTATTCCGAGCGTTGGGGACGTCGCGCATATACGGGCACCGGCAGACGCTATCCCGGCGGCATCTGTCCGATTTCTGCGGTCGCCTGCGTTTGCGATACGCCCGACGACGTCAACGCTGTCATTCAGCTAGATGTCGAAGCGCAGGACGAATTCTATCAGCTGATCGCCAAGGCCGAAGCCAGGGTTCAGGCTCTTGCCTCATCCTCACGAAACAGCCAGTTTCTCCAAGCCGCCGAGTAAGGCGATTTTCTCAATGAAATCCGCCATGTGCAGCGTCCTTCTGCGCGTCTAAAAGGATGCGCGGCGCTGTCATGGAACGGAGAGCGATCATGACGCAGCGGGACATGCGGCCCGGTCACTCATTCGCGGCGGCGCCATCGCTCGGATCGCTCGCCATCACCATTGCCGTCATGTTTGCCGCGCTGTTCTGGCCGGCGGGCACGCTCGACTGGCCGCGCGGCTGGATTTTTCTCGGCCTGTTCCTTGTGCTGACTGCTGTCGCAATCATCTGGATCTGGCGGACGAATCCGGAGCTGTTTGCGGCGCGCAGCCGATACCAGAAGGGTACCAAATCCTGGGACGCCGTGGTGGCGACGCTGACGATCATTCTCTTTGCCGCCATTCTTCCGGTCGGCGCATTCGACGACGGACGTTTCCACTGGGCGCCGCAGCCCGATTGGGTCGTCTTTATCGGCTATCTCCTGATGACATCAGGTTATCTCGGCCTGACCTGGGCGCAATCGGTCAACCGGCATTTCGAGCCGACGGTGCGCATTCAAACCGACCGCGACCACAAGGTGATCGACACCGGACCCTACGCCGTAATCCGCCATCCCGGATACGCAACCGCCATCGTGCTCAGCGCCGGCATGGCGCTGTCGCTTGGATCGCTCTACGCGCTGATCCCCGCCGGCCTGCTCGTCGTCGTCCTCTTCGGCCGCACGCTCGGCGAGGAAGCCGAACTGCGCAAGGGCCTCGAAGGTTATGCGGACTATATGGCGCGTGTGCGGTGGCGGTGGATTCCGGGAGTCTGGTGAGCGGAGAGGGTGCTTCGCCACCCGCCGCCAAGTTACCCAATCACCCGATCTGCCTGAGATCCCTGGCGAAGCGTTGCCAGTTGGCGACGTAGTTTTCTGCCGAGCGACGGATGGCTTCGATTGCCGCCTCGTCGAGTACGCGCACTGCTCGGGCCGGTGCTCCGACGATCAGGGAGTTGTCGGGGAATTCTTTGCCCTCCGTCACCAGCGCATTGGCGCCGACGAGGCAGTTGTTGCCGATCTTCGCACCATTCAGGATGGTGGCGCCCATGCCGATCAGCGTGTTATCGCCGATGGTGCAGCCGTGAAGGATGGCGTGATGGCCGATGGTGCAGCCGTTTCCGATCGTCAGCGGGAAGCCCATGTCCGTATGGGCCATCACACCTTCCTGGATGTTGGTGCCTTCGCGGACGGTGATCTTTTCGTTGTCGCCGCGCAGCACGGCGCCGAACCAGATGCCGACATTCTCGCCGAGTTCGATCTGACCGATGATGTTAGCATCCGGTGCGATCCAATAGAGGCCGGCGGCGGGCAGTTTCGGCGTCAATCCGCCAAGCGCGTAGACGGGCATTGCTTTCTCCTCAGACGACCTCGACCGATAGGGTGGCGACGCCGTCGATGCCGCAATTGATGCGATCGCCCCTGGCCACGGCGCCGACGCCGGCGGGTGTGCCGGTCATGATGATATCGCCGGCTGCGAGAGTGAAGAGCTTCGACAGTTCGGCGATGATCTCCGGCACCTTCCAGATCATCTGGTTGAGATCGCCGTCCTGCACGCGCTTGCCGTTCTGTTCCAGCCAGATCCTGCCTTCCGCGGGGTGGCCGAGGCGGCTTGCCGGAACGATTGACGAGATAGGGGCGGAATGTTCGAAGGCCTTGCCGACCTCCCAGGGGCGACCAAGCTTCTTTACCTCGCCCTGGAGGTCGCGGCGGGTGAAATCGATGCCGACGGCATAGCCATAGACGCAGTCGAGCGCGTCCGCAGCCTCGATGTTTGCGCCGCCTGATTTCAGCGCCAGCACGCATTCGACTTCGTAATGCACGTCTGAAGACAGCGACGGATAGGGAAAGGCCTTGCCCGCCGGCAGCAGGTTGTCGGCATTCTTCTGGAAGAAGAAGGGCGGTTCGCGGCTGGGATCATGGCCCATCTCGATCGCATGGTCGGCATAGTTGCGCCCGACGCAGTAGACGCGGCGCACCGGAAAACGCTCGGCGCTGCTTTCGACCGGCAACAACACCGGTTGCGGAAGCGGGATGACGGTGGCGGGATCGGACATTGGCGGGCTCTTCCTGTTTCGAGTCTTGATGCATCTTAGACGCAAAACATCGCGCCGGGAAAGCCGTCCTTGGCGTCCGGCTTCGGTGCATTGACGCTATCGCGGCCGCGGGTTAACCTTAGCCATGAGCAGGATTTTTGCAGTTTCGATGACGTCTACGACCACCGCGCCGCGGTGGGTGGTAGACGCGTGAACTGAAATCCGTTCATCGCCGCTAAGACCAACCCGCCGGAGACGAGCGGGTTTTTTGTTCCCGCCCGTGTCCGCACTCGAGGACGAGATCGTGGACGATATCCAGAAGCATATTCTTGCGGAGCCGGCGCTGGCCGTCGCCCGCCACTGCATCGCCAGCCGCTATGGCGGGGCCGCGTTCGCCTATGTCGCCGGCTCCATCATGCGCGGCGAAGGCACCACCTTTTCGGATATCGATCTGGTCGTGGTGTTTCCGTCGCTCCAAAGAGCCTGGCGGGAATCGTTCACTGAGGACGGTTTCCCGGTCGAGGCCTTCGTCCACGATCCGCAGACGCTGGCGCATTATCTCCATCAGGATGCCGACAGCGGCTATCCCATCATGGCCAACATGGTCGCGACGGGCTGTATAGTGGGATCGGATATCGACAGCGCGCGCGTCATTCAGGCAAAGGCGGCAAGCATGCTGGCGGCGGGGCCGAAACCTCTTGCCGGCGAAAGTTATGACATGCTGCGCTATCAAGTCAGCGATCTGGCCGATGACCTGCGCGGCGACCGCCCGCCCGAAGAGATCGTGGCGATCGCCGCGCTGCTCTATCAGAAGCTGGCCGATCTGATCCTCCTCGGACGCGGCGCATGGACCGGCCGCGGAAAATGGGCGCCGCGCCTCATGAAGAAGCTCGATGCGCAACTGGCAGCCGAATTCGACGCGGCGTTCAGACTGGCGGTAGTGGGCGACGGCACCCGATTTCTGGCTTTGGCCGATCGGGAGCTTGCCCTGCATGGCGGCCGTTATTTCGAGGGGTTCAGACAGGACGCGCCGCTGGAAGCGCGCCGCCTGGAATAACCGCGGTCAAGAAAGGGAAGCTGCGGCTTCTTTCTTGCTCCGGCGGCGTTCACGCTCGCGAGGTCATCCAGACGCCCACCAGTGTCACCGCCAGCCCGATGAACACGGTTGCCGTCAGCGGCTCGGAAAATAGAGCCCAGGCCCATAACATGGTGACAGGCGGGCTGAGGTAGATCGCGGCGCTGACCTGCGCCACGGGGAACAGTCGAAGGCTGGTGTAGTAGACCGAATAGGCGGCGAAGGTCGCAATCAGCACGAGCCATGTCATGCCGATGGCGAAATCGACGGTCATCGGCGGGATCATGTTGCCCTGCATGAAGGCGCAGAACGAAAACAAGGCTGAGCCGGTTAGGGTCTGGATGCAAAGGCTCTGGTGGATAGGCATATGCACCGTGCGCTGCCGTCTGTAGAGAACGGTGGCGAGGGCGAAAACCAGCATCGAGCCGGCCGTCAGCCCGTAGGCCCAGAGCGGGGCCTCGCCGAAGCTCAGGCTGTCGAGCGAAACGAGCAGAACGCCCGCCACCGCGATCGCCGTCCCCAGCCATTGCCGCAATGTCAGTCGCTCGCCCAGGAGAGGTTGCGAAAGGCAGGCAATCGCCAGCGGCAAGAGGTCGGAAATCAGTGCGACCAGCCCCGTCGGCACGCGCTGCTCGATGGCGAGAGCGAATCCGCCGAGATAGAGGAAGACCGACATCACGCCGAACAGCATCTGGCCCAGCACGCCGCGCAACGGCATCCGCGGTCCGATAGCCAAGGCGAAGGGTAGCAGTATCGTTCCCGATAGAAGGGTGCGCCAGAACAAGACCAGGATGACGCTCGCCTCCTCGCTGGCGTAGCGAATGCCGACGAAACCGGAACTCCAGCTGATCACCAGAAGCGTCGCCAGCACGGGCCATAGGAAGCGGTGATGCAGCGCAGGCCGAGCGATAGCTTTATCGGTCATGGAATACTCATTTTGATTTCATTCTGTTCAGCCATATGCCCAAAGGGTCGAGATCGCACATGACAAATTTCGATGAAGACATGACAGGATGATTGATTTATCGATGATGGCTTGCCAGCATCGCCACCTCCATGCATAGGCTTTGCAACGTAGTCAGCGGAGGAGTGCCTGCCTTGACCGAACTCAACAGCCGGCGATTGGAAATAGACGCGCTGCGGGTCCTGTGGTCCGTTCGCCGTCATGGCGGCATCACTCGCGCTGCCGAGGCGCTGGGCCTGTCGCAATCGGCTGTCAGCCACAAGATCAAGCGGCTTGAAGTCAGCCTCGATTGTGCTCTTCTCAGCCGCAAGCCGGGAGCGCCTGTGTTCACAGCCGCCGGCGAGGATTTGCTGGATTACGCCGAACGCATTCTCGGTCTTCATGACGAAGCGCTTCTCAGCCTGACGAAAACGCCGCTCGCAGGACGCATCGCCCTCGGGCTGACCGAGGACACGACGTGTACCGATCTCGCCCGCATATTGGGCCGGTTTCGCCGCCTCCATCCTGATGTCGCCGTGCGGACCAAGGTCAGGATGAGTTTGGTTCTACGGGCGATGCTGGAGCAAGGAGAGCTCGACGCTGCGATCGTGCAGATCTTTGCCCATGAGGTTCGTCCGACCGATATCGTGCTTTTCCGGGAGCAGCTCTACTGGGTGAAGCATTCCGACCTGGCTCTGCCACCGAGTGGTCCGATTCCATTCCTGTCTTTCGACGACGAATGCTTCTATCGCCAATGGGCTCTCGATATCGGCCAGGATGACGACACGCTTCTCGAGACGGTGTTTGAGTGCGCCAGCGCCGCGGGAATCGTCTCGGCGGTCACCTCAGCCCTGGGGGTGGCGCTTCTGAACGGGCGCCACCTGCGCCCCGCGATGGATATCATCACCAACCGCCTGCCCACGCCTCCCGCCCTGGCCTATGTGGTGCGTCGGGCCCGTAAGGCGCGAAATCCCGCGCTCGATACTCTGGTCGCCGAAATCGAAAATGAAGTCAGCCGTTACGGCGGCCTGACCTTGGCGAGCTGATTTGCCGCCATTAGGACGGAGAGCCGCCGGTGGCATTCGCTCCCTGAAAATGATGGTCACTCCTCACCGGATCCGGTCAACGCATCCCGCATGATCGCGTAATAGCCGGCAAGCTCGGGGATATCGGCGGCCAGCCTGTCGAAAGCGGGGTCGGATGGCGCAAGCGTGCCGGCGTATTTCGCCTCGAGATAGGCCCGATGGGCGGCAAGGGCTTCGGCGTCGGCATCGTGCACGACGGTATAGACAGGCGAGGGCACGGTGCGGCCTTTGACGATGATGCGGTCGAGCTCGACGACGGTGTAGGTGCCGGCGACCAGCCTTGCGGTCTCCTCGCCGAGCAGCAGTGCCACGCCATAATTCTTCGAGGCGCCTTCGAGGCGGGAGGCGAGGTTGACGCTGTCGCCGAGGCAGGAATAGTCGAAGCGGCGGGTCGAGCCCATATTGCCGACGATGCATTCGCCGGTGTTGATGCCGACACCCATCTTCAACACATGCGGCCTGCCGCCGCGCTGGGTCGCCTCCCGCTCCAGCTCGCGGTTGAGGGTCGATATCGCCGACTGCATGGCAAGCGAGGCTTTGACGGCGTGCAGGGCATGATCGGGCTCGTCGAGCGGCGCGTTCCAGAAGGCCATGATGCAATCGCCCATATATTTGTCGATCGTCCCGCCATGGTCCATCACCACTTCGGAAAGCGGCGTCAGCAGCCGGTTGATCAGGCCGGTCAGCTGCTCCGGATCATCCTTCAAGGTCTCGGCGATGGTGGTGAACCCACGCACATCGGAAAACAACACCGACAGCGTGCGCCGCTCGCCGCCGAGCTTCAGCTGTGAGGGATCCTGCGACAGGCGCCGAACGAGATCGGGCGAGATATATTGTGCGAAGGCGCGGATGATCTGGCGCTTGTTGCGACGCTCTTCGGCGTAGTCGAAGGCGGCTTGGCCGAAGACGACCGAGATATAGGCGACCGTCGGTCCGAGCGGCGAAACGAAGATATGGGCAAGCCGGATGCCGGCAAAACTGATGGCCGCGAAGGCGAGCAGCGCCGCTGCGCTGGTCACGATCGTCAGCCATCCCGTCGAGCGCCAGACGGTGGCGGCGGCAAGCAGGACCGATATGAGGATACAGGCGGCCACCACCGGTAGGCGGGCTTCCTCGATCGACAGGCCACGGCGGATATTGTCGTAGATCGTCGCTTGGATTTCGACGCCCGAGGTCAACGTGCCGGTGTGGACGGTATAGGGCGTGGCAAAGGCATCGACACCGCCCTTATCGATCACCGGCGCGTTCTGCAGGCTGAGGCCAACGAGCACGACGCGACCCTTGAAATAATCCGGCGGTAGAAGATGTGCGGGATCGAGCGCCTGGTAATAGGAGACCGTGGGATAGGAGCGGGCCGGGCCGAAGGATTGAATAAGCTGGCCCGCCGGCAGGGTTGCCGAAATCGTTCCAGACGCTTTCGCCAGCGTCGCCGCAAACCCGTCCTCATAGGCCGGAATCCGCCGGAAAGTGCCATCGCCGCTAAGATCGACGGAGGCAATGCCGGTCTTCGCTCCCGCTTCGGTCAGTTGCTGCAGCGGGGTGACGCGGATGAGTTGCGTGGCTTGCGGCGTCTCGATCAACGTCTCGTCGCCGGCAAGGACGACATCCGGGCCGACGGCGTTAGTGATCGCGTTGTCGTTCTCCGGGGTTGAGGGTTCGGCCAGGATGATGTCGAGGCCGATGACGCGGGCGCCGGCGGCGCGCAACTGAGTGACGAGTTGGGCATGAAGGCTGCGCGGCCAGGGCCATTGCGCGTTGATATCGGCAAGCGAGGGTTCGTCGATCGCGACGATGACGGGTCCGCCGGGTGGCGGACGGGGATCGTCGACGGTCGAGAGATAGTCGAAGCTTCTGAGCGCCAGCAGTGACCAGGCGGGTAGGCGCGACAGCAGCGAGATGGCGATCAGCGTCGTCAGCGACAGCACCAGCAGCCTGAGATGGCGGCTCCTGATCTGCCTGGCCTGCCGAGGTTTGTCCCGCATCCGCATCAGAAGCGGACTTTGAGCGTGCCCTTGAAGGCGCGGCCCCAGCCGGGCACACCGGGGGTGATCTCGAAGTCCTCGTCGAGCAGGTTATAGGCGGCCGCCTCCAGCTCGAGGCGCTTGTCGAACGGTTCCCAGACCAGGTGGGCGTCGAGGCTCCAGTAATCGTCGAGCTTGGTGCCAAACCGATCGCCGTCGCGCTCGCCGATATAGTTGGCGGCGACCGTCGCCTTGACCTTGGCTTCGTTGACCCAGGTCAGCGCAATCTGTCCTGAATTCTGCGGTATGAAGGGAAGAGGGCCTCCATAAATCGGCTCGAGCGGATCCCTGTTCTCTGAATCCATATAGGCATAGGTAGCCGAAAGGCCGAAGCCATGGCCGAGCACGACGTTTGCTGTGACGGCAGCGCGATCGATGCTGCCGCGCGAGATCGGCAGGCTCGTATCCGACGGAAGCGAGATCATTGGAAAATCGATCGAGAAATCATGCAGTTCCTGGTGCTGATACTCGACCGAGGTGAAGAATCGATCGGCCCATTCGGCATCCCACTGCAGGGCGACCGTATCCGTGTAGCCCCGCGGATTGGCGGAAAACTGGTTGGCCTGAAGCCCGAGGACACCGATGGGGGCAAGGGTCGGAATTCCAATATCAAAACTTTGACGCATGAAGGCAGCACGCAGCCAGTGGTTTTGAACCGGCGCCCAGGCGAGGCCGAAGCGCGGCTCCAGCCGGCTGATATCGATGCCGTCGCCCTCCAGGCGCGTGGCGAACAAGGCGTATTCGCCCTTGAGGTCCGGCGTGATCTCATGCAGCACATCGATATAGCCGCGGCCGATATCGATGGTGTTCTCGGTACGATCGGTAGGAGCTGTCAAGCCTAGGAGCGTCGTATCGACCGTGCTGCTGGCATCCAACCAGCCGCCTTCGATGCCGTAGCGAAAGGTCAAAGGTCCGGCACCTATGGAATGGCTCAAAGCGCCGATATAGGTTTGGGATTCGGTCTCCTGAGTGACGTTGGTAAAGGGAATGATGAAGGGAATCCCTCTGCCGATAAACACTGGGTCCAGGTCGACATCAAGCACGCTGCTCGTATTCGATTTGCTTCCTGAATAAAGCAGTGCTCCATTCAACACGTTTTCATAGGCAAACGTGTGGCTCCAGCCGATGCCGGCATATGTGCTTTCCCGTAGAGTCTCCTCTGTTGTGTAGAGAGGCAGCGGGATAGGCACACGGAACAGGAGTTCCATGAACCCGGTGTTTGACGATAACGCGTTTAGAGTTCCGTCATTCTTGCCGTGGTTGACGAAGGCTACCACGCGATCATCTGGCGTGACCGTTGCCGTCAGATAACCGTTGGCGCTCAGCAGCTTGTTATCCGTCTGGACACCGCCGAAATCCTGGTAGTCGCGGTCGAGCGCCAGCTCTTCCCAGGTCAAGTTACCATAGAAGCTGATCGGGATCGTCTCGTTGGAATAGCCCTGGATATCGGCTTCGCCGATGCGCCTCGTATGGCCGTCGACGCTGTTGATGCCGCCGCCGAGCGAGCCTTCGATGAAGGGCACATCGAACAGCGTTGCCGAGCGCGAGCGGCCGGAAAGCATGTGCGGCGAAAGCAGCAGGCCCTGGATGAAGGATGAGTAGCTCGACGCGTTGCCGCGATTCTGGATGATGTTGTCGTCGCTGAAGCTGGTCGCGTTGACGAAAGGAAAGATGCTGCCTTTGATCGATTGATCGATATAACCGGTGCCGTTGAAGGGATCAAAGACGGCATCGCCGTAGTAGCGGCCCCAGGCATCCAACCCTTGCAGGCGAAAGGCGTCATTCAGTGTCGAACCGGCGCTCGCATTGGCGCCGAGGCCGCTGTAATCGCCGCCGCGGGCGCGCGAGCGGCGCAGGAATTCCTGCGCGTTTCGGATCGCGCCGTCGGCGTCGTAGTCGTCGATATCGACGGCGGTGCGGAAGGCCGAGATAACCGGGTCGTTCTTGTCGAGCCGGTCGGCATTGTCGAGCGCCTGCTGGGAAGGGATGCGGTCGCCCTTTTCGTAATGGGCGGCGGCGAGCATCAGCTGTGATTGCGAATGCGCCGGGTTGGCGGTGCTGGCGGCGAGCAAATCTTGCAGCGCCTTGTCGCGCTCGCCAGTTTGCAGGTAGTATCGGCCACGGGCGAGCAGGGCTATATCGAAGGATGGATCGAGCGCAATTGCCGTGTCGATCTCGTGCTTGGCTTCCTTCATGCGCCCCTGATCGAGATAAAGGATCGAGAGATTCGCGCGCAGCAACGGGTCCTGCGGATCGAGTTCGATCGCCTTCTTGAAGGCCTGTTCCGCTTCGCCATCGGCATCGCGCGAACTCTGCAGCAGGCCGAGAGAATTCAGCGTGCCTGATGCGCCCGGGGCAAGCGCGATGGCGCGGTTCAGGTCCGCAAGCGCGCCGTCGATATCGCTTTCATAAATTGCCTTGTAGCCTGCACGGGCGGAGAGCGCCATCGGATGATCTGGGTCGAGCGACAGCGAGCGTTCTATCGCTTCCTTCATCTGCTCACGGTCATCGGTGAGCTGCGCCAGCTGGGCGCGGACCGCCGGCAGGGTCGGATCATCGGGATACCGCTGCTCCGCTTTCTTTATGATCTCAAGCGCTGCGCGCGGGTTTTTTAGGAAGCCTGTCGTATAGGCCTCCATGATCGCGCCATAGGGGCCGGCGGTGTTGGCCGGCGGCTGTTCGGCATGGGCGGGGTCGGCCAGCGAACGGGCGAAATAGCCGCCATATTGGGCCATGTTGCGGCGTGTCGCGTCGAGATGCGGCAGAGCCTTCTGGAAGAGCTTGGCGGCATCGCCGTAGCGCTTTTCCGAGCCAGCGATGGTGGCGTCGATCAGGTCGACGCGCGCCTGCTGGGCTGTCGTCAGTTTGCGGCCGCGGATATTCTGCAGCGTTGCGGCTGCAGCCTGGCGTCCGTCGAAGGCGCTCTGCACTTCGGCAAGTTCCAGCCAGTCTTCGGTTGTGCGACGCTCCGGCGGCAGCCCTACCAGGCGGCGGCGTTCTGTCGCCATGCGGTCGGCCCGCAACGGCGAAGTCGGCATCAGGTCGAAGCCGTCGCGCAGGTCCAGATAGAAGAGCATCTGTTCGCGGTCGTCAGGATTGACGCTGATGATCTTGCTCGGCGCCTGGCCGATGGTCGCGACCGCCCCTTCGCCCTCGTTCACCTCGACGCTGCCCTGCGGGTTGCTGAGCGCCACGCGGCCTTCGAGCACAATCATCGAAGTCTTGTTGCCCTCGACCGTCATGGTCCAGTCGGTGCCGCGGATGGCGGCTGCGGCCGCCGGCGTTTCCACCGTCAGGCCCTGGCCGCCGCGCTCGGCGCGCGCCCAGATCGTTCCTGATTGCAGCTCCAGCGTCGTGTCGCCGCTTGCGGCCATCTTCTTGACCTGCAGCGATGAGTTGCGGCCGAGGCGAACCTGGGTGTGATCGGAAAAGACGATGGCGAGCTGGCCGTTGGCGTTGGTGCGCAGCACGTCGCCGGTCAGCAGATCCTGATTGATGTCAACGACGCGCCAGTTCGACACGTCGATGAAGCGGACTTCTTCGCCGGTCTTGCGGGCGATGACGGAACCGGCGACGGGGGTTGCGCGCTGCACGGGGTCGGCCGCCGCCGGTGGCGAAAAGCCCGGTACGACTAACGCAAGCGCCACCCCGACGCGACAGATGTTACTGAAATAACCCCGCATGTCCTCGACCCCATACCCCGCTCTCCCTTTGTCCGTGTAGAGTGGAAAAGTCAAGCATGTTGCACACGTGTTCTTGCTTTCGTCGTCAAGTGTAATATCAGGGAAACACTTGATGGCGGAGTATTCACGTGAGCGAATTTGAAAGTGCACCTGAGGTTATGCTGAGCAAGCCGTCGAGCGGCGACGTCAGCACTGAGTATTTCGATCATATCAAGAAAATCAACGACATATTTTATGATCAGATCAAGATATCCGACCAAAAGGCCGCATATATTTTTACTTTCATGCTCGCCTTTCTTGTGAGCTCCAGCGAAGTGAGGGCCGTGTTCAGCCTGACGCGTTACACCGGCGGCACGCCGGGCAGCATGCTGTTCTCAGGCCTGCTTGCGGCAGCCTCGGTCTTCTCGATCCTGTCGGCGATTCTTGTTGTGCTGCCGCGGCGTCTCGGCACCTCCACCTCGCTATTCTGGGGCGCCTGGCCTGACCATCGCGATATGTTCTTCGAGGCCGCACTACGCCGTGACGAGCGCTACCTCTTCGACCAGTATCTCGAAAACGCCAACATCCTCTCTGCTATCGCCCGCAACAAATACCGCTGCGTCACCTTCGCGTTTCGTGGGCTGATGGTAAGCGTGATCGCCTATGTGCTGCTGTTGATTGCCGTGTGAGGGAGTAAACGGCGAAGCCAGCAAATGCGCTGAGCGCAGGCGCGGCCAAGAATGCAGGGCGCGCCGAGGGCGCGCCCGCCCGTTCAATCTTCGATTTCGAGAACGAGCTCGAGCTCGATCGGCACGCCTAACGGCAGGCTGGACACGCCGAGGACGATTCGGCCGGAGAGTTTGTCTTCGCCGAAGACTGCAAGCAGCATTTCGGATGCCCCGTCGGCGACCTTTGGGTGGTCGCGAAAATCGCCTTCGGTGGCGATGTAGACGCCGAGCTTGACGACCTTCGCCACCCTGTCCAGCGAACCGAGATATTCTCTGGCTGCCGCAAGGGCGCTAAGGGTCGCTGTCTCGGCGGCCTTCCTGCCGTCTTCGACCGTCAGCGCGCCGCCGACGCGGCCGATATAGCGGGGCTTGCGGTCGACGACCGGCAGCATACCGCTGAAGAAGACCAGCTTGCCGGTTCTGACCGCCTCGACATACGCGCCCAAGGGCGTCGGCGGTGGGGGAAGGGCGATGCCGAGTTCCTGCAGCCGCCGTTCCGCGCCGGCTGCCTCAGCTTTCGCATGGTCTACCATTTGCCCAGATGTCCGCCGCCGTCGACGTGCAGCACCTCCCCGGTTACGCGCGGAGCTTCGGTGAGGAAGACGACGGCATCGGCGATCTCCTCGACGTTGGAAATGCCTGCCATCGGCGATAGCGTGCTCAGGAAGTCCTTAGGATTGTCCTTGTGCAACGGCGTGTCCACCACACCGGGAGCGACGATATTGAAGCGAATTTTCTCGTTCGCATATTCCATCGCCAGGTTCTTGGAGATGGCGTTGATACCGCCCTTTGTCATCATCGAGACTGAGGCGGAGAAGCCGGCGATCGGATGATCGGTCAATGGCGTGGTGA
Organism: Rhizobium leguminosarum; assembly: GCF_010668065.1. Classification (GTDB taxonomy): domain Bacteria; phylum Pseudomonadota; class Alphaproteobacteria; order Rhizobiales; family Rhizobiaceae; genus Rhizobium; species Rhizobium leguminosarum_S. The sequence goes on along the minus strand of NZ_WUEN01000004.1, from coordinate 518,838 downwards.
TACTGACGACGCTACCGCCCGTTTTCTGCGCGAGCATCTGCCTGACGACCTGTTGGGTCAGGTGGATGAAGCCTTCGAGATTGGTCGAGGACAATTTCTGGAAGTCGGCCATCGTAAACTCGACGAACGGCTTGGCTAGAAAAATGCCGGCATTGTTGACGAGTGCGTCGATCGAGCCGAAGCGGTCGATTGCTGTCCTTGCCACCCGCGCTGCGGTTTCGGCATCGCCGATGTCGCCATCGACGAGCGCCAGCCTGTCCGAGGCTTGGAAAGCCTCCGAGGCGCTGACCTGGCGCGAGGTCGCGACGACATTGTAGCCGCGCTGGATGAAGGCGTTGACGAGGCCGGCTCCGATACCCTGGGAGGCGCCCGTGACGATGACCGTTTTTCTCGTAGTCATGCTGATCTCCATAATCTGGTTCGGGCAACGCGGGCCTTGCGGTTGCAAAGGCGGGGTCGCTCGAGATGGGGCTGCTGCGAATGCGCCTCCATCGGTTGTGGTTGTTTTCGCAAGGTGAATATGGCGAAAACTCCATTACCTGATTAGATGGAAATATCTGGATTCTCTTTTTCATCCATGCAAAAATAAGCGCATGGCCGATCTGAACGACATCGCCGTTTTCGTGAAGGTGGCGCAGTATGGCAGCTTCAGCCGTGCTGCCCATTCCCTCGGCATGCCGGTATCGACCGTCAGCCGGAAGGTGACGTCGCTGGAGGAGCAACTCGGGGTGACGCTCATCCAGCGGACGACCCGCAAGCTGAGCCTGACCGCGCAGGGCCAGGCCTATTTCAACAAGTGCAGCGAACCGCTCGCCCATCTCCTCGATGCCGAGCAGGCGCTCACCGAGATACAGAAAAAACCGGAAGGTTTGCTGAAGATCTCGGTGCCTGTGATCTTCGGACAGGAGGTCTTCTACGAATTCATCTCATCCTTCCTGAAGACCTATCCCAATATCCAGATCGACCTCTTCATCACCAACCTGTTTCTCGATCTGATCGCCGAGAATGTCGATCTCGGCATCCGCTTCGGCGAACTTAAGGATTCCTCCATCGTTGCGCAGCGGCTCGGCAAGAGCGTGCGCTATCTGGTCGCCGCACCGGACTATCTGAAGGGCAGGGTGCCTCCCTTGAAGCCCGAAGACCTGAAGGACCATCAGTGCGTGCTCTTGAACGGCCGCAACGGCGAGGCGGAATGGCATCTCGTGAGCGGTCGCAAATCGGTTCGCCTGCATGTGTCGGGGCAGGTATCGAGCCGGGATTTCGCTGCGGTGAGCGCCTTCACCTATCGCGGACACGGCATCGGCCTGCTGCCTTCGACTTATTGCGACGAACAGATCAGAAGAGGCGAACTCGTCCGCCTGCTGCCGGACTGGTCGTCCGAGGAAATCTTCGTGCACGCCGTCTATCCCACGCGCCGCTTCCTGCCCTCCCGATTGCAGGTCTTTCTCGAGGCGCTGAAAGCATGGAAGACCCCCTTGTGGCTGCCCTTGCATTGAAGGCTTCCGATTCCATCACCGAAAATTGAAGCCGTGCGCGAGGGCGAGCGTCCTCCCTCGGTCAAGCTGTGTTAGAGTTCGCTGGCTTGGATGGCGCAGGGATTGGATTGCCAATGCTGACGACACTTGCGGTGCTTATGGGTCTTTCCGGCCTCGTCCCTGTCGCGCAGGCGGGGGGAAGCGAGGTCGATGTGACCCTCGTGCTTGCCGTCGACACCTCGCGGTCGATGGACTTCGAGGAGATCGGCATTCAGCGCGAGGGTTATGTCGAAGCGCTCAAGCACAAGGAATTCATCGACGCGGTCAAGGGCGGGCTGACCGGCCGCATCGCCATCAGCTATTTCGAATGGGCAGGTTATGTCGTCCAGGATTCCGTCATCGACTGGCAGGTGATCGAGACGGAAGAGGATGCGATTGCTTTTGCCGACAAACTCGAAGCCCGGCCGATTGCTACGCAGCGGCGCACATCGATCTCCACCGCGATCGCCCAGGGCGCCAGCATGATCGTTTCCAGTCCCTTTCAGTCCAGGCGGCAGGTGATCGATGTCTCCGGCGATGGGCCGAACAATTCCGGCGATCCCGTCACCCCCGCCCGCGACAAGGCGATAGAAGCCGGCATGATCATCAATGGCCTCGCCATCATGCTGCGGCCTTCCGATGCGCCCAACGGGCTCGATAAATATTATGCGGATTGCGTGATCGGCGGTCCCGGCGCCTTCGTGCTGCCGGTCCGCAAAATCGAGGATTTCGCCGTTGCCGTGCGCCGCAAGCTGGTGCTGGAGATTAGCGCCATTTCCCCGCCGGCGACGGTGCAGAAAACAGCCGGCGCCGAGGCGGGTGCCGACTGCCTGATCGGTGAGAAGCAGTGGCGGGACATCTTCGACCGTTGATGCCAGAACAGGATGATTTTAGGCCGGGTCGGCCTAAAATCTCAATCCTGTTCTGAATTGCATAGTTAGAGCATGATGTCGTCCGAAAACCGCGCACACTTTTCGGCATCATGCTCTACCGGATCAGCGCGCCGAAATTATATCAGTCAGTATCTGGTAAGCGGCGGAGACGCGGTCCTCGTTGGGATAGTTTTTGTTGGCCAGAATGACGATACCGAGCCGCTCTTTCGGGACGAACGCGACATATGCGCCGAAACCATTCGTTGAGCCGGTTTTATTGATCCAGACATCGTCGCGCGGTTTCATTGCCGGCATCAGTTGCTTGACGGGAATGGCCTTGAGCATCGCGCTGGAATTGTTGTCCATCAACGTCGTCAATGTCGCAGGATAGGAATACTGTTCCCAAATAAGGTCCTGGGTCATCGCGCCGACATCGAAGTATGCCGTGTGCGTATTCGTGATCGCCTGCTGGAGCTTATCGTCCAATTCGACCAGTCCCATATTCGCGTCGATGAACCGGATCATGTCGCCTGCTGTGGATTTCACTCCATAGGCCTCGGACGAAAGAGTGGCGGGTGTCATCCGAGCCGGCTCGCCGCTTCGCTTGTAGCCTTGGGCATAGTCGGCCATTTTCGATTTCGGCACATTGATATACGTGCTCGTCAACCCGAGAGAAGGAAACAATTGCTCTTCCATAAGAGCTGCGAAGTCTTTGCCCATGCTTTTTGCCGTTATATATCCGAGCGCGCCAATGCTTGGATTGGCGTATGTTCGGTGCGTTCCGGCGGCATATGATGGTTTCCAGCTTGCGAGATACTCCATCAGTTGCTTTTCGGTTTTGACGTCATCGGGAACTTGCAGCGGAAATCCACCAGCCGTATGGGTGCCCAAATCCATCAGGACGACATCGCCGAAGGGCCTTCCCTTCATCGACGGAAGATATTTGCTTGCCTTGTCCGACAGCGAAAGTCGGCCGGTCACTTCTGCGTAGGAGGTGAGGGTGACTGTAAAGGTTTTGCTGATCGATCCCAGTTCGAACATGGTCGCTGAGGTGACGGGCCTGCCCGTGTCCTTCGACTCGACGCCGTAGTTGAAGATGTGGTTCTGTCCGTCAGCGGTGATGGCAACGGCCATGCCCGGAATGCCGTATTTATCCATGATTGGTTTTATCGCGGCGTCCGAGATGGCTTTCAGTTTCAGCTCGTCAGCCGCAAAGCCACTTGTGGAAATGCATGTCGAGACCAATGCGGCCGATAGAATTCCTATCCAATCACGCGTCATTTCTTCATCCTCTAAAAGCAGCTTCATCAGCGCAAAGGCGCATGAGGACGGCATTTAATGGCACTGTTTTGCGGCAGCAAACGATGATATCTCGGAGGAGATCCAAGAAAATCTAGGGCTAAGATGGTTCGGCAATTCCTCCCCTTGAATGGCTTGAGGGCCTTTGAAGCATCGGCAAGACATCTCAGCTTCACCCGGGCCGCGATCGAGCTTTGCGTTACCCAGGCCGCTGTAAGCCAGCAGGTCAAAAGCCTGGAGAAGCGATTGGGGGCAGCCCTTTTTCAGCGTCTCCCAAGAGGCTTGAAAATCACCGCTGAAGGCGAAGCTCTTTTGCCGACCTTGACCAATTCCTTCGATCAGATGGCGATCACGCTGGACCGGATCGAAGCCGGGCAGATTCGGGAATTGCTGTTCCTGGGCGTGGTGGGGACGTTTGCCATCGGCTGGTTGTTGCCAAGGCTTTCGGATTTTCAACAGCAGCACCCGTTCATCGATGTGCGCGTTTCGACAAACAATAATCGCGTCGATATCGCGGCCGAGGGACTGGACTTTGCCATTCGCTTCGGCAGCGGTTCCTGGCACGGCACTGAGGCGCTGCGTCTGTTCGATGCTCCGCTCTCTCCTCTGTGCACACCCAAATTGGCCGAGCGTTTAAGGTCGCCTGCAGATCTGGTCGAGGCGACGCTTTTGCGGAGCTATCGAACGGATGAGTGGAGCACCTGGTTTGCCGCAGCGAACGTTCCGCCGGCGGCACAGATAAACGCCGGTATCGTCTTCGACTCTTCCCTCGCCATGATGGAGGCGGCTCTGCAAGGACTGGGGATCGCTCTGGCGCCGCCGTCGATGTTTTCCAGACATCTATCCTCGGGGGCTATCAGACAACCTTTTCCCACGACCATATCGTTGGGGAGCTACTGGCTGACCCGACTGCAATCGAGGCCGCCAACAGCGGCCATGCTAGCATTTTCCGATTGGATGACGTCGCAGATGTCTCCCGCATCGCAATGACGGCTTCTGGTGGATTCTGATCCTCGACCTGACGGCGGCAAGGAGATCGGTGAAATTGGTGAGGCGAAGACACGATAGAGCATTTCGGTATGGCGCGCGCCATACCGAAATGCCGTTGCTTCTCAAATGACGTCGCCGCTGTTGCCTATAAGGGCAGCTGCTTGCCGGCCTGTTCGCTGACCATGTATTCGGCGTACCAGTCCGGCCAGTTCTCGTCGTGTTTGCCGCCGTTTCGCTTCTCGTGTTCGCCGTGCGCGGTCGCCGCACGGCGCATGGCTGACGCGAGATCGGTCGACGTCGTGAATGTCGTCCCGTCGGCGTCGATGCGTCCCGGCAGGCGCGTGGTGACTTCCTGGAACAGCCAGCCGTTGCCATCGGGATCCTTGAAGGAGGCAAAGGAGCGATAGCTGCGGTGATCGGGATCGCGGCCGGCAATGCGGAGCCGCCCGAACAGGTATGGTTCGTCCTTGCCGGCATAGACGCCGGCTGCATCATGGAAGACTTCGCTGACTTCGATGCCACGGGCGATCAGATCGCGGCGGGCGGCCTCGATGTCGGAGACGATAAGATAGAGCCCCTGGGCGGAGCCGGGGGCGGCGGCCGTAACGTTCTTGCCGAAGATGATCGCGCAGCCGGAGCCGGGCGGGGTAAACTGGATCACACGGAAATCGGCATCATTGGCGAAGTCGGCATCGAGCCGCCAGCCCAGGCCGTCGTAGAAACGTTTGGCGCGGTCGACGTCGGAAACGGGGATGACGACCACCTCGAGCTTGGTATCGACAGGCTGTGTTCTCGGGGTCTCAATGGGGGTTTCACTGCGCATGGCATTGCTCATCTTCAGCTCCTTGAGGTTTTGGATGCGTTAAGAATGGCGATACATGTCACCGGCCAGTGGACCACAGCGCGGAGAGGCCGTCGAATCAATTATTCTGTCTGATTTGGCCGGTGTTGGCGGATTCCGCTGCGACGCAAGGCGCGTCGCTCTCGATCCGCGCGGGTTGGTAAAAGTCAGGTCGATCCGATGAGGTGGCGGGGCCTGTTCCCCGCCACCTGCGGGAAGTTCCTACGCAGCGAGAGCGGCGCGGGTTTTGCCGATCGTCAGAGCCGACTTTGCTGCCTCGCGGCCTTTCTCGACGAAATGTGCGCGGTAGATCTGTTTGTGGTGCTCGGTTTCCTGATACTGATGCGGCGTCAGCGAAACCGACAGCACCGGCACACCAGTATCCATGCCGGCGCGCATCAGCCCATCGACGACGGCCTGGGCGACGAATTCGTGGCGGTAGATTCCGCCGTCGACGACGAAGGCGGCGGCAACGACAGCGGCATAGCGTCCGGTTGCCGCAAGATCGCGCGACAGCAGCGGCATCTCGAATGCGCCGGGAACATCGAACACATCGATCTGCTCGGGCGGAATAAACTGATGGAAGCCATCAAGGGCGCGGTCGACGATGTCGGCGTGCCAGCTGGCTTTGACGAAGGCATAGCGGGTGGGTGTCACAGTAATCTCCTTTGGCGAACAGACACATCACCCAAGGCGATCACGAACGTCCCCGACAGCCGCAAGGGCGGCAGGAACGCACGTTCTCTTTCATCCGGACTATGACCGTCGGCTCAGGCATCTCACCTGATCTGCTGACCCTTCCGAAGAAGGCGCTCGCGGGCTCGCAATCTAAATTGCATACCGCCGGTAGGGACTTGCACCCCGCCCTGAGAACGGCGCGAACAATAGGGGGAAGGTGACGGGCTGGCAATAGGTAGAAATGCTTCGCGGCCAATGCAGGATCAGGGCTCCCGACGCGGCGATTTCGCTTGTTGGTCGATCGCGACGGGCAGGTCCTCTTGCGGAGGATGGGCTTGCGCCTACATGCTATGCGTGAGGACATTCACGTCAGAATAGCACGGCAAAGACAGGATGCGCCGTCTCCACCGGAGGTGGGTAAGGCCGTGGCAACCACGGGAGAGAGAGATGCAAGACCCCTTCGTCGTCCACCGCGAGGCGCACATCGCGGCGCCGCCGGCCGCGGTGTTCGCGTTGATGACCGACCCGGAAAAGATCCTGCGCTGGATGGGAACGGAAGCGCAGGTCGAGCCGCAGCCCGGCGGGCTCTATCTCGTAAACGTCACCGGCGCCCGCTTTGCGCGTGGCTCGTTTCGTGAGGTGGTTCCGGTTCACCGCCTTGCCTACAGCTTCGGCTGGGACGGCAGCGAGGTGGTGCCGCCGGGGTCGAGCCTGGTCGAGATCGACCTGATCGAGCAGGGGGGCGGAACGCTGCTGCGGCTCACCCATAGCGGCCTGCCGAGCGCCGAGCAATGCGCCGGTCATGCGGAGGGCTGGGCACATTATCTCGGACGGCTGACCGAGGTCGCCGCTGGGGGTGATCCGGGTCCCGACCCTTTTTACGGCAGGACATGAACAAATTTTGCGGGCGACGGAGCGGCTCTGAAGCCCTTGCCGTTGCGCCAACAGCGGTCGGCGAGCGCTCAGACCGGCCGTGCGGAAGCGCTTCTTTTTCTCCCGCAAACATGAACGCGCAGTTCATCTCCAGTTCAATTTGGCGGTCATAAGGTGTGGACGGCTGGATTGAAATGGAGTTCTCGATGAAGGCACTTTCTATCGCGGCTGCCTTGCTCGCTGGCAGCCTCTCGTTTGGCACAGCGCAGGCGATGCCGATGGGGACAATCAATGTCCAGAGCAATATCACAACGGTCGACTACGCCTGCGGTCGCGGCTGGCATCTGACGCGCTGGGGCGAATGCCGGCGAAACTGGAGACGCCCGCCGCCGGTGGCTTTCTACGGTGGTCCGCCCCGCTGGGGCTGGGAGCGGCGTCACCGCGATTGGGATGGCCCGCGCTGGCGCCATGAGAGGCGCTGGGATCGCGACCGGCGTTGGCGGGACAATGACTAAAAGTCTCGCTTAGATGGAGATGGACGAAGGCCGGAGCGATTTTCGCCCGGCCTTTTCTAATGAAAAAGCGTCGCCGACGCTGACAGCCAGCGTGCTACCGATCTGCCCGAGAGGGTCAGATCCTGCTGACGAGCCAGTACTTGTCGTCGATCAATTCCTCGAGCTCGACGGGATCCTTGACGCCGAATTCGAACCATTCGACGAGTTCCTTCGCCTTGCGGCCGCTCTCCTCCGCCGTCAGCTCGACCTGATATCTTTCGCACCATCGCCGAAGGATCGACGTCAGCAGCGTCATGTCATTCCCATCCAACGGATCTTTCGGCCAGAATATCGTGCCCATCGTACCCCTCAATCACACGATGACGAACGACCCTATAATGGAATCAAAGTCGCGCAAGTTTAAAGTGTTTATTTTTTGTTTTCCACCGTGCCGAATGGTTTTCGACACGCGATGCGGACGGCCTTTGCGGGCGACAGGCTGAGTCGCTGGAAACGTCCTCACGATCACCCGGGGATGTCCTTGCGGACGTCCACGTGGGCGTGCGATGTTAAGCAATGGATCTGCCGTCTCCCCTTGCCTGGCTGGTTGACGAGGCTGGAGCCTCGCCTGGTCCCGAACGGTTTCTGGCCGAGCTCGGGCGCCGGCTGCTGGCCGACGGACTGCCGCTTTCCGGCGGCACGCTGACGCTTTCGGTGCCGCATCCGATCATTGCGCGGCGCACCTGGTTGTGGCGGGCCGAGACCGGTGCTGTCATCGAGGCGCTGGCCTTTGCCGCGGCTCCGCAGAGCGAGGCCGGGCGCGACTGGCTGACCGGGCTCGGGCCGGTATGGGAAGAGCCAATAGGGCCTTCGCAGGATAGTCCCATGCTCGGCTGGGCGGGTATCGACAACCGGGCAGGGGCCGGCGCATTCGCTCCGGCCGAAGCCGACCGGCTGCGCGAGGTCGCGCGTTTTGCCGCCGCACCGCTCGCAGCGCTCGCGGCGCGCGAGGCGCGGGCAGCCCTGCTCGAAGCCTATCTCGGCCGGCGTAGCGCCGCCCGGGTGCAGGCCGGCGAGCTTGCCCGCGGCACCGGCGAGACCATACGTGCGGCTCTTCTCTGCGCCGATCTGCGCGATTTCACTGCACTTTCGGAGGTGACGGAGCCGCACGCGATGATCGCGACGCTCGACGCATGGTTCGACCGCGTCGCAGGCGCGGTGCACGCCTTCGGCGGCGAGGTGCTGAAATTCATGGGCGACGGCGTGCTGGCGATCTTTCCGGTCACGGGCGCTTCCGACAATGCAGGAAGGGTGGGCCACGGTGACCGGGAAGCCTGCGAGGCAGCTCTCAGGGCGGTTGCTGCCAGCCGTGCCGGCATGGTCCATCTCGACCAGATACGCCAGGCGCAGGGGCTGGCGCCGCTGCCCTTCGGCGCGGCGCTGCATTTCGGCGAGATCCTGTGGGGCAATATCGGCGCAGCCGACCGGCTGGACTTTACCGCCATCGGCCCCGCCGTCAATCTCGTCAGTCGGCTGGAAGGGCTCTGCAAGCCGCTCGGCCGAAGCGTGCTGATCTCGGGCGCGGTTGCGGCGAATACGGCGACGGTGCTCGTGCCGCTCGGAGAGCACAGCTTGCGCGGCATTACCCGGCCTTGCGCGGTCTTCACCCTGCCGGAGAATTGAGCCGCAAGGCAGGGCGCCGTGAGCGGCCTTCGTTTATGCAAAGAAAGCTTTGCAAAGATATCTTTGCAATAGTAGGCTGCCGGCATGAAAAATCCGCGCCCGCAGCCTGCTCACTCAGTCACCGCACCCCGCACCCTCAGCCGGGTCGTGCCCGATCCGACCGCGCTGAAAGCGCTGACGCATCCTGTCCGGCTGAGCATGCTCGGGATGCTCAGGATCGATGGGCCTGCCACGGCGACGCAGCTTGCCGCGCGGCTCGGCCTGAACAGCGGCGCGACGAGCTATCATCTGCGCCAGCTTGCCCAGTACGGCTTCATCGAGGAGGCGCCGCATGCCTCGCGGCGCGACCGCTGGTGGCGCGCCAGCCATGAGCTGACCTCGGTGCCGCCAAGTGAAGCCGAAGGGGAGGCGCTCGATCTCGACATCGCCTTCAACCAGGCTGCACTCTCGCTGCAGGTCGGCCAGATGCAGCAGGCGCTGGAAGAATATGCCGGGCTGCCGGCTAAATGGCGCAAGGCGACGGCTGCCGACGACATCATCATCCCGATGACGGCGGCACAGGCCGAGGCCCTGACGAAACGGCTGAGGGACATCATCCTGGAGGCGATGCGGGCGGCCCCGCCGCTCGGGGAGGCGGCGTCGCAGGAGTCCGGCATGGTTCCCTTCTATGTCATGTTGCACGCCTTTCCCTATCCGGGCCGCGTTCCGCATCGCGAAGGGGAGGATAAGCCGTGAGACGGGGCGGGCCGTTCCTGGCGCTCGCGGCTGCCGAGACATTCTCGCTCTCCGGCACGCGGCTTTCGACCATCGCCATTCCCTGGCTGGTGCTGAGCACGACTGGCAGCCCGGTGCTGACAGGCCTGACGGCAATGATGGAGATGCTGCCCTATGTCATCGCCAAGGCGCTCGGCGGACCGCTGATCGACCGCGCCGGCGCCAAGAGCATCGCTATCATCTGCGACACGGCTTCGGTGCTCGTGGTCGCTCTGGTGCCGCTTCTCGATCTCTTCGGCATGCTTGGCATGCCGGTGCTGCTGCCGCTCGTCTTTGCCATGGGCGTGCTGCGCGGCCCCTCCGATGCGGCCAAGCAGGCGATGGTTCCCGATATCGCCACACTCGCCAATGTACCGCTCGAACGAGTGACCGGCGTTGCGAGCGCCATCGAGCGGCTGGCCTCGACGGCGGGCGCGGCCGGCGCCGGCGCTTTGATCGGGCTGATCGGCCCGGGCCAGGCGCTGCTCGTCAATGCCGCCACCTTCGCCGCCGCCGCGCTGATCGTTGCCGCGGGCATACCCGGGACGCGGCGCGCGCCCGCTCCCGAAACTCGACCGGTCGACCGGGCGTCCTATCTCGAGGATCTGCGCGAAGGCTGGCGCTTTCTGCGCGGCGATGCCGTGCTCGTCAGCATCGTCGCCATGGTGGCGGTCACCAATCTCTTCGACCAAGCCTATCATGCCGTGCTGCTGCCGGTCTGGACACGGGATGCCGGCCATGGCCCGGAGCTGCTCGGTGCGATGTTCGCCGCCTTCGCCGGCGCCTCGATCGCAGGCGCGGCGATTGCAGCGGCGATCGGCGAGCGCATGCCGCGACTGATGGTCTATACGGTGGCCTTCCTGCTGACCGGATTTCCGCGCTTTCTCGTTATTGCGCTGGATGCGCCGCTCTCCCTGATCTTCCTCACCCTGGCAATCGCAGGATTTGCCTCGGGCTTCCTCAATCCGATCCTGTCGGCGGTGATCTTCGAGCGCATCCCCAAGCCGCTGACCGGCCGCGTCACCGCTATGAACGCCGCCCTCTGCTTCGCGCTCATCCCCTTCGGCGGCCTCGTTGGCGGCGCGTTGATCAGTACGATCGGCCTTGCCGCGGCGCTGTTCCTGATGGGGATTGCCTATCTCGCGGCAACGCTTGCGCCGCTGGCGCTGAAGAGCTTTCGCGGGTTTGACAGGGCCTCGCCTGAAGCGTCCAGCTCTAGCCGCGGCCAAGCTCCTCAACCATCAGGTCGATGAAGCGGCGGACACGTGGTTCCAGCAGGCGCTTGTCGGGATAGAGCGTGACGATCTTGGCGTCGTCGGTTTCGAGGTCGGCCAGGATCTGCCGGAGGCGGCCGGCAGCAAGATCGTCGGTGACGAGAAAATCGGGAAGCAGCGCGATGCCCAGCCCCGCCAGGGCGGCGTCGCGGATCGCCTCTCCGCTGTCGAGCCTCAGGCGGCTGCGGCCCTGCGCCTTGATCCAGGAACCGCCTTCCCCGCGAAAGCGCCAGCCCTGCCTTCGATTGCGGCCGGCGAAGATCAGGCAGTCGTGGACCGCGAGATCGTCGATATCGCGGGGCTCGCCGCGCTCGGCAAGGTAGGCTGGCGAGGCGCAGAGCCGTACCTTATAGGTGGCGATCACGCGTGAGACCAGGCGTGTGTCCGTCGCCGTCGCGCCAATCCGGATCGCCAGATCGAAGCCTTCCTCGACGATGTCGGCCGGGCGATCGGTGAAGCTCACTTCGACCTGGATGTTGGGCCAGGCCTGAAGATATTTTTCAAGCAAAGGCAGCACGACAAGCCGCCCGAAGGCATCGGGAACGGTCAGCCGGAGAACGCCTCGCGGCGTGTTGTTCTGCCCCGCAACGCTCGCCTCCGCCTCGTCGACCGATGCAAGAATCTGCAGCCCGCGCTCGTAAAACATCCGGCCTTCATCGGTCAGGCTCAACGTCCTCGTCGTGCGGTTGAGCAGGCGCGCGCCGAGCCGGTCTTCCAGACGGATGACAGCCTTGCCTGCCGCCGAACGCGACAGGCCCATGGCCTGGCCGCCGGCGATAAAGCTTCCGGCATCGACGACGGCCATGAAGATCAGAATATCGTTCAGGTTCGTACGCGGCATCAGGCAACTCGAGCGGTTCGGCTACAGCCATAAGTCGGTCAGTCATGGGATCGATTCAAGGTTCCGACCATCAACGCCCAAGGCGGCCGTAAGGTCCGACCGCTTCGCTTCTGTGTCGACATCCCTTCGTCAAACAACCTGCTATAGCAGCCATCGCACCGGATCGCCGGTCAACAAGGGTGGCGGGGGCACGACAAACAGGCAGGAGACGGACATGGCCGCCAATGCCGGCTGACGCGCGGCCGGCATCGACGTGAGACGATCTGGGTTCTGTCGAAAGGGCTCTGGAAAGCCGGACTACAGCATATCGCCGAGACTCCAATGGTTGTTCCATCGGACGTCGATCTCGTCGTCGACATTCTGATATCTTATGTCGGTGGAGAGGCGCAGCCGCCGGCTGCGGTCCTGGTTGGTGGTCGAGGCGTGGATCATGTAGGGCGAGTGGAGCACCACGTCGCCGGCCTCATAATCGGCGGCGAGCCAGCGGGTGTCGAAGCGCTCCGCCATATCGGGCAGATCCTTCGAGACCCAGCCGCCTTCCGCCATGTGGCGGTTATAGGCACTGACCCGCTCTTCGGCAGAAAGATTGCCGCTTGCTGCCTGGAACTCGGCCTCCATCCTGACGCCCAGGGCGTGCGAGCCTTCGAGATAGACCAGGCCGCCCATCTCGGTGGGGATGTCGCCGATCGGAATCCAGGCCGTCATCAGGCGGCTGGTGCCGCCGCGGAGATAGACGAGATCGTAGTGGGCGGGTGTGGCCGTCGGCGTTCCCGGCTGGACGAAACGCATGATCTTGCGCTTGTGCAGATAGGAGATACCCTGCAGGAAATCGTCCATGAAGCGGGCAAGTGGCGGTTGCGCGCAGAAGCCTTCATAGGCGGCAGAGCGGACGAGCGACATCAGGCGCCGGTCCGCCAGGCTTTTGTCGAAGCCACCGGCAGACGCCAAGCCCAACGAAAAATCGCTTCCGGGCTCGACCAGCCCGGTTTCGGCGAGGCGTTCGAAGACCCAGCGGCGGAAATCGATCACATCGGCCCGCGGCAGAAGGCCTTTCAGCCAGACATAACCATCGTCCTGGTAGCGGCGGCGGATGGCGTCGATGCCGATGCCGGGATCGGTCGGCGCGAGCCAACCGATCCGCTCCGCGGGCAAGGTTCTGCCATTTGCGGCAAGAGGAAATTCCATCTTGCGAGCTTGTATGACCTCCGCAGCAATTGACATTTCACTCCTCCGTCGTTTGAGTTGGCTTGTCATCAATTACCTGATCCGGCAGGCCAACCGACATAGAGGAAATTCATAGCTGGACTTTTCGCTCACCATGAAAGACGCCGAGGCCATCTATAGAACGCCGCTCGGCGCGGCCGGCGGACTGGCAGTCACCGGCAGCGGCAGGCAGCATGCCCGCCGTGCGGTGACGGACCGGAAACTGCCGAGTTTCGCCGTCGTGCTGGTGGAGCGCGGGCAGGGCTGGCTGGAAACCGCCGCCACCGGCCGCATGAGCCTGACCGGACCTGCACTGTTCTGGCTGTTTCCGAACCGTGTGCATTCCTATAGCCCCGGCGAAGGCGGCTGGGACGAGCGCTGGGCGCTTTTCGAAGGGTCGTTCACGCGGGACTTCGTGAGGCTGAGGATCATCGCGGAGCGACATCCCGTCGTGGCCCTGCATCATCTCGACGAGGTGGTGCGGCTCTTCGGCAAGCTTCATGCCGATCTGCTTGACGACACCAACCTCGGGCAGGCGTCGGCGGCATTGATGCTGCATCGCATCGTCATATCAGCCGCCAGAGAGGCAAGCGGCGCGGCCGATCGACGCCAGGAAAGGCTAGATATGGCCGACATCGTGGAAACGCTACGGCGGCGGGCGATGCAACCGTTGGACCTCGCAGCCTTTGCCGCCGAGCACGGCATGTCTCCGGCCACGCTGCGCAGGCGGTTCACGCTCGAGACCGGACTGCCTCCCAAGGCATTTCAGCTTCGGGTGCGCATGGACCATGCCAAACAGCTATTGGCAACCACCGACGAAAAGATCGAAACGGTGGCCGCGATGATCGGCCTGGATGACCCGTTTTATTTTTCGCGGGTCTTTCATGAACGCGAGGGCTGCAGCCCTCGCGAATTCCGTGCGAGATATCCGCGGGTTTGAGAGCCCGGCAGCGGCGGCCGTATCCCGTTTTCACGAAGTCGTGTATGATCACGGGGCGTTGGAGACGACCTTTCATGGCGTCGGCAAAATTTTCGCCGAACCACCAATTACGGCGTGTTACCGGCTGGAAGGTTTCGTTGTCCGATGGGGGAACGTCCGGCTTCGCTCATTCGCGAACGTTCCGGATGGGGAGGGGAAAATGACGTCCAGCGCATTGAACGCCGACCTTGCGTCGTCGAGACCATCCATCATCCATGCGGCGGTTCAATTGGGCCTCGTCGCGCTTCTGGTCTATGTCTGCGCCAGGATCATGTTACCCTTCCTGGGCATTCTGCTTTGGTCTGTGATCCTGGCGGTCATGCTTAATCCCTTGCATCTGCGCCTGTCCGATCGGATCGGCAATCGGTGGTCGGCATTTCTCATCGGGATGGTCGGCGTTGCCGTGGTGCTGGTGCCCATGTTCCTCGTGGTCACATCGCTTGGGTCTTCCATTTACTGGCTTGTTTCCGGCTTGCAGAACCACAGCCTGACGATCCCGCCGCCGCCAGCGTGGCTTGCCGATGTGCCAGCGGTCGGAGCGAAGCTCTCGGCGGGCTGGTCGCTCGCTGCTGCCAACCTGCCGTTGGCGCTCAGTCAATACGGAGAGATGCTGAGCAAGCCTGCTGCGTGGCTCGCATCTTTCGCCGGCGGCCTGGCCACTGGTGGCTTGTCCTTCGTTCTTTCCATCGCGATCGCCGCCGTGCTTGTCGCTTATGCCAAGGGTGCTGCGGCATTTGCCCTCCGTCTGCTGGAGCTCATTACCAACAGCAAGGCGCGGGGTGCCCGGCTCATCCATCTGACCGCCTCAACGATCCGGGGAGTGGCGGTCGGCGTGGTCGGCGTGGCGGTGATCCAGTCGATGCTCGTCGGCATTGGCTTCTTCGCTATCGGCCTTCCCGCTGCCGGTGCTCTGACGCTGGTCACGTTTCTCCTGGCAGTCGTGCAGATACCGCCGCTGCTGCTGACCCTGCCCGTCATGGCCTATGTCTTTGTCACGGAAGCGACAACTCCGGCAATTATCTTCGCCATCTGGTCTTTCGTCGCCGGGCTGAGCGACAATTTGCTCAAACCCTTGATGCTCGGCCGTGGATCGGACGTGCCAATGCCGGTCATCTTGGTGGGTGTCATCGGAGGGATGATCGCCGACGGCCTTCTCGGTATATTTGTCGGCCCTGTGTTGCTGGCCGTCGGCTTCGTGTTGCTGATGGAATGGCTGCATCAGCGCCCGGCCGAGGACGGACCCCAGATCGAAGGTCCGGCCCCATGATTACAGTCATTGGTCTCGGCCTGCTTGCGATGTCGATGTGCCTCGCGCTGCAGGCACTGGCTTCAGTGCTGGCCGCGCGTTATTTTGCTCACGCGCGCACGCAACCCATGGGCCGAAAGCCTTGGCGGACGGTCTTCGTGCAATTCTCGGTCCTGATGATCGTGCTCATGCTGGGCAATATCTTCCAGGTCGCTTTCTGGGCGCTGTTATATCGCGCGCTCGGCGCCTTCGAAGACTTCGAAACGGCCATGTATTTTTCGGGCGTCACTTTCACGTCGCTCGGTTATGGCGATGTCGTGCTCAATGGCCGTATCCGGCTGCTTGCGCCCCTGCAGGCAGCCAACGGGCTGATGATGTTCGGGATCACGACGGCGCTCTTCTTCTCGGCCATCCAGCAGGCCATGGGGAAATTGGCTGCGGCAAATCAAACCGCGCATGAGCCGTAGAGTGCTGTAGCCGGCGAAGACAGCTTGCCGGGAAGGAACATCAGCGCCAACCCATCGCAGGCGCGACATGGGTCAGGATCGCTTCAATGACATGGGCGTTGTAATCGACGCCGAGCTGGTTGGGGACGGTGAGCAACAGCGTGTCGGCCTCGGCGATCGCCTCGTCTTCGGCGAGCTGCTTGATCAGGGCGTCGGGCTCGGCGGCATAGCTGCGACCGAAGATTGCGCGGGTCTTCTCGTCGATGAAGCCGATCTTGTCCTCACCGTCGTTGCCGTAACCGAAATAGGCGCGGTCGCGATCATCGACCAGCGCGAAGATACTGCGGCTTACCGAGATGCGCGGCTGGCGCGTGTGGCCGGCTTCTTTCCAGGCCGCGCGGTATGCCCGGATCTGGTCTGCCTGCTGGACGTGGAAGGGCTCTCCCGTCTCATCATCCTTCAGCGTCGAACTCTGCAGGTTCATGCCGAGCTTGGCCGCCCAGACGGCAGTGGCGTTGGAACTTGCGCCCCACCAGATCCGCTCGCGCAGGCCCTCGGAATGCGGCTCGAGGCGCAAGAGGCCGGGCGGATTGGGAAACATCGGCCGCGGGTTCGGCTTGGCAAACCCTTCGCCGCGCAGCACTTCGAGGAAAACTTCGGCATGGTGGCGGGCCATGTCGGCCTCGCTCTGGCCTTCGGGCGGGGCATAGCCGAAATGGCGCCAGCCATCGATCACCTGTTCGGGCGAACCGCGGCTGATGCCGAGCTGCAGGCGGCCGCCGGCGATGAGGTCGGCCGCACCGGCATCCTCGGCCATATAAAGCGGGTTCTCATAGCGCATGTCGATGACGGCGGTGCCGATCTCGATCCGGTTGGTTCTAGCGCCGACGGCTGATAGCAGCGGGAAGGGTGCGGCCAGCTGTCGGGCGAAATGATGCACGCGAAAATACGCCCCGTTAGCCCCGAGTTCCTCGGCCGCCACCGCAAGCTCGATCGACTGCAGCAGCGCATCGCCGGCTGAGCGCGTCTGCGATTGGGGTGAGGGCGTCCAGTGCCCGAACGAGAGGAAACCGATCTTCTTCATGCCGATGCCGCACCTTGATCTGTTGTATCTGGGGTCGATCGGTCATGGCACAGTTTCGGTCTGGAAGACAATCGGAACCGGATGGCTGCGGCGTATCACTTATCCGGCATTTGGCGTGCTATCCGCCGCTATAACCCACAGAGAGATAGTTACGCCGCGCTAAACCCCTGACATAAACGCGTGCTACAGTCTCCGTCGGCTGCGGCGTGAGCATGGAGTTTTGATGGACCAGCGCAAGGGCTCCTCCTTCGGGGAAATCGACGTCGTCGCAAACTATCGGTACCGTCCGCCTTATCCCGATGCCGTCTTTCGAAAGCTTTTGGCGATCGCTTCGCGGTCGGAGCATCTGCTGGATATCGGTTGCGGACCGGGGAAAATCTCCCGCCCGCTGTCGGGTTCGTTTGGGAGAGTCACGGCGGTTGATCCTTCCGCGCATATGATTGCGCTGGGCAGATCGTTGCCGGGCGGCGACGCTGAGAATATCCGCTGGATCGAAAGTTTCGCCGAGGATTTCCCGACCGATGGCCAACGCTTCGATCTGACGGTCGCAGCAGCCAGTATTCACTGGATGGATCATGCCAGGCTGTTTCGGCATATTCTGGCGAATGCCGCGCCAGGCCATGTCATGGCGGTGGTTTCCGGCGACGACCCGTTCGAGCCTGCGTGGCAATCGGATTGGCATTCATTCCTGGGGACGTGGGTCCCTGAGGTGACCGGCCAGCCTTTCGATCACGGCCGATGGTCCGAGGGCATGCGAAGCTACCAGAGCTATCTTGACCTGCATGGCAGCGAGGACTTCGTATCGGAGCATCCCTTCGAGCAGAGCGTCGAGGATTTCGTATCCTGCCAGCATTCGCGCGACACCTTCGCACCTTCGAAACTCGGCGATCGTATCGCGACCTTCGACGCGGAACTCTCTGAATTGCTACGCGCCTATTCGAATGATGATCGGTTGAGCTTTGTCGTACGCACCAGGATTGTCTGGGGCGAAATCAAGCTGATCTGAGAAGAGACGAGAAGAGGGGGACCAAGGCGCCACTCAGTCTTCTCTCCGCTCGGATAAGAGGGAATCACGCGCCAACATTCTCCATCTGCTGCCGCACGCCATTGAAGACCTGCGCCGGCACGTGCAGCCCGGCATCGTCCTGGTAGAGGGCCTGCAGCTCGCCGAAGCGTTGGTCTACGTCGACCGTCAGCGCGGCGAGACGATCGAAGCGCGCCAAGCCATCCGGAGATATTTCTTCCTCGGGCTGCGGCATCGCTCCCCAATTGTCCCAGGGAAGCATCTCCATGTTGTTGAGGGCGGCGAAATCGCGCACGAGGTTCATGGCGATGAACCACAAACCGGACTCGTCGAAGATGCCGAATTTCCCGGGGTCGGCGGCGCCGGCGCGACAGCGCTGCCAGGTTTCGCCGGCGCTGAGGAATTTGCCCGGCGGCTGGTCGAGGGGATCGAAATCGAGTTTCAAGGCGGCGCGCTGGAGATCGTCGATCTGGAAATCCGCAGAGACCCAGCGCGCTCCATCCCAATATTCGGCGATCCAGTGATCGATGCCCTTGCCGGCCTCAAAATACATGCCGAAGCCGCAGCGGGCACGTGCCGGGACGCCCTGGGCCTTGAGTGCCGCGCAGGCGAGAACGGTGAAATGGCGGCACACACCGATGCTGCGCTTCTCCGGTGGGCGCGGGATGTCGAGCGGGGCGGGATCGATCCCCATGATCGTGTCGAGTATCTCTCGCGTCGGCCGCGTGTGTGACTGCGCCCTTCGCTCCGGGGTCAGCACCTGATCGTAGTGTTGCGCCCAGGCATCATGCAGCAGCGCGCCGTGCACGACGGCGGCAACGGTTTCGACGCCCTTGAGCGCTGCAAGGACGGGGGCATGCGGCCCGGCCGATGTCATCTGGCCGGGGCGCGTGTAGAAATCGACAGGGCTCTCATATCCACTCATGCCGGGCAGTATGATAAAATCAGACCAGCGGAGCAAGGTCCCGCGGGCCATGCGTGAGGCCCGCGAGCGGATCATGGCAGGTCCTTATCGCGCAGCTTCAAGCGGAAGGAGAGGGAATAGCCGTAAGCGGCTGAGCGGGAGTCAGTTTCTGGCTCGGCGGAGCCGTCGAAGCGCCCGAAATCAATAATAGGCCGACTTGAACGGGGTGATTGCCGCGCCCATGGCCGAGGCGTCGCTTGAGATCTCGGAGATGATCAGCTTCGGGCGCGGGCGCTGCACGCCGTAGCGTGGCCGATCGAAATTCTCGGTCCGGTCGATCAGCATCTGTGCCAGAGCGGTGGGAACCTGGCCGCCGAAGACGATTGCCTGCGGATCGAAAACGGCCCAGATCGCATTGATCAGGCGGCTATAGGCGGGCGTGACCTCGTCCACCCATTCCGCGACACCTGGCCATTTCGGGTCGAAATGCTTGCGCATGTAGCTGATCGAGGGAACGTCTACGCCGTTGCGGTTGAGTTTTTCGATCAGCCACTGCAAGGCCGGCCGGCGTTTGGTTTCCTCGGCGTCGTACATCCCCGAGAATTCGCCGGCATTGCCGATGCCGCCCAGCAGCAGTTCGCCGTCACTGATCAGGCCACCGCCAAAGCCGTAGTTGAAGCTCAGATAGGCAAAGTGCTTGATATAGCGGCCGACGCCGAACATGGATTCGGCGATGGCTCCCGTCTTGCCGCCGTTGCGCACCCAGGCGGGCTTGCCGAAAAATTCCGTGAGCAGCGGGCCGAGCTCAATCAGCGACCATTCATGCAGCGGGAGGGGCGCATTGTAGCGGGTGCCGCTGATGTGAAAGCCGGCAATGGCAAAGCCGATACCGAAGAAGGCCTCTTCGGAAAGATTGTTCACCCTCTGGTGTTCGATCAGCTGCTCGCGAACCAGATCGAGCGACTGGGCCATGGTGCGTTCGCGCAAGGCGACGCTGCTTTCGGCGAGCACATTGCCTGATATATCCATCAAGCAGATGCCGATGATGTCGGTATTGACCGAGATGCCGCAGGAATAAGCGTAGCGGCCGTCGAGCCGGAGTGTCGGGCTCGGCTGGCCGCGGCCGGTGCCGGGTTTCGGCGAGCCGAAGGAGACGATGCCGCGTTCCTCCAGCTGGTCGATGATGCGGTAGACGGATTGCTGGGTGAGATCGGTGTGGGCGGTGACTTCCGATCGGGAAAGGCCGGGATGACGCCAGATCAGCTTTAGCAGGTCTCGTTCGTTCGGCGAGACGACGCCGCCGCCTTCGCGCAGGAAGCGCATCGCGATCAGTGTCTCCGGAAAGTAGGCCATATCAACACTTCCCTCGTTAAAAATTACTACAGAGGTGTAGTAATAATTTTTGGTGCTTCCGGCTGTCGGGTGCGTTCACGCTTTATCAGCGGCCTCTCTTCGCATCAAGTGTCACGTGCTCGTCACTAAATTGTTACACGCAATGTGTAATAAATGCGCCGTCACGGAGCCGGGCTCGAACCCGGCTATCAAAACAGGCGAGGGCAATGATGAAGATTTCCATCCTGGCGGCTGCTGCCGCGCTGATGGCGGGCGCGTGTTCTGCGCAGGCCGCCAATATCGAATTCTGGTACGGCAATACGGGTGTCGTCGAAAAGGCGATCCAGGACCAGTGCGCCGCTTTCAATGCCGCGCAATCCGAGCATCGCATCACCTGCGTCGGCCAGGGCAGCTACGAAGTGTCGATGCAGAAGGCGATTGCCGCCTTCCGCGCCAACAAGCATCCCGTCCTCATCCAGTTCTTCGACGCCGGCACGCTCGACCTGATGCTGTCGGATGCCGTCGTTCCGGTCCAGGACGTGCTGCCCGAGGTCAAGTGGGACAATTATATCGCCGGCGCCCGGGCCTATTACGAAACCTCCGGCGGCAAGCTTTTCGCCCAGCCCTACAATTCCTCGACGCTGCTGTTCTACACCAACAAGACCGAGCTGCAGAAAGCCGGCGTCACCAAGACGCCTGCGACCTGGGAAGAGATCATCGAGGCCGCCCGCAAGCTGAAGGCTTCGGGTCATGCCTGCCCCTTCACCACCGATGGCGACACCTGGCGCGTGCTCGAACAGTTTTCCGCCCGCCATGGCCTGCCGATTGCTTCGCGGCATAACGGCTATGATGGTCTCGACGCCGAATATGTGTTCAACACCACCTTCGCCGCCAAGCATCTCCAGAACCTGATCGACTGGCGCAAGGAAGGCCTCGTCAAGCTCAATGCCGATACCAAGGCCGGCAACTTCACCGCCGCCTTCAACACCGGCGAATGCGCGATGATGGAGAATTCCTCGGGTTCCTATACCGCCTCGGCCAAGGCGTTCGAAGGCAAATACGAACTGTCAGTCGGCATGGCGCCGATGTATGAGGGTTACGAGCGCCACAACACGCTCGTCGGCGGTGCCTCGATCTACATCATGAAGGGTCACGACAAGGCCGAGGTCGAAGGCGCCAAGGCCTTCCTCGACTTCCTGCGTCGTCCCGAACAGCAGATGTTCCTCACCGCCGCCACCGGCTACGTCCCCGTCACCAACGATGTGATGGATGCGATCGCCAAGAGCGGCGAGGCGAACGCGCCGAAATATGCGACGGCCGCCGTCGGCATCGAGTCGATGAACCAGCCGCGCACGCCGGATACCCGCGGCATCCGTCTCGGCTTCTACGTGCAGTTCCGCCAGGTGTTCATGGAAGAGACGCAGAAGGCCTTTGCCGGCCAGGAGACCATGCAGGCGGCGCTCGACAATGCCAAGAAGCGCGGCGACGAGTTGCTGCGCCGCTTCGAGCAGACCTACAAGGGCGTGAGGATGCAGTGATCCCGACATCTCACGCGCGGGACGTTTGAACGTCCCGCGCTCCCGTGCGGTCTTCCAATGCAGGGCTTCTCCATGACGTCGGAATCTTCTCTCTTCAGCCATCGCTGGCTGCCGCTTCTGCTGGTAGCGCCGCTCATGCTGCTGATTGCGCTCTTCTTCTACGTGCCGGTTTTTCAAGCCTTCTACTGGTCGTTCTTCCTCGAGCGCCCCTTCGGCGGCGGCTCGATGTTTGTCGGCTGGGATAATTTTGCCCGCGTGTTCTCCGATCCGGAGTTCTGGAAGAGCTGTTGGCGCACCATCGTCTTCATGGTCACTGCCTCAGCGCTTGCGGTGGTGGTCCCGCTGATCCTTGCGGTCGCGGCCGACCGGAAGATTCGCCTGTCGCTGCCGGCGCGTAATGTGCTCGTCTGGCCGAAGGGGGTTGCCGGCGCCTCGATCGGCGTCGTCTTCGCCTTCATCTTCAATCCCTTCGTCGGCGTGCTCGCGCCACTCAACTCAGCCTTTCCCGGCATCTGGGCGCCTGGCATCAACGGCACGGATGCCTTCATCACGCTGATCGCCGCGCATGTCTGGAGCGGCATCCCGTTCAATTTCGTCATCCTGCTCGCCGGCCTGCAGTCGATCCCGAAGACCATGCACCAGGCAGCCGCAATGGATGGGGCAGGGCCGTGGCGGCGCATCTTCGACGTGCAACTGCCGCTCATCATGCCGCAACTCTTCCTGACGCTGGTGCTCGAGTTCACCGAAAGCGTCACCTCGGCTTTCGCGCTGATCGATACGATCACCCATGGTGGTCCCGGCGGCGCCACCACGCTGCTGGTCTATAAGATCTATACCGACGGCTTCAGCGGCTACGACCTCTCCGGCGCCTCGACCCAGACGGCGATCCTGATGGTCTTCGTTGTCCTCCTCACCGCCGCCCAATTCCTCTTCCTTGGCCGGCGCATCAACTACGAGCGGTGACCCCATGATCGAAAACGCACGTTCCCTCAACATCGCTGCCGGCTTCGTGCTCATCGTCGGCATCGCCTATATCCTCGGGCCGCTCTATCTGACGCTGGCGACAGCCTCGCAGTCCTATGAATTCATCCTGCGCAACGGGCTCGCCTGGTATCCCGGCGACCAGTTTTTCACCAATGCGGCGCACATCTTCACCGAGACGCACATCCCGGTTCAGATGCTGAACAGTCTGGTGGTCGCCTTTGGCGATGCATTCGCGACCTGCGTCCTGTCGCTTCTGTCGGCCTATGCCATCGTCTATTTCAGGGTTCGCTGGGCGGGCGTGGTCTTCGCGCTCATCCTTGTGACCATCATGCTGCCGATCGAGATCCGCGTCATCACCACCTACCAGGTGGCGTCGAACGTGTTTTCGCCGGTCAACGCGCTGCTCGATATCACCGGCCTGAACGGGCTGATCGCCGACTATTTCGGCGCGCCGGTGAAGCTCGAATGGAGCGTGCTGAACACGCATTTCGGCCTGATCGCGCCGCTTGTGGCGCATGGCACCGGTACCTTCCTGTTCCGCCAGTTCTTCCTCACCCTGCCCAAGGATCTGTTCAAGGCGGCGCGCATGGATGGGGCAGGGCCGATCCGCTTTCTCTTCGATATCCTGCTGCCCTTGTCGCGCACCAGCTTCGCCGCGCTCTTCGTGCTGACCTTCCTCAGCGGCTGGACGCAATATCTCTGGCCGCTGGTCGCCGCCTCGACGTCAGACATGCAGACCGCCGTCGTCGGGCTGGCGCGGCTCGTGCCGGATTCGGACGGAGAGATCCCCGACTTTCCGATGATCATGGCCGGCGCCGTCATCGTTTCCATCATTCCGCTCGCGATGATCGCGCTCCTGCAGCGCTATCTGGTCCAGGGCCTCGCTCTCACGGAGAAATAGGCATGAACGCCATCGACATGGCCATCCGCGCCGCTGCCGCCAACATCACGCTATCAGGCGTCACCAAGGCCTATGACGCCGAGACCGTCGTCATCCCGCCGATGGATGTCGAACTCCGAGCCGGCGAATTCACCGTCGTGCTCGGTCCCTCCGGCTGCGGCAAGTCCACGCTGTTGCAGATGATCGCCGGGCTGGAGCGGGTGAGCGGCGGCACGATCGTCATCGGCGGCCGGCAGGTGCAGGATCTGGAGCCGAAACATCGCGGCTGCGCCATGGTGTTCCAGAACTATGCGCTCTACCCGCATATGAGCGTCTTCGACAACATCGCCTACAGCCTCAAGGTATCAGGCATGGCGAAGGCCGAGCGCATCGAGCGGGTCGGCGCGGTGGCGAAGATGCTCGGGCTGTCGGACTTCCTCGGCCGCAAGCCCGGGCAGCTTTCCGGCGGCCAACGCCAGCGCGTCGCGATCGGCCGCGCCATCGTACGCGAGCCCGGCGTGCTTCTATTCGACGAGCCGCTCTCCAACCTCGACGCTCAGCTCAGGCACGACATGCGTGTCGAGCTTGCCGAACTGCACCGGCGCATCGGCGCCACCACCGTCTTCGTCACCCACGATCAGGTGGAGGCGATGACGCTGGCGGACCGCATCCTCATCCTCAACAAGGGGCGGATCGAACAGTTCGACACGCCGAAAGCGATCTATCACCAGCCGGCCTCGGTCTTCGTCGCCAAATTCATCGGCGCGCCGCCGATGAACATTCTGCCGGTCATCGGCGACGGCACGGTGCTCAGGCTCGCCGACGGGCAGGTGGTGGCGCAAGCCCGGCTTACCGGCGCCTATCAGCTCGGCATCCGGCCCGAGGATATCCTGATCGGTGGCGGGGTCGACGGACAGGTGCTCACGTCCGCCCTGCGGTTTCGCGAGGATCTCGGCTCGCACGCGATCCTGGCAGCCGAGCTCGGCGGCTCGGTCGTCAGGATCGCGACGCCCTTCGGCGTCGAGATATCGGACCGCAGCCAACTCTTTCTCAATCTCCCGGCTTCCCGCCTGCATCTCTTCGATGCAGCGAGCGGCAGGGCCATACCCGGCGCTCTCAGCGCAAACTAAAGGAAGTCCCATGAAATACATCGACCACATTGCCGACCCGTCGCGCCCCTGCGCCATCGTCGCCCATCGCGGCGCCTGGCATCATGCTCCCGAAAACAGCCTTGCCGCGATCGAGAATGCGATCGCCGGCGACTATGACATCGTCGAGGTGGATATCCGCCAGAGCGCCGATGGCGTGCTGTTCATCCTGCATGACGACACGCTTGAGCGCATGGCCGGCATCGATCGCATCCCCGAGGAGATGACGATCGCCGAGATCACCAGCCTGCGGCTGCGCATGGCCGATGGCGGGCCGGACCAGCCGTTCACGACGCAGACCGTTCCGACGCTGGAACAGGTGCTCGAAACCGTACGTGGCCGCATCTTCGTCGATCTCGACCTCAAGGACCTCGAGATGATGAGCATCGTCGCGGCCAAGGTCAAAGAGATGGGGATGGCCGACCAGGTCGATCTCAAGGCTCGCGCCGACACGCCGGAGGCGCTGGCTTGGCTCGCCAGGCAGCCCGGGATCGACGGCATTCCGTTCATGGGCCAGGCGTTCTTCAGGGTCGGGAGCGCCGAAGAGACCGCCAAGGCAATCATCGCGGCGCGCCCCTTCATGTGCGAAGCCAAGTTCGATGCGCTTGAGACCCTGGCCGGCCAGCACGCGCGTCTGCGCAACGCCGGGATCTCCCTCTGGGTCAACACGCTCGATCCGGTCTCCTGCTGCGGCTTGACCGATAGTGCGGCCCTTGAAGATCCCGATGCGATCTGGGGTCGGATGATGGCGGCCGGCATCAGCGTCATCCAGACCGACCAGCCCGCCGCGCTTAAGGCCTATATCGAGGCGCGCCGCGCATGAGGGACGTGTCGGACGACATATTCTTCGCCGTGATGGAGGATATGCGCCGGGCGGCGGAGGCGGAAGTCCTGCCCCGCTTCCTCGGCGTCACCGCCGAGGGCATTCGCACCAAGACCGCGCCTGACGATCTGGTGACCGATGCCGATATCGGTGCCGAGCGGCGGCTCACCGAAGCGCTGTCGGCGCACTTTCCCGAGGCGCTGCTGGTCGGCGAGGAAGCGGTCTCCGCCGATCCGTCGATTCTGACGCGTCTTGGCGACGCCGATCTCGCCGTCATCATCGATCCTGTCGACGGCACCTGGAATTTCGCCCATGGCGTGCCGCTGTTCGGCATGATCGTGGCGATCGTCTCGGGCGGCGAGACGGTGGCCGGGCTGATCCACTATCCCGTAACCGGTGATTTCCTTGCCGCCCGGCTGGGGCAGAGCGCATGGCACATCGCCCGCGATGGCACGCGGACCCGGCTCAGCGTCGCGCCGCCAGGGCCGATCGGGGAAATGCACGGCTTCGTGCCGCTGCATATGTTCCCCGCCGAGGAGCAGCCGGTCTACGCTCGGAGCCTGCTGCACTTTGCCCGCACCACCACATGGCGCTGCTCGGCCTATGAATACCGGGCGGTGGCATCAGGCGCTATGAGTTTTTCGCTCAACGCCGAGCTCAAACCCTGGGACCACGCCGCCGGCGTGCTGATCCATCACGAAGCCGGCGGCTATGGGGCATTGCTCAGCGGCGAAGCCTATCGTCCTGCGATGACCAAGGGCCGGCTGCTGCTGGCGCCGGATGTGGAAAGCTGGGAGGCGATCCGGCGGGGTTTTGTCGAGGGGTGATAGCTCGGCGCGTTGGCGGAAAGTCTGGCAAGGGCACTCACTCAAAGCAGACGAGCCGCAAGACACTACCCCTCACCCTAACGGGGCGGGGGGACTTGCCATGCGACACGTGAATGGAAGGAGCGAGGTCACGGCAGGCGGATGAGGGACTTTATTTTGTGCCGATAGCGGTCGCTCAAACGTCGTAACGACTAGCGGAAACCTGAGCGGATTAGTATCGTCGCTTGCGGCGTTGCGCCACTCGCATGACAGGGTGATTGCATCAGGGCGCTTCACGACTCGCCAGAGGCGGTATGAAAATCATAGATAATACAACAACGTCCCGTGCAATCGGTTGTATTCTCGGTCAACTGGCAGGGGATGCACTCGGCTCGCTGGTAGAGTTTCAGACGCCCCAGGAAATACGCCAGAAATATCCCCATGGCGTTCGCGAAATTCATGATGGCGGCGCATGGAACACCATTGCCGGTCAACCAACTGATGACTCCGAGATGGCGCTGGCTTTGGCCAGATCGATTGTCGCGGAAGGAGCATATGTTCAGGACGCTGCCCGACGGGCCTATGAAGATTGGCTGGCATCCAAGCCCTTCGACATTGGCCGGACGGTATATAATGGAATTCGCTACGAGCCTGACCACCAAAGCCAAGCCAACGGTGCGCTCATGCGTGTGTCACCTCTCGGCATTTTTGGATCTCAGTTTCCAACCGAACAGGTCGGGTTGTGGGCGGAACAGGACGCCATCATCACACATCCGAACCTTGTGTGCCGGCAGATCAACAATCTCTTTGCTCGCGCGCTATCGTACGCAATTGCCGAAGGCCCGACGCCTCGAGATGTTTATCAGACGATCAGAAAATGGTCCGATGAGCTTGGTGTCGATCACAGCATTCGTGATGCAATAGCCGCCGCCGAAAAGGAACCGCCAAAGGACTTCGTGAATCAGCAAGGCTGGGTCCTGATCGCGTTTCAGAATGCCATTTTTCAATTGCTGCATTCGAATTCCTTGGAGGACGGCGTAGTGAGCGCCGTCTCAAATGGTGGCGATACGGATACGAATGCAGCGATTGCCGGAGCTCTACTCGGTGCGATTCATGGGGAGTGCGCAATTCCCAGCCGATGGCGTGAATCGATACTTTCCTGCCGACCACACGAGGGAAACCCAAAGGTCGCGCATCCAAGGCCCGAACTATATTGGCCGGTTGATTGCATCGAGCTGGCCGGCCAGTTGTTGAAGAGGGCTGGCTAGCAATGCCCAATGCCATACCCATCCGCGGATCGGCGATCAATATGTGACCTCAAGCCAAAGGCGAAGCAATCGCCGTAAGTGCCAGGAAATGAGTCGGATTTTCTGTCGGCAGTATTGAGATCCGCCGCGGCGATCCGGACTTCACCTGGCCCCCGACAGGCGCTAAAAATGAAGCATGCGCTACACGTTCGCCATAGGTGATATCCACGGCTGTATCGATCCGCTGAAGAGGATGATCGATCGGATCAAAGCCTATGCGGCTGAAGGCACGGTCGTCTTCCTTGGCGACTATGTCGATCGCGGGCCTGACAGCAAAAGTGTCCTCGACCGGATCATCGCCGGTCCATCGGACCCGTGGAGATGGATCTGCCTGAAAGGCAATCATGAGGATATGATGGTCGCTGCCTATGCCGACGGTCAGAGCAGAGCCGTTTGGCTCGGCAACGGCGGGCTGGAGACCGAAATATCCTATGGCGGCAGGGTTTTGCCGCAGCATCTGCAATGGGCGGCCGATCGTCCGCTCATGCATGTCGATCGGCATCGCATCTTTGTCCATGCCGGCGTCGATCCGGCATTTCCGTTGGACCGGCAGAGCCAGGACGATCTTCTATGGATGCGGTTCGTGGCCGGTGAGCCAGGCGAATATTGGGGCAAGCACCTCGTCCACGGCCATACCCCATCGATGTCCAATCCCATGACGACAGGAAACCGCACCAACATCGACAGCGCCTGCGTCTTCGGCGGCAAGCTTTCCTGTGCGGTCTTCGACGACGATGTTGCCGGCGGGCCGATCGACTTTATCGAGGTGAGGGCATGAACTTGGGAGGGCCGGCGGGGAGGTATTACGGGAGGGGGCAGTGCGGCTTGCTCCCTCTTCTCCCCAGCGGGGTCCGAAGGACGGGTCGAGACCCGCGGCTCGACCCCGGTCGGTGGCCCGAAGGGTCGGATGAGGGGGCGGGCCGCACGGCACTATGTCATTGATTGCCCTTCGCTAACGCTCCCCGCATTCGCGGCTTTGCCGCTCACCCCCTCATCTGCCCTGACGGGCATCTTCTCCCCGCTGGGGAGAAGATGGCGCGACGCTGCCGCCCACTCAGGCCCGCCAGCCGGCGGCGAGCCGCAGCCAGGGCGCCAGGTGGAAGCCGCTCATCAGCAGGTACATGGGCACCATTCCGCCGATCGGGAAGGCATCCGGCGCTGTCATGCAGATCATGTCGGCGCTGCCGGTCGTGGCCGTCAGCAGCGCCATGACCGCGAATGTCGGGGCGGCGGCGAGTGATAGCCAGTCGGCGGTGTGGGTGGCGATCCGGCCGGCCGGGCTAGCGATGTTACTGCTCGGCTTAGCAGCTGATCCGTCCGCGGCGGCAGCCAGCGAGAGCCATTCGGCGGCGTTGAAAGCGACATTGCCGTCGCCCCGCTCTGGAGTGTGGGCGGAAAGCAGCATCGGCGTCACTCCTTGCCGTACCGGTCGTGGTGGCGCCACCAGATGCCGGTTTCGTTGCGGCCCTTGGGGGCGCGGTCGAGCCATTGGTACATGCCCCATAACCCGTCCAGCCCCCGCGCATAGCTGGAATAGCTGTGGTAAACGGCGCCATCGATGAGTTCGAAGGCGCTGACACCCGGCCGGTCGCGGGTATAGGTGGGGACATCGGTGCCGGTCATGGCGGCGATCTGGGTGATTGGGGCCTCGCTGTCGCGCGGCTGCCATTCCGGGACAGTCTTGGCGGCAAGCGGTTCTAAGGCGGGTTCGGGGGCGGGCGGCTCCCGGCGGTAATTATAGTCTACGTCGCCCTGGTGCTGCTGCTCGGCCGAGAACCAGACGCTGAAATCGCCGTTGAAGTCGCTGCCGAAGGAGGAGGCCCAAGGAAAACTCCAACCCATGCGCTGCTTGAACGCGTCAAGTTTTGCGAGCGGCGCGCGCGAGACCGCCCAAAAGGCGACATCGTGGTTTTCAAGATGGACGAAGAAGCCGTTGAAGCCATCGGCGATCGACGAGCAGGAGGGGCATCCCGCGGTATAATCCGGTCCGAACATGAAGTGATAGACGAGAAGCTGCGAGCGGCCGCCGAAGAGGTCTTTCAGCGAGATGTTGCCGCCGTCGGTGTCGAAGCGGTATTGCTTGTCGATTCTGACACGCGGCAATTGCTGGCGCTTGATCGCCAGCGCGTCGCTCTGCCGGGTCAGTTCCTTTTCCTCCTCGAGCAGATCGAGGCGAGCCGCCAGCCACTGCTGGCGTGTTGCGTTCAGCTGTCTCGTCATGGGTCTTCTCCTTTGCCTGTCTCTCGTCGTAGCATCCGGTGCAGGCTTGCTTGCCGGTCGACGATAAATCTAAGGCCGGGTGGGGAAATGGTGGGAGTGACAAGTGTGACGGGATTTGAATGGACTCGCTGATCACGGCAGCGGCGCAGGCGCTGGCAGTGGGAGATGCGCTCGGCGCGCTGAAGCGGGTGGCGCTGCGGGACGATGCGCCGGCGCTGGCGCTGCGCGGCATTGCGATGGCGCAGCTCGGCGATCTCGTCCGCGCCAAGGCGCTGCTGAAGAGTGCGGCGCGTGCTTTCGGCCCGCGGGAGGCGGTCGCGCGAGCCCGCTGCGTGGTCGCCGAGGCCGAGATCGCACTGGTCTCGCGCGATCTTGCCTGGCCGCCCAAGGCACTGGAGGCGGCGCGCAAGGTGCTCGAAGCGCATGGCGACAGGGTCAATGCCGCCCATGCCAGGAATGTCGAGCTTCGCCGGCTGGTGCTGATCGGCCGGCTCGACGAGGCCGAGCGGGCGCTCGAAACACTCGACCCGACGCCACTGCCGCCGGCGGCAAGGGCTGCCCATGAGCTCGTGGTCGCGGGCATCGCGATCCGGCGCCTGCAGACGAAAGCGGCGCGTGCGGCGCTTGACCGGGCGAGGCAGGCGGCGCGCGAGGCCGGTATGCCCGTATTGACGGCGGAGGTGGAAAATGCCGCCGCTGTGCTCAGCGCGCCGGTAGCACGGCTGATCTCGCGCTGGCGGGAAAGCCCGCTGCTGCTCGAAGAGGTGGAAGAGCTGCTAGGTTCGGGCGCGCTCGTCGTCGATGCCTGCCGCCATGTCGTGCGCGACGATCAGCTTTCCGTGTCGCTGGCAACGCGGCCGGTGCTCTTCGCGCTCGCCCGCGCGCTTGCCGAAGCCTGTCCTGGGGATATGGCCAGGGGTACGCTGGTCGCGCGCGCCTTCCGCGGTAAACATGCCGATGAATCGCATCGCGCCCGGCTGCGCGTCGAGATGGGCCGGCTGCGCGCCGAACTGCGGGCGCTCGCCGAGGTTTCGGCGACGAAACGCGGCTTTGCGCTTTCGCCGCGGCGCGCCGGCGAGACCGTCGTGCTGGCGCCGCTCGTCGAAGGCCAGCATGGGGCGGTGCTCGCCTTTCTCGCCGATGGCGAGGCGTGGTCGAGCTCGGCGCTGGCGATCGCGCTCGGCGCCAGCCCGCGCACCGTGCAGCGGGCGCTGGATTCGCTTGCCGGGGAGGGCAAGGTGCAATCCTTCGGGCGCGGGCGGGCGCGGCGTTGGATGAGCCCGCCGCTGCCCGGTTTCCCGACGATCTTGTTACTCCCGGGACCTTTGCCAAGCGACTAGTATGGTCTGACTGATGAAGATGGCCCTAGGGGCGAACAGGATGGAAGAGATGAAAAAATCGGCTGCGACGATCATCCGCGAATATGGACCCTTTCCCGGCGCCGAGCGCGTCAACGGCGTCACCTTCGACGGTGAGCATGTCTGGTTCGCCTCGGGCGACCGGCTGAATGCGCTCGATCTCGCAAGCGGCGAGGTGGTGCGCTCGATCGAGGTTGCGTCCCATGCCGGAACGGCTTTCGACGGCGAGTTCCTCTATCAGATCGCCGAGAATGTCATTCACAAGATCGACCCGAAGACCGGACGTATCGTTTCCACCATCCCGGCGCCCGGCAATGGCGGCGATTCCGGCCTTGCCTGGGCCGAAGGCTCGCTCTGGGTCGGCCAGCATCGCGGCCGCAGGATCCATCAGATCGACCCGGAAACCGGCAAGATCCTCCGCACCATCGAATCCAACCGCGTCGTGACAGGCGTCACCTGGGTCGACGGCCAGCTCTGGCACGGCACCTGGGAGGGCGATGACAGCGACGTCAGGCGCATCGACCCCGAAACCGGAGAGGTGCTGGAGCGGCTGGAGATGCCCGAGGGAACCGGCGTCTCCGGCCTCGAATCCGACGGCGCCGACTGTTTCTTTTGCGGTGGCGGCGCCAGCGGCAAGGTCCGCGCGATCAGCCGACCGGCGCAGGGCAAGGAGGGGAAGGGGAAGTAGCCGATGCGACGCCGAAGAGGCCGATACGACATATCTCTCCCGGGCGACAGTCAGCTCGCCAGCAATTCGGGCGCCAAGTTGGAAGTCGATATCAAGGGTCAAGTTGTTGGAATTTTCACCGAGTGGGAGATTGATTTCGGTACGTGACGAGCTACTTTCGCGGCTGTGTCGGTCGAGGCCTTTACGCAAAGCCGGTATGATCGCGGGGGAAAGACTTTGAAACATCTGCGCACGACGCTCGGGCCTAAGAGCAAATCCGAACTTGGGATGATCCTCCCGCACGAGCACGTCTTCGTCGACCTCAGGACGCCCGACCAGCCCGGTTATGCCGAAGCAGAGATCGAAGACGTCGTTCGGCTGATGGCCCCCGAAATCGAGCGGATCAAGAAGCTCGGGGTGACGGCACTGGTCGAATGCTCGACAGGCGGCGTCGGACGCCGTGCGGATATCGATCTTGCGGTGTCGCTTGCGACGGATTTTCCGATCGTCGTGCCCACCGGCAATTACCGTGAGCCCTGGATTCCCGAATGGGTCCGCGAGGCTTCCGAGAAAGAGCTGGAGGCGTGGATGCTTCGCGAGCTGACGGAGCAGATCGACGAAACCGGGTTCCAGGCGGGCTGGATCAAGCTCAGCGCCGGCGATGACGGGATGACGGCGCTCGAGACGAAAATCCTGCGGGCAGCCGCGCGCGCTGCGGCGCAGACAGACGCCGTCATCGGCAGTCATACGATCAGGGGACGGGTCGTCATGGACCAGCTCGATGTCATCGAGGCGGAGGGCTACAGGGCCGACAGGTTCATCTCGATCCACACGCAGGAAGAACAGGACTTCGCCCTTAATGTCGCCGTCGCCGAGCGCGGCGCCTGGATCGAGTATGACCATGTCGGCCGGGCCGGGGACAACGAGGTGGCGGAGCTGGTGATCAAGGCGCTGGAGGCGGGATGCGGTGATCGCCTGTTGTTGAGTCATGACCGCGGCTGGTTCGATCCGGCGCAGCCGATGGGCGGGATACCCAAACCGTATACGCATCTTTCCATGGTTTTGCTGCCCGAGTTGAAACGGCGGGGCATAGACGACGACACCCTGGTGCGCCTGACACACGACAATCCGTTCGAGGCTTTCGCCCGATAGGAGAGTGGCCGGGCGAAAGGAGCCTGCGACAATCATGTCGCGATACCTGGAATTGCTCAAAATCGGGTTTAGCCGATTGTCGTCACCTCGGCGCCGCCGGAGCGGAGTTCATCGACAATGCTGTGGGGACCGTTCAAAAGCCCGATCGGCAGGATGATGAAAGCGTTCGTGCCTGCCGGCAGGTTCGCGATCCGCTCGATCAGAAGTGCGCGTAACTTGTCCGCATCGATGAGATCGGTGGGCGTCACGATACCCCGGGCAGTGATTTCCTCTCCGAGGCGTGCAATCTCTGCGCTCTTTCGAGACTTATAGAGCTCGTCGAAATGGGCGCCGATCGGTCCGATCCGGCGGCGCAGCTCGAGAAGATAGGTGATCGAGGCGGGACCGACGGAATTGACCGTTTCGAGCGTCAATGGCTTCTGCATGGCCTGCATTTCCCCGTCGGCGGCAAGCGTCTTCACATCGCGCCCGATCGATACGCCGTATTTCGCAAGCGCCAGGCCGATGCTCGGCGCGTCAGGCCCGAAGGCATGCTGCCCTTCGCCGATAAGAAGCAGGCTCGCCTCGAAACCGGAAAGCTTTTCGATCGCTCCCTTTGCCGGGGATGTCGAGAGAATGGTCTTGAACTCATCCTGACCGGATGGCGTCAAACCTGCAAAGACAGGCTTGATATCACTGTTCTTGAACTTGGCGGTCGACAGGGTGAGGCCGGGATTGATGTCGATCAGCACCGTCTTCGATTGATCGATCAGGCGTTTTCCCTCGGCCACGATGTCAGGAAAAGTGTCGGCGCGGATGCGCACGTAGCCAAAAAGCACGTGGTCATTCGCGGGGGATTTGGCGCGCCAGAAAAGAGCGTTTTCCTCGTCTGCCGCTCGTGGCATCCCCGGCAGGAAAACTACGGCTGCAAGCGCTGCAAAATGCCGGCGGGTGATATGCATGGCTGCCTCCTCGCTGAGCCCGATGCATGGCGGCGAATTCGCATCGGACTAATCGCGTGAAAGAACATTTGTTCCAACTCCCGGTGGAAGTGATGAGCGTCCAGGGGCCGGGAGTCAGCTGGACTCGTTCAAGAATTCTCGGCGATACCAGGGATTTATGCCGCGCCGCGCTCGTCGAACAAAAGCGCCATGCTGATCGCATCGATGAACCGACCGTCGATGCGTGCCGCACGCCGGACGGTGCCTTCGCGTGCAAATCCCATCTTTTCGTAGAGAGCGATAGCGCGGGTGTTGTCTTCATAAACATCGAGTTCAACCCTGGCAAAACCGCTTTTCTGCGCGGCTCTCAATGTGGTTTTGATGAGCATGCGTCCGAGACCCTTGCCCCGATAGGCGGGAAGGATTCCCATTCCGAGTTTACCGCGATGGGCGTGCGACGGGAAAAAATGCCGACTGATGTCGCACCAACCGACGACCTGGTTCTGCGCGACGGCAACGAATTGCGGATTGCCTTTCGCAATCATGCCCATCACGAACTCACGCGTCTGCGGCAGGGGAGTTGCTTCCAGCATGGACAGGTATTTTTTCTCCCGCGCGACCACGTCGAGCGCATGATGAAAGCTGTCGATATGGGCGGCAGCGATCGGCTCGATCCTGATGCCTGATGTATCCGACGATGCTGCTGCATCCATGTGCTTCTCCTTCAACGATTGCGGAATGCCCATCGGAGACCTGCTGCAGACCCGCACGGGAGCGCATAATTCACGGTCCGTCAACCTTTGCGTGTCAATTTCTCGGTAGCGGGCGCCATCAAAAGGTTGCAGGTATTGAAGGTCGGGCTCACATCCCACATTACATTCGTCTTGGTGACGCTCACCTGCGCGGCGGCTGCGTTGCTATGCGGATTTGCGTGGCTCGCCGCGGTGAAGGTCGATGATCTGTCGTTGCGCCGGCAGGCCGACTTCGTCGGCCAAGGATTGGAAGAGCAGATCGCGGCACTTCCCCGGGAGCAGGAAAGCGTCACCAAATGGGACGATGCCTTCCTTTATGCCAAGCAGCGGAACCATGAATGGCTGCTCGACAATGTCGGCCAATGGACGAGCCGGTATTTCGGGCACGACAGGACCTATATCTTCGACGATACCAATCGCCTGATGTTTGCGTTCCGCGACGGCGCGGATGCCGTGCCGCCGCGGCTCGGTGACGACGACGGCCGAGAAGTGACCGCTCTCGCCGGTGAGATGCGCGCCGTTCTCGTCGAGCCGGCTGCAAAGCCCGGCGCCGAAGCGCTCGGTCAACTGGCCGCGGTTCGGACGATCATGATCGGCAACAGGCCGGCGATAGCAAGCGCGCGTCCTATTCTGCCGAGCTCGGCCCGGATGCAGATCGAGGTGGGCCAGGAGTTCATCGCCGTCTCGGTCAAGTTCCTCGATGGAAAGGCTGCCGAAAGCATCGCCCATCATGCGCTGCTCGAAGGCTTGCACTTCGCGCCTTCGAAAGGGGAGGACGAGCGGGCGCAGGTGCCTGTGTCGTCCCATGACGGCAGCACGATCGGCTACCTCGTGTGGCCGCCTATCCTGCCCGGATTCATGCTGCTTCGGCAGATCGCGCCGGCGGGGCTCGGCTGCCTGGCGCTGCTGATCGCCGTCGTGTCCTGGCTCGGACGAGGTCTGCATCGGACCTCGCTGACCCTGCTGGACAGCCAGGCGCAGCTCACCCATCACCGCAACCATCTGGAGGAGATGGTGGCCGATCGAACGGCTGAGATCGAAAGGCAGAGAGAGGAACTGGACCGCCTGCTGGTGCACGAACGCCAGGTGAATGCGCTCCAGCGGCAGTTCGTCGCCATGGCCTCGCACGAGTTTCGCACGCCGCTCGCCATCATCGACGCCGCTGCCCAGCGGCTCTGCCGCTCGACGACCAACGTCAGCGGCGATTACGTTCACGAAAAAGCCGGCGTGATCCGAAGCGCTGTCGTACGCATGGTCGACCTGATGGAGAGCATCCTCGCCAGCGGCCGGCTCGAAACCGGACAGATCACACTGAAGCGCAGCCAAGGCGATCTGAAAGCCTTGCTCGTCACCTGCTGCGACAGGCAGCGCCATCTCAGCCGCACGCATGTGTTCCATCTCGATCTTGAGCCCATACCTGACATATTGACGTTCGACCGCAGCGCGATGGAACAGGTCTTCACCAACCTGATTTCGAACGCCGTCAAATATTCGCCCAACGCGCCCGACATTCATGTTCGCGCCAGAGCCGACGAGAAGACGGTTGAGATTGCCATCTCCGACAGTGGCATCGGCATGGATGCGGAGGATCTGCCGAAGCTGTTCCAACCCTATTATCGCGCCCGCAGCGCGACGGGTATTGCCGGAACCGGCATCGGCCTCAACGTGGTCAAGCAGGTCGTCGAGCTGCATGGCGGCACCGTCGAAGTGACGAGCGAGCTCGGCAAAGGCACAACATTCACCATTCTTCTGCCAATAGAGTTTCAATTGTCGGATCAACAAGTCGCAGCTTAAGGAAGAGCTCATGGTTACAGTCCTGTGCATTGAAGACGAAGTCGAGATCCGGAACCTCCTCGTCGAAGAATTGAGCGAAGCCGGCTACAAGACGCTCGAGGCCTCGAACGGCGCCGAAGGGCTAGAAATGATCCTGTCGAAATGGCCCGATATCGTCATCAGCGACATTTCGATGCCTGTCATGGACGGGCACCAGCTTCTGGCGGAAATTCAGATCAATCACCCGGAGCTCTCCAATATTCCCTTCATCCTGCTGACAGCGCTGACCGATCGGGAAAACACGCTGGCCGGCCTGCGCGGCGGAGCGGCGGACTATCTGACGAAGCCGCTCGACTTCGATCTGCTGCTCGCCAAGCTCGAAGGCTGCGTGACGCGCCTTGCCAACGACAAGGCGGTTCACCGGTCGTTCTGATGGTTGATGACAGGATCAAGAGAGCCTCACCCTGAGGCGCCCCGCAGGGGCCTCGAAGGGCGAGGCGGGGGCGCAAAGGTCAGATGGATGCAAGGAGCGGCGCTGCGACGTGTCCTTCGAGGCTTCGCCCCGTGGGCTACGCGCCTCAGGATGAGGGTCGTCGGTGAATGCCGCTCCTAAACAGTCAGCCTTGGTGGATGACGCCCTCAAAAGAGGGGTTGGACGACGCGAGAAGAGCGCGCTCGATCCGCGACGGCCCACCTTCCATTATCCTCTTCCTGCCAGGATATCGCCCAGCACCTCGAACACCCTTGGATCGAGCGTCTGAGACACGTTGAAGCGCATGAAATTCGTTGCCGATTGCGACAGGCTGAATGCGTTTCCGGGAGCCAGAACGATCCTCCTTTCCAATGCTGCCCGCGCCACATCAGCCGCATCGATGCCATCGGGCAGCCGGCACCAGAGGAACATCCCGGCCTGGGGCTCCAGCCAGGGCGTTATGCCGAGATTCTTCAGCCGGGCCGAGACTTCGCTCATCGCCCGGGAGAGCCGGTGCCTCAGCGTCTCCATGTGTTTGCGATAGCTGCCGTCGCTCAAGACGTTCAGCACCAGTTCCGCCGTCAGCCGGCCGCCGCCGAAGGAGGTGGCGATCTTCAGGTCTGTCAGGCCGTCGATCCATTCCGATTTCGCCACGACGAAGCCGCAGCGGGCCGAGGCCGACAGGGTCTTCGAGAAACTGCCGATGTGAATGACCCGCTCGAGCCCGTCGAAGGCGGCAAGGCGGGGTGCCGGCGTGTGCTCGAAATCGGCGAAGATATCGTCCTCGATGATGGTCAGGTCGAACTGGTCGGCGAGTTTTAGAACCCTGTGAGCCGTAACGGGAGACAAGGTTGCGCCGGTCGGATTGTGGATGGCGGAGTTGGTGATGTAGAGCCGTGGACGCTCATCGGCGACGACTTGCGCAAACAGTTCGATATCGGGACCGGACGCGGTGTAGGGCACGCTGACAATCTTTGCCCGATGGGCGCGCAGCAGCGCATGGAAATTGAAATAGCAAGGATCGTCGACCAGCACCGTGTCGCCGGGTTCCAGCAGGAAGCGGCAGAGCAGATCGATTGCCTGCGTGCCGGAATCGGCCAGCATGATTTGATCCGGGGAGGCTTCGATCCCCCGTTCACCCATCCGCCGCGAAATCAGCTGGCGCAGTTGCGGCAAGCCGAGCGGCGAGCCGTAGTCGGCAAGCGCCGGCCCGTCAGCGCGGGCAAGTGTTCTGAGCCCGCGGCGCATGCCGTCCCCCGGCAGCCAGGAAGGCGGCAGCCAGCCGCAGCCGGGCTTCAGGTCGGCTTCGTCGGCCTCCAGCGATTGCCGCGATATCCAGAACGGATCGACCGCGCGGTCGAGCTTCGGCCCGGCCTCGGCAAGCGCAAAGGGCGCTGCCTGGTTGGCGACGTAGAATCCCGAGCCTGGTCTTGCCAGGATCGCGCCTTCGGCGACCAACCGCTCATAAGCGTCGACGACGGTCGAAGTCGACAGCTTCAACGTCGCGGCCAGCCCCCGGACGGAAGGCAGTCTTGCGCCCGGTGTCAGGCTGCGCCCGGCGATGCGCTGTCTGATTGTTGCAACGACCATCTCCACGCGTGTGCGTCCCTCGTTCATCCGTATTGCTTTCTGAATCATTACAGTTTCTCAAAATCGTATCAGACTGTCACTGTCATGACCATCCGTGTTGGCCGATAAGAGTCAGAGAATGAAGGAGTGCAGCGCATCATGGACCGCATGGCATCGGGATGGATCAATGGTTTTATCGGGGTGGTGATCTTCAGCGGATCGCTGCCGGCGACGCGCGTGGCGGTGATGCAGTTCGATCCCGTCTTCCTCACCGTGGCGCGCGCGGCGATCGCCGGCTTTCTCGCGCTCGGCCTGCTGATCGCTTTCAGAGAGAAGCGACCGAGCCGAGGCGATATTCTCTCCTTGGCGGTTGTTGCGCTCGGCGTCGTTGTCGGCTTCCCCCTGCTGACGGCGTTGGCGCTGCAGCATGTCACATCCGCCCATTCAATCGTCTTCATCGGCCTGCTGCCGCTCGCAACGGCGATCTTCGGCGTGATCCGTGGCGGAGAACGGCCGAAGCCGGCATTCTGGGTCTTTTCGGTTCTCGGCAGCGCGTTGGTGGCAGGATTCGCATTGACGCAGGGCCTGACAGCCTCGCCGGTCGGCGATCTGCTGATGCTGGCGGCGGTCATCGTTTGCGGCCTCGGCTATGCCGAAGGCGGCAGGCTGTCACGCACGCTCGGCGGGTGGCAGGTGATTTCCTGGGCGCTCGTGCTGTCGCTGCCGGTGACGGTCGCGGTCGCGCTTTTCCATCGGCCGGCAACCTTCTCCGGCATCGAAGCACCGGCGCTGCTCGGTCTTGCCTATGTCTCGCTGTTTTCCATGCTGATCGGCTTCATCTTCTGGTATCGCGGCCTGTCGCAGGGCGGCATCGCCGCCGTCGGGCAATTGCAGCTGCTCCAGCCGTTCTTCGGCCTGGCGCTTGCGGCAACCCTGCTGCACGAGCCCGTGACCTGGGCCATGCTCGCCGTGACCGTTGCCGTCATCCTCTGCGTCGCCGGCGCCCGCAGGTTTGCGCGGTAGGGGAAGATCGTGAAGCTCTCTCTGTCCTCAGGTTCGGTCGAAAACCTCGGGCTGCAATTTCCCGATCTTCATCAGATGCTGCAGCGTGTATGATATCGACAGAGCGTCATCGAGCCCATCATGCGCCTGAAGCGGAGGATGGTCGACGTTGTAGTAGTCGGCCAGCTTGTTGCTGGGCGTCTTTGCCAAATCCTCGATCGGCATGCCCGCAGCGACGAGAAGCTTGACGGCGTTGTCGAAGCGGCGGGCCGGGATGGAAGGCTGAATGCCGGCGACATAGCAGCTAATGGCCAACATGTTCAGCTCGTCCTTGCCCCACGACCAAAACCGGGCGCCGCCCGAGAAGCTGTCGATGCCGGAAAGGGCATCCTGCAACGCCACGCCATGGGCGTCGATATCCTCTTCGGTGATACCGGTCAGATTGGTGAAATAAGGATCGAGTGGATACCTCTCGCCGAAGCGATCGATGGGTCGGACGTAGGATTTATACGTATCGAGGATCGGAAACTCGCCCTCAAGGCCGAGCTTGACGGCTCCGATCTGCGCAATGACAGGATCGGGATCGCGGGCCGCGCACCAAAATCTGCGTTGTGAGCCTTCCAGGCAAAGAAATTCACAGTCGAATATGATGGCGGTTTTCATCGGCGACATTACCCTCACGAATTTGGCCGATAAGTTTAAGGAGGAATCCAACACATGGAGCACTCCAAATAAAGGCTATGAGCCACGCAATCGCCGTCGCTCCCACACATTCCTGTTCATTAATCCGACAGCTTGGCTCGACGGCGAAGGTGTGTAGGCAGATCACCCCAACCAATATTGCTAAGCTCGCGATTGCGATGGATATCCAAAGTCTGATCCCTCGCTTCATGATCAAGGCGGCGATAAAGACTCCTGCGAAGGGCAACACGATGAGCCAAATCACGAACTGTCCCTCCTGGATAGTGGTCCCGAGCGTGGAGTTTATCCAACCAGCCTGACTATGCAAATGACGGGACTTTGGCCGAGGCGGCCAGTGCAGTGCTGTCGTAGGTGGCACCCTGCAACAGGAACTGCCCGGTGCCGGCTGCGAATTGACATCGACCAGCGCAAGCCGCAGGAACGAGGCAAAGGCCGCTACCGGCGCCTGGCGGGCCGGACGGTGGAAGAGTGAGCGAAAGTGTCAGGCGGGATGGTGCGACGGGTTCTCGAGGCGCTGGGAATTGCGGCCGGACTGGTCTTTGTCGCCAGCCGCGGACTCATCGGTTGGTCGGGGTTCATCGCCAACGACCAAATCGACCGCTGCTCGGACCAAACCTCCGGAAGCTACATCTTCGATGATGCAGCAAGAGCTATGCCTGCGACGGCGGTCCCTACGACATCGCGCCCGCTCGGATCGGTTTCGACCCGGCACGACGATCAGCTTCCCGAGACCAGCCTGAGGCCGATCACGCCGGCCAGAATGAGAGTGATGCAGAAGAGTCGCATCGGTGAAGCGGCGTCGCCCAGTGCGACCATGCCGAGGATCGCGGTGCCGGCCGCGCCGATGCCGGTCCAGACCGCGTAGCCGGTGCCGACAGGCAGGGTGCGGAGCGACATCGACAGGAGAAAGACGCTCGACAGGCCGGTTGCGACGGTCAGCAAAGTGGGGATCAGCCGGGTAAAGCCTAGCGATGATTTCATGAAGAAGGCAAAGCCGATTTCGAGGATGCCGGCGATGCCGAGGAGCGCCCAAGCCATAGTTGTGAATCCCTTGATGGGCCGAACCTTGCGGCCGGCGAGCTTTATTCTGAGGGGAGCAGGCGCCCGCATATGTGAGCGCCCGCCTGACATCTTAGGCCTTGGCGACAGCCGCCGGTGTCGAGCGGAAGGCGATGCCGAAGCGGTTGAAGGCGTTCATCAGGCCGATCGCATAGGTGAGATCGGCAAGTTCCTTGTCGTCGAATTCGGCAGCAGCGGCGGCATAATCCGCATCGGGAATACCGGTTTCGGCGACGCGCGTGACCGTTTCCGCCCAGGCAAGGGCTGCGCGTTCGCGGGGGCTGAACAGGTTGCCGGCATCGCGCCAGACCGCGACCAATACCAGCTTGTCCACCGTCAGGCCTGATTTCAGCAGATCGCGAGAATGCATGTCGATGCAGAAGGCGCAGCCGTTGATCTCAGACACCCGGAGATAGACGAGGTTGATCAGGTCCTTCAGCAGGCCGCTTTTCTGGACGGTGACGTAGACGCCGCCAAAAGCTTTGTATCCCTCGGGAGAAACCTTTGCGTAGTCGATGCGATTGGTCATGACGATTGTTCCTTTCTGATTGAAGGACTTCATCGTCGTGCATCTTGGCCTACATCAGAAGGTCCATGAATGGTATTCTACGTTAGGCCATGATGTCGGGTGGTTACAGCAGTTTTAAAATCCGCCTTGCCAGCGTTTCGGCTGTGCGCTGAGAGTCGATATTGGTGAAGTTGAGCAGCAGGGCCGGGGCGGCTTCGCCCTCGATCATCCAGTCGGTCAGTGCTTCCGCATAGAGGCCTTCTCTGCGCATACGCGCCACGAGCTCGCGGTCCGAATGCTCGCCTAACAACCGCAGGATCAGGTGCATGCCGCCGGGCTGTGAATCGATGCGCATATGGCCGGCGAGGACGCTTTCCAGGCCCGCTGCCGTCATCTCGCGGCGCTCGGCATAGAGCCTGCGCATACGTTGGATATGCCTGGCGAAGTGACCCTCGGTGATGAAGGCGGTGACGATTGCCTGCGTCAGCTCGGGACTGCCGGCGGCCATCGCCTCGGTTATCTCTTCGAACCGCGCCACCTCGGCTTCCGGCACGACGAGATAGGCAAGCCGGAGGCTCGGAAACAGCACCTTGCTGAAGGTGCCGGCATAGAGCACGCGGCCCTCTCGATCCAGGCTCTTCAAGGCCGGCAGGGGACGGCTGACATAGCGGTATTCGCCGTCGTAATCGTCCTCGATGATCCATGCCTCGTTTCCGGCAGCCCAGTCCAGCAGCGCCTGGCGCCGCGGCAGGGAGAGCGAGACGCAGAGCGGGCTCTGGTGCGCCGGCGTCACCACCGCCGCACTGGCGCGAGGCGCCTGCCTGATGCCGTCGGAGACGACCAAACCGTCGCGATCGACCGGCACTGGAATGCTCTCGATCTGCATATGCCGGAACAGCTCCCGGGTCGGCGGATATCCGGGGTTTTCAAGCCAGACCTGATCGCCAGCCTTCAGCAAGGTGTGCACAATCAGCGCGATGGTGTGGCGATAACCTGAGGTGACGAACACCTGGGATGGCGAACAGTCGATGCCGCGCGAGACCTGCAGATAGGCGGCGATCTCGGCGCGAAGGGCCGGCAGGCCGGAAACGGCAGGGTGAACCATGTCAGCCGGCAGCATGGCCCGCACACCACGCGCGCCGAGCCGCGCCCAGATCTTGCGGGGAAAGGCATCGAGTGCGGGTAGGCCCATCTGGAACGGCAGGATCGAGTCGGGACGAAAACTCGTCGGCGCGATGCCGCTATCGGCCGGCGGGATCGGGCGCGGAGCCGGCATTTGCGGTTTGAGATCCGGCGTGACGATGGTGCCGGCCTGGCCGCGGGCCTGGATATAACCTTCGGCGGCAAGCAGGGAATAGGCGGCCTCGATGGTGCCCCGGGCGAGACCCAACTCCTTGGTCAGCGCCCGTGCCGAAGGTATCCGGTCGCCGGGCTTCAGCACACCGCTAGCGATGGCGCCGCGGAAGCGATCGTAGATCTGCCGGTAAAACGGCGTGGCCGCCGCTGGATCCAGCGGCGGGATATTGCCAGGCCTTGCGCCGGTCATGGACTGGTCAACCTCTCACATGGATGGACGGTTGATGATGCCATATCGGCCCGGTCGGCACAATCATGGCTCAGTTGCAAACTCTCTTTATGGACCTTGGGGATAGACCATAAGATTCGTAAACCATTGCCAATTCCACGCTTCAAATCGGATCGCGCTCTTTCAACGCGGCGAAGGGATTTGGACAGAACCTCGGAGTGGGTCAATGAAGACAATCCTGCATGTGAGCTGCAGCCCGCGCGGGCAGGCGGCCGAGAGCTACAGGCTCTCTCGAAAGATTATCGGCTTTCTCCTGCAGAGGGAGCCGGGGGCGACCGTCGTCGAGAGGGTGATCGGCAATGGCACGATTGCCCATGTCGACGCGGCCTATGCGATCTCCCAGGCATCGGCGGCGGATGTCTCGCGCGAGGGCTCGATGGCCCAGTCCGAGGAACTGATCCGCGAGCTGGAGGCTGCGGACTTCGTGGTTATCGGAACGCCGATGCACAATCTGACCGTCCCCTCGGCGCTGAAGGCCTGGATCGATCATGTCGTGCGGGCGCGGCGAACCTTCACGATCGGCCCGGCCGGAAAGGTCGGCACGCTACGCGACCGCCCCGTCTTCATCGCCATCGCCTCGGGCGGGCGGTTTTCCGGGGAGCGCGCCCGCCAGCCGGATTTCCTGACGCCTTATCTGAAAGCCATCCTCGCCACGATCGGGCTGCATGACCTGACCTTCTTCTCCGTGCAGGGCACAGGTGCCGGCCCCGATGCCACAGCGGAAACCAGAATCAGTACACATCGGGCGCTGGAGGAGCATTTCTCTTCGCCCTGCGCTCATCTCCAGCTTGGAATCGGATAGATGGATGCGAATGCCTGTTGGAGATAGAAGGTTCAGATGACGATGCGTTCAATCAAGTCCGTCGCGGTGTTCTGCGGCTCCAATTTCGGCGCATCGGAGGCCTTTGCCGACGGCGCCCGCGCGCTGGGCCGGGCGCTGGGGGAGACTGGGATAACCATTGTCTATGGCGGAACGGTCAAGGGCCTAATGGGCATCGTCGCCGACGCCGCCCTGGAAGCCGGCGGCAGCGTGCATGGCGTCATTACCGAAAGCCTGCATCAGCGCGGGCAATCGCATGCCGGCCTGACCAGGCATGAGATCGTCGTCACGCTACGCAGCCGCAAGGAACGCATGGTCGAGCTTTCCGATGCCTTCATCGCGCTGCCGGGCGGTATCGGCACGATCGAGGAACTGATGGAGGTCTGGACCATGAACCAGCTCTCGGAGATCGACAAACCCGTGGGGCTCCTAAACTCCGCCGGGTTCTTCGACGCCTTCCTCGGCTTCATCGACCATATGGTCGAGACGAAGTTCCTGCCGTCCGCGCACAGGCAATCGATCTCTGTCGACACGGATGCGAGCGCCCTGGTCGACAAGCTGCGCAGCTATACGCGCGTCGAGGTGCCGAAATG
The DNA here is from genome assembly GCF_010668065.1 of Rhizobium leguminosarum. Lineage (GTDB taxonomy): Bacteria > Pseudomonadota > Alphaproteobacteria > Rhizobiales > Rhizobiaceae > Rhizobium > Rhizobium leguminosarum_S. The sequence goes on along the minus strand of NZ_WUEN01000004.1, from coordinate 473,870 downwards.
GCTATAGCTTCCATCCGACGATGCCGCAGGCCGGTTATTGGTGTTGTTGGGCAAACGCGATAGGTACGCCGCAGCGAGCCGCGATGCTGATGGGGCTTTAATTCCTCCACTAAACTCTGCGAGGCATGTGAGTTTTGCCGCAGCAAAAACATAAAGACTTCTATGACTCCAACAGCACGGTTTGGGCCTTTATTGGGGGAATAGAGCTCTGCCGCGAGCTGTCCTGACTTCAGATGGAGGTTCTGCAATGACCGAAATCGGTCGGCTCCTTGGTTCGGGTAAAGAGGCCGAGGTCTTCGAATATGGGGCCTTGGCGCTGAAGCTGTACAGACCAGCCGCCTCCAAGGCATCGTCATTCAGGGAAGCCGCCAACCTGTCGATCCTTGAGAGGCTCGCGCTGCCGGCGCCAAAGGTTCACGCGGTCGGTGAATTCGATGGGCGCTGGGGCGTGTTGATGGATCGCGCGCCCAGCTCCTGTTTTGCCGACCAATTCGTCTCGACGGCAGGAAGAGCGCCGCTTGAAGACATGGCCCAACTGCATCGAAGACTTCACGAAAAACCCGGCGACGGGTTGCCGTCTCTCATGGCCAGGCTTTCCGCCAGGATTCGGCGAGCCGAGAGGCTGGATGCTGCGTCCAGAAAGCGGCTTCAGGCGCAACTCGATTCGCTTCCGGATGGCGACAGGGTGTGTCACGGCGATTTTCACCCATGGAATATCCACGGCTCAGGGCAGGGGTTCATGATCGTCGACTGGCTCGACGCCTGCTGTGGTAATCCTCTGGCCGACGTCTGCCGAACATACGTGCTGTTCCACCATGCGATGCCGGACCGGGCGATGGACTATGTCGAAGCTTACGCCTCGGTCACCGGATCGGAGGTCAGCAGCATTCTGGCCTGGCTTCCCCCGATTGCCGCCGCCCGGCTGACGGAAGGCGTTGCAAACGAAAATGACGAGCTGTTGCGGTTGGCTGGCCTGAGCCCATAACCGTCGAAGTTCCAGCCAAGCGTTGGTCTCCGCTTTGCGCGAAGCGCTATTGCGGCCGGCTATCGGCCCGGCTGATCTATCCGCTGCTTCCTCGGTCCTTTGCTTCCCGCACCAGGTCCGGCATTCCATCGTGCGGACCGAGGGCATGGGTGGGATGGTCATCCCACCAATCATTATGCAGCGGTCGGCGATGAGGGTGGAGTGGATAGAAAATGCGGTTTTCGGCCTTGTGGCGCTCTCCGACGACGAGGAGATGCACTTCGGCTTGCGTGTTGTTGAGGAAACTATGGGCGATCCCGGTGCCGGCAGGAAATCCGACGGCGTCGCCGGGCTTCAGCCGATGCAGGTGGCCATCGAGCCAGACGTCGGGCGCGCCTTCGATGACATAGACGAATTCTTCCTCGGCACTCTCGGCATGCGGAAAGGATGTGCGCCGGACAGGCGGCAAGCGCTCGTGATGAATGCCCAATTTCGCCAGGCCGAAATGGCGCCCCAAAGGCGCGCCGATGCTCATCAGCTCGTCGTCATCGTCATAATGCGAGTCGTCTGGCCGTTCGATCTCGCTCCAGTGGACGACAAAGTAGGGGCGCTCCGACGTTGCCATGGCAATCCTCCTGATTTGAGAGGTTCAGATGATTGAGGACACGGACATGCTGCCGTGAATGGAAGGCGACCGCAAGGGCGAAACGGTGGCTCCAACGCAAGCATGGCTGTCCGTCGCCATTCGGCTCGGGGGAGCCCTTCGCACTAACCCTCTCTCCGTGAACGGGGCGAAGGGAGTTGCCATGCGAGGGCGGAACCTTGATCCGAGGATCCCTGCCGCGGCAGCCCCCGATCCGGACGGAAATTTCTACGAACGGCTCACTTGGCAGGCACGACGAGCGGCGCCCCTTTGCGGACGATGTAGGTTGCCAATTCCGACGCCTTGCCGTTGCCGACGTTCTTCGCCGAGTGAACGACACCCGAGGGGATGAACAGGGATTGGCCGGCGTTTAGGGTAACGGGCTTTCTGCCCTCGAGCTGATATTCCAGGGTTCCCTCGATGACGAAGGCGACTTCCTCGCCGGGATGCGAGTGATTGGGGGCGAGAACGCCTGGAGCCAAATCGACGCGCACCTGAACGACCTCGTGGCCGGGCACATCGATATCGTTCTTGATGAGATCGGTGCGCTGTATCGGCTGTTCTGCGTGTGCTGCGGCTGCGCCGCCGAGAACAAGGGCGAGCGCGATAGCCTGGATCATTTTCATGTCGTCATCCTTCCTGAATTGACCATTTCCGACCGGTTGGCCGCATCGGGATTTAAGTCGATGATTGAACCAGGGATGTGTCGGTAAACCCGCATTTTTGTAAGCCAGTGTATCTGCGGCGCGGCGGGATTGGTCTGCGTGAGATACTGTCCAAGATTGGGCCGGCATCGGTTCGGGCCAACGTTGCTTGCGACAGGGTGGGCCTGGAGCCCCCCTCTGCCCTGCCGGGCATCTCCCCCACAGGGGGGGAGATGACAAGTGGCTTGAACTGCCTGCTCGTCTACCGTTTCGCCGTGCTGGACGCTCATTGTTTGGGGAGGCCAGTGAGCCCAGCCAATCTCCCCACCTGTGGGGGAGATGGCCGGCAGGCCAGAGGGGGGCTTTGCACGGCACGCCTTACCCGACAAGCAATCCCACCGATCTCTCACGGCTTTACGCCGCCGACGACGAGCCCGCGGTCATGACACTCGCCAAGCTGGCAATGTCCGTGATGCCGCCGGAGGATTCGAAGTCGAATATTTTCTGGGTGACAAGGGCCGCGGCACCCCGGGCCCAGGAATTGTCCTCCCAGTCAGGCAAGAGGGGCGGGGCGGTTCGGAAGGTTCGGGCAGCGAGGGCTTCGCGTAGCGGCGTCAGGAAAGGGTCGCCGAGGGAGACGGCTTCGCCGCCGGCGACGATGACTTCGGGATCGGTAATGTTGACGAGATTGGCAAGGGCGGTGCCGAGGGCGCGGCCGGAATCGGCAACGAGCGCGAGGGCGGTGGCATCGCCTGATGCGAGCGCGCCCGACAATTCCGGCAGACCGAGTTCCTCGCGGCCGGTCGCCTCCCGCCAGCGCCGGAGCATCGAGATTTGGGAGTGATAGGCCATCAGACAGCCGCGCTTGCCGCATTCGCAGAGCCGGCCGTTCTCCTCGTAGAGAGTGTGGCCGAACTTGCCGGCCGCGCCATTTGCGCCGCGATAGAGCTTGCCGTCGATGACAAGCGCGCAGCTGATGCCGACGCCGATGGCGAGAACGGCCATGTTGCGATGCTGGCGGCCGAGCCCGAAGAGCTGCTGGGCGATGGCATAGGCGTTGGTGTCGTCTTCCAGCCAGACCGGCACATGGACGCGGCTGGCGACTAGCGAGGCGAGGGGGACATTGTCCCACTTGAATCGGTAGCTGCGCACGCAGGCCGTCTGTTCGTGGTTGATGACGCCGGGCATGGAGATGCCGATGCCGGCGAGCTTGGCGTCGGGCCGGCCGGCGAGCTTCACCAGTTCGGGAACCGTGCTCGCCAGCAGGTCGGCGACCTTATGCGGGTCGTGGCCGTCGAGGCTTACCCGCATGGCGGCGACGGGGTTGGTGGCAAGGTCGGTTGCGACGCACTCCACCGAATCGACCATCAGTTTGAAGCCGACGGCGAGTGCGTGCTCGTAGTTGATATCCACCGGGATCGGGCGGCGGCCGGTGAGGCCGGGCACGGTCTTCCCTTCGCTGACGATGCCTTCCTCCAAAAGGTCGGCGACGACGAAGGTGACGGCGGCGGGACTTAAACCAATCACGGTGGCGATATCGGCGCGGCTCCTCGGCCCCTCCCGCCGGAGAAGGTTGAGGATGAGGCGTCGGTTCATGGCTCTCGCCGTGGTCTGGTCGCCTTTTAACTTCACGATGCATTCCTTAATTTTGTAAATTAATTATTGCGGGCTGGTTCGATCTATGCATAAGTTTGGCCGCCGATCAACTGAGCCAAGCGGATTATACGCCTTGGACGACGGATGGATCGGCGCGTTGAATGCCTGATCGAGCGCTTCAAGGAGGAGGCCGCTTAGGCCAGGCGGTGTCGATCGATCAACTGGGAGGAATTCAATGGCATTTTCAAAATTTCCGTCAACCACCCGCAGGAGCTTCCTGAAGGGTGCGGGCATGGTGTCTGCCGCTGCGGTCACCGGTAGTTTTCCGATCCCTGCGATCGCGCAGGCCCAAGAGGTCACGATGATCTCTGCCGAAAACAATGGCGCCGCACTCGACGCGCTGAAGGCGATCGCCGCGAGCTTCAGCAAGGAAGCCGGCGTCAACGTCGTCATCAACAATATGGACCACGAGGCCCACAAGACGGCCATTCGCAACTATCTCGTCGCCGGCGCGCCTGACATTTGCTCCTGGTTTTCGGGCAACCGCATGCGCGCCTTCGTCAAGCGCGGCCTGTTTGACGACATCTCCGACCTTTTCGAGAAGGAGAAGTACAAGGACGTGCTGGGTGCCACGGCCGGCGCCGTCACCGACGGGGGCAAGCAATATGGCCTTCCCACCGGCGGCACGCTCTGGGGCATGTTCTACCGCAAGGACGTGTTCGAGCAGCATGGTCTGACCGTGCCAAAGACGGCCGAAGAATTCATGGCCTATGGCGACAAATGCAAGGCCGCGGGCATTACGCCTGTCGCGATCGGCACCAAGGAATTGTGGCCGGCGGCCGGCTGGTTCGACCAGATGAACCTGCGCATCAACGGCCTCGACAAGCATATGGCGCTGATGAACGGCGAGATGAGCTATCTCGATCCCGCGCTGACGGCGGTTTTCGACCAGTGGGAGGCGATGATTTCGAAGGGGTTCTTCACGGAAAACCACACCTCTTTCGGCTGGCAGGAGGCCGCGGCGCTGCTGGCGCAGAAGAAGGCGGGCATGATGAACCTCGGCGCTTTCCTGCGCTCGGCTTTCACCGCCGAAGATCTGCCGCAGCTCTCCTATGCGACCTTCCCGGTGCTCGACGCCAAGGTCGGCCACTACGAGGAGTTCTCGGTCAACTCGATCCACATTCCCGCCAAGGCCAAGAACAAGCAGGGCGCACGCGAATTCCTCGCCTACTTCTACAAGCCCGAGAACCTGGCGGCCTATCTGGAGCCGGCCGGCAACGTGCCGCCGCGCAGCGATCTGCCGCCGAGCAAGGATCCGCTCGTCAATATCGCCGTCGAGACGATGAAGACGGTGCAGGGCACGTCGCAATATTACGACCGCGACAGCGACCCCGACATGGCGCAGGCAGGTCTCGTCGGCTTCCAGGAGTTCATGGCCAAGCCCGACCGGCGCAAGGCCATCCTGACGCGCCTCGAAGGCACGCGCAAGCGGATCTATAAGATTTAAGGGGCGGGTCGGCCCAGTTTGTTGGCAAGCTGTGCCCTTCACTCGACGTCATCCTCGGCCTTGTGCCGAGGATCTGCTGCGCATCGACGTGGGCAGATGCTCGGGACAAGCCCGAGCATGACGAAAGAGAGGTTGGCGGGCTTTGCCAGCAGCTTGAGGCGCGCCCGCAACCTACTCTTCGCCTGGGTGGCAAAGCGCCGTACTATAATATGAGGCTCCTGATATGTTGATGTTATGGCGCCGCCAGCGTTGGTGGCTCACCCCGACTTTGCTCATCGCGCCCGCGATCGGGCTGTTCTTCACGGTCATCCTGCTGTCGGCCATCAGGAGCCTCTGGATCAGCCTGCACGACTGGGATGGCTTTGGCCCGATGGTCTGGATCGGCTTCGGCAATTACGTCGAGCTTTATAACGATCCGCAATTCTACGTGTCGCTGAAGAACAACCTGATCTGGCTGGTGATGTTCATGGCGGCACCCCCTCTCGGGCTCGCCATCGCGCTGCTGGTCAACCAGAAAATCTGCGGCATGCGCTTCCTGAAGTCGTTGTTCTTCATTCCGCTGGTGCTTGCCTCGGTGACGGTCGGCGTCGTCTTCACCTGGGTCTATACGCCGGAGTTCGGGTTGCTCGCGCTGATCTTCCGGGCATTCGGAGCGACGGCGCCGGCGGTTCTCTCCGACGAGCATTTCGTCACTTTCGCGATCGTGATTGCCGCGCTCTGGCCGCAGATCACCTTCTGCATGGTGCTCTATCTCGCCGGCCTCAACAATTTGAGCGAAGAGCTGATCGGGGCAGGGCGCGTCGATGGGGCGAGGGGCTTGAACATGTTGTGGCACATCGTGCTGCCGCAGCTGACCCAGGTCACCTTCATCGCCATTGCCGTCACCGTTGTCGGGGCGCTCAGGTCCTTCGACATGGTGTCGGTGATGACGAACGGCGGCCCGTTCGGTTCGTCCTCGGTTCTCGCCTACCAGATGTTCGAACAGTCGATCTTCTCCTACCGCTTCGGTTACGGCGCGGCGATCGCCTCGGTGCTGTTCGTGATCATGGCCGCCTTCATCGTCTGGTACCTCAGCCGCATCATCCATACCGAAGAAAGGGGAGGCTGATGTATCCTCGTCCCATTTCCGATGCCGCCGTCTGGCAGCGCCGTCTCTACGTGCTCGCCGTCGTCATCGTCCTGCTGCTCTGGCTCTGCCCGCTGTTTGCGATCATCCTGACCTCGTTCCGCTCGACCGAGGATGTCATGGGCGGCAATCTGTGGGGATGGCCGACCGGGATCGGCGTCATCGGCAACTATACTGATGTCTTCACGCAGACGCCGATGGCTCGCTACTTCCTCAACAGCCTGACGATCACCATTCCCTCGGTGATCGGCGTGCTGGTGCTCTCCACGCTCGCCGGCTATGTGCTGTCGCGCTACCGCTTTCCCGGCAACATGCTGATCTTCGCGCTGTTCGTCGGCGGCAATTTCCTGCCGCACCAGATCATGATGATCCCGGTGCGCGACCTGATGGTCCGGCTCGACCTGATCGATACCACGGCGGCGCTGATCATCTTCCATGTGGCCTTCCAGACCGGCTTTGCGACGCTGTTCATGCGCAATTTCATCGCGGCATTACCCGATGAACTGTTCCAGGCGGCGCGCGCCGAGGGGGCCTCTCCCTTCCAGACCCTATGGCATGTTGCGATCCCGCTGGTGCGGCCGGCGCTTGCCGCACTCGCCATCCTGATCTTCACCTTCATCTGGAACGATTATTTCTGGGCCGTGGTGCTGACCGTCAGCGACTCCGTCAAACCTGTGACCGCCGGCCTTGCCAATCTTCGCGGCGAGTGGGTCTCGGCCTGGAACCTGATTTCCGCCGGCACCATCGTCGTCGCCGTGCCGCCCGTCGTCATGTTCTTCCTGATGCAGCGGCACTTCATCGCAGGCCTGACCATGGGCGCGGTGAAGGGATGAGCGATCTCGACAACAGGTCCTTGGAAGTTCCTATTTCAACAGCAGAGAGCCAGGACGCATGACCAGTCTCGAACTCCGACAGATCAACAAGAATTACGGCGCCTATCACGCGCTGCGCGGCATCGATCTTTCCGTAGCACAAGGCGAGTTCATCGTCATGGTTGGCCCCTCCGGCTGCGGCAAGTCCACGCTTTTGAAAACGATCGCCGGCCTGGAGGAGATCTCTTCCGGCCAGATCCTGATCAATGGCCGCGACGTCAGCAAACAGGAGCCTGGGGACCGCGGCATTGCCATGGTCTTCCAATCCTACGCGCTCTATCCGCATATGACGGTGGCGGAGAATATGGGCTTCGGTTTGCGCATGGCCAAGCGCCCGAAGGCCGAGATCGAGGCGGCCGTGGCGCGCGCCGCCAAGATCCTGAGGATCACCGATCAGCTGGAAAAGCGGCCGAAGCAGCTTTCCGGCGGTCAGCGGCAACGCGTGGCGATCGGCCGGGCGATCACCCGTTCGCCCGACGTCTTCCTTTTCGACGAGCCGCTGTCGAATCTCGATGCGGCACTTCGAACCCAGATGCGCGTCGAGCTCAGCAGCCTGCACGCCGAGCTCGGCGCCACCATGGTCTATGTCACCCACGACCAGGTCGAGGCCATGACCATGGCAAGCCGGATCGTCGTCTTGAACCAGGGGGTGATCGAGCAGGTCGGCTCGCCGCTCGAACTCTACCGCAACCCAGACAATCTCTTTGTTGCGGGCTTCCTCGGCGCCCCGCGGATGAACTTCCTCGGCGTTACCGTCGACGAAGTGTCCGGCCGCAATGTCACGGTCTCCGCACCGGGCCTCGTGCCGGTGACGGTGGAACTGGCGGAGGCGACGGTGCTGGCGAAGGGCGCCAGCCTGACGCTGGGTGTAAGGCCGGAAAACATAACGATGGTCGCCGACGGGGCGCAGGGCGGAGCGATCAATGGTGCGGTCCGACTGGTCGAGCATCTCGGGCGCGAAACCATTCTCTATGTCGACGCCGGCAATCTGAGGACCATCGCCTCGGAAAGCGGCACCGGCAACATCACGGTGCAGCTGAGCTACGTCGCGCCTTTTGCCGCCGACCAGAACGTGGCGCTGAAGCTCGATGCCAACGAACTCTATCTCTTCTCACCCGATGGCGGACGCACGATCAGCGCCCGCAAGACGACCCTCGACAGATAATCACAGGAAACATCACCTTGTCCGACAAGACCCTCTCCGTATGGAACCCCGTCAACACCGACCGCTTCCTCGTCGGCGCCCCGCATTATCCCGAGCACGTCGATGAAAGCTACTGGGAGCGCGATGCCGAGCGCATGGCGAAGGCCGGCTTCAACGTGGTCAGAATGGCCGAATTCGCCTGGCATATTCTCGAGCCGAAGCTCGGCACCTACGATTTCGACCTGTTCGACCGCGCTATCGCCATGCTCGGGCGCTACGGCATCGACACGATCATGTGCACGCCGACGGCAACGCCGCCGCGCTGGCTGACCGTGGCGCATCCGGAGATATTAAGGGTCGACGGCAAGGGCCGGCCGATGAGCCATGGCTCGCGCCAGCATTGCGACACAGCAAGTCCGGTCTTTCGCGAACACAGCCGGCGCATCACCAAAGCGATGGCCGAGCATTATCGCGACAATCCTTTTGTCGTCGGCTGGCAGACCGACAACGAGCTGAACACCAGCATGCCGGAGAGCTTTTCGAAGGCGACGCTCACCGAATTCCAGGCGTTCCTTGCCGACAGATATGGCGAGATCGGCAAGCTCAACACGGCGTGGGGCGGCGATTTCTGGGCGACGGCCTATGACAGCTTCGACCAGGTGGTGTTGCCGATCGAGTTCGGCCCAACCTTCCCTAGCCCCGGCCATCTGCAGGATTATCACCGTTTCCTCGCCTTTTCGACGGCGCGCTTCCAGCACGACCAGGTGGAGATCCTGCGCGCCGTGAAACCCTCCTGGTTCGTCTTCCACAATCTCGGGGGCCTTAGGGATATCGATTTTCGCGGCCAGTTCACCACCGATCTCGATTTCGTCGGCTACGACATCTATCCGATGCTCTATGACGAGTTCCAGCGGCTCGGAAATCACGCCAAGGTCCAGGCGCTGCACCTCGATATCTGCCGTGGTTTTTCCGGCAACTACATCGTTCCCGAGCAGCAATCGGGCTTCGGCAGCCAGCCGGGTTTCTGCACGCTGACGCCGGAGCCGGGCGAACTGCGCCGCATGGCACTTTCCTCTGTCGCTCATGGCGCTGACGGTCTGATGTTCTTCCGCTGGCGCCCCGCGCACTTCGGCGCCGAGATCTATTGGATGGGCATCATCGACCACGACGACGTCGCCCGCCATCGCTATGACGAGGCGAAACGCTTCGCCACCGAGATGACCGCGCTAGCGCCCAGGATCCTCGGCACCTATGTGCGTATGGATGTCGGCATCGCCGGATCCGACTTCGACAATCAGGAAGCCCACAAGACCTACCCAATCGGCCTGCCGAGCCCACAGGACGATGCGATCCTGCTGCACCAATATTGCTACGACCGCGGCATTGCCTGCGGTTTCATTCATCCCGAGGACGATCTTTCCAAGCTGAAGCTGCTCTATGTGCCCCATTGGGTGATGTGGAAGGACGAATGGACTGAAAGGCTGAAATCCTTCGCCGAGCAGGGCGGCACCGTCGTCATCGGCGCGCGCACCGGCACGCGCAACGAAGACAACCACGTCATCCGCGAGACCGCGCCCGGCACCTCGCTGTCGCAGCTCACAGGCGTACGTGTCGAGGATTTCGGCCGCCTTGCCGCCCCCGGCGCCAACGGGCTCTTCGATGTGATGGAGCGTTCGGGCGGGCTTGTCATTCCGCCCAACAAGCCGGCGGAATCGCGTCGCCGCGAACGCCGCTTCAAGATCGGCAACCGCGAACTGGTCGGCGGCTATTTCTATGAAAACCTGGCGATCGCAAGCGATGTCGAGGTGGTTGCGGCCTGGTCCAACCGCTATGCCGAGGGCCAGCCGATGGCGACGTCGCGCAAGCTCGGCAAGGGGCAGGTGGTCTATGTCGGCACCTATCTCACCGAGGATCTGACGGCAGCGCTTGCCGAGCGGCTGTTTGCGCCCGTCGGCATCGAGCCGCTGATCGGCGACCTTCCCGAGGGCGTCGAGGTGACCATGCGGATGAATGATGACCGCCAGTTGCTGTTCATCCAGAACTACACCGACCAGCCGGCCGCCATCGGCGGCGTTCCCGCTGGCCGTGATCTCCTCGATGACGAAAAACCGGTTGCCGGTAGGCTCGATCTCGAAGGCTACGGCTGCGCGATCATCGAGCTCGCGGGGTGAGTTGCACTCGCCAGGCGAAAGCTTGGCGAGGGCTTGCTGCATTCTCCGTTGTCCTCGGCCTTGAGCCGAGGATCCATATCACGGCCGCTGACGGGTGCCATTGTAGATGCTCCGGTCGATCCCGAGCATGATGGAGAGGACTGCCAGCGGAAGGAGTCATTCATAGCGCAGACGCCGATCACGATCTTTCAAAGTCGGCGTTGTCCTTTCAGGTCGAGAAGCGAGTCAGGCGTAGGTCATGACTGTTCAATTACGGCATCCGGGACAGCTTCCAATCGTAGGAGCGCAAGAAGCTCACCATTTCTCGCATGGCGGCGCTGGAGTGTCTTTTGCTCGGGTAATAGAGATACCAGCTTGGCAAAAGGGGGCTCCAGTCCGTCAGAACCTCCGTCAACCGGCCGTTCGTCAGGTAAGGTGTCGCGTAGTCCTCGAAGATATGGGCCAATCCGCATCCGGCGACAGCGGCCTGCAATTCGTTGTGTGCTGAACTCACCGTCAATCGCCCCTCCGGCAAGACTTCGAGGGCGTCTCCGCCCTTTTCAAATTTCCAGGATACCAGCGTGCCGCCGGGAAATCGTCGTCGAATGCAGTTGTGGCCGGCGAGATCATTGGGGGTCAGAGGCAGGCCATGTTTTGCAATATAGTCCGGCGACGCCACGATCGCGTATCGAAGCGATGGCCCCAGCGGTACTGCGATCATATCTTGTGCCAGTTGCTTTCCGAACCGAACGCCCGCGTCAAAGCCTTGCTCGACGATGTCGATGACCGCTGCATCGCTGATGAGCTCGACCTTGATGTCGGGGTATGTGTCCATAAAGGTGAACATTGCCGGGCAGAGCAGGTGATCGATTGCGGGGCCTGGCGCATTGATGCGAAGGGTGCCGGACGGGTTTTCCTTTAACTGGTTAAGGTCATCGACTGCGAGACGGATGTCCGTCAAAGCTGGACCGAGGCGCTGCAGGAGGCGCTGTCCCGCCTCCGTCGGCGAAACGCTTCTTGTTGTCCTGTTGAGCAGGCGGATGCCGAGCGCCTCTTCCAAAGCGTTGATTGTCTGGCTGAGTGCCGATGATGAAACGCCTCGCTCCAGGGCGGCGGCCCTGAATCCGCCGCACCTGACGATCGCCGCAAAAACATCCAGGCTATCCAAGCGAAACTGATCCATTGCGAAGCTTACCTTATCAAGCTGCGTAGATTTGCTCGTCTTATCAGCGCAGTGATTTGAGGTCATCTAAATACCTCACCCGCACATGCGGATTGTCGACTGAAAGGAAAAGCAATGGATCGACTCACATTGAACCGGCGAACGGTCATGGTTTCAGCGGTTGCTGGAACGGCCGCTCTGCTGCTCGGAGGTTCAGCCGGATCAGGCAATGCGCAGGTGCAGAGCCCGGACGCCCGTAATGTTGGATATTATCGATTTCGGGTCGGGCAGATCAAAGCGACAGTTTTGAGCGATGGCGTGATCGGCGGCCCACCGACGGTCTATGCCAACGATGCTCCGGAGGCTGAGCTGCAGGAGGTCCTTCGTCGCGCTTTCCTTCCTACCGATCACATGACCCTTCAACTCAACACGCTGCTGCTGGAGGTCGGCGACAGGCTGATATTGCTTGAGGCGGGAGCCGGGGCCACGATGGGACCGAATGCGGGGCGTGTGTTCGACAATCTCGCCGCCATCGGTCTCGATGCAGGCGATATCGATACGATCGTGGTGTCCCACACGCATCCTGATCACGTCGGCAATCTCAGCACTTCCGAAGGCAAAAAAGCGTTTCCCAATGCCACCGTCTACGCACCCCGGGCAGACTGGGATTTTTTTGTGCGCAACGATCCCGATCTCTCCTACATGCCGGTATCAAGGGACTTTCGTGACCGGTTTGCAGCAGCGATCAAACGGAGTGTCGAGCCGATCGCAAAGGACATCGAGCTCTACGAGGCAGGTGCGGAAATCGTGCCGGGCCTCACCACGATAGCTGCGCCCGGACATACGCCTGGCATGGCAACATTCCTGGTCCACTCAGGAAACGACCAACTGCTCCTCACTACGGACCTTGCCTATCACCCGGTCGTCAATATCGACCATCCATGGCGACCCGGACCTGACAGAGACAAGGATACCGCGCTCGCGTCGCGCCGCCGCATATTCGATATGGCCGCGACCGATAGGCTCCTCGTTCTCGGGTTTCACTACCCGTTCCCGGGGCTGGGACGAATGCTCAAGACCGACATGGGTTACGCCTGGGTCCCGGCGGGCTGGCAGTTTTGACCAGAAATCCAACTGGAGGTTTTCTCATGACCCGAACGACAATCGGTCGGCGGCGCTTTCTGGGGGCGATGGGGCTGACTGCCGCGAGCGCAGCGATCGCAGCAGAAACAAAGGCACAAGACACGACAGGCGATGCGCCGCTCCCATCGACGCCGGCAACGGAGCCCGTCCTGACGCGCACGGTGCCGAAAACCGGAGAGCGGCTCACAGCCCTCGGACTTGGCACATTCCTGACATTCGACCGTCGACCGGGTGAAGCGCGCGACGACCTGCGGGAGGTGTTCAGGCGCTATGTCGCCGGTGGCGGCCGCGTCGTTGATACCTCGCCCTTGTATGGGTCTGCCGAGGTCAGCGTTGGTCAGTTCATGGCGGAGATGCCCGAGGCGTCCGAAATCTTCCTGACAAACAAAATCTGGGCGACGGGAGAATATCTGGGCGACGAGAGCCATGCGGAGGAAAGCTTTCGGCAGTCGAGGCTGCGGACATGGCGTGACACGATCAACCTGATGCAATGTCACAGTATCACAAATGCGCAGGTCGTCGTTCCGCTCCTTCGTTCATGGAAAAAGGAAGGGAAAATTCAGCACGTCGGTATCACGCATCACGAGGCTTCGGCCCAGGAGGCTCTCACGAAATTCATCGAAAGCGGTGAGGTCGACTTCGTGCAGACCAACTATTCCATCTTCGACAGGAATGCCGAAAGGCGTCTCCTGCCATCGGCCGCAGACAACGGTGTCGCCATCCTGATCAATCTGCCGCTTGAAAAGGCCAGATTGCTCAAAGTCGTCGAAGGCCAGCCGTTACCGGAGTTCGCAAGCGAGTTCGGCGCGAAAACCTGGACGCAGTTCTTTCTGAAGTGGGTCATGGCCCATCCCGCCGTAACCTGTGTCCTGTGTGGTACTTCCAACCCGGACCACATGAGTGACAATCTTCAGGCGATGCACGGCCCACTTCCCGACGAAGCGATGCGCCGACGTATGTTTACCCACATGGAAGCTATCCCAGGCTTCTCCTCCATAAGCACGATGCCATGGTATCCCGGCAAGGAGCAACTGTACTCGGGTCTGATCCGCGATGCGCAGGCGAAAGCCAGGAACCGGCTTGAAGAATGATGTCGGGGTCCCGTCGAGACGTTCCGTTCGATAGGGCTGCTTTGCGCCCTCATTCCGGCCTTAGAGCTAAGCTTGGCCGCTGCCCAAAAACAGACGTCGCCAGAGACAGGGCCGGACGGCTCGATTGCGATTTCTGCGTGTCTGCCCGGCCGTTTGGTATTGCATCCACTGATTCCAAAGGAGACGCCGCTCCTTCAGGCCGGATCGCGCTATACGACTTCCACCGCCTCTAGTATCCACGCTGTTCGCTCCGCGAGTTCGGGGATCTTGGCCAGGTAAGACTGATAGTGGGACGTCATGCGGTGTGCCTCGACGGCGGCGGCGTCCTTATAGAGTTCATCGAGTACATAGCGCTCGCCATGTGTTCGGTCGCGCCAGACATCCCAGCGCAGATTGCCAGGCTCAGCCCGGCAAAGCGGTGCCATACCCACAAGCAATGTTCGTAGCTCTGCAGCCTTGCCAAGGTGGGCAGTGAGGATGGCAGTGATTTTCGTCGGGGTCTGCGTCATTCCATGACTCCTGCGAATACACGAGGGGAGAACTCGTGGACACGAGTTGCGGAGCGTTGAAGCTGCACTATCGACGCTTCATCGTCCTCAATGCAGCTTCTGATCAGATCAGGCAGAGACAATCGCCCGGTCGAGTGCCTCGACAAGCTTAGCCGCAAGGGGATGATCGGATCGCGGGTTCTGGCCAGTGATGAGCTCGCGGTCCACGATCACATGGGGGGAGAAGTCGACGGGATTCGTCGTGACCTCGCCGCCGGCCATCCCCAATGCATCGGGCATTGTGAAATAGAGCTTACCGTGAAGGACCTGCTCTTCGATTGGTTTCTCCTCGCTCCCGGAGAAAACCGTCATCTTGTAACCCGCATACTGCCAGCCCTTGGCGAGTTCAGATGACTTGGAAACGTCGCCGGCAATCAATGCAGCCCGATACTCTTTTGCGCGCGGCAATGCGGCGAGAGAGGCTATGGGGCCGTGGCAGAGTAAGGCCGTCGGTTTTTGACGGGAATGAAAGTGGCGCAGGATCTCTCCGAGGTCTGCGTCCTGCATAAGATCGACCACCGGGGCTTGACCGCCTGGCACGAAGACGCCCGCATAGCTATCGAGACCGCCCACCATTACCGATCGCAATGTCCTGACGTCGTTCATCGCCGGATAGTCGTCGAAGAAAGCCCGGCCGTGCCTATAAGCCGCGTCGTTGTCGTCGAAATGCTGCGCCACGTCAGACACGGGGTCTATGTGCGGCTTTGTGCCGTTGGGCGTGGCCAGCACAATCGCGTATCCCGCGTCAACAAGTGCCATGGCTGGTACCACTGTTTCGTTGAGATATTGGCCGGTCGGACCCGTATCGCCCCCCTGAATTTCAATCCGGGTAGCATTTGACCCGACGACAAGAACTTTTCCCTTGCTCATAGTATGCTCCTCACTCGATGTGAATTGGGTGCCGTAGTCCGGTGGGTCACGATGTCAGAGCCCACCAAGAGTTATTCCCTACGGAGAAACGTCCTCGTCCTACCCGATCTATCGGGCCGCCTTCACAATGATCTCCGCAACATCCCCAGGATGGGACAGCATTGCGACATGGCCAGACGGCACTTCGACCATTTCGGCGTTCGCGGTCTTCACCTGGTCCCTCTGCAACGCGGGGGAGATGATCTGGTCGTCCGTCGCCACAACCATGAATGACGGTTTGTCGCGCCAGGCGGGATGCCTGACGGGCGCGGTGGTGGCGCGCACGTGGAATCGGCCTTGTACGACTGCAACGAGTTCCTTTTCCTCCGGGGACAGGCCCGCCGCAAAGTACTTCGAAATGCCGTCATCGGTTATCTTGAGGTACCCATCCTCGTCCTTGACGTATGTCGTGCGGCTTTCCTGGTCCGGATATTTGGAAGCGACGTCGACCAGCGATTGCCCAGCATCAGGAGCGTAGGCAGCCACATAGACTAATGATTTGACCTTCGGGTCACTACCCGCCTCGGTGATGACGACACCGCCCCACGAATGCCCGACAAGCACGACGGGGCCTTCGGCATCGCGGATTGCCCGCTTGGTGAAAGCCACGTCGCCCTCCAGGGACTCCAACGGATTTTGGACGGCGAGCACCTTCAACCCGGCATCTTGCAAGAGTGGGATGACCTTCTGCCAGGACGATCCGTCCGCGAACGCGCCGTGAACGAGGACGACGGTCTTGGCCCGGGGATCGGCCGCAATTGCGAAAGAGGAGGTGGATGCGAGAGCCACCAAGACGGAACAGATAACTCGAAGGATTCGGGACATGTTATGCTCTCCGATGAACGATCCCTGTATACTCATCCGGCAAGGCCACCCACGCACGTTAATTGTCGCTAAATTCCGCGATTGTGACGTGGCGGCGACTGTGAAGCCAGGTGCTATCAGGCTTTCCGCTCAGTGCCATCCCCCTACGCAATCTTGCTGAAGGGGGCCGGGCCTGTCCCGTCGAGCGCCGTGCAGAGCCATTTGCACGAGGAAACGGGCCAGTCTGTGGAACGTCGGAAACACGCATCGGACAGGGAATGTTCGCCAATCCATCGCCAATCGATCTCAGTGGTATAAAGGTAACCCTTCTGCGCCTCGGCCTTCGAAGTCGTGAGCAAGTTCAAGACGCCTGGATCTGCATTGACAGTCCGCTATCCGAGGAGAAAGCCATGTTCGGACGACACGGTTGGGGAGACTGGGCACGGTAGAGAGACTGCCGCTGTTCGACAAGCGGGCACTCTCCGAAAGCAGCGAGTTTGAACACCGCATAGGTCTTGGCGATGCCCGACAGCTTGAGTTGTGCGGGTCCGGTTCCTGGTGCCAGGGAAAGGAGGGACTTGTCGATTAGATTGCCGATCGATCCAACAATATCTTTTTGCTCGAAGTCGTCGTCCTCCATCAGGGCGACGGCAGCATCCAGCGAGAACTCGCCCGAGAATACTGACAGCGCCCTGAATACCCGTTGATCCACGTCGGACAGAAGCGCATAACTCCAATCCATCATCGCTTCCGCTGTCTGGTGCCGCGGGGCTGCGCGTCGGCCACCGCTCCATCTCAAGGCGAGTTGGTTGTCCAACATTTCCGCGACCCGGTCGAGGCCATATCGTCCCATGCGGCTTGCCACCAGTTCAATCGCAAGCGGATTGCCGTCCAATCTCCTGCAAATCGCCGCGATTGTCGCTGCCTGTCCGTCGACGAATGGCTCCAGATAACCGCTATCAACTGCACGCCTCACGAAAAGCTGTATCGCGGGCCAAAGTAACGCCTGCTCCACAGTCAAGTGCCCTGTGTGCGGAGGAACGCCAAGCGGCCGCAGAAGGTATACGGCCTCGCCGGGCAAGCGAAGGGCTTCTCGACTCGTGGCGAGAATATGCACCTTGGCCGTCCGCCCCAATAGCGAAGCGACGATATCAGCGGCGATGTCGATAACATGTTCGCAATTGTCCAGAATCACGAGGGCATGTTGTGTGGATAGGTGGCTGACGACGTCCTCGACTACATCATTCCCTGAAATGGCGATGTCTAGGGCCAAGGCAATCGTTCTTAACACAGCCGCTTCATCGTCGACGGTGCTGAGATCGACAAAACGCACTTGATCGAACATGGGAAGGTCAGGGGCGACCAAGACGGCAAGGGTCGTCTTCCCAATCCCTCCCGTACCTACAATGGTGACAAAACGGCGTTCAGACACCATCTGCGAAAGCTTGGATATATTTTCGTCCCGGCCGACGGGATGGCTCAAGCGAGGCGGGAATGTCTTTGCGATGCGAGGAACCGCGTAGGGTGGCTGACCATAGCTCAACGGTGCATTCCAGGCCTGCGTCGACTCCTGCGCCTCTTTCCAGGTGACCGGAGCGACGAAGCTGTAGCCGCGACCCGCTATGCTGACGATATAGCGATCACCGTTTTCGCCACAGCCGATCTCTCGCCTGAGGTGTGTCATCTGCACTCTGATGTTGGAGGCTTCGACATTGAGGCCGGGCCACGCGAACGCCATGAGTTCCGCGTGCGAGAGAACCTGTCCGTGGTTCTGGACGAGCGCAACAAGGATGTCGAAGGCGCGGCTTCCAATTGGAATCAGATCGTTGCCTCGCAGAAGAACCCTGGCAGCCGGGTCCAAGCGATATGGTCCAAAGCTGAAGCAGCCATCTCTCTCGTGATATCCCATTTCAGTTGCCCTCAATGGCAAGCCCTCGGTGGAGCAGTGAAATGCACATCTGTTCATCGTTGATATTACAGGAGCCGGCCGCCAACGGAGGGTAAAATCCGGTAAATAGTAGGGCGGCTTCTTTCGCGACGCGGCACGATCCTTGTCCTGGTGGCCGAAATTTCACGGACTTTGACCACAATTTGCGCGCTGGGGACGCCCTTCAGGCGTAAGTTTCAATCATGCGGCCGTTAGTGGTTAATCGATACGAGCGAACCGCTCTGCGTTCGAGCCTTGCCTGAACGTACGTCAAGCTTCTCGAGATTGTGCGCCAAGGACATGGAGTAAAGCTAATGTCCACAGCAGCTCTTTTTCAACCCATCAAAATCAGGGGCCTAAATCTCGTCAATCGCATCGTAATCGCCCCGATGTGCCAGTACTCTGCGGAGGATGGCTGTATGAATGATTGGCATCTCATTCATCTTGGGAAGCTCGCATTGTCGGGCGCCGCATTGCTGACCATCGAGGCAAGCGCGGTTGTGCCGGAAGGCCGCATAACCTACGCCGACCTCGGCTTGTGGAACGAGCAGTGCTATGCGGCGATGGGACTTGTTCTTGAGAGCATACGTCGCTGGACGGACATGCCGATTGGGATACAGCTCAGCCATGCCGGCCGGAAGGCATCGACTGAAGTTCCCTGGAAGGGCGGAGGACAGATACCACCGACCGAAGCACTGGGCTGGCAGACTGTTGCTCCGTCGGAGCTTAGGTACAGTAGTAAAGGGACGTTCCCCCCCGAATCCTTGGATAAGGAGGGTTTGAAGCGTGTTCGTGATGCATTCGCGACCGCCGCAAGACGCACCGCCAAGCTTGGCTTGGATTTGGTGCAGGTCCATGCCGCTCACGGATATCTCCTCCACCAGTTCCTCTCTCCGTTGAGCAATCGCCGTGGCGATGAGTACGGAGGATCCCTGGCTAATCGGATGCGTTTTCCCCTTGAAGTATTTGATGCCGTCCGCTCGGAGGTGCCTTCCGAGATGCCGGTCTCGATCAGGGTGTCCGCCACGGATTGGGTTGATGGCGGCTGGGACCTGGAGCAGACACTTCAATTCGCTGCCGAGCTGCAGCGGCGCGGTTGCGACGCCATTCACGTCTCCAGCGGCGGCTTGCATCCTGGTCAGCGCATCCCGGTCGGACCAGGATATCAGGTCCCGTTTGCCCGTACTGTCAAGAATGAGGTCAAGATGCCGGTCATCGCCGTTGGACTTATAACAGGCTTCGATCAGGCCGAAGCTATTGTTGGAACGGGCGACGCGGACATGGTGGCGCTCGGTAGGACAATCATCTTCGACCCGAACTGGCCATGGCATGCCGCAGCGGAGCTTGGCGGCAAGGTGCGCGTTGCTGCGCAATATCTGCGCTCCCAACCCAGCCGTTTCAGAGACCTGTTTGCGAACGAGTAATCTGCGGCGCCTTAAGGACGTCGGTCGACGTAATGCGCATTCTTGTGGGTGATGTTTGTCGGCAGGCGATGGCTGTGACATACTACATCGAACTTGGGGTACGTCCGTCCAATTTTGGCGTCGATGACACGCCCCTAAGTGCTCACCTGAAATTGCCGCAACCACCAGTGTGATTGACCTGGATGCCGTTGTGAGCCGATCATGCGCGACGGGAGAACAATGGCTTCGACGGAGCCGGACAATGTAGTCGCATTTGGCCCCTTTCGTCTCCACGGGGAGCATCGCCGCTTGTTTTGCGGTACCGAAGAGGTTCAGCTTGGCGGTCGCGCCATGGAGATGCTCGCGACGCTGGCCGGGAACAAGGGCGAAGTTGTCAGTAAGGAAGATCTCTACAACGCGGCGTGGCCCGGCATCTTCGTTCATGAAGCCAATCTGAAAGTGACAATCGCTTCGCTCAGGCGGGCACTTAGGGAATATTCTCCCGGAGGTGACTACATCCGCACCTTCGTGGGCCGCGGTTATTGGCTGAGCGATCATGTAGATGTTGGAGACATGCCGCGCATCGCGGATCTGCCTGTCGTGGCAAATACACGCTTTCCCGAATTGGGCACCGTTGTCGGGCGGGATGCCGAAATCGCTGAACTGCGAGGCAGGATCACTGCCAACCGACTGACGACGATCGTCGGTCCCGGGGGCATTGGAAAGACAACAGTTGCAATCGCGACGGTGCAACCACTGGAGGACGATGAGGGCGGCCTCGTCACCTTCATCGATCTCGCTCGGGCGGCAAGCGAGGAATTCGTCATCCCTTCAATTGCTACGGCGCTCGGCATCAGTTCCGGCAGTCAGGATCGGCTCGAGGCGATCTCATCGATCCTCGCTCGAAGGAAGACCCTGCTTCTATTGGATACCTGTGAGCATGTACTCAATGCCGTCGCGCATCTTTGCGATGTCATCCTCGCGAACACTAGGGATGTCAAGATCGTCGCGACCAGCCGGCAAGTTCTCCGTGCGAAGCGAGAGGAGGTGTTCTGGCTCGCTCCGCTGGAAGTTCCTCCGCCTCGCCGCACCTACACGGCGGAACAAGTTCTTCGCTACTCTGCAGCCCAACTTCTCATCGAACGAGCGTCCGAGAAGGGGAAATACACATTGGAAGATGGAGATGCCTCTGCAGTCGCCGAGATATGCAGACGGCTCGACGGGTCGCCTCTCGCTATCGAGCTAATTTCGTCCCGGCTGACAGGCCTAAGTGCTCCGGAAGTACTCGGTGAGCTTGGCGAGCAGTTCAACACACTGGTTGACCGTGACCAGGAGGGACCGCCTCGCCAACAAACCCTGCTCGCGACCATGCAGTGGAGCTACGAGCTGCTCACAAAGAGCGAGGCGGCCGTTTTGCGCGCCATATCGATCTTCATGGGTACGTTCGATTTGGATGCGGTTGTCAGTGTTGTCGCTCATCACTGCCTAGATCCGACCGACGTTTTTGATGCCGTCGCCGGGCTCCGTGCTAAGTCGATGCTGAGCGTTGAGCAGATAGCAGGCGAAATGCGATACCGCCTTCTCGACAGTACTCGCGCGTTCGCAGGGAATCTGCTGGAAACCTCCGGGGAAATGCCCGCTGTGTCGGGGGCCCATGCTCGTCTCATGCTGGGAAACTTCGCCCGAGCGAACGCCGATCAGTCAAGACTTCCAGCGCGACAATGGTATGCGGCCTACGCCAGTCATGCGGACGATTTGCGTTCGGCCATTGGCTGGGCGCTCTTTCGTCACGGAGATCCGCTCCTCGGCATGCAACTGGTCGCATCCGGCATACCACTATGGCATGAGTTGTCGTTGAGCGAAGAGGCCCGGAGGAACTGCGAACATGCGCTCGCCGAGTTTGATCGCACGGGCTGCGCCGACATGTCGTTGAAACTCAAGCTGGTCGTGGGGCTTGCGGCCGTAAACAGCTACCTGTCAGCCGATGCTGGGGAAGCCATCAAGACCATTGAAACTGCCATCAGGCTTTCGCGTCTGATCGGCGATACCAATGCCGAGTGCCAGGCACTGGGCGCTCTGGCGAGATATCGGCTCCTGCCTGGCAACCAGACAGAGGTCCGGAAAATCCTCAAGGAGTTGAAACGCGTCGCAACGAACTCGAAAAATCGCCCGGCACAGTGGGAGCATGAGATTCTTCTTACAGAATTGGAAATCATTCACTGCCAATACCCACCCGCGATCGCCAGGATGGAGCGGTTGAGCCAGGAGGTGCGGCGCTTTCCCGATGGGACTGCTTCTCGCTTTGACCTAGACCCGAAAATTAGGAGCGAAACGACACTGGGCGCACTTCAGTGGCTGGGCTCTGTCAGACCCGGAACGGGGCTGAACACAGTAAAGATTTGCGCACGCGAAGCCCTGGAACTACATCATGGTTGGACCCTCATCTCGTGCTACACCCACGGGGGGCTTTTTACTCTAAGCGAATGTCAGGAATGGTCTCTGGCTACGCAGTACGTCGAGCAACTGAAGGATACGATTTATCGCCACGGGATGCCGACGTGGATCCCCGTCGCAAACTGCTACGCCGAAGCACTTTACGTACTTTCCGGAGCACGACATGATCCCGATGGGCCTATGTCGGCGTTCGACGAACTTCGTACCGGCCTTCGGCAGTTGGGACGGCATGCGTATTATGCGCTCCTGATACGCGCCCTCTATGCAATCGGACACGTTGATGAGGGCGTACGGATTCTCGACTATTTGTTCGAGATAGGACCCCAGCGTTCGATGGTTCCTGAACTGCTACGTCTCAGGGCTATCAAGGAACGATCGATTGGACGGGACGACGACGCGCTCCGCACCCTTCGGCAATCGGTCCAGGCCGCGGAGGACAACGGTGCGTGGGGATGGCACATTCGCAGTGCGACCGACCTAGCAGTTCTGCTCAGAGACCGTTTGCAGATTGATGACGCCAAGAGCGTCATCGAGCCCGTATACGGCCGGTTCATCGATGGTTTCGATACTCCCGACTTGCAGAGAGCCGGAGATATTCTGTCGGAGTTGCGGGGTTTTGGACGAGTCCCCGGCTCGTAGTTGCAACGTGCATCCTCAAACGGCCGCCAACCTCCCCGTGGCTTAGAGGCCGATCGGATTCTTCGCCAGCCAGCCGTGGATCGAGTGGACCACGACCGATCCCTCGCCGACGCTGGAGGCAACGCGCTTGACGGATCTGGCACGGACGTCGCCAACCGCGAATATCCCTGGGACGCTGGTTGCATAGGGCGAACCGTTCGGGGCACCAGCATGGTCATAGCCGGCCAGGATGAAACCGCGATCATCGAGTTCGACGCAACCGTTGAGCCAGTCAGTGTTCGGAACAGCCCCGATCATGAGAAAGAGGTTCGACATCGCATGTTCGAATTCATATTCCCCGCGTTGTCGCCATTTCACCGATGAAAGGTAGTTCTCGCCGACAAGCGAGGTGATCTCGCTGCGGGCATGCAGGGTGATCCGCGGGGACTGCACGATGCGGCCGACCAGATAGTCTGACATGGTCGTCGAAAGACCATCGGCCCGGACGAGGAGATGGACGCGCCGGGCTCGCGAGGAAAGGAAGATCGCCGCTTGCCCAGCGGAATTTCCGCCGCCCACCACCGCGACATCGGCGCCTTCACAAAGCTGCGCCTCGATCGAGGTGGCCGCGTAATGAATTCCCTTGCCTTCGAAATGCTCGGCCTCTGCGATGTCCAGTCTTCGATACCGTGCGCCGGTCGCAACGACGACGGATCGGCCAAGCACCGCATTGCCGCCTTCCAGATGCACCGCAAACGGATAGCAGGCGCACTCCAGGCGCCCGGCAGCATCAGCGACGGCAAACCGCGCGCCGAACCTTTGCGCCTGTATCTGCGCTCGCCGGGCAAGATCCTGTCCCGAGATACCCATCGGAAATCCGAGGTAGTTCTCGATCCGTGAACTCGTGCCTGCCTGGCCGCCCGGCCCGACCGCCTCGACGACCAGTGTGTCCAGGCCCTCGGATGCGGCATAGACCGCGGCGGCGAGACCGGACGGCCCCGCGCCGACGACAACTACATCGTACACATGCGCAGGATCCAGCCGCTCCGTGATGCCGAGCGCCTCAGCAAGGTCGCGATTGGCAGGCCGGCTAAGTACCCTGGCTCCGTTGAGGACAACGATCGGCAGGCTGTCGGCGTCGGCATGGAAGGTGGCCATGGCCACTCGCGCGTCGTCGTCGAAATCGGTGTCGAGGCAGCGATAAGGATAGCCGTTCCTCTCCAGAAACGTCTGGATGCGGACCGTGGCGCCGGCGCGGCAACTTCCCACCACGACGGTGCCGCCCTCGGCATGTTCGAGCAGCCTAGCCCGCCTGAGAATGAACGAGCGCAGGATGATTTCACCGATATCCGGTTCGGCGGTGACCAGATTCAGCAGCGCGGGGCGGGAAAGACGGATGACGGAGGTGGGAACGACAGCTTTCCCGCAGACAATGACTGCACGCCCACTCAGGTGATGCAATTCCCCGGTGAACTGGTTTTCGCGATGCGTGGCAATAAGCGCATGCCCGCCATGCCCGTCGCTCTCGAACACATCGACGGATCCGCTGAGAATGACAAAGAAGTCTACCTCGCGATCGCCCACTTCGTACAGGTACGCGCCACCATCGAACCGATCCTTCTGCCCGAACGGGGCGATGCGCGCCACCATATCGGGAGTGAGGCAGGGAAATGCCTCCCCGGGGATTTCATGCAGCTCAACGGAAGTCGGGCTACTGAGCGTGCTGAAGTCGCCTCTATCGGCCATTGGAGTAACCTCGATCCGTCCCACGCTGCGACGCGCAGGAAAAGAGTGTAGCCGGGCCGGCTCACTGTAGCCTGTTAAGCAGCGCTTATCACCGCGAATTTCCGGGAACAGGGATACGCCTCTGGGCATCTGCGGAAACGACGGTATGACGGCCTCGGTTGGACAAGCGGGTTCGATGATATGCCAGATTTCTCGCGCATTGGCGGCATTTAGCGCGCGTCACCGAGACCAGATGCTAGCCTCTATCCAATTCAAACGAGCATCGTGCGGCGCTCCTGCCTGTCCCGTGGGTACGAACGATCGCTCGAACGAACCGCTGCCATCGAGTTTCGAGGATCCAAGATGACCAGGCTTATCGCTACACTCACTCTGGACGACGCCAAACTGATGCTATCAGCGGCGGAAGCAAAGGCTGTGGAGTTTGGCATCGCCTACAATGTTGCCGTGGTCGATGCCGGAGGACACTTGGTCGCCTTCGTTCGGCAGGACGATGCGCTGATCGGCAGCATCGACCTGGCTATCAAGAAGGCAGTCACGGCGCGTCTCTTCGACAAGAGGACGGACTACCTGGCAACACTGGCCCAACCCGGCGAGCCGCTCTTCGGCATCGACCAGAGCAATGACGGCAACGTTATCATCTTCGGCGGCGGGCTCCCTGTCGCCAAAGAGGGACGATTGATCGGCGCCGTTGGGGCAAGCGCCGGGTCGGTGGAGCAGGACATAGTAGTGGCTCAAGCCGCCGTGTCCGCGATGGACCATCTCTAGCGCACACGCAGAGCGACAGTTCAGCAAAGGAGCAGAAAAGATGACGACCAATATCGAAGGGAAAGTCGTTTTGATCACCGGCGGCGGCACCGGCCTTGGCGCAGAGACCGCCCAGATGCTTGCCTCGAAAGGAGCAAAAATTGCGGTCGCCGCACGGCGGCGCGGCAAACTCGACGAAGTCGCGTCCAGGATTTCCTCCTCCGGCGGGAATGCAAAGGGCTATGAGCTGGATGTGGCCAACAAGGACCAGTTCAAATCGGTTGTGGATGCGGTGGCGTCCGATTTTGGAAGGCTGGACGTCCTGATCAACAATGCCGGGCTGATGCCGATCCGCCCCATGGCGGAAGTGAACACCGACGAATGGGATGCGATGATCGACGTCAACCTCAGGGGTACCCTGTACGGTATCGCCGCAGTCCTGCCGATGTTCATCAAACAGGAAGCGGGCCACATCATCAACATCAGCTCCGTCGCGGGCGTCAAGGTCTTCGCACCGGGCGGCACAGTCTACTCTGGCACCAAGTTCGCCGTCAGGGCGATCTCGGAGGGGCTGCGCCAGGAGGTCGGAAGCAAGATCAGGGTGACATCAATCGAACCGGGTGCCGTCGAGAGCGATCTCAAGCACACGACCAGTGGAACATCGCAGGGCGCGGTCATGGAATTCTACAAGTCGGCGATCCCCGCCAGTTCCATTGCCAGGGCAATCACCTTTGCAATCGAGCAACCCGCCGACGTGGACATCAACGAGATCGTGCTGCGTCCGACGGCACAGGAATTCTGATCGACGGATCGGACCCGGTGCGCGAGCACGCGTCGAATATTCCCAAGACCGGCCGTTTCCGGCCCTGACCTCGAAAGGAGACTATGAGATGGCTTATCAGAGCGTAAACCCGGCAACGGGCAAGGTCCTCAAGACATTCAATAACCATAGCGACGACGAGATCGAGAAGTCGCTCAATCTAGCCCATTCCCTCTACAAGTCACCGTGGTGCAAGGGCGACAGGGGTCCCCGACTAAAGGTTCTGAACCGCTTTGCCAACCTGGCGCATGAGCGCCTGGAGGAACTGGCGCGCATACTCACCCTGGAAATGGGAAAGCGGATCAACGAAGCCCGCACCGAGGTGCGGATCACCGCCGACATCGCCCAGTACTATGCCGGAAACGCCGAGTCCCTTCTCGCCCGTGAGAAGGTGGCGACGTCGAAGGGCGACGCTTGGCTGGAATATCATCCGATCGGTGTCGTAGTCGCTGTCGAGCCCTGGAATTTTCCCTTCTACCAGTTGATCCGCGTGGCCGGTCCCAATCTCGCGATTGGCAATCCCGTGCTCGCGAAACACGCCAGCATGGTTCCGCAGGCGGCGATCGCGTTCGAAGAACTGCTCACCGAGGCGGGCGCGCCTGAAGGCGCCTGGACGAACCTCTTCGCGACGGGCGACCAGATTTCGAGACTCATTGCTGACGATCGGGTTCAAGGTGTGGCTCTTACTGGCTCCGAGGGCGCGGGTAGTATCGTGGCGGCCAACGCGGGCAAGAACCTCAAGAAGTCCGTGATGGAACTCGGCGGCAGCGACGTGTTCGTCGTCCTCGACGACGCCGACGTGGACAAGGCCGTCGCCGCCGGCGTCGAGGCCAGGCTGCGCGGCTGCGGTCAGGTCTGCAATGGTGCGAAACGCTTCCTCATCCATGAGAAGATCGCCGACGAATTCGTCAATAAGCTCGCGGAGAAGTTCACGAGCACCAAGATCGGCGACCCCATGGATGAGACGGTCGGACTCGGGCCGATGTCTTCGATCGGAGCTCGCGACGATATTGCTGGGCAGGTCGAGCGCGCCGTCAAAGCCGGGGCCAGGGTCCTGGTCGGCGGGTCAATGGTCGAGGGGCCGGGCGCGTATTATCAGCCAACGATCCTCACCCATGTGACAAGGGACAACCCGGCGTACTTCGAGGAGTTCTTCGGTCCCGTCGCGCAGGTGCACGTGATCAAGAGCGATGACGACGTGGTCAGGATCGCGAACGACTCGAACTTCGGGCTTTCCGGGGCGATCTTCACGGCGGACGTCGAGCGCGCCAAGTCCCTCGCTTCGCAGGTGGAAACAGGCTCAGTCTGGATCAATACGTCCTCCTTCACCGGACCGGAGCTTCCATTCGGCGGGGTCAAGAAATCCGGCTACGGTCGCGAACTCGCGGGCGCCGGCATTAAAGAACTGGTGAACCAGAAGATGGTGCTCGTCGCGCACTGAGGCCGAGCGCATCACATACAGGCACCACTGTCACGATGGGCCGCAGCCGGCTCATCGCACTCTGAGTGTGCGGTCAAAACCGAAGGAGCAGACTATGGCCGTCTTACGATATCGGACCATGAACACCGCGGCAGCGGAGATCTTCTATCGTGAGACCGTGCCTGAGGTTGTGGAAGGGCGGCCACCGATCTTGCTCCTGCACGGGTTCCCATCCTCCTCGCACCAGTACAGCGGTTTGATGCGGCGGCTGGGGAGGGAATTCCACATGATCGCCCCTGACTATCCGGGCTTCGGCCAAAGCCATGACGTGTCGCCCCCCGGCGCCTTCGCGTACAGCTTCGAGAACATCTCGCGTACCATCGAGGAGTTCATCGACAAGCTCAGTCTTGAACGGTTCGTCCTCTATGTCTTCGATTTCGGGGCGCCGGTCGGGTTCAGGATTGCCGCCCGCAGGCGGGATCTAATTGCCGGCGTCATTATACAGAACGCCAATGCCTACGAGGCAGGCCTGTCGGATGCGGCAAGGCGTCTTGTTTCCATCCCGCGACATGACGAGGCGGGGCTCAAGGAGTTGGATGGACTTCTCACGCTCGAGGGAACCAAGTTCCAATACTTCACGGGTGTGGCGGACCCCGAGAGCATTTCCCCCGACGGCTACACCCTGGATCAGCTCTATCTGGATCTGCCCGGTCGGAAGGCGCACCTGATCGACCTCCTGCTGGACTACAAGTCCAATGTCGACGCCTATCCGGTGTGGCAGGAATGGCTCCGGCAAGCGTCGCTACCCGCCCAGATCCTCTGGGGGCGCAACGACCCGTTTTTCGTGGAAGCCGGTGCCCGCGCCTACCTGACCGATTTGCCCAATGCGGAGCTGCACCTCTTCGACACCGGGCATTTCGCCCTGGAGGAGCGCCTGGATGCGATCGCACCCCTCGTGGCGGGCTTCGTCAACCGCCTTCCCAAGTTTGGCACTTAATGATCTCCAACGCCTTTTCCGTGTCCGCCCGATTGCCGTTCGATGTTTCTCTCGCGGACCCGGGGAATTGGAGCCCATTGTCCAAGACGTGGCCTTATAGCCTTATCTCCGATGGCTGCAGCGCGATTGGTCGAATGCTTTCCGGCTGTCAGAAGCAGGAGCGCACCAGCCATCGCGGAAAGGATGGACGCCAGGAAGACGGCGATCTTCGCCGCAGCGAAATCCGTTGTCTCCGTGAACGCTTGCCCGGCGATGAAAAGGGACATCGTAAATCCTATCCCCGCGAGCGCGGCTGCTCCGAGCAGTTGCTGCCAGGAATATGCCTCCGGCTTGGTTGTGATGCCCAATCGAACGGCGATTGCGCAGGCCGCCATGATTCCGACAGGCTTGCCGACAAACAGGCCTGCCACGATCGCTAGCATCAATAGCTCGTGACCTGACCAGACCGCAGGTGTGATCTCGACACCTGCGTTCGCGAGCGCGAAGAGCGGCAGGATGAGATAGCTCGATCGCGTTCCCGCGTACCGAAGCAACCGATCTGCGGGTGATTCAATTCGATCGTGTATGGCGTCAAGCGCTCTCAGTGCGGGAAGCGAAGGGCCACGCCTCAGGACATCTCCACGCTGCGCCTCCGCCGCGATGATCGTATCGGCTTGGCCGATGAGCGCCCTGAGGTTCGCCGGGGGCCGCGTCGGGATCAGAAGGGCGAGTACGATACCGGCGAGTGAGGCGTGGAAGCCGCTGGCATAAACGCATGCCCATAGTGTCACGCCCAGGAGCAGGTACATGGACACTCGATAGACATGCGCTCGATTGAAAAACCAAAGAAGGAGCCCGAGGGCGACTGAGGCCGCCGCGTAGAGCAGGTTGAGTTCCTCCGAGTAGAAGAGAGCCACGATCGCGATCGAACCGATGTCGTCCACAATGGCAGCCGCTGTCAGAAAAATTCTGAGCTCGACCGGCACCCGGCGGCCCATCATGGCGATGATAGCCACCGCGAAAGCGGTGTCCGTCGCCATTGGGATACCCCAGCCGTGCTCCCAGGGGCCGCTCGGGATCAGCAGCCAGTACATCAGCGCCGGAGCGAGCATGCCGCCAATCGCCGCGGCAATCGGCAAGATCGCGGTGGCGGTGGTCGCCAGGCGTCCGACGGTCATCTCGCGCTTGATCTCGAGACCGACTACGAGGAAGAAAACCGTCAGGAGGCCATCGTTGATCCAGTGGCGCAGCGACATCCCGAATGCTTCGGTTCCGATGAGGAATCCCACATTCTCATGCATCAGCCGTTCGAATTCGTCGCCGACCCGCAAGTTGCTGAGAAGGACCGCCACAATGGTTGCGAGCAGCAAAAGCACGCCTGCCGACGGCCCCCAGGCCGCGAAGTCCAAAGCGGCCGATTGCATGCGGTGACCGAGTCGTCCAAGCATCGCGTCCGTTAGCGAGCTTTCGTCCCATGGTCCATCGTAGCGGCGGTCATTGATGAAGAAGGTTGGCGTGAAGCGAACGCCGCTGACTTGAGCGCTTCGGATATCGGCATCGATTCTTGTCTTCGCCTTCTCAGCCACAACATCGGCCTGCTGCGGTTCCTCGTTTTCCAGTCCAATTTCCCTCGTGACAACGGTGATATCTTCCTCCGTCAATTGAGCAGACCGCGTCATCAGCCTCATGTGGACTTTCCAGAATTCCTCGTTGCTATGGGCGCTCTCGGCCAGTTCTGCAGCTCTCCGTGCAATCTCGCTGCCTGGTATCGGAAGGTGGCGAAAGACATAGCGAAGGCGATCTCCGAGATGGCTGCGGACGCGTGCAATCTCTTCATTTGCGGCCCTGCAGTGGGAGCAGACGTAGCTGCCGTATTCGACCAGCGTTATTTCGGCACTCGCATCGCCGAGAATATGGTCCAGACGCCCGTCGACGGGGCGATCGAGTCTGCCCGGAGGCTCCAAGTGGGTCATGGCTTGGTCCACCTCATCTCACGTTGCGCCCCTAATCGCCATCAAGATCATTCGATCGTCGGCCTATCGAATTATGCCGCTACCGCGCACTTTACTGCTGCCTGGCAATGGGCGTTGTTAAATGAGGTTAAGTTCAGGAAAAGTGTGTGCCGTCGTCTTAGGCCGCCCCAGGATGGAATCATCGAGCTGGTGGCCGCTTTGCGCGCCCAATCCAGTTATTGGCGTTTGCGCTAACGGAATCGAAAGCAGACATTCACTGATGACGCGCACGACTGCGCGTATGGATTCGCTCCCGACTCTTACCCAAGACGCTCCCGAAAAATGGAGGGAACAAGGATACCAGGTCCGGATCAAGTTGTCTGACTGATCGCGGCGCACCGCTGCCGCTTCTTCTGCGGCTTGCAGGAAAGAGCCGTCCGCGACGGCCCGCATGTCTCTTGCGCTACTGGGCAAGATAACCGCCGTCGATGTTCAACTCGACGTCGGTCACGTAGCTTGCCTCCTCGGAAGCTAGATACAGGCAGCCATAGGCGATCTCGATCGACCTGCCACCGCGCTTCATCGGTGTTGCCGCGATGACAGCTTCATTGAGCTCTGGCGCCTGTGCATCCGTCAGCGGCGTGTGTACGAAGCCCGGATGCACGGAGTTGACCCGGATTCCGTCGGATACGTACGTCATCGCCGCGTTTTTCGACATGTTGCGGAGTGCACCTTTGGCGGCATGGTAGGAATGCGCACCCGCAACCGCTGCACTGCCCCAGATCGAGGAGATGTTGACGATCGAACCCGCTTGCTGCTTGCGCATGACGCGAATTGCTTCCCGCATGCCGAGGAAAACACCAGTCTGGTCGACGGCGATCATCTTCAGCCAGTCCTTCATCTCCAGCTTGTCGAGCGGCTCGTAGGCGATGATGCCGGCATTGTTTACAAGCACGTCAAGTCGGCCATGTTTCCTGACGATCGCGGCAACGACCGTTGCCCATTGCTCTTCGCTGGTCACATCAAGCGTCATTGCCTCGACGGCGTCGGGATATGGTTTTTCGGACGGCTTGATGTCGCCGGCGATAACGATGGCACCCTCGCATTGAACAGCTCCGCGACTGCGAAACCGATACCACCTGCGGCTCCTGTGACCAATGCAACCTTGCCCTCGAGTCTCATCTTGCAGCTCCTTCCTGGCTTGATGGTGTCGTGTGCAAAAGCGGCGCTTGCGGCGCGGCGTGTTCTTCCCCGAGCAATCCCGCGGTGGCCCTCGTTCGCCGACGTCCAGTCTTGGGAAGTGTGCTAGTCGCCAGCCGGCGCGAGGATCTGCATTCGCATCACCTTCACTCCGCCATCGGCGAGTTCGGGCAGCTTGGCAAACCACTCCTTCACATACGGCATGGCGTTATGAGACTCAAAGTCGGCTTCGTTGGCGAATATCTCGTAGAAGATGAAGTGTCCGGGGGTCTCACGGTTCTCCTGAAGAAAATAGACCAAGTTTGCGGGATCGCTGCGGACAAGGTCAATGAGAGGAAGCGTGACGGCCCGTAGTTCGGCCTCCTTGCCCGGTTTGGCACGGACCTCGGCAACAACCGAATAGGCTCCACTTGCAATTTTGGCATAGCCCTGGCCCGGGCCTTCCTGTGCGAGCGCGTCCGTTCGGAGAACGGGTCCCGCGAGCAGGCCCCCGAGCAGAATAGCCGAAGCTTGCAGCCGCAGCGTTGTGATCATGTCGTTTCTCCTTATCTTGCCAAGCGCGGTAAGATGGCCCGCTGGCCAAATCCGGGTGCCGGCTTGCAAAGTGATGCTGATGCCTCTTGCGCTTACTTCGCGCTCGCAAGTTGCAGATGCGCCGCCAATGCATCGGCAAACCGCTTTTTCACGGGTCCAAGCGCCTTCACGAACTCCAGTTGTTCCCCCTCCGGGCCCTTGCAATAGATCAGTTCCCAGCCGTCTGATGGCGCAACGGTCACCTTGTTGGTGTTGGCGCTCTGGGGGGCCGCCTTTCGTTCGTCTTCTGTCGAAACACGTATGATGCGATTTGCCCGCACCTGCGTCATGCCACGTCGCGCGGACTCCGCCTCGAGATCGGCGATAAACTGATTGAAGTCGACATCATCCCGGACATAGAAGCAGATGTGCATCATTCGCGGAAAAGCCGGGCTCATGTGCTCCACAGGTTCCGCGAACGCCTTGGGGCCACCCATCGGTTGGTCCGCATCGCGATACTGCAAGAGCTCAATGACGACGTTGTCGAACTGGATGAAGCGCACATCGAGGCGTTGGGCGCCGTCCCTGAGGTCAGGCACGCCGATCGTCCGCGGATTGACGCCGAGCTGATTGGCCAGGATTTCCTGGTCGGCAAGCAGTGTGTTCTGCACGGCGTCGCCTTGAAAGTCACCATGGCGGAAGACTTCGGTCCCACCGAGTACGGCTGTGTAGAACTCGTAGGCGCGTTCCATGTTCTGCACGGTCAGGCCGAAATGCTGTACGCCTTGAAGCCGGGCACCCAGCGAACCTGGATCGCCGGTTGCGATTGGCGTTTGTGCGGACGCAGTTGCATCGCCTGCGAGGGCAGCGGCAATTCCGCCGATTGCAACGCCTCCGGCGGCGCGAAGGATGGCGCGGCGCTCCGGGTCGTCCGGTTGGGTAGCTGGCTTTTGATCGCGAGACATCGTTGCCTCCTGTGTTCGCGGGGTGACTGCCAGAATATTAGCGCTCCAGCACTTGCGAGGGGCGTTAAGATCTGGGAAATTTGGTGAACCGAGCAGCGATCCGGTCAGTACGTACGGTGCTGACGAAGAAGCTGACCGTGCCCCGACTACCCCGCTCGCGTGGAACGTCTCGGCCTCATCGTGGTGGAGGCGTTCGACTGGAACTGTCCGCAGCACATCACGCCGCGCTTCACGCAGGCTGAGCTTGAGCGTTGGCGAACTCAACCAAAATAACCATTGGAGATGGAATTGACATCATAAACAGCATCAAGACAAAAGACGGCTCGCAGATTTTCTACAAGGATTGGGGCACCGGACAGGCGACGGTGTCCGTCATGGGTGGCCGCTGAACGGCGACGATTGAGATAACCAGTGCGGCTCGGGACGCCCCTCGAGGCATCCCCGGCGCGAATCCCAGGACAGAATTCCGAACCCGCAGGAGACAGCAATGTCGCAATGGCGGCTTTCGAAAGTCGCGGCACCGAAAGCCGCTGGTCCGCTGCCGGCCCCAAATCGTTCGTTCAAGATGGAAGGCAGAGATCATAGTCGAGGCATCAGTATGTAGCGGATGTCGGCATCGCCGCTCCATGCCTCTTTGACAGCTTCCAGTGGCAGGCTCGTGAATTGCCTGTCAAAACCTGCTTGTAGTGCAACCGCCAGAAGCTCGCCGGCGCCGGCAACGAGGTCTGTGACAGCCACGCTGCCAATACCGCTTCCGATCATCTCAAGGCCAGTGCTGCGCAGCATATCTCCCCGGATGGCAATTTCATCGCCGGCCATCGTGCCAAGCTGGACGTATCGAAGACGCGGTTCCCCCATTCTTGAACCACGATCCCTGGTTGCCGCTCTCAATACGCGGGCGGCTGGGTCGCCCCATACGAAGTCGAGAACGACATCGACACCGCAATCGAACTGACCCCGCAGAGCTGTATCGGCGTCGGCGTCGAGAACGACCTTCACATCGGCGTCAAGGCGATCGAGCTTCGCTGCATTTCGCCCGACTGCCACGACCCTGCTTGCGCCGAAGTGCCTGGCAGTCTGGACCGCCATGCTGCCCGAAGCTCCAGTCGCCCCAAGGATGAGGACCGTCTCACCCTTTTGAAGTTTGGCCCTGCGTGAGAAAGCGATCCAGGAGGCAAGCGCTCCCGTTACGATCGCGGCGGCATGGTCGCTGGCAAGCTTATCTGGCACAGGTGCAGTCATGGCCTTGGCTACAAGAGACTTCTCTGCCATGGAGCCAAAAGGGGCCTTCGGAAAAAGGAAGTAGACCCTTCGTCCATCCGCGTCGGTCCCGACGCCATCGACGCCTGGAACGAACCCTGCGGTGGTGCCGCTTGCATAATGTCGGCCGGAAGCCAGGCTTTTGACGATGGGGCTCAGAGCCGCCGCATCGACGGTCACCACGGTCTCGTCTTCTCCTGCTTCCGGTTCGCGGAAGTCTTGGAAGGATGGCGAGACGCCGAAGGAATTCACAACTGCAGCCTTCATTTAATTTGTTCTCCGTATCAACAGATCGATGCCACCTTGTAGACACGCTCGCCTGCACGATCTATCTGTAAAAGTCCGCTTTTTGTTCGTGATCGTTCAAGGTGCCGCATGGATCCGCTGTCCGAAATGCTGGCTCTGCTGAAGCCGAAAAGCTACATAACCGCAGGATTCGATGCCGGAGGATCGTGGGCGCTCATCCTGGACGACCTCGCAGGACGCATAAAGTGCTATGCAGTCGTGAAGGGCGGATGCTGGCTGTCGATGGAAGAGAGCGACGGACCGGTCTTTCTGAAGGCCGGCGATTGCTTCGTCCTTCCGACGGGACGCCCGGCTCTGATCGCAAGCGATCTCGAAGCAGAGCCGGAACTCGCGAGCCAAACCCTCGATCCCGATCGCAGCGGAGAGGTGGTGACCTTCAATGACGGCGGTGACGTCTTCCTCGTAGGCAGCCGCTTCGAAGTGAATGGCCGACATGCGGAAGTCATGCTTCAGGCATTGCCTCCCTTTATCCATGTCGAGTCGACGCAAGACAGGACCAAGCTCCGACTCTATATCGAACTCATGATGGAGGAACTACGCGATGCGAGGCCCGGTGCCTTTCAGGTGGCGCAAAACCTTTCTCACATGATGCTTGCCCAGGCGCTGCGCCTGTTCATCGAGAGTTCACCGGGAGGGGTGGGCTGGTTCACCGCGCTGGCGGACCCCAGACTCGCGCAATCCATAAAGGCGATGCATTCAGATCCCTCGCACGCCTGGACACTGGAAGAGCTCGCCCGTAAGGCGGGGATGTCCCGCACGAGCTTCGCCCAGTACTTCCGAAGGCGCGTCGGCGAAACGCCGATCTCCTACCTTGCCCGCTGGAGAATGATGTCGGCAGGAACGAAACTGATACAGGGCGAGGAAACAATGGCCGAAATTTCGATGTCGCTGGGATATTCGTCTGAGCACGCCTTTAGCACGGCGTTCAAGCGGATCATGGGACAGTCACCCCGCCGATATGGGCGAAGTCAAAAACAGAATGTGAACAGTAATCAGTGACCTGCCACGTCTTCCTCCACACCGAATTCAGGATTCTTTGTCCAGGTGCAAGTGCACACCGCCTACAAGTTCAACCAGGACCGCGTCCAGTCGACAAGCGTGCCGATCGTTCCAAAGAACAGCGACTTAGCGGGGGCTTCTAATCGGGCCTCGCTGGCTGCGCAGCGGTTTGCGTTCGAAAATATGCAAAAAAAGAGCATCTCCATACTCAAACAAAACGGAGATGCTCTTCGTAGTTTAGTGCGGAGCCATACTTGTCAGCTCCACACCGCTCGCAACTGATTTATCGGCTATTCGTCTGATGTCGCCGGCGCAGCGTTCTCCAGAGAAGTGCGGATTTGATCGATCTTCCCGTTTGCGTCGCCAACCCCGAGGATAGTTTTGGCCTTATCCAGAACCGCCGGACTGACTTCACCGGTTTTCGTTGCGGCAGCCAATGCGTCCTCCAGCGCCTCGTCCCCTAACAGAGGGTCATCGGCCGCGGGCTCGATTCCATTGTCGAGTTCATACTGGGCATAAGCCACGGCATAGGCCGCGATGGCCGTCATGCGTGGGTCCGACGTATGCATCAACGCCTTGTAGTTTCGCTTCAAGGAGTTCAGGCCCGCAAGTTGCGCCGACAGGTTCTTTTCTTTCGTGCTGACTTTGGTCTCGTCTGCCTTGACGGACTTGGACTTGCTTGCCGCCTCGCTGGACTTGCCTTTCACGCCTTGAGATTTGGAGTTGCCATGGGTTGAACCGCTACCCTGGCTGCTGCTGCCATGGTTGCCGCTGTTTCCACTGCCGCCGCCGTGACCGCCGCCATTGCCCCCACCGTTGCCGCCACCGTTTCCACCGCTCTTTGCCTGTGCGGTCATGTCGATTCCGGCAATCGTTGCCGGGCTTGCTGCAAGAGCCAGCGAAAGCGCAGCCAAGGACGCTAAGGTTGCTATCCGCATTGTTTTCCTCCAAGTCGGATCAAGAGCCGTGCAGATGCACGGCTTGAACAGATATGAGAGGTTAGACGGTGATCGCGCGTTGCACATCGGACCGAGGTCCGATGTCGGCCCCGGCAATGGTCTTAGACGGCCTGAAATGCTTAATGATTCCTTCTTAGCCCAGAGGCCATCGGTTGCGCTCGCTGCCGCTCAGGGTTTTCCGGTCGGCCTGAGAAAGGGGCTTCCTCGATTTGGCGTCGTCACGCAATCATCGTGGCGTCAGATGGATGCCTGCGAGCGTGCAGCGGACCGATCCACCGGCGCGCTCGATGGTAGGGATATCAAGCGCGACCAGTTCGGCGCTTTCTTCGATCGTGTCGCGTTGATCCCGGTTCAACGATGCAAGCGCCGTGGTCGAGAGCGCAAGGATCCGCCCCGCCTTTCCCTGGAGTTCGAGAGCATTGCCGGCGAAAGAGGCGATCTGATCGTTGGTAAGTGCGATCACGCCGCGGCCGGAGCGCTCCAGTCTTAGAACGACCTCCCGCCGTCTTGCCGCATCGGTCATCATCTCCAGTCCAATCATGGCGAAGTCGGTGGCGATGCACATCAGGACAATGGTATGATAAATGGCGACGCCGTTTCCATCCCGCGCGTCGAATACCATCGGCTCGAAGTTGAAGTGGGTCGAGAAGCGTTCCAGCGCGATCGGATCGGTGCGGTCTGAGCGGACGGCATAGGCCACCCGGTCGATGTGATCGAGAACCATGGCGCCGGTGCCCTCGAGAAACAGTCCGTCCGGCTCGAGGCCGGAATAGTCGATCACCTCCTGCACCCGATACTGGCTCTTCAGCATTTCGAGGACGTCACTGCGCCGCTCGCGCCGGCGACTGACGGCCTTCATCGGATAGATCGCCACATGCCCGCCGGCATGGGTGGAAAACCAGTTGTTGGGAAAGACCGAATCCGGTGTCTCGGTACCGGCGTCGTCGAAGAGATGCACGTTCACGCCATGGCTTCTGAGCACATCGGCGGCCCGGGTGATTTCCTCATAGGCCGCCAAGGAAAGGTTTTCCGTCGCATCCGGGCTGGACTGGAACAGGTTGTCGATGGCGGTCTCGGTATTCACGGTGAAGTGGTGCGGCCGGACCATGACGACTGCAGGGGGCGCCTGGACGGAATATGTGACGTGTCTTGGCATCATCGCGCTCCTATGCCTGCTTTGCTCGCTGCAACATGCCGAACAGGTCGCGCGGATCGTCCGGATCGGCGATGATATCGAGGTCCTGGTAAAGCCCGGTCCCCTTGAGCCTGTCACGGACGTAACGAAGAGCGGAAAAATCCTCGATCGCGAAACCGACGCTGTCGAACAGGGTGATCTGGCTGGCATCGCGGCGGCCGGTCGCCTGTCCCGTTACGACCTGCCAGAATTCGGTGACGGGATAGTCGGCATCCATCTGCTGGATTTCGCCCTCGATGCGGGTCTGTGGCGGATATTCGACAAAGGTGTCGGCGCGCAACAGGATGTCGTGGTGCAGCTCGGTCTTGCCTGGGCAGTCGCCGCCGATGGCATTGATGTGGACGCCAGCGCCGACCATGTTGTCGGTCAGGATCGTCGCGTACTGCTTGTCGGCGGTGCAGGTCGTAATGATCTCGGCGTTTTCGATCGCCGATTGGGACGAGCTGCAGGCGGTCACCGTCAACCCCGTTCCTGCAAGGTTGCGGACCATCTTTTCCGTCGCCAGCGGATCGATGTCGTAGAGCCTGATGTGATCGATGCCGCAGACGGCTTTCATGGCAAGCGCCTGGAATTCCGCCTGGGCGCCGTTGCCGATCATGGCCATGGTGCGGGCGCCCTTTGGTGCGAGGTGCCGCGCGGCCATGGCTGAGGTCGCGGCGGTTCGAAGCGCTGTCAGCAGGGTCATTTCGGTGAGCAGCACCGGATAGCCGGTCGAAACTTCCGCCAGGAGGCCGAAAGCCGTCACGGTCTGCAGGCCTTGCGCCATGTTCTTCGGATGGCCGTTCACATATTTGAAGCTGTAGATTTCGCCGTCCGAGGTCGGCATCAGCTCGATCACACCCTCGCCGGAGTGAGAGGCAACGCGCGGGGTTTTGTCGAACGATCCCCAGCGGCGGAAATCCGCCTCGATGACGTCGGTAAGTTCGGTCAAAACGGTTTCGATGCCGATGTGGTGGACAAGACGCATCATGTTCTCGACGCTGACGAAGGGTACGAGAGCTTTTTCCGATGGAAGGGGCGACGACATGCTGAGTTCCTCCTGCATATGCTCGAGGAGGAAGGCTAGCCGTCCTGCATGTTGGCCGAAAGCTCAAATCTGTGCTAATTCTGCCAGCAAATTGTGCAATTCGTTCAGCTCATTTGCGCGAATTTACAAGGGAGGCAATATGACTATCGCGAAATACGCACCCGACGATCTGGATCGCCGGATTATCGCTCACCTCCGCGCCGATGGGCGCGCTTCCTTGAGCAAGCTTTCCGATGCACTCGGTGTCGCACGCGGCACAGTTCAGAACCGGCTGGATCGCCTGATGGAGACGGGTACGCTGCTCGGCTTCACCGTCCGGGTGCGGGAGGACTACGACGTCAACGCCGTGCGTGCCGTGATGATGGTCGAGGTCGTCGGCAAGTCGACGACCCAGGTCATCCGAAAGCTGCGCGGCCTGACGGAAATTTCGGCGCTGCACACGACCAACGGCAATTGGGATCTCGTCGCCGATATCCGGGCCGCAAGCCTTGCCGACTTCGACCGGGTTCTACGCGAGGTGCGGATGATCGACGGTGTCGCAAACAGCGAGACCAGTCTCCTCCTCAGCAGCGTCTGAGGGCTGCCAAGCGTGGTCCGCGGAGCGCCATCACGACGGGCCGGCGCTGCGGGGACTGGCGAAGGAACCGAAGGGCGCTGCTCAAATTCGGCGGCTGTCGGCGTTGGCTTCGATTTATGATGGCGCGTCGAGGCGTAAATTGGCTCTTCCCCGAAAGAGAATTACGCCAAGCGCAAATCGACAAGCGGGTGTAACTTCTTGAGATTCGGCAGCGATTTTGCTTGCCAAGGATATTGGCTAGTGCCTTTGACGACGAGCAGGAGGTCGCCCATCTTTCTGGCTTCAATCGTCAGCTTGGCCAGGAGATTTATGCCAGAGGAATTCAGGAACTCGAGACCCGTCAGGTTGAACGTCACCTGTTTGTGCCCCTCATGGAGCAATCCTGATATCAATGAGTAAATGGGCGCATAGGCGTCCGGTCCCGCCAGCCGGAATACGCCATCGAAATAGACCTCGTTTTTCTCGGCCCATACGCGGAAGTTTTCGTCGCTGATTTCCATTCTTCGCTCACGGATTGGAGGAGGGCGGCATCGCCACGGCTGCAGTCGTCGTCAGTATGACACGCTGGTCATTATTCCCTTCGAATGCCCATGCCATTTTTGCATCGTAATCGCTCAGAAGGGTGAGCAACCCCAAGCCCGAACCGCTTTCTGCCGATATGGCATTGGTTTCGATTTGCTCAAGAAGAAGTTCGCCGGGGTCTCTCGATTGAAGGCGATGCAGCAGCTGCTGAAAGCGAGACGATGTCACGCCATCGATCGTGTTCTTCACCCTTATTAAAAAAGTACCGTCGAATATGCCGGCTTCAATGAGGATCTCCCCAGGTTGTCGAAACTTAACGGCATTTTCGATCAGCTCATTGCTGAGATATCCGATGTCATGATGCGCCTGCACATAGTCTTTTCTTGAACGTGAATAGGGCAGAGCCATGACCTCCGCTATAAAGTCGGAAGTCATTCCTGAGTGCTTCCATCCAAGCTGAAGCGGTCCGTCGCTTAACGTGAGGCGAGTGCTTGAATCCAGGCTTATGCCCGCCAGAGATTCGATACCATATACCGTTGGCGTCATGTCTCACCTATGCCGCACTGCGAGAAGCGTGATGTCGTCGTAAATCTTCTGCGATCCGATGAAGAGCATTAATGTCGCTATAATTCCGGCAACGACTTTCTCAGCGCTCTGGTCCTTCAAGCGCAGTGCTTCGCGGGATAGACGTTCGATGCCAAAGAGTTCTCCAGCGTCGTTTTCGGCTTCTGTTACGCCGTCCGTATGCAGGAGTATGAGGTCGCCCGTCTCGAAGCTTATTTCACGGGTTTTAATGAAGGCAGAAATATCGGCTTCCAGCCCGATCGGTATACCCAGATCCATGGTGTCTATGCGCTCGACCTCGCCGTTCGCCCGCACGACGACAACTTCCTCGTGTTGTCCCGACAGGATCATCTCTTTGCCGTCGTAGTCAAGAAACGCCAGAGTGAGGTGCTTATCGATTTTGGTTCTCACTATGTTTTTAAATAGGGCGCTGTTCAGGTCTGTGAGAAATTTGACGGCATCGGTGTTTCCTGCTTCCTGCAGGGCGCGGGCGACGGACTGAACCATCAACATCAGCACGCCGCTTTCGAGCCCGTGTCCGGTGACGTCGCCGATGCCAATCTTCAACCGATTTCCGCTCTTCAATACGTCGTAATAATCGCCGCCGACTTCTTCTGCAGGTCTCATATAGGCTGCGATCTCAAGGGCCTGAAACTCCTCAAGCTCCTGGTGCAGCGGAAGAACCATGAGCTGGATTCTCTCGGCGACGGCGAGTTCCGTTCCGAGACGTCGATTTTCTCGCTGGAGCTGTGCGTTCAGCGTCGAAATCTCTTCCTTTGCATCTTCGATTTGAGCTGTTCGCTCTTCGACAAGCTGCTCGAGATTTTCCGTATGATAGCTGATCTGTTCGGCCATCCGGTTGAATGCTTCACCAGCCTCGCCGACCTCATCTTTGGTTGTTATGGCCACCCTGACCGAATAATCCTTCGCCTGAATCCGTTTGGCGGCATCTGCAAGTGCACTGATTCCGCTCGTTATTCGTTTCGAAGCCGCAATTACTGCTATAGCCACAACAAGCAGTGACATTAGGATCGCCAGGATTTGGTAGATCACGATCCGGTTGGTAGCTTCCGAAATTTTGGCCTGGGCCGCATAGAGGGAGGCCTGGATTTCTCGTTCAGGCACAACCACTCCAAGAGACATCGCCTCTTGCCGAACCGGGCCGCTGGACCAGAGATTGGTCGCGGGGAGTTTCTTGACGATAACGATATAGGGGACCTCGTTTCCCTCCTGCTGCAACAACAAATGTTGGATGCCCAGTTCACGATCAAGGGCCAGTTTTGCTATCGCAGGCTGGGAGCTTCCCTTCAGGGAGCGCTCCAGGCCGGTCAAGGCGCTGGCTCCGCTCGCATCGCTCGCAGAACGCAGACCGAGGGTTTTTTCTCCTGTGCTGTTGATCGCCACAACGTTTCCGTCGGACATTGCGAGAAATCCAAAGCCGGACTGGGCCACTTTCACATTCTCAACAATCTGCGCGAGCTGGTCGAGTGTGATGTCCGCGCCAGCCGTCCCGGCGACATCCTGCCGGTCGGCTGTCCACAATGGATGAAAGAAACTGACGATCAGCTTTCCGGTAATGGCATCGGTATATGGAGCGGTCTGCGTGATATCGTCGGCGACCGGCCGCGTTTTCGCGTCCTTGGCCCAGCTCTGCCAGGACTCGTAAAGCCCGGGGAAAAAGAAGTCCCAGAAATCGGCTTCGTTGTGCCCCGAATAAAGGCGATCGAAGGTCTGAGCCTGGTCGGTGTAAGGCGCCGTCCTGAAGATTGGCCGTTCTTTCGGTCCGATGTAGTACATCTGCAGCTTGGAAGCGCCGTGCTGCAGCAGGCTCGGCGCAACGATGTCGAGAACCGCGCTCGTCTCTAGATCGCGCTGGATGTCGGGTTTCGGCCGATGGTCAGGTCCGAGCAAGTAACCCCAGACGCTCACAACCGAAGCGGAGCCGGGCAGGTTCTGAGACCATTTTCCCTTCTCGTCGTAAACAAGGCTGACGCTACCAGGCGATGTGCGCGCGATCGCCGCGCCGACATCGGAATTACGCTCGGGATCGTCGATTTGCGCCTGGAGCACACCTGCCAGGGTGCCGACGTCGCTATGAACCTGCCGCAGAAGCAAACTCACCTGTGCTGCGGTGGAATCGGCATATGTGCGGATGTATTCCTGGCTTGCTGCTTCCAGACCCTGTCCGACTTCGAGGGTGGCGTCGCGCGACAGCCTCTGAACATTCCAAAGTGCTAGTCCGCCGCTGACCAGCAGATCAAAAAGGACAGCTCCACCGACAACCAAGATGAACTTTGCCCGAAACGAACCTAGCCTTGCCGGTCTTTTCGATGAGCTTCTGTCCATCACAGTGGCTTTCGGCCGGAAGCTGCCCAGATCGGCCAGCCTGCATAACCCTTGGGGTGAAGAGCAGCAAAGACATGATCTTTGAATCCCTGCCGGAACCTGCGAATGAAATCTGATGAGTCACCCCGCCGAACGGCCATCTCACCCGCGTAGACATTTTCCCAAGCTTCGATGACGTCTGCGAAGTCCTGGGGATCCCCGTCAAGATTCGTGACCATAAAGGAATCGACCTTGATGTTATCGAACCCCGCGTCGGCGAGGAGGTGGCGGCTTTTCGGCCCCATCTCGACATCCATATCGAAGTGCCTGAACAGTTTGGCGACTTCTTCGTACGTCCATTTTATGGATTCAGCATGTGGCTCGCCCAGACAATGCGAGTTTTTTTCGTTCGTGATGTAAACACGGCCGCCAGGCTTGCAGATGCGGTAAAGCTCCCGCAGCAGCATCTCGGGACGGTTGAAAATCTGCAGCGAATGTCGGCAGGTCACAAAGTCAAATTGATTATCTCGCAGCAGCATTTGGGAAGCGTCACCATAGGTGTACTCGATTCCCTGCAGATCGAAGTCGGCCGCGACCCTGCGAGCATATTCGAGGCTGCGCACGGAATGATCCAGCGCGACAAGGCGTGCCGGTTTGAATTCCCGTTGAACCAAGGCGGCGAAATCACCAATTCCGCAACAGATATCCGCTATGACAAGACCGCTGCGCAGGCCGTGGCGAGGCAACAGTTCGCGTTCGTGCCTCCATGTCATTTTCGTCTGGGTGCGCAGAATGGGAATGAAAGTCTCATCCTCAACAAAGCTCTGGCCCGGGTAGAATGCCGAATCGTAGACTTCAACCGACAGGCTTGGTTGTGATGCCGCCAGCGTTTCGAACAATGAGGTCGACCATGCCACGACGCTCGATGTAATGATGACGATCTTCCGTTCCGGCTTGGTCCGGCAACTTGCCGTGAGTACATCGGCCAGGGCCGCGAAGGCAGTCATGTTGATGTGCGTCAGACGTTTGACATTGACGTAGACGACCCCACTGTATTTTTCCAAACTTTGCTGCACCAGCTTGAGGGCATCGGCAATTTCGGCGGAGGTTTCAGGCCGCATCTTGCC
Source organism: Rhizobium leguminosarum (assembly GCF_010668065.1). GTDB lineage: Bacteria > Pseudomonadota > Alphaproteobacteria > Rhizobiales > Rhizobiaceae > Rhizobium > Rhizobium leguminosarum_S. Next base: position 429,968 of record NZ_WUEN01000004.1, on the reverse strand, counting down.
AGACAGCAACAACTCCTGATTTGTCGGATCAAAGTGAACAGTGAAGGGTAGGGGAAGCAGGCTCATCGGAAGTCCTCGATCGAGGGGAAATCCGCAATGATTTGAATCCCTTGTCCGCCTTCTTGCTCAATTCGGATCGTGGCGCGGAATATTGCTGCTAAATCTCTGAGCAAAACCGTCCCATCGGGCTTCGTGACCACGAATCCAGAGCCGGCGCCTGGGACAGGCTGGTGTTCGCTTGCTCTCGCATCCATGTGCTTTCGACCAAATGCTTCCTCGCAAGGAAACGCAATTCTCAGCCGATTGAATGTCGCATTCCGGTAGAGACTGAACCTTATCCTTCCCAACTCGCTCGTCGAACGGAAAGCAAGTTCGATGAACTCGTTCGTCGCGACGGAAAGAAAATTCGAATATCGAGCGGGATCGCTGTGACCTTGGCCGAGAATGTCTGAGAGATATTCGGTAATTCCGTCGCAAAACTGCCATTGAGATTTGAACATCGCAACGTCCAGTTCCAGCGATACCATCGGCGCAAATGCATGGTCATCGAAGCTAGCTGCTTCCTGTTCCAATACAGCCTCCCTTCTTTTGCCTGGGCGTCAGGTTGATGCATGCGATAGCTAAAGGCACGGCGAAAATCGGTTGTTCACTGTGGTAGCGCGGGGCTTACGGATGTTTCCGCCCGGGTGATGAACTCGCCAATCGCCTCGACCGGAAGCGGCCTGCTAATCAAATAGCCTTGAAGTCTGTCGCAGCCCACGCTGCGCAACCATTCCGCCTGACCCGGCGTCTCTACCCCTTCGGCTGTCACCTGCATGTCGAGGTCATGTGCGAGGTTAACGATGCAGCGGACGATTGCCTGGCCTTTCAGATCGCTTTCGAGGTCGGTGATAAAGTATTTGTCGATTTTGATCGTGTCGAACGGGAATGTCTTCAGATAGCTCAGCGAAGAATATTCTGTCCCGAAATCATCAAGCGAGATTCGTATCCCTAGCACGTTGAGCGTATTCAGTGTGTCGATATTGTTGACGGTCCGCTCAAGGAGCACACTTTCGGTTATCTCAAGCTCCAGACGGTCGGGCGGCAACCCGATCAAGTCTAGCGTTTGGGATACCCGATCGGTAAGGCCGCTTGTCAAGAATTCAGCCGCGGACAAATTGACAGCGACGATGTAGTTCTGCGGCCACTTCATGGCCTCGCGACATGCCTGCTCCAAAACCCATGCACCTATTTCCGGCATCATTCCATCGGCCTCGGCCATCGGAATAAATGCCGTTGGTGGGATTTTTCCAAGTAGAGGGTGGTTCCATCTGAGCAATGCTTCGAAGCCGACAATGCTGCCGCCCTCGGCGATGGGTTGGTACTCAATAGAGAATTGTTCTTGGACCAAGGCCATGCGAAGGCTGCGGCGCAGCAGTTCGCGTTGTTCCAGCAACTCAAGCATTGACGGATCAAACGGTCTTGCGCGACCGCGCCCGTCCTTTTTCGCGGCGTAGAGTGCGACGTCGGACGCCTTCATCAGCTGCTCCGGAGTCGTACCGTCCGGTGGAGCAGCAGATATGCCGATGCTGGCACCGACAAATAGTGCGATGCCATCTATCGTGAAGGGCTTTTTGAATGCATCAACCAAAGCTTCCGCTAGCCGATGCCCTTTGGCGGGATGTCCGGGGCCCCTTGATATGACGGTGAATTCGTCACCCGCCAGTCGATAGGCTCTGTCGTCCCTGGTAAGGCACTCTTGAATGCGGCTTGCAGCGAGCTGAAGAAGCTTGTCGCCGGCCGGATGCCCAAGCGTGTCGTTAACGGGTTTGAAATCGTCAAGATCGAGTTGCATCAGGGACAGAGTCTCGTTCGAGCCTGCGGCCTCCCGTAACAACACAGCGAGGTCCTCGCTGAACTGGCGTCGGTTCGGCAATCCAGTGAGCGGATCGTGGGTGGCCAGATGCAGAAGGGTTGCGCGCTCATCGTCGGCAGATTCCTCGGACCGAACCACAGCAAACAGATCTCCGATCCGATAGATCGTCAGTCCGTGCGACGCTGGCGTGCCAAGATCCCCCGATATTTGCAAAGGCTGGGCACTGTCACCCAATGAACGGAGGGCGAGCGTAATCGCCGATTTGTCCAATTCTGGAAAATGCTCCCAAAACGACGCAGCTGGTTTGACAGAAGCAGGCAGCTCATTGCCCAGCAAATTCTCGACGGGATTGAAATCGCGGTCAAAGAACAAAAGCCGGTCGATCGAGCTCGAAGTTTTTGGCTCTGTTTGTCCGAGCGCCGAGGGGGCCGCATGAATTTTCCGCATGTCCGAGGCCCTCCCTAGTCGCATGTCATAACCAGATATTGTAGCAAATCAGCTCCCGCACAACTTGTGCACGCCAAGATTTACATTAGGCATTTCTGATTAACAATCCCCAACTTCTGCCCAACTCGCGCTCGGATGGGCTTATGCAACGTCTTTATTGCCGCGACCCATTTACATCCATCGTCTCGGCGGCGACCCTTCGATGAGTTGCGGGCAGGGGATATCACGCGCCCGATCCGCACTCAGTCATGAACCAGTCGATAAAGCGGCGGACCGGCTTTTTCGCCCAGCTGTTCGATATGACGTAATAGCCCTGGTTCTCTGCCGTCGCGATGTCGGAAAGCACCAACAGATCGCCGCGTTCGATCTCGCGGCGGAACACCTCGACGGGGCAGAGCGCCACGCCGTGGCCGGCGATCACGGCCGTCGCCAGCATATTGAAATCCTGGAATATGGGGCCTCGAAGCGGCTCCGGCGCTTTCTGGCCGGCCTTGCGGAACCATTCCTTCCAGCCGTCGACGGATTCGTCGTGCAGCAGGTCGGCGCCGGTGAGCGAGACGTCGTCGATCGTCCAGTTGCGTTTGGCGAGGTAATGGCGGCTGGCGACAGGCTGGTTGCGGCGCGAGAAGAGCAGGCGGCTTTCCCTGCCGCCGCTCAGATCCTCGCCCATGGTGATCAGCACGTCCAGGCTCTCGTCGTCGAAGCGTTCTTCGGCGCGGGCATAGACGATCCTGACGTCGAGATCGGGGGCGCTGTCCTGGAAGGAGGGCAGGGCCGGAACGAGCCAGCGCGATGCGATTGAGGGAATGCAGCCGACGGTGATGGCGCGCATGTCGTGGTCGCGTCGCATATTGCCGGTCGCATGTGCAATCGCCGCCAGCGATCCGGAGACTGCCCGGTAATATTCGCCGCCGGCTGCGGTCAGCGTAATGCCGCGGCCCGATTTCTGCAGCAGCTTGCGCCCGAGCCAGGTTTCCAGATGCTTGATCTGATGGCTGACCGCCGCATGCGTGACGTGCAGCTCGTCGCCGGCTTTCGAAAGGCTCATCAGGCGGGCCGTGGCTTCGAAAGCGCGCAAAGCGTTTAACGGCGGCAATTGCATTTGTAAAATTTCCTCACAGATGACGCAGAAATCATCATTTGAAAATGCCAGTGATTTCAATAGCTAATTGTAGCAGGCGATGAAAATGAATCATCGCTACATCTTCCGTAAATTATCAGGAGAATCGACGTGTTCGTCAGAAATCTTAAGGAGGTAGAGCTCACCGAGCGTTTCGTCGACTGGGGCAACGGCACGAGCCACCGCCTGCTGACCAAAGACGACGGCATGGGCTTTACGGTGTGCCATACCGTCGTTCGCGCCAATAGCGAGGCCCTGCTTCAATACCGCAATCACCTGGAGGCCTGCTACTGCATCAAGGGCGAGGGCGAAGTGGAGGATATGGACGGCAACGTCTTTCCAATCCGCGCTGGCGATATCTACGTGCTCGACAAGCACGACCGGCATTATCTGCGCGGTGGCAAGGATCAGGATCTCGTTCTCGTCAGCATCTTCAACCCGCCCCTGACTGGCACCGAACGGCACGACCTGAACAACAAGAGCGGGTCGCAATACTGAACCAGAGCATGATGCCGAAAAGTGTGAGCGGTTTTCGGACGACTTCATGCTCTCACTATAGAATGTAGAACAGGATGATTTTAGGCCGACCCGGCCTAAAATCATCCTGTTCTAGCTGATCTCTTCGTCGACTGCCGAGATGGAAAGCAGGGCCCAGCAAATGGCGGGCACTGCTGCCGGCGCGAACGACGAGACGTCCGCTGCCTATTCGGAGCGATTTACTACGCCCGCGCAGCCTATTGCTGCGGCTGCTGCTGGCCCTGCTGTGGCTGCTGCTGGCCCGGCGGCGGCGTGCCGATCTTTTCCAGTACCTTCTTGGCCAGAGCCGGGTCGCTCTGCGCGGCCGTCAGGATCGACGAATATTCCTCGACGGAGATGTCGGGAGAAGCTTGGACGGTATCGACCATCTGCTTCTTGGCCTCCTCCTGCAGCTGTTGCTTGGTAGCCTCGTCCTTTGTCGCGCCGATCTTGGCCGAATATTCCTGTCTCACCTTGTCGACCTGCAGATAGGCAACGGCGAAGGCTTCGATTTTCTGATCGCTGACGGCTGCCGTCGCACCGCTGCCGCCGGGCTGTCCCTGCATCGGCGGCTGCGCCTGAGCCGGGGGCTGCGCTTGTGCCGGCTGCTGTTGCGCCTGGGCCATGTCGACAGCGGATGCCGGGCTGAAAGCAAGCAGACTGAAGACTGCCGCGCTCACGGCTGCGACAGATGTGTAACGAGTGATCATATTCATTCCTCTTCAAGTGCATGATTTTATCGGCAGCAAGACCGCCTCGGTCGATCGCTCAGCCCCTCAAAGGCCGGGCGAGGTCGCGACGATGGAACCTTTAAGAGGGCACGGTGCGGCGGTAACGGGGCGATTTGCTGACGATTGAGCGGCGGCTTTGTGACCGCCGGCCTGTTGGACGTGCGGAAATTCCAGTCACCGCCGCTGTGATGCCCGGACCTTCGACGGCGTTCAGCGCTTCTCCGGATGTAGAAATGCCGCCAGGAACGTGGCGACGGCCGCCTCGGCGTGGCGGTAAATCTGCTGCTTCGTCGGAATGGCCGCATCGCCCAGCATCATGACCCGATTGACGGGATCGGCCATCACCAGCCAGTTGAATTGTGATGCGGCGACCGTTGCATCGGAGAACTGCAGCAGCTTCTTGCCGGCCAATTGTTCGAAAGCGCTGCCCATGACCTCGAGCGCCCGTGCGGGGCCGCGCGCGTAAAGCAGCTTGGCAAGTTCGGGGAAACGTTGCGCCTCCGCAATCACAAGGCGGCGCAATTGCATCAGCCCCGGCGTCAGGACGATGGTGAGCTGGCGGACGGCGTAGTCGAGGAGATAGGCTTCCAGCTGATCGCGGGTCTCCACCTGGGGGAGGCCGGTGTGAACGGCGGTATCTGCCTCTCCCATCATCTGGGTGAGCACCGCGACGAACAGCGCCTCCTTGCTGGAGAAGTGCTTGTAGACCGTCTGCTTGGACACGCCGGAGCGGCTGGCAATCTCGTCCATGCTGGCTCCGGCGTAACCGGTGCTCAGAAAGACCTCGGCCGCGGCACCGACGATCGCCGCCTGTTTGCGCTCCGAACGAGTACCGGCCCGCCCACGGGCCAAGTCGGCTTCCATACCCGGTATCAACATTTTCGATCTCCGCTCCAATCCTACTTGACACGATCAAACTGAACCGTCTAGTTCTTATAACGGAACTAAACGGTCTAGTTTGATTTTGCGACTATCCAGCGATCCTCAACAGCGAGCGATGTCATGAACAACAAGACAACCCATCTGACTTGTGCTTGCGGAACCTTTCACCTCGAAGTGCGCGGCGCCCCGATCATCAGCGCGGAATGTCACTGCAAGAGTTGTAGTGACGCGGCTGGCAGGCTGGAGTCGCTTCCGATGCCGGAGGCGATCCGGACGATCCATGGCGGTACGCGCTACGTGCTTTATCGGAAGGATCGGATCAGCCTTTTGGCCGGAACCGAAAATCTGCGGGAATTCCGCCTCGGCCCCAACGCGTCAACCCGACGTATTCTGGCGTCCTGCTGCAACACGCCCATTTTTCTGGAGTTCAAGGGCGGCCATTGGCTTAGCCTCTACGGCAATCTCTGGAAGCAGGACGAGCTTCCACCCCTCCAATTGCGCACGATGACCCAGAATGTGCCCGATCGCGCGAGTGTGCCCGATGACGTGCCTTCCGGCGCACTGGCGACGGCCGGCTTCTATGGCAGACTTCTCACCGCGTGGATTGCGATGGGCTTCAAAGTCCCCGACATCACTGTCAAAGGAGCTATCGATGCCTGATGACGAAAAAATCCTCATTGAAAGCATAACCTCGCCGCACCATACGGAGCGGGTCAACAAGGCCAAATACATGGCAATGCGTCACGCACTGCTGGCTGCACTGCCTGAACAAGCGCCCGGACTTACTGTGGCGGAGGCAAATATCGCCATCCTGCCGCACCTCTCCGAGGTCGAATTCCCCAACGGTGCTAAGGCCGGATGGTGGTTGAAGGCCGTTCAACTGGATCTGGAAGCCAAGCGCATCATCCAGCGCGGGCCGGGAAAGCCGGTCAGGCTTTTCAAATGCCCTTGAGACGTCTGCCGGCTCAGCCCAGGGAACGGATGTCGCGGGCGACCTCCGTTTGTTGGTTCGGCTTTGGCTAAAGTAATTCTAGCAAACGCCGCGCGGGAGAGCTTGTTTCACAGCGCAGCCGCTCTATCTCCTCTCCCGTTTCAGCATGAGATCTGCAGGCAGTATTTCACCGTAAATCCGGGTGCCGACGGCGTTGTCCGCCGGCCGGCTTGAAGGAGCTGAGCAATGAAAATTCTCATGGTTCTCACATCGCATGATCAACTGGGAAACACCGGCAGGAAGACGGGCTTCTGGCTCGAGGAGCTCGCCGCCCCTTACTTTGTTTTCCGTGGCGCCGGGGTCGAGATCACGCTCGCTTCGCCGAAGGGCGGCCAGCCTCCGCTCGATCCGAAGAGCAACGAGCCAGCATTCCAGACGGAAGACACGCGACGGTTCGAGCGGGACCAGGCGGCAACGGCTGCGCTCGCCAACACCCTGAGGCTGTCCGACATCAAGCAGGCGGACTATGACAGCGTGTTTTTCCCCGGTGGGCACGGCCCACTTTGGGACCTGACGAACGACCGCAACGCGCTGTCGCTCATCGAGGATATGCTCGCGGCGGGAAAACCTGTGGCACTCGTTTGCCACGCACCGGGAATCCTGACGAATGTGAAGGCGCCGGATGGAAAGCCTATCGCCAAGGGCCGGGCCGTCACGGGATTCACCGATTCCGAAGAAGAGGCCATGCACTTGGTCGAGGTCGTTCCCTACCTGCTCGAGGACGTCCTGAAAGAGCAGGGCGCAAAGTTTTCGAAGACGGCGGATTGGGGCGTGCATGTCGTCCAGGATGGCCTGCTGATCACCGGCCAAAACCCGGCCTCGTCAAAACAGGGCGCCAGGACGCTGCTTGATGCCTTGAGAAAACAGGCCGCGGCTTAAGCGCTTCAGCCCCTGGGAACGATTGCTGCCCGGGGAGGTCGAGATTTCCTCATTCGGCTTGTGCCAACCCCGGCCGCAGGCGCGTCTCGACGACGTCTGCGGCACGACGGCGAGGCAGAGCCAATCGCAAACGTTCGAACACGGGATGGGAGGCACGTGACATGACCAGGAAATATACGGGGCAATGCGCCTGCGGCGCAGTGAGATTTGCCTTCGACATCGACCCGAACTTTGTCGCCAACTGCCATTGCCTGGACTGCAAGAGGGCGACGGGCGGCGAGGCCGCCACGTTCTTCGCCGTACCCCAGGATGATTTCACCGTAATCAGCGGCAGTCCGAAAGCGTTTCATTACATCGCCGATTCAGGCAAGGAGCTCGACCGCAACTTTTGCCCCGACTGCGGCGCCCGATTGTTCAGCAGCAACCTCGAGAGCTTCCCCGGCCTCGTCTTCGTGACGCTCGGCAGCCTGGACCGGCCGGAACTGATCAAGCCGGGGGTCGAAATGTTCACCAGGCGGCGGCTCGCCTGGGCAAGGCCGCTCGATCTTCCGCAGTTCGATGGCATGCCCGGTTGAGCCGCGATACTCCTAAAGCGCGTCGCAATCTTTCAGATTCGCTCCTTGCGCTTTAGGTCTTGTTTCCACGCATATCGTTATCGCAAAACGGCAGCACAGTTTTGCGCGACATGCTTTAAGCAATTTTTCTTGGAGAAAAGTTCGATCCGGTGTCGGATCGGCCAAGCCTCACCCGTCCTAGGTTCGTCCATTCCATCCATTCAAAAGGATTATGACCATGCCGAGTACCATACGCCTGCACCGCGTTCTGGCGACCAGCCCGGAGAAAGTCTATCGCGCGTTCCTGGAGCCGGACGCGCTTGCCAAGTGGCTTCCGCCGAACGGCTTCCTCTGCACCGTGCATCATTCGGAGCCGGTTGTCGGCGGCACGTTCAGAATGTCCTTCCGCAATTTCACGACGGGCAATAGCCATGCCTTCGGCGGCGAATATCTCGAGCTCGTCCCGGGCGAACGTCTGCGCTACACCGACAAATTCGAGGACCCCAACCTGCCCGGCGAAATGGAGGTCACCGTGACGCTGAAAAAGGTTTCGGTCGGCACCGAGGTGGATATCGTGCAGGCAGGCGTGCCTGACGTCATTCCGCCCGAGGCTTGCTATCTCGGCTGGCAGGAGTCGCTGCGAAACCTCGCCAAGGTCGTCGAGCCCGACATCCAGGAATAGCGCAGGACCGTGCCGGCCGGACGATAATCGCCCGGCATTGGTGCCCGACATCGGCGACATCAATCAATCCCCATGCCGCGTTTGGCCAGGGCGTTGCGGGCGGCCGCAGCGCCCCAGTCGTCGGAAAGGTCCTGGCCTTCGACTTCGGTTTCGGCGATCGGGGTTGCCCGGATCAGCGGCACTGAGCCGAAAGGCAGGCGGTCGATGCGCCCGGGGTCGCGGCTCAGCATGATGCGGGTCATCGGGTGGTAATCCTCGGTCAGCCGGCAGAACAGGATGGCGCCGTGCTTCTCGACATCGCGGGCGACACGATAACCGTCTGCCACGAGGTCTCCGATGTTGATCAACAGGTTCGCCCAGTTTTCGATCCCGGCCGCATCCAGTGTCGCGGCGTCGAATTCCATGAAAAGCTCGCATTCGACGCCGTTCTCCGGCTCGGATATACCGGCCCAGGGGGTCGACAGCCCGTCGGTAGCAAGTGACAGCCTTCCCGGTGCATGGATGACGAGGATGCGGCGATGCGGGCCGAACCATTTCGTCTGTGCGTGAATGTTGGCCGTTCCGCGCTCGACGGCGAAGTTCTCCTGCAGCGTGCCGCGGCTCTGCCAGAAGACGCGCCGCGCAGTGGCAGCGGTCTCGTAGATCGGGTCGTCGGGGCCGCGCGGCACGATCGTCTGGTCATAACTGGTTTCGAGCGTGATCTTCGCCTGCATGAACGGAAATTTCGGCTTCTTCCAGCGGATCACCACCTTGTTGAAACGCGGCACCTCTGAGGCTTCGAGCTTTTCGACGACATCTGCGATGATGTCGAGCGGATGCCTGGAATCCTCCGGGACATGCTTTCCCTCGGCATCGAGGTAGCCGCCTGTCCGGGAGGAATGCCCCGCCTGCATGGTGGTGGCGGTCCATTCGCCGCTGACCGCGCCCGTCGGCGCCTTGCCGAGAGCCGGGGCAAGTTCCCGGATCGCATCGTCAATCGAATAGGATGCCACGTCGCCCCTCCGCCTTCACCCAGAGATCGTATCCCTCGCGGCCGCTCGGCCGCGAGCAGAAGCTAGTGCGGAGGCGTCGCCGATCAATGGTGGCTGCATCGATCGACGCGGGCAGGGTGTGACAGTACTTTGCTGGGATTGCTCTATGCGCCGCAGAGCTTTCCGAAAGCGCTCATGGCGGCGGCGGCTCGGGCGCGGATATTCTCGTCCGACGGTTCCGGCAGCGTGCGGTTCACCCGCCTGATCTGCAGATCGCCGATCAGCAGGCTCAGGAACCATTCGGCCGCCACACCTGCGGATGGCGCCGCCAACGCTGCCGTTTCAAGGCCGCGGCCGATCACCTTCTCGATCAGCGGAAATACGCTATCGCGGCCGGCGGCGGCGATCGTCGCTCCCAGTTCGCCGCTTTCGTCGGCGGCGGCGGCCCGGTTCAGGGAGATTGCCTTGTCGCCGAGCAGCATCGAAAGCAGGATCGGCGCGACATGCGCGAGGGTTTCCAGGGGATCCGCCTCGTCCCTTATCGCCGCACCGAGCGCGGCTTTCGTCGCCCTGGCATTGCTTTCGACCATCATCTTGAAGAGGCCATTCTTGTCGCCGTACCAGCGATAGAGTGTTTCATTGGAGGCGTTCGCCGCCTTGGCGATATCGAGCATCGACGTGCTGCGGTAGCCCCTGTCCTTCAGAAGCTCGTAAGCCGCCGTCTCGATCTCGGCTTGACGCCTGGTCTTCGTGTCTTCCCGCATTCCGGCCACTCACATCGTCTTGACGATAACCGTACAATCTTATACGTCTACGTAAAGGCGTACAAGACAATACGGCTTTGGAGAAAAGCGATGCGCAGCACGGTTCTGGGACTGTCGATAACATCGGTCGTCTTCTCAGGCGCGATCTTCGGCTTCTTCTACGCCTGGGTCTGTTCGACGATGTGGGGGCTCGACCGGGCCGATCCGCGGGTGGCGATCGCAGCCATGCAGGCGATGAATGCTTCGGTCCGCAACGCGGTGTTTTTCCCGGCCTTCTTCCTGACGCCCGCCGTTCTCGGGCTGACTGCCGCAGCCGCGTATTTCAGCGGCCGCGGAGCGGCGGCTTTCTGGTTCGGTGCGGCGGCGGCCGTCTATCTGGTTTTCGGGCTGATGCTCACATTCACGGTCAACGTGCCGATGAACGAGGCACTGGCCGCGACTGCCATTCCTGGCGACATCGCGGCGGCGCGGGATATCTGGCGGGACTATTCGCAGCGATGGCAGGTCTGGAACCAGGCGAGGGCGCTGGCTTCCGGAATAGCCCTGGCTTTTGCAGCTTTGGGAGTGTCAAGGCTATGACGGCTTCGGGGTTGACCCGAGGGATGTCACAGGAGTCCAGCCACGGCGCGTCTGCGCCGTGAATGAAGTAATCCGCAAAAGGATTCTTTCGCGTGGCGGCGGAAACAACTCAGTTGCTTCCGTCATTCGGCCGCGCCTTGGCGCTGTCGTTGGTGGTCGACGAGGCGGTTTTTCCGTCCGGTTGCTGTCCGAAATATGTGCCGCCGAGATGGCCGCCGGCGCTGGTGTTCTTGACTTGCCGTTCGGCGCGTTTCTGAAGTTCACGAACGTTGGTCTTGCTCATTTTCGGCTCCATGTTTGAGGTGGACCAATGGTCAACCGATGGCGGACGACACTGTTCCATATTTTCTGGCGGCCGGGCATCCTCCAACGCTCGGTATTGAAAGCGGCATCCGCTACGGCCCTCATCCTGAGGCGCGCAGCCCACAGGGCGGAGCCTCGAAGGACGCGCTCCAACGCTGCACCTTGCATTCCTTGGAGTGTCGGTGCACCCGGCTCGTCCTTCGAGGCCCTGGGCGCCTCAGCAAGGATAGGGCTCTCTTAAAAATAGGCCGGGTGGTCGATATCGGCGAGCAGGCCGGGTTCCTGCGGCTGCCAACCAAGAAGCGTGCGAGTGTGCTCGCTCGAAGTGGGCACGTCGAAGCCGGCGAACATGGCGAACCAGCCGAAATGCTCGGCCGCTTCTTCTGGTGAGAGCGACACGGCGGGCAGATCGAGCCGCCGGCCGATGACCTCGGCGATCTGCCTAAAGGCAACTCCCTCTTCCGCGACTGCCAGGAATGGGCCGCCGACGGCGCCGCGCTCGATCGCCAGCCGATAAATCCGGGCGGCATCGAGCCGGTGCACGGCCGGCCAGCGGTTCTGCCCTTCGCCGATATAGGCGGAGACGCCCTTTCGCCGAGCCAAATCGATCAGGATCGGCACGAAGCCGTGGTCGCCATGGCCATGCACCGAGGGCGGGAGCCGGACGGTGGAGGCGCGCACGCCACGCGCGACAAGCGATACCGCGGTGATTTCGGAGGCGCGAGGGTAGGTCTCCGACGTCGGCATGGGCGGATCCTTCTCGGTGCCGACACGGCCGGGGGCAAAGCCGAGGCCGGCTGTGACCAGCAGCGGACGATCGGAGCCTTGGAGGGCTTCGCCGAGCGCCTCGATGGCGCGCCGATCGGCGGCGCAGTTCTCGGCGAATTTCGAGAAATCGTGGTTGAATGCCGTATGGATCACGGCGTCCGCCTCAGCCGCACCGCTCTTCAGACTTTCCAGGTCATCGAGCGTGCCGCGATGGACTGCGGCGCCTGCGGCCGCCAGTTGATCCGCTCCCTTGTCCGAGCGGGTGAGGCCCAACACCTTGTGCCCGGCGGCGATCAGTTCATTGACGACGGCTGAGCCGACCCAGCCGGTGGCTCCAGTGACGAATACGCGCATGTGATATCTCCAGTTTTGCTGAAGACACATATCGGCGCTGCCGGTATCATGGTAAAGTAGTGACATTATCATGGTATAGAGGCTAACAGGATGGGTGAATTCGTCACCTCGGACAATCGGCTCGGCACCTATCTGAAGGACCGCCGCGTCAGGCTCGATCCTGCCGCCTTCGGCTTTGCGGGAGAGAGGCGGCGAACGCCTGGCCTGCGGCGTGAAGAGGTGGCGGGCCGCGCCAATATCAGCCCGACCTGGTACACTTGGCTGGAGCAGGGCCGTGGCGGGGCGCCGTCTGCCGACGTGCTCGACCGGATCTCTCGCGCGCTGATGCTGACGGATGTCGAGCGCGAACATCTCTTCCTCATCGGTCTCGGCCGGCCGCCCGAGGTGCGTTACCACAGGCAAGAGGGCGTGACGCCGAGGTTGCAGGGCGTGCTCGATGCGCTCGACCCGAGCCCGGCGCTGATCCGCAACGCGATCTGGGACGTGATTGCCTGGAACAGGGCGGCGACTGTGCTTCTGACCGATTACGGCGCGCTGCCGCCGGAAGAGCGCAACGTGCTGCGCTTCATCTTCCTCGATCCGCGCGTACGCGCCGCCCAGTACGACTGGGAAAGTGTCGCCCGCTTCGTCGTCGCCGCCTTCCGCGTGGATGCGGCCCGCGCCGGTGCTGCAGCCGAGGTCGAGCCCCTCGTCGACGAACTCTGCCGCAAGAGCCCCGAATTCCTGGCGATGTGGAGGGATAACGACGTGCGCACCCACGGCGAGGGCGCCAAGCACATCCGCCACCCCATTCTCGGCCCACTCGCTTTCGAATATTCCGCCTTCCAGGTGGATGGCCGGCCGGATCTCAGCATGGTGGTCTACAACCCGTCGACGGCGGAGGATGCGGCGAAGATCAGGAGGTTGGTAGGGTGAGGTGAGGGCATTGGTCGATCGATGATATAGCGGCCTTCATCGCCTCAATCCGGACAAATCTGCAGTCATGCTGTGCATCGACGCGCGCGAGATTGATGCTGCGCGGATGGGGGATTTCAATGAATTCATGTCGTGCCGCGGTCTTGGTCGCCGCGTCGGTCTTGATGGTGCTGTCTGCGTCGGAGGCATCCGCCTGGGGCGAAGCCTCCAAACATGACAAAGCTGCGAAAAGCTAAAATACTACTCCTGCTAGAAAATTTATTGACCGATCCGGTCTCACCTGCTTTTCTCCCGATAGACCAAGGCGAATGGATCTTGAAGGAGATATCCATGACAGTGCTTGCAAAACCTGTGGCGGTCGATGATGTCAGCAGAGCTTCCGAGAATGACGTGATTTCAGGCAATCTGCTGGATAATGATCTGGCCGGGGGCTCCGGCAACGTGTTTCTCAACTTCTTCGACGGCGAGCGGGTTCTTGCCAAGAGGGACGGGCAGGTCACCGATATCGAGGGTGAATACGGCACGTTCCACGTCAAGGCCGACGGCTCTTATACCTATACGCTGAACGAGGCGGCCAAGGCGGGCTTCGTTGACGGCATGACCCTGACGGAGACGATCGGCTACAAGATCTCCGACGGCTCCGGCAACACGGATGTCGGCCACTTCACGCTCGACATTCACGGGGTCACGAGCCCGCCGGTCGCGGTCGACGACGCCTTCTCCTTCCGCGAAGGAAGCGAGATGGCCCGCAACGTGCTTGCCAATGATCACCCGGGAGAGGCGGGCGCGCTCTTCCTGCGTTCGGTCGAGGGCACCAGCATTCCTGCCGGTCAGGGGCAAGGGCAGACGACCGACGTGGCGGGTGAATTCGGCACCTTCCATTTCGCAGGCGATGGAAGCTTCACCTACGATCTCGACCCGGCCGTCAAGGCGGGCCTCGACGATGGCGAGCATGTCACGGAGAAACTCCAATATTACAAGGTCTCTGACGGCGCCGGTCACGCGGATGCCGGCGTGATCACCCTGACCGTCGACGGCGTGACGGACGGGAAGTCGTTGAACACCAATCATGTCGAGGCCCAGGCGGATGTGGTGCGCCCCTTCCTGGACCATTACGAACTCCAGGGGGTCGCGGTCGATCCGCTAACGGGCAAGTATTATGTCAGCTCCGGCCATGGTTTCCCAGATGATTCCATGGTGAGCATTTACGACAACGCCGCGGCATTTGAAGCCGACAACGCCAGCGGCGCCATCTCTCTTGGCGACTATGACAAGGGCGAATATGACATCGGCGGAACCTATTTTTCGGTCCGCGGCGGCGAGATCATCGGCCGAACCAACGAGGCGAGAGGCGAGGAGGACCCTTTCCCCGATCAGACCTATCTCGCAAAGTGGGATGCCGCAGACGGATCATCCGATCAGCGGGGCGACCCAATCCCGGGCCTTATCGGCGAGAATGGGGCGGGTACGTTCGACTGGGGTGGATTCACGGCCGTCAATACGATGCAGGATTCGACCGGCATTTACGTCGTCGGCCGCATCAATGATTCCACCTGGCAGGTCTCCAAGATCGATCCCGAAACGCTGAGCCCGATCGAGTCCAAGACCTTCGCCGCCGGCGGGCTCGGCTACGGCTTTGCCGTCGACGGCACGTTCTTCTTCGGCGATTCCTCCAGCAGCGAGCATATCGGCACGGCATTCGACTTCGAAACCGGGGTCAAGACAACGGTCGACGTCAACATCGCCATACCGGGAGACGACTTGATCACCAACGTGGTCTATGACTCAGCGGCGGATAATCTCTACATCACCAACACCGGGATCGACGAAATCTCCGTGGTGCACAATATCTCGGACATACTCTTCGCCTGACGGTCTTTGCTAGCCGAATGCCAACGCCGCCCCGCCCGTTTTCCACAGGGCGTGGCGGCGTTTATCCACTCAGCGCCGTGGTGAACAGAGCAGCATAACAGTGGCCACTTACTGCAGCGTGCGCGTCTGGATCTGTTCGGCCGCGTGAGGCGCGGATGCGGGCAGTGGGCTGCCTTCCAGGCCGGTCGCCACCACCGAAACGCGGAACTTGCCGTCGAGGCTGCGGTCGAAGATCGCCCCGACGAGGCGTCTCCGGCTGTCCCGGCAGAAGAGCGGCCGACGCCTTCAGGCGGCCGCGTGGACCGGTTTCGGCCGATGATCTGGAACCATGATCCCGCCGCACTGTTTAACTGGAAGGCGCGGAAGCGCCGATAACGGGGATGCCGATTGCCGGCCAACCCGGTAACGACGATCGGCCTTTCGGTTCGCCTATGGAGGAACACGACATGCAAACGACCCGATCGAAAGAACTGGCGGAGGAATACCTGCGGCTTGGCGGCAAACGGCTGGCGAAGATCGATGACAATATCGTTAAAATCCGCCACTGGGAGGATGACACGCCGGAGGCCGAGGCCTTCTGGCAGAAGCACATTGAGCCGCTGGATGACAAGCGCCGCGTAGAGGTCGTAACGCACCTTCCCACGATCAACGACAGGTGATCGCGAATCAACGACCGGTGATCGCGGCGATTTCCCTGGAGCGCATGACATTGAAGCACGACAGCGCCGAGCGTCTGAAGAGACGCGGCAGGCTGTCGTGCTCGGATATGTCGCGCCGCTGCGCTTACTGCAGCGTGCGCGTCTGGATCTGCTCGGCGGCGTGAGGCGCGGATGCGGGCAGCGGGCTGCCTTCGAGGCCGGTCGCCACCACCGAGACACGGAATTTCCCGTCGAGGCTGCGGTCGAAGATCGCACCGACGACGATATCGGCGTCTTCCTGGACTTCGTCACGAATGCGGCTTGCCGCCTCGTCCACTTCGAACAGCGTCATATCCGAACCACCGGAGATCGAGATCAGCACCCCCCTGGCGCCCCGCATCGAGATATCGTCGAGAAGAGGGTTGGCAATTGCCGCTTCCGCCGCCTTCATCGCGCGGCTTTCACCGGAGGCTTCGCCAGTGCCCATCATCGCGCGGCCCATGCCTGACATGACCGACTTCACGTCAGCGAAGTCGAGGTTGATCAGGCCTTCCTTGACGATCAGATCGGTTATGCAGCCGACGCCGGCATAGAGCACGCGGTCGGCCGTCATGAAGGCATCGGCGAAGGTGGTTTTTGCATCGGCGATGCGGAAGAGGTTCTGATTGGGAATGACGATAACGGTATCGGCCGCCTGGCGAAGCGCCTCGATGCCGATTTCCGCCATCCGCATGCGGCGGTTGCCTTCGAAGGTAAAGGGCTTGGTGACGACGCCGACCGTCAGGATGCCGGCGGCACGCGCAGCGCGGGCGATGACAGGTGCAGCACCCGTGCCCGTTCCACCGCCCATGCCGGCGGTGACGAAGCACATGTGCGATCCGGCCAGGTGATCCATGATCTCATCGAGCGACTCTTCGGCCGCCGCATGGCCGACCTCAGGCAGCGAACCGGCGCCGAGACCCTCCGTCACATTCGCGCCAAGCTGGATGCGGCGCGTCGCCTTGGAGGTGGCCAGCACCTGAGCATCCGTGTTTGCGGCGACGAATTCGACGCCCGCCAGCTTTTCCGCGATCATATTGTTGATCGCATTGCCGCCACCGCCACCGACGCCAATGACTGTAATATGCGGCCGTAGTCCCGAAATGCCGCTCTTGGCGTCCGTCATCGCGCTCTCCTTTGATGCTTCGTTCATGCCCACCCTCGTTTGCGGACGGCGAATCGGGCGTCAGGATACGCGAGCAACAAGGCAGAGGCGAGGCGAAAGACGTCTCGGCGGGAGGGTGATGATCGGGAAGGGAGTTGGGTTGCGGTCCTGAGAGAAGGGCATCAGAGAAGGTCGAGCGTTGCGGAGAAGACAAGTATCGGTCGATATCCATCTTCACCGCCCAATCAAACCACCCAAAATCCTACCCAACCACTTGCACCGCCACCGGCAAACACAACACACTTCGCAACCCCACTGCCCCATTCGCCTCCAACACCAGCGACCCCCCATACAACCCCGCCAGCTCGGTCACGATGCTGAGGCCAAAGCCGTTGCCGGGGACGTGTTCGTCTTCGCGCACACCGGGCAGGAGAACGGCGGCGAGGCGGTCCGAGGGGATGCCAGGGCCGTCGTCCTCGATGGTGATCCTGGCGGTTGGGCCGTCGCGGTGGGCGCGGAGGGTGACGTGGGAGGTGGCCCATTTGAAGGCGTTGTCGATCAGGTTTCCGAGCATTTCCTCGACATCGCTTTCGTCGCAGGCGACGCGCAGGCCCTCTGATATATCGGTGTCGAAGGCGATCTTTCGCTCGGCATGGATCTGGCTGATTGCCCGGTGGAGATCGGCGACGGAGGCCGCGAGGTCGGTGCTGGCGACGTTGTCCGTCGAGGCCATCACGCGGCGGGCGGCGGCGAGGTGGTGTTTGATCCGGTTGTCGATGCGGGCGGCGAGGCTGCGCAATGCGCCTTGCGGATCGTTTTTCTCGTCGAGCGCTAGGAGCAGGCTCGCCACCGGGGTCTTGAGGCCGTGGGCGAGGTTGGCGAACTGCATGCGGGTTGCGGCGAGCCGCTCTTCGTTGACCGCCAGAAGCGCATTGGTCTTCGCCGAGAGCGGCGCAAGTTCCTTGGTCGCCTCGTCGGGCAGGCGGGCGCGTTCTCCGCGGTTGATGGCATCGATATTGGCCGCCATGGATTTCAGCGGCCTGAGGCCGAAGCGGATCTGCCAGAGCGTGCCGGCCATCAGCACGAGGCCGAGCAGCAGCATGCAGGGCACCAGCCAGAAAAGGGCGCGCAGTGCGGGGCCGACGAGGGCGATCATCGGCGCCGTCGCGGTGATCGTCAGCGTCACGCCGTCGATGCTGCGGATGGCCTGGCGAAGATAGAGCGGCCCTCTTCCGCGATCACCGCCCCTGCCTGATGTCGGCATGCCCATCAGCACATGGCGCAGATCCTGCCGGGGCGGTGGCGCGTCTATCGTGCCGTTCATCAGGGAGCGGGAGGTCAGGCTCTGCCCTGCACCATCGATCTGCCAGTACCAGCCGGAGGACGGGCGATCGAAGGGCGGCGCATCGAGGGGCGCGGACAAGGTGATCTTGCCTTGTGCGTCGCGCGTCACCGCGCCGGCAAGGGCGCCGATCTGGGTGTCCAAACGCTGGTCGACCTGCTCGCGCACCACCGTTTTCAGCGCCAGCCACAGCACGATGGCGGCGACGACAAGCGCCAGCGTCACGAAGATGCCGGAGAACATCAGCAATCGGCCGGCGATCGACTTCGGCTTGAGGGAGGGCGTTTTCATGATGTCGCCGCTGCCGTCAGCATATAGCCGCGGCCGCGCACCGTCTCGATACGGCCACGCATCGTCTCGATGCGTTCACCCCCGAGCTTCTTGCGCAGGCGGGCGATGATGACCTCGATGGAATTGGAGTCGACTTCGGCATCGCCGTCATAGACGCGCTCGGTGAGTTCGCGCCGGTCGACGATCATCTCCTTGCGCAGCATCAGGCAGGAGAGCACCCGCCATTCCAGCGCCGTCAGCTTCAGCGGCAGGCCGTCGAGCTCGAAGGTGCCGAGCTGGGCGTCGAAGACCAGCGCGCCGCAGACGAGCCGCGAGGCGGCGTGACCGGACGCCCGGCGCACGAGCGCGCGCAGGCGCAGCACCAGTTCCTCCACCTTGAACGGTTTGGCAAGGAAATCGTCGGCGCCGGCCTTGAAGCTCGAGACCTTGTCCGGCCAGCCGTCGCGCGCCGTCAGCACCAGAACCGGCAGGTTGCGGTCGCCCTCGCGCCAGCCCTTCAGCACGCTGACGCCATCGATCTTCGGCAGGCCGAGGTCGAGGATCGCAACATCGAAGAGTTCGGTGAGGCCCGCATGGAGAGCGTCCTCGCCGTTGCGCGCGATATCGACGACGAAGTTTTCCGATCGCAGCACGGCGGCGATCCGGCCGCTCAGGTCTTCGTCATCTTCGACGAGCAGTACGCGCATGGGGCAGGGCTTTCATAGCAGGGCGTCTCAGGGGACGGGCCAAAACTATCGGGCCGAGCTTAACTCAATCTGAACGGAGAGGTTCAGGCAGGCGAGGGGGCGGGGCGGCTAGATTGCGGCCATTACTGAAGCAAGGAGAAGATATATGCCGAACGAAGACCAGAACAACGCGCATTCCGAGGGCGCAGCCACGCCCGTGCCGCCAGGACAGCGCCGGCGCCGGCTGGCGATCCCCGTGATCGCTGCCGCCGTGGCGCTTGTTATCGGCGCTGCCGGGGGCGCGAGCGCCGTGAAGATGATGCGTCCCATGCCCGAAATGGCGCCGCTGACGCCGGTGGCGATTTCGGCCATGCCGGCATCGAGTCTCGTTACCATCAAGGGCAAGGTTGCCGAGATCTACGGCAACAAGTTCGTGTTGCAGGACGAGAGCGGCAAGGCGCTTGTTGAAACCGGCCGGGCCGGCGAGGACGGGGATCTTGTCGCGAAGGATGAAGCCATCACCGTCCAGGGACGCTTCGACGACGGCTTCGTGCATGCGAGCTACCTCGTTCGCCAGGATGGACGAACCGAAGCGCTGCGTCAGCCGAAAGGTCCGCCGCACAGACGATTTGCAGATTTCGATCACAGGCCCTGACGGGCGTGAACCAAAGCCGCGCTGCGGTGTTTACAGACACGCCCTATAACTCCGAAAGGAACGCTTCCATGCAACGACTTCTCCTATCAGGTCTTGCCCTTGCAGCACTTGCGGGCACCGCCTTCGCCCAGCAGCCGCCCGCTCCGCCATCCGCCGGGACTCCACCGGCAGCGGCCGAACCCGGCTCGCCTCCTCCTCCGCCGTCTCCGTCCACTGCTGATGACGATGAGCAGATGACGGACCGGCCGGATGCGCGGCCGGGAGATCGCCCCGACTACCGCTGGCATGGTCGGAGAGGCGACATGGGCTTCCGCGGTTTCCGTGGTCATCGCCCGCCGCCACCACCGCCGTCCAAGGCAGCGCATTTCCGGATCGAGGATGGGAACACCCGGATCGACCTGAAGTGCGCCGAGGACGAACCGATGAAGGTCTGCGCCGATCTGTTGCTGCAAGTGATGGACCGCCTGCAGGGCCAGGACTGATCATCTGCGCTCGAGGCGGATGCCACACGATGATGCCGCCGCCCGCGTTTTCTCGCGGGCGGTTTCAGTTTGGCGCTAACGCCGCCCCGCTCTCCGTCGTGTCAGGCCTTGTGCCGAGGATCTGCGGCACCGGCTGTAGATGCTCGGGACAAAGCCCGAGCATGACGGAGGAGGGGTTGGCACGTTTTTTCGCGCCTGTTCTTGGGCATGCGGCATTCTCCAACGCAACGCTGCTTCCAGCATCCATCCAGCGCCGGCGCACCCGAGAGACGAGGATGTTCATGCTGTCGCATCGAACGATCGGTGTCGCTGGCTCACCGCGTGACGCGGGCTGCCGATGTTCCCGAGTAGCGGTCGCCGTGGATCTCGATGCCTGAGAAGACCGCGTCGATCTCGGCCAGTTCTTCCGATGTGAAGATGATGTCGGCGGCGGCGATATTCTCTTCCAGCCGGTGCAGCTTGGTGGTGCCGGGAATGGGGATGATCCAGGGTTTGCGGGCCATCAGCCAGGCGATGGCGACCTGGGCTGCGGTGGCGTTTCTGCGGGCGGCGATGGCCTCGATTGCATCGACCACCGGCTGGTTCGCCTTCCGGTTTTCGGCTGAAAGACGTGGATTGGTCTTGCGGTGGTCGTTGCCGCCTTCGAAACTGGTGTTCTCGTCCATCTTGCCGGTGAGGAAGCCGCGGCCGAGCGGGCTATAGGGCACGAAGCCGATGCCGAGTTCTTCGACGACGGGCAGGATTTCCCGTTCCGGGTTGCGCCACCACAGCGAATATTCGCTTTGCAACACGGTGACCGGCTGGACGGCATGGGCGCGGCGAATGGCTTCGACGCCCGCTTCTGACAGGCCGAAATGCAGCACTTTGCCGGCGCTGATTAGATCCTTCACCGTGCCTGCCACCTCTTCGATCGGTACGGCGGGGTCGACCCGATGCTGGTAGAAGATATCGATGCGATCGGTGCGAAGCCGCTGGAGGGCTTCTTCGACGACCTGTCGGATACGTTCCGGCCGGCTATCCAGGCCGACTTCCGGCCGGCCATCCCTAAAGCCGAATTTCGTCGCGATCACCACCTCGTCACGGATCGGCGCCAGCGCGTCGCCGACGAGGTCCTCGTTGGTGAACGGCCCGTAGGCCTCGGCCGTGTCGAAGAAGGTCACGCCCCGGTCATGCGCTGCCCGCAAGAGCGCGACGGCATCACCAAGCTCCATCGCCGGCCCGCGATGGTAGTTCAGCCCCATGCAGCCGAAGCCGATCGCCGATACGTCAGGGCCTCTTTGGCCGAGCTTGCGCTTGATCATTTTAAGTCCTCCTTCCCAGGTTTGATCCCAAGATAGGGCAAAGCCCGGCGGCGATTAGCCGGAGATATCGGCATGAACTTATGAGGTCCGCTCATGAATTTCCCGGCTCGCTCGGAGAGGACGAACCGGGATCGGGTAAAAGGATCCCGGTAGTGTCTGCCGCTTGCGCCAAAAGCTGAGGGGCTTGCGCTATGACGCCAGGCGAAACGCGCCGCTGCGCATAGCCTCGATCACCGTGCGCAACGTGTCTTCCCTGTCGTGCCCCTCCGTCGAGACGACATGTTGCTCGAACGGGCCCAGTGACGAGAATTGCTGATGGAGCGCCGCAATAGGGCCGGGATCGGTCAGCGTGTCGCCGCCGCGCTCCCGGCAGCGCCGGATGGCGACATCGAGCGGCGGACGCAGAATCACGTAGTGGAGGGGTGCCGTGATTTTCCGGAACGGTTCCAGGAACCACGGCCCGACGATGCCGTCGACGACGACGAAGTAGCCGCCGCCGGCATAGCCAGCCGCCGCCTTAGTCAACACGTCGACGACAACGATATTCTGTTCATGCGCTTCGGGCAGATAGGGCGGGATCACGCCGTTCTTGATGAAATGCCAGAAGTCGTCGGAATGAAGGTGGACCTTCGGTGAGCCGGGCTCGCGGGCGAGCGCCTCGGCCGTCGTGGTTTTTCCCGAGCCCGGCGGCCCGGTGAGAATGAGAACTTCGCCCGTGTGATTCATAGCGTGGCAATTTCGCACGAAGCAGCATCGTCTCGCAATTAGCCGATAGGGGGTCGGCAATAACCCGGCATGACCCCTTCGTTCGGAAGAAGCCGCTGAAGCGGCAGCTACTCCGGCAGTCCCGCCATCCTGAGAGCCTCGATATATCGATTGCGATCGTCCGGTCGCCGGAAGGGTGGGAGCACGTCGGCGAGATTGGAAAGCCGGAGGGCGGGGTCCATCAGGCAGAGGCGGGCGATCGTTTCCCGGGCTTGCGCAAGCCGCCCGGCCATGGCCTGGCTCGCCGCCATCACGCGCATGGCGCTCGGGTAGTTCGGCTGGTGGCGAAGCGATTTTCCTGCCCAGGCGGCAGCATCGTCATAGTGCCCGGCGCAAAAATGCGCGAGACCGATGTTGAACTGCCAGGCAAACAGGCGCGGATCCAAAGGGCTGAGACGCATGGCAAGTGTAGCGTGTTCGACGGCCTTATCAGGCTCGCCGAGGCACGCCTTCACCCAGCTGCTGACGCCGAGCGCAGCCGCCAGGTTCGGGTTGAGGAAGAGGGCTCGATCGATGCAGGCCGCACTGTCATCGAGGTCGCCGCCGACATAACCGATGACATATCCGCCGTAGGTAAGTGCAACCGCATCGTCCCAGCCGAGTTCGACCGCTCTCCGGGCCAGCCGGGTCGCTTCGGCCGTCTCGTCTGCGGGATTGAGCATCCAGCCGTTGCTCTTTCGCGTAGCATAGCAGCGTGCCGCCCGTGCATGCGCTACGGCGAATTCCGGGTCACGCTCGATCGCCTTCATGAACAGCCGCAAGGCCTCATCGATGACCGATCGGTTGGTGACCGTCCGGTCGAAGGCCGCCAGGCCGCGGAGATAATAGTCGTAAGCGTCAAGGCTCTCGGTCGGCTTGCGTTTGGCACGCTCGATCTCAGCCTCCTCCACTTTCGGCGTTATGGCGCCGACGATGCTCGAGGCGACCTGATCCTGAAGATCGAAGACATTCGCCAGGGTTCCGTCAAAACGATCGGCCCAAAGATGTGTACCGGTCGACGTGTCGATGAGCTGGCCGGCAATGCGCAGGCGGTCACCCGTGCGGCGCACGCTTCCTTCGACCACATAGCGTACGTCCAGCTCGCGCCCGACCTGCTTTATGTCGACCGCCTGACCTTTGTAGGTGAAGCTCGAATTCCGGGCGATCACGTAGAGGTGGCGGAATTGAGCAAGCGCGATGGTGATGTCCTCGACAATGCCGTCGGCGAAATATTCCTGCTCCGCGTCGCCGCTCAGATTCTGAAATGGCAGGACCGCAACCGATGGCCGGTCGTGATGCTTCGCCGAGGCGGGGAAGACCTGCGGCTGCGCTCCGACGTCGGCGGCCGGTGCGCTCCGCGGATGTCCGGGTACCTGCCGCGATTGCAGCGAAGCTGCCAGGGAGGACGTCTGTGCTTCTGGTTCAGCCTGAAGATGCTTCTTCAAGAGCGCCCGGCAGGATTCGTACTGGCGCAGAGCCGCGTTTTCGTGGCCCCTCAGAGCGTGGATCTGCATCAGCGCCCGATGGGCGGCCTCCACGGTCGGGTCCGCAGCGAGCAGCCTTTCGGCCAGTCCTTCGCAGGCCGATTCTTCCGCGGTGCCTGGCTCGGAAAGCGCTTGGCTCAGCCGCTCCACCAGTTGCAGCGCCTTGCGTTGATATGTGCTCCGATACGGGCCGAACCACTCGTCCAATTCGTCCGGAATGGCCTCGCCTGCCAGTACCTCGCCACGGTAGAGATCGGCGGCAAGCGCGAGATTGGCCGTCCGGCCGGCCTCCAGTTTACGGTCGAAGATCGAAATGTCGGTTTCATCAGGATCTGTTATCAGCGCGACGGTTTCCTGGTCCCCGTTGAGGTAGACGGGGGCATCCCCGCCAGCCGGAAACGATCGCCTGATATCGACCAGCGCCTGGCGCAGGCTGTTGCGGGCTTGCTCATTGCTTCGTCCTGGCCAGAAGGCTTCGGAAAGCAGTTCCCTGCGATAGCCGCGGCGGCCACCGAGGACGAGGGCTGCGAAGAGAAGCGAGGTTTTGCGCGTGGTGAAACGGACTTGCCGGTGCTCCCGGGACGTCACTTCAAGGCCACCCAGCAACCTGATCCGCACAGATCGTCTCCCAGATTTCGACAGCGGCTGCAGGATAGCATTTCGGCAGATCGATTTAACACCGATTTAGCGGCGGCTTGTCGAAGTTTTCCTGGCCGTTCACGCTGAACCGAACAGCCGGAACACGCCCGCGTGTCAGGCTCCCACTTGCAAAGCTCACAAATGGGAGACTGAAAATGGCTCACACGGAAACTCACGCCGGCATCAGCGCGCCGAAAGGACAGTTGTTCGGGTTCAGGCCGAACAGCGTAGCAATCATCGTCGCTGCACTGAGGAAGTGGCAGCGGAGCGTCGCAAGACGGAAGGCATTGGCAGATCTGACGCCCGACCAGCTGAGGGACATCGGTTATCCCCGGGATGAAATCGGCCATCCCCAAGTCAATCGACCCGTGCTCGAAATCAAAGCAGGGCTGATGACGAAGTTGATGTCGATGCGATAGTCCGAATGTTCGACCGCGCGGACGCGTCGGCTGATGTCGAGCGGCGGGAAGAGCTCATGGCGGTCGGCATTGGCAGTCTATCCGGGGGCTTTGTCTGTTTTTCCGCCGCGGCGATTTCGACTATGATGGGACGCTGGAACGATAGGGAGGGCACGGTATGATCGATCATATCACCATCGCAGTGGGTGACCTGCAGAAGAGCAAATTGTTCTATGAGCGCGCTTTCGAACCTCTGGGTTATCGCCTCTCCTTCGGAAAGGAGGGCGTGTTCTGGGCCTTCGATGTCGGCGGCAGCCTGTTCGAGATACAGCACACCGACGACAAGCCGCCTCTGACGCGTTTGCACGTTGCCTTCCGGGTTCGGAGCAGGGCGGAGGTCGAGGCGTTTTATCGGGCCGCGCTCGAAGCCGGCGCCCGGGACAATGGCGCGCCCGGCCCGCGGCCGGAATATGAAGAGAACTATTATGCCTGCTTCGTTCTCGACCCCGACGGATACAATATCGAAGCGATGCTCAATGAGCCGGCGCCGCAAGGGTGAGCGCAGGGCTCTGCCCAAAGAATGCAATCGAGGGGGAGGTGGATATGTCGAGTTTCAGGAATGCTGTCGTCTCTTTACCCGGCAAGGAGCGCGTGGCGAAGACGCCGTTTGGCGCGAGGATCGTCATCCATGCCACGGCCGCCGAGACCGGCGGCGCGTTCGGGATGTGGGAAACCTTCACGCCGCCCGGTCATGGTCCGGCCCCGCACACGCATACGCGGGAGATCGAAGTCTTTCGGGTCATCCGCGGGCTCTATCGATTCCAATGCGGCGACGAGGCGTTCGACGCGCCTGTGGGAACCGTCGTCGTTCTGCCGCCACATGTACCCCACAGCTGGCGAAACATAGGCGAGGAACCCGGCCAGATGTTCGGCACGGTCACGCCAGGTGGCTGCGAGCAAATGTTCATCGATATCGAGGCTTTTGGTGCCGATACGCCTGAGAAAATCGCGGTGATCGAAGCGCGACTGGGGATCATCAACGACATCACGCTTGCCCTCGGATTGACAGGCCTGCAACCGCGCTGATCGTCCATCAGGGTGTCGATCGGATCCAGCTCAACCGCGCCATCGCCCACCACCACACGTCTCATTGGAGCGGCTCTTGGACTTGGGCGTCGGCCCTCTTGGGTCTCAGCCGACAGTTTCGATGACAGCTGCAAGATCTGCAGTTGTGAACGGCTTGGTCAGCACCGGTCGGCCGGCAAAGGCGGGATCGATACCCGCTGGCCCATATCCGGTTGCGAAGGCAAACGGGATACCGCGCTGCTGAAGGATTGCGGCCACCGGGAATGACTGATGTCCGGCCAAGTTCACATCGAGAACGACGAAATCAAGATTGCCATCGGCGGCAACCTCCAGCGCCGAAGGCAAACGCGCGGCTGTCGCGACGACCTCGTGACCGAGGTCGACGAGCATATCCTCGATCATCATGGCGATGGTCATTTCATCTTCGACGACAAGAACACGCTTGGCCATGTCATTCGTTCCGAAGACGGTCTGCCGGAGCGTCGAGGCTGAAGGAAAAACCCGTTTCGGCAAACGAAATCTCCACATTGCCTCCCGTCTCCGCGGCAAGGCCGCGCTGGATGAGGACCGTGCCGAAGCCCTTCCGCTTCGGCTGTTCGACAGGCGGTCCGCCATGTTCGTTCCAGTCTATGCGGTAGCGTTGCGTTCCGTCGATGCTTTGGAGGGAACATTTGACGCTGACGGCGCCGCCATCATTCGACCATGCGCCATGGCGGACCGCATTCGTGCCGAGTTCGTGAAAGGCCATGGTCAGCGCCAGCGCCGTCTTTGCGGAAACCCGGATTTCGTCTCCGGTCAACTCCCACCGCCCGCCGTCCGGCCGATGCGGGACGGTCGCCTGGTCGAGCGTCTGTTTCAAGGAGGCGCTGCTCCACAATTCGCCTGTCAACAGATCATTGGCACGGCCGAGCGACACCAGCCGCGCCGTGAAACTGTCCAGGGCACGCGGGATGTCTTCGGCATCCCGGAAGGTGCGGAATGCAAAAGCCTGCACCATCGCCAGATTGTTCTTAACGCGATGGTTGAGTTCATGAACGACAAGTTCCAGCTGTTGCTGCTTGCGTCGCCGCTCGGTGATATCGGTCGCGGCCCCAAACCATTCGACGATGGCGCCTGCGTCATTCAAGAGTGGAACAGCCCGTGACAGCACCCACCCGGTGCTGCCGTCGGCCCGCCGGACGCGATGCTCGCATTCGAAAACACCCTTGCTTGTGATGGCCTCGTCGATCACCGCCTGGATGGCGGGAATGTCCTCAGGAAACAGATAGGCCTCCTGCCACGCGACAGTTGGATTGGCGGTGTCGGCGAGAACGTTGCGACCGTCGAGCTGCTGCATCTCCTTCCAGTCGGCGCTCATACGATAGACGATATCGGTCGTCGCGGTCGTGAACGCCCTGAACCTCTCTTCGCTCTCGCGCAGTCGGCGCTGTGCAAGGACGCTTTTCGTCGTTTCGACGACGATCGCGATGACGCCGGCGGGTTTGCCGCTTTCGTCGAGGACGGGCGAATAGTCGAGGTTCATCCAGACGGGAGCCGGGCTGCCGTGGCGCAACAGCGTCAGCTCCTGGTTCTCGTAGGCGAGCGTTTTCCCCGACAGTCCGACTTTCATCACATTGTCATTGAAATCGGCAATTTCGCTCCAGCCCTCACGGACCTTGGAACCGAGAAGATCCGGATGGCGGCTGCCTGCGAAGACGGAATAGGCGTCGTTGTAGATCATCACGCCATCTTCGCCCCAGAGAAGAACGATCGGCACGGGTGAAAGCAGGAGCATGTTGGTGGCCGTCTTCAGGCTTTGCGGCCAGAGGTCGAGAGGACCGAGCGGCGTCTTGCTCCAGTCGCGGGTCTGGATCAGTCGGCCAGTTTCCCCGCCACCGACAGGAAAGCGAGCTGTGAGTGGCTGAGGGGATTCGGAATCCAAGGCGCGCTCCAGATTTTGATGGTGGATCTAATTAGCGCATCCTTTGATTCTTTCCACCCATGGGTGTCACGGCTTCTTTCTGCCAACCTCTCTTGAGCATTGGCGCTTGTTGAGCCGATAACCCTCTACGCCCGCGCCGTCGCGCGCCAGGCCGCTGGTGGGCTGGCGAAGGCGCGGGAGAAGGCGCGGTTGAAGGCGGCTTCTGTGGCATAGCCGGCCTCGTAAGCTATCGCCGCGATCGGTTGGCCTGATGTGGCGAGTGCGACGCTTGCGAGGTAGAGCCGCCAGTCCCTGATATAGCGGATCGGTGATGTCGTGAGCATCGCCTGGAAGCGTTCGGCGAGGGCGCTGCGCGACAGTCCCGAGGCCGCCGCCAGTTGCTCCAGCGACCAATCACGCCGGGGATCGTCGTGAATGAGGGAAAGGCAGCGCGAGAGCGAGGGATCGGCGAGCGCTGCGAGCCAGCCGATCGCATGCGGCTCGGCCATCATGATCTGGTGGCGCAGGATCTCGATGAAGATGATTTCGGTCAGTCGCGGCAGCATCGAGACGCCGCCGGCGCGGGGCCTGTCGACCTCCTCGACCATCTGGCGGATGGTGGCGCGCAGCCAGTCGCCGTCATTGGCGGCCCGCGTCCTGACATGGATAAGGCTCGGCAGGGACTGCCGAAGCGGCGCGAAGCTCAGCCCGTCCCACTGCAGATAGCCGCAGAGCAGACGCACGCCCTGTGTCTGATCGCCGTAACGCAGCACGGGAATCTCACGCCATGGCTTCCGCGGCAGGTCGCGGGTCGGCAGCACCAGCCTGCCGTCTCTTCCCGCGCCGAGCTGATGGCCGGTGCCGAAGGGGAAGACCAGCACGTCGCCGGCCTCCAGTTCGCTCTCTTCGCCTTCCGTCTTCAGCCAGCAGCGGCCTTCCACAACGATGTGAAACGGCATCGTGCCCGAGGCCTTGGCCGAAAGGCCTGCTAAGGCCGGCGTGGCATCGGTCTGCCAGTCGCCCGTCGGCATGAAGCAGAACTGCAGCGATCCCGAAAGGCGGATCGTCGACAGTAGCGCCGACAGCACGTCGTCGCGCGCAACACCCGCAGCGTCTGGATTTTCGGACAAGGCTTCACGCATTCCGGCCAAATACGCGCGCCGCGCGCCCTCCTATCATCAGTGCGTTCAAACCCACTGAAGGAGAATACTATGCAAACTCAAAGCGACAAACTGGTCGTGCTCGTCACCAAGGGCATCGAATCCGAACTGTCCTCCGTCGCCTTCACCATTGCCAATGGCGGCATCACCGCCGGGCTGAAGGTCTCGGTATTCCTCACCAGCACCGGGATCGACCTGGTGCGCAAGGGCGGCCAGCGGATGACGCATGTGCCGCCGCTCGATCCGCTCGCGAGCCTGATCGAGAGTTTCCAACAGCGCGGCGGCACGATCTGGGCCTGCCCACCCTGCGTGACTTCCCGCGGTTACACGCAGGAAGACATGCTCGACGGCGTCGTCATCGTTGGTGCCAGCGCCATGCATGCCGAGATCAAGGAGGGTGCTGCGACGCTGTCGTTTTGACGATGCACGGCTGGGCCGAGTGGGAGTTTGGGCGGCGTCTCCCGCCGGCGTCGTCAGGCTTTTCAGGCCGGCGACAGGCGCGGAGGGATACCAAGCGCCTATTCTTGCGTTCGGCAATATACTTGTGAGATTGTATCGATATACGTGCGATAATGCCTGGTGCGGGCAGCGCGGGGGCTTCGATGACATCCGTGAAGGTCAATGAACTGCTATCGGTGGCGGGGCAGCCCGACGCCGCAGCCTTCGCCGCTTTCGCCGCAGACGGCTTTGCTGCCGTCATCAACGCCCGGCCTGATGGCGAGGAGCCGGGCCAGCCGGGTAATACGGCGGAAAAAGCTTCCGCCGCCGCCGCCGGGCTCGCCTACAGCTTCGTGCCGGTGAAGGGGACCGAGATCACCGAAGCCGATATCCGTGCCTTCCAGGCGGCGATGGCCGAGGCCAAGGGGCCGGTCGTCGCCCATTGCAAGAGCGGCACGCGGGCGCTGACGCTCCATGTGCTGGGCGAGGTGCTCGACGGGCGAATGAAGCCCGGGGATGTCGAGGCCTTCGGTCAAAACCTCGGCTTCGATCTTGCCGGCGCGAGGCGCTTTCTGGAGAAGCGGGCAGGGCAGGCGCCTCATGTGAAGGCCTTCTTCGAGCCCCGTACCTGCAGTGTGCAATATGTGGTTTCCGACCCGGCGACCAAACGCTGTGCCATCATCGACCCGGTGCTCGATTTCGACGAGATGTCGGGGGCGACGGCAACGGCCAATGCCGATGCCATCCTCGCTCACATCGAAAGCGAAGGGCTGACGGTCGAATGGATCCTCGACACCCATCCGCATGCCGATCATTTCTCCGCAGCGCATTATCTGCATGAGAAGACCGGCGCGCCGACGGCGATCGGCATCCATGTCACCGATGTGCAGAAGCTCTGGAAGGAGATCTATAACTGGCCGGCGCTTAAAACCGACGGCTCGCAATGGGACCGGCTGTTTGCCGATGGCGACACGTTCGAGATCGGTGCGCTTAAAGCCCGCGTGATGTTTTCGCCCGGGCACACGCTCGCCTCGATCACTTATGTGATCGGTGATGCCGCCTTCGTGCACGATACGGTGTTCACGCCGGATTCCGGCACGGCGCGCACGGATTTCCCGGGCGGCAGTGCTGCCGCCCTCTGGCAGTCGATCCAGGCCATCCTGTCGCTGCCCGAGGAGACCCGGCTCTTTTCCGGCCACGATTATCAGCCGGGCGGCCGGCATCCGCGCTGGGAAAGCACGGTGGCGGCGCAGAAGCGCGCCAATCCGCATATTGCAGGCATCGACGAGGCCGCTTTCGTGGCGCTGCGCCAGGCGCGCGACCGCACGCTGCCGAAGCCGAAGCTGATGCTGCACGCGCTACAAGTGAATATCCGCGGCGGGCGGCTGCCCGATCCGGAGGAGAACGGCCGGCGGTATCTGAAGATACCGCTGGATGCGTTGTAGGGGGATGGCTGGACGCTCACGCCTGGAAAAAGAGCTGGGTATCAGGAGCGACCTTTGCCATCGAGCAATTCTGACACCGGGAGCGGCAGGTCTGGATGTGCACGGCATAATCCGAGTAGATCTTCCCTTGCATCCGGGTAATCCTGAAGTGCAGCACGACGGTACCATTTGAATGCTTCTGTCAGATCGATCCCGCAGCCCACGCCGTGTTCCTTCAATTGAGCCAGCCTGTATTGTGCACCGGCATGATCCTGATCTGCAGCTTGGCTGTACCATCTGACGGCATCTGCTGGATCGATATCGCAACCATCCCCGTCTTCTCTCATCAAGCCCAATAAATACTGTGCGTCGGCATTGCGTTGACTGGCGGCTTTCTCAAGCCACTCGACACCTTCGGGTGCGCTCTGTGCAACGCCGTCCCCCATGAGATACAGGCCAGCCAGGAGGAATTGCGCATCGACATGACCCTGTTCGGCGGCTTTCCGAATCCAGCTTGCGCCTTCTGCTTTATCGCGGGTCACACCTTCTCCGCGCGCGGTCATGTGACCCAATTCAAATTGTGCATGCGCATCGCCTTGTTCGGCTGCGGGGCGAATTGCGCCTATCCTGGCGGTGGCGAGATCGGCGCTATCCGAATTGCTCATTGCTAAATCAAACCTCGTTGAAATCGGTGGCGCCAAAGTTATGTCGGGGGGCTGCCTTCCGCAATCCGTCGTGACGCACGCCGACGGATGCCCTGGCACTTGCGTCAGCACCGCAGGCGATAGCTTTTGCGCGAGGGCGCTGGCGAGTTTTGTTTCGGGCTCTCGCAATTTGCCGTGGTGGGCCAGCACGATCCTCCGCAATAATCATTGACGCCGGGCGGGCGGGCGACGTAACTGGGCGCGACGGTTCCCTGAAGATGACTCCAAGGGGATTAATAGGGAACACGGTGAGGACGACCCAGTAGGGACCGAGACCGTGGCTGCCCCCGCAACTGTAAGCGGATTGTCGATCATCTCAGAAGTGGCCAGCGATTGGCCATCTCTGAAGGGCTCATAGCCCTGCCACTGCGAGATATCGCGGGAAGGAGGATGAAACGACGGATATCCGCAAGCCAGGAGACCTGCCGTCAATCACGATCCAATCAACCGGGCGGGGATGCCCGGACAAGGAACAGATATGATTGACCTGCTGAACCTTCGCCGAATCCCGGCATGCATCCGTCTCGATTGGGCCTCCTGCGGCTAGTGCGCTCCTAAGCGTGCTTTCGGTCCGCGCATATGCGCGGAACGGCCGTGATTTTTCCCTTCATCGAGGTTTTCCATGCGCCAGATTCTCGCCACCGTGACATTTGCCTTCGGGCTCGCCGGCCTTGCGGCACCAAGCCTTGCCGCGACCCGATATCCCTTGACCATCACCAATTGCGGCCAGCAGGTGACCTTCGAAAAGGCGCCATACAAAATCGTTTCGATCGGTCAGGGCATGACCGAAGTGCTCTTCTCGCTCGGCCTTGCCGACAAGATCGCCGGAACGGCCGTCTGGGTCGGTCCAGTCCTGCCGCAATATGCCGAGGCCAACAGCAAGATAAAACGGCTCGCCGACAATGATCCGAGCTTCGAATCTGTCGTCGGGCAGGAGCCCGACCTGGTGACGGCTGAGTTCGAATGGCATGTCGGCGCTCAGGGTTCGGTCGGCAAGCGGGAGCAGTTCAAGGATCTCGGGATCAATACCTATCTCGCGCCGGCCGATTGCGTCGCCAAGGTCAACACCGATGGCGGCGACGGCGTGCGCAAGGAGCTGTTTACGATGGACCTGATCTACGGGGAAATTACCGAGCTCTCGGAGATTTTCGACGTTAAGGAGCGCGGCGATGCGCTGATTTCGGAGCTGAAGAAGCGCGAGGCGGATGCTGTCGCCTCGATATCAGGCGCCTCGGGCAAGAACCTGCCCGTCGTCTTCTGGTTCTCCAGCAAGGAGGTCAATGGCGACGCCTTCATCGCCGGTAAAAACAGCGCGCCGGCCTATATTCTGAAGACGATCGGCGCGAAGAACGTCGTCACGACGGAAGAGGAATGGCCGCTGGTCGGTTGGGAAACCATCGCCCAGGCGAACCCTGCCGTGATCGTGCTGGCGACCATGGACCGTCGCCGTTACGCCGCTGACGATCCCAAGGTCAAGGTCGATTTCCTCGAGAACGATCCTGTGACCAAGGAACTGGACGCGGTCAAAAACAAGCACTTCGTGATGATGGACGCGCAGTCGATGAACCCGACGATCCGCACGATCGACGGTATCGAGACATTGGCGAACGGCATCAAGTCCTTCGGCCTGGCGCAGTGAAGGCAGTGTCGGTCCGGCAACAGGGATGGTGGGCGCTTGTCGCGCTCACCTTGGCGGCACTTCTCCTGCTCGGGCTGATGATCAGTCTTGCCGTTTCGATCGGCGAGATCGCCATCCCGCTTGCGACGACGGCGGAGGCGGTTTCGAACCGCCTGTTCGGAACGGATTTCGAGCTCAGCCGCATCCACCAGGGCATCGTCTGGGATTATCGTCTGAGCCGCGCGCTCGTCGCTGCCAGCGCCGGGGCGTCGCTCTCGCTCTCAGGCGCGATCCTCCAGGCGCTGCTGCGCAATCCGCTGGCCGAACCCTACGTGCTCGGCATCTCCGCCGGCGCCTCGACGGGTGCCGTCTGCGTGATGATCCTCGGTTTCGGCTACGGTGTTCTCGGCCTGTCGAGCGGCGCCTTCATCGGTGCGGTCATTGCCTTTCTGCTGGTCGGCATCCTGGCGACGGGTGCGGGGGGAACCGGCGAGCGCATCATCTTGTGCGGCGTCGCCGGTTCGCAGCTCTTCAATGCGCTCACCTCCTACATCGTGACGACGTCGGCCAATGCCGAGCAGGCGCGCGGCATCCTGTTCTGGCTGCTGGGTTCGCTCAGCGGAGTGCGCTGGCCCGATGTCTATCTGTCGGTGCCGATCGCGCTTGCCGGCTTCGTCATCTGCATGGCCCATGTGCGGGCGCTCGACGCCTTCGCCTTCGGTACGGATGCCGCCGCCTCGCTCGGCATTGCCGTACGCCGCGTCCAGATCGTGCTGTTCGCCATGACGGCGGCGATGACGGCAAGCGTCGTCAGCATGGTGGGTTCGATCGGATTCGTCGGCCTCGTCATCCCCCATGCCGCCCGCTTCCTCGTGGGGCCGGCGCATAGGCGGCTGCTGCCGGCAACGGCGCTCGGCGGTGCGATCTACATGGTCGGCGCCGATATCATTTCGCGCATCATCATACCGCAGCAGATCCTGCCGATCGGGGTCGTCACCGCGCTCTTCGGCGCACCGGCCTTCGCCGTCATCCTTTATCGCGTGCGGGGGAGGGCATGAGCATCAGCATCGACGAGGTGAGCTTTGCCGCCGGTAATATCGTCATCGTCAACGGCGTCAGCCTGACGGTGGAAAAGGGCAAGGTGCTCGGCCTGCTCGGGCCGAACGGTTCCGGCAAATCGAGCCTTCTCAGATTGATCTGCCGGCTGCGCAGGGTTCGCAGCGGCATCATCCGGCTGGGTGAGGACGACATTTCCTCGCTGCCGCGCGCAGCCCTTGCGCGTCGCGTCGCCTTTGTCGAGCAGCAGTCGACGACCGATACGCAATTGACCGTGCGCGACGTGGTGCGGCTCGGCCGCACGCCGCATCGCGGGCTGTTGTCGTCCTGGGGCGCCGGAGACGACGCCGCCGTCGACGAGGCCCTGTCGCGGGTGGGCATGCAGGAGAGGGCGGGCCAGCTCTGGCAGACGCTGTCGGGCGGCGAGCGCCAGCGCGTCCATATTGCCAGATCGCTGGCGCAGGCGCCAAGCGAACTGCTGCTCGACGAGCCGACCAACCATCTCGATATCCAGCATCAGCTCGACATTCTCTCGCTGATCTCGAAGCTCGGCATCACCTGCATCGTCGCGCTGCACGATCTTAATCTGGCGGCGATGTTCTGCGACAGGCTGGCGGTACTTCAGAAAGGCGAGGTCGTTGCCGTCGGCGCGCCGGAGGATGTGCTGACCGAGGATATGATCGGCCGGGTCTTCGGCGTTCGCGCTCATGTCCAGAAATCGGCCGTGCACGGCCGGCATCATATCCAGTACGTCATGGATTGACGGATGGTCGGGAATTTCGATCTCAAGGAGGAGATCCGCGATTATTGGTCGAGACGGCCGAGACCTTCGACCTCGCTTTCGGCCATAGGATCGCCAGCGGTCACAAGGCCGGCGCTGTCTCTTCATGCATGCCGTCCTGCCAAAACCGCTTTTTCGGCGACATGCATGAGTACACAGATCTAAAGCGGCGGAAACCGCATCGCCTCCCGCAGCAACTTAATAGCCTCTGAGACCGAAGGCCCTCTGACTGGCGGCGGCTCCGCGCGTTCACAGAACTCTCGCCAGACAAACAGCGTCAGTTCTGCGCCATCCGTTGCAGTTTCCCCCGGTCCCTCTACAAAATTCTTGAGCAGGCGATATCGAGCGTCCTTCCAGAACAACTCCTCCACCCAGTCATATATCGGGATCACATGGAAATGGATCGGATAACCGGGCGTGTGTCCATACCGGCCGATATAGACGCGTTGAGCATTCAATTGCCGTTTCAGCGTACTCTGAGCCCTTGCGAGCAATGGGCCGAATTCGGCCAAAGCGTCTTCGGGCAGATCCGACAGATCGTTGGTGTCGGTCTTGGAACTGATCATGAGGTAACCGGGAAGGGCGGAGTTCATGCGGTGGTTCACAAGCCATCCGGCCGTCTCGACAACGTGAAAGTGCTGAGGGATCTCCACGGACTGCCTCTTACTCCCGATGCACCCTTCAGGGGCTTCGATGAAACCAGCTAGAGACCGGTATTTTGGCGACGTGCGAAATGACGCTGTAACACATTGGATTGCTGCATAATTTTATCCTTAAATCGACTCCGATCTAAGGTATGGGTTGAGATAGCAGCTGGCAACGGCTATCTCCAGCCGACCTGCAAGCGGTTCGTCCGCGAACGACAAGGCGCATAGCTCCGATGATCCCCGATTTCCTCGTCACCCATTCCGGTGGCTTTCATGCCGATGAATTGCTGTCGAGCGTCATCCTGACCCGGCTTTTCCCGCAGGCGCGTATCGTTCGCAGCCGGGCGCCGGAGTGGATCACGCCGGGCGAAGACCGGATCATCTACGATGTCGGCGGAGCCTATGACCCAGCTGCCGGGATATTCGATCACCACCAGCGCGGCGCGCCGCTGCGCGACGATGGCCAGCCCTACAGCTCGTTCGGGCTGATCTGGAAGCATTACGGCCGTGATTATCTCGCAGCCTCCGAGGTTCCCGAAGCACATGTCGAGGCGATGCATGGCTCTTTCGACGCCGGCTTCGTGCTGCCGATCGATCTGACTGATAATGGCGCGCTCAGCCCCTCGGGGCCGCTGACCGGGCTGACGCTGCCGGTGCTGCTGGAAACCCTGAAACCGGTTTTCGACGAAGCGGACCCCGAGGCCGACGATCGCGCCTTCCATGCGGCCCTCGCTATTGCCCGCAGTTTCATCGAGGCCAGGATCGCCCAGAGTGCCGCAAAATTGCGGGCCGAGGCGATCGTGCATCGGGCAATCGAAGCTGCGGGGCAGTGGCGCGTTCTGGAATTGCCGAGGGGCATGCCCTTCCGTCCCGCTATCGTCAAGGCGGGCGCCGATCACCTGCTGTTCGTCGTCCACCCGCGCGAAAAGGATTGGTGCGTGACCGGCATCCGCCGCGCCGAGGACGGGTTCGAGCTCCGGGCCGACTTGCCGGCGGCCTGGGCCGGGCTCACCAATGGTGCACTGGAGGCGGTTTGCGGCATTGAGGGCGCAAGCTTCTGCCACAACGGCCGCTTCATTGCCGCCGCCAGGACCCGCGACGCTGCGCTCGCCATGGCCGAACTGGCGGTAAAGGAGGCGCTTTCGATCGGGGCGCAGTCAAATGGCGGCAGCTGAGGTGGCGCGAGGCCAGCATCATATCCGGTCCTGGCGGCAGGTCGCTGATCCTGTTGCCGCCCTGCGGACGTTCGGCCTGCCTTCCCGTGACGAAGGCGGTTTGCCCGTCTTCGCTATCCGGCCTGCAATGTCGCCATCTTGGCGCCGAAGCCGATGAAGACCACGCCTGTCGCGGCTTTCAGCCAGCGCTGGAAGCGCTGGTTGCGCGCAGCTCTGGTGAGCCTCGCAAAGATCATGACCATCGAGCCGAACCAGATGACGTTGAGGCTGGCATGGACGGTGACCAGAAGGAAAGCCTCGCCGATCGCGGCC
The DNA here is from genome assembly GCF_010668065.1 of Rhizobium leguminosarum. Classification (GTDB taxonomy): domain Bacteria; phylum Pseudomonadota; class Alphaproteobacteria; order Rhizobiales; family Rhizobiaceae; genus Rhizobium; species Rhizobium leguminosarum_S. Next base: position 392,701 of record NZ_WUEN01000004.1, on the reverse strand, counting down.
CGGCCATTGGCGTCGTGGTGGATGAACTGCGGGAAGACCGCGAGGTAGAACATTGACACCTTCGGATTAAGGGCGTTGGTGAGGAAACCCTCGAGGAAGGCGCGAGGGAGGTGCCTTACCTTACGGGAAGGGGTCGCTGACGTTACGGCAGCATAACCGCGCCAGGCGCCGACCAGCGCCTTTATACCGATCCAGCAGAGATAGGCGGCGCCAATCATCTTGACGACGAGGAAGGCCTGCGCCGACTGCGCCAGCAGCAGGGAGATGCCGCAGATCGACAGGGTGCCGTGCACATAGAAGGCGGCGACGAAGCCGGCAATATTGGCGAAACCGGCGCCACGCCCCGAGGTCGGCACCGTCTTGGCGATAAGGACGCCGTTGGGGCCGGGGGAAATGATGAGCAACGCGGTGACGAAAGCAAAAGATAGAATTTCAGCAATCGACATTGCGCGCCTTTCCTGGGCCTGGTTTCGACTGTGGGGCTTCGAGCAAGTATGTCGTCGCCGATAGCGGCGTCAATATCCAATCTTCGAGGGTGACGGACCCTCCTGGGAGGACTGGAACAGGCCCGGCCAGCGTCCAAATTGTGGAACCGATTGACTTGCACCCGCGAAAGACTAAGCTTTATGCCATAGCAACCACCACCCACACGCGAGAGATAGCGGAGGGTGCAAGTGGCTGGCGACCTTGAGGAGGATGAGGTTTGCCGTGGATTACCGTGTTGTTCTGCTGATCGCCACATCCGTCATTGCTCTTTGTCCTGGTAACGCCGGGGCGCAGGAGGGCGATGCGACGGCGGGTGCTGCCGTTTTCAAGAAATGCGCGACCTGTCATGTCGCCGATTCCGATACGAACAAGGTCGGCCCGTCTTTGAACGGGCTGTTCGGCCGGAAGGCCGGAACGCATCCCAATTACGCCTATTCGGCCGGGATGAAGGCGGCCGGCGAGGGCGGTCTCGTCTGGGACGAGACGGTGCTGCGCGACTATCTGCACAATCCGAAGGGGAAGGTGAAGGGTACGAAGATGGCCTTCGTCGGGGTGAAGGACGACCAGGAAATCACCAATCTCATCGCCTATCTCAAGCAATATTCTAAGTGATGGGCAATACGCCAAATGGCGGCTCGCGGCCGGGCGCATGCCTAAATTGCCGTAATTGCCGATATTTTCTATCTGTGCGATAATAAACACGGACTTTTTGCGGAATGCGGTTTCACGGGTCGACCTGCTCGAGGAGGAGCGGACATGGCTGTCGTGCTGATCCTCGTCCTGATTGTCGTCGGCTCCGTGCTGTTCCATGTGCTGAGCCCGTGGTGGTGGACGCCGATCGCGTCCAACTGGACCTATATCGACACCACCCTCGTCATCACCTTCTGGATCACCGGCATCGTCTTCGTGGCGGTGGTTTTGTTCATGGCCTATTGCGTCTTCCGCTTCCGGCACAAGCCGGGCAACCGTGCACATTACGAGCCCGAGAACCGCAGGCTGGAATTGCTGCTGGGAGGGGGAACGGCGCTCGGCGTTGCGGCGATGCTGGCGCCCGGCCTGATTGTGTGGAACCAGTTCATCACAGTGCCTGCCGATGCCGCATCGGTCGAGGTCGTCAGCCAGCAGTGGCTGTGGAGTTTCCGGCTGCCCGGAGCCGACGGAAAGCTCGGCCGCGCCGAAACCGGCGACGTGACCCCCGAAAACCCGCTCGGCCTTGATAAAAACGACGCAAGCGGCCTTGACGACGTGATCATCGAGGGCGGCGAATTGCATCTGCCGATCGGCAAGCCGGTGCACATATTGCTGCGCTCGGTCGACGTGCTCCATGATTTCTACGTGCCGGAATTCCGCGCCAAGATGGACATGATACCCGGCATGATCACCTATTTCTGGTTCACGCCGACGCGGACAGGGACCTTCGACATCCTCTGCGCCGAACTCTGTGGCGTCGGCCATGGGCAAATGCGCGGCACCGTCGTTGTCGAGGAGGATGCGGATTACCAGACCTGGCTCGGGCAGCAGCAGACATTCACCCAGCTTACGGCGTCATCGGGAGAGATGCCGCCGGCAAACTGACCCCCAGCGGTCGCAGACCGCTGGGAGACGAAGGGGAGAGAGATCATGGTCGAGATTCCATCCGACAGCGCAGGCGCCGTCCCCTCTGCTGAAGTCGAGGATGTCGAACTCTATCATCCGAAAAGCTGGTGGACAAAATATGTGTTCAGCCAGGATGCCAAGATCATTGCCGTGCAATATTCGCTCACGGCGATCGCAATCGGCCTGGTGGCGCTGGTACTCTCCTGGCTGATGCGGATTCAGCTCGCCTTTCCCGGCTATTTCACCTTCATCGATGCCGATCATTATTATCAGTTCATCACCATGCACGGCATGATCATGGTGATCTATCTGCTGACCGCACTGTTCCTCGGCGGCTTCGGCAATTACCTCATTCCGCTGATGGTCGGCGCGCGCGATATGGTGTTTCCCTACGCCAACATGCTGAGCTATTGGATTTACCTGCTCGCAGTGCTGATCCTCGCTGCGGGCTTCTTCGCCCCCGGCGGCCCGACGGGGGCCGGCTGGACCCTCTATCCGCCACAGGCCGTTCTCTCCGGCACGCCTGGCGGCAAGGACTGGGGCATCCTGCTGATGCTCTCCTCGCTGATCGTCTTCATCATCGGCTTCACCATGGGTGGGCTGAACTATGTGGTGACTGTGCTGCAGGGGCGCGCTCGCGGCATGACACTGATGCGCATGCCGCTCACCGTCTGGGGCATCTTCACAGCGACCGTCATGGCGCTGCTCGCCTTTCCCGCCCTCTTCGTCGCCTGCGTCATGATGATGTTCGATCGCCTGCTCGGCACCAGCTTCTTCATGCCTGCCATCGTCGAAATGGGCACGCAGTTGCAACATGGCGGCGGCAGCCCGATCCTCTTCCAGCACCTCTTCTGGTTCTTCGGGCATCCGGAGGTCTACATCGTCGCATTGCCTGCCTTCGGCATCGTTTCGGACCTGATCAGCACGCATGCGCGCAAGAACATCTTCGGCTACCGCATGATGGTCTGGGCGATCGTCATCATCGGCGCGCTCAGCTTCGTCGTCTGGGCGCACCACATGTACGTCAGCGGCATGAACCCGGCCTTCGGCTTCTTCTTCGCCACGACGACGCTGATCATCGCCGTCCCAACGGCGATCAAGGTCTACAACTGGGTGCTGACGCTGTGGCGCGGCGACATCCACCTGACCCTGCCGATGCTCTTTGCGCTCGCCTTCATCGTCACCTTCGTCAATGGTGGCCTGACCGGTCTCTTCCTCGGCAACGTCGTCGTCGACGTGCCGTTGTCGGATACGATGTTCGTCGTCGCGCATTTCCACATGGTCATGGGCGTGGCGCCGATCCTCGTCATTTTCGGGGCGATCTATCACTGGTATCCGAAGGTGACGGGACGCATGCTGAACGACGTGCTCGGCCACATCCACTTCTGGATCACCTTCCTCGGCACCTATGCGATCTTCTTTCCGATGCACTATCTCGGCCTGCTCGGGGTGCCACGCCGCTACTTCGAGATGGGAGAGACGGCCTTCGTTCCGCCTTCGGCCCATACGCTGAATATCTTCATCACCGTCATGGCGCTGATCGTCGGGGCTGGACAGATGGTCTTCCTGTTCAATCTGGTCTGGAGCATTTTCCGGGGCAGGGAGTCCGGCGGCAATCCGTGGCGGGCAACGACGCTCGAATGGCAGACGCCGCAGACGCCGCCCGCCCACGGCAACTGGGGAAAGGATCTGCCGGTCGTCTACCGCTGGGCCTATGACTACAGCGTGCCTGGGGCGGCCGAGGACTTCATTCCGCAGACGGTGCCGTCAGGCGGCGGCGTCACACGGGAGGTCCACGCATGAACGTCATGCTGATCTTCCTTGCCGCGGTCGCCGCCATTATCTTCTGGTGGCTTTCCGGGCAGCGGTTGACCTCGAAGCCCTGGCTCGAAACCGGGTCGGTGCAGCTGCCGGGTCATGACGGTGCCGAGCGGCAAAGGCTGCCGGCGCCGGCGGTGAAAATCGGGCTCTTCGTGTTTCTCGGCGTCGTCGGCGCCGTCTTCAGCCTTGCCGTCAGCGCCTATTTCATGCGCATGGCGTCGACCGACTGGTGGGCGACACCTGTTCCCCGGCTGCTCTGGGTGAACACTGCGGCACTGGCCTTAAGCAGCACTGCCTTGCAATGGGCGAAAAGAGAAGCAGGGCATGGTCGCATGGAGGTGCTGCGACCGGCGCTTGCTGCAGGGCTTGCGCTTGCCATCTTCTTCCTCGTCGGACAAATCCAGGCATGGCGGGAGCTGACGGCGGCCGGGTACGTGCTGGCCGATAATCCTTCCAACAGTTTCTTCTACATGCTGACCGGCCTGCACGGCCTGCATATCCTCGGCGGGCTTGCTGTGCTCGCACACACGACGGTCAGGGCTTTTTCAACGGCTGTGGCGACGGACAGGCTGCGCCTCAGCGTCGATCTTTCCGCCATCTACTCGCATTTCATGCTCGCCGTTTGGCTGTTGCTCTTCGCGCTCTTTGCCGGATGGGCGAATGATTTCGTCGATCTCTGCCGCACACTGCTCAGTTAGGAGATTTGCAGATGGCACATCCTGTCCAGACACACGGCGAGCCAGGCCTCAGCCCGGTCGGCCTGCGCGGTGTCGCCGCCGATTTCAGCTCGGATCAGCGCGCCTTCAAGACCGCCTCCTGGGGCAAGGCGATGATGTGGATCTTCCTCTTGAGCGACACCTTCGTCTTCGGCTGTTTCCTGATCGCCTATATGACCGCCCGGATGTCGACGCCTGTTCCATGGCCCAATCCGAGCGAGGTCTTCGCGCTGCATATCGGCGGCCAGGACGTTCCGCTGATCCTGATCGCGATCATGACTTTCGTGCTGATCTCGAGCAGCGGCACCATGGCGATGGCGGTCAACTTCGGCTATCGCCGCGACCGCCGCATGACTGCCATGCTGATGCTGCTCACGGCCGTTCTCGGCGCAGGCTTCGTCGGCATGCAGGCCTTCGAATGGACGAAGCTGATCACTGAAGGAGTGCGCCCCTGGGAAAACCCGTGGGGCGCGGCACAGTTCGGATCGACCTTCTTCATGATAACAGGCTTTCACGGCACCCATGTCACGATCGGCGTCATCTTTCTGCTGATCGTCGCCCGCAAGGTCTGGCGGGGCGATTTCGACGTAGAGCGGCGCGGCTTCTTCACCAGCCGGAGAGGCCGCTACGAGGCCGTCGAGATCATGGGCCTCTACTGGCACTTCGTCGACCTGGTCTGGGTCTTCATCTTCGCGTTTTTTTATCTGTGGTGAGGTCGTCATGAGCGAGACAACGGCGCATGCACAAGCGCAAACGGTGCATGTACAAGAACACACCGGACAGCAGCACCCGATCCGGCTCTATCTCTTCGTCTGGGGCCTGCTCTTCGTGCTCAGCGCCTTTTCCTACATGGTCGATTATCTCGGCATCCAGGGTTATCTCAGGTGGACGTTGATCCTCATCTTCATGATGCTGAAGGCGGGGCTGATCGTTGCCATCTTCATGCACATGGCCTGGGAACGGCTGGCGCTCGTCTACGCCATCCTGCTGCCGCCGCTGCTGGTGCTGGTCTTCGTGGCGCTGATGGTATCGGAAGCGGACTATACGATCTTCACCCGGCTGGCGTTCTTTGGTGCGGCGCCGTAGAGCAGCAATCGAACGGTCTCCGCTGCCGGTCCGATCGTTCATTTACTTGATTTTTACATCTCCGTTCAACCTGTCGAAGATGGGTAGTTCCCCTTCTTTTCCCAGGATCGCAGCGCACGCCAGAGCACGGTGTTGTCTGCATAACCCAGCACACGCGCAATCTCGGACATCGGTGCGGCATGTCGGTCGCCGAGATAGTGGGCGGCGAGTGTCTGGCGGTGCTGGCGAACGAGATCGCGAAGCGACACGCCTTCCTCCGACAGCCGGCGCTGCAGGCTTCGCGGCGACATCTTCAGTTCGGCGGCAAGCGTTGCGACCGTGACCGGTTTGCGGCCGAGATAGATGCTGATCAGAGCCTGGACCTTTTCCGTGACGATATCGCCGGCCGCTGGCTCGTGGACCAGATCGCCGATATGCCGCTCCAGGATTTCGATCAGGCTTTTGTCTTCCGCGCGGTGCACACGGTCAGCCTCCGCCTTGTTCATGACGATCCGGTTGCCGGATTGGCCGAACAGGATGGGCGCGCCACAGATGCGTTCCAGCACGCTGGCGTCGCGCGGGGCGTGATGCTCGAGCTGGATTTCCATCGGCCGCCAGCCACGGCGGAAACACGAACGGACGAGCTGACAGGAGGCGGCAATCGTGAATTCGCTGTCCTGCCGGCGCGGCCACATGCTGGGATCGACGATCCGGTAGCTCCAGACAAAATCGCCATTCTCCTCGAACACGCCGGAACTGGTCGCGCCCTGGACCGCGTTGACATATTTCGACAGCCGCTCGAAAGCGCTGCGAATGGTCGGCGAGAGCGCGAAGACCATGCCGATGGGGCCGATGTCGGCGGGCTTGAAGCCGGTGCCCATGCGGGCTCCCAGTGCCGGTTCACTTGTTATCGTCGCGGCCTCCTCGAACAGCGCGACATAACGCGCCATGGGCAGGACAGCGTAGGGATCTTCCAATTGCGAGCGCAGAATGCCGTGCGAAGCGAGAAGAAGGTCGGTTTTCCCAGATCTTTTATCGATTTGTTGCACCAGCGGGATCAAGACGGAGGCTCGAATTGAAGCAACTGCGGGCATGCGGCTGATCAAATGCGATGCAACTGCCATTTTCAGCGTCTCCGGTGACCTTCGTGGCGCGAATTATCGATTCATTGGCATAAACTGCAATTTCGGGGCCAGATCGCCGCGCTTACCTTCTTGGCAACAAACAAGCAAAGAGGGGTTCTCCATGACACTGGAAGCAAGCATGCCCGCACCATCATCGCCGGAGCGTCGTCTGGCCAAGGATTCGGTGGGCCTTGCCCATATCGTGTTCTTCGTCGTTGCCGCGGCCGCGCCGCTGACCGCCGTCGTCGGCGCTTCGCCGGCCGCTTTTGCTTTCGGCAATGGCGCCGGCGTCCCCGGCGCTTTCGTGCTTGCCGGCCTGCTCTACCTGCTCTTCTCGGTCGGCTTCACCGCCATGAGCCGGCATGTGGGCGGGGCAGGGGCGTTCTACACCTATATCACCCACGGCATTGGCAAGCCGGCTGGTGTGGGTGGCGCCTTCATGGCGCTGGTCACCTATAGCGCGGTTCAGATCGCCATCTATGGCCTGTTCGGTTTCTTCATGGCCAATGCCATAGCGCCGCTTGGACTGGTCCTGCCCTGGTGGGCCTGGGCCTTCGCAGCACTGGTCGTCGTGCTGGTCTGCGGTCAGCGCAACATCGCTTTCTCAGGCGCGATCCTCGGCGTCTGCATGATTGCCGAAATCGCCATATTGCTGGTTCTGGATCTTGCCATCGTCTTTTCTGGCGGCGGACCGGAAGGCATCAGCTTCTCCTCCTTCATGCCATCGTCGGTCTTTGCGCCCGGTCTCGGCGTGGCGCTGGTCTTCGTCATCGGTTCCTTCATCGGCTTCGAAGCGACGGCCATTTTCGGCGAGGAAGCCGAAGATCCGGAAAAGACCATTCCCCGCGCCACCTATGTCGCTGTGCTGCTGATTACCCTCTTCTATGCCTTCTCCACCTGGGCCATCGTGCAATTCTACGGTCCGGGCAAGGTGCAGGCCGCTGCTGCTGCCAGTCTCGACAGCTTCTACTTCACCGCCGCCAATTCCGTGCTTGGCCCATGGTCGAGCCAGGTGATGAACGTGCTGTTGATCACCAGCCTGTTTGCCTGCATCCTGTCCTTCCACAATACGCTCAACCGCTATTTCTTCGCTCTCGGCCGTGAAGGTCTAGCCGCCAAGGTGCTTGGCAAGGTTCACACCAAACATGGCTCCCCCTATGCTGCAGGTCTTCTGCAAAGTCTGGTCGCGGCCGTCGTCCTTGCCCTGTTCGTGATCTTCGGTGCCGATCCCTACACTGTCGTGTTCTCGTGGATGGCGGCGCTGGCAGGTATCGGTATCCTGCTGGTGCAGGTGCTGGTCTCCGTCGCGATCATCATGTTCTTTCGCAAGACGCCGAACAGCTACAGCGCCTGGACCACGATGACCGCGCCAGTGCTGGCGCTGCTCGGTCTCATGGGTTCGCTGGTGCTGGTCAGTTCTAATCTTTCACTCCTTTCCGGCAGCGAAAGCCTGATCGTCAAGGCTTTCCCCTATGCCATGGTGCTGGTGGGCATTCTTGGCGCGCTGTTTGCGATCCGGGTCAAGAGATCCAAGCCCGCTCTCTACGCCTCGCTTGGAAAGGTCTTCGAATGAGTGCGGTTGCTGAATTTTCACCCGTCGATCGCCTTCTGGTTCTCGCGGTCGCGATCCTCGCCGGCGCAACATTGCTGGTTGCCGTCGAGGCACACGCCTTCTGCTCTCTGTTCTGCATTCATGCAGACCAGATGATGATCGAGACGCAGATCTGCTCCGGTCGATCCTGATCACCGCAGCTTGCGACGCGCCATGTTGCGTCGTCTCTTCCGAAACCAAGAGGCCAAAAACCAAAGAGGTATATCCATGGACGCCGTTGTCGCAGTCACCCATCCGCTCGATCCTCTGAGCCTCGACGAGATCGCTTCTGCCGTTGCCATACTCAAGGATACGCAGACACTCGCAGCCACCTTCCGCTTTCCGATCACCCGGCTGGAGGAGCCGACCAAGGCGGATCTTGCCGCCTATCGCCTGGGCGACAGGCTGCCGCGGCTTGCTTTCATCCTGGCAATCGACATCAGCAATGGCGAAACCTTCGAGGGCATCGTAGACCTGACTGCCGGCACAGTGTCCTCCTATATCCGGCTGCCTCTCGATGAACTGCCCTACGGTCAGCCGCCGATCATGCTGTGCGAATTCGAAACCGTTGAAGGCACCGTCAAATCCGATCTGCGCTGGATCGCTGCCGTCAAGAAGCGCGGCATTACCGATGAGGATATTCCGCTCATCCAGATCGATCCTTTTTCCTCGGGCTATTTTGGCCGCGAATTCGAGAAGGGAAAGCGCATCGTCCGCGCCGTATCCTATTGGCGCGAGGATGTCCGTGACAACGGTTACGCGCATCCGATCGAGGGTGTGGTGGCGGTGGTCGATCTGATCACCAACCGAGTGGTCGATCTTGTCGACGATGAAAAGATCATTCCGGTCCCTAGGAAGAAGCGCAATTATGGCCGCGAAACCTTCCCGGAACCGCGGCCCGATCTCACCCCGCTGGATATCGTTCAGCCGCAAGGGCCGAGCTTTACCGTCGACGGCTGGAAAGTTGAATGGCAGAACTGGAGTTTCCGTGTCGGTTTCACCCCGCGCGAAGGCCTCGTTCTGCATGAACTCGGCATCACGGATCAGGGCAGGCTGCGGCCCGTCGTCTTTCGCGCCAGTGTCACCGAAATGGTCGTGCCCTATGCCGATCCGACCGCGAACCACTATTGGAAGAGCGCCTTCGATGCTGGCGAATATGGCCTTGGACGCCTGGCCAATTGCCTCGAACTCGGCTGCGACTGCCTCGGCCATATTCACTATTTCGACGTGCCGGCGGCGGATGATCTCGGCCAGCCTTTCATCATGAAGAACGCCATCTGCATGCATGAGGAGGATTACGGCATCCTCTGGAAGCATTACGAATTCCGCAACGGTATTTTCGAAGTGCGCCGTTCGCGCCGCCTCGTCATCTCCTTCTTCGCAACGGTCGGCAACTACGATTACGGCTTCTACTGGTATCTCTACCAGGACGGCACGATCCAGCTCGAAGCCAAGCTCACCGGCATCATCCAGACGGCGGCGGTCGCGACCGGCGAAACCTATCTATGGGGCGGCATGGTCGATGACAATCTCGGCGGTCCGACCCACCAGCATTTCTTCAATGCGCGCCTGCACATGGATGTCGATGGCGGCGACAATACCGTGACCGAGCATGAGTTCGTGCCGCGTCCCTGGGGGGAGGACAATCCCTATGGCAATGTCTTCGATACTAGGAGCCGTGTACTGAAACGCGAACTCGATTCGCCGGCACTCGCCAATGGCGAGACCGGCCGCTACTGGAAAGTCTCCAATCCCAACGTAAAGAACAGCGTCGGCAAGCCGCCGGGCTACAAGATTGTCGTCATGCCGTCGCCGGTCATGCTTGCCCAGCCGGATTCGACCGTTGCCCAGCGCGGCGGCTTCGCCAAGAAACACATCTGGATCACGGCCTTCGATGCCAGGGAAAAATACGCGAGCGGTGATTATCCGAACGTGCATGCCGGCGGCGACGGCCTGCCGGGTTACGTCAAGCAGAACCGCGAAATCGAGAATGCCGATGTCGTGCTCTGGCATTCCTTCGGCCATACCCATGTCTGCAAACCCGAGGATTTTCCGATCATGCCCGTGGAATATGCTGGCTTCACGCTGAAACCGAACGGCTTCTTCGCATCCAACATCGCCATGGACCTGCCGCCGGAAGGAAACAGCCAGAGCGTCGACAATCGCCTGCAACGTTCGGCCGACGACACCGGAAACGGTTCCTGCTGCCACATGTAGCTGCAATGCTACGGCTGTTCCTTTTTAAGTAGCTTTTTGGTAGTCCGACGGATGTAAGAAGGGCAGGGAACAGAATGCAGTGGCTTCTCCAGCAGTTCGAAGATACCAACAAGCTGGCCGAGGCTCTCGACCAGCTCGGAATCTCCTACACATGGCACAAGGTCGTACCGTTCGTCGGCGAGCTCATCCCCAAGCCGGTCGTTGCTGATCCGGGTTCAGTGGTCATGTTCGGCTCCTACACGCTGTGGAAGAACGCTGAGGCGAACGGTTACCGGCCGGGTGTCTTCAAGCTGCGTCCTTTCGTTCACGAACAGGTGTGGCATCCTTACCTCCTCAATGGCGCCGATGCGCTGTTCCTGACACTCCGGGATGTCCCCGAGCGTCTGGCGGATGACGGCAGGGACTGGTTCCTGCGCCCGGTCGACGACAGCAAGGAGGAGCCCGGAAATGTCAAATCGACCGGCGAGATCATCCGTATGGCAGAGAGGGTGCTGGCGCTCGACGAAGATGAAATCCCCAAGGGTTCGCTTCGTCACGACACGCTGCTGATGCTCACTGAGCCTGTTCGCATCCTGCGCGAATGGCGTCTTTGGGTCGTCGACGGTCGGATCGTCACCTATTCGCTCTACAAAGATGGATCGCGTGTCGTCCACCGCCACGAGATCGATGACGATGCGCTGAACTTCGGGCAGCGCATGGTCGACATCAATCCCGGCTACTCCCAAGCTTATGTCATCGATATCTGTCGGACCGAAGAGGGACTGAAGCTGCTCGAGACGAACTGTCTCAACGCCGCCGGGTTCTACGCCGCAGATCTCGTGAAGCTGGCGAGGGCGATCGACGGCCTGGCCCGCACCTGACGTCTTCCCGGCGAGGGAATGACGCTGTAGAGTTGCAGAATGTTTGCCCGACCATCCCACATGGAGGCTCCGTATGGCTCAGGTCCTGTTGTTTCACCACGCGCAGGGGCTGACCCCAGGTGTGCATGCGTTCGCCGATGACATCAGGGCAGCCGGTCATATCGTGCACACGCCCGATCTGTTTGACGGGCGCACATTCCCAAGCATCGAAGCGGGGATCGCCTATATCGGCGAGATCGGATTCGACGCCATGCGGGAGCGCGGCGTGCGCCTCGCCGACGAATTGCCGCCCACGCTGATCTATGCCGGGTTCTCGTTCGGGGTGCTGCCGGCGCAGAAGCTGACGCAGACGCGGCCCGGCGCCCGCGGGGCTCTGCTCTTCTACTCCTGCCTGCCGATCAGCGGCGAGTGGGCCTTCGGACCCTGGCCGGACGGCGTCGCGGTGCAGATCCACGGCATGGACAACGATCCGATTTTCGTCGGCGAGGGCGACATCGACGCCGCCCGCGAGATTGTGGAGAAGGTCGAGGACGCGGAGCTTTTCCTGTACCCAGGCGATCAGCATTACTTTGCCGACAACTCGCTGCCGTCCTATGATGCGGATGCGACCGCGCTGCTCACCCTCCGCGTGATCGAGTTCCTGAATCGTGTCTGACCCAGACATTCCGGCCCGGATCGAACTATTCGGACGCCACGCAGAAATTGTTGCCTTCGGGATCATTCAAGACCGTGTAGTCATCTGCTTCTCGGACGAAGCTCGCTCCGAGCGACAGAAGCCGTTCTACTTCCCTGGCCCGATCGGGGGTGGCAATATCGAGATGAAGCCGGTTGCGGGCGGGGCGTTCCCCCTGGCGAAGGTGGAAGCAAAGGCGGGTTCCAGGACCTTCGACCATCACGGTCGGGTCGGTCTCGGGTGTCAATCCGAGAGCGGCAAGGCGGGCCAGTTCTTCGTCGTCATATGGCATCACGTCGTAGCCATCGAGCGCCTCCGCCCAGAACCGGGCGACACGCGAGGGAATGTCGCAATCAATGACGATTTCTTTCAGCCTTGCCATGGAACCCTTCAAGAATTGTTGGGCCGTCGACGGCAAACGCGTTCGACGAGAGCGCCACCGACGGCCGGCAGCAATGCGAAAAGCACGAGCTGCGGTGTCTCCGTCAGCGCCAACAGGCCAGACATGAGGAAGGCGACCAATAATCCTGCCAGCACCCCGGCTGCATAGGGCAGATAATCCTTCAAGAAAGCCTCCGTCTTGTGCTGATCTCAAACAGAAGGGGCTTTATTGGCTTGAGATAGAGATCTTTGCGGTATCGGCAATGGCTGGTTGCGGCCGAACCTCACGTCGTCCGATCGGTTTATTTGGAATGCCACCACGTTGGTTTACGGGACAGGTCGACCCAAACGACGTGAGCCGGTGCACGTGTTTTGCAGGAGACGACCGATTTCTTTCGCGCTATGAAGACTACCGCATATCCCGCCACATCCGACACCGAGGTCCTTCCCATGGCTTTGAAAATCCTTTTCGTTGGCGGTACCGGCCAGATTTCATATCCATGCGTCGAGCGCGCCGTGGTTCAGGGCCACGATGTCAGCGTCTATAACCGCAGCTTGAGAGGCGACCCATTGCCTGTGGGGGTTACCTCGATCGTCGGCGATCTCGCGGCGCCCACCTATGCGGACTTGGCCAAGGCCAATTATGACGTCGTGTGCCAGTTCATTGCCTTTACGCCCGATCAAATCGCGCGTGACATCGATGTGTTTGCCGGGCACTGCGGCCAGTACATCTTCATCTCTTCGGCTTCGGTCTATGAAAAGCCGCCGCGCCATTATGTGATTACCGAGCAGACACCGGCGATCAACCCCTACTGGCGCTACAGCCAGGACAAGATTGCCTGCGAGACACTGCTCAAGAACTCCCAGAATCTCGCCTGGACCATCGTCCGCCCCAGTCACACCGTTCGCACCGGCCTGCCGATCATGATGGGCGACAGCGACGTCATGGCGAGACGCATGCTGGACGGCGAGCCCATCATCGTGGCGGGCGATGGCCACACGCCCTGGACACTGACCCGCTCGGTTGATTTCGCGGTGCCCTTTGTCGGGCTTTTCGGCAAGCCGGCGGCGTTGAACGAGATCTTCCACATCACCTCCGACCGCGCCCATATCTGGGACGATATTCAAAAGGCAATCGCCAGATTGCTTGATGTCGAGGCCAGGATCGTGCACGTGCCGACGGACACCCTGGTCCGCTACAATCCGGAGTGGGTTGGGCCGCTGCGGGGCGACAAGGCATGGTCGGCGATCTTTGACAATTCAAAGGTCAAAAGCGTGGCGGGCGACTTCACCTGCGCCGAAAGCCTTGATGAAATTCTGGCGGAGCCGATCATGCATCTCAAGCAGCGCCTGGCCAAGAACCGTCCGCCAAGGGGCGATCTCGATGCTTTGGTCGATCGGATCTGCGCAGCACAAAGCGATCTCGGCTAGGCAGCTCGCAGTAGAGCAACATCACGGCATGCCGCTCACAAAAAATCCCAGCCTAAAACGCGTCCTAAAACACGATGGAGGTCGCGCCGGCTGAGGATCTCGGCAATGATGGCCATCCATTCGCCACTCCGATCCTATCAGGCCATGCTGTTCATTCCGCTTCCTTTCGTCGTTGCCCTGCTGCTGCTCATCCTCTTCGTCACCGTCCTCAGGCGGGACGAGGAGGCGCAGCCCAACCGGCCGTTTCTGGCACTGATCCTGTTCGCCGTGCTGCAATCCGTCCTCGCCGGCCTGCGCTGGGGGTACGGGGTGCAGGCGGTGGGCGTGATCATGCCTGTCACCGCGGCGATGGTGCCGCCGCTTGCCTATGCCGGGGTTTCCAGGCTGGTGAGGACGAGCCGGCGGCCGCTGCCGACGCGCATTGCACTGCATGCGGTGCCCGCCGCGGTCATCCTGCTTTTGATGGTGTTCCGGCGGGATGCGATCGATCTCGCGCTGGTGTTTGTTTTCGTCGGCTATGCCCTGGCGATCCTGCTTCTGATGCGGCCGGGCGCGGATGCGCTTCGGCTTGCGCCCTTCGAGGGAGCGGTGCCGGCCTATCGGGCCATCATCTTCGCGGCGGCGGCGCTCTGCCTGTCGGCCTCGGTCGATATCTTCGTCTTTTTCGATTTCACATGGGCGCATGGCGAGCATGCGCTGACGCTGATCAGCATCAGCAATCTCGCCGTTCTCGTCATCCTCGGTATTGCGGCAGCCGCCGCCAGCCGAAGCCGGGCGCCGGCCGAGACAGTGGAGGCGGTGCTGAAGTCCGAAACGACCGAAGACAAGGAGACAATCGCCACGGTCGATGCGCTGATGGAGGCAAAAAAACTCTATCGCGATGCCAATCTCAATCTCGACCGGCTGGCCCGCAAGGCCGGCATTCCCACCCGCCAGATCTCGGCGGCGATCAACCGGGCGATGGACAAGAACGTCTCGCAATATGTCAATGACTACCGGATCGGCGAGGCCTGCCGGCTGCTTGCCGCGAGCCAGAAATCGGTGACTGAGGTGATGTTCGAGGTCGGCTTCCAGACCAAGTCCAACTTCAACCGCGAATTCCGCCGCGTCACGGATATGACGCCGCTTGCCTGGCGGGAGAGGAAGGGCGGATCCGGCGTCTCTTCGGCTTCGTCCTGAAGTGAAGCCTGTCCTCTCTCCAGCCTCATCTTGAGCGCCCCCCGTAGGGACCTCGAAGGACAGGGTTGGCAACCGGCGCGTCATCCCAGCCAGTCTGCATCCACGCAATCACCAGCACTCGTGGTTCGAGACGGCCCTTCGGGCCTCCTCACCATGAGGGCTGACCCGGGGTGCCTTGCCGCGCCAAGTACACAATCGCGATCGAGGACTGTCAGAAACGCGTTCGAGGTCGCGGTTTTGTTGCTATTGGTCATTCTGGCGGCATGAACACGACATCAGAACATGACCGAGACCTTGCCGCCAAGCTGAGATCGCTTTCGATCGAGCCCGCGGCCTTCAAGACAGAGCCGCCGGAGCCCCGTGTCCGGCGGCGTGTGATCCCTGGAGCAATGCTGGCTCTTGCCGCGACGGCATCGCTGGCGGTGGCGCTTCTCTATAGGCCCGATACGCTGGAGCGCATCGAGACTGTGCTTGCGGGTCTCATAGGCAAGGACGAGGCCGCAATATCCGTCGATGGAACAGACGTGCCCGCCGCCGGTCCTATCCGGGCTCTGCCCTCCAATAACCCAGCGGACAGAGCATTGCCGTCCCGGGAAGTCACCGGCTCCGGCTACGTCGTGGCACCTGATATCGCCACCATCTTCTCCAAATATGAGGGCCGGATCGTCGCCGTCGAGGTTGAGGCGGGCGACAGGGTCGTAACGGGCCAGGTGCTGGTGCGGCTCGATGATGCCGGTGCCCGCTTTGCGCTTCAGGGGGCCGAGATCGCCTGGCAATCGGCGGGGTTGGCGCTTGCGGCGAAGACTATCGAATTGGCGCAGGCGCGGTCTTCCCTCACGCGCACCGAGCGGCTTGCCGGGCGCGATGCGATGTCGGCGCAGACACTGGAGGAGGCGAAGACGGCGTTCGACACCGCCGAAAATGCCGCCCTGCAGGCACGGCAGGACGTGGCCAAGGCCGATCTCGATATCGACAGGGCGCGCGAGCAGGTGGAGGCGCTGACCGTCCGGGCGCCGATATCAGGCACCGTCACGCGGCTTACCGCACATGTCGGCGACACCGTGCTGTCGCGCGAGGACAGCGTCCGGGAGAATGAAAGCCTGCTTGCGATTGCCGACATGACAACCATGGTCATCGATGCCGATGTGGCCGAGGCGAATATCGCGTTGATGCGGCCGGGCTTGCGTGGCGAGGCGGTGCTCGACGGCTTTCCCGACCGGCCTTTTGCGGTCGAAATATCGAAGATCGCGCCGATGATTTCGCGGGAGAAGGGAACGGTGACGCTTCGCCTGTCACTTTCCTCACCGCCGTCAGACATGCGCCCCGCCATGGCCGCGCGTATCCGCCTTGTGGTGGGTAAGGCCGGAGATAGCACAGACCATCAGCAAGGAGCAGAGCGATGACAGACACGCAAGAACCCTATATCGCACTTCGCGGCGTCCGGAAGGCATTCAGGATCGGCGCGGAGACGATCCCGATCTTTTCCGGGCTCGACCTTTCCATAGCACGCGGCGATTTCGTCGCCGTCATGGGTCCGTCGGGCTCGGGGAAATCGACGCTGCTCAACATGCTCGGCGGCATCGACAGCCCCGACGGAGGGGAGATCAGGATCGGCCGCAGCCATATCGAGCAGATGGGCGAAGGCGCCAGAGCTGCCTGGCGGGCACACAGCATGGGCATCGTCTTCCAGTTCTACAACCTGCTGCCGATGCTGAATGCGGGCGAGAATATCGAGCTGCCGCTGCTGTTGAAACCGCTCAAGCGCAAGGAGCGGCGGGCGCGCGTCGAGACCGTCATGGATCTGGTCGGGCTCTCCGGGCGGCAGCGGCAGTTTCCATCCAGCATGTCCGGCGGGCAGCAGCAGCGCGTCGGCATCGCCCGCGCCATCGTCGGCGACCCCGACCTCTTGCTCTGCGACGAACCGACTGGCGATCTCGACCGGAAATCCGCCACTGATATCCTCGAGATGCTGGGCTTTCTTAATCAAGAACTGCGGAAGACCATCATTATGGTGACGCATGATCCCGAGGCGGCTTCCTTTGCCCGGCGCACGCTGCATCTCAACAAGGGCGAATTCGTCGAGCAGGAAAGGTTGGCCCAATGACCTTCTTCCAGCTGATGCGCCGCAATGCCTGGCGCAAGCCGCTCAGGGCCACGCTTCTGATGTTCTCGGTCGGCGTCGCCTTCCTGATCTATGGGCTGACGGCGAGCTTCCTCAGCGGCTCGCAAGGGGCGGCCGGGGCGAGCGATACGCTGCTCGGCGTCTTCAACAGATCGGGGCGGGCGCAGCCGCTGCCGCTTGCCTATCTCAACAGGATCGCCGCCGATAGCGATGTCGCCGCCGTCGCCTACATGACGCGCATGCGGGGCTTCGTCGATGTCGAGAAGAATGTCGTGATGACGAGCGCGGTCGATCCACGATTGATCGCCGCGGCCAATGGCGACGAGCTCGGGCTGACGCCGCAGCTGATATCAGCGCTGGAAGAGGGCCGTGACCGGGTGCTGGTCGGCCGGGCGCTGGCGGAGGCGCAGGGCTGGTCGGTCGACCAGCGCATCGGGGTCACCAGCCACCTGACAAGGGAAGACGGCAGCCGCAACTGGAGTTTTGAGATCGCCGGCATCTTCGAGGGGGCCGACGCCAGCACCGACACCTATTTCATGATCGCCCGCTATGATGCCGTCAATGCGGCGCGCGCCCGCGGCAAGGATACAGTCGATGGCTTCGTAGTGCGACCGCGACCGGGCGTTTCATCCGCCGTGCTGGCGGCAAGGATCGACGCGCTGTTTGCCAATTCGGCGGCACCGACGCGCACTCAATCGGAAAAGCAGTTCCTCGAGGCTTTCTTGCGGCAGTTCGCCGATATCGGCCTGATCGTCAGCCTCGTCCTCGGCGCCGCCTTCGTGACGATCCTGATGATCGTGGTCAACACCATGCTCTTTGCCGTGAGGGAGCGCAGCTTCGAGATCGGCGTCATGAAGGTGCTCGGCTTTTCCAGGGGGCGGATCATTGCGTTGATCCTCGGCGAGACACTGTTCGTCTTCGCCGTCGGCGGGGCGGGCGGGCTCGTTCTCGCCAAGCTCGCGACGCTGTTTGCCGGGCCGGAATTCGGCCTCGCCTTCACCTCGTCTGTGCTGCTGAAATCCGTCGCCATCATCGCCGGTCTCGGCCTCCTGACTGGATTGCTGCCTGCCGCCAATGCCATGCGCCTGCCCATCGTCAACGCTTTCAGAACGAGATAGTCGAATGTCATCAACGCTCAAGCAGATCTTTCTCATGATCAGAGTCAATCTCGGCAGCCTGCCGCGGCGGCTATGGATCTCGCTGTCGATGGTGCTGTCGGTGGCGCTCGTGGTGGCGGTGCTTGCGGGTTTTCTCGCCATGGCCGGGGGCTTTGAGGCCGCCCTTCAAGGCGCGGGTTCGACCGGCATCGCCGTCATTCTCGGCGGCGGCACCAACCAGGAGACCGGCTCGGATGTGCCGGCCGAAGCGATCCGCAACCTGACCGCCGCAACCGGCGGGATCGGCGTGGCGCGGAATGCCGCGGGCGGCCTGGCGCTGTCGCGCGAGATCGTCGTTCCCGTCGATGTCGTGAGGGGCAGCGACGGCGCAGAGCAGACGCTGTCGCTGCGGGGCATGGATCTGGCCGGCTCTGCTTTACGCGACCGCGCCACGCTCTCCCAAGGGCGGATGTTTTCGCCGGGCGCCCGCGAGATCGTCGTCGGCGGGCGCATCGCAGATGAATTCTCCGGCTTCGCCGTCGGCGACAAGGTGCGGCTCGGCGCGGTGGACTGGACGGTCGTCGGGCATTTCGCGTCAGGCGGCAGCGCTTTCGAATCCGAGATCTGGGCGGATCTGGAGGCCGTGCAATCGGCCTTCGACCGGCAGGGGCAGGTGCAGAGCCTACGCGTGCGTCTCGATGGGGCAGGCGGGTTGCCTGTGTTGCAGGAGCATATCTCCGCATTTCCCGGCCCGCCGCTCACCGCCGTCTCCGAGGCCGATCTCTATGCCGCGCAATCTGTGCGTACCGCGAGCCTCATCCGCCTGTTCGGCTGGCCGCTGGCGCTCTTGATGGCGGTCGGGGCAACCGCCGGCGCTTTGAATACGATGATGAGCTCGGTCTCCGACCGCGCAATAGAGATCGCCACGCTCCGCCTGCTCGGCTTCGGCCGCCTGCCGGCCTTCACTGCCACCTGGGTCGAGGCCGTGGCTCTCTCGATCACCGGCGCCGCCCTCGGCATCCTCGCCTCATGGCTCGCCTTCAACGGCTGGCAGGCCAGCACGATGGGCGCTGACAATACCAAGATGGCCTTCCAGCTCGACGTCACCGCCGACGTCGCGCTCACCGCCGGGCTGCTGGGGCTTGCCATCGGCATTATCGGCGGCGCGTTGCCGGCACTTGCGGCGACACGGCTGCCGTTGACTTCGGCGTTGCCGGCGAGGGGGTAGAGGCTGGTTGTCTAAACCTTCCGGGCGGGTCACATCATCGCGGCGACCGTCCTGATCGGCCCGAAGGAGACATCCGCTACAGGCGGAGCGCCGCCGCCTGATCTGTGCAGCCCACGGAAACTGTGGCATAACTGAGCCATGGCAATGAATGTCTTGGCGGTCCATCGCGACACGGTCGGGACGGAGCAGGCGGCAGGCAATTCGCTTGCCGCCGCCTATTCCGTGGGTGTTCTCTGCTGGCTGCTGTCGGCAGGCGTCTATATCGCCGCGAAATGGGTTTCTTCGGAGATGCCGCCCTGGGCGCTCTGCTTCTGGCGCGTGCTGATCGCCTTCGCGATCCTGATGCCGATCGTGCGCCGGCATTTCGGCGACATGGTCGCGCTGGTGCGGGCTCGCGCCCTCGAACTGCTTGCGATTGGCGGTGTGGGACTGGCGATCTGCCAGGGCATGATTTTCGTCGGCCTCGAACATGCCGATGCCACCACTGCCGGCATCATCATCGCCCTGATCCCGATCATCACCATGATCCTTGCCCGCTTGATGCTGGCCGAGCCGATGGGACGCTGGCAGGTGATCGGATCGATCCTGGCCTTTCTCGGGATCGTGGTCATCATCGTCAAGGGCAGTCCGGCCGCGCTGATGCGGCTTGACTTCAACCCGGGTGAACTGTGGATCGTCGCCGGCGCGTTCTGTTTCAGTCTCTATACCGTCCTGCTCCGCCGCGCGAAATTCGATATGAATCGCCTTGCGCTCCTCGTGCTGCTGCTCGGTGCGGCGGTGCTGACGGCGCTGCCCTTCTACCTGTCCGAGTTATTCTCAGACGAACGCTCGACGCTCAACGGCAGCGGGCTTATCGCGCTCGCCTATGTTGCGATCCCTGGCGGGGCGGTCATGTACTACCTCTTCAATCGTAGCATCGAGGCGCTGGGGGCGGCTCGGGCTGGCGCCCTCCTCTACATTCAGACCATCTTCATCGCCGTGCTCGCCTATCTGATCCTCGGCGAGCAGTTGCAACGCTATCACCTCGAAGGCGCGGCACTCATCATCGCTGGCTTGCTTCTCATCATCCTGCTGAAGCCGAAGATCAAGGCCGAAGCGGCTACTGCATAATTCCTTAAATCGGAATCGATTTAAGGATAAAATTATGCAGCAATTCAAAGTGCTACAGCGTCCTTTGCGCGTCTGAAAAGACGCGCGGCGCTGTAGGGCCTGAGGTCTCCCCATCGCTGCGACATGGTTGCCTTTGACCTCGGCTTTGAGGGCGAGGGGGTAGGGTTTCACCTTGGAGTGCGCCTTTTGCTTACGCTCAAGGCGTTCGTCGCTGGCGCTCCTCACACCTTGAGCGTAAGCGAGGGCAAGAATCACATGGCGCACAGACCGAAGGCGACGTATGCCTCGCGCAAACACGCCGCGATTTATTCCCCTCGAAGTCGCCGATTTCTCGGCCCAAGTTGTAACTTTGGTCACACCAGGCAATTGCCTGTGGAATGAGGCGCGCGAACTCGCCCGCTGCCCCATTGACAACATCTTATCGCCTTCTTGCCGTGGCCGGTTGCCCCCCGCCGCATCCGATCGGCCGATCCTGGGCGATTCCGGCGGCGACTTAGCGATCCGACGAACAGGGCAACATGGCGATATGACAGTCTACTATGTGAACTCAGCGACTGGCTCCGACCGCAACGGTGGAACGGGCCAGAACTCGGCTTTTGCGACTTTGTCCAAAGTGGAATCCTTGAAACTGAAACCCGGCGACAGCGTGCTTCTTGCCAAGGGGAGCGTGTTCAACGAGCAGTTCGATATCAAATATTCCGGCAGCGAGAGTGCGCCAATCAAGATCGGCAGTTACGGGACGGGTGCGGCACCCGTCATCCACAGCAGCGGCGACGGCATCCACAGTCTCTATGCCTCGAATATCGTCATCGAGAACCTGAAGATATCGAATATCGGCGGTTCGGGCATCTATGGCGGCAGTGTCACGAACTGGACGGTCCGCGACGTCGAGATCGCCAAGACGGGATTGTCGGAAAACGCAGGCGCCGTCACCTTTCGGAGCAGCAAGAACGTCACGGTCGAAGACAGCAAGATATCGGACGTCAAAGGCGACGGCTTCTGGATCGAAAAGGTCAACGGCGTCAAGCTTCTCAACAACACCGTCACCACCGCGAACGGTTCGACGGCCGATGCGGTGCAAGTGAACGACAGCAGCAATATTCTGATCAAGGGCAATCATCTCGACCAGACGCATGCCAGCAGCCCCAAGGGCGTGATCGCGCTGGTGCGGGCCACGAATGCCGTGGTCGAGGACAACGTGCTCACCGGCGGTGGGTTCGGCATCAGCGCGCCCGCTGGCAAGAACGTCGCCATCCGCGACAACGACATATCCGGATATCACGGTTACAGTTGGTCCTTCGCCGTCGGTCTCGGCGACCAGGGCAATGCGCGGGACTATGATATTTCAGGCAACCATATTCATGACGGTGCATGGGGCGTTGCCGTCAGTGGCCCCAGCGGCGCCAGCTATACCCGCACGAATATCAAGGTCCACGACAACGTCTTCGACGACCTCTCGCAGGCGGCGCTGAAGGTCGACAGGCCAGCGTCCGGCTCCTTCTACAACAATACGATCGAGACCGGCACCAAGGCCACCAGCATATCGCCGGCCATTGCCGACGCGCATACCTTCACGGTCAAAGGCAACCATACGGTCGCCAATGTCGAGACGGCGCTGGCAAGCCCGGTTGCCAAGACCGCGGCAATCACGGAGGCCTCCGCGGATCCGGCGGTTGTCGCCGTCCATGACAATTTGAAGATCTTCACCGATACGGGCGACGCCCATCGTGGCAATCTCCTCGAAAACGACAGCTCGGATAACGACACCCTGGTGCTTCGGCGCTTCGGGGACGAAACCGTCGGCAAGCACGGCCTGACGCTGACCGGGGAATACGGCGACATCCACGTGGACCGGGAAGGCAACTATGCCTACACGCTCGATGAAACGAAGCTCCCTGACCATAGCGGACATGTGAGCGAGTCGTTCAGCTACGGGATCAACGATGGAAGCTCGCATCACAGCGACGGGGATACGCTGACCGTCTTCATCCATCTGGATGGCTTGCTGAGCTGAGGTGAGGGTGCCGGGAGCGGCGCTATGCCGGGCGTTCCTTCCGGGGAGGCGTGGACTCCCCCCGGGAAAGCGTTGCTCTCGCCATCAAATGGCTCCGCAGTGAGGGGAAGGGGCTGCAATGCGCCTCAACCGTTTCGGCTTGCGACTGACCTGAAACAGGACGCCTCACCTCTGCGACCATACGTCGCCGAGGTGTACGATTATCGTTCATTCACCTTTCGGTCGTTATTTAATAGATTGTTTTCGTATAAGTTGTCATTTCCAGGATACCGCCTCCGCCAGGCGTTCTCGGGACCAAGGCAGGCCCACAGGGTCTGCCAACCGTCGTGAGGGCAATATCGAAGGCCTTTTGACATGGCCTTTAGCCCCGACCGCATCCGATCCACGCGTCGCAGCCGATTCAGACGGCTGCGCGGGCAATTCGAGAACAAGGCGATATGACAATCTATTATGTGAATCCAGCGATAGGCTCCAACGGCAACAGCGGAACGAGCGAGGACACGCCGTTTTCTTCGTTCTGGGCGGTGGAAAACTTGAAACTGCAGCCGGGCGACAGCGTGCTGCTCGCCGCCGGAAGCGTGTTCAACGACCAGCTCGACCTGAAATATTCCGGCACGGTGAGTGCCCCGATCACCATCGGCAGCTACGGGGTCGGCGATGCGCCAGTCATCCATAGCCCCGGCGATGGTATTCACAGCCTTTATGCATCGAACATCGTCATCGAGAACATCAAGATCTCGGACACCGGCGGGGCAGCCATCTATGGCGGATATGTTTCGAACTGGACGGTCCGCAACGTCGAGGTCGATCACACCGGACTGGCAGGCAAGTCAGGTTCGATCACCTTCCGGACCGGCTCGAACATCACCATCGAAAACAGCACGATCAACGACGTGAACGGCGACGGCGTCTGGATCGAGAAGATCAACGGCGTCAATTTTCTCAACAACACCGTCACCAATGCCCATGGCACCGCGGCAGATGCCGTCCAGATGAATGACAGCAGCAATATCGTGATCAGCGGCAATTACCTCGACCAGACGGGCGCAGCTACGCCGAAGGGTGTCATCGCGCTCGTTCGGCCCGTAAATGCCTTGGTCGAGGACAACGCGATTATCGGTGGCGGCTTCGGGATCGCCGCACAAGCCGGCACCAACGTCGCTATCCACGACAACGATATTTCAGGCTATGGCGGCTACAGCTGGTCCTATGCCATCGGTCTCGGCGATCAGGGCAATACGCGGGACTACGATATATCGGGCAACTATATCCATGACGGCGTATGGGGCGTGGCGATCAGTGCCGTCGGCACGACCAGTTACCTTCGCGAGGGTATCAATATCTACGGCAACGTTTTCGATGACCTGTCCTCAGCGGCGCTGAAGGTCGACAGGCCGGCATCCGGCTCCTTCCACGACAATGTCATCGCCAGCGATGTCACGCCCTACAGCATATCTCCCGCCATCATCGCCGCGAACACCTTTCCCGTCAGTAACAACACGACGCTCGACGAAGCCCAGGCGGCGATGCTTGCGAGCAGCGATAGTCTCGCGGTCGGCGATGTGACGCACACCGAGACGGCGCCGGCGCTTGTCGCAACCCATGACAGCCTGAAAATCTCGTCCGACCTGGACGCCGCCCATTACGGCAATCTCCTCGAAAACGACAGCTCGGCCAATGGAACCCTGCTGCTTCGCCGCTTCGACGGCGAATTCGTCGACAAGGACGGCGTGACGCTGACCGGCCAATACGGCACCATCCATGTCGACAGTGACGGCGATTACACCTATACGGCCGACGCGGCAAAGCTCGCCGGACTCAACGGAGACGTGAGCGACACCTTCCACTACAAGATCTCCGATGGGACTTCACGGCATTTCGACACGGATACGCTCAGCGTCTCCATCCATGTGGGTGACGTCCTGGGCTGACAGGGATGCCGGCGGCAAATGGCGTTGCATCATCGCGGCGGTAGTCCGCCCAGCGCTTGCGAAGTCTCATCGATCGCCGAGCAGGATCCTGATGACGTCGACTTCAATTTCCGCGCAGATGATCTCGTATTCGGTGATGATTGCGGGATCGGCCGATCTATCCCGGCGCATGCGATCGAGGACGGCGCAGGCTTCGCCGTAGGCACCACATAATTCATAAAAATGGGGCTGGCTCGCCGCAACTGCTCTAATCGTTGCCCGCGTCGCAGGCAGCCTCATCATCAGCCTGGCCAGCCCCTGTTCCGCGGCTTGCCGGGTGAGGTGGGCTACGCCTTCTTTCCTGACCATGCCGTCATTCCTCGCTGCCTGTGTTTCCCGATCGAGGGAGTACGCAATACTCATCCCCCGAGTAGTACGCAGGAATGCTGCATCTGGTTTCATGCCGGATGAAGGATTAGTGGCGCACTGCCGCAAACAGCCGGTGCTACCAGCGCAGGAGGCGGGGGCCGAGCAGCGCGCCGATTGCGCCGGTCAGCAGGATGCCGAGCGAATACCAGAGGGTGACGAAGGGCAGGCCGTTTTCCGTGCAGAACCAGGAATAAACCCAGGCGCCGGATGCACCGGCGGCAATGCCGGCGATGAAGCCTGTGATGCCGAGGTTGCTCGGGGCGCCGCCACGGAGAACCCAGGTATTTGCGATCAGGATCGGCATGGCAAAGGCAAAGATCAGCAGCGGGCAATGCAGAGCGGAGGAGCCGAGCACCAGCACGGGATAGCTTGCGGCCGGCGACAAAGCGAGCTGGATGACCGCCATGACGGCGAGGGCGAGTATGATGGCCGCGGCAATCCCGAAAAAGCGGCCCTCCGAGCCATCCGGGCGGGACAGGCGGTAAACGGCTGCGAAGGCGGCGATTGCAAGCAAGGCATTGTAGGCGGACTTGATCCAGAAGACCGGCAGCATCAGCGCCTGCGCCATATCGATGCGAAGGCCGAGGACGATAAGCATCAGCAGCAGCGAGACTGCTAAGGCCGGCAGGATGGCGAGCGCGAAGCGGCGTTCGAGCGCATGTCTCGACACCGGCTTCAGATCCCGGACAAGGCTGTCGATCACGTCCTCAGTCTCTCTCACATCCCACCTCGCAATCTTGCCGCCAGCGCCTTGATGCCCCTGTGGACGCCGACCTTGACCGCCGATTCCGACTGTCCGGTGCGGCTTGCCGTGTCGGCCACCGACTGCCCCTCGAGCTTGACCTGACGGATAAGCTCCTGCTGGTGCTGCGGCAGGCCGTTCAACAGCCGTTCGACATCCATGCGCGCTGCAATCGCATCCTCCCTGAAGTCGTCTTCGATCTCCTCGTCCAGTTCCATTTCCGCCTTGTACCGGCTGCCATGCTTTCGGTGATGGTCGATCAGCTTGTAGCGGGCAATCGAGAAGAACCACGCGGTGAACGGCCGCTCCCTGTCATAGGTCGCCCGGCGCGAATGCAGCGCCAGCAACGTCTCCTGCACGAGATCTTCCGTGTCGGATTTCGCGGTAGTGCCGATCCGCCCGCCATAATAACCGACGAGCAGGGTTCGCAACGTCACGAGTAAACGCCGGTAGGCTGCCTCGTCCCCGTCGAGGGAAAGAAGCATCAGCATTTTCAGTGCTTGTTCCGAATGGGCGCTCGTCATGTCGTCTGCAATATCATTCGGGTGGATGACACTTTGGTTACAGGCGGGTTCAAAAATCTTCCGGCGGCAATTCAAAGTGTACAGCGTCCCTTGCGCGTCTCCAAAAGACGCGCGGCGCTGTAGCGCTATCACATAAGCGTGAGGCTGTAACCGCCTTCGCAAGGGGATCGAATTCAGGACTGTGAGCCGTCGGCGAGTGCTGGCGGACATGTCAATCGATCCGAGGAGACCCTCATGACCAAGATCCTTTCCAGCCTTGCCGCCTGCACCTTCGTCATCGGCCTGTCGCTTGCCGGCGCCGCCAGCGCCCAAAGCAGCGATGCCATGAAGAAAGACAGCATGAAGACCGACACGATGTCGAAGGATGCGATGTCGAAGGATGCAATGTCGAAGGACGCAATGGCGACCGGCAGCACCAAGGCCGACTGCATGCACAATGCCGGCATGGAGAAGGACACGATGAAGAAGGATACGATGATGAAGGCCTGCGACGCGATGAAGTAAGCTTTAGCCGCGGCCGCTGAAACTATTTGGCCGGCGGCCGCGTCCTTTCTCGCGAAGACCTTTCACGCCGATCCGGAGGAACCACAATGGCCACGACCGATGCCGGCATGGTGAGCGGACGCACGCTCTTCTACCGCCATGGCCTGCTGGTGCGCCTGTCGCACTGGGTAAACGTACTGTGCATGACGGTGCTGCTGTACAGCGGCCTGCAGATATTCAACGCCCATCCGGCGCTCTATTGGGGCCAGTACGGCGCCGACGACGATCCGTCCTTCATTTCCATGGAGGCGGAACAGGAAGGCGATGCGCTGAAGGGCGTGACCCGCATCGGCGGATTGAGCTTCGTCACGACGGGCGTTCTCGGGGTTTCGAATGTCGACGGCGAGGCCGCGGTGCGCGGTTTTCCGAACTGGCTGACCTTGCCGAGCTACCAGGATCTGGCATCGGGTCGGCGCTGGCATTTCTTCTTTGCCTGGCTGTTCGTCATCAACGGCTTCATCTATCTCGCCTATGGTTTCGTCAGCCGGCATTTCCGCCGCGATCTGCTGCCGGCTGCCGAAGAGCTGAAGCCTTCGCATCTCGGCCATGAGATCGTCAGTCACGCCCGGCTGCGCTTTCCCAAGGGGGCCGAGGCCCGCCACTATAATACGCTGCAGAAACTCGCCTATGTCGCCGTGGTCTTCGTGCTGCTGCCCCTGATGATCGGAACGGGACTTACCATGTCGCCGGGCTTCAACGCTGTCGCGCCGTGGCTGCTCGATCTGTTCGGCGGCCGGCAATCGGCCCGCACGCTGCATTTCCTGACCGCCTTCTCGCTCGTCGCCTTCGTCGCGGTGCATGTGGCGATGGTGCTGGTTTCGGGCGTGTTCAACAATCTGCGCTCGATGATCACCGGTTACTACGACATCGGGCAGGGAGGAAAGTCATGAGCCGCATCATCACCAGACGTCGCTTCCTGATCGGCGCGACCATGACGGCATCGGCGCTGGGGCTCGCCGGCTGCGATGCCCTCGTCGAAAATGATCGGACGAAATCGGTGCTCAAGATCGCCGAAGGCTTCACCATGAAGACGCAGCGCTTCCTGCTCGGCGACGACGCGCTCGCCCGCGAGTTCACGGAAGCCGATATCTCGCCGACCTTCCGCGCCAACGGCACGAGCATGCCTGATAATCCCCGCTATATCGACTGGATGAACCAGCGGTTTTCGGGCTGGAAGCTCGAGGTCGGCGGACTGGTCGACAAGCCGATGCAATTGTCGCTGGCGGAGCTGAAAGCCCTGCCGGCCCGCACGCAGATCACGAGGCATGACTGCGTCGAGGGCTGGAGCGCGATCGGCAAATGGACCGGCGTGCCGCTCGGCGCGCTGCTGCAGGCGGCGGGCCTGAAACCCGAAGCTCGCTACATCGTCTTTCACTGCGCCGACGAATATGAAAAGACGCTCGACGGCAGCGGCTGGTATTACGAAAGCATCGATCTCGTCGATGCGTTCCACCCCCAGACGATCCTTGCCCACACCATGAATGGCCGCGATCTCGAAGTCGCCCATGGTGCGCCTCTGAGGCTCCGGGTCGAGCGCCAGCTCGGCTACAAACAGGCAAAATACCTGACCGGCATCGAAGCCGTCGCCGATCTCGGCCAGCTCTACGGCGGCAATGGCGGCTTCTGGGAGGATCGCGGTTATGAATGGTATGCGGGCATATAGTCCCCGACCGACATGCCGACCTTGACGCTTTCCTCTTGTCGGGTTCCACGGTCGACGAGGTCGTCGTGATCGAGGGTGCGGAACCCCGTCGCTGCCGCGCTCAGGCAGAGAGGCCGATGGTGATGGTGGCGGACAGCACGCCGCTATCGAGCTTTTCGAAATCGAACATGTGGTCGGCCGCATCCTCCGGGATGAGGCCGTCCTCGTCGTTGCGCGTATCGCGGGAAGGGCGCCCGATATAGTCGGGATGCTCACCATAGATGATATCGCTCAGCACATCGTCGAAATAGATCTGGCTGACGAGAAGCTCCTTGCCCTCGACGAGGATACGGCAATGAACATGCGGCGTGCGGCCCTTGTACCATCCGGGATAGGCCGTCAAAAAGCTTGCCTGCCCCTTGGCATCCGTTAGCTGGCGGCCGCGAAAGGCGAGCCCGCTGATCGCCTCGGCATCGCCGAAGGTGCACATCTCAGCAGCCTCGCGGCCGGAATAGATGCCGCGGTGATCGGTATGCCAGATTTCGATATCGGCATTTTCGACCGGCCGGCAATCGGCTGCGTGGACGATCCGAACGGCCAACCGCAAAGGCAGCCCGGCCTTTCCTTCCGAAACGTCCTGACGGGCCGGGACATTGTTGACATGGCAGGGGCCAAGGGTCTGGGCGACGGTCACAACGCAATTCGGACTGGTACGGAAGAGCGGCTCAGGCAGCTTTTCCAAGGTAACCGACTTTGTGCCGCCGCTTACGAAATCCGTTCCCTTCCAGTCGAATGTCCTGGCGGCAACGGTGACATGCCTCCGCGGCCAGACCGCCACCGCAGCCACGGATGATGCGACAATGGCCGCACCTCCAAGCACAAGGGTCCGCCTCTTCATCTGTCTTCCTTTGCCTCAGACGCAGGATTTAAGGAGGATGCGCAGGAAATTCCAATTAAATCCACGCAATGATCGACGGCAACGAAATCATCTGCATCTAATGCCCGCCGAAACGGCAGGTGGGTCCCGATGCGGCCATTCCTGTTTGCAGGCGGATTGACGGGAAAGCGTAATCTGCTGATGTTAGCAGCTGGATGGTTGCTCCGAGGCGCCCATTGGGCTCCGGTTGCGTAAAATATGCTGTAAGGCATTGAATTACCGGATAATTTTATCCTTGAATCGATTCCACTTTGAACTATGCAGTAGGCATCCAAAATTCGTTTTCGAGCCAGGGCAGAGGCATATGGAACCAACCCACTTATTCGAGCTCGTCATCGCAATGTTTCTTGCGATCATCGCGCTGCACTATGTCGCCCACTGGCTCGGACTGCCGCCGTCCGTCGCGCTGCTGACGGGTGGCGCCTTGCTGGCGTTTGTACCGGGGTTGCCGGCGATATCAGTCGATCCGGAACTGGTGCTGGTCATCTTCCTGCCGCCACTCCTGATGGACGGCGCCTGGGCCATCGCGCTGGCGCGATTGCGGCGCCATATGATCGGCATCGCCTCGCTGGCCGTCGGCGCTGTGTTGTTCACCTGCGCGGTGGTGGCCGTCGTGGCCCATCTCATCTTTCCATCGCTTCCCTGGGCCGCCTGCGCAGCGCTTGGCGCGATCGTTGCACCGCCGGACGCGGTCTCGGCGCGCGCCGTGCTCGAGCGCGTCAGGCTGCCGCGGCGGCTGCAGATTCTTTTGGAAGGCGAGAGCCTGCTCAACGATGCGAGCGGGCTGGTTCTTTTCCGTTTTGCCGTTGCCGCCGTCGCAACCGGAGCCTTCAGCGCGGGTGAGGCGGTCGGCAGCTTCTTCGTGCTGGCGCTCGGCGGCGCCGTCGTCGGCGTCGTTGTGGGAACGGCATGGGTCAAGCTCGTCCGGCGTCTCGGCGACGAATATCTGATCATCGCAGCCACGGTCCTGCTTGCCTGGATTTCCTATCTGCTCGGAGAGTTGCTGCATGTTTCCGGCGTCATCGCCACCGTCACCACCGGCCTGATCGCGTCCTGGCACCAGCACACTGTATTTTCAGCCGCAACGCGCATGCGCGGCACGTCGTTCTGGACCGTGATGATCTTCCTGATGGAAGCTTCGGTTTTCACGCTGATCGGCCTCTCGCTGCGGGATGTCGTCGAACGCGGCGGCGGCTTGACCACGGTGATCGCGACGATGGGGCTGCCGATGTTGGCGATCCTCGTCACACTCGTGGTCGCGCGTTTTGCCTGGGTTTTCGCCTCCGATCTTGTCATCAGGTTATGTGCAGCCCTGGGGGTGACGCGAGCTCAGCCGCTCGGCGCTGGCGGCGCGACGGTTCTCAGCTGGGCAGGTGTGCGCGGCGTGATCACGCTCGCCCTGGCGCTCAGCCTGCCGGAGGGGTTCCCGGGCCGTGACTTCATCCTCGTCACATCTTTCGCCGTCATTCTCGGAACCGTGCTCGTGCAGGGCACGACATTGGGGCGGGTGATTGCCTGGGCGCGGCTGGTGGAGACGGAGACGGAAAGAGCGCGCCTGACCATGACCCAGGCCGAAGTCGCCATGGCGCAGGCCCAGCTTGGGACCGTCCAAAGCCTGGCATATGATGCGGAAGGACAACTCATCCACCCGCAATTGCTGGACCGATACCAGCGCAGGGCGACAGTGATCGTCGACTATGCCGAGAGAACGGAGCATTACAAACCGGTGCTTCATGCCCACTTCGACGTCGTTCTCGAAGCGGTTGCCACGGGACGACGGGAACTCATTCGCCTCCATCGCGCCGGCGACATTGACGACGAAACGTTGGACGAGCTTGAACGGGATCTCGATCTCGAGGAGTTGAGCGCGATCTCGGCCAAGGCGTGAGGTTCAGCGCCGCCGAGCGGCGTTCTGCCCTAAATGGCGATCTGTTCGCCGAGTTCGACGACGCGGTTGGACGGCAGGTTGAAATAGTCGGACGGATCGATTGCGAAGCCTTCCAGCACCACGAATATGCGCTCCTGCCAGCCGGGCAGCCCGGTATTCGGCGTCCTCACGAGGTTCCTACGGCCGAGATAGAACGACGTCTTCATGATCTCGAACTTGAAGCCGCTTTCCCGGCAGAGAGCTAGCGCCCTGGTGACGTCGGGGTCGTCCATGAAGCCGAAGGTAATGTCGAGGCGCACGAAACGCGGTGAGAGCTGGCTGATCTTGATGCGGCGGCTGTCGGGGACGTAAGGTTCGTCCTCGGTCCAGACGGTCAGGATGACGTTCTGTTCGTGGAGCACGTGGTTGTGCTTGAGATTGTGGAGCAGGACGTTCGGGGTGCGATCCGGGACGCTGGTCAGGAAGACTGCCGTTCCCGGAACGGTGACGGGCGAATGGTCCGACTTTCGCTCGATCGACCTGATGAAGGAATCGAGCGGGATCTCGTTGTTGGCGCGCAGTCTCTTCAGATAGGCCTGGCCTCGGGTCCATGTCCACATCATGATCATGATCGCCAGCGCAAGGGCGACCGGAACCCAGCCGCCATCGTGGATCTTCAAGAGGTTGGCCGCCAGGAACAGGACTTCGATGATGAAGAGCGGTAGCAGCAAGACGGCGGCGAGCACGAGGGAGTAGCCCCAGACGGCTCGGAGAAACTGGAAGACCAGCATGGTCGAGATGACCATGGTTCCGGTCACCGAGATGCCATAGGCCGTCGCCAGAGACTCGGAGTCGCCGAAGGAGAAGATCAGCATCAGCACGCCGACCAGCAGGAGAAGATTGACGCTCGGCACGTAGATCTGGCCGGTGTTGGTTTCCGACGTGAACTTGATTCGCAGTCTCGGCAGGAAGCCGAGGTGAACCGCCGAGCGGGCCAGCGAAAATGCGCCTGTGATCACCGCCTGGCTGGCGATGATCGTTGCCATCGTCGCCAGGAGAACCACTGGTAACAGGGCCCAGTCGGGATACATCAGAAAGAACGGATTGGTAGCCGTTTCGGGATGGCTAAGAACCAGTGCGCCTTGGCCGAGATAATTCAACAGCAATGCCGGAAAGACGAGCACGAACCATGCTATCTGGATCGGACGGCGCCCAAAATGCCCGAGATCGGCATAGAGCGCTTCGGCGCCCGTGACCGTCAGAAAGACGGCGCCGAGCACGATGAGGCCGACGCTGCCGGCATGGGTGAGGAACAGGAATGCATTGATCGGATTGAGCGCCTCCAGAATCCTCCAGTCGTCGCCGATATGGATCACGCCGCCTGCCGCCATAGCCAGAAACCACAACACCGTTATCGGCCCGAAAAAGATCGAGACGGCGGCGGTTCCCTTCGACTGGACAGCAAAGAGAACGATCATGATCGCAGCTGAAGCTAGCGGGACGTATTCGGCAAAGGCCGGCGTGACCAGTTTCAGCCCTTCTAGCGCCGACATGACCGACAAGGCAGGCGTGATCATCGCATCGCCGATGAAGAGAGCCGCTCCGATCAGGCCGGCGAAGAAGAGCACCGGCACGTTTCGCCCCATCTTCTTCATCAAAAGGGCGAGAAGCGAAAGCGTGCCGCCTTCGCCGTCATTGTCCGCCCTGAGAAGGAAGAGCACATATTTGAAGGTTACGATGATCGTCAGCGTCCAGACCATCAGCGAAATCAGGCCGATGACCTCGGCTTCGTGTACGCCATCGGCGGCAAAGGGCCTCAGCGCCTCGCGAAGGGCATAGAGCGGGCTGGTGCCGATATCGCCATAGACGACGCCGACCGCGCCGATGACCAATCCGACAAAGCCCTTCCGGCCGGCGCCATCCCCCGTCTTATCCATATGCGTCGACGTCATGGTTCCCCGCTCATGCCATTTGCCAATGAGCACAAACATATGCCGCATTGCGGAACGGCAAGCAAATTGATGCGGGTGCTAATTTTTTGAGGGGTGGATGTGGGCGTGGGAGGTGTGGCGTTGCGATCCGTTCAAACCTCATTCGCATCCCCTTGTGATTGCGCTTTCGCGTGGTAATAAGGATACATGACCTGCGCCCGGACCCTTTCGAGCTTCTATTACTCGCTGCTCCCATAGAGAGCGGCGCAAGGTCATATTCCTGACACTCGAGACGCCGCACGGTCGGCGGCACGTGTGTCAACAGAAGGTCTCCGGCCTCATCGGCCCAAATGGAGACCCTCGTGATACTATCCACTCAGCCTACCGGACCTAGATCCGACTTTCTTCGCACTTTGAGCGAGCGCGGCTTCCTGCATCAATGCACCGACTTAGGAGCACTCGACAGCTGGCTTTGTTCAGGAGCCGGCACCGCCTATAACGGATTTGATCTCACCGCCGACAGCCTGCATGTCGGGCATCTCATTCCGATCATGATGCTCCGGTGGTTCCAGAAGACGGGTAACAAACCCATTGCATTGCTCGGCGATGCGACAAGCCGCCTGGGCGATCCGAGCTTCCGCGACACGTCGCGTCCTTTTCTCAGTCAAGAGCAGATCATGAAAAACTTGATCGGCATCCGGCGAGTCTTCGAGCGCTTCCTCGCTTTCGGGGACGGCCAGATCGATGCTGTCATGGTCAATAATGCCGACTGGTTGGGCGGGCTCAACTATCTCGATTTCCTGCGCGATATCGGGCCGCATTTTTCAGTCAACCGGATGCTTACATCGGAGAGCGTGCGCCAACGGTTGGAACGAGAGCAATCGCTGTCATTGCTGGAATTCAACTACATGGTCATGCAAGCTTACGACTTCCATGTTCTCGCAGAAAGCCGCGGCTGCCTGCTTCAACTGGGTGGCTCCGACCAGTGGGGCAATATCGTCAGCGGCGTCGAATTTGGACGGCGGATCGGTGGACGCACCCTGTTTGGATTGACTGCCCCGCTGCTAACGACGTCTTCGGGCGCGAAGATGGGCAAGAGCGTTTCGGGGGCAGTTTGGCTAAACGCCGATCGGCTGTCGCCCTATGAGTTCTGGCAATTCTGGAGAAACACCGGGGATGCCGATGTGGGGCGTTTCCTCAGGCTGTTCACTGAGTTACCCTTAGACGAAATTGCACGCCTGGAAGTGCTTCGGGATTC
Organism: Rhizobium leguminosarum; assembly: GCF_010668065.1. Taxonomy (GTDB): domain Bacteria; phylum Pseudomonadota; class Alphaproteobacteria; order Rhizobiales; family Rhizobiaceae; genus Rhizobium; species Rhizobium leguminosarum_S. The sequence goes on along the minus strand of NZ_WUEN01000004.1, from coordinate 358,207 downwards.
CGAGATCAACGAAGCGAAAAAGATCCTTGCCGACCAGATCACGCGCCTGTGCCACGGGGCCGATGCGGCAGTACAAGCTTCCGAAACTTCCCGGCGCATCTTCGAAGCGGGCGAGGTGCCGGCGGGGCTTCCGACGGTGAAGCTCCCCGATGGCCTTCGCGGTGATTTTCCGCTTGTCGACGCCATGGTCGTTGCCGGACTCGCCAAGTCGAAAAGCGAAGCACGTCGATTGATCGTCGGCGGCGGTGTGCGGGTGAACGGCGGCAGTGTGAGCGATGAGGCAATGCGGCTTGGCGACTTCGACGTTCAGGACGGGGTGATCCGGCTGTCGGTCGGCAAGAAGCGACACGTCCTCCTTCAGCCGGTTTAGCGTGGTCTGTACAATTCGGAGCGGGCAACCTCGAACCTCCTTGTCGCGCTCTCTGCGCGTGCCGTTGACAAGGTGGCCCTTCGGCCTGACTTATTTTGCAGCCTTCAATTGGAGCGGCCGCTCGGCATTGAATTGTGAAATCAGCGGCGGCGGCATCATGCTGACAGGGGATGTCAGCAGCGGTGGTCGATAATCCTGAGATCGCGGGTTTCTCAGCCAGTCGCCATTTCGTCGGAATGTCCGGTTATGCCGCCGATATCCCGCCCCAATCGGAGCAGAGTGCCGAGATGAAGCCGCACCACCGCATTTTCTTCATCCAGTTTGCCGTTGCCCTTTCCTTAGGCGCGTTTGTTTCGCGGCTGCCCGATCTTCAGGTCAAGTTCAGCCTGACCGAGGGAGAGCTGGGCCTTTTGCTCGCTGTCATGTCCTCCGGGGTTCTCTGCGGGTTGACGTTCTCGGTGAGGTTGATCGAGAGGCTCGGTGCGCGCACCACGGCTTTCGTCACCGTCTTCGGTGCGGCGCTGTTTTTCGCGCTGATCCCCTGGATGCCTTCAGCTCTCCTGGCGGTGCCATTGTTCTTCATTGCCGGCATTTTCACCGGCGCGTTCGAGATCAACGCCAATATCGAAACCGATCGCCGTGAGGCGCTGCTTGGGTACCGCATCATGAGCCGGGCTCACGGCATGTGGAGCCTCGGCTTCTGCATCACCGCCCTTGTTGCCGCCGGCATGCGGCAGGCTGCCGTCTCCATCGAACTGCATAGCTTGATCATCCTCGTCACCGTCTTGATTGCGGGGTCGATCGTTTTCTCCAGGATCGAGAACGCGCCCCAGCGGCAGGACGCGCACCCGGGAGATAGTCCGCCCATCGCTTTTCCAACGATCGGGCTGCTGCCCCTTTGCCTGATAGGCGCAGCTCCACTTCTCGCCGAAGGCGCAAGCGTCGATTGGTCGGCGATTTATATGCGTGACGTATTCGCGGTCGAACCCTTCATCGGCGGGCTTGGGGTGACCATTTTCTCCCTGTTCATCGCCATCGGACGGCTCGGCATGGACCCTGTCATCGACCGCTTCAATCCGCGCCCGGTCGCAATCACTCTCCTTGGGATCGCTGCCACCGGTGTTGTCATGGTTGCGACGGCGACACACCCTGCCATCGCGCTCGCAGGCTTTGGCCTGACAGGTATCGGCTGCTCTTCAGTCTATCCGCTTGCCATCTCGGCTGCGGCCCGACGCACGGATCGACCCGCACCCGTCAACGTTGCAGCGCTCGGGCAGACGACGTTCCTTGTGTTTTTCGCCGGGCCGCCATTGCTCGGTTTCGTTGCCGAACACTTCGGTATCCGCTTTTCGTACTGGGCGATCGTCCCTGTTCTCGCCGCAGCGCTGCTGGTCACCAGGGCACTTGCCGCTGATCCTGCCCCGGTCACAGGCCAACCCGAACCGGCGCAACCACACGGTTGACACGCCACGCCGGCCTCCGCTGTCATAAGCTCGTTCACGTCCGCAACCGGAGGGGCAACCTCCGGCTTTCGCTGATGAATCGGGCGAACGCAATGTATTTCCCATTGCGCCGAAGTATTATGAGGGGCCATCGGAAATATAGCTCGTATAGGTGAGGAGCCAATTCCGCGCACCGCCATCAAGTCCTGGCGAATGGTTTTGCTGCTCAAGCATTGCGGACGCCGTCCATCTCGTCTGAATGGACCTCGTTGGGATAGCGAAACTCCAGCCTTCGGCTTAGCAAAACATATGTTTTGCGGGGTTTGTGATGGCCGTGTCCGGCCGCAAAGGGAGGCCCGCCTACGGAGTTTCGCGCCTCGCTTCGGACAAATTTCCGCTGCTAAAATGCCATTATTAGTTGTCTCTAAATCACGCCATAATTCGCATCTACGTTGCCGCGCCTGTTTTATTCTTCGCCACATTTCGGAATTTCAACATTATACAAACAATGGTGGGTAACTATGAAGGTTATTCTCGTCATCGTCCTCACGGCGCTTGCCGTGCCCTGTGAGGCGGACATGCTCGGCACGGCGTCCAAGTACAAGAGTATGCACGAACGCTCCATCTCCTTCCTGAGCATCAATCCGCGCAGGGTATCGTGGTGCGGGGCGTTCCTGGCCTTTGTCGCCAAGCGGTCTTCGCGGCAACCGCCGCCCAACCCCAACATGGCGGCGTCCTGGAGGAAATTCGGCAAGCCGGTCGGTGTCCGCTCCGCCAGGCGAGGGGATGTCGTGGTGATCCGCACCGGCCGGCGCTTTCATGTGAGCCTGTTCGATCACATCGACCAGCGCCGGCAGTACGTCTACCTGTTCGGCGGCAACCAATCCAACCGCGTCCAGCTGTCGCGCTATCGCGCCAGCTCGGTGGTCGCCGTGCGACGATGATGTTGGGTGAGAAGGTGAGAACTCATCCACCTTCCAAACCTCGGTGGCGGCGGGAAAACAGGCCTTACGCCTTGCGCGCCCTGATGTGGAGGAAGATCGGTGCGATGCGGGTATCGGCGACCACCGGCTCGGCGAGCGCCACCTCGACTGACGCCATGGGCTCGCCGAAAGCTTCGATCGTCAACCCCGCTTCGACGATCATCGACACCCAGGTCGACAGCGTCCGGTGAAAACGCGGAATGGCGAACGGCGTCAGCGTCGCCCGTTCTTCCTTGGGGATGGAGGAAAAGATCCAGCGCTCGACCCGTCCGTCGCTCTCGTCGAAATAATCGGCGATCTCCACCGCGACGGGCTTGCCGGCCTCGTCACGGATATTGCGGCGTGTCGGCGGCACGAAACAGGGGTGCAGGATCGAAAACTGCAGGAAGCCGCCCGATTTCAGGACGCGGTGAATTCCTTCCAGCACCTGGCGCTGATCGGCCATGTCCATCATCGACATGAAGGCGGTGACGAAATCGAAACTCGCCTCCGGGAAATCGATGCCCTGGCCGTCGCCGAGCACGTAGTCGATACCGAGCGGCGCTTGCGTCTCGGTCTCGCGGGCATAACGAATGAAGGTCGGGGCGATGTCGAGACCGATCATGCGGGCGCCGAGGCGGGCGACGGCGCGGGTGTTGGAACCTTCGCCGCAGCCGAGATCAAGCCCGGCAAGGCCCGCCACCGGCGGCAGCATCTTGAGAAAGGCCGGTGTGTTCAGCGCGTCGCGATATTTGTCGTAGCCGGCGCGGCTATAGACCGTCCAGGTCTCGGCATTGCTCTCCCAATGTGCGGCGACATCATTGGCGTTCATGGCTCTCCTCCTTGTGCGATCGGAACGGGCGGGGAGCTATAAGCGCAGCGGATTACAATGGGAAGACAGGCAGTCTACTGTAAGTGGTTCACACCCATGGATCATGACCGAGTTCGCGTGCACTATCATGTGATCGAGAGGATAGGGGGCTGCTGTGTCCGACGAAGTGATCATCCGCGAGCTGGTCGGCCCCGATCAGACGATGACAATTTTCCCGCTGTACAGCCAGGTTAGTCGCCTGAGTCAGGCCGTGGTTTGCCAACGACTTTCAGCCATGTTCGCACAGAGCAACTACCGCTGCATAGCAGCATACATCGATGAACGGATGGTGGGTGCGTCGGGTTTCTGGACGGGCACTCAGTTGTGGTGCGGCAAGTATATCGAGGCGGACAATGTGGTCGTAGACAGCGCCGTGCGCAGTCAGGGCATCGGCGGCAAGATGATGGCGTGGATCGAGGCGGAGGCGGAGCGAACTGAATGCGCGGTGGTCCGTATCGCCATGGTGCTGGGAAGGGAGCGTACGCACCAGTTCTACGCGAGAAACGGCTACTTCGACGACGGCCTGCTGATGGTGAAAGCCCTAAGTCGCGGTGCGGCCGAGTTTCCGGAATATGTCTCTCAACAAGTTTGACCATCGGCCCCCGCAGCTCGCCACCATTGGCACGCGCCCCTTCTTGTTCGGGGCGGCGATTTTACGGTCGCATGACCGAGCTTAGAGATGCCGAGGCACCTTTGCCTTCAGCAGCTGCACGAGCGCGGGATCCATGAAGTCGTAATCGTCAGGAATATGAAGGCAGATCAACCGCTTGTCCTTGAGAGCTGACCGGTACTTGCCCTGAACTTTCGCACGGTGAGCCTTCTCCATGACGAAGACGATATCGGCCCATTCGATCAGCTCGTTCGATAGTGGGTTTTCGGCATCGTTGTTGGTGCCGGCCGAGGAGACCTCGATCTCCGGCCAGCCTGCGAAGACCTGTTCGGCCGTCGGGCTGCGAAGTTTGTTCTGACTGCAGACGAACAGGACGTTTTTCACGTTTCGATCTCTCTTGAAGCGAGCGAGGCCCGCGATAGCACAATTTCACTCGCTAACGAACCAGGTATCCATCGACAGAATACCGGCGGCCCTGCGTCCGTTGAGGTCGGCAGAAGAATTGCCTTCGCTGTCGCGCGTTGCGTCAGCCGCCGCTCACACTCTTGAACGCAGCGATGATGCTTTGTGCGGCGCGTTGCGCCTCATCTGATGTCGTCTGGAAATTGGTGACGGAAAGGCGCAGCACGTCGCGGCGGCGCCACTTGGCGCCGCCGGCGAAGATGATGCCGTCAGCTTGGATCTTTTCGATCGTCTTTCGGGTCAACGCGTCGCCTTCTTCGGAGGGCAGGTCGGCTCCGAAGCGGATGACGAGCTGGTTCAGCGTCACCTCGTTCAGGATGGCGATGCCCGGTTGTTGCGACAGGAGATCGGCAACCAGCCGCGCTGAGGCGCAGCACTGGTCGATCAAGGCGGCGATGCCGTCGCGGCCGAGATGTTTCAGCATCGCCCAGGTGGCAAAGCCGCGGGCCCGTCTCGAAAGCTCGGGCACGTAGTGCGAGGGATCGCGTTCGCCTTCGCCGGCGAGCGGAAGGTAGCTCGCGGCGATCGTCATGGCGCGGCGATGGGCGAGCTCGTTGCGGACGATCGCATAGCCGCAATCATAGGGCGTCTGCAGCCACTTGTGGCCGTCGGTCGCCCAGCTGTCGGCCGCTTCGATGCCGGGGCTGAGGTGGCTGGTCTTCACTGATGCCTGCGCCCAGAGGCCAAAGGCTCCGTCGACGTGCACCCAGGCGCGCTTCGCCTTCAACAGCGGGATGATGGCGGCGAAATCGTCGAAGGCGCCAGTATTGATCTGCCCCGCCTGGAGAACGGCGATGACGGGTCCAGATACAGTATCGAGCGTGGCCGCCAGCGCGGCCGGGTCTATCCGTCCCATCGCGTCGGTGGGCAGGCGTAGCACGCGATCATGCCCGAGGCCGAGGAACTGAAGCGCGGAGAAGACGGTCGTGTGGGCGTCGTCGCCGATCAGCACGGTAATCTCAGGCGCTCCGAACAGGCCCTTTGCATCGGCATCCCAGCCCACCTGGCGCAGCACCTCGCCGCGGGCGGCGGCAAGGCAGGTGAAGTTCGCCACCGTTGCGCCGGTGACGAAGCCGACCGAGCTTTCGGCCGGCAGCTTCAGGAGATCGAGAAGCCATCTCGCCGCGACGGTCTCGACGGCTGCCGCGGCCGGGGCGGCGGCATGGTTTCCGGCGTTCTGGCCCCAGGCGCTGGTGAGGAAATCGGCCGCGACGCCGACCGGATGGGAGCCGCCTATGACCCAGCCGAAAAAGCGCGGCCCAGTGGTTGCATGCAGCCCGGGTTCGGCGCCGTCCGAGAGACGCCTGATGACATCAAGCATATCGGAACCGGCCGCCGGCAGCGGCTCTTCGAAACAGGCAAGCGAGGCTGCGTAGTCGTGGGCGGGCATATGGCGGGCGGGCGCTGCCTGCCGGAATCCTGCCGCAAGGCGGGCTGCTTCCTGAAACAGAGATGCAATTGCCGTCATGCGGATCCCCCTGCCGCTACCGATCCTGGAGGGCCTCACCCTCGAAAGCAGGCTGCCGGCACACGCAATCTAGCCCATATCGCCGAGGCTGTCTTCGCCTGACAAATCTCGGATCTGGGTTCCGAGGCCTTCCTTGGGCTTGCCGAGACCTCAAGACAAAGTGAGCCTCGGGGAGGTGCTTCCTAAATATCTACAATAACTACCTTATCCCGTTCTGTGCATTTTTGAAATTTCGGGGCTCTTGTTGAAAGTGATTGCCTTCCCTTCAAGTATCGTTCAATGATGCGGAAATATCACTTGCACCATTGTCAAGTTGGTGCTGCCAATCAGCGAGGGATATGCACTGAAATATTTCCTTCTCTACGCGCTGACGTGCACGTTGGTCGGGATAGTTCTTCTCTTCATCATCCGTGAAGTTGTACCGTTCACGATCGACAAGCCAGCCGATCAATCGGTGGCCGACTCAATTGATGAGCCAGTTGCCGGGCCAACCGAGCAATCAGCGGCCCGACCAACCGGTGAGCCCCTGAACGCGGGAACCGGCCAGCCGGTGCCGGGGGCAACCGGGAAGCCGGTGCCCGGGCCAACAACCGATCAATCCGCCGTCCAGCCAGCCGATCCCCTGGTCGTCCGATCCACCGGCCAGCCGGTCGACGGGCCAGCCCGTGAACCGGTGGTCGGGCCAACTGGCGAACCGGCAGCGAGGCCGACCGATCAATCGGTGGTCGGCCCGCCCGGCGAACCGGTCGTCCGGAAGGGTGGCCGGCTGGGGAGCCCGGCGCAGTGACCGGCGCCTGAGACGACGGATTTCCGTTCGATCTCGTCACTTCGAGCATGTGCTGAACTACGAAGCTTCCTGACACCGGTTGCATCGGCTGAGGCCATCTGTATTGACAGTACCTCTCATCTCGCAGGAGGTCCCGATGGATGGAAGTGGCACGACGATCAGGCATGTCAGGGCAGACGAAGTGGAGGCTTTCCGGCGCATCCGTCTGGAAGCGCTTCGCACCGAACCGTCTCTCTTTGCAAGCCGCTACGAGGACTGGGAGGCTCTTTCTCTCGAGGAGTGGCGCAATCGCCTGAATGAGCCGGTTTTCATCGCCTTTCAGGGTGACGAACCCGTCGGCATAACCGGCCTAGTTCGGCAGCGGTCGAGCAAGATGGCCCATCGCGCAACGATCATCATGGTTTACGTGAGAAGGAGCCTGCGCGGAACGGGCCTTGCCGGCAAACTGCTCGGCGCGGTGGTCGATCACGCGCGCGATACCGGCATTCTGCAACTGGAACTCTTCGTCAGCGCAGAAAACCCGGCGGCAATACGCTTCTATCAGCGGGAAGGCTTCTCCGAGATCGGCAGGGTTCCCGGCGGGGTTCTGGAGGAGGGCAGGGAGATCGACGACGTCATGATGGCTCGCCGTCTGGTCGGTTAGGTCTCACGCCGATGTTTCAGCGCATATCGGCTTGCCTCACCTATTGACCTCAAGCGGGGTTGGGGTTGCAGCATGCCGGCATGGGCTGGAGGTTTGGCCGTGACGAAAATTCTGAAAGACGAGGATCTGGTCGGCAGCGCGCTGATGGTGGTCGCAATCGATGCGCTCGAGACCGCTTTTCTCGCGAGGGCAGGCAATCGACTGATCTCTCCACCCCGGCACCATGTCTCGTTTCCCGGTCGAGGCGATCTCGTCTTCACCGTCGGCGGCATGCTCGGTGAGAAACCGCTTGCGGGCTTCCGGGTCTATGAAACATTCGACGGGGCTGAGCATTCCCAGATCGTCGCGGTGTGGTCCGCCGACGATGCGAAGCTCAAGGGCATTATTCTCGGGGAGCGTCTCGGCAACCTCAGAACCGGTGCGATCGGAGGGCTCGCCATCCGGCATCTCAGCGCGCCTGACGCCAGCATCGTCGGGATCCTCGGCAGCGGAGCGCAAGCGCGAACCCAGCTTGCCGCGGCTGCCGCCGTTCGAAAACTGGACCGCGCCCGCGTCTATAGCCGCGACGAGAATAATCGCGCCGCCTTTGCAGCTGAGATGCAGCACACCTTGGGTATGGAAGTGGAGCCTGCCGGAAGCGCCTCTGAAGCCATCGATGACGCCGACATCGTCATCTGCGCGACGACGAGCCGAACGCCCGTCATTCATGCCAGGGATTTGAAGCCCGGCGTGCACGTCAACACCGTCGGCCCGAAAACGCATGAGGGATACGAACTCGGCCTGGATATTGCCGATGCCGCAGCCGTGATCGCAACGGACTCTCCCGAACAGACGCGCGCCTATGCTTCGCCCTTATTCCTCGCCGGCTCCGGCAATGAGCACCGCATGGCCGACCTTGCCGATATTATGGCCGGGAAAGCGGTCGGGCGAGGATCGCCTGGCGATACGACGCTGTTTTGCTCCGTCGGATTGGCTGGAACCGAGGTCGTCGTCGCCTCGGCAATCCTTGATATGCTGTGAGCCTGTTTCTCAAGCGAGGCCCAGAACATCCCCCATGGCGTATTCGCCGGGTGCGCGTCCTGCGATCCAGCGGGCGGCGGCAAGCGCGCCGCGGGCGAACATGCCGCGGTCGAGAGCCGAATGCGAGAGCGTCACGACTTCTTCGGCGGCGGCAAAGAGAACGCTGTGTTCTCCGACGAGCCCGCCGGCGCGCAAGACGGCGAAGCCGATCTCACCGGGCGGCCGCTCGCCGGTGATGCCGTCGCGCCCGCGCCGCTCGACGGATGCGAGGGAAACGCCACGGCCCTCGGCGGCTGCTTCGCCGAGCATCAGCGCCGTGCCGGACGGCGCATCGATCTTCCTGTTGTGATGGGCTTCGAGGATTTCGATATCCCAACCTTCAGCGGGAAGGGCGCGCGCGGCCTGGGCGACGAGGCCAACCAGCATGTTGACGCCGATGGAGAAATTGCCGGAGCGCAGGATCGGAATTCTGCGGGCGGCCTCTGCGATCCGTTTGAGCTCATCCGGCTCGAAACCCGTCGCCCCGATCACCAGGGCCGGTCCGCCGGCCGAAGCGCACAGGCCGGCAAGTTCGGCGGCCGCACCTCCCGTCGTGAAATCCAGGATCACGTCGGCCGCCTTAATCGCGGTCGAACGGTCAATCAGCCCGGCGCCTGCGGAGCCCTCGCGGCCGATGCCGCCGACGAGTGCAAAATCCGGATCGGCCGCCAGCAGCGGCAGGATGGCACGACCCATGCGGCCATTCGCGCCGGCGACGGCTATTTTGATTGGTGAGGTCACGGACTTTCCTTGGCTGGCGATATTTCCGACGGACGGCTATTTGCATCGTCATTACGCCGGCGAACGGGATCTGCAACTACCGCACTTGCGCTCCCGGCGCAAAGCAGGGATCTCCTCTGGTCGTCTGCCGCCTACCAGTTGCCGGGGTCGGCGGTGTGATCGATGCTGGCGAAGTCGTCGGCCTTTTGCCGATCCAGCTTCACCTCCGTGGCAGCCTTCGTCTCGTCGGTGACCGAGTAGCGGTCGGGGATCGGTCCCCTTGATAGTTCCTGATACAGGAGCAAGGCGGCCTCCTCGGCGGTGTCGGCCTCGATCTCCCGGGTGATTGATACGGTGAACTTGTGCATGGCTTCGGCCCTCTCGATCGGTGCGCCGGCGTGTGCGTGGCTTGCACAGTCTGACACGAGTTTTGTGTCGATGACACTAAAACTGCTCGCTTAGAATTTGATTCATGCGACGGCTTCAGGTCTTTGTTTTTATGAATGTCGTGGTGCCAAGCCGCCGCACAGTTTTGGCGAACTCAGCCGAGGAGATAGATCATGCGCCTGAATCAAGTAACCGTTACGATGCCTGACCTCGATGCGGGCTGGAACTTCTATTGCGCTCTCGGTCTCAGGCCGGTCGTCGACGCTCGTCCTCGCTATGCGCGTTTCGTCTGCCCGGACGGGGACAGCACCTTCTCCCTGCATCAGGGCGAAGGCGGCGGTGGCGGCACCACGGTCTATTTCGAGTGCGAGAAGCTGGACGAGACGGTCCGCAATCTCAGCGAGGCCGGTCTTCGTTTCGTCACCGGACCGGAGGACAAGAGCTGGCTCTGGCGCGAGGCGGAGCTTTTCGACCCCGGCGGCAACCGCATCATCCTTTATTTCGCCGGACCGAACCGCACCGATCCGCCGTGGCGCGTGGATAAGGTGGACCGCCCGAAGCAGGCAGCCTCGGCGCCTGCCTATCCCGGCCGTTCCCCGAATTGACGAATCGCGGTCGCCTCGGCATCTTTGTGTCGGCGTGGCCTAACGCCGAACCTCCCAGGACCTTCTCCAGCAGGGTCTTCAACCGGAGGCAAAGGGACTTTCGTCTCGGGTCGTGATCCTTGGTCCTGATGTTTCGGGCCTGTTGCTGGGGAACGATGTCCGGAACGTGAGAGGCCCTGATATGACTGAGAATGGAAATTTCAAGCGGCGGGTGCGTGCGCGCGCCGCCAAGACGGGTGAATCCTACACCGCCGCCCGCATGCATGTTCTTCCCAGGTCGGCGAACGATGCACTGCCTGAGGCAAGGCGCTTGCGTCTTGCCGTGGCCCAGACCTCCCATGCCGACGATCCCCGCGATGCCGACAAGCTTCGCCAGAGCGGACAGGAGATGCGCCTGCTGATGCGGCAGGCGCGAGAGGCAGGGGCGCGGCTTATTCACTTTCCCGAAGGAACGACATCATCGCCGAACAAGCGCATCATGTCGGAAATCGGGCCAAGAGAGATCGGGCCGTCCGATTGGCGGCGGTTCGAATGGGCCGTGTTGCGTGAGGAGCTGGATACAACGCGCAAACTGGCGCGCGAACTCGGGCTCTGGACGGTCATCGGCTCGGTGCACCCGCTGACGGCGCCGCACCGGCCGCACAACAGCCTTTATGTTGTCTCCGACCGCGGCGAACTGGTGACGCGTTACGATGAGCGCCTGCTGTCGAATACCAAGATTTCCTTCATGTACACGCCGGGTTCGATCCCCGTGACCTTCGAGGTCGACGGCATCCGCTTCGGCTGCTCGCTCGGTATGGAGTGTCACTATCCGGAGATTTTCAGCGAATATGAGCGGCTCGACGTCCACTGTGTGCTGTTCTCGACGACCGGGGGCTCGCCGGCCAACGAGCCGTCCTTTGCTGCCGAGGCACAAGGGCATGCGGCGAGCAACAGCTACTGGGTCAGCTTCTCGATTCTTGCCCATCCCGGTCAGGCTGATCCGGCATCTTCCGGGATCGTCGCGCCTGGCGGCCGGTGGGCGGCGCAATGCCCTGCGGATGGAACGGCCGCGATATCGCTTGCCGATATCGACGACAATCCCTGCGATCTTTCCCGGCCGTGGCGGCGCAAGGCGCGGAGCGGCCTCTACGAGCCGCATCGCGTTGACGGCGACCCGCGCAGCGATGCGCGGGATAGGTTTTAGAGCCGTATCGAACCTCATCCATGCGACGCACTTGCCCAATGATTTTCCTGTGGCTCAGGCGCGTTAAATTTTATCACCGGTGGCTCGACCCCACCGGTGATGCAGCACCAAAAGAGCCGCATTCTGAGGGGCCTGAAGGTCGATGGTCGCAAGTCGAGGCGTCAATCTCTGGCAGCGAGCCGCGTTATAATCAGCAATGACGCTTGGCGGCCGAGCGGTCACTCAGCGATGAACCCTTCCTAAGCGACCACGCCGGATATCATATCAGCCGAACCGTTTACCAGACTGAACTCACCGTCACAAAGACGATAAAACCCGTCTTGGGGAACGGGCAATTTCAGCATTTCCTGCGTCGAAAGGCCAGCATATACACCACGAACCAATCTGCCAAACAGCCCGTGAGAAATCGCTACTGTCGGTGCACGTATGCCTACGATCCAGTCCTTTGCTCGCGCACAGGCGGCATCGAAGCTCTCCCCGTCTGGAGATTTGAAATACCAATCAAAAGCGTTGGACCCGTCCAGCATTCCTGGAAACTCGTTGTCGATCTCGAACTTGGTCATGCCGTCCCAAGAACCGACGGTCACCTCCATTAGCCGCGATTCCGGACGAGCCGTCAGCGGCAATACACGTTCGATGCGAGCCGCGGTCTCCTGCGTTCTGCCGAGAGGGCTGACATGGAGTTGGAAAGATTGTTCGCTTCCTGACATTTCCTTTTTCAGAAGCTTCGCCATCTGTTCGGCCTGTTCGATACCGCGCTCTGTAAGCGGTGAATCTTTTTGGCCCTGGAACCGACCTAAGGTGTTCCAAATGGTCTCGCCGTGGCGAAGCAGGTAAATCATTGGCGTTGTCCTAAATGAATTGATGAAACAATTAGCTGAGCTACCCGCCCGAGGAGCGGTTGTAGCAGCTAGGTCATGCGACAGTTCAATGATGACTGCAATTGGAGCGATCCAAGTGAACCCGACGTTCTTCTACTGGCTCAAGGCTACCAAGGAACTCACTGGACCTCCTCGCTCGATGCCCCTGGCTCGACACGCAGCCACGGCCAGCGTTGCTGATATTGCTTGCATTTCCGGGCGAACAATTCGGGCTGAGCGTTAAGTGGGTTCATCCTGAGTATGCCGTGCCACATGTCGTCGAGGTAATCGGGTGCATAGAGGCTGCCGTCATGAACTCTCACCCCCAGCCGAGTACAGGAGATAAGATAACGATCAACGCCGTCTTCAGTGCATTCGAAGGCAGGGAAGTCTTTGCCAAATTTCTCGCCATACCAGAGGTGGACGCGAGCCTGGTTCTTTATGTCAACTTTGTCTGCGAGGTCTCCCAGCAAAGCCTTGCCACGACGGATCACGTTGTCCTCGGCTTCCCATGAGAGATCGTGGTCGTCAAAATAAAAAATGTCATGATCTTTGATGCCGTGCTCTGGATCATTTCCGGTCTTCAAGTTCCATACCGTCTGAAAGAGGCAGCCAGCCGTCAGCATACATTGCGGTAGGCCCAGAGCCGGCAATTTCTCCAGGAGCAGATGGTTGACCGGATTAAGTCGAATGCGGGCAAAAAATTGTTCAGTGGTGATGGTCACGTTTATCCCTTCCTCTCTGCGACTATAGTCGATTCTCTTTTCGCAATCGCTCGCGTGAAAACGCTTCTATGGGCTGGAGAAAGACGGTTTGCCTCTTATTTCAGTGGGCAATGCGAAACGAAGAGCGAAAGGACCGCGCAATGGCAAAGAACACGATCTGCGTATGGTACGACAAAGACGCTGAGGCCGCCGCCCGCTTCTATGCCGCGACTTTTCCCGATAGCGCCGTGGGTGCCGTCATTCGGGCACCGGGAGATTATCCTGACGGCAAGCAAGGAGACGTCCTGGTTGTTGAATTCACCGTTGCGGGCATTCCTTGCATCGGCCTGAACGGCGGTCCTGCGTTCAAACACAACGAAGCCTTCTCCTTTCAGATCGCAACGGACACTCAGGAAGAAACCGATCGCTATTGGAACGCGATCGTCGGCAATGGTGGCCAGGAAAGCGAGTGCGGCTGGTGCAAAGACAAGTGGGGTGTATCCTGGCAGATTACGCCGCGCGTCCTCTCCGAAGCCCTTTCGGCAGGTGGTGGCCAGGCAAAGCGTGCTTTTGACGCGATGATGACCATGAGGAAGATCGACATTGCGGCGATCGAGGCCGCCAGGCGCGGCTGAGGTAGCCTTGCGCAGAACGATCTTTTACCAGGGCTCGCATCTGGCGCGATCCGGCCGTGTGGCGATCTTCGCAGTCGGCTCAGAACCAGAGATCGCGCACGCAGCGCCCCTTGGATGGAAGGTCTTCAAATGTGTCCAGGCCGTCGAAATGATCGATGGGCAGATGCTGAACGAGATCCGGCGGCGCAAGCCGCATGTTGACGGCCATGCGCCTGCGGCCATCCTTTGGAAGCCGCAGGCCGCGCCAACTCAAGACACAGGCGCAGGATGGGCAGAACAAGATTTCGAGAGACGGCTCGTCCCTGTCTGCGCGGGTGTAGGAGGCGGTCTCCCCGGTGAGAGCGATGCGCTCTCCTTCGTAGTCATAGGCCCACAGCGTGCCGTAGCGTCGGCAGAGCGTGCAGTTGCAGGCGGTGATCGAGCCCGGATCAGCTTCGAGTGTCCAGCTTGCCTTGCCGCAATGACATGAGCCCGTCAGCATGAGCGTCGGTTCGATCCTGTTTGCTATTCAAGGACGGCATCCTGCCTCAATCGCGCGATGACCGCAATTGGCCGATCCAGGCGCCGGGACTTACGCTATCGGCGGCTCAAGCGCGCACCTTTCGCGGGCCGACGTCCGCTGCGAGCGATGCCTGCAGGAGCCTTACGAGCCAGGCCACGCCTTCGTCACGCATTGCCGCCTTCGGCACAGTCGCGCTTATGGCGAAGCGTCCGAGTGGCAGGGGAGGATTGACGCTGACGACGCCGAACCGCGTGGCATGCATCTCGACGAAACGGCGTGGCAAGGCCGAGATAAAGTCGGTTTCCGCAAGCACGGCGAGCGCGAACATGAAGTTCGGCACCGTCAGCGCCACCCGCCTGGAGCATCCATGGCTGGCCAGCACATTGTCGACAAAGCCATGTGTATCGCCCAGATGCGAGACCACAAGGTGGTGCGCGGCGCAGTAGTTGGCCAGTGTCGGATCTGTCAGCAAAGGATGGCCCTGACGGGCCGCGATGACAAAATCCTCCTCGTAGAGCAGCAGGCTTGCAAAGCGGACTGGAAACTCGGCCTGAGGAATGATGGCGATGTCCATGTCACGGGCTTCCAACGCGGCTAACGCATCGCGCCAAGCCAGATCAGGCGATGGCTCGCCCTGTCTGGGTAACAATTGCCGGATGCTGATTGCGATGCCGGGAGCGGACTTGGCCAACAGGTCGAGCAACGGCGGCAGAAACACAGACGAAACACCATCGGGCGCGCCGATTGTAAATCGTCGCTGAGAGCGCGCTGGATCGACTGGCTCCGCTGTCGCCACCACGCTGCGAACACGCGCCAATATATCGGCGATGGGTGCTGCAAGTTCCTCGGCCCGGTCTGTCGGAACGACGCCCTTCGGTGTTTTGAGAAAAAGCGGGTCACCCAGCAGCATGCGCAGCCGGCCAAGGCCGTGACTGATCGCCGAAGGCGAGAGGTTCAACCGCTGCCCCGAACGCCCGACATGGCGTTCCTCCATGACAGTCTCGAACAGCACGAGCAGGTTGAGGTCGATTCTGGATAGATCAATTTGGTTCAGCATATTGCTGAAATCATATCATTGGATTCATTACCCTGAAAAGTGGGAAACACAATCACTCGCCATTGCTGGCCACCGACAGGAAGATCCAATGTCCCCTTTCAAAAACAAAACGGCGCGCGGCGACAAGTCCGTGCACGAGGCCGCAACCCTTTCCCGGCGAGCCACCCTGGCAATGGCGGTCGCCGCAACAGGGCGCGTCGCGCAGGCCGCTCCGGCATCCGATGCGGCATTGCTCGCCATCATCCGCCGCACAGAACAACAGGCGGCGGCTTTTATGGCCGGCGACATGACACGGTGGGCGAGCCTCATCCGGCTCGATGACGATTTCACCCTGATGCAGCCTTTCGGTGGTTCCGCCAGCCATGGCTTCGACGACAGTCCCGAGCATCTGGCTGAGCTCGCCCGGTTCTTCCGCAATGGCGGCGGAACCCTGGAGGTGGAAAAGTCCTATGTCAGCGGCGACCTGATCGTACTGGTGATGATCGAGCGCCAGCATGGTGAGGTAGGCGGCCTGCCGGACCAGAACTGGTCGCTGCGCGTCACTCAGGTCTATCGCCGGCATGGATCAGATTGGCGGCTCGCCCACCGTCATGCCGATCCCCTGGTTGAGAAGATCTCGCTGGAACAGGCCGCAGCCCTGGCCCGGGGCGAATGATGTCCGTCCGGATTTGAAAACGATCGCCTTGCCGTGGACCCCGGCTCTCGCGGCAACGCCCCTTTCATAGATTTTCTGAAATTTATAATTGAGATTGCAGTCTGGAGATGGTTTTCTGCGACCTTGCGTAGCTGAGTCCACGCCTCCTCCCGATTTTAATCCGAGTGGCCCATGTCGATTTCAGATGCGATCTATCGTCCTTTCGAAAGCCTGATCCGGCCGCTCGATATTCCCTACCGGCCACTGCCGTCCAAGGGGCCGGTGGCAGTGCTCCTGCATTTCATCTCGATGTTTCGCGGCGTGCTGATTGTGGTGACGCTTTGCACCATGGCGAACGAGGCCATGAATCTAAGCATTGTCTGGGGGCTGTCGGTCATCGTCGACGGTGTTACGCAACAGGGTGCATCCGCTTTCCTGGCGAGTGAATGGCCGCTGCTGACCTTCCTCGGCCTGCTGCTCTTTCCGGCCATCCCGATCGCCTCGTTCCTCGTCAACACGCTGACTTCGCATACGCTCGGCATCGGCATGCCGGCCGCCATCCAGTGGCAGGGCCACAAGGCGGTGGAGCGGCAGGATCTCGGCTTCTTCCATGATCTCTACGCCGGCCAGGTCGCCTCGCGCCTGCAGCAAGTGGCCTCTGCTGTCCAGCAGCAACTCATTTCCGCCTTCCAGTCCATTCCACGCTTCCTGATGCAGATGGTGGGCTCCGTAATCCTACTCAGCGCCTTGTCCTGGCAACTCGCCGTGCCGACCGTCATCTGGATCACGCTCAACGTCCTGCTCGCCGTCAGGCTGGCACCGATCTTTACCGAGCGCGCTCGCCGCTCCGCCAAGCGGCGCAGCCTGATCGCCGGCGCCATCACCGATCTCTACACCAACATGCAGATGGTCAAGCAGTTCGCCGCCGAAGAAAGCGAGGCGGGCACCATCCGCGGTATTATCGGCAAGTCGATCGAGACGCAGCAAAGCGAACAACGCATTTATCGCACAGCTGAGCTGACGGTCGTCGTCCTCAACGTGCTGCACTGGCTATCCATCCTGTCGATCGGCTTTATCGGCCTCGTCGAGGGGTTCGTGACGATCGGCGAATTTACCGGCGCCGTCTATGTCCTCCAACGGCTGTCCGGCCACACCTTCACCTTCCTGCAAATGGGCCAACAGATCTTCCAGGCGATCGGCACGATCAAGGATGCCATGCCTGTTATGACGACACCGCCCACTATCACCGACCGGACGGATGCGAAGAACCTCGTGGTCGAGCGTGGTGAAATCCGTTTCGAAAATGTCCGCTTCGCCTACAAGTCCGGCAAGCCTGTTATCGATGACCTGTCGCTGACGGTTCGGTCCGGCGAAAAGGTAGGGCTCGTCGGCCTCTCCGGTGCCGGCAAGACGACGCTGGTGAGCCTGCTGCTGCGTTTTTACGACATAGAGGATGGTGCGATCTTCATCGACGGGCAGGATATCCGCGCCGTCACCCAGGCGAGCCTGCGCCGCTCCATCGGGGTCATCGCGCAGGACGTCGCGCTGCTGCACCGTTCGGTCGGCGACAATATCCGTTACGGCCGGCCGGAGGCGACGAAGGACGAGATCGAAGCGGTGGCGAAGATGGCGAGTGCCGATGTCTTCATCGCCGATCTTTCCGACGGCGAAGGCCGCAAGGGCTACGAAGCCTTCGTCGGCGACCGTGGCGTCAAACTGTCAGGCGGCCAGCGCCAGCGCGTAGCCATTGCCCGCGTTCTCCTGAAGGACGCGCCGATCCTGGTGCTCGACGAGGCGACCTCCGCCCTCGACAGCGAATCCGAAGCCGCCATCCAGGAAAGGCTCAACCTCGTCATGGAGGGAAAGACGGTGATCGCCATCGCCCACCGCCTGTCGACCATCGCCAAGATGGACCGGATCGTCGTGCTCGATCATGGGCGCATCGTGGAGGAGGGCAGGCCGGACGAACTGGTCGAACAAGACGGCCTATTTGCCCGCTTGTGGAAACGCCAGACCGGCGGCTTTATTCCCGAAGAGATCGACGAACCCTTGCCGATCTCGTCTGCGACCTGAGTGGCTGGTCCTCACGTAAATTGGGATAACATCAGCGGACTAGGAGCAGGCGGCCGGGACCTTCTCCATCGCCGCGCCCCTTGACGATGGCGGCGACCGTCCTGCTTATTGCCGGCAAGGGAATCGGGGGCAGGCTGGTCATGATGAATCCGTCGAGCAGGTCGGGCAGGCGCGACCCCGATGTCACCATCCGTCGTATCTTGAAGGTCAACCATGCGGGCGAGTTCGGTGCTATCAGAATTTATGGCGCCCAGATCCTGGTGGCCCGGCGGCTGTTCCCCGACATCGTGCCGGCGCTTGAAGAGATGCGTCGGGACGAGATCGACCATTGCCGCCTTTTTCGCGAGGCGATGCCTGCAAGGAGCGCCAAGCCCTGCCGTGTCATGTCATTCTGGAGCCTCGGCGGTTCTGCCCTCGGATTTCTGACGGCGCTCGGCGGGCGCAACATGATCTGGATTTGCACCGAGGCGGTCGAAAGCACGGTCCATCGCCATCTCGAAGACCAGCTGGCTTTCCTTCCGCAGCGCGATCCCGGGCTTCATGCCCTCATCGCGTCGATCCAGGAACAGGAACTGGCGCATCTCAGGACGGCCGAAAACAGCCAGAAAGGGCGGGGCCTCAGCCACGCCCTGCTCTTGCCCGTCGTTGGTTCCCTTACCGATTTAATGATCTGGCTCTCCACATGGGGAGATTCGAGTTGGATGCGCGCCGAAATGGTGCGTGCGGGGAGGAGCTAGCTTTGTGGAGGACGGCGGCTTCCGCCGCCGGGTCTTGCTGTGATCGGATGACGGCTGGCTCACATGAATTAGGAACTTATCCTCAAGTTTGAGAAATAGGCCTGCGTTCCGATGTCGACGAACAGGCCGATGCGGCCGGCCGAAGGCGGTGACTTGGCCTTCGTTATCTCCAGAACCGTCTCGCCGTTTACGGACGCTGCGACGTGATCATCCTGAATCCGAAGTGTCAACTCTATCCATTCGCCGGGTCTGATATCGGCTCCGGCCTCATAGCGTCCGTCTGGATATTCCTCGCGCAGACGCTCGAACCGCCAATCAGGATAGGAGAAATACTGGACGGCCCGACGCGAGCGCGGAGGATTAGGCTCAAGCCGGAGACCATTCAGAGGCCTTAGGTAAACGGCTTCGAATCCGATTTCGGTTATGCGATAGGCGACCCCGGCGAATGCTCTTGCGTAGTCGGGCGCATCTGCTCGGAGCTCGCCCAGGATGTCGACCGAAATCTCGCCGTTCTCAAACTCGATCGGCAGTTCGAGAAACGTCGGCATGTCGATGTAGTCGATATTCGGGGTGCCTCGGGCCGTGCGCTCATCGAACGTCACGCTCAGAGCCGTCCGTCCGACCTTGTCTGCCGTCGCGACCTCGACTGATCTTGCTTTGGAACCCTGTGGCACCGTGGCGAGAACAAGGATCATCGAAGCTGGATCACTCACACTCATCTCCTCCTGAGGACTTCCAATCGATCAGCCGATCGACGTTAGAATCGCCGCGCAAAGAAAGACATAGGATCGTAGCGATTGCCGCAATTGATTTTCAAAGCGCCTCTTCCAGATTTTGTTTGCATATCGGGCGGAACAGCGGCCGCTCCGCGTCCGGCCAGATCCAAAGGCCCGCTGACGGGATCGCGGGCTTTGATGAAGACGACTCCCTCATGCGCTATTCGACAAGCCCAAAGATAGGGCCGTAGCCGCCGTGCCAGGACCAGTCGTTACGGCCCATTTCAGGATTGTAAAGTCCGACACCTCGTCCGCCGTCGAGAAACAAGGCATCGGGGCATTTCAGGTGGTCGCGGAAGAGGCGTGCGAAATCGTGGAAATTCACCCCGTCTTCGCTGATCGCGAAACGAACTGCGCCGCGCTCGCAGGTTCCGACACCGCTGCGGCGGGTCCGGTCTGTCGAGCCGACGATGAAGATCGGGTTCAGCTTGTTGGCGATGACGAGCATCGGGCCGGACTGAGTGGCGAACAGCACCTTGGGCCGACGCTTCAGAAATTCATCGGTCGGGAGTATCCCGGCGCCTGCTTCACCCAGAAAGAATACGCCGTTCGGCTTCTTATAGAAATTCGGTACCTGGCCCGAGGAGCTTTCGGCCTTTGTCGTATTGGCGGGCTGCAATTCCCTGGCGTTCTCGACGTAAAGTCCCATCGGCGAAAAATCGGCCCGGTACATCCCGGCGTTGACGGCGAAAGTCAGCGTTCGCCCCTCGGCGCGAACGGCTTCGGCAAGGCTTGAAAAAGTGCGGTATGGCGCGCCGTCGGCATTCTTCCAGAACAATCGCAGGTCGGCTTTGCCCGGTTCCAGCGTGCAGACGACGTATTTTGCCTCTTCGAAGCTTTCCTGCTCACATTGTTCGGCATGCGCCTGATGCAGGGATGTCATCATTGCTGCCAGCGTTATGGCGGCCGCGAGCACGGGATGTTTGAGATAGGTCATCTGTGCCACGTCCTCGCGCTGCTTACCATGTGCCTGACAAAGCCGTGCAGGCGAGCAATACCCCGGTCAAGATATTCGCCAGGAACAGGCGATAATTCACCTCCGGGCGGGCAAGATCGATCCGCTGTGTCTGCCAGGCAAGATGGACGGCGATTGCCAGCATTCCGATCGCATAAGGCGGCGACATTTCCAATAGCCAGCCTCCGAGTGACCACGCGCCGACCGCCAGAGCATAGAACAGGCCGATCAGGGCCTTGCCGTGCCGGCCGAACAGGATTGCCGTCGATTTCAGGCCAAGGCGGGCGTCGTCCTTCAGATCGACATAGGCATAGATCGTATCATAGCCAATCTGCCAGGCGATGGCCCCGGCCCACATCAGCACGGCGCCAGCCGGGATATGTCCTGTAGCCTCGGCCCATGCCATCAGCATCCCCCAGTTGAACGCCGCGCCCAGGACGGCCTGGGGCCAGTGGGTGAAGCGCTTGCAGAGCGGATAGACGAGGACGAGCGGCAGGACACATATCGCGATGAGGCGCGTGTAGGGCGTCAGGAAAAACAGAAGCAAAGCGGCAAGCGCAAGCTGAATGGTCAAAAAGACAAAGGCCGGCAGCATGGCGATTTCTCCGCTTGCCAAAGGCCGAAAGCGGGTCCGCTCGACATGGCCGTCAAACTTCCGATCGGCGATGTCGTTGACGGTGGTGCCTGCGCTTCTCATCAGCAAGGCGCCGAGAGAGAAGATGGCGAGGCATCTGAGGTCTGGGAGACCGTGCGATGCCTGGATCAGGGCGGCCCAGCAGGGGAAAAGCGTGAGCCATATTCCGACCGGGCGATCCAGCCGCGCCAACCGCGTATATGGCCGCCATGCGGCCGGCAACCGGCGATCCACCCAGTCGCCACGGTGGATATCGCTGAGATCAGGGCGGCTCACAATCGTCATGATGATCCAAATTTCCTGTCATAAATAGCCGTGAAGCCTCAGGTTTTTGTCGCCATCGGCGCTGCCCAGAATAGGAATTTTTGCAGACACGGCAATAACCATCCGCTGCGATTGGTCGCTGACCTTCCGCGGGAAATGCAGCTACCTGTTCTTGTTGTGTTCACATGCTTGCGATATGGATTCTTGCGATCTTGGAGCAGGGAAGGAAGATCATGAGTGTCTACGCAACAGTCGGTGCAATCGATTCCGTCAAATCGAATGGGTTTTATGATGCGACCTTGGCAACGATCGGATGGAGCAAACATCGGGAATTTCCCGGATGGAGCGCCTATTCCGAAGGCGGGAAGGGCGACGGTTTCGTTCTATGGGTTTGCAAACCGATCAACGGCGAGCCGGCGAGCGCCGGAAATGGCTCGATGGTTGGTTTCATGGCCAAGTCCCATGCCGAGGTGGACGCTTTTTACGATGCGGCCATGACAAATGGCGGAGCGGACGACGGCGCGCCCGGTCTACGTCCGCACTACGGGCCGAACTGGTATTCCGCTTACGTGCGCGACCCGGCTGGGAACAAGATTGCTGTCGTCTACGACGGCTGAGGCCAGTTTGATTGCCGCAATTCGACGTCTCGGGACTACCAGGCGGTACGGGCGGTGCCGAGCGCGGTCGTATGGGAGGATGAGACCTGGGCGACGTGCGCCTTGAGCGACACGACGCAGTTTCCCGGAACGCTGAGATTGTGCGACGTCAAGTGTCTCAGCAATGTCTCGGCGTCGCGCTTTTCGGTTAGCGGAAATGTCACAGTCATGCGAGTTCTCCAACGAATAAACTGAGCATCTGCAAAAATTAATGTCTAAATTCTTTTGCGCCGCAACAAGAAAATTTTAACGATAAAATTAAAATCGATTAGCTTTCGGAGTGGCTATTTTAAAATCGTTTGAAATTGGATTCGGGGCTTCTCCATGGATGCCTGGACTGCTTCGGCCAACCGCGAGGGAAGATGCCGTCAATGCGGGCATTGACCTATCCGCCCATCTGACCCTCGCAGCTTATTGGGATCCGAACCGCTCGTTTCGTCCGGTTCCTGCCGGTCGAAGTAAAGGCGTTTGGAGCGTCGAGCGTTGAGTGCGCTGGCTGACGTAAGATCGGGCGGTCATCTGCCGTTGCGGGCGGCCCAGCTCCTGAGCCGCAATCCGTTGAGCCTGATGAAACCTTCCGCGTCGTGATGATCGAAGGCGATGGTGCTTTCTTCGAAGGTGACGAGGTCGGCGGAGTAGAGGGAGCAGGGGGAGGCGCGGGAGATAACCGAGGCGCTTCCCTTGTAGAGCCTGAGCGTCACTTCGCCGCTGACGAAAGCCTGGCTGTGGTCGATCAGGGCTTGCAGCATTTCCCGCTCGGGCGCGAACCAGAAGCCGTTGTAGATCAGCTCGGCGTAGCGGGGCATGATTTCATCCTTCAGATGGGCGGCGGCGCGGTCGAGCGTGATCGATTCAATGCCGCGATGGGCTGCGAGCAGGATCGTGCCTCCCGGCGTTTCGTAAATTCCCCTCGACTTCATGCCGATGAAGCGGTTTTCAACGAGATCGAGCCGCCCGACGCCATGCCGGCCGCCCAGCCCATTGAGTTCGGTCAGCAATGCGGCCGGCGTCATGGCCTTGCCGTTCACCGAAACCGGATCGCCCCTCTCGAAACCAACGGTGATGATCTCAGGCGTGTCGGGCGCGTCGACGGGATCGACCGTGCGCTGATAGACATGATCGGGCGCGACCTCCGCCGGATTTTCGAGACTCTTGCCTTCGGTCGAGGTGTGCAGCAGGTTGGCGTCGATCGAGAACGGCGCCTCACCGCGCTTGTCGCTCGGCACCGGGATCCGATGCTTCTCGGCATATTCCAGAAGCTGCATGCGGGAGCGGATGTTCCATTGGCGCCAGGGCGCGATGACCTTGATCGACGGGTCGAGCGCATTGACCGCCAGTTCGAACCGGATCTGATCATTGCCCTTGCCGGTCGCGCCGTGGGCAACGGCATCGGCGCCGACCTCCCGGGCTAGGCCAACCAGATGCCTGGCAATCAGCGGCCGTGCGATGGAAGTGCCCAGCAGATATTGCCCCTCATAGAGCGCGTTCGCCCGCAGCATTGGAAAGACGAAATCGCGGACGAACTCCTCGCGCAGATCGACGATACGGATGTCCTTGACCCCTGACATCTCCGCCTTGGCGCGCGCCGGCTCGAGCTCCTCGCCCTGGCCGAGATCGGCGGTGAACGTCACCACCTCACATCCGTAGGTTTCCTGCAACCATTTGAGGATGATCGAGGTATCCAGCCCACCCGAATAAGAAAGCACAATTTTCTCTATCTTCGTCATTTACCCATCTCCATCTCGATGCTGGAACGATAGGCCAAGCTCTGCGCAATGAGCTTGCGAAACATCCGTAAAATTGCAAAAGTTTGGCATATCATGCTATTTCAGCATGAATTGGAGCTATGAAATGCCAGTCATCCCGGACGCGATCGACCGCCATATCCTGCGCGTACTTCAGCGTGACGGGCGTATTTCGAATGTCGATCTGGCGAGGGAGGTAGGGCTGTCGCCTTCGCCGTGCCTGCGTCGCGTCCGGCTCCTGGAAGAGGCCGGGATCATCGATCGCTACGTTGCCGTGCTGGACCCTGCAAAGGTCGGGGCGGGGCTGACGGTTTTTGCCCGCGTCTGGTTCAAGACCCAGGATGCCGAGGTCACGCTCCGCTTCGCCGAAGCCGTCAGGCGGTTTCCCGAGGTGATGGAATGCTACCTGACGACAGGAGAATGTGATGCCGTGCTTCGGATCGTCAGCGCCGATCTGCATAGCTACTGGCGTTTTCAGGCCGATCACCTGACCCGCATTCCGAGCGTCCTCAGCGTCAAAACCGACGTGCCGATGGAGACGCTGAAGCGAAGCTTCGAGCTGCCGTTGAGATAGGCGTCGTGGCTCGATCCTTATCCCGGGGAGAGGCCTTCCGGTTCCTTGCCAGCCAGACCAGGCCTGTGACCAGGAGCAGCATCATCACGGCATGGGTGAGTCGAGCGTGGTTTGCGGGCCGACGCCGATGGCGATGGTGAAGGCGCCGAGGAGGGTGCCGAGGAGGGCGAAGGACTGGGCGGGGCGAGAGGATCACTCGACCTGGATATGAATATGGTCGTCGTGGCGTGCGGCGCGGCAGCCTTGAAAGCGGATATGGCTGTCGGTGATGCCGAGCGCGTTCTTCAGATGCGGCTCGATGAAGATCTTCTGCAGGCCGAAGCGCGCAACGCCTTCGCTCGTCAGCCAGCCGATCGCAGCCGATGTGCGCTGCTCCTCGATCCGATAGGCAGGAAACAGAGGCTGCAGCGCATCGAAGTTCCAGCGGGTGGTGAGCCAGTCGTTGCGCCCTTCGCATGGCAGTTCGTCGCCGGGGGCGGGTTGCTCGAAGGCGAAATAGCCGATCGGGGAGCGGGTGGCGCCATTCAGGAAGGCACCGTCGGCATCCTTGTAATAATAGGCGAAGTCTAGCTTTTTGCCATCGGCATGCGACAGATGCGGCAGCAGCGGAAAGCCGTTCACTAAGGGGAAATTCGCATCCAGCGCGACGGTGACGGTTCCGGGGAATTCCTTGTCCATGTGGGCGGCAAGCGCCTTTGCGAGATCGCGCACGTCTGGGGTGACGTAGTTGCGGTTCAGCAGGCAATAGATCGGGGAGCGGACCACGAGCCTGTCTGCAGCGTCGGCGACGCAGGAGAGGGGAACCCGCCCGAAGATCGGCGCGGCGAGGCTCGCGGTAAAGGTGGCGCCGGCATAGCAAAGCAGAAAGATTGCAAACTTTGCCGGAAGCCGCCAGAAGCCCCAGCCGCGCGATGCGGCCAGCGCCACGAGATAGGCGATGCCGCCGATCTGCGTCAGCAGCGTCAGGATGAGAACGATCAGGGCGTGAAGGGCAAAACGGAACACGGGAAGGCCTTGCGGACGTTGTCGTTCCCATAGGCGAGGCGACGCTGCTGCGCGAGGCGGATGGCGGGGAAGTGCGCGGCTCATTTATGCCCTTCCTTTGAGTGCTCCGAATTGACAGGATCAATTATCTGACTAAAGTCAGGTAATATGACCTACGATCCAGTCGCTCGTGTCCGTCGCTTCAACCGTGCCGTCACCTCCGAAGTCGGTGCTCTCGATACGTCTTTCCTCGGACGCGGCCGTCCGCTGGGCGCAGCCCGCGTTCTCAATTCGATCGGCCGGGGACAAACGGATGTTGCGGTGATCCGCGATTATCTCGTTCTCGACTCGGGGCTGATGAGCCGTCTGCTGCGCAGTCTGGAAGAGGAGGGTCTCATCGAGACGCTACCGAACCCTCAGGACGCGCGCCGCCGCATTGCCAGGTTGACCGAAACCGGCCGCTCCGAGTTTCAGGCTTATGAAGCGCTTTCCAATGCGCAGGCGAAATCGTTTCTGGCGCGCCATAGCCGCCAGGACGAACTGCTGCGCGCCATGGATATCGTCGCTTCTTCGCTGAGGCGTGAGCAGATCGTGCTCGAGCAGAAAGACCCGCAGCACGAGGACGCCAGCTATTGTCTCCGCGAATACTATGGCGAACTCGCACGCCGCTTCGAGAAGGGTTTCGATGTATCGCTTTCTCGCGATCCTGACGCCAGGGATATGATCCGCCCGCGCGGTGCGTTCCTGGTGGCCATGTCGGATGGCCTGCCGATCGGCTGTGTCGGGCTGAAGGGCAATGGCGGCGAGGTCGCGGAGATCAAAAGGCTCTGGGTCGCCCCATCCGCGCGCGGCCTTGGGCTCGCAAGGCGCCTTATGACGGCCGCCGAGAACATCGCCCGCGAGTTATCCATCAAGCTCCTGCGTCTGGATACGAATAGCGCGCTACCCGAGGCAACACAGCTTTATCGCGGAACTGGCTGGAGTGAGATCGACCGTTTCAATGACGATCCATACCCGGACACGTTCTTTGAGAAACGCCTTTAAGCTCTCTTCCTGTGACGAGCACGGGAATGAGGGAGGTAAGGGGGTCGCCGCTGCCCGGCCCTTCGCATGGCTCAGGGCGTTCGGCCCTGCGATCGGTTCACTGGATCGATCGCTCCTGCTTCACAGGACCGGGCCTCACCCCCTGCCGGTCAGGCGGCGAAGCGGTCCGTTATCGGGCGGCGGCGCAGGTTCGGCTGCGTTACCGCAGGTGGGTTATAGGCCGCCTCCAAAGGGCCGGTGTCGGTGCCGGGGGGGACGATCGCGTCGATCCGGTCGAGGATTTCGTCCGTCAGGCTCACCCCGGCGCCGGCAAGCAGATCGTCGAAGTGCTCCATCGTGCGCGGGCCGATGATCGCCGAGGTGACGGCGGGATGGGCGATGGTGAAGGCCATCGCCATGTGCGCCAGCGAGAGCCCTGCCTGCTGGGCGAGCGGGATGAGCCGTTCGACCGCGTCCAGCCGGCGCTCGTCGTTCATCTGCCTGGGGAAGCGTTTGGCGCGGGCGCTGTCGGGTTGCGGGGCGCCCTTGCGGTATTTGCCGGTGAGCATGCCCATCGCCAGCGGGCTCCACACCATCGCGCCCATTCCGTAACGCTCGCAGGCGGGCAGCACCTCGCGTTCGATGCTGCGGTTGAGGATTGAATAGGGCGGCTGCTCGGTGCGGAAACGTGCCAACCCGCGGCGCTCGGAAACCCATTGCGCCTCGATAATTTCCGAGACGGGGAAGGTCGACGATCCCACGGCACGCACCTTGCCCGCCCGCATCATGTCGGTGAGGGCCGACAGCGTCTCCTCGATGTCGGTATCGGGTGCCGGCCGGTGGATCAGGTAGAGATCGATATGGTCGGTCTGCAGGCGACGGAGCGAATCCTCGACCGCCCGGACCAACCAGCGGCGCGAATTGCCCTGTCGGTTCGGGTCGTCGCCCATCGGCAGATGTGCCTTGGTGGCAAGCACGACGTCGTCGCGCCGGCCCTTGAGCGCCTTGCCGACGATCTCCTCGGATTCTCCGCGGCTGTAGATATCTGCGGTATCGATGAAGTTGATGCCGGCATCGAGAGCCTTGTGGATGATCCGGATCGAATCCTCGTGGTCAGGATTGCCGGCGGCGCCAAACATCATCGCGCCGAGGCAATAGGGGCTGACCTTGATGCCGGTTCTTCCAAGCGTGCGGTATTGCATGGTCTGTTCCTTTTATTGGGAGACGAACTTCGTGCGCATCGATGTGGCCAACATCGTCGCGCTGTGTTAACTTGCATAAACGGAACCGTATTCCGTTTATATACGGAACAATGTTCCGTTTTGCAAGTGAGTGAATGATGAGCGACGACAGAAAAGAACAGGAGGACGGCCTGAAGCCCGGGGAAAGGGCGGACAGGCGTGTGCGCGCGGACGCCAAGCGCAATCTCGACGGGCTGCTTCAGGCGGCATTGACGGTGTTTGCGACCTCCGGCGTTGATGCCCCGGTGCGTGAGATCGCGGAGAAGGCCGGCGTCGGCATCGGCACCGTTTACCGGCATTTTCCCGAGCGTTCCGACCTCGTCGTTGCCGTCTTCCGCCGCGAAATCGACGCCTGCGCTGACGCTGCGCCGATCCTTGCCGCCGAACATACGCCGGGCGAAGCGCTGGCCAGATGGATGCAGCGTTTCGTCGATTTCATCGCGGCAAAGCGCGGGCTTGCGGCGGCCCTGCACTCCGGCAACCCAGCCTTCGATGCCTTGCCCGCCTACTTCCAGCAGCGGCTGCAGCCGGCTCTTCGCTCGCTTCTCGACGCCGCCGCTGCCGCCGGCGAGGTCCGCACCGATATCGCCGCCGAGGATCTTTTGAATGCGGCCGCAAGCCTCAGCATGCACGCCTACGCCCAAGGGTCAGAACATGCCCGGCGTATGGTTTCCCTGCTGGTCGACGGGCTGCGCTACGGCGCTGTACAGCGGTGAAGCTCCGACAATGAAACAGGCCATTGCCCGGCCGGCACGCGCGCTCGGCCGGGCAACGAACTTGGCTTCAAGTCCGCATCGACAGTTCGATATCCTCTTCGAATGGTGTCGAGAGGTAGCCGGCTGCAGGCGAGCGTACGCGGGCGAGGTATTCCGGGCAGAGGTCGGCATTGTCGGCGATGATGAGGGCGCCAGGCCTCAGGCGGTCTTCCACCAGTTCCAGGATATCGCGATAGAGCGCCTTGGCGCCGTCGAGGAACAGCAGGTCGATCGTTTCCGGGAGATCCTTACTCAGAGTCTTAAGGGCGTCGCCTTCGCGGATCTCGACGAGATCGATGAGGCCGCCGGCCGTCAGGTTGGCGCGGGCGCGAGCCAGCTTCGACGGCTCGAACTCGCTGGTGATCAGCCGGCCACCGCCATTGTCGCGCAGCGCGGCCGCCAGATGGAGGGTCGAGATGCCGAAGGATGTACCGAATTCGACGATCGTTCGTGCGCTGCTGCTTCGCGCCAGCATGTAGAGCAGGGCGCCGGCCTCCCTGGAGACGGGAAGCCAAAGATCCTTCAAGCGTCCGTAAAGGTCGAGATATTCGGTCTTGCTGCCGATCAGGCGCATCCGCTCGTCGCCTGACAGGCCCGACATTGCCGGGCTCGTCGCCGTGGCGGCCTCTTCGAACAGGCCGTTGAGCAGGGGCGCCAGCGGCGCGGTGGTCAATGTCGTCATGTAAAATCTCCTTGGTGACAGGTTCTTGTGTGGAGCGAAAAATACGAGTAATTCGTCGCATCTGCTATTCGCATTGCGGAGCGCTGTCATGACCGATCGTCCAAGAGCCCGAATTTCCTCACGAAAACAGCCCATGCAGGCTCGCTCGGCGGAGCTCGTGGCGGCGATCCTGGATGCCGCTGCTCAGGTTTTGGCGCGGGAAGGCGCCCAGCGTTTCACGACGGCGCGGGTGGCCGAAAGGGCGGGCGTCAGCATCGGATCGCTCTACCAATATTTCCCCAACAAGGCGGCGATCCTCTTCCGGCTGCAGAGCGACGAATGGCGGCAGACGACGGACATGCTCGGCGGCATCCTCGCCGACGTGCAAAGGCCGCCGCTCGAAAGGCTGCGCCGCCTCGTCCATGCCTTCCTCCGCTCGGAGTGCGAGGAAGCGGCGATGCGCGTGGCGCTCCATGATGCCGCGCCCCTTTATCGCGATGCACCGGAGGCGCAGGCGGCGAGGGCATCGGGAGACCGCATCGTCGAACTGTTCATGCAGGAAGTGCTGCCTTCTGCGCCGGAGGGGATGCGGGTGCTGGTCGGTGACCTGATCACCACGACGCTCGGCACAGTGGGCAAGCAGTTCTCGGAGTCTCCGCGGAGCCTTGCCGAGATCGACGCCTATTCCGACGCTATGGCCGACATGTTTTGCGCCTACCTCGAACGGCTCGGGTCTGGCCGGGGCGGGGCATGACATCTCCCGCCGGAATGCCCGCCTCGCCCTTTGAGCCTTCAGGATGAGGCTCTCTCAGGCGCGGATGCTCCTCGGCGGTGATGCAACGGCGCGGCAAGGGAAAGCGCGGCATCCTCAACATCGGTCGTTGGAGGACGCCTCGGCTTCGATGGATGGATGTCGGATTCTAGCGGTCGTCCAACTGCTTCGACAGCTCGGAAAACAGTCTGTCGCGGCCGGTGTTCATCTGAACGAGATCGACGGCGACGGTGATGGCGCGGTGTCCTTGGACGCTGTCGATGTCAAGCTTCTTCTCGCAACACCATTGCCGAACGGCATCGGTGACGATGGCTATATCGTCGTCGTCGAGTGAAATGAGCGACAGGAGCATCTTCGTACACCCGAGAAGCATCAAAAGCACGTATGATCTCAAGCGGTTTTGCCGCTGATCCGTTGCGTGGGCTGTGGGACCTTACGCTCATTCCGCGACAACACCAGTGCTATTTTGACACGCTTCAGTGACGGCCCGGCGCGGCTATTCGGGCCTACTGGTCGGCATCGAGCCAACATAATGTCAAGGGCACTCGGGTAGATTTCGTGACCGGTCGGCCGGCGGATTGGCACTTGGGGTGACGATGCTGGCGGCAACCAGGCTGCCCGTGCTTCCGACCGTCATCATCGCCATTGCCGCCGCGGGCATCCTGCGGCATGTGCTGGCGTGAAGGGATCCCGGCGGGGACTCGTTTATTTCGCCAGCACGATATGCGTGGTGTGTTCGGTTGCGACATGCTCGGCGACGCGGAAGCCGAGGGCCGGGATGTCGATGCCTGCAAACATCGCCTCGCCCTTGCCGAGGACGACCGGCGAGACGGCGAAATGCAGTTCGTCGATCAGGTCGGCCTGCAGATACTGACGGACGGTGCTGACGCCGCCGCCAATTTTCACATCCTTGCCGCCAGCCGCAGCCTTCGCCTTGTCAAGCGCCTCCTCGACGCCGCCGGTGACGAAGTGAAACGTCGTGCCGCCCTCCATGATGATAGGTTCGCGGGGATAATGCGTCAGGATATAGGTCGGCGCGTGATAGGGCGGGTTCTGTCCCCACCAGCCCTTCCAGGCATCATCCGGCCAATCGCCGCGGATAGGGCCGAACATGTTGCGTCCGAGAATGAAGGCGCCGAAATTCGCCATGCCGCGGGCCGCATAACCCTCGTCGACGCCTTCAGAACCGCCGTCCTTTCCGATCATCGCGCGGAAGGTGCGGGTACGGAAAAACCATTCGAACATCTCCGTTCCCCGCTTGCCCAGCGGATCGTTCATGCTTTGCTCCGGCCCCGCGCCAAAACCATCCACGGAAAGGGAAAATGCTGCGACACGCACCTTGGACATGCTGCTCTCCTCCACCTGATTGCATACCGAAACTAGTTGCGTTGTCGCATAAGTGATCCTATATTGCAACCAGTTTAAGGAGAGAATTCGTGGATATTGAACTGCGGTCGGGCTGCCCGATCAACCTGACGATGGAAGTGCTGGGCGACCGGTGGAGCCTCATCATCATCAGGGACATCATGTTCGGCAACCGCCGCCATTTCCGCGATCTTCTGACCCATTCGGAGGAGGGGATTGCCTCCAACATTCTGGCCGCCAGGCTGAAGCGTCTGCTCTCGCTGGGGTTCATCAGCAAGCGGGATGACCCGAGCCACAGCCAGAAAGCGATCTACAGCCTCATGGAGCCAGCGATCCAGCTCGTGCCCGTCTTTGCCATGATCGGCGCCTGGGGACGGCGGCATCTGCCTGTGAGCGAGGAGTTGAGCATCCGTGCGCAGCTTCTCGAAGAAGGCGGGCCGCCGCTGTGGGACGAGTTCATGGAGGATCTCCGGCAGATCCACATCGTCGACCCGATCGGCGGGGCCAACGGTACATGCACCTCACCCGTACTGGCCAAGCTGACGGCGGCGTTCTTCGAGGTCCGCGCGAGATCGTTGTCGCAGGCATCCTGATATCGAGGAAGGTCGGTCCCCCGATCAGCCGCCGGCACCCTGGTACTTGCCGGTGGCATACCGCCAGTAGGCGATTGATATCAACACCCAGATCGGGCCGGCTGCGAGAGCCACAGGCCCGGCCCAGTCCCCGAGGATCGGGATGGGCTTGCCGAGCAGGGCGCCGACGGGGACCGAGCTGGTGAGGGCGAGCGGGACCGCGGTGATCAGGATGGTCTGGATGCCGCCGGGGAAAATGTTGAGCGGGTAGCGCGTCAATTCCCAAAAGCCGAAGAAGATCGAGAACAGGTGGTTGGAGCGCACCCAGATCAGCGCCGTGGCGCCGATCATGGTGATGAGGGCCGCGGTCAGCAGCGTCGCGCTGAGGAGCGCGGCAACGAAGAACGAGGCGGACCAGACCGACCAGGCGAAGTCGACGGACAGAACGGCCCAGCCCATCAGCGCCACCGCGAGGATGACGTGGCCGGCATAGCCTATGTTGAGGCCGGAAAAGACCAGATAGGCCCAGGGGCTGAAAGGTTTGACCAGCAGTGTGTCGAAAGTGCCCAGACGCACCAGTTCTTCAAGGTCGCGCAATTGCACGAAGCTCATCGCGGCGCCGAGCGAATAAGCGAGCAGCTGGAAGCTGAACAGCAGCGCCAGCTCCGGCCATGTCCAGCCGCCAAGCGTATCGAAGCGGGCAAGCAGGATGCCGATGGTGGCAAAGACGCTGCCATAGGAAAGGATCTGCGCAAGACGGTCGAGCCAGAAAGCGCCGCGATATTCCATCTGGGAGCGGACATGCATCCGGACCAGCAGCGGAAGGACCCGCAGGTGATGCATGAGCATGATCAACCTCCCTGCACGGTGATGCGACCGGAGGCACAGCGCCACAGCCAGAGGACGCCGGCAAGGAACAACGCGGCCCAGGCAAGGCCCAGGCCGAAATGGAGCCAGACATCGGCCGTGGAAAGCCTGCCGAGATAGACCGCATTGGGATAATAGACCACCCAGGCGAAGGGCAGGTGGCGGGCAATCGTGGCCAGCGGTTCGGGGAAGAACCAGAACGGTATCAGTAGGCCGGAGAACAATTGCAGCAGGGCGCCCAGAATCCAGTCCAGCGAGAAGCTCGTCATCAGCCAGAAGGCGACGAGGCCGAAGAGCGCCGACATCAGGAACAGCAGCGTAAAGGACAGCGCCCAGAAGGCGATGAACATCAAGCCATCGAACAGGGTCGCCGGCGGCAGCATGCCGTAAAACAATGCGGTGAAGGCGATGGTCGGAATGACCTGGGTCATCAGGCGATAGCCGAAGCTGCCGCATTCGTTGGCGAAGAGATAGAGCGGATAGGACAAGGGCTTGAGCAGCCAGACCGCGATATCGCCTGTCTTGAGCGACCGGCCGATCTCACCGATGATCCTTTCAGGGCGGGTTGCACCCATCACCGCGCCGCCGAGCAGCGCATAGGTCACCATCTGCTGCAGGGAGACGCCGTCGACCACGATGCCGCCGATGCCGGCATAGGCCGCCTGCCAGATGGCGACGCGCGCAAAGACCTGCACGAGTTTGCCGAAGATATTGGCCCATACTTCGTTGCGGTAGGCGAGCTGCGAATGGAAGGAACTGCGCGCGAAGGCGAAATAGGCGCTCATGATGCCAGAGCCTTGGCATTGCGCCGCTGGTAGAAGGTGCGGATGACCTCTTCGATGTCGGGCTCGTGCAGCGCCACATCCTTGAGGCCGCGCCCGCTGCCGACCTCCGACAGGATTGCGACCAGCGAGATGTCTTCACGCTCGATGAGATAGTTCTTGCGCAGGCCCTCGTCGCTGACGAGAGCCGCGGTGCGCAATGGCAGCGGTCCAGGGTCGTTGGCAAATTCGAGTGTCAGCCGCCGAGCCGAGCCCAATGCCGCGCGCAGGCTTTTCAACTCACCGTCGAAGATGAGCCTGCTATGATCGACCATGATCAGCCGCGGGCAGATGGTCTCGATGTCCTGCAGGTCATGGGTGGTGAGGATGATGGTGACGCCGCGCTCGCGGTTGATCTCGGCGAGAAAACGCCGCACGGCATCCTTGGCGACTACATCTAGCCCGATGGTCGGTTCGTCCAGAAAGAGGATCTTGGGATCGTGCAGCAGCGACATCACGATCTCAGCACGCATGCGCTGACCGAGGCTGAGCTGGCGCACCGCGCGGTCGAGAAAGGGCGTCAAATCAAGCAACTCGCTGAAGCGCCGGAGATTATCCGTATAGCGGGCAACGGGGATATCATAGATGCGCTGGTGCAAGGTAAAACTGTCGACCAGCGGCAGGTCCCACCACAGCTGGCTGCGCTGGCCGAAAACGACGCCGATCTCGCGGGCATTGTCCATGCGCTTCAGATGTGGTGTCCGGCCGAGGACCGAGAGCGTGCCGTCGCTAGGCACCAGGATGCCGGTCATCATCTTGATCATCGTCGATTTCCCGGCGCCATTCGGACCGAGATAGCCAACGGCTTCACCTGCCGCGATGTCGAAACCGATGTCGGAAACAGCCAGAACCTCCGTATATTCGTTGGTCACCAGCGTCTTCAGCGCGCCCATCAGGCCCGGAAATCTCTTGTGCTGCCGGAAGCGTTTGCTGACGCCCCGCGCCTCGATCAAAGCCGACATGTGTATTTCCTCAACGGGTAATTCCAGCCGATTCGGCAGCAGCATCTAGGCTAACGCGGGGCTCGGCCAGTTCAAGCAAAAGTCGCTTTTTTGGCGCTACTCAATCGCGCCTGGCGTAGCCTTTTGCATTGACAGCCATGATCGATCGATTCCTGTTAGGGTCATGAAGATTCTCGCAATATCCGGCAGCGCCCGGCGCAATTCCACCAATACGGCCATGCTGCAGGCTGTCCGCGCCGTTGCGCCAAATGAGATCGAGATTTCGATCTTCGACGGCGTGGGGCGGTTGCCGGTATTCTCGCCCGATCTCGAGGGAGAGTATCTGCCGGAGGCGGTGCGGAATTTCATCGATGTGATCGCTCAGAGCGATGGGGTGATCATTGCCAGCCCGGAATATGTGCGATCCATCCCCGGCGGGCTCAAGAATGCGATCGACTGGCTCGTATCGGGAGATGAGATCGTCCATAAGCCGGTCGCCCTGCTGCACGCATCCCATCGCGGCGACGAGATGCTGGCCGGTCTTCGCACCGTTCTTGCGACCATCACCGACCGGTTCGCGGGCGATATTTTCCTCAGACTTCCTCTGATGAAACTGGAGCCGGCCGAGGTGTTCAACACCATTGAGGCATCGGAGAACCGTTCCAAGGTGCAGGCCTATCTTCAGGCATTCTCGGCCTATTGCATGGCAGACAGCAAGACCGCCTGAGGTTCGCTCGCTGCATCATCGGACGTCCATCAGCAGGCCGTTCTCGAATGCCGTCTTTTCGTGAAGCGTGTGCAGAATGACGAGCGGGGCTGCGAGCAGCGCGGCAAGGATGAAGGCGGAGAGGAAGTGTCTCGTCAGGAGACGAAGGATATGTCGGATCATCTTGATCTCCAGCTGCTGCGGATATTCGTTGTGCTGGACCTCAACAATTGCGGCAGCATGACCGGCTGCCTTGCAAGCTCCGCAATGCTGCCGCAACCCTTGTGGCGGACAGAGGGGAGAGCGAGACAATGGACGGGCGATGCGGATACTGTTGATAGAGGATGAGAGGGAGTTGGCCGAGGCGCTCTCGGCTGCACTCGGCAAACATGGGATCGTCACCGACCACACGGTGCATCTGGTCGATGCGGTCGAGCTGACGCGGCAGAACCTCTACGATGCGATCCTGCTCGACCGGCGCCTGCCCGACGGAGAGGGGCTGAGCTTCATTCCCGAGCTCAGGCGGACGGGGAAGGATACGCCGATCATCGTGATGACGGCGCTGAACGAGCCGAAGGAGCGGATCGAGGGCCTCGACCTCGGGGCGGACGACTATCTCGGAAAGCCGTTCCTGGTCGAGGAGCTGATGGCGCGGCTCAGGGCCGTGCTGCGGCGATCGCCTGAACTGGCCGAACTCAAGATCACGGCCGGGCGGATGGTGATCGACCCGCTGCATCTGAGCGTCACCGTCGATGCCGTGCCGCTCGATCTGCCCCGGCGCGAACTTCTGGTGCTGGCGGCGCTCGCAAGGCGCAAAGAGAAGACGGTGCTGCGCTCGACGCTGGAGGCGGCGGTTTATAACTACGAGGAGGAAATCCAGTCGAATGCGCTCGACGCGCATATTTCACGGTTGCGCAAGCGGCTGATCGATGCCAGCGCCGGCGTAGCGATCCATAATATCCGCGGCGTCGGCTATCTCATGAAGGAAGAATGATGCGCGAGGCGACCAAGTCGAACCTTTCACTCTGGTGGACGCTCAGCTGGCAGCTCAGTATCCTTTTCGTGGCTGTTGTTGCGACTGTCATCATCGGGCTTTGCATCTACGCCACCAGCATCCTCTCGCCCAATGAAGGAATGCAGGTTCAGCTGACTGCAGCCCTTGAGGAAGCTCTTACGCGTGACTCACAGGGCAGGATCGCCATAGCTGATAGCCCGCGTCTCAGGTCGTTCAAGGCTGAGAACAACAGGCTCTGGTTTTTCGTCGCAACACCCAGTGGAGAAACGGCCTCCTACGGCGTAATACCGGCGCCCTATGCGGACCTAGCCCGGTACGTCTACCTCATCAAAGACGCCGACATACGAGGGGCGTCTGGTACGACCGAGGTCGCCTCCATCGACCGTGTCGATACTGCAGAAGGCGAGTACAGAGTGATGTACGGCGGAAACGCCAGCAGAAGCTCCGCATTCCTGGCAATACTCGGCAAAACCTACCTCATTTACACACCACTTTTGGCCATCGCTTTGCCCGGGGTTTTTCTAACGATCCCCCGCGTCGTAGCGCGCGCTCTGGCCGGCGTGAAGGATATAGCGAGCAAGGCATCGGAAATCGAACCCCGCCGGCAAGGAGCCCGATTGCCGGTGGATGGTATTCCCACGGAAATCGCACCATTGGTGATTGCTTTTAACGGAACGCTTGAGCGGCTTGAGAACGAGTTTAAGAAACGCCAGCGCTTCCTGCTCGACGCGGCGCACGAGCTTCGGACCCCGATCGCTATCATGCAGACGCGGATCGACGGCATGCCCGACGGGCGCGAGCGGCAGCGGCTGCTCGATGACGTGGCGCGACTCGCGCAAGCGGCCGAGCAACTGCTCGATTTCGAGCGCAACGATCAGGCGGCCGATCTCGACGAAATGGTTGATCTCGTCGAGATCGCCCGAATGACGGTTGCCGATCAGGCGCCGCTGGCGATTGCCGCCGGCTATCAGATTTCGTTTCAGAGCGAGGTCAAGAGCCTGAAACGCAAGGGCAGCCCGTCGGCGCTACCGAGGGCGGTGAGCAACCTTGTGCGCAATGCCATCGACCACGGAGGCAACAGCGGCATGATCACGGTTTCTGTGTCGGGCTCACCTTCCGGCGGCGGCCGGATCACGGTCGCCGACGAAGGGCCTGGCATTCCGGCCGAACATCGGGAGCTGGTGTTCGAGCCGTTTTATCGCGTCACCCCGAAGAGCAGGGGCGCCGGTCTCGGCCTCAGCCTCGTCAAACAGGTCGCTGTAAACCATGGCGGCGAGGTCAGCATCGAGAGCGGCGCCGTCGGGACGCGGGTGGTGATCGAACTCGCATAGGTCAGGCTTGCTTGAGCAGCATCCGCCCTGGTTCTGACCAGCAAAGGCTCAGGGAAGCGATCTGTAATGTTGCGGCAATTCTCGACCGCCACTTTCGCCCGACACTAGAGCGCCGCGCGTCCGACAGGACGCGCCAAGGACGCTCTAGCGTTTTAAACCTGCGCATAATCCTTTCCGAAAATCGATCTCGATTTTCGGGGTTATGCGCTATCGGCGACGGAGGCCAGACAGCGTGCGCAGCAATCCATTCCTATTTTCCTTCCCCGTGGCGTCGAGAGGCTTGTCCCTCGCTCTGCCGGTGGCGCTCGCCATGGCCGCGGCCGGGTGCAGCTCGGTGCCGCTAAAGGAGGCCGGCACGCTCTCCTCCTACGGCAATCTCGGCGCGCCGAAGGGCAAGCTGTCGAAATCGCGCGTCTATGTCGATGGGACGCGCCTTAGTCCGGCAAAGACGGTCAGCATCGTGCCGACGACCTTCGCTTTCAACGCCGCGACCCGCGTCAAATCGAACGCCGACCGCGTGATGGTGGCGAACGCTCTGGACCGGGCGCTCTGCATTTCGCTCAGTGACAAATACCAGCTGGTCTCTGCCGGCCAGCCGGCGGATCTGACGATCCGCTCGGTCGTCACCGACATTGTGCCGACCAACAAGGCGATGGCGGGTGTTTCGACCGTCGTGACCGTCGGCACCGGTTTCGTACTGCCCGTCAGCGTGCCCCGGCTGCCGGCCGGCCTTGGCGGACTGGCGGTCGAGGCGGAGGCCGTCGACAGCGGTGGTGTGCAGCGGGCGGCAATCGTCTGGTCGCGCGGGGCAAACTCGCTGCAGAACAACCCCCGCGTTTCCGAAGTCGGCGATGCCTATAGCCTGGCTTCGAAATTCAGCAGCGAGTTTTCCCGCATGCTGATCAAAGGCAAGGAGCCGAAGGGAATGGATATCTCGCTGCCCTCAGGGCAGCGGATGAAATCCTGGCTCGGCGGCAAACCGAAATACGCCGCCTGCGACGCCTTCGGCCGGCCGCCCGGACTGATGGGGGCCGTGGCCGCCAAATACGGCGCACCGCCGCAATGGACCGAGAAGAAGCCAAAACCGGCCGCGACCTACTGAGAGAATCCGGCGCCGGCGCCCGACAAGCCGCCGCGATCAGCACTCAGCCCGCCCCAGGCTGACGGGACGGACGGAGCAAAGGCGGGTAAGGCTTGTGCTCCGTCCGTCTAGAAATCCGTCGCGCTTCACGTCAGCCGGCGGCTCCGGGCTTCAGCCAGAAATACAGTTTGATCCGATCGGGCCTGTCGGAGGGATGCGGGCCGCGCATGAACAATTCGCCGCCATTGCGCTCGATCACGCGCCGCGAGGCGTCGTTGTCCTCGTGGCAGAGGACGACCACGCGGTCGAGACCTTCCTTCGATGCCACTGCCATCAGAAGGCCCAGCGCGGCGGTCGCGTGGCCATTGCGCTGTTTCCACGGCACGACGGAATATCCCACATGGCCCGACACCTCGGGCGGCAACTCCTCGGTGCCGGCCTGAAAGCGCAGGCTGATGCTGCCGCAGAATTCGCCATCCCAGATCCAGAACAGACGGGTGGTGAGATGCGGCGATCCGGACCCGGCGTGCCGTCGGCCATCAGGAATGAGATCGTCGAGAAACCTTGATCTGTCCTGGCGCAGCCACTGAAGCTCACCGTAAACATAGGCTTCATCGCCCGCGCGGCGCGGATTGGGAGACCAGCCGGCGGCGAGTGCCGCTTCGAAGCCCGACAGGTTTTCCAGATCCGGCGGCAGCAGGCTTTGCTGTTTCTACCGATGTCATTTCGCCCCTAGGTTCACGTCGCCCAACTAAGCGGGTCGACCAATCTTGACCGCGCAGACAAGCACAGCCGACCGGCGATTGGAAGCCGTGCAACGGGCTTTCGGCCATCAAAAAAGCCCCGCATCTTCATGCGAGGCTTGCTCTGATGGATGGACCGGATTAGCGGCACTGGCGGCGCGGGCCGTAGTTCGGCTGATAGGTATTGTCATAGGCGCGGTACGACCGGTAGCGGCTATAGCAGTATTCCGCATGCGAAGAACCATAGGCACGTGCGCGCGGCTGCGAAGCGATGATGCCGCCGAGGAGGGCGCCGGCTGCCAGGCCGCCGATGATGGCACCGTTATTGTCATATCGGTTGTCATATCGGCGATACCGGCGATCGTAGCGGCGATCCCCGCCATAGCGGTCGTCACGGTCGTAGCGGCGCTCGCGGTAGCTTCGGCGGTCGCGGTCACGGTCGTTGTCGCGATCGCGGTTGCGGTAGGACCTGCGGTTATCGCCGTCGCGCGAGCAGACGATGGAGTATGGGTTGCAGGCGACGGACATGATCCGGGCATCGGTATTTTGAGGCGCCGACTGGGCCGATAGCATCGGGCTTGGCACGAAGGCCGGGGCTGCCGAGGCCGGCACTCCCGAGAAGGCCGTCGCTATCGACAGGGCAATGATGCCGAATTTGTTCATTTCACTCACCTTGGGTCAACGGATTTATCGGGGGATAACGCGGGGGAAGGGAATAGGTTTCATTTTGGGATGGGGAGGGGTTATGTAGGTGCGTATCTGCTAACGTACCGTGCTTTCATACATATAGAGCTGGTCGATAGGGGGCAAGGCGATTTGCCGGACGGCGTGACAGTCTACGGTGTCGCTGGTAAAGCCGCGTAACGGGTTTTCGGGTATCAAAAAGCCTCGCATCTTCATGCGAGGCTTGCTCTTATGGACGGGCCGGCTAGCGGCACTGGCGGCGTGGGCCGTAGTTCGGCTGGTAGGTATTGTCATAAGCGCGGTATGACCGGTAGCGGCTATAGCAATACTCCGCATGCGAACCAGAACTATAGGCACGTGCGCGCGGCTGCGAAGCGATGATGCCACCGATGATGGCGCCGGCCGCCAGGCCGCCAATGATTGCGCCGTCATTTCGGCGGTACCGGCGATCGTAGCGCCGATCCCAGCCATAGCGGTCGTCGCGGTAATAGTTCCGGTCGCGATAGTTATGGCGGTTGCGATACCACCTGCGATTATTGCCGAACTGACCCGGGCAGTTGGTGAAGTTGTTGCAGCCAATGGTCATGATGCGTGCATCGGTGCTTTGAGACGTCGGCTGCGCCGATTGCACCGGGCTCGGCACAAAAGCCGGACCTGCCGAGGCCGGCATTCCGGAGAAGGCCGTCGTTATCGACAGGGCAATAATGGCGAATCTGTTCATTTCACTCACCTTGGGTAAACGGATGTATCGGGGGGATAACGCAGCGGAAGGGAATAGGTTTCATTTTGGGATGGAATGAGGCGGCGTATGTGCGTTTGTGCTAACATAATAGGCCTGTGCACCACTACCGGACGGCAGGAACCGACCGGTCCTAAAACGCGGCACAGCTTCGCCACCGCCATGGGCGGAAATGTCTGAGAAGATCGCACCGACGACGCGGCGCAGACGAACTTTCTCTTATCGAAGCTC
The DNA here is from genome assembly GCF_010668065.1 of Rhizobium leguminosarum. GTDB lineage: Bacteria > Pseudomonadota > Alphaproteobacteria > Rhizobiales > Rhizobiaceae > Rhizobium > Rhizobium leguminosarum_S. Next base: position 317,297 of record NZ_WUEN01000004.1, on the reverse strand, counting down.
AATGTCGGACGGCTCGTTCGGGGGCGGCATGTGCGTCGAAAGCGCGACAGCAATCTCTCTTGAAATCATAGAGCGGTTTCTGGTGTTCGATATTAAAACGGCGATCAACCTCATGAGTAACAAAGTATTAACTTCGTTTGGTAACCAGATATTAAGACTTTCCTTGAGCCGTTTTGCTGTTTCTGCTTTCGTGTGCCGGAAAATACTCTGAGATAAGGGGCTTCCACATGGCGCAATCGACGCAATACATCATCATGGAGCCGCTGGGTGGCATGACCGATCTCGACTCCATACGCATGAGGCTGGCCGAGGTCGGGCTAGCCCGCGAGGCGTTTTCCCTGGATTCGGATGCAGGCCGGCTCAGGCTGACCTTCTGGGAGCCGGATCGAATTGAGGCATTGCGCATATTGGCGCGGCTGGATCATTCCAATCCATGATGATCGGGCACCCTCCGGGAAGAGAGAAACGTGACGTGCGCGATCGGCAGAGAATAATTTTGAAGGAGAGCAAAGACAAAATGACAACGATCAGTTTCCGACGTCCAAAGCCATCGGGGTGGAGCCGCGTGGTCGAGGCGCTTCGTGCGCTGTTTTTCGCTGGCGTATCCGGAGAATGGCATTGGCACGGCGATGTCATGCGTCGCCGGCTTTCCGACGGCACGATTGTGACCAGAGAGCCGACTCCGGGGGAGATTTACAACAGGGACAGAGGTCTGGCTTCGTAGGGCCTTCCCCGCTGCGTTTTCACCCTGCCACCATCTCCCGCTACCATCGCCCTCTCATCGAGGGCACGATCACCAATGGCAGAACTGACGCCGAGGCAGCGCCTGTTCGTGGCGGAATATCTGAAGGATTTGAATGCGAAGCACGCGGCGGTGCGGACGGGGTATAGCGGAAAGTCGCGTGCCAATGGCAACCGCTTGATGGCGAATGAGGCTGCGCGGGCGGAGATGCGGGCGGAGATTGAGAGAGCCTTAGCGCCACGTCTTGCCGAGATGGAGACTTCCGCCGAGTGGGTGCTTGTCGCCATTGCCGACATCGCGTTTGGTGATGTCCGTGACGTGTTCGATGACGAGGGGGCGCTGAAGGCGCCTTCGGAGTGGAATGAGCGGACGGCGGCAAGCGTTGTGGGGCTGGAGATCGGCACCTCAGCCAAGGGCAAGGGGGAGGTGGCGCATGTGGCGAGGATCGAGCGGGCGGACCGGTTGCGGGCGCTGGATATGCTGGCGCGGCATCACTCGCTCTATAACGACAGGTTGGAGATCAAGGGGCTGGAGGCGCTGAGCGAGAGGCTGGCGCGGGGCTGCCGATCCGAATGAGGGGATGATCGAGCTGGCGAGCGATTGCCAGTTCGATCCGCTGGGCTGGACCTGAGCGCCTGGGACTGGGGCGTGGGCGCGCTGGAGGCGCATTCGGGGCCGCGGGTGTGGCAGCGGGATATTTTTACGGTCATTCGCGATCATCTGAGCGATCCCGCAACGCGGTTTCAGCCGCTGCAGATTGCGGTCGCATCCGGCCAAGGCATCGGCAAATCGGCCCTCATGGGTGATGTCCTGGTGGAATGAGGCGATGCTGGTGACGGACGGCCAATACCGACACGCAGATGCACCAAGACGGCCGGAGATATCGGCAAATGGGTTCCGCTCCTAGATCACCGCGCACTGGTCCCGACGTGCAGGCGACCTCGGTCCGCGCCCGGGAAAAGGCGGTGTCGGACTCGCAGCTAGCTCCACGTCTCGCGCTATCAGGCTCGCCTTCCGCCGGCCAGCAATCGGAGCTGGCTTTCGTCGTGCACACCCTGGCGGTAAAGCTCGATGATGAGGGCGCCCAGACGGTCGGCCTCCTTGCCTGATCTGTCGATCTTTAGCCCGCTACAGAGAGCTTCGTGGACACGCCTGCACACATCGAGGTCCTCGGAGGCGAGCGGTTCGTCACGCGTGCTGAACAGCTTGTCTGACATCGCAATCTGCCCTTTTTGGATGCCGTGAATCGCTTTCGTGAAAAAAAGATAATTTCGCGATCTTTGCTCTGCAAGATGGGCGAAGGTCCGAAATTCAAAAACAATTCGGGGCACGCACGGGAAGATGCGAGTGAGGGCGGCAGGGCATGGATATGAGACCGATAGGCTGGTCGACCGGATAGTGTGGGCGTGAGATCTACTTGGTTGCGGGGCCTTTGGCGTCTTGCTGGGACAGGCGCAGCTCTTTCAGCCGCTTGGTTTTTTCCCGGCGGGCCCGCTGCTCCGCCTCGATGGTTTCCTTGGCGGCGCGCTCGGTGTTTTCGAAACGATCCTGCCGGTAAGCCTTTGATGAGGGTTCACGTTCTCTTTTCATGGCCGCTAAACGCAAATCGGCGAAAACGGTTTCATGGGAAAATGAGTCACTGGCCGTCAATCGATCGACGTGGCCAGAATGCCGGCGTGCAGGATGGCAAGCCATCGTGGCAACCGGGCGCCTGATCGGCGCCCGGCAACATCACGGATCAGCCTTTGATGAAGGCGAGGATGTCGGGGTTAATGATGTCGGCGTGGGTGGTGCACATGCCATGCGGGAATTTCTCGTAGACCTTCAGCGTGGCGTTCTGCAGCAGCTTGGACGAGAGCAGGGCCGAGTCGGCGATCGGCACGATCTGGTCGTCATCGCCGTGCATGACGAAGGTCGGCACGGTGATGATCTTCAGATCTTCTGTAAAGTCGGTTTCCGAAAAGGCCTTGATGCCGTCGTAATGCGCTTTGGCGCCGCCGATCATGCCCTGGCGCCACCAATTGTTGATGATCGGCTCCGACACTTTCGCGCCCGGCCGGTTGAAGCTGTAGAACGGGCCGGCCGGCAGATCGCGATAGAATTGCGAGCGGTTGGCGGCGAGCTGCTTGCGCAGGTCGTCGAAGACTTCGATCGGCAGGCCACCGGGATTGGCTTCGGTTTTCACCATGATCGGCGGCACGGCGCCGATGATCACGAGCTTGGCGACGCGGCCCTGCGGCTGGCCATGGCGGGCGACATAGTGGGTCGCTTCGCCGCCGCCGGTGGAGTGGCCGACATGGACGGTGTTCCTGAGATCGAGATGCTCGACGACGGCTGCGGCATCGGCGGCGTAGTGATCCATGTCGTGACCGTCGCCCACCTGGGTCGAGCGGCCATGGCCACGCCGGTCATGGGCGACGACCCGGTAGCCCTTCTCAAGGAAGAACAGCATCTGGGCATCCCAGTCGTCGGAGGAGAGCGGCCAGCCGTGATGGAACATGATCGGCTGGGCGCTCTTCGACCCCCAATCCTTGTAGAAGATCTCGACGCCGTCCTTGGTGGTAACCGTGCTCATGTTTTGGCTCCGTTGGTTGGGGTTGGTTGGATTAATGCGGTCAGAAGTTTGCGCCGTTGCCGGCAGAATTGGCGAGACCACGAGCGCCGTTGCCCCGGAGGCTGGGGGCAAGAAGGTCGCACTTGATCAACCGGCTCGGTATATGTTGAAGTGCTTATTGAATGCCTCTTTCTATTCTGTTGATATGACAGAAGTTTGTACGTCTCCGCGAGATGGGTGTAGCACCCGCCTATTTCGCATGACGCGAGGGGGCTGGGTGATCCTCACCTGGCTGCTTCGCGCTGCGAACATTCTTTTAATCCACTGTATCTCGGCTGTCGGCCACCTCAGGCTAGTTCGTCATGGGCGAGACGAACGTCTGTAATGAGCCATTTTTTTAATATTCGTTCAATATATCCGTCCGGGTAGTTCAATATATCTGTCCGGGGTAGGTGTGTTCCCGTTCTGCCGCCGCGTGCATGCCGCTGTCGGCGCTCACTTGAACGCGGTTCATCGCCCAACCATCTAATCCTCATACAACAGCGCCATGGCGGACCGTCGCAACCGCGACGGCTTCGCCGGCGGCGGGACGGCCGTTATTGCCGCCTGGGGATCAAATAATGGGTTACATGGATAAGGACATAGCGCCTCAGAATGATGGCGCGCTGATCGATGCCTATTCGCAATCGATCGCAGCAGCAGTCGACATCGTCGGGCCGGCGGTCAGCCGGATCGAGAGGGTGGGAGGCCGGCAGGGGCACGGGTCCGGCTTCGCCGTCTCGCCTGATGGCCTGATCATCACCAACAACCATGTCGTCGATGACGCCAAGGTCGTTCGCATCACCACGCCTGACGGCTTCGTCACTGAGGGCCGGGTGTTGGGTCGCGATGTCGATACGGATATCGCCCTCATTCGCGCCAATACAAGCACCGGCGCCTGGGCGAAGCTCGGAGACTCTCAACACTTGCGCAGGGGGCATATCGCAATCGCGATCGGAAACCCGCTCGGCTTCGAATGGACTGTTACCGCCGGTATCGTCTCGGCGCTCGGCCGGTCGATGCGGGCGGCCAGCGGCCGGCCGATGGAAGATGTCATCCAGACCGATGCGGCGCTCAATCCCGGCAACTCCGGCGGGCCGCTGGTGTCTTCGGGCGGGGAGGTCATTGGCGTCAACACCGCCGTCATCCAGGGCGCGCAGAGCATCGCCTTTGCCGTGGCGTCGAATACGGCCAATTTCGTGGTTTCGGAGATTCTGCGCTACGGCCAGGTCCGGCGCGCTTTCATCGGCATAGCAGGCGACACGATCGTGCTGCCCCGCCGGGTGGCACTTGCGGCCGGCACGGTGCAGACGACCTCCGTGCGCATCCGCCGCGTCGAAGCCGATGGGCCGGCGGCGAAGGGAGGGCTGCAGGAGGGCGATTATATTCTCGCCATCGACGGCAGCCCGGTTGGCGGCGTCGATGATATCGCCCGATTGATGGATGGCAGCAGGATCGGCAGGGATACGGAGATCCTGGTGTTCTCAGTGGCGGGCCGGGTCGAGAAGAAGATCTTGCTGCCGATGGCCCGGTCCTGACGCTTCACCTCAGCGCCATGACTAGGCATCACCTCACGTCAGGCGCTGACTGCTTCCTGATCCGTCCCCGAGAAATCCACTGCCGCAAAGGCCGCCGCCAACACTTCCGGCCCGGCGCCGGTTTTTGCCGCATCGGTTGAGAGGATCTGACGGTAGCGGCGGGCGCCGGGCAAGCCGGTGAAGAGACCGACCATGTGGCGGGCCACGTGCTGTAGCCGGCCGCCGCCGGCGATGTGGCGCTCGGCATAGGCCATCATCCGGTTACAGAGCGCCGCCCAATCCGGTTCGGCCGCAGGCGCACCAAAGAAGCGCTGGTCGATGTCGGCAAGGATCGCGGCATTCTGGTAGGCGGCGCGGCCAAGCATGACGCCGTCGACATGTTCGAGATGGACGGCGGCTTCGTCGAGCGTGCGGATACCGCCGTTGATGCCGATGAAGACATCGGGCCAGCGCTGCTTCATCCGATAGACGATCTCGTAGTCGAGCGGCGGGATCTCGCGGTTTTCTTTGGGGCTCAGACCCTTCAGCCATGCCTTGCGGGCATGGATCCAGATCGCGTCGGCGCCGGCATCGAGAACGCGGCTGATCAGCTCGGGCAGCGCCTGTTCCGGCTCCTGCTCGTCGACGCCGATCCGGCATTTCACCGTTACCGGCGCGGTCGCAACCCTCTTCATTGCCGCGATGCATTCGCCCACCGTTTCCGGCGTCAACATCAGGCAGGCGCCGAAGGTGCCCGACTGCACACGGTCGGAGGGGCAGCCGACGTTGAGGTTGATCTCGTCATAACCGTAGGGTTCGGCGATTTTCACCGCCTCGGCAAGCTTTGCCGGGTCCGATCCGCCGAGTTGCAGCGCCAGCGGATGCTCGGCGGCGTCATGACCGAGCAGCCGGTCGCGCGGGCCGTGGATGATCGCATCGGCCACCACCATCTCGGTATAGAGCAGCGCCTCGCGGCTGATCTGCCGGTGGAAATAGCGGCAATGCCGATCCGTCCAATCGATCATCGGGGCGACCGCAAAAATCGGCCTCTTCTGCGTCATCGACGTTCCATTGTTCCTTGTTACCGGGGCCGCAGCGCGGGCGCCGTCACCGCCGCATCGGGCGGGCATCCATAAAGCGCGCATATAACACTTGCCAATGCGATCGACAAATGACCGCCGATCACCACAAACAGAAACGGCGCCCCTTGCGGAGCGCCGTTCATGCCGCCGAAGCGATGTCTGACTTACGAAGCCGAGATGTTGACGGCCTTCGGGCCCTTGCCCATGCGGTCCGGCTCGGTGTCGAAGGTAACCTGCTGGCCTTCGCGCAGCGACTGGATGCCAGAAGCCTGCAGCGCAGAGATATGGACGAAAACGTCCTTTGCGCCGCCGTCCGGCGTGATGAAACCAAAACCCTTGTCCTGGTTGAAGAATTTTACGGTGCCCTTGGTGGCCATTGGGATCGTCCTTTTCCCTTAGTCTGTGTAGTATCCGCGCCCCCGAGAGGAAGCGGACGGCTTTAGCTTTCGCCCCGATCGATTGGGACGAAGGGTCAGTCGGAGAAGTCACGTACGGGGAAAGAACGTCTACGTAGGCGGGTAGTCCCGCGCCGCCTTCCAAACGGAAGGGATTACCACATCAGTCCAGTCACCGGCATGCAAATGCCCGAGTAAGTCAATTCGTGCCAGCATTTCGGGCAAAAAGCAAGCGGGATTATTGTGGCACGCCCGCATCGATACCGGGAAATGCCGAAGATTCAGATACTTGACGGTGGGTTAACGGATTCTTGCACGGCTGTGCCATATCGGGATTCCGTGCCGAAACGGGATGACAGGCGGATTCGATAGTCGGGCAGGGATTTGTTCGGGGCCGGTCGGGCGGCAGGGCACACCGATCAGTCTTCATGGTGGGGGAGGAACGGAGCAATTGATCCAGTGAAATCGGTGGCAAACGCAGGGAACCGCGACGGCGGGTGGTTGGGCCGCCTACCTAACGCGCATCACCCAGCAACGCGCTCAAGCTCCACGGATTATCCCCCTTCTGGTTCGCGATGTCGTCGACCTTCCAGCCGCCGTGTTCGCGCACCAGGGTGTAGAAGAGTGTCACCTCTTCGCCGTTTTCGAATTCCACTTCCACCTCGGCTTTGTCATCCAGCAGGATCGGTTGGCCGATCCTGACGTCGCTGGCGGCGCCGTCCTGACCCGCGATGACGGGATCGAAGTCGATCGCGCCGACATCGCCCTCCGGTGTGTTGTCAAGATCGGTCTGAAGGAGCTCATTCAGGTGGTCGGAGAAGAAAGTCGAATAGGGCGAGGGCGCCTCGGCGTCGCTGTTGTCGGTGTCGTAGCTATAGAGCGCCTTGAGCAGCGCCTGCGGCGTCTTGTAGGTCTGCGCCAATGCCGGCAAGGCTGCGACTGCCGACACGGCGAGGGCGAGGATGAATGTGGGCAGGCGCATGCGGGCTCTCCTCGGATGAGCGGTGAACCATAGCGGAATCAGGTGCGGAGGTGGAGCGGCATTTTTGGAAGGGTTATCAGGTTTGGCGCGGCCATCGGCCGTATTCCAATGACAGTGCTCCGCACTTGCTTGTGACAGGCGCCCGGGCGAGACTTCCAAAGCAAGCTGGGGAGGGTGAGATGAAATGCATCGTCGGATTCTTCATGACCAAGCCTGGAAAGCGCCATGCCTATCTGGCCGCGGCTCAGAACCATCTCGAACAGAGCCGGCTCGACCCGGATTGTCTCTATATCGAGCTGGTACCGATGCCCGAGCAGCCCGACAAGATCCTGTTGGCCGAGGCCTTCACCAGCGAGGAAGCGCATCGCCGGCACGAGGATACGGACCACATGCGCGAGTTATGGGCCGTCGGCCCGACGCTGCTGTCGCATGTCGTTATCGACAATGTGATTTCCGCTCAGGTGGAGCATATCGACGAGCGATTTGACTGATGCGTGCCTGATTTCGCGCGGCCACCCATCGCTGGGGCTTGCACGACTGCAAGTCCCACCTCGGTGCCCGGCAATTCTGTCGCGGCTAGATCAATGCCTCATGCGACAGCGCAAACGACGGCTCGAAGACGTCCTTCACGGCGAGCGTGAAATCGTGGCTGGTGACGTTTCCGGCCGCGTCGTAGGCTTCGGCGGTGAAGGTCAGGCTGTGGGTGCTTTCGTAGTCGATCGCCGCCTTCGTCTGGATCTTGTTGCCTACGAGCTTGAAGATGCCGTCAGCATCGTCCGTCAGCCGCCATTTTACCGTGCCGCCTTCCGGATCGCGCGCCAAGAGAAGGCCGACCGAGGTCCCGATCACGATATTCTCGGAGACCGAGCTGCGCGAGAAGGCGAGATTGGTCGGCGCCTTGTTGACGGGGGCTTCGTTGACGTCGAGGACATTGATCGTGATTTCCTTTTCGACCGTGACCGTGCCATCGGAGACGGCCACCTTGATCGTGTGCGACTTGTCCGTCTCGTAGTCCAGCGCCTTCGAAGTGACGATGCGGTCGCCCTTTATCCGGAAGTGATCGTTCGCTCCGTCGATCAGCGTATAGGTGAGCGCGTCGCCATCGGCGTCCTTGGCGCTGAGCAGGCCAACCGTGGTCCAGATCGGCGTGTCCTCTGAGAGGGCGGTCTTCGAAAGCTGGATATTGGTCGGCGCGGCATTGCCCTTAGGCGTAAAAGTTTCCGTGGCGAAATCGTAGACGCCGTCGGCAAAGCGCGCCAATTCGACGTCTGTCAGCGTATCCGTCCCTTCCCCGGCGCTCGTCAGGATGTGATCGCCATTATTCAATGCGAAGGAATAATTGGCGAAATTGCCGGAGAATATTGCCGTATCGATGCCGTCGCCGCCATTGATGGTGTCGTCGCCGGCGCCACCGGTCAATTTGTCATTGCCGGCATTGCCATTGAGGATATCGTTGCCGCCGTTGCCGTCGAAAATATCGTTGCCGTCGGTGCCTGTGAACTCGTCGTCGCCGCTGCCGGTCTTGACGTCAATGCCGAAGGCGTGGCCGTCGATGAATGATCCGAGATCTCCCAGCTCGTCGGAGAGATCGAGGTGGGCGCTGTCCGTCAGTGCCACTGAGGCGCGAAAATCGCCGAAGGGATCGGTCGACCAAACGATCTTGTCGAAGCTTTCGAGCTGCGCGCTCGATCCGGCAACCGACCATCCGGCCGTTTCAAGAATCTCGACGTTCTTGATCGTCAGGCCCTGGAGCGAGCTTATCTGCAGCGTATCGATCCCGGCGCCGCCATCGATCGTTCCGGAATTCATTGGGGCGAATGTCTCAAGAGTTATGGCATCGTTACCGTCGCCTGCATCGATATCAACCACTTCAGAGGCAAGGCCAAAAAGCTCACCATCGGAGATCGTATCGTTACCCGCGCCGCCTCTGATAACGTCGTTTCCAAGGTCGCCGGATATGTGGTCGTTGCCGTCACCGCCATTCAGCGTGTCATTGCCATTTCCGCCCTGGATCAGATCGTTTCCGGCGCCGCCGTTCAGCGTGTCTGCGCCGTCACCGCCATTGATGTTATCGTTGCCTGCGCCTGTCGTGATCGCATTATCGCCACTTGAGCCCGTCACATTTGCGGAGCCGGAGCCCAGTTCGTCGGCAAGGTCCACCGCCCCGGAATCCGAGACGACCAGATTGACCGCGACGAGAGGATTGATTTCGGAGTCGCGGATGACGTCGTAAGCTTCGAACTCAGCGCCGGTCTTGGTAATTGTGGCGCCGTTTGTGTCCAGGATATTCAGCGGAGTACCCGGCTCGGTGCTGTTGAGCGTGAAGGTTTCCGTCGCGAAGTCGTAAACGCCATCGGCAAAGCGCGCGAATTCGACGTCTGTCAGCCTATCCGTGCCTTCCAGCGCGCTCGTCACGACACGGCTGCCATTGTCGATCTCGAAGGAATATTCGGCAAAATTGCCGGCGAATGCCGCCGTGTCGATGCCGGCGCCGCCATTGATGGTGTCGTTGCCGTCGCCGCCGGTCAATTTGTCATTGCCGTCGTTGCCATTGATGAGGTCGCTGCCGCCGCTGCCGTCGAAAATGTCGTTGACGTCGCTGCCCGCAAACTCATCATTGCCGTCGCCGGTTTTGACGTCAATGCCGGAGAAGCCGCGGACAAGGGTCCCGAGATCTCCCAGTTCGTCGGAAAGATCGAGGTGGGCGCTATCCGTCACTACCAGTGAGGGGTCAAAATTGAAGACTGGATCGGTCGATCTGGCGATCTTATCAAAGCTTTCGAACTGTGCACTCGAACCGCTAACCCGAAAATCTGCCAATTCAAGCACTTCGACGTTCTTGATCGTCAGGCCCCGGAGCGCCGAGGCACGCAACGTATCGATCCCGGCACCGCCATCGATCGTTCCCGATATCAGTGGAGCGAATCTCTCAATGGTTATCAAATCGTCGCCGTCGCCGCCGTCAATGTCGACGATTTCTGACTGGAGGCTGCCATCAGGTCCGAGCACAAAGCCAAAACCACCATCAGTGATCCTGTCGTTGCCGTCACCGCCGATCAGTTTGTCGTTGCCGGCGTTGCCGTAGATCGTATCGTCGCCGCCGCCGCCGCTCAGCGTGTCCGCGCCTTCGCCGCCTGAGATGTTGTCGTTGCCGGCGCCCGTCGTGACCGTGCTGCCGCCGCTCGATACCGTCACGTTCGCCGATACCAAGCCCAACTCGTCGGCCAGATCTGCCGCCGAGGAATCGGAAACAGTGAGAGAGACAGGTGCGGAAGGGCTGGTTTCAGAGTCGCGGATAACATCGTAAGCTTCGAACTCAGCGCCGGTCTTGGTAGCTGTGGCGCCGTTCGTGTCCAGAATATTCAAGGCCATATATATCTTTCCCCAAAAGATGCGTTGTACTCGGCAATATGAGACATCCCCGAAAAAACTGTTTTATTGCTCGGCGGACGACAACCCCTCGGGGATCTATGCCAATCCCTGATTAAGTTTTCAATGCAAAATTGTGTCTTTTCATTGCTTTTTTAATGAAAAACTAAGGATGAAATACTGGGGAAACGAATTTTAATTTGAGAACTCAAAGTCATGGTTTGGTTTCGTAAATAGTATTATCTTTCATTTTCGGGCGGGATGCTCTCGCGAAAATTGTGTTTTCAGCGGGTTTGTCGGTAGCGCTGCGCCGCGCGACCATTCGCGTCACTATCGCAGGTTGGTGTTTGGCTTCGACTTGTTCAGACTTCCCGCGCGGAAGAACTACACGAGCTTGATGAGTCCTGCCTTCGTCGGCCTGAATCCACAGGCGCGGTAGAAGCTGGTCAGATGCGGTTCGAAATCGACATGCAGCCACTCGGCGCCGCGCTCCCCCGCAACCCGCGTCGCTTCCCTGACCAGCCGCGTCGCGATCCCCTGCCGGCGCATGTCAGGGTGAACCGAGGTGTCGAGGATGAAGGCATGGATGCCGCCATCCCAGGCGACATTGACGAAGCCGACGAGCCGGTCGTCCTGATAGGCGCCGATATGGGCGAGGCTGCGGGAGAGGATGGGGGTGAAATCGCGGTTGTGCGGGCTGCCCCAGGCGGCGGAAAAGAGCGCGTTCAGTTCGGCGGCGGAGGGGAAGGGGTCGATGCAAATTTCTGGCATGGGGAATTCCGTCTGTGGACACGCTGCAAGCCAGAAAGGCTGATCCATAAAATCGCCCATGGTGTCTCCAAAGCGATTGCCTAGACACGCACCCATGGTGTTAGCATCCGAGATTCGTCAACCGCGCCGATTACGAAAGGCGCGGCTGACCCAGCGACACACAAACCATCTTAAACCAGGCCGCCTGGTTGGCCGGTTTGTCGTTACCGCCCCGGCCGCCCAGTCTTCCCCTTCGTCCGCCCCTTGCGCTTCTGCTCGCCCGGGTCCTCATAGCTCCCCACGCCCGTCTTCCCACGCACGACCGGCCGCACGTCATCACGCTCCGGCTGGCCTTCGAGCAGCGGTGAAAACCGCTTCGTGCTTTTGGCGGCATCCGGCTTTTCCGGCAGTGCGCCGGTGACCGGCTTTTCGGTTCGGCCGACCGTCATTTCATCGAGGTCGTTCTTGCGGAAGAGGGTCTTCTTTGTGGGCTCGGCAATGTCGCGGCCCATCTCATCCAGAGCGGGTTTGCGGAAGAGGGGGGTGGTGGTGTCGGTGCCTGGGCCCATGTCGTCGATCGAGGGTTTGGCGAAGTAGGAGGGGGTGGGCCCCTCATCCGCCCTGCCGGGCACCTTCTCGCCGGCTGGGAGAAGGGACTCGCGGGTCGCTTTGGCGTTCCGTCTGACGCCTTCCATCGCCTTCGCTTCCTCGCGGGCCATCGGGTCGTCCATGGCGGCGAGTTCCACGGCTTTGAGGCGTTTGATTTCGTCGCGGAGGCGGGCGGCTTTTTCGAAGTCGAGGTCGGCGGCGGCGTCGCGCATGCTCTTTTCGAGGGCGTTGAGATGGGTCTGCAGGTTGTTGCCGACGAGGTTGCCGCCATCGGCGAAGCCTTTGCCAGAGACGCCCGAGATATCGGCGCGGACGTGGTCGCGTTCGTAGACGCTGTCGAGGATGTCGTTGATCCTGGCCTTGACCGATTCCGGCGTGATACCGTGTTCCTGGTTATAGATCATCTGCTTTTCGCGGCGGCGGCTGGTTTCCTCCATCGCCCGCTTCATCGAGCCGGTGACCTGGTCGGCATAGAGGATGACCTTGCCGTCGACGTTACGCGCTGCGCGGCCGATCGTCTGGATCAGCGAAGTCTCCGAGCGCAGGAAGCCTTCCTTGTCGGCGTCGAGGATGGCGACGAAGCCGCATTCGGGAATGTCGAGGCCTTCGCGCAGAAGGTTGATGCCGACCAGCACGTCGAAGGCGCCGAGGCGGAGATCGCGGAGGATCTCGATGCGCTCCAGCGTGTCGATATCGGAGTGCATGTAGCGGACGCGCACGCCCTGCTCATGCAGATATTCGGTCAGGTCCTCGGCCATGCGCTTGGTCAGCACGGTGCAGAGGGTGCGATAGCCCTTGGCGGCGGTCTCGCGGATCTCGCCGAGCACGTCGTCGACCTGGCTGCGGGCCGAGCGGACCTCGACCGGCGGGTCGATCAGGCCGGTCGGGCGGATCACCTGTTCGGCGAAGACGCCGCCTGATTGTTCCATCTCCCAGCCGCCGGGCGTGGCCGAAACCGCGATGGTGTCGGGGCGCATGGCGTCCCATTCCTCGAAGCGTAGCGGCCGGTTGTCCATGCAGGAGGGCAGGCGGAAGCCGTATTCGGCCAGCGTCGCCTTGCGCCTGAAGTCGCCCCGGTACATGCCGCCGATCTGCGGCACGGTGACGTGGCTTTCGTCGATGAAGACGAGGGCGTTGTCGGGGATATATTCGAACAGCGTCGGCGGCGGATCGCCGGGGTCGCGGCCGGTGAGGTAGCGCGAATAGTTCTCGATGCCCTGGCAGGAGCCGGTCGCTTCGAGCATTTCGATATCGTAGCGGGTGCGCTGCTCCAGGCGCTGGGCTTCCAGCAGGCGGCCGGCCTTTTCCAGCTCGGCGAGGCGGAGCCTGAGCTCCTCCTTGATCGACTTGATGGCGCCGTTCAGCGTCGGGCGCGGGGTGACATAGTGCGAATTGGCGTAGATCTTCACCGATTTCAGGTCGCCGACCTTCTGGCCGGTGAGCGGGTCGAACTCGGTGATGGCATCGATCTCGTCACCGAACATCGAGATGCGCCAGGCGGCATCTTCCAAGTGGGCGGGGAAGAGCTCGATCGTGTCGCCGCGCACGCGGAAAGAACCGCGGGTGAAATCCATGTCGCGGCGTTTATATTGCTGGGCGACGAGGTCGGCCAGCAACTGGCGCTGGTCGAGCCGGTCGCCGACCGACATCTGGAAGGTCATCGCCGTATAGGTCTCGACCGAGCCGATACCGTAGATGCAGGAGACTGAGGCGACGATGATGCAGTCGTCGCGTTCGAGCAGCGAGCGCGTCGCCGAGTGGCGCATGCGGTCGATCTGCTCGTTGATCGAGCTTTCCTTCTCGATATAGGTGTCGGAGCGCGGCACATAGGCTTCCGGTTGGTAATAATCGTAGTAGGAAACGAAATATTCCACCGCATTGTCGGGGAAGAAGTTCTTGAATTCGGAATAGAGCTGGGCGGCCAGCGTCTTGTTCGGCGCCAGGATGACGGCCGGGCGCTGCGTCGCCTCGATCACCTTGGCCATGGTGAAGGTCTTGCCGGAGCCGGTGACCCCGAGCAGCACCTGGCTGCGGTCGCCATTCTCCAGCCCCTCGACGAGATCGCGGATGGCGGTCGGCTGGTCGCCAGCCGGCTCGTAATCCGACTGCATGCGAATGGCGATGCCGCCTTCGGATTTGTCCGGCCGGGCAGGGCGGTGCGGCGTCCAGATCTTGCCGTTCTTGTGAAGCGGATTGCCGCTCTCGATCAGCGCCGACAGCGCCTCGACGGTCGCTGTGACGGCGGTGCCGGCCTGCAGCGACGAAGCCTCCTCCAGTGTGGTATCCATGCCGGAAACGGGATTGAGGCCAGCCGCTGCACGCGTCTTCGGATCGGTCGAGCCGCCCATCGAGGTGCCGCGGGCCGATTTCGAGGCGCTGACGCCGCCGTCGCTGGTTTTCGTCCTGGCGGCGATTTCCACCTTCTTGCGGTGCTTGCCGGCCTTAGAGGCGATCTGGCGCTGGGTCTCGACGCCCGAGGTTTCGGCATCGGCCTCAAGCTGCTTCACCCAATCGGCAACCGAGCCTGAGAGGGGGGCTCCCTCAAAAGACGATTGAGGGGCTTCCTCGAAACCGTCAGGGGCGGGGGATTTCTTCGGAGATTTGGCCATGGCGCGAATATGGAGAGAGTCAGCGCGAAAGTGAAGAGGGAAAGAGTACAAAAGGGAAACGAATTGTGCGTTCGAAAGCGTGAATAGTTTTGGGCACGGGCGGGCAGCGCGCCAAACTAGGAAGCTGTGAGAAACGCTATCTATGGATAACGGAGGTGGCGGCTTGCTCCCTCTTCTCCCCAGCGGGGAGAATGTGGTCCGAAGGGTCGGATGAGGGGGCCGCACGGCACGCCACTCATTATTGCCCTTCGCTTGCGCTCAGGACATTCGCGGCCCTGCCGCTCACCCCCTCATCGCCTCGCTATCGCTCCGGCACTTCTCCCCGCTGGGGAGAAGAGGTATGTGGCAGCGCCTTGCTCCCCTGCCTACCGGCAGTGCACCTTTGCGCCAATAGCGGTCGTGCACCCTCAAGGCTTGGTTTCCGTCGAGCAACTCATATTCGCATTGAAGAAGTTGAGATGAATGCCGAGCTTTCCGGCAGTACTGCTGAGCTGGACGTTGACGCTTTCCCCCGAGGGTGAAACGAATCTGGCATCGATATTCGATATCCACGTCGCCCCAAACGGGAATGTCACAATGGTCGTTGCCGGCTCGCCATATTTTGTTCGAAAGCCTAGCACGATCAATGCGAAGTCATCAACTCCGCCATCGCGGTGCTGTTGGATGGAGGCGATTTTGTCGTCGCATACGAAAAGACCGAGATTCGACCCTTCCACAACCCATTGACCCGGAAGGAAAGAAGAAAGATCGGGATGGAAGGAAGAAAGCTCCTTCAATTTCCAACCTTTTTCGTTCGCATTCCGCTGGGCATCGGCAAACGAGCTACCCAATTTGAAATCGTGCAAATCGTCCGGCGTTTGCGCGCAAGCTGCGCCGCTTGAGAGCGCCGTCAAGGCAAAAGCTACGCTGCAAATTAAACGCTGACCATAGGTCATGAAGGCTGGTCCCTGTCTCGAATGTTCAACACAGAAATTGTTAAACAGATTGGGAATACCGCCGCAACGCTAACAATTTGGACGATCGCCAAAACGGGAAAAGCCGGAGAAACGCTATCCTGTGGGATAACTGAGATCGCGGCTTGCTCCCTCTTCTCCCGTCGATGATCGGGCTGCCAAGAGTGCGCTTGCGCCATGCCTCGCTGCAACGTATCGGTGCATGATGAGGGGAGCGAGGAGCGCAATGATCCGCATGTTGCAAGACGACGACCAAGCGCAATGGCGAGCGTTGTGGACGGAATATCAGAATTTCGATGGCAGTACACTCGATGCCGGGGTCCATGATCGCACCTGGACTCGTCTGTTGAAAGAAGGGGAACCGATGCACTGTGCGCTAGCCCTGGCTGGCGGCGAAGCGGTGGGCTTCGTGCATTATATCTTCCATCCCTCGACCTGGAGTCTCAGCAATTCCTGTTATCTACAGGATTTATTTGTCGCGCCGACGGTTCGCGGGAAAGGTTATGGCCGGGCGCTGATCGCCCATGTGTGTGAACAAGCGGCTGCGGCTGGATCGTCGCGCGTGTATTGGCAAACGCAGGAGGATAACGCCACGGCGATCGCGCTTTATGAAAAAGTCGCCGAGCGCTCGGGCTACATCCAGTTTCGCAAGTCGGTTCTGAGCTGAACTCTGGGTGGTGTCTCTTAAGGGCGCTAACCTCGCCTTGGGCAGCGGCGGGTGTTCTCCCGCCGGTCTCCCAATAACCAAGCCGAGCATATCATCAAGCCGAACGCTGGTCCGCCGGCCCCTCGAGCCGCGCGAGGTTCAACGCACTGTTGATCAACCCGACATGGCTGAAGGCCTGCGGGAAGTTGCCGAGCATGCGGCGGGCGGCGGAATCATATTCTTCCGCCAGAAGCCCGACATCGTTGCAGATAGAAAGCAGCCGCTCGAACAGGCGCAGCGCATCATCGCGGCGGCCGATCATGCCGAGGGCGTCGACGAGCCAGAAGCTGCAGGCGAGGAACGCGCCTTCGCCTGGCGGCAGGCCGTCGTCCACCTCCTGCGTCTCGTAGCGCAGCAGCAGGCCATCGCGCAGCAGCTTGCGCTCGATCGCCTCGACTGTCGCGACATAGCGCGGATCATCAGGCGGGATGAAGCCGACCATGCCGAGATGCAGCAGGCTGGCATCAAGCGCCTTGGAGCCGTAGGCCTGCACGAAACAGCCGAGTTCGGGATCGAAAGCCTTCTCGCAAACCTCGGCATGGATGTGATCTGCGAGCGTGCGCCAACGTGCGGCGGCCTCGGGCTCGCCGTCTGCCTCGGCAATCTGGACGGCGCGGTCGAAGGCCACCCAGGCCATGACCTTCGAATAGGTGAAATGCTGGCGCTGGCCGCGCACCTCCCAGATGCCTTCATCGGGCTCCATCCAGATTTTTTCGAGAAAGGGCAGAATGGCCGCCGCCAGTTCGCGTCCGCGGTGATGCGGCGGAAGCCCGCCCTTGCGGGCCTGCAGCAGGGCGTCGGCCACCTCGCCATAGACATCGAGCTGCACCTGTTCGGCAGCGGCATTGCCGATGCGTACGGGTGTCGAGCCCTCGTAGCCACTCAGCCAGGGAACCTGCCATTCCAGCAGATTGCGCTCGCCGGCGACGCCATACATGATCTGCATCTGCGCTGGGGCGCCGGCGACCGCGCGCAGCAGCCAGTTGCGCCAGGCACTGGCTTCCTCGTAATAGCCGAGTTTCATCAGGGCGAGCAAGGTCAGCGTCGCGTCGCGCAGCCAGCAATAGCGGTAGTCCCAGTTGCGCGGCCCGCCGATCTTTTCCGGCAGGGAGGTTGTCGCCGCGGCGACGATGCCGCCCGTCGGCATGTAGGTCAGTGCCTTGAGCGTGATGAGCGAGCGTTTGACCTGTTCTGTCCACCGGCCCACTTTCGGGCATTTCGCGGCAAAGGATAACCAGAATTCCTCCGTGTCCGGCAGCGCATATTCCACCTGCCGCTGAGCCGGCTGCGGCATATGCGAGGGGGACCAGGTCAGGGTGAAGATCTGGCTCTCGCCAGCGGCAAGCTGGAAGGAGCCGACCGTGCTCAGGCCGCGGCCTTCAAGCGGGACGGCGCAATTCAGGGTTAGCCTGTCCGGGCCGGCAATGGCGGTGATGCCGCCATCCTCGCCATGCGTGACCCAGGGAACGGTTCGGCCGTAATCGAAGCGAAGGTTGAGCTCCATATCGAAGGCGACAGTGCCGCTCTTGCCCTCGACGATGCGCATCAGATCGCTGGTGCCATCGCGAAGCGGCATGAAGTCGATGAGAACGGCGGTGCCGGTCTCGGTCTGAAACTCGGTTTCGAGAATGAGCGTGTCGTTGCGGTAGCGGCGCGTGACGCGGACATTTTCACCTGACGGTGACAGCGACCAGAAGCCGTTATCCTCAGCGCCGAGCAGGGCGGCAAAACAGGCGGGGGAATCGAAGCGCGGAAAACAGAGCCAGTCGATCGAGCCGTTCTTCGAGACGAGTGCGGCGGTTTCGCAATCGCCGATGAGCGCGTAGTCCTCAATGGGTACCGACACCGGAGCCTCCTTTGCATAGCAGTCGGACTTTTAGGTAGAGGCCGTGCGCGGAGGTCAAGCGCGGAAACTAACGGGGCGGTAGGCGTGCCGGCTATCATGCAAACTCCGGATATCAATGGGGGGCATCGCCAGCAATGCCAAGCCGAAATGGAAAGTGTCGATAAATAAAAGTCTGTGGTTGAAGGCTCTGCTGCCTCCCGCATTGCGCGCGCCGATGTTACAGCTGCTGCGGGAATTGGGGACCATTCATGAACAAGATAATCATTGCATTCGCGGCGGCCGCGGCAGTGGCCGGCTGCGCCAAACGTCCTGACGCCATCGTCCAGGTCGATATTCCGATGGCGGCCTATACGAACCTCAGTTGCGCGGCGCTCGCCGTGGAACATAAGAAAGAGAAGGCCAAGCTCGACGACCTTTCCAAGCAGCAGATCAGTGCAGCGAATGGCGATGCTTTCGGTGTCTTCCTCGTCGGCGTCCCCATCGGCAGCGTCGCCGGGGGAGACAAGGAAGGGGAAATTGCCGCGTCCAAAGGCAAGGTTTCGGCCATGCAGTCCGCTGGAATGAGCAAGGGCTGCAAGCTGCCCAGCTGACAGCCGGGGCGGCAACCATCGAGATCGGCCCGGCCAAAAGTGAGGCATTGGCCGGCGATCCCGCTTTCAATATCCATTCGCCACCCGTCGTTTCTTCGCCCAAAGACCGACGACATTCGTGAAATGCAGCGCAGCGATCGTCCGCACCCTCGTATCGGAACCGAAATCGGCCTTCCGCAGTTAGTTTCCTGTGACTTCAGCTTCAGGTGCAACTGCCATTAGCGACCATTCTGCCTTCTGGGAAACCCCCATATCGATCGACCTTGATACCGGCGAGCGGCTGGTTCTGCGCTCACCGCAGGATGCGCTTTATGCACTCGTCTCTGACTGGCCGGTCAATGGCGGCGTCCACCAGCAGAGGGCGATCGATTTCTGCCGCGCCTGGCTTGCCGGACGGATGCCGGCCGAGACGGTGCGGCAGGCTTTCATTCTGGCCGCGCTGGAAGCCGGCGTGTCGCTCCACGATGATGAAGACGGGGCCGAAGCCGCGGTTGTGAACCCTCCAGTATAGGAGGAGCGACGCCGGCTACATTCAGTCTTCACGCGGCCCGGTATTCCCCAGCATCACAATATTCCGTTGATGTATTGCAAATATTATTCCCGCTGTGTTTGTAGGAAATACGCAGCGTTACCGCGTTCCGATTCTTTGGGGATTCAACTGAATGAGAATGAAAGTCTTTGCTTGTGCCGCTCTGCTGATGCTGGCCGGCTGCAACGCCCCCGTGTCGCAATCCGTTGCGGATTCCCAGCGTCCTCCCTCGAATGACGTCCGGCAGAACTTCATCAATATCGTGTTCAAGAGAAGTTATCGGCACGAAGCAGGAGAAGTCGTATGGGCTCGCATTTCCAGTGTGGTTCTGCTTGAGCCCGAGAAAAAGATCTATGCTTACTGCGTGCGTTTGGTGGCCAAGCGCGGCTGGGGAGACTGGGCCTACCTCGGCGTCTCCTTCACAGATGGCAAAATATTAGGCGCGACGGTGAATGATGATCGCTGCCGCGACAAGCGGCTGCGCTACTACCCGTTTCCTGAGTTGACCGGCATGAAGACCTGACGCAGGGGCGAGGGCGCCGGCCGCGTCGCCGCTCAAGGCTTTGTTGAGCGGTGCGCGACAGGCATTTGGTGTGGTTGAGGCGCGGCATCCTGCGACCTTCCTGATGCTGAGGTGCGCAGCCCGCAGGGCGGAGCCTCGTAGCACAGGGTGCGAGGTTGCTGCTTTCAGCCATCGCCTTCGGGAAACCCGGTCCATCAACTTTGATAGAGGGAGATCCAACTGAATGAAAATCAAATTCCTTGCTTGCGCAGTCCTGCTGGCACTGGCTGGCTGCCAGACTCCGGCGCCGCAGTCCGTTCTAGATTCCCAGCGGCCGCCTTCCAGCGCGGTTCGACGCGAGTACGTCGACGCTCTGCGGGGAACCATTAAACCGGGGAACTTCGTAAAGGCCGAGATTTCCAGCGTGGTTCTGCTTAATCCGGAAAAGCAGATATATGCTTATTGCACGCGCACGACGGAACGTGCCTACCCAAACTGGTCCTATATCGGCCTGGGCTTGCAACACAACATGATACTGTACCTGAAAAAGAACGACTATCGCTGCCACGACAAACGGCTGCGTTACTATGATTTTCCCGAATTGCGTAACATGAAATACTGAGAGAGAGGCGAGGCGCTTGGCAGCCTCGCGATCACCTTCCGGCCGCCGTCCTGCTCAAACCGTGAGAACCATCCCCACGCTCGCCGGCGCACCATCCTCAGAAAACGGACGCTCTGGAGTCATCCACGGACGGCGCTCTGCAATACCACACGATGACGGCAATCGTTCCAATGGGAAACAGAATCCCAAGAAGCTGGTGCCATCCGCTTCGGTTGATGTCGTGAAAACGCCGAGCGGCCATGGCGATTGAGGGAAGAAACGTCGCCAGCGACCAGATCAAGTTCAATGTTGCGGTTCGATCAACAAGGTACAAAGCGATGCTGACGAGAGCGACAAAGACCGCCGAAAACCAGAATTCCGATCGGCTGGCTCTGCCGGTGAAATCCACATATTTCTTGAAGTAGCTGCTGATCGCTTGGCCGAAACCCATTGCCTGCGGCAGGCCGCCGAAGCGGTTCGGCCCGGCGGGTGGGTTTCTGAAAATGAAGAACAACGGCAAGGTTAGCGGGATCAAGACGACCAGCCAGTGAAAAAGAGAAAAACTACCCATGAGATACCCCAACGATTTGAATGGCATAGAGATAAGCAATGTTCGTTGCCGGAAGATTAATTGGCTTGCAATCTGACACGTTCGGCAATCACAGCGTGAGAAACGGCGGCTGCCATGTTGAGGACAGTATAGACGCTTGGAAGAGGTTGGCAGCGCGCTGGCAGTTCAGGGCTTGGCCAGCACCCGTGCCTGCACCGGCTGCTCGATGCCCTTGAGCACAAGCATGCGGGTTTCGGCGCCTGCGGCGAGATCGTCAGCCTTCGCCGCCGTTTCGGAGGAGATCAGGATCTCGCCGGCTGCCGCCTGGGATTCAAGCCTTGCAGCCTGATTGACGACGCCGCCGATGGCGGTGAAATCGCTGCGGAAGCTTGAGAATTCGCCGATCTGGACCTCGCCGGAATGGATGCCGACGCCAACGCCGAGGGTGCGGCCGGGCAATGCTTCGAGCGCCAGACCGTTCAGCGCGGCGGCGCAATTTTGCTGGATCTCCTGCGCGGCCAGGATCGCGGCGCCGGCGTGATCCTTTCTGACGATGGGAAAATTGAAGATCGCCATCAGGCCGTCGCCCATCTGCTTGTTGACGATGCCGTCATGCGCCCAGATCGCCTGCGCGCATCGATCCTGAAACAGGCTGACGATCTCGCTGAGCTGCACCGCCTCGATGCGCTCCGAAAGATCCGTGAAGCCCCT
This sequence comes from Rhizobium leguminosarum, assembly GCF_010668065.1. Lineage (GTDB taxonomy): Bacteria > Pseudomonadota > Alphaproteobacteria > Rhizobiales > Rhizobiaceae > Rhizobium > Rhizobium leguminosarum_S. The sequence continues at coordinate 295,661 of NZ_WUEN01000004.1, read as the reverse complement.
GATATCGGCAAACAGGATGGTGGCGTCGACGGTGATCTGGCGCTGCTTCTTGACATATTGGAAGGAACGTTCGCAGATCGTGCAGATATCGGGGTTCATCTTGCTGCGGGTGATGCCGAGGGCGCGGAAGGGCAGGGCAAGCGGACCGCCGATCGGGATCGGCATATGCATCTGGTCCCAGCAGCCGCGACAGATTCTGGCGCTGCCGTGCCTGGTTGGCTCCGTGGAAGAGGCTGTCGTCATATCTCGCAATCCATCGCCTGATAGCTGAAAACAAGCTTCCGACACTCGCCTGCTTTTGGCAACTCTCCCGACCGTCGAGGGCGACGATGGCTCGAAATATTTCGTCCGGCCCCATCCTTATCGGACACGTCGCCACTAAGTTGAATATCGCCCGGCCCGACGATAGCATCGCGCTGGGACATACTGTAGGATATTGTTAGTAATACATTCGCTCTCCAGGAAAGACCGGGGATGGAGCGCCGTCTTGCAGCAATCCTGATCGCTGATGTCGTCGGTTACAGTCGATTGAGCCAGATCGACGAAGAGGGCACCCGTGCGCGTTTTCAGGCGGACCAGAACGATGTCTTCGAGCCGGCGATCGAGCGTCACCATGGCCGGCTGGTCAAAACCATGGGCGATGGTCTGCTGGTCGAATTTCAGAGTGTCGTCGATGCCTTGCGCTGCGCGGTGGAGGTTCAACAACTGAAAGCCACGCAGAGTGCCGCGGCGCTGCCGGAGAATCGGCTCGAGTTCCGGATCGGCATCAATCTCGGCGATATCATCGTCGAGGGCGAAGACATCCAGGGCGACGGTGTCAATATCGCCGATCGAATTCAGGCGCAGGCGGAACCGGGCGGTGTCGCCATATCGGGCACGACATACGACCAGGTGAAATCGAAAGTCCCGGTCGGTTTCGCTTCGCTCGGCGAACAGCGATTGAAGAGCATCACCGAACCGATCCGGGTCTATCGCATCCTGCTTGACCCCACTGCCGCCGGCAAAACCCTCAAAACCCGCAGGCGCCTGCCAAGACGCCGCCTCGTTGCCGGCATCGTAGCGGCCGTAGTCCTCGCGCTTGCGGGCGCAGCACTCTGGTGGCAGCCATGGATGCCGGCAAAACCGCCGGCGCTCGGTGAACGTTTCGCCTATCCGTTGCCGGACAGGCCCTCTGTCGCGGTTCTGCCCTTCATCAATGTCAGCGGCGACAGCGAGCACGACCATCTCGCAGAGGGGTTGACGGACGATCTGATCACCGAATTGTCCAAAGTATCGGGTCTTTTCGTCATCGCCCGCCACTCGGTCTTCGCCATCCAGGGCTCCGTCGGCAAGATCCAGGACGTGGCAGCCGAACTCGGCGTGAAATATGTGCTCGAAGGAACCTTGCAGCGCGCCGGACCGCGGCTGCGGATCAATGTCAAACTGATCGACGCGGTCACCGGCCTGTCGCTTTGGGCCGAGCGCTACGATCGCCAATATGCCGACCTCTTTGCCGTTCAGGACGATGTGATCGGTAAGATCATCTCGGCCCTGTCGGTCAAGCTCAGCGCCCGCGAGCGCGACCAACTGGCCCGGATCCCGACCGAAAATCTCGAAGCCTACGATTTTTACATGCGGGCCGAGCAGGAGGGCTTCATCTTGAGGGATGTCGATACCTATCGCCGGACGCTGTCCTTCTACCAGAAAGCGATCGATCTCGATCCGGGCTTTGCCAATGCTCATGCGGGAATCGCGCGCGTAGCCGTCGATGTCTGGCGCAACGACTATAATTACCTCTGGTCGGCTGCCGTCGCCCGTAAGATCGCCTATGACGCCGCCGGGCAAGCCCTCAAGCTCGATCCCAACAATGCCAGGGCGCACACGGTGCTTGCTTTGCTGCAATGGGTGGATGGACGCGAGACGGAGGCCATAAATTCCGCCAACATGGCGGTTGCGATGGAGCCGAACGATGCGGAGGCCGCTGCCAACCTCGCTCTCATCCTGGTCCATACCGGAAGCAGCGGGCAGGCGATCACGGAGATGGAAAAGGCTTTGCGGCTCGACCCTTCGCCGGCGTCGAGTTTTCAACTGCTGGCGGGGATCGTCTTTTATACCGCGGGTGATGATCAGCGCGCGATCTCGCTGATAGAGCCGACGCTCGACAGCCTGCCGAAGGTCGAGCCGGCACGCGAATACCTGGCGGCGGCCTATGCCGACCAGGGCAATGAAACCAAGGCTGCAGCGGAGACGGCAAAGCTGCTGGAGCTCTTCCCGGAAAGCAATCTCACCTATTACGGCTATCTCTATGACTACTGGCGGGACGGCGATCTGCAGCGCCATCTGGCCGCATTGCGAAAGGCCGGCATTCCCGAATGGCCCTTCGGTTTTACAGGCAGTCAAGCCGACAGGCTGGGCGAGGCAGACCTGCGCAATCTCGTCGACGGCAAGAGCTGGACCGGCAAACACAAGAACGGCACGGATTTCACCCAGTATTTCGACAGGGCTGGAAACACTGCCTATCGCAGCGCGAATACCAACATCACCGGTGTCGTCGAGGTGCGAGGCGACAGTCTCTGCGAAAAATTCGACGGCTATTTCCTGGACCGGATGGTGTGCGGATATGTCTACCGCAACACGTCAGGTGAACAGCGCGACAGGCCATACGTCCATGTCACGCCGCGCGCCTTGACGTTCTTTTCACCCACACCCTGACGGGTCGGGCGTTGCGGCTTCATTTCGTATCCGGTTGCTGCCAGACGGTGTGCATCTTCTCCGAAATCAACGTCTGCTGAACTTCGGACCAATGCTTCTTCGAGTCGGTCACCTTGGTCGGGTTTTTCTCCATGCCTTCGGCTGCCCCGGGATCATAGCTCAGGTACAGTTTGCCATCGATGATCCGCCAGGCTTTCGGATCGATATTGGTGGTCACTGTCCCGAAAGACACGCCGTCAGCGCAATAGCCGCCATATTGCGGCGCATATTTGGATGGATCGCTCTTGAAGAGGTCGCGATTTCTAGCGCTGGCGAAATACCAGGTCGCGCCAAGCCAGTGGTGGGAATATGTCTCGGATCCTTCGACGGCCTGGTTTTCAGTGAAATAGGCGACCGGGTCATAACCCTTGATCGCGATATCGCCGAAATAGCCGGTATTGACGAGATCTTCCGCCGCCATAACCTGAGTGAAGGGCGGCTGAAGGAAGGAAAGCAGCATGACCGCAGCGCCAACAGCCACGCCCATTCGTGTTCCGCATTTTTGCACGTGATAAGACATAACAAGCTCCGTTCCCGGACGCGGTCTGTTACTCCGGCGAAATGCTATTGCCGTTTGGTGCATTCCTTGTAGAGCGGTTCGCCCACAAGCTCGGCTTTCTGGCAAACAGCACCGGCTTCCATGAGTAATTTGGCCGTATCCCAATGCGCCCGCCACCCGGCTTGAGTGAGAGGCGTGTACCCGTTTCTTTCCGTCGCTTCGACATCCGCGCTCTTCGTCAGCAGAAAAGCGACCACGTCGGTGCGGCCCTCTTCGGCGGCGCCATGCAGCGGCGACATCTGATAGAAATTCTTCCTGTCGTTGACATCAGCTCCCTCGGCGACAAGCCGTTTCACCACCTCCAGATTTCCTCCATAGGCTGCTGCATGCAGTGCCGTCAGCCCACCCTTGTTGCGAATTTCGATGTCGGCGCCGCGATCCAGCAAAAGAACGACGACATCGGCACGGCCCGCCAATGACGCGATAATCAGCACCGGCTCGCCCGCTTCATCGAGCTCCGACAGATCGGAGCCCTGGTCCAGCAACTGTGTGACGCGGGCGATATCGCCGTCCTTGGCCGCCTGATGCAAAGGACCTGCCCATGCCGGCAGGACGCCAATGACAAGCGTAGCAACAGTCGCGATAAAAATATTCACGGGCACGATCTCGGTTTGATCAGGGTTCGTATGCGCCGTTTTGTCGCGTTTTAGCACGTGTGCAATTCGTAAACAAGATTGCGCTAATGGACGCGCTCCCGGCCAACACCACTCGCGCGCTACGGCTGCGACCGGCGGTTTCATGGAATACGGTCACACTTGTTACTCCCCCTGTTCGATTTCCGATGCGAAAGTATCGCAGACCAATGCGCGATGAACCGGGCTTCTGAGCCCCAGAAATCGCCCCAATGAGGAGATTGAAAGCCATGACTGCTTCAGCCGAGAATGGAAAAAGCGGACAAGCCATGCGCAAACCACCGGTCGTGTCGCCGCAGGCCTGGGAGGCGGCCCGCGAGCAACTGCTCGTCAAGGAAAAGGCTGAGACCCGCGCCCGCGACGCGCTGGCCGCCGAGCGCCGGCGCATGCCGTGGATGGCTGTCGAGAAGGCCTATGCGTTTGAGGGGCCTCAGGGCGAAGTCAGCCTGCTCGACCTGTTCGACAACAGACACCAGCTCATCCTCTACCGCGCCTTCTATGAGCCCGGGGTGTTCGGCTGGCCCGAACATGCCTGCCGGGGCTGCTCGATGGTGGCCGATCAGGTTGCCCACGTCGCCCATCTCAACGCCCGCGACACGACACTGGTCTTCGCCTCGCGCGCGCCGCAGGCCGACATTGCACGGCTGAAGGCGCGGATGGGCTGGACGATGCCGTGGGTCACGATCACCGACAGCTTCGACAAGGACTTCGGCGTCGACGAGTGGCACGGCACCAATGTGTTCTACCGCGACGGCGAGCGAATCTTCCGCACCTATTTCATCAACAACCGCGGCGACGAGCAGATGGGCGGCACCTGGAACTACCTCGACATCACGCCGCTCGGACGCCAGGAAGTCTGGGAGAATTCGCCCGAGGGTTATCCTCAGACCCCGACCTACAAGTGGTGGAACTGGCACGACAGCTATATGCCGGACGCCGAGCCCGACAAGAAATGGGTCGAGGTCTCCGACGCCGGCGAGGCGGCGTTCAGGGCCGAGAGTGCAAACGAGAAACCGTAGGATCGGACCGGCCGTATCCTCCGTCCCGTCCCGGCAGGAGGGTACGGCGGTCCGTCTGAAAGTCTGGCGAACCGCAAATCTCAATTCATGACGACGCATCAGCTGGGCAGGTCGTGGCGCCGCTGGCGCTTGCTCCGTGCCGCTGCCTCCCTGCACCTTCTGCGCGCAAAATTTCGCTGACATATCTCCTTACTGTCACGGAACCATGCTAGATTTCGCCCGATTTCCAGGGAGGTGGGCATGGATACGGATTTTCGTGTGACCGGCAGGAATGCTGCTTCGCTTTTTGCGCTGACCATCCATCGCGGCGACGGCATGGCGCTGCTCGGCATGGACTGGAAGAATGGCCGGCCGCCGATCGATTTCGTCGGTTTCGCCATCCAGTATCGCGAGCCGGGTACTGACTTCTTCAAGAACGTGCGCAACCGTATCGGCTTTCCCGGCCAGCCGGTTCCAGACGACGGCATCCGCACGACAGAGGCGCCGATCCAGAAATTCCGCTGGGTGCATTTTCCCTTCAATGCCGATCTGCCCGGCAAGTTTCTCTATCGAGTCACGCCGAAGTTCATGGATGCCGCGGGCGCGCTGACGGCGGGCGAGGCGCAGGAGGCGGAGCTGGCGCTGATGCGCGAGACCATTCCCGGCAAGCTCAACGTCGCCTTCACCCGCGGCTTCGTCTCGTCGCAGGCCTTCGTGCGCAATTTTGCCCCCGACGCGCCGACGATCATCACGTTGGTGCCGCCTGTCGGCGATGAGGGGCTGGACTTCGTGCCGACTCATGCCGATGCCGAGCGGGCGCTTACCTGGATGGGCTTCGAGGCGCGGGCCGAAACCCTCGCGCTGCTTGACAAAGCGCGCGACGCCGGCGCCGAGGTGCGCGTCATCGCCTATGATCTCAACCTGCCCGAGGTGGTCACCCGGCTGGAGGCGCTGGGGCCGAAGCTCAAGATCATCATCGACGACAGCGACCGCACCAAGGGCCATGGCCGCCCGAATTCGCCGGAGACGAGGGCGGCGGAGCGGCTGATCGCCTCGGCGGGTGCTGCCAACGTCAAGCGCCAGCATATGGCAAACCTGCAGCACCAGAAGTCGATCGCGGTCCGCGGCGGCGGCATCTCGACCGTGCTCTACGGTTCGACCAATCTCAGCTGGCGCGGGCTCTATGTACAGTCGAACAACAGCCTTGCCGTCCACAGCGACAAGGCGATCGACGATTATTTCACCGCCTTCGAGAGCTATTTCACCGCCAAACGCGCTGAAAACTTCCGTGACTCGCCAAGTTCCGCGGGCTGGATCGATCTCGGCCTCGATGGCGTCGATGCCAAGGTCGCTTTCTCGCCACACAGCGATGCCAATGGCCGGCTGGACGAGATCGGCGCCGATATCGATACCGCCCAGTCCAGCGTGCTGTTCTCGCTCGCTTTCCTCGGCCAGATGACCAGGGGAGCGATCGGTCCGGCGCTCGGCCGCGCGCTCGAACGCCCCGAGGTGCATGTCATGGGCATCGCCGATGCCGAGGTCCGCGCCGGCAATCTCGGCCTCAATGTGCTGACGCCGGACAATCGCCGCAGGGTGGTGCGGGCGGCCGCCTTGACGGGCAACGTGCCGCCGCCCTTCCTGACGGAACCCTCGGGCCTTGCCGGCGTCGACGGCAACCAGCGCGGCACGCGCATGCACCATAAATTCGTCGTGCTCGATTTCGACAAACCGACGGCGCGGGTCTATCTCGGCTCCTACAATTTCTCGAACCCCGCCGATGATGAGAACGGCGAAAACCTCGTCGTCGTGCGCGACCGGACGGTTGCGACCAGCTACATGATCGAGGCGCTCAGGATGTACGACCACTACATCTTCCGCGTCGCCTCCGAAGCGAGCGACGGCCCGGCCCGGCCGCTGGAGCTCAAACGCCCGCCTCAGCCCGGCGGCACGCCCTGGTTCGAACGCGACTGGACCGACCCCATCCGCGCCCGGGACCGGGAGTTGTTTGCGCGGGCGGAGTAATGTCGCTGGTCAGGATGGCCCTTGAACCTCAACCATTCCACGCGGGTGATTTCGAAAGGCGGTCCTTCGCTTTGGGGACGATGGCCTTGTCCGTCGAAGAGTATGCAAAGTGGCTGTCCGCATGGCCGAAGGGCCAGGGAGCACCTGACATCCCGAAGTCAAATTAATACTTTGCCGGTTGCCAACATATTCTTCTCAAGGTGGAAACATTCCGGGGACGGTTGCGTTTTACCCGCTACCGGCAGTGCGACTGACATCCCGTCTAGGAGGGTTATTCATGAAGGTCATGATCGTCGAAGATGAGAATTTTATCGCTCTGGAGCTCGAACGCATTGCGCAAGAGGCAGGACACCAGACTATCGGGCCGGTATCGACGGTGGAGCAGGCTCTCGCCCACGCAAAAAGAAGCGATGTCGCGCTCGTCGATCTCAGTCTCTCCGATGGGCTGAGCGGCGCCCAGCTCGCGCGGCGGCTGATTGACCGCCATGGGGTTGACGTCATCTTCGTGACCGGCAGTCCCGAGAATGTCGGTCACGGTATCGAAGGCGCGCTCGATGTGATCTCCAAGCCCTTCACCGACGAGAGGATCGCCAGCGCGCTCTCGCGGGCTGAGGAGCGACGCAAAAACTTCGACAGCAGCAAGGTTGCGTTCTGAACAGCATCAAGCTGCGTGTTATAAGAAGGAAATCGACGTCGCGCAGGCCGCTGCGCCTGACCGAGGAGATAGTCCGGATGAAATACGCGCTCATTGCCGTTCTTTTCGCTCTCTCGGCCTGCGCCAGCGCCGGGGATCCACAGCCGCTTCCGGGCAGCCTCACCTATGGAGGAAAGGTCCTCCATTCGCCCTATCGTCCGGGAACGGTGGTCAAGAATACCTTTCTCGGCGATTTCGGTTACCGCGTGTTCGAGACCTATGTCGTCCAGCCGGACGGGACGCTCAAGCTGACGTCGCAGAGCACGGGGCCGGACTTTCTCTGGCAGTGAGGAGGTACGGGTTCCTCAGCGCCCAAGAGAAGGAATGAGTTTCAAGATGCCGTCCAATGAGAGGCTGACGGCTCGTTCACTTATCCCAATGGGTGCTCGTCTGCTTTCGCCTTCGTCCTTGGCAATTGAATGTTGCACTGCGGTAGAGATCTCGTCTATACCGCAGGCATTCACCACGGACCCGGTGAGATCCCGGGTGGCTCTTCTGGCCGCCGATCCGCCAGACAACGCAAAACCTGCATGCCATTACGCGACCGCTCGACAGAGTGGGTCCGGCCATGCTTTGCGAGAATCCATTCTATGCTGCTTTCCTCCATCCGTCGTGATTGGTCCGCCAATCCCATGCGCGAAATGCTTGCCGGAGCGGTGGCGACCTTCGCCCTGATCCCCGAGGTGATCGCCTTTTCCTTCGTGGCGGGGGTCGATCCCGAGGTTGGTCTGTTCGCCTCTTTCGTCATCAGCATCGTCATTGCCTTTACCGGCGGGCGCCCGGCGATGATTTCGGCGGCGGCCGGATCGGTGGCGCTCGTTGCGGCGCCGCTGGTGCATGCCCACGGCTTGCCCTATCTCTTCGCGGCCGGGCTGCTGGCGGGGCTGATGCAGATCGTGTTCGGCCTGCTGCGGCTTGGCGTGCTGATGCGCTTCGTGTCGAAATCCGTCCGCACCGGCTTCGTCAATGCGCTTGCCATCCTGATCTTTGCCGCGCAGATGCCGCACATCATTGGCGCCGGCTGGATGGAATATGCCGTGCTGATCACCGGGCTCGCGATCATTTACCTCACGCCGCGGATCACCACCGCGATCCCGTCGCCGCTGATCTGCATCCTGATCCTGACCGTCGCCTCGATAGCGCTCGGGCTTCCGGTTCTGACCGTCGCCGATCTCGGCAAGCTGCCGGATTCGCTACCGGTATTCGGCTGGCCGGCAGTGCCGCTGACGCTGGAAACGCTTCGGATCATTGCAGCCCCCGCGCTTGCTATCGCCATGGTCGGGCTGCTGGAATCGATGATGACGGCGAGCGTCGTCGATGATCTCACGGATACGCCGAGTTCGAAGAACCGCGAATGCACCGGTCTCGGCCTCGCCAACGCCGCCGCCAGCCTGTTCGGCGGCATCGCCGGCTGCGGCATGATCGGCCAGACGGTGAGCAACGTGAAATATGGCGGCCGCGGCCGGCTCTCGACGCTGTTTGCCGGCGCGTTTCTGCTGATCCTGATGGTGCTCCTGAAGCCGTGGGTCTCCGAGGTTCCGGTCGCCGCCCTGGTGGCGATCATGGTCATGGTATCGATCGACACGTTCGACTGGTCGTCGCTTCGAGCTGTCATCACTCATCCCAGGATGTCGAGCGCCGTCATGGTGGCAACCGTCCTCATCACCGTCTTCACCGCCAATCTGGCGCTCGGGGTGACGGTCGGCGTGCTGCTCAGTGGTGTGTTCTTCACCTTCAAGGTTGCCCGCCTGCTGCGCGTCGACGTGGTGCCCGACCAAGCCGCCGGGCGGCTGACCTATCGCGTGTCCGGCCAGGTGTTCTTTGCCTCCGCCGACGTCTTCGTCGAAGCCTTCGACGTTCAGGACGCGGTCGGCAAGTCCGTGTTGATCGACGTGTCCGGAGCGCATTTCTGGGACATCACCGCCGTTGCCGCACTCGACAAGGTCGTGCATCGGTTCGGAGCGCACGGCATTGCCGTGGAGGTCGCGGGCCTCAACCAGGCGAGCGCGACATTGATCGGAAGCCTCGACAGCAAGGTGGTGCTGAAAGAGGTGTGACGGCGCGAGCGCGGGCGGATTTTCTAGAGCATGATGCCGAAGTGTGAGCGGTTTTCGGACGACATCCTGTTCTAGCGCGAGACGATTGCGAAATCATCGCCCCCGCCGATTCCTGTGGCGTTCAGCCGTCTGACGGCCAGTTCAATGAATGCCTTGACCAAAGGCGGCAGGTGTCGGCTGCTGGGATAGACGACATGCAAGCCGCCGGCCGGGGTCGTATAGCCGTCGAGAACGCGGCGCAGCCGCCCGTCCTTGATGCAGGCTTCGGCGAATCGGTGCGGCAATTGGGCGATGCCATGGCCGGCGATCGCGGCGGCCATCACCGCCTGCATCTCGTTGGCGGCGAAGCGGCCCGTAACCGCGACCGTTTCCTGACCGTGCGGACCTTCCAGCAACCATTGCGCATGGGCGGCCTGGCCGGCGATGACGCAGTCGTGGCGGACGAGATCTTCAGGCGCAGCGGGCGGGCCGCAACGGGCGAGATAATCCGGGCTTGCGCAGAGAAGGCGGTGCAACGAGCCGAGTTTGCGGGCGACCAAGGTAGAATCTTCGAGGATGCCGGTGCGGAAGGCGAGGTCTATACCGCTTTCGACGAGGTTCAGCCTGTCGTCGGTCAGGCGCAGTTCGACCCTCGTCTTCGGGTAGGTCGAAAGAAATTCGAAGATCGCATCCTGGAGGAAGTGGCCGCCGAAGCCGACTGGTGCCGAAATGCGGATCGTGCCGGCAGGCTCCGCACGCGCTTCCGCAAGCCGCTGGTTGGCTCCCTCGATCGTGCGCAGCGCCTGGCTGCTTTCTTCGTAGTAGAGACGCCCTGAAGCCGTCAGGTTGAGGCTGCGGGTCGTGCGCTGCAGCAGCCGCACGCCGAGTTCGCGTTCCAGTGCGGCGATGCGGCGGCTGACCGTCGTCTTCGGCATGCCGAGCAAGCGCGCGGCGGCGGTGAAGCTGCCCGCTTCGACGACGCGGGCGAAGATCATGATATCGTTGAGATCGAGCATTGTATCCTGAGATGGCATGATGTTTTCCAATTATATGCCATTATGGTTCAATGCGACAGGCCCTAACTTTGCTACATTAGTCACATCAAGGAGCAGGCAGATGAGCAACACACGAAGCGTACTGGTCACAGGCGCCACCGGCCAGCAAGGCGGCGCGGTTGTACGCGCGTTGATGACGCGGGGACACCGCGTCAAGGCGATCACCCGCCGGCCCGAGAGCGACGGCGCAAAGCGGCTGACCGCGGCAGGAGTCCAGGTCGTCGCCGGCGATCTTGACGACGCGGCATCGGTGGCGGCGGCGGCAGAGGGTGTCGACGCGATGTTCCTGATGGGCAACAGCTACGAGGCCGGAACGGACGCGGAAACCCGTCAGGGCATTGCCGCCGCCGATGCGGCAAAGGCCGCCGGCATCGGCCACCTGATCTATTCCTCCGTCGCCGATGCCGACAAGAAGACCGGCATTCCGCATTTCGACAGTAAGTATCTCGTCGAGAAGCACATTGCAGGCCTCGGCATCCCTTACACGATCAGCGCACCCGTCGCCTTCATGGAGAACACCGTGGCGCCCTGGGCGATCGACGGGCTGCGTCAGGGCGTCTATGCCGCAGCGCTGCCGCCCGCCCGCGTGCTGCAACAGGTCACCATCGATGACATCGGCGCTTTCGTCGCAACGTTGGCCGAGAGGCGTGAGCAGGTGTTCGGCAAGCGTTTCGACATTGCGGGCGACGAATTGTCGGGCGAGCAGCAGGCGAAGATCCTCACCGAGGCGCTCGGCCGCCCAATCACTTACCGGGAATTGCCGATCGCGGCGATACGGCAGCAGAGCGAGGATACGGCGCTGATGTTCGAATGGTTCGACCGCACCGGCTACGATGCCGATATCATAGCCCTACGCCGCGATTTTCCCGATGTCGGCTGGCACAGCTATGCCGACTGGGCGAAGGGCTTCAACTGGAGTGTGCTCGATAAGACGGCCGGTTAAGTCGCAGCAGGACGTCATCGAGTGGTGACATCCTGCTGGAGGCAGGCCGGTCGAGTCCGTTTCCCGATCTTGTCGAGCGAGGCATCGTGCTCAGGCCCGCGCTGCCGGCGCCACTGCCTGTAGCGCCGCCTCGACATTGGCGGGCAGCCGGAAGCGGCGGCGGTATTCGCCGGGCGTCAGGCCCGCCAGCTTGCGGAACAGGCGTCGAAAGGAGGCGAGGTCGGAATAGCCGACTTCGAGCGCGATCTCCTCGATCGGCCCATCCTCCATCTCGAGCATCTGCTTGGCTTCCTCGACGCGGAGCCACTGGACATATTCGAGCGGCGAATAACCCGTCGCTTTCCGGAAGCGGCGGTCGAAGGACCGCTTCGGCAGCCCGGAAAGCCTGAGCAGCTCGGCGACGATATCCGCCGACTGGTAATGCAGGGGAGCATATTCCTGGCATTTCTTCACCACGGCGTCGCCATGATCGGCATTGGCGATCATCGAAGCGTAGGGAAGCTGGCCATCGCGATGCCATTGATAGAGGAAGATCTTCGATATGCGGATGGCTTCCGCCGTTCCTGCATGCCGGGCGATGAGAAAGAGCGTCAGGTCCTGCCAGGATGATGCGCCGCCGGCGCAGACGATGGAATGACCAGCGCCAGCCTGGACCAGGATGCGCTCTTCCTTAAGCTCCACATTCGGAAACTGGCTGCGAAACAGCGGCGCATACATCCAGTGCGTCGTTGCCGACTGCCCTTCCAGCAGCCCCGCCTCGGCAAGCACGATCGAGCCGCCGCAGGCGGCCAGCAGGCGCGCGCCGCGCCGGTGCATCTCGACAATCCAGTTCAAGAGCCGGCGGTCGAGCGCCCTGATGGTTTCTGGCGTGTCGACAAGCACGTTCGGAACGAGGACATAGTCAGTCTCTTCGATGTCGTCGATCGTTTCCTGCGGCATGATCGTCACGCCGGTTATCAGCCTCAGCGGGCCGGGCTCGGCGGCGACCAGGCGCGGCGCGAACATCACCTCGCTCGTCGGCACGTTCGAGCTGCTCTTCCAGTTGGCGCCGGCGATCCACAGCGTGTCGAAGATGCCGTACATGATCGAGGGGTCGCACTCCGGAAATGCGACGATGCTGACCCGCAAAGGGCGCTTCACATTGGCGGAATGTGGCTCTATCGGCTTCATAGCGGCCATCCTGCCTCTGCTGCGAACCATTAGCAACACGTAAAAGGCGCTTCGAAACGGGTGGCATGCCGCTGCCTGATGGAGAGGGTATCGCATCAATGGAACTGAATATCGAGAAATTACAGACGCTGCTCGGCGTCATGGTGAATGAGCTCGGAGCGGCGCAGAATTCCGCCCTTGTCATCATCGGCGAGGAGCTGGGTCTTTATCGCAAGATGGCGGAGAGGGGAGCGATCTCGTCGATCGAGCTCGCTGAAGCGACCGATACAAAAGAGCGTTACGTCAGAGAATGGCTCGCCGCCCAGGCAGCGTCGGGATTTGTCGACTATGACGCGGCGACCGGCAGGTTTACGCTTTCGCCGGAACAGGCGGCGGTCTTTGCCGTCGAGGACAGCCCGGTCAACATGATCGGCGGCTTTGTCGCCCTCGACGCCATCTATGCCGATCGCGCCAAGCTCACCCATGCCTTCCGCCACGGCGGCGGCGTTTCGTGGACGGACCGGTGCAACTGCATGTTCTGCGGCACCGACCGCTTCTTCCGGCCGGGCTACAAGGCCAATCTCGTCGAGAGCTGGCTTCCGTCGCTGGAAGGTGTCGTCGAGAAGCTCGAGCGCGGCGCCCGGATTGCCGATATCGGCTGCGGCTTCGGCTCGTCGACCCTGCTGATGGCCAAGGCCTTCCCGAAGTCGGAATTCACCGGCATCGACTTCCATGCCGCGTCGATCGAGCATGCGAGCGGGCACGCAAAGGGCATGAGCAATGTCCGGTTCGAAACTGCCCGCGCGCAGAGTTTCGAAGGTTCCAGCTTCGACCTCGTCACCATCTTCGACGCGCTGCACGACATGGGCGACCCGGTCGGCGCCGTCAGACATATCGCCAGGGCCTTGAAGCCGGAGGGCACGCTGATGCTGGTCGAACCGATGGCGGCCGACAGCCTGGCCGAAAACCTCAACCCCGTCGGCCGCGTCTTCTATGCCGCCTCTGCCAACACCTGCGTCCCGGCCTCGCTCGGCCAGGAGGTGGGCGCCGCGCTCGGCGCGCAGGCCGGCCAGGCAAAGCTGACCGAGGTGCTCAAGGCGGGTGGCTTTTCGAAGGTTCGGCGCGCGACGGAGACCCCGTTCAACATGGTGCTGGAGGCTCGGCTCTGACGTCTCCGGGGGCAATTCGAGACGCGGGTGGCCGATGGCCACCCGCGGAACGCGCTTGAGATGCTTCCGACTGCTGCCGCTCGCCATCGTCACGCCTGCGCGGTCGGCCGCACCACGACGTCGCTGATATCCACATCGGCGGGTTGCTCGATGGCAAAGGCGATGGCGCGGGCAATGGCATCGGGTGAAATTGCCATCTCGTCCATGCGTTTTGCCATCGCGGCTTTGATCCCTTGGTTTGTCATGGAGTCGGCGAAATCAGTCCTGATCATTCCCGGGGAAATGTTGGTGACGCGCAGATTTTCGCCGGCCTCCAGCCGCAAGCCTTCGGCGATGGTGCGCATGGCGTTCTTCGTGCCGGCATAGACGGCCATGGTCGGCTTGATGATGAGGCCGGCGGTCGAGAGCGTGTTGACGAAGTGGCCGAAACCCTGCCGGCGGAACACCGGCAAGGCCGCGGCAATGCCATAGAGCGGACCTTTGATGTTGACGTCGATCATCTCCTCCCAATCCTCGACCCGCAACTCATCGAGAGGCGAGATCGGACCGATGCCGGCATTGTTGATGAGGACGTCGATCCTGCCATAGGTGTTGCAGGCAAGGGCGACGAGGGCTGTGAGATCCTCGCGCTTCTCGACGTCCATGGCGAGGCAGACGGCCTCGCCGCCCTTGTCGGTGATGCGTTGCGCCAGCGCTTTCAGGCGATCGGCGCGGCGGGCGCCGAGCACGATCCTTGCGCCGCGCTCCGCCAGGATCAGTGCCGTGGCTTCGCCGATGCCGCTGCTTGCGCCCGTGATGGCAATAACCTTGTCCTTGATATCTGACATGTTCGTTCTCCTTTGTGCCGCTGAGGATTGCAGGTGCCGCCTGGAGAATCTATGCTGTGAGCTCCATGATTTCGTCGAGATCGTCCAAGTCCCATGATCGATCCTTTGTCCGATGTGTTTTCGCTGCTCGATATCGAGAGCGCACGCTGCACGCGTTTCGAGGTCGGTGGGAAATGGGCTTTTCGCTTTCCGGCCAAGCCCGCGCTCAAGTTCGTCGCCGTCCTCCGTGGCGCCTGCTCGATCGTTCTGCCTGACGAGCCGCCGTTTGTGCTTGTTGCGGGCGACACCTTCCTGCTGGCCAATGCGCCCGCCTATGTGATCGCCAACGATCTCGATAGGGAGCCGGAGGACGGGATCGCCTTCTTCGACTGGGAGCATTCCAACATCGCCCGGCACGGCGGTGACGAGACCGCGCTGATCGGCGGCAGCTTTGTCATCGGAGGCGGCAACGCCCGGCTGCTGCTCGACGCGCTGCCGCCGTTCATCCACATCCCGGCCAGCGACCGGGCCGCGGCGATCCTCAGCGCCACGCTCGCGACCCTCGACGGCGAACTCGAGGCCGGGCAGATGGGCTCGACGCTGATGACGCGGCGGATGGGCGATATCCTGCTCGTGCAGGCGCTGCGGGCCTATGTCGGCCGGAAGGGTGCTGCCGAAACGGGATGGATCGGCGCGCTCACAAATCCGCAGATCGGCGCGGCGATCAGCCTGATTCACAACAGCCCCGGCCATCGCTGGACGGTCGAGGCGCTGGCGACCCGGATCGGCATGTCGCGCTCCGCCTTTGCGCAGCGCTTCAAGGAACTGGTCGGCGTTGCACCCCTCGACTACGTCACGCGCTGGCGCATGCATCGCGCCCGCGAAGCCCTACGCCGGGAGGACGTCTCGGTCGCCGGCCTTGCCGCCGCACTCGGATACTCCTCCGAAAGCGCCTTCGGAAACGCGTTCAAGCGTGTCTTCGGGCGCGCCCCGAAGCGCTACTGGTCGGACGCGAAGGTCGAATGAGAACGGCTGTTCCGCTTGCGACGGCTGCCGCGTAACTCTATTGTTCGACGGCAGACCAGCGTCCTTGAGGGGGAGACTTCAATGCCGTCGAGTTTCAATGTTGAAAGTGCGGATGGTTATGAACGGCTGATGGGGCGCTGGAGCAGGAAGCTCGCGCCGATGCTGATCGATTTCGCCGGTCTTGCAGAGGGCGACCGCGTGCTCGATGTCGGCTGCGGTACCGGCAGCTTGACCTTCACCCTTGCGGAAACGCCGGGTCTCAGTGAAATCGTCGCGGTCGACTATTCGCCTGTTTTCGTCGAGGCGGCGACACGGCGCAATACCGATCCGCGCATATCGATCCAGCAGGCGGATGCCTGTGCGCTGCCGTTCGAGGACGGGCTCTTCGACAGGGCGATGTCGCTGCTCGTGCTGCATTTCGTGCCGGAGGCGGGAAAGGCGGTATCCGAGATGCGCCGCGTGGTGCGCCCGGGCGGCGTGGTCGCGGCCGCCGTCTGGGACCATTATGGCGGCATGTCCGGCATGCGGATGATGTGGGATACGGTGGCGATGCTTGATGAGGGCGCGCTGCCCCTGCGCCGCAAATATTGTTTCCAGCCGATGATGCGGCCGGGGGAAATGAAGGAGAGCTTCATCGCGCAGGGCCTTGCCGATGTCGAGGAAACCTCGCTGTTGATCCGGATGGAATACGTCTCCTTCACGGACTACTGGGACCCGATCGCCGCCGGCGAGGGACCGCTCGGCAAATATATCGCGGGGCTGGACCCGGCGAAGCGAAAAGCGGTCGATGCGGCGGTGAGGGCGGCATATGAGGCCGGCGAACCGGATGGGCCACGGTCGTTCGCGTCGGTGGCGTGGGCGTGTCGGGGCAGGGTGCCGGGCAAGAGCTAGGCATAGCGTTTTTCTCTGTGGCTGCCTGTGGTGCGTATGGCGGCAACATCCAAGAGAGCCCCATCCTGAGGCGCCCCGTAGGGGCCTCGAAGGACGAGGCGGGTGCTTCGACGTCAAATGGACGCAAGGAGCAGCGTTGCAGCGTGTCCTTCGAGGCTTCGCCCTGCGGGCTCCGCGCCTCAGGATAAGGGATGTTGGAGGGTGCCGCGCCCAAGGGCTGGGCGCTGGACGGTCGTATGCCTGCGACAAGGAGCCGCGTGGGACGCCGCCCGATCACGGTAATCGTGATGGAACACGGGCAGCATTGCTGACGTTATTGCCCGCTGTCTCCGACTGCAAACGCTGCCGCAACAGCATCACCCGCCCGTTTCGGGCACCCCTTCCGACGGCATCCGGAATTGCCCGCCTCGCCGCCGCTTTCGGACGGAGGAATATCAGATGTCCGCTTTGGAAAGCCTGCGCCGGCTGACGCCGCAGCAGCGCAACACCGTCATCGCCAGCTATCTCGGCTGGACGCTCGACGCTTTCGATTTCTTCATTCTCGTCTTCGTTCTCAAATATATCGCCGAGGAATTCCACACCGACGTTCCCGCCGTCTCGGTGGCGATCTTCCTGACGCTTGCCATGCGGGCGCTCGGCGCGCTGATCTTCGGGCTTGCCGCCGATCGCTACGGGCGGCGCATCACGCTGATGGCCGACGTGCTGCTTTATTCGATATTCGAATTTCTGACCGGCTTCTCCACCGGGCTCACCATGTTCCTGGTCCTCCGCGCGCTCTACGGCATCGCCATGGGCGGCGAATGGGGCGTCGGCGCTTCGCTTGTGATGGAGACGGTGCCGGAGCAGAGCCGCGGCATCGTCTCGGGCATACTGCAGGCGGGTTATCCCTCCGGCTATCTGATCGCCTCGGTCGTGTTCTTCCTGCTCTTCCCTGTTATCGGCTGGCGCGGCATGTTTTTCGTCGGCGCGCTGCCGGCGCTGCTGGTGCTCTACATCAGGCGCAATGTCGAGGAGAGCCCGGCTTTCCTGAAACGGCAGGCTACGGGGCGCCGGCCGTTCCTCACGGTGCTGCGCGAAAACATCCCGCTGTTCATCTGGTCGGTGCTGCTGATGACGGCGTTCAACTTCTTCAGCCACGGCACGCAGGATATCTACCCGACCTTCCTCGAGACTCAGCGCAACTATTCGAGCTACACGGTCGGCGCCATCGCCATCGTCTACAATATCGGGGCGATCTGCGGCGGGCTGTTCTTCGGGGCGCTGTCGCAGCGGATCGGGCGCCGACGCGCGATCGTCATCGCCGCGCTGATCGCCGTGCCTGTCGCGCCGCTCTGGGCCTATGCGCCCGGGCCGGTGCTGCTCGCCATCGGCGCTTTCCTGATGCAGTTCTTCGTCCAGGGCGCCTGGGGCATCGTGCCGGTGCATCTGAACGAGCTGTCCCCGGACGAGGTGCGCGGCACATTCCCGGGCTTTGCCTATCAGCTCGGCAACCTGCTGGCGTCAGGCAATGCGACGCTGCAGGCAGGGCTCGCCGCTCGTTGGGACGGCGACTATGCCTATGCGCTCCTGATCGTCGCAGCAGTCGTGGCGCTCGTCGTCGCCGCTCTCGCCGGCTTCGGCTACGAGAAGAAGAATGTCCGCTTCGGCACGGAGGAGGCCGAGGAACCGCATGGCGCGATGCGAATCTAGCGCTGCCTGCGGTTATGAGGGCCGGCGGCGACAGCTGCCGGCCTTTCAGTTCTTGAGCACATTGCAACCGCAGATGCGATCGTCAAACGCCGGCCGCAGCAGGGTGATGCCGGAAGTCAAGCGCTGTGTGAGCTGCCGGCGACCCGCATCGGTGGCATGAGACGATTGGTCCGAGCCTTGCAGGACTTGCCGTCGGATGACGGCGTGCTAGGTAAGGCCCGCCGGCATCTCGCCGGATCCACCGTTCCCTCCAAAGCCCCGAGTGACTCCATGCCGTTTTCTCCCGCCGCCCTCTGGCCCGTCGTCATGCTGTTTGCCTCCAACATCTTCATGACCTTTGCCTGGTACGGGCATCTCAAGCACAAGAGCAGCGCCATCTTCCTCGCCATCATCGTAAGCTGGGGCATTGCCTTCTTCGAGTATTGCCTGGCGGTGCCGGCCAACCGCATCGGTTCGGCGGTCTATACGACGGCGCAGCTGAAGACGATGCAGGAGGTGATCACGCTGATCGTCTTTGCCGGCTTCTCGATTTTCTGGCTGGGCGAGAACCTGACCTGGAACCACGCGATCGGCTTCGCCCTGATCGCGATCGGGGCATCCTTCATCTTTCGTGCATAAACTTTAGCCTTTTCAATAGATTACAAATTGTCCATGTCTAGATATCGCCACATTTCCTACAGATTGGCGTCGCAATCGGCTGGCAGCCTGTCACT
Source organism: Rhizobium leguminosarum (assembly GCF_010668065.1). Taxonomy (GTDB): domain Bacteria; phylum Pseudomonadota; class Alphaproteobacteria; order Rhizobiales; family Rhizobiaceae; genus Rhizobium; species Rhizobium leguminosarum_S. The sequence goes on along the minus strand of NZ_WUEN01000004.1, from coordinate 276,549 downwards.
ACCAAGTGATCAGGAGGTGATCTGCCATGAGCCTGTCTTTTCCGACGATGGCGGCGATCCGGTTCGGCTATGGTTTCCGGCCGGGCGAAGCTCCGCCGAGCAGCAAGGACGATCTCATCGGCCAACTGCGCATGGGGGCGGCGGCAACGCCGGACTTTCCCCTTGGCGGCCTCGACATGCGCCACCAGGCGATTCTCAGCCTGCAAGAGCAGCTCAAGCAGATCCGGCAGGACGCCAAGACGGTGACCGACGATACGACGCAGCGCGAGATGCGCAAAGGGGTGCAACGCCAGGCGCAGCAGCAGTTTCAACATGATGCGAACCTGCGGCTGATGCAGGCGGTGCTGTCGCCGTACGGCTTCTACGAGAGGCTTTCGACCTTCTGGACCGATCACTTTTCCACCAGCGCCAACAAGAGCCTGCCGATGCGTCTCATCGTGCCGCTCTACGAGGCCGAGGCGATCCGGCCGTTCATATCAGGCAGGTTCGGGGATCTCTTGCGCAACGCCACCGCCCATCCGGCCATGCTGATCTATCTCGACCAGGCGGATTCGCTCGGGCCGGATTCGGCCGGCGGCATGAAGCGCAACAAGGGGCTGAATGAAAATCTCGGCCGCGAACTGCTGGAGCTGCACACGCTCGGCGCCGGCAGCGGCTATAGCCAGGCGGACGTCACGGCGGCGGCCATGGTGCTGACGGGGCTCACCATCGACCGCAAGGAGATGGACATCGCGTTCCGGCCGAATATTTCGGAGCCCGGCGCACATGAGGTGCTGGGCGTCAGCTATGGCGGGCGCAGGCGCTCGCGCGACGATTATCTCGACATGCTCGACGATCTGGCGCTGCATCCGAAGACGGCGGCGCATATCAGCCGCAAGCTCGCGGTGCATTTCATCTCCGATCAGCCTGACGAGGGCATGGTGTCCGACATGGCTGAAGCCTGGAAGAAGACGGATGGCGATCTGACTGCCGTCTACACCACCATGCTCGATCATCCCGCCGCCTGGCGTGAAGAGGGCGCCAAGGCGCGCCAGCCTTTCGACTATATCGTCGCCGGCCTCAGGGCGCTGAATGCGGGACCGGTCAACGGCGTTGTCGGCAGCTTCCTGGCGGCGAACCAGCAGGGCACGGACGAGGGCGACATGGCGGCGAACACGCCCGGCATGGCAGGATCGCCGGTGCCGACGGATCCCGCCGGCGAGGCGAGGGAGAAGCGCCTCAAAGCCTTCCGGACGGCGCGGGCGCTGGGGCAGGGGGCGCTCAGGCGCATGGGGCAACCGACCTGGCTGCCGCCGAGCCCGGCCGGTTTCGAGGAAGGCTTCTCCGCCTGGATCACCGGCAGCCAGCTCGCCGAGCGGCTGGCCTGGGCAAGGCGGGCCGCGGCCCAGTTCGGCCGGGACGAGGATCCGCGCGAATTCCTGAAATCGACGCTTGCCGATGCCGCCCGCGACGAGACGATCCGCGTGGTATCGCAGGCGCCGAACAAGATCAGCGGGCTGACGCTGGTGCTGGCATCGCCCGAATTCAATCGCCGATAGGAGCTTCTGTGATGAACCGGATTTTGCTCTCCCGCCGCGGCTTTCTGGCCTCTGGCTGCTGTCTTGCCGCTGCTCCCATCTTCACGCCCGTCACCTTCGCGGCGATGCCCGGTGATAACCGCTTCGTCACCATCGTGCTGCGCGGCGCAATGGATGGGCTGGACCTGGTGCAGCCCTACGGCGATGCCGCTTTTGCGGCGCTGAGACCGACCTTGGCGCTGACGCCGGACACCGGGCTTCTCGATCTAGACGGGCATTTCGGCCTCAATCCTGCAGCGGCCGAGCTGATGCCGCTGTGGAAGAGCCGCGAGCTTGCCTTCGTGCATGCGGTCTCGACACCCTATCGCGACCAGCGCAGCCATTTCGACGGGCAGGACATGCTGGAATCCGGCGGCGAGCATGTCGCCGAGGAAAAGACCGGCTGGCTGAACCGGGCGCTCGCCGTCATCCCGCGCTCGGATGCGCGCAAGGCGATCGACATCAACACCTCGACGGAGCTGATCCTCTCCGGACCGAACAATGTCGACGTCTGGGCGTCGGATTCCAATCTGGCGCCGGCGCGCGACGAGATGCAGTTCCTGGCGCGGCTTTATGCCGGCGATCCGCCGTTCGCCGAGGCGCTTGCCGAGGCGACGCGGGCCAATAGCGCCTCGATGATGGTCGAGCCGGAGGGCCAGCGCGGCGCAAAGATCGCCGATGTGGCGGCGCTCGCCGCCAACATGCTGAAGGGCGATTACCGCATCGCCAGCTTCTCGATATCAGGCTGGGACACGCATATCGGCCAGGCCGACCAGTTCAAGCGGCCGGTGCAGGACCTCGCCCAAGCGATCAATACGCTGAAGGCGACACTCGGGCCTGAGATCTGGGCAAAGACGGTGGTGCTTGCCATGACCGAATTCGGCCGCACCGTGCGCCAGAACGGCTCAGCCGGCACCGACCACGGCACCGGCGGCTGCGCGCTACTTGCCGGCGGCGCCGTCAATGGCGGCCGCATCCTCGGCCGTTGGCCGGGCATCGGCGACGGCCAGTTGCTCGACGACCGCGACCTGATGCCGACCGCCGACGTGCGCGAGCTTGCGGCCGCGATGCTCTACCGGCAGTTCGATGTGTCTGCCGATGATCTGACGGGGAAGATCTTTCCGAGGCTGGGGTTCGACAAGGGATCGCAGTTTTTGAAGGCGTGAGGTGGGGCGCTTACCTCTCCTCCTCCAGTGGAAGGCACAGTAAGGAGGGCGGCGCGGCACACCGACTAGCCCTCATCCTGATGAGGTGCGGAGGCCGTAGGCAGGAGCCTTGAAGGACAAGGGCGGGTGGTTGTTTCGGCGGCATCGGCATTTGCCGAGGCGGGTGGCCAGCATCGTCCTTCGAGGCCCCTACGGGCACCTCAGGATGAGGCTGGAGAGAGGGCCCTAGCGGCCGGTCATCTTCAGCGCTGCCTCAGGAAGCCGCTCGCCTTGGACCTCGATCTCCGACAGGGCGGCATCGATTTCGGCGAGGTCGTCGGCAAGCAGGTCGACGTCTACTGCCCCGAGGTTCTCTTCCAACCGGTGCTGCTTCGTTGTTCCCGGGATCGGGACGATCCATGGCTTTTGGGCCAGTAGCCAGGAGAGGGCGATCTGCGCGGGTGTTGCGCCCTTGCGGTCGCCGATGCGCCTGATCAGGTCGACGAGCGCAAAATTGGCCTTGCGCGCCTCAGGTGAAAAGCGCGGCACACTGTTGCGGAAATCGCTTGGATCAAACTTGGTGTTCTCGTCGATCTTGCCGGTCAAAAAGCCTGCGCCGAGTGGGCTGAAAGGCACGAAGCCGATGCCGAATTCCTCAAGGGTGGGCAGCAGTTCCGCCTCGGGGCCGCGCCAGAAGAGCGAATATTCGCTCTGGACGGCGGTCACTTTCTGGACGGCATGGGCGCGGCGTATCGTCTGAACGCCGGCTTCGGAAAGGCCGAAATGCTTGACCTTGCCGGCTGCGATCAGGTCCTTGACGGCGCCGGCCACGTCTTCGATCGGAACGTCGGGATCGACGCGGTGCTGGTAGAACAGGTCGATGCGGTCCGTCTTCAGGCGGCGCAGGCAGGCATCGGCAACCGCCTTGATGTGTTCGGGGCGACTGTTGGTGCCGCCTCGGCGTTCGCCGGTTTGCTGATCGATGTCGAAGCCGAATTTGGTGGCGATAACTACCTGGTCGCGGATCGGTGCGAGCGCTTTGCCGACAAGCTCTTCATTGACGAAGGGGCCATAGGCTTCGGCCGTATCGAACAAGGTGACGCCCTGCTGATGGGCGGTGCGCATCAATCCGATCATGTCGCCTTCGTCGGCGGGCGGGCCGTAAGCAGCGCTCATGCTCATGCAGCCGAGCCCGAGCGCTGAGACTTCGAGATCGCCGATAATGCGTGTTTTCATGGTCGTGTCCGTTCGTGGCGTTGTATGGGCTTGAGGGTGAGGGCGCCGGCTCAGTGCCGCCGGTCTCGCAGTTGAGTTGACGGGAACTTAGTCCTCGTGCCAGCTTTCGATTAGATGCTGTAATGCGCATGCACCCATAAGACGGACTAATGAATGCCCCAGGACAACAATTTCAACGAACTCGTGGCCTTTTTGACCGTCGCCAGAGAACGAAGCTTTACCAGGGCGGCCGCCAAGCTCGGCGTGTCGCAATCGGCGTTGAGCCAGACGGTACGCGGTCTCGAAGAGAAGCTCGGGCTTCGCCTTTTGACCCGCACCACCAGAAGCGTGTCGCCGACGCAGGCAGGAGAACGTCTGCTGGAACGGGTCGGACCGAGATTTGAAGAAATCCAGTTCGAGATCGCCGCGCTCAGCGAAATGCGCGAGCGGCCCGCGGGCACCATTCGCATCACGGCGGGCGAGCATCCGGCGATTTCCGTTCTCGCCCCGGCATTGGCGCGGTTTCTTCCTGATCATCCCGATATCAATGTCGAGGTGATCGTCGACTACGGCCTGACCGACATCGTCGCCGAGCGTTACGACGCCGGCATCCGGCTCGGCGAGCATTTGGCAAAGGACATGATCGCGGTCCGGATCGGCCCCGAGATATGCATGGCGGTCGTCGGAGCACCCGCCTATTTCGAGCGCCATCCGCGCCCTGATATCCCGCAGGATCTGACGGCGCACAACTGCATCAATATGCGGTTGCCGACACACGGGACGATATATCCCTGGGAATTCGAGAAGGATGGACGTGAATTGCGCGTCCGTGTCGAGGGCCAGGCCGTGTTCAACAACATCGCCATGAGGATCGGCGCCGTGCTGGACGGGCTGGGGCTGGCCTACATGCCCGAGGACCAGGTTCAGCCTTACATCGAAGACGGGCGGCTGATCCGGGTTCTGGAGGACTGGTGCCAGCCCTTCCCAGGATATCATCTCTACTATCCGAACAGGCGGCATGCGTCTCCCGCCTTCACGCTGTTCGTCGATGCGCTCCGCTATAGAGGAAAGTAGCGCCGATTTTATTCCATCACGGCTTATCAACAGGCTGTGATTAATTAGTCGGCCTAATAGACCCTAGCTGTCCAGGCCGGCTAATCCTTTCCGTCCGATGCCGCTACCTTCTCGCCATCCGAAATGAAGCGAGAAGCCGACATGCGATATGGATTGTCCAACACCCTGGCGGCATTGCTGCTTGCCTCATCGCAGCTTGCCGCGCCATTGGCGACGGCTGCCGATGCGGTAAAGCCTGAGCCATTGGTCATCCAGGAGCAGGGCAGTTTTGCCGTCGGGGGAACCAGCACGGCAGCGCCTGGAACCTTCGATCCGCTGAAACCTCTCGATCCCGCTGGCCAGACCTATCACGGCGATCATGCCTTTGCCTTCTACCAGGTGCCGGCAAACCCGCGTCAGTACCCGATCGTGATGTGGCACGGTGCCGGACAATTCTCCAAGACCTGGGAGACGACTCCCGACGGCCGCGAAGGCTTCCAGAACATCTTCCTGCGTCGAGGCTTCTCCACCTATCTCGTCGACCAGCCGCGCCGGGGCGGCGCCGGGCGGAGCATGGCCGAGACAACAGTGAAGCCGACAGCGGACGAGCAGCTCTGGTTCAACCAGTTTCGCGTCGGCACCTGGCCGAACTATTTCGACGGCGTGCAATTCTCCCGTGATCCGGAAGCGCTGAACCAGTACTTCCGCGCGATGACGCCGAACACTGGGCCGTTCGATATGGAGGTCGTGTCGAATGCGGTGGCAAAGCTGTTCGAGAAAATCGGCCCCGGCATTCTTTTCACCCATTCGCAGGGCGGCGGACCGGGCTGGCTAACGGCCATCAAGAGCGACAAGGTCAAAGCCGTCGTCGCCTTCGAACCCGGCAGCAGCTTCGTGTTCCCGGCAAGCGAGGTCCCCGCCGATATGCCGAGCGCCTTCGACACGCTGAAGGGCGTGCCGGTACCGATGGACGACTTTATCAAGCTGACGAAGATCCCGATCGTCATCTATTACGGCGACAACATCCCCGACGAGCCGACGACGATGCCGGCGCAGGACAGCTGGCGGGTGCGCCTGGCGATGGCCCGCCTGTGGCGCGATACGGTGAACAAGCATGGTGGCGATGTCACCGTCGTGCACCTTCCCGAGATTGGCATCCGCGGCAACACCCACTTCCCGTTCTCGGACCTGAACAACGTAGAGGTCGCCGACCTGGTCTCGACCTTCCTCCGCGAGAAGAAGCTCGACTGATCCGCCTCGGACGCGGCGCGGCGCTGCTCGGCTGTCGTGCAGGCAGCGATCCCGTTTGCATCCTGCTCAGAGCCCATACGATCTGCAGACTAAGGGAAACATATCCATGCGTGATCTCTTCAAACGTGTTCCCATCCTTCTCGCCTTGGCCAGCGCCGTCGTTCTTGTCGGTTGGCAAGTCGACGCGGAGCCGAACCGGACGACGCTACCCGAATTGGCGGGCCTCGTTCATTACACGACCGTCAGACGGGGGAACGTGACTGAGCATATCATGACGACAAACGAAGCCATCCAGGCGGTGAAGACCGGACAGCCGATTCCCGACGGCACGCACTTCGTCCTGGTGGATTACCGCGAAGGCGCAGTCTTTCGCTATTTCGTCATGGAAAAGGGCGGCGGCTGGGGAGCGGACTATGACGAGGACCGCCGCACCGGCGATTGGCAGTTCCAATGGTTCAAGCCGGATGGCACGATCAACATGGCCGAGAACACGGCGCGGTGTCAGTCCTGTCATTCGTCCAGAGCCGACGAAGGCTTCCTCTATACTCTCGAGGCTCTCAAGGAATTTGACGGAGCCGTCGTTGACTAGGCCGGATCGAATCCCCGACGGGGGCGTCGCATCGTGAATGCTTTTTTCGTGATCCGCCTCGTGCTCGACTTCACCGCCGCCGGGCTGCTTCTGGCCGCGCTCGCCTACTGGTGGCTCGACAACATGTCGCACGAGCTGATCGGCATGGGCATGTTCATCCTTCTCCTATCCCACAACGTCTTCAACAGGCGATGGTGGGCCAGGCTCCCGAAGGCGGCGCCTGGCAAGCCGAGCTTTCTGACAATTGCTTCGAATATCTCGATCGCCGCGACCATGGCCGCGTTGCTGGTGACGAGCGTGCTGATGTCACGCACGGTGTTTGCTTTCCTTCCTTTAAGTGGCGGTCCGACGGCACGCGAAATCCACATTCTTGCGGCATATTGGGCATTCATTCTCGCAGCCGTGCATCTCGGCCTTCACTGGTCGGTGATCATGGCCGTCATGGGCAGGTTTTTGCGCGTCGGGCCGCCAAACGCGATCCGGACAGCGTCTCTTCGTGCCACCGCGGCTGCAATCGCCGTGTGCGGCATCCACAGCACTGTCGTCATGGGAATCGCAGACAGGCTCGTTGCCCGGCCGTCGATGGATTTCTGGGATTTTCAGGAGTCCACGATCGGGTTCTTCCTGCATCACATCGCGATCCTGGCTGTGTGCGGGTGCGCTGCGCATTATGCGGCCGTCTGGCTTCGATGGGCGGGTGGGGTGCGCAGGGTGACGAATGCCGGCGAGTGATGTGCGGCGGCTTTGTGGGGAATGGAGTTTGCGGCCGCCCGGCCCTTCGCTTGGGCTCAGGGCGTTCGAAGCTGCAATCGATTCACCGGATCGATTGCTCCCGCTTTGCGGGACCGCTTCTCACCCCAACACATCATAAAGACGGAAGATGAAGCTGATCTGGTAGATCAGGTTGGCGATGACGAAGGTGGCGTGGAAGCGGCGGTTGGGGGTCCAGGCGGCGATGGCGCAGAGGAGGATGTAGATGATGTTGCGGGCTGGGTATTCCCAGCCGAGCGAGAGGATGCGTTCATGGCCCTTGATTGCCGTGTCGAGAATATCGACGGCGTAGGTGAGGCCGAGGATGCCGAAGAACCATTTGCGCCGCGAGATGAAATATTCCTCGTAGCCGCCATATTCGTCGAGCGAGGCAGGAAAGAGCAGGGCGCAGAGCAGGAAGAACAGGCTGCAGAAGCAGATGAGGAAGAGATAGATGCCGAAGCCGATCGCCGGCACCGCCTGCAGGCGATATTCCCACCACCAGATATGGATGATGAACAGGAACATCGACAGCGCCCAGCCGAGATGGATGGGATAGACCTTGGCCTTGGCGGGATGCTGGACGATGCCGGCAAGGCCGGTGAGCACTCTCGCGAGCGAAAGGCTGATGACCATGCCCATCACCACCTTGATGTGAAGGAAGACCTCCGGCGAGCTGACCGTTTCCATGCTTTCGATCCTTAGGCTGTCACTCCTCGGGGACTTGCTTCGGTTTGCCCTCTTCGTCGAGCGCCACCATGATGAAGGTGCCCGCCGTGACCTTTTCCATCTTGGCGTAACGCGCGCGGTGCGCCCAGGCTTCGACGCAGAGCGTGATCGAGGTGCGGCCGACGCGGTCGATATCCGTATAGACGGACAACGTGTCGCCGATCTTGACCGGCAACTCGAAGGCCATCTCCTTGACGGCGGCGGTGACGACGCGGCCCTTGGCGCGCTCTGCAGCGCGGATGCCGGAGGCAAGGTCCATCTGCGCCATGACCCAGCCGCCGAAGATATCGCCGGCCGGGTTGGCGTCACCGGGCATGGCAAGCGTCCTCAGCGTCAATTCGCCTCTCGGCTTGGCGGCATCGGTCATCAAGTCTTCTCCATCTGGTGCGGCGTCGGGCCGGCGATTCACTGCGAAGCACCCTAGTGCAAAGGCCGAGGGCTGTAAAAGACGGCAAGACCAAGCTCTACAGACGGCCGATGGGAAAAATATTGCTGCCTTTGCCGATTGAAATTTCATTCGATTTCAAATGGTTGAATTTTACAGCCGTCACCTAACCTAACGTTATTTAACCTTCTTCTAATTAAGCTTTACGCTCCAGTAATTCCGGCAATTCAGAATGCGATTGATCTCACCTATAAGAATCGCTGGGAACCTCATGCGCAACGTCAAGATTTCCACCCGTCTTTATTGTCTCGTTGGCTTCACGCTTGCCGTGCTCGCGGCGACGATGGTCTTCTTTCTGAACTATTCTTACTCCGAGCTGGAAGACGAGCGGAAGGCAGGGCTGGCGCAGCTCGATGCGACAGCGCTCGGCATTTTCGAAAAATATTACAAGATGGAGCAGGCGGGCACGATGACTCGCGAGCAGGCGCAGGCGGCGGCCAAGGACGTGATCGGCGCGATGCGCTACGGCGCCGACGGCTATTTCTGGATCAATGACATGCATCCCAAAATGGTGATGCACCCGATCAAGCCGGCGCTTGATGGTACCGATATCTCGCAGATGAAGGACCCGGCCGGCAAATTCCTGTTCGTCGAGTTCGTCAACAAGGTGAAGAAGGACGGCAAGGGTTTCGTCGACTATCTCTGGCCGAAGCCGGGCGCCGATGAGCCGGTGCTGAAATACTCCTATGTCGCCGGTTTCGAGGCCTGGGGCTGGATCGTCGGCACCGGCGTCTATGCCGACGACCTTGCCGCGCTTTATCGCCAGAATTTGCTCTGGGCCACGATGGCCTGCCTGATCGGCGCGGCGGCGACGATCGCGATCGCCTTTGCCATAGTGCGCAGCGTGACGGCGCCGATTGCCCGGCTGAGGAAAGCGATGAATGCGATTGCTGCCGAAGAAGCGTCGGTAGAGATCGCTGGCAGCGAGTATCGCGACGAGGTCGGCCAGATGGCCAAGGTGCTGCTAGTGCTGCGCGACTCCGTCGATGAGCGCAGCGCGCTGCGCGGCCGGGAAGACGAGAGGCAGCGGCAGATTGAAGAAGAGCGCCGTGGCAACGAGGCGAGCCTGCGTTCCGCGTCCGAGCGGCAGAACCGCGCGATGCAGGCGCTCGGCGTCGGCCTGGAAAAGCTGGCGAGCGGTGACCTGACGGTGGCGATCGGCGATATCGGCGAGGACTACGCCAAGCTGAGGGGCGATTTCAACGCCGCCGTCGATGCGCTGAACGGCGTCATTCATGCGATCGCCGAATCGAGTCGCGTCGTCAACGACAGCGCGTCCGACATCAGCGAGGCGACCGGCAATCTGTCGAAGCGCACGGAACAGCAGGCAGCCGCGCTCGAAGAAACGGCGGCAGCGCTCGACGAGATCACCGCGACGGTCAAGACGGCATCCGAACGGGCGAGCGAGGCGCGCGAAATGGTGGCCGAGACCAAGGCGAGTGCCGGAAAATCCGGCGAGATCGTTCGCAACGCGGTGACGGCGATGGGCCGGATCGAGGATTCGTCGAACCGCATCGGTCAGATCATCTCGGTCATCGACGAGATCGCCTTCCAGACGAACCTTCTGGCGCTGAATGCCGGCGTTGAGGCTGCGCGCGCGGGCGAGGCGGGCCGCGGCTTTGCCGTCGTCGCCCAGGAAGTGCGCGAACTCGCTCAGCGTTCCGCCAATGCGGCCAAGGAGATCAAGGAACTGATCAGCCGGTCGGCAACGGAGGTCGAGGGTGGGGTGGCGCTGGTGCGCTCGACGGGCGAGGCGTTGCTGGAGATCGAGGCGCTGGTCAACCAGGTCAACGATCACGTCGCATCAATCGCGACGGCGGCGCGCGAGCAGTCGACGGGGCTGAACGAGATCAACGGCTCCGTCAATCACATGGACCAGATGACGCAGCAGAATGCCGCGATGGTCGAGGAGACAACGGCGGCAAGCCGCACGCTCGCCGACGAAAGCACCCAGTTGAAGACGCTGCTTTCGAATTTCCGCCTGCGCGGCGAGCCGCCGCCAGTGACCCGATACACACGGGCAGCGTGAGGAAACGTAGAGATGAAAGGCCGGGAAACCGGCCTTTTTCATTTCCGTCGCGTTCAGATTGTGCCGGTAAGTTTTCATTCACCGTTTTTAATTAAAATTGGAGTGAGTTTTTTCGGTCACTGCCCAGCCAGCCTGCGGAAGCGATAAGAGTATGGCGTTTGTTTCCTTTCCTCGGCGAACCCTTTTGCCAGTTATCCTCTCGGCGGCGCTGACGACCTGTTCGATCAGCGACGGACTGGTACCGCCGGCCAATGTCGACAACGGCACCAGGGTCAGCTCGATCTCGCCGTCGCGGGGGGCAGCGCGCATGGCGCCTGCCGTGCGCATGGCGCCGGTGGAGAGCCAGGCTTCCTATCCGGTTTCCAGCACGCCCGTCGGCAATAGCCAGGGCTCCGTCGATTACCTCGACACGCCAAACCTCGCCGGCACCGGTCACGCGGCGCCGGCCGCACCGGCGCAAGGGGGTGGACTGCCGATGATCGACAGCGACGAGGCACTGGCGGCAGGCCAACCGAGCGGCAACTGGGGCGGCACGCAGGCGCTTGCGGTCCCGTCCGGCGGCGTCAACATGGATGACGATCTCGGGGCGGAGCCGGTCGTCGGACTGGCGCAGGAACAACAGCAACAGATCGCCGAGGGCAACGCCACCGAGCCGGTTGTCGACGGCATCGGCACCGATAATCCAACGCAGCTCAACCAGCCCATGCGCCAGCCCGCGCAGCAACCAATGCCGCAGCCGGCGGCCGAGGCACAGATGAGCCGGGCGCCCGCCTGGAACGACGGCAGCCCCGTGGTGGCGCCATCACGTGTTCCCGAAGAGGACGAGAGCGAAGAGGTCGCGATGCTGCGGCCGAACAATCCGATGATGAGCGAACCGGCAGCACCCGTCGATCCCAGCGTCATGCCGTCCTCCGAGCTTGCCTGCCGGCGTGAGCTGAAACGCATGGGCGTACTCTTCGACAACAAGCCGCCGATCTCGAACGGGCCGGCCTGCCAGGTACCCTATCCGGTGTCGCTGAAGGGGCTTTCCGGCAATATCGGCGTCCGCCCCGCCGTGACACTGAACTGCCAGGTGACGCTGGCCTTCGCCAAATGGGTGAAGAACGAACTGGCGCCGTCCGCCCGCTATCGTTACTGGTCCGGCATCAAGACGATCCAGCCGCTCGGCGGCTATTCCTGCCGGCGCATGAACAATAGCCGGCAGAAATACAATCCGATGTCGGAACACGCCCGCGGCAACGCCATCGACGTCGGCAAGTTCGTGCTGAAGAACGGCCACGAAATCGACGTGCGCAAGAAGGGCCTGTTCTCGTTACGCGAAGGGCGGCTTTTGAAGGCGGTGCGCAGCGACAGCTGCCGCTATTTCAACACCGTGCTCGGGCCGGGCAGCAACCCGGAGCACTGGAACCACTTCCACTTCGATCTTCGCTCCCGCAAGAGCGGTAAGGCCTATTGCGACTGATGCCTGTCCTCCTACACCATGCGGCGGGTGCCGATGTTGCGGCCGCAATTGGGCCGGGCTGGCAGAAAACGGTTCATCCCCGCCGCAGGGCACGCTATAGATCGGCCAAGCGGATTGCCGTTTCGAGAGTTTGATCCATGAGCTATGATTTCCATGTCGGCCAGAAGGTCGTCTGCATCAACGACACCTTCAAGCATGTCAGCATCGACCAGCTGATCCGCAAGGGCGAGATCTATACGATCCGCTGGGTGGGTGAATATACCCATTATATCGACGGCACTTTCATAGGGGTGAAGCTCGCGGAGATCAACCGCGGCAATGATGACGGGCCGGAAGGTTACGGAGCGGCCGACATGCCCTATCGCGCGACGCGGTTCCGGCCGCTGGTGAAGGACAAGATCTCGTCACTGCGCAAGCTTCTAGCGCCGACGCCCGATGCACCGGTGGAGCCTAAGGAAAAAATCAGGAAGAAAGAGAAGGTCTGAACGCCCCACGACACCGATCAGGCCGTCTTTCTGCTCAGGAACAGCGCAGTCTCTTTGCTGACCTCTAGCACGCCATTGCGTTGGCTGAACGCATCGGCAATGGCTTGACGGAACCTGGTGAGTTGAGTTTCGCCGGCGCCATCGCCGGGCGGATAGGAGGTGAGCGCCAGGAATACATCCTCGGGCTCGGTGATCCGCAGGCTTGCCGGATGCTGCGACATGCTCACGTTTCCAAACTGCGACCGCATCGATCGCTCGGCAGCGTCATATCCGAAGGCTTCGGCAGCGGGATCGGAAGGGGCACTGCCGAATACGGTCGTCAGCTCGTAAATCTCGCGCATATTGCCGGCACCGTTGGTTGTGACCGCGAGCAAGCCGCCCGGCCTCAGCACTCTCGACATGTCCGCGATGCCGGCAGCTGGGTCTGGCAGATGATAGAGCATATGCATCGCGACGACCGCATCGAAGGCGCCATCTTCGAAGGGGAGCGCGGCGGCGTCGACCTGGCAGCCCTGGACGGAGCCGAACGGCAGCGCGCTGCAACGCGCCACTGCCTCGTCGACCATGCCTTGCGAAAGGTCGGCGAGCGTCAGGTCGAGGTCCGCCGGCAGCAGACCTGCCGTTGCCGCCCAGAACCAGGCCGGCCCGCAGCCGACGTCGAGGACGCGATCGCCCGGTTTCAGGGACAATTGCGCCGCAACCCATGGAAACCAGGCCGTCTCGGCGATGGTGTATTGGCTATGCAGTCGAGCCCGCGCAGCGAGTTTCCGGCTGTCGCCATATTGCCCGGCATTGTCTGCTGTTATGGAGGACATGTCATCTCTCCGGGTTTCTTCACAGGATGCGCGCCTTGCCTCTAGTTCGCGGGTAGAGCCTATAGATGGCCCGATTCCCGGACAAGACGTGACCTTGCGCAGCGGGCCAGCTTGCTCGCATAGCTGCCGCTGAGGGTTGCGCGGATATGGCGTGTTTCCGCCTATAGAAACAAATCGCATCCGATTAAATCGGAATGGTGTTGACATCAGTTTTGGCTGAGCGTATTAAAGCGTATCCGATTTAATCGGATGCGAATAAAACTTAAACCGAAAGGATATCACCATGACCGAGAAGCTTCTCTTTACCGGCAAAACCCACATCTCCGGCGGCCGCGACGGCTCTGCACGCAGTAGCGACGGCACGATCGACATCAAGCTGCCGCAGCCGCATCCGGCCGCCGAAAACCTGTTCGGCATCGCCTGGTCGGCCTGCTACATCGGCGCCATCGAACTTGCCGCTGCCCAGAGAAAGATCACGCTGCCTGATGGTCCCGAGGTCGACGCGGAGATTACTCTCAACGCCGACAACGGCTCCTTCTTCCTGAGGGCGCGCCTCAATGTCAGCCTGTCCGGCATCGATCGCGACATCGCGCAGGAGCTGATCGAGGCAGCCCATGGCATCTGCCCTTATTCCAAGGCGACACACGGCAATATCGACGTCGAGACCAAGCTTGTCTGAGCGGGCGAGGGCAGACCTCATCGCCGGAGGATTTGATGCGGAGGGCCTGCCGGTCGGCCGGCAGACCTCTTTCTGAGGTAGCAGGCACGGGAAACCTTGCCGATCTGGAGAGCAAGCCATGATCAATAGCCACGTCCAGTTGCACCAGGCCTATGACGAGTTTTCACTCGTGCTCGATCCCGATGTCTATGAGCCGTTGCCCGATGACTGGCTGATCGGCATCACTGATGTCGTCAACTCGACCACGGCGATCCGGTCGGGGCGCTATGAAGACGTCAACTATGCCGGCGCATCTGTTATCGCCGCCCTCGGCAATGCCTGGGGATCGTTCGATTTCCCCTTCGTGTTTCGCGGAGACGGGGCCGCATTCGCCTTGCCGCCACAGGGCATGATGGCGGCGACATCGGCATTGCGGCAGGTGGCGAGCTTTGCAAGAGCCGATCTAGATCTTACCCTTCGTATCGGGCTGCTGACCGTACGCGAAATCCGTACCAGTGGGCGCGACGTCAGAATTGCCCGCTATGCCGCCTCAGAGAACGCGACCTATGCGATGTTTACAGGGGGCGGGCTCAAATGGGCGGAACAGCAGATCAAGAACGGCCGGTATCTGGTCAAGCCGGGCCGCTACGCGACGAAGCCCGACCTGACCGGCCTCAGCTGTGACTGGGCTCCGTTCCCGAGCCGGCAGGGCGAGATCCTGTCGCTGCTGGTCGAGCCGAATGACCATACGAGCCCCGAGGTCTTTGCTGCTTTGGCAAAACGGGTGCTTGCGGTTTTCGACGCCGCGCCGCGTCAGTCTCATCCGCTTTCGGGGGATATGGCTATTCCCAAGGACAGTGGCAGACAGGTCGATACGAAAGGCTGGTCGGAGGTCGCCGCCAATTCGGATTTCCGCAAGTTCGACGACGGTTTGCGCCTCACGCTGGATTGCACGCCGGAGCAGATCGACGGGGCCGAAGCGATTCTCGTTGCGGCAAGGGCGCGCGGCGAGATCAACTTCGGACTGCACCGCCAGACGCATGCGCTGATGACCTGTCTCGTACCATCAGGCAGCCCGGATGCGCACCTGCATTTCCTCGACGGAATGGGCGGCGGCTATGCCAGGGCCGCCGAGATGATGGAGGAAGGCGCGCTTAGAGACATCCAGCACCATGCTCGCTGAAGGCCCGTTCAGCTGGCGAGACGTCGTGACCGCCAAGAGAGCTAAGCGGGCGTGCCTGTTTCCCGCATGGCCAGGTTTGCCAGCATTTCAGTGAGCTGAGGCAACGCCAATTCGGCTTCTTTTTCTATCTCGGCGGCGGTGAACCATCTGAACTCGGTGTGTTCGTCACCGATCAGTCGCGGCCGGCCGCGCCATTTATCCACGTGATAGACATGGAAGGTGACGGATGTTTCGGGCGAGTCTTCCGATCCGAACCGTCCTGCAAACTGCCAGAGCTCCGGCATTACGCCTATTTCTTCCATCAATTCCCGGCACATTGCCGTCTCGGCGTCTTCGCCCTCTTCGATATGGCCGCCCGGCAGGCTCCACCGATCCGGATGCACCTTGCGCACGGAACTACGTCTGGCCAGAAGAACGGTTCCGTTCTGGCTCAAGGCGCCCATCGCAATCTCGGGCATGTCGTCTTCTCCGCTATGTCAGCAGTTACCAACTGATGCCGCGATCACGACTTCCCCGGTTCGCCCTGCGTTGACCGCAGGAGGTTGTCGCGCAGCGTCGTCACTGATTTCTGCACGACGGGAAAGTCGTCGCCGAGGCCGGTGGCGCCAAGCAGCGCGTTGCCGGGATCAGTTTCAACGAGTTGGCGCCCTGCCGACGTCAGGCTGACCCGCACCTGCCGTTCGTCGGCGGGATCGCGGTGACGGGTGATATAACCATTCGACTCCAGCTTCTTGAGGATGGGGGTCAGCGTATTGGATTCGAGGAACATCTTTTCCCCCAATACCCCGACGGTCTGGTCGTCCTCTTCGGAGAGGGCCACCATGGCGATATATTGGGTATAGGTCAGGCCAAGTTCGTCCAGGATCGGCTTATAGGCGCGGCCGAAGGCGAGATTTGCCGAATAGACCGCGAAGCACAGAAAATTGGAAAGTTTCCTTCCTTCCTTGCCCGCCTGCGGGGAGGAGGGTGCAGGCGTGCCAGGCTGCCTTGCGGTTTTAGATGCGGGCATGACTTCATCCTATCCAAGCTCTGAATGCTAGGAGTTATATATATCGCATCCGATTAAATCGCAATAGTGTAGAAGTCGGTTTTCGATCCTGCCGTTTGTGGTGACTCGACAAAGATCAGCGGAAACTCCTGGGAGGCTTCCCATACTTCTTGCGAAAAGCGGTCGCGAAATGGGCGGAGTCGGAGAATCCGATTTCAAAGGCGATCGCCGTCATCGGCAGTGTGCTGTTTTCGACCAGAAACCGGCCATAGCGCAATCTCGTTTCGACGATAAAACGCTTCGGAGTCATGCCGATATTATCCTGGAAGATACGCGCGAACTGGCGTGGTGACAGGCCGACCAGAGAGGCCACCTGTTCCGGTGAGACGTCGCGGCCTTTCCGACTTTCGATGAGAACAACGGCTCGCTGTATGCGCGAATCTTCTGTGCGGCGAAATGTTGTGGCGCGGCCGTGATCGAAGGCGCTCATGTGCTTCTGCTCCGAGAGCGAAAGCTGGTGCACGGCCTTGGCCGCCCGATCCGGCCCGCAATGCGTGCGGATGAGTTCAGTCATCAGCGACAGGATCGATACGCCGCCAGGCACGGTAATGCGGCCGTTTTCGATCAGGAAGTCATCGCGCGTGGAGAAGGCAAGGCGCGGGAAGGCAATTCGGAAATCCTCCGCGTGAAACGGATGAACGCACGCCTTGCGTCCGGCGAGCAGTCCCTCCTGCGCCAATACGAAGGCGCCCGTACACACACCAATGACCGGGACACCTGCCGATGCCGCCACCCTGAGATAGTCGCGATGCTTGCTAGGTGCAGCGCGCAGATGTGGCAGGAGGCCGCCGATAGCCACGACGTAGTCGAAGTCGGTCGGGTTAATGTAGGGCGCATCGGCGTGAACCCGGATGCCGCAGCTGGCGACCGCTGCATGGCCCGGAGTCCCCATGATCGACCAGCGACAATGCAATGGACGGGAATTGTCGGCAAAGTCCGCCGCATGCCTGAGAGGCTCGACGATACCCGTCAGCGACATCATCGGGAAGGTCGGCCAGAGGAGAATGCCGACGGATAGATCGGCCTTTCGGTCGCGTGCGACCAGAAGCCGCTCGGCCCAAAGATCGTCAAGCCAGCGCACATAGTCCGGCTCGTTGGCAGATATTTCGGAAGGTTCCTCGGATGTGATCATGGCGTGTGGCGATGATAGAGTCATCATGTCCTTTTTTCAAAGAAAATGTCCGATTTATAAAATTCAGCCGCAGCCTTCAGTGTCAAGTTTCCTCTCGTCGAACACGACATCCGGGGAGCAGAAACCACCGGACCGGGGAACCAACAAATCAAGGATCAGAACAATGGCACTTTCTCTTTCGAGAAGGATGGTGACGTGCGCTCTGCTGGCAGGCAGCTTCATGTCCCTTTCATCTATCGCCAATGCTTTCGAACTTGCCGAGCAGGGCAAGCTGACGGTTGCCTTCACCGGCGACATGCCCGGCTCCGGCTGGCAGGACGGGAAGCTGGTAGGCTATGACGGTGAAATCATGCAGCGCATTGCCGACAAGCTCGGCCTCAAGATTCAGCCTGCGCTCATGGAATGGTCGGGTACGATCGCCTCCGTTCAGTCAGGCCGCGTCGACGTCATGCTCGGCACCATGGGCTGGACCGAAAAACGTACGAAGATCATGACACTGTCCGAGCCGATCCACTACTTCAAGAACGGCATCATGCAATCGACGAAGACGAGCTGGGACAAGCTTTCTGACCTGGAAGGCAAGAAGATCGGCACGATCACCGGCTTTTCGTTCATCCCGGAATTGAAGAGCATCAAAGATCTCCAACTCTCGCTCTACGACACGTCCGACGCGGCCGTGCGCGATCTTATCGCCGGGCGCATCGACGCTGTCATCGGCGATCCGCCGGTGATCTCCTACGCCATCAAGCAGAACCCCGATTGGAATATGCACTTCCTTGCCTTCACCGATAACAGTCCGGATTTTCCGCTGCTGACCGGTCTCGGCCAGGTCGTCTATGGCCTCAACCAGAAGAACGACGATCTGCGCCAGAAGATGGACGCCATCATCGCCGACATGTGGAAGACTTGCGAGATGAAGGAAATCGGCACCCGCTACGGATTGTCGTCGGAAGTCTGGTTCAAGCCTGCGGGTCAAAACTTCCGCGCCGGCGTCGATCGCCCCGCAGATTACAAGCTGCCGTCCTGCGCAGCTGGCGGCTGAACGGCCGTGTGGACGGAAGCAGCAGTCGGCAGCTTTCGTCCACCCTCTTCGCCTACTGCATAATTCCTTAAATCGGAATCGATTTCAGGAGAAAATTATGCAGCAATTCAAAGTGCTACAGCGTCCTTGGCGCGTCTGAAAAGACGCGCGGCGCTGTAGATATAATCGCATAAGGAAACGGCGATGAATGCGCTTCTGAGCGTTGCAGGCCTGCGCAAGAGCTATGGTCCTATCGAAGTTCTCAAAGGTATCGATTTCGACGTCGCGCCAGGTGAGAAGATTGCCCTGATCGGCCCTTCCGGCTCCGGGAAATCCACCTGTCTGCGCTGCATGAATTTTCTGGAAAAGCCCAGTGCCGGCGAGATCCGCCTCGATGGCGAGCGGATCGGTACGCGCAATGGCCGTATCATGAGCGACCGGCAACTTGCACCGCAGCGCGCCGAGATGGGCATGGTCTTCCAGCTCTTCAATCTCTGGCCGCATCTGTCGGTGACGGAAAACGTGGCGATCGCGGCGCGCAAGGTGCGCGGTCTGCCTGCCGCCGAGGCACGCGAACTGGCTTTGGAGATGCTGGCCAAAGTCCATATGACGCACCGCGCCGAAGCCTCACCACTCGAGCTGTCCGGCGGCCAGCAACAGCGCGTCGCGATTGCGCGGGCGCTTGCCCAGAAGCCAAAGCTCATGCTGTTCGACGAGCCGACATCGGCACTCGATCCCGAACTGGTCCAGGAGGTTCTGAAAGTGATGGAGGAGCTGGCAGACGAAGGGCGCACGATGCTGATCGTCACGCACGAGATCGCGTTTGCACGCGAGATTGCCGACCGCGTTCTGTTTCTCGACGGCGGCACGATCGTGGAATCCGGCCCGGCACGCCAGGTCATAACCGCTCCTCGGGAAGCGCGCACGCAAGCGTTTCTCAACAAGATCCGGCACTAGGCGTGTCATGATTGGATTTTCCGTATTCTTCTCGGTCGTCCAGGGGCTCGTCGCCGGGCTTGGCGTAACCGTTTTCGTCACGATCGCCTCGCTCGTGTTCGCAGCCGCTTTCGGGTTCCTTCTCGCTCTGCTCAGGCAATTTGCCGGGATCAGGTTCATCAATCTCGCGATCGATGCCTGCTGCGAGATTCTCTGCAATGTGCCGGCCTTGACGCATCTGTTTATCCTCTACTTCGGGCTTGCCAGCCTCGGCGTGAAATTGACGTCGATCACGGCGGCCATCCTGGGCCTCGGGCTCATCGGGGCGGCGATCACCTGCGCAATCTTTCGCGCCGGTTTCGCCGCGCTGCCTGGCGGGCAGGCGGAGGCGGCGCTTGCTGCAGGGCTGACCCCATTCCAGACCATCTTTGAGATCCTGACGCCGCAGGCCATGCGGATAGCGCTTCCGGGGCTCGGAAACTACGCGGTGCAGCTTCTCAAGGATACATCCGTCGTCTCGGCCATTGCGGCGCCGGAAATCATGTTCTTCGCCCGTTCAATGGTGACGTCGTCCTTCCAGACAACAATGATCTATGCGACGGCGGCGGCACTCTACCTGTTGCTGAGCCTGCCATTGATGCAGGCAACGCAGTTCCTCGAAAGACGTTACGGGAGATTGAAGGGATGAGTGCTTTCCTGGCGCCCTATGGCGATTATGGTGCCGAATGGCTGCCTCTGCTGCTGCGGGCGATGGTGAATACGGCCCTGCTTTCCGTTTGTGCGTTTGCCCTGGCATTCGTTTTCGGCCTGCTGCTTTCGCTCTGCCAGAAATCCAGTTTCGCAGCGCTGCGGTATTTTGCGGCTCTCTATGTGACGATCGTGCGTGGCGTGCCGCTGCTGGCGGTTCTGTTTCTGATTTATTTCGGCTTGCCGGGCATCGGGGTGGTCTTCGATGCTTTCGGTGCGGCGATCGCCGGCCTGGCCTTGTGTTTCGCGGCCCAGGTCGCAGAGCTTTTCCGCGCCGGTCTGAAAGCTATACCGGCCGGGCAGAGCGAGGCAGCGCTGGCTGCGGGCTTCACCCCGGCCCAGAGCTTCGTCTGGATCATCCTGCCGCAGGTCGCGCGTGTCATCCTGGCGCCGATGATCATCACCTTCGTTTCGCTGCTCAAGGATTCTTCGCTCGCTTCGCTGATTACCGTCGACGAACTGGTGCTCACGGGGCGGTCAATGGCGACGGAGTATTTCCTTCCCTTGCAAATCTATGTTGCCGTCGGGCTCTGCTATTTCGCGATAGCCTGGCCGTTCTCGGTCCTCTCGCGCCGGCTAGCCCTTCCAGCCGCCCGCTAACTCGTCATCACAAGGCCAAGACCATGACCACTGAAACGACCGTTGCCACGGGCAACGCACGTCGGCATGCAACGCAATCGCATGAACCTCGCTGGCCGGTGATCCTCATGACGCCCGACGTCAGCGAGGCGCCCGATGCTCCGACCGAGACGGAGTATGTGGTGCGTGCCAACTATGCGGATGCCATAGCCGAGGCAGGGGGAATTCCTTTGATCTTGCCTTACAACACCCGGAGCCTGGCATCGGCGTTGGCACTCGCCGATGGAATTGTCCTTACCGGTGCGCGGCCAGGGACCGAGGTAACAGGCGCGCGCAGACAGTTCGAAATTCAGCTGGTCGAGCAGGCCTTGAAAACGGGTAAGCCGCTTCTCGGCATATGCCACGGCATGCAACTGATCGGTGAATGCCTTGGGGGCGAATTTCAAACCGAGCTGCCGGCCGCCGCCGTATCCCACATCCCGCAGGGTATCCCCGACGTTTTGGCGCACGAGATCATCGTCGAGCAAGGCAGCGTGCTAACCGATTGGGTGGGGAAGGGGCCGGCACGCGTCAACAGCCTGCACCGGCATGCTTTGGCCGGCCAAGGACGCTTCCGTGTCGCCGCGCGGGCGCCGGACGGAACCATCGAAGCGTTCGAAGGGGACACGGACGGCTTTTGCCTCGGCATCCAGTGGCACCCCGAATACCGGCTGAGCGAACTCGACAGGAATATCATGAGGGCCTTCGTCGACCGCAGCGCAGAAGCAGCAGTCCGCAAGGCACGCAGTGCTTCATCGGCTGGAAGCAATCGTGTGCGCGAACGGCTGGCACAGCTTGAGCTTGCTCTGCCGGAAGCATCCTCGCCGCCAGGTGCATTTTCCGGGGCTGTGCGGACCGGCAATGTCATCACCGTTTCCGGTCAGGTGCCGCTGAAGGATGGTGTGGTGCTGCGGACAGGACATCTCGGAGCATGCGTCTCCATCGAAGACGGGCGAG
Organism: Rhizobium leguminosarum; assembly: GCF_010668065.1. Classification (GTDB taxonomy): domain Bacteria; phylum Pseudomonadota; class Alphaproteobacteria; order Rhizobiales; family Rhizobiaceae; genus Rhizobium; species Rhizobium leguminosarum_S. The sequence goes on along the minus strand of NZ_WUEN01000004.1, from coordinate 254,725 downwards.
AATGCGCGCGCTGGGCGCTTCTCAATGCGCTTGCACAGCTGGAAGGGGCTGCGGGTGGCTTTGACAACATCCTGGGCTTCGTCCGGCTCGCGGGCTATGTCGCGGCAGATGCTGCTTTCGAGCGCCACGGTGCCGTCATCGATGGGGCTTCCGAATTGCTCCGAGAGCTCTTCCCGGATCGATGGGCGCATGCCCGCATCGCAATCGGCGTAACATCCCTGCCGCGCGGGGTTCCTGTTGAAGTCGAGTTGACGGCCGTCGTCGGCGGCGAGGCTTGAGATGGCGCGCGTTGCGGTGATCGGCGCCGGCGTCATCGGCGTATCGTCGGCCTATCTTCTGGCCCGGGCGGGGCATGATGTGACACTTATCGATGCGGCAAGCGAGCCCGGCATGGGGGCGAGCGCCGGCAACGCCGCGCAGCTGTCCTGGGCCTACGGTGACGCAATGGCATCACCAGCCCTGCTGAAGCATCTGCCAGCCATTGCGATGGGCCGCGATCCAGCCTTCCGGATCCACTGGCAACTCGATCGGGACTTTCTCTGCTGGGGGCTGAAATTCCTTGCCAATACACCGTTTAGGCGTTGGTGGAACAATACAGAGGAGATCCTGCGCCTTGCCGAGCAATCCCGTCACGAGCTTGCAATCCTGCTTAAGGAAACCGATATCGAATTCGACTATCGTGTCGCCGGAAAACTGCACCTCTACGCCGACCGGCAAAGTTTTGCTGCTGCCGATTCCAGCGTCGCGCGCAAGAAGGCCTGTGGCTTCGAACAGCACCTGCTGACGCGGGTGGAGGCGGAAGACGTCGAGCCTGCGCTCGCGGCGTATCAGGGAGAGATCGCCGGCGCCGTTTATACTCCCGGTGATGCCCTCGGCGATGCCGCCGGATTTTGCCGCCAGCTGACCGCCTGGATGATTGAGCGCGGGCAGGTCTCGGTGCTCTTCGGCAGGAGAGTCTCGAGCTTCGTCCAAACGGGAGGTGTGCTGACAGGGCTGAGGTTCGAGGACCGCGATGAGCTTCGCATCGATGCGGCCATCGTTGCCGCAGGACCGCAGATCCGTTCCCTCATATCCGATTTGCCCGAGGCCCGAGACGTCCGCCCTATCAGAGGCTACTCGCTCACCGTTCCAAGAACTGGCCTTGCACCAAGTATCAGCCTGACCGATGTCAAGCGAAAGCTTGCCTTTGCAGCAATCGGCGACCGTTTTCGTGTCGCCGGACTGGCAGACATCGAGCGTCCCGGGGCCGGTTTTGATGCCAGACGTTTCGACACGCTCAAGCTGGCCGCGTCTGTAGTGCTGCCCGACCTTTTCGAGCGATCGGACGAACTGATGAGATGGTCGGGTGAGAGGCCTATGACTCCGACCTCCAAGCCCATTATCGCTGCCTCCCGACGCATCAAAGGTCTCTATATCAATGCCGGTCACGGCATGTTGGGATGGACGCTTGCATTGGGCTCCGCCCGCCGCGTGATCGATCTCTTTCAATAAGTCGGTGGCTGGGGCCTGGTGCTTACAGTTGCTGATGCTCTTCCATCTGCCGCAGCGTTCCGGCAGATGCTGCCGAGGCTTCGCTCAATTTATACCTCTTCACATCCATCTGATCGTTCCGGATCATAAAATCCGGAACGAAGTGAGACAGAACTCATCACCAAATGGAATCCGGAATGCGGGTTGGTCCTAGCCGAATTTCTCCGTCGTATCGGCCTTGCCGAACACCCAGTAGCCGGAAGCCTTGATCCAGCCGAGCGGGCAACCTCGTTCCAGCAGGTAGGCGCGGATATCGCGTGTCACCGAGGCTTCCGCCGCGACCCAGATGAAGGTCTCCGGCTGGACATCGACCGTACTCAACAGTTTCAGCAGTGCTGCGGCATCGGTTGCCTGCGAAAGCGGCCGGTGCACCCAGTGGAGGTGCAGCTCGGCTGATGTCTCGAAGGTCTGCTCTTCCAACGGGCCGGTGACGGCTGCGATTGTGGTGACGACGGTTCCGGCGCCGATTTCCTCGATCCGGCGGCCGATCGCCGGCAGTGCTGTTTCGTCGCCGATCAGCAGCCATCGTTTTACGGTCTTCGAGACTACGGCGGAGCCTCTTGGTCCGCCGATCTCGAGCCTGTCGCCCGGGTTGGCGTCGATCGCCCATTTCGTCACCGGACCTGCCTCATGCAAGGCAAAGTCGATGGTCAATCTCCGCTCGGCATTGTCATAGCGGCGCGGCGTGTAGTCACGGCGCTCTTCTCCACCATCGGCAGTGGGAATGAAGATCTTGATGTGGTCGTCAGCACCGAGACTGATGAAATCGGCGAGATCGTCACCTGCCAATACGACCCGGCGCATGCTCGGAGTGATATCGACGACGCTTTCGACTTTCAGTAAGCGCCGCCGCGTGTCGTGGCGAATCCGCTCGATGCCAGGGGTCGATGAAGCTTGATCTTTGAATTGATTGTTATCCATGTGTCCTTCCGGGGCTTCTGAAGCTCGATCCGCAGGACACAGTCGCGCAGATCGAAGCCGCAAAGCCGTTCGATCATACGCGTTGAGTGACGTTAACGCTTACGTGGCCGGGTGAACCGACCATTGACAGCATGATGTAGCCGACGACGGCGGCATGTGCAACCGCAAGGGAACCAGCAATGGCGATGATTGCTAAAGTTTAACTTTCCGGCGCTGGTTCGGTCGGGCAATGATCGGCCGATCAGCGGTTATGGAGAAGACAATGGACAGCAGAATCCAGGACGTGCTCGACATCTATCACGCGATGATCGAGACGGAGCATAACAGCCCGCGCGAGCTGCCTCCGGGCGGCCGCGATGGAGGACAGGATCAGCGGTTGCGCGCGGTCGGGCCGGCGACCGGGCAGTTCATCAATATCCTCGCCAAGAGCCTCAAGAGCCCGACCATTCTCGAACTCGGCACCTCCTTCGGTTATTCCGGGATATGGCTGGCGGAAGCCGCGCGCGCTTCCGGCGGGCGGCTGATCACCATGGAAATGCACGACTACAAGTCTGGCTACGCACGAGACATGGCCGTCAAGGCAGGGCTCGCCGAGCATGTGGAATTCAAGGTCGGCGATGCCGTCCAGATGATCGGCGCGCTTTCCTCCGGCATCGACTTCGTGCTGGTGGATCTGTGGAAGGATCTCTACGTTCCCTGCCTCGAAGCCTTCTACCCCAAGCTCAATCCAGGCGCGATCATTGTCGCCGACAACATGCTGCGCCCGGGAGGCGATGATCTCAAACGCTATGGTGAGGCTGTCCGTGCCAAGCCCGGGATATCAAGCGTGCTGCTGCCGGTCGGCAGCGGGCTTGAGGTCAGTCGGTTCGATTGAGGCTGACGTGAGATTAGCGGCCATTTTGTTTTTAGTTGCAGCAAAAAAGATGACACGTTTGAAGCTAATTTCCGACACTTTCCCGATCAAAGCTCCGCCATCGCGAGCTTTGGAGATGTGATGTCGGGCATTCTTATCGCCACCCTGTTGGCAACGGTTTCAGCAAAGATTCCTGCCGGATTTTCCAGCGGTGACCTGCTTTATTCTGATTGCGGCGGCTCCCGGCAGTTTGTCGTCGGATATGTCGCGGGTTGGTTGGACAAGTGGAACCGGGACGAGTATCTGGCCCGCCGTATTTTCACCGAGGTCGTTCCTGCGCCGAAAGCAATGGTGAACTCGGCGTATTTTGCCAACTCCGTTGGGGTAAACGTCTGTGTGCCGGTTGGAACGACCGCGGAAGCAATCGGCAATACGTTGTGTACATTCCTGGCAGAGAATCCCGGCATTCGCGAGGCCACCGGCGACGAGCTGATGACGACGTTGATCGCCTATAAATACCGCTGCCCCGTGCCGTAGGAACGTCAAACTCCCCCCGGCTTGTTGGTTTCGATGAAACGGCTGAGCGAGGTGGCGGCGTTCAGCATGTGGGCGCGCATGCGCCGGGATGCCATCTCGCCGTCGCCTTCGGCGATCGCCTGCATGATTGCCTCGTGTTCGTCCCGGGATCGGCGGAGCCGTTCGCCCTGGCGCAGCTGCGTGCGCCGAAAGGCATTCAGGCGGTTGCGCACGGCGATCGCCTGTTCGGCAAGGAAGCTATTGTGGGTGGCGTGATAGATGGCTTCATGGAATTGGCGGTTGAAGCTGTCATAGGCATCGAAATCGCCGGTCTCGACGATCGGCTCTGAGAGGTCGTGCAGTTCGATCAGATGGCTGCGTTCCAGCGGTGTCATGCGGTAGGTGGCGAGCCTGACGCAAATGGCCTCGATCTCGGCCACCGTCTCGAACATTTCCATGATGCGCTCCGGTGTCATACGGGCAACGACGCCGCCGCGCCGGGCGCGAAGCTCGACGAGGCCGCCCGCCGCCAGCTGACGCAGCGCTTCGCGAACCGGCGTGCGGGAGGCGCCGAAGCGATCGGCAAGCTGCTGTTCGTCCAACGCTGCGCCCGCCGCCAGCGTGCCGGTGGCGATCTCGTCCGTCAGGGCGTTGCGAATGCGGTCGGAGAGCAACCCGCGATCATCGCCGTCATCCTCGGTTTCGAAACCACTCGCCATTTCCGTTATCTCCGATCTGTGTCAGCATCGACGGCTCGATCGATTGTGAATGCAAATGCGATTGACGTGCCGCTAGGCGTATACACTGATAGCATCACGGAGGTGTTACGTATTCAATAATTGACTTTATATCGGATGGGAATACATAAATCTCCAGCAAGCAGGCTTTTGCATACACGAAGCCGCTTCAAATACCGAATTTGAATACGACGGGAACCGCAACGCGACGAAGGCCAGCGCCTCGCGCCGGGCAAAGCGAACCGTTCCGACATGGCATTACAGACCAACCGATTTCGACTTGGCTTCGGTTCTTCGGTCCCGAACCAGCATGCTTTCGATCCTTCAATTCCTGGACGCACAAGGAACCAGATCATGATGATGAACAGACGGACTTTCTCGGCTGCCCTTGTTGCCGGCGCCGCCGCTTCTCTGCTTGTTACCCGCGGTATGGCCGCGACATCCGCTCTCGTTAGGGCGCGCAACGTCGTGCTGGCGCACGGGCTGTTTGCCGACGGCTCGTGCTGGACCGAGGTGATCGCGCGCCTGCAGGCGGCCGGGCTCAATGCCACGGCGGTGCAAAACCCGCTGACGACGCTGCCCGAGGCCGTCGCTGCCGTGAAGCGGGTGCTCGACCGGCAGGATGGCCCAACGGTTCTGGTCGGGCATTCGTTTTCCGGCATGATGGTCACCGAGGCCGGCGTGCACCCTGATGTTTCGGCGCTCGTCTATGTCGCGGCGCGGGCGCCGGATGCAGGTGAGGATTATACTGCTCTCGCCAAAACCTTCCCGACGCCGCCGGCTTCGGCCGGCATCGTCTTCGACGGCGACGAGGGTCGGCTGAGCGAGGAAGCATTCCTGCGAGATTTCGCCGGCGACCTGCCGGAGGCGAAGGCGAAAGTTCTTTACGCCGTGCAGCAACCGTTCCAGAAGGCGCTGCTGACCGGCAAGACGACACAGGCCGCCTGGCGTTCGAAGCCGAGTTGGTATGCCGTTTCGACCGAGGACCGGACGATCAATCCCGATCTCGAACGCTTCATGGCCAAACGCATGGGAGCAAAGACCATTGAAATCCAGGCCAGCCATCTGTCGTTGATCTCCCACCCGGACGAGATCACAAAGCTGATCCTCACGGCGGCGGGGCAGAATACGGACTGATGCCGAGGCCGGGAAGCGGCAGGGCCGTTCGCCAGCTGGTCACCGGCGCAGCGGCCTGAACGCTGCTCGAAGCTCGGCGGAGAAGAGCTCCGGCTGCTCCCAGGCGGCGAAGTGGCCGCCCTTGTCGACCTTGTGGAAATAGATAAGGTTGCGATAGGCGCGACGGGCCCATGTCTCCGGGGCCTGATAGCTCTCCCCAGGAAAGACGGTGATGGCGACCGGAAGCGCGATCTTGGAGGTCTTCTCCCCGGCCGCAAGGACGGGACTGCGCCCGCCGCCATATTCCCAGTAGATTCGGGCCGAGGAAGCGGCGCTGTTGGTCAACCAGTAAAGCGTGATGTCGTCGAGCACCTCGTCGGGAGACTTTTCGGGATCGCTGCTGTCGTAGGTCCAGTGCGTGAAGCCTGGATGACCGAGCGCCCATGCCGCAAGGCCGGCCGGGGAATCCGATATGGCGTAGCCGATCGTCTGCGGCCTCGTGCCCATCATCGTGGCATAGGACCCGTTCCCCATCTTGGCTGCGGCGCTGAGGGCATCGAACGCCGCGCGTTCCTCGGTGGAGAGTCGCTGCGGCGCCGGCCCGCCCGCGGCGAGCACCGCGGCAACTTCGGGCGGCACGACAGCCGGCAGGTTGATGTGGATGCCGAGCAGACCTTGTGGCGCGAGCCGTGCCATCGCGCCGGAGACCGGCGAGCCCCAGTCGCCGCCCTGGGCGACGTAGCTGCTGTAAGCGAGGCGCTTCATCAGTTCCGCCCAGGCCCGCGCGATGCGGTCCGGCCCCCAGCCGGTGCCGGTCGGCTTGCCGGAGAAGCCGTAGCCCGGCATCGACGGAATGACCACGTCGAACGCATCTTCGGCGCGTCCGCCATGAGCGGTCGGATCGGTGAGCGGGCCGATGATCTTGAGGTTCTCGAATACCGATCCCGGCCAGCCATGGGTGATGATGACGGGCAGGGCATTCGAATGTTTCGAGTGGACGTGAATGAAGTGGATGTCTAGGCCGTCGATCTCGGTGATGAATTGCGGCAGCGCATTCAGCTTCGCTTCCGCCTTTCGCCAGTCGTAGCCGGTGCCCCAATAATCGACGAGCGGCTTGATCTTTTCGAGCTGTATGCCCTGCGTCTGGTCGTCGACCGTCTCGCGTTCGGGCCAGCGTGTTGCCAGCACGCGCCGGCGAAGGTCGAGGAGGTCCGCCTCGGGAGTGTCGACGCGAAACGGGCGGATCGCATCTCCCGTGGCAGCCGATGCCGGATAGGACGGAAACAGGCTGGTCGCGCCCGCGGCGGCGATCCCGATCGCCGCGGTGGTCAGGAACCTGCGCCGGTCGCGGTTCAGGGATTCCGAGCCGGCACTTGTGAGCATTTTGAAGAGCATGGTCATCGCATTGTCCTTTGAAGCAGACGCCTTGGGCAAGACTTCGATGAGTTCGGCCGTCGTCAGAAAAGCATGGGCGAAGGTCGGGCCGTTCGGCTTGTGCGCAGCATGCATCATTAGGTGCGAGAAGGCGGCCGTCGCGTCGCTCACCAGGGTCGCGAAATAACCGAGTTCCATGACGAAGCGGGCGGTGGATTCGATACAGGTATTCCAGCCGGATCATCTCGATGCGAGGCCGGCCGTATTGCGCAGGTGATCGGGATGTGTGCCGCCGCCCATACTTCTCGCCACCATCGCGACGATGGTTTCGAAGAGTTCGTTCTTTGCCTCGACGGCGGTGATGTCGCCCGACGCGGCGGCATAGGAGAGGGCTTCGGCGGCGCCGAGCATGGCCCAGAGGCCGGCTGCGGCGATCGTGCCGGCACCGGTAAAGGGCGAAAGCGCGATGCGGCATTTCTCGATGAAGGCCGCTTCGTATTCGCGCTTGATCCTTTCGAGTTCCGGCGAGCCGGCAAGTGCTGCGATCACGCCGGGGATTTCACGGCCCTGAAGAAGCACGCAGTCGACATAGGAGGTGGCGATGACTGTGGCCCGGTCGGCGAGCGACGGCTGGCTTGCCGCAAGGGCTGCGTCCATCACAGCCGTCTGGCGGGCGTCGAATTCGCGGTAGAGCGCTGCGAGCAGGCCGGGGCGGGATTCGAAATGATCATAGACCACGGGTTTCGTTACGCCCGCCCGCTCGGAAAGCCGGCCGAGGGTCAGCGCTTCCGTTCCCTCGTCACGGGTGATCTGCCAAGCGACGTCGAGCAACTGGCGATGCCGATCCTGCCGCGACAGGCGGCGGCGCGGTTGCGGATTGGTCGGCTGACCTGTTGTTTCGGCGCTTGACATCGTTATATACCAAAAGTAACTTACTGAAAGTAGCTTACCAAAGGTATACAGCCCGCGACTTCCGTCCGCAATCATTCAACAGGAGTTTTCTGCATGCACGCGCTCATCGTCGTCGCGCATCCCGATCCCCAGTCGCTCACCCACGGCGTCGCCGCCCATCTTGCCGAAGGTGTCACATTTTCCGATGTCGGCCATTCCGTCGAGTTTGCCGATCTCGCGGCCGAGGGCTTCGATCCCCGGTTCACCGCGGCCGATATCGCTGTGCATCTGAGGAAAGGGGTGCTGCCCGCCGACGTTGCCGCCGAGCAGGCAAGGATCGACCGCGCCGATGCGCTGGTGCTCGTCTATCCCGTCTACTGGTGGTCGATGCCGGGGCTTATCAAGGGATGGATCGACCGGGTGTTCACCAATGGCTGGGCTTACGACGATCGCCCGGATATCGGGCCGGTGAAGCTGCTTGGCCGCCTGCCGGTGCATCTGGTCGGCCTCGGCGGCGCCGATGCCGGGACCTATATGCGGCACGGTTATTTCGGCGCCATGAAGACGCAGATCGATCACGGGATCTTCGACTATTGCGGCGCCCGCGTCGTGACATCAGAGGTGCTGTTCGAAGCCGGACCGGACCATGCGACCGCTCATCTGGAGGCTGCGCGCGTCATCGGCCGCAGGCTTTTTGATGCCTCCCGGCAACGCAAGGCGGCCGACGCGGCGTAACGATGTAGCGCGAGATCCGACGGCGCGGTTTTGCTGGCTGGCGCGGGCAGAGTCTTGCGCCGCCGGCTTTTTCACGAGACAAGCCTTGGATGAGTATTCCGACGACACATCCCTTCGATTTCGATCCGACCTACGGAATGCAGCTCGAAGAACTTCTCGCGGTCGAGCCGCCCGAGGCGCCTGCCGGCTTCGATGATTTCTGGAAGGCGCGGTATCTCAAGGCGCTGGCGGTCGATCCGCAGCCGGTGCTGCGCCGGAGCAAGATCACCCATGCCGACTGGCACGTGCTCGATCTCGTCTATATCTCGACCAGTTCATTCAGGATCGGCGGCTGGCTCATCCTGCCGCGTAAGGGGGAGGTGCGGCGCGGTCTTGTCGTCGGGCATGGTTATGGCGGGCGGGATCGTCCCGATTTCGATCTGCCGGTCGAGGAAACGGCGGTGCTCTTTCCCTGCTGCCGCGGGCTGTCGCTCAGCGCCCGTCCGCCGATTTCGCCGAATCCCTCCTGGCATGTGCTACACGATATCGACAAGCCTGGATCCTATATCATCGGCGGCTGCGTCGAGGATCTGTGGCTTGCCGTCTCGACGCTGGTTGCGCTCTATCCCTGGGTGTCAGGACATATCGGCTATAGCGGCATCAGCTTCGGCGGCGGTCTCGGGGCGATGGCGATCGCTTACGACCCGCGTATCGATCGCGGTCATCTGGCGCTGCCGACCTTCGGGGACCAGCCGCTGCGGCTGACGCTGCCGACCGTCGGCAGCGCGCAGTCGGTGCAAGCGTATCATAAGAAACACCCGGATGTGCTGGAGACGTTACGCTCCTACGATGCGGCGACCGCCGCCAGCCGGATCAAGGTGCCGATGCTGACGGCCGTCGCCCTTTTCGATCCTGCCGTCGCACCGCCCTGCCAATTCGCCGTCGCAAATGCGATACCAAAATTTAATGAAATCTTCATCCTGGATGCCGGGCATTTCGATTACCCTGGAAGTGCTGAGCAAGAAGCGGTTCTCCGCGACAAGATCGGACATTTTTTCAGGGTGCCATGAACCGCGAATATCTGCGCTGGTACAGTCAGCGGCTGCATCGAGACATGGAGATGCTGGTGTTCGGCCATGCCGGCGCCAAGGTCCTGGTATTTCCGACGCGGGACGGGCGCTTCTTCGAATATGAACAGCTCGGCCTCGTCGCGAGTCTCGCCGACAAGTTGGAAGCCGGCCATCTCCAGCTCTATTGCATCGAGGGCCTGGCGACAGAAACCTTTTACGGCTTTCACCGTCACCCGGCCGAGCGAATCCGCCGGCATGGCGCCCTTGAGGATTATATCCTGCACGAAGTGCTGCCGCTGATGGCGGCGAAGAACCAGCATGACTGCACCATCGTGCACGGATGCAGCCTCGGCGCCTTCCAGGCGGCGAGCCTGTTCTTTCGCCATCCGCATCTCTTCCGCAAACTCGTCGCCTTTTCCGGCCGTTACGATCTGACGATGAGGGTGGAATCCTTCGGCGACCTGTTCGACGGCTATTACGACGACAGCGTCTATTTCCACACGCCGGCGCATTTTCTTCCAGGGCTCGGCAGCGACTGGCGGCTCGACAGGCTGCGTGAGCGCGACATCGTTCTCACCATTGGCGACGCCGACCCTTTCCTCGACAACAACCGCTATCTCAGCCGGCTGCTCGGCGAAAAGAATATCGGCCATCAGCTGCATGTCTGGGATGGACGCGCCCACCGCGCCGGCGCCTGGCGGAAGATGGCAGCGCTTTATATTTGACGGGGCGCCGTTATGGCCAATGCAGCGCCGCCGTCGCCACCGGCGCGTCCCAGAGTGCGATCTCCTCGTCGCTCAGCAAAGCAAGGGTGACGGACAGTCCCTGCATGTCGAGCGAGGTGACATAGGTTCCGACCAACGAACGCTCGATCGGAATGCCGCTTTGCTCGATAAAGCGGCGGGCGCCGTTATAGGCGAGGTAGAGTTCGGCCGGCGGCGTGCCGCCGAGGCCGTTGACGAAGAGCAGTGCGCGGGTACCCGGCGCCACCGCGATATCGCCGGCGATGGTTTCGCAGAGATGGCCGATGATGGCGTCGGAGGCGGCGAAGGGCTGCCTGGCATGGCCGGGTTCTCCATGGATGCCGACGCCCATTTCCATGTCGCCCGGCCCAAGCGAAAATGTTGTGCGCTCGGTCTGCGGCACCGTCACGCCGTTCAGCGCGACACCCATCGAGCGGATGCGGGTGTTCAATCCCTCGCCAAGCTGCTTCAATTCGGCAAGCGACATGCCGCGTTCGGCCGCAGCACCCAAGAGTTTTTCGACGATCAGCGTTCCGGCAACGCCGCGCCGGCCATTGCCTTCGCCGGACCTTGATGTCTCGATATCGTCGCTGACGACGACCATGTCGATGTTGTGGCGGTCGCCGGCCATCTCGATCGCCATTTCGAAATTCATCAGATCGCCGTCGTAATTCTTGACCACGAGCAGGCAGCCGGCGCCGGTATCGGCCTCTTCGATCGCAGCGATGATCTGACTCGGTGTCGGAGAGGTGAAGATATGGCCGACGCAGGCGGCATCCAGCATGCCGTGGCCGACGAAGCCGATATGCATCGGCTCATGGCCGGCGCCGCCGCCAGATATAAGCGCCACCTTGCCAGGGGTGAGATGGCGGCGGCGGATGCATCTGCGCTCAGGCCCGAACACCACCAAGGCCTCATGGGCGCGCACGAAGCCTTCGACGCTTTCGGCGACCATGGTTTCCGCAGTGTTCATGAACTTCTTCATCAAGCCCCTCCCAAGGCCAAAAGCATTACGTTACGTCAACCCGCTCACTACTCACTGCTCACTCGCCCCTGAAATCGCGACGATCTTCTGCACCAGATCGGAGATCGCCTCTTCCAATAGGCGGTTTTTCCTGTCGTCGCCGAAGTCGGGCACCATCAGCGAAAGGTGCCGCAATTTCTCGGAATGGCCGAGGTCCGGCAGCTTGCCGGGATGGGCGGCCTGATAGGCTTCGAGAAAGCGCTCCTGTTCGGCGGCGCTAAAATGGCAGACGCGGACGATGGTGGCGAGATGGCGCGCCGGCAGCGGCGTTGCATAGGTCGGGCTGGTGATCTGGGTGACGAAGCTGCGATGTTTTCCAAGCGCCGTCGCCAGGCGCTGGCGCGTGCCGGATGGCCTGTTGTCGATGATCTGCGCCAGAATGGACTTGTAGGCGATAATGGCGTCTTCGGTGTCTTCGCGCGCCATTCTACTCTCCGGCAGCCTTTGTGCCATCGGCGTTGAGGCCGATGATCGCCGATCTTATCGCGGGACGCCGGGCCGGCGCCACGGAAAAATGCCTAAGACCGGCGGCGAGCAGGCCGGGCAGATAGTGCGGATTGCCGGCCATGTCGCCGCAGATGCTGACTGGCTTGCCGGCGGTCAGCTTCACCGCCTGGGCAAGCAGCCGGAGCACGGCGGGTGCAGCCTTGCCGGCATCGGCGTCGATATCGTCGCGGGCGGAGGCGGCAAGATATTGGGTGAGGTCGTTGGTTCCGAACGAGAAGAATGCCGCCGCCCCGAAGGCGTCGAGCATCAAAGCGGCAGCCGGCACCTCCACCATCATGCCGATCGGCGGCATTCGGTGGTGCAGGGCGCGGCGGCCGAGCTTTTCGGCTTCCTCCCGGAAGATGTCGCGCATCCTGTCGATTTCGTCGGGAAAGGTCACCATCGGCAGCATTACGGACAGCCTACCGAAGACGGCGGCGCGCAGCAGGGCGCGGGCTTGGACGCGGGCGATTTCCGGCCGGGCAAGCAGCAGTCGGATGCCGCGTAGGCCCGAGGCAAGAGCCGGCAGATCTTCCAGGCCGGGGAGCGGCTTGTCGCCGCCGATATCGAGCATGCGGATCGTTACCGGCCTGTCGCCTGCCTGCTCCAGCACGCGGCGATAGATCGCCAACTGCTGTTCCTCATTGGCGGCATCGGCCACTGAGGTTATCGAAAATTCCGAGCGCATCAGGCCGACGCCTGCCGTTGCCGGATCGAGCGCATCGATCTCGGCGGGATCGTTGATGTTGATCGAGAGCAGGATCGGCACGCCGTCCGCCGTGCGCAACTCGCCGCCGGTGGTTTGCGTGTCGCCGGCGGGTTCTTGTGCAGGCGCGAGCGGCGGGATCAGCATGCTGCCCGCCTGCAGGATGACCGCACCGGCGTTGCCATCCACGCTGACAGGATCTCCGTCTGCGGCTGAAAAGCGGCCTGTGCCGATCACCATCGGCACCGATTTCGCCCGGGCGAGCAGGGCGACATGGCCGGCGGTGCTGCCTGCGAACAGCGCGATGCCGCCGCCTTTCGACCAGTCATGGGCGAGAAAGCGGCTCGGCTCCATGTCCTTGCCGACGAAGACCGAGCCGGGCGGGAAATCGGCAATTGGGGTGCCGGCGAGCGCGCCGAGCACGCGGTTCTTGATGTCGAGAATATCGACGGCGCGTGCCCGCATCTGCTCTTCATCGGCCGCTTCGAGTTCGCCGATATAGGCGTCGAGGGTGGCGACCCAGGCAAAGACGACATTCTCGTCGGCTTCCAGGCGTGCGCCGGTCGCTTCCGCGATCGTCGGATCGCGCAGCACCTCGATCTGGAAATCGATGATATCCCGGCTTTCGGCGTCGGCTCCATCGGCAAGGTGCTCGAGTTCGCTGATCGAGATGTCGATCGCCTTCTCCAGCGCGCCGTATCCCCCGACGGCTCGGGATGCAGGGGCGGTGTCCGGCTGCTCGGCAGCGGAAGGAGCCTTCGGCTCCTCCGCGAGAAAGGCCGGGCCGGATGCGATGCCCGGGGATGCGCTCTTGGCTTTCAGTCTAAGCGGTTCGGCCATGTTTTTTTTCCTCATCGAAGTTGCGCTCGATGAGTTCCTTCAGGGCGCGGATCGCCTCTTCGGCGAGAATGCCGTCGGCCCGTATTCTAAGGATCGACCCTTTTCGGATTCGCGCGCCCATGATCTTGATGATGCTCTTGCCGTTCAGCCAGACATCGCTGCCGTTGACGGCGATCTCGATCGAACAGGGGAAGGACTTGGCAAGCCGCGTGAAGGTGACGGAGGGGCGGGCATGCAGCCCGACGCCGTGCTTGACTTCTACCTCCGTCTGGCAATTCACATGCAATGGATCGGGCTCCTGTTTTTCACTACGCAATCCTGTTGTCATCAGGGGGACAGTTCCTCGGCTGTGGCGACGACCTTGGCCAGCGACGCGCCCCCCGACGCCTCGGCGGCGGCGATGACGGCGCCTTCAACCAAAGGCGCGTTGCAGATGGAGACGAGGGCTGCGCGGGGAAGGCCCAGCATTTCGATCGCCATCTCGCTGTTGGTTTCAGCACCGCCGAGATCGACGAAGACGGCGACGCCGGCATCGGACCAAGCGGCCTCGATCGCCCTGAGGATACCGCCGGCATCGGTGCCGAGTTCGCCATGGACATTGCCGCCCGACCAGGCGAGCGGCACGCTGTCGCCCACCATCTGTCGCACCATATCGGCGATCCCCCTTGCCACCAGCGGCGAGTGGGAGACGATCACGATACCCACATTTGCGGTCTTTCCATTCATTGCGGACGATGCTCCCCGAGATAGCGGCAGATCGCCGTGGTCAGCAGCGCGCAGCTCGACGCGCCGGGATCGACATGGCCGATCGAGCGGTCGCCGAGATAGGCCGCGCGCCCGCGCATCGCCTTCATGTCAGCCGTGCGGCTGGCAGAACGTTCGGCCTTGCGGGCGACGTCACCGAGTGGAGACCGCTTCTCCAGCGCGGCATGCACGGGATAGAGCACGTCGAGCAGCGTCTTGTCGCCGGCATGCGCCCGCCCGCGCCTTGCGACGGCGTCGATTGCCTGTTTCAGCACGAGGGAAAAATCGGCTTTCTCGTTGCTTTTGCGAAGCTCGCGGCCGATCTCCATCAGCAGCGTGCCGTAGAGTGGCCCGGCGGCACCGCCGACATTCATCACCAGCGTCAGGCCGATCTTTTCCATGGCGTCGGGGAAGGGCAGGCTGGACAGGCTTTCGCCTTCGGCGCTCACTGCCTCACAGCCGCGCCGCATGTTGGTTCCGTGATCACCATCGCCGATGGCGCGATCGAGCGCGCAGAGGTGATCGCTGTTTGCCGCGATCGTCGCGCGGCACACCTCGATCAATCCTGCCACAAGCACCGGTTCCGCCTGCACTGCCATCCTCCTAGTCGCCGCGCCTCCCGCGGGCTTTCAAACGTCACATCGGTCAGGCGAGGCTTGCCGCCACACCGAACGCGCCGGCAACCGCGACGGCGCCGGGATCGGCAACGCCCGCCAGATCCCTTTCGCCGACATAGGAGGCGCGTCCGGCTTTCGCCTTCGTCATCGCCTTCGTCGACTCCGCCCCCGCTGCCGCAGCCTTTGCCGCGGCGGCGACATCGCCGGATGCGAGCGCCTGCAGGGCAGGCGACAACGCATCGACCATCGTCCGGTCGCCGACTCCGGCTCCGCCATAGAACGTCATCCTGTCGAGCCCGGCAAGAAGGGCTGCTGATATATCGGCCTTGTCAGCCATCGCCTTTGCTGCGGCGGTGAAGAAGATCGATAGCAGCACGCCACTCGATCCGCCCATGCTGGTGCCGAGGATATCGCCAAGCGAGGCAAGGGTTGCGGCCGGCCGGTCGAGCGGCAGTGTGTCGAGGCGGGCCAGCACGCTGCGGGCGCCCGTCGCCACCGTCGAGCCGGTATCACCGTCGCCGACGCGGCCATCCAGCCGGTTGAGTTCGCTTTCCTGCGAGATCAGATGCTCGCAGAGCGCCGTAATCAGGCGTCGGTTGCGAAGGTTGTCTCCAGCAATAGCCGCGCCGTTCAATCCGGCTGATGTTCTCGGTGCGGCGATGATCTGGATCTCGTGGCGTTCGACGGCCGGCATCCAGGCATGCGGCTCGACCGCTGCCGTCAGCGCTGCCTCGCGCACGGCGTCCAGCCGGATCAACGACAGCGAGAAGCCGTTCATGTTGAGCGCCGTCATCATCGGTGCCGGGCCGATGATCAGCCGGACGCGGCGGCCAAGCGGCGAGGACAGCACGGCATTGGCGATGACGGTCATTTCGAGCGGTGGCACGGCGCCGAGATTGTTGATGAGGAGGGCATGGCTTGCCCCTTCGCGCAGCGCAGGCGACAGGCGCGCCACCATGGTGGCGACGATATCGGCGACCGGCTGCAAAGTGATGCGTTCGACGCCGGGCTCGCCATGGATGCCAAGGCCGAGTTCGCCCTCGTTCTCGCCGAGACGGTCCTCATGCGCCTGACCGGGTACGCTGCAGGTGGAAAGCGACATACCGAGCGAGGCGATGTCGCCGGCTGCCGCGGCGGCATGGGCTGCGACCGTCTTCAGGTCCTCGCCCCTTTCGGCGTGATAGCCAGCGATCTTGTGGACGAAGAGCGTGCCGGCGACACCGCGGGGCTGGTTGATCTCGGGGATGGCGATGTCGTCGGCGACGATGACCATTTCAACGTCGAAACCTTCGGTGCGCGCCTTTTCGGCGGCGAGGCCGAAATTCAGCCGGTCGCCGGTGTAGTTCTTGACGATCAGCAGGGCGCCCTTTTCGCCGGTCACGGCGCGGATCGCCGTCAGCACGGCATCGACGCTCGGCGAGGCGAAAATCTCGCCGGATACGGCAGCCGTCAGCATGCCCTTACCGACGAAGCCGGCATGGGAGGGCTCATGGCCGGCGCCGCCGCCGGATATGATCGCCACCTTCGACTTGTCCCAGTCCGCGCGCAGGATCACCTTGATGTCGGGAAAGCTGTCGAGGCGGGCAAGGCGACCCTTGCTGCTCGTCAGAAGCAGACCGTCCAAGGCTTCGGTGACGATGTTTTCCCTGCGGTTGAAGAAGTGTTTCATCGATTGAGACCCGTCTGTTTGTTTTTCATGCCATGGTCATGTCTGTTTGCCGGTCAGGAAAGGCGCTGTCCAGCCGCATCGAAATAAAGCGGATCGCGCAGCGTCAGGCTGATCCGGTCGCCCGGCGCGATCGCCAGATATGGATCTGCAAGTGTGACGAGCTTGTGATCCCGCGCGGGCTGCTTGGGATCGGCAACCCTGATGTGCAGATGGTTCTGGTCGCCCAGATGCTCGATCCAGTCGATCTCGGCATTAGCGTCTTTGCCGACAATGATGTCGAGATGCTCCGTGCGCGCGCCGACGGTTTTCGTGCCGGGCGGCGGTCCGCCGCCCGGCAAGAGGTCCGCCGGCAGAAGATTGATGTGCGGCTGGCCGAGGCGGGCGGCGACATGCAGGTTGGCGGGATTGCCGTAGATCTCGCGCGGCGTTCCCACTTGCATCAGCCGTCCCTCGGCGACGATGCCGATGCGGTCGGCCATGGTCATGGCTTCCACCTGGTCGTGGGTGACATAGAGTAAAGTCGAGCCGAGTTCCTTCTGGATGCGTTTCAGCTCCAGGCGCAGTTCGGCGCGCAGCTTGGCGTCGAGTGAGGACAGCGGCTCGTCCATCAGGTAGATCGCCGGCTTGCGCACAAGAGCCCGGCCGATCGCGACACGCTGCATCTCGCCGCCGGAAAGGCGCGTCGAGCGGTTCTCCAGCTTGTGGTCGATCCGGACCATGCGCGCGACTTCGCGCACGCGCCGGTCGATCTCCTGGGGGCTCAGCTTGCGGACCGGCGCCTTCAGCGGGAAGGCGAGGTTCTCGTAAACCGTCATATGCGGATAGAGCGAATATTGCTGGAAGACGAAGGCGACGTCGCGTTCGGCGGGCGCTTCGGCGGCGACATTGCGGCCGCCGATCTCGATGCCGCCGCTATCGGGCTTTTCGAGGCCGGCGATCAGCCGCAGCGTCGTGGTCTTGCCGGCGCCTGTGGGACCGAGCAGTACGACGAACTCGCCGTCGCGGATCGAAAGGTCGAGGTCGGCCAAAGCCTGGGTGTCGCCGAAGCGCTTGGCGAGGTTCCTGAGGACGACATCAGCCATGCCGGGTCTCCTGATAAAGCGAGGATGGCACTGCGCGGCCGGACGTGCAGTCGAAGAGCGCGAGTTTCGCCGGGTTGAATTCGAGGCCGACCCTTTCGCCAATCTGGAAGCTGCGATTGGCGGGAACGCGGGCCTTGATCAGCCCCCCCTGTGTTTCCACAGCCACGACCTGGTTGGTGCCGAGATATTCGCTGCCATAGACGGCGCCGCGAAGCGCCGAGGCGTCGCTGAAGCGGATATGCTCCGGCCGCACGCCGAGCGCCAGCTCGCTTTCGGCCATGTCCTTATGGATCTCGGGAACGGCGACATCGACGCCGTCGAGCAGGATGGAACGGTCGCCGCTTTTCAGACCCGAGGTGAAGCGCATGAAGTTCATCGGCGGCGAGCCGATGAAATCGGCGACATACATGGTCGCCGGCTTTGCATAGATCTCCTGCGGCGTACCGAATTGTTCGATGACGCCATGGTTCATGACGGCGATCTTGTCGGCCATCGCCATCGCCTCGTGCTGGTCATGGGTGACGTAGACGGTGGTGGCGTGGATGCGGTTGTGCAGTTCGCGCAGCTCATGGACCATGATCTCGCGGAACTCGGCGTCGAGCGTGCCGAGCGGCTCGTCCATCAGGAAGCACTTCGGACGCCGGACGATGGCGCGGCCGAGCGCCACGCGCTGCCGGTCGCCGCCGGCAAGGCCGGAGACCGAGCGGTTGAGAATATGGTCGATCTGCAGCAGGCGGGCGGTCTCTTCCACGCGCTGACGGATTTCGGCCTTGGGCATGCCCTGCGACAGCAGCGGGAAGCCGATATTCTTGCGCACGTTCATATGCGGGTAGAGCGCGAAGAGTTGGAAGACGAAGGCGATGTCGCGGGCGCTGGCGCGGTTGAAGGTGACGTCCTCGCCGTCGAGATAGATCTTGCCGCTCGACGGCAGCTCGAGACCGGCAATCATGCGAAGCGTCGTCGTCTTGCCGCAGCCTGATGGACCGAGCAGCGCCAGAAACTCGCCGTCATGGACGGTGAAGCTCGAATCCTCGACGGCGACGAAGCTGCCGAATTCCTTGCGGAGATTTTCAATCCGGATGTCCGCCATGGTTCACCCCGGGAATTTCGAGACGATGATGAACATGACGGTGCCTATGAGCAGGGTCACCAGCGAATAGGTGTAGAGCACCAGCAGGAAGGGCTGGAACAGCATCAGGAATCCGAGCCCGATCAGCACAGTGGCGATGTTTTCCATCGGGCCGCGGCGCAGGAAGAACGGCTGTTTCGGACGGGCAGGGGTGCGTGTTTCGATCAGGTGGCTCATTTGCGGACGGCTCCGAAGGTGATGCCGCGCAGCAGCTGCTTGCGCAGGAGAATGGTGAAGACGAGGATCGGGATCAGGAAGATCGTCGTGCCGGCGGCGACCGCCGGCCAGTCTTGGCCGCCTTCGCCGATGATCGTCGGGATGAAAGGCGGCGCGGTCTGGGCCTCGCCCGATGTCAGAAGCGCGGCGAAGGCATATTCATTCCAGGCGAAGATCAGGCAGAAGATCGCGGTGGCGGCGATGCCCGTCGTTGCCTGCGGCAGCACGACCTTGCGGAAGGCCTGCAGGCGAGTATAGCCGTCGATCATCGCCGCTTCCTCGTATTCGCGCGGGATTTCGTCGATGAAACCCTTGAGCAGCCAGACCGCGAGCGAGACGTTGACGGCGGTGTAGAGTAGGATCATGCCCAAGGCCGTGTCCGACAGGCCGAGCTCGCGATACATCAGGTAGATCGGTATGGCGACGGCGATCGGCGGCATCATGCGCGTCGACAGGATGAAGAACATCAGGTCGTCGGCGAGCGGTATCTTGAAGCGGGAAAAACCATAGGCGGCGAGCGTGCCGAGGAAGACCGCGAGGAAGGTGGAGCCGAAGGCAATCACCAGCGAATTGACGAAGCGCGGCAGGAAATTCGACGGGCCGGCGATGACCATGTTGCGCTTGCGCGTCACCTCATCGCAGGTGCCGACCGGCGCCGGCAGCGAGGCGATATAATCAGGCGTCTGGCGCGTGCGCGTCGTGAACAGGTTGCAATAACCTTCGAGCGACGGGGTGAAGACGATCTTCGGGGGATAGCTGATCGAATCCGGCGGTGACTTGATGCTGGTCAGGAAGATCCAGACGAGCGGGATGAGAGTGATCAGCGCATAGAGGACGACGATCGTGCCGGCGATGCGCTTGCTGGAGAGGCTCGGTTCGACGACCGAATGGGCTGAGTTGGCGGCGCTCATCGTTGCTTCACCTTGTTCAATGCCTTGACGTAGATGTTGGCGAGGCCGAACACCGCGACGAAGAGGATGATGGCGAAGGCCGAGGCCCGGCCGGTCGCCCAGCTTTCAAAGGCAGCGCGCTTCAGCGTGATCGAGGCGACCTCGGTGACGGAGCCCGGACCGCCGCCGGTCAGCAGCGTCACCATGTCGAACATCTTGAAATTCTCGATGCCGCGGAAAAGCACGGCGAGCATGATGAAGGGCAGGGCCATCGGCACGGTGATCGACCAGAACTGCCGCCAGGGCGAGGCGCGGTCGACCTCGGCCGCCTCGTAGATATAGTCGGGGATCGAGCGCAGTCCGGCGAGGCAGATCAGCATCACATAGGGCGTCCACATCCAGGTATCGACGATGATGATTGCCCAGGGCGCCAGCGTCACGTTGCCGAGCATCTGGATATCCGATGTCGGAATGCCCGTGACCAGCGACACGGCATAGGCGAAGAGGCCGATCTGAGGCTCGTAGAGGAAGCGCCAGAAATTGCCGACGACGGCGGGCGACAGCATCATCGGGATCAGGATGATCGTCGTCCAGAAGGCATGGCCGCGAAACTTGCGGTCGATCAGATAGGCGAGTGTAAAGCCGATCACCGTCTGCAGCACGATTGTCCAGAAAACGAAATGCGCGGTGGTCTGCATCGCCTGCCAGATATCGGGATCGTTGAGGACGCGCTGGTAATTTCCGAAGCCGACACCCTGGACCGGCGCATTCGGCCGGTTGGCGCGGTAATTGGTGAAGGAGAGATAGACCGCCCAAAGCAGTGGGAAGATATTGATCGCCAAGAGCAGGGTGATGGCAGGCGCAATGAACAGCCAGGCGATCGCCCTATCGGAGAGGCCGCGGACGCGCCGGGCGACCGAGGAGGGCGTTGCCCTTGCAGTCGCATCGGCTGCCTTCTCGACGATGGAGGAATGGGAAATAGTCAAGTTTTCACCTGGTCTTTTTGGGGTACGGGGTCTTTTGGGGTATGAGAGATCTGGCGGCCCGGCTCGTCTGCCGATCCGGGCCGCCATCCTGTCGAGGATGGCGCGCATCAGGGATGCCACGCGTCAGATCTTGCCGTCGTCCTTGAAGACGTCGCTCCAGTCTTTCACCAGACCGTCGAGCGCTTCCTTGGGGGTGCCGTTGCCGGCGACCACGTAGTTATGGACGCGCTTCTGCATGGCCTGCAGCAGCGAGGCGTAGCTCGGCTCTGCCCAGAAGTCCTTGACGATCGCCATCGAGTCCAGGAAGGCCTGGGCATAGGGCTGGCTCTTGGCAAAGCCCGGCGCGTTGACGACCGAATTCAGGCATGAAAAACCGCCGAGTTCCCACCACTTGGCCTGCACGTCGGGCTGTGCGAACCATTTGATGTATTGCAGGGCGGCGTCGCGCTTGTCGGAATAGGAGACCACCGAGATGCCCTGGCCGCCGAGCTGGGCGAAGTGCGCCTTTTCAGCCGGATTGGGGAAGAAGCCGATCCTGTCGCCGCCGACCTTCTCGTCCTTGTAGAGGCCAGGCCAGGTGAAGGCGAAGTTCATCTGCATGGCGACTTGGCCGGATTTGAAGGCGTCGGCGGATTCGACCATATAGACGTTGGAGCTGCCGGGCGGCGTGCAGCAATCATAGAGCGACTTGTAGAATTCGAGGCCCTTCACCGCATCGTCCGAGTTGACGAAACCTTCCATGTCATAGGGCTTCTTAGGGTTCTCGTACTGGAAGCCCCAGTCGTAGAGCACGTTGGTGACGCCCATGGTGATGCCTTCGGAGCCGCGCTCGGTATAGATCGAGGCGCCATAGACGGTCTTGCCGTCAATCTCGCGTTTCTGGAAGAACTCGGCGATCTGTTTCAGCTCGTCGTAGGTCTTCGGGGCTGCGAGATCGTGGCCGTACTTCTCCTTGAATTCCTTCTGCAGTTCCGGCTTTTCGAACCAGTCCTTGCGGTAGGTCCAGCCGACGACGTCGCCCATGGCAGGCAGCGCCCAGTAGTTCGGCGTGTTCTTCGGCCATTCCGAATAGCCGACGACGGTCGCCGGCACGAAGTCATCCATCTTGATGCCTTCCTTGTCGAAGAAGTCGTTGAGCTTGACATAGTGGCCATTCTCGGCCGATCCGCCGATCCACTGGCTGTCGCCGATGATGAGGTCGCAGAGCTTGCCGTGCGAATTCAGCTCGTTGAGGAAGCGGTCGGCGTAACTCGTCCAGGGAACGAATTCGAACTTCATCTGCGTGCCGGTCTTTGCGGTGAAATCCTTCGACAGCTCGACCAGCGCATTGGCGGGGTCCCATGCGGCCCAGCACAGCGTCAGTTCATCGGCTTTGGCGAGATTGGGCAATGCCGACGACATGACGAATGCCGTGGCCAGCCCGAAAAGGGCTTTCGATGTTTTCTGCATAAGTTCCTCCCAGAACCAAGGGCCGGCTCCCCGCCGGCGTCGCATGTTCACCCACTTCAAAGAATGCTCACATGAACTCCTCAATCATCATGTTTAGCAATATGTTTAGTGATATCTATTTTTATAAACATTGCAAGCATCAATCGTTGTTGCAATGCGACAGGTGTCGCGTCCCGTGGGCGGATAGTTTTGGGCGGCGATCTTTTTTCGGCAGATCGCGAAAAATTCTTGGCGAGCGTACCGATGCAGCGACATCTGGCCTCGCTGCGACATCGATCGCACGGTATGGACTGCACGCCGCTCCTGTTTTTCCCCGGAGCGGTTCAAGCTTGGCCTCGCTTCGGTGGGGCCTTTTTCTTGAATCCTTTCTTGGGTCGATGCCGCGACGTATCGGGCCGCATCGGGAATATTCCCGCGCAGTGCGAGATTTAGCCTTTCCGGCCGGCTGCAACGGGCGTATTCAGCCAGTGTGCGGCTTTCCATGTCCGCGCTCCTCCGCGCGGCAGATCTCCGATCGGCTTCCTTCCCGTTTGCCTGCCGCGTCATCCGGAATTTTTATTGGCAGATCGATGACGACGGCAGAGACGAGCGAGAATGGGCAAGAGGCCGTGAGCGGCCGCCAGGCGAAGATCGTGGCGCTGGTCGTTGCCGTTTCGTTCTTCATGCAGATCCTCGACGGCACGATCGTCACCACCTCGCTGCCGCAGATGGCGGCGAGCTTCGGCGTGCAGCCGGTGTCGATGAGCATCGGCATCACCGTTTACATGCTGACGATGGCCGCCTTCATTCCGCTGTCGGGCTGGCTCGGCGATCGGTTCGGCGCGCGCCGCATCTTCCTGATGTCGATCGCCGTCTTTACCGGCGCCTCGCTGTTCTGCGGGCTGTCCGGCAGTCTTGCGGAATTCGTGCTGTGGCGCGCCGTGCAGGGGGCGGGCAGCGCGCTGATGACGCCGGTCGGGCGCATCATCGTGCTGAAGAATGCCCGCAAGTCGGAACTCGTCCAGGCGATCGCGCTGATCACCTGGCCGGCGCTGACGGCGCCGGTGATCGGCCCGGTGCTCGGCGGCTTCATCACCACCTATGCCAGCTGGCACTGGAACTTCCTCATCAATATCCCGATCGGCATTCTCGGTATCGCGCTGGTGCTGCGTTTCGTGCCGGAGCAGCGCGAGACCAATCCCAGCCGGCTGGATCTCGTGGGCTTTGTGTTGAGCGCCGCCGGCCTGACCTTCCTGCTCGCCGCCCTCGAACTCTCGGTCAAATGGGACGGCGGGCTTTTGCCCATCATATCCATGCTGGCGGCGGGCATCGTGCTGTCAGTCATGGCGACGCGGCATTTCCTCGCCGTCGACAATCCGCTGCTCGATCTTTCAGCCTTCCGCATCCAGACCTTCTCGATGTCGACTCTGTCGGCGGGCACGGCCTGCCGGATGGCGATCAATGCGACGCCGTTCCTGCTGCCTCTGCTGTTCCAGCTCGGCTTCGGCCTGAGCTCGATTGCCGCCGGCACCTATCTGCTCGTCTATTTCCTCGGCAATTTCAGCATGAAGGCGGTGACGACGCCGCTGCTGCGCTTCTTCGGCTTTCGCGCGGTGCTTGGGGTCAACGGGCTGATCGCCGCTCTTTCGATCGTCGGCTGCGGTTTCCTCTCGCCGCAGACGCCGCCGTTTTTCATCCACGCTCTGCTTTTCCTCGCCGGCCTGTCGCGGTCGATGGAATTCACCGCTTTGAACACGCTCGCCTTCGCCGATATCGGCCCGGCGCAGCGAAGCTCGGCCTCAACACTGTCGAGCATGCTGCAGCAGGTATCGATGCTGCTTGGCGTGGCAGTGGCGGCGGCCGTGCTCAACATCGCCTCGGCTCTCAGGGGTGCCGACAATCCCGTCCTTGCCGATTTCCGCTGGGCTTTCATCGTGGTCGGCGTGATCGGGGTCGTCTCGTCGCTGCGTTTTCTGCAATTACCGGCAGAGGCGGGAGCCGAAGTATCTGGCCATCGGAAATTCCAGAAAAATTAGCTTGTCCCGGGAACCAATCGGGCCGCTTGGCGTTTATGCATCTCATTTCAGGTTTTTCGTTTTCCCATCTCCTTCAACGGCTTCCATAGGGTTCCTCCCCAGGCCAGGATCATGTTCTGAAAATGCCGGCTTCCCGACATCCTCCTTCCGCGCCGCCTGCGACAAGAGCGAGGGATAACCGCTGTTTACCCCAGGTGGCCAATGCAATACGACATTGCCATGCGGACGACTCGGACGCTTGCGGGCGGTCGTCGCTGCGAGAGAACGCCGGGAGACCGAATGAGCAATTCTAGCGGCGATGCGGATGCCCTGATCCACATCCTCTATATCGACGACGACGAGGGGCTTGCCCTGCTGATGCAGAAGAACCTGCTCCGGCGCGGCTTTTCGGTCGAGTGGGCCGAGAGCGGCGCTGCAGGCCTTGCGAGACTCGGCGAAGGCGGGATCGACGCCGTCGTGCTCGATCATGTCCTGGCGGGCGAAACCGGCCTCGATATCCTGCCCTGCATCACTGCGATGGGGGATCATCCGCCGGTCATCTATGCGACAGGTTCGGACGATACCAGCATCGCGGTCGCAGCGCTGAAGGCCGGTGCCGACGATTACATGCTGAAGGGGATATCAGCCGATTATTTCGACCTGCTCGCCGCCGCCCTCGAACAGGCGCTGGAGCGGGCGCGTTTTCGCCGCGAGACGGCGCAGGCGCAGGAGGTGATCCGCCAGCAGCGCGACCTTGCCGAAATGCTGCTCACCGAAGTCAATCACCGCATCGCCAACAGCCTCGGCCTCGTCGGCGCGCTGATCCGCATGCAATCCTCGATGACCACGGATCAGGTTGCGATCGACGCGCTGCACGAAACGCAGGTGCGCATCAACGCCATCGCCAGCGTGCACCGCCGGCTTTATACCAACCGCCAGGTCGGCTCGGTGCAGGTCGATGAATATCTGAACAGCCTGCTCACCGAACTCGAAACCTCGATGCGCGACGACAGGCGGCCGCACCGGATCGTCCTCACCGCGCAGCCGATCAATCTGGCGACCGACAAGGTGATCACGCTCGGGCTGATCGTCAGCGAGCTCGTCACCAATGCCTTCAAATATGCCTATCCGGACAACGTGCCGGGCGAGATCCGCGTCATCGTCGACCAGACGGACGGGGCATTGCGCGTCATCGTCGAGGATGACGGCGCCGGTTTCGACCCGTCGAGCCCGGCCAGGGGAACCGGCCTCGGCACACGCATTCTGACGGCCATGGCCGCCAGCCTGAAATCCGATTTCGCCTATGACCCCGGCCACGACGGAACCAAGGCGACGCTGGTGTTTTCGTTGCATGAGGGGAAGTAGGAAGTGCAGCGTAGGGTGTGCCGGGTGGCCCTCATCCGCCCTACGGGCACCTTCTCCCCGAGGGGAGAAGGGGGAATCGAGACGTTGCCGCGAATCTCTTCTCCCCAGCGGGGAGAAGGTGGCGGCAGCTGGATGAGGGGGCTCCCGGCACGGTGTTATCCCTTTTCCTACAATAATTTACCGAAGCTGCATCATCAAGCCTAACGCTAGGGAAGGGGAAACATGGCGAGGATCCGCACACCTAAGGAAGCGTATGATTTCTGGTTCGTCAGATGCGGCCGGGAGCTGTGGTTCCGCTCGACGCCGGAACTCGACGTGGAGATCCGCGAAGGCTTCCGCGATACCCATCTGGCCCTTGCCGCGGATGTTGGCGCCGAATGGCGGGCGGATGCGAAGAGCCGGCTGGCGGCTGTGATCGTGCTCGACCAGTTTCCTCGCAACATCTATCGCGGCACGGCGCTTGCCGTTGCGACCGATGGGCTGGCGCTTCGGGAAGCCAAGCTCGCGCTGGCATCGGGCGCCGATCGGGCGGTCGAGGCCGCATGCCGTACCTTTTTCTACATGCCCTTCGAACATGCCGAGGACCTTGGGGAGCAGGAGCGATCGGTGGCGTTGTTTACCGCGCTTGGCGATGAAGAATATCTCGATTATGCGATCCGCCACCGCGACGTGATCGCCGCCTACGGCCGCTTTCCGCACCGCAATGCCATGCTCGGACGCGAGTCGACGGCTGAGGAATGCGACTATCTCTCCCGGCCCGATGCCGGTTTCTGAGGGTTTCCAGGGAGCTTCCGCCTTTCTGTCGCCTTTCTTTACTAAGACAAGCTGGCATTCTATTCCGACGACAACCTTTCCCGGAGGCGCTTTTGCGGCTGAGACCGATCCTGCTTCGCACCATTCTTCTGCTGACGCTGGCGGTCGCCGGCGCGCATTTCAAGGGTGCTGCCGCTTTCGCGCAGGAGCCGCAGGCACCGGCGGCCGCGCAGGCGCCGCTTGCCGATAGCCCGCTCGACCAGGCGACAAAGGAGATCGACAAGGCGAAGGTCCAGCTGACGGCGCTTCAGGACGGCGTCAAGCAGAATGCCGATAATGACGATGCCCTGGTCGGGCTTGCGACCAAGGCCGACGAACTCAGCCGCGCCGTCATCACCATATCGGTCAATCTCAGGCCGCGTTTCGACCAGATCAAGAACCGGCTTGCCGAGATCGGCGATCCGCCGAAGGACGGGCAGCCGCCAGAAGCCGAGATCGTCACCCAGGAGCGCAACGCGCTCGCCGCCGAACGCGCGCAGATCAACGCGCTGACGGGCGATGCCGAAAACCTCTCGATCACGGTGACGAAGCTCGTCAACGAGATCACCGAGATGCGGCGGCGGCTGTTTGCCGATACGCTGCTCAGGCGCACCGAGATTTCAGTCTCGGTGCTCGACGATGCCGGCAGCGCCTTTGTGCACGAGGCCAGCGAATTCTCGCACGCCCTGTCGAGCTGGGCCACCTTCGTCTGGAAATTCAAGCGTTTCCCGATGTTTGCCGCGATCTTCCTGTCGCTTGCCTCGGCGCTGATCCTGCTCTCCGGCAGTTATCGGCTGTTCGGCTCCTACCTGCGGCGCGACGAGGCTGTCGAGAACCCGTCCTATATCGGCCGGCTGTCGATCGCCTTCTGGTCGACGTTGATCCGCACGCTGGCGCTCTCGGTGCTGCTCGTCACCTCGTTCTTTTTCCTTAACGGGTTCAATGTGCTGAGGCCCGATATCGCACCTGTCATCGGTGCGCTGTTCGGGGCGATCGGCCTCGTCTATTTCGTCGGCCGCTTCGTCAATGCCATCTTCGCGCCGCACGAACCGCGCTGGCGCCTCGTTCGGCTTTCCAATCTCGGCGCGCGCTCGATCGGCTACTGCCTGCTGGCGATGGCGATCGTCAATGCGCTCGATTATCTGTTCGGCACGATCGGCGAGGCGATGGGCTCGCCGCTGGTGCTGACCGTGGTCAGAAGCCTGATTGCGGCGCTGATCATCGGCCTGATCCTGATCGCGGTCTCGTTCGGCAAGCCGATGCTGGCGAAGAACGGCGATCCCGATGCGCCGGGAAGGCATTGGCCGCGCGGCATGGCGATCATCCTGCGGGTCATCGGCGCCGGCCTCATCCTTACCGCGCTGACCGGTTATGTCGGGCTCGCGCGCTTCGTCGCCACGCAGCTCATCATCACCGGCGCCGTCGTCGTCACCATGTATATCGGCCTGCTTTCCGGCAAGGCGATATCAAGGCAGGAAAGCTTCGGCGACACCTTCTTCGCAAGCTTCCTGACGCGCCGTTTCAAGCTCGGGCCGGTGGCGATCGACCAGGCCGGCCTGCTTGTCGGTCTTGCCATCTATGCGGTGGCGCTTCTCGTCGGCATCCCGCTGATCCTGCTGATGTGGGGCTTCCATGTGCAGGACCTGCAGATTCTTGCCTATAGGCTGTTCACCGAGGTCAGGCTCGGCGGTATCAGCATCTCGCTGCTCGGCATCTGCACCGGCATTCTCTTGTTTGCCGGCGTCTACCTGCTGACGCGCTGGCTGCAGCGCTGGCTCGATGGCAATGTGATGGCCAGAAGCCATGTCGATCTCGGCGTGCGCAATTCGGTCAAGACCGGCATCGGCTATCTCGGCGTCGGCATCGCGGCGATCATCGGCGTCTCGGCGGCCGGCATCGATCTGTCGAGCTTCGCGCTCGTCGCCTCGGCACTTTCGGTCGGTATCGGTTTCGGCCTGCAGAACATCGTTTCCAACTTCGTCTCCGGCCTGATCCTGCTCGTCGAACGGCCGTTCAAGGTCGGCGACCATGTCGTTTCCGGCACGGCCGAAGGCATCGTCAAACGCATTTCGGTGCGCGCAACCGAGATCGAGACCTTCCGCAAGCAGTCGATCATCGTGCCGAATTCGGAGTTGATCAACGGCCTCGTCGGCAACTGGACGCACCGCAACAAGATCGGCCGCTCGGAAATTCCGGTTTCCGTCGCCTACAACGCCGATCCGCAGCAGGTGATGGACATCCTGCTGGAACTGACGGCCAAGATACCGCTCGTCATGCGCAATCCGGAGCCGCATGTCGAATTCCTGCGCTTCGGGCCCTATTCGCTGGATTTTGAGCTGCGTTTCTTCCTCGCCGATATGGGTGACGGCATGGTGGTGCGCAACAATCTCAGGATCGATATCCTTAAGCGCTTCAAGGCCGAGGGCATCGAGATCCCGCTGCCGCAGACCGATCTTACCATCCATCGAGAGGCTCGTCCCGCGCTTGCCGATGCGGGCAGGGATCAACCCAACGAGCAGGAAAACTCGGCGGACACGCCCATGGAGGAGCAAGAGCAGCCGGTGCGGCAATTACGCAGCAAGACGGCAGACGGCAATCGGAAAGGCTGAACGGGTCATTCAGCCATCATTCACAGCTATATGTGCATGATCTCCACTATCGGGATCGCTGCCGGGGGCAGCACCGATCGTTCGAGGGGAGGGCGCGCCAGCGCCGCCGCACATGATGGCAAGATTTGCCGCCGTTCTGCTTATCCCGCTGCTTGCCGCAACCGCGGCTGAAGCGGCATCCATCACCAACACCGATCCAGCCGCCGTCGTGCTCGTCATCACCGAGAGCGGCCAGCGCGTCGAGGTCGTGGTCGATGCCGGCGCTTCGGAAAACCTCTGTGCTTCCGGCTGCTTCATGACGACGCCCGACGGCGACCGCATCGGGCTCGACGGTGGCGAGACGATCGACATCGTCAAGGGCTCGGCCGTCGTCAAGTAGCGCCCGTCCTGATTGATGCGCTCAAGCTTCTCCGGGATTGGGAACAGTTTCCGGCCGGGCAACCGGGCGCGTCAGCCGCATGATGGCGAAGAATGCGGCAACGGCGACGGTGCTGAGCAATGCAGCGATCGACAGTGACCATGATACGCCGAGATTGCCCATCAGGAAAGCGAGCGCGAACGGCGCCATCGAGGAGACGACGAGACGAACCGACATGATTTGTCCTTGCCGCCGGCCGTAGCCATCGCTTCCGAAGAGCGCGAGCGGCAAGGTTCCGTAGACGATGCTGTTAAGCCCCGAGCCGAGGCCGAAGACGACGGCGAAGACCAACGCACCGGGCACCGAGGGTGCGGTGGCGATGAGGATGACAAGGGCTGCCGGCAGCAGGATGGCGCAGATGATCGCCAGCATCACTTGCGACAAGCTCTCGCCAAAGACCATGTTGATGAGGCGGCTCAGCACCTGTGACGGGCCGAAGAGCGTTCCGACCACCACCGCCATGGCGCCGAGGCCGAGGGCCGACATCACAGGCACCATGTGAACCAGAAGTGCTGAGTTCACAAAGCTTTCCAAAGCAAAGCCCGTCACCATCAGGATAAAGGCCGGCCTGCGCACCGACGGCGGAAGGCTCGGCTCGACGCGTTTTGCGGCCTCCTCTCCGGTCCGTCTCCTGGTTTGGCTGACGCCACGGGAGAGCCAGGCATGAATGGGAAGGCAGATAACGAGATTGAGCGCGGCGAAGATCAGATAGACGTTCTGCCAGGAGAGATGCGCATGCAGCGCCGTGGTGATCGGCCAGAAAATGGTTGAGGCGAAGCCGGCGATCAGGGTCAGATAGGTGATGCTGCGCTGGGCGACCTGCGGCCTGATCTGCACGAGCAGGGCGAACGCTGCGCCATATTGCACCAGGTTCGAGGCGATCTCGATACCGATCAATGCCGCGACGAAAGCGATCTTTCCCGGCGCGAAGGCGCAGGCGACGAGGGCGGCGGCGGCAATCGCCGAGCCTGATGTCATGATCCTGCCAGCGCCGAAGCGATCGATCCACGTGCCCATGAGAGGTGCGGCCAGGCCGCCGATCAGAAGGGCCACAGAGAGCGCGCCGAAGATCCATTCCGATGACCAGCCCAAATCACGGGCCATGTCGGGGGCGAGGATGCTGAAGCTGTAATAGAGCGATCCATAACCGATGATCTGCGTCAGCCCGAGCGCGGCAATGGCCGCTACCGGTGGTCGTTCGGTGCTGATTGTCATAGGGATCTGAGACTCACGCGCTGTTCGAGCTTTTCGGCTTCTTCCTTCCTCTCGCTGTAGCGGTCGGTCAGATAGTTCGAGGCATCGCGGGTCAGCAGCGTGAACTTCACCAATTCCTCGCAGACGTCGACGACGCGGTCGTAATAGGACGAGGGTTTCATACGGCCGTCCGCGTCGAATTCTTGGAAAGCTTTTGCAACCGAGGACTGATTGGGAATTGCGATCATCCGCATCCATCGTCCAAGGATGCGGAGCTGGCTTACCGCATTGAAGGACTGGGAGCCGCCGGAGACCTGCATCACCGCCAGCGTCTTGCCTTGCGTCGGCCGAACCGAGCCGACCGACAATGGAATCCAGTCGATCTGCGCTTTCATGATGCCGGTCATCGCGCCATGACGTTCGGGGCTGACCCACACCTGGCCTTCAGACCATGCCGACCATTCGCGCAACTCCTGAACTTTCGGGTGGCTCGCCGGCACCGCATCAGGCAGCGGCAGACCTTCCGGATTGAAGATGCGAACTTCGCAGCCGAAATATTCGAGCAGCCGCGCGGCCTCCTGCGCGAGGAAGCGGCTGTAGGACACTGCTCGCAACGATCCATAAAGGATCAGGATGCGCGGCTTGTGCGTCGAGAACGCCGGCCTGAGCGCGTCCATATCCGGTTGACGCAGATGCATCGGTGATATGGCAGGCAAATCAGACAATGCGCTTGCCTCCGGCATCGAGCACCTTCTCGCCGTCTTCCTTGGTGAAGGCGCCCTGATGCGTTTCCGGCAGGATTTCGAGAACAAGTTCCGACGGCCGCGACAGACGCGTGCCGAGCGGCGTGATGACGAAGGGCCGGTTGATCAGGATCGGGTTTTTCAGCATCGCGTCCAGCAATTGCTCGTCGGTAAGATCAGGGTTGTCGAGGGCGAGCTCCGCATAGGGCGTGCCCTTTTCGC
Source organism: Rhizobium leguminosarum (assembly GCF_010668065.1). Classification (GTDB taxonomy): domain Bacteria; phylum Pseudomonadota; class Alphaproteobacteria; order Rhizobiales; family Rhizobiaceae; genus Rhizobium; species Rhizobium leguminosarum_S. The sequence continues at coordinate 223,085 of NZ_WUEN01000004.1, read as the reverse complement.
GGATCGCCTCGCGAACACTCAAACCTGCATCCGCAATCATCTTGATTAGCTGGTCGCGCGACGGTGGGTTTTTCAGATATTCGATAACGTTGGGCTCAATGCCGGCGTTCTGGATCATCGCAAGCGTGTTGCGCGACGTGCCGCATTCGGGGTTGTGATAGATCGTAACATCTATGGTCATGAGGCGGATTCCGTCTTGGTGAGAGTTTCAGGATCGCGGGCTTCCATCAGCAGCCAACCCGCAAGCATCAGCGCCAGCAAGGCGCCGAGGACTTCAGCGGCGATAAAGCCCGGTAGATCGATCGGGCGGATGCCGGAAAAGGTGTGCGTCAGCGATCGAGCAATCGCGACGGCGGGATTGGCAAAGGACGTGGAGGCGGTGAACCAGTAGGCGGCGGTGATATAAAGGCCGACCAGCCATGCCACGGCATCGGCGCGAAAGCGCACACCAGCTAAGATGACGAAGACGAGGCCGAAGGTTGCCGTCACTTCAGAGAGCCATTGCGCGCCGCCGGTGCGCACGGTTTCCGAGGCCTGCAGCACGGGAAGGGCGAACATCGCATGAGCGAGCATCGTTCCGGCAATGCCGCCGACGATCTGCGCGGCGATATAGGCGGGAACGGAGGAGGCAGGCAGTTCGCGCCGGAGCGCAAACACCAGCGACACGACCGGATTGAAATGAGCCCCGGAAATCGGGCCTAAGATCGTGATCAGGACGACGAGGATTGCCCCCGTTGCCAGCGTATTGCCGAGCAGCGCAATCGCCGTATCGTCCGTCAGGCTATCCGCCATGATGCCCGAGCCGACGACGGTTGCTACGAGCAGCAGCGTGCCGAGCGCTTCGGCGACCAGTCGTCGAGACTGGGGAAACATCGGCGCGCTCATGCTGGCAGGCTCCGGACCATCAGGGCGGCCGATGCCGGGCACAGGCTTGCGGCCTGCCGCGTCGTCAGGATCTCGGCCGGCGCTTCATCGCGGGCGATCGGACGAAAGCCGAGCGATTGAAAGAAGGAGGCGGCTGTTTCTGTCAACAGATAGGCGGCAGTGGCGCCTTTCCTTTGTGCCTGATCGAGCAGGCTAAGGGTGATCGCATGGCCGAAGCCAAAGCCTTGCTGATCGGACAGCACGACAATGGAACGCAGGAGTACAGTCTCGCCATAGAGTTCCAGCCCGCCGAAGCCGACCGTCTCGCCGCCACGTGAAAACCGATAGAAGCTTCGGCCGGCGTCTGTGAGGTCATCGACCGGAAGCCCGGCACCTGCGAGCGCGCCGCGAAGTCTGTCGTCGTGCCCTTCCAAGGCTTGCTGGTTCAAATCGAAACCCATCAGCTCGCCTTGGGCTGTTTAATGCTGGCGCCTTCCATGGTGCCGATCTGGCGCAGGTGCGATTCCAGGGCGAGCTTGTCGATCGAGGAAAGAGGCAGGCTCAAAAAGGCGCTGATCCGGTTCTTGAGGAAGCGGGCGGCCTGTGCGAAAGCGCGGCCTTTGTCGACTTCGCTGCCCTCGACGACAGCCGGGTCCTCGACGCCCCAATGGGCGGTCATCGGATGACCGATCCAGACGGGACAAGCCTCGCCGGCAGCGCTGTCGCAAACCGTAAAGATGAAGTCCATCTCCGGAGCGCCCGGCTCGGCGAATTCGTCCCAGCTCTTTGAACGGAAGCCGACTGTTGGGTAGCCCTGCGCCGCAAGCTCCTTCAGCGCATAGGGATTGACTTCACCCTTCGGCTGGCTGCCGGCCGAATAGGCCTTGAATCGACCCTTGCCTTCGGTCTCCAGGATGGATTCAGCCAAGATCGAGCGGGCAGAATTGCCCGTGCAGAGAAAGAGCACATTGTAAATGCGGTCAGGGGTCATTGCAATTTCTCCTTCATTTTAGGGGCGCAGCAGGCCGCGACCTCCGCGGCAGGTGCGCAGATTTCCGGATGCCCGGAACAGCAATCTTCCATCAGAAAGCGAACCAAGCCACCAAGTGCCTCGTAGTTCGCGGTGTAAATGATCGATCGGGATTCACGCTGTTGCGCGATCAACCCCGACCGTTCCAGCTCTTTCAGATGGAAGGAGATATTAGAGGGCGAGACCTCCGCCTTCTCAGCGATCGCGCCTGCCGCCATGCCGTCGGGACCCGAAACCACGAGCATGCGGACGATGTGAAGGCGGGTTTCCTGCGAGAGCGCGCCGAATGCGATGAGGGCTTGACGTTGATCCATATTTCAATAATCCTTGAATCATTGAAACGAGGATTAGCGCAAATGAACGTCATCGACAACAGCAAAATTCAAGAGAACGACATCGATCTCGGCCTGCTGCTCAGTGTGCTTACCGGCGCCAAGGATTCTCCGCTGATTTTCTATTATGACGGCAAGGCGGTAAAGCCTGGCTATCATGTCACCGAGGTCAAGGCGGGCCAATTCTCGGCGTTGGATTGCGGCGCCAATCCTGAAGCGTGGGCGGAAATCTTCATCCAGCTCTGGGATATCGAGGAAGGCGACCGCACGCATATGCCGGCCGGCAAGTTCCATGCAATCATCCGCAAGGTTTCCGATCATGTGCAACTGGATGGTTCGGCGAAGCTGACCTTCGAAGTCAGCGACGGCGTGCGGCCAATGCAGCTTTATTGCGCAGCGATGCCGGTTCTCCGTGCCGGCGCCGTCCATGTTGCGCTTTCGCCGCGGCCGTCAAGCTGCAAGCCGCGCGACCGATGGCTGGCAGAGGAGAACAGCAAGGCGGCGGCCTGCTGTGGGCCGCAAGCGGCAGCGAGCGGCTGCTGCGCGTAACGACACATAAGAACGCGCGGCAGAGCAGGTGGCAGAGAGATCGGGATCGTATTGACTGACCGCCAGTCATTTATGTAGATGGAGGCTGCCGGTTTGATGCCGGCGCCACCCGTTTCATGCCCGGAGATTGCCATGAGCGCGCAGACCCTGTTGAACTCTCTGTTCCAATACAAAGCCAGCGTCGACGACGAGCTACTCGATGCCTTGAACGCGCTCGGCGTGGAGGCGCGATCCGATGAGTTCCGATCGGCCCTTCGCGTGTTCAATCACGCCCATCTCGTCGATCGCATCTTCACCGCCAATCTTCAACGGCTGGATCACTCCTATGCGGCGAGCTGGAGCAGCGAAGCGCCGCCCTTGGCACAGTTGTCCTCCGATATCCGAGATACGGATCGTTGGTATATCGATTATACCTCGCGTATAACGCCCGAGGAAATGGAGGAGGTCGTCGACTTCACCTTCACCGATGGCGGACGCGGGCGCATGTCCCGCGAGGAGATGCTGGCCCATGTGGTGACGCATGCCGGCTATCATCGCGGTGAAGTCGGTCGCCTGCTGCCTGATATCGAGAGCACCGCAATGCGCGACGTGTTTACCGGCTACCTGCACAGGACCGATCCCGCGCGCCGTCAATGAGAGTGGACCAGTCTTGCCGCCGGCCAATCCTGTTTCAAAACCGAGAACCAAGCCACCCGAAGAACGGCGCGACGAGCTGATGACCGCGGCTGAGCGGCTGTTTCTGGAAAAGGGCCTGGAGCAGAGCACGATCGAGGAGATCACGACCGGGGCGGGGGTCGCCAAGGGCACCTTCTACCTACACTTTTCCTCGAAGACCGATGTTCTCCAGGCGCTGCGCGCCCGCTTCGTGCAGGGCGTGCTGGGTGGCATCGTCGCGGCGGTCGAAGGACTGCGGCCAGAGGATTGGCGCGGGAAGCTGGCGGCCTGGTCGACGGCATGCGCCACCGGCTATCTCGACACCGCCGGGCTGCATCACCTCGCCTTCGTGGCAGCCCCTCCCGCAACAAGGGAAGGGCTTTCGCGCAACATCCTGATCGATCATCTGACCGAATTGCTTGCCGCCGGCGCTGGCGAGAATGCCTGGTCGGTCAGGGATCCCGGCTTTACGGCGGTGTTTCTGTTCAACGCCCTGCACGGTGTGGTCAATCAGCCCGGCATCGGTGAGACGCCCGCGGCCCGCGCCGAATTGCTGCGGGCGCTTGAGGGGCATTTCCTACGTGGACTGGGATTGCCGTCAGGCATTGATTGAGGGCTGGGCATCCCACCATCTGAGCACCCGCATCGCCCGAAGCGTCACCCATCGCGAGGGCTTGCCTTGCCCGTCATCGACCTTGAACCACACCCGCCCGGCAGGGCTGTCGTCGAGCGGCCAACTGCCGTCCGGCAAGCGCCGGGAACGCAGGTGCTCGATCGCCTCGCCGAGGCGCGGATCGGGGTCGGCGCCGGTCAGGATCGCGCTGGCGCGGAAATAGTCGAGCGCGCGCAAAATGTCGTAGCGCCAGCGGTTCGGATGCAGGAGGTGAAGGAAGCGTTCGTCGGCCGGCTCGCCGGTGCCAAGGCGGCGGAAGAGGTTGCGGGCCAGCAGAAACTCCTCGCCCGTCCTGCACGCCTCTCGAGACCGATGCGTGCCGCCGGTCGATCTCTGGTATTCCAGCAAACCTTCCAGCACATTGATGGTGCTGGCGAAAGACGAGCGGACGGAGCCGTTGATCCGCTCGCAGTTCCAGCCACCGTCGTCGAGACGCTCACCGGCCAGCCTGTCGACGATGGGCGAGACGTCGATCCCGAAATAGGCGCCGTCGGCAACGGTGCGGCCGTTGATGCACTCCTCGACTTCGCCTTCCCAGTAGGGTTGGCCGCCTTCTTCCCAACGGGCGTTGGCGCCGATCAATTTGACGGTGCGCCTGGCGCAGCCGCAGGCGGGATCGAGACCGAACTCCCGCAATTGCGACAGCGAGAAGGTCGTGGCCGTCCACGGCTGGCCATGCTCCTTCCACTCTCGCGGGTCGAAACCGGCGGGCAGGAAGGCGCCGCCTGCCCATCGCCCGTCCTCATCCTGGCAGGAGAGCAGCCTGGCGCCCCAGCCCTCGGTCTCGACTTTGGCCCGCTCAGTCATCCACTCCCGCTCCGGAGTATCGAGCAGGTCACGCATCACCTGCCATCGGATCGACGGGTCGGAGTCGAGAAGCCATGCGATCACTGTGTCGGATTGGATCATGGGCGAACCTGTCGGCGGGTCGGGGTCGATGGCTTGTTTATAATCGCTTCGGCCGAGCGGTGCCAGCCGGATGGGCTCGTCGGCCGCGCCACGGCGCCTTCGGCTTCCGCATCAACCGCTCGCTGGCGCTTGCCATGCTGCGGCCGGATTGTGCCAAGGACGGCACGAAGCTGAGGATCAAGACGTCGGTTCGACCTATAATGCGACGGTTGTCGGCGAAAACCCGTGCGACGCCGAGAATGCGGCGCTTCGCGCCTGATTTCTTAATCATATCCGCAAAGAAGTTGGAGGCGGCACGATCGGGCCGCCTCTTCATTTATATCCAGGCGCGCCGATTAATAATTACTCAAATCAATTGATGTATCAGTTTGATCCGGGGACAGATTTTACATCAAAGGTTTGCTATGGCGTTTCTAGGTATTTCGGGGATGCAATATTCCGGGGAAATGTTTGCGGGTGCGCGCATTATTGTCGCGGAAGATTCCAACGTATTCACCTCGATGATCAGCAAACGCCTGAAGGAGCTGTTCGACATCGATGTCGAGATTTGCCGCAGCTTCGAGGATCTGCAGGTTTCCTACGACAAGTCTTCCGATCCGATCACGCTGGCGATCTCGAACATCAACCTGCCCGGCGCCGAAAACGGCGAAGCGCTCGAATATCTGGTCGATCTCTCCATCCCGACCATCGTCTTCACCGGCACCTTCCATGAAAACATGCGCGACAAGCTGATGGCCAAGGATATCGTCGACTATATCCTCAAGGACAATATCTTCGCCGTCGACCTGCTGGCGGAATCGATATGCCGCTTCCTCACCAATCATCGCCACCACGTGCTGATCGTCGACGATAGCGCGACTGCGCGCGCCCTGCTGTCGAGCCGGCTGAAGCGCTACAATTTCCGTGTCAGCGTCGCCGAGAGTGGCGGCAAGGCGCTGGAGATCCTGAAGGCCAACCGCGATATCGGCCTTGTCATCACCGACTACAACATGCCCGACATCGATGGCTTCGAACTGACGCGGCGCATCCGCGCCAGTATCGGCTCGCACGAGCTGCGCATCATCGGCGTTTCCTCCTCCTCGAACCGGCTGCTTTCGGCGCGATTCCTGAAGGCCGGCGGCAATGATTTCATGCTGCGTCCTTTCATCGACGAGGAGTTCTACTGCCGCGTCAACCAGAACCTCGATACGCTGCTGCAAATTCAATCGATGCGCAAGGAACGGGCGGTTGCCTGACGGCCCTTCCAGTATCGGTGTCGCCAGGGGGGCGGAAATGACGGTCGGGGACAGTCGTCGAATTTTTGCAATTACAAGTAACAGCGCCATTATTTGTCCCCTTCACGCGCACAGGTCTCTCGGTTATCGTCCCCACCGGGGAGAGGGCCGAGTCGTGCCCGTCAGGCGCATGGGGGAATAGCGGCTGTGGCTTTTCAAGCGGATTTTCTGCGGGATGGCATCGGGTTACGCTCCGGCGGGCTCAAAATACTTCTGGTTGAAGATTCCCGGATGTTTTCCGCGGTGCTCTGTCACCGGTTCCAGACGGAGCTCGGCCTTGCCGTCAAATCCTGCCCGTCGCTGAAGGCTCTTCGCAAGGAACTTGCCGACGACGCTCACGGCTACACCATGGCCGTCGTCGATCTCAACCTGCCGGATTCGCCCTATGGCGAAGCGCTCGACTGCACGATCGAGCACGATATCCCGGCGATCGTCTTCACCGCGACATTCGATCTCAACACGCGCAACAAGATCATGGAGCGCAATGTCATCGATTACGTGTTGAAGGACAATGAATTCGCGCTCGACAATCTGGTCGCCACCGTCCGGCGGGCGATCTCCAACCGCAAGACGCGGGTGCTCGTCGTTGACGATGTCGTCTCGGCGCGCCAGGTGCTCGTCGATCTGCTGAAGGCACAGCAATATCTCGTCGTCGAGGCAAATTCGGGGCTCGAGGCGCTGGCGGCGCTCGAGGCCTATAGCGATATCGAACTCGTCGTCACCGACCATCACATGCCCGATATGAGCGGCTATGAGCTGACGCGGCGCATCCGCCATCGTTTCGGTTCGGACAGGCTGCGTGTCATCGGCGTTTCCTCCTCCAACGACCGCATGCTTTCGGCGAGTTTCCTCAAGGCCGGCGCCAGCGATTTCGTCTACCGGCCCTTCGTCGCCGAGGAGCTGCAATGCCGTATCGCCAACAATGCCGAAACGCTGGCGCAGATGCGGCAACTGAGGGCAGCGGCGGCCTGCGACTATCTGACCGGCCTCTATAACCGCCGCTATTTCTACGACAACGGCCCGAAGCTGGTGAACGAGTGCCTGCGGCTGAAGGTGCCGAGCTCGGTCGCCATTCTCGATATCGACCATTTCAAGCGGCTGAACGATACCTATGGCCACGAGATCGGCGACAAGGTGTTGAAGGCTGTCGCAAACAGGCTGTTCACGATCTTCGAGGGCAGCGACAATCTTCTCTCGCGGCTCGGGGGCGAGGAATTCGCCATCCTCTTCCCGCAGATGGATTCGGCAGCCGCGACCAAGCTCTGCGACGAGATCCGCTCGGACATTTCGCGGCTGAAGGTCACGGCCGACGACGAGGAACTCGGCGTCACGATTTCGATCGGCATCGCCGAAATCGCCGGTTACGAAACCTTCGAGAACTACCTCAACGCCGCCGACCAGTTTCTCTACATGGCCAAGCACAGGGGCCGCAACCAGGTCTATTCCGACGCCAAGATGACGGAAGAGGCGGCGCAGTAGCGCCTATGAGGGTGGGGCCAAGCCGCCGCCCTTAATCTCAGGCGGCGACGATCTTTTGGCGTCAGCGAGATCAGCTTTTTAATGTCTCAAGCGGCGACGGCCCGTCTTATTGTCTCAAGCGGCGACGGCCTGGCGAGCGGTCGCCATGGTCATCTTGCGCTCGGCGCGCTCCTGTTGCGGCGAGCGATGGTAGAGTTCGCGATAACACTTGGAGAAATGCGAGGCCGAGACGAAGCCGCAGGCAACGGCGACCTCGACGACCGGCATCGAGGACTGCACCAGGAGGTGGCGCGCACGGTCGAGACGGATTTCCAGATAGTAGCGGGCCGGCGAGCGTCCCATTTCCTGGCGGAACAGCCGTTCGATCTGGCGGCGCGAGAGGCCGGCGCCGTCGGCGATCTCGATCAACGACAGCGGCTCGGCGAGATTGCCTTCCATCAGCTCGATGATCGACAGCACCTTGGCATTCTGCACGCCGAGACGGGCGCGCAGCGGCAGACGCTGGCGGTCGTGCGGGTTGCGCACGCGGTCAGTCAGGTGCTGCTCGCAGATGCGGTTGACAAGGCTTTCGCCAAAGTCCTCGCCGACGAGGTTCAGCATCATGTCGAGCGAGGCGGTGCCACCGGCGCAGGTATAGAGATTGCCGTCGATCTCGTAGAGATCGGCATAGACCTCCGCCTGCGGGAAGGCTTCCGAAAAGCCCGGGAGGTTTTCCCAGTGGATGGCGCAGCGCTTGCCATTCAGGAGGCCGGCCTGGGCAAGCACATGCGCGCCCGTACAGAGGCTGCCGACGGCGACACCGCGATTGTAGCATTCACGCAGCCAGGCATTGACCGACTTGTTGTTGAACTGCTCGACATCGATGCCGGAACAGACGAGCACCATGCCCGGCCGGTTTTCGCCGCCGAGATGACGGCGCTCCTCGGCAAGCGAGGAATTTGCCTCGACGCCGATGCCGCAGGAGGAATAGACCTTTTCTCCATCGACGGAGGTCAGCCGCCAGGTATAGGCCTGATAGCCGAGCATGCGATTGGCGATGCGCAAGGTGTCCACGGCCGCCGAAAAGGGCAGCATGGTGAATTGCGGTACCATAAAGAAGACTACCGAACGCTTCTTGATCTGCATCCTGTTCATAGCGAAATCCATGCTCGAGGGGCGATGACACATTCGTTGCGCGGAATGCGTCGCGCCGATGTCCTGAAAGCGACACTGGCATGGAAAAATGCGGCCGGGAAGAGCAAATATGCGACATCGCCGGCGATTTGGCCGATCAAACCGTGGGAACGGCTGCGGGCAAGGCAAAAGAGAGGCTCATAGACGACTGAAATTCAATGTTGAAAATGGCTTAGGAATGGACGATCAGGCCACGAAAAAGGCGGCGTTGCACGCGGCAGGCGCCGCCCTTATCTGGGGAGGAATGTCGCATTCATTACAGCCAGCTGATGTTCATTGCGCTGTCGTTGAAATTTCGTCAAAAGGCATGCGGGAAGCATAACTGGCGCTGCATGACCCACGCCAAGATGGTGCAGTGTTTCCTGAGGAGTATTTTAGTCGGAGCTTCCACAACGACTCGTCGCATTTAATCCAAAAGGCAGCATTGAATGAAGGACCTCGCTTTTCAGGGCACGTGGCGAGCATATCAGCAGAAGATACTTGATGATCTTGCAAATCTCATCGGCGATGACGGATTGCATATTGTCGCGGCACCCGGCTCCGGTAAAACGGTTTTAGGTCTTGAAGTGATGTGCAGGCTCGGCGAGGCGACTTTGATTCTGGCTCCGAGCAAGACCATCCGGGACCAATGGGCGCATCGGCTGCGCACGATGTTCCTGCCCCCCGACCTTGCGGAACCGGAGTGGATTTCCCACGATGTGAGAGCGCCCGGAACCGTCACGATCATCACCTATCAAGCTCTGCATGCGGCGTTCTCGGGCCATCCGTCCGAAGAAGAAGTCCTCGACAGTGAAGAGGAGGGCAGCGACGGGGCGGAATCCGGCGAACCAGGCAAGCAGGAAACGGAGAAGGCGAGAAAGAAAATCATCGCGAAGCTGCGCGAGGAGAAGGTTCGCACCCTTGTGCTCGATGAAGCGCACCATCTTAGAAACGAGTGGTGGAAGGCGCTGACGATGCTCAAGGAAGCACTAGGCCAACCCACTGTCGTCGCGCTGACAGCTACGCCTCCTTATGATGTAGATCCTCAGGAATGGGACCGCTATCAGGCGCTTTGCGGGCCGATCGACGGTGAAATTTCCGTGCCGGAACTTGTGTTGCAAGGCGATCTTTGCCCGCATCAGGATTATGTCCACTTCAGCCTGCCGAGTGCGCTGGAAGCACAGAAGCTGGCCGAGTTTCGCGCGCAGATCGGAGACTTCATTGAAACGCTGCTTGAGAGTGCAGAATTCAAAGAGGCAATTCTGCGCCATCCATGGATTACGCAGCCGATCGAGAATGTGGAGCATATACTGGACGATGCACGCTTTTTCTCCAGCATGCTCATCTTCCTGAATTCCCAATATGTCGACCTGCCGCAGTCGACTCTCGACATTCTCGGCGTCAAGGTGCGTGAAATACCGGATCTGACGCTTCAATGGATAGAGGTATTGCTGAACGGCGTTATCTACACCTATCGCAATGATTTCGAAGAAGCTGAACAGGCAATCCGCTGCCAGCAAGACAGGCTGAGGGAAATTAGGGCAGTGGAGCACAGCAGAGTGCGACTGACTGATCCACGATCGGTTCAGAAGCTGCTGGTATCAAGCGCGAGCAAGCTAAACGCGATCGTCGATATTACCCGGCTCGAAAGCGCGTCGATGCGTGACGAACTCCGTATGGTTATCCTTTCCGACTATATAAGGAAGGATGCGCTGCCCACTGCCCCCGCGGACCTTCAGCCCATCGAGAGAATGGGCGTCGTGCCAATCTTCGAGACGCTGCGGCGGTCCGAACTTGATCTCAAGCTTGGAATTCTGACCGGGAGTCTGGTTGTCATTCCGGCGGGGTCAAAAGGAATTCTTGACGAGATCGCAGACCGTCTTGGTATAGGTGCAGAACATATCCGTTATCAACAGACGGCATTCGATGCCGGCTTTCTGAGCGTGGAACTTGGCGGCGAGCTGAGCCGCAATATTGTCCATATGATCACTGAACTGTTCAGTCGCGGCGGGATCACGGTCCTGGTCGGCACCCAAGCTTTGCTGGGTGAAGGATGGGACGCACCGTCCGTAAACACTTTGATCCTGGCAAGTACGGTGGGATCATACGTGCTCTCCAATCAGATGCGCGGTCGTGCCATTCGCATCGATCCTCGAAGCCCTCAGAAGGCCGCGAACGTCTGGCATCTGGCGGTCATCGACCCTGAAAAGCTCGAGCAGAGAATACCGCTGCGCTTCGGGAGGAAATCGACCGACAGAAAAGCGCCCGATCCCTATGACACCATGACAATAGACCTGGGCAGCGACGTCGATGCGCTAAAACGCCGATTTTACGCGTTTGAAGCTTTGTCCTTCGGCGAGCCTCCGCTGATCCAAAGCGGTTTTCAACGATTGATGCTGGGTACTGCCAAATGGAATGCGCGCGGTGTTGATGACATCAACAAAATGATGGAACGGAGGGCTGCAGACCGCAAATCACTGAAATTCCGCTGGCATAGCGCGCTGCACAGCAAACGCGCCGTTGCGAGGATGCAAGAAACATTGGAGAGCAACTATGCCCCTAAGGGGCTAGTTAACTGGAATACGACAAAGTTTCTGTTTGCGCACAGCGCCGCGCTCGCCGGCATGATCTTGAACGGATTTTTGCACAGCTTTCGCGTTACGCACATCCGATCGCTCCAACAACTGGAGTTGGTCCTGTTCGTTATGTTCGCAATACTGGCCATCTTCTGCTTGCCGGGTGCACTCAAAGCTAGTCTGTTGCTGCTGCGGAACGGCTCCCTGGAAGGGAGCATGGAGCAAGTGGGAATAACCGTTCTGGAGACGCTGCATCATGTGGGCGTCATAAGGACCGAGTTGGGAAAAGTGAGTGTCGAGGCGACGCTCGACCAAAACGGCATGATTTACTGCCGGCTTGAGGGTGCCACGACAATTGAGCGGTCCCGCTTTCTCGACGCTCTACGGGAAGTCCTCATTCCCCCACAGAATCCCCGCTACATTCTCGTCAGGTCGTCAAAATTCTGGCGGCTGAACCGGGTGGATTATCATGCAGTCCCGTCGATCATCGGCCGGAAAAGGGAGGATGCCATATATTTCGCCCAGCTGTGGAATCGTTACGTCGGTTATTCGGAACTTGTATACACGCGCAGTGCCCAGGGTCGCCTGAAACTGCTCCAATTCCGCGCGAAGTCATTCGCTTCTGCGTTTACAAGGAAAACCGATAGAATTAGCCGGTGGGAGTAATTGGGAAAGCCTGATGCTGGCTCCCACCTGCCGCGGCGCGTTTGCGCCTGATATGCAGTTGCGGGGCCATCCAATGCCGGAAAGGCGAGCGACAATCGATAAGCAGATTCGGGAATTCGGAAGAAGAAAAAGGTGGCGTTGCACGAGGCAGGCGCCGCCCTTATCTTGGGAGGAATGTCGCATTCATTACATGGTCCGGTGTTTGTTGTCGTCCGTGCTCGGCCAGCCGATGTCCTTGCGAATGTCGAAGGGCATGGCTTCGATTTCGCGGGCCGTCTGCCAGCGCGTCCAGGCGAGCACAAGCTTACGGGCATAATCTGCCAGGTCGAAGCGGCTTTCGCTGGAGGTGAGGGACTTACCACCACCGCGATAGGTGAGAGTGGTCATTTTCCGGTTCCTTTCTAGGGTCAGGGGCATGGTCGTCAATGGGAGGTTCGTCCATGTCCATGATCCTAATATGGGCCTTGAAAACTCATCATTCAAACGAATAGAACTTATGGATAACATCAGAGATATTGAATGATCGTTGCGTGCCCGCCGGCCGTCTATGGCACCTTTGCAGCCTGTCATCGAGCTTAATCCCCGGCTTTCCGTGCAGAGGGATCGCAAATCTGCAGCTAAACATGATGCCGAAATGCGTGAGCGGTTTCGGACGACATCACACTCTATTTCTTTGATCTAGAATCCCGGTTCAAATTTTAGGCCGGCCCGGCCTAAATCATCCTCATCTAATGCGCAGCGGCCGGCGTGATGATCCCGAGATTGCCAAGCCCGACGACGATCAGCTGGACTGCGACTGCGGTCAGCAGAATGCCGAAGACGACCTCCGAGACGATCATGGTGACCGGCTTCATACGCTTGGCGAGCTTGTCGATGTTGGTGAACACCAGGTAGTCCAATGCGCCGACGATTAGGATCAGGCCGATGACGAGTATCGCGCTGGCGATCGAGACGACTTCGCCGGAGGCGATGATGATGACCGTAATGCCGACAGGATTGAGCAGGTAAGGGACCGCAAGCGGAAAGACGGCTAGCTTGTCTGGATCGACTGGCGCCGCAATGTCGTCATGCGGCTTCTCTGTCGGTCCTGATGCCATCTTGATGGCGATCAGCGCGAGGATGATGCCGCCGGCGACGGCGACCGCACCGCCCGTGATGTGGAGAAGCCGCATCAGCAGAGCGCCGGTGGCAAAAAGGATCAAAGCCGTGACAACGGCGATCATAACCATCTGGCGGCCGATGCGCACCTTGGTTTCGGTGTCGAAGGTGTGGGTCTTTTCCAGAAACGGCACCAGGGCAATCTTCGGCCCCATGCCGATCAGAAGCAGCAGAAGAAGTTTTCCGACGAGTGCGGCATCGATGACTGTGAAATCCATGGAACGTGCCCTCTAAATTTGTGACGCGGAAATCGAGACCCTCCCCGCCCGGGGGAGGATAGTGACGAAGAGAACCAAACGAACTCGCCAGTTTTTCTGCGAGCACTCAGCGCGGGCACACATCCCAGAAGCCCGTCGTCTTGGCGGGCGAGGTGTAATACCAGCATTGACCGGATTGCGGCGGCGTGCCTGCCAGTGAAACGGCCGCAGCTCCGGCGACGAAGCCGATGGCGGCACCCGCGGCGATGGCGGTCCCCGGACGCCAGTAGCGGCGAGGGGTGACGACCACGACACCGCGCCGGACGGGCGGGCGAACGACGGGAGCGGTTCGGCGTCCGACCGCAGCGCATCCGCGTGGTCCGCAGGCTGCAGCGCCGCAGCCTCTCGGACCACATGCCGCCACGCCACGACGGGCGGCTTCGGCAGTTACGGGAATGAGGACGGGCGCGCAGACCGTCATCACGACGGCAAGCGTCGCAAGCATGTGCGACAGGATGACCAGGATCTTCATTTCATTTCCTCCCATTGCTCTCGTGTGTCGTTCATTTCCTCGAAGATGCCGCCCTCAGGCCGGGTTTGCGGCGGCGGCTGCGTTCTGTGCTGCGAGCGTCTGCTGGGCAGCGGCAGCAACTGCGTCGTCCTTGCCGCCCGAGACCTGAACGGTCGGCACGGCGAGCTTGATGCCGTTTTCGTTGAACGCCTGGTGGATCATCCGCAGAGCCCGACGCTTCAGCGTGAACTGCTGGCCGGGAAGGGTCATGACCTTCATCCGCAGGAGCAGGCCGGAGTCGCCCAGGCTGTCGATCCCTTGCATCTTCAGCGGCTCGATCGTCGTCGGCTTGAACTCCGGATCCTCGAACAGCTCCAGGCCGATCTTCTTGACGATCTTGCGAGCCTTCTCGATGTCGGAATCGTAGGTGATGGTGATCGTCATCTTCTCGATGACCCAGTCGCGGCTCATGTTCTGCACGGCACCGAGCTCGCTGAAGGGGACGATATAGACCGCGCCGCGATGGTGCCTGAGCTTGATCGATCGTAGGCTGAAGGATTCGACAGTGCCCTTGTAGCTGCCGCTCTGGATATATTCGCCCACCCGGAAAGCGTCGTCGAGCAGGTAGAACATCCCGCTGATCACGTCCTTGACCACCGTCTGTGCGCCGAAACCGATCGCAACGCCGACCACGCCGGCGCCGGCGATCAACGGGCCGATCTCCACGCCGAGCGACGACAGTGCCATCATGATCGCGACGGCGACGAAGAGGATCATGAGGAAATTGCGAAGGATCGGCAGCAGGGTTCTGAGACGTGTGCGCCGCCGCTCCCGTTCGCTGCCGACTTCGAGGACGGCTTCGGTGTCGCCGAGCTTGCGATCGATCAGCACTTTCACAACGCTCCAGGCGAGGTCGACGACGAGCAGAATGATGCCGGCGCTGAGGAGGCCGCGCACGAGGCGCAGAAGCGGCGAATCCTGCATCGTCATCTGCGTCAGCCTGATATCCAGGGCGTTGGCCAGCAGAATGATGGCGCCGACGATCAGTGCCGCCCTGATGCCGCGCTCGACGATGACCGAGACGACGGTGCCTCTCTTATGGCCGTCCTCTTCGTCCTCGGAAAAGCGCAGGATATTGTCGACCGACGCCTTGGTAAGGGCGATAGCGCCGGGCAGTGCGGCACAGACCACCGCGATCCAGAACAGCCTCATCGCTCCCACCACCCACAGCAGCCAGACGGCAACGAAGTAGACCGTCCAGAGCCAGTTCCGCGCCCGCAGGCCGATGCGGCTGGCCTGGCCGGCCGTCAATCCGGACGGACGTCTCCAGACGGCTTCGATGCCGATGACGAGGAGCACGAGGCCGAGGGCATAGGCCACGAGTTGCCGGGCCGGGACGGAAAAACCGAGTGTGCCGAGCAGGTGGATGGTCACCCAGCCAAAGGCATACCAGCCGACGAGATAGCCGAGGCGTTTCGCCCAGTGGCCGGCGGCATCCCTGGTGATCGGCACGACACGAAACCGGCCTTCTTCCTCGGCCTTTGGTGCCAAAAATACCTCGAAAAGAGCGCTCGCCAGACGGAAGATCACGATCGCGAAGAGGTATCCCACGACCATTTCCCTGATAACAGGCGGCCATTGGAACAGCAGGAAGAAGCCGATGCTGCCGAGCCCGAACGACAGAACGAAACATGCCGCCCACAGAAGCCTCGCAGCCAGTGCGATCACCCTCTGGCGAACCGTGGCGAAGGGCGCGCGCGCCATCCATGAACGCCAGCCGGCGCTGATCCACCAGAACAGCCATTGCGCGGCCAGACCGACGGCGACGAAGGCAGCGACCAGGAAGATCGGCCGCGTCCCGCCGTTCGCCTGGATGTCTTGGTCGAGTATGGCCGCACCACGCATCGTCTCCGAAGGAAAGGACTGGATAGCCCCGAGAAGGCCGGAGGCGTGGACACGGAACCGCATCGCAAATTCCGAGAATGAAGGGTCGGCGTTCGGCGTTGCGACGGGCGGTTCCGTCACGGCCTTGGCAGCTTCCGACTGCTGCTGCAGGAAGCGCTGGACGTCCGGATCCGAGAACATGCCGATAAAGCGCTGGACACTTTCAGGCTGCGGGCTCGCAGGCGTCGCGCTCTGCGCCACGGCAATTGAGGCACAAAGGAGAATGGATGCCAGGGTGGCCCCGATGACAAGCGGCCTGACCATGCGGATCTTGGAAAGTAAAGGCATCGTCTATCCTGATCTCGATGAAGCTGTTGCGTCTGCCTGTTGCTGAAGCGCTATTGCCTGCATGTCTCCTTCGATCGGCCCGCGGCAGTGCACTCGGACGCCTTCGGTCGCGTACCCACGGGACCCGTGAGGCCGCTGACCTGGCCGGCGTAATTATCTCTGGTGTCGGCATCGACGACCGCGACCGGGGCGGCAAGGATCAGGCCGGCGGCGCTGCCCGCCGCCGCCGCCGTGCTCGTCGTCGCGGCGAGGATCTTGTCCCCGAGCCCGACCTTGCTGTCGGTCAGCGTCTGGCCGTCGGAAATCCGAGCGCCGATGAGCTGAACGACCTCGGGCGATTCCGCGAATTTTCCATGGTTCAGCCTGTCGCCCGCCTTGACCTTGGTGAGGTCGATCACGGTGATCTGGCTGTCGGCCAACTCTTTCTTGAAAGGGGCCTGCTCGGGATCGATGGCGCCGAGTCTGGCGACGTCGCCCCATACCCTGCGCGATACCGCGAGCGCGCGGTCGTCTCGCGAAACGAACAGGGTGAAATTCGGATGCTGCTTGCCCATGTCGACGATCTGCTGGCGGAAGACATCGACATCCACGTCGGGCGAGGCCAGCATGACATTCTTGAACTTGGCAGGGAGGCGGCCGTTGCGGATCGCCATCTGGCGAAGCGCTTCCAGCGCCAGCCAGTTCCCCATCGAATGCGCCAGGATCGAGACTTCCTTCACCTCTGGATCCCTCGCGAGATACTGGAAGAGCATCTCCAATGCGTTGCGCGTGTAGTTAGTGCTCTCCCTGTCATAGCCATAGGCAAGCAGACTGCCGCGCGACGGCCATGTCACCAGCACGGGCGCGCTATGCACGCCGGAATCCTTGACGATCTGAGCGAAGCGATAGACGGAATCTTCGAAACGGTTGTTGAAGCCGTGGATGAACACCAGCACGCTGCGGTCGCGGCTCTTCCTGACAGAGGCGCTCAGCCATTTCTTGGCGTCGTCGCGTGTGATCTCCTCGGCTTTCAAGGTTGCGAAGTCCGTGGCCGGATTGGAGGGAAGCCTCCTCGGCCAGGCGACTTCGCCGATCTTGCGGACGTTCGCAGGCGGGATGGATACGGTGATGTCGGCAAAGGCCGGGGCGAGTGCGCGTTCGCCCGTGAACATTTCGCCTTGGATCGTGGAGCGGCTGCGCGTCGTGGTCACGAGCATGGCGACCTTGGTGGCGTTCGGCGCGCTATCGGCAACCGGGATGAGGACGTTCTTCGGGTGGCCGCCGCATCCGGCCAATGCGCAGAGCAGCAGCAGAGTCGAGATCCATTTCAAACCCAGAGCATTACCTAGTTTCTCCGAGCCACGGAAATGCTCTGTCTTTTTGTTTTCACGCAATTCCGGACGCAAAACCGCTGCGCACTTTTGCTGGAATTGCGCTAGGGAAGGGCTTGGTTGAATTCGGCCGTCAAGACATTTTGCTGTGCTCACTGGCGTTCCTCATAGCCCTGTCAAGTTTGTACGGGCCTCGACGCCGCACGCCGCGGCGGTCGAAGTCGGCACTGAGGTCAGACTATGCGAAGACGAGATGGCGTGCCCGTATGATCGGGTATGTTACGGTCGGGGAGACAGTATCAGCGAGGTTGCAGGTCCGAGGTGGCGGCAGTCGACGCAATTGCGTCGGGATCGGGCACCGTCATCCCCGCCTTGCGAAGTCCTTCGATCAGACGATCGCGATCTTCGGGCTGCATGTTGCGCATTGCGAGTTCCGTTACAATGTTCGGCAGGAAGTCAGGTCGCATGCTGACGAACACCTGTCCTTCCCGGCGGGCGTCGTCCATCATGCCAGCCTCCGCGTAGATGATGGCGGCAACAACATGGAAGAGAGGGAACTTCTGCATGTTCGCCTGCCTGATCTCCAGCACGGCGGTGTGGTTGTCGCGGAGCATGTAGGCGGCCAGGGCTCGCGTTCCGTGGTAGAAGCCGCCGCTGCCTGGATTGAGCGCGATGGCCTGGTCCAGCAGGCTTGCTCCACGTTGCCACTGGCCAGCGATCGCAAGCCGCGTTCCGAACTCGCCCATCAGTTCGGTGTCATTGGGATTGGTGGCGAGCGCCTGCTCGCCCACACGAAGTGATTCAGCCAGCTGCCTGTCGAAGAACAGCGCCGTCATCAGTGCTTGAAGTCCGCGCGTATTGTTCGGATCGATCTGGGTTGCGCGCCTGGCGGCATCGAGTGCACGCTGTATGGCTGAATCCTGGCCTGGTGTCGGATTGAATTTGTACCGGTCCTCATCGAGATAGACGATCGACAGCATTGCCCAGGCGGTCGCATAGCTCGGAAACCGCGCAACCGCAGCCTCGAGGCAATCCCGGACGCGCGCATGCGCTTCGGCGCTCAGTTCCGAACGATAGGCATAGAAGCGCAACGTGCACTCATACGCGCCGAGGTCATCAGGCGGCGGACCGGCGGAGTCGATCTGTGCCATGACCCCGTAGGGCTGGGCGATGGCGGTCGCGACCTTTCTGGCGACATCCGTCTGGATCGCAAACAGGTCTCCCGATGCGAGATCATTGTCATAGTTCTCCGACCAGAGGATTTCGCCGTCCGACGTATCGAGCAGCCTCGCCGTCACACGAAGACGCTTGCCCGACGTGCGTACCCCGCCGGCAAGGAGATAGCGTGCGCCGAATTCGGCGCGGATTTCCGATGCGCCCACATCGGCGGGGAGGGACTTGGACGTTTCGCGGCCGAAGACCTTGATCTCCTTGAACCGTGGCAGGATGGTCATCAGTTCCTCGGTCAGGCCCGCCGTGTAGAGCTGCGCCTCCGGCCCTTCGCCGAGATTGGCAAACGGGGCCACGACGAGGGCCGGCCGATCGGGCGACAGGCTTGCTACGCGTTCGAGCGACGGAGCGGGAGACCGTGCCCCGATCCAATAGAGCGAAATAGCCACTGCAGCGAGCGCAGCAGCACCCGGCAACAAGACCCGCCTTGCGCGCCACCAGCGTCCGGGACGGGCCTCGGAGGGTGATGTTTCGCCAGCGTCTTCGTCTCCAATGTCGACTGATGCCGGGCAGGACCAGGCGAAGGTTGGGATATATCCGCCTTTGGGAATGTCGATTCTGACTGGGTCATGCTGCCCGGCGACGAGATAATAGCGCTCAAGCGACCGCCGCAGCCGTCCGGCCTCGATCCTGACCACCGGATCGTCCTGGGTGAAGCCGGGATCCCGGCCGAACACCTCGATCGCGATCGAATAGGCTTTGATCCGGTTGCCCCGACCCTCGAGAGTTTCCGAGACGACATAGCGGAGAAACGCCGCCGCGCGGCCGACGCCCGGAAATTCAGGGCTGGAGACGACACGTTCCAGTTGCTCGCTGATATCATCGGCTTGAGGCGCCGGCCTCGAAGAAATGGGTGCAGCAGACCCCTCTGCCGGTATCGATGTCTGCATGTCTGTCCCCAATCCCCCGTGGAGTCACATCACTGCCAGACCGTATGTTACGGTAACATACTCCACGAACCGATTGCCGTCCATGAAGATCGGGATCTGGCACACGTTGCAGTGGCGACGTCTCGAATGCCGGTAAGGAGTGGACCATGGACGAAGGCGTGACCGCAGTCCGTCGGCAGTTTCCAGCCAGGATCAAGGCGATCGACGATCTCTCTGCCCGCAATGAGGACTTTCGGGAAATCTGCAGGGACTTTGCCGACGCCCAATCGGCGCTGCAGAAATGGAACGTCTCGACCGATCCGAAACGCGACGAGCGCGTCGTCGAATACCAGGAGCTGATCGCAGAACTCTCCAAGGAGATAGAGGGCGCGCTTGACGCCTCGGTACCGCCAACGGCTCGCTGATGCGTGCAACCAGGCCGGCGGCAAGTCATCGCAAGGCGTATGTTACGGTTACCTACTTGCGTTCCATCGCCCGGTAACGACCATCGCGACAGATGTCCGGCGCGGAAACTTTGCGCTTGCACGAAACGAAACGCCTCCGAAGGATATTGCCGTGGTTTCCGAAAATTTGGACGAGCCTGCCATTTCCCCAACGCCTCGGAATCCACTCCGCAGGATAGCACTCATCATCGTCCTTTTGGCGCTCGCCCTGTTCGTTCTCTCCATCTTCATGGAGCGGCGCACGCCATCGACCTCGCAGGCTCAGGTCCAGGCCTATATCGTCGGCATCGCGCCCGAAGTCACCGGCCGGGTGGTGGAAGTCGGCGTCGCCGACAATTCGCGCGTCGAGGCCAATCAGATTCTCTTTCGTATCGATCCCGAGCGCTATGAACTCGCGGTCAGTGAGGCCGAGGCGAGCCTTGCAAGTGTCGGCCAGTCAATGGGCGCGTCAACGGCTGCTGTCGATGCGGCACAGGCAAAGCTTGTAACGGCCCAGGTCGATCGGGACAATCTTCGCGAACAAGCTGCGCGCGCCGCAGAGCTGGAAAAGAGGGGCGTGTATTCCAAAGCGCGGGCTGATTCAATCAAATCGGCTTTCGGTCAGTCAGAGGCGGCCGTCACCGGTGCTGAGGCTGAGCTGGCCAAAGCCAAGGAGCAGCTCGGGCCAAGTGGAAATGACAATCCGCAGCTCCGGGCAGCTCTGGCCGCGCTCGAAAAGGCACGACTCGATCTGGTGCGGACCACCGTTCAGGCACCTTCGGCCGGGGTCGTGACCAACCTCCAACTTACAACCGGTAAGGTCGTGTCGGCCGGACAGTCAGCCATGACCTTTATCGATGTCGGAACGATCTGGATCACCGCCGCCTTCAAGGAGAACAGCCTCGAGAAGGTGGCAGTCGGCAACCGGGCGGAAGTCCTTTTCGACGCGCTTCCCGGCCGGTTGTTTCCGGCGCAAGTCGAGAGCGTTGGTTTCGGCGTATCGCAAGGCAGCACGGACCCGAACACCGGACTGCCGACGATCCGGAGCGATAGCGGCTGGGTCCAGGAGCCGCAGCGGTTTCCAGTCCGGCTCATCATCGAGGAGGCGCAGAGGCCCAAGGGCGGCGTACGCTACGGATCGCAGGCGACAGTCGTCATCTACACCGGCGACAACCCGGTCACCAATGCCTGGGGATCGCTCTGGATCCGCATCATGTCGGTGCTGACCTATGTCCGCTGAGAGGAGCCCCGCGGTCGAGGAGCAGAAACGCAAGGGGCTGCGGGTTGCGTTCGCGGTCTCGATCGGCTTTACGCTCGCAGTCTATGCGGGCGCCATCGTGCCCTTCCTCGGTCCGCTCTTTGCCGCCCAGTTTCTGCTCGGAAGTTCGCGGCCGATGCCGCTCGGAAAGACCATCGGCGCGGCGATGATCATCCTGATCGTCGGGATGGCGATGATGGTTCTGACCAACGTGCTCGGCGCCCGTCCGGCGCCCTTCCTTCTGATCCTGGGGCTGACCTATTTTGCGTGCTTCGCCGCACAGTCGACGGGAAAGGGAGGACCGGCGGTCTTTCTCGTGCTCGTCGTTTCGATCATCGTGCCTCTGCTCGGCATCCTGAACAAGGAGCTCGCCAATTCCATCCTGTCCATCCTGGTCGCCGGGGTGTTGTCCGGCACGGCTCTGATGTGGTTCGCCCATGCGGTCTTTCCCGAGCCGTTCTCCCCGGAGGTTGAGGTGGTGGCGATCGACGAGCGGCCGCCGGCCTTGGGTCGGGCGCTGGCAAACACGGTCATGCTTCTGGGCTCCGTCGTGATCTGCCTGACGAGCGACAACCTGACCGCTGCGGCGGTCATTCCAATCACCGTGGCGTCGTTGCTCGGGCAGCTCGACGTTGCCGCGAGCGCGCGGACGGCGATCGGGCTCGTGCTCGTCAATCTTTTCGGCGGCGTGCTCGCCTCCGTTGCCTATGCCGCGCTCTCGCTGCGCCCCAATCTCCTCTCGATCTTCCTCATCGTTCTCGTCGTCGTCCTTTTCATCGGTGGGCGCGCGGCTGCTCGCTCGAAGGACGCGCCGGTGTTTGCCGGCGCCCTGACGACATTCCTGATCCTCTTCGGCCTCGGGGTCTCGCCTCTGCCGGGGAGTGCTGCAGAATCCTTCGCCACCCGCATCGTCTATGTCGCAGTGGCCTTGATCTACGCGCTGCTGTTTGCCGTCATCCTGTGGCCGCGGACGAGGGAAACGAAGAGGATATCGGCATGACATTTCCTCGCCACTGGAATGAATGTAAGTATATGTGAATATACTAAGGCCGACAGCCTGCACACCATGTCTGACCGCAAGGAGGATTTGAGATGGCTAGACCTCATGCATTGTTAATCGCCACGGGACTGTTCCTGCCTTTTGCAGGGTTCCCGTTTTCGCCACATCCGATGCCGACCGCCGCCGCGCAGGAGCCTGCCGCTTCCAGTCCCGTCGCTGCGGAAGACGACGCGCCAGCGCCGCTGAGCGAGGACGAACTCGAAATCCTGGTGGCGCGGATTGCACTTTATCCGGACGAACTGGTCGCGCTCGTCACATCGG
This sequence comes from Rhizobium leguminosarum, assembly GCF_010668065.1. Classification (GTDB taxonomy): domain Bacteria; phylum Pseudomonadota; class Alphaproteobacteria; order Rhizobiales; family Rhizobiaceae; genus Rhizobium; species Rhizobium leguminosarum_S. Next base: position 200,398 of record NZ_WUEN01000004.1, on the reverse strand, counting down.
CGTCGCTTTATCCGCTGCAGGTCGTGGAAGCAGCCCGGTTTCTCGAAACCTTGAAGAAGCAGCCCGAGCTCAAGCCGAAGACGACGTGGGACGGCAGCATCGTATCGCTGCTGAACTATCCCCAGATCGTCACGATGATGAGCGAGGATCTGGACTGGACGCAGTCTCTCGGAGAGGCGCTTTCCTACCAGCAGAAAGACGTTCTGATCGCCATACAGCAACTGCGCGACAAAGCGGTCGCCGACGGTATCATCAAGACGGACGACAAGATCAAGGTCAGCCAGGAGAACGACAACGTGGTGATCGTCTCCGCCAGTCCCGACAAGATCTACGTTCCGCAGTATGCGCCGGAGATGCTGTATGAACCGAACTATGTGGCCGCGCCGATCGGCTACTATTCCGAGCCGTATCCGAACTACTACTATCCGACCGCCACCTTTTTTGCCGGCGTGGTGACGGGAGCAGTGTGGGCGGCTGCCGTCGACTGGAACCGTTGGGGTGTATGGGGCGGGCGCTGGAACGGCAACGTCGATATCGACTGCAACAACTGCTTCAACAACATCAACGGCAAAGTGAATATCAACGACGTCGACTGGAAGAAGGTCGACCGCAGCAAGATCGGGTTCGACGGCGCGCAATTCAACAAGATCGACCGCAGCTCCTTCCGGACCAGTATCGAGGCGAACGGCAACAACAGGGTCGGAGCAAGAGGCAACGACCGTGCGAACACGGTCCGCGACCAGCCAGGCAAGGTCAGCGTCAACGATGTCCGCAAGAGCAAGATCGATGCGGACAGGGTCAATGCTGCGCGCAACAAGGCAGGCAATTCGGGAGCGGCTCCCGGGGGCGGGAAGGGAGCGCAGGCTGCGCAGAACCGCAGGCCCGAGGCAAGGACGCCGAATAGGGCTGCCGAAAACGCAAGGCCCGGGGTCAACGCTAAACGCCCGGTCGCAAAGCCGAAGCCTGCGGCCCGGGTCGACAACCGGCCCAGAAAGCCATCAGCCCTCGGTCAGGTCGACAGCGGCAGGCGCGCTGAGATGCAGTCCAACCGCGGCAGACAGGCCATGGCCGGGAGCAATCGCGGCGGCGGTAGAGCAATGCGCGGCGGTGGCGGCGGCCGCGGCGGCGGTCGTCGGTGACCGAAAGAAGGAGGAAAGTCATGACCAGGTCAGTCAGAAACATGCTTCTGGGTTCGGTGTTCGCCTTTGCGGCTCTCGCCACCAATCCGGTTTCCACGTCTGCAGCGGAGCCATCCGATGCGACCGTCATCTCGGGCTTCGCCGCGCAGAGCGATCCGCCCGTATTCGAGACGCCGGAACAGGCCATCGACGCTTTCAAGGCGGCCTTGGCGGCCGACGACTTCGACAAGTTTACGGCGCTGCTGGGTATTGATGCAGCGAAAGCGAAGGCAGGCGAAGGCGTGATGGACACCTACGCACAGATCCGGGACGGCACGAAGAAGAAGATCGTCGTCAAGGACGTCGATGACCGCAAGATCATCGAGATCGGCGACAAATTATGGCCTCTGCCATTTCCGATCGTGAAGGGCGACGATGGCAAATGGGGTTTCGACGCCTATGCCGGGTTCGAGGAGATCATCAATCGTCGCGTCGGCGAGAACGAATTGCAGACCATCGACACGATGCAGGCCTATGTCGACGCTCAAAAGGAATATTCTTCCGCCGACCACGACGACGACGGCGTTCTGGAATATGCCCAGAAACTGATCAGCAGCGACGGCAAAACCGATGGCCTCTATTGGTCGCCTGATCTCGGCGAGGGGGATAGCCCGGCGGGCAACGCCCTCGAAGACAATGCGGCGCTTGATAAGGCCAAGGCCGGCGAAGGTTATTACGGCTATCGCTACAGGATCATCGACGGCCAAGGGCCGAACATCGCGGGCGGACAGTTCGACTATGTGATCAACGGCAACATGATCGCAGGATTTGCCCTTATCGCCTGGCCGATCCGATATGGTGAAACCGGCGTCCACACATTCGCAGTCAACGCGAACGGCACGGTCTACCAGGCCGATCTCGGCCGGGAGACCGAAAAGATCGCTGCTGGCGTCAGGACCTTCAACCCAGGTGACAACTGGGACGTGACTGCTGATTGAACACGGTTGCGCGTGTTGGGAACCAAGTCTGCTCCACCTCGTTGCCGCTTGGTACCTGACAATGTTGCAAAGGAGGAAACGATGATTTCCGCAGAGCAGATCCGTGAACATATGGAAGTGCGGGCTGCCGACGGCACCCATGTCGGCACAGTCGATCATCTCGACGGCACCACCCGCATCAAGCTGACGAAGATGGATTCGGAAGACGGCAAGCACCACTTGATACCGATCGATTGGGTCGATCACGTGGACGCACACGTCCATCTGTCGAAGAACGCCAGGGATGTCCGGATGCAATGGGCTACCATCAACTGACAGCCGGTCGGCTGCGGCTTGCGGGCCGCAGCCTCCACACTTTTCGGCATCATGCTCATAAAGGAGCCCGCCATGTCGAAGCAATTGAAGAGGGGCGATGAGGTAAGCTGGAATACCAGCCAGGGAAAGACCGAGGGCAGGGTGGTCAAAAAGCAGAGCAGTCCGACGAAGATCAAAGACCACAGCGTGAAGGCATCGAAGGCCGAGCCGCAATATATCGTCGAAAGCGACAAATCGGGAAAGCGCGCGGCACACAAGCCTGACGAACTCAAGAAGCTTTGACGCCGGCGGCCGTTCTGTTCGAGCAAAGGAGATCGATATGCCAGCCAAGTCCAAGGCCCAGCAGAAGGCGGCGGGCGCCGCACTTTCGGCCAAGCGTGGCGAGACGCCGAAGAGCGAACTCAAAGGCGCCTCGAAGCAGATGGTGGAATCCATGAGCGAGAAACAGCTCGAGGAATTTGCCTCCACCAAGAGGAAGGGCAAACCCCAGCACGTTTCGAAATAAGGGTGCCGAGAACCGCCATGCGTTGCAGGACGTTCCCGCCGCTTAACAGCTACGGGGCCGTGACTTTGAAAGCGGTTGCCTCTGCCGCCGGCGTCGGCTGGCTATGAAGCAAGATTGGCGGTTCGTCCGCGGTCGGTGTATGGTTCCGACGATCGTTTCGAGGCAATTGCCCATCAGCTAGAAGAGCGCATTGCGCTAAAACGGAGTCCGAGATTGGCCGTCGCTTTTACCAAGGAAGAGAGTTTCGAAACCGCTTCGGAAACCCTGTTGCCCGATCGTCCGATTTCGGCGCATCCGAACCTTGTGACGGAAGCGGGATTGAAGGCTCTGGAATTACAGTTCCAGCAGGCTCGCGAGGCCTATGATGCTGCGAGCCCCATCGAGGACGTGAGCGAACGGCGGCGGCAGGCGGCCAATCCCTTGCGTGATCTTCGCTACTTAGCCGCAAGACTTCGCACCGCCCAGCTCGTGCCTGCCCCTACGTCAATCGATACCGTCGCCTTTGGCAGCACGGTGACTTTCCGTCGTGACGACGGGCGCGTGCAGACCTATCGCATCGTCGGAGAGGACGAGGCCGATCCGAAGGCCGGCTCCATTTCCTATGTGTCCCCAGTCGCACGGCTTTTGATGGGCAAGGCTGTAGGCGATATGGTGGAGACAGGCGGCCAGGAACTGGAGATCATCGCTATCGCATAGGAGCGCGCTATTCGCGTGGCCATCTCATTATTTTAGTACTATCCGGTACTTTATTTATCGAACCTTTACCATCCGTGGCTAGAACGATGACATTCCATCATCGAAAGTCATGCTCATGGTCAGCGCAATTTCCAGTTCTGCATCCACCATTTTGGGTTCAGCCGCTTCAACCGCGTCTTCCAGTTCGTCGGACCAACTTGCCTCTCTTGAGGCGCAGCTTGCCGAAAAGCAGGTAGCCCTGTCGGAAACGCAGGACGAGCAAGAGAAGGCCACGATCGAAAAATCCATCGCGACGCTGGAAGCGAAGATTGCCAAGATCGAAGCGAGCGAGAGCAGCCAAACTCAGGCGTCTGCTGCGTCGAAGCCTGCCGGTGACGCTCCGAAAGAACTTTCCGGCGAAAGCGAGCGTATCGGCACGACGAATTTTGACGAGACCAGCGAGTTCGGCAGCCGCACGGCTTATGTCTGATAAAAGCGACCCGGTCACCGGGATGATGCTGCATTTTTTAGTGATGCATCAAAGGCGGCGCTTGGCCACGGTGACGACTTCGCGCGTCAGATCCGCCAGGCGGTCGGCGGCGAGGCGATTTATCTGCCAGTAGAGCGGGACATCGAGCGGTGTATCGGGCACCAGCTCGACCAGCCGTCCGGATGCGAGGTGCTCGCGGGTCAGTTGTGTCGGGTTCATTCCCCAGCACATGCCTGAAAGGCTCGCCTCGACGAAGCTTTGCGGCGACGGCAGCCAGTGGGTGGGATAATCGAGATCGCGTCCGAATGTTCGCCTGATCCAGCTGCTCTGCAGCCTGTCCTTTTGATTGAAGGTCAGCGCCGGAGCGTTGCGGATCGCCTCTGATGTCACGCCCTGCGGAAAATAGCGTGCGACGAAGTCGGGGGTTGCCGTTGCATGGTAACGCAGAACGCCGAGGGCAAAACGCCGGCATCCTCGGACCGGTTTTTCCAGGCTGGTGACGGCGGCGATCACCCGCCCGCGCTGCAGCCATTCGGCGGTATGGTCCTGGTCGTCGACGGCGACGTTCAGCAGATAGGAAGAGCTTTTGGCAAAATTCGACATGGCCTCGACGAACCATGTTCCGAGGCTGTCGGCGTTCGTCGCGATTTGAAGTGTGACCCTTTGCCGTGGTTCGTCGGGATCGACGAGGGCCGGCAGTTGCCCGAAGAGTTCCGCTTCGAGCATGCCGACATTCTCCACATGGCGGCACAGCCATTCTCCCTTTTCGGTCGCCGTGCACGGCGTGCCTCTGACGATGAGGACGACGCCGAGACGCTCTTCGAGCTGCTTCACGCGCTGCGAAATGGCCGAAGGGGTCACGTTCAAAGCGGTCGCAGCTCTTTCGAAGCTGCCTGTCTGGACAATAGTTGCGACGGCGCGAAGAGCGGGATAGTCGAGCATGGATTAGTTTTACTTAATCTAGATAAGTTAGATTAATTAGCCTAATTCTCGAAATAGCGATAGCGCAACCCCACCGAAATGAGGGGCGTTGGCCGAAGAGATGAATTTTTCGATCTATGGAACCGGCCTGATGATGGGTCTCAGCCTGATCGTCGCCATCGGCGCGCAGAACGCCTTCATTCTCCGCCAGGGCTTGCGCAACGAACATGTCTTCGCCGTCTGCTTCGCATGCGCGTTATCGGATGCCGCGTTGATTGTGCTTGGCGTGACCAGCCTGCAGCAAATCGCCAGGTTCATGCCCTGGCTCGATCCCGTCATGCGCTACGGGGGAGCTATGTTTCTGGTCTGGTACGGGGCAAGAAGCCTCTATTCCGCCTTGCGGTCGTCCGCCGCTCTCACGGCCGCGGAAGCCAAACCATCGAGCTTTCGGCAGACGCTGGCAACCTGCCTCGCACTCACCTGGCTCAATCCGCATGTTTATCTCGACACCGTGGTGCTGCTCGGCACGATATCGACACGATATCCGGGAGAGCAGGCTTCTTTTGCGGCAGGGGCGGTGACGGGGTCCTTCCTGTTCTTCTTTTCGCTCGGATATGGCGCGAAGCGGTTGCGGCCGATCTTCTCGAAACCCTCATCCTGGCGCATGCTGGAAACGCTCGTCGCGTTCACGATGTGGATCATAGCGTTCAAACTGCTGGGTGGGTTGTGACCGCCGATCCGCTTCACGGCGTTTCGGCGGCAGGCTCCTCGTTCGACGAGACGAACCTCAGGAATTGTTCCTGTGCGCGCGTCGGCATCCAGTTGATGCGCAGGGTGAGGCCGATCGGCCGCGCGGTGTGGCTGAGGTCGAGCGGCAATGCCTTGAGGAGGCCGCGGGACAATTCCGCCTGGGCCTGCAGGTAGGAAATGCAGCCGAGGTGGTCCGTTCCGTTCAGCAGTTCGCGCATCAGGATGAGCGAACTGGACTCGACGATGCTTGTCGGCGGGTGGTCCAGGCCCTCGAACAAGGTGTCGAAATGCCGCCGGATCGGCGTGCCGCGCTGGCCGACGATCCATGGATAGGCCGCGAGTTCTTCGACCGAGAGCTCGGAACGTGCCGTCAGCGGATGGTTGCTGCCGGCGACTACGACCAGCGTATCGGTAAACAGGAAGCGTTGCTCGACGTCACCGATCGGTGCGGGATCGCGCAACGCGCCGATCAGGAAATCGATTTCGCCGCGCCTGAGGCCGGCAAGCAGGTCGGCATAGGGACCTTCCAGAATGTGGATCGGCGTGTTCGGACGGAACTTCCGGAACTCGGCGATGGCTCTCGGAAGCACGAAGGAGCGCGAAAGCGGCATCGCACCGACGACGATCCGGCCTGCTTCCTCTGAAAGCGTTTCGGCGAGATCCACCTCCGCCTGCGCCAGTTCGGCGAAGGCGAGGCGTGCGGCCTGGGCGAGCGTTCCGGCGGCGCGGGTGGCGACGATACCGTAGGAGGTCCGCTCGAACAGCGGGCGGGCGGCTTCCTCCTCGAGTTGCGTCACCGCCCGGTGAACGGTCGGCTGGGCCAGGCCGAGCCTGCGAGCGGCAAGCGTAAAGTTCTCGGCCTCGCGCACGGCGATGAGAGCCTGCAGTTGAGAGGACGTCGCGACCATGCGAAGGCGTGGGCTGAGTTCATTGAGGGCCGGATCGAGAAAGCCGAAGGCTCTTCGCACGCGCTTTGCCAGGACATCCCCTTGCGCGTTGGCGAACAGTCCTTGCGGGGTCCTGGTAAAAAGGGTCGTTCGCAGGGCGCGTTCGATCTTGGAAAGCGCCTGCGTGACCGCGGGCTGCGAGAGATGGCAGACATCGGCCGCCCGGGTGACGGAATTGGTGTCGAGCACGGCAAGGAAGACCCTCAGATGGCGAAGGTTGTGCTGGACTTGCAATGCCGGAGACGCCGCTGAATTCAAGTCAAATCACGCTCCAAAATGGCATCGGCCCGCGCTTCCAGAGAATTCTGCGGCATCAGGATGTCCAATTCGCCGATCCGGCGCTGCCAGTCGGCCGTCGCCGAGGCCATGCGATCCGGTAGTCCCAGTTCCCTCAGTGTCGCGGCGACTTCCTGCATTTCCGCGGCCCGCCGCTTGCCATGTACCATCATGCGTTCAAGGTTGTAAGCTGCGCGCATCGTCCAGTCTATGCCAGGATCCGAGGCCTGGAGAGATGCGAGCACGGCTTTTTCCACGCCGGCGCGGCGGGCAGCCAGCAGGCATTCCGCAGTCAGCGCCTCGAAGCCTTTGATCATCACCGACCGCAGCATCTTGATCGACGAGGCCTGTCCGATCTCGTCTCCCACTGTCCCGGCCTGCATTCCGAGGCCAAGGAGCACGTCTTGCGCCCGTTCTGCCGACGATCCTGAGACCAAGAGCGGCGTGCGATGGCGGGCGGGATAAACGGGCGACATCACCGCGACATCGACATAAACGGCGCCGGCAGCTTCAACGAGCCTGGCGGCGGCGGCCTTCGTCGCGGGAGAGCAGGAGTTGCAGTCGAGGTAAAGCGCGTCTCTCCCGAGGAATTCGGCGACCCGGGTCGCCGCTTCCAGGGCGCGGTCTGCAGTGACCAGGCTGAAAACGGTGTCGGCGCCCGTCAGCGCCTGTGCCGGTGTTTCGGCGCAATCGACACCGAGATCCGAACAGGCCTGCAGCAGATCGCCACGCTGGGATGGATCTTCGACCTTTATGTCGAAGGTGGAGATCTTTTCAGGCGACGCGCCGTTTTCGGATCGCCAGCCCGATACGAAGGCCTGCGCCGCTTCGCCGAATCCGATCGTTGCAATAGCCGACATCCGCTTTTCCCTTTTCGATGCTGTCAGGCAGCCGCCTTCTCGACCTGAAGTTGGAGAGGCAAGTGCGGCTCTAGCCGCGCTTGCCATGGCTGGTATCAATGAGCCGGATCCTTGACGCTCTCGAACGTCTGGAATTCGGTATTGTAGAGCTCGCCGCCCACTTTTTCGACCTTGCGCACTTCGAGCTCGATCTTGGCCTTAGGCTGTCGGGAGATGCGGGAAATGCCCATTTCAAAATGATCTATTGGATATAAGAAAAAGCTATAGTTCTCGGGCTACTGAGCCGCTTGAGAAGATTCCCTATAGCGAAAACTTATAGGCTCTGCGGCAATTCCAAATTGGCAAAAGGCAGCCTGGGGAATGAAATCCCTCCAACGAGGAAGGAGGCATTTCATGTCGGAAAAGAAGACGGCTCTCGTCATCAGCGCACATGCCGCGGATTTCGTCTGGCGCTCCATGCGGAGAGAGCGGAGGAGGAGATAGATGGAGCCCTGTTTCGACATTGCGCATCTGGCGCATGTCGAGATGTATTCGAACAAGTTCGAAGAAAGTCTCGACTTCTTTCTGCGGGTTTACGGGCTGAGCCTTGCCGGCCAGGACGAGAATTCCGCCTATCTCAGGGCATGGGACGATTACGAGTTCCATACGCTGAAGCTGACGCGCCACCACACGACCGGCGTCGGGCACATCGCCTACCGGGCCTCTTCGCCTGATGCGCTCGACCGGCGGGTGAAAGCGATCGAGGCCAGCGGCTATAAGGTCGTCGGCTGGGTCGACGGCGATCTCGGCCATAACAGCGCCTTCCGCTTCGAAGATCCCTTCGGGCATGTCTTCGAAATCTATTACGACACGGTCCGCTACAGCCCGCCCGACGATGAAAAACCGGCTCTGAAGAATATTGCACAGCGCTATCACGGTCGGGGATGCCACCCCCGGCGTCTCGACCATCTCAATCTTCTGGCGTCGGATGTTTCCGAGTTCAGGCGGTTCATGGAGACGTGCCTCGGGTCCCGGGTGACCGAGATGATCCAGCTCGACAACGGGCGCGTGGGAGGCTGCTGGTTCACCATCAACAACAAGGGCTACGACCTTGCCTGCACCGAGGAGCATGGCCGCGGCAACGCCCGTCTTCACCACGTCACCTATGCGACGGACACGCGAGACGACATTCTCGGGCGGCCGACATCTTTCTGGAAAACGGCGTCCACATCGAGACCGGTCCACACAAGCACGCCATCCAGGGCACGTTCTTCCTCTATGTCTGGGAGCCGGCCGGCAATCGCGTCGAGCTTGCCAATGCCGGCGCGCGTCTCATCCTGGCGCCCGATTGGGAGCCGATCGTCTGGACGGAGGCCGACCGGAAAAAGGGGCAGGCCTGGGGACTGAAGACGATCGAAACATTCCACACCCACGGCACGCCGCCGGCGGACAAGAACGGAGCATAAGCATGGGCATCGTCGTACAGAACATACCGCGGGCGGAAGCTGATGTGATCGACAGGCTGGCCAAAGCCGGCGTCGCGACGGTCCACGAAGCCCAGGGGCGCAAAGGCATGCTTGCCAGCCATATGAGGCCGATCTATTCGGGGGCGCAGATCGCCGGGTCCGCCATCACGATCTCCGCACCGCCTGGTGACAACTGGATGATCCATGTGGCGATCGAGCAGATCCAGGCCGGCGACATCCTGGTGCTTTCGCCGACCTCGCCCTGCGACAACGGTTATTTCGGCGACCTGCTCGCCACCTCGGCGCGGGCGCGAGGTTGCCGCGGCCTCGTCATCGACGCCGGTGTCCGCGATATCAGGGATCTGACCCAGATGCAGTTCCCGGTGTGGTCCAAGGCCGTGTCCGCGCAGGGGACCGTCAAGGAAACGCTCGGTTCGGTCAACGTTCCGATCGTCTGCGCTGGTGCCTTCATTGAAGCCGGCGACATCATCGTCGCCGACGATGACGGGGTGTGCGTGGTGAAGCTCAGCGAAGCCGAGGAGGTTCTGACTGCCGCCGAGAAGCGGGTGGCGAACGAGGAGGCCAAGCGCCAGCGCCTCGCGGCCGGCGAACTCGGGCTCGATATCTACGACATGCGGTCGAAGCTCCGGGAGAAGGGGCTAAAATATGTATGAGGACGGCATTCCCTGCCTCTGGATGCGAGGCGGAACGTCGAAAGGCGCCTATTTCCTGGCCGAGGACCTGCCTGGGGATCCCGCGGAACGGGACGCTCTGCTGCTTGCCATCATGGGCTCACCGGACCCGCGGCAGATCGACGGGATCGGCGGCGCCGATCCGCTGACATCCAAGGTCGCAGTGCTCTCCGCCTCTTCGCGCGAAGACGCTGACGTCGACTATCTCTTCCTGCAGGTCTTCGTCGACCAGGCACTGGTCAGCGACGCGCAGGGGTGTGGAAACATTCTTGCCGGCGTCGGTCCGGCCGCCATCGAACGGGGTCTGGTGAAGGCATCGGGCGAGATTACGCCCGTCCGCATCCACATGGTCAACTCCGGCGAGGTTGCCGTCAGCAGGATCGAGACGCCGAACGGTAAGGTCAACTACCGGGGCAAGGCCGAAATCGCCGGTGTGCCGGGAAGCAACGCCGCTGTACCGCTGCTCTTCGTCAACATTGCTGGCTCGATGTGCGGCGCCCTTCTTCCGACAGGAAACGAGGTCGATGTCATCGACGGCGTCGAGGCGACGCTGATCGACAACGGCATGCCCTGCGTGATCATGCGGGCCTCGGACTTCGGGCTTTCTGGCGAAGAAAGCCGCGAGGCGCTGGAAGCAAATGATGGCCTCAAGCAGCGTATCGAAGCCATTCGCCTCAAGGCCGGCCCGATGATGAACCTCGGCGACGTCACTGCCGCGTCCGTTCCCAAAATGACCCTGGTATCGGAGCCCCGAGCCGGCGGATCGATCGGCACGCGCAGCTTCATTCCGCACCGCGTTCACGCCTCGGTCGGCGTGCTGGCCGCCGTCACCGTTGCGACGGCGACGCGGCTCGGCCGTTCTCCGGCGCATGCGCTGGCGCATGCTTCCACAGACGGCCGTTACCGGATCGAGCATCCCACAGGTGACATGGAGGTGTTTCTCGATCTGGCCGCGGACGGCTCGGTCCAGGGCGCGGGGACGATCAGAACGGCGCGCAAGCTGTTCGACGGAAGGGTGTTTCCCAATTTAACGGCCCGTCCGAGCCTTGGTCGAAACCGTCTCGACTGACTGGCCGAGGCGTGTCCATCTCGCGCTGACAATCTGCCAGCAGATGTGGCGGAAAACGCCTTAGCTCCCGGAGCGCATGCTTATGGTTCGCATCCCTGCGCCTCTGCGACTTGAATGCGGAAAGGGCCTGTACGATATTCCAGATGCTTGTTTGAGACATGTCGGGCCTCCTTTGCTGCATTTAGCTGCCGACACCCGGAATATGGTGGTCAATTGACATTCAATCAAACAAAATGATATGGGGTTATAAATCAGAAAAATTGAAAGATGCGACGATGAGTATTCCCTTTCGCCGTCCCATTCCGCTGCTTGACAACGAAGTGCTGCGTACCTTCGTGGCGATCGCCGAAACAGGCAATTTTTCGACCGCCGCAGAGGCCGTCTTCCGCACGCCTTCGGCGGTATCGATGCAGATCAAAAAGCTTGAAGAGCAGCTTGGTGCGACGCTTTTTCTGCGCGACGCCCGCTCGGTATCGCTGACGCGCCACGGCGAGATGTTGCTGTCCTACGCGCGCAACATCCTGGCGCTATCGAACGAGGCGGTGTCGCGTTTCATCATGCCGGAGCTCAGCGGCGTCGTGCGGCTCGGCGCGCCGGAGGATATCGGCGAACGGCTGCTGCCGAGCATCCTGAAGAGTTTCGCCGAGAGCTATCCCGGCATCATGGTCGATGTGACGATCGACATGAGCATCGGGCTGAAGAAGCGCATGGAGGAGCAGCGGCTCGACCTGGCGTTGATCAACTGTGCGACACGGCCGTTCCCGACGGGCGGAGAGGTGGTGTTCCGCGAGCGGCTGGTCTGGGCCGGCGCCAAGTGCGGTTCGGCGCATCGGCGCGATCCGCTGCCGATCTCGATCTGGGAAGACGGCTGCATCTGGCGCCAGGAAGCACTCTCCCAGCTCGAACGCAACAAGCGGCATTATCGCGTCGCCTATCTCAGCGGCCACACGATGGCGCAGCGCGCCGCCGTGCTTTCCGATCTCGCCATCGCGCCGTTGCCGCTGTCCTATGTCAACGAGGACATGGCGATCCTCGGGCCTCAGGAAGGGCTGCCGGAGCTCGGCGCCTTCGATATCCGCCTGCTGACCGCCTCGCAGGTATCGGGGCCGATCGAGACGGTGGCCGACAGCATTCGCGGGGCCTTTGCCGAGAGAGCGAAGGCGGTGGCCGCCTAGAGCATGATGCCGATCGAACGTGACAGTGAACCTTTTGGTTTGTCGTGCGTTATCGGCGCGGACGGCAATTGTCGCCGTTCGGGGTTGATTTCAAACAAGGATATCCGAGATGACGACAACGGCCAAAATTGCCGCAGCCTTGATGGTTCTTCTTGCCCTTTCTTCCTGCGGCAACACGATCCGCGGCATAGGAAAAGATACGGCAAACACCGTGAACGCCACGCAGGATGCCGGCCGCTCAGTCGACCGCGCCGCGAAGAAGTGATGACGGTTCAGATTCCTTCCGGGGATTGCCTGATCAGATACTGACCGGGGGATAAGGAGATCCGGTTCTGATCATCCTAGCGGATGATCGGGGGATAAGCTTTTTCGAGGCCACCGGATCGGCTGAGGCCGGTCCGGAAGGCTTGGTAGGCAGGATGCTGGCCGGAGCGGGCGGTTTCCATCAGCCGGATCTGCAACCGATCCGGTGCCTGGGCACCGAGCCACATTCCCAAATTTTCAAGTTTCAGCGAGTTCAGGAAACGCGATCCGGCGGCAAGATCGAGATGGCGGCGCAGGCCGTCGAGCAGGTTGTCGTCCTGGGCGGCGTTTTCCATGAGCAGCGCCAGGTAGGACTTGTCGGTCTCCGACAGGGCGGCGAGCTTTTCCGCAACGGTATCGCGGTCGGGAAAGGGAACATTGCCTGTCATCGAATCGTCCATGCTTGATCGTGTTTTGGCCGTTATAAGCTCGCCTTGACCTTCTCGGCTACATCAGCTGGCACCCATTTCGTCCACAGACTCTCGTAATTGCGAAGGAAATGGATCGCGGCATCCTCGTTGCTTTCGCGGTTTTCGTCCTGCCAGGCGAGCACCTGGTTTATCGTCGCATTGTCCCATTTGCGGGTCTTGAGATAGGTCGTGACAGGTACGGCGCGGCTGGCGAAGGACCTGGTCATCAGCGTGAAGGCGCGCGAGACCGGGTAGGAATTGAGCTCGGGCCTGACGCAGCCGGCAACCGCGGTACAGCGATCCCATTCATTCTTGTTGTGGCCGACGCCGAAGCTCAGGCGCGTCATGTCGTATTTGCCGAGGATGGCGGTTGGCGCCCAGTAATAACCGAGCCAGCCAACCTTGTTTTCGAAAGCGCGGGCAATCGAGGCATCAAGCTGTTCGGGGCTGCCGGTCTCGACGAGCTCGAAGCCCTTCTTGTCGGCGGCAAGCGCCTTGAACAGGTTGGTGGTCGATATCTGGCAGCTCCAGTCGGCGGGGCAGTTGTAAACTGCGCCTTTCGACGGGTCGTCCTCGGCGGGGAAGAGTTCGGGATGTTTCAGCGCGTCCTCGACCGAGCGGATATCGGGGTGGGCGTCGGCGACAAATTTCGGGATCCACCAGCCCTCGACGGCGCCGTCGGCCAGGATTTCGGCCCCCTGTACCAGCCGGCCAGTGTTGACAGCCTGATCGAGCAGGGACCTGACGGAATTGATCCAGTATTCCGAGGCGATGTCGGGGATGCCTTTCTCATTCATCGAGGCGAAGGTCGGCAGGGTGTCGCCATCGACGATGGTGACGGAGCAGCCGTAGCCCTTTTCCAGGATGATCTTGTCGAAGCTCGCCGCAATGCCTGCCGAGGCCCATTTCATTTCGGCGATCGAAACGCTGCCGCATTCGGCGGCTTCGGCCGGCGCGACGGTAGAAAGAGCCGCGGCAAAGACGGCCGGAATCAGAAACGTCTTCATCGTCATTCCCCGAATTCTTCTTAGGCGGACGTGCAGCAGGCTCTGAAATTCACCGACAAATCTCTCCGGCACCCGAATGGAAAATGCCTGCCGGGGCGATACCGCAACAGGCTTTCCGGTTCATGGGCAAGCCATGTTCAACAATGGCGTGTTATGACGGAGCCTACGCGTTCGCTCGCAGAAATCAACCATCTTCTGCTCATGGTTGCGTGACTAAATTATTGAATTCGAAGAATTTATGTCAGCATTCCGAAATTGGCGCCCTCGGGCGAAAAGCACGCTCTTGGCGACAGGCTGCGGATCTTCGGCAGAAATTTTGGCCAGAATGTCAAAAAAGATCAAAATTAACATTTGCGTAAGCCTTCAATAACTCTCCGGTAAGAATGTGCCGTTATCAGTTGGGTCGTGGCAGCAATGACCGCCGCTTCTCCGGTTCAGGTAGTGCGTACCGGAGAAAGCGAGCTTCGCCGTGTAAGGGCGAAGACGCCAGAGTTTTTCGGCAAACCGCGCAGAGCCAAGGCCATGCGCGGTTTTCGCGTTTATGTAGGAACGTGACTGGGGCCAAGTCTTGCCCGGCCAAAGTCTTGACCTGGGATTACCGCCCATTGTAGGCCTCGCCTGAACGAGAGGCGAATGCGGGCCACCATGGCAAGAGCGATCATGCTGCAGGGAACCGGCTCCGATGTCGGCAAGACGGTGCTGGTCGCAGGGCTCTGCCGGCTGGCGGCCAATCGCGGGCTGAAGGTCCGGCCGTTCAAGCCGCAGAACATGTCGAACAATGCGGCGGTCGCCGATGACGGCGGCGAGATTGGCCGGGCGCAGTGGCTGCAGTCGCTGGCCGCGCGCACGCCATCCTCGGTCCACATGAACCCGGTGCTGCTCAAGCCGCAATCGGAAAATGGCAGCCAGATCATCGTCCAGGGCAGGGTGTTCGGACAGGCGAAGGGACGCGACTATCAGCGGCTGAAGCCTGAGTTGCTCGGCGCCGTGCTCGAGAGTTTCGAAAAAGTGGCTGCGGGGGCCGACCTCGTTATCGTCGAGGGCGCCGGATCGCCGGCCGAGATCAATCTCAGGGCCGGCGATATCGCCAATATGGGCTTTGCGACGCGGGCTGGCGTGCCTGTCGTGCTCGTCGGCGATATCGACCGCGGCGGCGTCATCGCCTCGCTGGTCGGCACGCATGCGATCCTCGAAGATGGCGACCGGGCGATGATTGCGGGCTATATAATCAACAAGTTCCGCGGCGACGTCTCGCTGTTTGACGACGGCATCCGCGCCATCGAAGGCTTTACCGGCTGGCCGTGTTTCGGCGTCGTGCCCTGGCTGCAGGGTGCCGCGCGCCTGCCGGCCGAAGATTCGGTCGTGCTCGAACGGTTGGCGAAGGGCGGGACGGGCGCGCTGAAGATTGCCGTGCCGGTGCTGCCACGTATCGCCAATTTCGACGATCTCGATCCGCTGAGGACCGAGCCGGATGTCGAGCTGGTCTTCGTGCGATCAGGCGAGCGGATACCTGCCGACGCGAGCCTCGTTGTGCTTCCCGGCTCGAAATCAACGATATCGGATCTCGCCGACTTCAGGGCCCAGGGCTGGGAGAGCGATCTGCAGGCGCATGTCAGGCGCGGCGGCCGGGTGATCGGCATCTGTGGCGGCTACCAGATGCTCGGCCGCATGGTGCAAGATCCGCTCGGCATCGAGGGCGGGACGCTCGAGACGCCGGGGCTTGGGCTGCTCGACATCGAGACCGAGATGGCGCCGGAGAAGACCGTGCGCAACAGCCAGGCTCGCTCGACCGAATATGACGCGCCGCTTGCCGGCTACCAGATCCATCTCGGCATCACCCGCGGCCCGGATTGCGATCGGCCTTCAGCGATCATCGACGGCTTGCCCGACGGGGCGCTTTCGACCAACGGCCGGATCATGGGTACCTATCTGCACGGGCTCTTCGGCAGTGACGCCTACCGCACTCGACTGCTCCAAAGCTTCGGTCTATCAGGCGAGCAGCGGAATTACCGCGAGAGCGTCGAGCAGGCACTCGACGAGATCGCCGGAGAATTGGAACGTCATCTCGATCCGCGCTGGCTGGCCGGGCTGCTCGGTTAGGCCGCACCTCGCACCATCATCGGTGCCGTCGTTCTGCTATTGCTAAATTAGTTGACTGAGTCCATTAATTGTCGCGACGGACCCAGGTGAGCGACTAAAACTATGAGCATATTGGATAGATTTTCACTGGCAGGTCAGGTGGCGCTCGTGACCGGCGGCGGCCGTGGTCTGGGATTCGAGATGGCGCGCGCCCTTGCCGAGGCCGGCGCGCATGTCATCGTCAACGGACGCACGGCGGCGACGCTGGAAGATGCCGTCAGGACGATCCGTGCCGCGGGCGGCACGGCGGAGGCCGCCGCATTCGATATCGCCGACCGCGAGGCACAGCGTGCTGCGATGGCGAATATCGACAAGGTCCATGGTCGTCTCGATATTTTGATCAACAATGTCGGCGCCCGCGACAGGCGGCCTCTGGCCGAATTCGATGATGATGCCATCATCGAGCTGCTGCGCACAGACCTGGCGGCGGCGATGACGCTGTCGCGGGACGCTGCCGTGCTGATGAAGCGACGCAATCACGGCCGCCTGATCGCGGTGACCTCGATCAGCGGCCATGTCGTCATGCCCGGGGACTGCGTCTATCCGGCGGCCAAGCAGGGACTGACCGGACTGATGCGCGGCATGGCGGTCGAATTCGGCCCGCACGGCATCACCAGCAATGCGATTGCGCCCGGCTGGTTTGCCACTGAGACGAACGCGGCGATGGCTGCAAACGAGGAATTGATGCCCTTCGTGCGTCAACGCATCCCGGTTCAGCGCTGGGGACGGCCGGACGAGATCGCCGGCGCGGCGCTCTTTCTTGCAAGCGACGCCGCTTCCTTCGTCAACGGTCACGTGCTGACGGTGGACGGCGGCATGACAGTCAGGATGTGAGATATCCGCAAGCGCTGCGGCACCGGCTTTCATTTTTGCGGCGCCCTTCACTGCTTCTCGTCGGAGCCGAATGACGGTAACGGCAGGTATCACTTGCTCTCAGCCTGCCTTGTGGTCGTCGCTGCCGGAATCCATGGCTAGAAATATCTGCCTGACTCGACTATTGGTTGATCTGGCAACGCCCCGGTTGGTCATCGCCGTCCATTTGCCCGATTTCCGACCATAAATTGCGTCGGTCATTTGGAGGTTCGGAAATTAACAATCATATTCAGTGGCTTATAGAACATGGAATCACAGCTGAGCATATTGGCGAGCTGATAGCCGGATTGTGCGATCGGCTGATCGCGGATGGCTTTCCGATCTGGCGGGGAAGCATCTCAATGCCGTCGATTCATCCCATGTATGGCGGCGTCTCGGCCAATTTCGTGCGTGGCGGTGCGACCACGATCGAGAATGCCGAGTATGGCAGTGCGGCAGTGCTGAATTTCGAGAAGACCCCGATCTATTTTCTTTTGGGCCGCGGCGAAACGTCAGGTCGATGGAACATCGCCAAGGGTGAGGGTGTCGATGACTACCCACAGCTTGCGGAATTCGCGCATGGCGGCGGCACGGATCATCTGGTCAGCCTGCTGGAGTTTCCGAAGGAGGCTGCGCTGCGCGGGGTCAGTCTGTCTCTTACAAGCGACAGGCCGGGCGGATTTTCTGATGACCAACTGGCGATCGTCGCGAAGCTCTTCCCGGCGCTGGGGCTGGCTTGTTATCGTATCGCGGCAACGAAAACCGCATCGGATATCCTTGCCGTCTATACAGGCGCCAAAACAAGTGCACGCATCCTTGCAGGCGATATTCAAAGGGGAAAGGGAGGGGCGATCAATGCTGCAATCCTGCTTGCGGACCTGAGAAACTTCACGGCGCTGACCGAGGTTTATCAGCCGGGCGAAATCGCCGGGTTTCTGAATGAACATTTCGAGCTGATCGGCTGGCATGTCGAGGAAAATTCGGGCGAGATCCTCAAGTTCATGGGCGATAGCGTGCTGGCGATCTTTCCGACCGATGCTGAAGACCCGCAAAAGGCCTGCATGGCCGCACTGGCTTCGGCAAGGAATATTCTAGAAGCCAACAAGGTGCTGAATGGTCAGCGGAGGAATGATGGAGGTCCTGACATCGGCGTCGATGTCGTGCTGCATCTCGGCGAGGTGTTCTACGGAAATATCGGCGCGCGCGGCAGGCTTGATTTCACCGTCATCGGCAGCGCCGTCAACGAGGCCTCGCGGCTCGAAAAGCTCTGCGGCACGCTCGGGCACCATTTGCTGATGTCGGAGAGTTTCGCCGTCACCTCTGCCGTTGCCAGTGAATGTCTCGGCTCTTTCGAATTGCGCGGGGTTTCGAAGCCGGTCAACGTCTTCAAGCTCGCCGGCACCGACTGACGACGGAGTGTTCCGACTTGCTCAGATCTCGCCTGAGACCTCGCGGCGGCGGCGGTCGAGTTCTTCGCTGTAGCGGCGCAGCGTGTAGCTTTCGCTGAGCTGGCCGATCACCTTGCGTTCGATCAGGTTGTTGACGACGGCGAGCGCTTCGCTTTCGCTCTTGTCGAAGATCGCCGCCGCCTGCCTGGCATTCATCTGCGGCTGCAGGAAATCGTTGCGGTAGTGGATGAAATCGGCAAGCGTCTTGCCCTCGTCCTGCGCATCGGTCGGATTGGCGTAAATCTCCGGTACCAGCACGAGGCCCGCATATTTGTCGCTCTCCTCGACGAGGATGACGCGCTGGGTCGAGCCGATCGGGAAGGCCTGCTTGAATTCCTCCAGCGAGATGCCCGCCCTTGCCGTCTTGACGTCGGCGCGCATCAGCTTGTCGACCGTCAGATTGCGGATCCAGCCGACATCATGGGCGCTGCGGATGCTTTCGCCGCGCAGGTGGAAGCGCCATGTGGCGAAGGAGTAGCCGAAGGTCGAACGCACGACGAGCGACGAGGTGATGACCGCAGCGAGCACCAGTGCCGTGATCGGAAAGTCGCCGGTGATTTCGAGCGCCAGGAACGTCATGGTCAGCGGCCCGCCGATGACGGCGACGGCAAGCGAACTCATGCCGACCACGGCATAGATGACGGGCGTCAGCGTCGCATCGGCGAAATAAGGGCCGCAATAGGCGAAGAGTTTGCCGAGCAGGGCGCCCATGAACAGCGAGGCGAAGAACAGCCCGCCCCTGAAGCCGGAGCCGATCGAGATCGCCGAGGCGAAGGATTTCAAAAGGAAGAGGCCGATCAGCGTCGGGATCGCCACGTCTCGGGAAAGGTTGAGATGCAGCGCGCCGTGGCCGGCCGAGAGCACTTGCGGCGAGATCATCGCCAGCAGCCCGACGATGATGCCGCCGAGAGCCGGGCGGAAGGGTGGGGCGATCGAGCTCTTGCGAGCCAGCTCCTCGACAAAGGCGACGCCCTGCATGATCAGGATGCCGACGCCGGCGCAGAACGCACCGAGCAGCAGCGCCGGGATATAATCGGCCGGCACGACCGAACCGAAGCTGCCGATATCGATGGTGAAATCGCTGCCGGCGAGCAGCCTTGCGATCAGGGTGGAGACAAGGGCGGAGACGACGACAGGCGTCAGCGAGACGATCGTATAGGTGCCGATGATCAGCTCGAAAGCATAGAAGGCGCCGGTCAACGGTGCATTGAAGGCGGCGGCGATGGCGCCCGCCGCGCCGCAGCCAACCAGGGTGCGCAGGTCCGAGCGGCGAAGCTGCAGCTTCAGACCGAATTTCGAGGCGAGGCCGGCGGCAAGCTGGGTATAGCCGGCCTCCAGGCCGACGGAGGCGCCGAAACCGTTGGAGATCAGGTTCTGCACGGCAACGATGATGCTGTCGGTCAAGGACAGGCGGCCGCCATGCAGCGCATTGGCCTCGATCGGGTCGACCATCGGTTTCTTGCGTCGTTTCGCCAGCACGAAAAGCAGCAGGCCGAGCAGGGCGCCGCCGATAACCGGGGCGGTGAGCAGCAGCAGCTTGTTCTCGATCTCGGAGGAGCTCAACCTTTCGCTGTCGGCAATGCCGAAGACCAGCTGATGCAGCTCGTTGGAGACATAGCTCATGCCGGTGACGGCGAGACCCGAGATGATGCCGACGACGGCGCCCGCCAGCGACAGGCCGACCTCGCTGCGCCGGGTCAGCGCCCTCAGGCGTCCCGGATCAAAGAAAACACGCAGCGCGCGGAAACCGCGCCGATCCAATTTCATAAGCATGGCTAGACAACTAGGCGGGGAGAGGCCCGGTCAAGGGCGGAGATGGTCGTACAGTCCGCTTGCGATGCAATTGCGGCGAAAAGCCGGCGGTTGGAATAAATTCTGGTGACGTAAGTCTCTGATAAATGACGATATTTTAGGTAGGGTAAGTCGTGTTTGGGTAGCCACGTCTCGGAACTGGCGATCAGGCGGCCGCCAAGGCCGGTTGACTTCATCCCTGCGCTTGCCTAACCATCCCGATAACGGATGGTCGACTGACCATCCTGACATAACGGATGGTTCCGGATCGGTGTTGCGCCCTTCCGGATGAAAAGGGAATGTGACGGGGCGGACCCAAGCCGGGCGCCTTCATCACAGCCGACCCCGCGACTGTAGAGCGGTCAGGGTCTTCCATCCGGCACTAAGCCCTTCCGGCCGGCGGCTTGCAATCATGCAAGCGGGCGGGACGGGCGACATGCCGGAAAAGCCACTGGATATGCATCGTGATCAACCGGGGTCGGACGCCTCTCAATCTACGAATCGTCCACCTTTTCACTGATGCAGCCGGGAAGGCGAGGATGATCCGCTGGCACGATCAGGGCGACCGGTTTCCGGTCTGCCCCGATCGCGGCCGACAACCGCGAGCCAGGAGACCTGCCATGCGGCCGGGCGAGAAGCCCACACCTGGGCGCTATGCCCGTTGCCAGCACGGAGGTTGTCTTGGCTGAACGATTGAATTCGGCGCGGCCTGGTGCGGCGCGCGCGACGCCTCCAAGCAGTGCTGCAAGAGGTGTGCTTTCGGCCGTTTATGTCGAATGCTGGGTCCCCCCCTCTGTCCTGCCGGACATCTCCCCCACAAGGAGGGAGATCGGCAAGCAGCACGACCGTCGTCCTACATCAATTGTTTGGAGAAAAGCTCTCGGCGATTCAATCTCTCCCCTTGTGGGGGAGATGTCCGGCAGGACAGAGGGGGGTGTCACACCCTCAGTAGCCGAGAAAGGTGCACTCGGAACAATCCACGGCTACGCACTCTCCCTGAGGGGCGTTTGAGTATGACCGCCACCTTCATCCTCGGCGGTGCACGCTCCGGCAAATCCCGTTTCGCCGAAGACCTCGTGACGGCCGCCGGACTCGACCGCCATTACCTTGCGACCGGCCGCGCATGGGACGACGAGATGCAGGCGCGCATCGCCCAACACAAGGTCGACCGCGGTCCGTCCTGGACGACGCATGAGGAGCCGCTCGATCTTGTCGGCAAGCTCACCGCCATCGACGGACCGGGGCGCATCGTGCTGATCGACTGTCTGACGCTCTGGGTCACCAATCTGATGATGGAGGAGCGGAACATGGCGGCGGAATTCGCCGCCCTTGCCGATTTCCTGCCCGCCGCGAAAGCGCGGCTCGTTTTCGTTTCCAATGAGGTCGGTCTCGGCATCGTGCCCGACAATCGCATGGCGCGGGATTTTCGCGATCATGCCGGCCGGCTGCACCAATCGATCGCGGCGAAGGCCGCCGAAGTTTATTTCATCGCGGCAGGCCTGCCGCTGAAAATGAAGGGTTAAGTCCATGAACCAGCAGAAGATTCCCGCAACCGTCATCACCGGCTTCCTCGGCGCCGGCAAGACGACGATGATCCGCAACCTGCTCACCAATGCCGGCGGCAAGAAGATTGCGCTTATTATCAACGAGTTCGGCGATCTCGGCGTCGACGGCGACGTGCTGAAGGGCTGCGGTGCGGAGAATTGCACCGAGGACGATATCATCGAGCTGACCAATGGCTGCATCTGCTGCACCGTCGCCGATGACTTCATTCCGACGATGACCAAGCTGCTCGAGCGCGAACAGCGTCCTGACCATATCGTCATCGAGACTTCGGGGCTTGCCCTGCCGCAGCCGCTGGTCGCTGCCTTCAACTGGCCCGACATCCGCACGCAGGTGACCGTCGACGGCGTCATCACGGTGGTCGACAGCGCTGCGGTTGCCGCCGGCCGTTTCGCCGACGACCATGATGCCGTCGATGCGCGCCGCGCCGAGGATGAATCGCTCGATCACGAAAGCCCGATCGAGGAGCTGTTCGAGGACCAGCTCACCTGCGCCGACCTCATCGTGCTCAACAAGACCGACCTGATCGATGCTGCCGGCCTTATCAGGGTGCGTGACGAGGTCGCCTCCCGCACCGTCCGCAAGCCTGTCATGATCGAGGCACGGAACGGCGAGGTGTCGGCCGGCATCCTGCTCGGCCTCGGCATCGGCACGGAGGACGATGTCGCCAATCGCAAGTCGCATCACGAGTTGGAGCATGAGGACGGTGCGCCGCACGACCATGACGAATTCGACAGCTTCGTCGTCGATCTCGGACCCATTGCCGATCCCGCCGGCTTCGTCGAAGCGCTAAAGGGCATCATTGCCGCCCATGACGTGCTGCGCCTCAAAGGTTTCGTCGATGTGTCAGGCAAGCCGATGCGCCTGCAGCTCCAGGCTGTCGGCAGCCGCATCGACCATTATTTCGACCGCGCCTGGGGCGCGAGCGAAAAGCGCGCCACGCGCCTCGTCGTCATCGGCCTGCACGAAATGGATCAGGGCGCAGTGAGGGCGGCGATCGAAGCGCTGGCGTAACCCGATGCATCTGCTTCTGGCTCAACAGGGAACGATCAGCGACGGCGAGGAGGCAATCGACCTCGGGCAGACGCCGGGCGATATCCTGTTCCTGTCGGCGGCCGACAGCGAGCTTGCCGCGATCGCAACCGCCCATCGCGATCGCGGGGCGGGGCCTTCGCTCCGGCTCGCCAGCCTGATGAGCCTCAAGCACCCGATGTCTGTTGATACCTATGTCGAGCGCACGGTTCGGCATGCGAAGCTGATTATCGTGCGCGCTCTCGGCGGCGCCAGCTATTTCCACTATGCGCTGGAAGCGCTGCATGCGGTTGCGGCCCGCGCGGGGGCACTGATAGCGGTGCTGCCGGGCGATGCCCGGCCGGATGCGGGGCTGGTGCCTTTCTCCAATGTTGACCTCGACGATCTCAACGCGCTCTGGGCCTATCTGATCGAGGGCGGCGACGCCAATGCGCGGGCCTTTCTCGACTATGCCGAGGCGATGCTGTCGGGCGCCGAGAAGCCGGCGCCGGCTGTGCCGCTGATGAAGGCAGGTATTTGGTGGCCAGGGCGGGGGCTGATCGGAGTCGAGGAGTGGCGGCGGATTGTTGCGGAGGTGTCTTCGCGTGTGGTGCCCGCCTTATCCGCCGAGCTCGAGATACCCCCCTTTGTCCTGCCGGACATCTCCCCCACAAGGGGGGAGATCAGGGATGAAAGGCCTCGTTCCATCTCCTGGGACGAAAATGCGGCATCCTCCAACGTTTCTTTTGTGGGAAGCCCAAGCGACTTGCCGATCTCCCCCCTTGTGAGGGAGATGTCCGGCAGGACAGAGGGGGGTACTACGAACTCGACGCAACAGGCATCCCCCATCGTCGCCATCAGCTTCTACCGCGCCCTCGTCCAAAGCGGCGAGACCGGGCCGATCGAAGCTCTGATCGAAGCGCTGATGACACTCGGCCTCCGCCCGCTGCCGGTCTTTGCCTATAGCCTCAAGGATCCGGTTTCCACAGGCATTCTCGAAAGCGTGTTTTCGACGCTGAAACCCGATGTCGTCATCAACACGACCGGCTTTGCCGTCTCCGCACCGGGTGCGGACCGGCAGGCGACGGTGCTGGAGGCGAATGAGGCGATCGTGTTGCAGGCGATCCTGTCGGCCTCGTCGAGGGAGGCATGGGCGGCTTCCTCGCAGGGCCTGTCGGCGCGCGATCTCGGCATGAACGTGGCGCTGCCTGAAGTCGATGGCCGAGTGCTGGCGCGGGCGATCTCCTTCAAGACGGCAGCGCGCTACGATGCTGCCGTCGAGACCAACATCGTCGCTAGTCAGGCCGATGCCGGCCGGGTGCGTTATACGGCGGAGCTTGCCGCCAATTGGGCACGGCTGCGGAAGACATCGGCGCGCGACCGACGCATCGCGCTCGTCATGGCGAATTATCCGAACCGGGACGGTCGACTTGGCAACGGCGTCGGCTTGGATACGCCTGAAGGCACCACTGAGGTGCTGAAGGCTATGCGGGCTGTGGGTTATCCGGTCGCCGAGATTCCCGCCGACGGCGATGCGCTGATCCGCCACCTGATGGAAGGGCCGACCAATTCCGGTTCCGATGGAAAGATCATCCGCGAGACACTTTCCCTGAGTCTGTACAACAGCTTCCTGGAATCTCTTCCCGATAAGATTCAGGATGAGGTGAGAGCCCGCTGGGGCAATCCGCAAGACGATCCGTATTTTCGCGAGGGCGTCTTCGCCCTGCCTTTCGCGCGTTTCGGCGAGGTGCTCGTCGGCATCCAGCCGGCACGCGGCTACAATATCGATCCGAAAGAGAGCTACCATTCGCCAGATCTCGTGCCGCCGCACGGTTATCTCGCCTTCTACGCTTTCCTGCGCCGCGAGTTCGGCGCCCATGCGATCATCCACATGGGCAAACACGGCAATCTCGAATGGCTGCCCGGCAAGGCGCTGGCGCTGTCGGAAAGCTGTTATCCCGAGGCGATCCTCGGGCCGTTGCCACACCTCTATCCCTTCATCGTCAACGATCCGGGCGAGGGCACGCAGGCGAAGCGCCGAAGTGCGGCCGTCATCATCGACCACCTCACGCCGCCGCTGACGCGGGCCGAGAGCTACGGGCCGCTGAAGGATCTGGAGGCGCTGGTCGACGAATATTACGAGGCGTCCGGCGGCGATCCCCGCCGCATCCGCCTGCTCAGCCGCCAGATTCTCGATCTCGTGACCGATATCGGTCTCGACCGGGATGCCGGTATCGCCAAGGGCGAAAGCGAAGGCGAGGCGCTGAAGAAGCTCGACGCCTATCTCTGCGACCTCAAGGAAATGCAGATCCGCGATGGGCTGCATGTGTTCGGCGTGTCGCCCGAGGGGCGGCTGCTGACGGACCTGACCGTGGCGCTGGCGCGGGTGCCGCGTGGGCTTGGTGAGGGTGGGGATGCGAGTTTGCAGCGGGCGATCGCGGCGGATGCGGGCTTGGACGGCGGCGTGCGCGGGATACCCCCCTCTGTCCTGCCGGACATCTCCCCCACAAGGGGGGAGATCGGCAAGTCGCTTGGGCTTCCCGACAAAGAACCGTTTGAAGATGCCGCACCTTCGACGCATGAGATTGAGCGAGGCCTCTCATCCTCGATCTCCCCCCTTGTGGGGGAGATGTCCGGCAGGACAGAGGGGGGCGCCTCCTCCTTCGACCCTCTCGATTGTGACATGGCCGCCGTCTGGACCGGCCCGCGTTCTGATGTCCTCGCGGATGTTCTCGATGCCCCATGGCGGACCCACGGAGACACTGTCGAGCGCATCGAACTGCTCGCTGCAAAGTTCGTCTCCAGTGAGATGGAATGCCCCGAAGATTGGAAAGCGACGCGGGCCGTACTCTCCGAGATCAAAACCCGTCTCAAACCCTCGATCCTCGCCTGCGGCCCCGCCGAGATCGCCGGCCTGCTCGCCGGTCTCGACGGCCGCTTCGTGGCGCCCGGCCCTTCCGGTGCGCCGACGCGCGGGCGGCCCGATGTGCTGCCGACGGGTCGCAATTTCTACTCGGTCGACAGCCGCGCCGTCCCGACGCCGGCGGCCTACGAGCTTGGCAAGAAATCCGCGGAGCTGCTGGTGCGCCGCTATGTGCAGGATCACGGTGAGTGGCCTGTTTCCTTCGGGCTGACGGCCTGGGGCACGTCAAACATGCGCACTGGCGGCGACGATATCGCCCAGGCGCTGGCGCTGATCGGCGTCAAGCCGCTCTGGGACATGAGCTCGCGCCGTGTCACCGGCTACGAGATCATTCCGCCGGCGATGCTCGGGCGGCCGCGCGTTGACGTGACGCTCAGGATCTCCGGCTTCTTCCGCGATGCCTTTCCCGAGCAGATCGCGCTGTTCGACAAGGCGATCCGTGCCGTCGGCGCGCTTGAAGAGGACGAGGCCGACAATCCGATCGCAATGCGCATGTGCGGCGAGACAGCAAGGCTTGGTGCTGCCGGTCTTGACGAAATCTCGGCAAAGCGCCGGGCGGGCTACCGCGTTTTCGGCTCGAAGCCCGGCGCCTACGGCGCCGGACTACAGGCACTGATCGACGAAAAGGGCTGGGAGCGGCGCGCCGACCTTGCCGAGGCCTATCTCGTCTGGGGCAGCTATGCCTATGGTGCCGGCGAGGAGGGCAAGGCCGAGCGCGGCCTGTTCGAGGAGCGGCTGCGCTCGGTGCAGGCAGTCATTCAGAACCAGGACAATCGCGAGCACGATCTGCTCGACAGCGACGACTACTATCAGTTCGAGGGCGGCATGGCGGCGGCGGCCGAACAGCTCGCCGGCGCGCGCCCTTCGATCTATCATAACGACCATTCCAGGCCGGAAAAGCCGGTGATCCGTTCGCTGGAAGAGGAGATCGGCCGAGTCGTGCGCGGGCGCGTCGTCAATCCGAAATGGATCGCGGGCGTCATGCGTCACGGCTACAAGGGCGCTGCCGAGATCGCCGCCACAGTCGATTATCTCTTCGCCTTTTCGGCGACGACGGGCGCAGTCGGCGAACATCATTTCGAGGCGGTCTACCAGGCCTTCGTCGCCGATCCCACTGTTGCCGGCTTCATGATCGAGAAGAACCCGGCGGCATTCGACGAGATGAGGGAGCGGCTGCGCGAAGCAATCGACCGCAGCCTCTGGACACCGCGCAGCAATTCGGCACGGTTTGACCTGGCCACAAGACATAAAAATGAGGTGACCCAATGAGCGACGAGACCCCGGATAGCGAGATCGCAGAAGGCGGAGTTGGCAAGGACGATGCGCGCCATGCCGAGAAGATGGCGAAGAAGAAGGCCGCGCGCGACAAGATCATGGCCACCAAGACCGATGGCAAGGGGCTGATCATCGTCCATACCGGCAAGGGCAAGGGCAAGTCCTCTTCTGCCTTTGGGATGATCTTCCGCCACATCGCCCATGGCAAGCCGTCTGCCGTCGTGCAGTTCATCAAGGGCGCGATGTGGACCGGCGAGCGCGACCTGATCGAGAAGCATTTCTCCGATCTCTGCCAGTTCCACACGATGGGCGAGGGTTTCACCTGGGAAACGCAGGACCGTGCCCGCGATGTCGCCGCAGCGGCGGCCGCCTGGGAAAAGGCCAAGGAACTGATCCGCGACGAGCGCAATTCCATGGTGCTGCTCGACGAGATCAATATCGCGCTGCGCTACGACTATCTCGACATCAACGAAGTCGTCGCCTTTCTGAAGAGCGAGAAGCCCCATATGACGCATGTCGTGCTGACGGGGCGCAACGCCAAGGAAGAATTGATCGAAATCGCCGATCTGGTGACCGAGATGGAGCTCGTCAAACACCCCTTCCGCTCCGGCATCAAGGGTCAACCGGGCGTGGAGTTCTGAGGCGGTCAGTTGAGTGCGAGGCTGCGCAGGATGGCAGCCGTTTCCGCATCCGCCGGGAAGAAGGATTCGACCGCGAGTTCCGACAAAGTGATTTCGACGGGCGTGCCGAAGACAGTCGTCGTCGAGATCAGGGAAAGCAAGCCGGCCTTGGTTGAAAGCTGAAGGGGAACGGCGATGCCGGCATAGTCGGTATGGACCTCGCCAGCAGTTTTAGGCGCTGGATAGGACAGCAACTCCTTCAAAAGCTTGTCCAACATTGGATCGCCCGAAGCCGATAACTGCTGGCGCAGCCTGCCGATAAGGTGGGCGCGCCACTCGGAAAGGTTTTTGATGTGGGGCGCCAATCCTTGTGGATGCAGGCTGAGGCGCAGTACGTTGACGGGTGGCGTGAGCAGAGACTGGTCGGAGACGGCTGAGAGCAGCGGAGCGATGGCCGCATTGGCCGCGATGAGTGTCCAATGGCGGTCGACAGCGATTGCTGGGAAGGGCTCGTGCCCTTTCAGCACCATGTCGATGGCGCGACGTGCCGGTTCCAATGCGGGATCGTCGAGCGCGCGTTCGGCAAAAACAGGAGCGAAACCCGCCGCAAGCAGCAGCGGGTTCCGATCGCGAAGGGGCACGTCGAGCCGTTCGGCAAGATGCAGCAGCATGTCGCGGCTCGGTGTCGAGCGCCCGCTCTCGATGAAGCTCAGATGCCGCTGCGAGATCTCCGCCTCCAGCGCGAGGTCGAGCTGGCTCATGCGGCGGCGCTGGCGCCATTCGCGCAGATGGTCTCCAAGGGAGCGGGCGGTCGGCGTCATCAGGCGGCTTCCGGCAGCAAATCTATGAAACCGCGGACGGATTTCAGCTTGCCGCCTTCGAGCTCGGCGAAATCCGTGCCCTTGATCAGCGCATCGCCGTTTTCCGGGCCGAGGCCCCAGGAGAAGCGCAGGTTGTCGCCGTAGCCGTCGGCCGCCCCGATCAGGGCGAAGCGGAAGCCGGGGAAGCGGCTTTGCACCGCCTCGACCAGCGAATTGATCTGCTCATGGCCTTCGCCGCGCATCAGTGGGTCGATATAGGTGGCGGCTTTGCTCCAGCTCTCGGCGATGAGAGCGCGACGGCGAACGGCATCCGTCTCATTCCAGATGGCGAGATAGCGCTCTGCGTTGGTGTTTGCGTCGTTCATCGGGTCATCTCCTTTTGATCGCCCGTCAGTTCCAGGCAGTCCGATCATGCGGGAAGGCGATTCACCTTATCAATTACGCCAGAGGTAATGGAAGATGGTCGAACCGCCCATGACAGCCATCAGCGCCTCGGCAATTGTTCCGCAAGCTGCACATGGCCCTTGTATAGGCGATCGTGGCCGAGGCCGCGCCGAAGAGGGACTGCACCTTGTTGTTGCCGAGGGTCTGGAGCGGCGGAAAACCCGCGATCAGCATGACGGGGACGGTGATGAGGCCGCCGCCGCCGGCAATGGGATCGACGAACCCGGCAAAGAAAGCCGCTGCGCAGAGCAGCAGAAGCAGATGGAAGGCGATATCGGGCAAGGTGGTATTCCGGGCGGGGATTTCGAACGGCCTTGTTGCATTTGCCGCCCCAAGCTGCAATGGCTGCAAAGACATGGGCAGGGCGTATTTGACGGTTTCCATGAGCGATATCTCTTTCGATACGGCGAGGCGCCACGTGCTCGGCCTCGGCTGCGAGCGCGGGACGCCGCCTGCCGAGGTGCTGGCGCTTGCGATCGAGGCGCTCGACGTAGCCGCTATCGGCGCGGCGGAACTCACAGCCATTGCCTCGATCGACAGCCGAAGACTGGAGCCGGCGATCCTTGCCGTTGCCGCGCATTTTTCCGTGCCCGCCGTGTTCTTCGGCGCGCTGCGGCTGGAGGAGGAGACGCCGCGGCTGGCGAATCCCTCTGCGATCGTCTTTGCCCGCGTCGGCTGCCATGGGGTCTCTGAGGCAGCTGCGCTGGCGGCTGCGGGGCCGGATGCCGAGCTTGCTGTCGCCAAGATCAAATCTGCACATGCGACGGCGGCAGT
Organism: Rhizobium leguminosarum; assembly: GCF_010668065.1. Classification (GTDB taxonomy): domain Bacteria; phylum Pseudomonadota; class Alphaproteobacteria; order Rhizobiales; family Rhizobiaceae; genus Rhizobium; species Rhizobium leguminosarum_S. The sequence goes on along the minus strand of NZ_WUEN01000004.1, from coordinate 170,781 downwards.
TGCCCGCGGCGGGTTGCAGAAAGCCTAGTGGACGTTATGGTGGCGGCAATTCGCGGCGCCGTCCGGCAGCCTCACGGTTCACATCTAGAGGATATCTCATGCACAAGGTCATTTATGACACCGACCCTGGCGTCGACGACGCCATGGCGCTTCTCTTTCTGCATCGCCATCCCGAAATCGACCTTCTCGGCATCACCACAGTTTTCGGCAACGCCTCGGTCGAGACGACGACGCGCAATGCGCTCTTCCTCAAGCGCGAATGGAATATTCCGGCACCCGTTTCCAAGGGCGCTAGCGTCACCATCGATTCCGCGCGGGCGGAGCGGCCATGGCCGGCCATGGTGCATGGTGATAACGGCCTCGGCGATATCGACGTACCGGAGACGATCGACCTGCCGCTCGATCCGCGCCCGGCGCATCGCTTTATCATCGACACGGTGCGCGCCCATCCGGGCGAGGTGCGCCTCGTTGCCGTGGGGCGGATGACCAATCTGGCGCTGGCGCTGAAGGAAGACCCCGAGATTGCGACGTTGGCCAAGGACGTCGTCATCATGGGCGGCAATTTCTATGTGCCGGGCAACGTTTCGCCGGTCGCCGAGGCCAATATCCACGGTGATCCCGAGGCTGCCGATATCGTCATGACCGCGCCGTGGAAGGTGGCCGTCATCGGCCTCGACGTCACCGCGATCACCACGATGAGCCGCAGCTATCTCGGCGAAATGGCAGCTAGGGGTGACAAGGCGGTCAAGCAGCTCGACGCACTCTCTCAGTCCTACATCGACTTCTACAAGCATGCGGTCGAAGACGGCATGATGGTGCATGACAGCTGCGCCTGCGTCTATGCCGTGGCGCCCGAGCTGTTCTCGTCGATATCGGGTGCGGTGCGTGTCGTCTGCGGCGGCATCGCCGATGGCCAGACGATCGTCAGGCGAGATGGGCGGAATTTTCCGCCTGATGGCGCCTGGGATGGCTTGCCGAGCCAGATCGTCTGCACCGGCATCGAGTCGGAGAGGGTCCTCGACCTCATTCGCAATACATTGCTTGCAGCCTGACTAACTGAAGGCCGGCAGTATCGACAGGTCTCGTTCTTTAGTCGGCGTCGTCCTCGGCCTTGTGCCGAGGATCTGCTGTACCGGCTGCAGATGCTCGGGACAAGCCCAAGCATGACGAAAGAGAAGTTGGCCGACTTTGTCAGCAGTCCGTGCCGTGGCTGACCGTTCTGGGTAATATTCTAATATATTCATATTGTTGCGCGGCTTTTCTGCGTAATCGAATCCGACGCTTCACAAAGTGAGTCACGATCATCTCAGCAACTTCAAGTGAGGTGATGGGCGCGGCGTTGACCTTGCCCTTTCCGGGGCCTAGATCAGCAGGATGATCGATGCCGCATTCTCCCATCTTCCGGTGCTTGAGCCGGGCAGCGTCTGGCTCGTCGGCGCCGGTCCCGGCGATCCGGGGCTTTTGACGCTGCTCGCCGCCAAGGGGCTTTTCGAGGCCGACGTCATCGTCCACGATGCGCTGGTCAACGAGGAATGCCTGGCGCTGGCGCGGCCGGAAACGCTGGTGGAATATGCCGGCAAGCGCGGCGGCAAGCCTTCGGCGAAACAGCGCGACATTTCGCTGCGGCTGGTGGAGCTGGCGCGCGCCGGCAAGAAGGTGCTGCGGCTGAAGGGCGGCGATCCCTTCGTGTTCGGCCGCGGCGGTGAGGAGGCGTTGACGCTGGTCGAACACAATATCCCCTTCCGCATCGTGCCCGGCATCACCGCCGGTATCGGTGGGCTCGCCTATGCCGGCATTCCGGTGACGCATCGCGACATCAACCATGCCGTGACCTTCCTCACCGGCCATGATTCCTCCGGCATCGTACCCGACAGGATCAACTGGGACGCGATCGGCCGAGGTTCGCCCGTCATCGTCATGTATATGGCGATGAAACATATCGCGGAGATCAGCGCCAACCTGATTGCCGCCGGCCGGCTGCCGACCGAGCCCGTCGCCTTCGTCTGCAATGCCGCCACCGGCCGGCAACAGGTGCTGGAAACGACGCTCGGAGAGGCGACCGAGGCTGTTGCGGCTTCCGGGCTCGAACCGCCTGCGGTGGTCGTCGTCGGCGAGGTGGTGCGGCTCAGGGCCTCGCTCGATTGGCTCGGTGCACTCGCAGGACGGCGATTGCAGCCCGACCCGTTCCGCCAGTCAGGCAAGGTGCGGGCATGAGCGGCCTCCTGATCGCAGCACCATCCTCCGGCGCCGGCAAGACGACGGTGACGCTCGGTCTGCTCCGGGCGCTTCGCCGGCGCGGCATCGCGGTCGCGCCCGGCAAGGCCGGCCCTGACTATATCGATCCCGCCTTTCATGCGGCCGCAAGCGGCACGCTCTGCCAGAATTTCGATCCCTGGGCGATGCGCCCGGAACTGATCTCGGCCAATGCCGCCCTTCACCGCTCCGGCGACCGCATCCTCGTCATCGAGGCGATGATGGGACTTTTCGACGGGGCGGCCGACGGAAAGGGAACGGCGGCCGATCTCGCCGCCCAGCTCGGGCTTTCCGTGGTGCTCGTCGTCGATGCCTCGCGCATGTCGCAGTCGGTCGCGCCGCTGGTTTCGGGCTTTGCCGGTTTCCGTGCCGATGTCCGCGTCGCCGGCGTCATCCTCAACAAAGTCGGCAGCGACCGGCACGAAGCGATGCTGCGACAGGCGCTCGAAGCGATCCGTATGCCTGTCATCGCCGTCATCGGCAGCGACAAGGCGCTTTCCCTGCCGGAGCGCCATCTCGGCCTCGTCCAGGCCGGCGAACATGCCACGCTCGACGCATTCATCGATCATGCGGCGGATGCGGTCTCCGAGGAATGCAATTTCGAATTCCTGCTGCGCATTGCAAAGCAGGGTCTCAATCGTCCGTCGGCGGCCAATATCGACCGACTGCCGCCGCTGGGTGCTCGGATTGCCGTGGCGCGCGACATCGCCTTTGCCTTTTCCTACGAGCATATGCTGCTCGGCTGGCGCCGCCGGGGTGCTGCGATCTCCTTTTTCTCGCCGCTCGCCGACGAGCCGCCGGCTTTGGATGCCGATGCGATCTATCTGCCCGGCGGTTATCCCGAGCTGCATGCCGGACGGCTGGCAGAGGCGCAGAATTTCCGCGCCGGCATGCTCGATGCGGCAGCGCGCGACATCCGGATCTACGGCGAGTGCGGCGGCTACATGGTGCTTGGCGACGGGTTGATCGACGCGGAGGGCAAGCGTCATGAGATGCTCGGCCTGCTGCCCGTCGTTACCAGCTATGCCGAGCGGAAACGCCATCTCGGCTATCGCCGCGTTGTGCCGCTCGACGGCGCCTTCTTTGCGCGGATGATGACGGCCCATGAATTCCACTATTCCAGCGTCGTCTCCGAGGGCGAGGGCAAGCGGCTTTTTCAGGTGCAGGATGCGCTCGGAACCGACCTGGGTGCCGCCGGTCTCAGGCGCGACCAGGTGGCGGGGTCCTACATGCATCTGATCGATCTGGCCGGAGCAACGGCTGCATGAGCGCACCGATCGTCCATGGCGGCGGCGTCACTGCCGCTGCCGCCGCTTTCGGCGGCAGGCCGGAAGATTGGCTCGATCTTTCCACCGGCATCAATCCGTGCCCCGTCGCGCTGCCTGACATTCCGGCGCGAGCCTGGCACCGCCTGCCGGACAGGCACCTCGTCGATGAGGCAAGGCGCGCGGCGCGCGACCACTACGGTAGCGGCAAGATTCTGCCGCTGCCCGTGCCCGGCACGCAATCGGTGATCCAGCTTCTGCCGCGCCTCATCGAGGCGGGCAGGCGGGTCGCCGTGACGGACAACAAGATCGCCGTGACGGACGAACGCGTCGCCGTGGTATCGCCGACCTATGGCGAATATGGGCGCGCCTTCGCCTCGGCGGGTTTTGCCGTCGATGCGGTCGGCGATGTTGCGGCGATCGGGGCCGGGCATCGGCTGGCTATCGTCGTCAATCCGAACAATCCTGACGGGCTGATATGGCCGGCCGAAAAGCTGATTGCCCTGCACGACAGGATGAAGGCAGCGGACGGACTTCTCGTCGTCGACGAAGCCTTTGGCGATACCGATCCGGCGCTCAGCCTTGCATCCCGTGCGCCGCAGCTTTCCAACCTCATCATCTTCCGCTCCTTCGGCAAGTTCTTCGGGCTTGCCGGCCTGCGGCTCGGTTTTGCGATTGCGCGGGATGATATTCTCGCACGTTTCGAGGACTGGCTCGGCCCCTGGGCGGTCTCCGGCCCGGCTCTTTCGATTGCAGCTTCGCTGCTACGCTCGGATGCCTCTCCGATCCGCGGCCGCATCGATGAACGCAGCGCCGGCCTGCATGCAGTGCTGAAGGGCGCCGGGTTGCGGATGACTGGAGGAACGGCGCTCTTCACCCTTGTCGCCGATGCGAGAGCCGGCGACATTTACACGCATCTCTGCCGCCATCATATTCTCGTCCGCAAGTTCGACTATGCGCCGGATTGGCTGCGTTTCGGGCTGCCGCCCGATCCGGCGGCAGACAGGCGGCTTGGCGAAGTCCTTCAGAGATTTGAGCGATGACGATCGACGAAAACCTTCTGGTACTGCTTCTGGCGCTGCTGCTCGACCGGATCGCCGGCGATCCGCAATGGTTGTGGTCGCGGATGCCGCATCCCGTCGTCATGTTCGGCGCGGCGATCTCTTATGCCGACCGGCAGCTCAACCCGGCAAGCCTCACCGGCTCGCAACGCCGAATGAATGGTATCGCCGCCATCCTGGCGCTGCTTCTGGTGGCGATAGCCGCAGGCTTCGTCTTCAACCGGTTCTTCGCGCTGTTCGGCCTTGCCGGCATCTTGCTGGAGACCGGGCTGGTGGCGATCTTCCTGGCGCAGAAAAGCCTTGCCGATCACGTCGCGGCCGTCGCCGTCGCCTTACGCGACGAGGGGCTTGCCGGCGGGCGGACCGCCGTTTCCCGCATCGTCGGACGCGATCCCGAGACGCTGGACGAGCCAGCCGTCTGTCGCGCGGCGATCGAAAGCCTTGCCGAGAATTTCTCCGACGGCGTCGTGGCGCCGGCGCTCTGGTATGCCGTCTTCGGCCTGCCGGGGCTCTTCGCCTACAAGATGCTGAACACGGCGGATTCGATGATCGGCCATAAGTCGGAAAAATACATCGACTTCGGCTGGGCTGCCGCCCGGCTCGACGACGTCGCCAACTGGCCGGCCGCGCGCCTCTCCATCCTGCTGATCGCCGCCGGCGCCTGGATCCGGCGGGGAACAAGCGCCGGCCGTGAGGCGATCCGCGTGGCGATGCGCGACGGGGCCTTGCACCGCTCGCCGAACTCCGGTCGGCCGGAGGCGGCCATGGCAGGCGCGCTGAATGTCCAGCTCGCCGGGCCGCGCATCTATGGCGGCGTCATCGTGCGTGAACCGATGATCAACGACACGGGCCGCGACGTGGCGACCTCAGGCGACATCGAGGACGGCGTATCGGTGTTTTATGCCAGCTGCATGGTGCTCGCCGGTGTTACGTTCGGGCTTTTCTTGTGTTTTCTGTAGAGGCGGCAGGGTACGACCACGCCTCGGTAGACAGCTCCCACTCAAACGTTTATGCGAAACGCCTCCTACCTCCAGACCGGAAGCAGAGCGATGACAGTTCAGGTTGAATTACCGTGCCCGAAGTGCAAGAGCACCAAGATGAAGTTCGAGCGTCCCGAGATCCGGGAGACCGACATCATCACCTGTGCCGCCTGCGGCCATAATCTCGGGACCATGGCCTCGATCCGCGAGAAGATGAACAAGGCCTACCAACAGCTCAAGCAGCCTTCGGCGAAGCGCAAGCTTCAATAAGCCTGCGGCGCATCCGCTTGCTGCCATGCGCCGTTAAAATTGTGATTACCATTCGGATTAAAGCAATCTAATAAGTATTGCCGTAGTCTCTCTTTGTGAGGGCGCAATTAAGCTGCGCGAGTTCGAAGAGGGGCTATGATGAAGACGATTTTGGCGGCTGCGGCCGCAAGTTTATTGCTGCAGTTTTCTCCTCTTGCCGCTCAGGCAGCAACGCTGGTCGCCAATATCAGCATCGGCAAGCAGACGATGACTGTTTCCGAGAACGGCTTCGTCAAGTATCGCTGGAAGGTTTCGACTGCGCGCAACGGCTATGTCACACCGACCGGTTCGTGGAGCGCCAAGTGGCTGTCACGCGATCACCGCTCCAGGAAATACGACAATGCGCCGATGCCGTACGCTGTGTTCTTCAACGGCGGTTATGCCGTTCACGCCACCTTCGACCTGAAGCGCCTGGGCCGGCCGGCCTCGCATGGCTGTGTTCGCCTGCATCCCGACAATGCCGCCCAGTTCTTCTCGCTGACGCGGCAGGCCGGCCTTGCCAATACCCGCGTGGTCATTACGCGCTAACCCAACGGGTTATGCGCCGCGCTAACCGAACGGTTTATGCGCCGCGCTGATCCTTCTTATGCGCTGATCATCCGCTCCAGTTCATCCATGTCGGGGACGATGATATGTCGGAAATTCTCGATGCGAATGACGCCGCTCTTGCGCAGCCTGGTCATCTGGCGGCTGACGGTTTCGATCGTCAGCCCGAGGAAGTCGGCGATCTCGGCGCGGGATAACGGCAGGTCGAAGGCGGTGCTCGTGGCCGTTTGCGGCTCGGCGTGGGTGGCGATGAGGTGGAGCAGGCTTGCGACCTTCTCCTCGGCGGTGCGCCGGCCGAGCGTCAGCATCCATTCGCGCGCGGCATCCAACTCCTTCAGCGCCTGATCGTGCAGGCTGCGCTGCAGTTCCGGCGTCTCCGATATCATGCGGTCGAGCAGGTTGCGCGGGAAGACGCAGATTTCGGAATTGGTCGCAGCCTCGGTCGACAGCGTGCTTTCGCGCACGAAGGGCCTGCCGACGAAATCGGGGGCGAATTGCAGGCCGACGATCTGCTGGCGCCCGTCCGGCATCACCTTGCAGAGTTTCACCACCCCGCGCATGATGTTCGAATAGAAAGAGCTTTCCGAGCCTTGAGCGATGATCTCGCTGCCGGCATCGACCTTGCGGCGCAGCGAGTGGCGGCCGAGTTCCCGGAGCTGGCTGCTCGACAGCGCGCCGCAGACGACGCCGTGTCGCGCCTGGCAGGAACGGCAGGCGACGAGAGTGCCGGCGTCGAAAACCTCACTGCGTGCGACGTCCATGTCCTGATCCCTTCGAAATCCGCGTGTGCCGTGTGGCTGCGCATGCTGGGCATACCCTAGACGATTACGCCGCGATTGCGGGTTCGGCTATCCCGATTTCTTCCAGCGCGGCTTGATGATTATCAATTTCGCCGGGATCGCGATTTGATCCAGATCAAAGTTTCCGTGCCCTGGCTGTTGTTGGAAGCGCCTGCGCCGAGAAGAGGCCGTCTGCGGGTTTGATTCGGACAGCTTCTTCGCCTCGCCGAGAGGGCGGGCTTTCTAAAGCGGCATCGCCTCGCGCCTTGCGTGACGGCAAAGGCCGGCATTCCATTGCTGTTTAGGCAACACCCAGCCGGCAAATTGCCGCAACGCCGGGACGAAAGCATTGGCTTTTGAAATGGATTTGCCTATGAGGGGGTTTAAATCGTCATTTCATGAGGTACAGCGCGTGACCGCTACATTCGATAAAGTTGCCGACATTATTGCAGAAACCAGCGAGATCGACCGCGCGACGATCACGCCGGAGAGCCATACGATCGACGACCTCGGTATCGACAGCCTCGATTTCCTCGACATCGTCTTTGCGATCGACAAGGAATTCGGCATCAAGATCCCGCTCGAAAAGTGGACGCAGGAAGTCAACGAAGGCAAGGTTTCCACCGAAGAATACTTCGTGCTGAAGAACCTCTGCGCCAAGATCGACGAGCTCAAAGCAGCCAAGGCCTGAGCGATATAACAGTCTTTTTTGAACGCCCTGCCGCCCTGAATATGGCGGCCGGGCGGTTTCGTTCCTAACTAGTGCATGCCGCCCAAAAGTGCGCAGCGGTTTTGGGACAACGGCATGCATAAAACAAAGACCTAAACTGCGAACCAGACGCGCTTTAGGCGTTACCGGCGGGCGGATCTGGCCTGTCGGGCCGGAGGATCCGAATGCTGCTGGAATATTTCCAGATGATTGACCGCGTCGAAGCGGTGGACCTGAAGAAGGGCACGCTCAAGGCGCGATCCGTCGTGCCGGCCAAGAGCCCCGTCTTCGAGGGTCATTTTCCCGGCATGCCGCTCGTTCCCGGCGTGCTCCTGATCGAGACCATGGCCCAGGCCTCCGGCATGCTGGTGCTTGCCGTCACCAATTTTGCCGCCATGCCCTTCCTGATGACGGTCGACGGCGCCAAGATGCGCACCTTCGTCGAACCGGAAGCCGTGCTCGACATCGAGGCGGTGCTGGAGCATGACGGTTCGGGTTTCGCGGTCACCAAGGCTAAAATCACCAGCGGCGGCAAGAAGGTCTGCGATGCGCAGCTGAAACTGCGCACCATGCCGTTTTCCGAGGTGCCGCTCGGCGATATCGTGAAGAAACGTGCCGGCGAGATCGGGCTTCTCGAAGCGATCGCGGCGCAGGGAGTGATTGGATGAGCAAGGCTGCAAACGACGTCGTCATCTCGGGCATCGGCATCGTCACCTGTCAGGGCGTCGGCAAGGACGCGCATATCGCGCTGCTTTCGGCCGCGAGCACCCCGAAGGCGATCGTCGAGACCGAAAAGTTCAAGCCCTATCCGGTGCATCCACTGCCCGAGATCGACTGGTCGCAGCAGATCGCCAAGCGCGGCGATCAGCGCCAGATGGAGAACTGGCAGCGCATCGGCGTCTTCGCCGCCGGCCTTGCGCTTGATGATGCCGGTTTCAAGGACGATATCGAGGCCTGCGGCACGATGGACATGATCGTGGCGGCCGGCGGCGGCGAGCGCGATATCAATGTCGACACACTGATCGTCGACGAGGCGCTGAAGCGCAATGATCGCGAGTTGCTGCTCAACGAGAAGCTGACGACTGAGCTGAGGCCGACGCTGTTTCTCGCCCAGCTTTCCAACCTGCTCGCCGGCAATATCTCGATCGTGCACAAGGTCACCGGCTCGTCGCGTACCTTCATGGGCGAGGAAGCAGCCGGCATATCCGCCGTCGAGACCGCCTTCTACCGCATCAAATCAGGCGAATCCTCGCATGCGCTTGTTGGAGGCGCCTTCGCGGCCGAGCGGCCTGACATGATCCTGCTCACCGAAGCGATCGGCGCCCATGCGCGCGGCGACTGGGTGCCGCTCTGGTCGCGCAAGCCGAGCGACGGCGGCGGCATGATCACCGGTTCGGCAGGCGCCTTCCTGGTGCTCGAATCGCGCAAGCATGCTGAAGCCCGCGGCGCCCATATCTATGCTGTCATCGACGCGGTCGAGGGCGACCGCGGCAACCGCAATTCCGGCAATCTCGAAGTCCGGCTGGAGCGGCTTTTGGCACCGGCTGCCGGGCTTGCCACTGAGAGCACGGCGATCTTTTCCGGATCGACCGGCATGCACGATCTTGCCGCCCGCGAGCGGGCGGTGCTCGAACATCAATTGCCCGACGTAGCAATCCGCGGCTTCGGCGGGGTCACCGGCCATACGATCGAGACGCAGTTCACGCTGGGTCTGGCGCTTGCAGCCCTTGCCGTCGACGGTAAGGCCAAGGTTCCGCCGTTCGACGCCGCCCATGAGGCGCCGATGCGGGCAGGCGCCACCGCCGCCGTCGTGACCACGGTCGGACACCAGCGCGGCGAGGGCGTTGCCGTTCTTTCCGCAGATGCGTGAGGAGTGAGAGATATGACAGCTTCCGCTTATAGAGATCACCTCGGCCGTCCGATCGTGGCGGTTACCGGCATGGGCATCATCACCTCGCTCGGTCAGGGCCTCAGCGACAACTGGGCAGCGCTTTCGTCAGGCACGTCGGGCATCCACGAGATCAACCGTTTCCCGACCGAGGGCCTGTCGACGCGGATCGCCGGCACCGTCGATTTTATCGGCATCCCGGTGCCGAACGCCGTCGAGCGCTCCTATGCCTTTGCCCGCGAAACCACGATCGAGGCGCTTGCCGATGCCGGCCTGTCCGGCGATTTCAATGGCCCACTATTCCTCGCCGCCCCGCCGATCGAGCCCGAGTGGAGCGCGCGTTTCGAGCTTGCCGACCGTTCGCCGGCCTCCGACCATCCGGGGGATGCCTATGAGCGCTTCCTGACGGCGCTGCGCCAGCGTCCGGATCCTGCCTTCCATGAGGCGGCCCTGTTCGGTGCGATTTCCGAGCGCCTTGCCGACCGGTTCGGCACCCGCGGCCTTCCCGTCACGCTGTCGACCGCCTGCGCCTCCGGCGTCACGGCGATCCAGCTCGGCATCGAGGCGATCCGCCAGGGCCGCACCGATCGCGCGCTGACGGTCGCGACCGATGGATCGCTGAGTGCCGAAGCGCTGATCCGCTTCTCGTTGTTGTCAGCTCTTTCGACACAGAATGATCCGCCGACCAAGGCTTCCAAGCCGTTCAGCAAGGATCGCGACGGCTTCGTCATCGCCGAAGGTGCGGCGACGCTGGTGCTGGAATCGCTGGAATCGGCAGTCGCCCGCGGCGCCAAGGTGCTCGGCATCATGAAGGGCGCCGGCGACAAGGCCGACAGCTTCCACCGCACCCGGTCGTCGCCCGATGGCGGCCCGGCAATCGCGACGATCCGCGCGGCCCTTGCCGATGCCGGCATCGACGAGAGCGGCATCGGCTACATCAATGCGCACGGCACCTCGACGCCGGAGAACGACAAGATGGAGTATGGCGCGATGTCGGCCGTGTTCGGCGATCGGCTCGTCGGCATTCCGGTTTCGTCGAACAAGTCGATGATTGGCCATACGCTGACGGCGGCGGGCGCCGTCGAGGCGGTGTTCTCGCTGCAGACGATGCTGACCGGAACGCTGCCGCCGACGATCAATTACAACAACCCCGATCCGTCGATCGTTCTCGATGTCGTGCCGAACAAGAAGCGGGAAGCCCAGGTTTCAGCCGTGCTTTCCAACTCGTTCGGCTTCGGCGGGCAGAATGCCAGCCTTGTCATGGCGCTCGAACCGGCTTAAGCGGTTCGCGACAATTTCAAAACAAGAAGACCGTCTTGAAGGCGAGGGATTTTGCCATGCGCGCTTTGCAACTGATCGACGACCGCAAGCTTGAGATCACCGACCTGCCGGAGCCGGAAGCTCCTGGTGCCGGCGAGGTGACGCTGCGCGTCAAGGCGGTGGCGCTCAACCATATCGACGTCTGGGGCTGGCGCGGCATGGCATTCGCCAAGCGCAAGATGCCGCTGGTCATCGGTGCGGAAGCCTCCGGCGTGGTGGAATCGATCGGGCCGGGCGTCGCCAACGTGCTGCCGGGCCAGCTCGTCTCCATCTACGGCGCGCGCACCTGCGGCCTCTGCCGCCCCTGCCGCGAAGGCCGCGACAATCTCTGCGAACATGTCTCGGGCGTGCACGGCTTCCATCTCGACGGCTTTGCGCAGGAGAAGGTCAACCTGCCGGCGCGCCTGCTGGTGCCGGCTCCTCCCGGCGTCGACGCGATCGGTGCGGCGCTTGCTCCGGTCACTTTCGGCACGGTCGAGCACATGCTGTTCGACAATGCCAAGCTTGAGCCGGGCGAGACGATCCTCGTCCATGCCGGCGGCTCCGGCATCGGCACGGCGGCGATCCAGCTTGCCAAGAAGATCGGCTGCACCGTCATCACCACGGTCGGTTCGGACGACAAGATCGAGAGGGCCAAGGCGCTCGGCGCCGATCACGTTATCAACTACCGCACCGACCGTTTCGAAGGCGTGGTGCGCAAGCTCACCAAGAAGAAGGGCGTCGACGTCGTTTTCGAACATGTAGGCAAGGACACCTGGGCAGGCTCGATGCTCTGCATGAAGCGCGGTGGGCGCCTCGTCACCTGCGGCTCGACCTCGGGTGTTTCCACTGAGATGAACCTGATGATGCTGTTCCAGCAACAGCTGAAGCTCTTCGGTTCCTTCGGCTGCCGCATGGAGAACATGGCGAATGCGATGCAGAAGATGGGCCGCGGGCTGGTCCATCCCGTCATCGATACCGAAGTCAGCTTCAGCGATATCGACAGGGCATTGGAGCGGATGGAATCGCGCCAGATCTTCGGCAAGATCATCCTGAAGATGGATTGACCGCGTGAAGCTGTTCATCACCCGGATCGTTCTGGCGCTCAGGAATTTCCAGCAATGGCTGGTGGCTCAGCTGATGTTCGGCTTCATGAATTTCCTGAAGCTGTTTCCGGCCGACGGCGCGATCCGCTTCGCCGACGGGATGATGCGCCGCCTCGGCCGGCTGACCAGCCGACACAGACTGATGCTGACCAATCTGCGCAACGCCTTTCCTGAGAAGAGCAAGGCCGAGATCGAGGAGATCGCGCTCGCCAGTTGGGGCAATATGGGCCGGCTTGCGGCGGAATACGTCTTCCTCGACCAGCTGTTCGACTATGATCCCGAAAAGTCGGAGCCGGGCAGGGTGGAGGTGTCGGGCGTCCCGATCTTCCTCGACCTGCGCGACAATCCGCGCCCCTTCATCGTCTTTACCGGACATACCGCCAATTTCGAGCTGCTGCCGGTGGCGGGAGCCGCCTTCGGGCTCACCGTGACCGTGCTCTTTCGGCCGCCGAATAATCCTTATGTCGCCAAGAAGGTGTTCGACTTCCGGAGCGCCCGCATGGGCAAGCTGGTGCCCTCGCATGCAGGCTCGTCTTTCGCGCTCGCCCGTCAGTTGGAAGCAGGTCAGGGCGTGGGCGTGCTGGTCGACCAGAAATTCCGCAAGGGGCTGAAGGGCACCTTCTTCGGGCGCGACGTCAAGACCAATCCGCTGCTGCCGAAGCTGGTGCGTCAGTTCGACTGCGAAGTCTATCCAGCGCGCTGCATCCGGCTGCCGGGAAATCGCTACCGGCTGGAAATCGAGCCGCGGCTGGACATGCCGCGCGATGCCAAGGGCAACCTCGACCTGCCGGCCGCCGCCCAGCTGCTCAACGACAAGGTGGAAAGCTGGGTGCGGGAATATCCGGAACAGTGGCTCTGGTATCACGACCGCTGGCAGATCAAGCAGACGCTCGCGCCTTAGAATAGGATGCTCCAGAATAATAGTTGGAGCATGATGTCGCCCGAAAACCGCTGACACTTTTCGGCATCATACTCTAAAAAAGGTCCACCCCCATTTATCAGCGGTGAAAAGCGGCAGGTGCTCTCGGATTGAAACTGAGGGCACTTCATGTTATCCGTCACCACCAAGACGCGAATAATGTCTACCGGAAGGCGCATTTTTGGGAGATGCAGCCATGTGAGGTTTCGGACTCGTCTCTTGGGACAATGGGAGTGGAGGCGTCTTGCTGGAGCTTTTTCGAGCTTTTTCCTTGCGTTGCGTGCAAATCGAGGAAGCCATACGCCTGGGCGACGATCAACGCGTCACGGCGCTCGACCGCCATGTCGAGCCGCTGGTCGAGGCAATCCTCGCCTGCCGGGCAGTCAATCTGCTCGAAGTCTACATGCAGCTACAGTTTGTGAGCCATCTGATCAGCCAGGATGCCGACGACAGCGCCAGCGTCACGGAGCACACGTCGGTGCTTTCCTACCTGCTCGACCGCTATTTCGGGGCTCATGGGCCGGACTGGCGCGTGCCTTCGCCGCAGGATGTGCGCATCGAGCCGCCGCCAGCCTATGTGCCTGATACCGACAATGGCCAGTTCCTCAACGCGGTAATCCTGGAAAGCCTGCCGGATCGCGTGGCGGTGCTGACAAGGGACTATCGCTACCTCTATTCCAATCCAGCCAACAGCGCCCATCTCAACAGGAAGCCGATGGAGCTCATCGGCCGTCACCTTTCCGAATTCATCGGCGAGGAGCGGTTTGCCGAATGCGCCAAGCATAAGCTCGACGCCTGTTTTGCCGGCGAACAGATCGACTATTCCTATGAGCGCTCGGCGGGCAGCGGCAAATCGCGGCAGGTGCGCTGTCGCATGTCGCCGCTGCGCGATGCGGGCGGTACGGTGATCGGCGCCCTGCTCGTCATGGAAGATCTCGATCGGCTGTCGCAGGCTGCCTGATCTAGGTCGGCAGCCTGACCAACTCGGCTGCCTCGGGCAGTCTGGCTAAGCAGCCGCCCAGACGGCAAGCTCGTAACCATCGCGGTCGAGGAAGTGGAAGCGACGGCCGCCGGGAAAATCGGTGATCGGCCGGCAGATCGTGCCGCCGGCTCTTTCGACTGAGGTCAGCACTTCTTCCAGATCACTGGCATAGACGACGACGAGCGGGCCGCCGCCCGGCCGCACCGGTCCGAAATCGGAAAAGCCGCCCTTCAGCCGGCCATCGTCGAATTCGCAATAATTGGGGCCGTAATCGGTGAAGCGCCAGCCGAAGGCCGAGCCGTAAAAAGCTTTGGCGGCAGCGATGTCGGCGACGTTGAATTCGACATAATCGATACGGCGATCGTGGTTTTCTGTCTTCTCGGCCATCTATCTCTCCATCAGGGCTTTCAGCATGGCGAGATCCTTCTCGACATGGGCGGCATCGGCGGAAAACTGTGTGTCGGTCATGCCGGGTAGGCGCAGCAGCGTGAACATGACCTCGCAGCCATCGCCGTTCGGCACGATGCGCAGAGCATTATAAACCCTTAGGCCGGATTCGATCGTCACCGTATGGTCGATCACGCCGAATTCATTGGCAGGAACGAAGCTCACCTTGACGCTGCCGAGAGCGCCGTGGGCGATCCAGTCGGCGCCGTGAGGCTCTAAGCCGGTCGCAAGGCCGGAGGCCCAGAGCGGCATGTTCTCCGGCTTGCCGGCGAAGTCATAGACGTCGCGCCAGTCGCGCTCGATCGACCGGTGGATGATTTTCGCGGGCATTGTCGACATGGCTTGCAGGTCCCTGGCATTTGGTTTCGTCAGAATAACAGACCGGCCAGCAGCGTCTTGAACAAAACGGTCAATCGGCTCTTTGCCGTATGCTGAGCTGGCCGAGAATGACGGCAGGTGTCAGCGTCGAGAGCTCGCCGACCTCGCGTGTCATGTGGGGCTGGTCGGCAAAGCCCGCTTCGAGCGCAAGGCGGGCAAGCGGCATCGCGCCCGACCTGCGGCAGAGGTCGAGGAAACGCTGGAACCGGCGAATCCGTTCCAGCGTCTTTGCGCCGTAGCCGAAATGGTGATGGCAGCGGCGGCGCAGCTGCCTTTCACTCATGCCGAGGCGGTCGAGCAGGCCGGACACCGGGCGAGCATTGTCGGCGGCGGCGAAGATCATGGCGGCGTCGCGGGCTGGCTCCTCCTCATTGCGCGCGGTCTCTTCGAGCAGGCGGCTAAACAGCGCCGTGGCGGCCGGGGGGTCGAGACAATCCGCAAGCCGCGCTTCGAATTCGGCGGTGTCCTTTCGGCCGATTTCAGCAAGGGGCACCGAGCAGCCGACCAGTGCCGAGAGCGGCGTCTTCAGCCAGGGTGCTGCGGCGCCGGGCGCAAAACGTGCGCCGATGACAGTCGCGCCCGGCCGGATGACGGGAAAGGCCGCTGTCCGGTCAGGGCCGGCGACGACCAGCCGGCCGTCGATCCAGAGCAGGTCGCAATAGCCGTCCGGCACGATCGCCACCATTGCCGGCGGTCCGTCATGCAGCGCATGCGACCAGAGGCGGCTGAAATGGCGTCGCAGCGCCGGCGGCGGCATAGCCTCGCGGTACTGGCCGGCGCGGGCCGCCAGGAGAGCCGTATCTTTTCGTCTTCCCGATGACAATGCGATATCTCCCGATGCCCTGATGATAACATGAGATAGGGCATTGCGGGCAGGGCGCACGAAAAACTCAGGGCTTCCGGACTGGGCGCCAGCCGGCGGGTTGTCGGACAAGCGGCGATATTTGCAAGCTTCATTTCATTGGCTTTTGCGAACCGATTAGACCCTTGCGAGACTTGCCGTTTGACCGAGACAGTGCCACAACACCGGTCCAAATGACACATCGGAGGTTTGTCGTGGAAAAGGCAGAAATCGGACTGATCGGCCTTGCGGTCATGGGCTCCAACCTGGCGCTCAACATCGCGGAGAAAGGCAATAAAATCGCGGTCTTCAACCGCACGCCGGAGAAAACCGACGAATTCTACGAAAGCGCCGGCGATCTGAAGAAGCAGATTATTCCCTGCAAGACCATCGAGGAATTCGTCGATGCGATCCGGCCACCGCGCCCGATCATCATCATGATCAAGGCGGGCGAGCCCGTCGACCAGCAGATGG
This sequence comes from Rhizobium leguminosarum, assembly GCF_010668065.1. Taxonomy (GTDB): domain Bacteria; phylum Pseudomonadota; class Alphaproteobacteria; order Rhizobiales; family Rhizobiaceae; genus Rhizobium; species Rhizobium leguminosarum_S. The sequence goes on along the minus strand of NZ_WUEN01000004.1, from coordinate 154,545 downwards.
AGCTGCTGCGCCCGCATCTCTCCAAGGGCGACATCATGATCGATGCCGGCAACGCCAATTTCCGCGACACCGTCGCCCGCTTCGATCGGCTGAAGAATACCGAGCTGACCTTCATCGGCATGGGCGTTTCCGGCGGCGAAGAAGGTGCGCGCCACGGCCCGTCGATCATGGTCGGCGGCACTGAAGAGTCCTGGAAGCGCGTCGAGAAGGTGCTGACCTCGATTGCCGCCCGTTACAATGACGAGCCCTGCGTCGCCTGGCTCGGCAATGACGGCGCCGGCCATTTCGTCAAGACCATCCACAACGGCATCGAATATGCCGACATGCAGATGATCGCCGAAATCTACGGCATCCTGCGCGACGGCCTCGGCAAGAGTGCCTCCGAAATCTCCGGCATCTTCGGCGAATGGAACAAGGGCCGGCTGAACTCCTACCTGATCGAAATCTCCGAGAAGGTGCTTGCCGCAACCGATCCGGTTTCCGGCGGGCCGATGGTCGATATGATCCTCGACAAGGCCGGCCAGAAGGGTACCGGCAAGTGGTCGGCGATCGAGGCGCAGAATATGGGCATTCCGGCAACGGCGATCGAAGCCGCGGTCGCCGCCCGCAGCCTCTCCTCGATGAAATCGCAGCGCGAAGCCGCCGAGAAGATCTTCGGAACGCAGGCCGTGTCCTTCCCGATCGCTTACGGCCCCGAGCTCAACAAGGATCTCGAACTGGCGCTGTTTGCCGCCAAGATCGGCGCCTATGCGCAGGGCTTCGCGGTGATGGCGGAAGCGTCGCGCGAGTTCAACTGGTCACTGCCGATGCCGACGATTGCCAGGATCTGGCGTGCCGGCTGCATCATCCGCTCGCAGTTCCTCGACGAGATCACCTCGGCCTTTACCAAGGCGCCTGATGCTGCAAACCTCATCGTCACGCCAGCCTTCTCCGACATGGTCAAGGAATCGGTCCCGGCGCTGCGCCGTGTCGTCGGTGCCGCGATTGCCGCCGGCCTGCCGGTGCCGGCGCTGACCTCGGCGCTGACCTATTTCGACGCCTATCGCCAGGGCAGGGGAACGGCAAACCTCATCCAGGCACAGCGCGACTTCTTCGGCGCCCACGGCTTCGACCGCCTTGATGGTAAGGATTTCCACCACGGCCCCTGGGGCAGCGGCGCCTCGACCTTCTGAGGTTTTCCAATTTTTCAAGGAGAGGCCCGGCCACAGTGCCGGGCCTTTTGCTGAGATGCCGCGGCCGAGAACCCGGAGATCTAAATGACGAGCATTCGGATAGCCGCCGCGCAGACGCCGGAATTTCGGGAGAATGTCGGAGCGGCCTTGGATTATGCGGTTAGGGTCGCGGCGCTCGCCGAGGCTGATGGCGTGGTCCTGCTGGTCTTTCCAGAAGGTTTTCTGCAGGGCTACCTGACCGATGAACGATCGGCGCGGCGTGTTGCCCTCGATCTCGCATCGGCCGAGTTCGCGGCGGTCCTGGATCGGTTGCCGAAGTCGGGACCGGTGCTGGTCATGGGGCTGATCGAGATCGATGACGGGCGATTGTTCAACACCGCCGTCGTCGTCGAGCGCGGTGTCCTCCTCGGCCGCTACCGGAAAACCCACCTGCTGCACGGCGAACGGGCTTTCGAGGCAGGAAAGGAGAGCCCGCTTTTTGCGATCGGTGCTCTGCGCTACGGGATCAACATCTGCTACGACACCAATTTTCCGGAAGCGGCCGCAAAAGTCGCCGCGTCTGGCGCCTCGCTGATCCTATGCCTATCCAACAACATGATGCCACGGGAAAAGGCGGAAATATTCAAGCCGCTGCATAATGCCGTTCGAGGTGAAAGATGCCGCGAGACAGGCTTGTGGCTGATATCGTCCGACGTAACGGGCGAGCGCGACGCGCGCATCGCCTGGGGACCGACGGCCGTGCTGGACCCGGACGGGCAGGTGGTGGCGCAATTGCCGCTGGAAGAGCCCGGCTTGCTGATCTTCGATTTTCCCGGTGGCGGTAAGGTATAGGCGGCTTGCGGCAGGTCCGAGGTGTTCGGAAAAAATGTAGGATTTAATCGTGTTGTGTGCGATAAGAATGCAGAAGCGAGAGTGACTATCCATGCGCACGACCCAATCCTTAAGCATCACCTTGCCGATCGAAATGGCTGAAATGGTCAAGGCAAAGGTCGCTACAGGCGAGTATGCCACCGAGAGCGAAGTCATCCGTGATGGGCTGCGTACTCTTGCTGCGCGTGATGCTGCGGTCGAGCGTTGGCTCCGTGAAGAGGTCGCGCCTGTTTATGATGAGCTCAAGGCGCATCCCGAGCGAGCAGTATCCCTTGACGATGCTTTCGAAGGGTTCAACAAGCGCATCAAATCCACCGTCGCCAAAACCAAAAGATGAAATATACCGTCCGGCTGAGTGTCGCTGCGCAACACGACGTCGAGGCACTATTAGATTACCTTGTGCCGGTCGCAGGGGAGGCTGTCGCGCAAGGCTATGTTGACCGCCTTCGATCATTTCTGGAAGGTTTTCAAAGCTTTCCAAAGCGAGGAACGGTTCGAGACGAGATCCGCGCCGGCTTGAGGATCGTTGGCTTTGAACGTAGCCTGAGCATTGCGTTTACCGTTGAAGCAGAAACCGTCTACATCCTCAGGATCATGTCCGGCGGGCAGGAACTGAAGCTTTACGAGGAGTGATGTTAGCGGTCGCAGAGCCAACTGCGGCACCCTGTGACGACGGCAACTTTGACGTTTTGGAGCTGATTCTCTGCGGAATTCGGAATTCTGCGACCCTGGGTGGGGATCGCATCCGCGTTCCCCACCCAGTTCCCATTGGTCTGACTAGATCGGTCGGCCAACGTCAATACGGTTGCCGTCGGGATCTTCAAACACAAAGGCCCGCAATCCGTAGTCCTTGTCCTGAAGGCTCTTGATGATTCTCAGCCCATATTGCTGGCAAACCGCGTGCAAGGCATCGACATTGTCGACCATCAGGTGGGCAACATTGAAGTCCGCAGCCTTGTGGTTCGGCTGCAAGGTGAGATGCACTTCGCCCTGATCGCGCTTCAGGATCATGAAGCCGACAGGATTGCCGTTCTCGAATGTTTTCTTGAAGCCGAGGACATTGGCGTAAAAATCATAGGCCTTGGTCATGTCCTTGACCGGCAGCATGGCGGCAATTCGTCCGAAACGAACACCGTGATCGGCGATATCATTCATCGCAGAACCTCTGATTGCGAAGACGCAGATACCCTTCGGACGGTGCCGACAGAGATGGTACGCTCCGATGTTTCGATCAGCAGGACGGTGCCCACGAGCTTAGGTCTATAGCCTCGAAATCTTCTGCGGAAGAGGGGTAGCGGAAACCCCGCGAGATTTTCTGGGATCTACGACACTTCGTTTCAGTGGGATAAGACACTGTTTGTACAGGCAGCCCTGACGACAACGCGCTTGAGGAATTGACAGAGATGCTTATCCGAGACGAAACGCCTGATGATATCGATGCGATTCATGATCTGACCTCGACCGCCTTCAAGCCGATGCCCTACAGCGACGGTACGGAAGCGGAGATTGTCCGAAGACTTCGTGCGGCGGGCGATCTCAAGATATCGCTGGTGGCCGAGCAGGGCGGCGAGATTGTCGGGCATGTGGCGTTTTCGCCGGTGACGATCAACGGCGCGCATGACGGCTGGTTCGGGCTGGGGCCGATATCGGTCAAGCCGGAGAGACAGCGGCAGGGCATCGGCAAGGCGATGATTGCACGGGGTCTCGAATTGTTGAACGAGATGGGCGCCAGCGGATGCGCCCTGATCGGCAATCCCGAGATCTACAGCCGTGTCGGTTTCAGCAGCGATGGACAACTGGAGTATCTCGACCTCGATACGCGGCTCGTGCAGAGGATTGTTTTTCGCGGATCTCCGCCAAGCGGGACGTTGCAATTCGCCTCGGCATTTGAAAGCTAGAATATTTCGTTCAACGGCCGAAACTCCAAACCCAACCTGACAGAGAAGGCGACGACATGTCCGAAGCGGGCGCGATAACCATTCGAACCGAGCGTCTCAAGCTCCGCATGCCTGACATCGACGATTTCGCTGCCTATGCTGAGATCATGGCGTCGCCGCGATCCATCGGAATGGGTGGTCCGTTCGATCTGCGCGCGGCGTGGGGGATGTTCTGTCACGACGTCGCTCTGTGGCAGCTTTTCGGGCACGGAGCGCTGACGGTCGAGCTTGGCGAAACCGGCGAATGCGTCGGTCAGGTGGGGATCAATCACGGACCGCTCTTTCCCGAAAAGGAATTGGGCTGGTTCGTCTACGAGGAATACGAGGGCAGAGGCTATGCGACCGAAGCGGCCTTGGCGCTGCGCAACTGGGCCTTCGCGACGCTCAAGCTGCCGTCGCTGGTCAGCTATATTGCTCCCGGCAATGCTGCATCCGCTGCCGTTGCCGAACGGCTGGGCGCACGCCTCGATCCTGCTGCACCCAGAGATGACCCTAAGGATCTGGTTTATCGTCACTTCGCTTCCTGAACGGAGATCATGGTCCTGGGCACACTGCGACTGGTTGCAGACGTCTCAGTCCCTACATGTTGATCGGTTAGGGAATCGGGCTCTGCAAGAGATGGGGATATCGGATGACAGGCGAGAAGCGGGAACACTGGGACGAGGTCTATCGGACGAAATCTGCCGACAGCGTCAGCTGGTATCAGCCGACGCCCGGGCCTTCCTTGCAGGCGCTTGACGAGCTGCAACTGCCGGCCACGGCCTCGCTGATCGATGTAGGCGGCGGCGCATCGAGCCTTGTCGACCGTCTTGTCGAGCGCGGGTGGTCCGACCTCACCGTCCTCGACATCGCCGCGCCGGCGCTCGAAGTCGCCAAGGCGCGACTGCGGGATGAAGCCGCCCGCATCACCTGGGTGGTTGCCGACGTCACGTCATGGCAGCCCGACCGCCATTACGATGTGTGGCACGACCGCGCCGTTTTTCACTTCCTCACCGAACCCGAGCAGCGGCTGGCCTATCGTCGAGCACTCGAAACCGGCACGGCGCCGGGCAGCGTCGTGATCATCGCGACCTTCGCGCCGGACGGGCCGGAACGGTGCAGCGGCTTGCCGGTCCAGCGTTACGACGCGGTGGCGCTTGCGACCGAATTCTCGTCCACCTTCGCGCTTCAGCGTGACTGGCGGGAGGAACACACGACACCCGGTGGCGGCCGGCAGTCGTTCCAGTGGTGCGTTTTTCGCAGGTGCTGACGATCTCGTCTACTGCTGCCTCGTTTCCCGAGAGAGGCAGTCGAGGATGAAATCCGCCCGGTCGGCGACCGCAATTTTCGGCAGCATGACGACGTCGTAGCCGAGCATCGGATAGATGGCGGCAAGTCGATCATATTCGGCGACCGCCTCGTCGAAGCCATGGCGCCGCTCGGGGTCGGTCGTGTAGATTTCGGGCCATGGCGGCGTGAGAAAAACTCTCTGGTGATAGCGGTGGGCGACGCCCAATTTTTCCAGGATCGGTTCTCCGGTGAGGTGTTGGTGCGCCGCCGCCGCATCGATCAGCCCACGGTCGAAAAACGTCCAGCCGGACTGCTCACGCGCCGCCTTGTGGTCAGCCATCGCCATCTCGATTGCGCGGCGGGCAAAGGCTGCCATGTCGACCCAGGGCAGGGCTGCACCGTCGCCTTCGAGTTCCTGCTTGACGATCCGTCGGCCGGGCTCTTCGACGGTGGTATGACCGCGGGCGGCAAATTCCGCAATCAGTGTCGATTTTCCACCGCCGGAACATCCCGAAATCAAGACCAACCTGTTCATGATCAAGCTCCCGTCTCAGGCGGCCCGTCGGGCCCGCGCCAGGCCGTGGTCCACGAGGCGGTCGATGATTTCGGCGTAGGTGACGCCACTTGCCGCCATCGCCTTGGAATACATGCTGATATCGGTGAAGCCGGGGATGGTGTTGATTTCATTGACGAGGAACCGCATGTCATCGGTCAGGAAGAAGTCGATGCGGGCCATGCCGTCGCAACCGACGGCCCGGAAGGCCCTTGCGGCCACGTCGCGCATGGCGGTCTCGACCTCCTGCGGCAGTTCGGCCGGCACTTTCAGCGCCGCACCTTTCTCGTCGATATATTTGGCATCGTAGCTATAGAAACCGTGGCTTTCCGCCGGCACGATCTCGCCCGGCCGTGAGACGAAGAGTTCTCCTGCCGCATCCTCCAGCACGCTGAATTCGATCTCACGGCCGCGCACGAATTCCTCGGCGAGCAGCGTACGATCGTGGCGGAAGGCCTCAGTAAGGGCAGGCGCAAATTCCTGGCTGGCATGGACCTTGGCGACGCCGACCGACGATCCCTGCCGCGCAGGCTTGATGAAGAGCGGCAGGCCGAGCTCATTTTCGAGGGCTGCTAGCGAAGGGGCGGCACCCTCATGGATCGTCACCGCGCGCGCCACCGGTAGGCCCGCTGCCCTCAGCAGGCGTTTGGCGATGTCCTTGTCGAGCGCTGCGGCCGAACCGAGGATGCCGCAACCGGCGAGTGGAACGCGGGCCACCTCCGCCGCGCCCTGTACCGATCCGTCCTCGCCATGCTGGCCGTGGAGGACAGGAAACAGAATGTCGACCTTTGCTAGGTCATGCGGCGCGCCATGAGCTGGGATCGCCAGTACGCGGCCGCGCCCACCCGGGACCAGGCAGATTTCCGTGCCCGATGAAGGTGTCGTTAGCACGCCATCCTCAAAACTGCTTAGCAGCCATTGTCCGTCGCGGGTGATGAAGACAGGGACGGCATCGTATTTCTCGGGCTTGAGCGCGCCCATGACATTGGTTGCCGAGAGCACGGAAACCTCATGCTCGGCCGAGCGGCCGCCGAAGAGCACGGCAATGCGCAGCCTGTTTGGGGATGGGGTCATGAAAGCCTCCGAAACGATCTGGTGTTGAAAAGGGTCAGGCGTCGACCGATATGCCGCGATTGGCGAAGAAACGGTCGAAGACGGCAAGCGGCAGCGTCACATCGGCCTGGCTCGCAGCGTCGTGGCCGGACGGGTTGTGGAAACGGATCGTCTCGTCGCTGGCTGCCGTCACCAGCACCAGGTGTCCGCCCTTCGACGGCGGCTCGCGCTCCGGCCAGCGGATGCCCGAGTTCACCGAGGCGATGAAGAACCGCCGCTTCGCGAGATGCTCGGGAATGGCCGATGTTTCGACGCCGGTCATCGTCTCCGCGCTAAGCCCGAAACGGTCGGTGGCGAAGCGGACGAAGGGCGCGTAGACCAGCCCTTTGATCGAGGCATCGATCTCGTTGACGACATAACCGCCATAGGCGGTGCAGGCGCGGGCAAGCTCGAGGGTCGGATGGATCTCGCCGCGGGCAGCAAGGATCATCTTCAGGCAGGCCATGCCGCAGACATTGACCGCCCAGCGCGCATATTCCTCGATCGTCGCGGCTCCCGAATGGCGCCAGAGCGGATCGCCGAGCAGGGCCTGCGATCCCTCGGCAAGCACCGGCAGTGTCATGCCGGGTGTTTCCCATTGGCTGAAATAGGGCACGCCGCTCTGCTGCATCCTGTCGATATCCCCGGTGACTCGCCTCATGAGATGGCGGGCAATCTTGGCTTTTTTCGAACCGATGCACGCTGACGAATCCGACGGTAGGGTGTGTTTTCCTGTAGGTCTACTTAATTAAAATAAGGATATAGATTAGAAATTGTGGCCGATTGATCAGCCGAGGGAGCCAAGTTTGGACTTTTTCAGATTGCGGACGCTTCGCGAGCTTTCGCGCCGCGAAACGATGGCGGCGGTGGCCGATGCTATCGGCATTTCGTCGTCGGCGGTTTCTCAGCAAATCGCCCAGTTGGAGGACGAAGTTGGAATCCCGCTCGTCGAGCGACGCGGGCGAGGGGTGACGCTGACACCGGCCGGCCAGCGGCTCGTTGTGCACGCCGACCGGATATTCGGCATTGTCGAGGAAGCCAAGACCGATATTGCCGAGCTTCAGAACATCGTCGCCGGTGACCTGAGGATCGCAACACAACCCTCCGCTGCTTCTTCCTTCATTCCCGCCGCGATGCGCCAGCTCGCCATCGACCATCCGCATCTCGACATCGTCATGACGACGATGGGACCTGCCGAAGGCGTGGCGGCGCTCCGGGCCTGGCAGGCCGATATCGTCATTGCCGACGACATATCGTTCGATCCGCATACGCTGGAGGGCACGGCCGACACGCTGTTCCTCTGCCGCGACCAGCTCTTCGTGCTTCTGCCCGCTGGTCACAGGCTGGAGAGCGAGTCCGTCATCGAACTCGCACAGCTGAGGGATGAACATTGGGCGCTCGACGTCGCCTCCAGCGCCTATTCCATGGCCATCCGCCAGGCCTGCCGCGACATCGGTTTCGAGCCCGTCATCAACGGCTTCAGCGACAGTTTCGAAGTGGTGTTCGCACTGGTGGAAGCCGGGTGCTCGATTTCGGTGATGCCCGGCTTGGCGCTCAGAGATTTCGGCGGAGCGCTGGTCGTCAAACCCTTGGTGCCATCCGTTTGCCGTCGCATCCATGCGATTACCCGGCGGGGCGAGGTGCGTAACCCGAAGGTCGCGGCGGTGCTCGATCAACTGGTAAAGAGCGCGCCGCAGGATTTGAACAGATCCTGATTTTCGCGCGAATGCACTCTTGGCAGGAGCGATCATATCGGGCACTCTTGGTTCATGATTATGGCAACTCAAGCAGCAGACGTTCGCGCACGCGACGCACGACTTACCACCACGGCCTCCTGATCGGAGCCGGTTAATACTGTCGTTTGCTTTCTCCTTATTTGCCTTGAGCCACCGTCCATGGACACCAGATCGTTTTCAAAGCCACATCGCGTTTTTTTCGTCCGGAGCGTCGCGCAGACGTCCTGCGCCGTAACTCCGCGCGCGCTTCGACTTAGCCGCGGCTGCCGGACGTCACCGGAGCACCGGCAGCCGTAGCTGCTCCTGAACCAAAGAACGCCTCCATTTTTCAGGACACGCCGCCGCAAAGCCGGCCGGCGCCAGGAGTGATGCATGCCTTATGATTCCAAGACGATCGAACCGAAGTGGCAGGCCTATTGGGCCGACCGCCATACCTTCCGAGCGGAAATCGATCCGGCCAGACCGAAATTCTACGCACTCGACATGTTCCCATATCCTTCCGGTGCGGGCCTGCATGTCGGCCATCCCCTCGGCTATACGGCCACCGATATAACGTGCCGCTACAAACGCATGCGCGGCTTCAACGTCTTGCATCCGATGGGATGGGACAGTTTCGGCCTGCCGGCGGAGCGCCACGCGATGCGGACTGGTGTGCATCCCGATATCACGACGAAGCGCAATATCGAGACGTTTCGCGGGCAGGTGCAGAGGCTGGGCTTCTCCTATGACTGGAGTCGTGAGTTTGCCACGACCGACCCCGCCTATGTGCGCTGGACGCAGTGGATCTTCCTGAAGCTGTTCGAGAAGGGCCTCGCCTATCAGGCGGAGGTCGCGGTCAACTGGTGCCCGGCCCAGAACGCGGTGCTTGCCGACGAGGAGGTCAAGGACGGGCGTTATGTCGAGACCGGCGATCCCGTCATTCGCCGCAGGATGCGCCAGTGGATGCTGCGAATCACGGCCTATGCCGATCGGCTGCTGCAGGGACTGGACGGCCTCGACTGGCCCGAAAACCTGAAAACCATGCAGCGCAACTGGATCGGACGCTCGGAGGGCGCCGAAATCCGGTTTCCGCTCGAGCACGGCAAAGAGGTCATCACCGTCTTCACGACGCGCCCCGAGACCCTGTTTGGAGCAAGCTATGTGGTGCTCGCGCCGGAGCATCCTGCCGTTGCCGCCATCGTCGAGCCGGAAGTGCGCGAGGCGGTGGCCGCCTATATAGCCGAGGCTGAAGGATTGGAAGAGACGGTGCGGGCCGATGCCGGGCGCGAGAAGACGGGCGTCTTCACCGGCGCTTATGCGACCAACCCTGCCAACGGAGCCCGGCTGCCGGTTTGGGTGGCCGATTACGTGCTGGCTGGCTACGGCACCGGCGCCCTGATGGCGGTGCCGGCTCATGACGCGCGCGACTACGCTTTTGCCCATGCGCACGAACTGCCGATCATTCGCGTGATCGAAAGCGAGGACGACATCGAAAAGGCGGCTTATGAGGGCGAGGGGGCGATAGTCAACTCCGGCTTCCTGGATGGCCTGGGCTCACCAGAGGCGAGATCCGCCATCATCGCCTGGCTGCAGGCGAACGGCGCGGGCTGGCCGAAGGTCACGTATCGCCTGCGCGACTGGCTGTTTTCCCGCCAGCGCTACTGGGGTGAGCCAATCCCGGTACTGCATCTGGCGGATGGCTCGGTGATGCCGCTGCCCGAGGAATGCCTGCCGCTGCTGCCGCCTGAACTGGACGACTACGCTCCGACGCCGGATGGCGAACCGCCGCTTGCCCGTGCGCAGGCCTGGGTCGAAACGATCGTGCCGGGCACCGACATTCCGGCACGGCGGGAGACCAACACGATGCCGCAATGGGCGGGCTCCTGCTGGTATTATCTCAGATTCCTCGATCCGGAGAACACCAGCGAACCCGTCGGGCGCGAGGCCGAGCGCTATTGGATGCCGGTCGATCTCTATGTCGGCGGCGCCGAGCACGCGGTCCTGCATCTGCTCTATGCCCGCTTCTGGCATAAGGTGCTCTACGACATCGGCGTCGTTTCCACCGAAGAGCCGTTCCAGCTGCTGTTCAACCAAGGCATGATCCTTGCTCATTCCTACCGCGATGCGGCGGGCCGGTATTACGCGCCGTCGTCCGTCGTCGAAGAGGAAGGCAGATGGTTCGCTGGGTCGGTCGAAGTGCAGCGCGCCGTCGAGAAGATGTCGAAGTCGCAGCTGAACGTTGTTAATCCCGACGATATTGTCCATCAGTTCGGGGCCGACGCCTTGCGCCTGTACGAGATGTTCATGGGACCTCTTGACGCGGCAAAACCCTGGCAGACCGCTGGCGTGATCGGCGTGCGTCGGTTTCTGGAGCGTGCCTGGCGCATTGTCTGCGACGAGAGCGACGGATTGTCTCCAGTAGTGCTGGAGGCGGCCCCCAGCCCGCAGCTTCTGCGCTTGCGCCACCAGACGGTGAAGACCGTGACGGCGGATATCGAAGCAATTCGGTTCAATACCGCGGTTTCCCGGCTGATGGAACTGGCCAACGCACTGACGGCGGAAGCAGCGCGTCCGCGCGAAGTGGTGGAGACATTCGTGCTGTTGCTCGCACCCTTTGCGCCTCACATCGCGGAGGAGTTATGGAGCAAGCTTGGTCACGGGGAAACACTGACATGGGTTTCCTGGCCCACCTTCGATCCTGCACTGATCGAGATGGAGACCCGCGAATATGTCGTGCAGATCAACGGCAAGGTTCGCCACCGCTTTGAAGCCGCCGCCGATCTCGGCGAGGCGCTGCTTGCAGCGGCGCGATCCGAACCTTCCGTCATGGCCTTGCTGGACGGCAAAACGGTGGTCAAGGAAGTTCTGGTCCCGGGGCGACTGGTGAATTTCGTCGTCGAAGACCTGTGATGATCCAAAGCGGATCGTCGGATTTGAGCCCGACGATCCATTCCTTCAACCGACCGCCTACCTGCCACTCTCCGGCCAGGTCGGCTGACTAATGCTCTGCAGCAGTTCCGGCTCGACGCCGTCGATGCGGGCGATGACGGCTTTGGCCATTTCGCGGCCGGCGTGGCGGACGTCCTCCTGGGCGGTGATGATCTCGGGGCGGATCCAGTTCAGGATCGGTACCGATTGTTTGGAGACCATGTCGAGATCGCGGCCGAGCGCCTTGCCGGCCGCCTCGATGCCGGCATTGACGGCGATTGCAGCACTGCCGGCTGAACAGACGATGCCGTCAGGTGCGTTGGCCGAGCGCATCATCACCTCGACGACGTCGCGGATGTCGGCGAGAGGGGCGTCGGTGTTGATGCGCAGTGGCACTTCCTCGGCGCCGTAATCATGCAGGCCGGTCTGGAAGCCGATGCGGATATGGGCGTAGTAGGTGAGCTTACTCGGCGGCTGCAGCAGGGCGATGCGGCGCCGGCCGCGCTTGACCAGCTTTTCCACCGCCTTATGGGCGAAGGCCTCGTTGTCGAAATCGTGGAAGGGGTGCGTCAGTCCCGCATCGGTGCGCCCATGCGTGGCAAAGGGCATGCCGCGCTCGCTCAGCAGCCTTACGCGCGGATCGTCCGGCTCGATGCGTGAGATGATGACGCCGTCGGCCGAGCCGGTATCAAGGATATAGCGCACCGGCAGCATCGGGTCCTTGCTGTGCGAATGCGGCGTGATGACGATATGATAGGGCGTGCCGGATAGCACCTCGGAGATGCCGAAGACCATCTGGCTCGAGAAGCCCATGATCTCCTCGTCGATGCTGAGGACGAGGGCGATGACGTTGGTCTTACCGGTACGGAGGCGCACACCCGCCCTGTTCGGCTGGTAGCCGAGCTGGCGGGCGACCATGCGCACGCGCTCCTTGGTTTCGGCCCCGATATCCGGCGCATCCTTCAGCGCGCGCGACACCGTCGTCACGCCAAGGCCCGTCATGAAGGCGATCGTCTTCAACGTCGGGCGCTCGCGCGCTGCCGGCGTCGATGCCGCGTTCCCGAAATTTCCCTTGTTTTCCATCCCTTTAGGCCGTCCTGCGCGAATTGGTGTCGCTTATAGAGGCTTTTTCCAGCGTCGTAAGCCCGCCGCATGCCAAAATCGCACCTCCCTGAAGAATGCAATCTGTAACGATACAGTAGAAATGTCGAGTGCTTTTTGTTGTGTGCATTGCAACATTGTACGTATAGGTTGAATCGGCAATCCGTGCTCTGCTTTATTGCGATTGCGAAGAGACTGAATTGGAAGGCTAAATTTCTTGTGTAGAATTATTATGCAAATTCAAATTGATAAATTGGAAACGCATGTGCGAGAGCGCCCGGCCTGGTATCGTTTTAAGGGGATGCAGTGCCCCTGATGGAAACAGGCAGAAGTAGCAATTCCGGTTATCACGGAAAAATTTGCCTGCGGGCAGTTGCGTGGAGAAATCGATTGATCTAAGTTTTTCCGGCAACGTTTCAGTGAGGGAGGAGAACTCATGAAAATCCGTATAATGGCGGCCGTGCTTGCCGCTTCGGTCGCGCTTCCGTTCAGCGCCGCCAACGCCACCGATCTCGAAGTCACCCATTGGTGGACGTCCGGCGGCGAAGCCGCAGCCGTCGCCGAACTGGCTAAGGCGTTCGACGCCACCGGCAACCACTGGGTCGACGGCGCGATCGCCGGCTCCGGCGGCACTGCCCGTCCGATCATGATCAGCCGCATCACCGGCGGCGATCCGATGGGCGCCACTCAGTTCAACCATGGCCGCCAGGCCGAGGAACTCGTCCAGGCCGGCCTGATGCGCGATCTGACCGACGTGGCAACCGCCGAGAAGTGGAAGGATATCATTCGTCCGTCGAGCCTGCTCGATTCCTGCACCATCGACGGCAAGATCTACTGCGCTCCCGTCAACATCCACTCCTGGCAGTGGTTGTGGCTTTCGAACGCCGCCTTCAAGAAGGCCGGCGTCGAAGTTCCGAAGAATTGGGACGAGTTCGTCGCTGCTGCTCCGGCTCTCGAAAAGGCCGGCATCATTCCGCTCGCCGTCGGCGGTCAGCCGTGGCAGGCGACAGGCGCCTTCGACGTGCTGATGGTTGCGGTTGCCGGCAAGGATACCTTCAACAAGGTCTTCAAGGACAAGGATGCGGAAGTCGCTGCCGGTCCTGAAATCGCCAAGGTGTTCAAGGCGGCCGACGATGCGCGGCGTATGGCCAAAGGCAGCAACGTCCAGGATTGGAACCAGGCCACCAACCTTGTCATCACAGGCAAGGCCGGCGGCCAGATCATGGGCGACTGGGCGCAGGGCGAGTTCGCGCTGGCCGGTCAGAAGGCTGGCACGGACTATACCTGCCTGCCGGGCCTCGGCGTGAACGAGATCATCTCGACGGGTGGCGACGCCTTCTACTTCCCGCTGCTGAAGGACGAAGAAAAGTCCAAGGCGCAGGGGGTGCTTGCCAAGACCCTGCTCGATCCCAAGACCCAGGTTGCCTTCAACCTGAAGAAGGGTTCGCTGCCGGTTCGCGGTGACGTCGATCTCGCTGCCGCCAACGATTGCATGAAGAAGGGTCTCGAAATCCTTCAGAAGGGCAACGTGATCCAAGGCACCGACCAGCTGCTTTCGGCCGACAGCCAGAAGCAGAAGGAAGACCTTTTCTCCGAATTTTTCGCCAATCCGTCGATGACGCCGGAAGACGCTCAGAAGCGTTTCGCCGGGATCATCGCTTCTGCTGACTGATCAGCAGACTTGCTGCCCTTGCGGTCCGGCCCCCATGGTGCCGGACCGTTCCAGACGGTCGGTGACGGTCAGGCGGGCGGCGGCGTATCTCTGGTATCTTCAGCAGGTTTCGGAGGTAGAGACGACAGGAGGTGCCTTGCCGATCTGTCAGTGGTCGCAGTTGCGATTTGAGGAGAAGTATTCATGACGGGTCAAGCGCGAGCAGGCCGGCCAAACAAGTTACTGCGCAATCTGAATGCCAAGATTGCGTCCATTCCGATGATCCTGACGGCGCTGGTGATCTTTGTCGGCGGGACGTTGTGGACGGTCTTTTATTCCTTCACAAATTCCAAGCTCCTTCCGCGGTTGAGCTTTGTCGGCTTCGATCAGTACGAGCGCCTGTGGGCTGCGCCGCGCTGGGTGACGGCGATCGAGAATCTGGCTGTCTACGGCATCCTCTCGCTGATCTTCAGCCTGGTCATCGGCTTCATGCTCGCCGCGCTGATGGACCAGAAGATCCGTTTCGAAAACACTTTCCGCACCATCTTTCTCTATCCCTTCGCGCTGTCCTTCATCGTGACGGGCCTCGTCTGGCAATGGGTTCTGAACCCCGATTTCGGCATCCAGGCGGTGGTGCGCTCGATGGGGTGGACGAGCTTCACCTTCAATCCGCTCTATACGCCTGAAATCGTCATCTACGGGATTCTAATCGCGGCGCTGTGGCAGGGGACGGGTCTCGTCATGTGCCTGATGCTTGCCGGCCTGCGTGGGATCGACGAGGACATCTGGAAAGCGGCGCGCGTGGACGGCATTCCGATGTGGAGGACCTATCTCTTCATCGTCATCCCGATGATGCGGCCGGTCTTCATCACGACGATCGTCATCATCGCCTCCGGCATCGTCAAGGTCTACGACCTCGTGGTCGCGCAGACATCGGGCGGACCGGGCATTTCCTCGGAAGTCCCGGCGAAATATGTCTACGATTACATGTTCCAGGCGCAGAACCTGGGGCAGGGCTTTGCTGCCTCGACCATGATGCTCGTCACAGTCGCGATCATTATCGTTCCGTGGGCCTATCTGGAATTCGGCGGAGGGCGCAAGCGTGGCTGATGTAGGAACTCTCAACACCACGGCTGCCGGCATCGACGCCGTCGCGCCGAAACTCGGCGAAGGCCCCAGCGGCCCCCGGCCGCGCCCGGCGGTGTCGGCGCGCAACATCATGCTCTATGGCACACTGACGATCGCAGCGCTCTACTATCTGCTGCCGCTCTATGTGATGGTCGTGACGTCGCTGAAGGGCATGCCGGAAATCCGTCTCGGCAACATCTTTTCGCCGCCGATGGAGATCACCTTCGAACCGTGGGTGAAAGCCTGGGCGCAGGCCTGCACCGGGCTCAACTGCGATGGCCTGTCGCGCGGCTTCTGGAATTCGGTTCGCATCACGGTGCCGTCGGTCATCATCTCGATCGCGATTGCCTCTGTGAACGGCTACGCGCTGGCAAACTGGCGCTTCAGAGGATCCGAGCTTTTCTTCTCGATCCTCATCGTCGGCGCATTCATTCCCTATCAGGTGATGATCTATCCGATCGTCATCATCCTGCGCGAAATCGGCATCTACGGCACGCTGACCGGCCTCGTCGTCGTGCATTCGATCTTCGGGATGCCGATCCTGACGCTGCTCTTCCGCAATTATTTCGTGTCGCTGCCGGAGGAGTTGTTCAAGGCGGCGCGTGTCGACGGGGCGGGCTTCTGGCAGATCTTCCTGCGGATCATGCTGCCGATGTCGCTGCCGATCTTCGTGGTCGCGATGATCCTGCAGGTGACCGGCATCTGGAACGACTTCCTGTTCGGCGTGGTCTTCACCCGGCCGGATACCTATCCGATGACCGTGCAGCTCAACAACATCGTCAATTCCGTCCAGGGCGTGAAGGAATACAACGTCAACATGGCGGCAACGATCCTCACCGGTCTCGTGCCGCTCATTGTCTACTTCGTGTCGGGGCGGCTTTTCGTCCGCGGCATCGCCGCCGGCGCAGTGAAGGGTTGATCTCATGAATATGAATGCAAGCGTCTCCATCAAGGATCTGTCCCTGAACTTCGGTGCGGTGAGCGTACTGAAGGACCTCAATCTCGACATCAACGACGGCGAATTCCTCGTGTTGCTCGGTTCGTCCGGTTGCGGCAAGTCGACCTTGCTGAATTGCATCGCCGGCCTGCTCGACGCCTCGGAAGGGCAGATCTTCATCAAGGGCAAGAACGTTACCTGGGAAGAGCCGAAGGACCGCGGCATCGGCATGGTGTTCCAGTCCTATGCGCTCTATCCGCAGATGACCGTCGAGAAGAACCTGTCATTCGGTCTTCGCGTCGCCAAGGTGCCGCAGGCAGAGATCGACAAGCGGGTGGCGCGTGCCTCCGAAATCCTGCAGATTCAGCCGCTGCTGAAGCGCAAACCGGCCGAGCTTTCCGGCGGCCAGCGCCAGCGCGTGGCGATCGGCCGGGCACTGGTGCGCGATGTCGACGTCTTCCTGTTCGACGAGCCGCTGTCCAACCTCGACGCCAAACTCCGCTCGGAGCTGCGCGTCGAGATCAAGCGCCTGCACCAGTCGCTGAAGAACACGATGATCTACGTCACCCATGACCAGATCGAGGCGCTGACGCTTGCCGACCGCATTGCCATCATGAAGAGCGGCATCATCCAGCAGCTCGACGATCCGACGACGATCTACAACAGGCCGCGCAATCTGTTCGTTGCCGGCTTCATCGGCTCGCCGTCGATGAATTTCCTGCACGGCGAGCTGGTCAAATCAGGCGATGGCATTGCCTTTTTGGCCAACGGCGTCATTTTCTCGCTCGCTGCCTACGACGCCAGCGAGACGCTGCAGCCCGGCCGCAAAGTGGTGCTCGGCGTTCGTCCAGAACACATCAAGGTCAACGAGAATACCGGCGGCGAAGAACATGACGCCACCGTCGATATCGAGGAGCCGATGGGCGCGGACAATCTGCTGTGGCTGAAACATGCCGGTCACACGATGTCGGTACGTGTCAACGGCGCACGCCGCTTCAACGTCGGAGCCAAGGTGAAGCTCAGCTTCGACATGACGGTCGCCTCGGTCTTCGACGCCGAAAGCGAGCTGCGTCTTTAGAAGGTTCTGCGGGCGGCGGCGAATTCGGCGAGAGGGCCTACCCCACTCTCCGTCATCCTCGGCCTTGTGCCGAGGATCCATGCCCGTTGCTGCTGGTGGATGCGGTGTGGATCCTCGGGTCAAGCCCGAGGATGACGGAGAGTGAGGCGGGCGGGAGGCCCCCTGACGAACGACAGCTACCGGACGACGACCAAACGCCGTCCTTTTCAAAAACGTAAATCGGAAACGATATCGTGACGCATCGATCAACTACTCCCAACATCGACCTTTCCGGTTCGTGGCAGCTCGCCTCTGTCGACGGCGAGATCCGCACTGCGATCATGCTGCCGGGCGACGTGCACACGGCGCTTCACCGGGCAGGGCTGATCCCCGATCCCTATTTCGGCCGCAACGAGGAAAAGGTGCAGTGGGTCGCCGAGCGCGAATGGGCGGTCGAGCGCAGCTTCGCGCTTCAGGAGGTCGAGGGCGACTGGTATCTCGATATCGATTATCTCGACACGGTTGCCAGCGTCCACGTCAACGGCTTTCTGGCGCTCGAAGCCGACAACAGCTTCCGCCGCCACCGGCCCGATGTCTCCAGCATGCTGAAATCAGGCGACAACAGCATCCGCATCGTCTTTGCCTCCAACGTCGCTGTCGGCGCCGCGCGACAGAAGCAGCAGCCCTTCTACATTCCCTACAGCACGGGCAACTCGCCGATCCCCGACGGCAACATGCTGCGCAAGCCACAGTGCCATTTCGGCTGGGACTGGAACATCGCCATTGCCCCGCTCGGCCTTTACGGGACGATCGCGCTGAAAAAGCTCGAAACGGCGCGCATCGAACACGTCGTCACCCGCCAGACCCACAATAATGACGGTTCGGTCGATCTCAAAGTGACGGCGACGCTGTTTTCCAAGGGGCCAGACATTGCCCAGGTCTATTTCGACCTTGATGGCGAGCGCGTGCGCCTGGATGTCGGCGTCAACGGCGAGACCCATGTCAACCACCTCTTCCATATCGACAATCCGCGCCTCTGGTGGCCCTCCGGCTGCGGCGAGCAGGCGCTCTACAGGCTTTCCGTCGAATTGCCGACGGATGAGGTGATCAAGCAAATCGGTCTTCGCACCATCGAGCTGATCACCACGCCGGATGCATCAGGCAGCCGCTTCGCGTTCAAGGTCAACGGCCGCGAGATCTTTTGCCGCGGCGCCAACTGGATCCCGGCCGACGCGCTGTTTTCGCTGTCTTCACCTGAGAAGACCGAAGACCTGCTGCAATCGGCCAAAGCCGCCAACATGAACATGATCCGTGTCTGGGGCGGCGGCTTCTATGAGCAGGATCATTTCTACGATCTCTGCGACCGGTTGGGCCTTATGGTCTGGCAGGACTTCATGTTCGCCTGCAACCTCTATCCCTCGACCGAGGACTTTCTCGACAATGTGACGATCGAGGTCGACTACCAAGTGCGCCGGCTCTCCTCGCATCCCTCGATCGTCCTCTGGTGCGGCGACAATGAGCTGGTCGGAGCGCTGACCTGGTTCGAGGAATCAAGGAAGGACCGCGACCGTTATCTCGTCTCCTATGATCGCCTCAACCGCACGATCGAGCAGACAGTGAAAAAGGCGCTGCCCGGCGCGCTGTGGTGGCCTTCGAGCCCGGCTTCCGGTTATCTCGATTTCGGCGATGCCTGGCATGCGGACGGGTCCGGCGACATGCATTACTGGTCGGTCTGGCACGAGAACAAGTCGTTCGACAATTACCGCTCGGTGCGTCCACGCTTCTGCTCGGAATTCGGCTTCCAGTCCTATACGTCGCTGCCTGTGATCAAAACCTATGCCGAGGCGAAAGACATGAACGTCGCTTCCCCGGTGATGGAGCTGCACCAGAAGAATGCCGGCGGCAACGAGCGCATCGCCGGCACGATGTTCCGTTATTTCCGCTTCCCCAAGGATTTTCCGAACTTCGTCTATCTCTCCCAGATCCAGCAGGGGTTGGCGATCAAGACGGCGGTGGAATACTGGCGGTCGCTCAAACCCCATTGCATGGGCACGATCTACTGGCAGCTCAACGACACCTGGCCGGTCGCCTCCTGGTCGAGCCTCGACTATGGCGGCCGCTGGAAGGCGATGCACTATCTCGTCAAGCGCTTCTTCCAGCCGGTCGCGGTCGCTGCCATTCCTTCCGACGACGGAAAGACGATTCGCTTCTCGCTGGTCAACGACACGCTTGCCGATGTCAGCGTCGACCTTTCGATCTCGCTGCTGAAGATGCAGGGCGAACGCCGGCACCTGAGAGACGTACAGGCCATATGTTCGCCGGATGCGGCCGTCACTGCCACGAGCATCGACGTTACCGATATTCCCGAGGGAACGTTGCTTGCCTGGCGTTTCACCGCGTCGAACGGCACGGGCGGCGAGGGGCACCATGTCAACGGTACCTACAAGGCGCTGGAGCTGGAACCCGCGGGGCTGACAGTCACCCACGAATATGTCGAGGAGAACGGCTCCGTCGACATCAACGTCACCGCTAGGGGACTTGCGCTTTTCGTGATGATCGAAACCGAGACCGACGGCAAATATTCCGACAACGCCTTCGATCTTGCGGCCGGCGAGAGCCGCCGCATCACCTTTACCCCGGCACGGCCGCTTGATCGTGGCGCGCTTCCGGAGTTCCGGTTCTACGACCTGTATTCCTGCCAGTCGGCGGATTGATCCTGCAAGAATGGGCACGAGGCCCAAGGAGAACATGATGACGAAACTCAGCTACCAGCTCTATAGCGCCCGCAACTTCCAGCCCTATTCGGCGATCTTCGAAAAGCTCGGCAAGGCTGGCTATGCCGAAGTCGAGGGCTTCGGCGGCATCTATGCCGATCTCGATGATGCCGGGCTGAAGAGCCTTCGCGCTGAGCTCGACAAGAACGGCCTCGTCATGGCGAGCGGCCATTTCAGCCCCGATTTTCTGGAAAAGGAAGTTCAGAAGTCGCTGAACATTGCCAAGATCCTCGGCATGGATTCGATCTATGCGCCGCATCTCGCCGCCGAGGAACGCCCGTCCGATGCTGCCGGCTGGATCGCCTTCGGCAAGCGCCTGCAGGAGATCAGCAAGCCCTATAAGGCGGCCGGCTACGAATTTGGCTGGCACAATCATGATTTCGAATTCTTCAAGCTGCAGGATGGCTCGCGGCCGATCGAGCACATCTTCGAAGGCGCGCCCGACATTTCCTGGGAGGCGGATATCGCCTGGGTCATCCGCGGCGGCGGCGATCCCTTCGCCTGGATCGAGAAGCTCGGACCGCGCATCACCGCCGTGCATGTCAAGGACATCGCACCGGCTGGCGAGGCGACGGATGAGAGCGGCTGGGCCGATGTCGGCCACGGCAAGGTCGAGTGGGGGAGGCTAATGACGGCGTTGCGCGCCACCAAGGCCAAACACTACGTCGTCGAACACGATAACCCGAATGACATCGACCGCAATATCAGCCGCTCGATCGCATCCTTCCAGACCTACTGAGGCTTCATCATGACCAGGGAACTTGGCGTCGGCATCATCGGATGCGGCAACATCTCCACCACTTACTTCTCACTGGCACCGCTCTTCAAGGGGCTGAAGGTGCTGGCCTGCGCCGATATCAATGCGCAGGCGGCCGAGGCGCGCGCCAAGGAATATGGCGTCAAAGCGCAGACGATCGACGAGCTTCTCGTCAATGACGAGATCGACGTCGTCGTCAACCTGACGATCCCGGATGCGCATTTCCGGGTATCGAAGGCGATCCTCGAGGCCGGAAAACACGTCTATTCCGAAAAGCCGCTGGTGCTTTCGCTCGAAGAGGGTGAGGAGCTTCGCCGCATCGCCAAGGAAAAGAACCTTGCCGTCGGCTGCGCGCCCGACACCTTCCTCGGTGGCGCCCATCAGCTCGCCCGCAAGTTCATCGACGACGGCGGCATCGGTCGAGTAACTTCGGGCGCCTGCTACGTGATGAGCCCCGGCATGGAGATGTGGCATCCGAACCCGGATTTCTTCTTCCTGCCGGGCGGCGGCCCGATCCTCGATCTTGGCCCTTATTACATCGCCAACCTGATCAACCTGATCGGCCCGGTCAAACGTGTCGGCGGCATGACCTCGATGGCGTCGCCGACCCGCACCATCACCAGCCAGCCGCGCAACGGTGAGATCATCCCGGTCAAGACGCCGACGACGATCCAGGCGCTGCTCGAATTCGTCAACGGCGCCACGGTGACGCTGACGGCGAGCTGGGATGTGTGGTCGCACCGCCATGCCAATATGGAGCTCTACGGCACCGACGGTTCGCTCTACGTGCCGGATCCGAACTTCTTCGGCGGCACCGTCGAGGCAAGCGGCCGCGACAAGGACATCAAGCCGCTCGATGCTTGGGAGCATCCATTCGGCAAGATCAACCAGGAGAGCCCGAACGGGTCGCGCGCCAATTACCGCACCGCCGGGCTTGCCGACATGGCGATGTCGCTGATCGAGGGCCGCGATGCGCGCTGCTCGCTCGACCGCACGCTGCACGGTGTCGACGTCATGACCTCGATCCTGAAATCGGGCGAAGAGGGCCGTTTCATCGACCTGACCACGACCTGCACGCAACCGGCGGCCCTTGGCATCGAAGAAGCGCAGGCGCTTTTGAAGTGATAAGAGGATGCCTCGGGATCTCGCTGGATCGCGAGGCATCCCGCCAGAACCGTCATCCTCGGCCTTGTGCCGAGGATCTGCAAACAGGGCGGCAGATGCTCGGCACAAGCCGAGCATGACGACTATACAGATATTTTTATCAAGGAGAGTCTCATGAGCTGGCAACCGGCCGCAGACCGTTATTCGAAAATGAAATATAACCGCACGGGCCGTTCCGGCCTGAAGCTTCCGGCCGTCTCGCTCGGCCTCTGGCACAATTTCGGCGGCGACACACCGCATGACCGCAAAATCGATATGTGCCGCACGGCCTTCGACCTCGGCATCACCCATTTCGACCTCGCCAACAATTACGGCCCGCCTCCCGGCAGCGCCGAGACCGCCTTCGGTGAAATCATGCGCAGCGAATTCGTCGGGCTTCGCGACGAGCTGATCATCTCCTCCAAGGCCGGCTACGACATGTGGCCCGGCCCTTACGGCGAATGGGGCAGCCGCAAGTATCTGATCGCCTCCTGCGACCAGAGCCTGAAGCGGATGGGCCTCGACTATGTCGACATCTTCTATTCACACCGCTTCGACCCGGAAACACCGCTGGAAGAGACCTGCGGCGCGCTCGACCATATCGTCCGTTCCGGCCGGGCGCTCTATGTCGGTATTTCCTCTTATAATTCGCAGCGCTCGCGCGAAGCCGCCGCGATCCTCAAGGAGCTCGGCACACCGTGCCTAATTCACCAGCCGAGCTATTCGATGCTCAACCGCTGGGTCGAGGACGACAGGCTGCTCGATACGCTGGATGAGGTCGGCATGGGCTCGATCGTCTTTTCGCCGCTTGCCCAGGGCATGCTGTCGACGAAATATCTCGGCGGCATTCCCGAAGACAGCCGCGCAGCGCAAAACCATTTCCTGAAGAAGGACTACATCCGCCCCTCGATCATCGACAATATCCGCAAGCTCAACGAGATCGCCGAAAGGCGCGGCCAGACGCTGGCGCAGATGGCGATCGCCTGGGTACTGCGCGGCGGCCGCGTGACCTCGGCGCTGATCGGCGCAAGCCGCTCGTCGCAGATCGTCGATTGCGTCAAGGCGCTCGACAATCTCGAATTCAGTGTCGAGGAGCTTGCTGAGATCGACGTTTATGCCCGCGAGGCCGACATCAATCTCTGGGCCAAGTCCGCCGAACGCGAATAGTCATCTCAGGCCCGGAGGCAAGTCTTCCGGGCCTTTTACTGTTATAATCTGATGTACGTACAGCAAAAAAAGCACCGCCGGTCGGAGGAGACCCTGTCATGATCCGCAATCCCATCCTGCCCGGGTTCAATCCCGATCCGTCGATCTGCCGCGTCGGCGCGGATTATTACATCGCTACCTCGACCTTCGAATGGTATCCGGGTGTGCAGATCCACCATTCGCGTGACCTGGTGAACTGGACGCTGGTGCGCCGGCCGCTGGAGCGGAGATCGCAGCTCGACATGCGCGGCAATCCCGATAGCTGCGGCATCTGGGCGCCGTGCCTATCCTATGCCGACGGGCAGTTCTGGCTGGTCTATACCGACGTCAAACGCTACGACGGCAATTTCAAGGATGCGCCGAACTACATCGTCACGGCACCGACGATCGAGGCCGAATGGTCCGAGCCGCTCTATGTCAATTCCTCCGGCTTCGACCCTTCGCTCTTCCACGACGATGACGGCCGCAAGTGGTTCGTCAACATGCAGTGGAACCACCGGACCGAAAGTTATGGCGGCTCGCCGAAATCGCCGGCCTTCGACGGCATCCTGCTGCAGGAATGGGATCCGGTGACAAAGGCGCTGAAGGGGCCGATCAAGAACATTTTCGCCGGCAGCCCGCTCGGCCTCGTCGAGGGCCCGCATCTCTTCAAGCGCAACGGCTGGTATTACCTCACCACCGCCGAGGGCGGCACCGGCTACGACCATGCCGTCACTATGGCGCGGTCGCGTAATATCGACGGGCCCTATGAGATGCATCCGAACATGCATCTCATCACCTCCAAGGATCATCCGGGCGCGGTACTGCAGCGGGCAGGGCATGGCCAATATGTCGAAACGCCCGAGGGCGAGGCCTATCACACCCATCTTTGCGGCCGGCCGCTGCCGCCAAAGCGGCGCTGCACGCTGGGCCGCGAGACCGCCCTGCAAAAGTGCGTCTGGCGCGACGACGACTGGCTCTATCTCGAAAACGGCACCACCGTGCCCGATGTCGATGTGCCCGGCCTCTCCGGCGCGGTGCCCGTGGAAAAGCCGATGCGCAGCGAATACAGCTTCGATGGCGGCGTGCTGCCTGCCGATTTCCAATGGCTGCGCACGCCAGAGCCCGCGCGCATCTTCAACCTGACGGATCGTCCCGGCCATCTACGCCTGTTTGCGCGCGAAAGCATCGGCTCCTGGTTCGAACAGTCGCTGGTTGCCCGCCGCCAGGAACATCACAGTTTCCGCGCCGAGACCGTGGTCGAGTTCTCGCCCGATACCTATCAGCAGGTGGCGGGGCTGACGCATTACTACAACCGCCACAAATTTCACGCCGTTGCGGTGACGCTGCACGAAACACTCGGCCGCTGCGTGACGATCCTCTCCTGCAACGGCGACTACCCGAACGGACGCCTGAGTTTTCCCGCCGAAAGCGGCGTGGCGATTGCCGCCGAGGGCCGCGTCCAGCTCGCCATGGAAATCCGCGAGAACGACCTGCAATTCTTCTGGCAGACCGAAGGCAAGGGCGCCTGGCAACCGATCGGCCCGGTCCTCGATGCCGGAGTGATCTCAGACGAGGGCGGACGCGGCGAACACGGCTCCTTCACCGGCGCTTTCGCTGGCGTGTTTGCCTTCGATACATCGGGTCGGGCGAAGGCCGCGGATTTTGACTGGTTCAATTACGACGAGTTGTGAGGGATACCCTTGATCCCTTTCATCCGCAGCGAGCCACGGAAAGAGCGAGGTGCGGAAGGAACGAAAAAAGAAAGCCGGCACAGGGCCGGCTAAGACGAACGCGGCTGAACTGGGGATACTGGCCGGTTCAAAGCACTTCGTGACTGAACAATAACTTTCACTACATGCCGAGGCAGCAAAAATGGGGCGCAACGAGAACACCCGGAGACGGCTCCGCAAAGGGGTGGGCGGCGGGGCGGATGCCGGTGCTGACCTCGGCTCTCTTATCGGGCACGAAGATCACCGGATGATGACATATGAAGCCGGTCGCTGCCTTTCTTTCGCCGGCCAACCGCTTCGGCGGGCCAACTGTGTTGGCAGCACGTGAATGCAGTGTTCATGCGCTTAAGGATGTTAAAGCGTTACAAAGGGACTATATAGCGGGCCGAAGTAACTTCCGAGAATCCGCAAGAGTCCCGCATGGCCCCCATCATTTCCGTTCAGAACCTCACCAAGACCTACTCCAATGGGTTCGAGGCCCTGAAGGGCATCAATCTCGACGTCGAAAAGGGTGAGATCCTGGCGCTGCTCGGGCCGAACGGCGCCGGCAAGACGACGCTGATCTCGATCATCTGCGGCATCGCCAATCCGAGCGGCGGCCGGGTGCTGGTCGCCGGCCACGACGTCGTGAAGGATTTCCGCGCCACCCGCGGGATGATCGGGCTGGTGCCGCAGGAGCTCACCACCGATCAGTTCGAGACGGTGTTCAATACAGTCAGCTTTTCGCGCGGGCTGCACGGCAAGAAAGCCAATCCTGCCCATATCGAGAAGGTGCTGCGCGCGCTCTCGCTCTGGGACAAGAAGGACAATATGCTGCGCCAGCTCTCCGGCGGGATGAAGCGACGGGTGCTGATCGCCAAGGCGCTCTCACATGAGCCGGATATTCTTTTCCTCGACGAGCCGACCGCCGGCGTCGACGTGACGCTGCGCAAGGACATGTGGCATGTCGTCGAAGAGCTCAGGGCCTCCGGCGTCACCATCATCCTGACTACCCATTATATTGAAGAGGCCGAGGAAATCGCCGATCGCGTCGGCGTCATCAACGGCGGCGAGTTGCTGCTCGTCGAGGACAAAGCGGCGCTGATGGCCAAGCTCGGCCGCAAGCAGCTCATCCTCGATCTCACCGAACCGCTGAGCCGCCTGCCGGATTGTTTTGCCGGCAACGGGCTGACGCTGGAAGCAGACGGCAACCGGCTGACCTATGATTTCGACGCTGGCAACGAACAGGAAAGCATTGCGGCACTGCTGACCCGGCTCGGCGAGAACAATATTCATTTCAAGGATCTCTCGACGCGGCAAAGCTCGCTCGAGGACATCTTCGTGGCGCTGGTGGGAGCAGAAAAATGAACGTCGAGGCCGTCAAGTCGATCTATTTCTTCGAGATGGCGCGAACGCGCCGCACACTGCTGCAGAGCGTCATCTCGCCCGTCATCTCGACCTCGCTCTATTTCATCGTCTTCGGCGCCGCGGTCGGATCACGCATTCAGGAGGTGGAGGGCGTGTCCTACGGCGCCTTCATCACGCCCGGCCTGATCATGCTGACGCTGCTCGGCCAGTGCATCAGCAACGGCTCTTTCGGCATCTATTTCCCTAAATTCACCGGCACGATCTACGAGGTGCTTTCGGCGCCGGTGGCGATGACGGAGATCCTGCTCGGTTATGTCGGTGCGGCGGCGACCAAGGGGATGATCATTGGCTTCATCATTCTCCTGACCGCCAATCTCTTCGTCGACGTCAGGATCGAGCATCCCTTCATGATGATCCTGTTCTTCCTGTTGACGGCGATCACCTTCAGCCTGTTCGGCTTCATGATCGGCATCTGGGCCGGGAATTTCGAGCAGCTGAACCTCATTCCCATGCTGGTCGTGCCGCCGCTAACCTTCCTCGGCGGGAGCTTCTATTCGGTCAGTATGCTGCCGCCTTTCTGGCAGGCGGTCAGCCACCTCAACCCGGTGCTCTATCTCGTCAGCGGCTTCCGGTGGAGTTTTTACGGGATCGCCGATGTCAATCCGGCGATCAGCCTGGCGATGATCACGGTGTTTCTGGTGATCTGCCTGGGAACACTCGCCTGGATCTTCAAGACCGGTTACCGGCTGCGCAACTGATCCGGCAGAAATGCCGCAATTTCAACATGAAGGATTGCTCAGCAAAACGTCATCGGTCATGGGGCAATCTGATGGTCAGCAGCAATGTGCTTGGATGTGTCGCAATCGTTTCGATCTATTGTCTAATCCCGCAGCAAAGCCTGTCGCAGGAGACCGCCCATTCCATCAAGGTTACCTATGCCGTGGTGATGGAGGGGAAGGAGCCTTTCTCTGCCGAGGTGTCATGCCTTCCGGACGACACATGCAGTCTCGCCAAGCATGACGATCTCGGCATTGATCTTGCAATTACAGTGTTTCCGGGCTCAGAGGCGCATGGTGAATTGGGCATCTATTGCTCGCCCAATCCTTGTTCCTTCCAGAATTTGCGATCACGGATCGAGTTCTTCGGTCGGCGTGCTACTGTCGATATTTTGTCCGGTGAGGCTGACTCTGGTGTCACGACTCTGCTGGTTGTAAGGCGACGCCCGAGGATCGGTGAAGTCCTCATCTCGTACTGAGCGCATTGCGCCAGTTCCCGTCAGGCGCTGCTGACGAGAAGGGCGCCCGAGATGATGAGGAAGGTGCTGGCGACGAGCTTCATTATGTCGAGCTCGGAGGCTTCGCCGAGTCGTGCCGCCACCTTCCTCGGCGGCAGCTTCTATTCGGTCAGTATGCTGCCGCCCTTCTGGCAGGCGGTCAGCCATCTCAACCCGGTGCTCTATCTCGTCAGCGGCTTCCGCTGGAGTTTTTTACGGGATCGCCGACGTCAACCCGGCAATCAGCCTGGGGATGATCACGGTGTTCCCGGTGATCTGCCTGGGAACGCTCGCCTGGATCTTCAAGACCGGCTACCGGCTGCGGAACTGATCGTTTTCTGAAACAACCATCGGAAAATTCGATGACGTCATCGGTTTCTTCCGTTTTTCTTCCGCTCCGGTCCGAGGCATCTGCTGCGTCAGCCAAGAAGGAGACGGCAGATGACGGATATCAGGATCGAAGGCGCGAAGATCATTATTGTTGGCGGCAGTTCCGGAATGGGGCTGGCGCTGGCGAGGCGCTTGCTCGGGGAAGGGGCGGCGGTAACGATCGCAGGACGCAGCGAAGACAAGCTTATGGCGGCCCGTCGCGATCTCGGCGAGCATCCTGGATTGGCGACGGTTGCAGTCGATATATCGCGCGAGGAAGAGGTCGCGGCGCTGTTTTGCAATAGCGGGCCGGTCGATCACATCGTCAGCACGGCGGCCGATATCGAAGGCGCCTATCAGCTGCTGCCTACGATCGAGCTTATGGCGGCGCAAAGGGTGGTCGAAAGCAAGTTCTACGGGCCGCTGCTGCTGGCGAAATACGGCGCCGCCCATCTGCCGCCCTCAGGATCGATTACTTATACGTCAGGTGTCGCGGCCTACCGGCCGGCGGCGCGTGGATCAGTGGTCGCAGCCGTCAATGCGGCGCTCGAAGGCCTGGTCAGGCGCTTGCCGTCGAACTGGCGCCGATCCGGATCAACGCGGTGTCGCCCGGATGGGTAGATACGCCGATCTGGAGCTTCGTCGCCGGCGACGCCAAGCAGGCGACACTTGATGCGATGGCACAGCGCCTGCCGGCCGGACGCGTTGGACGGCCCGATGATATTGCCGATGCAATCCGCTTTCTGATCGGCAATGGATTTACGACAGGCACTATCCTGCATGTCGAAGGCGGGCATCGGCTGGTCTGAGCGGCGAGAGTTCTTCGCTTGCCGATTGCAGCAGGAGGGTAAGCGCCGGCGGCTGCACGCGCCTGCGCCGCCACATCATCACCAGCGAGGCTGCGGGTGGTTTGCCCGGCCATGGCAGTTCGACGACGTTGCGCCGCGCTGCGGCCGGGCCGACGGCAAGGCGCGGCACGAGGCCATAACCGGTGCCGGAAGCGACGAGCCGGACGATCGTCGCGATGCTGTCGGCTTCGGTGACGATTGATGGTGCTGCAATGTGTGCTTCGGTAAAGGCCGTGTCGAACAGGTGACGGTAGACGCAGCCGGTTTCGGTGGCGACGAAGGGTGCAGTGCTCAGTGCCGCGAGGCTTGCGGGTGGTCGGGCTTGAAAATCGCGGCCGGCAATCAGCGCCAGCGGTTCGCTGCAGATGCGGCGCGTCAAGAAGCGCTCATCCTGCTGTCCGCGATCGAAGGTGAAGGCGATATCGATCGAGCCATGCTGCAATTGCGCGAGCAATTCGCCGCTGCCGCCGACCTTGAGCTTGAGGCCGACGTCTGGGTTCTTCTTGCGAAAGAGTGACAGCCAAGGCGCCAGCCGCTCGGCGGCGATGGTTTCGAGCGTCCCCAAGGTGATGGACTGTCCGGCGCTGCCGGCTGCAACACTGACGGCGGCCTTCGCCTCGTCGTTCAGTGCTAGTATCTCTTCGGCATAGGCCTTGAGGACCGCGCCTGCCGGTGTCGGGACGACGCCCTGCCGGGAGCGGAGGAAGAGGTCTGCGCCCAGTTCCTCTTCCAGCGCCTGTATCTGGTCGCTGAGGCTCGACTGAGCGAGATTGACCTCGGCAGCGGCGCGCGTGAGATTTTCGTGCCGGATCACTGCGAGGAATGTCTTCAACTGTCGTGGGTTCATGTCGAGCTCCGGTATGGCGCAGAAGCGCCTTGACGTAGGATATCAACAAAGCAGAAGGCGCTGCAACGCAGGAGCATGTGGCGGCGCACCAGTTCCCGTCAAGCGCTGCTGACGAGAAGGGCGCCCGAGATGATGAGGAGGGTGCCGGCGACGAGCTTCATTACGTCGAGTTCGGAGGCTTCGCCGAGAAAGACGGCGCCTATCGCCAGCGTCACCAGTACGTTGCAGCTCCAGATTGGCGCGAGTTTTGAGACGGGGACACCGTAAGTGAAAAGCGCAAAGCTGATGAGGCCGGTGCCGACGGCAAAGCAGGCGCCTGCGGTGGCGGCAAAACCGAGACCCTCGGCGGTCCAGGGGACGGGGCGCCAGATCAGCGCGGCGATCAGGCCGGCGAGCGCGCAGGCAGCGCCGAAGGCGATCAGGTAGACGGCGGAGCCGGTGGCAGCCGTGGCGCTCTGCTTCTGGAAGATCGCGGTGATGCCCCAGAACAGGGCGGGCAGAACGCCGCCGATGACGATCGGCCAGAGTGAATTCATTGCGAAACTCCTGTTGCACCCATGGGTCAAGGCCTCGCCTCGGGCAATGGCCGGTCGAACATGCGGTGCCACCAGACTAGGAGTTTCTTTTTGCTCTTTGTGGTCTTGTTGTTGCTCTTGAAGGTGACAGATCCGACCGCTGCCGTAAAGGCGCCCGCAGCGGCAGCGGGATCAGGAGCGCTGCGAGGCTTAATCGCGCATGCGGAGTTCGTCGGTCTGCATCTGCAGCGAGCCCAGCGTTTCCAGGAAGCTCATGCCGAGCAGGCTCTGGTCGAGCCGGCCGTCCTCGGCGACGCTGGCTGCGACATTGTTGCGGATGATCGGGCCGATCGCTACCTGGTCGAGGGTGACGGGTGCTGCGCGGCCGCGGCCGTTGGCTGTCATGATAGTCATGGAATAGGTGAGGCGGGAGAGATCGATGCCGATCCGTTCGGCATCTTCGCGCGACAGCGCCACTATGCTCGCGCCGGTATCGACGAGCATCTGGATCGTCTGGCCGTTGACCGCGACATCGGCTTCGAAATGGCCGTTCAGCAGCTTGTGCAGGATGATCTCCTGGCCGCCCTCGCTTGTGGTAACGACGACGGCACGGCCCGGAACGAGGCCGGCTAGCAGCCTGTTGCCGACGCCGAGAGCTTCCTGGCGATAGAGATAGACGGTCACGAGCGCCAGGATGATGACCAGCCAGATCATCATCTGGCGCATCGTTTCGCCGACGCTGCGCCGGCTCGCCCAGATGCCGGCCGACAGCATCAGAGCGATCGGCAGCAGATAGACGACGCGGCCGAAGTCATCGCTCTGCAGGCCAAGGATCCGGCTGTTGTCACTGTTGAGGATCAGCACGGCAAGACCGATGCCGATCACGACGAGGAAGACGGTCAAACGGATCATAAAGGCCGCTCCTGCCTACCGGCGAGGCTTGATTTCACATGGTTCGACACCGTGGCGGCGCCGGCAAGCCTTGCCGGTAGTAGCGCCATGATCCGCGTTCGCTCAGTGTCGGAATAGCTCGTCCAGCTACCGATTTCCTCAAGGGTCCGGCCGCAGCCGGCGCAAAATCCGGTGCTGGGCTCCAGGGAGCAGAGGTGAATGCAGGGTGTTTGCATGAGCGATATATCGGAGTTTCAAAGTGCCGTGGCAAGGGCGCAAAGAGTGGCGATCTCGCAAATTTGCTGCGTCGCGCCCAGCGTATCGCCGGTGTGGCCGGCAAGCTTGCGGCGGATGAAGGCGGTGAAGGCGAGCCCTGCGATGCCGGTGGCGAGCAGGCTTGCGACTAGCGGCCGCAGGCCGAATGCGGGCCAGATCAGAAGCGCTGCGACGAGGCCGGCTGAGGCGAGCGCAAACTGCATCGCCGCCTCGTCCGGCTGGCCGGTCGAGGCGGCCACGCCATCGGCCTTTGCCGGCGCCAGCCGCTGCCAGTGCCAGGCGATGGCGCCGCGGCTGAGAGCCGCGACGGCGGGAATGGCGAGGGCTGCCGTGAGCGGCGAGGAATGGCGGGCGATCACAGCAAGCGCGGCGGCGCGGATCGCGAAGGAGAGGATCAGGGCTATCGCGCCATAGGTGCCGATCCGGCTGTCCTTCATGATGAGCAGGCTCTGTTCGCGGTTCTTGCCGCCGCCGATGCCGTCGGCCGTATCGGCCAGGCCGTCCTCGTGCAGCGCGCCGGTGACGAGGACCTGGATGGAAAGCGCGATCAAGGCTGCCATCAGCGGGTCCGCACGCAGCCCCAAAAGCAGGAGGAGGGCGAGTGCGGGGATGAAACCGATGACGATGCCGGCAAAGGGAAAGGCGCGCACCAGCCGGCCGAGCCTGCCGTCATAGCCTTTGAACAGCGATGGCGGCATGGGAATGCGGCTGAGGAAGGCGACGGCGCGGGCGGTATCGACCGCATAGTCCTTGATCTTCATTCTGCTTCGTTCTGCCGGAGGTCTCGGCTTATGGTCGCGGCGGCGCTTTTGGAGTTGTTCGCCTCGTCCGCCCGCTTTAAGAGAGTTGCCACCTGCAAAGAAGCTGATTTGCGGGAAAAAAACAAGAATACCCGGAATCATAGGAAAACCGCACAGATGAGCGTTTCAGGCCTGCCGTTCGACGATTTCCGTACCCTGCTCCGTGACCTGCCGGGGCCGGATGCCCGCGCGCTGGTGGCGGCGCGCGAACGTGACGCGCAGCTGACCAAGCCGCCGGGTGCGCTCGGACGGCTCGAGGAAATCGCCTTCTGGCTTGCTGCCTGGACGGGCCGCACACCTGCCGTCAACCGGCCGCTGGTGGCGATCTTTGCCGGCAATCACGGCGTCACCAGGCAGGGCATCACGCCCTTTCCGCCAACGGTGACGCAACAGATGGTCGAGAATTTTGCAGCGGGCGGTGCGGCAATCAACCAGATCTGTGTCGCCTATGATCTCGGGCTGAAAGTCTTCGATCTGGCGCTCGATTACCCCACCGGCGACATCACCGAGGAGGCAGCGCTTTCCGAGCGCGATTGCGCCGCGACCATGGCCTTCGGCATGGAGGCGATCGCCGGCGGCACCGACCTGCTCTGCATCGGCGAGATGGGCATCGGCAATACGACGATTGCGGCGGCGATCAACTATGCGCTTTACGGCGGTTCGGCGCGTGACTGGGTGGGACCCGGCACCGGTTCGGAAGGCGAGATGCTGGAGCGCAAGATCGCAGCGGTGGAAAAAGCGGTAGCGCTGCATGGTGACCATCTCGACGATCCGCTCGAGATCATGCGTCGGCTTGGCGGCCGCGAGATCGCGGCGATGGCCGGCGCCATCCTTGCTGCGCGCATGGAGCGCATTCCGGTGCTGATCGACGGTTATGTCGCGACCGCCGCGGCGGCGATCCTCAAAGCCGCCAATCCGTCGGCACTCGATCATTGCCTGATCGGCCATGTCTCCGGCGAGCCCGGACATCTGCGCTCGATCGAGATGCTCGGCAAGACGCCGCTTCTGGCGCTCGGCATGCGGCTCGGAGAAGGCACCGGTGCGGCGCTAGCCGCCGGTATCGTCAAGGCGGCCGCCGCCTGTCATTCCGGCATGGCGACCTTCGCCCAGGCAGGTGTGTCGAATAAGCATTAAGGCCGCGGTCGGCGCCGCCGATCCGCACGCCTTCGCTTGCGCGCCTCAAGTGGATTCGGTATTTGCGTATTCGCTCATCAAAGGAGGAGACGGCAAAGCCTCTCCCGGTCTGTGATGCAACGGGAAGAGGAGAGGGCATCTTGACGAAGCCTGCGGTGACGAAAGAGACCGGACTTCGGCATTTCATCGCCGCCGCCAGCTATTCCTGGGCGGGTTTCCTGCGGGTGCTGAAAGAGGCGGCCTTCCGCCAGGAACTCGGATTCTTCGTCGTTTCGATCGCGGCGCTGGCGCTGGTGGGAGCCACTGCGGGCGAGATCGTCGTCGCGGTGCTTCTGTTTCTCGGGCTCTTTTCGATGGAGGCGATGAATACCGCCGTCGAAGAGGTGATCGACCGGATTTCGCCGGAGATTTCGATCGTCGGAAAACATGCCAAGGATCTCGGCTCCTTCGCGGTGACCTGCATGATCGCCGCCTGCTGCCTCTATCTCGGCTTCGTCTTCGCTAAGCACCTGTTCTTTAGTTGAATCAGGCAAAACTCTTGCGTTTGCGCGCGACGGCCTGGGCCTCCTCGACGGCCGGCAGGCTCTGGAGCACGCGCTTGGCGGGCAGGATGGCGATGACCTCGGTGCCCTCGCGCAGCTTCGATTTCAGCAGGAACTGTCCGTCATGCTTGGCAAGGATCGCCTGGACGATGGGCAGGCCGAGGCCGGTGCCCTGTTCGGCGCTCTTGATGGCGATCGAGCCTTGGCCGAAGGCCGACAAGACGACGGGAATCTCTTCTTCCGGAATGCCGGGGCCGTTGTCCTTGATCGAGATGTACTGGCCGCCGCCGGCGGTCCAGCCGACCTTGACGTGGATCTCGCCGCCCTGCGGCGTGAACTTGACGGCATTGGAGAGAAGATTGAGCACCACCTGGCGCATCGACTTTTCGTCGGCCCAGATGGCCGGCAGCTGCCGCTCGAACTGGTCCGAAATGGCAATGTTCTTGGCGCGGGCGCGCAGCTGGACCATGCCGATGCAATCTTCGGTGATATCGAGCAGCGAGATCGCCTCCTCGCTCAGTTCGTATTTGCCGGCCTCGATGCGCGACAGGTCGAGGATCTCGTTGATGAGATCAAGCAGATGCTGGCCGGAGCGGTGGATATCGCCGGCATATTCCTTGTAGGTCGGATTGGCGAGCGGCCCCATGACTTCGGCCGACATCACCTCGGAAAAGCCGAGTATGGCGTTGAGCGGGGTTCGAAGCTCGTGCGACATGGAGGCAAGGAAGCGCGACTTGGCGAGGTTTGCCTCTTCGGCGCGGCGGCGAGCCTCGTCCGACATCGATTTCGCCACTTCCAGCTCGGCGATCAGGTCGTCCTTCTCCGATTGGTAGGAAAGGATCCTGAGGTTCGACTTGAAGAGCCGGTCGCTGATATAATTGAAGAAGACGAGGGTGGTGGTGAAGAGCCCCGTCAGGCTGATTTCGAGGAGGTCGCGCGACAGGCCGCTCTTGGCGGCAAGCGCCAGGACCGCCGGCGAGAAGGCGGCGAGCACGGCGGGCGTCAGCATGAAGTTCGACATCGCCGTGACGGAGAGCGCGATCAGCAGCGTGGCGCCTTTATAAAGAACGAAGCTCGACGGCTCGCAGGTGTCGCAACCCTGTAATGCGAAGACGGCCCAGCAGCAGCCAATCAGGAACTGGCCGGAGAGCAGCAGGCGGCGCCATTTGCGGGCGCTCTCGGCGGTGATCTCCTGCCGGCGCGCGCGCCTTGCAAGCAGGATATTGCCGGCGTGACAGGTGAGTGTCAGCAGCGCCCAGAAGATCAATTGCGTATCTTCAGTGAAATAGACGCCAAGCGCGGTGATGATGACGACGAAGAGCGGCATGATCGTCGCGCCCTGCAGCACCGACGCCACATACATGTCGAGCACGTCACGATCGAAGGAGGAATTGGACGCATGACCGGACTGAAGACGTTCGCGCGTCTGCCGCACGGCCTTGGAAACGGCCTTGTTGCGGTGGCTGCGCGACCTGTCGACGATGATCTTGTCGGTCGATGTGCTTACGCCGGTACTCATGTGCACGTTGAAACTTCATCCCAGGGTGGATAAGAGCTTAACCGGCAATTCTTAAGAAGATGTTTGCCATCTTTGCCAAGGATTTGTTTTTTAAGGAGGCGAAAGCGTGACACGGGGCCTGCGCCTGATTCGCGACGGCGTGATTGCTTTTGCCCTGCTGGCGCTCGTGGCGCTGATCGCCGCCAAGCTCAACGATGCAGCAAAAATCGAGCATGCGGGCGCCTTCCATGCTGCCGACGGCGACAGCCTGGTATTGGGAGACGAACGTTTGCGCCTCGAAGGCATCGATGCGCCGGAACTCAACCAGAGCTGCGAGCGGGCGGGGAAAGCCTGGGCCTGCGGGCGCGCGGCGCGCGCGGCGCTGCAGGACATGGTGCTGGTACCGGGAACGCTTTGTCAGGGCAGCCGGCGCGACCGCTACGACAGGCTGCTCGTCGTCTGCCTGAGCGGGGCGGGCGGCGACATCAATGCCGCCATGGTGCGCCGGGGCATGGCCATCTCCTATGGCGATTATGGCAAGGAGGAGGCCGAGGCGAAGGCTGAGAAGACCGGTCTCTGGGCCGGAACTTTCGAGCGGCCGCGCGATGTGCGCGATCATGCGCGCCAGAGTTCCGGCTTCGATGGCGCCCTGCGCTTCATCGGGCAGGTCGTCGGATGGGAGTAAAACCATGAGCGACGAAGCCATGCTGGAGACGCTACGGCGGGAGATCGCCTGCTGTCGCATCTGTCGCGACGCACCGGCGAAAGGCCTCGAATACCGGCTGCCGCACGAGCCGCGGCCGGTGGCGGTGATCTCATCGAGCGCGCGCATCCTGATCGCCGGGCAGGCGCCCGGGCTTCGGGTGCATGAGAGCGGCCTGCCGTTCGACGACGCATCGGGCGACCGGCTGCGATCATGGCTCGGCGTTGACAGGGCAAGCTTCTATGACCGCGACCGATTCGCCATCGTGCCGATGGGCTTCTGCTTTCCTGGCTACGACGACAAGGGCGCGGATCTGCCGCCGCGGCGCGAATGCGCGCCATTCTGGCGGCAAAGAGTGATCTCGGCCATGCCGCAGATCGAACTGGTGCTGGTCATCGGCCAATATGCGCAGGCCTGGCATATGGCCGGCGAAAGGCAGGACAATATGACCGAGACGGTGCGGGCATGGCGTGACTGTCTTCTGTCCGACCGATCGCCGGCGGTGCTGCCGCTGCCGCATCCGAGCTGGCGCAATAGCGGCTGGCTGAAGCGCAATCCCTGGTTCGAGAAAGAATTGCTCCCGGTCTTGCAGGAACGGACGAAAATGCTGCTTTCCTGAAACAAAATTCTTTTCGTTGCGCGGAATCGAGTTATACAAAGAAAATAATTCGAAAGGACTGTTGTGCGCATGGATCGCCTCGACCGAAAAATACTGCGTCTTCTGCAAGAAGATTCGACGCTTGCCGTTGCCGATCTCGCCAAGAAAGTGGGTCTCTCGACGACGCCATGCTGGCGACGCATCCAGAAGATGGAAGAAGACGGCGTCATCAAGCGCCGAGTCGCCATTCTCGATCCGGAGAAGGTCAACACCAAGGTCACCGTCTTTGTGTCGATTCGCACTGCCACCCATTCGATCGAATGGCTGCGCCGCTTTTCCGAGGTGGTCGCCGAATTCCCCGAAGTGGTCGAATTCTACCGGATGAGCGGCGATGTCGACTATCTCCTGCGAGTCGTCGTGCCCGATATCGCCGCCTATGACGCTTTTTATAAGCGGATGATCGCCAAGATCGAGATTCGCGACGTTTCCTCCGCCTTTGCGATGGAGCAGATCAAGTATTCGACGCAACTGCCGCTCGACTACATGATTCTCGACAATGCCAAGTCCAACGAGGATTGAGGCCAAGCGTGCGGCCATGACCGCACGCGATCATGCAAAATCCAACGAGGACTGGGACCAGACGTGAGTCTAACCGGGGATATGCCCGTTGGAGGCGAGGTGTGACACTCTGGCCGCACGCGGGAATGCCGGTTCGGCAAGACCGAGTTCTGGCATGTGCGGTCGGTGATTGCAAAAAAGCCTCAAAAATAGCGAAAAAACGCTCAAATCGCCCCCAATTCCTGGAAAAATGAATAGCCTGGTAAGGATTCCGGGGTTATGGTCGATGAAACCAGTGGGCGATATGTCATAATTTTGTCTCATTGGTATCGAATTCAGGACACCATGTTCTAAACCGCCACCTTGTTTGTGCTTGTTAGCCGGCGGTAGAGTTTATGCGCTTCACCAGTATGTTCGACGGGGGTCGGACGGTGGGGAATTTGACAATGGGGTGTAGCGTTTGCGGCTTGCGATGGAGGATTTCCGTCGCGGAGCCGCTTGGCGTGTTTTCTTTATAAATATTTGAAATTGTTGTATAAAAATCACGTTGCCGGGGAAAGTAGCCGGTGAGAACCCATCTGGCGTGCATCGACAATTGCTTGATAGAGCCTTGTATGTGATGACGGTTTGGCGGTTCGATCGATCCGCACGCCGAGATGGCTGTTCAAACTGGGCCGGCTTCAAATCGACTACCCGATCTGAAGCCTGCCCCGATCGACAAAGGAATGGATTGGTAAATGAACATCAGAATGGTTTTGCTTGCATCAGCAGCAGCATTTGCTGCATCGACGCCGGTTCTTGCAGCTGACGCTATCGTTGCTGCCGAGCCGGAACCGGTTGAATACGTTCGCGTCTGCGACGCTTACGGCACCGGCTACTTCTACATCCCGGGCACCGAAACCTGCCTCAAGATCGAAGGCTACATCCGTTTCCAGGTCAACGTTGGCGACCAGCCAGGTGGTGACAACGATTCTGATTGGGATGCAGTAACTCGCGGTCAGGTTCAGTTCACGGCCAAGAGCGACACCGAGTATGGTCCGCTGACCGGCGTCATCGTCATGCAGTTCAATGCTGACAATGCCACCGATCAGGATGCCATCCTCGACTCCGCTTACCTCGACGTCGCGGGCTTCCGCGCCGGTCTGTTCTACAGCTGGTGGGACGATGGTCTCTCTGGCGAAACCGACGACATCGGTTCGGTCGTAACGCTGCACAACTCGATCCGCTATCAGTATGAAAGCGGCACCTTCTACGCCGGCCTCAGCGTCGACGAACTGGAAGATGGCGTTTACAAGGCTGGCGAAGAAGCTAACAACGTTGGCGTTGCCTTCGGCGTTGGCGGCACTGCCGGTGTGTTCAGCTACCAGATCACCGGTGGCTATGACGTCGACAACGAAGACGGCGCTATCCGTGCAATGGGTACCGTTGACATCGGTCCCGGTACGCTCGGCCTCGCCGGCGTATACTCCACTGGCCCGAACTCGTACTACTCCTCGGCTGAATGGGCTGTTGCTGCCGAATACGCTATCAAGGCAACCGACAAGCTCAAGATCACCCCGGCCGTTCAGTACTACGGCAACTACTTCGGCGGCGGCACTGTCGTACCTGATGATTTCGACGGTCTCGGCGATGCTTGGAAGGTCGGTCTGACGGTTGATTACCAGATCGTCGACAACTTCTACGCCAAGGCTTCGGTTCAGTACCTCGATCCGGATGATGGTGACGACTCCACTTCGGGCTACTTCCGCCTGCAGCGTTCGTTCTAATCCACTTGGTGGATGCTCCCGGTCTTCGGACCGGGAGCACTACAATCAGTTTCTGATCCGAGTGACCTCCGATCAGCTACGGGGACGGGTCCGGTCTTCCCTGCCGGACCGTCCTTGCAGCGTTTCCGGCGTACTGTCTTCAAGGCAGTCAATCACGATGCCTTCAGGTGAGCCGAACCGGTGCGGTGTGTATTGCACTCGGCATCCCGCCAGCCTCGTTCTAGAGGCACCCTGTTTTTCCATTTTTCCAACGAGCTGGATCCACCGATAGAATTGTCGTGCGGACGGCTGTTTGTCCATTCTCCCATTCGGCATCGGTTTGTTTTGTCGCAACAGGTCGCGAAAAGAAAATCCAATGCCGACAATGTGATCACAGCTTTTTGGGAGAGAGGATACAACCCTTGCTGGGGGCCGGCATTCATTCCTACTCGCGGATAGCTTGTTCTTATGGACGATCTCAACGACTACTATTATTTCGCCGCCGTCGTCTCCAGCGGCGGTTTTGCTTCGGCAAGTCGCGATCTCAAAATACCGCGTTCGAAACTCAGCAGGCGGGTCAGCCGGCTTGAGGAAGGGCTTGGCGCGAGGCTCATAGAACGCTCGACCCGCCACTTCCGGGTGACTGAAATCGGCCAGGCTTTCTACGAAAGATGCCAGACCATCCTGCAGGAGGCCGATCGTGCCAAATCGATCGTCAGCGAGGCTCAGTCCGACCCGCAGGGTGTGGTGCGGATGGGCTGTCCGCTCGGTCTCGTCGACATCTCGGTCGGGGGGATCCTGCCCGAATTCCTGGAACGTTATCCGAAGATCAAGCTGCAGATCATTGGCTCCGACCGGCGCGCCGATCTCATCAACGAACGGATCGACCTCGAGGTGAGGGCGACCAACGAGCCGGAGACGCAGACGAGCCTGACGATGCGCAAGCTCGACCGTATCCGGCGTATCCTGGTCGCAAGTCCATCGCTCGTCGAGCGTACAGGCAGTTTGAACTGCGTGGACGAACTCGCCGAGCTGCCGACGTTGGCAATGACGTCATGGGTGTCGTTCCACACCTGGGAACTGGTCGGTCCGAATGACGCCAAACAGGTGATTCGGCATCAGCCACGGCTCACCTGCCGCAGCATGACCGCCATCCTCGACGCGGCCCGTGCCGGCCTCGGCTTCGGGCTTCTGCTCGAAAGTGCCTGTGAGGCCGATCTCCAGGCCGGCAAGCTGGTGCGGGTGCTGCCGGAATGGCAGTCGGAGGAGAGCCAGTTCTACATCGTCTTCACGACGGCCAAGGGCATGCCGCCGGCGGTGCGGGTCCTGATCGATTTCCTGGTCGAAAAGTCCAGGCAGCATTGATTTAGTTATTCGAGCCGGCATCCCGTCTTATCTCAACCGTGCCAAGAGCTTTTCGCCGGCCAGTTCCCTGGCGGCATCCTTGCCGATCCAGCGGGCGGTTTTATCAGGGCTTTCCGCCAGGATCTTTGCAAGTGCCAGCGCCGGTGCATGGCAGGCGAGATTGCGCTTGCCGATGCTGCGCAGCGCCCAATTCACCGCCTTGCGAACGAAGTTTCGCGGGTCGCAGGCATGGGCCGCGATCAGCGGCATCCAGGCAAGGAGGGTCGCGTCGGACTCCATTTTCCGATGGGCGGCGGCACCGGCAATCATGGCGAAGGCGGTGCGCCTGATAAATTCACGCTCGTCGGCGGCGAAGTCTGAGATGAGCTCGTCCAGCCCGGCCTCGACGAAGAGATCGGCGGCGCAATCGACGATCTCCCAGGAGTTGAAATCATCGGCCCAATGTCGGGCTTCTTCCGTCGTCAACCGCTTCGGTTCGGCTGTGTAGAGGGCGAGCAGGCGGGCTTCGCGGATATCGCTTCGCCAGAGCTGAATTGCCCTGAGGTGATCCTTCTTCGCCAGTCTGGCGACCGCGCGGATATCGGGATTGGAGATGCCGAGGGCACCGCCGGTGACGATGCCGAAGCGCGCCATGCCGGCGACATTCTCCTCCGAACGCAGCGTTTCGAGATGCGCGATCAGGTCGGCCGCATCGGAGGAGGGGCCGATCATTTCTCGAGGCGGGCGAGCAGCGAGGATGTGTCCCAGCGATTGCCGCCCATTGCCTGCACGTCGCCATAGAACTGGTCGACGACCGCGGTGACCGGCAGCTTGGCGCCGTTGCGGCGGGCTTCGGTGAGCACGATGCCGAGATCCTTGCGCATCCAGTCGACCGCGAAGCCGAAGTCGTATTTGCCTGCGTTCATAGTCTTATGGCGGTTTTCCATCTGCCAGGAGCCGGCTGCACCCTTCGAGATCACCTCGACGACTTTTTCAATATCGAGGCCGGCGCGCTTGCCGAAATGCAGCGCTTCGGCAAGTCCCTGGACGAGGCCGGCGATGCAGATCTGGTTGACCATCTTGGTCAGCTGGCCCGAGCCTGCCGGCCCCATCAGGCCAACCATGCGGGCATAGGCGTCGATGACAGGCCTGGCGCGTTCGAAGACGGCCTCGTCGCCGCCGCACATGACGGTCAGGACACCGTTTTCGGCGCCGGCCTGGCCGCCGGAGACGGGAGCGTCGATGAAATCGACACCTTTTTCCTTTGCCGCGGCATAAAGTTCGCGGGCGACTTCAGCGCTGGCTGTGGTGTTGTCGATCAGCACCGAACCGGGCTTCATGCCGTGTAAAGCGCCGTTCTCGCCTAATGTCACCGAGCGGAGATCTTCGTCATTGCCGACGCAGACGAAGACGAAATCGGCACCGGCGGCGGCCTCGGCCGGGGTGGGGGCGGCGTGGCCTGAAAATTTCGCGGCCCAGGCGGCGGCTTTTGCCGGCGTGCGGTTATAGACGGTGACATCGTGGCCGCCTTTCGTCTTCAGATGTCCCGCCATAGGGAAACCCATGACGCCGAGACCGATGAACGCGACTTTTGCCATATGTCCTATCCTTTTCCTCAAGTGCAGGCCCGAGGATTAACCGAAACGGCGGGAGCAGAAAAGCCCGTGAATACGGACTTCCTTCCGATTGACGCATATGAGGCTGGCTACCGTTCGGCCGAGCCCTAGATTGGAGGGAAGGCATTATGTTCCGGGGGTGACATGAGCGAAATTCCGACGATCAAGCCGCGGCGCAAAGGCCGTAGCGGAATGCAGGCGATGCTTATTCCATCGCAGCAGATGGTCGTAGAGCAGATTCGATCGGCACCGGAAGGTGTCTTCACCGAAGTCGGCACTCTCCGCCGCCGCCTCGCCGCTCAATACGGGGCGGACGCCTGTTGTCCGGTGACCGTGCAGCGGCATTTGCGTGCGATCGCCGAGTTGTCATTCGGCGCGCTGGAGAAGGGCGAGCCGGTTTCGACGGTTACGCCCTATTGGCGCATGGTCGATCCCGCAAGCCTGCTTGCGAAGCGTCTTGCCGGCGGCCCCACCTTCATCCGTGAGCGCCTGGCCGCCGAAGGTCGGGAGTGAGGGACGCGCGAAAAAAATTCCGCTTGAGGTCGATTTCCGGGCCGCAAAATTTCAGCAAAGGCCAAATGTTGCAAATAAAATTGTCGATCTAAAATATAGATTTCATCATCATGACATTCATCACTGACAGGTCGACCAGCCGAAAACTGGCTTGGCATCATCAAAAAGGGGAAAAGTCATGATTTCACGTCGACAAACGCTCGGGCTTTTCGGAGCTGCTGTGGCCACGGCAATCCTGCCGGCTGTCCGGCCGGCACGCGCTGCCGCCAGCGAATTCCGCATCGGCTGGCAGAAGAATGGCGTGCTGGCGCTCGCCAAGCGGCGCGGCGCGCTTGAGAAGCGGCTTGCCGATCGCGGCATTACCGTCAGCTGGTCGGAGTTCACCTCCGGTCCACCGCTTCTCGAAGCGCTGGGCGCCGGCGCTCTCGATTTCGGTGCGACCGGCGATGTGCCGCCGCTCTTTGCCCAGGCGGCCGGCGGGCAGCTCTATTATGTCGGTCTCTACCAGGGCAGCCCGGCAGCCTCGGCCATCCTCGTGCGCAAGGATTCGCCCATCAAGACGCTTGAAGACCTCAAGGGCAAAAAGGTTGCCTTCAAGCGCGGCTCCAGCGCGCATAACGTAACCGTCAAGGTTCTGCGCCAGGCGGGCTTGAAGCCCGAAGATGTCGAGCAGCTCGACCTTTCGCCGCCGGATGCCGCCGCCGCCTTTAAGAATGGCAGCATCGACGCCTGGTCGATCTGGGACCCCTATCTGGCGATTGCCGAAGCCGATCCGGAGACACGTATCCTGACGACCGCCGAAGGCATCGTCGACTCCTACAGTTTCTTCCTCGCCAATCGCGATTTCACCGATGCCAATGGGCAGGTGGTCGTCGACGTGATCGATGAGCTTGCCAAGGTCGGCACGTCGGCCCAGAGCAATCTCGACGAGACGGTGAAGGAACTTTCCGAGATCACCGGCGTGCCGGTTGACGTGACGCGCGTGACCTTGACGCGAAAGGGCGCCGATCTCGGCAGCGTCTCGACCATCACCGATGCCGCCGCCGCCTATCAGCAGGCGCTCGCCGACGAGTTCCACGGGCTCGGCATCCTGCCGAAGAAGCTTACGACCGGCGATATCGTCTGGCGTCCCAAGGCAAGCTGATTTTCCGGCCGAGCCAAGATTTCCGC
Organism: Rhizobium leguminosarum; assembly: GCF_010668065.1. Classification (GTDB taxonomy): domain Bacteria; phylum Pseudomonadota; class Alphaproteobacteria; order Rhizobiales; family Rhizobiaceae; genus Rhizobium; species Rhizobium leguminosarum_S. Next base: position 110,956 of record NZ_WUEN01000004.1, on the reverse strand, counting down.
GAGGCGGCATGGAGAGGGCCTCCATGCCGCTGAACCGGAAAAATATTCTCCAAAACGGATTAGAATAGCAAATTGATATTGTCGATCTAATTGATGGTCTATGTCACTATCCTCGCGATCGAGCGGACACCGAAAGGCATCTGCCTGCTGCCATCCGATCGACAGGGATATTTCAGATGCTCGCGCATAGACAGACAGCCGGCCTTCTTGCCGCCTCCGCCGCCACCACGATCCTCCCAAGCATCTGTGCGGCGGCGGCGCTAGGCAAGGCAGACAGAGAGCCATCTCGACCACGCGAGTTGATTTTCGAATTCCGCAGCTAAAGGACCGTCTTCCAATGACCACCATCTCCAATACTGGCACATCCGAGCCCATCAACTTCCTCTGGTTCATCCCGACATCGGGCGACGGCACCTATCTCGGCTCCTCCGATCTCAACCGCGCGCCCGAGATCGGCTATCTCACGCAGATCGCCCAGGCCGTCGACCGGCTCGGCTATTCCGGCGTGTTGCTGCCAACCGGGGTTGCCTGCGAAGAATCCTTCGTGACGGCGGCAGCCCTTGCCGCCAAGACCGAGAAGCTGCAGTTTCTGGTGGCGATCCGTCCCGGCACGGCATCGCCTGCCTATTACGCGCGTCTTGCGACGACGCTCGACCGCATCTCCAACGGCCGCCTGCTGCTCAACATCGTCGTCGGTGGTAGCCCGGCGGAGCTTGCCGGTGATGGCATCCATCTCGAGCATGACGAGCGCTACGCCCATGCCGAGGAGTTCTTCACCGTTTTCGAGGAACTGCTGGAAAAGGGAACGGCAAGCTTCGACGGCAAATACATCAAGGCGACCAATGCGCGCCTCGGCTTTCCCTCGGTGCAGAACCCGCGCCCGCCGCTCTATTTCGGCGGCTCGTCGGATGCCGGCATCGATTTCTCCGTCGGCCGTGTCGACAAGTACCTGACCTGGGGCGAGCCGCCGGCACAGGTTGCCGAGAAGATTACCAAGGTGCGCAAAGCCGCCGGCGAGCGCGGCCGCGAGGTAAGCTTCGGCATTCGTTTGCACTTCATCGTGCGCGAAACCGACGAGGAGGCGTGGGAGGCGGCCGAGCGGCTGATCCGCCATCTCGACGACGATACGATCCGCGAGGCGCAGGAGCGCTTCGTTCATGAGTCCGACTCGGTCGGCCAGAAGCGCATGGCCGCCCTTCACGGCGGCCGGCGCGACAGGCTCGAAGTCTCGCCGAACCTCTGGGCCGGCGTCGGCCTGGTGCGCGCCGGTGCGGGCACGGCGCTGGTCGGCTCGCCGAAGACGGTGGCCGCGCGCCTTCGCGAGTATCAGGAGATCGGCATCGATACGGTGATCGGCTCCGGCTATCCGCATCTCGAAGAGGCCTATCGCGTCGCCGAACTGCTTTTCCCCGAACTCGGCATCACCCGCGAGCAACAGCGCCTGGGCTTCAACAACGAGTTCGGCCGCAAGCAGGTCTTCGCAGGCGGCAGCCATGGCGGCAATCTGAAAGTCGTCTCCGGCTCCTGAACTCGAACGAAGACGCAGAGCGTGACACCGCCGCAAGTCGCTTAGGGCTTGTGGCATCCTGCTCCCGATAAGCGCGAGGACAATGCATGTCGACTTTCGATACTCCATTCGTACGGTCGGTCGCTTCCGAAAAAGCCGGGAAGGCGGGTTCGCGCCTGCCGCTGCCCGGCCTGGACAAGCTGACCCCCTATCTGGTGCCGATGGCGATCGTGGCGTTGTGGCAGCTTGCCTCCTCGGCCGGCTGGATCTCATCGCGCATCATGCCGTCGCCGGCCGATGTCGGCCTCGCCTTCTGGTCGACGACGGTTTCCGGCCAGTTGCCGAACGACGTGCTGGTGAGCGCCGGCCGCGCCTTTGCCGGCCTTCTCGTCGGCGGTTCGATCGGCTTCCTGCTCGGTATCGCCAATGGCGTGTCGCGCATCTCCGAACAGCTGACCGATACGACGCTGCAGATGCTGCGCACCATTCCGCATCTGGCGATGATCCCGCTTGTCATCCTGTGGTTCGGGATCGGCGAGGAATCGAAGCTGTTTCTGACCTCGCTCGGCGTGCTCTTCCCGGTTTATCTCAACACCTATCACGGGGTGCGCAATGTCGATCGCGATCTGATCGAGATGGGCAAGGTCTATGGCATGGGCAACTGGACGCTTTTTCGCAAGGTGATCTTTCCAGGTGCGCTGCCGTCGATCTTCGTCGGCCTCAGATATGCGCTCGGTATCATGTGGCTGACGCTGATCGTATCGGAATCGATCGCTGCATCGTCTGGCATCGGCCACATGGCCAACAATGCCCGCGAATTCATGATGACTGACGTCGTCGTGCTCGCCCTCGTCATTTATGCCGTGCTCGGCAAGCTTGCCGATGTCATCGCCCGGGTGCTGGAGAGGCGGCTGCTCGCCTGGAACCCGGTCTATCAGAAATAGGAGAAACGCCATGACATCGATCGCACATGAGCGTTTTCACGCCGTCGCCAAAGAGCCAGCCTATACGCGCGAAAACGCGCCGGCAGTGAGCCGCAGTGCGCCCGCGGCGATCAGCTTGACCGGACTTGAAAAGAGTTTTGGGGGCAACCGTGTGCTGCGCGGCATCAACCTGCATATTCCGGCCGGCCAATTCGTCGCCGTGATCGGCAAGAGCGGCTGCGGCAAGAGCACGCTGCTGCGCATCCTGATGGGCCTCGACGAACCGAGCGCCGGCGAGCTGCATTTCGAAGATGCCGACGGCGCGCAGGCGAGCCCGAATGCGCGCATTGTCTTTCAGGAGCCGCGGCTGCTGCCCTGGCTCAGCGTCGCTGACAATGTCGTCGTCGGGCTTGGAGACGGCATCGACAGCCGGGCTGCGGCCAAGGCGGCTGAAGCCGTGCTTGCCGAAGTCCAGCTTGGCGAAAAGACCGGGGAATGGCCGGCGCGGCTTTCCGGTGGGCAGCGGCAGCGCGTGGCGCTGGCGCGGGCGCTGGTCAGCCGGCCAGGCGTGCTGGCGCTCGACGAACCGCTCGGCGCACTCGATGCGCTGACGCGGATCAGCATGCAGGAACTCATCAACCGTGTCTGGCGCGAACTCGGCTTCACCGCCGTGCTCGTCACCCATGATGTCAGCGAGGCGGTGCATCTCGCCGATCGGGTCATCGTGCTCGATGAGGGGCGGATCGCACTCGATCTTCCCATTCCCTATCCTCGTCCGCGCCGCCACGGCCATCCTGGTCTCGCCGAGCTGGAAGGCCGGCTGCTTGCCGCGATTCTCGGCACCGACGGCGGCCATTGATCCCAGCGCTATTCGCGACGCTACATGACCTCGGCATAGGCGAGGCGTGTCCGCGCGAGCATGCATGCCCAATGGCGAAAATGTATAGCCGCTCGGGTATGTGAAATTCACTCGCCTCTGCCAACCGCGCTGCCACGCGTGCTAAATGCAGCAATATTTTCTTGAGTTGTTTTACGTCCAGCTTGACTCACTCATACCTCCATGGCTATACGTTAATCCATAGCCAACGGGGTATGGATTGTAGATGTCGGACACCCAGGATGTGCTCTTCAGAACGCTTGCCGATCCGACCCGGAGGGCTCTTTTCGAACGGCTGTGCCGCGAAGGAGAGAAGACGGTCGGGGCTCTGACGGCTCGGGCCGGGGTCTCGCAACCGGTCGTCTCGAAACATCTCGGAATCCTGAAGCAGGCCGGATTGGTGCGCGACCGTCACGAAGGTCGCCAGACGCATTACAGCGCCCAGCTCGGTGCGCTGGCGCCGCTGGTCGACTGGACAAGTGAGATGGCGGGCTTTTGGCAAAACCGGTTCGACCAGCTGGAAGATCTATTGAAAAGGATGGACCAATGACCGAAATTTCAAACGAAACCCGTTCCGTCATCGTCGAACGAGAGATCCCTTTTCCGCCGGAAAAGATCTGGCGCGCGCTCACGCAACCGCATCTAATCGCGGACTGGCTGATGAAGAACGACTTCGTGCCGGTGGTGGATCACCGTTTCAAGCTGAGCGCGGATTGGGGCTCCGTCGACTGCCAGGTCCTGGAAGTCGAGCCGAACAAAACCCTGTCTTACACCTGGGCTGCCTATGATCTCGAAAGTGTCGTCACCTGGACTCTCACACCCAAGGGTGCGGGCACGCAGTTGCGCATGGAGCAGTCGGGCTTCCGGCCGGATCAGCGGCAGGCTTACGGGGGCGCCAAAAGCGGTTGGCAGCAGTTCTTCGCAAAGCTGGAGCAGGTGCTGACGCGGATAGGGTGAGGTCGCGGCCAAACGGATCACGCCATCCGCTTCGGCTCGTTTTCGCAGGAGGTTCCCTTGAATTGGAATAACTGGCTTCGGCAAATCCACCGCTGGCTGTCCATTGCCTTTACGCTGGCCGTCATAATTAATATCATCGCGATGGTGCAGGAGAAATCGTCGGTCTGGGTGGGCCTCATGGCGCTGCTGCCGCTGACCTTGCTGCTGCTCACCGGTCTCTACTTGTTCGCGCTGCCATATGCCACCAAGTGGCGTGGCGCGGGACGCAGCGGAGGGTAGGAGTGAAGGCAATGTCCGGGAAGACATCCAAGACCGCGGCAAAGGTCACGAAGAAGACAGCCGCCAAGCCTGATACCGCGGAGCCGGTCCTTCTCTCGGGCGGCAACCCTCAGATCGCCAAGGGTTACGGCGACGCTCCCGTGCAAGCCTACATCGCCGCCATGCCCGGCTGGAAGAGCGACGCCGGGCATCGCCTCGATGCGCTCATCACCCGCACGGTGCCCGGGGTATATAAGGCCGTGAAATGGAACTCGCCGCTCTACGGCATCGAAGGGCAGGGCTGGTTCCTCGGTGTGCATTGCTTCGCGAAATATATCAAGGTTGCTTTCTTCCGCGGCACGTCGCTCAGCCCCATCCCGCCCGGCGAGTCCAAACAAAAGGAAGTGCGTTACTTCCACATTCATGAGGGAGACCAACTCGACGAGGCTCAACTCGCCGCCTGGGTGGAACAGGCCAGCCAATTGCCCGGCGAACGAATGTGAGCGGACGCGAGGATTGAAAGAGTCAGAGCGCCTTTGTGCGTCCGAAAGAACGCACGGCGCTCCAGGCTATCAGCACTTAAGGGATGGAGCGGAGATATCGATGAAGAAAGTCACGGCAACCCTGAAGAAGAGCGGCTCCAGCGAAGAGAGGGACGGAGACTCTCCTTCTCGTTTGATCGATGCGAGAATCGAGGAGTTGAGCGATTGGCGCGGCGAGATGCTCGCTCGGGTCCGAACTCTCATCAGGCAGGCCGAGCCCGACGTGGCCGAGGAATGGAAGTGGAGAGGCGTTCCGGTGTGGGAGCACGCCGGGATCATCTGCACCGGCGAGACTTATAAGAGCGTGGTGAAACTGACCTTCGCCAAGGGCGCCTCGCTGGAGGACCCTTCAGGCCTTTTCAACTCCAGCCTTGACGGCAATACCAGGCGCGCCATCGATTTCCACGAAGGCGACGAGATTGACGAGCAGGCGTTGAAAGCGCTCATTCGCGGTGCTGTCGTACTCAACACTTCAAAGCGGGCCGCCGCTCGTCCTGCCGGCTCGGGCAAGAAACCAAGCAGCGCTTGAGGCTTGGCTTAATTCGCCTGAAACGCGTCGCGTCAAACTTGATTCATGCGAGGCGATTTGGTTTTGCGTGACATGCGATCAGTGGATCGGGCTTTCCTCGCGCTCGAGGAAGAGTTCCAGATTGTCGAGGCCGATCTCGGTGCCCTGGAGGCGGGCGCCGTTGTCGGCGTAGCCGTCGAGGAAGACCACCTGTTCGGTGAAGACCATTTTCGTGCCGCCAGATGCGGCTTCGAAGGCAACGGTTGTGAGCGAGGCGGAGATGCGGCTTTCGCCAAGCTTCATCTCATAGGCATAAATGATGCGGGTATCGGGCACGATATCGATGTAATGGGCGTCATAGGCGTGCAGAAGGCCGTCAGTATCGGCGACGTAGTTCCTTTCCGTGCCGCCGGGGCGGAAATCGAGCCCGTAGTCCAGCGGCACCCACTCGCCATGGCAGGCGAACCATTGCCGTTTGGATTCCGGTGTTGACCAGGCGCGGAAGGCGCGGGAAATCGGCGCCTTGAGATGGCGTTCGACGACGAGAGTGGCGTGTTCGGCGGATCGTGTCGTCATTCGGGAAGGGTCTCCGTTTCATTGGCGAGAAAGTGGTCCAGCCTGTCGAAAGTGGTCGTCCATTGGATCTTCCGCTGTTCCACCCAGCGCTCGACGAGGGCAAGCGCGTCCTGCTGCAAGCGGTAGGTTCGCACCCGGCCGGATTTTTCGGAGAAAACGAGGCCGCTTTCCTCCAGCACCTGCAGATGTTTCATCACAGTCGGCAGGGCAACCGCGAGCGGCGCGGCCAGTTCGGTGACGGAGGCCGGGCCGCGGCCGAGACGATCGATCATGCCGCGGCGGCTGCGATCGGAAAGTGCATGGAACATGCGGTCTAGATCCGCCTGGCCCTCCATCATTCCGCCGCATCCCGGAAGCGAGCCGGCAGTCTTTCTTTGTACGGATAGAACTTGAAATAGGGGCTGGCCTCATCCAGTGCCCTTGCAAAGGACGGGCGCGCCAGCAGCCGATCGTAATATGCGCGAAGGTTCGGTTGTTCCGGAGTGAAGGGGATCAGCGTCTCGGCATAGAAAAGCGCGGGGGCGGCGGCGCAATCGGCCATGGTGAAGCCGTCGCCTGATATCCATTGCTTATCGGCGAGCTGCTTTTCGATCATAGCATAGGCGGTCGCGAGTGTCGCCTTGGCGGCGGCTACCTCGATTTCGTCCGCCGTGCCCTCGGGGCGTCGGCGATTGGCGACGATGGTCTGCATCGGGGCCTGGACATAGTGGTCGAAAAAGCGGTCCCAGAGGCGAACTTGCAGCGCTCGGTCGATCTCCAGCGGCAGCAGGCGAACGGGGCCGGGATAATATTGCTCGAGATATTCGATGATGATCGATGTCTCGGGAATGGTGCTGTCACGCGCCTCGTCCCGCAGCAGCGGCATCTTGCCGATCGGCCAGAAGCGAAAGAGATCGGCGCGCGAGCTTTCGTCGGAAAGATCGACGATGCGATTTTCGAAGGGAGTGCCGTTTTCATAAAGCGCGATCAGCACTTTGTGGCAGAAAGAGGCGAGCGGATGCCCATAGAGCACGAGCGACATGCGGCGACCTTTCTATCGTTGCGGTAAACTTTACCGATCGACTAACTATCAGGTCGTGACGCATCACGCAATAAATACTTCGCCAACCGTGCAAGTAATCCGTCGGCCGATCTACCAGGTGTTGGCGTCAGCCATTATACCGTGCGATCACCAGATGGCCTGGTGTCGGCTGGCCGTTTTCCATGCGCACGTTGATATCCGATATCTCGAGGAGGTCGAAACCGGTGGCCATCAGGCGTTCTCTGACATAGGCGTCGGCATGAGCGAAACGCTGGTGCGGGCCGACCATGTAGGCGCGGCCGGCGAGTATTTCCTCGGGCAGGGTTTCCGAGGAGAAGATGAACAGGCCGCCCGGTGTCAGGTTCTCGGCGGCGCCGAAGAACAGCGGTTCGAGCGCGCCGAGATAGGGCAGCACGTCGGTGGCGGCGATGATGTCGAAGGCTTCCTCGTCGTTGTCGTCGAGGAAATCCTCGACCTCAGCGACGAAGAGCGTCTCGTAGAGATCCTTCTCATGGGCGATCTCGACCATCTTCTCCGATATGTCGATGCCGGTCATGTCGGCGCAGAGGTCGCGCAGCGCGCCGCCGGTGAGGCCCGTGCCGCAGCCGAGATCGAGCAGCCGCTTGAACGGTCCGAGATTCAGCGCCTGCAGGCGCTGGCGCACCAGCATCGGCACGTGATAGCCGAGTTGCTCGACGAGCACATCCTCGAAAACCTCGGCATGCTGGTCGAACAAGGTCTCGACATAGGCATCGGGCGCCTTGACCGGCGTTTCGCCGCGGCCCATCGCGGCAATGCGCACGGCCGCACCGCCGTGATCGTCGGGATCGAGTGCCAGGACTTCCTCATAGGCTGCAACGGCGGCGTCGACATCGCCGGCCTTTTCCAGCGCCAGCGCGCGGTTATAGGCCCCGCCAAGGGCTTCTTCGTCGATCTTCTTTGCCATCGCAGTCCATCGTCCTTTTGTTTCAGGCATGCGTCTAAGGCGGCTTTCGATGTTTTGCAATGGCGCGATTGCGGGCGCAGAATGGCCGAAAAGAAGACCAAGGGAGGAAAGGTCATGAAAACGGAGCCAGAGAGGACATCATCGGCGAGGGAAGGAGAGGCCGACCGGGCATTCCTGCTACCTACGACACCAAACGAGGTCACCAACACGCTCAGCCATTATTACCGCGGTGAACTCGGGCGGATGACGAGCTGGCGCGACCGCATCGACCGGACGTCCAACTGGGCGATCACCGTGGTCGCCGCACTCCTCTCGGTGTCGCTGTCGACGCCGACCTCGCATCACGGGGTGCTGCTGTTCGGGATGATGCTGGTGACGCTGCTTCTGATGATCGAGGCGCGGCGCTACCGCTTCTTCGATATCTATCGCGCCCGCATTCGCCAGATCGAGCGCTGCTATTTCGCGCAAATCCTGGCGCCTGACGCCAATGCCGGCAGCGAATGGGCGGTGGTGGTCGCCAGCAGCCTGCGCAGGCCGCGCTTCCTGCTCAGCTATCAAGAGGCGATGCACCGCCGGCTCAAACGCAATTACGGCTGGATGTATTTCATTCTGTTGCTCGCCTGGTGCCTGAAGATCTCGACGCCAAAACTGCAGACGGAGGGCATGCCGGCGCTGCAGGCGCAGTCATGGGCCTATGTCATCGACAATGCCGTGCTCGGGCCGGTTCCCGGCCTTGCGGTCATCGCAGCCGTCGTCGCTTTCTATCTCGGCATCCTCGGTTTCGCCCTGCGCCCGGATCGCGACGAAGGCGAATTCGGCCATGGCGAGGCGCATGTCTGACGCGGTCAGAACATATCGCCCGAGCCGTTCACACTTTTCGGCATCATGCTGCAGAGCCGATCAGTGCAGGATGAACTCGCCCTTCAGTGCTCGCCACTCGGTTGCCGAGATCAGCTTGCGGTGGATGTAGCGCACCGAATGCAGTGGCCCGTCCAGCTTCTCTTCCCAGAATTTCAGGAAGCCGCGCATTTCGGGAAAGTCGGGGGCGAGGTCGTAATCCTGCCAGACATAGGTCTGTAGGATCACCGGGTGGTCCGGCAGGCGGTACAGGATCTGGGCGGTCGTCAGACCATAGCCCTTCAGTTGTTTTTCCATGTCCTTGTGCATCGTATTCCGCTTCTTCTTGTTCCCACTCGCGCGCTTATTAGCGCTACATGATATGGAAACATGCGAGTGGTTAACGGAAGCTTTACAGATACTTCATAAAAGGACAATTTATTTTTAATATCAATGGTTTGGCAGCATCGTCCTGAGAGTGCTGCCAAACTGGCTTTTGTTTGATGAATGCCGTTAATCCCAAAGCCGCGACACAGTTTTGGGCGTCGCGCATCAGCGCTTGAGGTGCCGGGTCAGGCGGCGCTCGAACCAGGCCCAGAGATGGCGCAAGGCCTCAACCATGGTGAGGTAGAAGATCGCCGCCCAGAGATAGGTCTGGTAGTCGAATGTGCGGGAGAAGGCGTAGCGGGTTTCGCCCATCAGGTCGAGCACGGTGATGATGGCAACGACCGCCGAGCCCTTGATCAGCAGGATGATCTCGTTGCCGTAAGGGCGAAGTGCGACGATGAAGGCCTGCGGCATGATGATCTTGCGGAAGGCGATGCTGTTATGGATGCCAAGTGCCGCGGCCGCCTCGCGCTGGCCGTGCGGCACGCTTTCGATCGCGCCGCGCAGGATTTCCGCCTGGTAGGCCGCGGTATTGATGGTCATGGCAAAAAGGCCGCAATACCAGGCTTCGCGGAAGAACCACCAGATGCCGACGGCCTCAAGCTGCGGCCGGAATACGCCGAGGCCGTAATAGACCAGGAACAGCTGGGCAAGCAGCGGCGTGCCGCGGAAGAAATAGATGTAGCCGTAGGCCAGCGCATTCAGCACGCGATTGTTTGACATGCGCGCCATGGCAAGCGGCAACGACAGGATGGCGCCGCAGATAACGGAAATGAAAACGAGGCTCAGCGTTATCCAGAGACCATGGAGGTAACGCGGCCCGTAGCGAATGAATTTTTCCGGATCCCAGCCATTGATGACGGAAATGACAAGAAGGGCCGCGAGCACAGCCCAGATGGCGACGAGAATATAGCCGGCCATGCGCGCCGGCGTCATCGGCTTTATCACCTCGCGGGGTGCTGGCTGCGGCGGGATCAGCGTTTCGGCGTAGCTCATCGACGGACCTCCGAACGCTTTGCCCAACGCTCGACATAGACGAGCAGAAAGGAGGAGAGGATGGCAAGCACCAGATAGAGACAGCAGGCCACACCATAAAAGAAGAAGGGTTCCTTGGTCACGCGCACGGCAACACTTGTCTGGCGCAGGATATCGGCAAGGCTGATGATCGAGACGTAGGAGGTGTCCTTCAGGAGCACCATCCAGAGGTTCGTCAGGCCCGGCAGCGCGATGCGCACGAGTTGCGGCAGGATGATCAGGCGCAGCGTGCGGCCGCGATGCAGCCCAAGCGCGTCGCCCGCCTCATATTGTCCTTTGGGAATGGCGTGGAACGCCGAGAGCAGCACTTCCGAACAGTAGGCGGAGAAGACGACCGAAAGCGCGATGACGCCGGCGAGGAAGGCGTTGATCTCGATCGGCGGCCCGTCATAACCGACGAAGGTCAGCAGAGACTGGATCAGCATCTGCATGCCGTAATAGATGATGAAGAGCGTCAAAAGCTCCGGCAGGCCGCGGAAGATCGTCGTGTAGATGCCGGCAGCCAGCCGCAGCGGCTTTTCCTCCGACTGCTGGCCAAGCGCCACCAGGAAGCCGATGGCGAGGCCGATCGGCAGGGTAACGATCGCCACCGAAACGGTGACCTGCAGGCCAAGCGCAATCTCGTCGCCCCAGCCGGTATCGCCACAGGCAAGGATCGTTGACTGACCTAACCAAGTGAAGATGCCAACGGGCCCGCACAGCGGATCGAAAATGTGCACAATCCAGCTCCAGAAGGAGCCCAGCGCGGAAAATAATCCGCCCATGCGAGAATTCCCCTCACGGCTTTTGCCGTTTTAATCTTGCTATCTTTGTCAAACAAAAATGGCGGAAGAGCAAGCCTTCCGCCATTACCTTCATCGGCGAGATAACGAATTTCTTATTCGCCGTAAACGTCGAAGTCGAAGTACTTGTCCTGGATCTTCTTGTATTCACCGCTGGCGCGGATTGCAGCGATCGCCGTGTTCAGCTTTTCCTTCAACGGGTCGCCCTTGCGGATGGCAATGCCTGCGCCGTTGCCGTTGATTTCCTTGTCGACCGGCAGGGTCGTCAGGATCTTGCAGCAGGCGCCGGCGTCGGACTTGACCCATTCGGAGAGAACGACGACGTCGTCGATGACGGCGTCGACACGGCCGCTGGCAACGTCGAGCTTGTATTCGTCAGCGGTTGGATAGAGCTTCAGCTCGGTGTCGGCGAGATGCTTCTCGGCATAGTTGGCGTGCGTCGTGGAGGTCTGCGCGCCGATCACCTTGCCCTTGAGGCCGGCGACGTCTGATATCGTCGAATCCTTCGGCACGGCAATGGCCGGCGGGGTGTTGTAGTACTTGTTCGAGAAATCGACGAGCTTCAGACGCTCCGGCGTGATCGACATGGAGGAGACGATCATGTCGAACTTCTTGGCGTTGAGCGCCGGGATGATGCCGTCCCAGTCGGTGCTGACGAAGGAGCATTCGGCCTTCATTTCAGCACAGAGCGCCTTGGTGATGTCGATATCGAAGCCCTGGATCGTGCCGCTGGCATCGACGAATTCGAAGGGCGGATAGGTCGAATCGGTGCCGATCACATATTTCTCGCCATCGGCCATGGCCGAGCCGGCAAAAAGGGACATCGCCGCGATCGAGGCTGCCGCGAAAATACGGGTAGAATTAAGCATGAGGATCCTCTCTGTTGGTAGCCGTCGCTCCTTTTTCTGTTGGCTGACGGCCGCAGTTCAACGGTGCCGAGACCGCCTTGCGGCGATAATCAGACTTTTTTTCATGGAATTGCAACACAAATCCCACCGCAATTGTGCGGTGCAAATAGCAGGCGAGATGAACGCCGGCAGACTGCAACATTCACGCGAGGTTAATCCCCGACTTCCTAGAACCGGAACAAATCGGCGGCCTGGCGATTGCCATTCCGCCGTTTCGCCTCAATGCGAAGCTAGGGGCGGAACCAGGGCCTAGCGGCCTCAAGAAGCTCAAACAGGATCGAGGAAACCCGATGGGCATGAAATCAAGATTGTTCGCGAGCGCGGCTTTTCCGTTGCTTTCTTTTTCGCTGGCGTTGCAGCCGGCAACGGCGATGGCGGCCGTGCGCGACGTCGCGACGCAGGCCTCGGCCGTGCGGCAGGCCGAGCAAGGCAGCTTCGAGGTGGCGCAGGATGCACCTTCCGAGGAGGAACTGCTGAAGAAGAAGCGCAAGCAGCAGGAAGAAGCCCCGGCCGAAAAGCCGGCGCAGCAGGAAGCGCCCGCGGAAAAGCCGAAGGCTGAGCGCAAGGAAGCTCCGGCGCCCGAACCCAAGGCAGAGCCGGAACCGCCCAAGGCCGAAGCAGCGCCGAAAGAGGAGCCTGCTCCGCAGCCGGAAAGCAAGCCCGAGCGGAAAGCCAAGTCGGAAGCCCAGCCCGAGGCAAAGCCCGAGGCCGAGCAGCCGGTAACCCAGGAAAAGCCGAAAAAGCCCAAGAAGACTGAGGCACAGCAGGCCGAGCCCGAACAGCAGCCGGCAGCAAAGGAAGCTCAGCCGGAAGCCGAGCAGGCACAGCCCGAAGCCAAGCCGGACAGCGGCAAACGGGATAAAGGACAGGACAAGGCCCAGGGCCGGGATAAAGGCAAGGGCAAGACTGAGAAAGAAGCGCAGCCTGCCGCTCCCGAAGCCGTGACGCCGACTGCGGAATCGGCCAAGCCCGAAGCCACGCCTGAGGCAAAACCCGCCGCCGAGGCGCCGGCCGAGAAAAAGCCGGCAAAGGGCGAGACTGCAGCACCAGCAGACAAAGCACCCACAGACAAGGCGACCGAAGGCAAGGCAACCGAAGGCAAGGCGACCGAGGACAAGGCGGCGGCACCGGAAGCCGTGCCCGCCGAAAAGCCCAAGGATGGCACTGCGGCAAAGCCTGCCGGTGAACAGCCCGCCGGCGCGCAACCGGCCGCGCCCGCGACTGACACTGCCCAGCCGCTGCCGGACGCCAGCGGCGGCCAGCAGGTGGAGCAGGCTATTCCAGCGCCGGAAAAGGCTTCGCCCGAGGAGCTGGAGCGCCGTAAGAAGATCGCCGCAGATCCGGCCAAGAGCAGCGAGACCGTCGTGCTGCCGGTGGAGAACGGTGCGGCCGTGCTCGACAGCGACAAGGATGCCGACCGCAGCAAGGGCCGGGAAGGCCGCCGCGACCGAGACAGGCAGCGCGCCGACAGCCAGGAGGTGAAGGTGCCGACCTCGGATGCCGATGCACAGGCCTTGAGCGGCGCCAAAGCGCCGGCGCCGGTCAAGCTCGAGGCGGTGACCCGCGAGAAGGGCAGGAAGCTCGACGAGCGGCCGCGATTCGTCCGTCCTGACGGCGCGCGCTTCGACGACCGTGGGAGCGACGACAGCCGTGTGATCATCCAGTACGACAACCGGACGATCGTGCGCGGCGACGACGACAGGCGCTTCCTGCGCGACGGCGAACGGCCGAGCTACGAAGAGCTCTCCGGCGACCGCTACCGCGAGACCATCACGCGGCCGGAAGGTTATCGCATCGTGACGATCCGCAACCGCTATGGCGACATCATCCAGCGGTCGCGCGTCGATGCCCGCGGACGCGAGGACGTGCTCTATTATTCGCAGGACCTCTATGACGATCCGGACCGCGACTATTTCGAGGATCCGGGCGCCGACCTGCCGCCGATGCGGCTGCGCGTGCCGCTCAGCGACTACATCATCGATACCCGCAGCGACCCGAACCGGGACTATTACGAGTTCCTGAGCGAGCCGCCGGTCGAGCCAGTGGAACGCGTCTATTCGCTGGATGAGGTGAAGTATTCTGCTCGTATCCGCGACAAGGTGCGCCGCATCGACCTCGACACGATCACCTTCGCGACCGGCAGCGCCGATATCCCGATGACCCAGGCGCGCACCTTGCGCAAGGTCGCCGACGCTATCAGCCAGGTGCTCGAGAAGGATCCGAGCGAAACCTTCCTGATCGAGGGTCATACGGATGCTGTCGGCTCAGACCAGAGCAACCTGATCCTCTCCGACCAGCGGGCGGAATCGGTTGCCAACGTGCTCTCCGACGTCTACGGCATCGCGCCGGAGAACTTGGCGACGCAGGGCTATGGTGAGAATTACCTGAAGGTCAACACCTCGGCCCCTGAGCAGGAAAACCGCCGCGTCACCATCCGCCGTGTCACGGCGCTGGTCCGCCCGGTCGCTGCCAACAAGTAATGATGTTGCCCCTCCCTTCCGGGGAGGGGCATTTCGGTCTTGCTTCTTCTTTCCAAGTGGCTTGAAGGGTGATTGAGACGTGCGGCTCACTCCCTTCTTTAGCGCCTATCGACGCCCCGTATCTTTGAATTCATACGGCGCAGATCGCGATGTCCTCTTGGTGGATTGCCGTATAGTTCCCGGTGCTTTTTAGCCCACCGTGTCTCCGGTGCTTTTAAGGAAAAAGTGCATTTTTTGGGTATCAATTGGAACACTAATCCTGTCATCCGGGCCAACGCGTGATGACGCGTGGATCTGGGCAGTAAAGGCCGCTGACCCGACCTTGCCGATCGCCAGTGTGTATGGACCGAGGGGCTCGATATCGGCGACATGAAGGCTCACAGTTGAAACGTTGGGATCCCCAACCATAGTATGTTCCGGTCGGATTCCGAGAACCACTGACTGTCCCACTGCCGCCGAAAGCCGCTCGGCTCTTTGTGTGGGAACCGGAATGTCGACCCCGTCCTCGGCTTGGAAGGCAATTCCACCGGCGTTTTGCACAAGTTGCCCCTCGATGAAGTTCATGCTTGGCGAGCCGATGAAGGCAGCAACGAAGAGATTCTTGGGAGATTCATAAAGGGTGATCGGATCAGCGGCCTGTTCGATCCGCCCTTGATTCATAACCACGACCCGATCTGCCATCGTCATTGCCTCTACCTGATCATGTGTAACGTACACGATCGTGGTTTTGAGCCTGCGGTGTAACAGCTTGATTTCTGTTCGCATTTCAATGCGCAATTTAGCGTCGAGATTGGACAACGGTTCATCGAAGAGGAACACATCCGGCTGGCGAACAATCGCCCGACCAATCGCCACGCGTTGGCGTTGGCCACCGGAGAGCGCGTTCGGCTTGCGTTTCAAATAGGCACCGAGATTGAGAATGCGCGCCGCATTTGCAACGGCGGCATCGATGTCCTGCTTCGGCGTTCCGCGCACCTTCATGCCGTAGCCGATGTTTTCGGCAACTGTCATATGCGGATAGAGCGCGTAATTCTGAAACACCATCGAGCAATTGCGCAGACCCGGGCGCAGCGCAGTAACGTCCCGCTCGCCGATACGGATTTCCCCTGATGTCGTCTGTTCCAGCCCCGCGATCATCCGCAGGGTGGTTGTCTTCCCGCAGCCGGAAGGCCCGACAAGAACCACGAATTCCTTGTCGGCAATTGCCAAATCGAGCGGAGGAATGACCTCAACGCTACCAAAGGATTTGGTGACCTGATCCAAACGCACCTGGGACATGCTGTAACCTTTTCATGAGAATTCCAGCGCCTGGCCCAGCGCATAGGCCCGAAAATCGGAATCGATTTTCGGAAAGCACGATGCGTAGATTCAAAGTGTTAGAGCGTCCTTTGTGCCTCCGAAAGGACGCACGGCACTCTAAGCGGCGATGGTTTGCTTCTTCTTCCAACGATGTCTGATCCCATCCCGGCACCGCCGGGATGGGATGTTGAGGATGGGTTTACTTTGCAGGCAGACCCATCGACGAACGATAGGCTGCCAGCTGCTTGTCGCGGCCGAACTCGTCCGTCAGCTTGTTCCATCCGGCAGCCACGGTATCCAGCGCCTGCTGCGGCGTCACTTCTCCAGCCAATGCCTTGGAAAGCTCGATTTCGAGAATTTCCGTATAGGAGAAATAGCCCGGCAGGCGCATGTCGAGCGCCGTGTTCTTGGCGGTCACCGCGTCCTTCTGGCTTCCAAGATATTCCTTGGCCTCACGCTCGGAAAAGATCTTCGACCACAACGCCGTATTTGTCGTGTGCGAAAGACGGTAAGGATTGACGCCTGTGCCGCCGGTGATGGCCGCCTGGCCGGAAACCGCCGGGCTCGTCAGGAACTGGATATAGTTCCAAGCGGCCTCCTGGTTCTTGGAGGACGACGGAACAGCCGCCTGCCAACCGCCGAAGGCCATGAAGGAAGTCTGGACGACCTCGGGCTGCTTGTCCCACTTTTTGGTCTTGTAGTTCCAGATCTCGTCGGATCCCGGCAGGGATGCCGAGCCGACGCTACCAGCAACCTTCGACTGCTTCGGGTCGGCGGCGATGACGCCGGTATCGCCCCAGCCGATCGATTCCGCGACCTGGCCACCGGCAAAGGCCGCGTTCACTTCGCCGAACGAGAAGTTCAGCGCATTTGGCGGCGCCAGTTTGGAGGCGCGGATATATTCTTCCAGGCCGCGCACCCAGCCCGGATTGTTGACCTGCGCTTCCATCGTGTCAGGATCGAAGAACATACCGCCGGGATTGTCGGGATGGCTGGTGTATCCTGCCACGTGACTGAACAGGAACCAGAATTGCTGGCCACCACGGCGGAAGGCTTCCGCCGTGCCCCAAAGGCCCTTGTCCGGCTGCTGGAAGAATTCAGCGATGTCGAGATACTGCTTCCATGTCTTCGGCGGGGCCAGATCGTAGCCATACTTCGCCTTGAAGGCGCTCTGGTTTTCCGCGTTTTCAAACAGATCAATGCGGTAGGTATAGGTATGGGCATCACCGTCCATGGTCTGCGACAGGACCTTGCCGTTCCAGACCATCAGTTGCTCGCGGTAAACCGGCGCGATGTCCTCCCAGTCGGCACCTGATTGCATGTTCTTCGGCATTTCCGAGAGAAAGTCGGTGAAGTCCGGTGCCCAGGCCGGCGCAAAGGCAACCACGTCGAACGTGTCTTCGCCCGAGGTCAGCGAGGTTACGATTTTCGGATAGAGTTCCGACCACGGAAATTCCACCACATTCACCTTGCCGCAGGTCTTTTCCTCCCAGCCCTTGGCCGCCAGTTGCAGCGCAGATGCGATGTAAGGCCCCGTCTGCGTCGTGGCAGTGAGCGTGACACCGGTGTAGTCCGGTTCGCACGCGAGCGCCGGTGCGGTGCCCGCTGCAGCAAGCAGTACCGCCGCCGTTGAACTCAATAGCAATCTTCTCATGTTTTCCTCCCCGGAATTGAACAATGACTAGGCTTGTCGAACGGTCACTTTATTGCTCCTAAAAGCAGGCCAGACCGCATCAGCCTGCTCAAAATGCCCGCCATGACGACCATGGGTATGATCGCGACCAGGGCGGCTGCCGATATCGACCACCACTCGTCGCCGCGCTGGCTGTTTTGCCCGGCAACGAGAATGGGAAGGGTCTGCCATTTGGAACTGGTCAGGAAGAGTGCGAACAGGAACTCGTTCCAGACGAAGGCGAGCGTGATCATGAATGTCGCGATCAGGCCCGGCTTGGACATGGGCAGGACGATACCGAAGAAAATTCTCCACGACGGCACATTGTCGACCATCGCCGCCTCTTCGACTTCCACCGGCAGTGCCGCAAAGAAATCGCGCATCAGCCAGATCACGATCGGCAGCGAGAAGGCGACATAGGCGAAGGTGAGGCCTGTATAGGTGTCCACCAGCTTGAACCCCAACTTGCCCATTTCCGTATACATCAGGAACAGGGCAAAGGCGGCGACGATCGGCGGAAACATGCGCTGGCTGACGAACCAGAAGACGATATCATCATTGCCCAGGAGCGGCCCTGGAAGCTTGATACGGCTGGAGCCGATGGCGAGCCCAAGCGCGGCGACAAAGGCGTAGATCAGCGAAATAGCCTGCCCGTAGCCCAGAACATGACGGCCAAGAATATATCCGCCGAAGGCAACAACGACGAAAATCACCCCGGATAGCAGCTTCACCTCGAAGGTGAAGCGCACCAGCGCATAGGCTGCCATCGAACCGATGAAGGTGGCCAGCACCGATGCGGATAGCCCGATGATCGTCGAGGCGATGAAGGTGTTGTAGAACTGGCCGCGCGCGCCCGACAGAAGCTCGCTCCAGGCTGTCAGCGTCGGGTCGAAATCGACGAACGGAATATAGGTCGGTCCGCCGACGACGCCGAGCGGCGACTTGAACGAGGTGATCGCCACCCAGTAAAGCGGAAAGAAGGTGAAGGCGAGCCACAGTAGGCAGCCTGCGAGCGCCCACCAGCGGCCGGATCCTTTGAGGTCACGCACGCTCATTTGTGCTTCTCCAGATAGGGCTTCAGGATGGCGAGATAGACGAGCCCGATCACGGTAATGACGATCAGGAACAGGAAGGACAGGGCGGAGGTGTAGCCGAGGTTGAACTTCTTGAAGCCCTCCTGATACGCGAACAGGGTGAGCGTTTCAGTCGAAATGCCAGGCCCTCCGCCTGTCATGACGAACACCGTGTCGATGATCTTGTAGCTCTCGATGAGGCGGATGAAGACCACAGCCACCGAAATCGGCAGCATCATCGGGAAAGTGATCCCCCAGAACTGCTGCCAGGGGCTGGCATTTTCAAGCGCGGCAGCCTCGTAGACGTCCTCCGGCAGGGTTTGCAACCCGGCAAGAAGCATAAGGATGACGAAGGGTGTCCACTGCCACACTTCGACGGAAATGATGGCGCCGATAGCCCATCTGGTCTGCGTCAGAAACGGCAGGTTGGGAAAGCCGAAGACGGTCATCAGCTCATTGAGCGGGCCCATCGTGGGATTGAGGATCTGGCGGGCAATGAGTGCAACGGCAACGGGCGCTACCAGCATTGGCACCAGGAAGCTGACCCGGAACAAACCTTCGCCGGGCACCCGACGGTTGAGCGCCAGCGCCACGGAAAAACCGATGACATACTGCAGCGTCACCGCGATAAAAGCGATGATCGTCGTCGTCCAGGCGACATTCCAGAAGCGCGGATTCTGAAGCAGTTCCGTATAGTTGCCGAAGCCGACGAAACGCGCGGGGATCGGCGGCACGAGCCGCAGGCTCATGAAGCTGGTGGTCAGCGAATAGATCAGCGGGAAGATCGAGATCACCAGCACGATCAGCAGCGCCGGCCAGATGAAGAAGTGTTTGATCGGATCGTTGCGGGTCATGCTGCGCCTCCTTTCTGGAGAAGCGCCTCGATTTCCTCGATCTTCGGCATTGCAGGCGCGGTACCCCGCCGCGTCACCGCAATACCGGCGGTCGCGCAGCCGAAACGCACGGCCTCGACCGGACTAGCGCCCCGCGAGAGCGCTGCCGAGAAGCCACCGACAAATGCGTCGCCGGCGCCGGTGGTATCGATGACTGCTCCCGACGAGACCGCCGGAACATGAACCGATTGCCCGGCCGTATGATAGAGCACACCGCGACCACCCAGTGTGATCAGCGCGGCTTTCACGCCCTTGGCAAGTAAGGCGTCGCCAGCCCGTCTGGCGTCGTCGAGCGTGTCGAGCGGAAAACCGACGATGGCCGCTGCCTCGGTTTCGTTTGGCACGATATAGTCGCAGAGCGGGTAGATCGTGTCCGGAAACGGCTCGGCCGGCGCTGGATTGAAAACAGTGGTAACGCCGGCCGCATGGGCGATTTCGAGGGCGCGCTGCGCCGCTTCGGCCGGTTGTTCGAGTTGGGTCACGAAGACAGCCGATTGCTCGATGGTTTCGCGTGCCGCCTCAACATCAGCAATGCCGATGGTGCCTGCGGCACCTGGATAAACGATGATCGCATTGTCGCCGTTACCGTCATTGACGTAGATGAAGGCGGCGCCGGTCGGCATATCGTCCATCTGCACAACCTTCGGCGTCACGCCTGCTTCCGCATAGGTCTTCAGCGCCATATCGCCGAACGTGTCGCGGCCGATCTTCGAGATGAAGGAGACTGTTCCACCGGCGCGGGCAGCAGCGACAGCCTGGTTGGATCCCTTGCCGCCCGGGCCTACTGCAAAACCGGTCCCGGTGATGGTCTCGCCAACGTTTGGCATGCGCTTGGCCAGATAGGCCGTGTCGGCGACGAAAATCCCGAGGATCGAAACACCCACCTTCATTTCGTTTCCCCTCAAACGGTTTCCGGCGGAATCACGCCTTTGGTGAACAGGAAGCAGCCGTAGAAGCGGTTTTCGCCCGTGGTGATGACGCAATAGGCCTTTTTGGCCTCCTCATAGAAGGCGAAACGCTCGATGCCATACATCGGCGCCGGCTTGCCCTCGGCGCCGTCGATAACGGCCTGGACTTCCTGCTGCACTGGAGGGATCTCGTCCGGCGCGCCCATGATTTCCATTCGCCCGGCGGACGGCTGCAGCGGCGTATCCAGCGGCATCACCGAAAGAATAGCTTTGATGGCGCGGGCAGCAGACACATTGTCTATCCGCAGCAGCTTGCCGAGCACCGTTTGCCGGGCAATGGAATCCGAAGGAAAATTGGTGTCGGAAACGACGACTGTGTCGCCATGCCCCATGGACCGGAGCGCGTGCAGCACATCCGCATTCAGAGCCGGATCGATATTCTTCAGCATGGAAATCCTCCCTTAGTTGCACCATTTCGCAGCACCTCGTGCCGCAAAACAGAGCCTGATAACCGCAGTTCCGTTACAGCTCTGCGATTCCCTCAAATTTCGTCGTTCTCGGCTGCCGGTGCGGTTCTCCTCCCGCCCGGATGACCAGAGTTGGAGCCCTTATTCTCCGTAGGGGATCCAGATATTCTTCACATCCACAGCGCGGCGAAGGTATAGCGCGCCTTCGCCAGCGGCTCTGTCCGTCCAGTCCGTCGCCTTGCCATTGTCCACGAAGGTTCGCTTGAGATTACCCGAAGACAGCTTCTCCACCGTCGTCGAAAGTTCCGCAGAGCCAAAGGCCCACAACGCATCAACGTCATTGTGCGCGGCAAGGATCTTTGCCAGTTCGATCGCCGACCCGGTGACGATATTGACGACACCGGCAGGCACATCCGACGTTTCCAGAACGGAATAGAAATCCGTGGCCGAAAGCGGGAAGGGCTCACTCGGCACCACGACGACACGATTGCCGGTGGCAATCAACGGCGCAACCAGACTGATAAAGCCGAGCAGCGGCGCTTCCGGCGGGCAAATGACGCCAACGACGCCGATGGCTTCCGGCATGGCCAGGGCAACGCCTCGAAGCGGTGGCTGGTGAATGCCGCCCTCGTATTTGTCCGCCCAGGCTGCGTAGGTGAAGAGACGGGAAATCGCGGCGTCGACCTCGGCATTTGCATTGGCTGCGGAAGCTCCGGTCATCGCTGTTATCCGCGAGGCGAACTCGTCGGCGCGGCCACTGAGGTTTTCGGCGATGTAATAGAGAATCTGGGCGCGGTTATGAGTGGTCGCATTCGACCAGGCGGAGGCGGCCTGTGCGGCAACCACCGCATTGCGGATGTCCTTGCGGTTGCCTTCGCCGACCTCCCCGATCGCCTTGCCCTTGGGCGAGGCGATGACACGGGAATAATTGCCGTCCGGGCGCGCCTGCTTGCCGCCGATGAAGAGCTTTGCCGTCCGGTCGATGCTTGGCAGGGCAAAATCGCCGGCAACCGGCTTTACTTGCGAAAGTGCGGGCATTGCTGCGCGCGCCTTGCGACCGACCCAAGCCTTCGGCTTCAGATATTCGTAGCAACCTTCGCGTCCGCCTTCGCGGCCGAATCCGGATTCGCGCTTGCCGCCAAAACCGACGGCGGCATCGAAAAGATTGGTGGCATTCACCCAGACCACGCCGGCTGCAAGCTTTGCCGCAACGTTCAGCGCCAAGCCGATCGTCTCGCTCCAAACGCTGGCGGCGAGGCCGTAGCGGGTGTGATTGGCAAGCTGGATAGCCTCTTCCGGTGTCCGGAAAGTCATGGAGACCGCAACCGGGCCGAAGATTTCCTCGGTCGCGACGATCGATGTCGGCTGCACGCCGCTCAGAAGCGTCGGCGGGTAGAAGCTGCCGCCCTTCGGCAGGTCGATCTTGGCCTGATGCAGTGTCGCGCCTTCTGAAACTCCCTTTTTCACCAGCGCTTCAATACGCGTCAATTGCACGGGCGCTATGATTGCACCCATATCGATGCACTTGTCCAAGGGCTGACCGACCCGCAATGTCTCCATCCGGCGCTTCAGCCGCTCGTGGAAAAGATCGGCAATGCCTTCCTGGACCAGAAGCCGCGAACCGGCGCAGCAGACCTGTCCCTGGTTGAACCAGATCGCGTCGACCACGCCTTCCACGGCGCCGTCAATATCGGCGTCGTCAAAGACGACGAAAGGGGACTTGCCGCCGAGTTCCAGCGTCAGCGATTTACCGCTACCCGCGGTCCGCTCGCGAATAACGCGCCCGACTTCGGTCGATCCGGTAAAGGCAATTTTGTCGATATCCTCATGCCCGACGAGCAGCGCGCCTGTTTCGCCTTCTCCCGTCACGATATTGAGGACGCCCGGCGGAAGGCCCGCCGCGGATGCGAGTTCGGCAAAGAGAAGCGCCGTCAGCGACGTGAATTCGGCAGGCTTCAGGATGACGGCGTTGCCGAGCGCCAAAGCCGGCGCCACTTTCCAGGCCAGCATCAGGAACGGGAAATTCCACGGGATGATCTGGCCGACGACGCCCACCGGCACATGATCGGCAAATTCCGTGTCCTGGATTTGCGCCCATCCGGCGTGATGATAGAAATGACGGGCTGCCAGGGGCACGTCGAGATCGCGGGTTTCGCGGATCGGCTTGCCATTGTCGATTGCCTCGACCACAGCAATCAGACGCGCATGGCGCTGGATCATCCGGGCAAGTGCATAGAGATGGCGCGCCCGCGCATGGCCCGGCAGTCGCGCCCATGACGCCTGTGCCTTGCGGGCCGCCGCAACTGCGTTGTTCACATCCGCCGCGCCGCCGTTCGCGAGCTTCGCCAGGACCTTGCCGGTGGCTGGCTCGAACGTGTCGAAGTTCTTTCCCGACGCGGAGGGCACGAATGCGCCATTGATGAAGTGACCGAAGCCGGAAGTGTGGCGCGCCAGCCAGTCGCGAGCTTCGATATCAGATTCAGGGGCGGGGCCGTAGGACATTTCGTCGAAATACTTTGCAACAGTCATCTGGATCATCCAATCGGGTGTCTGTTGAGGGCCGAATAGGCACCGGTGACGTGATGCTCCAGCTGCCGCTCGATATCCGCAAGCAAGCTTGATGCACCGATGCGGAAGAGATCGGACTCCAGCCACTCGCGCCCCAGTTCGTCCTTCATCAGGAACTGGTAGTTCAACACGTCCTTCGCCGCGGAAATGCCTCCGGCCGGCTTGTAGCCGATCTTGATACCGGTGCGCTCCTGATAGGCGCGGATCGCCCGCAGCATGGTCAATGTCACGGCCAGTGTCGCATTGACGCCTTCCTTGCCGGTCGAGGTCTTGATGAAATCGGCTCCCGCCATCATGCAGACCAGCGAGGCCCTGGTGACATTGCGGAGCGTCTTCAGGTCGCCAGTCGCCAGAATGGCTTTGACATGCGCATCACCGCAGGCGGCGCGATATTCTTTCATTTCCTCGTAGAGTGCTGTCCAGTTGCCGGTCAGCACATGCTCGCGGGTGATGACGATGTCGATTTCCTTCGCGCCATCGGCAACTGACGCCTCGATTTCCTTGACCTTGAGGTGGTGCGGGCTGAGGCCGGCAGGGAAACCGGTCGAAACCGCGGCGACCGGAATGCCGGAATCTCCGAGCGCGTCGACGGCCGTTGCAACAAAACGATGGTAGACGCAGATGGCGCCGGTGGTGATCGAACGGCCGCTCATGCCAAGGGAATCCAGAATGTCGGCACTTATCGGATTCATCGCCTTCGCGCACAACCGCTTGACGCGTTCGGGGGTATCGTCGCCGTTCAACGTTGTCAGGTCGATGCAGGTCACCGCCTTCAGGAGCCAAGCAGCCTGTGCGTCCTTTTTGACGGTGCGGCGTCCGGGAAGCGAGGCTACGCGGCGCTCGGTGGCAGACAGGTTGACCCGGGTATCAAGCACCCACGACAGATCGAGTTCCATACCGGTATTGCGCGGCCGGTTATGGGTGCCGTCCGGCAATCGCGAAGGGCCTCGATCATGCGCCGCGTTTGCCGCATTGTGAACAGCAACGGTTTCCAACTAGAATCCTCCCGATCCGAACGTGAAGACCCTGTTGCCATCAATGCAGAGGCACGCAGAGGAAGCTTCACGACTGGCACAAATGTGATTTTTTTTTCACTGATTGTGAAGTTTGCATCACCGCGCCGCTGCGTCAAGTTTAGATTTCGGCAGAGGCGGAAAAAATGCGGGATTTCTCAATCGAAATCGTTCATGCCGTTTTCGGTGATGACCACGTCGAACGACTTCATGTCGCTGAAAAAGGCTGGCTTGAGCTTGCCGATTTTGCTGCTGTCGGCGAGAAGAATATTCTTTCGTGCCCGTGACATCGCCTTTTTCTTGATCTCCGCTTCGTGAAAATGCGCGCAGGTTGCGCCACGTCGGGAATCGACACCGGCTGCTGATAGAAATGCCACGTTGATCACAAGCTGATCGAGCATTTCCAGCCCCGTGGCACCGGAAAAGCTCGCCGATGCTGGGTGGTAAAGACCACCGAGCATAACAAGGCGAACGTTGGGTTTTCGCGTCAGACGATCAGCGACATTCATGGCGTAACAGATCGCCGTTATATGAATCTGGTCTGGGAGGAGATCGACCAGATAGGGTAGCGTGGTGCCGCAATCGAAAAACACCGTATCATCATGGTGAATGTAATCAATGGCTTGTGTGCAAACTTGCCGTTTTGCAGCGGCATGACTGTCGGCTGCCTTGGAAATTTCATAGGGATCGCTTTCCGCTTCGACAGCTGCAACGATATGACCGCCGAGAAACGCGAATTGGTCTGTATTCGCGCTGACATCACGCCGAACCGTCATCTCTGAGACGCCCAGGATCTCCGCAGCATTCTTGATGTGCAGAATGCGATGTTGTGAAAGGGCCTCGGATAAGACTGCGATGCGCCGGCCCTTGCGACTATCCATATCGCATCTCTCCCTTATCGTTTACACTTGGAATAGTGTTCTGATCAAAATTTAACAAGGGACTGCCATTCTCATCTTGTATGTCCCTCGAGCTACGATTCGGCATTTGCGCCGAGCTACAGCTTCTGCACCAGCCAGTTGCGCGCAACATGGCATATCGTCACAATTTTACAGGGAAACCCGGCAATTTGAAATGAGAATTTGTGACCAATCTTCCATTTTTGTGATGGAATAGTCACAAAACTGCATAGATGGCGCCTCACTTCGGCTGCGGGGAAGCGGGTGACGACGAGATCGACATTCTCGGCCGGCAGGGGGGAATTCGTCACGCCTCTGGTCGGGGTGGCCTTCCGACCAGAGGCTTCATCCTCGCGGCTGCTGAGGACATTCCTGGCTGCGCGCGCTACTCGCCGGCTTTCCTTGCTGCCGTTTCGATCGCATCGGCAACCTTTTCCGGTTGGGATGCGAAGACGGCGTGGCTTGCCTTTATTTCAGTCACGTCGCTTCCGGCACGTTTTGCCATGTCGCGTTCAAGCTCGGGGTTGATGGAGCGATCCTCGGTGGCGACGATCGACCAGCTTTTCTTCGTCCGCCATGCCGGCTGAGTGATCTTGGCGGAGAATGCCTGCTTTGCGGCGAAGACCTGTGACTTTGCCATGAAATCGGCTTCGGCTTGCGGAAGGTCGGCTGCGAAATCCGCGGCGAAGGCGCCCGGATCGAGATAGAGATATTTGCCGTCCTTCGTTTCTTTTATATCCATGCTGCCGGCGGGCTTCGAGCTGGCGAGGCTCAGCAGGCTTTCGCCCTTGTCTGGCTGGAATGCCGCGACATAGACCAGGCCCGCGACCACGGGATCGTTGCCGGCTTCGGTGATGACCATGCCGCCATAGCTGTGGCCGACGAGCAGGACCGGTCCGTCCTGAAGGTCGAGAACCCGCTTGGTCGCCGCCACATCGTCGTCGAGCGAGGTAATGGGCTGCTGGACGATGGTGACGTTGAAGCCGCGCTTCTCGAGAATGTCCGTCGCCTTGCGCCATCCCGAGCCATCGGCCAGCGCGCCGTGGACGATCACGATGTTCTTGACCGCGGCAGCCTCTGCTGCGAACGCGATGGCGGTGGTGGCAAATGCAAGCGCTGCAGTGAAAAGAAGACGTTTGTTCATGAATATCACTCCTTTGGTCATTGTGGATGATCGGGATATCGATGCGTTTCAGGTTCAGCCGAATGTGAAGGCGTAAGCCTGCACGCTGGGATCGAGGAAGCGGATCTCGAAGTTGCGGGCGGCGACCGTGCCGGATTGGCGGACGAGTTGATAAAGCCTTGTCGCGGTCACCGTGCCGTTGCCATCGGCATCGATGTCTGACCCGTGGTCGGGCCCTGGCGCCTTGCCGTCGATCTTCACCTGGAAGCGGATCGGCTTGTCGCCGGCGCCAGGCCCAAGAACGAGATGCAGATCGCGGGCGCTGAAGCGATAGGTGATGCCGCCGCCCGGCTGGTCAAGCGTCGCCTGATCCCGGCCGACGATCCAGGTTCCAGACAGGCCCCATCCATTGAGGCCGGGTTCGGCGATCGAATAGTTGCGCGCCGTGTCGGCCTGCAGCCCTTCGGGAGAGGCGAAGTTCGCCGCCTGTTCGTAGCCGAGATAGGTTTCGCCGGAGCGGATATTGCCGAGATCAGGACCTGCTTCCACGCCCTTGGCATTCGGCACGACCGGCGCACTCGCCGTCGTTTGGCTGCCGGCTTCGCGCAGCAGGTCCTGAATGGCCTTTTCGGTCCTGTTGTAATTGCCTTCGCCGAAATGGTGGTAGCGGATCTGGCCCTTGGCATCGATCAGATAGGCGGCAGGCCAGTAGCTGTTTTCGAAGGCGCGCCAGACTTTGTAATCATTGTCGATCGCAACGGGATAGCCGATCTGGAAGTCGCCGATCGCCTTTTTGACGTTGTCGATCTTCTTCTCGAAGGCAAATTCCGGGGCGTGGACGCCGATCACCACAAGACCCTGATCCGCATATTTTTCGGCCCAGGCCCTGACATAGGGGATGGTACGAATGCAGTTGATGCAGGAATAGGTCCAGAAATCGACGAGCACGATCTTGCCTCGCAGCTGTTCCGTGGTGAGAGGCTCAGAGTTCAGCCATTCGACCGCGCCGTCGAGCGAAGGGGCGTGGCCTTCGACGGGCAAGTCGCTACGGAAGGGTTTGTTCGCATCGGCTGCGGCGATCATCACCTCGTTGCTCGCCAGCTCGGAAGATGCGCCACTGAGCGGCTTTGCATGCAGCCTGTCGAGCACGGCCTGTTCCAGCGATGCGGTGCTGGCATAGGAGAGCCGGGCGAGCAGGCTGGTGTCGAGGCCGAGCGCGATGACGGCGACGCCCGCCAGCACGGCAGCGCCGAGCCCCTGACGAATCCTGTCGCCAAGGCCGAGGGAGCGCTTCATGGCGGCGAAGAGCTTGCCGCCGACAAGCAGGGCGACGGCAAGCGAACTTGCAGCACCAGCGGCATAGGCGGTCAGCAGGAAGGTCGTTTGCAGATTAGCGCCCTGCAATGCGGCTCCGGTCAGCACAAGGCCGAGAATCGGACCGGCGCAAGGCGCCCAGAGCAGTCCGGTGGCGACGCCGAGAAGAAGCGCGCTCTTCACTGTCGTGGTGCCGCGCCCGCCGCCGGTGGCGTTCACAAGATTGTTGCCAAGGTCGACGACCGGCCGGGCAAGCGTGCTTGCGAAACGCGGCGAAAGCAGGCTCGCGCCGAAGAGGGCAAGCAGGACGATGGCGGCAAGGCGGCCATATTCATTGGCGCGAATGGCCCAGCTGCCACCGACTGCAGCAAGCGTGGCGACCAGCGCGAAAGTGGCGGCCATGCCCGCCAGCATCGGCAGCGTGCTTCTGACGAAGGGCTGTCCGGCGCGTGCGAAGACAAAGGGCAGGATGGGGAGGATACACGGGCTGAGGATCGTCAGCGCGCCTCCGAGATAGGCAATGATCAGAAGTGTCATCATCGTTTCCTTTGAAACCGATTGATCGGGCTCTGGGCGGCGATGGGGCCTGAACCAGCAACGGCGGGGATATGGCCGGTGTGAAGTATCCCCGATGTGTCCGGCTTTGCGGGAAAATGTACCGAAGTGTCGGGGTAGGGGGTGGCGATACAAAGCGATACAAACTGCCGCGGTGGCGAGGAAACGGCTGCGGCCATTGCGACCACTTGCTGAGGCAGTGCGATTGTATCGGAATGTATCCAGGCGGCCGGAAGCTACATCCGCATTCAAAAAACGGTTGCTTACGACATATCGGGGATACAAGTAGAACGCCTTTTCGCGACCGTGATCCATTCGACAGGAGTGACCGATGTCAGAGCAAATCAACCATCACCGCCGCCGTTTCTTCGGCATGACTGCAATCGCCCTTGCGGCGGTCGAATTCGGCGTGGCCGGCACGGCCGCCGCCCAGTCGTCTGCGACTGCCGCATCGGTGCCAGCTATAAAGCCTGGAACCAACACGTCCTTCGAAGCGCTGAAACAGGTCAAGGCAGGCGTGCTCGACATCGGTTATGCCGAGGCGGGAAAGCCGGATGCCCCGGTCGTATTGCTGCTGCATGGCTGGCCCTATGACATCTATAGTTTCGTCGATGTCGCACCGCTGCTTGCCTCGGCGGGCTACAGGGTGATCGTGCCTTATCTGCGCGGTTACGGGACGACCCGCTTCCTGGACGACCAGACGCCACGCAACGGCCAGCCGTCAGCGCTCGCCGCCGATATGATCGCGCTGCTCGATGCGCTGGATATCGAGAAAGCTGTCATTGCCGGATACGACTGGGGCGGGCGGACCGCCAACATCATGGCTGCGCTCTGGCCCGAGCGCTGCAAGGCGATGGTGTCGGTGAGCGGCTACCTGATCGGCAGCCAGGAGGCCAACAAGAAGCCGCTTCCGCCGAAAGCCGAACTTGCCTGGTGGTACCAGTTCTATTTCGCCACTGAACGCGGTCGTCAGGGATACGAGAGCAACACGCATGATTTCGCAAAGCTCATCTGGCAGACGGCATCGCCGAAGTGGAACTTCGACGATGCGACATTCGACAGATCGGCCGCTGCCTTCGACAATCCCGACCACGTCGCGATCGTCATTCACAATTATCGCTGGCGCTTGGGGCTTGTCGAAGGCGAGGCCAAGTACGATGCCTACGAGACGACGCTCGCCGCAACGCCCGTCATTTCGGTGCCGACCATCACCATGGAGGGCGATGCAAACGGTGCGCCGCATCCGCAGCCTTCCGCTTATGCCGGAAAATTCTCCGGTAAATACGAGCATCGCACGATCGGCGGCGGCATTGGCCACAACCTGCCTCAGGAAGCGCCGCAGGCTTTTGCGCAGGCGGTCATAGACGTTGATCGTTTCTAGATCGACGATGCCGGTTGCAGCGCCTCGTTGCTCCGGCCAGCGGAATATGCGTAGGTCGCGGCTGTCGCTTCGGTCAGGAACGAAGCGACCGGCGCGGCCGCTACTATCGATGGGGAATAGGGAAATATGGATCATGTCGATCACATCCTGATCGTCGATGACGATCGCGAAATCCGCGAGCTGGTATCGGGCTATCTGCAGAAGAACGGCCTGCGCACGAGCGTTGCCGCCGACGGGCGCCAGATGCGCAGTTTTGTCGACGCCAATGCCGTCGACCTGATCGTGCTCGACGTGATGATGCCCGGCGACGACGGGCTGGTGCTGTGCCGCGAACTGCGCGCCGGCCGGCACAAGGCGATCCCGATCCTGATGCTGACGGCCCGCACCGACGAAATGGACAGGATCCTCGGGCTGGAGATGGGCGCCGACGACTATCTTCCCAAGCCCTTTGCTGCGCGCGAGCTGCTCGCCCGCATCAAGGCGGTGCTGCGGCGCACGCGGATGTTGCCGCCCAACCTGCAGATCAGCGAAGCCGGGCAATTGCTGACCTTCGGCGACTGGCGGCTCGATACGGTCGCCCGGCACCTTCTCGACAGGGAAGGGACCGCGATTGCGCTGAGCGGTGCCGAATACCGTCTGCTCCGAATCTTCATCGATCACCCGCAGCGGGTGCTCAATCGCGACCAGCTTCTGAGCCTGACACAGGGGCGCGACGCCGATCTCTTCGATCGCTCGATCGATCTTCTGGTCAGTCGCCTGCGTCAGCGGCTGGGCGACGATGCGCGCGAACCGACTTATATCAAGACGGTGCGCAGCGAAGGCTATGTGTTTTCGGTCCCGGTCGAAATATCGGAGCCGCGCCAATGAAGGCGGCAATCCCCTTGCGTTCGGGCCTGACGTGGCCGAGCACGTTGCGGTCGCGGATCTTCCTGATCCTGCTGATCGGACTGGCCTTCGCCTACGGTCTGTCCTTCAGTGTGCTCTACATGGAGCGGTACATGTCGGCCAAGGCGGTGATGCTCGGCACGCTGGAAAATGACGTGGCAACATCGATTGCTGTTCTCGATCGGCTTCCGCCAGGTGAGCGCGGCGACCTGCTCGACCGGCTGAGCCGCGGCAATTACCGTTTCGTGCTCGGACCCGGCCTTCCCGGCGTGCCTGACACGTCAAGCAAAGGGGCAGAAATCTCAGGAAAGATCGAGGAGGCTATCGGGCACCGCTTTCCAATCCGTATCGAACGGATTCCGGGCGATGTGAACCGATTGCAGGCGCATCTGACGCTGAGCGACGGAAGCCCCTTGACGATCGACGTCACACCGAAGGGCGTCATGCCGATCGCCGCATGGCTGCCCTACGTCTTCGTCATCCAGATGGCGCTGCTCATCCTCTGTACCTGGTTTGCGGTTCGCCAGGCGATCCGGCCGCTGGGCGAGCTTGCCGCCGCCGCCGATGCCCTCGACCCGAACAAGGACGGTCCCGCTTTGAGCGAGGCGGGGCCGAGAGAAGTCGCGCATGCGGCGCGGGCATTCAATGCGATGCGGGAAAGGATCGCCCACTACCTCGAAGAGCGCGTCCAGATCCTGGCTGCAATCTCGCATGACCTGCAGACGCCGATTACCCGTATGCGGCTGCGCGCCGACATGGCGGAGGATTCGCCTGACAAAGACAAGCTGGTGCACGATCTCGGCGAGATCCAGCGCCTCGTTCAAGACGGCATTGCCTATGCACGCAGTGCGCATGGCAATGGCGAGAAGAGTGCCCGCATCGATCTCGCCTCGTTCATCGACAGCATAGCCTACGACTACCAGGATACTGGAAAGGCCGTCACCGTCGTCGGCCTGGTTCAGGGCGCCGCCATTACCAAGCCGCATGCTCTTCGCCGCATTCTGTCGAATTTCATCGACAATGCGCTGAAGTTTGCCGGTGCTGCCGAGATCAGCGTCGAGCGTAGCGCCGAGAACGATATCGTCATATCAGTCATGGACCGTGGGCCTGGAATCCCCGACGATATGCTCGAGGCTGCCATGCAGCCTTTCTTCCGGCTGGAGCAATCCCGCAACCGGGAGACCGGCGGCACCGGTCTCGGTCTTGCGATCGCCCAGCAGCTGACGGCCAAGATCGGTGGGTCGCTCCGGCTCTACAATCGCGCCGGCGGTGGGCTGGCTGCGGAAATCACTATCCGTTGACATCGGGGCGCGCCGCAAAATTTCGAGACGTTTTGTATGCGAAGATGTCCTCGATATCGGATGCTACGCTTTGTGACATTTCGGGCGATTTTGGAAACATGGCGGATATATCCGTCGGTCAAACCACACTCCGTCAACCCGGCCGCGCACCGCGGCCAGTCGCCTTAGCGACGCAACAAAGGAGTGTTTCATGACAAAGATCGACAAGGTTCTCTATACCGGCAAGACCCACACGACGGGCGGGCGCGACGGCGCGTCGCATAGCGACGACAGGCAGCTTGATATCAAGCTTTCGCCTCCGGGCAGCAACCGTGCCGGCACCAATCCCGAACAGCTTTTCGCCGCCGGCTGGTCTGCCTGCTTCATCGGCGCGATCGGCATTGCTGCCGGCAAGCTGAAGGTCAAGCTTCCTGCAGATGCCGCCGTCAACGCCGAGGTCGATCTCGGGGCGACCGACGGCGACTATTTCCTACAGGCTCGCCTCAAGGTCAGCCTGCCGGGCATCGAAGCGGATCTGGCAAGGGCGCTTGTGGATGAAGCGCACCGGACCTGCCCCTATTCGAAAGCAACCCGCGGCAATATCAATGTCGAATTGAGCATTGCCTGACAGATGGGATCGATCGCCAAAAGGAAACTTGACGAGGCCAGTTGGGCCTCGTCGATGGAGGAACCAATGAGACTGATGATGATCTGCATTCTGGGGGCGACGATTTTCGCAGCGCCCTGCATCTACGATGTAACGTCACAGGAGCCGTCGCCGCTTGCCGGCCTGGTGACGGCGGCATCCGCAGGGGAGCGGCTGCCGCTCCAGCTGTTCTTTTAGATCACCAGGGAGAAAGACAGTGAAACTCTATCAGAACGAAATTTCCTCGGCGACATCTCGAGTCCGCATCGCACTCGCCCTGAAAGGATTGATGGCCGAAGCGCTGCCGGTCACCATCCTCGGCGAAAATTCCGAGAGCCGGCAGGCCGGATATCGCAGTATCAATCCGCAGGGGCTCGTGCCCGCCTTGCTGACGGATAGTGGCGTCCTCATTACCCAGTCGCTGGCGATCGTCGAATATCTCGATGAGATAAAGCCTGAACCGCCGTTATTGCCTGACACCGCGGAAGGCCGGGCGCAGGCGCGGTCGATCGCGCTTGCGATCGCAGCCG
This sequence comes from Rhizobium leguminosarum, assembly GCF_010668065.1. Classification (GTDB taxonomy): domain Bacteria; phylum Pseudomonadota; class Alphaproteobacteria; order Rhizobiales; family Rhizobiaceae; genus Rhizobium; species Rhizobium leguminosarum_S. The sequence goes on along the minus strand of NZ_WUEN01000004.1, from coordinate 77,906 downwards.
AGATCCACGCGCTGCTGCCGCCGCGGATCGGTCTGCATCTCGGCAAGGTCTTCCAGGCGGATGCCGATGCCATTACTGCCTGGAATCGTCATTGGGTCGGTGAAGGAATGGCCGCGGTCGAGGCGATGATCGCCGGCCACAGGCAAGGGGCTTTCGCTGTTGCGGATCAGCCTGGTATTGCCGAGATCTTTCTCTTCCCGCAGGCGATCAGCGCTCGGCGCCTCGGCTTCGATCTCGCCCGCTGGCCGAATATCGCGGAGATTGTCGCCAGACTGGAGGCGATACCGGCTTTCCAGGAGAACGCACCGGCCCCGAGACAATGATCCAATCTATGAAGAATCGGCCGCAAGTGACTGCGGCCGATTCTCTTCTGGTGTTCTAGCCTTGGCGATAAAATGTCGCCTTCATGGCCCGTCGGTCGCTTTTAGCGGTTGACCCTTGCCTGCAGATGCGCGGGATAACGATCGCCTTCCACCTTGATCGTGGCGAGCGCGCTTTCGATGCTACGGAGATCCTCGGCCGTCAGTTCGATCTCGGCGGACTGGATGTTCTCCTCGAGGCGATGCAGCTTGGTGGTGCCGGGAATCGGCACGATCCAGGGCTTCTGCGCCAGCAGCCATGCGAGAGCCACTTGGGCGGAGGTTGCCTTCTTGCGGGCGGCGATTTCTCCGAGACGATCGACGAGCGCCTGGTTGGCCTTTCGCGCCTCCTGAGAAAAGCGCGGCACGACGTTGCGGAAATCCTTGCTGTCGAAGGTGGTCGTTTCGCTGATCGCGCCAGTCAGAAAGCCCTTACCGAGCGGGCTAAAGGGCACGAAGCCGATGCCGAGTTCTTCAAGCGTCGGCAGGATTTCCTGCTCTGGTTCGCGCCACCACAGCGAATATTCGCTCTGCAACGCCGCCACCGGCTGGACGGCATGGGCGCGGCGGATCGTCTGGGCGCCCGCTTCCGAGAGGCCGAAATGTCTGACCTTGCCTTCCGCGATCAGCGCCTTGACCGTGCCGGCGACATCCTCGATCGGAACATCGGGATCGACGCGATGCTGGTAGAAGAGATCGATGACATCAGTCTTCAAACGCTTCAGCGCCTGGTCGGCCACCGCGCGTATCTGCTCGGGCCGGCTGTTCATGCCGCTCTGGCCGCCATTGGCATCGAAGTTGAAACCGAATTTCGTGGCGATCACCACCTCCTCGCGGAAGGGGGCGAGGGCCTCTCCCAGAAGCTCTTCGTTCTTATAGGGGCCGTAGGCCTCGGCCGTGTCGAAGAAGGTCACGCCGCGTTCAAATGCCCGCCGGATCAGTGTGGTCGCTTCCTGAATATCTGTCGCCGGGCCATAGCCGTAACTCAGCCCCATGCAGCCGAGACCGATGGCCGAGACTTGAAGTCCGCTCTTTCCAAGTTCACGCTTCTGCATAGAAATTTCCTTTTCTAACCTTGGTATTGCGTGTCGGTGACATGCTCCATCCAGTCGACGACCTTGCCGTCGAGCTGTTCCTGGATGGCGATATGGGTCACCGCCGTCGTCGGCGATGCGCCGTGCCAATGGCGTTCAGCCGGTGCGAAAGAGACGACGTCGCCGGCGCGGATCTCCTCGACGGGACCGCCTTCGCGCTGCACGCGACCGAAGCCCGATGTGACGATCAGCGTCTGGCCGAGCGGATGAGTGTGCCAGGCGGTGCGGGCTCCGGGCTCGAAGGTGACGCTGGCGCCAGCCGCGCGTGCGGGGCTGGTCACGGCAAACAGCGGGTCGACACGCACGCTGCCGGTAAACCAATCGGCTGGTCCCTTGGCCGAAGGCTGCGAACCGCTTCGCTTGATCTCCATCTTTGTCTTCCTTTCGATGTCGGGGTGGACGTGTCCACTCGAGTAGCAAGGTATTTAGGGCGTGCGCCAGGTCGCGATTAGATGGTATAAACGGCAAGAACCCATGAGAAAGTTTCATAAATGCCGCGCCCCGCCGTCAACGACCTCATCGCCTTCCTTGCCGTTGCACGCGCACAGAGTTTCACCAAGGCGGCCGGTAAGCTGGGCGTGTCGCAATCGGCGCTCAGCCACACCATCCGCGGGCTTGAGGAGCGGCTTGGACTGCGATTGCTGACACGCACGACCCGCAGCGTCGCGCCGACAGAGGCGGGCGAACGTCTGCTCGTTTCCATCGGACCGCGGCTCGACGAGATCGAGAGCGAGCTGGCTGCCTTGAGCGCGTTCCGGGAGAAGCCGGCAGGCACCATTCGCATCAATGCCGGCGAGCATGCGGCCGATGCCGTCCTCTGGCCGGCCTTGCAAAAGCTGCTGCCCGATTATCCCGATATCAATGTCGAGATCATCGTCGACTACGGTCTGACCGACATCGTCGCGGAGCGTTACGATGCGGGGGTGCGGCTTGGAGAACAGGTGGCGAAAGATATGATCGCGGTTCGCATCGGTCCCGATATGCGCATGGCCGTGGTCGGTACTTCCGCCTATTTCGACAGCAGGGCGAAGCCGCGGACGCCGCAGGACCTTACGGACCACAATTGCATCAATCTACGCCTGCCGACCTATGGCAGCGTTTATGCATGGGAGTTCGAGAAGGATGGGCGCGAGCTCAGGGTTCGCGTCGAAGGGCAATTGGTCTTCAACAATATAGCCCTGCGGCTAAACGCAGTGCTGGCGGGCATGGGACTTGCCTACATGCCGGAGAACTTGGTCGAGGCATACCTTGCCGATGGACGGCTGGTGCGCGTCCTCGAGGATTGGTGCCTGCCGTTTTCCGGCTACCATCTCTACTATCCGAGCCGCAGGCATACGTCGCCGGCATTTGCCCTCCTCGTCGATGCACTTCGCTATCGAGGATAGGTGCCCACCATTTCGGGCCGCCCGGACAGGCATATATCCGAACCACTGGTGATCGGCTCTTGCCGGAAGGAAATCATGCCTGCCCGTAATTTGACATTCCTTCACTCGCCGCTAATTCACACTTGAAATTGAAGGAAACGGTGAATGAATACTGCGGCACCTGCCACGAAAGCTCGGACTGGCGTGTCCGGTTTGGATACAGTTCTGGCGGGGGGCCTTTCGCCGGGCCACGTGTTTCTCCTGGAGGGAAATCCGGGAGCGGGCAAAACGACGATTGCGCTGCAGTTCCTGATAGAAGGTGCACGGCTCGGCGAGCAGGGTCTCTACATCACCCTTTCGGAAACCGAGAGCGAACTCCGGTCAGGTGCCGCATCGCACGGCATGGTGATCGATGGCAATATCGAGATCTTCGAGGTCGTGCCTCCGGAAAGCCTGCTGGATGCCGACCAGCAACAAAGCCTGCTTTATTCGTCGGATCTTGAACTCGGAGAGACGACAAAGGAAATCTTTGCCGCTTTCGAGCGGGTCAAGCCACGTCGCGTGGTTCTCGACAGCCTGTCGGAGATCAGGCTGCTCGCGCAAAGCTCACTACGCTACCGCCGGCAGATCCTCGCGCTCAAGCACTATTTTGCCCGGCAGGGTGCGACAGTCCTTCTGCTCGATGATCTGACCTCCGACGTGCTCGACAAGACGGTGCACAGCGTTGTTCACGGCGTGATCCATCTCGAAGAGATGGCGCCGAACTACGGCTCCGAACGACGACGTCTAAGGGTCATAAAATATCGCGGTCAGGCCTTCCGCGGCGGTTATCACGATTTCATCATCCAGACTGGCGGCGTTATCGTCTTTCCGCGGCTCGTCGCCGCCGAACACAGGTCGAGCTACGCCCGCGATCAGATTTCCTGCAATATTGCGGAACTGGACCTTCTTCTGGGAGGTGGCCTCGAGCGAGGTTCCAGCACGCTCATCCTTGGTCCTGCCGGCACCGGCAAAAGCACGTTCTCGTTTCAATTCCTGGTGGCTGCGGTCGCGCGCGGCGAGAAAGTGGCGGCCTTTATTTTTGACGAGGAGCTGGGCCTGCTCTTCACGCGGCTGAAGGCGCTCGGAATAGATCTCGAAGCCATGCGGGACGCCGGTCATATCCACATCGAACAGCTCGATGCCGCCGAACTGTCGCCGGGCGAATTCGCCCACCGTGTGCGCAGCTGCGTCGACAAGTCGGATGCGAAAACCGTCATCATCGACAGTATCAACGGTTATCAAGCTTCGATGCCGGATGAGAATTCGCTGATCCTTCATATGCATGAGCTGCTGCAATATTTGAACAGGCAAGGCGCCAACACCTTTCTTACCGTTGCCCAGCACGGGTTGGTTGGTGACATGAAGGCGCCTGTCGACGTTACCTATCTCGCCGATACCGTCATTCTGCTGCGTTACTTCGAGGCGGCGGGAAAGGTGCGGCGAGCAGTCTCGGTGATCAAGAAGAGAACCGGCTTTCACGAGGATACCATCCGGGAGTATCGCATAGACGCTTCCGGCCTGAGGTTTGGAGATCCTCTCGTCGGGTTCCAGGGCGTGCTTCGCGGCGTTCCAGAATTTGTCACGACCTCAACGCCGCTCCTCGCGACCGATGGCGGGGATAGCGGCAATTCCTAATTCCGGCAAACCGAAAGCATTGATCTACACCCCCGTCGGTCGCGATGCCTGGGTGGCGAGATCGTTGGTCGATGAGGCCGGATTGGCATCGATTGCCGCCACCGACCTGTCTATGTTCGCCTCATCGCTCAGCGATGACATCGCGCTTGGCGTCTTGACGGAAGAGGCCGTTCGCTCGAGCGATCTCAAACCGATCGCCGCCTGGGTTTCGGCCCAGCCGAGCTGGTCAGACCTGCCGTTCATCGTTCTCACCCAACGCGGCGGGGGACCTGAGCGAAATCCGGCCGCTGCCAGGCTTTCCGAGGTTCTTGGCAACGTCACCTTCCTGGAAAGGCCGTTCCATGCGACCTCCTTCATCAGCGTTGCCCGGACCGCATTGAAGGGGCGCCTGCGCCAATATGAAGCGCGAGCCCGGCTCGAGGCTCTGGGCGAAGGAGAGCGACGGTTGCAGACGGCGCTTGCCGCCGGTCGTCTCGGGGCGTGGGAGCTGGAGCTGTCCTCGATGGCCCTGTCTGCTTCGGCCACCTGCAAAGCGGTCTTCGGTCGAAAGCCCGACGATGATGTGACGCGCGACGATCTGATCGCAAGCATCCATCCCGACGACCGGGATCTTGTGCTGGCACGCCTGCGCCAGACGATCGATACCGGACGCGACTATTCGATCGAGCACAGGACGATCTGGCCGGATGGATCGCTGCATTGGACCGAGGTCCATGCGCAGCTCTATTCCGACAGATATGGTTCCGCCAGGAAACTCGTTGGCGTCTGTTCCGATACTACCGTCCGAAAGACCATCGAGGAAAATCTGAGACGGCTCAATGAAAACCTAGAAGAGCGTGTGAGGGAACGGACCAAAGAGGTCAACACCGCTCACCAGACCCTGCTCGAGGAAGTCGCCCAGCGTGAAAGAGCCGAGGAGCAGCTTCGCCAATCGCAAAAGATGGAGGCGATCGGCCAACTGACCGGCGGCGTCGCCCACGATTTCAACAATTTGCTGATGGTCGTTCTCGGAAATCTGGAGCTGCTCGGCAAGCACGTTGCCGGAGATGCCAAGGCGACGCGTCTGGTCGACGGGGCGATTCAGGGCGCGCGGCGTGGGGCGGCGCTGACGCAGCGGCTGCTGGCTTTTGCCAGACAGCAGGATCTGCAGGTCAAGCCCATCGATCTGGCCGAGCTGGTCTCCGGCATGAACGACCTGTTGCGGCGCTCGGTCGGATCCTCGATCAGCATCGAAACCATCCTGCCGGCGACGCTGCCGCCGGCGCTGGTCGATGCGAACCAGCTCGAATTGGCGCTGCTCAACCTTGCGGTCAATGCCCGCGATGCGATGCCGGATGGCGGGACGCTGTCCATATCGCTGCGTGATGCGCAGGTGGCCGGCGATGACGGCACTCTCGACAAGGGCGCCTATCTTGTGTTGGCGGTGGCCGACAGCGGCACCGGCATGGACGCGGAGACGCTGAAGAAGGCAATAGATCCGTTTTTCTCGACCAAGGAACTCGGAAAGGGCACGGGCCTAGGCTTGTCGATGATCCACGGACTTGCCGTTCAGCTCAATGGCGCACTTCGTCTGACCAGCGAGCTTGGAGTGGGAACGACCGCCGAGCTGTGGCTTCCGGCGACCCAACGGCGCCCCGAGCGGGCGATCGAAGCGGAATTGCCCGTTCCGCAATCTGCATCCAGACTGAAGATCCTGCTGGTCGATGACGATGCCTTGATCGCCATGAGTTCGGTCGACATGCTTGAAGATCTCGGCCACGAGGTGGTCGAAGTAAACTCCGGCTCGCAGGCACTGGAATTGATCAGCAGCGGTCAGCATTTCGACCTTGTCATCACCGATTATTCGATGCCCGGTATGACCGGCGCACAGCTTGCGCAGGCCGCGCGGGACATTTATCCGGCATTGCCGATCGTACTGGCGACAGGTTACGCCGATCTTCCTGCCGGCACCGATATCGATCTTCCTAGATTGGCAAAGCCCTATGATCAGGCTCAGCTCGCCAAGGAAATCGCCAAGGCGATGGCAAGCGAAACGGTTCCGCTTCTTAGATCCGGCGGCGACGCAGGTGGTTCAAAGCCTCGCCTGTCCAAGGCCGACGATGTCAGCGATGAAATCGGCGATGGCGCCTGTGTCGTCTAGATCGAAGACCGGCAGGGCCGTATCCGTGACGGCATGATCGGCGGCGATAGCGCAGATATGGGGATCGCTCGGCGCCAACGGTTCACGATTTGCCGCTTCCAGGCGGCGGGCCTCGATCTTCGGGATCGGCTCGCGCTTGTAACCTTCGATCAGCACGAGGTCGCAGGGGGCGAGGCGGGCGAGGATCTCCTCGAACTCAGGTTCCGGCGCACCGCGCAGCTCGTGCATGATGGCGTAGCGGGTGCCGGAGACGATGGTGACCTCATGAGCGCCGGCCTGGCGGTGGCGGTAGCTGTCGGCCCCGACCTTGTCGATGTCGAAATCATGATGGGCGTGCTTGATCGTCGAGATCTTGTAGCCGCGGCGGGTGAACTCGGTCACCAGCCGGACGGCGAGACCCGTCTTGCCCGAGTTCTTCCAGCCGGCGATGCCGAAGATTTTCGGTGCGGTCATGCGCGAAGGGCCTCCAGCCAGCGTTCCGCCTCGACGAGATCATCAGGCGTGTTGATGTTGAAGAAGGGATCGAGCAGGCTGGCACGGGTCGGATGCAGCGGAAACGCCACTTCCGTAACGTCATGCCGTAACAGGAAGTCGCGTACGCGGCGCTTCTCGTCGGTGGCGATCCAGGCTTCGAGATCGGCGGCCAGCGTCACCGGCCAGAGCCCGAAGACGGGATGGCTGCGGCCCTCGGAGGCGGCAATGGCGATCTGCGAAGGGTGCTCGACCGCTGCCGCCAGCCGGGCGACGAGATCGGCCGGGAAGAACGGGCAATCCACCGAGACGGTGACGACATGGGTGATCGAGGGCAGGCCGGCGGCATAGACCATGGCGGCATGGATTCCGGCCATCGGTCCGGCCTTGCCGCGAAAACGGTCGGGAACGACAGGCACGCCCTCGGCGGCGGCATCGGCATTGACCGCGACGAGCGGGGCCTGTTGCGAGAGGCGGGTCAGCACATGGTGGAGCAGGCTCTCGGCGCCAAGCATCACGCCTGCCTTGTCGCGGCCCATGCGTTGCGAGCGGCCGCCGGCCAATACGACGCCTGCTATATCAGATCTGTCGAGCGAGAATTCAGCCATCATCCTTCCTCAGACCGGCGCGCGCGGCGCGGATTCCTGCGCGATCGGCGACACACGTCGCTTGGCCTCACGATAGAATGTATAGAGGCCGGATGCGATGACGATCGCAGCCCCGACGAGCGTCCAGCTGTCAGGCACTTCGGCGAAGAAGAGGAAGCCGAGCAGAGAGGAAAAGATCAGGCTGGTATAGCGGAACGGCGCGACGAAGGAGATTTCGCCGGTGCGCATGGCGAGGATGACCGACTGGTAGCCGACGAGCACCAGCACCGATGCGAGCACGAGATGCCCAAGCGCGTTAGCGCTGACCGGCTGCCAGCCGCCGAGCACCGGAATGAGCAGCGCGCCGAAGAAGGAGGCTGATATGGCGGTGATGACGGTTATCATCAGCGAGGGAATCTCCGGACTGATGCTCCGGGTGGCGAGATCGCGGCCGGCCGTCGTCAGCACCGCGGCGACGCAGAGCAGGGCGGCGGCGGTGAATCCCTCAGGGCCGGGGCGGATGATGATCATCACGCCGACGAGGCCGACGAGGATCGCCGACCAGCGCCGCCAGCCGACCGGCTCGCTGAAGAAGAGGGCAGCGCCGAAGGTGACGACCAACGGCAGCGATTGCAGGATCGCCGAGGCATTGGCGATCGGCATCATGCCGAGCGCGGTGATATAGGTGACGGCGGAGAGCGTCTCGCAGATGATCCTGAAGATGATCATCGGCTGCAGCATGATGCGCCAGGAGCGCAGCGCGCCCACTTTCCAGGCGATCAGATAGACGAGCAGGCTGGTGAAGAGGCCGCGCAGAAACATGATCTCGCCGGCGTTCATATAGGCTATCACCGATTTGGACAGGGCGTCGCTCGCGGAAAAGCCGGCCATCGCCAAGCTCATATAGATGGCGCCCTCAGTATTGCGTGACCGCGGCATGAAGAGATTCCCGTTACCTGTGCGCTCCTTTTAGTCGCGAAGATGCATCAAGGGAATCGGATGAATGTCACACCAAGCATAAATCGATGACGCGGTGCACAATGGCGCCGATGTCAACGCAGGCGTGTGGGTGGAAGTCCAGGCAAATCTCCGTTTTATAAGCTGAATTCCGACAGTTCCGACGCCACAATCAACGCGTCGATGAGGACGCGCCGTCGCGCTGCCGGTTCGGGCCATAGGCGTTTTTCTCCTCCTGCGCGGGAAACGGGTGGCTGCATCGCCTGATGTTTGAGCATCTCAGATCTCGCAACAACGAAGGAGAGATCGATATGACACTTCTCAACGACAAGATCGCAATCATCACCGGCGCAAGCTCCGGCATCGGCCGCGCGGCGGCGAAACTCTTTGCGCGGCAAGGTGCCAAGCTCGTGGTCACCGGCCGGCGACAGGACGCGCTCGACGCCGTCATCGCCGAAATCGAGGCGGAGGGTGGGCAGGCCGTCGCCATATCAGGCGATGTCAGGGACGAGGCGCTGCAGGAAAGGCTTGTCGAAACGGCAGTCTCGCGTTTCGGCCGGCTCGACATCGCTTTCAACAATGCCGGCATCATCGGTGAGATGGGGCCGGTCGCCGGGCTGTCGCTCGAGGGCTGGCGCGAGACGATCGAGACAAATCTCACCGCCGCCTTCCTCGGCGCCAAACACCAGTCGGCGGCGATGGGAAAAGGCGGCGGATCGCTCATCTTCACCTCGACCTTTGTCGGCCACACCGTCGGCATGCCTGGCATGGCCGCCTATGCGGCGAGCAAGGCGGGGCTGATCGGCTTCGTGCAGGTGCTCGCCGCCGAACTCGGAGCGCAGAAGATCCGCGTCAACGCGCTGCTTCCCGGCGGCACCGACACGCCCGCCAGCATCACCAACGCGCCTGATGCCACGCCGGAGGTGCTCGCCTTCGTGGAGGGGCTGCATGCGCTGAAACGCATGGCGCAACCCGAAGAGATCGCCAATGCAGCGCTTTTCCTGGCCTCCGACATGTCGAGCTTCGTGACCGGCACGGCGATGCTGGCAGATGGTGGGGTTTCGATCAGCCGGACATAGGGCAGGAAATAGGTGTGCTGTGGCAACCAGCCGTGCGCGTCTGGGACCCAGCCACCCGCCCTCGTCCTTCGAGGCTCCGGCCTGCGGCCTGCGCGCCTCAGGATGAGGGCTGGTCGGTGTGCCTTGCCGCTGCGCTTCCCGTTGAACCAGGCCGCAACCTCTCTCCAGCCTCATCCTGAGGCGCCCCGCAGGGGCCTCGAAGGACGGGGCTGGCCGCTTCGCGCAGATCAAGCGACTTCGCGTATGTTTCTTTCCGCCTGGCGGTCGAGGTAGGCGACCAGATCCTCGATGGTGACGAGGGGGAGGTTGTGGCGTTCGGCGAAGAGCGTGAGTTCGGGCAGGCGGGACATGGTTCCGTCGTCGTTGGCGACTTCGCAGATGACGCCGGCGGGGATCCTTCCGGCGAGGCGGGCGAGATCGACGGCGGCTTCGGTGTGGCCGGGGCGGCCGAGCACGCCGCGGGGGTTGGCGCGGAGCGGAAAGATGTGGCCGGGGCGGGCGAATTCGTCAGGCTTTGCGCGATCGTCGACGAGGGCGCGGACGGTGGCGGCACGGTCCGCCGCAGAAATGCCCGTCGTCGTGCCCTTGAGATAATCGACCGAAACCGTGAAGGCGGTTTTGTGCGATTCCGTGTTGTTGGGCACCATCAGCGGGATATCGAGCGCATCGAGGCGCTCGCCTTCCATGGCGATGCAGACGAGTCCACGGGCGTGGGTCATCATGAAGGCGATTGTTTCCGGGGTGACGGCATCGGCCGCGACCACGATATCACCTTCGTTTTCCCGGTTCTGGTCGTCGACGACGACGACCATCTTGCCGCTGGCAATGGCTGATATGGCATCTTCGATTCTTGCGATAGTCATGCTGTCTGGCCTTTCAAGGGTTATGTCAGCGGACTGACATGGTCTGCTCGGCTCAATCCGTGAGCGAGCCTTCTGCCCTTGGGCGAACAAACGTCAGCCGACTCCGGGATGGAGTGCGACTGCCCGTGTTGTCCTCTTCCATCCGGACTATACCGTCGGCTCCGGCATCTCACCGGATCTGCTGACCTTCCGACAGGAGGTGCCGGAAGCGCTCGCGGGCTCCAGGATTGCTCCTGATACCGCCGGTGGGGAATTACACCCCGCCCTGAGAACATTTCAAAGATAGGATCAAAAACAGGCGGATGGCAAGGTCACTCGACCCGGCAAAAATGCAAAGCTGCCCTAACGCCGATGGACACACTGTTCACACGGAGGCGACGACCGGGTCGCCTTCCGTGCTTCGTTGGTGCTTTGATCCTTCCATGCATGTCGTTGTCCCAAAACCACTGCGCACTTTTGGGCGACATGCATCAGGACATGATCAGGCCGCCGTCGACATTGATGGTCTGGCCGGTGATATAGGCGGCGTCGTCGCTGGCGAGGAAGGTAACCAGGCCGGCGACATCCTCGCCGGAGCCGGCCCGTTTCATCGGGATGCCCTCGACCCATTCCTTCATCAACTCGCCGGGGGCGTAGTTGCCGAGCAGCTTGCCCCAGGCCTGGTCGTTATAGGCCCACATGTCGGTCTCGATGATGCCGGGGCAGAAGGCGTTGACGGTGATCTTCTCGGTCGCGACTTCCTTGGCCAGGCTCTGGGTGATGCCGACGACGCCCATTTTCGAGGCGGCATAATGCGGCGTGTAGATAAAGCCGTCACGGGCCTGGCCGGAAGCGGTGTTGATGATGCGGCCGCCGCGCTTGTGCTTGCGCATTCTCGATATCGCCTCCTGGGCGCAGAGGAAGACGCCCTTGGTGTTGACGGCCATGACCTTGTCCCACTCGTTTTCGGTCAGGTCCTCGACGCGGGCAATGGTGATGACGCCGGCGTTCTGGATCGAGACGTCGACCGAGCCGAATTCCTTCTCGGCGGCATCATAGAGGGCGGTGACGCTCGCCTTGTCGGTGACGTCGCCGATGAAGGAGATCGCCTTGCCGCCTTCGGCCCGGATCTGTTCGGCAACGCCGTGAACCTGCTCCTCGTTGGCCGAGACGACGAGATTGGCGCCTTCTTTCGCAAAGCGTCTGGCGATCGCCGCTCCGATGCCGCGGCTGCCCCCGGTAATGACGACGGTCTTCTGCTCAAAGCGTTTCATGCTCTTTCCTTGTCCATCGATAAACAATAAATCTGGGTGCGACCTACCATGCGATCATTATTGGAGATCAACCGGTTGTCGCGAATTCAGGCAGTGTTGAGCGCCGGTGACGACGTCCGCGCCTTCCATCCGTTCGACAGCCCGTTCGATCGGCGTGAAGGGCGGGCAGACGACGATATCGCACGCCGTCATGCCCGTTAGTCCCTTCAGCGCCTCGATCTCAGCCAGGGAGGAAGCGAGACCGGTCACTTTCCAGCAACGGCAATGAGCTTTCTCATCACCAGCAGCAGAAACCGCCGTCGACGAGAAGATCGACGCCGGTCACGAAACTCGCTGCATTCGACAGCAGGAACACCGCCGGACCTACCATCTCGTCCACCGCTGCCATGCGCTGCATCGGCGTCTGCTCTTCGAAGAGTTTGGTCTGGTGGACCATCTCCGGACGGGTGTTCATGGGCGTTGCCGTGTATCCGGGGGAGATGGTGTTGACGCGAATGCCGCGGTCGACCCATTCCATGGCCATAGACTTCGACATATGGATCACGCCCGCCTTGGAGGCGTTATAGTGCGTTTGGCTCAGCCCCCGGTTCACGATCACGCCGGACATGGAGGCGATATTGACGATGGAGCCGCGCCCATTTTTCAGCATGGCGCGAGCCTCTGCCTGGCAGGAAAGAAAGACGCCTTTCAGGTTGATATCCATCAACGTCTGATATTGGTCCTCCTCCATTTCTTCCGCTGCGTTCGCGTTAGCGATGCCCGCCGCGTTGACTGCAAGTGTCAATGGGCCGAGGTCTGCCTCGGTCCGTGCTATTGCCTCTCCAAGGGAAGACTTGCTCGTGACATCCGCCGCGATCTGGATCGAGCGGCGGCCGGCGGCGCGAATATGTTCAGCCGTCTTGGCCAGTCCGTCGTCGGTTCGGCGGTCGAGCAGCGCCACGTCGGCGCCGCATTGCGCAAGGCCGATGGCAATGCGCTGACCAATACCGCTGCCGGCTCCGGTAACGATGGCAACCTGGCCGCTGAGATCGAAAAGCTTCGGGGCGTTCAGAGTGATGTCGGACACCGCTCTTCCTTTCTCTGTTTGTTTAGATGGTGGCCAGCTCCATGACCGAAACGTCATTTGCCTGGTCACGATTGAGAATCCCCGCCTGCTTGCCTTGCGCAAGCACGAGAATGCGATTGGAGACTCCGAGAACTTCTTCGAGGTCCGAGCTTACGACGATGACCCCCACGCCCTGTTTGGCAAGATTGACGATGATGTCGTAGATGCCCGCTCGGGCACCGACGTCGATGCCTCTCGTCGGTTCGTCGAGCACGACGACCTTGGGATCGCGCATCAGCCACTTCGCGATCACGACCTTCTGCTGGTTGCCGCCGGACAGGTCCGAGGCATATTGCTCCGCACGGCCCTTCACGCCGAACTTGGCCACTGCCTTCTCCGCAAACGAGCGCTTGACGCTCGGCGTAATCCAACGCCCGCCCAACTTGTCGAGATTGGCGTAGATAATGTTCTCGCTGATCCGGTGCCCGACGATCAGGCCCTGCTCCTTGCGGTCTTCCGGAACCATCACGATACCCTTGGCGATTGCGTCCGCCGGATCGCGCAGCCTGAGTTCCTCGCCTTCCAGCTTGATCGACCCAGCACTGATTGGATCTGCTCCCGAAATCGCACGCACCAGTTCGGTGCGGCCGGCGCCGACCAATCCGGCGATCCCCAGAATTTCCCCGGCCCGGACCTCGAAGGTAACGTCACGGAACGAGTTGTCCGGCGAGCTCAGCCCGGACACCTGGAGTACCGGACGATCTGTCGGAACCGGCAGGGTAGGGAACAAGCGGTCAAGCGGGCGCCCGACCATGCTCTCGACAATCGTTCGCACCGGGGTCGCGCTGTCTGAGAATTCTTGCACCCGCTCGCCGTCACGAAGAACGACGATCCGGTCGGTTATTCGCTTGATCTCTTCCATACGGTGGGAAATGTAGACGATGCCGACGCCTTCTGACCGAAGCTTGCGAACCTGTTCGAAGAGAGCTTCCGTCTCCGCGCCGCCAAGGGCGGCTGTCGGCTCATCGAGGATCAGGAGCTTTGCGTTGAGAGCCAGCGCCTTGGCGATCTCGATAAGTTGCTGATTTGCCGTGGAAAGGCCGGCGACCGTCCGCGTTGCGGGGATGTGAAGGTTCAAGCGAGCGAGCTGGTCCTGAGCCCGGCGAACCATCTGGGCGCGGTCGACGACGCCGTTCTTCATCAGCCAGCGTCCGATGAAGACGTTTTCCGCGATCGACAGCTGCGGCAGAAGCTGCAGTTCCTGATGGATCAGGACAACGCCCTTGTCGATCGCTTCCCTTGGGGTGGCCGGGCCATAAGGCTGCCCCAGCCATGTCATTGATCCTTCGGACGGCGTGCGTGACCCGGCGATGATGCCGGATAGTGTTGACTTGCCCGCCCCGTTTTCACCGAGAAGTGCAACCACTTCGCCCGGATAGACGTTCAAGCTGACATTCTTCAGAACCTGGAGCGGCCCATACCATTTGGATATGCCCTTCAGGGAAAGAACTGGATCAGTCACGGCACACCTCCTCAAGACCTCGACTTCATTATGGATGGTTGGCGATGAAGCCTGCGACGTTTTCCTTGGTTGTCAGCGTGGCATCCAGGAGTTGGACCGGCGGCACCTTTTCCCCGGCAACAAGTTTGGCGGCGTTTTCAACCGCGTCGCGGCCCATCTTCTGCGTCTGCTGGGTCGCAGTTACGTTGAAGACGCCCTTGCTGAGTGCTTCGAGAGCTGCGGTGTCACCATCAAAGCCGCCAACCACGATCTTCTGGGAAGGATTGGCGACCTTGATCGCCTGCGCGGCGCCAAGGGCGAGGCCGTCGGCCTGGGCGAACACGATCGAAACGTCAGGATTTGCCTGCAGCATATTCTGCATGATCTGGAATCCTTCGTCCTGGCTCCAGATGTTCGAGAACTGCTCGGCGACAACCTTGACGTCCGGATATGCCTTGAGAGATTCAGCGCAGCCCTTCGAGCGATCGACTTCCGGCGTCGTGCCCTTCTGGCCGTGGATGATGACCATCTTCCCCTTGCCGCCGGCTTCCTTCAAAATGTAGTCGCACACGGCCTTGGCAGACGCGACGGAATCCGTTGCAAGGAAGGTATCGCCGGGTGCTCCCTCGGCGTTGCGGTCAACGTTCACGACCGGAATACCAGCGCTCTTCGCGAGCTTGACCGGAACGGTCGCAGCAGCCGCGCCGGCCGGAATGTAGATCAGCGCGTCGATTTTCTGGGTCAGAAGATCCTGGATCTGGTTGACCTGCGTCGGCCCGTCGCCCTTTGCGTCGACGGTGATGACTTCGATGCCGCGCTTCTTGGCTTCGGCCTCGACCGATTGCTTGATCTGGTTGAAGAAGTTTGCCTGAAGGTTGGCAACGGCCAGGCCGAGCTTCTTCAGTTCCGCCGCGTGTACGGGGCCGAGCATGAGGCCGAGCAGTGCAGCAGATGCGAGCATGGTGCGCGCTATTTTCATTGTATTTCCTCCGTTGTTTGATGGAACCCTCGGGTATGTCCTCCCCCTCGGGGTATTGATCCGACCCAAATTTTTGGAGCGGAATTCCGGGTTCGCCAACGCGGCGGACCCCGCTCGTCAGGCGCGACGCCGACGAATGGTCTCCGCGCCGACCGCGAGCACGATGACGATGCCGATGATCACCTGCTGCAGGAAGGGCGAGACGTTGAGAAGGTTGAGACCGTTGCGAAGCACACCGATGATAAGAACGCCGATCAGCGTTCCACCGATGCCGCCCGCGCCGCCGGAGAGCGAAGTTCCGCCGATGACGACCGCAGCGATGGTGTCCAGTTCATAGCCCAGACCACTGGACGGCTGGACGGAATCCAGCCGCGCGGCGAGCACGATGCCGGCGAGCCCCGCAAGGACGGCACTCACGACATAAACGGCTATCGTCACGAGCGGGACGTTGATACCGGCCAGGCGTGCGACTTCGGGATTTCCTCCCACCGCGTAGAGCATGCGACCTTCGGACCGGAAGTGCAGGAAAAGCCACGCGGCAAGAACAACCGCAAGCATGAGAAACACAGTGGCTGTCAACACGCCGAAATGGCGATCGATTGCCAGCATCATGAACCAGTCGGGGAATCCAACGATCTGTTGGCCGTCCGTGATCATATTCGCGACGCCGCGAGCCGCGGACATCATCGCAAGAGTGGCAATAAACGCTGGAACCCTGAACTGCGTAACCAGAAGTCCGACGATCAGCCCCGAAAGGCCCGCTGCGACCAGAGCAAAAGCGATCCCGACCGGCAGCGGCAGGCCGGCGACATTCGCAGTCCAGCCCATGACCATCATCGCAAGAGCGAGTGCCGAGCCGACGGAGAGATCGATGCCGCCGATCAGAATGACAAAGGTCATTCCGACGGCCATGATGCCGAGGACAGTGATCTGATCGAGGATGTTGAGACCGTTCCGAACCGAAAGAAACGTGTCGGTGCTGAGGCTCAGGAAGACGCAAAGCGCGAGCAGCCCCACGAGCGGGCCGGTGGCGCCCTTGAGTTTGCTCAACCAGGCCCCGGACGAAAGCCCGTGTTCATTGATATCGAGCGCCACCATTGTTCCTCCCTATGCCTAGGCTAATAGCTAATTCACTCTACGAATAAATATTCACTGATGCTGGAAAATTCATTAACAAGTTGCCTTCCGACTGTCAACAGGATTTCTAGACTTACAACTGTCGGTGTTCCACTTAAAGGGCTTGACTAATCGGTGTCTTGTGCAAAAATATTGACAACTGAATATTTATGCATGAGAGGAATCCATGAATACGACAGAACTCGAGCGGGTCGCTCGCGAGATCCGATTGCGCGATCTCCAGGCGGTCTTTGAAGCGGGCGCCGGCCATATTGGGGGGGAAATGTCGGTCATCGACATTTTGACTGCCCTCTATTTTCGTGTGCTGAATGTTTGGCCCGATCAGCCGAAGCACCCCGACCGCGACAGGTTCGTTCTTTCGAAGGGACATACTGCATGCGCGCTGTATGTGACGCTCGCAAAACGCGGCTTCATCCCGGAGGAAGAGATTTCCACCTTTTTGCAGCCGCATTCGAGGCTGAACGGGCATCCAAATTGCAACAAGGTTCCTGGCGTCGAAACGAATACCGGGCCGCTCGGCCACGGTCTTCCTGTCGCAATAGGAATGGCAAAAGCCGCCAAGCTCTCAGGCGCGAAATATCACACCTATGTCGTCACCGGCGACGGTGAGATGCAGGAGGGCTCCAACTGGGAAGCGATCATGGCGGCCGCTCAGTTCAAGCTCGATAACCTGACGCTGGTCATCGACCACAACAGGTTCCAGCAGGGCGCCGCCCTGGCGGAAACCAACGATCTCGCCCCGCTTCGTCCGAAGCTTGAAGCTTTTGATTGGGAAGTCACCGAGATCAATGGGAACAATATGAGCGAAGTCGTTTCAGCCCTCGAATACCGGGGATCGAGACCGCATTGCATCGTGGCCCACACCAACAAGGGCCATGGAATCTCGTTCATGCAAGACCGAGTCGACTGGCACCACAAGGTACCGAGCAAGGAACAATACGAAATCGCATTGGCAGAATTGTCGGAGGCACTGTAATGAACGCGCCAATAAACGCACCCAAGCTCTACGATTGCCGCGACGCATTCGCTACTACGCTTGAGCGGCTGGCAGCCGAAAACGAAACGATCGTTGCCGTCTGCAACGACTCCGTGGGTTCCTCCAAGCTCGGCGGCTTCAAGGCGAAGTTTGGAGAGCGTCTCGTCAATGTCGGCATCGCCGAGCAGAACATGGTGGGGGTTGCAGCAGGCCTCGCCAATGGCGGACGCCTTCCGTTCGTGTGCGCCGCCGCTCCGTTTCTAACGGGACGGTCGCTGGAGCAGATCAAGGCCGATATTTCGTATTCAAATGCCAACGTCAAGCTGGTCGGCATTTCTTCCGGAATGGCGTATGGCGAACTCGGCCCGACCCATCACTCGATCGAAGACTTCGCCTGGACGCGGGTTCTGCCTAATCTTCCGGTCATTGCGCCTTGTGACCGCATCGAAACAGCTGCTGCGGTTGAGTGGGCCGCGGCCTACAACGGCCCCTGTTTCCTGCGTCTGTCTCGCGTAGGTGTGCCTGATCTTCTTCCGGAGGGTCACAAATTCGAACTTGGCAAGGCAAACCTCCTTCGCCAGGGTTCTGACGTCACCCTTATCGCAAACGGCACTTTGACTCATCGAATCTTAAAGGCTGCCGAGATCCTCGCAGAACGCGGCATCAACGCCAGAGTGCTCAACCTTGCAACGGTTCGTCCGATCGACGAGGAGGCTATCATCGCCGCGGCGAAGGAAACCGGAGCGATCGTCACAGCCGAAGAGCATTCGATCTTTGGCGGGCTCGGTTCCGCGGTCGCCGAAGTGGTGGTCGACAATGCTCCGGTCCCGATGAAACGTCTCGGAGTTCCCGGCGTCTACGCTCCGACCGGTTCGGCAGAGTTCCTGCTCGACGAATTCGGGATGGCGCCGTCCGCAATCGCCGACGCCGCGCAGTCGCTGATCAGGCGCAAGTAACTGGGATGACGTGATCAGCCCGGACGCTTTTTGTCGTCCCGGCTGCCGTCTGATCTGGGGAGGATAGAATGCGGGCAATTCTGGCAATTGACCAGGGAACCACCAATTCAAAGGCAGTTCTGGTTTCCGAAAAGGGAGAAATTGTTGGCAGAGGTTCGGCTCCAGTCGGCATCACCTATCCGAAACCCGGCTGGGTCGAACAAGATCCACGCCGGCTCTACGCATCCGTCTGCGAGGCGATCGACGCCTGCCTGAAGGCCACTCCCGACGTGGCTGTCGAGGCCGTGGCGATTTCCAACCAGCGCGAGTCTGTCACTGCCTGGGATGCCGAAACGGGAGAAGCACTTGGACCGGTGGTGAGTTGGCAGTGCCGTCGCACGGCACAGGATTGTGAACGTCTCATCGTCGAAGGCCGCCTTGACCGTGTGCAGGCGCTCACAGGCCTGCCATTGGATCCGATGTTCCCGGGTTCGAAATTCCGATGGCTGCTCGACCGTATTCCGGCCGGGCGTTCGGTGCGGCTAGGAACGGTCGACAGTTGGCTCGTCCACTGCCTGACGGGCGGGCGCCGGCATGTCTGCGACGCTTCCAATGCCGCCAGGAGCCAGTTGTTCGATCTCCAGGAGCAGAGATGGAGCGAGGAACTTGGCGAGATTTTCGGCGTGGATATCGCGCTCCTGCCCGAGGTACTCGACAGCTCTGCCGACTTCGGCAGGACGCAAGGGTTGCCAGGCGTGCCGGATGGAACTCCGATCATGGCCGTGATCGGAGACAGTCATGCTGCGCTGTTCGGTCATGGAGCATTCAAGCCGGGTGATGGCAAGGTAACCTTCGGAACCGGCTCGTCGGTGATGACGACGCTTCCGCGATTTATTCCCCCACGCAACGGCGTCACTACGACCGTCGCATGGCGTCTCCATGGAAAACCGACGTTCGCTTTCGAAGGCAATATTCTCGTCTGCGCCGCCAGTCTCCCCTGGATGGCAGGCATTCTCGGCCTTTCGGACGTGGCGGCCCTTGTCGAACTTGCGGCGAGCGCCGAACCGGGCGGACCGGGCTTCGTGCCAGCATTCGTGGGACTGGGCGCACCCTATTGGAACTCCGACGCCCGTGCCCTGTTCTCCCAAATCAACTTCAATACGACACGTGCGCAAATGGCGCGATCGGTAACCGACTCGATCGCCTTCCAGGTGCACGACGTGATCGCCGCCATGCGAGCACAAAGCGGCGGCGAGCTCGGGGCGCTCTATGTCGACGGCGGACCGAGCCAGAACCGCTTCCTGATGCAGTGTGTCTCGAACCTCATCGAACATCCCGTGATCCAATGCGAAGCACCCGAGGCGTCGGCTTTGGGGGCCGCATATCTCGCGGGTCTCTCACTTGGCTTGTGGAGCGATCTTCAGGAGATCGCAGAGCTCCCGCGGAGCTCACATGTCATTGACCCGGAACCCGTGGATCGAGCGGTGCTTCTGAATACCTGGAATGATGCACTTGCCCGCTCGACGGCACGCGAAACAACGGCTAATGATGAATAAAAATTCACCCTAGGATTAGCGATGACTCGCCTCAATGAACTCCGCCTCATCTCAAGGGTCGCCCAGATGTACCACTTGGAGGGGCGGCGACAGGCGGAGATCGCACAGCACCTTCGCCTGTCGCAGGCGACAGTGTCGCGCATGCTCAAGCGTGCCGAGGCTGAAGATATTGTGCGAACCAGCGTGACCCCCCCCGTTGGCACCTACAGCGAGCTTGAGAGCGCGCTTCGCGAGAAATATGATTTGCCGGAGGCGATCGTCGTCGAGTGCACGGAAGATCGGGACGGAGCCATCATGGCCCGTATCGGAGAGGCCGCGGCTCATCTCTTGGAGGTGACGCTTGCGCCAGGGGAGATCATCGGCGTTTCGAGTTGGAGCCAGACCATCTCCAAGATGGTCGAGAACATTCATCCCCTGAAGAGCGCTCAGGCGAAATACGTCGTCCAAACCCTTGGAGGCATGGGCGATCCTTCAGTGCAGACGCATGCGACGCAGCTCACCACGCGGCTTGCTCGGCTGACCGGCGCTGAGCCGAAACTGCTCGCTGTGCAGGGCGTTACGACGTCCAGAGAGGCAAAATTTCTTATGCAGGCCGATCCATACGTTCGGGAGACGATGGACTTGTTCGGCAGCATAACGCTTGCGATCGTCGGAATCGGAGCAGTCGAACCGTCCGAACTTCTCGCACGGTCCGGTAACATCTTTTCGTCTCGCGAACTCTCTGATCTCGCGGAAGCGGGAGCCGTCGGCGATATCTCGCTTCGCTTCTTCGATAAAAACGGCAAGCCGGTCAAGACACCTCTGGACGACCGGGTCATAGGGCTTCCACTCGAGGATCTCGAACGGGTGGACCGGGTCATTGCTCTTGCCGGCGGGTCTAAAAAGACCGACGCAATCGCAGGGGCGCTCCGCGTGGGAGTCATCCACATGCTTGTTACGGACAAGTTTACCGCGCAGCGACTGATCAACTGATGAGTTAGGCTGATTGCCACCTCAATGCGCCGTCCCATCCACAATCACGTGGTCATGGTCCAGCGAGCATTTCTCGACCCGGGCCTCGACCCTGTAGATTTCCCGTAGCATCTCAGCGGTGACGACGTCGCGGGGGGTGCCGCAGGCGTGCATGCGGCCGTTGGCGATGACGAGGACTTTGTCGGCGAAGCGGAGCGCCTGGTTGAGGTCGTGGATGGCGATCAGCACGATCATGCCCTTGGTGCGGGCCTGGCGGCGCATGAAATCGAGGACCTCGACCTGGCGGTGAAGATCGAGCGCGCTGGTCGGCTCGTCCATCAGCATGATCTCGGGTTCGCGGACGAGCGCCTGGGCGATCGAGACGAGCTGGCGCTGGCCGCCGGAAAGGGCGCCGAGATCACGGAAGGCGATGGCTGACATATCGAGCGCCTTCATGATCTCGTCGATGAAGCGCAGGTCGCTGTCGCTGACGGCCCAGGACTGGCCCTGCTTGCGGGCAAGCAGGATGGATTCGTAGACCGTCAGCACCGCGTTGGCCGAGGTATCCTGCGGCATGTAGCCTATGGCGTTTTTCGCCTTCGAGCCTTCGACGACGACCTGGCCCGGCCCTTTGAGGAGGCCGGTGATGCGCTTGAAGAGGGTCGACTTGCCGGCAGCGTTCGGGCCGATCACCGCCACGACCTCGCCCGATGTCATCACCGGCGTCGTCACGTCTTCGACGAAGAGCTTGCGCCCGTGATAGGCGCCGACGGACTGCAACTGAAGCGCTACCACGACCGGCTCCTGTTTGAGAGGATGAGCGAAAAGAAGAAGGGCACGCCGACCAGGGCGGTAATGATGCCGATCGGGAAGACGACACCTGGGATGATCGACTTCGAGACGATCGAGGTCAGCGACAGGAGCAGCGCACCCGACAGGATCGAGCCCGGCAGGAAGAAGCGCTGATCCTCGCCGAGGATCATGCGGGCGATATGCGGCCCGACGAGGCCGACGAAACCGATCGTACCGACGAAGCTGACGGGTATTGCGGCGAGTAGCGAGACCACAAGCATGGTTTCCAGCCGGATGCGGCGGACATTGACGCCGAAGCTTGCGGCCTTGTCCTCGCCGAGGCGGATGGCCGTCAGCGCCCAGGCATTGCGGGCAAAGAGGGGAAGTGCTGCCAGCAGAACCGCGAGCGTCACCCAGATCTTCGGCCAGGTGGCCTTGGTAAGGCTGCCCATCGTCCAGAAGACGACAGCCGACAGCGCCTGTTCTGAGGCGAGATATTGCAGGAAGGCGAGCAAGGCATTGAAGGTGAAGACCAGCGCGATGCCGAGCAGCACAACGGTCTGCACCGAGACGCCGCGGGCCTGCGAGACGAAATGGATGAAGAGCGTGGCGATCAGCGCCATGATGAAGGCGTTGACCGGCACCAGCAGGCCGGCTGCAACAGGCAGAAGCGGAACGCTGGTGACGATCGCCAGGGCGGCACCGAAGCTTGCCGCCGCCGAAATGCCGAGCGTGAAGGGGCTGGCGAGCGGATTGGCTAGGATCGTCTGCATCTGTGCGCCGGCGACGGAGAGCGATGCGCCGACGACGATCGCCATCACCGCAACCGGCATGCGGATGTCCCAGACGACGGCCCGCACCTGATCCGAAACGGAGGAGGGGTCTAGGAGGGCGGCGACGACTTCACTGAGACTATAGCGGGCCGGACCCCAGGCGAGATCGACCGCAAAGGACAGGCAGAGCGCTGCCGTCATGGCGGCAAGGATCAGCAGCTTGCGCCGGGCAAGGGCGCGGTAGCGCTCCCTCCCGGCTTCGGCTTCTATCGATATGGCGGCGATCTCGGCCATTTTGGATTATTGACCCGCCTTGGCGTCGACCCAGTAACCCGGCTGGTAGGCGACCGGCAGGAATTTTTCGTGGAATTCCTTGAAGGTGGCATCGGGATCGAGATCGGCAAAGAGGTTCGGATGGAACCACTTGGCCAGCTGCTGGACGGCGACGAACTGGTAGGGGCTGGTATAGAACTGGTGCCAGATCGCATGGACATTGCCGCCGGCAACCGCTCTGGAGCCGGTGAAGGCAGGGTTTTCCACCAACGTGTTCAGCGCCTTGCGGCTGTCGTCGAAGGTGACGGCGGCATTCGGGCCGACATTCACATAATCCTTGGCATTCTTGGTCTGGCTCCAATTGGATCCGGTGACGACGATGACATCGGGATTGGAGGCGACGACCTGCTCTGCATTGATCGAGCCGGTATATCCCGGCAGGAAATCGGAGCCGAGATTGTGGCCGCCGGCCCAATCGACCATCAGGCCGAAATTATCGGGGCCGAAGGTGCCGCAGCATTCGACCAGGCCTGCGGCGCGGTACATGAAGACATTCGGCTTCGGCGGATTGGCGGCCTTCAGCCTGTCGGTGACACGCGCCATCTGCTCTTTCCAGAAGCTGGCGACGGCTTCGGCGCGGTCTTCATGGCCGAAAATCTGGCCGAGGATCTTCAGGCTCGGCTCGGTGTTGGCAAGGATGTGCTCGCGGAAATCGATATAGACGATCTTTACGCCGATGCCGTTCAGCATCTCCTCCAGCTTCACCTCGTCGGCGGCCGCCTTGTTGCCGATCGGCAGCAGCAGCACATCGGGATGAAGCTTGACGACCGTCTCGGTCTGCAGCGTGCCGTCGGTCAGGTTGCCGAGGAAGGGCAGGTCCTTGCCCTTAGGAAACTTCTCGACATAAGCGTTGAAGCCATCCTTGTCGGTGGTCCAGAGATCGTTGCGCCAGCCGACGATTTTGGCGAAGGGATCTTCCTTCTCGATCGGTGCTACGGCGTAGAGCATGCGGCCTTCCCCAAGGATCACACGCTCGACCGGCTTGTCGAAGGTCACTTCACGACCCGCGACATCCTTGACGGTGAAGGGCTGCGCCCAAGCCGAAAGCGGCAACAGGCTCGCAATCGCCGCTGCGGAGACTGCGAGTATTTTCACGAAATTCATCTGGAAATTCCCCCGGTGTCTGAATAATGTTCGCAGGCATAAGAAATATGACTTTATGAATCAAGTTCTATGTTTTAGAGCGTTTCCAAACTGATCCGATGCCGGGGTGCCTCAGATGAATTCCATGAATACGAACTACTCCATCCGCGATGAAATCCGCGATTTCTGGTCGGAACGGGCGGCGACCTTCGACCAGAGCGTCGGCCATGAAATCTTTTCGGAAGCTGAGCGGAAAGGCTGGCAGCGGCTGATCAGAAAACATCTGGGCGAGGGGCAGGGGCGCGCGGCGCTCGATCTCGCCTGCGGCACCGCCGTCATCTCGCATCTGATGCATGATGTCGGCTTTGCGGTCACCGGCCTCGACTGGTCGGATGCGATGCTTGCGCAGGCGCGTGCCAAGGCGAAGAAGCGTGGCACCGATATCCGCTTCGTGTCCGGCGACGCCGAAAACACGATGGAGCCGAAGGACAGCTACGACGTCATCACCAACCGCCATCTCGTCTGGACGCTGGTGGACCCGGCTTCGGCCTTTAGGGAATGGTTCTCGGTATTGAAGCCGGGCGGCAAGGTGCTGATCCTCGACGGCAATATGGGCAAGGAAACCTGGGTCAAGGGCCTGCAGAAGCTCTGGACGAAGGTGACCGGCAAGCCGCCGGCGAGCCACATGTCGCCGGAGATGATGGCGCGGCACCAGAAGATCCGCTCACGCGTGCATTTCTCCAGCCAGATGCCGGCCGAAGCAGTCGTCGATCTTCTGCGCCAAGCCGGTTTTACGGACATCGTCGTCGACCGCAAGCTCAGCGATATTCATTGGGCGCAGGCGCGCAAGATGCCGTTTTTGCGCGGGCTTGAGCGTATGGTGCAGGAGCGGTTTGCGATTTGTGCGCGTAAGCCTGGGTGATGGGGAGCGGCTCCCTCTTCTCCCCAGCGGGGAGAAGGTGGCCCGAAGGGTCGGATGAGGGGGCCACTCGGCACAACGTTGATTGCTCTTCGCTTGCGCTCAGCGCATTCGCTCCTGTCGTCGCTCACCCCCTCATCTGCCCTGAAGGGCATCTTCTCCCCGCTGGGGAGAAGGGGGAGTCTGCCGCACCGTATCCCGGCCCTTCGCATGGCTCAGGGCGTTCGGCCCTGCGATCGATTCACTGGATCGATCGCTCCCCGCTTTGCGGGGACCGGGCCTCACCCACCCGTAACACTCATATGCCTTGCCACGGCCGGCCGGTTATGCGTCCGGTCGATGATGAAGTCGTGGCCTTTGGGTTTGCGGGTGATGGCCTCGTCGATGGCGGCGTGGAGGAGGGCGTCGTCTTCGGTGGCGCGGAGTGCGGCGCGCAGATCGGCGGCGTCGTTCTGGCCGAGGCACATGTAGAGCGTGCCGGTGCAGGTCAGGCGGACGCGGTTGCAGCTCTCGCAGAAATTATGGGTCATCGGCGTGATGAAGCCGAGGCGGCCGCCGGTTTCTTCGACCCTGACATAACGCGCCGGGCCGCCGGTCTGGTAATCGATGTCAGCAAGAGTGAACTGGTCTTCGAGATCGGCGCGCAGTTTCGAAAGCGGCAGGTACTGGTCGGTGCGGTCTTCTTCGATCTCGCCCATCGGCATGGTTTCGATGACGGTGAGATCCATGCCGCGGCCATGGGCGAAGCGCAGCAGCTCCGGCATCTCGGCATCGTTGAAATCCTTCAGCGCCACGGCGTTGAGCTTGATCTTCAGCCCGGCTTTCTGAGCCGCGTCGATGCCTTCCATGACCTTGGCGAAATCGCCCCAGCGGGTGATCTTGCGGAACTTGTCGGGGTCGAGCGTATCCAGCGAGACGTTGATCCGGCGCACGCCGCAATCATAGAGCTCCTCGGCATGGCGGGAAAGCTGTGAGCCGTTGGTGGTCAGCGTCAATTCGTCGAGGCCGGAGCCGATCTTCTGGCCGAGCTGGCGAACCAGATACATGATGTTCTTGCGCACCAGGGGCTCGCCGCCGGTCAGCCTGATCTTGCTGACACCCTTGGCGATGAAGGCGGAACAGAGCCGGTCGAGCTCTTCCAGCGTCAAGAGATCCTTCTTGGGCAGGAAGGTCATATTCTCCGCCATGCAATAGGTGCAGCGGAAATCGCAGCGGTCGGTGACGGAGACGCGGAGATAGGTGACCGCCCGCCCGAAGGGGTCGATCATCGGATGTGCATCCGCCATCAGCGGCGATGCATTGCCTATCGTTCCGATTCTGGTGTTCACCTGTATCTCCGTACTCTTATCAATGTGGGCATATGCTATTGTCGCGTCAAGGGAAACAGCCCGCGTGAGCATGCCAATTTCAGCTTGCGCTGAAAAAGATCAGCGCCTACTCCTCGCATGAGAAGAGGACAAAATGATGAGCGATATCTGGCCGAGCGAACTTCGCGTCTCGAAAGACAGGCAGCGGCTGGTGGTGACCTTCAACGACGGCCAGAGCTTCGACCTGTCGGCCGAACTCTTGCGCGTGCTGTCGCCCTCGGCCGAGGTGCAGGGCCATGGGCCGGGGCAGAAGGTGACGGTGCCGGGCAAACGCAATGTCGCGATCATCTCGATGATGCCGACCGGCAATTACGCGGTCCGGATCGGCTTCGATGACATGCACGATACCGGCATCTACACCTGGACCTATCTGCGCGAGCTCGGCGAACGGGGCGCGGAGCTGTTTTCGGCCTATGAGCACGAGCTCAGCGAAAAGGGCATGAACCGCGACACGGCGGAGAAGCCGCGCTGACGCTCACGAGCGCGCCGCTATCAAATTCAACAGACTCATAATTCCAGCCATCGGGGGGCCATATGGCGAAAACGAACGGAAAGAACTGGCTGCGCGCCAAGGGCAGCGCCAGCAGCAACAAGGTGACCTTCCTCGAACTGTTCTTCGACCTGGTCTTCGTCTTTTCGATCTCGCAGCTCTCGCATGCGCTCGCCGCCCACT
The DNA here is from genome assembly GCF_010668065.1 of Rhizobium leguminosarum. GTDB lineage: Bacteria > Pseudomonadota > Alphaproteobacteria > Rhizobiales > Rhizobiaceae > Rhizobium > Rhizobium leguminosarum_S. Next base: position 51,042 of record NZ_WUEN01000004.1, on the reverse strand, counting down.
ACACGCCGCTCGGTGCGGCCGAAGCGGCGCTGATGACCTTCGCCGTCTGGTGGGTGTGGATTTTCACCGCCTGGGTGACGAACTGGCTCGATCCGGACAAGATGCCGGTGCGCGGGATGCTGGTGGCGCTGATGATGCTCGGGCTGCTGCTGTCTGCCTCCATCCCCGAGGCTTTCGGCGACAAGGGCCTGCTGTTTGCCGGCGCCTATGTGGCGATGCAGGTCGGGCGCTCGCTGTTTACGACCTATGCGATGACGCGCGTCGATCGCGCTAATACGCTGAATTTCGTCCGCATCACAGCCTGGCTCGTGGTAGCAGGCGCCTTCTGGATTGCCGGTGGGCTGCTCGAGCATGAAGCCCGGCTGATCGCCTGGGTGATAGCGCTTGCGATCGAATATGCCGGGCCGGCCGCAGGCTTTGCCGTGCCGGGGCTCGGCCGCTCGACGGCGCGGGACTGGGACGTTTCCGGCGCGCACATGGCGGAGCGCTGTGCACTCTTCGTGATCATCTGCCTCGGCGAAGCGATCCTCGTGTCCGGCCGCACATTTGCGGAGCTGCCGTTCTCCGGGCTCACCAGCGTCGTCTTCGTCACCGCCTTCATCGGCACGGTCGCCATGTGGTGGCTCTACTTCCGCTTCGGCCACGGGCGCGCCGCCCACCGCATCGAGCATGAGGAGACGCCGGGAAGCTTGGCGCGGCAGGCCTTCACCTATGGGCATATCCCAATTCTTGCCGGCATCATCGTCCATGCGGTCGCGGTCGAGTTCATGTTCTCGCATCCGCACGAAACCGGCGATCTCGGTATCGCCGCGGCCGTGCTCGGCGGCTCCGGCCTGTTCCTGATCGGCAATCTCTGGTTCAAGGGCGCGACCAGCGGGCGGATGCCGCTCTCGCATCTCGCCGGCCTGGTGTTTTTGATCCTGCTTGCCTTTGTCGCGCCCTTCATCGAGGTCTATCTGATGGGCATCCTGGCGACGTTGGTGCTGATCGTCGTCGCCGCCTGGGAATACCGCTCGCTGACGGGTACGGAGGCGGCGCCGACGCTGCATTGAACATCAGTCCTCGTCGCGCAGATCTTTCAGCAGCACGGTGATGATCCGCTCCATCGAATCGGCGGTCGCCATGCATTGCTCTATCGGCTCGTCCGACAGCACGCGGTCGATGAGGCCGGTCTGGATGGCCATGGCCTCCTCACTCAGTTTTCGACCCTCTGGCGTCAAATAGAGGCGCAGCACGCGCTTGTCGCGCTCGTCATCGCGGCGAAGGATCAGGCCGCGCTTCTCCATCTGCGGCAAGAGCATGCTCATATTGGAGCGGCCGACCAGCAGTTTGCGCGCCAGCTCCTGCTGCGAGATGCCTTCGAAACGATAGAGATTGACCAGGATATCGAGGTGCGGCGGCTTGATATCGAGATCGGCAAGCGAGCGGGCCAGGGATTGTTGCATCAGCTGGCAGGCGCGAGCCACCGCGATCCAGCTGCGAAAACGCGGATGATCCCAGGGAAGGGATTGATTTTTGTTCATCGTTGTACTTTATTGTTCAGTGTTGAACAGTCTTTTGGAATCCCACTATGGCAAACTTTGCGCTTGACGTCACCCGCCTCGGGTTTTCGGTTCTGCAGGCGGTTTCTCCTGATCTGGCAGGCAAAGCGGCGTTCCAGCTGTTCTGCCGGACGCCATCGACAAAGCCGAAGGGAGCAAAGGCGAAAGCGGTGCATGCAGCGGGTGCGCTCCGGCTTGCCGGTGCCGAACGCTTCACCCTCCGGCTTGCCGGCGGGCGCCAAGCGCATGCCTATCGGCTGAACGGCGGGGCGAGGGGTAAACGCAAGCGCTATCTGGTGACACATGGCTGGGGATCGAGCGCGGCATATATGGCCGAACTCGTCTCGATGCTTGCGGCAATGGGCGCGGAGGTCGTGGCGCTCGATTTTCCCGGCCACGGCCGTTCCGGCGGACGCTTCCTGCATATGGGGCTTGCGGTCGAGACGATCGCGGCGGCCGAGGCGCGCTTCGGCGCATTCGATGCGGCTATCGGCCATTCCTTCGGCTGTGCGGCGCTGATGGTCTCGGCGGCGGGGCTGCTGCCTGGTGTGGCGCCTGTCACCGGCGAGAGACTGGTGCTGATCGGCGCGCCGAGCGAGATGGGCTGGCTGTTTACCGATTTCGGCGGGATGATCGGCCTTCGCCCTACAGCGCAAGCGGCACTGGAGAACGAGGTCCATCGCATCACCGGACGGAGACTTGAGGATTTCGACGTCGGCGGGGCTGCGGGCGGCATCGGCCGGCCGGTGCTCGTCATCCATGCCGAGGACGACAAGGAGGTGTCGTCTCTCCATGCCAGGCGCTATGGCGCAGCGGGGAAGGGCGTTCGGCTGTTCTGGGCGAACGGCTTCGGCCACCGGCGCATCATCGGCGCCGAGCCGGTTCTTGCCGCGATCGCGGCGTTTCTCGACGGCGATCGAGGCGTGGTTGAAGTGCCCGATGAAAGCATCAAAAAAGATGCGGAGATCATTCCGTTTTTTGAGCTTCCGGCAAGGCGCGCGGCATTGTAGCGTCCGTCGCGAAGATCAAGCCGCGGCGGGACGCCTCATGAAAATCATCAGCAGCATCGAAGAGCTCAATACGATCTATGGCGCCGGGCTTTCGCCGGCCTCCGTCACCAAGGTGACGAAGCAATTGACCCCCCTCTATCGCGAGATGATCGAGATCTCACCGTTTGCGGCGCTTGCGACTGTCGGGCCGGAAGGGCTCGACTGTTCGCCGCGCGGTGATCTTGGCGGCGTGGTGCGCGTCGCCGACGATGAGACGCTGCATCTGCCGGATTGGCGCGGCAACAACCGCGTCGATTCGCTCTCCAACATCGTGCGCGATCCTCGCCTGGCGCTGATGTTCCTGATCCCCGGCTCGAACACGACGATGCGTATCAACGGCCGCGGTGTCGTCTCCAACGATGAGACGCTGCTTTCGAGCTTCGAGATGGACGGCAAACATCCGCGCACCGTCGTCGTCATTTCGATCGACGAGGTCTATTTCCAATGCGCGCGCGCCGTGATGCGAGCCGAACTCTGGAATGGAGAACACTTCGCCGATCCGGCGAAGCTGCCGACGCCCGGGCAGATGCTGAAGGCCGCAACCGGCGACTTCGACCAGGAAACCTACGACCGGGAATGGCCGGGGCGGGCGGCGAAGACGATGTGGTAAAACGCCGTCATCTTGTTGTGACGGCTCAGTTTTTTTGACAAACCTCGGCCTTTACTCGACGTCATCCTCGGCCTTGTGCCGAGGATCTGCTGCACCGGTTTCAGATGCTCGGGACAAGCCCGAGCATGACGAAAGAGGAGTTGGCCGGAGTGCCAGCAGCTTGTCGCCGTCACCTGTCGGTGACAGCGTGCGTGTGGCGTGGGAGGCCGTCACGTCTTGTAGATCAGCCAGCTTTTGGTGAAATCCTTCTGCATGCCGTCCTGATAGAGGATGGTGCAGTTGCGGCCGGCATTCTTGGCGCCGTAGAGCGCGATGTCGGTCTTGCTGTAGAGTTCGCCGGCATCCCCGGCGCTGGAGGCCATGCAGATGCCGATTGAGACGGTGACCGGACCGTAATTCACCCGCGTACGTGAGTTTTTGAAAGGCGTCGTCTCCAGCGTGCGACGAATGCGCTCGGCGATCGCGGTCACTTCCTCGGGCGTGTTGCCATCGACGATGAGTGCGAACTCCTCGCCGCCGGTGCGGGCAACGAAGATGTCACGGCGGACATTGCTGCGGATGACGGAGGCGACGGTGGCGAGCACCTTGTCGCCGACCGGATGGCCGTAGGTGTCGTTGATCTTCTTGAAATTGTCGATGTCGCAGAGCAGCAGCGCCGTCACCGGCCGCATGCTCGAATTGTCGAAGATGGCGGCAAGGCGGTCGTCGAAGGCGCGGCGGTTGGAAAGGCGCGTCAGCGAGTCGGTGTTGGCGATGCGCTTGTATTCGTCGAGTTCCTTGCGGACCTGATCCATCTCCTGCGAGCGCTGGACGACGTCCTCGACGGTGCGTTCGCCATGCGCCATGGTGTCTCCGGTTGCCTGGCTCAGCAGATCGATGGCGTTTTCGATCAGCTCGACGCTGGCATTGCTCTTGGAGGTGATGCGCTTGTGGGTCTCGCCGAGCAGCCTGGTATAACTTTCGAGCGAGCTCTGCTCCTGCTTGAGAATGCGCAGCAGGCCATCGAGTTCGCCTGCAATGCGCGTATGGGCATCGTCGAAGACGCGGGCCGGGCTGTGGGTGAAATGCTGCGCGCCGAGCGCATCGAGTTCGGCCTGGGTCACCTGGCCGCCGAGGGCCGCGAGCTCGCGGGTGAGGGCTGGATTGGAGCCGATATAGGCCTCGTAGAAGAGTTGGTAATTGCGCGGTATCGGCGCGACGCCCATGGAGCGCATGGCATAGGTGATCTGACCCGCAACGTCGGGAACCGGCACCTTGGGCGCGACAGCCGTATTCATCCGGCGAACTCCTCATATATTCAAAGGCAATATTCTATTTGTTAGCTTAAATTTCTTGGGAAAAGATTAAAGCGATATATACCAAAGATTACATACGACAAATGCCCCATGGGGCAATACTTCGATCAGACCTATGATTCTCCATGGGAAAACGTATCTTTAGTGGGACAGTGCATACTCGCTGGGCGGGTACAGTGTCTGAAAAACTTACAGTTCTTCTCTGCCGGAGACCGTATTCATCTTGTCGACAGCTGGTTTTGGCGGTTTCGTATTGCAGTGCCGGTATTTCGGGGTGATATTTCTTGGTGGCAAACCCGATCGTAGCCTGCAAGCCAGGGCGTGAGATCGTGGAAACCTCCCGCCATATTTCTTTTGCCATCCTCGCCTTCACCGTCTTCGCCGGCGGCACCTTGTTGCTGGAGCACACCGGCTTCTTCGCCGGCGCGTTCCGCACGGAGATCCTGGCAAGGGTCGATGCCGGGGATGTGGTGAGCGTGGGCGAGGCGGTGAAGGCGCGGAATGTCAGCGCGTCTGATAAGGCGTCGGCACGGTAGAGCAGGCGGCAACGCAGCCTGCCCATCACCCCAAATTCAGCTCCTGGAAGAAATCATTGCCCTTGTCGTCGATGACGATGAAGGCGGGGAAGTCTTCGACTTCGATCTTCCAGACCGCTTCCATGCCGAGTTCGGGATATTCGAAGACCTCGACCTTGCGGATACAGTCCTGGGCAAGACGGGCGGCGGGGCCGCCGATGGAGCCCAAGTAAAAGCCGCCGTGTTTCTTGCAGGCCTCGCGCACGGGGCGCGAACGGTTGCCCTTGGCTAGCATCACCATCGAGCCGCCGAAAGACTGGAACTGATCGACGTAACTGTCCATGCGGCCGGCCGTGGTCGGGCCGAAGGAGCCGGAGGCGTAGCCGACCGGTGTCTTGGCCGGGCCGGCATAATAGACCGGATGGTTTTTCAGGTAATCGGGCATGCCTTCGCCCTTTTCCAGCCGCTCGCGGATCTTGGCGTGCGCCAGGTCGCGGGCAACGATGATGGTGCCTGACAGCGACAGGCGCGTCTTGACGGGATGTCTTGAGAGTTCGGCGAGCACCTCGGCCATCGGCCGGTTGAGATCAATGCGCACCGTCGATTCCGACAGTTTCGCCTCGTCGATCTCGGGCATGTATTTCGACGGATCGGTTTCGAGCTGCTCGACGAAGATGCCGTCGCGGGTGATGCGGCCCTTGGCCTGACGGTCGGCGGAACAGGAGACGCCGAGGCCGATCGGCAGCGAGGCGCCGTGGCGGGGCAGGCGGATGACACGCACGTCATGACAGAAATACTTGCCGCCGAACTGGGCGCCGACCCCCATCTGCTGGGTCAGCCGGTGAATTTCCTTTTCCATCTCGATATCGCGAAAAGCGTGGCCGCTCTCGGAACCTTCGGTCGGCAGCTCGTCGAGATAGCGGGTAGAGGCGAGCTTGACGGTCTTCAGGTTCATCTCGGCCGAGGTGCCGCCGATGACGATCGCCAGATGGTAGGGAGGACAGGCTGCCGTCCCTAACGTCAGGATCTTCTCCTTAAGGAAGTCGATCATACGGTCATGAGTCAAGAGCGAGGGCGTGCCCTGGTAAAGGAAGGTCTTGTTGGCCGAGCCGCCGCCCTTGGCGACGAAGAGGAATTCATAGGCGTCGGTGCCTTCCTCATAGATGTCGATCTGGGCCGGCAGGTTGTTCCTGGTATTCTTCTCCTCGAACATTTTGACCGGCGCGAGCTGCGAGTAACGCAGGTTCTTCTTCTCATAGGCGTCCATGACGCCGCGGGCCAGCGCTGCACTATCCTCGCCCTCGGTCCAGACCCTGCGGCCTTTCTTGCCCATGATGATCGCCGTGCCGGTGTCCTGGCACATGGGCAGCACGCCGCCGGCGGCGATATTGGCGTTCTTCAAGAGATCGTAGGCGACGAAACGGTCATTGTCGGTCGCTTCGGGATCGTCGAGGATCGAGGCGAGCTGCTTCAGATGGCCGGGACGCAGCAGGTGGTTGATGTCGGCAAAGGCGGTTTCGGCGAGCAGCCGGATCCCCTCCGGCTCGACGGTCAGGATCTCCTGGCCCTTGAACGTATCGACCGAGACATGGTCGCCGCTGATCTTGCGATAGGGGGTGGCATCCTTGCCGAGGGGGAAGAGATCGTCAGCCATCGAAGTGACCTTTCTGGTAGGGCGTGCGTCGCTAGATTGGAACCGGTCTAAATCCGCTGCGGGGCAAAAGCAATCAGGACCACGCGCGGCGGATGAGGCGAACCGTCGAAATCGGTCCGACAAAAAGACGACTTCAAGTTGCCTTCTGTTCGAGGCCAGTACATATTCCCGGCAGCGTTAACCTGCCGGGGCTTCAAATGACAAATGCAAAGCCAACTGCTGTCGACGACCTTCTCGTTTTTTTCGAAGACAATTGGATCCGCGGGAATCTGCTGCGCCTCTCCAGCGATCCCGAGGGAGCGGACATGTATGTTCGCTTCGTCAATGGCGTGCGTATCGACGCCAAACATGGGCCTGACCACGAAACGATCATAAGGGGCGAGTACGGAACCTTCAGACTGAAACCTGACGGTCACTTCGAGTACGAGCTGGACTACACGCTCGACGTCGTGAAAAATTTAACGAAATACGATCAGCTCATCGAGAAGCTGAGCTTCAAGATGTCAGATGGCTCGGGGGGCACGGACCTCGGCGTGTTGACGCTCGCGATCGACGGCGTCAACGAAGGCGACAAATACCATGAAATCCTGAATTTCGACGATCTGGGCGTCTTATCCAGGGCAGATAATTTCTCTCTGCCTGACTATCGCAACTTTGCGCTCTCGGTGAATGGAAGCCACGAAGTGACGCTTCTGAACGGCATCGTCTACGACACGATCCCGGGCGTCAACGCCATCACCGAGGACGGTTTCAGCGATACCGTTCTATCGCCGGGTTCTGCGCCCGTAAGCTTGAAAATGCTCGATGGCGGGGAATTCACCTTTCAGAGCGTTTCGATTGCCGAATTGTCGGCAGCGCCCTTTCACCTGACGCTCACCGCGCTGAACGACGGCCAGATCGTCTATCAGCAGGAGCTCGAGGTCACCGGCCCCACTCTCGAGGTCAATCTCGAAGACATCGAAGAAATCCGTTTCGACTTCATGGGCAATTCTGTCGTGATGGACAATTTTTCGCTGTTTGCCTTGCTATAGGCTGGAGGGAGTCGAGGCGTTGCGGCATATCCCCTTCTCCCCGCGAGCGGGGGTCCGAAGGACGGGTCGAGACCTGTGGCTCGACCCCGGTTGGTGGCGGCAGCCGGATGAGGGGCTGTGGCCTATGCGACCTTCCTACTTCGGCCCGATCATCGTTTCCGGGCGAACGATTGCATCATATTCTTCCGACGTCACCAGGCCGCTGGCGAGGCTCTCTTCCTTCAGCGTCGTGCCGTTCTTGTGGGCGGTCTTGGCGATCTTGGCGGCTGCGTCGTAGCCGATCTTCGGGGCAAGTGCCGTCACCAGCATCAGCGAGCGTTCGAGGCCGGCCTTGATATTGTCCTCGCGCGCCTCGATGCCGACGACGCAATTGTCGGTGAAGGAGACGGCGGCGTCGGCGAGTAGCTGCACCGACTGCAGGAAATTATAGGCCATCATCGGATTGTAGACGTTGAGCTCGAAATGGCCCTGGCTGTCGGCGAAGGTCAGCGCCGCGTTGTTGCCGAAGATATGGATGCAGACCTGCGTCAGCGCCTCGCACTGGGTCGGATTGACCTTGCCGGGCATGATCGAGGAGCCGGGCTCATTTTCCGGCAGCGCCAGCTCGCCGAGGCCGGCGCGTGGGCCGGAACCGAGCAGGCGGATGTCGTTGGCGATCTTGAAGAGGGCGGCGGCTGCCGCATTGATGGCGCCGTGGGAAAAGACCATGCTGTCATGCGAGGCGAGCGCCTCGAACTTGTTCGGCGCGGTGACGAAAGGCATGCCGGTGATGGCGGCGATCTCTTCGGCGACCTTTTCGGCAAAGCCCACCGGCGCGTTGAGGCCGGTGCCGACGGCAGTGCCGCCCTGGGCGAGCTCGCATAGGCCGGGCAGGGTCATTTCGATGCGCTTGATCGCGGAGCCGACCTGGGCGGCATAACCCGAAAATTCCTGGCCGAGCGTCAGCGGCGTCGCATCCTGGGTGTGGGTGCGGCCGATCTTGATGATGTGGCTGAATTCGGTGACCTTCATGTCGAGGGCGGCATGCAGGTGCTTCAGGGCCGGCAGCAGGTGATGGGCGATCTGCTCGGCGCAGGCGATGTGCATGGCCGTCGGATAGGTGTCGTTCGACGACTGGCTCATGTTGACGTGATCGTTCGGATGCACCGGCTTCTTGGAACCCATGACGCCGCCGAGCATTTCTATCGCACGATTGGAGATCACTTCATTGGCGTTCATGTTCGACTGTGTGCCAGAACCGGTCTGCCAGACGACCAACGGAAAGTGGTGGTTCAGCTTGCCGTCGATCACCTCCTGGGCGGCGTCGACGATCGCTTTGCCGAGGGCAGGGTCGAGTTGGTCGAGCGCCATGTTGGCGCGGGCGGCGGCCTGCTTGACGATGCCGAGCGCGCGCACGATCGACAGCGGCTGCTTTTCCCAGCCGATCTTGAAATTGCCGAGCGAACGCTCGGCCTGGGCGCCCCAATATCGGTCGGCGGCGACCTCGATCGGGCCAAAAGTATCGGTTTCGGTGCGGGTTGCGGTCATCGGCCTTGCCTTCCCTTTACATGCTGTTTTCGGGCATTTTCGAAAGATGAGGTCTTATAGGTTGGAAAGTCCGACAAGAAAACTGGACGCCGCGCGAAATATTGAAATCGGAAGTCATGTTTGCGCTGGCTTTTCGGCGTGCCTTTTAGGCCACTTTGGAAATTTTATGCGTCCGGGCGTTTTCGCCGGACTGGTCTGGCGGCGAAAATTCGGTAAAAAATTAACTAATAATTTCATAATTTTGTGTGAACTGCTGGGTGGCGCCGTGCAGGATCTCCGTCACACAAAATTGAGTCCGCCGGCGCTGGCGGCGCAGGCCGGTTTCTGATCAATGAGGCCCTACGCTGCTTGAGTTTCGCGGGATTTGAGCTTGAGCCTTGCGCTCGTGACAAGAACAGCATGACACCGGGACTGGAAGATATATGACGTTCGTTTTGAAAAGCGCGGCATCCGCATTGGCACTTTCCTGCGGCGTGGCAATGATGAGTGCCGCACCCGCGCATGCTTATACACTGATGGATATGCTGCGCGGCGACAGGCAGCGGACGCAGAGCACCATCTTCATGGACCAGATGCCGCCCGGCCGTGTGGGCTCGCGCGGCGGCGTCGGTGGCTCGCTCGGCGGGCTCGATCCGGAAGCGCCGCTGCCGAAGGTGAGCGGTCCGCGTTATTATACCTACAAAACCGAGACGCTGCAGTTCGTCGATACCGGCAAGTTCGCCGATCCCGTCGTCACCGGCGCGGTCGCCGATGTTTCGGGCAGCGGTGATGCCAGCGCCGAGCCGGCCGTGCAGCGCCGTTTCCTGGCGCAGGCCAAGGTGCGTGCCAATGCCGACGTCGCGAAGGCGCTCGAAGCCTATTACGGCGACAGCCGCAATCCGCTCGTCTGGGTCGAGGGCAACCAGATCAACGACCGCGCCAAGTCGGCGATGCTGGTACTTGCCGATGCGTCCTTCGTTGGCCTCGACCCGGCGGATTACGCCGTCCAGACGCCTGATATCGACCCAGCCAATCCCGATCCCGCCTTCCGCGACCGGGCGCTGACACAGTTCGAGCTCGATCTCTCCGCCAAGGTGCTCGCCTTCGTGCAGGACACGGTGCGCGGCCGCATCGATCCGAACAAGATCTCCGGCTATCACGACTTCCAGCGCAAGGTGGTCAATCTGGCCCCGGTGCTGAAACTTGCCCGCATGAGCCCCAATGTCGGCGCCTACATCGCCAGCCGCTCGCCTGATAGTCCGCAATTCCAGGCGCTGAAGGCGGAGCTTGCCAAGCTTCGCGCCGCCGACGGCGGCAATGAGGAGCGAATCGTCGTTTCGCTCGACAGGCTACTGAGGCCTGGCGACAGCTCGCCGGAGATCGCCAATATCGTCAAGGCGATCGGCAAGCACGGCTCCGAAACGCTGAAGACCGATCATGCGGCAACGCTTGCTGCTTACGCCGGCAGCATCGACTATTCGCCCGACATCGTTTCGCTGGTGGAGGATTTCCAGAAAGAGCGTGGGCTGAAGCCCGATGGCGTCATCGGCCAGGCGACCGTGCGCGCCATGACCGGCGGCGATACCAATGCCTCGAAGATCGACAAGCTCGTCGTCGCCATGGAACAGGCGCGCTGGCTGCCGGAGGATCTCGGTTCCCGCTACGTCATGATCAACCAGCCGGCCTACAAGGTCTACTACCACAATGACGGCAAGGAACAGCTGTCGATGCGCGTGGTGGTCGGCGGCAAGAACAACCAGACCTATTTCTTCGATGACGAAATCGAGACGGTCGAGTTCAACCCTTTCTGGGGCGTGCCGCAGTCGATCATCATCAACGAGATGCTGCCGAAGCTACGCTCGGATCCGAACTATCTCGACCAGCTCGGTTATGAGGTCGAGGTGAACGGCCACGCCGTCGCCTCGTCGAGTGTCGACTGGTACGGCTCGACCAATAATGTTTCGGTGCGCCAGCCGCCAAGCAGCGACAATGCGCTCGGCGAACTGAAGATCCTGTTCCCGAACAGCCACGCGATCTATATGCACGACACGCCGTCGAAGAGCTTCTTCAAGCGCGACATGCGGGCGCTGAGCCACGGTTGCGTGCGCCTTGCCGATCCGCGGGCGATGGCGGCCGCCGTGCTCGGCACGACGGTCGACGACGTCGCCAAGCAGATCGCCAGCGGCCAGAACCATGCGGTGCGCGTGCCGCAGAAGATCCCGGTCTACGTCTCCTACTTCACCGCCTGGCCGAACAAGGACGGCGTGGTGGAATATTTCGACGACGTCTACGGCCGCGACGCTTATGTCGACAAGGCTTTTGACGCGACGACGAAGGCGCGTGGGGCGCAGATCTGATATCGGATTTGATTAGTGGTGCTGGCGGGCGGTCTTTTGGGCCGCCCGTTTTTGTTTTTGGGGTGTTGCGTGCAAGAAGTAAGAGGAGAGGGCGTGCTGTGTGGGCCCCTCATCTGCCTGCCGGCATCTTCTCCCCGCTGGGTAGAAGGGACGTTGCCGCGACGCCTCGCTCCTGATCAAGGCGTTTCGTGCGGTCGCAGCCGTGCCGCTGGTTCCCCTCTTCTCCCCAGTGGGGAGAAGGTGGCCCGAAGGGTCGGATGAGGGGGCCGCGATCGCAAAGACATACGCCTGATCGCCAAGTCTCAGACGGCGACTTTCTCCGCATATTCCCGCAACAGCGTTTCCACCAGCTCCGGCGTCAACTCATCGAAATGGGTGATGATAACATCCGGATCGAGGCTCGAAACCGGCACGTCGGAATAACCGAAAGGCACGGCGATCGACGGTATGCCGGCGTTTCTCGCCACCGCGATATCGTTGATGCTGTCGCCGATCATCACGATGCGGGTGATGTCGCCGCCGGCGCGTTCGATGGTGGCGGTGAGGTGGCGGGCGTCGGGCTTGCGGTATTCGAAGCTGTCGCCGCCGGTGATGGCGTCGAAATATCGGGTAAGCTCGAGCTTGTCGAGCAGGCCGAGCGCCAGGCTTTCCATCTTGTTGGTGCAGACGGCGAGGCGATAACCCTGAGATTTCAGCCGGTCCATCGCGGCGACCAGGCCGGGATAGGGTTCGGTCCGGCCGGGCATGTTGCCGGCATAATGGGCGACGAAACGCTCGACCAGCGGCGGCAAGGCGTCGCTTTCGAGCGGATGGCCGCGCAGCCTGCAGGCGCGCTCGATCATGACGCGCGCGCCCTGGCCGACGAGATGGGTGAGGTCGTCGTAGCTGACCGGTTCGAGGTCAAGGGCCGCGATCGTATGGTTCAGGCTCTCGACCAGGTCCACGTGGGTATCGAGAAGGGTACCGTCGAGATCGAAGACGACGAGCGCCGGGCGAGCGGGAACAGGGGTCAAGGGCATGTCTCTTTGAACGATGGATCGTCCTGGGGAACGATGGGTCGTCCCTGAGGTAGGCGATCGTGCGGCGGAAAGCAACGTCCGGCGATGGTCGGGAAGGCTGCAGGCCTCTGTTTCGGCTTTTCATTTTCCGTGATGATTTTGACTTTCGTTTGCCAGGCGAGCCGTGTAAACAGCACATCCAACGCAATATCAGGAGCTGGCGGCGCATGGATGCCCGCGAAATGAAGATCAAGGCCGCTGAGGCCGCACTCGCCCATGTGGAAAGCGGGATGCGTCTCGGGATCGGCACCGGCAGCACGGCGGAGGAATTCGTTCGCCTGCTGGCGGAGAAGGTCGCGGGCGGCTTCAGGGTCGAAGGCGTTCCTACGTCCGAACGAACCGCGCGGCTCTGCGTCGAACTTGGCGTGCCGCTGAAGTCGCTCGACGAACTGCCGGCACTCGACCTGACGATCGATGGCGCCGACGAGGTCGATCAGGCGCTCAGGCTGATCAAGGGCGGCGGCGGCGCGCTGTTGCGCGAAAAGATCGTCGCGGCCGCCTCCGAGCGAATGATCGTCATTGCCGACGAGAGCAAGCTGGTGGAAACGCTCGGCGCCTTCGCGCTGCCGATCGAGGTCAATCCGTTCGGGCTCGTCTCGACGCGGATCGCGATCGAAAAGGTTGCGGCCCGGCTCGGTCTTTCCGGTGAACTCGATCTGCGCCAGTCGGGTGACGGAGAGTTTACCACGGATGGCGGCCATCACATCATCGATGCATCTTTTGGCCGCATTCCTGATGCAGAGGCGCTTTCGAGCGAGCTGAATTCCATACCCGGCGTCGTTGAACACGGGCTCTTTATCAATATGGCGGCACTTGCGATCATTGCCGGTCCTGCGGGTGCGCGCACGCTGCAGGCAAACAGATAACAGGAGCATATACTCATGATGAACATTGCAGGTCTTGGCCGTCTCGCCGCTGCGACCGTCGTTCTTTCCGGGCTTGCCTTCAACTCCGCCGTCAAGGCGCAGGAAGTCTCCGAGGAGCAGCTGAAGGCGTCTCGCGCGGCGATTGACGCCATCGGCGCCACTGCCCAGTTCGACAACATCCTGCCTGGTCTCGCCGAGCGTCTGAAGGCCGGCCTGATCCAGGATTCGCCGAACTACCAGGACGTCATTTCGTCGACGGTCGACGCGCAGGCGCTGGCGCTGGCGCCGCGCCGCGGCGACCTGGAGAAGGAGGCGGCACTCACCTATGCCAAGACCTTCTCAGTCGATGAGCTGAAGGCGATCGCCGACTTCTATAATTCCGACGTCGGCAAGAAGCTGCTGCGCGATGGCCCGGTCGCCTCGCGCGAGACTGCGAAGGCTGCCGACATCTGGGCGCAGGGCATTTCCCGCGACCTGGAAAAGCAGAGCAACGCCGAGCTTTCCAAGGTCATCAAGGCACCGCCGCCGGCAACCGACAGCCCGACCGCTCCTGCTCCGGCACCGGCTGCCCAACAGTAAGGCCTGCCCCATCAAATTTGCGAAAGCCCGGCATCGTCCGGGCTTTTTTGCTATGATCCGGCAAATGCCGCTGGCGAGGCTTCAGGTGACTGCAGACATGTCCGATCATGACAAGGCTGTCCGAGTGCGGATATCCGGCAAGGTCCAGGGTGTCGGTTTTCGCTATTGGACGCGCGATGAGGCCGTACGGCTCGGTTTGACGGGTTGGGTTCGCAATGAAGAGGACGGGGCTGTCGTCGCTGTGATCGCAGGACCCGACAGCGCCATCTCGGCGATGATCGAGCGTTTTGGGCGCGGGCCTTCGGGGGCGTCGGTTTCGGGCGTCGAGACGGAAACGGCCCAGCTTGAGAAAAGCCTGACGGATTTCCGCATTACCCGCTGACAGCAGCACTCGCTAAGCATATGCAATTGGCATCGCATATGTGCCGGAACTCAGTCCTATGGGTTCGGGTTCTTTGCAAGTTGCCACACACCCTCCTCATCCGGCTCCACGCGCTTGTTGCCTCGGTAGAAGATCGGCAGTCTCGTCTTCTTGTCGATCGAGAAACGGCTCGGCGTGTATTTTTCGTCCTCATGGCCCTGAATGGCGAGGCCGAGCGCTTCCTTGAATTTGCCAGCCTTGCACAGGTTGCTGAAGAGAGTTTGATCCATCTTTTGCTCCGCCATTCTTTTCCATCCCATGGATTGCCTGCCAGCCTCGGCCGACCGGGTCAACCGTAAACGGTGACCGGGTCAACCGTAAACGGTGACTGGTCAACCGGAATGAAGATTCGACGATGGGAACCGGATGACGCACGAGCGGGCTTTTGTTTTCATGATGATCGCCCCTATATCAGGAACATCCTTCCTGCGATTCCCTTCCGGAGCTCCTCATGTCTTCCTACGACTACGACCTCTTCGTCATCGGCGGCGGTTCCGGAGGCGTGCGCGGCGCCCGTGTCGCCGCCTCGCTCGGCAAGAAAGTGGCGATCGCCGAGGAGTATCGCTACGGCGGCACCTGCGTCATCCGCGGCTGCGTGCCGAAGAAGCTCTTCGTTTATGCTTCGCAGTTCCACGAGCATTTCGAGGATGCGGCGGGTTTCGGCTGGACAGTCGGCGAAAGCAGCTTCGACTGGAAGAAGCTGGTGGCTGCCAAGGATGTTGAAATCGCCCGGCTTGAAGGTCTCTACAAGAAGGGGCTTGCCGGCGCCAATGCCGAGATCCTGGAAACGCGCGCGGAACTCGTCGATGCCCATACGGTCCGACTGCTGAAGACCGGACAGACGGTGACGGCAAAGACGATCGTCATCGCCACCGGCGGACGGCCGAACCTGCATGCAGCCCTTCCCGGTCACGAGCTCTGCATCTCCTCCAACGAGGCCTTTCATCTCGAAGAGCTGCCGAAATCGATCGTGATATCAGGCGGCGGCTATATCGCCGTCGAGTTCGCCAATATCTTCCATGGCCTCGGCGTCGAGACGACGCTGATCTATCGCGGCGCCGAGATCCTGTCGCGCTTCGACGAGGACCTGAGGCGCGGGCTGCACGAGGCGATGGTCGCCAAGGGCATCCGCATCCTCTGCCACGACACGCTGCAGAAGGTTTCGAAGGGCGAGGGCGGGCTCATTCTGGAGACGCTGAACAACGGTACGCTGCAAGCCGGCGTGGTCATGCTGGCGCTCGGGCGCGATCCGAACACCGAAGGCCTCGGCCTCGATGCGGCCGGCGTCGCCGTCGACGAGCGCGGCGCCGTTATCGTCGACGAATATTCCCGCACCAATGTCGAAAACATCTACGCGCTCGGCGATGTCACCAACCGGGTACAGCTGACGCCGGTGGCGATCCACGAGGCGATGTGCTTCATCGAGACCGAGTACAAGAACAATCCGACCCGGCCGGACTACGAGCTGATCCCGACCGCCGTGTTCTCGCAGCCTGAGATCGGCACCGTCGGCCTTTCGGAAGAGGAGGCGGGCAAGCGTTATCCCGAACTCGAGGTTTATCGCGCCCAGTTCCGGCCGCTGAAGGCCACGCTTTCCGGGCGGGCCGAGCGGATGATCATGAAGCTGATCGTCGATGCGGCGAGCCGCAAGGTGGTCGGCGCCCATATCCTCGGCCACGATGCCGGCGAGATGGCGCAGTTGCTCGGCATCACGTTGAAGGCCGGCTGCACCAAGGACGATTTCGACCGGACGATGGCGCTGCACCCGACGGCCGCCGAAGAACTCGTCACCATGTATGCGCCGAGCTATCGGATCCGCGACGGCAAGCGGATTTGAGCCGCGACGTGCTTTTGTCCTGCATGTCGTTGACCCGGAACCGCTGCACACTTCCGGGCGACATGCATTAGAGCGCCGTGCATCCTTTCGGACGCACAAAGGACGCTCTAACTTTTTGAACGACGCATTGTGCTTTCCGAAAATCGATTCCGTTTTCGGGTCGATGTGCTAAAGCACGTCGCGATCTTTCAGATTCGCTTTCTGCGCTTTAGGTCTTTGATTCCCGCATGTTTTTGGCGCAAAACTGCTGCACACTTTTGCGCGACATGCTTTAGCTGGTGATGCGCGGCGAGCGGATAACCTTGAGGAAAAGCGCCTTCATCGCATCGGTGATACCTTCGGTCGGCGTGACTTCGAAATAGAAGCCGGGCGAGGCGCATGCCTGCATCTTCGTCGGGATCTCGCTCTGGAAGGGGCTGATCCATTTGTTGTACCAATCGTTGCTTGGCAGCGGCAGGTAGGTGGTGTAGAGCACGGCGATCTTGACACCGCGGTCTTTCAGCGGTTTGCAGAAAGAGGTGTCGATCGGCTCCTGACAGCGGCCGCCGGTCGTCTTCTTGGTGCATGTCGACGGCTTGTAGCTGTCGCCGACGCCGTCGGAAACGAAGAACAGGATCTTTTCAGGGCTGATATTCGACGTGCCGTCGCCCGCCGGATCGATGATGGTATTCATCTGCGTCAGGGCGCTATCGAAGCTCGTGAGCTGATCCTGGTTGTAGTTCTGGTAGGGAATGGTCATCAGGTCGACGGCGTCGGTGTAATTCTTCACCTTGGTCAGGTCGGAGGTGAGGCTGGAGATTGTCGTCAGCTTGGCGTCCTCGGCCTTTGTGCCGAAAGTATAGACGCCCATGCGGAACTGGTCGCTGCTGACGCGTTCGGTCTTGGCCGTATCCGTCAACGCCTGGGTTGCCTGGCGCACGACGTCGATGCGCATGGCGACGCCGAGACTCTTGGCGATGGTATAGTTGTTGGTGCTCTGGTCCATCTGATGGCAGGCGAAGGCGCAGCCTGTTTTAGCCTGCAGCTTCGAAACATCGTTCGCGGTTGCGCCGACGCCCATGGAGGGCGTGTTGTCGAGGAGGATGTAGAAATCCATGAAGGCGGCGGTTTGATATTCGGCAGTCGCCGCACCCGAGATCGTGATCGAGTCCCGGCCCAGGATGCGCATGAAGGTGGTGGGCACGGTGGCGCTGAAGGAAACCTGCGAATTTAGCTTGTTGGCGGTCTTGGTGACATTAATGCCGAGATCGATATGAACGTCGGTCAGCTCCCCGGACATTTGAGACATGAAAATATTGCGGGCGTCGTCCTTGCCGAGCGAGATCGTGCCGTTGCCGCTCATGGTCATGGCGGCTGCGACCGCGCCGGATTTTTCCGCGATCGAACCGACGGCGGCGGCATCGGCAGCGGCGTAAAGCTGTGTCCTCAAGCTGAGCGCGTGGGCGAAATCCACCGCCATGCCGGCCGCACCGAAGAGCGGCACCACCAGCAGTGCCGTCATGATGCCGAAATTGCCCGAGCGGTCCGATATGAAACCGGGCGGAAGGATTGCCATGCCATGTCCCCGAAATTGAAACTCTCTCCGGTTCTACATTGAAAGTCTAAAGTATGGGAAAATCGACATGGTATATGCTGGTTTAACTAGAGAGCGGCGGGCGGCGGCGGTGAGGCGACAACTGTCGGCGAATGGTCTTTGCAAGCCTGACCTAAAGGTCTATAAGCCGCCGCATATTGAGGGCATCCTGAGGTATGGATGTGAGAACAGGTGAGTGAGATGGCAGACAATTGGACCCCGAGCAGCTGGCGGCAAAAACCGATCCTGCAGGTTCCCGAGTATCCCGACGCGGCCGCTTTGGCGGCAACGGAAGCCACGCTCGCCAGCTATCCGCCGCTTGTCTTTGCAGGTGAAGCGCGGCGCCTGAAGAAGCATCTCGCCAATGTCGCTGAAGGCAACGGCTTCCTGCTGCAGGGCGGCGACTGCGCCGAGAGCTTCGCCGAACACGGCGCCGACAATATCCGCGACTTCTTCCGCGCCTTCCTGCAGATGGCCGTGGTGCTGACCTTCGGTGCGCAGCTGCCGGTCGTCAAGGTCGGCCGCATCGCCGGCCAGTTCGCCAAGCCGCGTTCGTCGAATGTCGAGAAGCAGGGCGACGTGACGCTGCCGGCCTATCGCGGCGACATCATCAACGGCATCGAGTTCACCGAGGAGTCGCGCATTCCGAACCCGGAACGCCAGGCCATGGCCTATCGCCAGTCGGCTGCGACGCTGAACCTTCTGCGCGCCTTCGCGATGGGCGGTTACGCCAATCTCGAAAACGTACATCAGTGGATGCTCGGCTTCGTCAAGGACAGCCCGCAGGGCGAGCGCTACCGCAAGCTCGCCGACCGCATCAGCGAGACCATGGATTTCATGAAGGCGATCGGCATCACCTCGGAAAACCATCCAAGCCTGCGCGAGACCGATTTCTTCACCAGCCATGAGGCGCTGCTGCTCGGCTACGAGGAGGCGCTGACCCGTGTCGATTCCACCTCGGGCGACTGGTATGCCACGTCAGGCCACATGATCTGGATCGGCGACCGCACGCGCCAGGCCGACCATGCGCATGTCGAATATTGCCGCGGCATCAAGAACCCGATCGGCCTGAAATGCGGCCCGTCGCTGCAGGCCGACGATCTGCTGCAACTGATCGACATCCTGAATCCTGCCAACGAGGCCGGGCGCCTGACGCTGATCTGCCGCTTCGGCCATGAGAAGGTCGCCGACAGCCTGCCGAAGCTCATTCGCGCCGTCGAGCGCGAGGGCCGCAAGGTCGTCTGGTCCTGCGATCCGATGCACGGCAACACGATCACGCTCAACAACTACAAGACCCGTCCCTTCGAGCGGATCCTGTCGGAAGTCGAAAGCTTCTTCCAGATCCACCGCGCCGAAGGCTCGCATCCGGGTGGCATCCATATCGAGATGACTGGCAAGGACGTGACCGAGTGCACCGGCGGCGCCCGCGCGGTCTCCGCAGAAGACCTGCAGGACCGCTACCACACCCATTGCGATCCGCGCCTCAACGCCGACCAGGCGCTCGAACTCGCCTTCCTGCTTGCCGAGCGCATGAAGGGCGGCCGCGACGAAAAGCGGATGGTCGCCAACGGCTGACAGCGGCCCAGACAGATGACGAAAAGCCCGGTTCACCGGGCTTTTTATTGACAGGCCTCGCTCTTTACCCGACGTCATCCTCGGCCTTTTGCCGAGGATCTGCTGCGCCGGCTGCAGATGCTCGGGACAAGCCCGAGCATGACGAAAGAGGAGTTGGCCGACTTGTTAGCAGCCCGGCGAACCGCCGGGCTTTTTGTTGCCGTGCGCGCGCACCGGACGCTCAGATGCTGGCCTGGACGCTGTGCAGATTGGCGTAGACGCCGTCTTGCGTCATGAGCTCGTCATGTGTGCCCTGCTCGACGATGCCATCAGCCGTCAGGACCAGGATGCGGTCGGCATGGCGGACGGTCGACAGACGGTGGGCGATGACCAGGGTGGTTCGGCCGTTTGCCAGGCTGAGCAGCGCCTGCTGCACCGCCCGTTCGCTCTCGTTGTCGAGCGCGCTGGTTGCTTCGTCGAAGATCAGGATTTCCGGATTCTTGAGGAAGGCGCGGGCGATGGTGATGCGCTGGCGCTGGCCGCCCGAGAGCTTGACGCCGCGTTGGCCGATATCGGTGTCATAGCCATGGGGCAGGGCGCTGATGAAGTCGTGCGCATTGGCGGCGCGCGCGGCCGCCTCCAGCTCGGCATCGCTGGCGTCGGGCCGGCCGTAACGCAGGTTTTCCGCCACCGTACCGGCAAAGAGGTAGACATCCTGCTGTACCACCCCGACATGGCGCCGGAGCGATGCCAGTGTCACCTCGCGGATATCGGTGCCATCGATGCGGATCGCCCCGGCCTCGACATCGTAGAAACGCGGTATCAGCGCGCAAAGTGTGCTCTTGCCGACCCCTGACGGGCCGACCAGCGCGACGAACTCCCCGGGAGCGATGGTGAGCGACAGCTGCTCGAGCACCCGCGGGCCATCTGCCTCGTAACCGAAGGCGACGTTGGAAAAACTGATCTCGCCCCTTGGTGCCGGCATCGGACGCGCCTCCGGCCGATCCGTTATATCGGGGGCGATCTCCAGGATCTCCATGGCCCTGACGAAGCCGGTGTAACCCTCCTGCCAGAGACGCACGAAATTCGCCAGCCGCTGCACGGGATCGACCAGCACGGTGACGCAGAGAAGGAAGGTCAGCATATCAGGCACGGTCAGTTCCGCCGCCAGAATGCGCAGGCCGCCGACGATGATCACCAATATGGTGACGAGCTGGGCGAAGGTTTCGGTGCCGACCGAAAACCAGGCTTCGCTGCGGTAGCCCTCGGCGCGGCTTTGCAAGAAACGCCGGTTCTGCTCGGCGAAGCGTTCCTTCTCCAGCGCCTCGTTGGCAAAGGACTGGACGACGCGGATGCCCGCAAGAGCGTCCTCGACGCGCTCGTTGACGGCGGCGATCTGCCGTTTGCTGGCTTCGAGCGCGCGGTTCATGCGGCGGTTGAAATAGAGCGCATAGGCGACCGCCGCCGGAGTGAGCAGCAGGATGAGAGCCGCCAATGGCGGATCGATGAAGAACAGTACCAGCATGGCGCCGCCGTATTTGAGTACGGCGATGGAAAGATCCTCGGGACCATGATGAAAGAGCTCGCCCAGCCACAGGCTGTCATTGGTGATGCGGCTCATCAGCTGGCCGGTGCGCTGGCGGTCGTAGAAGCTGAACGAGAGCTTCTGGCAGTGCTCGAAGAGTTCCTGGCGCACCGTTGCTTCGATGCGCGCGCCCATCACATGGCCGCGATAATCGACGAAGAAGATGGCGATGATCTGGACCGCCAGAACGGCCAGCATGACGCCGCCCATCGCAAGGATGTGTGCGAAGGCCTGCGGCGCGTCGGGCAGAGCCAGAAGGCGGCTCGTGACGACGTTGGCGCAGAGCGGCAGGGCGACCGCCGTACCGGCGACCAGGATGGCGCAAAGCAGATCCGCCAGCAGCAAAGGCAGGTGCGGACGGTAGTAGGAGAGGAATTTGCGCATACGCGACCAGCGCCGCTCGCGGTCGGCGGCATTCGCATCGTCGCGGGAGAATCTCGGGAAGAGGTTATGGCGTCGCGAGCTTTTCCTCGCGCGGGAGAACCGAATGTTCATGAAGCTGAATGTCCTTGTGGGGGATTTTTCCTTTCTGTTCGGACAGGGTCGCTCTCATGTCAGTCTCCCGGGGGTTGAATAAATTGGACCTTAAGTATCGCCGACAACAGCCGGCGATTCAATGCCGGGATGAGATGAGATTGGCGGCTGTTGTCGTCGAGCAACAGGTGCTCGAGCCGACCAAGCATGCATAAGGCCGGCGATTTTCAAGATTTCTGATGATTTCGTTGAACGGAATGGATTTGACGCCGGGGGCGATCGGCGGCAACGTCCCGTCATAAACGGGAGGGCGATGATGACCGAACGGCATACAGGCGGCTGCCTTTGCGGCGCCGTGCGATTTTCAACGACGGCGAAGCCAGGACCTGTCGTCGGCTGCCATTGCTCGCAGTGCCGCCGGCAGACGGGGTTTTATTACGCCGCGGTCAACGTGGCCCGCGCGGCTCTTTCGGTTGATGGCACCGAGGCGGTCCGCTGGTACCGGTCGAGCGAAGAGGCGCAGCGCGGCTTCTGCTCGAATTGCGGTTCGGCGCTGTTCTGGCAGGCGGACGGATCGGCCGAGATTTCGGTCATGGCGGGCGCCTTCGACGAGCCGAGCGGCCTTGCCTTCGGCCATCATATCTACTGCGCCGACAAGGGCGATTTCTACGAGATATCGGACGGCCTTCCGCAATACGCGGTGAATCCGGTTTAGCCCTTGGCGGCAAGCGCAGCTGTGAGGCGGGCCACATCCTCGCGCAGCGCCGTCAGCTCGGTCAGCACGCTCATATCGATCTTCTGATGCAGGGAGAGCACCTCAAGCTCGGCCTTGAGATTGACCTCGTAATCCTTGGCGGCCTCGAAGCGGTCGCGCTCGGCCTGCCGGTTCTGGGACATCATGATGATCGGCGCCTGGATGGCGGCGATCATCGACAGGATCAGATTCAGAAAAATGAAGGGGTATGGGTCGAAGGGATTCGCCACCAGACCGATGGTGTTCATCAGTGTCCAGACGGCGAGAAAGGCGAGGAAGGCGAGTATGAAGGACCAGGAGCCGCCGACGCGGGCGATGCCATCGGCGATACGCTCGCCGAACGATGACTCGGCGGATAAGGCTGCATTGACGTCAGTCGAGATGATCTTGCGCGCGTGCGTTTTCGCCAGCACGCGCTTCTCGATGTCGCCGAGTTCATCGGCCGGCTTGTCGAAGTGATGATGCACGAAATTCGAAAGATTAGACATTGCCTGTTTCCGATGCCGGTTATCGATGCAGTCGCTTTCGGCGCCAGTATTCCGCTCCGGAGGCAAATTGCAATGCGTATCGGTGCCGCGCGGGGGCACGCGCGATCCGTTCATAAAAATTTCGTCGTCGCGAGGTGCTGCTTTCGGCCCGAACGTGTTGCGGTCGTGAAAGGTGCAGGCTAAATAAATGACATGACACAGGAAAACGCGCTTTCTGATATCTTCCGCATCGCCATCGGCCAGCTCAACCCGACGGTCGGCGATGTCGCCGGCAATCTGACGAGGGCGCGCGAGGCGCGCGCCGATGCTGCCCGGGAGGGCGCGCAACTGCTCGTCCTCACCGAACTTTTCATCTCCGGTTATCCGCCTGAAGATCTGGTGCTGAAGCCCGCCTTCATCCGCGCCTGCTGGAAGGCGGTCGAGAATCTCGCGGCCGATACCGCCGATGGCGGGCCTGGCGTCATCATCGGCTTTCCCCGGCAGGACGACACCGGGCGCTACAATTCGGTCGCCGTGCTCGACGGCGGCAAAGTGATCGCGGTGCGCGATAAGATCGACCTGCCGAATTACGGCGAATTCGACGAGAAGCGCGTCTTCGACCAGGGCGCAATGCCGGGGCCGGTGAATTTCCGCGGCGTGCGCATCGGCATTCCGATCTGCGAGGATATCTGGGGCGATCTCGGCGTCTGCGAGACGCTGGCCGAAAGCGGGGCCGAGATCCTGCTGTCGCCGAATGGTTCGCCCTATTATCGCGGCAAGGTCGATATCCGCCATCAGGTGGTGCTGAAGCAGGTGATCGAGACCGGCCTGCCGCTGATCTATGCCGCCCAGCTCGGCGGCCAGGACGAACTTGTCTTCGACGGGGCGAGCTTCGCCTTCAACGCCGACAAGTCGCTCGCCTTCCAGATGAGCCAGTTCGAGACGGCGCTTGCAGTGACGACGTGGAAGCGCGGCGAAGATGGTTGGCATTGCGCCGAAGGGCCGATGGCGCATATCCCTGAAAGCGAGGAGGCCGATTACCGCGCCTGCCTGCTCGGCTTTCGCGACTACGTCAACAAGAACGGCTTCAAGACCGTGGTGCTCGGCCTTTCCGGCGGAATCGACTCGGCGATCTGTGCGGCAATTGCCGTCGATGCGCTCGGCGAGGAGCGGGTGCGCACAGTCATGCTGCCCTACCGCTACACTTCCGAGGATTCGCTGAAGGATGCGGCCGATTGCGCCAAGGCGCTCGGCTGCCGCTACGATATCGTGCCGATCGAACAGCCGGTGACGGGTTTCAGCAGCGCGCTCGCCAGCCTTTTCGAAGGCACGGATAGCGGCATCACCGAGGAGAACCTGCAGAGCCGGGCGCGCGGCGTCATCCTGATGGCGATCTCCAACAAGTTTGGCTCGATGGTGGTGACGACGGGCAACAAGTCGGAAATGTCGGTCGGTTACGCCACGCTCTACGGCGACATGAACGGCGGCTTCAATCCGATCAAGGACCTCTACAAGATGCAGGTCTATGCGATTTCCCGCTGGCGCAATGAAAACGTGCCGCCGGGTGCGCTGGGACCGTCGGGCGAGGTGATCCCGCAGAATATCATCGACAAGGCGCCATCGGCGGAACTGCGTCCGGATCAGAAGGACCAGGATTCGCTGCCGCCCTATCCCGTGCTCGACGATATTCTCGAATGCCTGGTGGAGAAGGAGATGGCGGTCGAGGAGATCGTCGCGCGCGGCCATGATGTTGCGACCGTTCACCGGGTCGAGCATCTGCTCTATCTCGCCGAATACAAGCGCCGGCAATCGGCGCCGGGCGTGAAGATCACCAAGAAAAATTTCGGCCGCGACCGGCGCTATCCCATCACCAACCGGTTCAGGGACCGCTGACGCAATCGAGATCGCTGACGCAATCGAGATCGCTGACGCAAGCGAGATCGCTGACGGCATCAAGCTTTTCGGGAGGAAACATGCGCAGTTCGGTTGAGATCTACAATGTCAGGACGGGCAGGGCCCGGGAGGTCTGGCAGACGGACAGGCTGGTGGAGGCGCCGAACTTCTCGCCGGATGGTTCCTACCTGCTCTTGAACGGCGACGGGCTGCTTTACCGGTTGCCGCTTGATGGCGGCGAGGTGGTCAAGGTCGATACAGGCTTTGCCGTCAACTGCAACAATGACCACGGCATTTCGCCCGATGGCACTGAGATCGTCATTTCCGACAAGACCGAATTCGGCAAGTCGGCGATCTATACCCTGCCGATCGAAGGCGGCACGCCGCGCCTGATCACCGAGAACCTGCCATCCTACTGGCATGGCTGGTCGCCGGACGGGCGCCAGCTCGCCTATTGCGGCATCCGCGACGACCTCTTCGATATCTACACCATCTCCGTCGACGGCGGCGCCGAGACGCGGCTGACGCATGGCGAGGGCCGCAATGACGGACCGGACTATTCCGCCGACGGCCAATGGATCTATTTCAATTCCAGCCGTACCGGGCTGATGCAGATCTGGCGCATCCATCCCGATGGCACTGGGCTCGAACAGGTGACCTCGGACAATCAGGGCAACTGGTTCGCTCATCCGTCGCCCAACAACGACTTGGTGCTGCTCCTGTCTTACGACCCATCGGTGTTCGACCATCCGCGCGACCTCGACGTGCGGCTGCGGCTGATGGATATGGACGGCGGCAATCTGAAGACGCTGTTCGAGCTTTTCGGAGGGCAGGGCACGATCAACGTGCCCTGCTGGTCTCCTGACGGCGAAGTGTTTGCCTATGTCCGCTATTTCCCGGCCGCTTAAGCGCGGGTCCGGCGCCGCTCGCGGGCGGATGTCGCCAGGTCTTCCAGCACCGCGACCGACATAGCCCAGTCGATGCAGCCGTCGGTGATGGACTGGCCGTAGACCAGCGGTTTGCCGGGAACGAGATCCTGGCGGCCGGCGACGAGGTTGCTTTCGATCATCATGCCCTTGATGTCGCTGTTGCCGGCGGCAATCTGTGCGGCGACGGATTTGACGACGAGCGGCTGGTTCATCGGGTCCTTGCCACTGTTGGCATGGCTGGCATCGATGAGGATGCGTGGGGCGACGCCAAGCTTGACGGCTTCGCCGGTCACCGCTTCGACGTCGGCCGCTTCATAGTTCGGCCGCTTGCCGCCGCGTAAGATTATGTGGCAGTCCTCATTGCCCCTCGTCGAGGCGATGGCCGCCTGTCCATCCTTGGTCACCGCCGGGAAGTGATGCGGCTGCGAGGCGGCGAGGATGGCGTCCAGCGCCACACGCACGCCGCCGTCGGTACCGTTCTTGAAGCCGATCGGGCAGGAAAGGCCGGAGGCAAGCTGCCTGTGGACCTGGCTTTCGGTCGTGCGCGCGCCGATCGCACCCCAACTGACGAGATCGGCGATGTATTGCGGCGTGATCGTGTCGAGGAATTCGACGCCGGCCGGAAGACCCATGGCATTGATATCGAGCAGCAGGCGTCTCGCAATCCTCAACCCTTCCTCGATGCGGTAGCTGCCGTCGAGATGCGGGTCGTTCATCAGGCCCTTCCAGCCGACGGTCGTGCGGGGCTTTTCGAAATAGACGCGCATGACGATCTCAAGATCGCCGGCGAAGCGACGTCGCTGCTCTTCCAGCAGCGCGGCGTATTCCCTGGCCGCGGCAGGGTCGTGGATGGAGCAAGGGCCAATGACGACGATCAGCCGATCGTCCTCGCCCTGGAGGATCTTATGGATCGCATCGCGATTGCTGGTCACGGTCTCGGTGACAGCAGTATTGCGGTGGATTTCCGCAATGATATCGGCAGGTTTGGTCAGCGGGGTGATTTCGACGATACGCAGATCATCAATGGCATCAGACACGGTATGGCTCCTGTTTGGTCATACCGGCGGAACAAAAAAGCCGCCAGGTAGACTAGCGGCTGTTCGGGTTGTCGTCGCGTCGAATTCAGTTACGCATGGACCCGCATCCGCTGGGAGCAGCGGTACCAATAAAATCCCGAGGCGTAGGTTGACGTGATCGACATGAGGCGTGTGTAGCGCCAAGACCAGGCATTGTCACGCAGAATTTGCCGCCTGAAAAACTGGCGCTCTTGCGGGCGCGCATACCCCCCAAGAAGGCACGCCGCACTCGATCTCGCTCATGCGATGTCTTGCAAGTCTTTGTTTATGCATATCGCCCGAACCGTGCATGCCCGGGCGATATGGTTTATTGCTTTCGAATGTCGTTCCTGAGATCAGAGAGCGTCGACATTCACACCGACGGTGATGGCGCCGATCGGCGTTCCCTTGTCGTCGAAAATCGTGACACTTGCCTGCGACTGCAGCGTCTGGGTCGACTCATCCTTTTCGATCTCATCGACGAAGACGGCGTCCTTGCCGGAGCCAAAGGACTTCTGGAACTTGGCTTCGTCGCCCTGCCAGTAGTCGGATGTGATGTCGCTTTGACCGACGTCCAGGCCCTTTGCATCCATGACGAAGATCTCGGTGATCTTGCCACCGGAAGCCTCCTTCTTTCCCTGAAGGAACTTCGACAGTGCATTGTTAAGCACGCCGTCGATCATTGAGTGGTCGGAGCCATCGACTTCGGCACGCCACTTCTTGTCGAGGGCGTCGACATCGGCCGCGCTGAGATTGGCGTTGGCAGTGTTCTGCGCCTTGACAGCCTCGATGATGGCGGGGTCGTTAAGCCAGGGCTTTACATCGCTTGTCACGTAGTCGGAGATCGGGGCAAGCTTGGCATCCTGCGCCATGGATACGCCCATGGGCATGGCAAATGCGGTGCAGGCCAAAAGAAATGCGGGCACGACTTTCTTCATAGCTGTTTCCTTCCTGATTATCGGTTGCTGAGAACTAAGGCTTATTGGACGAAGATGAGGTCAGAACTCCTCCCAGGCACCGGGAGCAGCGGCAACGGCGGCATTTCCTGCATGCCGCTGTACGAGGGCTCTCGGTTCGGGACGAGATTGGCGGGCGACTTGAACGGGTCTGGGCTGGCTGGCCGCAGACGCGCCGACGACGAACCTGCCGGCCGAGTCCTGCAGAAGACGTCCCTGCTGCAGCAGTTCCTGGCAGGCCGCGTTCGTTTCCTCGACCATTGCCGCGTTCTGCTGTGTCGCCTGATCCATCTGGTTGATCGCGCCGTTGATTTCCTGCAGACCCGTCGCCTGTTCGCGATAGGACTGGACGATGGAAGCGATACTGTCGCTGATGCGGTTGATCTGCTCCTCGATCTTCAGCAAGGCGTCGCCGGTTTCGTTCACCAGCCCGACGCCCGCGGCAACTTCCTGGCCGGATACGTTGATCAGGTTCTTGATTTCCTTTGCCGCATTTGCCGACCGCTGGGCGAGTTCACGCACCTCCTGCGCGACAACCGCAAAACCCTTGCCGGCCTCGCCGGCGCGCGCCGCCTCGACGCCGGCATTCAGCGCCAGTAGGTTTGTCTGGAACGCGATTTCGTCGATGACGCCGATGATGCGGCCGATCTGACTCGACGAGGTCTGAATGCGGTCCATCGCTCCGATTGCATCACGCACCACCGTTGCCGAGACATGAGCGCTCCGCTTGGTTTCCTCGACCAGCTTGCCGGCATTTTCGGCTCGCTGCGACGATGTTCTGACCGTGGTGGTCACCTCATCCAGTGCCGCGGCGGTCTGTTCCAATGCTGCCGCCTGCTGCTCGGTCCGCCTGGCGAGTTGATCGGCGGAGGATGCCAGCTCGCTCGACCCGCCTTCGACCGCGACCGAGGCGGTCTTGATCTCTGTCAGCGCAGCCGCGACCGCTTCGACCATGTTGTTGAAATCCTGCCGCAATTTATCGAATTCAGGACCGAGATCGGCCAGGTGTATCGAGAAGTCGCCTGCGGCAAGCTTTTCCAGTGAGTTTGCAAGAGCGGTCATGACCAGCCGCTGGGTGTTGCTGGCCTCTTCCGTGAACAATGCGTTGCGCGCCCGTTCGGCGTCGAGCGAAGCGCTCTGCTCGGCAGCGGCCTGCTCTCTTTCGACCTTGGCGATCGCTTCATGACGGAAAACTTCCAACGCGCGCGCCAGAAAGCCGATCTCGTCGCCATTTTCCTTGTAGGTAACGGGAGAGGCCAAATCGCCTTTCTGCAACGCGCTGATTCGTTCGCTGATCACCCTGATGGGCCGGCCGACCAGGCTGCGCATGGCGAGAAGGAAGGCAACGACGGCCATGGCGGTGATCGCGGACTGCGTGAGCAGCGAAATGAGAACCTTCTGCCTGACTTCGGCAGCGATTTTTTCGACAGACCAATTCGTGACGATGTAACCGGCGGCCTTGCCTGACTTGTCCAGCGGAAGCGGCGCGATGATCGTGATCACGCCAGCGGATATTCCACTGTCATCAATCGTCGTTTTTTCCGGCTTCGCACTAAGGCTCTTCGCCAGGTCCGCCGGTGTGGGCAAACCGTTGATGCCGTCGCGTGTCCATGTATCGACGGCGGCAGGTTCGGCGTTGAATGCGGCAAACTGCACAAGATCGAGCGAGGGGTCGTCGCGGTAGAGCGAATAAGCCTCTCGAACGGCGTTCGCCTTCCCCCATTTCACGCCGCCGGCGGCCAGAGATGCAAACTGCTCCGCATCCTTGGACCAGTTCGCCTTGGCGCCATCGATCAATGCCCGGGTTTCGTACATCCAGGTATAGGTGGCGAAAGCGGAAATGCCGCAGAGATTGACGGCAACGATAATCGCCGCCAGCTTGGCTGTCAGAGGCATCGTTTTCAAAAATTGGAACATTCCGCGGCGGCCTAGAATTGCGGCTCAGTCGGACATGTTCCCGACCGGCGTCTCAATACGGGCATCCGCGCTGACGGTCACATCACGAGCCCTCATGCCCATGTCCGGATTGCAACCCAAAACGCGCAAACGCAGTGTGTATTTGATATGTGAATAAATCATAAAGTAGAATGGTATGCCGGAGCACACGCGGGTCATTTCACTCTGGCGCGCCTGCGTCGAGGTTTGCGAACCGCTGTGGGAAGAGTGCTCCATCGCGCCAGGGAGATCAGCTATTTTCCGCCACGGCCTCTTCGGGCTCGGCATGCCGGCGCTTGCGGCCGCGCGCCGTCAGCTCCGCGCCGACATCATGCGGCAGGCGCAGGAAGGTGATGCAGGCCAGTGCCGAAATCGCCGAGACGCTGAAGAAGGCGATATGGAAATCAGAGACCAGCAGCCTGCCGCCGTGAAAGCTGCTCGAAATTTCGAGGATGCCGCCGGCGATCGCCACACCCATCGCCATGGAGATACGCTGGGCAACGGCATTGATCGCGGTTGCCTGGCTGCTGTCGGCGTCATCGACATCGCCGAAGGCCATGGCGTTGACGCCCGAGAAAGCCAGGGAGCGGAACAGGCCGCCGATCAGCAGGCAGGCCATGATCAGGAACAGCGGCGTTTCGGCGGTGAACAGGCCGTTGATGCCGAGGAAGATCGCCGCCAGCAAGGTGGTGAGCGAGATCACCGTGCGAAAGCCGAAAGCATTGAAGGTGCGCGAGGCTGCGAATTTCGAGCCCATGGAGCCGAGCGCGCTGACGAAGGTGACCGAGCCCGATTGCAGCGGCGTCAGGCCGAAGCCGAGCTGCAGCATCAATGGCATCAGGAAGGGCAGGGCGCCGAGCCCCATGCGAAAATTCGAGGCGCCGAGGATCGCTGCCCGAAACATCGGGTAACGGAACATCTTCGGGTCGAGAAGCGGATAGGGCGCGCGGCGAGCATGCAGGAGGTAGAGGAGGCCGGCAAGGATGCCGATCGCAACCGTGACATAACCGTAGATGACGGGCACGGCCGGCAGGCTGATCACCGACACGCCGAAGACGAAGCCGGAGAAGCCGATGCCGCAAAGGAAGAAGCCGGGGAAGTCCATCGGCCGCGGACTGCGTGGCTCGACCGCCGGCAGGAAGCGTGTGACGAGGATGATGCCGAGCACGCCGATCGGGACGTTGATCCAGAAGATCCAGTGCCAGGTGAGATAGGTGGTGAGGAAACCGCCGATCGGCGGACCCATGATCGGGCCGATCAAAGCGGGAATGGTAAGCCAGGCCATGGCATCGACGAGTTCGTGGCGCGGAGTTCCCCTGACCAGCAGCAGGCGGCTGACCGGGGTCATCATCGAGCCGCCGGCGCCCTGGATCAGGCGCGAGACGACGAAGGCCGTGATCGAGTTGGAAAAGGCGCAAGCGATCGAGCCGATCATGAAAACGAAGATCGCCATGCGGAAGATGTTGCGCGCACCGAAACGATCGGACATCCAGCCGCTGATCGGGATGAAGATCGCCAGTGCCACGAGATAGCTGGTGACGGCAAGCTTCAGCGCGATCGGCGAGGTGCCGATATCGGCGGCGATTGCCGGCAGGCTGGTGGCGATCACGGTCGAATCCATCTGTTCCATGAACAGGGCGACCGCAAGGATCATGGGTGTGAGGCGGGGCACGGGCAACCGGGATGCTGCGAAGAATTGTATCAGTCCATACCCCTTCGGCGGGGACAAGGCCATAGAAACTATCGATGAAGGGGCTTGCCTAGCCGCTTCAAACCGACGCGGGTGAGCTTGTTCCCTTTCCTCTTCGCGGAGACTTGGGGGATTGATCGAGGCTGCGGCTTGCACCCTCTTCTCCCCGGCGGGGAGAAGGTGGCCCGCAGGGTCGGATGAGGGGCCACACGCACGCCCTTCATTGCTCTTCGCTTGCGCTCAGCGCATTCGCGGCTTCGCCGCTCGCCCCCTCAACCGCCTGCCGGCACCTTTGTAACTTCCCGCTGGGGAGAAGAGATTCGTGGCAGCGCCGTGTTCCCCCATGCAAGCTGAAGAGAAGAGCGGTGGCAGCGCCCGGCTTGACGGTGGCATCGGAGCCGGCTTGCCGCCGCCGCGCTTTCCTGAAATAGATGCGCCGTCAGGTGCCCGCCGATAAGGCGGGAGAATCGAGAATCCGGTGCAAGACCGGAACGTGCCCAACGCTGTAAGGCCGACGCTTGCCGCTTCATCACGCCACTGGCTTTTCGCCGGGAAGGCTGCGGCAGACGGATGACGCCGAGTCAGAAGACCGGCCTGGCAAGATAGACCGATCCGCGCGGACAGCGGGGCGGTCGCGTTGTTGGGGATTTGACGATGCGACCCTTTGATGAGGATGCCCTTTCGGCGGCGTCCGGTTTTTCCTTGGCCGAACGCGAGGCCGTCTATCACGCGATCATGACGCGGCGCGACGTTCGCAGCCAGTTTCGACCCGATCCTTTGCCTGACGATGTCGTGCAGCGGCTGCTGACGGCCGCTCACCACGCACCCTCGGTCGGCTTCATGCAGCCGTGGAATTTCATTCTGGTGAAAAGTGCCGCTGTGCGGGCGCGCGTCCGGGATGCCTTTGCGAGTGCCAACGAGGAGGCGGCGCAGATGTTTGCCGGCGAGCGGCAGCAGGCCTACCGCGCCCTCAAGCTCGAAGGCATCGTCGAGGCGCCGCTCGGCATATGCGTGACCTGCGATCCCACGCGCAGCGGCAGCGTGGTGCTGGGGCGCACCCACAATCCGAAGATGGATTCATACTCGACCGTCTGCGCCATTCAGAATCTCTGGCTGGCGGCGCGGGCGGAAGGGGTCGGCATCGGCTGGGTCAGCATTTTTCGCGAAGGCGATCTGAAAACCATTCTCGGCATACCCGAGCATATCGAGGTGATCGCCTGGCTCTGTGCCGGTTTCGTCGATCGGCTCTATGATGAGCCGGAACTCTCCGTCAAAGGCTGGCGGCAGCGGCTGCCGCTCGAAGACCTCGTCTTCCATGATGGGTGGGGACTGAACACCTAGGGCACGGTCTTCCCGGGGGCCGTGCGGTCGAGCATGGCCTCAATCGCACAGTCACGCCATTGACCGTCAAGGTGAGCAAACCGATGTCGGTATCGCCGACGCCGGGCGAGGCCGAGATATCTTTATTCCTGGCCTTCATATCGATACGCTGAAGGCGAATCTCGGAATTTCCAATAGATATTCGGCTATCGGCGGCTCAATCGGAGGATAACGGCCCAATGAACATGATCGACTTGAAGGAACGCATCATCGTGATCACAGGCGGTGCGCGGGGCATCGGCTACGCGATCGCAGAGCGCGTCATCCAGTCTGGTGGCAAGGTGGCCATCTGGGACTTGAACGAAAGCATGGCGAAGGACAGCGCTACCGCTCTCGGATCCGGCACGGTCGCTTTCGGCGTCAACGTCGCAGATCCCCAATCAGTGAAAAACGCGGCGGCGACGACCGAGGAGATTTTTGGCCGTATCGACGGCCTCGTCAATTCCGCCGGGATTACCGGTCCGGTAAAACCCACGATCGAATACGATCTCGACGAGTGGAAAGACGTCGTCGATGTCTGCCTGACGGGAACCTTCAATTGTTGCAGGCACGTCGTTCCGGTCATGTCAAAACGCGATTACGGACGGATCGTGAACATCTCTTCGGTTGCGGGCAAGGAAGGAAATCCGAACATCGCCGCCTACAGCGCAGCGAAAGCTGGTGTGCTGGGCTTCACCAAGTCTCTTGGCAAGGAACTCGCAAAGACGGGAATCGCCGTGAACGCGGTAACGCCGACCACAGCAAAGACACCTATATTGGACGGGCTGACAGCCGAATTTATCGAATATATGCGCGTCCGCATTCCGCGCGACCGTTTTGTCGAACTGCGTGAGATCGCTTCGATGGTCGTCTGGCTGCTCTCCGAAGAGAACTCCTACACGACCGCATCGACGTTCGACCTGAGCGGCGGTCGTACGACCTACTGACCATGCTCGAGCGACCCGCATTCACATCCCGCCGCACGTTCACGCGACATCGCCGTCATCTCATGTATCCTGGCACAACGCCGCTATGGCTCGGCCACCGCCGTTCCAGCTGTTCGATCACTGCTGCTGTTGCGGCTGCGGACCTGACGTTGCCGGGTTGGCGAGATCAATCGACCCCTGATCGCCGGCCAGGAACTGCGGGCCGACCTGACGGACGCGGTTCTGCGTCGGATCATACGGACGCTCGGGAACGGACTGCTGCGGTGCGATCTGCGCTGTGCCATCCTTCGCCGGGGGATTGGTGCGGATGGTGGTGATCGAGCCCTGCTGCGGCGGTTCGCTCACCGCCTGCTTGCCGCGCATCTCCTCGTAATAGGCGGTGAGATTGCAGGCGCAGGCGGACTTTTCCCCGGGCGTGCGGTTCTTGTAGGCAAAGGCGTTCTTCATGGCGCTGTAGGGCGTGCCCGTTGCGACCGAGATCATGTTCGAGGCTTCGGTGCTTGTCACGTCACGATAGTACAGTTCGGTCTCGATGCCCGGGCACATCTTGGCGCAGGTTTGGGCGTCGCGGCCGAAATCGACCGATGTGGCGTTCGAGCTGATCGGGAAGAAGCCGCCGTCGCAGCTGCGCACACACATGGTGCTGACCGGCGAGAGCATCTCGGCCCGCGGCAGGCCGTAGCGCGGATCGACCTCTTCACCGCCGCCGAGCGGAATGAAGGTATTGGTGCGCATCGCCTGTTCCTCGACGCTCGGAGCCGGTTCGTTGGCGCTGCGGTCGCTCGGAGCATAGAAGTTTTCGCTGTTGCAGCGGTTGCGGTCGAGAGCCGCGACCAGTTCGCGGCGCGCGTCGTCATCGGCGCCATTCTGGCTGGCCAGCTCGTTGCGGCGGTCCTGGAGATAGCGGATGTTGTCGATCATGCGGGCTTCGGACTGCGAGAGTTCGGCGCAATAATCGGCATTCTCGCCGCCGATCACGACCATGCTGCCCGAGGTGCAGCCATTGCTGCGCAGCTCGTTGCGAACTTTGCGCAGCTCGAGGTTCTGCTCGGCCATGGCGCTAGAATATTGGCGCGCTTCCGGGCCGTTGCCATTGCCGATCGACCGCGGCAAGTCGGCCAGGCGGCCGCGCAGGTCTTCACAGACGGCGCTGCTTTGCGCGGCCGCAGGCGCCGCAAAGGCAAGGAGAAGGGCAAGAGACAGGTTTCGGCGTTTCACGGCGTCGTCCCGGAATGAGCAAAGAATCGATCGGTCGATTGCGGCCTCGATCGCCGCGCGTTGTCTCTTAACGTGTTTCTCTTAATAAGCTCGGAGAAATTCCTAGCGCATTTTCGCGATTTTATCCAGTGGACCGCCAGAGACCCAGTGTTCGATTGTGAAGAAGCTGCCGATGGCAATCAACGAGGCCAGTGCTCCGCTCCAATCTCCAGGGTCGCTTGGGGAACGTACTCATATCAGGACGTCGAAAATGACAGGTATTGCCAACGAACTCAGCTCCCCCGCAACGACAGTCGGGCTGCCGGAAACCCAAGACGGCTTCCACGTCTTCGTGGACGGTTGTTATGAACCGGGTTCTGGGCACGGAGGCTGGGCATTCGTCGTTTATCGCGATACCGCGGAAATCGCGTCCGGCTTCGGTGGCGCCGAAGATTCCGCCAATAATTCGATGGAATTGACCGCCGTGCTCAGGGCGGCAATCTGGATCAACAGCGAGGCAAGCGCCGAGCCTGTCACCATCTGGTCCGATTCCGTCTACGCCGTCAAAGGCTGCAACAGCTGGCGACATATCTGGAAGAACAACGGCTGGAAGAAGGGCAGCCCGAATGGGAATGCGCGAAGGCGAACGATCGCCAATGCGGAACTCTGGAAGGCGGTCGATCTTCAACTATCCCAGAATGCGCTCATGACCATTGTCTGGTGCAAAGGCCATTCCGGCATTGCCGGCAACGAACGCGCGGATGCGCTCGCAGAGAAGGGGCGCCTGTCGATACGGAGTGTCTGATATGTGTGACATCAGGACATGTGTCGAGACGGCTTCAAGGTCTTTACGTTGGGTTGCGGGCAACCGGCTCAAGCCGGTTGCGATGCCTCGACGACGGCGAGCGCTGCCATATTGACGACGCCGCGGGAGGTGACCGAGGGGGCGAGAATGTGGGCGGGCAGGGCGGTGCCGAGCAGGATCGGGCCGACATGCAGGCCGTCGGTCATCGACTTGACCACGCCGAGGGTGATGTTGGCGGCATCGAGGTTCGGGAAGACCAGGAGGTTCGCCTCATCGTGCAGGGTCGTGTCCGGCATGACGCGCTTGCGCAACGCTTCGGTGATGGCGCTTTCGCCGTGCATCTCACCGTCGACCTCAAGGTCGGGCGCGGCTTCGCGCACGAGCTGCAGGGCGTTGCGCATCTTCGTGGCGCTTTCGGATTCACGCGAGCCGAAATTGGAATGCGAGACCAGGGCGGCGCGCGGCGTGAGGCCGAAACGGCGGATTTCCTCGGCCGCCAGCACCGTCGCCTCGGCGACCTCCTCGGCGGTCGGATTGAAGGTGACATAGGTGTCGGTGAAGAAGGTGGCGCCGCGCTGCGAAATCATCAGGCTGAGGGCTGAGAAATCGCGGACATCTTTGCGCTTGCCGATGATCAGGCGGACGTCGCGCAGATGCTTCTCGTAACGCCCTTCCAGGCCGCAGATCAGCGCATCGGCCTCGCCGCGCCTCAGCGCCAGCGCGCCGATGACGGTGGTGTTGGTGCGCACGATCGTGCGGGCCGCTTCCGGGATGACGCCGCGGCGGCCGACGAGGGAGAAATAGAGATCGACATATTCGCGGAAGCGCGGATCGTCTTCCGGATTGATGACTTCGAAATCCTGCAGCGGCCGGATGCGCAAGCCGTATCGCTTCAGGCGCGTCTCGATGACTTGCGGGCGGCCGATCAGGATCGGTTCGGCGAGGCCTTCCTCGAGCAGCACCTGGGCGGCGCGCAATACGCGTTCGTCCTCGCCTTCGGAAAAGATGACGCGCTTGCGTTCGGCGGCCTTGGCCGCGGTAAAGATCGGCTTCATGACGAAGCCGGAGCGGAAGACGAAGCGGTTCAGCTGGTCGAGATAGGCGTCGAAATCCTGGATCGGGCGGCGTGCGACGCCGCTCTGTTCGGCGGCCTTGGCGACTGCAGGTGCGATGCGCAGGATCAGGCGCGGATCGAAGGGCGAGGGGATGAGATAGTCAGGGCCGAAGACCGGAGTTTCACCGGAATAGGCGCGGGCGGCGACATCCGACGGTTCTTCGCGGGCAAGGGCTGCGATGGCGCGCACGGCCGCCATCTTCATTTCCTCGTTGATCGTCTCAGCGCCGCAATCGAGCGCGCCGCGGAAGATATAGGGGAAGCAGAGGACGTTATTGACCTGGTTGGCGAAATCCGAGCGGCCGGTGCAGATCATCGCGTCGGGGCGGGCGGCACGGGCGAGATCGGGCATGATCTCCGGCGTCGGATTGGCAAGCGCCATGATCAACGGCTTGTCGGCCATCTGCGCCAGCAGCTCCGGCTTCAACACGCCGGCGGCCGAAAGGCCGAGGAAGACGTCGGCGCCGCCGATATTTTCGGCGAGCGTGCGCGTATCGCTCTTCTGGGCATAGATGGATTTCCATTCGTCCATTAGCTCGATACGGCCCTCATAGACGAGGCCTTCGAGATCGTGGACCCAGATGTTTTCGCGTTTTGCTCCGAGAATGACCAGCAGGTTGAGGCAGGCAAGGGCGGCAGCACCGGCGCCGGAGGCGACGATCTTGATGTCGGCGATGTTTTTGCCGGCGAGTTCCAACCCGTTCAGGATCGCGGCGGCGACGATGATCGCCGTGCCGTGCTGGTCGTCGTGGAAGACGGGGATCTTCATCTTCTCGCGCAGGCGCCGCTCGACCTCGAAACATTCCGGCGCCTTGATGTCTTCGAGGTTGATGCCGCCGAAAGTCGGCTCCAGCGAGGCGATGGTCGAGACCATCTGCTCGACGCCCGGGGCATCGATCTCGATATCGAAGACGTCGATGCCGGCGAATTTCTTGAAGAGCACGGCCTTGCCCTCCATGACCGGCTTGGAGGCCAGCGGGCCGATATTGCCGAGGCCGAGCACGGCGGTGCCGTTGGAGATGACGGCGACGAGATTGGCGCGCGAGGTATATTCGGCCGCCATCTCGGGATTGTCGCGGATGGCAAGACAGGGGGCGGCAACGCCGGGCGAATAGGCGAGCGCCAGGTCGCGCTGGTTGCCGAGCGGCTTGGTCGCCTGGATCTCAAGCTTGCCGGGGCGGGGATAGCGGTGGAAGAAAAGCGCCTGTTCGTCTAGATCGCCGCTCGTCAGGTTCTTTTCTGTCTTCGATTTTTCCGGGTGATCCATCGCCGCCTCCGTGCACGTCTTTTGAGCTCCCTCCATACATCAATCGGATACCGGCGACAGTATGGAAATGGCGGAGTTGGCGAGTTTTTGTCCGGGCAATAAAACATCCCGCCCTCGCAGACGGGATGTCGGTCCTGCCGGTCGATGGGAGACCTCAGGCGGCGAGGTTTATCCAGGCAGGGGCGATGGCGGTTCCGCGGCCGAGGCCGTAGCCGAGGCGGATATTGAGCATGCCCAGCGGTTCCAGGAGCTTGGCAGCGTCGAGGCCTCCAGTCTTTTCGACGGCAAATCCTGCGTCCACGACCAGTCTGGAAACCTTTTCCACCGCGTCTTCGTCATTTCCTGCGACAAATACCGGCACCTTGGCCGTGGTATCGCGGGACGCGTTGAAGAGCTCGGCGAAGATGGTGTTGAAAGCTTTGACCACCTTGGCACCGATCGCGGCATTCTGGATTTTGTCGGCAGCGGAGGTCTCGTGGCCGAAGAGCAGACCGGAGAAATCGGGCTTCAGGGGATTGCTGATGTCGACGACGATCTTGCCCGAGAGCGACGGCGAGGCGGCGATCTCAAGAGCACTGGCATAGGGAACGGCGAGGATGACGATCCCCGCGGCAGCGATCGCCTCCGCAATAGTGGCGCTTTCAACGCCGAGGCTTTCGGCAAGGCTGCGCGCGGCCTGATCGTTACGTCCCGCGACGATCAGGTCAGTCTTCCCGGCAAGGCGTGAGGCCAGGCCCTTGCCCATGTTTCCGATGCCGATAATTGCAGTCTTCATCGTTCTGTCTCCTGTTTCCGATGTGATGGTCTCAGGGATACATCCGAAATATTCCGTCGTTAATTGCATTGATATCGATAACAGAGATGCATAAAAGTATCGAATGCCCGATCTTCTGAACTTGCAGACGCTTATTGCCGCCGCGACATCGGGGAGTTTCGCCGCCGCCGCGAAACGCCTCGGTATTTCGCCTGCCATGGTCGGCAGGCGCATCCAGGCGCTGGAGCATGAGTATGGGGTCAAGCTGATCGAACGCACGACGCGTACGCAGCGGCTGACCGAGGTCGGGTCCCGTTTCCTGGTCAAGGCAAACACAATCATCGATGAGTTGGAGGAACTCAATGACATCTCCCGGCCTGACGCCGAGGCCATGTCGGGACGCCTGCGTTTAAGCGCTCCGACGACACTGGGGATCAAGCGGCTTGCGCCCGTTATGGCCGAACTCGCGGAGCGGCATCCGGCACTTTCGGTCGAGCTCAATCTCAGCGATCGCAATGTCGACTTGGTGGCCGAGGGGTATGATCTGGCGATCCGGATCGGCGAATTGAAGCCCTCGTCGCTCATTGCGCGGCGCGTCGGCAGCTATCATTTTGTCTGCTGCGCCTCTCCGGCATATCTCGATAGGTTTTCCATGCCGGAGAGGCCCGAGGATCTTCGCCTTGGCCGCTGCATCCTCAACCTCAATCTCGTGCCTCGAGACGAATGGCCGTTCGAGACAAAGGACGGTGAGAGTTTCACGGTTGGGGTTCGCGGCAACATCGAGATCGACAACGGAGAGGCGCTGCGGATGGCGGCGCTTGCCGGGGCAGGCATCATCTACGTTCCGGTGGATCTCGTGGCGGAAGACATAGTGGATGGCCGACTGGTGGAAGTTCTGGCTGGCTGGCGGAAACTGGTGCTGCCGATCCACGCCATTCATCCGTCACGCCGGTTCGTACCCGGAAGGATTGGCGCGGTCATTGAGGCCATTGCTCGGGGACTGCGGGATTAGGGCCTGTTCCACCGCATGCCGGGATTGCCGGGATTGCCGCCGCAGGCATCGATTTCCCATGAAAATTCAATAGGAAGCCGCTTCCTTTCGTTGCGGGCGCAGAGGGCTAATCCTTTTCGAAACTTGTTTGACGACCGCAGCAAGCGCAAAATGCCGGCCGCGACGGTGCGGGGCGCCGGTCGCATGGAGGAAATCATGGACAATTTGAACCTGACGACCCTGCAAAGGGGGCAGACGATGGTCAATGACGTGGCCATCGATGCCTTTGCCGCCGGATTTCGCGGCAGTCTCCTGACCAGTAAAGACATGGATTACAACGAGGCGCGGGCGATCTGGAATGCGATGATCGACCGGCGGCCCGGGCTTATTGCGCGATGCGCGGGTGCTGCCGATGTCGTGCGGGCGGTGCGGTTTGCACGCGACAACAATCTGCTCCTTTCGGTGCGCGGCGGTGGGCACGGCATCGCCGGCAATGCCGTCTGCGAGGGCGGCGTCGTCATCGACCTGTCGGCGATGAAATCGGTGCGGGTCGACCCGCAGACGCGGCGCGCCAGGATCGAGCCGGGCGCCACGCTTGCCGATGTCGACCAGGAAACGCTGGCCTTCGGGCTGGTGCTGCCGACCGGCATCAATTCCACGACCGGCATTGCCGGACTGACGCTCGGCGGCGGCTTCGGCTGGCTGACCCGCAAATTTGGGCTGACGCTGGATAATCTGTTTTCGGTTGATGTGGTGACGGCCGACGGCGAACTGGTCAAGGCGAGCGAGACGGAAATGCCGGATCTCTTCTGGGCGCTGCGGGGCGGCGGCGGCAATTTCGGCGTCGTGACCTCCTTCGAGTTCCAGCTCAACCCTCTCAACACAGAGGTTCTCGCTGGGCTGGTCGTGCATCCCTTCGCCGATGCGGAGAAGGTGCTGAGGGAATACCGGCAGGCGCTGGACGCGGCCCCTGACGAACTGACCTGCTGGGTGGTGATGCGCCAGGCGCCGCCTCTGCCGTTCCTTCCCGCGGAATGGCACGGCAAGGAAATCGTTGTGCTCGCCATGTGTTATTGCGGAGACATCGCGGCGGGCGAAAAGGCGACAGCCAGATTGCGCGCGATCGGAAATCCGATTGCCGACGTTGTCGGTCCGGTGCCGTTCACCGGCTGGCAGCAGGCCTTCGATCCACTGTTGACACCGGGTGCGCGCAATTACTGGAAGAGCCAGGATTTTGCCTCTCTCTCTGATGTCGCGATCGAGGTTCTGCTCAATGCCGTGCGCAGGCTGCCCGGCCCGGAATGCGAGATCTTCATCGGCCATGTCGGCGGTGCGGCTGGCCGCGTGGCCACCGAGGCCACCGCATTTCCGCAGCGCAGCTCGCATTTCGTCATGAATGTGCATGCGCGCTGGCGGGAGGCCGGGATGGATGGAAGCTGCATCAGCTGGGCGCGGGATCTGTTCGAGGCAACCAAGCCGCATTCGGTCGGCACGGCCTACATCAACTTCATGCCCGAAGACGAAGGCGACCGCGTCGAGACTGCCTACGGCGCCAACTACGCTCGCCTTGCCGAGATCAAGCGGCGCTACGATCCGAACAATCTGTTCCGGATGAACCAGAATGTTAAACCGATGGCGGCAGTGCGAGCTGCCTAGCCCCGACGATCCCGCGCTCGGGTGATATAGCCGGGCGCGGGATGAGGCGCCAATCGCTTGTCACCCGTCGGTGAGTTCAATCAATTCGCGCAGCAGAACCGCGTCGTCGGACGCGGCATGGTCGTCAGGCCTCAAAACATGGGCAAGCCATGCGCCGTCCGCCGCCAAGCGAACGATCTCTAGCCGCATTCCCATGTCGGTTTCGGCGTGCCTGACCAGCCGGTCATTCATCCATCTGTGCCAGAGGCTCTTGGAGTAGGGGTCGGCTAGCACCGTCATCGTCTGCGCCGACCACGGGCTGTTGGCAAGGGCTCGGTCGGCAAACAGGGTGCGGACATAGGCGCGGGTGAATGTGCCATGGCCGCCCTTATCCTTTTCAAGCTCCTCGTCGATCTCGCGATCGAGGCTTTCCATCATGCCGTCGAACACGGCCTCTATAAGAGCCTGCTTATTGTGGAAGTGATGAAACAGACCTCCCTTGGTCACGCCGGCTGCGCTGGCGACGGCCTGCAGGCTGACGGCAGCCAGACCATGCTCGAGCGCCAGCTTCCTGGCGCAATCGAGAAGAGCCTGCCGCACGACATCCGGCTGTTTCTTTCTGTTGCGGGGGCTATCTACCAATGCATGACCTGTGTTCGAGATAAGCTTCGCGCCGAGGCGGCCCGGGAAGATCAGTATCACTCCCGGGATCGCCGGACCATGGGAGTTCCGATCATGATAATGCTATCATACCAACCGGTAGGTATCTTGCAAAGCAAAAAAAGATCGACTATCTGTCGGTTAAGGAGGCCCGCCGAACGTCATTTCGGCGGGCTGTGCTTTTTTGGACCCCAGCGGGACCAGCAGGAAGGCTGATGAACATGCTATTTGGAACGAAATCATTGCGTTACACGCTTGTCCTGGCGCTGATATTCGGTGCCGGCCTGCCGGCTTACGCACAGGAAGGCGGCGCGATGCCGCCTGCGGCCGTCAGCGTCCTGACGCTCAACGCGCGTCCGGTTCCCGTTATCAGCGAATTGCCCGGCCGCATTGCGGCGACGCGCGTTTCCGAAGTGCGTGCCAGGGTTTCCGGCATACTGCAGGAACGGATCTTCGAGCAGGGCAGCCTCGTTCATCAGGGCGACGTGCTCTACCGGATCGATCCGGCGCTGTTCCGGGTCCGCGTGGCAAGCGCGGAGGCAAGCCTCGATCGCGCCAGGGCGACGCAGCTGAATGCCCGCCAGCAGTTGGACCGGCAGAAGTCGCTGCGCGACCGCGATGTCGCAAGCGGTATCGAATACGATGCGGCTGCCGTCGCCCTTGCCCAGGCCGATGCCGATGTCGCGCTGGCGCAGGCAGCGCTCGACGAAGCGAAGATCAATCTCGGCTATACCGAAGTTCGTGCGCCTATCACAGGCATCATCGGCGGCGCGCTGGTGACGGAAGGTGCGCTGGTGACGGCCGATGGCGGCGATGCGCTGGCGATGATCCAGCAGATCGACCCCGTTTATGCCGACTTCACGCAATCCTCCGGAGACCTGCTGGCGCTGAAGCGGGCGGTCGAGAACGGCAGCCTCACGTCGACCGAACCAGGCAAGGCCGACATCAAGCTCGTCTTCGACGACGGCACGGTCTATGGCGAAGCCGGTAAGCTTCTCTTCAGCAGCGCCAGCGTCGATGCGACGACGGGCCAGGTCACCCTTCGCGGTGAATTCCCCAATCCGAAGGGCGACCTGCTGCCCGGTCTTTACGTCCGTGTTCGCATCGAACAGGCCGTCCGGGAGAAGGCGATCCTCATCCCGCAGCGCGCCGTCATCCGCACGGCCGACGGCAAGGCGCAGGTCTACGTCGTCCAGGAGGGAGACGTAGCACAGCCGCGCGACGTCGAGCTCGGTCAATCCTTCGGCAATGAATGGGTGGTCGAAAGCGGCCTGTCATCAGGTGAGCGTCTCGTTGTCGACGGCAGCCAGAAGCTGCAGCCGGGCGCAAAGGTCGCGCCGGAAGAGTGGCGGGATGGCCAGCTCGCGTCCGGTGACGCCAAGAAGCCGGAGTAAGGTCGATGGCACGTTTCTTTATCGATCGCCCGATCCTAGCCTGGGTCTTTGCGATCTTCATCTCCCTCGCCGGTCTGATCGCGCTGCCGTTCCTGCCGGTTGCGCAATATCCGAAGGTCGCGCCGCCACAGCTCAGCATCACCACCAGCTATCCCGGCGCATCGCCGCAGGACATTTATCAAGGCGTCACCCGCCAGATCGAAGAAGAGCTGAACGGGGTCGAGCACCTTTCCTATTTCGAGTCGACCTCCGATACATCGGGTGCGATGACGATCACCGCCACCTTTGCGGCCGGAACCGATATCGACCAGGCCTCGGTCGACGTTCAGAACGCCATCCGCCGCGTCGAACCGCGGCTGCCGCAATCCGTCAAGGATCAGGGCATCACGGTCGAGGAGGCATCGTCGGGCTTCCTGATGTTCATCTCGCTGACTTCGACGGACGGGAAGACCGACGAGGTGGCGCTCGGCGACTATCTCAACCGAAACGTCATCGGCGAGCTGCGCCGTCTCGAGGGCGTCGGCCGCGCCCAGCTATTTGCCTCGCAGCGGGCGATGCGCATCTGGATCGACCCCGACAAGATGGTCGGCCTGAACCTCACCGCGTCCGACATCAGCGCGGCGATCTCGGCGCAGAACGCCCAGGTCGCGGCAGGCCAGATCGGTGCAGCACCCAATCCGATCTCGCAGGACCTGACGGCGACGGTGCTGGTGAAGGGGCAGCTGACCGACATCAAGGAGTTCGGAGACATCGTGTTGCGCGCCAATGCCGACGGATCGAACGTCAGGCTACGCGACGTCGCGCGCATCGAAGAGGGCAGCGAGAGCTACAGCTTCTCCACCCGCTTGAACGGGCAGCCGAGTGCCGCCATCGCCATCCAGCTGTCGTCGACGGGCAATGCCGTCAACACCTCCAACCTGGTCAAGGCGAAGATGGAGGAGCTGTCACGCTTCTTCCCTGATGGCGTCGAATATTCCGTTCCTTATGATACCAGCCCGTTCGTCTCGGCATCGATCGAGAAGGTGGCGCATACGCTCGCAGAAGCCGTCGCGCTCGTCTTTGTCGTCATGCTCATCTTCCTGCAGAGCTTCCGCTACACCATCATTCCAACGCTCGTCGTGCCCGTCGCGCTGCTCGGGACGCTTGCTGTCATGTTTGCCGCCGGCTTCTCGATCAACGTGCTGACGATGTTTGCGATGGTGCTTGCCATCGGCATTCTCGTCGACGACGCCATCGTGGTGGTGGAAAACGTCGAGCGGCTGATGGCGGTGGAAGGGCTGTCACCGAAGGAAGCGACCAAGAAGGCGATGCGGCAGATCACCGGCGCGATCCTCGGGATTACGCTGGTTCTCTCCTGCGTCTTCGTACCAATGGCGTTCTTCCCGGGCTCCACCGGCATCATCTACCGTCAGTTCAGCCTGACCATGGTCGTATCCATCCTGTTTTCGGCCTTC
The DNA here is from genome assembly GCF_010668065.1 of Rhizobium leguminosarum. Lineage (GTDB taxonomy): Bacteria > Pseudomonadota > Alphaproteobacteria > Rhizobiales > Rhizobiaceae > Rhizobium > Rhizobium leguminosarum_S. Next base: position 6,281 of record NZ_WUEN01000004.1, on the reverse strand, counting down.
CTGGCGCTGTCGCTGACCCCGGCGCTTTGCGCCACCTTCCTGAAGCCGATCAAGGGTCATCACGAGAAGAAGGGCATCGCCGGCTGGTTCAACCGCAACTTCGACCGGCTGACCGGCCGCTATGCCCGCACCGTCGAGGGACTGGCCAAGCGCTCCTGGCGGGTGATGGCCGTCTATGTCGCGCTGCTCATCGGCCTTGGCTACCTCTTCGTCAACCTGCCGAGCAGCTTCGTGCCGGATGAAGATCAGGGCTTCCTGATCGTCGACGTGCAGGGACCGCCGGAGGCGAGCCGCAACCGCACGGTGGCCTCGCTTGAAAGCATCGAAGCGATCTTCAAGAAGGAGCCGGCCGTTGCCAACGTCGTCGCGATCCAGGGCTTCAGCTTCTCGGGGCAGGGACCGAACGCCGCCCTGGTGTTCGTCACGCTCAAGGACTGGGCTGAACGCGGCGCCGGCAATTCGGTGCAGGAGATCTCCAACCGCGCCAATATGCAGCTGTTTGGACTGAAGGACGCGACGTCCTTCGCGTTGTCGCCGCCGCCGATCGAAGGGTTCGGCACGACCAACGGCTTCACCTTCCGCCTTCAGGATCGCGGGGCGAAGGGCCAGGCGGCACTGACCGAGGCGGCGGGAATGCTGATCGGCAAGGCATCGCAGAACCCCATCATCGCAGGCATCCGCCCGGAAGGCATGCCTGACTCGGCCCAGCTCGTGCTCGTCATCGATCGCGAGAAGGCAAATACCTTCGGTGTCGCCTTCGCCGACATCAACAGCACGATCACCGCCAATCTCGGTTCGAGCTATGTCAACGACTTCCCGAATTCGGGCCGCATGCAGCGCGTCATCGTGCAGGCGCAGGACAAGAGCAGACTTCAGGCGGAAGACCTGATGAAGCTCAATGTCCGCAATGCGAGCGGCGGCATGGTGCCGCTATCGTCCTTTGCCGTCGCTGAATGGCAGAAGGGACCGGCGCAGATCGTCGGTTATAACGGCTACCCTTCCGTGCGTATCTCTGGCGCTCCGGCGCCGGGATATTCGTCGGGGGCGGCGATTACCGAAATGGAGCGGCTGGCCTCGGAACTTCCCGACGGCTTCGGCTTCGAATGGACCGGCCAGTCGCTGGAGGAGCTGAGATCGGGATCGCAGGCGCCGTTCCTGTTCGGCCTCAGCATTCTCTTCGTCTTCCTGCTGCTATCGGGGCTTTACGAGAGCTGGTCCATCCCGTTGTCGGTGATGCTGGTCGTGCCGCTCGGCGTCATCGGCTGCGTGCTCGCGGTGATGAGCCGCGACATGACCAACGACATCTACTTCAAGGTCGGCCTGATCGCGATCATCGGGCTGTCGGCAAAGAACGCCATCCTGATCGTCGAATTCGCCAAGGACGGTTTTGCCGAGGGCAAATCGCTGATGGATGCCGCGATCGAAGGCGCTCGTCTGCGCTTCCGGCCGATCATCATGACCTCGCTCGCCTTCACATTGGGCGTGGTGCCTCTGGCGATCGCCACCGGACCAAGTGCTGCGAGCCAGAATGCCATCGGCACGGGCGTGCTTGGCGGCATGATCTCGGCGACGGTGCTGGCGATCTTCTTCGTTCCGGTCTTCTTCGTCTTCGTGCTGCGTCTCTTGAGGACGAAGCGGCCGGAGACTGTGAACGAGGAGGCGCCGGCCGGGCAGGAGCCTGCGCCGGTGACGTCGCCGACCTGAGGTGAAGAGTTGGCGGGTTGCCTTGCGCAACCCGCCGCACCTTTGCGCCGGTCCGATTTCAGGAATTATGCGATCGGCTTCGGCGTGATCGTCACGTCAGCGCCATAGGCATCGCGCAGTTCGCCTTCCTGTCCCGGCTGCCGGTCGGCGGCTTGATGCAGCAGGATCGACTCGTATCCTTGCGAGCGCGTCCCCTCGATCAGGGTGATATCGGCGTTTCCGGGATTGTCGGAGCGCTCGAACCACTCGACGGGGCGGTGCAGGAAATTCATCTCGACCGCCCGGTTGGTGACGCCATGGCCGACGATCACGACGTTGTGGTCGCTATTTTCGGCGTCGTGCATGACTGTCTGGAGGAACAGGCGCACCCGTTGGGCCACATCCGCCCGGCTTTCGCCATCCGGCGGCCGTGCGTAGAACTTGCCGCTGTTGCTGCGCAGCCTCGCCCATTTTTCGAACTCCTCGGGAAACTTCTGCTTCTGTTCGGCGTGGTCGTAGATTTCGGTGAAGAGACCGAAATCCTGCTCGCGCAGCAGATAATCCTCCCTGATATCGCCGACGAAGCTTTCCGGCAGGGCTTCGAGCAGCGCATCCTTGCTCTGCCGGGTCCTGAGAAAGGGCGAATACCAGATCTGCAGCTTGCCGAAACCCGCGCTCGGCAAAGCCTCGAGATAGGACGCGATCACGCCGCCTGCCTCGAGAGCCTGCCGATGGCCCCATCGCGTCAGCGGCACGTTGTGATCGCCGAATTGACGGTAGGCCTGTTCGTTGATGTTGCCGAGGGATTCGCCGTGGCGAACGAGAAAGAGACGCATCAGCCATCCCGCATTGTCGATATGAATCGCCGCCATCATGAACGCCCTGAATGCGCAGGGCAACATTGTCGGCGGGCCTAGCGGCGACGGGCATTATGCCCGCGGGATGAACAGCTTTGCAGGGCTTTTCCCCAAGCTTGTCATCTTCCTGAAACACGAGTCTGGTTTTGGAAGGTTAGATGAAAGATGGGACATGAGCGGCAGCTCGTGAAAGACATGATGGAACCCAGACATTTCCGCACGCTCTTCATTTCCGATGTCCATCTCGGCTCGAAGGCCGCGAAGGCCGACTTCCTGCTGGATTTCCTGCGCCACCACGAGGCCGATACGATCGTGCTCGTCGGCGACATCGTCGACGGCTGGCGCCTGAAGCGCAGCTGGTACTGGCCACAGGTCTGCAACGATGTCGTCCAGAAACTGTTGCGCAAGGCCCGCAAGGGCACGCGCGTCGTCTATATTCCCGGCAATCATGACGAGTTCCTGCGCGCCTTCCCGGGCATGCATTTCGGCGGCATCGAGGTCGTCGAGCGCATGATGCATGACGGCGCCGATGGCAAGAAATACCTGATCCTGCACGGCGACGAGTTCGACGTCGTGGTCCGCAACGCCCGGCTGCTCGCCTATCTCGGCGACTGGGCCTATGACACGGCGATCCGCATCAACATCATCCTGGCGGCGGTGCGCCGCCGGCTCGGCATGCCCTACTGGTCGTTCTCGGCCTGGGCGAAGCTGCAGGTCAAGCATGCCGTCAATTTCATCGGCGAATTCGAGCGCGTCGTGGCCGAGGAAGCCCGCAAAAACGGCGCCGACGGCGTGATCTGCGGACATATCCATCATGCCATCATCCAGGATATGGACGGCATCCGCTACATCAACACCGGTGATTGGGTGGAAAGCTGCACGGCGGTCGCCGAGCACGAGGACGGCACGTTCGAACTGATCACCTGGCGGGCGCTCGCCAGCAGCGTGCCGGCGCTTGCCGCCATCGAAATGCATGACGAGGGTGAGCTGGCCCCGCAAGCCGCCTGATTTTGGCACCCGCCCTTTACAGCGCCGCGCGTCTTTTCAGACGCGCAAAGGACGCCGTAGCACTTTGAAATTTTGCAGTAGGAATTTAGCCGTTACCGCAAGGCGACAGGCCCTATTTATTTTCTAAAACGTTTCAGAAGGGCTATTTCTCGCAATAGTCGCTTCCAGGGTGGTGTGTTAGGACAGCGACGAGTTTCCTTCAGGTCCATCCATGATTCCCGCTCAAAATTCCCCGACGGGTGAGGGAGCGCCGCCGCGCTTCCGATTGCTCAGCGCGCTTTCCTATTGCGCGCCGCTGCTCGTCAATGGCATCGTCCTGCCGTTCTTCCCCGTCTGGCTTGCGGGCCACAGCTTCAGCGACCACGAAATCGGTGTGATCCTGGCCGTTCCGATGGTGGTGCGCGTGCTGGTGGCGCCTGTTGTCGCCATGATCGCCGACCGGATGAAGGAGCGCGCCGACGTGCTGCTCTGGTCAGGCAGTCTGTCGCTGCTGACGGCGGTAGCACTCTACTGGACGACGACTTTCTGGCCTGTCTTCATCGTCTTTACGCTGCAGGGCGCCACCTTCGCGCCCTATGTGCCGGTCGTCGAATCGATCGTCATATCGGGCGTGCGCCGCTGGGGTCTCGATTACGGATCGATGCGGGTCTGGGGCTCGATTGCTTTCATCGTTTCGACGCTGGTTGGCGGCGAACTCATCAACCAGTGGGGCGGGGGGATGGTGCTGCCGATCATGATGTTCGGCTTTATCATGACCGTGGTCATGGCAATCTTCTGCCCGCGCATCGGGCCGACGCGGCGGCGAGGCCAGCCGATCGATCTTCCGGCCGCCACCGGCAGCGGCCTGCGTGAGCCGCACCTGCTGCTGCTATTGATTGGAGTCGCCATCCAGCAATCGAGCCATGCGGTGCTCAACGCCTTCTCCTCGATCTACTGGCATCACCTCGGCTTTTCCGGTACCGAGGTCGGCCTCCTCTGGAGCGCCGGCGTCGCTTCGGAAGTGACGGTGTTCTTCCTGTCGAAGCGCCTCAGCCGTCGCTTCGACGCCTGGACTCTGATCCGCTTCGGCTGCGCCATCAGCGTCTGCCGCTGGATCCTGTTTCCGATGAATACGGGATTTGCCGGTTTCTTCCTGCTGCAATGTTTCCACGGCTTCACCTACGCCTTCGTGCATACGGGCGTGCAGCGGCGGATCGTGGCGACGGTGCAGGAGACGCAGGAATCCTCGGCGCAGGGCGCCTATTTCTTCTATGTCGGCATGGCGATGGCGCTGATGACCCTGGCGTCGGGTTATCTCTACGCCTGGCTCGGCGTCGTCAGCTATTACGTCATGGCCGTGGTGGCGTTCGCCGGCCTCGGCCTCGTCATCTTCGCCTATTACCTTCAGCCCCAAAGGCTAGTTTCGGGCGGAAAGACCAGGGAAGCGGCGTAACGCAGGCCGGGTTCGCGGTCGCGGGCAAGCAGCAGCGGACCATCGAGATCGACGAAATCGGCATTCTGCGCGAGCAGAACGGCGGGCGCCATGGCAAGCGAGGTGCCGACCATGCAGCCGATCATGATACTGAATCCGAGCCGTTCGGCCTCGGCCTTCATCGACAGCGCCTCCGTCAGGCCGCCGGTCTTGTCGAGCTTGATGTTGATCGCGTCGTAGCGGTCGGCAAGGCTTGCGAGATCGCCGGTGTGGTGGACGCTCTCATCGGCGCAGACGAGGAGCGGGCGGCGGATTTCGGCGAGCAGCCCATCGCGGCCGGCCGGCAGTGGCTGCTCGACGAGGGCGATGCCTGCTTCGGCGGCGATATGGAGATGACGCTCCAACACCGCTTCCGGCCAGCCCTCATTGGCGTCGAGGATGATTTCGGCATCGGGTGCGGCGGCGCGGACGGCGCGGATGCGGCTTTCATCGTCGCCGGTGCCGACCTTGACCTTCAGCAGGGCGCGGCCGGCATGCTCGCGCGCCTGGGCGGCCATCACCTCCGGCTCACCGAGCGAGATGGTGTAGGCGGTGGTGAGCGGCTGCGGAGCGGAAAGGCCGAGGCGGGCGGCGACGCTGTCTCCCGTCCGCTTCGCCTCGAGATCCCAGAGGGCGCAATCGACGGCGTTGCGGGCCGCACCCGGCGGCATCGCCGACAGCAGGTCGCGGCGCGAAATACCGGCCTCGATCAGCGGTCGCGCCGCCTCGATCTGGGCGAAAACACTCTCCATGGTCTCGCCGTAGCGGCGGTAGGGCACGCATTCGCCAAGCCCCTGCGCACCCTCTTCGATAAGCGCGCAGGTGATGACCTCGGCTTCGGTCTTTGCCCCGCGCGAGATGGTGAAGGTCCCGGCAATCGGAAAGGAATTCATCTGGATATCGAGGGTGCGCGGCATTATTGCTCTCCTGCAAGCATGGAAATTGCACGGTGCTTCTGTATATTGACGCGCCGGACGGACGATCTGCTTCGCGATTCGGCAATGTCGCTGTAAGCCTTGAAAGACACAAGTATCTTGACCGCCGAGAATCGCAACGCCGCCTCACTGCAAGTGGACGACCAGGCCGATGGCTCGGGACAGCGTGTGCGTCTTCAGGGCAATTGGCGCAGCGCCTACATCCATCTGGTGCTACGCGATTTCGAAAAGCTCCTGCAGAAGAAGACTGGCGACCTGACGGTAGACCTCTCGGAGATTTCGGAGATTGACACAGCCGGCATCTGGCTGCTGTGCCGGCTGAAGAAGCAAGAAGAGGCGGGCGGGAGG
>NZ_WUEN01000049.1:0-387 GCF_010668065.1 Rhizobium leguminosarum | reverse complement strand
CACATAGATGTCGTTGCCCGCTCCGCCGTTCAGCACGTCATTGCCGGCGCCGCCGTCCAGCAGATCGTTGCCGGCGCCGCCGATGATCGTGTTGGCGAGCGCATTGCCGGTGCCGATAAAATCGCCGGTGCCGATGAAAGCCAGGTTTTCGACATTGGCAATATTGGTCAAGGCATAGGAAGAAAGCACCGTCCTGATCAGATCGGTCCCTTCATTCAGCCCTTCGGTGACCACGTCGGCCAGATCATCGACGATATAGATGTCGCTGCCCGCTCCGCCGATCAAGCTATCGGCACCAGCCCCGCCATTCAGCGTGTCGTTGCCGACACCACCAGTGATCGTGTTGGCAAGGCTATTGCCTGTCCCGACAAAGGCTGCCGTTCCGAT
>NZ_WUEN01000048.1:0-387 GCF_010668065.1 Rhizobium leguminosarum | reverse complement strand
CACATAGATGTCGTTGCCCGCTCCGCCGTTCAGCACGTCATTGCCGGCGCCGCCGTCCAGCAGATCGTTGCCGGCGCCGCCGATGATCGTGTTGGCGAGCGCATTGCCGGTGCCGATAAAATCGCCGCTGCCGATGAAGGCCAGGTTTTCGACATTGGCAATATTGGTCAAGGCATAGGAAGAAAGCACCGTCCTGATCAGATCGGTCCCTTCATTCGCCCCTTCGGTGACCACGTCGGCCAGATCATCGACGATATAGGTGTCGCTGCCCGCTCCGCCGATCAAGCTATCGGCACCAGCCCCGCCATTCAGCGTGTCGTTGCCGACACCACCAGTGATCGTGTTGGCAAGGCTATTGCCTGTCCCGACAAAGGCTGCCGTTCCGAT
>NZ_WUEN01000047.1:0-388 GCF_010668065.1 Rhizobium leguminosarum | reverse complement strand
AGTCAAAATATCGAACAGTTAATAGAAGATGCAATTGCAAATAAAAATAATTATTAGCGCTATGCATATATATTGATATATTAGGCTATTTTGCATCCAATTATCTATAAAATTGGATGCAAAGTGTCTAATAGAATGGAAGTCAAAGTGATTATACGAATAGGAGATGATATAATATGAAAAAGGAACTAATACATTTTGCTGATAGATATTTAAAAGATATCAAAGATGAAAACGCAGCTATTTTTGCTGGTGCAGGTCTTTCAGTAGGAACTGGATTAGTAAATTGGAAAGGGCTTCTTAAAGATACAGCTGATGAATTGGGATTAAATGTAGATAAGGAATATGATTTGATTGCTTTAGCTCAGTATTATGAAAATGAAAAAGG
>NZ_WUEN01000046.1:0-393 GCF_010668065.1 Rhizobium leguminosarum | reverse complement strand
CGAATGATGATATTGACCATGAGCGAACACGTGAAAATTATGATTTGAAAAATGATAAAAATATTGATTACAACGAACGTGTCAAAGAAATTATTGAATCACAAAAAACAGGTACAAGAAAAACGAGGAAAGATGCTGTTCTTGTAAATGAGTTGCTAGTAACATCTGACCGAGATTTTTTTGAGCAACTGGATCAGTACAAGAAAGATACTGTATTTCATAAACAGGAACTGCAAGAAGTTAAGGATGAGTTACAGAAGGCAAATAAGCAGTTACAGAGTGGAATAGAGCATATGAGGTCTACGAAACCCTTTGATTATGAAAATGAGCGTACAGGTTTGTTCTCTGGACGTGAAGAGACTGGTAGAAAGATATTAACTGCTGATGAATTTG
>NZ_WUEN01000045.1:0-415 GCF_010668065.1 Rhizobium leguminosarum | reverse complement strand
ATAACAGATCAATATGAAGAAATGTTTAAAAATGATACGCAAGTAATGGATATAGCCAAGGCAAATAGCTATGAAGCTTTGGTAAAAACTTTTGCTAAATCACATATTGAAAGAGGGATAATTAAATCCAAGAATAGAAATGATAGGTTAGTAAAAGAAATATTAACTAATGGAAACCTTCAAAACTATATGATTCATTATTTAGCTGAAAAAATATACGATGAAGCTAATAAATAGTTTTATGGTATTTTATTAAATAGCTATACAATGATGATAATATTAAACTTAAAACATGATTAAAGAGAAAGCAAGGGGAAAAGAATTTATGGCAGATATTAAATTTGAAATAGAAAAAGAGCTAGGTTCAATATCAGAATCATCAAAGGGATGGACTAAAGAATTAAATCTTATTAGC
>NZ_WUEN01000044.1:0-430 GCF_010668065.1 Rhizobium leguminosarum | reverse complement strand
GCGGCGATGATCGCCGCCGTGCCGACGCTCATCGTCTATATCCTCGCCGGCCGCTACTTCGTGCGCGGTCTGATGGCGGGCGCTGTCAAAGGGTAATCCATGGCCTTCCTCGAAATCTCCGGTCTCAGAAAACGCTTCGGCGCCGTCGACATTCTCAAGGGGATCGACCTCGAACTCGAAAAGGGCGGCTTTCTCGTGCTGGTTGGCCCGTCCGGCTGCGGCAAGTCCACGCTGCTCAACACCATTGCCGGGCTGGAGACGATCACCTCAGGCGATATCAAGATCGACGGGCGCGACATCAGTGGTCTGCATCCCTCCAAGCGCGACATCGCCATGGTGTTCCAGTCCTATGCGCTCTATCCGAACATGACGGTGGCGGGCAACATCGCTTTTGGCATGGAGATCCGCGGCGTTCCCAAGGAGGAGCGTG
>NZ_WUEN01000043.1:0-430 GCF_010668065.1 Rhizobium leguminosarum | reverse complement strand
GCGGCGATGATCGCCGCCGTGCCGACGCTCATCGTCTATATCCTCGCCGGCCGCTACTTCGTGCGCGGTCTGATGGCGGGCGCTGTCAAAGGGTAATCCATGGCCTTCCTCGAAATCTCCGGTCTCAAAAAGCGCTTCGGCGCCGTCGACATTCTCAAGGGGATCGACCTCGAACTCGAAAAGGGCGGCTTTCTCGTGCTGGTCGGCCCGTCCGGCTGCGGCAAGTCCACCCTGCTCAACACCATTGCCGGGCTGGAGACGATCACGTCAGGCGATATCAAGATCGACGGGCGCGACATCAGCGGTCTGCATCCCTCCAAGCGCGACATCGCCATGGTGTTCCAGTCCTATGCGCTCTATCCGAACATGACGGTGGCGGGCAACATCGCTTTTGGCATGGAGATCCGCGGCGTTCCCAAGGAGGAGCGTG
>NZ_WUEN01000042.1:0-436 GCF_010668065.1 Rhizobium leguminosarum | reverse complement strand
GTATAACCATTGATATCCAGTATTTCCCCGCAGAAAAATAATCCTTCCATCAACTTCGATTGCATCTCTTTTGGTTTAATTTCCTTTACAGAAACCCCGCCACCAGTCACAAACGCTTTTTCAAAATCAAGCGTACCATTCACTTCGAAAGTAAAATCTTTTAATAACTGAATAAATTGCTCGATTTTTTTCGGACTTACTTGTTTATATTCAGCCGTTTCCTCTAAGTCTGCTTTTTCAAGTAAAAACAATAACATTTTCTCTTGTAAAAGCGAACTTAACGAATTTTTCAAGGCTTTCTTCGGATTCTCTTCTAACAATTTATACACATCTTTCGAAAGTTCCGCAGCGGATACATTCGGGAATAAATCAAGACGCATCTTCACCGTACCTGCGCCCGTTTTCTTCAATTCACGAAGGACGAACATACTACAAC
>NZ_WUEN01000041.1:0-467 GCF_010668065.1 Rhizobium leguminosarum | reverse complement strand
GAGTTGGGCAGTTGTTCGGGCAAGCAGGCCGCCATGCTGGCAGGGCTTGCACCAATCGCCAACGACAGCGGTGCCCGAACCGGACGTCGTTCCATCCGCGCCGGCAGGCCAGCACCCCGGCGCGCGCGCTACATGGCCGCCTTGTCGGCCCGTCGATACAATCCCGCCCTGGCTCGTTTCGCAGACACGCTCAAAGCCGCAGGAAAACCTGCCAAGGTCATCCTGGTCGCCATCATGCGCAAGCTGCTCGTCTTGGCAAACTGCCTCCTAGCTCACGATCGCATCTGGACACCAAATCCGCCTTGACAACCAACACAGATTCTCATCCGCCTGCCGCCACCTTCTCCCCGCCTGCGGGGAGAAGGGACATGCCGCGGACCTCTCCGTCCCCCCTATATCTCGCAGGGCACGTCCCCTCTCCCCGTCAGAACGGGGAGAGGGTTAGGGTGAGGGGCAGCCATTAGCGC
>NZ_WUEN01000040.1:0-887 GCF_010668065.1 Rhizobium leguminosarum | reverse complement strand
GGATCGAAGAACACGGCCTTGTCGAGATTGAAGGCGAGACGGGTGTTTTGTCCTGGCGCGATGCCGGTATCGGCGCGCAGGCGGGCGACGACGGATTTTCCGCCGAGCTTGGTGACGGCGAAGGTGTCGGAGCCGGCCGGTTCCACCACCTCGATCAGGCAGTCGCCCTCGGTCAGCGAGCGTGCCTTGCGGTCGGCGCCATCGGGATCGGTCAGGGCCTCCGGGCGGATGCCGAAGATCACCTGTCTGCCGGTATAGGCGGTCAGGCCGTCATTGCCTGAGATGACAGGCAGTCGGAGCGGGGCGGCATTCGGCCGCTCCAGCGAGACTTCCAGCCCGCTGGCGCCGTTCTCGACGGTGGCGTTGAGCAGGTTCATCGCCGGCGATCCCATGAAGTCGGCGACGAAGATGTTGGAGGGGCTGTTATAGATCTCGGCCGGCGTGCCGAACTGCTGCAGCACGCCGTCCTTCAGCACGGCGATTTTGGTCGCCAGCGTCATCGCCTCGATCTGGTCATGGGTGACATAGACGAAGGTGGTGCCCATGCGCTGATGCAGCCGCTTGATCTCGGTGCGCATGTCGACGCGCAGCTTGGCGTCGAGATTGGAGAGCGGCTCGTCGAACAGGAAGACCTGCGGATTGCGCACCAGCGCTCTCCCCATGGCGACACGCTGGCGCTGGCCGCCGGAGAGCTGGCTCGGCTTGCGGTCGAGCAGATGGCCGATCTGCAGCATGTCGGAGACTTGGGCGATCGCCCTGGCACGCTCCTCCTTGGGAACGCCGCGGATCTCCATGCCAAAAGCGATGTTGCCCGCCACCGTCATGTTCGGATAGAGCGCATAGGACTGGAACACCATGGCGATGTCGCGCTTGGAGGGATGCAGACC
>NZ_WUEN01000003.1:0-790008 GCF_010668065.1 Rhizobium leguminosarum | reverse complement strand
CTTCGACTAAATCCCCATAGCGCCAAACAACCCGCGCCTTCGCTCAATCCGGCTTCAATGAGGTCCGATCAGTGAATGCCGCACGCATAGCGAACGGACCTCACAGAACCCTCCAGATTCCCAAATCGGTTGATCACTGATTCATAGGGTACCGTGTGAAGCGCGGAGGCCTTTGATGGGAGTGAAGCGATACGAGTTGAACGAGGCGCAATGGTCGAGAATTGCGCCTTTGTTGCCAGGCAAGGCCAGCGATCCAGGTCGGACGGGGGTAGATAACCGGCTGTTTGTGAACGGGTGTTTGTGGGTGCTGCGCTCGGGCGCACACTGGCGGGACCTGCCGGAGCGCTACGGGAAATGGAAGACGGTCCATCGCCGGTTCAGTCGCTGGTGCCATGCCGGCGTATGGGAGCGGGTCTTTGATGCCCTCACTGCTGACCGGGACAATCTGTACTTAATGATCGACAGCACGATCGTGCGTGCCCATCAACAGGCCGCGAGCGGAAAAGGGGGGCCAAGGATCAGGCGCTGGGGCGTTCCAGAGGTGGACTGACGACCAAGATCCATATGCTGGCCGATGCACTCGGGCGTCCCTTGCGCTTTATCGTGACGGCCGGCCAGGTCGGCGACATCACGCAAGCTCCCGCTCTTCTTCATGACCAGACAGGTCAGGCCGTTCTGGGCGATAAAGCCTATGACAGCAATGCCTTGCGCGCAACAATCGCGAAGATGGAGGCCGAGGCGGTCATACCCTCAAACCGTTCCCGAAAGATCATCATCCCGCATGATCCGATCATCTACAAGCATCGCAATCGCATCGAAAGGTGCTTCAATCGCCTGAAACACTTCCGACGCTTTGCCACCCGCTACGAGCGTCGAACTATCCATTTCACAGGATTCATCCATCTCGCTGCAGTCATGATCTGGATGCAATGAATGTCGATCGGTCCTAGCCCTTCCTCTCTCCACACGGCCTCAGCAAAATCATGAACGGCCTCGATCTGACACCGAGCGGCCGGTCATACTCGACGACGGTCGTCGACAAGCTCCGCAAAATCCCGTTCTCCCGATGGGACAGCGACCTGAAGCTCCGGCACGTTCCTTTCCGCTCATACGATGACCTCCGCCAGGCGAAGTTGAAGGCGCGCTCGGCCGAACGGAAGTGCCGTCACTATCCGTTGGCGAACGACGACCTGCCACCCGTCGGACGTCTCGTCGCGATCTCGTATGGGATTGTTATCTTCACTGATATCACGGGCGAACTAGTGGATTTGGAGACCATGGCCGAGTTCTACCCCGGTGCGACGGAGGACGATGTCTGGGGACTGTGGCGAAAGCCGACGCTAGACGAGCTGATCGGCACCTGGCCGTCGAAGACCGCAGCACCCGAAGGTGCGGAATGGTGGCAGCCCACCATCGAGGAATTGCGGCAAGTAAGACGAGCTGCGCGCTGGCAGGAGGCGAAGCGCCTCGCCCCGTAGCGCCGCCTATGCCTTTGCCAATGTGAGTGCAGCTTGCACCCCACCTTCGAGAATTCCCGTCGCCTTCGATGGCACGGAGACAGCTCGCGCGATCTGAAGTGTCCCGACCATCAGGCTAAAGATCGCCATAGCCCGTTCGTCCGACGAGGACGATGCCGAGGCTGGGAGATACGATGCGAGCGTTTCGATATAGCGCGCCAATCCATCCTCATAGGCCTTACGCGTCGAGTCCGGTTGCCGTCCGATTTCAGGCAAGAGTGCGGCCGAAGGGCAGCCGTTCTCGGTTCCTTGTAGGTGACGAACGTTCAGATAGTCACGAATGACATCCTCTATACCGAAGTTCGCTGTTCGAGACTCTTCCAGATTCGCGAGCTGATCAGAAAGAGCGCTCACGACGGCCTCCCTTAGGAGGGTCTCCTTCGATTCGAAATGCGGATAGAAGGCCCCGTTTGTCAGGCCCGCCTCCGACATGATGCCTGCAAGGCCCGATGCTGCCGCACCTTCCCTACGAAAACGCTTTGATGCGACGTCGATGATCCGACGCCGCGTGTTTTCTTTGTGACCCTTTTCAAAGCGCATCATGTCTTCCGTAGATCGTGAGGTATGTGCATCACATCGTTGTTGCGATCGGCCGGAGGCCCTCGACAGCTACGAGGCCGCCGATTCAAGCACGGCTTGCAGATCTTTATCAAGCTTTCGCGCGACCTCATCGACCTCGGGGTCAGCGAATTGCCCGAAGGTGGAGATCGGCCGATCGTACTCGAATGCGACGCCATCCCCGTCTTCGCGGAGGAGCACTCGGATGGGTGCATAGAGGCCGGCGGAGATGCGGTGCCGGGTCATCTTTGTCGCGGTGAGCGGATTGCCAATGTCGTATTGTATCGCCTGGCGCTGGAGACCCGCTACCTGAACCGCAGCGCCGTGATCTCGAAAACCAAAAATCGATAACACCGGGAGCGCCTCGAGTTCACGAAGCGCTCGGGCAGTTTCCCGATAGCGAAGGAGCGTGAAAATTCCGTCGTCGATCCTTGGGACAATGCTCTCCAGGTTCGACCTGACGACGTCGAAGTCCTTACCGGAGCGGATCGTAACGTGTTCTAACTGTATCTTCTGAATGTCGATCGTGCTTGCCATTTTGATAGTCCTTTTCAGCCATCTTATCGTGCTGGTTGTTTCTCAGAGAGACGAAATGCCGAGCGCCTCCACCCGGCGAGCAAGTGACAGCAGCTTGCGATCCCCGCCAAAGGGAGCATCGATCTCAAGGCCGATCGGAAGACCGTTGCCCGAGTTGCCCATCGGCAGACTGATCCCCGGAAGGCCAGCGCCGCTTGCCGGGACGGTGTTCTTCGCCAAGGCAGCGAAGGTCACTTCCCGGCCTGCGATCAAAAACTGGTTTTCCTTCCCGATCTCGGGTGCGGTGCAAGGCGTCGTCGGAAGGAGAAGCGCCTCGGCCCCGCTAGTCGTGAACGCATCGCTGAACAACCACTGAAGTTTCGGTCGGTCACTGGCCAATACGGCGCGATAGCCATCTTCAGAGAGCCATTTGGATCCACTCGACAGAACATGGTGCTGCCACGCTTCCTTCAGACCGGGCTTGAGGTCCCGGTAGATTTCTTCGAAGGAGGTGGGAATGCCGTTGTCTTTGAGGAACCCGGAGATCGCGTCCATCGTGTCACGGAAGAAGATGCTCCATGTGGTCGTGTCGGCAAGCGCCGAGAACTCCTCTCCGAGATCGATCTCGATGATTTCGGCGCCGGAGTCGCGCAGTCTGTGCACGACGTCGTTGAAACGACCCTCAACTTCCGGATCGACCAGGTCGAGATACTGCTTTGGCGCGTACGCGAACCTCACGCCCTTCAGTCCGCTCAATCCAGTTGGCGTCGCTGTTGGAGTCTTTGTGACCACCTGATCGATGATCTCGCAATCCTCTACACTGCGCGCGAAGATTCCTGTCGTGTCGAGGACATGGGAAATCGGGGCGACACCATTTCGCGGCCAACGCCCTGTCGTTGGTTTGAACCCAACTACCCCACACAATGATGCCGGCACGCGGATCGATCCGATGGTGTCTCCTCCGAAAGCTGCAGGCACGATCCCTGCAGCGACGGCCGCCGCGGACCCGCTCGAGGACCCACCACTGACGCGATTGGGCGCTCGAGGATTTTTCACCTGGCCATAGGGGTTGTTGTCGCCGGTCAATCCGAACGACATCTCAACGAGATTGTTCTTTCCGAAAACGATCGCGCCGGCTTCCTTGATCGCGCTGACAACCTCAGCGTCCCGCGAGGGCACGTAATCTTTCAGATTGCTGACTCCAAGTGTCGTGCGCAGGTTGCTTGTTAAATAGCTGTCCTTGACACCTAGAGGAACGCCAAGCAGAGGCCGGGATGCTCCAGAGGCTCGGGCCTTGTCGGCCTCGCGGGCGGCGGTGACTACAGCCTCTTCCTCGATCGTAATGAAAGCATTGAAATCCGAATGCTGGCGGGCACGCTCCAAGAGCGCTCCCACATATGTCTCTGCCGAGAAGTCGCCGTTCTCTAAAGCGCGGACGGCCTCCGCGACGCCGATGGTGGCCGAGGGGCCCGTATTGTTGGCGTGATTTGAACTTGCTTTCTTTTCCACGAGAATCTCCGTTCTGAATGCATGTGCGGGGGATATTTCTCCAAACTCTGACGATGGTCGCCGTTGGTTGAATTACGACCATAATATAAAATTACGATCATAATGCAATTAGAATTTTTTGCGGCCTTGTGGGCGGTGGCCGTCTGGATGAAGTCCAATGCCCAATGCCTCGTCATAGGATTGTCGACTTCGTCCGAGAATAGGACTGCCGGGCGCGATTGCCCGACGTCCTCGTACCACGCCGCCCGGCGGGTTCGAACTACTGGGTGGGACAAGACAGCGTTCCCGACATTGTCGCCTACGGCTGGCTTCGTTCGGACCATCCGTTCGACGAGCGCGATCCTACCGCGCTGCTGCTTCAAGTTCTGTGCAGGTCGCGGAGCTCCAGCCGTCGGTGCTGGTCACTATGGTCGAGATGTTCATCGATCTCGAAAGAGGGGATGCCGAGGCCCTTCCAGCTCTCGAAAAGCTGATGCACTCCATCGCGAACGCAAACGGAGTCAAGAGTTCAGATCCCGGCTACGACGCCTTTGCGAATGTCTAGGCAAAGGTGTGTCGTTTGAGAGGCGACGGCGCTGGCTTCCAAGCATGGGTGAGGAAAACCGCCGCCGGCTTCGACGCACGCTGGCCAGGTAGGACGGTCCGCCTGAATGCCGAGGGCGAAGCTAGCGCCGCGCTCGCGGTGCTAGCCAATGCGTGCTTCGTGTTCGCCTGGACCGGGGGAGAATCTGTGAGCGAACGAATCGCCGCCCTCTGCGAGGCCTTGGTGGTGGTCGCGGATGCGTGGCCGGGATCCGTCGGCTTCGTCATCTCGTGCCTCGACGTCCTGGCGCAGCAGGCAACAGTTGAGGTTGCCTCGAAGACGCTCCTGCCGACGTTGCTCGAACTTTGCGCGAAGTGAACTCTCGATAGGCGACCGGCTTTGAAGCCTGTTCTTGTGCTCCATGCTTTGCGGGAAAATCGTACAAGTACGTGGGGAAGAAATTTCCTTTATCGGGAAAAACGTTCCCACATTGCCCACGCTAAACCCGGAGCGGTTCACTTCTTACGGGCTTGACGCCAAATCAAAGTTACTTAATCTAAGACTCTGCAAGCCCGCTTGGAGGAGGGGCCGGGCAATCGCGATGTCGTCGCGCCATCTTCATCTCCCCCAAACCATGACCTCGACCCCAAAAGCATGACGACAAGATTGTCAGCCGTCGATTTTCAACAGGATAAGCCATGCCTCTGACCATTGCCCAGCGCCTCGATCGTCTCAAAGTTCGCATTGCCGAGTTGGCCCATTGGCGGGATCGACAAAGTGCTGCGATCGACGGCTGGACTTTCGAGGGCGAGCCGATCGCACATCACCAGGATTGGCCGCACCGCCAGGGGGTGGTGCATTTTGCCGTGACCGCTGAAGCGCCGGAGGCGTGGCCTCTCGACAATATTCGCCTGCAGCTCGATCTCGGCGGCGAGAGCCTGATTACGCTGAGCTACCCCGATGGAGAGACGGAAACATTCGGTCTCGATCCCTATCATCAGGAATTCCCGGTGAAGGGCCGCCGCTTCTCGATCACGACGGAAACCGTCGCCCGGTTTCCATTCGGCGAGCCCAATCGCGCTCCGAGGCTCAACAAGGCCCGGTTTATCTGGCTCGACGGTCCGGCTCACCGTCTGCATCTTCTGCTGAAGCAGGTTGCCGAGGCAATCGATGCGCTGGGCGAGCATGAAGTCGTACCGCATCTCATGGATGCCGCCGAGGACGCATTGCGCAGTCTTGATTGGCCGTCGGATACGGCGGCTTATATCTCCCGCACATCCAGCGCCGTCATGCAGCAGAAGATCTGGGAGCTGCCCGAGCTTGAGATTAATCCGGCCGGCCTCACGGATGAGCAGAGCGCTTCGGCAGCCACGGCCTTCGAGGCGCTGACGGCGCGGTTGAAGGAACTGCAGAAGCGCTTCCCGCCGAATGGAGAACTGCTGCTGACCGGCCATGCGCATATCGATCTCGCCTGGCTTTGGCCTTATCGCGAGACGCGGCGGAAAATGCGGCGCACCTTCAATACGGCGCTCTCGCTGATGGAACGCTCCGACGATTTCCGCTTCAACCAGTCGACCGCCCATTATTACGCGCAGATGGAAGAGGAAGATCCGGAGCTTCTCGATCGCATCAAGAAGAAGGTCGCGGAAGGAAAGTGGGAAACCGTCGGCGGCATGTGGGTGGAGCCCGACACCAACATGCCGACCGGCGAAAGCCTCGCCCGTCAGGTTCTCTATGGCCAGCGTTATTTCGAAAAGACCTTCGGCACCCGCCATACGGTCTGCTGGCTGCCCGATTGCTTCGGCTTTTCAGGCGCGCTGCCGCAAATCCTGAGACAGGGCGGCATCGACAGCTTCTTCACGATCAAGGTCAATTGGAGCGAGACCAACCATATCCCCTCCGATCTCTTCTGGTGGAAGGGTCTCGACGGCAGCCGGGTGCTTACCCATACGTTCGACAATCCGATGCAGGGTTATAACGGCTTCGTGCAACCCGATTGCTACGTGCCGACGTGGAAGAATTTCCGCGGCAAGACGCAGCACGATACTTCGCTGCTGGCCGTCGGTTATGGCGACGGCGGCGGCGGCGTCACGCCGGAAATGGTCGAGCGCGAGGTGCAGCTGCGCGATTTCCCGGCTATCCCACAGGCGCGCTGGGGCACCGTCAAAAACTATTACGAACAGGCGCACCGCACCGCAGGGGAAAAGAACCTTCCCGTGTGGGATGGCGAAATCTATCTCGAACTGCATCGTGCGACGCTGACATCGCAAAGCGGCGTCAAGCGCAAACATCGCCAGGCCGAACGGGCGCTGATCACCGCCGAAACCGTCGCTTCACTGGCGCATATGCTCGGAGCAGACAGGCCCCGAAGCCTCGAAGCGGATTGGCGCGTGGTGCTGAAGAACGAATTCCACGACATTCTGCCGGGCTCGAGCATCCGCGAAGTCTATCAGGATGCAGAGCAGGAACTGGACGGCGTCATCGAACATGCCAAGGCCGAACAGGCGGGGGGATTGCAAGCGCTGTCGGCCAAGCTGCCGAAGGGCGGGGTTGGCGATGCCCTCGTCGTCGTCAATCCGTCTCTTGCGGCCAGACCGCTCAGCGCGACACTCTCTGACGGCACGGTCATCGCGGCCGCCGATCTCGTCGCGCCCTTGTCCGTCGCGGTCTTCGCCAAGGGCTCGCTCAAGCCGGCGGGCGGGCTGAAGGCTAGCCCCGACCGCCTCGAAAACGAGCACCTCTCGGTTTCCATCGGCAAGGATGGGGCGATTTCGAGCCTTCTTCACAAGGCCACGGGCCGGGAAGCGGTCGACGGCTCGGCAAACCAGCTCTGGGTCTATCCGGCAGACAAGCCGCGCAACTGGGACGCCTGGGACATCGACGCGGATTATGCCGAAAAGGCCGTCCGCCTCGATGCGCCTGACAGTATCACCCTCGTTGAAGATGGCCCGCACCGCGCGGCGATCCGTGTCGTTTACCGCTACCGGAATTCGAGCGTCACGCAGACCTATGTGCTGACGGCCAACGCCCGGCGGCTCGACATCGAAACGACGATCGACTGGCATGATCGCCGCACGCTGCTGCGAACCTTGAACCCGATTGCCGCGCAGGCCCGCAAGGCGACGTTCGAATGCGCCTTCGGCATCGTCGAGCGGGCAACGCACACGAATACGTCCTGGGAGCAGGCAATGTTCGAGGCCGTCGCGCATCGCTTCGTCGATATCAGCGAGCCGGACTTCGGGGTCGCGCTGCTCAACAATGCCAAATACGGCCATAGCGCGCGTGGCAACGTGATCGGCATGAGCCTCGTGCGCGGGCCGATCTACCCGGATCCGTTGGCCGACGAAGGTGAACAGAGCTTCACCTATGCACTGATGCCGCATGAAGGCGCCTGGCATGAAGGCGGCGTTCTCGACGAGGCGATCGATCTCAACCAACCGCTCGTCGCGGCTGAGGCCAGCGGCCTCTCCACCGGCACTTTCGCGCCGCTTGCGGTCACCGGAATCCCCGTCGCGTTCTCAGGCCTGAAGCCGGCGGAAGAAGGCGATGGTCTCATCCTGCGCCTCTACGAACCGGCCGGCCGGCGCGGCAGGCTCACCCTCGACCTGCCTTCCGGATGGAAGGCATCGCAGCCGCTGAACATTCTCGAAGAGCCGATGGAGCGGAAGGGACCTGCCGACATCATGCCGTTCGAAATCCGGACATGGAAGCTGCAGAATGGCTGACGCCATGTCTTGGCAGATGGCTCTCTTTCGTTTCCGTGCCGCGGAATGATCCGCGGCACTCAACCAAGCTCAGCCCTCTAAACCAAGGCTTGCCAGCAGGCGGCTGACATAGGCTTCCAAACCGCCCACCATGTCGAAGCGGGTTGGATCGCGCAGCCAGAGCATCTGAAGGCCGTCCATCACGGCGATCAGCTCGGCCGCCATCGCCCGGCCATCGATCTTGCCGTCTATCGAGTCATCGGCGACGGCCTGTTCGAAGGTGGCGGCGATGTCGTCCTGCAGCTGGGTGGCGCGATCGAAAAACCATACCTTGGCCGGGTGATCCTTCATCAGGCTCTCGGCATTCAGGATGGCGAAAGCTCTGATGACCTCGATCATTTCGGCGTTGCGGCGGAAGACCTCGACCATGCCATTGAGCAGGCCGCGGAGATCGGAACGATGGGGCCTGATGAAGCTTTCGCTTTCGAGATCGCGCTTGTCCAGAATGGCAACCAGGAGATCGACCTTGGTCGGGAAATGGTGCAGCAGGCCGGGCAGCGACAGGCCGACGTCGCGGGCGACATCGCCGATCGCGGCATTCTGGTAGCCGTCTTCGGCAAAGCGCAGCATCGCAGCCGACAGGATCTCTGCGCGGCGCGCTTCGCCCTTGCGAGATCGGCGCCGTCGCTTTTCGTCTTGCCCGGTCTTCGATTCGGAAACCTCTGCCATCGTCTTTTCCGCCTGTCTCTTTCTCCCCCATCCATACATCAGGGTTCAGCGGTTGACATCTTAAAAATACCGAGTAATCGGTAGGTTTAAGAACTGCCCGGCGCATGGAGAAGTTAGCGTCGCCACCGGATGAACTGGCACCGGGCATGCGCGGCCAGCACTTCGCAATGCCCGAATTCCATCGAAGGGGAGGTTTGCATGATCGATTCCATTCTCGACAAGATGACGCTCGAAGAGCAGGTCTCGCTGCTGTCCGGCGCCGATTTCTGGACGACGGTTCCCGTCGAGCGTCTTGATGTGCCGAAGATCAAGGTGACGGACGGGCCGAATGGCGCTCGCGGCGCCGGCTCGTTGGTCGGCGGCGTCAAGGCGACCTGTTTTCCTGTCGCCATCGCGCTCGGCGCCACCTGGAATCCCGATCTCGTCGAGCGCATGGGTGTGGCGCTTGCCCACCAGGCGAAGAGCAAAGGTGCCGCCGTGCTGCTCGCGCCCACGGTGAATATCCATCGTTCCGGCCTCAACGGGCGAAATTTCGAATGTTATTCCGAGGATCCGATGCTGACCGCGGAACTGGCCGTCGCCTATATCAAGGGCGTGCAGAGCCAGGGGATTGCAGCAACGATCAAGCACTTCGCCGGCAACGAATCCGAGATCGAGCGGCAGACCATGTCTTCCGATATCGACGAGCGGGCGCTGCGCGAAATCTACTTTCCGCCCTTCGAACAGGCTGTCCGGCGCGCCGGCGTGATGGCCGTCATGTCCTCCTATAACCGTCTCAACGGCACCTATACGAGCGAGCATGCGTGGTTGCTGACCAAGGTGTTGCGCGAGGAATGGGGATTTGACGGGATCGTCATGTCCGACTGGTTCGGTTCGCATTCGACGGCCGAGACGATCAATGCCGGTCTTGATCTCGAAATGCCCGGTCCGGCGCGCGATCGCGGCGAGAAGCTGGTTGCGGCCGTGCGCGAGGGCAGGGTCGAAGCGGCCACCGTGCGGGCGGCGGCGCGGCGGATCCTGCTTCTGCTCGAGCGGGTCGGCGCGTTCGAGAAGACGCCCGATCTCACGGAGCAGGCAGTCGACCTGCCGGAAGACCGGGCGCTGATCCGGCGTCTCGGCGCGGAAGGCGCAGTCCTTTTGAAGAACGATGGCATCCTGCCGCTTGCCAAGACGTCGCTCGACCGGATCGCCGTCATCGGACCTAACGCCGCAAGCGCCCGTGTGATGGGCGGCGGCAGCGCGCAGATCGCGGCGCATTATACGGTCAGCCCGCTCGAAGGGATTCGAGCTGCCCTTTCCAATGCCAACAGCGTCAGCCACGCCGTCGGCTGCCGCCACAACCGTCTGATCGAGGTGGCCAAGGGAAAGATCACCGTCGAATATTTCAAGGGGCGTGGTTGCCGGGGCAATCCGCTTCATGTCGAGACCGTCGACAAGGGCGAGTTCTTCTGGTTCGAGCTGCCGTCAGGCGAACTCGACCCCACCGATTTCTCGGCGCGGATGACGATGCAATTCGTACCGGAAGAGAGCGGCGATCATGTCTTCGGCATGACCAATGCCGGACTGGCGCGGCTCTTCGTCGATGGCAGGCTCACGGTCGACGGCCATGACGGCTGGACGCGCGGCGAGAACTATTTCGGCACGGCCAATGACGAACAGCGCGGCACGATGGCGCTCGATGCGGGCAAGGCCCATACCGTCACCGTCGAATATGACACGCCGGTGGCGACCGGGGAGGGGATCAACCTCACGGCTATTCGCTTCGGCGTCGAAAAGCCTTTGGGAGAGGCCGATATCGAGGACGCCGTCGAGACGGCGCTGAATGCCGATGTGGCGCTTCTCTTCGTCGGCCGCGACGGCGAATGGGATACCGAGGGCTTGGACCTGCCCGACATGCGGCTTCCGGGCCGGCAGGAAGAGCTGATCGAGCGGGTCGCGGCCGTCAACGCCAACACCGTGGTCGTGCTGCAGACCGGCGGCCCGGTGGAAATGCCCTGGCTCGGCAAAGTTCGCGCCGTGTTGCAGATCTGGTATCCGGGGCAAGAACTGGGCAATGCCGTTGCCGATGTCCTCTTCGGCGACGTCGAGCCCGGCGGACGCCTGCCGCAAACATTCCCGAAAGCGCTTGCCGACAATTCCGCCATGACGGGCGATCCAGCCGTCTATCCGGGTAAGGATGGGCATGTGCGTTATGCCGAAGGCGTGTTCGTCGGCTACCGTCACCACGATACACGCGCTGTCGAGCCGCTCTTCCCCTTCGGTTTCGGCCTTGGCTATACGCGCTTCAGCTGGGGCGAGCCGCGGTTCTCAGCCAGCGAGATGGGTGCCGAAGGCCTGACCGTCAGCATCGATCTGACCAATATCGGCGACCGGGCCGGATCGGAACTGGTCCAGCTGTACGTGCGTTCGCTAAAGTCCAAGGTGGAGCGCCCGGACAAGGAGCTGCGCGCTTTCGCAAAGCTTTCGCTGCTGCCCGGTGAGACTGGGACCGCCGAAATGAAGATCCTGCCGCGCGACCTCGCTTATTACGACGTCGAGGCCGGTGCCTTTCGCGCCGAACCGGGCGATTACCAGCTGATCGTGGCGTCCAATGCCGCGGATATCAGGTTCATCATCGATCTGCCGTCACCACTCGAATATGTACAGCCACCTTCGTATTAAAAGCAGGCTGGCGAGATCCATGTCGTAGTGAGCCCGGCCGATAGCGCTGGCGCGTCTGCGCTAAGTGCTGAGTGGTTCGAGCTGGATCAGGCCGCGTCGGGCTGGGTGCGGAGATTGGTGACGACGCGCCGGTTCTGCACCTTGCAGGATCGCTCCGTGCAGTCGCGGACCTCGCGGTCGTTGCCGTAGCCCTTGGCCCACATGCGCCTGGCCTCCACGCCCTTCGAGACGAGATAGGCCATCGCCGCATCGGCGCGCTTCTGCGACAGCGTCTCCATGTTGGATGCGGAGCCGGAATCGTCGGCAAAGCCCTGCAGCTTGAGCAGCCAGGACGGGTTCTTGTTGAGCCAGGCGGCTTGGTTATCCAGGGTTGCCATGGCGACGGAATCGAGTGTTGCGGAGTCCTGCTTGAAGTAGATCCGCCGGCCGACATTGAGGATGAAATCCTCTTCGCTGCCCATCGCAACATTCTCGAAACCGGGCGCCGGATCGTTGGTCTGGCCGGTCATCGGCGCCGCAGCAGGTTCTTCCACGGAGGCGATATCGGTGGTGCTGCAGGCGGCGAGCGCCAAGAGCATGGCTGCGGCGGCAAGGCGCCTCATATATCCGGTCGGAGCAGACATCAGGGTGATATTCCTCATTCGACCGGAGTTGTTTGGCTGACCTGCGCTGCACTTTCAGCCTGGTCGGCAATATGCGGCAGAACCTGCACCGCGGTGCCGATCGGGCAACGCTGGTAAAGATCGATGGCGTCTTCGTTGAACATGCGGATGCAGCCGCTGGAGGCGTCCTTGCCGATGCTCCAAGGCTCCAGCGTGCCGTGGAAGCGATAGCCGGTGTCGACGCCGTCGCGATGCAGATACATGGCGCGGGGACCGAGTGGGTTTTTCGATGAGCCTCCCGCCACGAATTCGGGCAGTTCGGGATGGCGCTTGCGCATCTCCGGCGGCGGCGTCCAGCGCGGCCACAGCGATTTGCTGTCGATCGTCGCGCGGCCAAACCATTTGAAGCCCTCGCGGCCGACGCCGACACCGTAGCGGATGGCCGTCTTGTTCTCCATGATCACGTAGAGAAAATGGTGTCTCGTATCGACGACGACTGTGCCGATCGGCTCGCTGCTGAAATATTTGACGACCTGGCGGTGCCACTTCTTGTCGATCTTGGCGAGGTTGGTTCTTCGAAACGTCACGCCATTGTCGACGATGGTGCCGTCGAAAAAGGAAGACGCCGCGGCAAAGACCGGTTTCTGCACCGCACCGGCGCCAAGTAACGCCAATCCACTAAGCACAATATTTCTGCGTGTCCACGGCATCGGCAATATCCCCCTTAAAGCCAAGCAGCGAAGCGTCAGTAAATCAGATTTTTCATTTGCCACAATAGAAAAATCATCTCCACCCTAAAGGCAGAGATCGGGTCGCGGGCCTCCTGTGTCTGGTATTGCCCCATCGTTACCCTGGAATGCCGCGGCGCTTCGAATTAAAGGGCCGGGGATTCATCTCCTCTGAAGACCGGCATGTACTCTTTGTGAGATGGCGCTTCCGCAACCGCCTGCGAGCCGATGCTCCTCACACGCGGGAGTTCCGTTTCTTGTGCGGATGCCTCCACAAGATCACCAAGCATCCGTCGCGCCACGCCAGGGACCACATGATGGGGCAAATGCCCGACACCTTCCAGTAATCTGACGATCGGCCCCGGATGCTTCCTGCAAAGCCAATCGATATGCCAGTTCGGTGAAATCACGCGGTCCGCCATCCCGAAGAGAACGTGCAGGGGAAGATCGCCAGGCAGATCTCGAAGGCGCTCCATGTCTTGGTTGAAGGCGCGCAACTCGTCGGCCATCGTGCGGATGGTAATGGGATTGACCACGTGAGAGGCCGGCAGGTCCGAGAGATGAGAAGGCAGGGGATTGGGAAAGGAGGACGACCTCAGGCCTCGATCGAGAAAGAATGCGGGCCACCGGCCGATGACGTGCTGGCGGATCAATGGCCCGACCACCGGAGCGACCGCCGATCTAAGCACAATCAACGGCTTCGGCGGCACCGGCGCGCAACATGGAGAGATGAGAAAAAGTCCGCTGACGAGGTCCGGTCTTCTTGCCGCAAGGTGTAACGCCGCTGCGCTGCCGATCGAGTGCGCGACGATCGTCACCTCCGGCAGGTCAAGAGAGGCGAGAAGGCGTTCAAGCCAGAAGGACTGTCCCTCAGGTCCACGCTCAGCCGGTGCAGGCGGCGCGCTCCGTCCATAGCCAGGCCGGTCGGGGGCAATGATCCGGAAATCGCTGTTGTCGAAGGGAAGCAAAATTTCCTGCGCAAGACTGCCGCAGCCATGCAGGAGGAGGACTGGAATGCCATGTGGGTTGCCACCGTCAAGGATGTGAACATCCTGATCTTCAACGTGAATTGTTGTTCCGAGTGTCGGCTGGACTGGCTTCACTAACATGAGCCGCATAACTAAGATCTGAAGAAGAAGTTCCGGCCGATTGCGGGACGGCGCCTACGGCATCGAGCCGTTAGAGTAGGATGGAAGGGAGGCCCAGCGCTGCCGCCTTATCTGTGCTACCATCATCGCGGTCTCGAAGCGGAAAGATCGGATGCTCCTTCAGCGTGTCAGTTTCTATGTGCTTCTGGTCCTCGTGACCATTGCGTTCGTCGCCGTCGTGCTACCGTTCTATTCGGCGATATTCTGGGCAGTCGTCCTCGCCATCATCTTCTTCCCGCTTCACGCCCGTATAGAGGCTCGGCTGGGTGGGCGGGGAAACCTTGCTGCAGCGCTGACTGTGTTGATCTGTCTCTGCGTCGTTATCATTCCCGGGTTGATCGTCCTCAGTTCACTCGTCCAGCAGGGCAACCATCTCTACCAACGTATGGACACTGGCGAGATCGACGTCCGGAGCTTTATTCGTAATCTGCAGGAAGCATTGCCCTTGTTCCTCCGCGACTGGCTCCGGAGCATCGAGCTGAACGGCGTCGATACGTTTCAGGACCGCGTCTCCTCGGCATTGATGCAGGGCGGCGGTTTTTTTGCCGGACGCGCCTTGAGCCTCGGTCAGAACACCCTGCGGTTCTTCGTCACCTTCGGCGTGATGCTCTATATCCTGTTCTTCATGTTCCGGGATGGGCGCGCCCTTGCCCGCGCCATCAGAAGAGCGCTGCCTCTCAGCGATGCCCATACCCTGCGCTTCACCTCCAAATTCACTTCGGTCGTTCACGCGACCGTGCGAGGCAATATTATCATAGCCATCATCCAGGGTTCGATCGGCGGCATCGCCTTCTGGGCCCTCGGCGTCGAGCCAGCCCTGCTGTGGGGCGTACTGATGAGCTTCCTGTCGCTGCTGCCTGCGGTCGGCGCCGCATTGATCTGGGTCCCCACGGCCATTTACCTGGCCCTGGCCGGTTTTTGGATGAAGGCGATTGTGCTGGTTGCGGTCGGCGCCCTCGTCATCGGTCTTGTCGATAATCTTCTGCGGCCGCGCCTGGTCGGCAGGGAGACCAAGCTTCCCGACTATGTTGTCCTCATTTCCACCATTGGCGGCATTTCTCTCCTAGGCATCAATGGTTTCGTGATCGGGCCGTTGATAGCCGCTCTCTTCATCGCTGCTTGGGGGATATTCGTGGAGGAGGAGGGCACGTCGGATTCCTGACGGAGCGGCCGGTGCATTTAACGATGGCTTCCGGAACTTTCGTCTCCCTGACTGGTTTGATAGATTCGAGCCATCATCATGTCCAGGCCCTCTGGTCGGATCCTGATAAGCCCCGTTGAAGATGGGTCGAGGAGTGACCAGGAGGAGCGGGCATAAATGGAGCCGCCTCCTTTCGGAACGACTCTCACCGCAACGTTTGACGTTCCGCTAACCGCACAACAGGAGGAAAGACCATGAAAGTGTCAGAGATCATGTCGCGCGATGTAGAAATCGCCAACCCTAATCAGACTATCGCCGAAATCGCGAGATGCATGGCCGACAGGCAGATCGGCTTCCTGCCGGTCGGCGACAACGACCGGCTCGTCGGAACGATCACCGACCGCGATCTCGTCGTGCGCGGGCTTGCCGACGGACTCGGGGGCGATGCAAAGGTGCGTGAAGTCATGTCGCGCGATGTCAAATATTGTTTCGAAGACGAAGATGTCGACGACGTGACCCGCAATATGGGGCAGGTCCAGGTTCGGCGCCTTCCCGTCGTCAATCGTGACAAGCGCCTAACCGGCGTCATCTCGCTCGGCGATGCGTCCCTGGCGGACACCGCTGCAGCGGGAGCCGGGTTGAAAAAAGTGTCCCGTCCGGGCGGCGCTCATGCACATTAGAACAGGGATGATTTTAGGCCTGAAGCAATCAGCGATCCTATCTTTTGAGATCATTCATCGTTGAGGTGGCAAGCCGACAAGTGCCCCGGTGCAATTTCCTTTTTCACCGGCACTTCCACATGACAGCGGTCCATCGCAAACGGGCATCTCGGATGAAAGTGGCAGCCTTTCGGCGGGTTTATCGGGCTGGGGAGTTCGCCGTCGACGGGCTTGAACTGCCGCTTGCCGGGTTCGATGCGCGGCACTTCGGCCAAGAGCGCTTTCGTGTAAGGATGATTGGGCCGTCTGAAAACCTCCTCGACGGGCGCCTCTTCGACGATGCGGCCGAGATACATGATCGCAACGCGGTCGGAAATATGTTCCACGACGCCAAGATCATGGCTGACGAACAAATAGGTCAGGTCGAGCTTGTCACGAAGTTCCATGAACAGGTTGATCACCTGGGCCTGGATGGAAACGTCGAGTGCTGCGACGCTTTCGTCACAGACGAGGAATTTCGGCTGCACGGCGAGCGCGCGCGCAATATTGACGCGTTGCCGCTGGCCTCCGGAAAACTGGTGCGGGTATCGCTTTTTCATGGCCGGGTCGAAACCGGCCAGCATCAAATATCTGTCGACATAGGCGTCGCGTTCCGTCGAGCGGGCAAGTCCATGTGTTCGAGGCGCCTCCCAGATAAGCTCCTCGACGGTCATGCGTGGATTGAGAGCCGCCATCGGGTTCTGGAAAATCATCTGGCTGGCGAGACCAAACTGATGCTGCTCGCCTTTCGACATGGCGCTTCTGTCCATCCCCTTCCAGAGAATTTGGCCCTGGCTTGGCGAGGTGATCCCTGCAATGGCGCGGCCGAGCGTCGACTTCCCGCAGCCGCTTTCGCCGACAAGGCCGACAACCTCTCCGGGCCGGATGCTGAGGCTGACATCATCAAGCGCATGAACGACAGGCGCCGGTTTGGCGAGCTTGAGCTTGAGCGCGATCTTGGCGGCCAGGTCGGGCTTGGCTCCGAAGCGCTGCGACACGTTCCTCGCTTCGATAAGGGGCGCGGCGGTCGCCGTCATCATGCTACCTCTTTCGTTACGGGATGAATGCAGCGGAAGGAGCGATCGCCTTCCGGCATGAGCGCCGGCATGACCAGACAGCCGTCGGTTGCCCGATCACAGCGCGTACGAAAACTGCATCCCTGTGGGAGCCGGCTGATCGCCGGCGTCATGCCGCGGATCTGGTGAAGCGGCTCTCCGCGTCTGTTTTGCGAAGGAACGGACGCGATCAGACCGGCCGTGTAGGGATGGTGAGGATCGGTCAGAACCTTGCCCACTGGTCCGGTCTCCACGAGGCGGCCGGCATACATGACGGCGATCTCGTCGGCCAATCTTGAAACGATCGCCAGATCGTGGGTGATCCAGATCACCGCCGTATTTCCCTGTTCGGTAAGCTTCTGGAATTCGGAAATGATCTGGCTCTGGATCGTCACATCAAGCGCTGTTGTCGGTTCATCGGCGATGATGAGGTCCGGCTTGTGAAGAAGCGCGATGGCAATCGCCACACGCTGGCGCATTCCACCGGAAAACTGATGCGGATAGGCGGCAAGCCTTTCTTCAGGGCTTGGTATTCCGACCAGCGCCAAAGCATCCCGCGCCCGCTGCCGGGCGGCATCCTTCGAGACTCGCTCGTGTGCCCGGACGGCTTCCACCATCTGCGTTCCGACCGTCAGGACCGGATTGAGCGTCATCATCGGATCCTGGAATACCATCGCGATCCGCTTGCCGCGCAGCTGCCGCATCTCTTCGTCCGAATATTTCGCGATGTCGGCGCCGTCGAAGATGACCCTGCCGCCGACAACCCGGCCGGGCCTATCGAGGAGCCGCATGATCGAGAAGCCGGTCACCGACTTTCCGGATCCGGATTCTCCCACAAGACCAAGGACCTTGCCGCGCTCCACCGTGAACGACACATCGTTGACGGCGCAAAGGCTGGGGCGTCCCCTGCCGCCGCCGAATTCGGTGACGAGATTGCTCACTTGCAGCAATGGGGTCATGACATGTTCCTCGGGTTGAGGACATCGCGCAGCCGGTCGCCGACGAGATTGATCGCCGCGATCGTGACCAGAAGGGCAATGCCGGGAAAGAAGCTGATCCAGTAAAGGCCCGTCAGAAGATACTGGTAGCCCGTCGAGATCAGCATGCCGAGCGAGGGTTCAGTCACGGATGCACCGAGACCGAGGAAGGACAAGGTTGCTTCGAGGCCGATTGCCCGGGCGATCTGCATCGTGGCGATGACGATGACCGGCGCAAGACAGTTCGGCAGCAGGTGCCTGAAGAGGATGCGCCATCCGGGCAGGCGCAGCATCCGGGCCGCCTCGATATATTCCTTCTCGCGCTCGACCAGAGCGGTGCCGCGGACCGTTCGGGCATAGGTCGCCCACTCGGCGATGATCAGTGCGATCACGACGTTGGGTACGCCCTTGCCGAGCACGGCGAGCATCATGAGCGCCATCAATATGGTGGGAAACGACAGCTGCAGGTCGACGAGCCGCATCATCGCGGTTTCCGTCCGCCCTCCCATGTAAGCCGCGAACAATCCGGCAGAGGTTCCGATGATGGCAGCAGCGAAAGCCGACAGAACACCCACCAGCAAAGAGGTACGCAGGCCATAGAGGATGCCGGACAGGATATCGCGGCCCTGGCTGTCGGTACCCAGGTGATAGACAAGCCCGGTCATGGATTCGGACCCCGGCGGCAGCCGTCCATCCATGATGTCGAGCTGCATCAAATCATAGGGATTTTGCGGAGAGATCCATGGCGCAAACAGCGCCAGGCAACAGATGATCACCAGCGTGAGGAAGGCGATCGCGGCTGCCGGAGAGCTGAAGAAATCCGCGATCCCTTTCGACAGACGACTGGGTTCGGGCGTTGGAGCGCTTGTGTCTTGCGTGTTTGGTTCGGCCATGGGGTCAAGCCTTTCCTTCCAGCCGGACCCGCGGATCCAGAAGGGTATAACAGATATCGATGATGAAATTGAGGACGACGAAGAGCAGCACCATCATCATCAGGTAGGCGACGATGACAGGGCGATCGAGAAGGTTGATCGAGTCGATGATGAGCTTGCCCATGCCCGGCCAGGCAAAGATGCTTTCGGTGACGACCGAAAAGGCGATGAGTGAGCCGAACTCGAGCCCGATGATGGTCACCACCGGGATCATCAGGTTCTTGAGAACGTGCACGGAAATGATCCGCCGCTCTCGCAATCCCTTGGCACGGGCAAACTTCACATAGTCCTGAGGAAGGACCTCCTGCACGCCGGCGCGGGTCAGCCGAAGAATGAGCGACGTCTTGAACAGAGCCAGGTTGAAGGCCGGCAATAAAAGGTGCCTGATGCCGTCTGCGGTCAGAAACGACCATTGTACGCCAAGCAGTTCTTGCGTCGGGCCGCGGCCATTCGTCGGCAACCAGCCGAGCTCGACGGAAAACACCATGATCAGCATGAGACCGACCCAGAAGGTCGGAAGCGAGAAGCCCAGAATTGAGCCGCTCATGATGAGCTTGGAGGAGATCCGATTGGGGTAGAGCCCTGCATACAGCCCAAGCGGCAGGCCGAACAGCAGCGCGATGCCGAGAGCCGTGATCGCCAGTTCGAGCGTTGCCGGGAGACGTTCGAGGATCAGACCGAGCGCCGGCCGCCCATAAACGAAGCTGTTGCCGAAGTCCCCGTGCAGAAGCCCTTGGAGAAACAGCAGATACTGTTTCCACAGCGGCTGATCGAGACCGTAATGGGCGATGACGAGTGCCCGCTCCGCCTGATTGGCGTCCGGGTTGATCAGGATGTCGACCGGGTTGCCGATCACATTGACGCCGATGAAGACAATGATCGTCATCGCGACAATGACGAACAGCGCCTGTATCAACCGCCTGATAATGGATGTGACCATTGAACCTCTCCCTACAGCGCCGCGCGTCTTTTCGAGAGCCGCAAAGGACGCTGTAATTTTGAATCTAGGCGACGGAGATCGCCATCCCGTCGCGCTGCGGATCGGCCGCGCCTTTCGAGATGCCGCCGTCAATCTTGATCGCGTGGACTGCGGCGAACGCATATGTCTGCGGCGACCGCGCCACCTGGTAGCCCTGCGCCCGCAGTTCGTCTTCGACAGAGTGTCGAATGCGATTGCAGATGTCGATCGTGTTTGACACCCCTACGATCCTTGGCGCCGAGACGGCTTCGAGCACGGACATGTCGAAATCGATCATGTTCATCAGGCATTGCGCAACGGCGGGCGCGATATAGCTGCCGCCTGGCGCTCCGATGACGATGCTGGGCTCGCCGTCCTTGAAGACGATCGTCGGTGCCGCCGAGCTGGGACGCCGCTTGCCGGGAGCGATCGAGCCGGGCTTGCCGGGAAGCGGATTAAAGCGGCTCATCGTGCCATTGTACATGAAGCCGAGGCCGTCGGTGATCGCGCCCGAGGGACTGCCGAGGGTGTGGGTCATCGCGACGGCATTGCCGTCCTTGTCGATCACCGAGATGTGCGTGGTGTCGCGCTGCGACCCATCAAGGCGCGATACGCTGGCGATCTCACCCGCCTTGATTGCGCGGGCATGGGCCTTTGCATGCTCTTTCGACAGCAGCTTTGCATAGGGCACGTCGACATAGGCGGGATCGCCCATATGCGCGTCCTTGTCGATCGTCATCCGCTTCATCGCTTCGAACAGGATGCGGACATGATCGGCGCTGCCATGCTGCAGCGAGCCGACGTCGAACTGCTCCATGATATGCAGGAGTTCCAGCATCGGGAAGCCCGAGCCTGGTGGAGGCGAGGTGGCGATGCGGTGGTCGCGGTAGTCGCCCCAAACCGGCTCTACCTTCGACAATTGGTAACGCGCCAGATCCTGCTGATCGATCAAGCCGCCATTTGCCTTGAAATCGCTGGCGATCTGTTCGGCCAGTTCGCCGTGATAGAAAATGTCCGAGCCGCCGCTTCGCGCGATGCGTTCGAGGGTCTCTGCCATGTCCTTGTTGACGAGCAGGTCGCCGACATTCTTGAGCGTGCCGTCGTCGTGGAAATAGACTTTCCGACCCGTTTCAGAAAAGCGCAGCTTGTCGAGCGTATTGGCAAAACCGTCATTCGACTGGTCCTTAGCCCAATACCACTGCATGTGGTTTCGGATCATGAAACCGTTGCGGGCAAGGCGGATGGCCGGCTTGATGAGATCGGCCCAATCGAAGGTGCCGTAGTCGCGCAGCGCAGTCTCATAACCCTTGAGCGAGCCGGGGGTGCAGACGGCAAGGTAGCCGATATCGGAAATATTGCCTTCAAGCACATAGCCGAAGCCGTCGCGGCTCTGGTGCTTGATCTTGTCGAGCCACATATCCGGCGCGGCCTTCAACGGCGCGCGCGCATAAAATTCGAGGACCTCGTGCACGCCCTTTTTCGGCATGTAGACATGCATGGAGCCGAAGCCGCCGATGCCGGCCATCTGCGGGTCGACCACCCCTTGGACGAAAGCACAGGCGAGTGCTGCGTCGATGGCATTGCCGCCGCGTTCGAGAACTTCCGCACCGGCTTCGACGGCCTCCGGCTGAGGCGCCACGATCGTTGCGTTTCTCATTTCGCGCGCCGCTCCTCGAGCACCTTTGCCAGGAAGGCCTTGACGTAGCCCAGAACTTTCATCCGGTCGTGAGAGACGCCCGGAACACGATCGAACGTCACATCGACACCCGCTTTGCGGAATGAGCTCGCCAAGGCGGCAAGGCGCTCGGGCCGCGTTTTGCCGGCGTCGTTGGCGCCATCCATATAATATTTGCCGCCCGGTTTATGGGTGATTTCCCAGGTCTCCAGATCGGCGTCGCCAACGATCATGTGCACCGGCACCTTGGCGAGATCTTCGGGCCGGAAGGACTTGCCGAAGCGCGCTTCCAGATCCCGAATGCCGACCCACCAGTCACGCGTCGGATCCAGAAGGGTGACGGAACCAGGTGCGCCGATCGATGCCGCCCAGAGCTTTTCCGGATGCAGGATGGTGAAACGATGCACGAAATGCCCGCCGCCGGAGAAGCCGAACATGGCGAATTTGGACCAGTCCTGGCGGTATTTGTCGGCCATCTCCGCGACCATGGCAAGGACGACCTGATCGTAGCGGATGTCGCCTTCCTCAAGAAACTTGTAGCCGGAACGCGCACCGTCGCCGAGAACGCCAACCGGGAAGATCGGGCAAAGGATGGCACAGTCGTTGTAGAGCCCGAATTCGGCGAAACCGTCGCGGAAGTCGATGGCCGACGTGCGCCCGGTGCCGTGGACCGCGACCAGGAGGTCGAGCTTGCGGCCGTCTGCCGCCGTCGGTGGCACATAAAGCACCATATGGAGGCGGGGATCAGCCTGAGAGGCGAAGATGGCCGTCTGGCCATAGTCATAGATGGCCTTCGCCCGGGCGACGGCTTCGCCCGTTCCAAGTTCCTGCATGAATGTCTCCTGGGAGATGAAGAAAGGGACGGCCCTGGTGCGGCCCCATGCTGCTGTTTTATACCGCGTCGCATCGAATGGATCGATGCGACGCACTTCAAATCTTTATTTGTCGCAAAACCACGGCACGCTTTTGGACGGCATGCATTAGTCCGCCGGCTTCACGTCGTAAGCGAGTGTATATTTATCGCCGCGCGGGGTGTAGGACACGGTCTTCTTTGCGCCCAGCACGACGTTTTCGTAGTGCATCGGGAGGAGCCAGAGGTTGTTGAAGGTCTCCGTCGACAGTTCCTCGAGAAGGGGCTTGCGTTCGGCTTGATCGAGCGTCGAACTGGCCTTGGCCAGCACCTCGTCGATCTTCGGATCGGACACGCCGCCGCCATTATATCTGCCGGTCCCCTTTTTCTCGTCGCGCGTGGCGACCAGCGCAACAGTCGGATTGGTGGTTTCGCCGGTGTTCACACCCCAGGAGCCGAAATAGGTGCTGTAGGTGCCTTTTGAATAGGCTTCCGAATACATCGACCAGGGCAGGACCTCGACTTTCGATTTGATCCCGATGCGCGTGAACATCTGTCCGACCGCCTGCAGAACTTCGGCGTCCTTGACGTAACGGCCAGAGGGGCCATGCAGGGTCAGGCTGAAGCCATCCGGATAACCGGCCTCGGCCAGAAGCGCCTTGGCGGCGGCGGGATCATAGCCCACCTTCTCGACTTTTTCGGAATAGCCCGCATAGCCTTGGGTGACGAATTGGTCGGCCACCGTGCCGTTCTTCTGCATGACGCGGT
This sequence comes from Rhizobium leguminosarum, assembly GCF_010668065.1. GTDB lineage: Bacteria > Pseudomonadota > Alphaproteobacteria > Rhizobiales > Rhizobiaceae > Rhizobium > Rhizobium leguminosarum_S. The sequence continues at coordinate 766,759 of NZ_WUEN01000003.1, read as the reverse complement.
CGACGATTGCCGGCCGGTTGATCGACATCAACATTGCGCGACGCACCCGTTCATCCTTGAGCGGGTTCTTGTCGAGATCGGAGCCATCCGCAGCCTTCACGAAAGGCGAAACATCGCGGCTGACATCGAGGCCAAGATAGACGAAGCGGGAAGACAGGCCGTTGATGACTTGCAGATTATCGCTCGCTTCCACGCGTGCCATTCCATCGGCAGGAAGGGTTTCGACAATGTCGATCTCGTTGGAAAGAAGCGATGCCAGACGGGCACCGTCATCGGGCAGGAAGCGGAGCGTAACGTTCGACCAGTGCGAGGGGCTAGCGAAATAGCCGTCATTGCGCTTCAAGGTCAGGTTGCTGCCTGGCGAATAGGAGACGAAGGAATGGGCCCCGGTTCCGATTGCACACTTGCCGTTGTCGAAATCCTGGACCGGCGCCTCCTTGCAATCGGCGCTGATAATGCGAATTCGGCTGACGGAATTCAGCAGGATCGGATCCGGAACCTTTGTCTCGACGACGATGGTATAGGGATCCGTGGCGGTGACATTGACAATATTGCGGGTGTAGGAAGCAAAGCTCTGGCTGGGCTTGTCGCGGGCACGCAGAAGCGAAGCGATGACGTCATCGGCGTTGAACTCGCTGCCGTCATGGAATTTCACCCCCTTCCGCAGCTTGAATTCCCAGTGGGTCGGGTCGACGACCTTCCATTCGGTGGCGAGTTCCGGCGCATTTGCCGACGTTCCCGTGAGGTTTATGAGGCTGTCCCAGATGTGGCGCGAGGTCGCATTGTTTGGCGCCGAACTGTCTTCATGGGGATCCAGCGTCGTCGGCGTCGTCGACATCCCGATCGTCAGCGGGGTTTCCTGTGCGGCGACCATTGCAGGAATAGCGATCGTTCCGAGCAGCCCGATCGCTGCCCGCATCAATATTTTTGCGGCCATTTCTTCCATCCCGGTTTAGCGTTTTTGGGCCGACCTTGCTTGGTCGGTACGAGCGGGTTCCCGTCCACTCTTGACACAAATTGGTAAGGGGGCCTCAAGGGGGCTGTCAAACGGAAAACAAGCGCGTTACGATAGGCGTAACTTAAAACTATGCCAATCCTTCAGCCTTGGTCGCGGAGAAAATTCTGGTCCCATGGACAAAAGACAACCATCAAAAGGCGATATTGTGCAATCTGTTGATGTCTGCATCGACGTATTGCTGAATGTCGCCAAAAACCCGGATATCAGGCTGACTGAGGTGGCGCAGAACCTTGGGGAAACCAAGCCGAGAATTTTGCGCATGTTACGCACACTGGAACGGCGCGGCCTGGTGCGGAAGAGCGATACGGGCACTTATCGGCTGGGGACGACTGCGATCATTCTCGGGACTGCTGCCTCGACACAGGTTGATCTGGTGCGAATAGCCAATCCTATTCTTGAAGAAGTCGGCCAGAAGGCGAACGAAACGACCCAGCTCAGGATCATCGACAATGGCGAATCCCTGTGCATTGCAAAGTTCGAACCGATGCGCGACTTGCGGGTGCAGGCGATGATCGGTCGAAGACGGCCGCTCACGGCCGGCTCGTACAAGGTGCTTCTCGCCTATCTTCAGCCCCAGGTGCAGTTGCAAATGATCCCCGAGACTTTGCCGCGGCTGACCAAGCGCACGATCACGGATCGTGGCAAGCTGGTTGCTGAATTGGATAAGATCCGCCGCCAGGGATTTTGTGTGAGTTATGGTGAAGTCAGCGAGCAACTCGTCTCCGTCTCAGTGCCGGTTCTGGCATTCGACGGATCCGTGATCGCCGCGGTGAATGTCGGCGCCCCGGCCTTCCGCACGCAAAAAAGCGATGTCGACCGCTTCATCGTTCTGCTGAAGGAGGCCTCCAGCAAGATATCGGCCCGGCTGGGATGGTAGAGCTTTTCGTTCTGCGCCATATCGGACCTTGTCTCTTCGGTTCGACGCCCATCAAGGCGAGCCAACGCAGCTTGCTTCGTGCCAAGCCCGCTCTTTGAGCTAGGGGAAAAGATCGGGGAGTTTGGAGCGTGCGATGTGTCCCAACCTGACCGCTTCTGCCATGTCTATCGAGCGATAGGGAAAGCGCAAACGGGTGCCCACGGGTCCCCAATTGCCGATCGCACTCAAAAGCTTGTCGAGAGCGGCATTCGAATAGCCAAATTCCTGGCGAAACGGGACGATATGCGCGTCCATAAACGTGCAGATGCGTCGCTCCAGATCGAGTGCGGCGTCGATATCGTTTCGCATCGAGACCGTCCAAGTCTGAGCACCGCGGGGACTAAGGCAGGCCACGTTGGAAAAAGAGCCTGCTGCCACACCTTCCTTGGTGCCGGTTGCGAGATGGTGGCCGGGGACGAAGAGCGAAAGCCCGGACAGATACAGACGCGACTCGGCATACCAGGAGCCGTCGCCATCGGCGAGCTTGATGCCGATCACCTCAGGCACGGCTGCGCAGACCATGCCGAGCTCCTTTGGCGCCAGCACCCGTTTTGCATGCGGCGGGTTGTAGAGGATGAGCGGAATGCCGTCGGCAGCCTCGGCCGTTCGTGTCAGGAAGTCGATCGCTTCGGCATCGGTAAGCGGCCACCAGTCCGGCAATATGACCTGAATGGCGCGGGGGTCGAGCACGGCGGCGCGGCGGACGCGATTGAGCATGATCAGCGGGTCGGGCTGGCAGGCGCCGATGACGAATGGCGTTGAAGATGCCTTGCAGCGTTCGGCCAGCATTGCCTGGATCCTGTCGAACTCCGCCTCCGTCTGATTGTGGAATTCGCCAGCAGTGCCGTTCGAATAGATACCGTCGACGCCGGCATCGATGAGGATGTCGATCTCTTCGCCGAGCTTGTCGAATTCGATGCTGTCATCGGCTGCGATCGGCAGAAGCAGGCTCGCCCAATTTCCGCCGATGGCGGGACGGCGCGTCTTCGCATTCATCTGTTTTTCCCCGATGGATGACGGATCAGTTGAGGTCGTCGCGGATGCAGGCCTTGAACTGGCCGGGCGCGATTTCCCGCAATTGCGGAACGGCGCCGGCGCAGGCATCGAGCGCGCTCGGACAGCGCGTGCGAAAAACACATCCGCTCGGCGGATTGGCCGGACTTGGAATATCGCCCTTCAGGATCTGCCTGTTACGGGGGGCATCCGGATCGGGCGAGGGAATCGCCGATAGAAGCGCGCGGGTATAGGGATGCTGCGGTCTTGCATAGAGCTCGGCACTTGGCGCGATTTCCATAATGCGGCCGAGATAGAGCACGATCACCCGGTCGCAGATATATTCGACGACGGCGAGGTCATGCGAGATGAACAGCATGGTCAGGCCAAGCCGCTGCTGCAGGTCGCGCAGCAGGTTGATCACCTGCGCCTGGATCGACACGTCGAGCGCCGAGACCGGCTCGTCGGCGACAATGAATTCGGGCGACAAGGTCAACGCCCGGGCAATCCCGATGCGTTGGCGCTGGCCACCGGAAAATTCATGCGCGTATCGATTGATTGCGTCGGCGGGCAGGTCGACCTCGGCCAAGGCCGACCGCGCCCGCTCGAGCCTGTCGCGGGTGGTGCCGATTCCCTGGATCTTCAGGCCTTCCGTCAGGATCTCGCCGATCGTCATGCGCGGCGACAGGCTGGCGAAGGGGTCCTGGAAAATATACTGCATGCGCGGCCGTTGCCGTCTGAGCGCGGAGGCGGAAAGCGCTGTGAGTTCCGTCCCGTCGAAACGGACGCTGCCGGACGACGGTTCGACGAGGCGAAGGACGGAACGCCCGATCGTGGTCTTTCCGCTGCCGGATTCGCCGACAAGCCCGACGACTTCACCCTTGCCGATATCGAAGGAGATGCCCTCAAGAATGTTCAGCCGCGTGCCACGGGAGGTGTAATGTTTCGAAAGGTCGCGCACGGAGAGCAGCGGTGCGTTCATCTAGATCTCCTGCCATCTGATGCAGCGGCTGCGATGCTGCGGATTGACCTGTTCGAGCGCGGGAACGGCAGCGCGACAGGCATCGATCGCGAACTTGCAGCGCGGGGAAAAGGCGCAGCCGCTCGGCATGTTCATCAGGCTCGGGACCATGCCGGGAATGGCGGCGAGCTTTTCGCCGGCCTGTTTCATCCGTGCCGCATCGCCAAGGCGCGGCATCGAGGCGAGAAGGCCCATCGTGTAGGGATGCTTCGGATTGCGGAAAACCTCGCCGACCGGCCCTTCTTCGACGATCCGGCCGGCATACATCACCGCAACGCGATGGGCGATTTCGGCGACGACGCCGAGATTGTGGGTGACGAAGAGCATGGCCATGCCGCGTTCGCGCTGCAGCTTGAGGAGCAGGTCGAGAATCTGCGCCTGGATCGTCACGTCGAGCGCCGTGGTCGGCTCGTCGGCGATCAGCAGGGCCGGATCGCAGGCGAGCGCCATGGCGATCGTGGCGCGCTGACGCATGCCGCCCGAGAGTTCGTGCGGATATTGGCCGGCACAGCGTCGGGCGTCCGGTATGCCGACGCTTTCAAGCAACGCGACGGCCGCGTTCATCGCCGCCTTGCGGTCGGCACCGCGATGGATGCGGATCGGCTCGGCGATTTGGTCGCCGATGGTGAAGACGGGATTGAGGCTCGACATCGGCTCCTGGAACACCATGCCGATGTCGTCGCCCCTGATCCTGCGCATGCTCTCTTCATCGAGCGAGACGAGATCGCGGACCACGCCGTCGCTCGTCGCAAGGCGGATGCTGCCTGCGGCGATCACGCCGATGTTGCGGGTCAGCAGCCGCATGACCGACAGGCTGGTGACCGACTTGCCGGAGCCGGATTCGCCGACGAGCGCAAGCGTCTCGCCGGCGGCAACGGTCAGGTCGATATTGTTGACCGCCGTGATCTCGCCGCCGCGGATGCGGAAGATCGTTCGCAATCCCTTGATGTCGAGTACGGGTTCGGCGGTCTGTTCCATCAGTCGGCTCAGTTCAGCAGGCCGGTTGCACGCAGGATCTCGTTGATCCGCGCCGTTTCGGCATCGTTGAGGGAGGCACGCGGCCGCGGCATGACGGCGGAATCGATGATGCCGAGGCTGCGCATGGCGGTCTTGAAGGCGCCGATGCCGGCTGCGCCGCCGCTGACACGGCCCTGCGCGACCCAGACGATTTCGAACAGGCGGCAGAGGCGCTCTTGTTCCTTCTTCGCGGCGACCCAGTCGCCGCGCTGGGCAGCATCCCAAAGGCGGACATAGCCGTGCGGATCGACATTGGCGATACCGGGAACGACGCCATGGGCGCCCATCAGCAGGGCGGTGTCGACGACGATCTCGGAGCCGGTCATCAGGAAGACGTCTTTTTGTTCGGCAAGGTCGAGGAGCGCATAGCGGAAGTTGCCATCGTCGCCGCTGGAATCCTTGAGGCCGATAATGGCGCCTTCCCTGGCGAGCGTGACCACGGTCTGGCGCTGCAGCTTGACGTGAACGCAGACCGGAATGTCGTAGGCGACCAGCGGAATGTCGACCGCGTCACGGATATAACGGAAGTGGTCGAGGATCTCGGACTGGCTGGTGACCGTATAGAATGGCGCCGTCACCACGACCGCATCGGCGCCGGCGGCCTTTGCGATCTTCGCATGGGCGATGACGCGATCCGTGGTCGGATCGATGACGCCGACGATCAGCGGCACCCGGCCATTCACCACCCTGGCCGAATGTTCGATGATGTCCCGCCGGGTCTTTTCATCATGGAAGATCACCTCGCTCGTCGAACCGAGCACGAATACACCATGGCAGCCGGCATCGATCAGATGCTCGAGCACGCGTGTATAGGATGGGTAGTCGATGGTGAGATCCGGATTGAGCGGTGTTACGACGGGGGGGACGACACCCTTGAATTTGGTCATTTTCGCTTCTTTCGATTGTCAATTCAGTTCGGCACGCGGGTCGAAGGCATCTCTGAGGCCATCGCCAATGAAGTTGATTGCCAGGACGGCAAGGATCAGCGCGGCGCCGGGAAAGAGCCATTGCCACGGATATTGTTCGAGCACGGCTGTCGAGCGGGCCGCGTTCAGCATGTTGCCCCAGCTTGCTGCCGGTGGGGCGATGCCGAGACCGAGAAAGGACAGCCCCGCCTCGAGCAGGATGGCATTGGCGATCTGCAGCGTTGCATAGACCACGAGGATATCGATCGAGTTCGGCAGGCCGTGGCGAAAGAGCAGATGTCCGATGCCGGCGCCCATGCCGCGGGCGGCCATGACGAAGTCGCGTTCGCGCAATTCCAGAAGCCGCGAGCGGATCATGCGCGCAAGCAGCGGCCAGGAAAGCAGCGAGATGACGAGCACCGTCGGCCAGATGCCTGTGCCGGCGATAGAGGCGAGCACAAGCAGGAAGATGACGGGCGGCAGGGTCATCACCAGATCGACGAAGCGCATCGAGACGGCGTCCGTCCAGCGTCCCGCCAGCGCCGAGATTGCCCCGAAGAGAAAACCGATGACCGCCGAAAGCGCGGTCGATGCGACGGCGACCAGCAGCGAAATCCGGCCGCCCTCGAGCACGCGTGCGAAGACGTCGCGGCCGACACCGTCGGCTCCGAACCAGTGCGTTGCCGTCGGGCCGCTATTCATGGCCAGAAGATCGATGTCGTTCGCCCGGAAAGCCCACCACAGCGGATAGGAGAGGATCAGCAGCAGCATTGGCGTGGCAATGCAGACGCCGGCAACGGCTGCGCGGTTGAGCAGAAACCGACTGAAGGCGCGGGCAAGTGGACCGGGGCTGCGGCGTTCGGAAAAGCGTGCCAGCATGATCAGCTCACCTTGATGCGCGGGTCGACGACCGCATAGGTGATATCGGTCAGAAGATTGACGACGATAACGCAGGTGCCGATGACGAGCGTCGCCCCCATGATGACGGGGTAGTCGCGGGTCTGCACGGCATCGACGAGCAAGAGACCCATGCCCGGCCAGTTGAAGACGCTCTCGATGAAGATGGCGCCGCCGATTGCAAGCCCGATGGTGGAGCCGATCAGCGTGACGATCGGAAGAAGCGCATTGCGCAAGGCATGCTTGGTGATGACCCAGAACTCGCGAACGCCCTTGGCGCGGGCCGTGCGCACGTAATCCTGGTTCAGGACTTCGAGCAGCGAAGCGCGCATGTAACGCATGATCAATGCGGCTTGCGCGACAGACAGAAGTGCCGCTGGCAGGATCAGATGATGGAGGAGGTCGCCGAGCGAGAATTCCTCGCCCGGCGTCAGCATGCCGCCTGATGGCATCCAGTGCAGGCGGACGGAGAAAATATAAAGGCCGATCAGCGCGCTGAGGAAGGCCGGGCTCGAAATGCCGGCAAGCGCAACCACCGACAAGGAGAGATCGGCAAGCGAATTACGGCGGACGGCGCCGATCACCCCGCAGGTGATGCCTGCGACGATGGCAAAGGCAAGTGCGGTGCCCATCAAGAGCACTGTCGGGCCGATCCGTGACAGCACTAGGCCCAGAACCGGCTGATCGAGACGCTTGATCGAATAGCCGAGATTGCCGGTCAGCGCCTGCTGCAACCAGCCCAGATACTGCGCCGGCAAGGGCTGATCGAGCCCGAGGTTTCTGCGCAGATCGGCAAGGTCTGACGGCGACATCGGCAGGTTCGGATCGATATAGGCATCGATCGGGTCGCCGGGTGTCAGGCGCAGCAGCAGGAAGATCAGCATGCTCAGGGCGACGAGCATGCCTATTCCTATGACCAGGCGTCTGAGACTGTATTGGAGCATGGTTCATCCGTCTTGTCAGGGTGGCCGAAGCCACCCTCAAGGCTTTCCCGGAAACCGCCTATTCGGCGATCGACCATTTCTGCGGGTTGGCCTGGTAGGGGCCGCCGCCCGGCGCCGGTGTCCAGACGAAATCCTTCACCTTGGTCGAAACGATGCCGTAGCGGTTTGCCACCCAGAGCGTCGCCCAGGGCAGGTTCGTGTTCATCACCTTGCAGACGTCCTGGTAGGCGGCATCCCGCTTGGTGCTGTCGGGCTCGGCCAAGGCACTATCAAGCGCCTTGGTGAGGTCAGGCATGCGAACCCTGGCGACATTCGGTCCGGCCGGAGGGATCTGCTTCTCGTTGAGGCCGACATTGATGCTTCCGCCATCCGGCCCGTTCTGCAGCCCGGCATAGACCAACTGGAACTGGGCAATATCCGGCGTCGCATTGAGCACGATGCTGTTATAGGTCGGCGCATCGACGGCGCGCGGGACGACGTTGATGCCGACCTGGGCCAGCATCGCCTGGACTGCTGCAAGCACGTTGGTCGCCAGCGGCGTGGTGTAATAGGTCAGAAGCGTGATCGGCTTGCCGCCATTGATCTGGTCCCAGCCGGCTTCCGTCAGCAACTGCTTGGCCTTCTCGGGATCATAGGCATAGTTGTCGATGCCCTCAGGTATCAGCTGTTCGGCGACATAGGCGCAATTGGCAGGCTTGGCCGCGCCGCCATAGAGGCTCTGGATGATGGCATCGCGATTGATCGCGTACATCACCGCCTGGCGGATGCGCACATCCTTCCAGAGCGGGGAATCGTGGTTGAAGCCGAGATAGTTGACGACGAAAGAGTTGCCTTCGATGACCTGGAAGTCCTTGTTGTCCTTGAAGGTCGGCACGTCGTTGGAATCGACATAGGTGAACTGGATTTCGGCGGATCTCAGCGCCGCGATCGCTGCGGCCGGGTTGGCGAAATAGCGATTGATGACGCGTTCGAGTGCGGGTTTGCCACCGCGATAATCGGTGTTTGCGGCAAGTTCGACATATTGATCCGAGACGTATTTGGTGAATTTGAACGGACCGGTGCCGATCGGAGCTGTGGACCACCAGGTGTTCTTCGCCAGCTGGTCGGCCGGGATAGAGGAGAGCGCATGCTCGGGCAGCATCATCACCTTGGTCATCGTGTCGGGAAAACTGCTGCTCGGCGCGCTAAGCTTGATGATAACAGTGCGATCGTCCGGCGTCTCGACGGACGATATGCCCTTCAGCCGGGCAGCGAGCACCGAGCCGGTTTTCGCATCCATCGCAAGGCCCATGGTGAACTTCGCGTCCTTGGCGGTGAACGGCTTGCCGTCATGCCATTTGGCGTCCGTCAGCTTGAACGTGTAGGTCATCTGGTCGGAGCTGACCTCGTAGGAGCTTGCCAGCGCGCCGACGACCTTCTGCAGCTTCTCGTCATAGGTGATCAGCGGTTCGTAGTAGACGCTGAGCCAGGTGAAGCCGGCGGTCGCGGCGAGCGGATTGAAGTTGCCCTGGAAGCCTCCGGGGCCGACATCGAAGCCGCCCGACAGCGTGGCTGCCTGAGCCTCAGCTGTAACGCCCGAAACGACAAGAGCCGGAACGGCAGCCGTCGACAGCAGGGCGCCAAGCGCAATAACGGATAGTCTAGACAGTCTTTTCATGTGTTCCTCCCACGTTTGAACTTGTCTTGTTGTTGGCAATCACCCGGGCAATGCCCTCGTAGTGACGATCCAGGCGTCTGCGCGCCTCCTCCAGATCTTTTGCCTCGATCGCATCGACGATCGCGGCATGGTCGCGCCACGTCGCCATCGGATCGGCATTTTCAAGATTGACGAAATCCGACGCCTTGTAGAAGGCGAGCCAGAAGACATCGATCAGCCGCACCAGCGTTTCATTGTCCTGGCAGCGAAACAGCAGCCGATGGAACAGCTGGTCGTCTTCCGCAAAGGTTTCGCCCCGCTCGGCATGGGCGCGCATCCGATTGACGGTGGCGCGCAGCTCGGCGATGTCCTCCTCGCCGATCACGTCGATCGTTTTGCCGATCAATCCCACTTCCAGCGTACGCCGGATTTCGAGGACCTCCTCGATCTGCCGCAGGGCGCCGCCGAGGCCGTAAGCGAGGTTGTCGAGAAGCGGCTCGAAGGAAAAGGCCTTCACGAAAATGCCGACACCGCGCCGCGTCTCCAAGACGCCGAGCGATTCCAGCGCCTTGATGCCTTCCCTCAGCGAATTGCGGCTGACGCCGAGCTGGGTGGCGAGCTCTCCCTCAGCCGGAAGCAGGGTTCCGGGCGCCAGGCCATTGTCGTCGATATAGGCGCGAAGACTTTCCTGCACGGAGACATGCAACAGAGGCGCGCGCGTCAGCGGCTTCATCGATTTCAATGTCATGCCCCGGTCACTTTCCCGCATCGCCGATAAGTTCGATGTTGCATATCGACTTGTAGGATATCTGTCAAATGGTCAAGCTGGGAGAGCTGAGACAAGACCCAGCTTGCGGCTGTTTAAGGCAGTCGTTCTTGGATAGCTAAAGGGCTTTAGTCCGAGGCTTGGTCGACTTTTGGGGCATGGATCACCACACGGTTGCGGCCGGTCTTTTTAGCAAGGTAGAGCGCCGCATCCGCTTGGCGTTGCATGTGCTCTGCTGACACAAGCTCGCTGTCTTGTATCATCGTGGCCACTCCAATGCTGACAGTGACATAAGGAACGACACGGGAGGTGGGGTTTGGAAGAGACGCAGCTTCCACTCGGCTGCGAATTCTCTCAGCGATCACCCCGGCCTCTTGTTGATCGGAGCCAGGGAGAAAGACGAGAAATTCTTCGCCTCCGTACCGGGCGACCTGGTCCCGCTCGTCTCTCATGCTGCTCTGAATGATGCCGGCAACTTTCACCAGGCAACGGTCGCCTTCGGCATGTCCGAGATTATCGTTGAGATGCTTGAAGTCGTCGATATCGCACATCAGCATCGCCGCACCGCTCGTTCGTTTAAGATCCTCGCTCCAGAAATAATGGAGCGTTTCCATCATCGAGCGTCGGTTGGCGACACCCGTCAGCGGATCGGTCCGTGCCAGCAATTCCAGCTGGGAATTGGCGTCGGTAAGCTCCGCGAGGCGACTTCGATCTCGTAACTCGAGCAAGAAAGTCTTCTGAGCGAAGATGGTTGCGGTGCGTCGGGCAACGACGGTTGCAGCCACACCGCTTGCGAAAAACAGCGTCCCGGCCAGAGCACTTCCCACTTCGATGCCCGGATTGCGCAGCTGAAACACAAGGTAGATACCGAGGGCAGCAGCACCGATCGCCATCGCCCAACCGAGTGGAACGGGAAATATGATAATGGCAGTGACGGCCACAAAAAGCATGATGGTCAAATGCCGCTCATAAAACTCGCCACCGGTGTTAACGCCTACCAAGGCGACCGACAGGAGGATGAGAAAAACAGCCGAGAGGAGGAAAACTCCCTGCACCCACAAAGCATGCGGCCGCAGGAAGGCTATCGCGGCGACAAGAGCCGCGGGGGGAAGGATGGACGCTGGCCAGAGCATCGACATGACGGTTTCGGTCGGAAGCAAGATCGCGTTGAGGCCCAACGTCAGGACGTCGAGCACGATAACCCAAACCACCCAAGCGCGGATGATCTTGGCAGTCCGCGGCCAGGACCGTTCGCCAAAAAGTTGGGCTAGTTCCCCATTGAGGCGGATATCACGCGTGCGTCCACCGAGCAGGCGCTCGACCTGCTCTACAATGGCCGGGCTCAACCTCTGGAGAGGTTTCCGCGAAGACGCCCTTACCGGTTTGATAGGAGCTGTGGTTCGCTCGGTATCCATGTGTCGGATCTAGGGAGCAGACGACCGGCGGCAAGACGAGCCGCGAATTCCGCCCCAAAAGACGATATGCTTGCCCTAATGATTTTGGACCACTTCACGACAGTATGTTGTTAAGGTGTGTCACATCGGTTCAAAGTCTCACCTGCGCCAGGCCGAATTTACGGTTCGCCCCCATCGAGACCGGCAGATTGACAGTCGTCTCGGTCCGCACTTGAACCCTCGCACGATAGAACCGCCTCCGTTGGCAATTTACCCGAACAGAACGTTACGGGCTCGATGCTGAGTGCAACCTGTTCGGGAGCGTCGAACGCAGCAATTTTATCGATTAAAAGGTGACTAAAACAATCATCTTATGTTGACAGAGCCAATTTCGCTCCATAGGTTCCGCCCGCATCCGTGACGTAGGGACCAAGCAATGGCGCGTGTTTTTTTGAATGTTTCTAATAATGTATCGCGAATTTATAGAGATAGCCTATTTGTCACGACAGCGATCGTCCTGATCGGCATGGCGGCATCGCCGGCTTCAGCCCAGAGCGCGTCCGCAGATGCCGGCGCGACGGCACTGGAGCCGATCGTCATTCAAGGTGCATCCTCTGATAGCAAGACGGACCGGACGTCCGTTGCCGCCAAGAACAGTTCTGCCGCGACCAAGATCAGCACGCCGCTCGTCGAGACGCCGCGTTCGATCTCGGTCACAACCGAGAAGGAAATCGAGCAGCGTGGCGCCCAGAGCATCATCGAGGCCGTGCGCTACTCGGCCGGCGTGACGACGGGCCCGAACGGCTTCGATCCGCGTTTCGACCAGATTTACATCCGCGGCTTCAACGTCACCACGGTCGGAGACTTTCGTGACAGCCTGCGCCAACCCTATATCAATTACGGGATGTTCCGCACCGATCCATATCAACTGCAGCGCGTCGAGGTGATCAAGGGGCCGGTTTCCGTTCTCTACGGTGCGGGATCGCCGGGCGGCCTCGTCAACAAGATATCGAAGCTTCCGACCGAGGAGCCGATCCGCGAGGTCGGCATTTCCTACGGCACTGAAGATCGGCTGCAGGGGATGTTCGACTTCGGCGGGCCGATCAGTGAGGGCAACGACGATTTTCTCTATCGTATCGTCGGCCTTGCCCGCCGTGGCGACACCAATTTCGATATTGCCGACGACCGCTATTTCCTGGCGCCGTCCTTTACCTGGAGGCCTGACGAAGGCACGACCTTCACAGTGTACGGTCTGGCGCAATCGGACGAAACCGACTCCAACGTCAGCGCGATCTCCTTGGACGGCAGGATCCACGAACTCAGGGCGAGCGATCCCGACTACGACTACCAGAAGGTAAAGCAACAGCAGATCGGCTATCAGTTCGAGCACGAATTCGACAACGGCCTGACCTTCCGGCAGAACCTGCGTTACTCGCATCTCGATCTGGAGGCTCGCTATCTCGGTGTTACCGGCTGGAGCGGGACCGTCGCGCATCGCGGCACGAATGCGATCCGGGACGAAATGAACCTTTTCCAGGTCGACAATCAGCTCGAGGCGAAATTCGATACAGGCCCGCTTGCCCATACGATGTTGTTCGGGCTCGACTACACCAATCTCCAGTCGAGCTTTGGCTATGGCGCCGGAGCCGCCGATCCGGCGTTCGACTTCGATATCGCCAATCCGACCTATGGCGTCTCGGGCGTTACGCCGGACTATAATATCTTGGCTTCAGAGGCCGATATGCGGCAGGTCGGCATCTACGCCATGGACCAGATGGAGATCGGAAACTGGCGTTTCAACCTAGGCGGCCGGCAGACCTGGGTGAACCAGACGCGAGATGCGACTTTGCCCACGGTCAGCTCTGAGGAGGTCGACAAGAATGCTTTCTCCTGGCAAGCCGGTGCGCTCTACCTCTTCGATAACGGTATTGCTCCCTTCGTCTCCTATGCCACCTCTTTCGATCCAGTGAACAATCGGTCGCAATCCGGCAAGATCCTGGCGCCGACAGAGGGTGAACAGTACGAGGTCGGTGTGAAATACCAGCCGCCGGGCTCCGACATCCTCCTGTCGGCCGTCGCGTATCACATCGTCGAAAAGAACAAGCCGGTGCTGGTCGATCCGCTCCGGTTTGCCTATGGATCGATCGGTGAAGTGACTGGGAAGGGCATCGAACTTGAAGCCCGCGCGGCAGTCGCCGATGGCTGGGATCTTATCGCGGCCTATACCTACAACCATTCTGAAGTGACGGGAGGTGGTGTAAACGAGGGCAATACGCCAGCCTTGACACCCTCGCATGTCGCAAGCCTCTGGGCCAACTACACGTTCCAAGAAACCAACCCCTTCCATGGCCTCTCGGTCGGCGCGGGTGTCCGTTATGTCAGCGAGAATTGGACAGATACAGCCAATACGTCGAAGAATCCGTCGAGCTTCTACATCGATGCATCCGCCGCTTATGATTTCGGCGCGGTGGACAAGAAATATGAGGGCCTGACGGCAGCGTTCAATATCCGCAACATTGCCGACGAACGCGACACCGTCTGCAACGAAGGCTTCTGCTATCTCGGCCAGGGCCGCAACATGACCGGCACCCTGAAATACCGGTGGTAAGGCACGGCAATGGAGACAACCGGAGCGTTTCAGCGCCCGACCTTGATAGCTGACCATCCTGTCGCCCACCAGGCCGTCGACCTCGACGGACTGGTGGGCGACGGCCCGTTCTCCTATTGCCGCGGCAAGTTGCTCAGCGCTCTCCCGCAGACGGGCATCGTCGTTTCCTGCAGGGATCTTTGCGACCGAGCGATCTTCGACGAGATCATTGGCCGATATGCGCAAAAATTTCCGGGCAGCGACCGTCGTGCGATCGTCTCCATGTGGACGCTCTACTATTTCAGCATGCTGACCATCGCCCCGAGCGTCCACATGTTCGTGCACCGCATCGCGCTGCCGATGGAGGTCGATCGGCTTTCGCTCGTCTGCAACGAGCAGACAGGCGAACCGGAAGCATTCGTGATGTCCGGCAGGCCCGAGGTGACGAGTGATCCGGCCGGCGAGCTTCACCGGCTGATGCACGGCCACGCCGAGCCTCTGGTCGCGGCGATTGCCGCCAACGCCGGCGTTGCGCCGAAGCTTCTCTGGAACAATGTCGCGGCCTATCTCTCCTGGATTCTGAAAGAGATCGCTCATCGCCATGAGCCCGTCCTAGTCGAAGGCGGCCTGGCGCTGCTGGAAGAAGCTCAATGGCCGGGCGGCGGGCGCAACCCGATGTTCGGCATGATCCGCATTGCGCGCCAGCAATGCGGGCTCGAATTCGTGCGCCGGAAGGTCTGCTGCCTGCGCTATAACCTGCCGGGCGTCGGCGGCTGCGGCGAAGCCTGCCCGCTGCCGGAGGGGCGCCACTAGAGCCTTTCCGGGTTAGATTGAAGCATTCTGCCGGAGCAGGTTTTCGTCAGGGCAAAGGCGATTGGCGAAGGGCATACCCCAAGGTATGTGCGAGCCGATCGCCTTTGTCCTGGCGGAAAGATGCCCGGCCCTTC
Organism: Rhizobium leguminosarum; assembly: GCF_010668065.1. GTDB lineage: Bacteria > Pseudomonadota > Alphaproteobacteria > Rhizobiales > Rhizobiaceae > Rhizobium > Rhizobium leguminosarum_S. The sequence continues at coordinate 751,718 of NZ_WUEN01000003.1, read as the reverse complement.
GGGTTGGCTGAAACGGGCCGGCTGATCGACCGGCCGGCTTGGCCGTAGAGCCGGGCTACGACGCGCGCCGGCCGGTCGACCATCCGACTCCGTTTCAGCCAACAGAATGCTTCAATCTAACCCGGAAAGGCTCTAGCTCCTATCGTCCGCCGCGCGCAGAGACGGGCGCCCTGCGCACCAGTTATTGCCAATGCGCGCCAAACAGAAAGTTCCCTCGTCTCAAAGCGTAGCCTCACCTGCCTGGACGCCGGCGAGTGGCTTGACCATGAACAGGCATGGATGGTCCTCGTGCCAGAGCTTTGTAAAGACCTCCGCCCGCACAAAGCCGTTCCGGTCATAGAAGCGCCGCGTCGCCTCGAACTGCGGTTCGTCGATGCCGCGCGGGGCGAGCGTCTTGACCGTCAGCAGCCGCGCACCCGATTCATGGCCGAAACGTTCGGCCGCATCGATGAGATGGCGTCCGGCGCCGCGACCGTGATGTCCCGGTCGTGTCGCGATCAGCGCGATCTCGACGGCGCCGGGCGGGTGCGGCTTCAAGGCCATCAACGCGGTCACGACATCCGCTTCGACATAGCCGAACACCGGCAGGTCTTCGATCGCCCGGGCGCTCGCCTCGATAACCGCAGGTTCTGAAAACCAGTCCGGCAAAGCCCCCATGATCGATCGGCAGAGCTCTGCCTTGCCGGTCAGGATCTCAATTGTTTTTCCCATTTTTTCTCGCCTCCGATCGGTCGATTTAAACTTGACTCATGTTATCACCTTAAAATAGACACTGCAATCAAATCGTGTACTTTCCTCGAAAAAGGAAGGCTAAGACCGAACTAGCCAGCAACGACAGAGCCTGATTTTCCATTTGTAAAAAGGGTACAGGACAATGCACACATTGCATCGTGATGCGAACGGAAATGCCGTGGTCAATGCCATGATCGAAAACAAGGACAAGCTCCTTAAAACGATTGAAAGCGTTGTCAAATCAAAGTCATATTCCGAGGATATCTTTCAAGATGGAGTCATTAAAGCCTATGGGGTCAAGACCGACGACATTCGTTGCCCGATCGGCTACGCCTTCCGAATGGTCTACAATCTCGCACTCGATGAGAGCCGCCGGCGACGCCAGAAGATGAACAACCATAGGTCGATCTACCAGATTCAGGAGATCACGGCTCCCATCCCCACCGTGCTCGACCAGCTCGTCGCTGCCGAGACCCTGCGCAATGTGCTTGCCTCGCTCGAGGCGCTGCCGAAGCGAACCAACGATGCCTTCATTCGCCATCGCCTCAACGGCGTGCCGCAGAAGGATATTGCAGCCGAACTCGGCGTCTCAAGGACCCTCGTCAACTTCATGATCAAGGCGGCAGAGGAACATTGCCATCTGGCGATCGCCGAACCTGCCTTCCGCCCCGATCATGCACACCGGCAGCAGCCTAGCGTTTCGCCGCGTGCAACGCCTGCTGCAAATCGCTCCACAGCAGTTCCGGCTCTTCCAGGCCAACAGCGAAACGAACCGTCTGCTCGCTCACGCCGAACCGGATGAAGGAGGTCATCCGGTCGGGGATCTGCAGCGCCACCTTGGCGGGGACCACCAGCGTTTCTGGTCCCCCCCAGCTGACACCGAGGCGGATGTCGCGAAGGCTATTCACAAAGCGTGCGACATCGATATCGGGATTGAGGTCGAAGGCAAACAGCCCGGCATAACCCGTCAGCGTTGCCCGCCCGGGGTGCTCCTGAAACGCTGGGTGACGAACGCGTCCGATCGCAGAATGCTCCTTCAGCCGCCCGGCCAGCAAAAGCCCGCTGCGCTCATGCTCCTTGAGACGGACACGCAGCGTGCGCATGCCGCGCAGCAGCAGCCAGGCCTCGAACGGTGACAGTTTGGCGCCGACATAGGGGTAGGATGTTGCATTGATCCTGGCGATGGCCTCTTTCGAGCCGACGACGACGCCGGCGACCGTATCGCTGTGACCGCCGAGATATTTCGAGGCGGCGTGAATGACGATATCGACGCCATGCTGGATCGGTTTCTGAAAGAGCGGCGTTGCCCAGGAATTGTCGATGATGGTGGTGACGCCGGCCTCCTTTGCCATGGCCGACAGCGCCGCAATGTCCTGCAGCTCGAAGACGAAGGATGTGGGGTTTTCAAGGTAGAGCAGCTTGGCACCCGATAGCGCCTTGCGGACCTCGTCGTGGTCGGCGGGATCGACGAAATCCACCGCGACGCCGAGCCTGGCAAGCAGCTTCACCAGAAGGCGGTAGACATCGTTGTAGAGATGGCGGACCGCAACGACCCGGTCTCCCGCCTCAACAAGGCTGAGAATTGTCGATGTAATGGCAGCGGTTCCGCTCGAGAAAGCGCGTCCGTCCTCTGCGCCCTCGAGGCGGGCGACCAGCAGTTCGAATTCGCGAACCGTCGGATTGTCGCCGCGCGAATAGATGTAGTTGCGCGTGCGTCCGGCAAAGACATCCTCCATCGCCTCGTAACTGTCGTAAGTGAAGAGCGACGTTTGGAAGATCGGTGGAGACACGGCGTTGAATGCCGCCGGATCGACAGGCGTAAAGAGATCGTCAGCGACCGCATGGGCGCCAAGGTCGTGCGGATTGATCGACTGGTTCATGGTCATCCTCTCATGGACAAAAGCTGGGATATGGACGGATGGAGGTCAGATGGTCGGCAGAGCGCTGCTGGAGCGCGCTGAGCGTCCTCGCCAGGCAGACGGCCGACAGCAGGCCGGTCAAGGCAGAGGCCAGGAACATGGCTGCCAGCAAGCCTGAAAAGCCGAAGAACGGCGGCAGAAGAGCAAGCAGCGGAAAGAGAAGATAGCCATTCTGCGCCAGACCGATGGCAACCGCCGCTTTCGGTCTGCCTTGAGCCTGGAAGAGGATCAGCACCGTTTGCCGCAGGCCGAACAGCAGAAGGGGAAGATGGGTTGCAATGATCGCTTGCCCGGCGATCGCGATCACCACCGCATCGTCGGTGAAGAACGAGGCAAGTTCTTCGGAGAAGGCGAGCGCCGCCAATCCATAGGCGCCGCTCACCGCACTGGTGACCACTGTCAGGATGCGGGCTGCCGACAATACCCGAGCCATATCACCTCGGCCCCAGGCAAAGCTCAGGATCGACTGGGCCCCGAGTGAAATGCCGATGACGGGGAGGGTTCCGACCGCGAGCAGCCGCAAGGCAATGCCGACGCCGGCGATGCCGGCTTCTCCATGATAGGTGCCGGCAAGCGATACCACGGCCGCAATCGCGCCCGCGGTTGCGAGACTGGTCAGCGTCGTCGGGGCCCCCACGGCAAGGACAGGCCTGAGATAGCCGATATCTCCCCACCGCCAGCCAAACGTCAGCCGGACCGTCCCCAGTCGCCTGGCGTGGTAGGCGCCGTAGATGCAAAGCGCGACGAGCTGCGACAGGATGGTTGCGATTGCAACGCCCTGCAGGCCGAGGCCGAAGCCGAAGATCATGATCGGATCGAGGATCATGTTCAGCGCAAAGCAGGCGACCAGCGTCCACATGCTGAAGCGGGCATTGCCCTCTGCGATCGCCAGGAAATCGAGAATGATCTGCGCCATCGTCAACGGCACCGAGATCGCAATGATCATCAGATAATGTTGCGCGAGCGGCTGGAGGGCAGGCGTGGCGCCGAACAGCAATAGATCTGGAAATGCGACGATTGCGACAGCGTTGGCCGCGCCGAAGACGACACCGGCTGCAAGGCTGATCGAGGCAATGGCGCCGGCCCGGGATCGGTTGCCGGCGCCGAGCGTGCGTCCGACCTCGGTTGCGACACCGACGCCGATCCCCTCGCCGAAGGCGGCGACGAGCATCAGGATCGGCAGGACGATCATGATCGCCGCGATCTGGTCTTCACCGATCATCCCGACGAAGATCATGTTGATCGTATGATGGGCGGCATTGATCGACAGGCCGAACATGGCCGGCAGTCCAAGCCGAAGAAGCAGCCTGAAAAGCTCAGGACTGGCAAGGTCTTCCGGTGCAAGGCGCTGCCGTCTCCGGAAGCTGCCGCTGACGTCGCTCATGTCGTTCATGATGCCGGCACCCAGAGACGATCGCCGAAGAAACGCTCGCGGCCGAGCATCACCAGGAGCGCCCGCTTATGCGGAAAATCGAAATGCTTGACCTTGGCAAAACCCGAACGGTCGAGGTTGCGGATCTGCTGCTCGTGACTGGCGCGCGGCTCGCCGACGATGCGTTTCGTGCGAGGATCGTCGAGGAAGATGAAATGCATCAGCGAGGGAAGCCATGCGCTGATCCATTTCTTGCCGCGATAGCCGGGCTCGCCGATCGCCACGTGCCATCCACGATCATAGTCATCGGCGTCGTAAAAGGGGCCGAGCCGGTTCTCTTTCGCCCAATAGACTTCAAAATAGCCGAAGGGAATGTCCGCGAAACTGCCGATCAGCGGCAGGACATGCGGATCTGCGACCCTTTCTTCCAGGATCTTCCGGTGCTTGTCGATCGAACCCGCATCCTCCCAGATCGTGTTGACCTGTTCGTCGTTCATCCAGCGATGAAATGCTGCAAGATCGGTCTCCGGATCGGCCACCGTGAAGGTGATTTCCCGCTCCAGCCAGGGGATGAAACGTCTGTAGATCGTGCCCTTCGGCATTGCCGGCCGGCGCGGATGATACCGGCCCGAGGTCATCTCCTGCACGGGCGGCAGCGGATAGGACAGCTGCGGCAGCCAGAGCGATGGCCATTGCCACAGGATCGCCGAATCGAGCCTTCCGCCTGCATCTGCAATGTGCGGCGGGAGGCTTGTCTGATGCCCGTCGAAGACGACTGAGGTGATCGAGCGATCTTCTGCCGTCACGGCTTCGGCAGCCGCCATGAGAAGCTCTGCCGATTGCACCGGATCGCCATGGTAGAAGGTCACCGACGCGATGCCGGCCTCGACCTCGAATGCGGCTTCGTGGTGGCCGTAAGCGGTCTTGAGGTGGATGAGATTGGGGGCGAGGCTGACGTAGCTGCGCGACTGCAGAGCGCGCCTCTGTTTGACGGCGTCGAAATCCATGATGTTCTCCTTGGCCGGTCGGGGGCCGGTCGCGCTTTTGGCGCTACGAGCATGAAGCGTGCTCTTGCGCCGATTTAGTAGAATGACGATCCATCTCCCGCTGGGTTTAGGGGTAAGCGAAGAAAAAAATTCTCATAAATTTTCTAAACTGCAGCCTGCCGGATCCGTCACTTGCGCATGACCATCATCACCGCAGGAGCTGCGAATGGATAATCTGGAACCTCACGACGATCTCTGGATCGCCGTCATCGACACCGAGCGTCGCTACTCGGTCTGGCCGCAGGACAAGCGGATTCCCCTGGGCTGGGAGCCGGCGGGCTTTGCCGGTTCGCGCCAGCAATGCCTGGCGCATATCGCTGACGTCTGGGCGGATCCGCGCCCCCTCTCTTTGCGCTCGGCAATCGCCGGCGATGCGCGTCTCTGAAAACGGCTGGATGGCACGGATGAACAAACAGATCACAAACTTCGCAGATGCCTACCCGACCGATGTCGCAACGGACGCGGTCTTCGAGAGCTTCCCGCTGACGATCGCGCAGAAGCGTATCTGGTCGCTGGAGCAGATCGGCAACGGCACGGTATTTCCCGACCAGGTCATTTCGCTGCGATTGAGCCCGGCGGTCGACGTCAAGACCATTGCCGGCGCCTGCCGGACGCTTGTGGCGCAACATCCCTCCCTTGCCACCCGGTTCCGCCGGCTGGCAGGCGGCCGCGTCGAGCAATACTGCGGCGCATTGAACGCAGTACCGATCGAGATTGTCGGCGAAGGTGCTGCTCTTGCGGAGCCGGATGCGTTGGCCGCACAGAAAGCCTTCCGCGAGGGGCGCTTCGATCTCCTTGCTGGTCCGCCGGCGCGTGTTCAGATTGTCTTGCTTGTCGACGGGCAGTCGCTTCTGACGATCGTGCTTCATCCTGTGATCTCGGACGATCGCGAGAAGTCTATTCTTGCCGGCTCCCTGACGCGAATTCTCGACGGCGCACCCGCCGGCGACACACAGCCGGCCGAAATCTTGGCCGGAACGCGGGAGGCTGAATGGCTGCAGACCGAGCAGGCGCAGGAATCCCTCTCCTATTGGCGAAACACGATCGGTCTCGACTACGCCGCCTCGACCTTTCCTACCCGCTTCAACAGCGGCGGGCTGGCTGGTGTCGCGCGCGCGCAGCATCGATTTTCGATCGAGCCCGATCTCTGGGAAAAGCTCGGTCGACATGCGCAGCATAAGGGATATCAGGTCGAGCGCGTGCTTCACGCCGCCTTTTGCGCGCTGCTGGCACGCTACAGCGGCAATTACGCTTTGCTGACCGGGCTGCTGGTCGCGCGGCCCCAAAAGGAGCACCTTGCGAACCGCGGCCGTGCCGAACAGGTCCTTCCCGTCATCCTGTCGCTGACATCCAGAAATTCTCTCGACGATGTCATCGCAGCGAGCTCATCGGCAACGGAGGAGGGGCTTGCCCGGCTCGTTCCGCTGGAGCGCATCACGCAGGAACTGGTCGTCGACGAAGCGGCTGCCCAGGAAGCCGTGGTCAAGGCCCTGTTCGAATTCCGAGAGCCGTATCCGGTCTCCAGGCACGCAACAAATCTGGAGCCGCCGGGTGCGCGCGCCGACAGCGAGCTTTCCCTGGTGATCGAGGCACGTCTGGATGGGACCGCATCCGGGCTGATCGATTATGCACAGGATCTCTATGACAGCGCGCTGGTTACCCGTGTCTCCGGGCATTTCACCCTTGTGCTCGAGCAGATCGTCGCGCGGCCGAAGGTGCGGATCAAGGACATCGAACTCGTGGGGTGCGACGAGCTCGACCAGTTGTCGGCGCCCTACGAAGACGAGGTCGTCAACGACGACAGACCGGTCCACGAGCTGATATCGGCCCATTCGCGCCAGACGCCGGAGAAGACGGCGATTGTCTACGGTGACGAGGAATGGAGCCATGGCTGGCTGGAGGCCAGCACCAACCGTCTCGCACATCGGTTGCGGCAACTGGGCGTTCGTGCCGAGGTGACGGTCGCCATCTTCATCAAGCGATCGCCGGAGGCCATCGTCGGGATCCTCGCGACGCTGAAGGCGGGCGGCGCCTATATCCCGGTCGAGCCCGACCATCCGCCAGTCCGCAACCATCACATTCTGCGCGACGGCGGCGTCAAAATCGTCCTGACCCATAGCTGGCTTCGCCATCGGCTGCCGGAAGAGCTCGACACCATTATCCTCGAACTCGACAAGATCGACCTCGACGCCGAGCCGGATACGCCGCTTGATATTCCCACGCACAAGGATCAGCTCGCCTATGTCATGTACACGTCAGGATCGACGGGCTTGCCGAAGGGCGTGGCCGTCGAGCACGGCCCTCTGACGCACCATCTGCAGAACACCTCGCGTGTCTACGGCATGAGCTCGGCGTCGCGCGAGCTGCCGTTCCTGCCTTTCAGTTCGGACGGCGGGCATGAGCGATGGATGAACCCGCTGATGGAGGGCGGCAGTATCATTCTTCCCGACCAGCCGCTGTGGACGCCGGAAGAGACATTGACGGCCATGCGCAAGCACGGCGCCAACAATGCCAGCATTCCCACAACCTATCTGCAGCAACTGGCGGAATGGGCTGATATTACCGACGGCGCGCCGCCGATGCGTCTTTATTCCTTCGGTGGCGAGGGGCTGGCGCAACCGACCTTCGATCTGCTGTCGCGGGCGCTGAAATCGGAATGGCTGATCAATGGCTACGGGCCGACCGAAACCATCATGACGCCGATGGTCTGGAAGGTGAGGGCCGGCACGAAATTCCAGGGGGTCTATGCTCCGCTCGGTCGCGCTGTCGGGTTAAGGCGCGTCTATGTGCTCGACCCCGATCTCAATCCATGCCCGATCGGCGTGACCGGCGAGCTTTATATCGGCGGCGAAGGCATCGCACGCGGCTATCTCGGCAAGCCGGACACGACGGCGGACCGCTTCATCCCCGATCCGTTCTCAAGCGATGGCGGCCGGCTTTATCGCTCCGGCGACCTGACGCGTTGGCGTGATGACGGAACCGTCGAATTCGTCGGTCGTGTCGACCATCAGGTGAAGCTTCGCGGCTATCGGATCGAGCTCGGCGAGATCGAAGCGGCGCTCCTGCAGCAGCCCGGCGTCGGCGAAGCCCTGGTGGTCCTCCGCGATGACGATGCCGGCGGCGAAAAGGCGCTCGTTGCCTACGTCGTCCCGAAGAAAGACGAGACGTTGGACGTCGAGACGATCCGCGCCGGCCTTGAACGCAGCCTGCCGTCCTACATGGTGCCGTCTGCGGTGGTCGAACTGGAAAAAATGCCGACTAATCCGAACAGCAAGCTCGATCGCTTCGCGCTGCCGGCGCCACAACCGGTCAAACGCACAATCGTCGAACCGGCGACCGCGCTCGAAGAGGAGGTGCTGGATGTCTGGCGGCAGGTTCTCAAGCTGGAAGCAATCAGCGTCGAGGACAATTTCTTCGCGATCGGCGGCAATTCGCTCGGCGCGATCCGCATCCTTTCGCAACTGCGGCAGCGCCGGCCGAAAACCCCGCTCACCGTTGCCGATATCTTCAACAACCCGACCATACGCTCGTTTACCGGAGTGATGGAGCAGGGGGACCAGCGGGATCTGTCCGAGGTGATCGTGCTGCGTGCTTCGGGCGCCAAGCCGCGGCTCTATTGCTTCCCTGGACTTCTCGTCAGCACTCGCGAATATGTCAAGCTCGTCGACTATCTCGGAGCCGATCAGCCGGCGACCGGCTTCATTTGCCACTCACTTTCCGAGAAAAAGGCAGTCGGCGCTCCGGTCGAAGAGATCATCGAGAGCTATGTCGATTACATCAGGATGCATAGCCAGGGAGCGCCCTGCTATTTCCTCGGTTGGTCGTGGGGCGGGCTTCTGGCCTATGAGGCTGCCCGCACCCTCGGCAACGAGATCGACGTCAGGATGATGGCGATGGTCGACGTTTGCGATCTCGGATCGGAATTCGCGATCGGCGCAAAGCCGAGGTTCCGGCCGGGCGAGCGCGACGAGCTTCATCGAGACGTAGAGACCTGGCTTGGGAAAACGGCGATGCGCCCCGAATGGGACCGGCTGTTGTCGACGATGGACGCGGATACTTACGATCAGTTCCTGCGCTTTGTCGGCGACGAAAAGGAGCCGCTTCCAAACGACGGGCCCGATATCAGCAGTCGCGAGCATACGTTTTGGGTGCTGATCGACAATGCCCTGATCTTCCGCAAGCACCGGCTGGTTCCCCACGATGTGCCGATCTATCCCTGGGCTGCCGACGACAGCCTCAACCGCGGCCTCAACCTGATCGACTGGCGCCGCCTGTCGCCGCGGGCGCGTGCGGCCGAAATCATCACCGGCACCAACCATCTGCACATGATCGGGTCTCCCGCCTTCCACTCAAGGCTTGCCCTGCGTCTCAAGGAAACAGAGAAGGATATCGCATGACCGTCGCTTTTGCCCGCAGGGACGCCGAACCGCTGGATATTGCCGGCATCGGCATCGGCCCCTCCAATCTGAGCCTCGCTTGCCTGTTCGAGTCGGTGCCCGAGATCAGAAGCCGTTTCTTCGAGCGACGAGACGCGTTCGACTGGCATCCCGGCATGATGATGCCCGGCGTCGAGTTGCAATCGTCCTTTCTGAAAGACCTCGTCACCCCGGTCCTGCCGACCAGTCGCTGGTCATTCGTCTCCTATCTGGTTGCCCATAAGAGGCTCTACGCCTTCCTGAACGCCAATTATGACGCCGTTCCCCGGCAGGAGTTTGCACGTTATCTCGCCTGGGTCGCCAATGGTGTGGACGGGTTGCGCTTTGGCACGGAGATCCGCGACGTCGAGCATCGCGACGACCGCTTCTTCCTGCGGTTCGACAACGGGCAGGAGGAGGCGCGAAACCTGGTGATCGGTACAGGATCTTCACCCTTCGTGCCCGACTGGGCAAAACCGTTTCTGGGTGCTGATTGCTTTCATAACAGCGAGGCCAAATCGCGTCTCAGCGATCTCGGTGCTGCCCGCATCGTCGTGGTCGGCGGCGGTCAAAGCGGCGGCGAGGTCGTCGAAGCCCTGCTTGCCGATCCCGGTTCCATGACGGAGCTGACATGGATCAGCCGGCGTCATAATTTCGAGCCGATCAACGACACGCCGTTTTCGAACCAGGTCTTCTCACCGGAATACGTGCAGGCCTATCTGAAGCTCGGCGGCGAGCAGAAGCAGGCCGCTTTGAAGAACTCGATCCTGACCAGCGACGGCTTGTCGATTTCGACAATTCACGCGATCTATCGCCGCCTCTATGCGTTGCGTTATCTCGAACCGAGCACGCTCAATGCCTCTCTGGCGCCCAATCGCGATGTGATCCAGATGGAGAGGAACGGCAATGCCTATCGGCTCATCGTCAGGAACCAATTCGACGGTGGGATCGAGGTGCTCCATGCGGATGCAGTGGTTCTGGCAACCGGCTACCGGTTCCGATTGCCGGATGCTCTCGGCTCGCTGGGCGACAGGATAACGCTTGATAGAAACGGCTATCCGCTTCTCAATGACGACTACACGATGCAGTGGACGGGTCCGAGGGCCAACCGGCTGTTTGCGCAGAATGCGGGGCGATACTCGCATGGTATCGCCGACTCCCAGCTCAGCCTCATGGCCTGGCGCAGCGCAACCATTGTCAATACGCTTCTCGGCCGACAGCATTTCGATGCGGAACCCGACAATGGGCAACTGGCCTGGGCGACGGAGACCGCTTCGGCAATGCCTCATCAGCTCCGAACCGGCTATTCGGACGGCATGCTGTCGTCCTGAAACAGGCGCGTCGAAATGCCGGGGAGCCCGGATTGAGAGCAAGCAGCCAGCGCGACGACGTGCTGGCTGCCGCTTTCGACCAGACGGTGATGCCAGCGCCGATGGCGATCGCCGCCATCGACCATGACGGGGATGCCATCTTTCCAGGAAAAGGCGACGTTGCGGGGATCTTCGCGCAGCCCGACGCCAAGAGCCTTCAGATGGCTCTCCTTCAGGGTCCAAAGTGTAATGGCCGCACGCGTGCGTTCGGACGTAGGCAATTCCCCGAGCCAGCGCCGTTCGTCTGCGCTGCAATAACTATCCACTGCCACCGCTTCGATCTCGGTGTTGGCGCGTTCGCAGTCTATTCCCAGGTGGTCACATCCTGAAGCGACAGCGACCGCCACAAGCCCGTCGGTATTTGCGAGGCTGAAATGCGGCGTCTCACGCCCCTCAAGCCTCAGCTTGCCACGGTTGTCCGGGGACAACAGGAGCTTGCTCGGCGATATCCCGGTATGCACGCTCAATAGCCGCCGCAGGAGATACCGGCCGGCAATGAACGAGGTCCGATCTCGGTCAAAACGGTAGGTCGCAGCGCGCTCCCGTTCATCCGGTGAAAGCGACCGCATCCAGCGGTTCCAGTCTCCTTCGATCTTGGAATACGGCCAAAGCGCGATTTCAATGCCGGCAGGATGATCTCCAGGTTGGTGCATTTTCGCTCGCCGTGGCTGCTATCTCCCTGAATTTTCAAGAACTCAGGGTCGTAACGCGTTTAATTGATCGCGGAAGTATTGGTCAACTCAGAAGATCTTCGCAAATGAGGCGGGAACATTGTTTAGTTAATACTAAATTATGGAATCCGGTGCGAGATCTTACATCAGCCGGCACGCCGCTCGTCCCAGCTATCTTCGAGGAGACCCGCATGAAACGCCCGAGTATCAAGCAAGCCCTGATCTTAAAGCTGTCGATCATCACTCTGTTCATGGTTAGCCTGTCCTATGTCTCGCTGAGCACGATTTCGACGCTTCGTGCCAATACCGAGCAGATCGGGACCTTCTGGATGCAGCGGCTTGTGACGGCTCGCGAGATCAAGGATGACTTCCTCGACCTGAAACTGGTCTATGCCCAGTACCTCCTGGAGGATACGGCGGAGGAGCGGATGGTCGGACAACAAAAAATCGATGCCGCCGGCGCCGCGGTCGAGAAAGTCGTCACCGAATACGAAAAGGGTGTCCGCACCGAGCGTGGACGCGAACTGATCAACCAGATGAAGCCGGAACTCGCCAAATATCGCGCGCTGGCAGAGCAAATGATCGCGCTTGAAAATGACGGGAAGACGCCTGAAGCAATCCGTCTTTTCAAGGAAAATATGGAGCCACAAGCCGAGCTGGTGAACAAGGCGGTGGCGGACCTGGTCACTTTCATTCTCAGCCAGGCCGAAGGCTTTGTGGCCGCGAGCGGTGCTTCCGCACAATCCGCTTTCATGCTGACGGCCACGATCGCAGTGCTGGCCGTGCTTCTTGCCGTAGCCGGAATCTTATTTGCGATATCAGGCATCGCCAACCCAATCCGAAGCATCGCCTCCGCGATGAGGCGCTTGTCGGATGGCGATCTTGACAGCGATATTCCCTATGCCGGTCGCGCCGACGAAGTCGGCGAGATGGCCGGCGCGGTTGAAATCTTCCGTCATAACGCCCTCAACGTCGTCAGGCTCGAGAAGGAAGCCGCCGAATCCCGCAGCGAGAGCGAAGCAGCGCGCGCCGCAGCCCAGCAGCGCGCCGAACGCGAGGCGGAACAACTGCGCTTCGCGACCACGACATTGGGCGAAGGTCTCCGGCGGCTTGCATCAGGCGACATATCCTTCCAGCTTTCGGAGCAATTTGCGGCCGAATACGAAGCCTTGCGCGAAGACTTCAACGCTTCGCTCCGGCAATTGGGCGCGACGATCGGCGCCGTGCTCCAGACGGTATACAGCATCGATAATGGCACTGGTGAGATTGCATCTGCCGCGCAGGATCTTTCCAAGCGCACCGAACAACAAGCCGCCTCTCTCGAGGAAACGGCCGCAGCCCTGGAAGAGATCACGTCGAATGTGACGATGGCGACCAAACGCACCGACGAGGCGCGCAATGTCGCCAAAGAAGCCGATATCAGTGCCCAGCGGTCGGCAAATGTCGTCTCTCAGGCGGAACAGGCCATGCGACGCATCGAAGACAGTTCACAGCAGATTTCGAACATCATCGGTGCAATTGATGAAATCGCCTTTCAGACGAACCTCCTGGCGCTGAATGCCGGCGTTGAGGCTGCCCGTGCGGGTGAGGCGGGCAAGGGTTTTGCCGTTGTCGCCCAGGAAGTCCGTGAGCTCGCCCAGCGTGCCGCTCAAGCGGCCAAGGAAATCAAAGGCTTTATTCAAAAGTCATCAGCTGATGTGGAAAATGGCGTGAAACTGGTCCTCGAAACCGGAACCTCGCTCAAGTCGATCGGTGAGTACGTTGTCCATATCAACCAACTCATGGATGCGATTGCCACATCGGCGCGCGAGCAGTCGACTGGACTTGCCGAGATCAACACGGCCGTCAATCAAATGGACCAGGCGACCCAGCAAAACGCGGCAATGGTCGAGCAATCGACGGCTGCCGTTGCCTCATTGTCCTCCGAGGCAGGCCGCCTGCGGGATCTGGTCAACCAGTTTCAATTGGACGGCGACAAAAGTGCCGCGGACGGGCAGCGCAGCGGGCGGGCCTTTGAAGGCAATAGGCCAATCCACTTGGTCGCTTCGCGGCGCGTGACGCAAAGATGAAGCCTGACCGACGTCAGATCAGATACACGAGATAACTTGAACTTCCGTCCTGACGAATGCTGCATGGATCCAGTATGTGGCCGTTCCGGCTATTCGGCCGGTGTCACGCGGGTCCAGAACGCGTTGAACACGACCGAATCGAAGAAGGCCGAGGCGCGGACGATACGGCCGTCGCGCATGTCGAGGAACCAGGCATAGGTGTTGGCGTAGGGCTCCCCGTCGCGGGCCATGCCGCGGGCGTCGAAAAAGACGATCACAGTGTCGCCGTCGGCATAGACGTTGCGGATCGCGGGCTTCAGCGGCGCCTTCATGCGGGCATTAAACGGACGGATGACCTCGCGCAAGAACGCCTCGCGACTGGGATAGGTCTTCGATGCCAGCGAATAACCCTCGATCGTCCAGCGGGCGTCGTCAGCGAGGAGGTCATAAGGGCTGCCTGTGCCGGCCGCCCACGCTTCAAAGCCAGCCTCGACGGTCGTCTTGTTGCGGCGTTCGGTCTCGGTCAGCGTCTGCGGTGCGGCGCGCGCTTCCAGCCCACCCATAGCCAATATGGTGGCGGCGATGCCGAAGGCAGCGTTGAAGATGCGGCGGACAAAGGATTCCTGGCTGCGGACAGTTGCGGTTGCGGTGATGGACATCGTTTCCTCCAAGGATCGGGTTGGTGGCGCGACACCCGCAGGCCGGGTGCCGCTTGCAGCGCTTGCCGCCAAAAACTCTGCTCAGATCTGGTTTTCCCAGGCTCTCAGCTGATGCTCCTTCAGCATGTCCTCGACCACCTTCGGAACCACGTTGCGGAACCTGCCGGTGTCGGCCGGAACGATGTCGATCATACGGTCGATCATTTCCTTCGGGTCCATCGTACCTTCGGGGGTGGCGAAGAAATCGTCGAAGCCCTTGCGCAGATCTGCGCGCTTGGTGAAGTTCTTGCTGTCATCCAGCCAGCGGAACGGATTGTCGGCCATCGTCTCGTTGTAGCCGGTGTAGTAGGCGCCTGGATTGATCGTCTGGATCTTGATGCCATAAGGGGCGAGTTCCTGCTGCAGCGCTTCGGCGATCGATTCCAAAGCGTGCTTGGTGGAGACATAGGTGCCCCAGTTGGCCGGTGTGAAGAGGCCGCCCATCGAGGACGTGAAAACCACCTTGCCCTTCTTGCGTTCGCGCACCCATTTCTGGACGACGCCCTGGGTCAGCGCCAGCGGCAGGAAGACGTTGACTTCGTAGTTCTTACGAACGAGCTCGATCGGGATTTCCCAGACCGGGCCGGCTTCGCCCATGCCGGCATTGTTCCAGAGGACGTCAAAGTCCCAGCCCTGCGCCTGCTTGATGTCGTAGGGGTCGGTGAGGTCGAGACGCTCGACGCGGAAGTCCTTCAGTCCGAGGGCGGCGATTTCCTCACGCAGTGGCGTGACCTGTGACGAAACCTGCGTGGTCGCGATGATGTTGTGGCCGTTCTTTGCCATGCCGATGGCGGCAGCCTTGCCGAAGCCGGAGCCTGCACCGGTGATCAAAATGGTCTTGGTCATGCGACATTCCTTTCGATACTTTGGGGTTGGTCAAAATCAAGGGTCGGCACAAGCATCACGCGACGGCTGCAGCCGCTGCCTGCGCGATCTCGAGATCCTGCGGAACCGCTCCGCCGGAAACGCCAACGGCGCCGATCACCGTGCCGTCGCGGGCAAAAAGCGAGATGCCGCCGGGAAAGGGAGCCAGGCCGCCGTTGGATAATTCGAGGGCATGGGCGGGAGCGCCGGGCTTGCAATATTCCCAGACGGCCTCGCTTGTCGTTTGAAACAATACGGCCGTCCGGGCTTTGCCCATAGCAAGGTCGATCGAGCCGAGCACTGCGCCGTCCATTCGGCTGAACGCCTTGAGATGGGCTCCGGCGTCCAAGACCGTGATATTGACCGGCACGCCGATTTCTTTAGCCCGCGACTCGCCTGCGGCGATGATCCGGCGAGCGTCGTCAATGGTAATCATCTGCCTGACTCCTCTTTTCGTTTGGGGACTAAGGCCCCCGCTCGATGAGACAGGTGTAGGCCGAAAAGGGCTTTGCAGTATTTTCAGCTCTTGCTGCGCTATGCGCAAATCTTGCGCTCCGGCGTGCGTGCGTGCACGAACGGCGAACTTCTCCGGCAGGCAGAAACTGCTAATCGGTGATGAGCGCGCGGTACTGGCCGGGCGTCAAACCGGTCATCTTGCGAAAGACGCGCGTGAAATTCGCCTGCGAGCCGAAGCCGGTATCGAGCGCGATCTCCACGAGCGAGGATCGCGCAAGCCGCAGCTTTTCCTTGGCCGCCTCGATCCGTCGCTCGGTGACGTAGCGATGCGGGGTCAGGCCGGTGGCCTTGCGAAACATACGGGCAAAATGAAAGGGACTAAGGCAGGCCTCGGCAGCAAGGTCATTCAGCGAGATCTCTGCGGCGATGCGGGCTTCGATGAAATCGAAGACGCGTTGCAGCCTTTTTGGATCGATGGTCGGGACCCGCGCGGCAGGATGCCACCGACCAGACGAATAGGTGCCGAGCAGGTGCGCCACCAGCGCCATCTGAATCCCGTCGAGGAAGAGTCGATCGGTCGGCTCCAGGCTTCTGTTCAACAAACCGCGAAAGAGCTGGCCGATATGCAGCACCATGGGATCGGGGACGCCGCCCGCATAGGCGAGTTGCACCCTGGCCGGGTCGATGTCAAAGTTCAAAAGCGCGCTCTCACCGACGAGCGACGGCGGCAGGAAGATGTGCAGGGACTCGGGCATGGTGCCGATGATTTCGACATCGCTCTCATGGACACCCGCCGGACATATCCAGGCGACACCGGGGCGAGCGATAGCCTCCTGCCTGTGACCGTCACCGGTCCACCTGATCTTCGACTGGCCCGACAGCAGGACGGCTATCTCCGTGCATTCGAGTGTAAGATCGACCTGCCAGCCCGGATCGAAACGCCGGAGCTCGACCTGCAGCGATGAGCACTCAACGAGCCCGCCCACTCGCTCGCTGGTCCGATACTTTCTGTCCCCTTGCGATTCCACGAAAGTCATGTCGCATCCACGCCGCGAAGATAGATCTAAACTCGAATTGTTCGGTCTCGGCGGGCCGATTGTCGCCGCCACGCTGCCATCAATCTGCAATCATCTTTGATTTATGAAATGAATATTTTTCAGGCACGCCGCACTGCTGTCAGTAGCCGGCGTATTACGATCAGGATTTTGGCTGAAATTCAGGCGAGCGCAAGTCCGATAGCCCGAAGTGATACTGCCACGGTCCTCCCTCTTTTGCCGCAAGACACCATGGAAGACGGCGATATTCTCATATCCCGCTGCGTCCTGTAGGGTCGCGGGACTGCGAACCTATGGGAAAATTTCAGAGAGATCGATGAAGAAGACCTTCAATCCGGCCTCAGTGCGCCGGCCTTTTGGAAATTACAATCACGGCCTGCTGGTGCCGCCCGGCGCATCGCTTCTGGTCACGTCGGGTCAGCTTGGTATCGGTCTCGACGATACTGTTCCGAGCGATATCACTGCTCAGGCGGAACTCTGCTTCGAGGCGATCAAGGCGATACTCGAAGAGGCGGAAATGAGTTTTGCCGATGTCATCCGCATTTCAGGCTTCGTCACCCGCCGCGAGGATTTCCTGGCCTATATGGCCGTACGGGATCGCTATACGCTCGATCCGAAGCCGGTTTCCACCTTGTTGGTCATCGGCGGCTTTACGCGCCCTGAGTTCCTGGTCGAAGTGGAAGTGACGGCCGCGAAAATTTTCTAGAATCGCTCCATCGCGTTTCCGACGCGGGCGAGGAACTTTGCCCGCGTCTCCGAGGTGCAATTGTTCATGTCGTAATGGGCGAGGAACGTCACCGGTCTCACCGGATTGATCTGCGCCCTCAGCACGCGCTTGACGATTTTCTTCGGCGGGTTGCCGGCGGCGAAGGCCCGGAAGGGCGTTGCGCCATAAGTCAGGACGGCTGCGAGCTTGCGGATGTGGCGCAGCCGCGATTCCACCTTGCCGTTGACCAGCTCGAAGGAAACGCCCGGCAGCCAGACGCGGTCGAAATATCCCTTGAGGATCGCCGGAAAGCCGAAGTTCCAGATCGGGGTGCAGATCACCAGCCCCTCGGCCGCCTTCAACCTTTCGACATGCGATTCCACCAGCTTCAGATTTTCCGGATAGTCGTGATAGGCGAGCCGGTCCTGGCGCGAGAGCACCGGATCGAACCGCTCTTCATAGAGGTCGCAGGCGTCCACCATATGCCCGGCCTTCTGCAGGCTCTCGACGGTCTGCCGGTAAAGCGCCTTGCCATAACTTTCCTCGACCGGGTGAGAGTGGAGGACGAGAACCCTCATGAGGCCTCCATCAGGGCCGCCAGGCCAGGGAAGAGATAGTTCTTGCCGGCGTTGAAATCGAAATCAGGATTTTCCCACGCGATCATCTTGCCGGGATTGAGCAGGCCCTTCGGATCGGTTTCCTGTTTGAAGGCGAGCTGCACCGCGTCGGTCCGCTTCATGCCGCCTTCTTCGAGCGTATAGCGGTGCGGATTGAAGATCGGGCATCCATTGTCCTGGTGGATCTTGATGATCTCCTCCAGCCGCTCTTCGGTGGTATAGCGCACCAGCGGCAGGCCGGAGCACTGGATCTGGCCATCGAACTTGATGAATTCGAGATGACCCGGCACTTCGTCACCGAAAATTTCGACCATCTTCCGCACCTTGGCGACATGATCGGGTCCCGGATATTGCACCTGCAGATAGGTGAAGCTCGGGTCGACCTTCAGCGCGCGCAATGTCGTGTGGTTCCAGGCAAGCTCGTAGGCGTGCGGGATGCCGCGCATGCTTTCCACCTTGTCGGAGCGGAACATGATCTCGCCCTTCTGCGGCGCCGTGAAAGCCAGAAAGGCATCCATGGAGTGCGGCGCGATCATCAGCACGACGATCGACTGGCCCTGACGGATGTAGGGCTTGTGGCGGGTGAAATAGTCGTAAGGAATGGGAGCGGCGATCGGGGCAATTTCTTTGACGAGAATGCCGTTGCATTTCGCCAGCGCATCGGAAAAACGCACCGCTTCCATGAAGTCGTCATAGCCGACCAGCACATCGA
Source organism: Rhizobium leguminosarum (assembly GCF_010668065.1). Lineage (GTDB taxonomy): Bacteria > Pseudomonadota > Alphaproteobacteria > Rhizobiales > Rhizobiaceae > Rhizobium > Rhizobium leguminosarum_S. The sequence goes on along the minus strand of NZ_WUEN01000003.1, from coordinate 733,037 downwards.
CCCAGTCATAGGCAGGTGCAAGCGGCATCTCGATCTCGGTGATGATGCCGTTGGTGCCATAGGCGTGGCTCACCTTCTGGAGATCCCAGCCGGTGAGATCGAGCACGCGCGGTTCGGCTTCCATGGTGACGACGCGCAGGCGCAATATATTGCCGATGTCGCGCAAGCCGCCCCAGGTGATCGAGCCGACGCCGCCGGAACCGCCGGCGATGAAACCGCCGACCGTCGCCGTCTGCGCGGTGGAGGGGTGGAAGCGCAGCTCCTGGCCGGAATGGGCCTTGGTCTGCTTGTCGAGTTGGGCAAGAACGATGCCCGGTTCGCAGACGACACGGCCAGGATGGATCTCCTTGATCTTGTCCATGGCGGCAAGGTTCAGCACGATACCGCCGGAAAGCGGCATGGCCTGGCCGTAATTGCCGGTGCCGGCGCCGCGCGGCGTGACCGGCACGCCATGGGCAAAGGCGACCTTCAGCGTCCGGATAACCTCTTCCTCGGTCTTCGGCGTGACGACGAGATCGGCCGTCACATTGTCGAGCTGCGCCTTCAGGATCGGCGAGTACCAATAGAAATCCCGGCTCTTCTGGCGAACGAGCGCTGGATTGTCCTCGACGGCGATGCCTTCGAGGTCCTTTTTGATCTTCTGATAATCGGCCATGTCAGGCTCCAACGACGCTATCGAGTTCACGGTAATCCGGCAGGCTGCGGTCGATCACCTTGCCGCGGCGAAGCACGACGCGGTCAGCCTGAGGACGGGACAGGAATTCACTCCAGCGCCGCGCGCTGAAGAGCACGAGATCGGCGGGATCGCCGGCGGCGATACGGCCCTTGTCCGGTCGCCCGACGATGGCGGCGGGCGAGGTGGTGACGACACGGGCGGCGGTATCGAGCGGGTGGTCGAGATGCAGAATCCGCACGGCTTCGCGGAAGACCTCCACCGGATCGAGATCGCCATAGGCATAGAAGGGGTCGCGGGTATTGTCGGATGCGACCGCGGTCGCGACACCGGCAGCGGCCAGCTCCTTGAACAGGGTGACACCGCGCCAACGCGGGGTGCGGCCGGGATAGCGGTCCTGCAGATACATATTGCACATCGGCAGCGCGATGACCGCGACACCTGCCTTGGCAACCAACTCGACGGTGCGCGCGGCGGTGTCTTCGTCCTGGCGGGCGAGCGAGCAGCAATGGCCGGCGGTCACCTTGCCCTCGAACCCGTTGCGCAGCACGGCCTCAGCGATTGCCTTCAGCGTCTCGGCGCCGCGATCATCCGTCTCGTCGACATGCAGATCGACATCAAGGCCATGCTCCGCGGCAGTCCTGAAGAGCGTGTCGAGCTGCCAGACAAGCTCCGGCCCCATCCGGGTGACGCCGCCAAGCAGGCCGCCGGTCTGTCGGATTGTTGTGACGAGATCGGTAAAGAAGGCGCTGTCTGCCATGGCATCCAGCGGGAAGAGGGCAACCGCCTGCAATGCGATCCTGTCTTTCCAGGCATCCCGGATTTCGGCAAAGACCTCGAAGGAAATGCGATGCTGGGGCGCAAGCGAATCCAGGTGCGTGCGGATCAGGCTGGTGCCATGGGCATAGGCGGAGCGGAGCGAGAATTCCATGCGCCGTTTGACGTCTGCCGCCGACCAGTTGGCTTCACGGTCGGCCCTGACGGCATCGAGCGCACCCATGAAGCTACCGTCGGGATTGGCCTGGCGCGGCCAGATATGGCCTTTGTCGAGATGGGTATGGATATCGGCAAAGCACGGCCAGACCATGCCGTCCCTGAGATCGGTCCTGGCATAATCGGCGGGTGCGGCGCCGGCCGGCCGGATGGCGGCAATCATGCCGTCGCTGATGACGATATCGACCGTGGCCAGCCCTTCCGTGACCGGCACGTCGACATGATCGAGGCTGACGGCGGGCACTGTCGCATTGCTCAGCACGAAGCGAGCCGCATTCGGCGGGGATATAAAGGAATAGGTCATCAGTTTTCCCGTTTAATGCTGCTCTCATGCCAGCGGTGGAGGCTCAGCCAGGCGATGAGGGTAGTGAGGCCGAAGATCGCTACGCCAAGCATGGAGAGCATCAACAGGGCCGCGAAGAGCCGCGGGATGTTCATCCGGTACTGCGCTTCGAGCAGGCGGAAGGCGAGGCCGGATCCCGCGCCTGCCGAACCTGCCGCAAATTCCGCGACGACGGCGGCGATCAGCGCAAGGCCACCGCCGATCCTGAGGCCGGTCATGAAATAGGGTTGGGCGGCAGGCAGTTTGAGAAAGAGCAGCGTCTGCCAGCGCGAGGCGCCGTAGAGCTCGAAGAGGTTGATCAGATTGTGGTCGACGCTCTTCAGTCCCTGGACCATATTCGAAAGGATCGGGAAGAAGGCGACGAGGAAGGCGCAGATCAGCAGCGCGACCTGCGTCGACGGCGCATAGATCAGGATCAGCGGCGAGATGGCGACGATCGGCGTTACCTGCAGGATGACGGCAAGGGGATAGAAGGCAAGCTCGACCCAGCGCGACTGCACGAGAAAGATCGCAAAGCCGACGCCGCCGACAAGCGCCAGCATCAGCGACATGAAGGTGATCTTGGTGGTGACCCAGAGGGCAGGGGCCAACGTACCCCAATCCGTCACGAAGGCGTTTGCCACAGCGGCCGGTCCTGGCAGGATATAGGGCGGCACGCCGGACAGTTTCACATAGGCGTACCAGACGAGGATCATCAGGCCGATGACGAGGAAGGGGATGGCGATGCGCAGCGCAAGATCGCGGTGCCTTGCGCTTGCGGTACCCTTAATGAGCAGCGGCGATGTGTCTGTTTCGTCACTCATCAATGATCCCCTGCCGAATTGATCGCCCCGATCAGCGAATGCGACACCGTTTCGCAGGCCTTGCGGTATTCTTCCGAGGTGCGGTAGTGCGCGTCGCGTTCGAGGCTGGTGATCAGCGGCACGTCGGCATGCACGCGCCCGGGCCTTGCCTTCATCACGACGATGCGGTTCGAGAGATAGGCGGACTCGAAGACCGAATGCGTCACGAAAATCACCGTAATGCCGGTCGCCTTCCACAGCCGCAGCACGTCGTCGTTGAGCTTCTGGCGGGTGATCTCATCGAGCGCGGCGAAAGGCTCGTCCATCAGCAGCAGCTTCGGCTTCGTCACCAGCGCACGGGCGATCGAGACGCGCATCTTCATGCCGCCGGAAAGTTCGCGCGGATAGGCCTTGGCAAAATCCTGCAGGCCGACGGTGGCTAGCACTTCCATGATCTGATCATGCGCGGCTGCCTTCGAAACGCGCCTCAACCTCAGCGGCAGATGGACATTGTCGAACACGTTCTTCCAGGGCATCAACGTCGGCTCCTGGAAGACGAAGCCGATATCGCCTTCCGGCAGACCTCTGGAATTGATGCGCGAACTCGGCCAGTCGATCGTTCCCGAGGTGACATCACCGAGACCGGCGATGATGCGCAGTGCCGTCGACTTGCCGCAGCCGGAAGGACCGAGCAGGCTGACGAACTCGCCGCTTTCGACCGTCAGCGACATGTTCGAAAGGGCGACAGTGCCGCTGGAAAAGACCTTCGAGACCGACTGCATGATAACAAGCGGCCGCTTGCGCGTCTCTTTCGGGGATACCGCCTGGGCTTCTGCTGGGAGCATCGCTGTCTCGTTCATGCGGGAGGATACGGCCCGCCACGTCCTCAATGGCGGACCAGGAGAGCCGTCGGCCGGCCTACTTCTTCAGTGCCATTCCGGCACCCTTGCAGACGAACTTCGTCGTGAAGGCCTTGGTGTAATCGGTATCGGCCTTGAACACCTTGATGGCGGTCATCTCGTCGAAGAACTTCTTGTAATGGGCGTCAGTGATGCAGCCGATGCCCTTGTCGAGGCTGTCGCCGGATTCGATGATGCCGTATTCCTTCATCTTGGTGATCGAATAGGCGATCTGGCCGTCCGTTATTTCAGGATTGTCCTTCTTGATCAGCGCGTTCGCCTTGGCGTTGTCGCCGTAAAGGTAGTTGTACCAGCCCTCGATCGAGGCATCGACGAAGCGCTGCACGACGTCGGACTTGCCGTCGATCATCGCCTGCGTCGTCGTGATCATCGTCGAATAGGGCGAATAGCCGTTGTCGGCGAGCAGGAAGACCTTCGGCTCGAAGCCTGCCTGCTTCTGGATCTCGTAGGGTTCGGAGGTCAGGTATCCCTGCTGGGCAGACTCCTTGTCTGCGAGGAAGGGGGCGGGACTGAAGTTATAGGGCTTGTACTGCTCGTCCTTGAAGCCTTTGAAGTTGGCCTTCATCCATTCGAAATAGGTGAGGTAGCCGTCCTTGCTGAGGAACAGCGTTTTCAGCTTGGCGAGGTCCTCGAACTTGTCGACGCCATTGTCCGGATGGGCGATCAGTACCTGTGGATCCTTTTGGAAGATCGCGGCGACATCGACCAGCGGAATGCCCTGCTCGACGGCGGATATTTCTCCCTGAGGACCACCCATGTAGAAATCGAGCTTGCCGGAGATCAGCAGCGCGCTGTTTGCCGCATTCGGGCCACCCTGGACGATGGTGACGTCGAGGCCGTATTTTGCATAGGTGCCGTCGGCGACGGCTTGGTAGAAGCCGCCATGCTCCGCTTGGGCAAGCCAGTTCGTCCCGTAGCTCACCTTGTCGAGGGCAAGCGCCGGCGAGGCGGCGGCAAGCATCGAAGCGAGGCCGAGGCAGCCCAGGAATTGCGTCTTCGTCTGTGCTTTCAACATGGTCGGCAGTTCCCCTTTTTGACCGAGGGAGGCCTTGGTCGGCCTCCTTTTGAGGGAATTTGAGCCATTGCCATGCGCTTTGAAAAGCATCAAAATTCGTGCGCATTGATGCCTTTTCGGCATCTGTCGGAAAGCTGAAAATAATTTGTGCGCTCTGCGCAAAATTTATGCATCGGAGAGACCGTGCTGCACTCCAGACGCCTTCTTTACATCAACGAGATTGCCCGTTGCGGTTCGATCCGCAAGGCGGCCGCGCGCCTCAATGTTGCGTCATCGGCGGTCAACAGGCAGATTTTGGCGCTGGAAGAGGAGATCGGGGCGCCGCTTTTCGAGCGGCTGCCGCGTGGCTTGCGGCTGACGGCTGCCGGCGAACTCTGCATCGAGCATATCCGGGACGTGCTGAAGAATTACGAGCGTCTGGAGGGGCGCATCCGCAGCCTCAAGATGCAGCAAGCGGGGAAGGTGCGCATGGTGACCACCGTTGGGCTTGCCGCCGGACCGCTGCCCGAAATCATCGCGCGCTTTCTTTCAGAACATCCGCGCGTCTTCGTCCAGCTGCGCAACGACACCGGCGGCACGACGGCCAGCCCCGTTGTATCAGGCGAGGTGGATATCGGTCTTGGCTTCAACATCCCCGCCATGCCCGGCATCCGCACGCTCGGAAATTTCGATATCCCGATCGGTGTCGTGCTGCCGCCGGGGCATCACCTGATCGGTCCCGGGCCGATCAACATTGCCGATGTCACCCAGGAAAAACTGGTTCTGGCGCAGCCGGGCACCAGCCTGCGCGAGGTGATCAACCTTGCTTTTGCGCGTCTGCCCATTTCGGTCGAGCCGGTGCTGGAAACCAATGCATCGGAGATGCTGAAACAGCTCGTCAAATGCGGCACCGGGCTGACGCTGCTCAATCCGCTCGACGTCATCACCGAATGCCGGCGCGGTGAACTCGTCTTCCGGCCGATCGCCGAGCCGCATGCGCGTTACCAGCAGATGAAACTGTTTGCCCGCGCCCGTGCGCCGCTTGACGCGGCCACCAGCCTTTTCGTCGAATATCTGCTCGCCGAACTGCTCGGCCTGGTGCAGGAATTGCAGGCCAAGGGTCATATCCCACCGGATGTGAAACCCGCGGCTGAACCTATTTCACATAGAGATTCGAAAGCGGATAGGCCTTGAGATCCTGGAGCAGCTCGACGAATCCCTTGACCTGATGGCAGCAGATCGCCTCGCCCTTTTCGGCAGTGGCAATCGAGGCATCGCCGACCACGCCGAAGGGATTGAGGTCATGCGCGATCCAGGCCAGCGAATGCGGCGGCAGAGGCTGAAGAAACTTGGATTGCTCCCGCATCCCTTCGGCTTTCGAGGCAAAGTTCTGCGCCTTGTCCATCCGCACCAGTTCGGGGCGGAAGTGCAGCATCAACGACGTCTCGACATCGCCGCCGTGGATGCCGTATTTGCTCTCGTGATCGCTGACCATGCCTTCCGGATGACCGAAACGGCCCCATTGCGTGGAGACCACCGCCATTTGATGGCGCACGCGCAGTTCGCGCGCGACGATGCTCATGATGTCGACATTGCCGCCGTGGGAATTGACGATCACCATCTTCCGCAGCCCGGCTTCGGCAACCTTTGCGCCGATCGCCGTCCAGACGGGGATGAGCAGCTCGGCACCGAGCGACAGCGTGCCGGGGCCGTAGATGTGTTCGTTGGCCTTGCCGATCTCCTGTGTCGGAAGGACCAGCATGTCCAGATCCTCCGGCCGCTGCCTCTTCAGCTCCGCCAGCATGCCGGTCGCGATCGCGACATCCGTTGCGATCGGCAGATGCGGGCCGTGCTGTTCCGTCGAGGCGATGGGCAGAACGGCAATCGTGGTCTCGGGGGAGAGGCCGGCAAAATCATATGTATTGAGCTCGTTCCAGTAAAACGGCGTGGGCATGCGGTCTTCCCCTTTCGTCACCTGCTTCGATAGGGAGTAGGGAATAACGATGAGCCCGAAAAGCATCATTTTTTGCGCATGGCGCTGCTTTTTTTCGCGCGCATCGGCGGGCGTTGCTCCGCTGGCGCTTCCGCGTCCAAGCCAACTTCATTGAAGTTGTGGCTCGCGGCATCTTATGACCGCGGCTCGGGGAATTCATGAGCCAGATCGATAACCGTATGCAACGGAAGGGGTCTAATCAGGAGACGGAGTTGCACTACCTCAGCTGACGGCGTTGACGCGCGCCTATGTCCAACGAGCAAGGTGGAGCAGTTCATGCCAAGCCAGATACAACTGGAACTTTCCCGTCGAGATCTACTTATCTCGTCGGCCGCAACGATTGCGGTCACCGGAGCCGTCGCTCCCGCGGCGGCACAGTCCCCAGGAAATGACATGGCCTATACATCCAAGGTTTCCTTCGCGGTTAACGGTGAGAAGCGCGATCTCGAGGTCGACAACAGAACGTCGCTGCTCGACGCACTGCGCGAGCACCTGCATCTGACCGGCACGAAAAAGGGATGCGACCACGGCCAATGCGGTGCATGCACCGTCATGGTCGACGGCCACCGCATCAATTCCTGCCTGACGCTGGCGGTCATGCACGAAGGCGATCAAATCACCACGATCGAGGGCCTCGGCCAGCCTGAAAACCTTCATCCGATGCAGGCGGCATTCGTCAAGCATGACGGCTTCCAGTGCGGCTACTGCACGCCGGGACAGATCTGTTCCTCCGTGGCGGTGCTCGAGGAGATCAAGGCGAACATACCGAGCCACGTCACCGGCGATCTTACGGCAGAGGCGGCCGTCACTGCAGCCGAAATCCGCGAACGCATGAGCGGCAATATCTGTCGATGCGGCGCCTATTCCAACATTGTCGATGCCATTGCGGAAGTCGCGGGGATAAAAGCATGAGAGCCTTCACCTATGAACGTGCCTCGTCCGTCGAGGCCGCGGCCAAGGCGGCGGCCTCCAATCCCGAAACCAAGTTCATCGCCGGCGGCACCAATCTCCTCGACCTGATGAAGCTCGAGATCGAGACGCCGGCGCATCTGATCGACGTCAACGGTGTCGGCCTCGACAAGATCGAACCCACGGCGGAGGGCGGGCTGCGCATCGGCGCTTTGGTCCGCAACACCGCTCTTGCAGCTCACGAAATTGTTCGCCGCGACTACGGCCTGCTTTCCAGGGCGCTTGTCGCGGGCGCCTCAGGCCAACTGCGCAACAAGGCGACGACGGCCGGCAACCTCCTGCAGCGCACGCGCTGTCCCTATTTCTATGACCCGAACCAGCCGTGCAACAAGCGGCAGCCCGGCAGCGGCTGTTCCGCCATCGGCGGCTTCAGCCGTCAGCATGCAGTGGTCGGGGTAAGCGAGAGCTGCATCGCCACTCATCCGAGTGACATGGCCATCGCCATGCGGGCGCTCGATGCTGTTGTGGAAACGGTCAAGGCCGACGGAAGTCGCCGCGCGATTGCGATCGCCGACTTTCATCGGTTGCCCGGCGACACGCCTGATATCGAAACCGTTCTTGAGCGCGGCGAGTTCATCACGGCGGTCCTGCTGCCGCCCCCGATCGGCGGCAAGCACATCTATCGCAAGGTGCGAGACCGCGCCTCCTATGCCTTTGCGCTGGTCTCGGTCGGAGCCGTGATCCAGCCGGATGGGACAGGACGTGTCGCCGTCGGCGGCGTCGCCCACAAACCGTGGCGCATCGAGGCCGCCGAAGCCGAGCTGCCGAAAGGCGCGCGGGCGGTGGCAGGCGTGCTTCTTGCCGGCGCCCGCCCGACCGAACAGAACCGTTTCAAGATCGACCTGGTCGAGCGCACGCTCGGCGCGGTCATCGCCGAAGCAAGGGGTTGAGCCATGCAGTTCGATACGCCAGCGACAACCAACCCGATCGACAATCTGAAGGTCGTCGGCCAGCCGATCCACCGCATCGACGGTCAGCTCAAGACGACCGGCCGGGCGATGTACGCCTATGAGTGGCACGATCCGAATATGTCCTACGCCTATGGTTATCCCGTCGGTGCGGCCATCGCCAAGGGCCGCATCACGTCCATGGACGTTTCCGCCGCCAAAAGGGCTCCGGGTGTGCTTGCCGTCGTGACGACGCTCGACATCGGCGAGCGGAAGAAGGGCAGGTTCAACACCGCCAAGCTTTTCGGTGGCGACGAGGTTCAGCACTATCACCAGGCAATCGCGGTCGTCGTCGCCGAGACCTTCGAGCAGGCACGCGCCGCAGCCTCCCTGGTCAAGGTCGACTATGCCGAAGAAAAGGGTGTGTTCGATCTCGGCCAAGCAAAGGATTCGGCCGTCAAGCCGGATGAATCGCAGCAGCCCGATACCGCGGTCGGCGACTTCGAGGCTGCCTTCAGGTCAGCTCCCGTCACTGTTGACGCGTCTTATACGACGCCCGACCAGTCGCATGCAATGATGGAGCCGCACGCATCGATCGCGGCCTGGAATGGCGACGAGGTGACCGTCTGGACCTCCAGCCAGATGATCGACTGGTGGCGCTCCGACCTTGCAACAACGCTCGACATCGACAAGGAGAAGATCCATCTCATGTCGCCGTTCATCGGCGGCGGCTTCGGCGGCAAGCTGTTCCTGCGGGCGGATGCCGTGCTGGCCGTTGTCGGTGCGCGTGCGGTCAAGCGGCCCGTCAAGGTCGCCTTGCCTCGCCCCCTCCTGATAAACAACACGACCCACCGGCCGGCGACGATCCAGCGGATCCGTATTGGAACCGAGCGTGACGGCAAGATAACCGCCATTGCCCACGAAAGCTGGTCTGGCGATCTTCCGGGCGGTGGATTGGAGACAGCCGTCAACCAGACACGGCTCCTCTATGCGGGTGCAAACCGGATGACCGCAATGCGTCTTGCGACGCTCAACCTCCCGGAGGGCAATGCCATGCGCGCTCCGGGCGAAGCCCCCGGACTGATGGCGCTCGAAATCGCCATCGACGAGATTGCCGAAAAAGTTGGGATCGATCCTGTGCAGTTTCGGATCATCAACGACACGCAGGTCGATCCGGAAAAGCCGCAGCGGCCTTTTTCCCAGCGCAATCTCGTCGGCTGCCTCACGCTCGGTGCCGAACGGTTTGGCTGGGGTGAACGGGGAAGACCGGGTTCCAGGCGGGACGGCAACTGGCTGGTCGGCATGGGCGTTGCCGCTGCCTTCCGCAACAACCTCGTCCTTCCCTCCGGAGCTCGGGTAAAACTCGACCGGGAAGGCGTCGTAACGGTCGAAACCGACATGACCGACATCGGGACGGGCAGCTACACGATCATCGCCCAGACGGCGGCCGAGATGATGGGGGTCACGATCGACAAGGTCGCCGTCCAACTCGGCGACTCGCGTTTTCCGGTTTCTGCGGGTTCCGGCGGACAGTTCGGTGCGAACTCTTCCACGTCTGGCGTCTACGCAGCCTGTGTCACGCTGCGTGAGGCCATCGCCAAGAAGCTCGGCTTCAACTCCGAAGACATCGTCTTCGAGAATGGCGCGGTCCGCTCGGGCAATCGTTCGGTGCCTCTTGCCGAAGCCGCCGGTCCGGATGGCCTTGTCGGCGAAGACACCATCAAGTGGGGCGAGCTCACCGAAACGCATCAGCAATCGACATTCGGCGCGCACTTCGTCGAGGTTGGCGTCGACATTGCCACTGGGGAAAGCCGGATCCGCAGGATGCTCGCAGTCTGTGCGGCGGGAAGAATCCTTAATCCGATCACCGCCCGAAGCCAGGTCATCGGCGCGATGACGATGGGGGCCGGCGGTGCACTGTCCGAGGAATTGGCGGTCGACACCCGTCGCGGCTTCTTCGTCAACCACGATCTCGCCAGCTATGAAGTGGCGGTGCATGCCGACATTCCGCACCAGGAGGTGATCTTCATGGACGAGACCGATCCGATGTCCTCGCCGATGAAGGCGAAGGGCGTCGGCGAGCTTGGCCTTTGCGGCGTCGCGGCAGCAATCGCCAACGCCGTCTATAACGCGACCGGCGTCAGGGTCCGGCACTATCCGCTGACACTTGACAAGCTCATCGGTGGCTTGCCGGATGTGGCCTGATTATTTCGGCGGTGGTCTCGAAAGCGGACCGCCGTCACTTCCTGTAGGATTTCCGATGGATCAGACACTTGCGCCCATCACGGCGCCAATTCCCGTCAGGGCCTCGTCCACCGACGATCCGGCGGAACTGCTTCGCTTCGCGATAGACGCCCATGGTCTCGGCGCGGCGGCACTTGCCACCCTCGTCGAAATCCGGGGCGGAGCGGCGCGGGCGCTCGGCGCTCATATGGCGGTTGCCGCAGACGGGCGGTTCTGCGGCTATGTCTCCGGCGGATGCGTCGAAGCCGCCGTCGCTTCCGAAGCACTTCTTGCAATGGCGGAAGGACGGGACCGCACGGTCAAGTTCGGCGACGGCTCTCCCTTCTTCGACATTGTCCTTCCCTGCGGCGGCGGGATCGCTGTTGCAATCCATGTCCTCAAAGATGTCGGAGCTTTGCAGCATGTTCTTGATCGTCTCGAACGCAGGCAGGCAGCCGGCCTTGCATATTCGCCGGAGCGGCAGACGCTCGAAGCGGTAGACCCACTGCCACGGGCGTGCTGGCTCGAGCGAGATTTTCTGACCGTCTACCGTCCCCGTACCCGCATTGTCCTTTCCGGGCGGACCATCGAAGCGCAGGCCGTCGCACGACTGGCCGAGGCTTCCGCCTACGACGTGATCGTCAGGGGGCAGGACGAGGGGGCCAAGGTCGCAGCCGACATCATCGACCCCTTCACGGCCGTCGTGCTCCTGCATCATGACCTCGACGCCGAAGCCGCCATTCTCGAGACCGCGCTTCACTCACCCGCCTTTTATATCGGCGCGCTCGGCAGCACCCGGACGCATCATCGGCGTGTCGAGCGGTTGACAGCCATGGCTTTCGGAAAGGATGATATCGGTCGCATCAAGGCGCCCATCGGGATGTTCGGCCCGACGCGAGATGCAACCTCGCTCGCCCTGTCTGTTCTGGCGGATGTCGCCGCGGCAAGACTGGTGGCTTATGCGTGAGGCGTCAGTCGCGATCGTCATTCTCGCTGCCGGCAAGGCAAGCCGGATGGGTGAGGGTGGGAGGCACAAGCTGCTGGCCGAATTCGACGGCGTGCCGCTCGTGCGGCGGTCGGCATTGACCGCACTCGCTGCGGATGCAGCGTCCGTTATTGTCGTCACGGGCCATCGCAGGAGCGAGATCGAGGCCGCGCTCGATGGGCTCGCTCTGACTTTCATCGATAATCCCGATTACGCCAGCGGCATGGCGAGCTCGCTCAAAGCAGGATTCTCATCGAGGGACGCTGACAGCGCCGAAGGCATTCTCGTCATGCTGGCCGATATGCCCGGCATTTCCACGACGCATCTCGATGCCCTGATTTCCACCTTTCGAAACGCCGGCGGCGAGGCCGTCGTGCGCGCCGTCTCACGCGGCAAGCCGGGCAATCCCGTTATCCTGCCACGTTCTCTCAATCAGGCAATCCTGAGACTTGAAGGCGATGTCGGCGCGCGCGATATCATCGCCACATCAGGCCTGCCCGTGCTCGATGTCGATGTTGGCGACGCGGCCCTGCTCGACGTCGACACACCGGACGAGGTATTGGCGGCGGGCGGCGCATTGAACTGACCCCAGGAATAGAGTGAGATGAGGATGATTTGATGAAACGGTTCGAGTTCGATTCTCCGCGGCTTTGAATTCGCCACTCTCAGCCGCGGATATGCCAAGCCGTCATTCTGCAGCCGATGGATCAGCGCACCGACCTGAATGCCTCTCGCAGTTCCTCAGCGAAAAGCTTGGGCTGTTCCCAGGCGGCGAAGTGACCACCCATATCGACACGATGGTAATAATGCAGCGTGGGATAGGCCTCCTTGCTCCAACTCTCCGGCGCCTGGTAGATCTCCTTCGGGAACACGCTGATTGCCACCGGGATCTTGATCTCTTTGGTCTTCTGGGCGTCTGAGCTGAAGTTGTTGTTGTTGTTTTCCCAATAGAACCGCGACGAGGATGCCCCAGTGTTGGTCAGCCAGTACAATGTGATGTCATTCAGCATTTCGTCCTTGGAAAAAACACGCTCGGGAATGCCCTCGCTGTCGCTCCATTGAGCAAATTTTTCGTAGATCCAGGCAGCCAGACCCGACGGCGAGTCGGAAAGCGAGTAGCCGATTGTCTGCGGACGCGTCACCATCACGGCCCCATAGGCGGCATTCCGGCCGAAGAAGGTGCTCAACGATTCATAGGCATCCCGCTCGGGCGCCGACAGTCCCGCAGGAGCCGGGTCTCCACTATTGATCGCCTTGGTGAGATTGCCCGGAACGGTCGCCGGCATGTTGAGATGGATACCAAGCAAGCCCTTGGGTGCCTGGCGCGCCAGCGCGTCGGAGATAACGGAACCATGGTCGCCACCCTGGGAAACGTAGTGCGCGTAGCCGAGCCGCTTCATCAGGATGTCCCATGCCCGCGCAACGCGGTCGGGGCCCCAGCCAAGCTCCGTCGGCTTACCCGAAAAGCCGTAGCCGGGGATGGAAGGAATGACCACGTCAAATGCGTCCTCCGCTTTACCGCCATAAGCAGTCGGATCGGTAAGAGGGCCGATCGCCTTGATGAACTCGAAGGTCGAACCCGGCCAACCATGGGTCAGAATGACCGGAAGGGCGTTGGGATGACGCGATCGCACATGGATGAACTGGATATCGACCCCGTCGATCGTCGTGATGAATTCCGGAAGTGCATTGAGCTCCGCCTCGGCTTTGCGCCAATCGTAATCAGTGCCCCAGTAACGGACCAGATCCTGGACGCGCGAAAGCTGGATGCCTTGCGAGGTGTCGCTCACGGTCTCCTTGTCTGGCCAACGCGTTTCGGCAATGCGCTTGCGCAGATCGTCAAGCTGTGACTGCGGAACGTGGATCTGGAACGGGCGGATCGTTTCGTCGGCCTCGATCGGCGTCGCCGGCCCGTCCGATGTGACGTCGGCTGCACTCGCTGGCACAAGGTAACCGGCTGGGAACAGCAACATCGGTCCAACCGCCATCACCATTGCTCCGCGGGCAAGCCGGCGCCAGGCGAGAATATTGTCAAACTTCTTCATGAGGCACTCCATGTTCTTGTCGCCCGAGGCGACATTTCGTGACGGAGTGATGTCTGACGGGTCTGCGTATCTGGCATGTTTCAAGAAATGCCAAAAACGTATCAGAGTGTGGAGTGGCAGCTATACAGCGGCGGGAACGCGATCGTCAGGGAACGACCCAGGCCCCACGGCGCCGGAATAGAAAATCAAACACCTCATTGCTGCCTGCGGAGGCTGCCCAGCATAGCCTTGAATCCCGCAACCGCCCGCTTCGAAACCGCCTCCGGATTCTCGGCATTGGCGATCCAAAGCGCCATATGGCTGCTGGCGCCATTGATGAGGCGAGCGGCGGTTTCGGTGTCGATGTCGATGATCTCGCCATCGGCCTTGAGACGGTCGAGGCTGCGGGAGAGGGCGGCGATACAGCCGGGGGTGTTCTGCCATTGCGAGATATCGCCGAGGACAGCCGGGCCATCGCGAAACATGATACGCTGGATTTCGGGCTCAAGCGCCATTTCGATATAAGCGGAGCACTCGTCGACAAAGCCCTGCCAGCGCGTGGGAGCGGCGGCCGAGACCTCGTTCAGCCGTTCAGTCATTTCCGCGTCGATTTCCATGATCACGGCCTGGAGCAGGCCCCTCTTGTCACCGAAGTGGTGATAGAGGGCCCCGCGCGTCAATCCCGCTTCGCCGGTGAAATCGTCCATCGACGCTTCCGCATAGCCGATCGTGCCGAAGGCACGCCGCCCGGCTGCGATCAGTTTGCCGCGGGTCTCTGCGATCATCTCCTGGCGCGGTTTGCGCATGGCTTCTCCATTGGCATACGCCGCGTATCTTTTTCGTTGACATACGGGACGTATGCATTATCTAAACACATACGCTCCGTATATAAGTGTTCTATCCGATAGCTGGAAGGATCGTCCCATGTCAAATCCGTATAAACAAATATTCGCGGCACCTGGGGCCAAGGGCTTCTCCGCAGCCGGCTTCTTCGCACGCCTTCCCATCGCCATGGCGCCGATCGGCATCGTTGCCATGCTCTCCCAGGCACATGGCGAATATTGGCTGGCGGGCGCCGTGTCGGCGACTTATGCGCTCACCAATGCGGTGATCTCGCCGCAGATTTCGCGCGCGGTCGATCGGCTGGGCCAAACGGCAGTCGTCGTTCCCACAACCATCGTATCCGTGCTGGCGTTTATCGCGCTGATCACCGCGACCAACCAGAACTGGCCGGTGTGGACGCTGTTCGCCTCAGCCTTCCTCGCAGCGGCGATGCCGAGCATTCCGGCGCTGATGCGGGCGCGCTGGACGGAACTCTTTCGCAACCAGCCCGAGCTCAATACCGCCTTCGCGTTCGAAAGTGCCGCGGACGAACTGGTCTATATCGCCGGCGCCTCGCTATCGGTCGGGCTGGCCGTCGCCCTATTCCCGGAAGCCGGCATGATGGTGAGCACAGCTTTTCTGACACTCGGGACGGCCGCCTTCATCGTGCAGCGCGGCACCGAGCCGAAGGTGCGTCATGTCGCCGGCGCGGCTTCGGTTGGCTCCGCGATCCGCCAGCGTCCGGTGCAGATCATCACGCTCGCGCTGATCTTCGTCGGCGCGATCTTCGCAACCGCTGAAGTGAGTGTCGTCGCCATTACCAAGGAGCTTGGTCAACCGAATGCGGCAAGCCTGGTGATCGGTGTCTATGCCCTCGGTTCCTTCCTAGTGGGTCTGACCCTCGGCGCGCTTAATCTGCGCATCCCCTTGCACCGTCAGCTGCTGATCGCTGTTGCGATCCTCGCACTGACCTCGCTGCCGCTGCTCGTCGCCGACAGCTCGGTAACCCTGCTTGCTATCTCCGTCTTCGTCAGCGGCATCGCGATCTCGCCAACTTTTATAACGGCCTTCGGACTGATCGAGCGTCGCGTGCCGGAATCGGTGCTGACGGAAGGCGTCACCTGGGTGATGACCGGCATCGGCATCGGCATGGCGCTTGGCGCCTTCGTCACGGGCTGGGTCGTCGACAGCTACGGTCCCCAGAGCGGATTCTGGGTGTCTGCAGCCGCTGGGGCCGCAACCGTCCTTATCATTGCCCTCGGTCAGCGCACCCTCTCGGGCGAGTGCACCGGCGGGGAAGATTGCGCGATGCTGGAACCGGCGCAGTAGTAGGGCCGGCGGTAGACAGGAGCGACGCATCGGCCAACGGTTCAAGGTGAAGGCAGTGGGTCAAGCCGCTTTTCGGGAGAACTCACGAGCTAAGTCGAGGAATGCTCGGACGCCAGCCGATAGATTTCGGCGTCCAGGATAGTATAGGCATAGCCCTGGATACGGCAGCGTCCAATCTTCTAAAACACGAACAACGCGCCCCGCCTCTATGTCCGAGAGAATGTCCTGTTCAAAGAGGTAGCCCACGCCGGCGCTTTCGAGCACAGCAGTCCGCGTAAGGCTGGCCTCATCGAGTGCGATTGGCCCCCGCACGTCTATCTGCACCGGCTCGCCGTCTTTTTCGAACCGCCATCGAAACAAGGAGCCGTCTGGCAGGCGAACACGAATGCACCTGTGATTGAGAAGATCCGGAGGCACCATGGGCTTACCATGTTTCTCGAAATACTCGGGAGACCCAACCACTGCGTGTCGCTGAGGCCGGCCGAGCGAAACGGCAATCATGTCGCTGGGAACGAGGCCTTCAACCCTGACGCCCAGATCGAACCCGTCCTTGACGATATCGACCATTTTACCCTCGGTAACGATATCGACATTCATGTCGGGATAGCGGCGCAGGAACTCCAGCACGAGCGGTGAGATGATGGCGCGCGCCGCAAATGGCGCTGCGTTGATCCTTATCGTTCCAGAAGGGGTCTCGCGGTGGGAGCGCACCAGATCCAGAGCCGCATGAAGATCCTGGAGCGATGGCGCGACCTGCTGCACAAAGAGCCTGCCGGCATCAGTCAGCGACACGCTGCGTGTGGTGCGGTTGAACAGTCGCACGCCGAGCCCGGCCTCAAGCCTGCCTATGGTGTGGCTGAGCGCGGTGGTCGACATGCCGAGATCGATGGCTGCTGCGCGGAATGTCCCGCGCCGGGCAATCGCAATGGCCGCTTCGAGTTCCTTCAAGCTGGCGTGTTCCATTGTCCCGATCTGTTCAATACCGCATTCCGGTTTATCCCACTTATCTATGCAATGGTCGAGCGCTAACTATCGGGGCAGATCATGAGGAGAAACAGGATGGATTTGCCCGATATCGTGAACATGTATTTTGACGCCGACAGTCGCAATGATGCCGATGCGCTGGTGAAGACCCTCGCGGTCGATGCCGTGGTCGAAGATGAGAACGCTCGCCATCAGGGCGCCGTCGCAATCCGCGACTGGTGGGTGGCTGCGAAGAAGGCGACCCGATACCGTGCCGAACCCGTGGAATCCGCGGTTGACGGCGACAAGGCACTCGTCCGGGCGAGGGTGAGCGGCCAGTTTCCCGGTAGCCCGGTGATGCTCACCCACGCCTTCACCATCAAGGACGACAGGATCGTCAGGCTGGAGATATTATAATGGCCGACTTTCTCAACCTGAGAGGCAAACGGGCCCTCATTACGGCTGGAACCAAAGGTACTGGTGCCGCGACCGTCAGACTGTTTCGGGAGCTCGGCGCGCAGGTGCTGACGACAGCGCGGGCCTGTCCGGAAAGCCTGTCGGAAGAAATGTTCGTCGAGGCGGACCTGACCACAGAAGAGGGATGCGCAATCGTCGCAGAGGCCACGCGGCGCCGCCTTGGCGGCGTCGACGTCATCGTCCATATGCTGGGTGGCTCTTCAGCGGCCGGAGGTGGATTTTCTGCACTGTCGGAAGACGACTGGCATAAGGAGCTGTCGCTCAACCTTTTTCCAGCCGTTCGCCTGGATCGGCAACTGGTTCCGGACATGGTCGCTCAAGGAAACGGTGTGGTGGTGCATGTGACATCCATCCAGAGAGTCCTGCCGCTTCCGGAATCGACGACGGCCTATGCTGCGGCGAAGGCAGCGCTTTCCACTTACAGCAAGGCGATGTCGAAGGAAGTTTCGCCCAAAGGTGTTCGTGTCGTTCGGGTGTCGCCAGGCTGGATCGAAACGGAAGCTTCGGTCCACCTTGCAGAGCGCCTCGCGAAGCAGGCCGGAACAGACCTCGAGGGGGGCAAAAAGATCATCATGGACGGGCTGGGCGGCATTCCGCTGGGGCGTCCGGCAAAGCCGGAAGAGGTCGCAAACCTGATTGCCTTCCTCGCCTCGGACCGGGCTGCATCGATCACCGGTACCGAATATACAATCGATGGGGGGACAGTGCCAACAGCTTAGGCGCCGACATACACGGCAAATCAGGCGGGTGCGTCCCAGCCGCCGATCTGGGAATAGATCGCGTTGCGGAGATGGCGGACGTCGTGGTTCAGAGCGCCCAGTTCCTGTGGCGTCTGGGTCGAAGCTGCAAGCAAGGTGTCGCTGAGACAACCAGCCTTGTGCTGTAACGCCCTGCCTTCGTCGGTCAACGCAATCAACACCTGGCGCTCGTTGCTCAGGTTTCTGGTCCTACGCAGCAGGCCGGATACCTCAAGGCGCTTTAGAAGCGGCGTCAGCGTGCTGGATTCCAGGGCAAGGGCATTGGCAATGGCGCCCACCGTCTGCCCATCCTCGCCCCACAGCACGTTGAGCACGAGGTACTGCGGGTACGTCAGGCCCAACTCATCGAGAAGGGGCTTGTAAGCACGCTGGATGGCAATACCAGCAGTGTAAATTGCGTAGCACAATTGGTCGTGCAGAGGGGGCGGGTCGTTATGGCGTGCGGTCATTGTGAGCTCCTGTAGACTCCATATAGCCCATGCTAGAGAGAAATTAAATATCGCGATAAGAATTATCTTGACGCGCAATCCAAAGTCTGCGAGCTTACATATATCGCGATAACAGTTATCGCAGTTACCGAGGAGATAGCCATGACACGCAAGACCACGACCACCGTAGCCGCAATTGCTGCTGCAGCCTCACTGTCCGCTGCCGCATTGCCGGCGAACGCAGCAGACTCCATCTCTCAAGACCAGTCGGTCAGAAACGTTGTGCTTGTCCACGGCGCCTTTGCGGACGGTTCTGGCTGGAAGGGTGTTTACGACAATCTCACCAAGCGCGGCTATCGCGTTACGATCGTCCAGAACCCGCTGACCTCCCTCGAAGACGACGTTGCCGCCACCAAACGTGCGCTGGAACGGCAGGATGGTCCGGTCATTCTCGTTGGACATTCCTGGGGCGGCACGGTCATCACGGAAGCGGGCATCGACGCAAAGGTTGCTGGCCTCGTCTATGTTTCTGCGCTGTCCCCCGATGCCGGCGAGACAACGGCACAGCAATACCAAGGATTTGCTCCTGCATCGGAATTCGTCATTGAGACCACGAAAGATGGCTTTGGATATGTCAGCCCGGAAAAGTTCAAGGCTGGCTTTGCTCATGACGTCAGCGATGCGGATGTTGCATTCATGAGGGATGCGCAGGTCCCGATCAACATGTCGGCGTTCGGCACGAAGTTGGAAAATGCTGCATGGCGCACCAAGCCGAGCTGGGCCGTCATCGCTACCGAAGACAAGGCATTCGATCAGGCGATGCTGATCCACATGGCAGAGCGCATCAAGGCGAAGATCACCAAGGTTTCGGCAAGCCACGCCCTGTTCATGACGCAGCCGAAGGTGGTCGCCGATACCATTGATCAGGCCGCTAAGGCCGTCTCGGCGAAGAAGCAATGACAGACGTAGCCTCATCGGGACAGTCCGCACTGTCCCGATGACGACGAGCAGGGGCTGTCGAACCGAGCGAGGTCGGGCCGAAGCGAGCACATGGAAGGCCGCACGATCTCGGACTGGGATCCATTGCCCGCATTCGCCCCCGGGATCCCCAGCAAATTCGCTATTGTTTTGAATCCATTCACGGAGGTAGTCACGTGAAGCTGAATAGTCATGACCAAAATGCACCCGAAAATCCGCCCATTCCTCAGCGCGAGGTCGGTGCTGTTTTCGACTTCATCGTCTGCGGCGCCGGGTCCAGCGGCTCCGTTGTCGCTGCGCGACTGGCAGAGGATGGGAACGCGAGCGTTCTGCTGCTCGAGGCGGGTGGGGACGATGCGGCCGAAACCGTTACGAACCCTGCGCAGTGGCCGCTCAATCTCGGCTCGAGCCGGGACTGGGGCTTTGTTGGACAACCGACCCCCGGCCTGGACGGACGACGTCTTCCTCTCAGCATGGGCAAGGGGCTCGGTGGCGGTTCGAGCATCAATGTCATGGTGTGGGCCAGAGGACACAAGGGGGACTGGGACCACTTTGCCGCTGAAGCCGGCGATGACGCGTGGGGCTATCAGTCTGTCCTCGGCTACTATCGCCGGATCGAAGATTGGCAGGGCGCTCCGGACCCAACGCGTCGCGGCGTCGGAGGGCCGGCATACGTAGCGCAGCCGCGGGCGCCCCAACCGATCGCAGAGGCCTTGTTGAGTGCGGCATCCACTATCGGCATTCCCGTCTACGATAGCCCGAACGGTGAAATGATGGAGGGCCCGGGCGGCGCATCCATCGCTGAACTGCGGATCCGGGATGGCAAGCGGGAGTCTGTATTTGGATCCTATGTCCGCCCGCTCATGTCGCGCTCGAACCTGACTGTGCTGACCGACGCACTGGTCACGCGGCTCATCTTCGATGGCAAGCGCGTTACGGGGATCGAGGCTCTCGTCGGTGATCAGCGACGTCAATTCATTGCGCGTTGCGAAACGGTACTGTCGCTCGGCGCGATCAACACACCGAAAGTGTTGATGCAGTCGGGCATAGGGCCGGAAGATGATCTGCAAGCCCACGGCATTCCCGTGGTCCAACATTTACCTGGCGTTGGGCGCAATCATCAGGATCACCTCGCATTCGGCTGCACCTGGGCATATCGAAAACCAGAAGCCGTCGGTGGCAGTGGCTGCGAAGCAAAACTCTACTGGAAAAGCGACGCGCGTCTCGCCCAGCCGGACATTCTTCAGTGCCAGCTGGAGTTCGCCGTGCCGTCGCCCATCGAGACGGGTCTCGAAACGCCGGAACATGGCTGGACGATGTTTAACGGCCTCGCCCAGCCGAAAAGCCGTGGTTGGCTTCGGCTCTCCGGCCCCAACGCAAGTGACCCTATCCTCATCGAACCCAATTCGTTGAGCGAACCAGAAGACATGGCTGCTGCCCTGGCCGCGGTGGAGCTATGCCGGGAATTGGGAAATAGCGACGCTTTCAAGCCGTTGGTAACGGCCGAGACTGCTCCGGGCGCGCGCAACAGATCAGGGATGATCGACTTTATCCGGCGTTCGGCGGTCACCTACTGGCATCAATCCTGCACAGCCAAGATGGGACGCGACAGTATGTCGGTGGTCGATAACGAGCTCAAAGTGTACGGTATTGATGGCCTTCGCATCGCAGACTCCTCGATCATGCCTCGCATCACCACCGGCAACACGATGGCGCCTTGTGTTGTCATCGGAGAGCGGGCGGCCGATCTGATCCGGGAAATGCATGGTCTTACGGACTCGAGCGGAGGGTTCAATCAGCCCATATGATGAAGAGATTTATGTGGAGCTGGGCGGCCAGCATACGTGGGCCGCCGAGCTTTTTGTAGCAACGGTTTGTATTGGTTCAAGGCGACCAACCTCACGGCACCTGAGCCCCACTCACCGCGACATAGACCGAATAAACCGACCGCGTCGCCGCAATGAACAGCCGATTGCGTTGGGGGCCGCCGAAGGTGAGGTTGGCGACGGTCTGCGGTACGCGGATCTTGCCGATCAGCTTGCCCGTCGGGTCGAAGCAATGCACGCCATCGGCGGCACTCGACCAGAGGTTCCCGTTCACGTCGGTGCGGATGCCGTCCGGGATGCCGTTGTCGATGAGGCAGAAGACGCGACCGTTTGCCAGCCTGATGCCGTCGACCACGTCGAAAGCGCGGATGTGGCGCGGCAGGCTTTCGTCATGGCTAGCGGCGGAATCCGCAACGTAGAGGATTGTCTCGTCGGGCGAGAAGGCGAGGCCGTTCGGCTGGATGAAATCCGTGACGACAGCTGCAAGCGCGCCACTCGTCGGATCGAGCCGGTAGACGTTGCGGGTCGGTTGCTCCGGCTCGGCGCGATAACCTTCATAGTCCGACATGATGCCGTAGGTCGGATCGGTGAACCAGATCGAGCCGTCGGACTTCACCACCACATCGTTCGGCGAATTGAGCCTGGCGCCCTCGAAACGGTCTGCGAGCACGGTGATCGAGCCGTCGACCTCGGTGCGGGTGACGCGGCGCGTACCATGTTCGCAGGAGATCAGCCGACCCTGCCGGTCGCGCGTATGGCCGTTGGTGAAGTTGGAGGGTTGCCGATAGACGGAGACGCCGCTCTCGGGCGTCCATCGCATCATGCGCTGGTTGGGAATATCGCTCCAGAGCAGTTGGTTCGCGTCGTTGAACCAGACGGGACCCTCCGCCCAGCGGCAGCCGGAATAGAGCTCGTCGAGGCCGGCGCTTGTTACGATCATCTGCCGGAAGCGCGGGTCGTGGATTTCGTAAATGCTGGCCTCGGCCATGGCGGTCTTCCCGTTTATCGCATGCCGGCCCGGCGACCGCCGGCGAGCATGATGACGCTGATGATGATGAGGCCGGTCATGATCAGGCGGATGCCCGCGCCGAGCCCGTAGGTGTTGAGCATGGAGACGACCAGGAACATGAAGAGCGATGCGCCCCAGATCCCCGGCACGTTGGAATCGCCGCCGGCGACTGCCGTGCCGCCGATCACGACGACGGCGATCGACATCAAGAGATATTCCGAGCCCATGTTGAGCGCCGCGCCCCCGGAGAAGCAGGCGAGTAGATAGCCTGCGACCGATGCGAGCACGGCGCAGAAGAGATAGGTGACGAAACGTGTGCCGTCGACCGGTATGCCGGCCATGCGCGCTGCCGGCATGCTCTGGCCGATCGCCGAGATCCAGCGCCCGTAGATCGTCTTCTCGAGCAGGAACCAGGCAAGCAGCGAGATGAGGAATGCCACGATCGCCACATTCGGCACGCCGAGCGTGTTCGACGTGGTGAATTCCGCCAGCACGCTCGGAGGCTTGATGCGCAATCCGCGGTTCGTCCAGATCGCCGCGGACTGCACGATGAAGCTCATCGACAGTGTGGCGATGATCGGCGGAATGCGCAGCGCCTTGATGAGCGCATAATTGCCGAGACCGACGACAAGGCCGATGACGATGGCAACGAGAAGACCTGGCAGGATCATGCCGTTTTCGACATTCATCAGCTTCAGCGCCACCGTGCCGGCAAGCGTCATGGTGGCGGGAACCGAGAGATCGATGTTGCCGGGACCGAGCGTGATAACGAACATCTGACCGATGCCGACGATGACCGAGAAGGCCGCGAAGGTGAAGGCTGCCTGCGACAGGCCAAGCGTGCTGGCGCCGAGCGTCACCATGATCGTCAGGAACCAGACGACAAAGGCGGCAAGCCAGGACCAGATCCAGGGTTTGCGGAACAGGCGAAGGGGCGGGGTCATCGGCGTTTCTCCCGCTTCTCCAGGCGGTTCAGCATCAGGCGGAGTGCCAGCACGATGATCAGGATCGCGCCCTGAGCGCCGATCTGCCAGTCCGGCGAGATGCGCAGGAAGGACAGGAACGAGCCGGCAAGCGTCAGCGTCAGCGCACCGATGACGGCGCCGATCGGGGAGACGCGGCCGCCAATGAACTCGCCGCCGCCGAGGATCACGCCGGCGATCGACAGCAGCGTGTAGCGCAGCGCGATATTGGCATCGGCCGAGGTGGTCAGGCCGACGAGGGCGATGCCGCCGAGCACCGCGAAGAGGCCGGCAAGACCATAGGCGGCAGCGCGCGCCCCGACAATCGACCAGCCGGCGCGCTCGACCGAGCGCTGGTTGCCGCCGATGCCGCGCATCAGCACGCCGAGCGACGACCGCATGACGAGAAGATGGGCGACCAAGGCGATGACGATGCTGGCGACGATCGCCATCGGCGCCAGCGGCGGCTTGACGGTCATCAGCCAGCGTACCCAGTCCGGCGCCTGCCCGCCCGGTGCCGGCAGCAGCAGAACGGCAAGGCCGCCCCAGACGAAGCTCATGCCGAGGGTCACGACAATGGACGGCAGGTTGCGCAGATAGATGACGACGCCGAGCGCCGCATAGGTTGCGATCGCGCCGGCAAGGATCAGCACGCCGATCACCGGAGCATCCCGCAGAAAGGTCGCGGTGACGCAGGCGACGAAGCTGACGAAGGCGCCCATCGACAAATCGAGATCGTTCACCGCCATCACGATCATCTGGGCGATCGTCGCAAGCGCGATCGGCACAGCCAGGTTGAACAGCAGGTTGAGCCCGACATAGCTCATGGCGCGCGGCTGCAGCCAGAAGACGGCGGCGAGCAGCAGCGTCAGCGACAAGGCAGGAATGGCAAGACGCAGGGCGTCGGACGACAGCCGGAACGTCATGCGGCGACCCCTTCGAAGGAGGCGGCGATGATGTTCTTCTCGTTGACGGCGTCGCCGGCAAGTTCGGCCGTGATGCGGCCTTCGCGGAAGACGTAGACGCGGTCGCAGAGGCGGACCTCGTCCATTTCCGTCGAGTACCAGATGAAGGTGCGGCCGCGCGCCGCCTCGTCGCGGATGATCGCGTAGACCTCCTGCTTGGTGCCGACGTCGACACCGCGCATCGGATCATCCATCAGGACAACAGGCGCGCGCGTCGCAAGCGCGCGGGCAAAGAGCACCTTCTGCTGGTTGCCGCCCGAAAGCGACAGGATGCGGTTGTCCATATCGGGCGTGCGGATCTCGATCCGCCGCTTCCAGTCGGCGCCTTTCGTCTCCTCTTCGCCCGCGAGGATGAGGCCGCGCCGGGAGAGGTCACCGAGCGAGGCGATGGAGAAGTTGTGCAGGATGCTCCAGAGTTCGAAGACGCCGTTCAGGCGGCGGTCGCCGGCGACGAAGGTGACGAGCGGATCGCGCTCGGGCAGCCAGTTGCTGGACTGGGCGGCATGCAGGGCGAGCAGGAGTTCGGTCTGCCCATGCCCCGCCAGACCCGCCAGTCCGATGATCTCGCCCTTGCGGGCCGCAAAGGAAAGGCCCTTCCCCTGATGGGACAGCATGAGCGGAGCGGTGGATTGTTCGCGGGCCGAGCGCTTGGTTTCCTCCTTCGCAACAGTGCCCATGGCTTCCACAAGGCCGTGATGGTCGAAACCCTGTGCCAGGCGCTCGGCGACGACGCGGCCGTCCTTCATGACGACGATGCGGTCGGAGGTTTCAAGGATCTCGTGCAGGATATGCGAGATGAAGATGACGGACCCGCCCGTGGCAATGAAGCGGCGGACATGGTCGAGCATCTGCCTAGCAAGGCTTGCATCGAGCGACGAGGTTGGTTCGTCGAGGATCACCAGCCGCGGCGCAATGCCGGAGTCGGAAAAGGCCATTGATATCTCGACCATCTGCCGCTCGGCGATCGAAAGATCTCCCACGGCCCGGCTGCTGTCGATGCCATGGCCAGGAAAGACGGCGTCGAGGCTCGTCTCGATGATTTTTGCGGCGCGCCGTCGCCAGCCGAAGCCTCCGAGATGGCGATGCATGATGCGCGTGTTCTCAACGATCGAAAGGTTGGGGCAGAGCGAAAGCTCCTGGAAGACGCAGCGCACGCCGCGGGCACGCGCAGCGTTGATGCCATAGCGCTCCAGCCGTTCGCCGTCGCTCGCCACACTTCCTTCATGTGGTGTGAGGCCGCCATTGATCACGCTGACGATGGTGGACTTGCCGGCTCCATTGTGCCCGACAAGCCCGACGCATTCGCCCGGCATGACGCGAAGGGTCACGCCATCGAGTGCCCTGACTGCGCCAAAACTCACCTTGGCGCCATCGACGGCGATCACCGCCTTCAAAACGTCATCCATGCTGCCCGCCATGCCTGCTTGCAAAAAATGCCGCGCGACCTTCTACGACCGCGCGGCAGTCGCCGGGAGAATTACTTTGCCGACTCGATGACCTTGATTGCGTCTGCCTGCGTGTATTCCACGTTGGCGACGCCGCCGGCCTGGGTATTGGCGAGGTTGGTTTCGAGATTGTCCTGGTCGATGCGCAGGAAGGGCACGACGAGGTCCTTCTTGACTTCCTTGCCGTCGAGGATCTGCTGGGCCACCCAGAAAGCGAGTGTGGAGACGCCGGGCGCGATGGAGACGGACATGGTCTCGTAGCTCTTCGCGTCCTTCTGCTCCTTCCACCACTTCAGTTCGTCCTCGCGGTTGCCCATGATAATGATCGGCATCTTCCGGTCGGTTGCGGCAATCGCCTGTGCGGCGCCATAACCGTCACCGCCCTGCGTCACCACGCCAGCGATGTCGGGCAGGCTCGGTAGGATGCCGGCAACAGCCTTCTGCGCCACGTCTTGTGCCCAGTCGC
This sequence comes from Rhizobium leguminosarum, assembly GCF_010668065.1. GTDB lineage: Bacteria > Pseudomonadota > Alphaproteobacteria > Rhizobiales > Rhizobiaceae > Rhizobium > Rhizobium leguminosarum_S. The sequence continues at coordinate 706,823 of NZ_WUEN01000003.1, read as the reverse complement.
CGTGAACGGAGCCGACAATCTTGAACTGCGGGAACTGCTTGACGCCCTCGTGGATGCCCGCCGAGATTTCGTCGTCGACGAAGACACCGGCAAGGCCGCGGATCTCGAGCAGGTTGCCGCCGTCCGGAAGTTTCTTCGACAAGTACTCGACCTCGCTGCGGCCCATTTCCTTGAAGTTGACGGCGATACGCCAGGCGCAGGGTTCGGTCACGATGCCGTCGAAGGACACGACGGTGATGCCGGCGTCGCAGGCTTCCTTGACCGCGCCGTTCAGCGCCGTCGGCGAGGCAGCGTTCAGCACGATGGCGTCATAGCCCTGCAGGATCATGTTCTGGATCTGCGCGGCCTGCTCCGTCGCCTGGTTCTCGGCGGTGGTGAAGGGGTCGGCTGCGGCAACGGTGCCGGCCTTCACGGCTTCGCCCGTCACCTTGCCCCAACTCGTCAGCATGGCCTGGCGCCACGAATTGCCGGCGTAGTTGTTGGAAAGGGCGATTTTCTTGGCCGATGTCTCGGCAAAGGCGGAAACGGGCATCGCGGCGCAAGCAATAGCGGCCGATGCCAGAAGCATCTTACGGATTGTCATGTCTTCCTCCCTGATGATCGCGCTGGTCGGCGGATCGCTTCACTCCTGCCGGCCCAGCTGGGTCCGAGTGAAAATTGTTCTTGCACTGAGCTTCCTCCTCTCAGTAAGGGCAGGATGCGGGAGATCGATCGGCCTGTACAGGGGCAAGGCGGCAATCCGTTTGCGGGATTTGCGCAACAAGCTGCGGGTTTACGCAAGACGGCGGCGCTTCCGCGGGCGCTTACTGGGAAGGGGCGCGGCGGGTTGAGGAGCCTGCTACCGCCTCGGGGAGGAACTGACGATGCTGCATCTCGTACCCGCAGCCATGTTCGACCATTATCTCGGCATTTCCCGGCTGCTCGCGGGTCAGCTCGACTTCCGCTCGGCTATCCGTTCCGTCGCGGCCGAGGTCGCCCACATCATCCCGCACGACCATCTCGATGTCTGCGTGCTGCTTGAGGGCGGCAACTATCACACGGCCTACGAGACGGGCATCGAGACCGCCTGGGGCGGGCTTGCCGGCGCGCCTGTTGTCAACAGCCCCATCCGCTCGCTGCTCAGGGGCGAGGTGGATTTTCTGCTGGCGGACGACGCCATGACCGACCCGCGTTTCCACTTCGAGGGCGCGTTCAAGCGGCCGATCGTCGAACAGTCGCTGAGAAGCCGCTTGCATGTGCCGATGAAGGTGCAGGGCACGATCATCGCGGCGCTCTCTTGTTCGTCGCACAGGGCGGGCGTCTATGCGATGGAGGATATCGAACGCGCTCGCATCATCGCCGATCTGCTGACGCCCTATTTCTTCGCGCTGCAGGCGGCCGAACAGGCGCAACGCTCGGCCATTGTCGAGGCAGAGGCCCGCGCCCGCGAGGAGGGCTTGCGGCAAGGTGCGCTGAAGCTTACCGAAGCCCTGGAGCAGGAACGCCAGCGCATCGGCATGGACCTGCACGACCAGACGCTCGCCGACCTGACGCGGCTCGCCCGCCGGATCGATCGACTGTCGCGCAACGGCGAGGTGGCGCCCGAGACGCTGGAGCCGATCTCCCGTTCCCTGCAGCATTGCATGCAGGATCTGCGGCAGATCATCGAGCAGGCAAAACCCTCCGTGCTCCAGCTCTTCGGCCTCGCCCAAGCGATCGAACATCATCTGGACAGATCGACCCGCGACAGCGGATCGGGGATCGAATGGGGCCTTGTCGACGAGACGCACGGCGCACTGGAGCGACTGGAACCGACCGTCAGCGTCGCGCTGTTTCGGATCGCCCAGGAGGCGATCAACAATGCGGTGCGCCATGCCGCGCCGCTGGCCGTCATGGTGCGACTCGAGGCCGACGAGGAGCGGCTGTCGATCGAAATCTCCGACGACGGGAGCGGCCTTACCAAGGCGCGGGGACGGATCGGCGGCGGCATCGACAATATGAAGACCCGGGCGCGGCTGATTTCGGCGCGGTTCACGACCGGCCCCGGCCACAACAATCGCGGCACTGTGGTGCGGGTCGTGCTACCGCTCGTACCGAACGACCCGCCGAGCGGGCCAAACTGAGGAGAAGGGCACTATGAAGGTTCTGATCGTCGAGGACGACCCGCTGCACCGATCCTATCTGCACGAGGCGGTCAACGCGGCCCTGCCGGAATGCGATACGGTGATCGAGGCTGAGAATGGAACCGTCGGCGAGAAGCTCGCCCGCGACCACAAGTCGGCGCATATTGTCATGGACCTGCAGATGGCGAACCGCAACGGCATCGAGGCGGCGCGCACCATCTGGAAGGAGCGGCCGGAGACCCGCATCCTGTTCTGGTCGAATTACTCGGACGAAGCCTATGTGCGCGGCGTCTCGCGCATAGTGCCGGATGGCGCCGCCTATGGCTATGTGCTGAAATCCGCCTCCGACGAGCGGCTGAAGCTTGCGCTACGCTCGATCTTCATCGAGAGCCAATGCGTCATCGACCGCGAGGTGCGGGGCCTGCAGCAGAAGAGCCTCGGCCAGACGAACGGCTTCACCGATTCCGAATACGAGATCCTCGTCGATATCGCGCTCGGCCTCACCGACCGGGCCATCGCCAAACGTCGGGGCCTTTCGCTGCGCAGCGTGCAGAACCGCCTGCAGCAGCTCTACGACAAGCTCGACGTCTACCAGAGCGCCGGCGACGACCACGAGGACGGCCGCTTCAATCTGCGCGCCCGCGCCGTCACCGTCGCTTTCCTGCGCAAACTCCTGAACTACAGCGCTCTGGAGCGGGCTGAGGCAGAGCTGCTGGAGTGGCTTGAGGGAAAGTAGTTTCCGGACTTGGGTGGAATGACTAGGGATCAGAGACGTGGGCTGCGGCCCTGCCTTTTCACGGCGCATGAGCCAACGCGATCGCATCGGCGGCTTCCTCGCAGCGATGGCTGAGCGTGCTGGTCGCGACACGAATGTGACTGCTTGGCAGGACGGAGAATTTGCTGCCCGGATTGACGGCGATATTGCGTGCGGCGAGCGTCACCATCGCGAATGGTTCGGAGACGACGGGCACCCAGAGGCACAGGCCCTGGCCTGCCGGGATGGCTATACCCCGTTCGCTGAGCGCATCGGCAAGGGCGTCCCGCCTCTGCTGATAGATCTCGCGCGCCTCGCCGATAAGCTGCCAGGTTGCCGGATCGCGCAATAGCCAGGCGGCGGCACCTTGCAGGATACGGCTGGTCCAGCCGGCGCTGAAGGAACGGTAAGACTGGATCTGGTCGACGATCGGCGCGGAACTCGACAGAACCGCGAGACGCAGATCCGGGCCGAGGCTTTTCGAGAGTGAGAGGATATGGATCGTCCGCTCCGCAAATCGACCGCCGAGCGACTGCGGAGGTGCCGCCGACACGTCGCCGACGCCGTCATCCTCGACGATAAGCGTATCGCTGTCTTCCAGCACATCGCCGAGCTGATCGAGGCGGGATGAACTGACTGTCACGCCGGTCACCGAATGCAGCCGTGGCTGGAACAGGAAAGCCGCCGGACGTTGCTGCAATGCTTCGCGCAGCGAATCCGGCAGGGGGCCTTCGCCGTCGCAGGCGACAGGGATGATTTTCACGCCGAGATCTTCCAGAATATCGAGCAGCCGCATGGCGGTCGGATGTTCGATCGCGACCGACGAACCCGAGGAAACCAGCGCATGCAATATCGTATAGACGGCGTTGTAGCCGCCATTGGTGGCCAGAAAGGCTTCCGCCTCATAAGGCCATCGCTCTGAAACAGCGTCCTTCAACTCGGGGACGATCCGGCTGCGCTCATAGCTGTTGAGGTCATCGACGGACGCGCCATAGGCCATAGCTTCGGCGAGGCGCGGAAGAAGTGCTGCATCCGGTCCGGCTAAGGTGAGGTCGAGCACACCTGCTGCATAATTTCCCGAGCTGGCGAGACGTTCCGGCTTGGCGACAAAGCGGTCGCCGCTGACCCAGGTTCCGTTGCGCCCCCGGCCGCTGATGATCTTCTGCCGCCGCAATTCGCTCCAGGCTTCGGAGATCGTTGCCGGACTGACGTGCAATTCGTATGCGATATCGCGGATCGCCGGCAGGCGCGTCCCAATGGGCAGGACACCGGCACGGATCAGCGCGCTCGTTTCGAGAGCGATCCCCCGGATGCTGCGGTCGGCTATTTTTTCGGCAAACCAGGAGGCTTCGACCGTGTCGCCCATTTTTCTCTCACTTTAAATGTTCAATAACGTAATAACATTTGTACTCTCTATTTTGAACATTTAATTTGCCACTCGTCGAGCAATTTTGTGAGTTTTTGCATGCCTGTGACGCTTCGCATCGCCCTCCGGGATTGGGATTACATGACACCGCTCGTGCTCGGAGATGTCAGTTCTTCCCGTCTCGATATCAAAGTGGATCGTGTGGGCACGCTGGTCTCCAGCCTCGCCGATGATCCGACGCATGACGCCGCGGAAATGTCCTTCAGCCGCTATTCGCAGATGCGTCATGATGGCGATGATCGGGTCATTGGCATGCCGAACTTCATCATGCGCGGCTTCCGCCATCGCTGCATCATCACCACCAAGGATAGTCCGATCCGCAAGCTGTCCGATCTGGCCGGCAAGAACATCGGCGTGACGGGCTGGCGCGATTCCGGAAATACCTGGACCCGTGCTGCGCTGCGCCGGGAAGGCGTCGGCGTCGAGGATGCCATGTGGTATGCCGGGCGCCTGACGGAGGCTCATCCGATCGTCGACCGGCTCGACGGTTTTGGAAGGCCCGGGCGCATCGAGGTAGCTCCCGGCGAACGCCCGATGGTCGATCTTTTGCTGGATGGCGGGCTGGATGCCGTGTTCACGCCTTTCATGCCGAAGGGCTTCTTCGATCAGGAATCGCCGCTCCGCCAGGTGCTGGATGATTTCCGCGCCGCGGAAGTCGCTTACCTCAATGAGGTTGGCTATGTGCCGGGCATGCATCTAATCGGCTTCAAGGCTGATATCGTCCAGGAGCACCCCTGGATCATGGATGAACTCAGCGCGCTAATCGACGAGTCCCAGCGCCTCTGGCTGGAGAAGCGCGAGAAATACGCCGACACCACGCCCTGGATGATCGACGAGCTGCGCCGCTGCGCGGCCGATCTGCCGCCGACCTGGAGGACCAGCGGATTTACCGAAAACGAGGCGATGATCGCCGATTTCGGCGAGGAACTTTACGAACAGAAGATCATGCCGCGCCTTTTGACGCCCGCCGAGTTCTTTCCGTGGCACGCCAAGTCCCGGTGACGATGGCGAAGTGAAAGCGACCTCATCGTCGACCACCAAATTAGCAAACCAAAACAAGGGGAATGACATGCATTTGAAACTGACCGCTTCCGCCGCCCTGATGGGCCTGATGATGACGACTTCGGTGTTCGCTGAGGAGGCGGCCGTCCCGAAGCAGACCGTCAATGACGCGCTTCGCGCCCGCCTGCCGGAGAAGATCCGCACGGACGGCAAGATGATCTCCGTCAACAACGGTTCCTTTCCTCCCTATGAGATCGTCACCGGTACGAAATTGACCGGCGCCAGCGCTGATCTGACCGATGCGATCGGCCAGATGCTCGGCGTCGAGATCGAGCACGAAACCGTCAGCGGGTTGAGCGCGTTGCTCGCCGGCATCAATTCCGGCCGATACCAGTTCGCCTTCGGCCCGATCGGTGACTTCAAGACCCGTGAAGAGGCCAATGATTTCGTCGACTGGGTTCAGGAATACGTGGTCTTCTCCGTCCAGAAGGGCAATCCGAAGGCCATCACCTCGCTCGACAGCGCCTGCGGCAATCGCATCGCCGTCATGGCCGGCGGCTCCGCCGAAAAGGTAATCCAAGCCCAGGTCGAAAAGTGCAAGACGGCGGGCAAGCCCGCGCCCGAAGTGCAGTCCTACACCGACCAGCCGAGCTCGATCCTGGCGGTCCGCTCCAAACGCGCCGATGCCTTCTTCTCCTCGCAGGCGCCGCTGACCTATTTCGTGTCCCAGGCAAACGGCCAGCTGGAATTGAGCGGCGTCGGCCAGAAAAACGGGTTCGAGGATCTCTACCAAGGCGCCGTCGTGCCGAAGGGCTCGCCGCTCGGCCCCGTTCTGCTCGACTCGATCAAGGCGTTGATGGATAACGGCGCCTATGCCGCCATCATGAAGAAATGGGGTCTTGAGAACAACATGATCAAGCAGCCCGGCCTCAATCTTGGTGGAGCCCTGCCGAAATGAGCAATGACCGCACGACTGCCGCACCGCCTTTGGGCGGTGCGGATATCAGGGATGTTGCCCACGCCCACAAGCCTTTTCAAACGGGCCGGCTCGTCCTGTGGGTGGTCGTGCTCCTGATTGCCGCGAACTTCCTATGGATCGTCGCCCATAACGAGAATTTCGGCTGGCCTGTCGTCGCGGCCTATTTCTTCGATCCGACGGTCATCAGCGGCCTTTACGTCAGCTTGGGCCTCACAGTGGTCGCGATGGCCATCGGCATCGTTCTCGGCCTCGGACTGGCGATCGCCCGGCTGTCGAATGACCGGCTCGCACGTTCGCTGGCGTCACTGTTCATCTGGTTCTTTCGCGGCACGCCGCTGCTGGTACAGCTGATCTTCTGGTACAATCTCTCGACCCTCTTTCCCGAACTTTCGATCACCATTCCGTTCGGCCCGACGCTGGCGAGCTGGGAGACCAATTCGGTGATTACGCCGATGACGGCGGCAATCGTCGGTCTTGCCTTGAACGAAGCGGCCTACATGGCCGAGATCATTCGTGGCGGCCTGCTCTCGGTCGACCGCGGCCAGTTCGAGACGGCGGAAGCCTTCGGCATGACCAAGGCGAGGGCGCTGTGGCGGATCATCATTCCGCAGGCGATGCGCTCGATCGTGCCGCCGACCGGCAACCAGCTGATCAGCATGATCAAGGCGACATCGCTCGTCAGCGTCATCGCCATGGCCGATCTGCTCTATTCCGTCCAGTCGATCTACAATCGCACCTTCGAGATCGTGCCGATGCTGCTTGTCGCGGTTCTCTGGTATCTCTTCATCACGTCGATCCTCAATCTCGGCCAGAGCTATATCGAGGCCTATTACGGCCGCAGCGAACGGCGCAACAATGTCGCTACCGCCAAGCTCGACACCCTTGTCCAGGAGGCAAACCATTGATCGCCGCCGAGACCGCAAAGCCCCTCGTCAGGGCACGCAATGTCCACAAGTCCTTCGACCAGCTCGAAGTGCTAAAGGGGATCGACCTCGATGTCATGCCGGGGGAAGTCGTCGTGGTGCTTGGCCCGTCCGGGTCGGGAAAATCGACCTTCCTGCGCTGCATCAACCATCTCGAAGCGATCAATAAGGGGTTCATCGAAGTCGATGGCGAGCAGATCGGCTATCGCCTTCGCAAGGACCGGCTGGAAAAGCTGTCGAGCAACGGGATCGCCAGCCAGCGGCGCAAGATCGGCATGGTGTTCCAGCAGTTCAATCTCTATCCGCATATGACGGTGCTGCAGAACATCGTCGAGGCCCCGATCGGCGTGCACGGAGAAAGCCGCAAGGCCGCGACCGAGAACGCCCTGCGGCTTTTGGAGCGGGTGGGGCTGTCGGAAAAGGCGGGTAGCTATCCCCGTCAGCTCTCCGGCGGGCAACAGCAGCGCGTCGCCATCGCCCGTGCCCTGGCGATCAAGCCGAAGCTGATGCTGTTCGATGAGCCCACCTCGGCGCTCGACCCGGAACTGGTGGGCGAAGTTCTCTCCACCATGCGCGATCTCGCCAAACAGGGCCTGACCATGATCGTCGTCACCCACGAGATCGGTTTCGCCCGTGAGGCGGCCGATCGGGTCGTGTTCATGGACGGCGGCAATGTCGTCGAAATGGGCAAGCCCGAGGATGTCATCGGCAATCCGCAACATCCCCGGACCCAGGCTTTTCTCGCCCGTTTTCTCTGACTGGTGTCAGCTTCTGCCTCGACCCTCGGGCCGGAGCAATCGCCCTTTTCGATCAAGACTGGATGTTTTCATGCCCACGCTCGACAATGCCTATGCCCGCCTTTCCGATTTCGAAGCCATGGAGGCGGAGCTGAAGGCAACCCGCCAGTATCTGCATACCCATCCGGAACTCTCCTTCGAAGAAGCGGAAACAGCGCGGTATGTCGCGGAAAAGCTGGAAGGCTGGGGTTATGACGTGACCCGCAATGTCGGCGGTCACGGGGTTGTTGCCCGGCTCAGCGCCGGCAAGGGCAGCAAGGGCATCGCCATCCGCGCCGATATGGATGCACTGCCGATCGTCGAGGAAACCGGACTTGCCTATGCCAGCGGCACCCCCGGCAAGATGCATGCCTGTGGTCATGACGGCCACACCACCGTGCTGCTCGGCGCAGCCGAATATCTCGCCCGCACCCGCCGCTTCAACGGCACGGTGACGCTGATCTTCCAGCCGGCGGAAGAGGCGAGCAAAAATAGCGGCGCCCAGGCGATGATCGCCGACGGCCTGTTCGAGCGGTTTCCGTTCGACGCGATCTTTGGCCTGCATAACCACCCCGGCGCTCCCGAAGGCACCATCCTGCTGCGGTCAGGCCCGATGATGGCGGCGTCTGATACCGTCGAGATTACCGTCAAGGGCAAAGGCGGCCATGCGTCGCGGCCGCACCTGACCGTTGATCCCGTGGTCGTGGCGTGCAACCTCGTCGTCTCGCTGCAGACCATCATCTCGCGCAACCTCGATCCGACCCAGACGGCGGTCATCACCGTCGGCACGATCCATGCCGGCGATGCCGTCAACGTCATTCCGGAATATGCCAAGCTCGCATTGAGCGTGCGCTCCTTCGAGCCTGGCATTCGCGACCTCCTGCAGGAACGCATCACCAAGCTCGCCCGCTCGGTGGCAGAAGGGCACAATGCCTCCATCGAGATCGACTACGATCGCGGCAATCCTGTCGTCGTCAATTCGCCTGATGAGACGGATTTTGCCCGGATCGTCGCGATGGAACTGGTCGGCGAAGACAAGGTCGCGACCTGCCCGCTCATTCCCGGCAGCGAGGATTTCTCGCACTTTCTCGAGCACAAGCCGGGCAGCTTCCTGCGTCTCGGCAACGGCATGAATTCCGCCATCCTGCATAGCGCCAAATATGACTTCGCCGATGCCAGCCTGACGGTTGGCGCTGCCATGTGGGCAAGGCTCGCGGAACGCTACCTCCAGGATGACGCCTGAAGTCCCGATCGCCCAGCTTGACCGCGTCGCATTTGGAGCTTGCACTTTCCGTAGCGCAAAAGGATTTTGTAGCGAGACCATCACGTCAACATCTCTCGCCGCAATCCAGGATGCGCAGCATGATTGCCGACTATAACGACGCCGGGCTCGACTTGTCCTACGATCCCGAATTTTACGCATTGATGGCGGAAAGCTTCGAACGAAGCGTGGGACGCAGCCTGACGCCGGAAGGCCGGGGTGCCGAATGGCTTTACGACCAGTCGCCGGCAGTTGTCCTTGCCCACAACACCGACGCCGATCCGCGTTTCATCTACGCAAACCGCGCGGCCCAGGCCTGCTTTGAATATTCATGGGACGAGTTCGTCACTTTGCCATCGCGTCTTTCGGCAGAGGCGCCCGATCGCGCCGAACGCGAGAGGTTGTTGAATGCCGTGGCGGCCAACGGCTTTATCGCCGACTATCGTGGACTTCGCATCGCCAAATCAGGGCGGCGTTTCTATATCGAGAGCGCCATCGTCTGGGATCTCGTCGACCGCAGCGGATGCCGTCGCGGTCAGGCTGCGACATTCGAATCCTGGCAAGACGTGCAGGCGGATTGAGCGCCGGCTGCGGAGACCCCAACCAGGCGCCGGATATGTCCGCAGCTTTGCAAACCATGTCGTTTGCCATTTGGTTGCCAAAAAACCATGATTGCGTCACATAGATCGCACATCGACACTCGGCATTAAGAATTGGACAACGCTGAATGCGCATAGCCTACTTTTTCCTTGGTGCATTTCTTGCAATTGCACAGTCCGCATATGCTGAAGTTGCATCACCGCCTGCTCTGGCGCCTCTAAAGCGACAGGCGCAAGCCGCCGAGTTGAGCGCACAATTTCTTTCGCGGTATAGCTACAAGCCCGTTCCACTCGACGACGCCTTGTCGGCCAGGATCATGGATGGGTTCATCAAGTCACTTGATTCGGACCGCATGCTCTTCCTGCAAGCCGACATCGACGGGTTCATGTCTGACCGCAGCGAAATCGATGATGCCATCGAGGATAAGGACTTGAAGATCCCGTTTGCGATCTTCAAAGTGTATCAACAGCGCGTTGTCGACCGCATGAATTATGCGCGCACCCTGCTTAAGCAGGGCTTCGATTTCAGCGCGCAGGAAAATTATTCCCTGTTTCGCGATAAAGAGCCGTGGCCGCAGTCGGAAGCCGAGAGCAATGAGCTTTGGCGCAAGCGCGTCAAGAGCGACTGGTTGCGGTTGAAACTGGGCGGCCAAAACGACGCGGCCATTCGCGAAACACTCGACAAACGTTACGAAAACACGCTCGAGCGCGCTGACAAGTTCAAAAGCGACGACGTTTTCCAATCGTTCATGGACGCCTACGCAACGTCGATCGATCCGCACACGGATTATTTCGGTGCGGCCGCTTCAGCCGACTTCAATGTCTCGATGAAGCTTTCGCTGTTTGGTATCGGTGCGGTCCTGCAGGAGCGCGACGACTACACGACGATCCGTGAGCTCGTTCCTGGCGGACCGGCACAGCTGTCCGGCAAGCTCGCGGTCGGAGATCGAATTACCGGCGTTGGTCAAGGCAAGGACGGCGCGATCAAGGACGTGGTGGGCACGCGCCTTGATGAAGTCGTGCAGATGATACGCGGGAAAAAAGGTTCCGTCGTGCGGCTGGACATCCTGCCGGCAGATGCCGGAGCCGAGGGCACGCATCGCGTCATCAGCCTGGTGCGCGACAAAATCAGTCTCGACAAGCAGGCCGCCCGGAAGACTGTACTGTCGGTAAAAGCGGGCGACGCCACGCGTAAAATCGGGATCATTACTCTGCCGGTATTCTATGAGGATTTTGAAGCCAAGCGCAAAGGAGACAAGGATTACAAAAGCGCAAGCCGTGATGTCGCCAAGCTTCTCGGCGAGTTGAGCGAAGAAAAGGTCGACAGCGTTCTCATCGACCTACGCAACAACGGCGGCGGCTCATTGGACGAGGCGATCGATTTGACCGGCCTGTTCATCGGCAATGGCCCGGTCGTTCAGCAACGCGGCAGCGATGGCAAAGTCGAGGTGAGGAGCTCGGATCTTGCAGCGCCTATCTGGACAGGCCCGGTGGGTGTCCTGATCAATCGCGGGTCGGCGTCGGCTTCGGAGATTTTTGCCGCGGCAATCCAGGATTACGGTCGAGGCGTGATCGTCGGCGAACCCAGTTTCGGGAAGGGCACCGTTCAGACCGTCGTCGATCTTGACCGGATCGTCCGCAACAGCAAACCCGAGTTAGGGGAGCTGAAGGTGACGATTGCCCAGTTTTTCCGGGTCAACGGCGGGACGACGCAGCTGCACGGCGTAACGCCCGATATCGGCTTGCCAGGACTTTCCGATCCGACGAGCTTCGGCGAGACCAGTTATGACAATGCCCTGCCGTGGGCTCAGATCAAACCTGCGAAGTACACGGCCGCCGACACTGTCACGACGTTGCTGCCGACATTGCAAAGCCGCCATGATGCGCGGATTGAGAGCGATCCGGACTTCCAACGCCTGATAAAAGACATTGCCGACCTCAAGGCGCAGCGGGAAAAAGGAATTGTTTCCCTCAATGAAGCCGAACGTCGCAAAGAAGCGACGGCGCGCGAGAAACGGTTCAAGGATCGAGCGCAAGCAAGCGGTGGCGAGGATCTTGGAGATGACGGCCTGGAGGCAGGCGAGCGCAGCCTGAGCGCTGATATTGCCATCGAGAATGCCCGCAAGAACGCAAAAGACGTCCTGCTCGACGAGGCAGCCGCCATTGTTGCCGACGAGGCGGATCTGCAGCAAGGCGGGCTGAAGGCAGCCACCAAACAATCAGGAAACACGAACGGAAAATAATCGTCGATGACCGGCGCAACGGTGTGCGCAGCTTTGCGATCACCTTGGCATGATCGGCCTGGGTTCAGGTCCTTTCAAGGCGAGGGATTTCGTTGGCGATTTCCGCATCGGCGTGATGACAGGCGGTCAGAAGACCAGGTGCTGCCGTTCGCGCGGTCAGGGCAGGCTCCTGTTCTGCGCAGATCGACGTCGCTTTCCAGCAGCGCGTTCGAAAACGGCATCCGCTGGGCGGATTTGCGGGGCTCGGCAGATCGCCCTGCAGAACGATGCGCTTGCGCTGCGCGCGACGCCTCGGATCCGGTGTCGGGACCGCCGACATCAGGGCCTGCGTGTAGGGATGAGCCGCTGCGCTGAAAATCGATTGCTTCGGCCCCGTTTCGATGATCTTGCCGAGATACATGACCATCACACGGTCCGAGACATGCCGCACGACGGCGAGATCATGCGCGACGAACAGCATCGCCAGATTACGCTCGCGCCTCAGTCCGGCGAGCAGGTTGATCACCTGCGCCTGGACCGAGACGTCGAGGGCCGAGACAGGCTCGTCGCAGACAAGAAGTGTCGGATTAAGCGCAAGAGCGCGGGCAATGCCAAGGCGCTGCCGCTGGCCGCCTGAAAATTCCGAGGGATAACGGTCCGCATGCTCGGCGCGTAGCCCGACGGATTCGAGCAGCTTGACCGTCTCTTCACGCCAGCTGCTCTTGGGCACGACCCCCGGGTGCAATGCCCAGGGTTCGGAAATCAGCCGGTCGACCCGCATGCGGGGATTGAGCGACTGGTAAGGATCCTGGAAAACGACCTGCATCTTGCGGCGCAATTCATGCAGCCGCCGGCCACCGGCTGTCGTAATGTCCACGCCGTCGAGCATCGCGCTGCCGCTTGTCGCCGGCCCGAGCTTCAAGAGCGTCCGAACCAGCGAGGTTTTGCCGCAACCGCTTTCGCCGACGAGGCCGAGCGTCTCTCCACTGGCAATCTCGAAGCTGACATCGTCGACGGCACGCACCGGCGCCGAGGCGCTGCCGAAGTGCCGGGAAAGGTTTTGGACCTTGAGCAGAGGTTCGATCATACGGGTGATACCGGGAAGTGGCAGGCGGCCTGGCGGCCCGGCCCTACGGTTTCAAGAGAGGGGACGACCTCTGCACAGAGCCCTTCGGCACGTGGACAGCGCGTTCTGAATGCGCAGCCGGAAGGCAGGGCGACAGGATTGGGTGCTGAGCCGGGGATCGGCACCAATTCGTCTTCATCCGTGTCCATGCGCGGCTGCGAGGCAAGCAATCCGACGCTGTAGGGATGCCGTGCATCTTCGAACAGTTCGAAGACGCTCGCTGTCTCGACGACGCGGCCGGCATACATGACGGCAACGCGATCGGCGAGTTCGGCGACGACGCCGAGATCATGCGTGATGAAGATCATGCCGGCATCGCTGCGTTTGCGGATCGTCTCCAGAAGATCGACCACCTGCGCCTGGATCGTGACGTCGAGCGCTGTCGTCGGCTCGTCTGCGATGATGACATCCGGTTCCAGTGCCACGGCCATGGCGATCATGATGCGTTGGCGCATGCCGCCCGAAAACTCATGCGGATATTGCCTCGCATGGCTTTCAGGGTCGGGAATGCCGATAGCCGTCAGGAGATCGATCACGGCTTTTTCGACACCGCCTTCCGGAGTACGGCCGTGGATGCGGAACATTTCAGCGATTTGCCAACCCACGGAATAGACCGGGTTGAGCGCTGCGAGCGCATCCTGAAAGATCAGAGCGATCCGGTCGCCGCAGAGATCGCGCCGCTCGTTTCGCGAGAGCTGCAACAGCTCGACACCGTCGAAGCGGATCGATCCTCGATTGATTTCGCCCGGCGGGCTGGGAACGAGATCCATGATGGCCGATGCGGTCACCGACTTGCCGGAGCCGCTTTCGCCAAGAAGCGCCAGCACCTCTCCACGCTCGAGCGAGAAGGAAACTCCGTTGAGCGCCAGGATGCGGCCGGCGGCCGTATCGAAACTGACCTGCAAGTCCTTGACTTCGAGAAGAGCCATCAGCGCCTCCGGTTGACAAGACGCCAGTGCTGCGACGGGTCATTGACGATCCGGAACCAGTTGGCGAGGAGATTGAAGGACATGGTCGTGAGCATCACAGCCAGACCGGGGAAAAAGCCCAGCCACCAGGCGGATGACAGATATCCCTGGCCCTGCGCCACCATCAGACCCCAGCTCACGGCAGGCGGCTGGATGCCGAGACCGAGATAGCTCAGCCCGGATTCGAACAGCATGACCATGGCCAGATTGACCGAGGCGAGCGTCAGCATCGTGGGAGCGACGCTGGGGAGAATGTGATTGCGCAATATCCAGACAGGCCCGCCCCCGAAGACGCGCGCCGCATCAACGAAAAGCCTCTCCCGGACTTCCAGAGTTTCGGCTCTTGCGACGCGGATATAGGCAGGCATGCGGGTAACGGCGAGCACGATGATGAGGTTGCCGACGCTCGGGCCGAACAGGTAGAGCCCGAAGAGCGCCACCAGCAGCGTCGGGAAACCCAGGATGATGTCGCACACCCGCATGACAAGGTTGCCGATGATGCCACCGAAGTAACCGGCGATCACGCCGAGCAGCGTTCCGCCGATCAGGCTCGTCAGAACAGTCACCAGCGCTATGCCGATCGTTGTCGATGCCGCCTGAATGAGGCGAACGAGGAGCGGGCGCCCGAGGGCGTCGGCGCCCAGCCACAACGTCCAGGACTGGCCGAAGTCGAAGGGCGGCAGGTTGCGCGCCTTCAGCGAAATGCGGTTTTCGCCGAGCAGCGACGATGCATCCGCAAGAATGGCAAGGACAACGATCAGCAGCCAGATTGTCGCAGCGACCGCCATCGGGTCGCCTGCGAGCGCGCGCATGAACCACAAGATGCGGCGGCTTCGGCGCTCGCGGGCAGGGAGGAAGTCGGCGGACGTGCTGGTCATTCGACCCTCACGCGCGGATCGATCGATGCATAGAGCATGTCGACCAGGATATTGATGAAGAAGATGACGACGGCGACCGCGAAGATCGATGCCTGGACAATCGCGAAATCGCGCTTCAGGATGCCGTCGATCAGCAGCTTGCCGATGCCGGGAAACCCGAAAACAACTTCGACGACGCCGCCGCCACCGGCGAACTGGGCGGCGAGGTCACCGGTCACGGTCACCGCGGGCAGCAGCGCATTGCGCAGCGCATGCACGAAGGTAACCCGACCGCCGCGCGCGCCCTTGGCCCGCGCAGTCCGGACGAAGGTCGCGTTCAGTGCTTCGATCATCGAGCCGCGGACGATCTGCACCAGCGTCCCGAACGGTCGGGCAAAAAGACAGGCAACCGGCAGGATCCAATAGATCGGACCGCCGAAACCCGATGTCGGCAGAATGCGCAAGGTAACGGCAAACAGCAGGACGCCCATCAGCCCGAGCCAGAAATCCGGCACGCTCGCCGCTGCCTGCGACAGCACGTTAATAGCCCGGTCGATCCAGCCGCCGGCATTCACAGCGGCAATCGATCCAATAATGACGGCAGCGATGAAGGCCAGGGTCAAGGCAATGGCACCGAGCGCCAGCGTATTCGGCAACGCCTCCAGGACAACGTCCATGGCCGGGCGGTTGTGCCAAAGCGACGTGCCGAAATCGAGGCTCAGCATGTCGCCGGCCCAATCGAGGAATTGCCATGGGAGGGAGCGATCGAGGCCGAGACGGACGCGCATGGCTTCGCGGGCCGCATCCGAGGCATCGACGGGCAGGTATAGATTGACGGGATCACCCGTCAACCGCACCAGGAAGAAGGCGGATGTCATCAATGCTGCAAGTGCGAGTGCCGCAAAGGCTGCACGTTTCAGGAAGTAGGTGAAGGACATCCGCTCTCCTCAAGGGACGTTCGGCGACCAGTCTGGGCGGTCAGCGGTAGCTGATCGATTTAAGCTTGATCTCGTTGCCGGCCTGCACATCGGGTGTGTAGGTGACATTCTCGGCGACGCGGGCGATTGTGACCATGTGGAACAGCGGGACGATATTGACCGCATCGACGGCGATGTAGCTGAACGCCTCCTCGAACAGTTTCTTGCGTTCGTCGCCGGTTGCCTTCGACGCGTCGGCAATCAATGTGTCGAGCTTGGCATCGGCGATGGTCGACTGGTTACCGTCGGTGGTAAAACGGTTCGGCAGCGTGAATACGGCGTCGCCTTCGGTGTTGTCGATCTGCGTCTGCAGGATCGACGGCTGACGTTCCTTCTCCCAAGGCTTCAGCAGCTTCTTCAGCCACGGGCTTGTTTCAAGCATTTCGAGCCGGGCATTGAAGCCGGCATCCGCGAGCATTGCCTGAATGGCTTCCAGGCTTTCGGACGAATTGGGATAGATGCCGATGCGGCCGTAGATGACGATTTCCTCGTCGACCGGCACGCCATCGGCTTTCGCCGCGGCGAGCAGGGATTTCGCTTTTTCCGGATCATACGTCCAGACGGGGATGTCGGGATTGAAGCCGAAGACGGACGGCGGCACCGCCTGCATCGCCTTTTGGGCATCCTGGTGGAAGATGGTGCCGACAAGGCCGTCCCGGTCGATCGCAAGATTAAGGGCTTCACGCACGCGTTTGTCGTTGAGCGGCGGAATTTCTGCGTCGATCCTCAGCAGCGAGGTTTCGGCGTTCGGGAAGGCATGATCCTGTTCCGTGGTGCCGTCCTGGGGCGCTATTTCATATGCGATCTGTGCTTCACCGGTGGCGACCATCGCCGCGCGAACAGCGGATTCGGCGCGCCAGATGATGGTTGCGTTCTTGACCGCCGGCCTGTCGCCCCAATAGCCGTCATAGGCCACGAGGTCGACCGATTGCCCGGGCGTCCAAGCTGCAAGCTTGTAAGGTCCGGTTCCGGCCGGGGAACGCGACTTGCCGTCGTTCGGGGTCGCCGGCGAACCGATGTCCACGGCGGACATCTTGTTCGGCAGGATCGGCTCGACGATATCCGTTTTGATGAGGAGGGTCGTCGGGTTCACCGCTTCTGCATTGAACTTGACGCCCTTCAACGTCGCAAGTCCGACTTCACAGGCCAGTGCCGGATCCTGCGCCCGCTTGAGAGCGGCAACGACGGCATTGGCATCGAAGGCCTTGCCGTCGTGGAAGGTGACGTCGTCGCGGAGCTTGAATTCCCAGGTCAGTTCGCCCACTTGCCGCCAGCCGGTGGCAAGGCTCGGGACGACCGATCCGTCGGCCGGGCTCAGATTGACGAGCGCTTCCGTGATGTTGTTGTGCAGAATGCGAGAATTGCCCGAAAGGTCGGTGTCACAGGGATCGAGCGACTTCGGTTCGTCGGTCACCACCACCGTCAGCTTATCCGAGGCAGCGTCGGCGCGAATTGCGCTGCCTGGAGCCAGCTGAAATGCCAGTCCGATGCTCAGCGCACCAATTGCCTTGATCTTCTTCATGAAATCCCTCCTCCAGATCCAAACGAGCGGCATCCCGCCCATCGCAGTGCCGTCTTGTGAAAACCATCCGGTTGCGCACCGCCTCGGCGGCTATCCAAATGGCTTTACTTCCTCCGCCAAGCGCGTAGTGTCAAATGTGACACTCACGCCACTGAGCATGCTCGTTCAGTCCGGTGAAGTCAACATTATAATTCTCATATGGAATTCAAAGTTCATGATTGAACCAAAGCATGGATCACCCGTTGTCGAAAAGACCGCCCACCTGCTTGAGGCCGTTGCCGATGCGAAGACGGGAATTTCCCTGGCCGCGCTGGTCGATCAGCTTGGAGTTCCGCGTTCGACCGTCTATCGGATCCTCAATTCATTGGCCGCGCATGGGCTTGTGGCGCGGGTGAATGGTGGAGCATCCTACGAGTTGGGGCCAAAATTCGTCGAGCTTGCGCGGCGCATCTCGCCCGGCGCCGACAGGGCAACGGTGATCGAGGCGGCAAGGCCGATCCTGACGGCTGCGGCTGACCGCATTTTCGAATCCTTCAGGCTGGCCGCCCCCGAAGGCAACGAGATGATGACGATATTTGCAGCCTCCAGTCCCGGCGATTATTCGCTTTTCATCAAGGTCGGCAGTCGCTCGCGTAAACATGTCGGCGCCGCCGGCAAGCTCGCCCTTGCCTATTCGGACTACGGTGACATCGAGGCCTATTGCAGCGGCGGACTGGAGTCGAAGACGCCATACACGATTACCGATCCGGAGGCGCTGAAAGAAGCACTCGTTGAAATTCGGCGCAATGGATGCGCCGAGGACAATCAGGAATCCAACCTTGGCCTCCGGGCCTTTGCCGCGCCCGTCTTCGATTCCGAAGGTCGACTCGTCGCGACGATCAGCGTCCCGTTTATTGGTGAAGCGACGCCGGACAGGGCGCGCGCAATCAAGCGCGAGGTTGTGGAGGGCGCCGCCATCTTGACCAAGGCGATCAATGGCAAGCAGCCATTGTCCAAATAAGAAACATAAAATTCTTTATTGAACTATCTTCTCGTTATGCTAGAGCTTCCACCGGACAATGGAGGATCTCATGACGGCTTTGGACCCATCAGTTTACGCAAAGCTTTTGCGGACGAATTCTGCAAGTCTCAGCACTCTGTTGCTGAAGCGTGGCCTGAAGAACACCGCGGTTCGCGGCGTGCGACCGCTGGCGAGCGCCGGCAGGCCGATGATCGGCCCAGCCGTCACCGTACGCTACATCCCCGCACGGGAAGATATCGACGGTTCGACTTACAGTTCGGATCCGTCCAATCAACAGCGCAAGGCCATCGATACGATCCCCGACGGCCATGTTCTCGTCTTCGATTGCCGCTCCTTGGCGGAGGTCGCTGGCATTGGCGCCATGCTCGCCCGTCGTCTCGTCTATCGTGGCGCCGCCGGTCTCGTGCTCGACGGCGGCGTCCGCGATACGGCCGATATCGCGCAGCTGGGGCTCCCGACCTACTGCATGGGACCGGCAGCGCCGGCGAACCTGGTTGCCCACCATGCCTCAGACATGAACCAGCCAATCGCCTGCGGCGGCGTCGCCGTTTATCCCGATGACATCATCTTTGGCGACAGCGAAGCGGTGATCGTTATTCCGCGGGAATATGTCGATGACATTGCCGAAGAAGCTGTCGCGATGGAGGAGCAGGAAGAGTTTCTCAAGCTGGAAATCGAGTCAGGCAAATCGACCTTGGGCGTATACCCGCCAAACCAGGAGACCCTCGAGCGTTATGAGGCCTGGCGCCAAGCGAGATTGCTGAAAAGCTCCATCATCGCCTCCTAGAACAGGATGAAGCCCGAACCCGTCGCTGAAGACGGCGACCGAAAAGATCGTCAGCCGCAGCGACGGGATGATCGCGAAGTGGATGGGTGGGCATGCCGGATCGGCTGGAGAAGCGACCCGGCCGGCTGAGGCACGGGAAGGCTGGCGGACGCGTTCCGTCTATTGCCGCGCGATGCCCGCATCCTTTATGACCTTTGACCACTTGTCGATATCAGCCATCAGACGATCGCCGATTTCCTGCGGCGTGCTGGAACGGGCCTCGACGCCGAGATCCGCAAACCGCTTCTTGACGTCGGGGTCGCCAAGAACCTCGACGAGCGCCGTGTTCAGTTTGTTCACGACGGCCTGAGGTGTGCCGACGGGAGCGAAGATACCGTTCCAGGACGTGACATCGAACCCTTTTACGCCTTCTTCCTGGGCCGTCGGAACGTCCGGCAGGAGGATAGAACGGGCCGAGCCAGATGATGCAATCGCAACAGCCTGGTTCTGCTGAAGTGCCGCTTTTAGCGCCGTCTGGCTATCGATGATCAGGTCAAGCTCCCCACCGAGAAGGGCAACTTGAAGATCCGGCGTGCCCTTGTAGGGAACGATCGTGACGTCCACTCCGGCCGTCGATTTGAAGAGTTCGGCCGCAAGATTCTGGCTGCTCCCGACATTAATCGTCCCGACATTGAGCGCGCCCGGGTTTGCGCGGGCTGCCTCGAGAATATCCTTGAGGGATTTGAATTTACCATCCGCCTTGGTCACGAATACGAAGTCGAAATAGGCGAGGCTGGATACCGGAACGAAATCGGCGACGGGATCGAACTGCAGGTTTTTGAACAACGGAACGCTGACTGCAGTTCCGTTCGACAGCAGTGCGAGCGTATATCCGTCTGGCTCCCCATTCAGCGCCACCCGTGCGGCGACCGATCCTCCCGCGCCGGGCTGATTCAGGATGACGATCTGTTTCCCAAGCTTTTTGCCGAGAGAATCCGCAACGATGCGCGCAGTGATGTCGGCAATTCCACCAGGGCCGAAGGGAATGACAAGACTGATCTCGCGGCTCGGATAGTCGTTCTCCTGCGCCGGTGCTTCCACCGCCATCGCGAGTATTAGAACGAGCGCCGGGATAATCGATTTCATCAATGTTACGATCCGCCGGGATGGCGTGCTCACTTGTTGTCCTAGGCTCATGTTCATAATCTCCTCCTCTTAATAAATGTCGATGCACGCAGCGATGTCCGCACAACCGATGCATGAATGCCTTGCGCATCCAGATCGGCGCCCTCCACCTGCGTGGGATGCGTCGTCCAGCCATCCCCGAAGGCGGGTTACCGCCAATAGAGCCGCATAGGATTGTCAACCAGCAGCTTGCGCTGAAACTCCTCGGACGGCGCGATGCGCGGGATGATGTCCACCAGGGCGCCGTCGTCGGGCATGTGGTCCTTCATATTGGGATGCGGCCAATCGGTGCCCCACAGGACACGCTCCGGGAAGCGCTCGACCAGCGTCCGCGCAAACGGAACGACGTCGTCGTAGTTCGGTGGACCTGATTGCGACAGCCGCTCCGGGCAGCTCACCTTGCTGACGACATTTTCATGCTCGGTCATGAACCGGATAAAGCGGCCGAACTGCGGGCCGTCGACAGGTTGGGAGACATCCGGCCGGCCCATGTGGTCGACCACGACGGTCGTCGGTAGCGAGGTGAAGAAGTCCCAACGCTCCTCGAGATCGGCCGCCTCGAAATAGATCACCACCTGCCAGCCAAGCGGCGCGATACGGTCGATGATCGCACGATAATAGGCATCCGGTTTCGGGTCGACCAGGCGGCGAACGAAGTTGAAGCGCACGCCGCGCACGCCTGCGTCATGCAGTTCGGCGAGCTCCCCGTTCGTCACCGTGTCGCGTACCGTCGCTATCCCGCGAGCACGATCGCCGGCCGTATGCAGCGCATCGACCAGGGCACGATTGTCGGCGCCGTGGCATGTCGCCTGGACGATGACGTTGCGCTCGAATCCGAGAAAATCACGCAGGGAGAACAGTTGCTCCTTGCCGGCATCGCAGGGTGTGTACTTCCTCTCGGGCGCATAGGGAAACACATCCCCAGGCCCGAAGACATGGCAATGCGCATCCACTGCACCCGGCGGCGGAATGTAGCGCGGTTTGCTCGGGTCGGGATGATAGCGGAGCCAATCGGGATCCATCTGGAAATTTGCCATCACAGCCCCCGTGCCTTGAGCTGCGCATCGAGACGCGGATAGACGCGG
Organism: Rhizobium leguminosarum; assembly: GCF_010668065.1. GTDB lineage: Bacteria > Pseudomonadota > Alphaproteobacteria > Rhizobiales > Rhizobiaceae > Rhizobium > Rhizobium leguminosarum_S. The sequence continues at coordinate 685,272 of NZ_WUEN01000003.1, read as the reverse complement.
CGCGCGTTGAGTTCGAACACCTTCCGCTTGTCCTCATCGGATATCGTCAGAGCTTCGATATAGCGCTTGGTGTCGTCGAAATAGTGACCCGTCTGCGGGTCGATCCCGCGCACTGCGCCAACCATTTCCGATCCGAACAGGATGTTTTCCACATCGATCACCTCGAACAACAGGTCGATACCCGGCTGATGATAGACGCAGGTATCGAAATAGACGTTCTTCATCACGTGTTCGGCCAGCGGCGGCCGCTTCAGCATGTCGGAGAGGCCGCGATAACGGCCCCAGTGATAGGGAACGGCTCCGCCGCCATGCGGAATGATGAACCGCAGCGAGGGGAAATCCGCAAACAGGTCGCCCTCGACGAACTGCATGAAGGCAATGGTGTCTGCGGCAATGTAATAGGCGCCGGTCGCATGCATCGCACAATTGCAACTGCCGGAAACGTGGATCATCGCGGGAACGTCGAGTTCCACCATCTTTTCGAAGAAGGGGTACCAGGCGCGATCGGTGAGAGGCGGCGAATCGAACTTGCCGCCGGAGGGATCGGGATTGAGATTGCAGCCGACGAAGCCGAGTTCGTTGACGCAGCGCTCCAGCTCGTCGATCGCGTTGGCGATCGAGACCCCAGGGGATTGCGGCAGCTGGCAAACGCCCACGAAAGTCTCGGGATAGAGATCGACCACGCGCTTGATCAGATCGTTGGAACGGCGCGCCCAGACCTTTGCCACCAATTCTCCGCCGATATGCGGCGCCATCGCCGAGGCCCGAGGCGAGAAAATAGTCATGTCGGCGCCGCGCTCGCGCAGCAGGCGCAGCTGGTTGGCCTCGATGGTCTCGCGGATCTCATCGTCGGAAATGTCCGGATAGGCGGGATCGATATCGCCGCCCGATTTGATGGCGGCCTCCTGTCGTGCTCGCCATTCGCCATGGAGCGCAGGGGCCGTGGTGTAGTGGCCGTGGCAGTCGATGATCATATCTTTGAGGTTCCTGTAGCGGCAAAGATGCGTTCGCCTCGGCAGCGAATTCCGCGGTCGGAGGGGAAGGCATGGGGAGCCGGCCGGCGATGACGCGGCTTAGCTCCTGGACCGGCATTCGCTCGAGGTCGCAGCCGGCGCGGAAGCCAGCCCCTACGGAAAGCCTGCGAAGGCTTTCCGAAACCGGTGAATGCGATCGTTTGGTGTTTGCTCATGCCCCGTTCTAACGAACCGGACGACGATCAGGCATATCGGAAGGGTTCACGCTCCATTGCTTTTCCTGAAGTCCACTCCGCACAAACCGTGCGGAAGGTATCCATGAATGCCGTTTGCAGCTGTGTCGGACGCCAGTCATCGCGCACCGTGAGGCCGATCTGACGACGCAACGACAGCCCAGCGCCGGCGACTTCGCCAAGCAGGCCAGCACGCCGTTCGAACAGGAACTGGTCGCGCGACATCAGCGTCAACCAATCGTCCTCCAGCATCAGCCCGCGCACTACCAGAACCGAACCGCATTCGATGCGTAGCCGTGGCGGCTCAAGCCCGTGCTCTGTGAACATCTCCTCCCACCGATGGCGCACCGGCGCGCCCGTCGCGGCGATAACCCATGGGAAATCCAATAGCCGCGAGAAGGCAAATCCCGGCTTGGACAGCAGGGGATGTCCGGCGCGACCGACGATCACCGGATCATCGATGAACAACGGTTCCTGAGCGATGTCCTTGACCGGCGGCGGGTCGCGCATTGCCCCGATCAGCAGATCCATCTCGCCTTCGCGGAGCCTGGCCAATAGCTCCACATATGGCCCCTCCACCACGTTCACCGACGCCATTGGATAGGCGCGAGCGAAACGAGCCAATGCCTGCGGCAACAGGATTGCGCGCGCCAGCGGCATCGTGCCGACGGTGACACGTCCGGCGCCTTCAGACCGCAGTGCCTCCAATTCGTCGAACCCAGCCTCCAGCTCCGATTGCGCCAGACGGGCGAACCGCAGCAACACGGCGGCGGCCGCCGTCGGTTGAACGGTACGCCCCTGCCGGACGAGAAGTGGCACACCCAGCAACTGCTCCAGATCGCGGCTCGCCCGATGCAATGCCGGTTCAGACAGGCCAATTCGCTTCGATGCCAGCGCAAAGCTGCCTGCTTGATCGACCGCGATTAGCGCGCGCAATTGTCCAAAAGTGATGCGCCGCTCGATATGAGGCAGCGGCGGCAAGCGGGCGCCACGTCGCACGCTTTGGCCGCCGCGCGCCACATAGGCGAGCGCGCGTTCGATGCGGGCGGTGATCAAGCGCCCCGCTTCGGTGCTGGTAACGCCGCTCGGCTGGCGATCGAATAGCACATGACCAAGCTGCGCCTCGACCTTGGCAACGGCTTGGGTCAGAGCAGGCTGCGACAAATTCATGGTGTGAGACGCGCTGCTGATGCTGCCCAGCCGCGCGGCGGCAGCGACGGCCTCGAGGTGGCGAAGGTTGAGTTCGCGGTGTGCAATCATCATCACACTTCAACACAGCTTATGACCGGTGCGCAAATCAAGTTTGCTTTGCCGCTCAATATTCCCTCCCCTAATTCCCAGCCAAGACAGGAGGGAAGATCGAGCATGCCCGATGCGATTACCCAGATCGAACGCGCCGATACCGCCATCATCCACGGCCTGGCAGATGCCGGAGTCCCCATCGTCCACGATGCGCAGGGACGCACGGGACCGCTGGCCGGCCGGTTGCGGCCGATCTTTGCGAGTGCCCGCATCGCTGCTTCCGCAGTCACCATTTCGGGGCCGCCGGGCGCGCCAATTGGACGGTGCAGTTGCCATTGAACAATTGAAAGATGTGACATCTTGGCCAAGCAGGCAGCTTGGGAGGAAACAAAACATGACGTATTTGGAGGCGAGTAAAACGATGACACCTGTGGATGAGACGCAAAAATCGCCGAGCCGATTTGGCCTCTTTGGCCAGTTGTGGTTTCAGGTGCTGGCAGGGACGCTGCTCGGCATCCTGCTGGGTCATTTCGCGCCCGCCACCGCGGTAGCGATGAAACCTTTCGGCGACGCCTTCATCAAAATGATCCGCATGATGATCGGGCCGATCATCTTCGTCACCGTTGTGCATGGTATCGCCGGCATGAACGACATGAAGAGCGTCGGGCGTGTCGCGCTGAAATCCATCATCTATTTCGAGGCGATCACGATCTTGGCGCTGATCTTCGGACTGATCGCAGTCGATCTGTGGCGTCCGGGCGAGGGCATGAACATCGACGCTGCCTCAATCGATACCGCATCGATCAAGACCTATCTTGCGACGGCGCACGACCAGTCCATTTCAAGCTATTTCCTTGACATCATCCCAGACACCTTCGCCAGCGCACTGACGGAAGGACACGTTCTGCAGGTCCTGTTTATCTCTGTCCTGTTCGGTATCGCCATTGCCGCCATCGGAGAACGCGGACGCCCGGTGTTCCAGGTGATCGAAAGCGCCTCCGAAGGGTTTTTCAAGATCATCGGCTACATCATGTACTTCGCGCCGCTCGGGGCCTTCGGCGCGATTGCCTTTACCGTCGGTCAGTTCGGCACCGCCTCGCTCTGGTCGCTGGGCGAGTTAATCATCGAGTTCTTCGTCGTCTGCGCCTTGTTCACAACAATCGTCCTCGGCAGCGTTGCCCATTGGTGCGGTGTCAGCTTGTGGCGGCTGCTAGGCTATCTCTGGGATGAAATCGTCATCGTCGCTGCGACCACCTCGACCGAAACGGTGCTGCCGCGCCTCATCCAGAAGATGCGCAAGGCCGGCTGTGAGGAAAGCGTGGTCGGCTTCGTCATCCCGGCCGGCTATTCGTTCAACCTCGACGGCACATGCCTCTATCTGACCACCGTCGCGGTGTTCCTGGCACAGGCGACGAACACACATCTGACCTTCTGGCACGAACTCGGCCTGATCGCAGTGTTGCTGCTCACCTCGAAGGGAGCGGCGGGCATCGCTGGAGCGGCCTTCGTTGTACTGGCGGCAACCCTGAATACCACCGGAACCATTCCCGTCGCCAGCATCGCGCTGATCCTCGGAATTCACCGCATCCTTGCCGAGGGGCTGACTTTTGTGAATCTGATCGGCAATGCGCTTGCCACCGTCGTGGTCGCCAAATGGGAAGGCAAGCTTGACGAGCAGCTGCTGGCCACCACTATCGGCAACGGCCGCTTGCGCGCCAGGCACCAGATCGCCGCCGCTGCGTTGTAACAGGGTGCAAGACTCAGCTCCGGCCTGCGATCTATCCTTATTGGAAACCGGGTTGTCGCATAGGTTCAGGTCCTGTGACAAAATTACGGGATGCCACCATGTACGACGAAATCTTGACGCCGCTTGTCCCGAGGCAAGCGTGCCACTGAATATGCCATCAACCCTGCGACGCGCAGCCTGATCGATCGCCGCCTGCTTGACGCTGCACACACGCGACTTCACACTCGCAGTGTCGAAGGTGAGTCGGACAGACTGTACCGTTTTTCGCATCCGTTGCTCACCTTAGAAGGAGTCGCCAGCAGGGGCTGATTGATCCAATCGCCGACCGACACCGGTTGGTCGCAAATAGGATCGAGATTGATTGAGTTCGAACTCGCAGCCGCTCCTATTTGCTTGTGAGGTCGCGCCGTGGATAAAGTGTTATCACCCGTCGATCCTCCTCGCGACAGTCCACGTTGGCACCGGAACTTCCCATTGCCGAGCAACCGTTGGTCCCTGCTTTGGCCGGGGCTTTTGATATCGATTTTGCTTCTTGCAGCCCTCGTCATTTTTTACCATGAAGTCCACCACCTCGAAGAGCCGGTCGAGCCCTTTGAAACTCGAACTCTCAATAAGGCTGCCCGATCACCTCGCATCGCCGCCCGCCCAGATCCGGCGGCTCCTTCTCCCCTCCCGTCAACGTCGATATCGCTGCAACTGATCGAGGTCCCGAAGCTGGAATTGGCAAGTCAGTTTCTGCGGATCTGGCGCGTCTCGGGGCGGAATATGTGCGGTGCTCTTCGAGAGGCCGGCATCGAGATGAGCGAATGGAAAGCCGCATCGATGCGCAATCGCAGCTATGAATGTTATTTTCAGCGCATCTACGAACGGGACGAGGTGCGTCCCCTCAGCTCGACCTTCGTTAAGGTTCGTGGAGATGAAATGGGCGGTATTCTTGATATCCGCGCCAAGATCATTGGGCCGACGACCGACGCCCAGGGACGTCTCGCTCCGGCTGTCCTGCGCATTTTCGAGATCATCGTGAAGCAGGCGTGCTGGCGTGATTTCGAGGATACTCTTGCCTCGATTCAAAACCTTCGAAATGTCGAATACGAACGATTCGGCTCCTATCTCAGCTTTACGCGCGAAGCAGACAGCGCAAATGTCTTCAATTTTGTTCTTGGTCTTAAGGCGACTTCAAATTCGCAGGTGAAGACCAAGACGTATTTTTCGACTGAGCGCTGGCTCCAAATGCCCGCAGTGCTCCCGCGAGCTTCATCCACAGTGAGCGCTCGGAAACGTCCATATGAGCCAGCGCTCAATGACGGCGCAAGCACTCGTCACGATCCGGGATCGAGCCGGAACTGTGGCTGAACATCGACGATAACCGCCGATGCCGCCGAACGCATGGACAGGCCCGGAAAAGAACATATCTTCGAGAGACCTTCCTTTTTGGAAGTCTCGAATCAAACAGCACGGGCACACATCCATGACCAAAGGCTCCGATCTTCTAGTGGCAGCGCTTGAGAACGAAGGTGTCGACCGCATTTTCGGCATCCCAGGCGAAGAGAATCTCGACGTCGTCGAATCCATCCGCAAGTCGTCGATTGAGCTCGTCCTCACCCGACACGAGCAGGCAGCAGCGTTCATGGCCGCGACCTATGGCCGCCTGACTGGAAAGCCCGGCGTCTGCCTGACAACGCTTGGCCCCGGCGCTCTGAACCTCTCGACGGGTGCCGCCTATGCCTTGCTCGGCGCGATGCCGATGGTGATGATCACAGGTCAGAAGGGGATCCTCTCGTCCCGCCAGGCACGTTTCCAGGTGGTCGACGTCGTCGCGTCGATGAAGCCGCTGACCAAGCTCGCAAGGCAGATCGTGTCGCCGCAGATGATCCCGACGACGGTCAGGGAAGCGTTCCGCATCGCCCAGGAGGAAAGGCCGGGGCCGGTGCATCTGGAGCTTCCGGAAGATATCGCGGCCGAAGAATGCCAGGAGGTGGCGCTGATTGCGCCGCATCAGCTCGAACTGCCGACGGCAAGCGACGCGGCCCTCGATCGCGCCGCCGCCCTCATTGCCGCAGCCAAACGTCCGCTTCTGATGTTCGGGGCCGCCGCCTCGCGTCCCCGCTCGACATCGGATATTGCGCAGTTTGTGATCCGTACGCGCATTCCGTTCTTTACCACCCAGATGGGGAAGGGAACGGTGCCCGGCGGAACCGAACTTTATATGGGCACCGCGGCGCTGTCGGAGCGGGATTATGTCCACGAGGCCATCGAACAGGCCGACCTTATCATCACGATCGGGCACGACACGATCGAGAAGCCACCTTTCATCATGGGCAAGGGCGGCCCGAAGGTCGTTCATATCGGATATCAGCCGGCGACCGTCGAGCAGGTCTATTTCCCGCAATCCGAGGTCATCGGCGACATCGGCCCTTCGCTGAAGGCGCTGGCGGATCGCCTCGAGGGCAAGCTACCAAATGCGCAGGCGCTTCTCCATCTCCGCGAGCGCATTCTCGCGCGCATCGCCGCGCGGGCGACGGAGGATCGCTTCACGCCACAGCGGCTGGTCCACGATATAAGAGAAGTGATGCCGCATGATGGCATCCTGGCGCTCGACAACGGCATGTACAAAATCTGGTTTGCCCGCAACTACCGGACGCGGATGGCGAACACGCTGCTGCTCGACAATGCTCTTGCAACGATGGGAGCGGGGCTGCCGTCGGCCATGGTTGCCTCGATGCTCTACCCGGAGCGGCGTGTCATGGCGATCTGCGGCGACGGCGGCTTCATGATGAACTCCCAGGAACTCGAAACCGCCGTCCGGCTGAAACTCAACCTCGTGGTTCTTGTCATCGAGGACAATGCTTATGGGATGATCCGCTGGAAGCAGGCGGTGGACGAGTTCCCGGATTTCGGGATGACCTTCGGCAATCCCGACTTCGTGAAATATGCCGAATCCTACGGCGCCAAGGGAACCAGGGTCGACGATATCGGCCAGTTCAAACAGGTGCTCGAAGAGGCATTCTCCGGAGGTGGCGTCCATCTGGTGAACGTTCCGGTCGACTACTCGGAAAATGAACGCGTGCTGGTGAAGGAGCTTCGCGAACGGCTCCCCGCGATACTGGAGGCCTGAGATGCAGTCTACCATGAAGGTCTACCAGGCGTTCAACCGCGAGCCGATTGCAGAGCTGCCGGCAGACGACGTGGCCGCACTCGAGCGCAAGCTTCAGCTCGCCGCCAAAACCTTCGCCGATCGCGATGGCTGGCTGCCCCCGCATCAACGGATGGCGATCCTCAGAAAGGCGTCTGCGCTTCTGCAGGAGAACCGCGATCGTTTTGCGATGATGATCGCCCGTGAAGGCGGCAAGCCGCTCACGGATGCGATCATCGAGGTGACGCGCGGGATCGACGGCCTGGTGAACGCGGCGGACGAGCTGCGCAATTTCGGCGGCAAGGAAATCCCCATGGGGCTGACCGCCGCCAGCGCCAACAGATGGGCCTTCACCACCAAGGAACCGATCGGCGTCGTGGCGGCGATATCGGCCTTCAACCATCCGCTCAATCTCATCATCCACCAGATCGCGCCGGCGATCGCCGTGGGTTGCCCGGTGATCATCAAGCCGGCGGCAACAACGCCGATTTCCTGCATCGAGATCGTCAAGCTGTTCTGGGAGGCCGGTCTCGACGAACGCTGGTGCCAGACCCTCATTACCGAGGACAACGCGCTTGCCGAGGCCTTCGCAACCGATCCTCGCGTGGCGTTCCTGAGCTTCATCGGTTCCGCCAAGGTCGGCTGGTACCTCAAGAGCAAGCTGCCGCCGGGCACCCGATGCGCGCTGGAGCATGGCGGAGCGGCACCCGTCATCGTCGACCGCAGCGCCAATGTCGATGCGATTGTCGGCACTATCGTCAAAGGTGGCTATTATCACGCTGGGCAGGTCTGCGTGTCGGCTCAGCGTCTTTTCGTGCACGAGGATATTCTGGCTTCCTTCACCGAAGCCCTCGCCGCCAAGGTTGCAGCCCTGCGTGTCGGGGATCCAACACTTACGCAAACCGAGGTAGGGCCGCTCATCCTGCCACGCGAGGCAGACCGCGTCACGACCTGGATCAAGGAGGCGACGGACGCCGGAGCCAGACAGATCGGAGGCGGGCGGATGTCCGAGACGACACTGCTGCCATCTGTCTTGCTGAACCCGCCTACTGAGGCGAAAGTGTCGGTGCTCGAGGTCTTTGGACCGCTGACCTGCGTCTACGGCTACCGCGACCTTGACGAAGCGATCCGCATCGCCAACTCGCTGCCCTATGCCTTCCAGGCAAGCGTCTTTTCCGCCGACATAGCGGTTGCTCTCAAGGCGGCAAAACATCTGGATGCATCGGCCGTTCTCGTCAACGACCACACGGCGTTCCGCACCGACTGGATGCCTTTCGCCGGACGCAGGCAGTCAGGATACGGGGTCGGCGGCATTCCCTGGACGATGGAAGAGATGGCCGACGACAAGATGGTGGTGTTCAACCAGGTGACTTAGGGGCAGCGATGATGGGATCAACTGTTCGATTTCCCTCGGCAAGTAAAACCCTTGGATAATAGACGATGCCTTCGCCGACGTGGTCGGTCACCGCGCCTGCATAATTCTTCTACGGCGACGGGATGGGTGTCGTGCACCGCTCAAAATTAGACAAACATTGGATAACCGCTTGCTCGGCCAGGATGGACTTGCCTCGCCCATAACCGGGAGGCATGGTCTGCCTCGGAACAACGGAATCACAACTGCGGACGAGAGGTCCTTGGCCATGCTCGAAAACTCGCAGCGCATCGCAAACATGGCTGATTAATGTTTTCCTTCCTGCACAGTTCGGACCTGCATATCGGCAAGCGATTTGGCAATCTTCCGGAGGATTTGAGAGGGCGCCTGCGCGAGGCGCGGCATGGCGTGATCGGGAGACTCGCCAGTGCGGCACGAGAGCATGGGGCGGGTACTATCCTGCTCGCGGGCGACACCTTCGACACCGAGACGCCGACGCCGGCCGTGCTTCGCCAAGCGCTTGGCGAGATGGCTCGGAATACGCCGCTGCGCTGGGTTCTGCTTCCGGGCAACCACGATTCACTGCTGGCGGATCAGCTCTGGAGCGCGGCGCGTGGCGTGGTGCCCGACAATGTCATCCTGGCGACGGAAGCGGCGCCCCTTCCGCTTGAACCTGATGTCATCCTGCTGCCGGCGCCTTGCACGACCAGGAGGCCGGGCCGCGACCTGACCGAATGGATGACGGGTGCAGCCACGCCGGATGGTTCCATCCGCATCGGCCTCGCCCATGGCCCGATCCAGGAATTCTCGGAGGATGCCACGGCCACCAATGTGATTGCGCCGAACCGCGCGGCGTTGGCCGGCCTCGATTACATGGCGCTCGGCGATTGGCACGGATCGGTGGCGGTGGACGCCAGAACATATTACAGCGGCGCGCCAGAGCCGGACCGTTTCAAGCATGACCGGCCGGGGCAGGCGATGATCGTTTCGATTGCCGGGCAGGGAGCGATGCCGACGACGACGGCTGTCGCGACCGCCAGCTTTTCCTGGCAGACATTGCACCTTCCCCTGCTGGCGTCAGAAGACGGTGTTGAAGCGCTGAAGGCCGCACTGCCGGAACCGTTCGCGCGGCGACAAACCCTGTTGCGCGTCGCACTGTCCGGCCGTGCGCGATTGAACGGGCGCACAGCAATGACCAGCCTGCTGCAACAGGTCGCGCCGGAATTTGCGCATCTGGAGATCGATACGGAACTGCTGGGGACCGATTGCGAGAGCGATGATCTCGAGATCATCGACCGAGCCGGTGCGCTGCGCGATACTGCGGATTTGCTGCTTGCCGAAAGCCTCGACCAATCCCGCTCGGGCGATGACAGGGGCGTGGCGCGCGAGGCGTTGATCCGCCTGTTTTCCTATTGCGAGGCGATTGATCGATGAAACTCAACGCTCTTCGCCTTCACAATGTCAAACGCTTCGCCGGCCGCGGCATATCCGTCGAAGGAATCGCCGACGGCGTCAATGTGCTGAGCGCTGCCAACGAACATGGCAAATCAACCTGTTTCGAGGCGCTGCATGCGCTGTTCTTCCAGCCGCACGGCGGCACGCCAAAGAGCGTTCAGATGCTGCGCCCCTATAGCGGCGGCAATCCGATCGTCGAGGCCGATATCACGACAGAAGCTGGCCGCTACCGCCTGACCAAGCAGTTCTATGGCGGACGGCGCGCCAGCGTCACCGATCTCGGCAGCGGCCGGCTCGTCGCCCAGGCCGACGAGGCCGAGGCTTTCATCGGCGATCTCATTTCCGGCGGAACTGCCGGCCCGGCGGGCCTGCTCTGGGTGCGGCAGGGCGTCACCGGCATCGAAAATCGCAGCAAGAGCGAGGAAGAAAACGACAAGCGTGTGCGCGAAAGCCTGCTGTCTTCGGTGCAGGGCGAGGTGGAGGCGCTGACGGGCGGACGGCGCATGTCGGCGGTGCTCGAAGCCTGCGAGGAAGAACTCAATCGCCTGGTCACCGCGACGCTCCGGCCAAAGACCGGAGGCCGCTTTGCCGCCGCGCTCGACGATCGTGACCGGCTGCAGGCGGAGGAGGCGCGGCTGGCCAAGGAGGTGGAGATGCTGCACGGCGCGCTCGACCGCCGCCGCTCAGTGCAGGCCAGACTCAGCGAACTGGAAAATTCGGACGAAGAGGCCGGCCGGAGAGCGGCGATTGCCAATGCCGAGTCAGTGCTCGAGGCAGCTAAACTGCACGACAGGGAGCTCAAAGCGCTCGACGCCGAGGCTACTTTGGCTGCCAGCCGCCGCGATGAGGCGCAGCAGGCTTTCGACCGCTTCCACACGGCATTGAACCGCAGCGACGAACTCGCGCGGCGTTTCGCCGTGGCGGAAAAAGAACTCTCAAATGCAGCCGAGCGACGCGCGGCATCGCTTGTTGAAAGCGAAGCTGCGACGGCTGAGGTGCAAGCGGCCGAAGAGGAAGAGCGGGTAAACCGCGAGCTGCTTGCGCGGCTGGAGGCAGCGCTCCGTTCACGCCACGCCGCAGAGCGGCTGGCCGAGGTGCGTCTGCGTCTGGAACAGGCCGAAGCGGCGCGCCAGCAGATCGAAGATGGCGAGGCTGCACATGCGTTGCTCGCCATTCCGCTCGATGCGATCGAACGGCTTGAAGCGCTGGATCTCAAGATCGTCGGCTTGCGCGCGGCCGCCGAGGTCGGCCTTCCCACGCTCAGGATCGATTACCTGAAGGACGTCTCAGGTTTGGTGAGCATGGACCGCCAGCCTTTGCCCGGGGGCGAGGATAGAAGCTTTGCCGGGATGGCGAGGCTTGACATAGCAGGCGTCGGCACCCTGACCATCCATTCCAGCCGACAGGCAGATCAGGACGGGGCGCTGGAGAGTGCGGAAGCCACGCGCCAAACATTGCTTGCCAAGCTCGGTGTCGACAGTCTGCGGGCGGCACGACAGCGCGATATTGCCGCGCGGAACAAGCAGGAGGAGCTGGTGCGGGCACGCCAGCGGCTCGCTGATCTCGCCCCGAATGGCATCGACGAACTTCACCTCGACGCCGCACGCTTTGCTGAACTCAGCCAGGGTCCGGTCGAACTCGACGCCAACCCGGAGGAGGTGCGCGCCCGTCTCGCCGATGCGACGCGACGCATCGAACTGGCGCGCAATCGGGCGCGGGAGGCGTCAGTGATGCGCACGGAAGCAGGCGAGGCCATATTGCGCGCGCAGACCGAGCACGCCAGGCTTGGCCAGGAACGCGAGGCGATCGAAGCGGTCATCGGCCCCGAAGCCGGCCGGACTGAATTGCAACAGGACCTTGCCGTAAAACTTTCCAGCGCCAAAGAACAGGTCGATGCTGTCGAACTCCGGGCCGCGCCTTTGCGCAGGACAGGTCGGGACCTCGCAGGCGCAGAGGCCGCCCTTGCCAGGGCGCGCTCGGTCGCCGACGCCGCAGGCCGCGAAATTGCCAAGCTTCGCGAGGAGCTTGCCGATCTCGGCGGTCAGATCCGCACCCGCTCAGACAGTGCGGTGGAAGAAAACTGGCTGGAAACTCGCGGTTTGCTTGACGCTGCGCGGGAACAGGTAAAGTGTTTCGAGGCGGAGGTCGCCGTCCTGGATCGCCTGCGCAAGGCGCTGACGGCGACGCGAGCAGCCGCGCGCGACCTCTATCTCAAACCTGTCATGAACGAGCTCGCCCCGCTGGTGGGCCTGCTGTTCGACGATATCTCGATTACCTTCGACGGCGACACCTTGCTGCCGCAGATCGTGCGCCGCAACGGCCTGGACGAGGATGTCGATCGGCTGAGCGGCGGCATGCGGGAGCAGCTCTCGGTGCTGACCCGCCTCGCATTCGCAAGGCTGCTCGCCCGCGACGGCCGGCCGGCGCCCGTGATCCTCGACGACGCGCTTGTTTATTCCGACGATGACCGGATCGAGCGGATGTTCGACGCGCTGCACCGCCAATCGAGCGACCAGCAGATCCTCGTCTTCTCTTGCCGCCAGCGCGCCTTCGCCAAGCTGGGCGGCAACGTGCTCACCATGCAGCCATGGCAGCCGGATTGATGAGGATCGATTCTCAGGCAAGCACTCTGCCACGCTCAAGCCACAGATAGGCTGCGGCCGTCCAGGAAAAGCCGAGGCCGCCGCAGCCTTCACCGGTGACCGGGTCGAAATATTCGGCGAAACCTTCCGTCTCGATCGCCGCTATGGTGGATTGCCGCAGCTCTTCGGCGACATCCGCATAACCATTGCGTTTCAGTCCGTCGATCAGCAGCCAGTTGATGATCGCCCAGGCGGGGCCGCGCCAGTAGCGCTTCGGCTCCCAGCTGGCGATGCCGGGTTTGGTTGTGGGGAAGGCAACCTTGAGATCCTTGGACCAGGACTTCATTTCCGAAACCAGGGCGTCGGCAACCTGCCTGTCGAGGTCCAGTGAGAGGAGCGGAATGAAGCCGGCTTGCGTGGCGGCTTCGACATCTTCGCCGGAGATCAGGTCGCGCGAGACGAAGCGGGCAAGCTCCGGCCGCCATTGGGCCGTCATCGCCTTGCGAGTGCGGTTGTTGAAGGCAGCGATCTCGATTGCGTCGCCGGTCCGGCCGAACAGGCGGGCAAGGTGTTCGAGGTCTTCGCCGGCCTTGAGCAGGATGGCGGTCGTCTGGATCTCGGCGACCTTGAACGATGCTTTTTCCCATTGCCGCGCCGGCTCCCAGCCGCAAGCGGCATAGGTATCGACGAGATGAATGAAGCGGCGGTAATCCTCGTCGCGAGGACGCATGTCGGCATCGACATGGCCGGTATCCTTGCGCACGACACGCGTATCGGTACTGGTCGGCACCCGGGCGAGCGCGATGTCCCAGGCGGGAGAATTGTCGCTGCCGCTTTCCCAGGGATGCAGCAGCGCGACGAGCCCCGTGCCTTCAGGGTCGCGCGCCGAATACCACCAGCGATGCCATTTCAGCGCCGCCACGTAGAGGGGCAGGGTGCGGGCTTCGGCACCCTTGCCGGCGACTTCGTGCAGCTTGCGCAGCGCGATTGCGAAGACCGGCGGCTGGGTTATGCCGGAGGTCGGGATCGTGTGCTGCGTGCGCCAGACATCCGGTCCGGGGAAATAGGTTTCGCTTGGTGCATGGAAGACGATATGTGGGATCATCCCGTCCATCCACTGACCCTCGACCAGCCGCTCCAGCTCGCGATAGGCGCGGTCGGTATCATAGAGCGCGAAGCCCATGGCGACGAAGGCGGAATCCCAGTTCCACTGGAAGGGGTAGAGCCTGTCGGTCGGCACGGTATAGCCGCCACGATCGTTCACGGCGAGGATGCGCTTCGCCTGGTCGATATGCGTGTTCATTCTGGATGCTCCGGTATTCTTAGGCCAAAACGGCCGGAAAGGACTTGCCGCTTTCAGGCGAAAGCCAGGTGATGCGCTTCTGGTCGAGCCTCAGGCCGATCGTATCGCCGCTCTTCACGGTTTCCGAGGCCGGCAGGATGACGCGGACCGGCTGGTCGTGGATCGAGCCGGTCAACAGCAGGTGCGAGCCCATCGGTTCGGCAACGCGTACCCGCATTTCGAGACCCTGGGGCAGCGGCGCGAGTTCGACAGCCTCGCCGCGCAGGCCAAGGATGATTTGATCGCCGGATTCCTGCGGCGCCACGAGCCGTTCGGCGCCGGCCGCCACCTGGCCGTTCGAAACCGGCACCTCGATGAAGTTCATCGGCGGGTTGCCGATGAAGCCGCCGACGAAACGTGTCGCCGGGTGGTTGTAGATCTCGACCGGATGGCCGACCTGCTCGACCACGCCGCCATGCATGACGGCGATGCGGTCGGAAAGGCCCATCGCTTCCGTCTGGTCGTGGGTGACATAGATCGTCGTGGTGCCTGCCGATTGCAGCACGGTCTTGAGCTCGGTGCGCATTTCCAAGCGGAGCAGCGCGTCGAGATTGGAAAGCGGCTCGTCCATCAGCAGAACCTTCGGTTCGACGGCAAGGGCGCGAGCGACCGCAACGCGCTGGCGCTGGCCGCCGGAAAGCTTGTTCGGGTAGCGGTCGAGATATTGCTCGATATGCAGGAGGCCGGCGGCTTTCTCGACCTGCGCCTTCACGCGTGCGTCGTCGGCCTTCTGCATCCGCAGCCCGAAGGCGACGTTTTCGTAGACCGTCATATGCGGAAAGACGGCATAGTTCTGGAAGACCATCGCAAGGCCGCGATCCCGGGGTGCCAGGCCGATCACCGACTTGTCGCCGATACGGATATCTCCCGCTGTTGCCGTCTCGAGGCCGGCGATGATGCGCAGCAGCGTGGTCTTGCCGCAGCCGGACGGGCCGAGCAGCGATACGAATTCGCCGTCGTTGATCGTCAGCGAGACCTCTTTCAGCGCCTGGAAGGCTCCGAAGCTCTTGCGGATGCGGTCGATGACAATATTGGCCATATCTCTGGTCCCGTTATTTGGAGGAAATGCCCCAGATCGCGAAGAGGTAGCGCCTGACCGCGAAGATGAAGACAACCGAGGGGAGGATGAGCATCAGGCCCCCGGCAAAACGGTAGTGCATCGGGCTTTCCGAAAGCACGGTCAGCAGGTAGGCGGTCAGCGTGCGGTTGCGCACCGTCAGCACCGAGGCGGCAAAAACCTCGTTCCAAGAGATGACGAAGGCAAAGACCGCTGTTGCGACGATGCCGGGGAGCGCCAAGGGTGCCACCACTTTGAAGAAGGCCTGGATGCGGGTGCAGCCGAACACCCAGGCGGCTTCCTCCAACTCCTTCGGCACGCCGAGGAAAATACCCTGCGTAACGAGTGCCGCGAAAGGCAGCGCCAGCACCGTATGGATCAAGCCGACGCCGAGGATCGTATCGTAGAGGCCGAGCCGGATGAAGGATACCGTCAGCGGCAATGCCAGGATTGCCAGCGGAAAAGCGCGGGTCAGCAACACCAGCAGGCGGTAGCTGTCCTTGCCGCGGAAATCGTAGCGGGCGAGCGCGTAACCGGCCGGCGCGCCGAGCAAGATCGAAAGCGCCACCGTGATGCCGGCTGCCCCCAGCGAATTGAGAAAGGATTGGACGACGCCTTCGGTTTTCAGAAAGAGAATGAAGGGCTCCAGCGATATGCCCGTGGGAAGACCGGTCTTCGGCCAGATGTAGACGCCCTGGCGACCGCCGAGCGCGCCGAGTGCGACCAGATAAATCGGCACCAGCACCCAGGCACAGAGGGCGGCGATGCCGCTCCAGAGAAGCCAGCGGCGCGAGGAGACGAAGCCGGCGGTTCTGGGAGTGTCCGCGGTCGTTCTGACGGTATCCGTGGTCATGGCAGGCGCTCCGGATCGACCTTCAAGGCTTTGAGATAGATAAGCGTGGCGGCAAGCGAGATGATCATGATCAGCACCGCATAGGCAGCAGCGACGCTGTAGTTCTGGTTCTGGTTTTGCCAGTTGTAGGCCTCGCCGACGAGAACCGGGAAATTGCGCCCGCCGAGCGCATAGACCACGGCGAAGACCTCGAAGGCGAGCACGGTGCGCAGGATCAGCGCCGATTGCAGGGCAGGGCGGATCAGCGGCAGGGTGATGCGCCAGAAGCGCGTCCACGGACCAGCGCCGAAAATTTCGGCGGCTTCCTTGAATTCCTTCGGCACCTGGTTGAGGCCGGCGACGATGATGACCATGACGATGGCCGTGCCGCGCCAGATTTCGGCAACCGCAATTGCGAGGAAGAGCGCGACCGGCGTCTGGTAGGAGAGCCAGCTTGCCTGCCTGCCGATGATGCCGAGGCCGAAGAGCAACGAATTCAGATAGCCGGTATTCTGCAGGATCGACAGCCAGACGAGACCGGCGGCGAGATCGGAAATGCCGAGCGGGATCGTCCAGATCCACAGGATCGTCTCACGCCCGCGGCCGACCTTGGCGACCATCGTGCCCATGGCAAGCGCCAAGGCGATCTGCACCGGCACGACCGCGATCGTCAGCAGGAAGGTGTTCTTCACCGAACGGGTGAAATTGATGTCGGTGATCATGCGCTCGGCATTGGCGAGCGACGGCGCGCCATTATCCGACACCGCCAGCCAGATCGTCTGCACCAGCGGCACGACAAACAGCAGCGCCAGAAAGGCGACGGATGGCAGGATCAGCAGATAGGGGATCCAGGGTCGGCTATTGGTCATCGGCTCCCGCCTTGACGAGCAGAGTGTTGGAAGAGCGCCCGGGCATTCCGCCCGGACGCTTCATGGGCGGATTTACTCGACCGGGCAGGGGCCGTCGCTCTTGGCATCGGGCGCCCAGCAGGCAGCTTTCGTATCGGCCATCAGCTTGGCCATTGTCGCGCCCTGGGCCTTCAGGACGTCTGCGACGGGCTCGTTCTGCAGCACGATGCGCTGGAAACTGTCCATGTAGACCTTGTTGAACTCGCCGCCTTTGTCGCCGAGGCCGACCGGGAGCAGCGAGATGACCGCGTCCTTGGAAGCCTGGATGGCGGTGACCGCACCGGCGAGCAGGGCGACGCCGGCATCGAGATCCGGCGGCAGCTTGATGTTCAGCGTCGGGAAGAAGCCGACCTTGGAGGCAGTCAGGAGCTGCGTCTCCGGCATCGAAAGGTGCTCGATGACCTTTTCGGCGCCGGCCTTGTCGGGTGCACCCTTCGGAATGGCGAGACCGGCAACGACCGGCATATAGCCGCGGCCCTTCGGACCCGCAGGCGCCGGGAAGACGACGTAATCGTCAGGTGCTGCGGAAATGGCATTCTTCAAGCGGGCGATATGGTCCCAGGCGACCATAACTTCGCCGGCTGCCAACGGCTCCTGCATGAAGTCGTAGCTGGTCGAGTTCGGCGTCACATAGGCCCATAGCGCCTTCAGCTTCTCCCAGCCGGCGGCCGCATCGGCACTCTGGAAAGTGCGCACGACGCCGCCGGTGAAGGACGGATAGAAATAGCCCTGGAAATAACGCGCCATCAGGCCTTTCGGGCCGGCGGGAAAGCCGATCTGTGGCTGGCCGGTTGCGTCCTGCATATTCTTGCCCCACTCGATCAGCTGATCGTAGTTCAGCGCGTTCACGTCGGCGCCGGCGGGCAGGTATTGCAGCGCTTCCTTCTTGGCGGCCATCACATAGGTCGCCTGCATCCATGGGATGTACTGCTGGGTCGACTTGCCGAGCTTGCCGAGGTCGAGCAGCGACTGCGGCATGCCGCTCGCAGCCAACTTCTTGGCGAGATCGTCGAGCGGCTCGAGCGTGTCCTTGTCGGCAAGCGGCGAGAGCTCGCCATGCAGCGCGCCGACGAGGCTGACGGTGTGCTTGCCGGCCTGGCGTTCGGCTTCCATGCGGACGGCAAACTGCGGCGGCTCCTCGACCACGTAATCGACCGAGCCGACGTCCTTCAGGAGTTCCTCGCGAACGACGGTCGCTTCCTCGATCGGACGAAGCTGGGTGGACACGAAAACCGTCTGGGCAAGCACCGGCGAGGCGAAGGCCAGCACGGTGGAAGCCAGAATTCCAAATGACATGATATGTTTCATCTTCTCCTCCTTCATTGTTCTTTGTTTGAATGCACGGCTGTCTATGCCGCCTTGGCGGGACGGCGATGGCTGTCGCGATCGACGAATTCAATCGCGTGAAGCTCCTGGAGTTCTTCGGCAGGCTCTCCGGCGATGGCGCGGAGCAGCAGCGAGGCGAAGCTTGCGCCGAGGTTTTCGCCGGTCATGCGCATGGTCGAGAGCGGCGGGCTTGTGAATGCGCCCATCGCCAGGTCGTCATGGCCGACAATGCTGATCTGGTTGCCGCCATCGACCTCGCGTAGCGCCCTCAGCGCTCCGATCGCCATTTCGTCGGTGGCGCAGACGAGTGCGGTCGGACGCGATGGTTGGCGCAAAAGTTCGAGTGCGGCGAGATAACCGCCCTGTTCCAACGGCGCGCCTTCGGCGCAGAGGTCGGTGGCAAGGCCGCATTCCTCCATCGCCGCCCGCCAGCCACGGCAGCGGTCATGTGCAAAGTAATATTCCTGCGGGCCGGCGATATGGCCGATACGGCGGTGGCCAGCAGCATGGAAGCGCAGCGTCGCGGCCCGGAAGCCGGTAAAACCGTCGCCGTCGATATAGGGATGGGGCAGCAGGCTTTCCGTGCGGCCGTTGGTGACGAAGGGAATGCCGCGCGACTGCAGAAATTCGACGCGCTCGTCCTTCCGTTTGGTGCGGACGAGAAGCATGGCGTCGACGCGGCGGCCATCGACGAAGCGGCGGCAGATGTCGAGTTCGCTCTCGCCGCGCGGCACCGGCGCAATCACGAGATTGAGGCCGGCAGCGGCAAGATGTTCGGCACAGCCGGACAGCATATCGAGGAAATGCGGAGGACCGATATGGCCAGGATCGCTCGGCAGCGTGACGGCAACGAGCTCGGCGCGCTGCCTGCGCAGACGGCGGGCCGAAGCATTCGGCCGGTAGCCGACCTTGTCGGCGGCCTCGCGAACCCGCTCGCGCGTGGCAGCCGACACATCGGCATAACCATCGAGCGCACGCGACACCGTGGTGATCGACAGCCCCAGCGATTGCGCGAGTTGTTTGAGATTGGCCAAGATCTTCCTCCCGAAGTGCGAAAAAGATTCTCCAAAACGTTTTGGGAGTCAAGCCAAAACGTTTTGGCTTGATGAAAGCCACAGGAATCCTGCGATTATCTCTGGCTGGCAAAAGGCGCAGGAGCTGCAGGAAGACAGCTAAGAACGCTCAACGCAGATTTGGAGGGACCACTATCTTATGTATCTGGATACGCTCCGGAAGTTCGCACAGCAGTTCTGCATCTCGCGCCAGATGATGAACCTGCTCCGGATCACCTTTCGTAAACGCCGTCATCGATTGCATGTCGGCCCAGTAGGAGATCGTCGTGAACCATGTTTCATCCTTTCGATCTTCGCGCAGCAATTGAACGCCGATCGCCGTCTCTAGCAGTGGCGGAATTCCCTCAGCGCGATTGTAAGCTTCGTATTCATCAGCAAATTCCGGCTTCGTACGACCGCGCCAGATACGGGCGATAGTTGGAATTTTCGTCATGTTCTGCTCTCCGTGACATCTGAATGAAGCAAGCCGACGGTCGAGGACGTCTGCCTCAAACGGCATGGGCATCGTCGAACAGGGCACCAAGCCCCGCCGATCAGAGACGCCCCGGGCATGCGCCCACTCGGGCATCACACCGTCCACAGCCCGGAACGTCTGTTCCACGAGCAAAGGAGATGAGTCCCACGATCGATCGTTCAAGGCCTCCGTGAGCCGATCGACCGGTCTGGACCTTCTACCCCACTTGGGGGCTCGGCCGTTGATGGCTCGCGAGTGCGTTCATTCGATCAAAATCTAATCAACGGCGTAACCTGATTTGAAAGTCGGTTTGGTACGGAGGGTCTCCTTCCGGGAAGTGACGTCATGATCCTTGAGTTGCAGAATGCCATTCTGGAAATGATTGCCAAAGGGGAACCGCTGGCAGCAACGATCGAGCAACTGTGCCTCAAGGTTGAGGCCGCCGTTCCCGGGATCACCGCTTCGGTGCTGACGTTCGACGGGAGCCGTCTTCACACACTTGCTGGCCCCTCCCTTCCGCCTGACTATTCAGCGGCTGTCGACAATCTTGAAGCGGGTCCGCTTGCGGGCTCCTGTGGCGCCGCTGCCTATTTCGGAGAAGCGGTCGTTGTCACCGACATCGAGACCGATCCTCGTTGGCAGGACTTCAAGTCCCTGGTCCTTCCGCTGGGGTTGAAGGCTTGCTGGTCCAGCCCGATCAAGCGTGGCGAGCGGGTGATCGGCACCTTCGCCTTCTATTATCGAGAACACGGCGCTCCGAAGGCCGTCGAACGGAACCTCGTCGAGGCTTGTGTCCATCTCTGCACAATCGCCATCGATCGCGAAGAGCGGGTGATGGAACGTCAGCGGCTGACATACAGCGACGCTTTGACGGGGCTGTCGAATCGCGCTCGTTTCAACCAGCTTCTCGCCGAAGATCTGCCTCGGTCCGGGCGCGCCTGGGGCATCTTGCTTGTTGACATCGACAACTTGAAACTCGTGAACGACACGTTCGGGCACGCAGCCGGCGACGCATTGATTCAAGTGGTTGCGGACCGGGTCGCCACGACAGCAGGCTCCCAAAACACGTTTAGGCTCGGTGGAGATGAGTTTGCTGTCATTGTGTCGGACGACAAAGACCTTGATCTGAATGCGAGGGCAACCGACATCCTCAAAGCACTGTCTTCTCCTTCAACGTGCGACGGTCATGTCGTCTTTCCCGCCGCGACGATTGGCGGTGCGTTGGCGGAGACGGAAACAAACCCTGACCAGACCCGCCAGAACGCCGATCTGGCGCTCTATCATGCGAAAGAACACAACCGTGGCCGGTACGTGCAACACTATCCCGGCCTGGGCACAGCCCTGACCAGACGCTTCAGGGCGGTTCGGGACGTGGGCGTTGCCCTGGAAGACGATCGGATCGACGCGCATTACCAGCCGATCTTGCGCCTGGATACTCGGGAAATCGTCGGTTTTGAAGCCTTGTGTCGAATGACCACGCCTTCCGGTGAAATCATAGCCGCAGCGCATTTCCATGAGGCGACGAAAGACGCGCATATTGCTGCTGAGCTGACCCAACGGATGTTGCTGAGGGTTGCGAGAGACATCCGCAGCTGGCTCGCCCGAGGCCTTCCTCTCCAGCATGTCGGCATCAACCTGTCCGCCGCAGATTTTCGTGGCGGTAATCTGCAAGACAGGCTGTGCCGAATTTTCGGGGAAGCGGAGGTTCCTCTCAAGCACATCATCCTCGAAGTGACGGAATCGGTTTATCTCGGACAACGGGACTATGTCGTAGCGGACGAGATTAAGGCTCTTCGGTCCAAGGGTTTGCTGGTTGCCCTCGACGACTTCGGCACGGGCTACGCGTCTTTGACCCATCTGCTGACGGTGCCGGTCGACATCATCAAGATCGACAAGTCCTTCATCGACCGCATGGTGCCGGGCGACGCTGGGACCTTCATCGTTGAGGGCCTGATCGGAATAGCTGACAAGCTGGGAATCCGGGTCGTCGCAGAAGGGATCGAAACGGAACTCCAAGCTGTTCAATTGAGCCAGCTCGGCTGCAAGCTCGGACAGGGCTATCTGTTTTCGAAAGCAGTCGATCGCACGGTTGCCGCGGCCATTTTAGAGCTGCATGGACAACGGCTCAACCAAGACAAGACCCGTGTCGGAGCCCTATAACCTGAGCGAGGTTTTCGCGCTCGGGCCAGCCCCGGATACCTGAGACAACGCTTGAGTATCAAGATTATTTTGAACGGATCACAGATGCGAAAACGGATACATGTCAGCCAATTGCGGGTAGGAATGTATGTCGAGGACGTCGAAATTGAGGGAGAAGACAGGACACGCCGGTTCAAGCCGTTCCTGATCTCGGCCGCTGGTCAGGTCGAGAGTTTGATGGCAAACCGTCTGATGACTGTTGTTATCGACGTCGGAAAAGGCGCGGATGTCGACCCGAGCGGGGCACAGGACATCGACCGGGCTGCGTTTGACGCCCAGCTTCGTGCCGTGTTTTCAGCAAAGGATATCAAGCAGGCGAGGGAATGCGTCGAGGATACAAGACCGCAGATCCGTCAAATGCTTGCCCACGCCAGGATCAAAGCCTCTTTCGCCAGTGATGCGGCAAGCGCAGCTGTGGAGCGGATCATGTCGGCAGCCTTCGACAATGCCGGCGCGCTGATCGCAGTCGCAAAGCTCAAGGAAAAAGATGAGCTGACGTTCCTCCACTCGCTTGCGGTAAGCGCGTTGATGATCACCCTAGGGCGCAGCCTCGGTCATGGAGAAGAGGATGTGCGAGTATTAGGACTGGGTGGACTGGTTCACGATCTTGGAAAAATGGCGCTCCCGGACGAAATTTTGACGAAACCCGGCAAGCTGACGGCCGAGGAAATGGATCTTGTCCGCGGACATCCTCAGCGGGGATATGAGCTGGTTTCTCATGTCGCCCATGTCCCGAAGCCGGTGCTCGACATTTGTCGCTACCACCACGAAAAGTTCGATGGCTCGGGCTATCCTGGCCGGCTCGCCGGAAAGAAGATCCCCTACGTCGCCCGGCTTGCGGCGATTTGTGACGTTTACGAAGCGCTGACCACGATCAGGCCATATAAGCGCGCCTTCTCGCAAGCAGAGGCGATCAACATGATGATGAATTCGCCGGGCCATTTCGATAGCCAGCTTCTTTCCGCATTCGTGTCAAAAATGGTGATCAGCGGCACGCTCCACTAAAGCCATCATTTTCCGGAAGGCGCGTTGTACCGGCCGCGTGGCCACCTCCGGTGAAGGTGAACCCGACTGCTTTCATTCCCGCGCGTTTGCCGGTGGCCAGCTCCTGTTCCACCTGATCAAGCAGGCTCTACGAGCGCACCTCGATCACCGTCACGACAAACCTGGCCTTCGGTGAATGGCCGTCGGTGTTCGGCGACGCGAAGATGACGACGGCACTACTCGACCGCCTGACCCACCATTGCGAGATCGTCGAAACCGGAAACGAATCCTGGCGCTTCAAAGCCGCTCTCAAAGCTAAAGCCGAAGAACCCAGTCACCCGCAGTCGGCCTACCCTTTTTCAACCCCGGCCAAGCAAAGCGCTGATCGTCTACAGCGGGTGAAGATTGCGCGCCGATAAGGGGGCAATTTTTGTGCGCCGATTGACAGATAGGCGTTCGGAACGCTGAGCAGTGCGCGTAAAAGCCACTTGACAAAACGCGTCCGCCGCGAGTATTGGGTAATCGATCACCCAAGGAGGATGGCGAGGATCGTGGCAGTATCTCTTTCTGACATCGCGGAACGTGCGGGAGTCTCGGTAAAGACGGTTTCCGGCGCATTGCACGGCGGCTCCGCCCGCATGTCGGACGATACGCGCCAGAAGGTCAAGGCTATTGCGGAAGAACTCGGCTATGTGACCAACCTTGCGGCGCGTGGCGTGCGTCAGGGCTGGCTGCCGCTGGTGGGAGTCGTCTCCGACGGCCTCATCACTTCGCCCTTCGCCACCGAGATCGTGCGTGGCCTCGACGGGGCGGCCCGCAGCGCCGGCATGGCGGTCTTTGCGGTCAACCACCGCAGCGGCCAGTCTATCGGCTCGGTGCTCGACGAGGTGCAGCAGTTCCGGCCGCGCGCCGTTGCTTATGCCGCCATGTACCACAAGGATGTCGCCCTGCCGGACAGGTTGGCGGGCGCCGTCGGCGTCATGATCAACTGCCGCGAGGCTACCGGCCGCGTCACCGCTCTGGTGCCGGACGAAGAGGGCGGCGCACGGGAGATCGTGCGTTATCTCCTCGTCGCCGGCCGCCGTCGCATCGCCTTCATCAACCTGCCGGGCATTCTCGCCGGAACGCTACGCGAGACGGGGTTTCGTGCGGCGCTTGAGGAGGGGGGCATCGATCCCGCTGGCGTGTTGCCGGCGGTGCGCCGCAGCGTCTACAGCGACCGCGCGCCAAGCCTTGTTGCCTCTCATGTGGAGGCGCTTCTGAAATCCGGTCAACGGCCTGACGCCATCTTGTGCGGCAATGACCGCGTAGCGATGGAAGTCTATGCGGCGCTTGCCCGCGCCGGCCTTCGCATTCCGGATGATATCGCGGTGGCAAGCTTCGACAACCAGGTCGAGATTGCCTCGCGGCTGGACCCGCCATTGACGACGATGGCCCTGCCGCACCGCGCCATGGGCCGCCTTGCCATGGAGATCCTCCTGGCCGAGCAGCCCGAACCGCCGCATCTGCATAAACTGCCGTTCCATCTGGTCGAACGGGCATCCGTCTGAACATCGAATAGTGCCAAACAGGAGGAGAATACGAAATGAGGACTTTAATGGGTAATCGTTTACTTTCCGTACTCTTAGCGTCCGCCGCGCTGGTCGCAACCGCCGGTTTCGCCGAGGCGAAGACCGTCATCCACGTTATGCACCAGGGCGATCCCGGCTGGGTGAAGGCCTATGGCGACGTTGCCGCCCGCTTCGAGGCCGCCAATCCCGATGTCGACATCGAGATGATCTACGCGCCGCACGATGCCTACAACGAAAAGTTCAGCGCCGCCGTCATGGCCAAGCAGTTGCCCGATATCATGGAACTCGATGCTCCGTTCCTCGCCAATTATGTCTGGTCCGGCTATCTGCAGGCCGTCAAGCCGCTCATTGACAAGGACCTGCTCGATGACATGACGGATTCGAATATCGCCCAGGGCACCTATCCGATCGACAAGGACCTCTATGCGATCGGCCTCACCGACTCCTCGGTCGTGCTCTACGGCAATAAGAAATATCTTGAAGCCATTGGCGCCCGCATTCCGAAATCGGTCGACGATGCCTGGACCCGCGATGAATTCGAAGGCTATCTCGAAAAGCTTTCCAAGCTCGAAGGCGTGAAGTGGCCGATCGACACCTTCCGAGGTTACGGCATCAAGACCGAGTGGATCACCTATGCCTACGGCCCCCTGCTCGAAAGCGCCGGCTGCGACCTGATCGACCGCAAGACTTGGAAGGCCAGCGGCACGCTCGATGGCGAGGCCTGCGTCAAGGCGCTGACGATGATGCAGGACTGGGTGAAGAAGGGCTGGGTCGTACCGACTTCGTCGGGCACCAACCAGTTCTACGCCGAGGGACAGCCGGCCGCGCTCGCCATGGGCGGCCACTGGTTCTACGCGGAGGCGTCGGCAGCGATGAAGGACAATATCGTCGTCATGCCGCTGCCGAAGATCGGCGACAAGGGCGTGAGCCCAAACGGAACCTGGATCTGGGGCATTTCCGCGACCTCGGAAAACCCTGAGATCGCCGGCAAGTTCCTGAGCTTCTTGCTGAAGGACAAGGAGTACAGAGAGTACGCCAAGACCCAGTCCGCCTATCCGGGCCTGAAGAGCTTCGCCGCCGAATCCCCGCTCTATGCGGAAGGCGGTCCGCTCGCCGTCGCCTTTGAGCAGGCTTCCAAGACCGCGATCGCCCGTCCGCCGCACCCGGCCTATCCGACAATCACCTCGGCCTTCATGCAGGCCGTCGACAAGATCTTCAACGGTGGTGACGCGCAGGAAGCGCTGACGGCCGCTGCCAAGAAGATCGACGAGGATATCGAGGACAACGCCGGCTACCCACCCTTCGACGAGCAGCAGTAAGGGGTTTTGACGGGGCCGGCTCGTCCTGCCGGCCCTGACTATCTCGGGAAGGATGACCGATGAGGAGGAAACAATGACTTTGCAACAGACCTCCACGCCCGCTTTGCGACGTCCGGCGAAACGCCGCGACAAGCAGCGGCTCTGGCAGGAAATGGCGATGATCGCGCCTGCCTTTCTGCTTATGGCGATATTCCTGATCACGCCGTTCCTCTTGTCCTTCTGGACGGCGATGACCAACCAGCCGCTCGTGCCGCGCCCGACGCCGGTGCGCTTCGTCGGCCTCCTGAATTTCGAGCGCGTCTTCACCGATCCGCTGTTCTGGACCTCGCTGTGGAACGTTACGCGCTTCACCGTCTGGGTGCTGCCGCTGCAGTGTGGCCTCGCCTTCCTGACCGCGCTGCTCTTGCATCAGAAGCTGCCGATGCAAAACCTGCTGCGCGGCCTGTTCTTCCTGCCGGCGATCACCTCCATGGTGGTGGTCTGCGTCATCTGGGGCACGCTTTTCCAGTATCCGAGCGGCCCGCTCAACCAGATCGTCGGTTTCGTTTCCGGCGGCACGATTCAGCCGATCGACTGGCTCGGCGACCCCAACTGGGCGATGTTCTCCATCGTGTTGCTTTCAGCCTGGCAGGCCTATGGCTTTCAGATGATCATCTATCTCGCCGGCCTGCAGGGCATTCCCGAAGAACTATACGATGCCGCCCGCATCGACGGGGCAAGCGCGCTGCGCCGCTTCTGGCACGTCACCATGCCCGGCCTTCGCCCGACCCATGTCTTCGTGCTGGTCATCACCACGATCCAGGCCTTCAAGCTCTATACGCAGGTGGCAATCCTCACCCAGGGCGGCCCGAACGAAAGCACTGAAACCGTTGTCCACTACATGGTGCGCGCCGGCTTCGAGGAGCAGAAACTCGGCTACGCATCGGCCGTGTCCGTCATCCTCTTCGTCATCGTTCTTCTGATCGCGCTCCTGCAACGCAAACTCCTGAGGCGCTTCGATGTCTGATCTCGCTTTGACCCAGCCCGTCCCGCTGGCAATCACAAGGGGCAACGGCAAGAGAAGCCTGCGCATCGTGCAGAGCCTCTGCATCCTGGTCATCGCGCTGGTGATGATCTCGCCGCTGTTCATGCTGCTGATCGCCAGCCTGAAGGACGACCGCTTCCGCATCCTCGCCGACATGGGCAGCTTCCGCGCCTTCTGGGTCAGCGAACCGACGCTGTCGAACTACAAGGAGATCGCCCATTTCTCCGGCGAGCTGGCCTATGGCCGATATCTCTTCAATTCGCTGGTGATCCTCGTCGCCACAGTCGTCTCGGGACTGGTCGTCAATTCCATGGCGGGCTTCGTTCTGGCCTGGGGCTCGCTACGCGGCAAGGCGGCACTCTTGGCGCTGGTCGTCGCGCTCTATGTCATCCCGCAGGAAAGCATCATCATGCCGCTCGTCGTCATGATGTCGCGGGCGGGGCTGACGGATACCTTCGCGGTGCAGATCCTGCCCTGGGTGGCAAGCCCGCTCTATGTCTTCCTCTTCTACCAGTTCTTCGCGCAGCTGCCGAAAGAACTCTATGAAGCGGCGGAAATGGACGGCGCATCGGCCTTCCGCATCTACCGGTCGATCTACATGCCGCTCAGCCTGCCGGCGCTCGCCACGGTCTCGATCCTCATGGGCATCGAAAGCTGGAACCAGTATCTCTGGCCGACGCTGGTCACCCAGACCGACTATGCTCGGCCGATTGCCGTCGCCATCGCCACCTTCTTCGGACAGGACAGCATCTACTGGGACCGCGCCATGGCCGCCTCGGTGCTGATGATGATCCCGGTCCTCATTCTCTATCTGGCTTTCCAGCGCTGGTTCGTCAGTTCATTCGTCGGCTCCGCCGTGAAAGGTTGATCATGTCTCTGCAGGCAAAATCCGAAACGTCAGCACCTGAAACCATTGAAGCGGAACTGCCCGAAGGCACGGTGCTGCATCTCTGGCTGAAGGCGCGCCATGCCGGCGGCGAGGCGAAGCTCTTCGTCGCCGTTGATGGCAACGACATCGGCGAGCCCTCGACCCGCCGCACAGGGGAATTTGAGTTCTTCGCTGTGACGCTCGCGAAAGGCGGTCGTGCCACGCTGTCTTATGATGCGACAAGCACAGCGCTCTCCGTCGCTTACGCCTTCCGGCCGGAAACCGTGATGAAGGAGGGCATCCGCGTCCTGCACAGCGATGCCCGCACCGCCGCCCCCGACGTGCCCGACAGCTACCATTTCCGCCCGCCCTTCGGCTGGATGAACGATCCGAACGGTTTTGGACGGTTCGGCGAAAACGCTCACCTCTTCTACCAGCATTATCCTCATGAGCCGCGCTGGAATACTATGCACTGGGGTCATGCCGTCTCGAAGGATTTCGTCCGCTGGAGGCATCTGCCCATGTTCCTCTTCCCGGCGGCGCATCTATCGGAAAAGGACGATGGCCGCGGCGGTGCCTTCTCCGGCTCGGCGATCCCCGGCGCCGGCCCGGAAGGCGAGGAGATCCGCGTCTTCTACACCGAGCATGTGCGTGACCGGCAACCGGAAGAGCAAATCCAGCTTTCCGCCGTCAGCTGCGACGGTATCGTCGCCGGCCCGTCGGAAATCGTGATGCCGCTGCGCCCGGAAGGCTTGAACCTCACCACCGATTTCCGTGACCCCTATGTCTTCAAAGGCCCGGACGGGCGCTGGAAGATGCTGCTCGGCAGCCGCGACAGGCAGGGCGGCGTCGTACTGCTCTATGAAACTGCAGACGCGCAAGGCGCCGATGGCTGGACCTTCCTCGGCATCCTCCATCGTGAGGACGGTTTCGGCATGACGGCGGCGGAATGCCCCTGCATGGTGCCGCTTTCCGGCAAAAACGGAAAAACCCGCTGGGCGCTGATCTTCGGTCTGCTCACCAGCCGCGACCCGGCCACCGGCCGCCGCAATCTCACGTCCGTCACCGTCGGCGGTTTCGATGGCCGTACCTTCACTGCGGAGTTCGTGCAGGAGTTGGATTTCGGTTCGGATGCCTATGCCTTCCAGGCCTTCGTTGATGGCAACGACCCGGTCGGCATCGCCTGGCTCGCCAACTGGACGGATTTTTCCAAGAAGGACGATTTCCCGACGACCATGAC
Source organism: Rhizobium leguminosarum (assembly GCF_010668065.1). GTDB lineage: Bacteria > Pseudomonadota > Alphaproteobacteria > Rhizobiales > Rhizobiaceae > Rhizobium > Rhizobium leguminosarum_S. Next base: position 656,337 of record NZ_WUEN01000003.1, on the reverse strand, counting down.
CCTACCGCGCCGCGTGCTTCTCGACGGCGATACCGTGCTGACCCCGCCGGTCGCAGCCGTCGAAAGCCTGCGCCATCACTTGCTGGACGACACCGCGCTTGCCGCCGGCAAGACCGTGCCGCTCGGCACCGGCGCCGTCGAGATCGTCCTTGATCTCACCGAGCCGGGCGCCGCCTTCGATCTCACCTTCGATCATCCGGATGTCGATCTAGGCGTGAAACTCGATGCCGATGGGCTGGCGATTGTCTTCGACGCTCGCACCAGTATGGCGCCGCCACGTTATGTCGCCGCCGGCGCGAAACCGTCCAGCCTGCGCATCTTCCTCGATGCCGGCTCCATCGAGGTCTTCGCTGACAACGGCCGCTGGACGGGGTCCAAACGGATTCCGGGCTTTGCCGCCGCACGTTCGGCAACGCTCACCGGCGCCGTCGCCGGGGCCGGCGTCTGGCAATTGAAACTGTGAGGGAGGACAGACAATGGCATCGGTAACAATCGACCGGGTTCAGAAGCAATACGGCGCGGCCTCCGTTATCCATGGGGTTTCCGCGGATATCGAGGACGGTGAGTTCGTCACGCTCGTCGGGCCGTCCGGCTGCGGCAAGTCCACGCTTCTGCGCATGCTGGCGGGGCTAGAGGATATCAGCAGCGGTGAAATCCGCATCGACGGCCGCGTCATGAACGACGTCGCGCCGAAGGAGCGCGATATCGCCATGGTATTCCAGTCCTATGCGCTCTATCCGCACATGACGGTGCGCGAAAATATGGGCTTTGCCCTGAAGCTGCAGGGGCGCGATAAGGCGACAATCAACAAGCTGGTGAGCGAAGCCGCCGGCATTCTCGCACTTGAACCCCTGCTGGAGCGCCTGCCGAAACAGCTTTCCGGCGGCCAGCGCCAGCGCGTCGCCATGGGCCGCGCCATCGTACGCCATCCGAAAGTGTTCCTCTTTGACGAGCCGCTGTCCAACCTCGACGCCAAGCTGCGGGTGACCATGCGTAGCGAGATCAAGGAGCTGCATCAGCGCCTTGGCACTACCATCGTTTACGTCACCCACGACCAGATCGAGGCGATGACCATGGCCGACAAGATCGTCGTCATGCGCGCCGGCCGCATCGAGCAGATCGGCAAGCCGCTGGATCTCTACGACCGTCCAGATAACACCTTCGTCGCCGCCTTCATCGGCTCGCCGTCGATGAACCTCTTCGAGGGTGGCGTCAGCGACGGCGGCTTCCGTATCGAAGGCGGTGTTTCCCTGCCGCTTCCGCCGCAATTGAGCCAAAGCGCGGCGCGCACCTATGGCATCCGTCCTGAGGACCTCGACATTGCGGAGACGGGCATTCCGGCCACCGTGCTGACTGTCGAGCCGACCGGTGCGGAGACCCATCTTTCGGTGCGTGTCGGCACGCAGACGGCAACCATCGTGCTGCACCGGCGGGTGGATTTAAAGCCCGACCAGCAAATCCACCTCGCTCCCAAATCCGAGAAAATCCACCTCTTCTCCACCGAAGGCAATCGGATAGACTGATCCCCCGGCGCCTCCCGCTGAGCCGCGTCCGTCATTTGACGGGCGCGTGTTCGGTTCCGGTGCCGTGAGGACCGATCTTATGGCAGAGGTGTGACATCAGCGGGGGCCACGCGCGCTCTCGAACGAAAGGATCAAATAGTTTGTTCGGCGGACCACTGAACTACTACCCTCACATAACCGCAACTGGTGTTTTCTAGATAAAAAATCCACCGCAATAACAGGTCGTTGGTCCATATCCCGTCAAGGCGCCGGAGCGTTCTTGGAGTTCACCGCTTCCCGGAAATGACGCGGGGTCGTACCCGTTCGCTCCTTGAAAATCTCGTAGAAGCGACTGCTGGAACCAAACCCGCAGTCAAAACCGACCTGGAGGACCGGATCGTCCGTATCCGTCAGCAGCTGCATCGCCCGGGCAATGCGATGTCGGGTCAGGTATTCGTTGACTGATATTCCCAAAACCTTTCGGAAAGCGCTGTTGGCGGTGCTTGGATGCATGCCCGCGAGTTTTGCGAGACCGGGTACGCTTACCGGATCTGCGTAGCGGGAATTGATGAGGTCGATCAGCAGCTCGACGTGTCGCACCGCCTGGCCGGCCAACGATGTCGGAGAGACATGGGTTGGCGAATTGTCGCTTTCAGCATTGTCCAGGATCAGACGTCGTATTCGCAGTCGTGCTTCCTCCACGACCAATTTCCGTCTTGCCGCACTGCCGCACTGCCATTCCTTTTCCCATCGTGGGAGGGTCAAAGCATCCATCGTTTCCTGATTTCCCTGCGCCAAAAATCTCCCCTGCATGATCGACTGCCTTGCCATTCTGTCCACCGGCAGACCCAGAAAATCGACAAGGGGAAGATAGAGGCACACCAGCGGCGCGTTTTCGCTAACAGCGATCGTCTGATGCGGAATTGCGGCCCAGAATAAGACCATGCGGCCGGCCTCCACCTGTTCCTGCCTTCCATTAAAAAGGTAGGTCATCTGGCCTGCCATGAGCAGGTTTATTTCAACGTGGTCGTGCCAATGCGGTGCGGCCATCGCATCGGCGATGTGACGCTCGATCAGGAACTCCCCTCGGGATCCAATCCATTCACCGCGGCTTTGGGTATGTTTCATGTGTGCAAGACTCGAATTCCGGAATTAATAGGCCGATGCCGGGAAGAAATTCTGATCCAGAAGGAGCAATAAGCAATCACAACCGATAGGGAGATTGCAATGCCGAAGATTTGCCTGGTAGGCGCTGGGAGCACCGTTTTTGCTCAGAACATTCTAGGAGATGTCCTGTCTTCGCAGAGAGGCGGCGACTACGTCATCAGCCTCTTCGATATCGATCCAGAGCGACTGAAGACCTCAGAGATCGTTGCTCGCCGGATCTGCGAGTCGCTTAAGCTTTCAAACGTCAGGATAGACGCTACGCTCGACCGGCGGGAAGCGTTGCGCGGTTCCGATTTCGTGATCCTCATGATGCAGGTCGGTGGCTACAAACCGGCGACCGTCACGGACTTCGACATTCCGAAAAAATATGGCTTGCGTCAGACGATCGCCGACACCCTTGGCATCGGCGGCATTTTCCGCGGTTTGCGGACGATACCAGTCCTTGAGGCGATCTGCCGAGATATGCAGGGGGTCTGCCCACAGGCTCTTCTGATGCAGTATGTCAACCCGATGGCCATCAACTGCTGGGCGATCAAGGATCTGGCCCCGGAAATCCGCACAGTCGGCTTGTGTCACAGTGTGCAGCACACAGCCGGGCATCTCGCGCAATGCCTCGGCGAGGACATTGCCGACGTGAACTATGTTTCGGCAGGGATCAACCACGTCGCCTTCTTCCTGAAATATGAGAAAATTCATAGCGACGGACGGCGGGAAGACCTTTATCCGAGACTGAACGCTTTCGCCGCCGATAGCCGCGTTCCGCCGGACGATCGGGTGCGGTTCGATGTGCTCAAACGGCTCGGCCACTTCGTCACCGAATCCAGCGAGCATTTCTCCGAGTATACCTCCTGGTACATCAAGGAGGGACGAAGGGATCTGATCGATCAGCTCAATATTCCGTTGGACGAATACATCCGGCGCTGCGAGGTGCAGATCAAAGAGTGGCATGCCCTGCGCAAGGAACTGGAAGGCGACAAGCCGATCGAGGTGTGCCGCAGCAACGAATATGCGGCCGGCATCATTCATGCCGCAGTGACTGGCAACCCGGCGCTGATATACGGCAATGTCCCAAACAACGGCCTGATCGAGAATCTGCCCGATGAATGCATCGTGGAAGTGCCTTGCCATGTCGACAGAAACGGAATTCAGCCGGTCCGGGTCGGTCGGATCCCCTCTCAGCTTTCCGCCGTCATGAACTTGAGCGTTTCCGTTCAGCAGTTGACGGTCGAGGCGGCTCTTACAAAAAAACGCGAGCGCATCTACCAAGCCGCTCTGCTCGATCCGCATACGTCCGCGGAATTGTCGCCAGACCAAATCTGGAACCTTGTCGACGACCTGATCGATGCTCACGGCGATTTGTTGCCGAGATATCAGTGAGATCCCGCGGGTAAGACAGCCACAAGCGTATGGCAGTTCATTCGTTTTAGGCGCGCCGGGAATTCACGGCGCGTTTTTTTCATTCCAGCGCCATCCAATAAATCAAAAAACGTCAGAAAATTGATTGACACTGATCATTTGAAATGAAAGTATGATCGAAATTGGGATCGGCCGTGAGGGAGGTTTTCGTTGAGCCAGCCAGTTGGAGTGAAGGTCGATCGACTGGATGCCATTCGCAGCCACCTCTACGCGAACGGCTTTTCGACTATTCAGGCGCTTGCCGATGCGGTCGGAGCATCGCTTGCCACGGTTCGTAGAGACCTGCAGATCCTTGAGCAGGAGGGCGCCATTGATCGCGTGCATGGTGGAGCGCGCATTGCCGAGGGATCGTCGGTTGAGGTTGCATTTCAGGAGCGCGAAAAGCGCCATCTATCGGCCAAGCGGGCGATTGCCACCGCGGCCTACGACCTGCTTCATCCGCGTACGGCGATCTTTCTCGACGCGGGAACGACCGTCCTCCAGCTTGCCCGCCTCGTTCGCATCAACCCCATGCCGCTCAGGATATTCACCAACGGCCTGACGGTAGCGCAGGAATTCCTGAATATTCCGAATTTGGAAGTGGTGCTTCTCGGCGGTCAGCTGCGCAGCGAGAATGCGTCGCTTGTCGGACCTCAGGCGGAGGCAATGCTGGAAACATTATGGTTCGACCAGCTCTTTCTTGGCGCCAGCGCCATCAGCTCCGACGGCGCGATCTACAGCGTGGACAGTGCGGAAGCGAGCCTCAACCGGCGCATGCTGGCTCGGTCGGCCAATCGTTTCGTCCTGGCCGATTCCTCGAAATTCGGAACCACGGCGACCTACAAGGTCGCTCCGCTGGACACCGCGAAAGTCATTACCGATTCCGGGCTTTCGCGGCATTGGCGCGAGGAGCTTGTCAACTTCGGCGTCGACGCAACAATCGCGGATCTGAGGGCGAAAGAGTGAGCGACGCGCTGATCCTCGGCATCGACGGTGGCGGAAGCAAGGTGCTGGTTGCCCTCGCGGACAAGCGTGGCCGGATATTGCGGCGTTCACGCGGCCATGGCGTCAATCCCATGGACAATCCGAATTGGCTCCAGGAGTTGGAGCAGCATCTCCTTCCCTTTCGCGATGAAGGAAATCTGGCGGCCGTCGCCGCAGCGCTGCCCGCCTACGGCGAGGTTGAGCGCCTGTCGGCTCTACAGCGCGATGCGATCGAGCGCCTGTTCCCAAACGTCCACCGGCGCGTCCTCAACGATGTGGACGCGGCGCACCTCGGTGCTTTTGCGGGCGAGCCGGGTATCCTCATTCTTTCCGGCACGGGTTCAATGGCATGGGCGCGTAATTCCAAAGGCCGGTCGGCGCGCACCGGTGGCTGGGGAGATCTCATCGGTGACGAGGGCAGCAGCCATTGGATCGGGCAGAGGGCGCTCAATCTCGTCAGCCAAAGCTTGGACGGGCGTGCTCCGGCAACAGCTCTTGCAAAGGCCCTGTTTGACCACCTTCGCATCGACTTGAGCAATCCGATGAATGGGCTAGGCGATTGGGCCAGCTCCCTGGCGAATGAACGGGCGGACATTGCAGCAATTTCGACCCTCGTCGATCAGGTCGCACTTGGCGGCGATAAAGGGGCGGTCGGGTTGATCGAGCAGGCCGCCGATGAATTGGCGAAGCATCATGCGGCAATTGCGGGCCATTGTGATCCGGATGCCGACTGGACCTATGCCGGCGGTACTTTTTCGAGCCGGCTTCTTTTGGAGGCGCTTGAACGGCGAATTGGCAGGCCTTCGGCTTTGCCGAAACTTCCCCCGATTGGCGGCGCGCTCCTGGCTGCCGCCCAGCTTCTCGGCTGGCCGTTAGACGACGGCTGGTTCGGGCAAATCGTGGCCACGGCCAAAGGCGGTGACTGCGCATCCCAGTGAATTGAGCTCAAGAATAATGAAGGATGGGAACATGCATAAATTGATCTTGCCTCTACTTGCATCGGCGGCCTTGGCAATCGCCGCACCCGCTCTTGGCCAGGACGCCAAGCCGCTTGCCGGTCAGTCGATCACGGTGCTCATGCCATCGCCGCAGGGACCGAACATCGCCTCTGACTTCGAGGCCGAAACCGGCATTCACGTCGACTTGCAGACCCTGTCGTGGGACGACATCCGCCCGAAGCTGGTGACAGCCTTGGTTGCCGGTACGGCGCCAGCGGATGTGACCGAATTCGATTGGTCCTGGACCGGTCAGTTCAGCGCGGCCGGTTGGTATATGCCGCTCAACGACGTGATCGACGCCGATACGCTGAAAGATATCGGCGTTGCCAAGATCTTCACGGTTGACGGCAAATTATTGGGAATTCCCTACACCAACGACTTCCGGGTGATGCTCGTCAACAAGAAGCATTTCGCGGATGCAGGCATCACCGAGATGCCGAAAACATTGGACGCCCTGGTCGCTGCAGCCAAGAAGATCAAGGAAAAAGGCATTGTCGAGTATCCGATCGGCCTGCCGGTTTCAGCAACAGAAGGCGCGTCAACGAGCTGGTACCTGCTGACTAAGGCCTTCGGTGGCGAACTCTTCGACAAGGACTTCAATCCGCTCTTCACCTCGCCGGATTCGGCTGGTTACAAGGCGCTTGCTTTCGAGTTGATGCTCCTCAAGGAAGGGCTGGTCGATCCTGCGTCTACCGGTCTGAAGGATAGCCAGATCAATGAGAGCATGTTCGCGCAGGGCATCGCCAGCATCATGATCTCCGGTGAGCCTGGTCGTCTTGGCCAGATGAACGATCCCAAGCAGTCGAAAGTCGCCGGCCAAGTAGAGGCGATCCTCGTGCCGACTGCAAGCGGTGAAACGCGCAGCTTCGGCCTTCCGGAAGCGCTGGCTATTCCCAACGTCTCTCCCAACAAGGAGGCGGCGATCGCTTTCGTCAAATGGTTCACCAGCAAGGACTTCCAGAAGAAGAATGCCGTGAACGGCTTCCTTCCGACCCGCACGTCGGCGCTTTCCGAACTCAACGAGTCCGGAAAGCTGAACAGCGGTGACGCTCTCGTGGCGCAGTCCAAAACCGTTGAGCCGCTGTTCCCGCAAGGCACGCCGCCTTGGTATCCGCAATTTTCCAGCGGCGTAAACACAGCGATCAATAGCGCTGCCAAGGGACAGATGAGCGTCGACCAGGCGATGGAGGCCATCGCTTCCGCCGCCAAGCAGGCGATGGCGCAATGACAGCTTTGGCGTCCGAAGGGGCCACGAGCAAGCGTGGGGTCGGCTTCAACGCCGACGCCACGCTCGGCTTGCTGTTGGTGTCGCCCATCGTTATCACGATGGCAGCTTTGGTCTTCTACCCGATGGGAAGAACCGTCTGGGACAGCCTGCACAGGGTCAACCCCATGCAGGCCGGCACGCCATTCATCGGCCTGGAAAACTACAGCCGAATGCTGTCGGATGGCCAGCTCGCGACGACCTGGAGCAACACGCTCACATACGTTGTTCTGGCCGTCGTCGCCGAAACCGTGTTCGGCGTTCTTGCCGCCGCTCTCATCAATCAGATCAAGGTCGGGCGGCGGTGGGTGCTCGCAGCAGTGATCTTGCCCTGGGCGCTGCCCGGCGTTGTGAATTCGGTCATTTGGCTTTGGATTTATCAACCTGGCGCGGGTCTGTTGAACGGCATTCTTTCGGCGCTCGGGCTCCCTTTCGAAAATCACGTCTGGTTCAACGATCGCACCAGCGCCATCGTCGCCGTAACAATCGTCCACGTCTGGCGCATGATGCCTTTGACGATCGTCATCGTCCTTGCCGCGATGCAGAGCATCCCTGCTCATCTCTATGAGGCTGCGCGGATCGATGGAGCCACGCGCATTCAGATGTTCGGATGGGTAACCCTGCCGCTGGTTCGCAGTGCGATCGCTGTCGCCATGACCAACGCAACCGTGAACGCTTTCAATCTCTTCGACGAGGCCTGGGTTCTGGCGGGTGCCAGCCTCGAGACCCGACCAGTGCTCGTCCAGATCTACCTCGAAACCTTCCAGAATCTCCGCTTCTCGTATGGCATGGCGCTATCGGTGGTGATCACTCTCGTGTCTCTGCTGATTTCGCTGGTCTACGTCCTTCGTGTCTATCGCAACACACGGTTCGACTGATGAGATCCACTATTGCCTATCGAATGATGATTTGGACCGGTGTCGTCATCCTGTTGATCTGGTCTCTGGGGCCGATCTACTGGACCATCGCGAGTTCGGTTACGCCCAGCGAAGACTTTTCGACCCGACCGATCAACTTCTTTCCGCAGCACTTTACGCTCGATCACTACTCCCGGCTGCTCGGCATCAATATCGCCCGGATCGGGGGTGTGGAGGTGTTCAAACAGTTCCGTGCCGCATTGCTCAATAGCGTGGTGACATCGATCGCCGCTACGCTGCTTTGCGTCGCGATATCCTCACTTGGGGCTTACGCGTTCACCAGGCTGCAGTTTCCCGGCCGCAAAGCGCTTTTTGTCGCTGTCGTCGCGACCCTGGCCATTCCTGCCTACGCCGTCTTGATCCCGCTCTATCAGATCATGATCAAGCTGCATCTCGTCGATACCTATCTGGGCGTCTCGCTGATCTATGTCTCGGCCTTCCTGCCCCTGTCGCTCTGGCTGCTGCGGAGCGTGTTCGAAGCTCTTCCGATCGCACTGGAGGAAGCGGCGCAACTCGACGGAGCGGGTCGGCTCTACATCTTCTTCAATATCGTCCTGCCGCTGGCCGGACCGGGTCTGACGGCAGCGGCGATCCTCACCTTCCTTGGTGCCTGGGGACAGTATCTCGTGCCGCTCATTTTTTCGCCGCAGGCAACGAAGCCGCTAACGGTTCTGATCCCGGAATTCGTCACGAAGAACTTCATCGACTACGGGCTCATCACCGCGAGCGGCTCGATCGCCATCGTCATCCCCGCCCTCGTCGTCATCTTCCTCAACCGTTACCTCGTCAGCGGCCTGTTGGCTGGTTCAGTCAAATAATCGGAGACTTCATGAACACGACCGAAAAAGTCATTTTCGAGCAATTTCCCTATTGGGAGAAGGCGATCGGCTCGAATTTAGCTGTCGATAGGGCGGAGCTGCTCGTCTTCGTCGGCTGCGGCACATCCTTCAATCTTGCACTCTCGCTGGCAGCCTATGCCAATATGGCCGGACGCAAGGCAATCGCGGTCCCTGGTGCCGAATGGCAAAACCGGCCGTCGGCCTTCTGGCCCGAGTGGCGCAACACACACGTCGTTGCGCTTTCCCGGAGCGGCGAGACGACAGAAACAGTCGCCGCAGCAAAGGCAAGCCGGGCCGCCGGCGCCTTCGTGACGGCGATAACCGTTGAACCGGAAAGCTCTCTGGCGAAAAATTGCGATCGGATGGTCGCGGCCGAAACCCATCCGGATGAAGGTATCGTCATGACGGTCTCGGCGAGCCTCATGGTCCTTCTCGGTTTGCAGATGATCGGGCAGAAGGTTCCTGCCTCTGTCGTGAATTCGGCCCGCCAGCTGGCGAGCGCTCTCGATGCGGCGCTTCCTGGAATTATCGCAGACCGGTCGCACTTCGTCTTTCTCGGTGGCGGGCCGCTCTTCGGCGTCGCCCTGGAAGGAGCGCTCAAGCTCATGGAAATGAGCCAGATCATGACCCAGGCCTTCCACCCGCTGGAATACCGGCATGGGCCGATCAGCCTCGTTGACGGGAAGACGGTTGCGGTCATGCTGTACAGCTCCGACCAGAGGGAGGCGGAGACGAAACTGGTGGGAGAACTGAGAGAAAAAGGCGCGGTCGTTATCGGTGTGGGTGGTCCAGGCGATCTGGAACTCGCCGTTGATGTCGATCTCTCGCTTGCGGGTCTCGTTGTCCTTCCGGCGTTGCAGGTCCTCGGCGAGCGGGCCGCGCAGGCTCGGCATATCGATACGGTCTCTCCCCGTCACCTGACGAAGGTTGTAACGCTCGCATGACGCCGATCAAAGAGAACCGGCAGACCGCGCTGCGAAAGCTTTTCGGTGCCCGAAACCTGCCTTTTCCCCATGGCGTCACTTCGGTCTGCTCGGCGCATCCGCTGGTCATTGAGGCAGCCCTTCGGCGTGCCGGGATGGAACACCGGGCGGTCCTCATCGAAGCCACCTGCAATCAGGTCAATCAGGAGGGCGGCTATACCGCGATGACGCCGGCGGACTTTCGCCGGTTCATCGAGGACATCGCCGCAGCGACTGATTTTCCAGCCGAACGCATCATCCTCGGAGGCGATCACCTCGGTCCCAACCCATGGAGAAAATTGGCGGCCGAGGAGGCAATGCTGCGCGCCGCGGCTATGGTGACGGCCTATGTCGAGGCAGGGTTTGAAAAGATTCACCTGGACACGTCGATGGGCTGTGCCGGTGAACCAACGGCGCTCGATGACGAATTGACCGCGGCGCGGGCCGCTCGATTGGCAAAGGCCGCTGAGGAGGCCGCTCTTCGTTCAGACCACCGTCCGCCGGTCTATATCATCGGAACCGAGGTGCCGCCTCCAGGTGGTGCAACGCACGCACTCGAAGAAATCGAAATTACCCGGGCCGATGCGGCGATGAAAACGCTGGCGGTTCACCGGGCGTCGTTTGCCGAAGCAGGTTTGGCATCGGCAATGGAGCGGGTCATTGGGATCGTGGTTCAGCCGGGCGTGGAATTTGGAAACACGGACGTGGCGCTCTACAAGCCTGAACGGGCCAAGAGCCTCATTCGTTCGCTGGACGACATGCCGGGCTTGGTTTTCGAAGCACATTCCACCGACTACCAACCGGCCGAAGCCTTGTCTGCTCTCGTTGAGGGCGGCTTTGCAATCCTCAAGGTCGGACCAGGGCTGACTTTCGCGCTGCGCGAAGCGCTTTACGGTCTCGATGCGATCGCTGACGTGCTTGCCGGGAAGACGCCACGATCCGGACTGGTGACGACCATGGAAAAAATCATGGTCGAACAACCGGCAAGCTGGGCGGGCCACTATGGCGGCAGCCCCGATGAGGAGCGACTGCAACGACATTTCAGCTATAGTGATCGAATTCGCTATTACTGGCCGGATCCTCGCGCATCCGCCGCCGTCGGCGAATTGTTCAGCCGGCTCCCCGATGAAATTCCCGAAACTCTGATCAGCCAATATCTCGGCCGGCTATATTCCGACGTGGTGTCAAAGCGGGTCGCTCCGAAGGCCCGCGAACTCTGCCTTGCTGCGGTCGACGCGGCACTGGCGCCTTATTCCGCCGCCACGGCAATCCGATGAGCAATCGACAGCCGTGTCAGACGAGCGGCTGCGTCCCGAAGATACCAACATTCAGCCGGAGAAAGTTATGGCGTCAGTAAGTGTGGCGAATGCCCGCAAGAGCTACGGTCACTTCGAAGTTCTGCATGGGGTGGATATCGATATCCAAGACGGCGAATTCGTGATCCTGGTCGGTCCGTCCGGGTGCGGGAAGTCGACATTGTTGCGGATGATCGCCGGCCTCGAAGAGATTTCGGCTGGTCGGATTTCGATCGGCAGCAAGGTCGTGAACAATGTCGCGCCAAAAGAACGCGATATTGCGATGGTTTTCCAGTCCTATGCGCTCTACCCCCATCTGACAGTCGAGGCGAATATGGGTTTTTCGCTGAAGCTGGCGAAAGCACCCAAGGAACAGACCAGGCAACGTGTTCGAGAGGCCGCTGAAATTCTGGGACTCGCGCATCTGCTCGACAGATATCCGAAAAACCTGTCGGGCGGCCAACGCCAACGTGTGGCGATGGGCCGTGCCATCGTCAGAAATCCGCAGGTCTTCCTGTTTGACGAACCATTGTCGAACCTGGACGCGAAGCTGCGTGTCCAGATGCGTTCGGAAATCAAGCAACTGCACCAGCGACTGAAGACAACGACCATTTACGTCACCCACGATCAGATCGAGGCGATGACGATGGCCGATCGGATTGTTGTGATGCGGGACGGCTTCGTCGAGCAGATAGGCTCGCCGCTCGATCTCTACGACCGGCCGGCAAACCTTTTCGTGGCGGGCTTCATCGGTTCGCCGGCGATGAACCTCATTCGAGGCCAAGTCAGCACTTCGGGGCCGCTGGAGTTGATCGCGGACGGCGGAGGTAGGCTGCCGCTGCCCGAAGCAGCGCCATTGGAACGCGGCGCACAGCTTATCTACGGCATTCGCCCTGAGCATCTCACAATCGGACAAGGTCCCGTTGCCGCTGAGGTCGTTCTCGTCGAGCCCACCGGTGCGGAGATCCAGGTCACCACGAAGTTTGGTGCGGATCACCTCGTTGCGACGGTAAGAGAGCGCCTTAATCTGCGCGCCGGCGACCAGATCGTCATTGCCCCGGATCTCAGTAAACTGCATCTGTTCGACGCAAAAACCGAGCAACGGTTGAAGTCTGTCTAACGTGACTATTTTCTCGGGCTGGCGGAACGCGGAGGTCAAACTGATGACAGGTCGGAGAGTTCGCCAACGCTGGCCAATGGTTCGTTGAAAGTCAGCGTTCAAGGCTGCCGGCGGCGGCGATTATCTCCGCCGCAGTCGGGAAGATGCCAAGACTGTTAGGCCCGTCCAGCGCCTCGATTTGCGACCAGGCGATGGTGCCGTTCGCATTGACCAGGAAGTGCCCGACGAGCTGGGTAGCGTGGTTCGCGAAGATCGCATTATCGGCTTCGTCAAGCTCGAAGCCGTCCTTGGCGTTGAGTACCGTGTTGGCTTCCATCGGGTGCAGCGGTTCCGGCAGCTCGCCCGTGGGGTTGATGCGTGCCGCCTGGAACTGCGCCATCGTTGCACCATAGGGCCATTCGGGCTGCTCGCAGCTGCCTTCGGGCAGGAACTCGCCATGGGGCACACCGTAGGCTCGATGCGTGCGGCAGTCCGGGTCACACAGAAGCGTTATCGGCGTCGGCCGGTGGCGGAAATACAGGCGGGCACGTTCCACCGGCGTGTTGATGACGGCCACGGTCTCCACCCCGGCGGCGCGCAGGGTCGGGTGTACGCCGGCAAGCTGCTCTAACTGACGCCGGCAGAACGGGCAGTGCAACCCGCGAAAGAACCCGATCACGAACGGGCGACCGCTCAAGTCAGCGAAGGAGACGGTTCCGTCGAAGTTGGCCGTAGCGAGTGCAAAGGCGGGGGCACTTTCTCCTGGTTGCAGCGGGCGTTTCTGGTCTCCCATGGAATATTCCTTTGTCGTATCGCGCTAAAGCGCGTCGCGATCTTTCAGATTCGCTCTTCGCGCTTTAGGTCTTTGTTTTTTACGCATGTCGTTCTCGCAAAACCGCTGCACAATTTTGCGCAACATGCTTTAGTGGACGACCGAAATTGAACTATATCACCTGTCGCAAAAAGGCCCAGCGCTCGATGTTGAGAGCGCCGAATGTGGTTCGGCATGCCATTTGCCGCTCCGACCGGCGTCGAGAGCTTGCCGGTATCGATCGCCGCTCCTATCTTATTAGAATACACTGATGGAGCAATGAGATGGCGGAGCTTGTGGCCGACACTCTAATCGACAAGACGATCGAGATCATTCCACCGGAAGACACGAAAGAACAGCCAGACCGTGCTGCTTGCCTTTGCTGCAAGCGCCGGCGTCGGTGGATGGACGATGACGGCTGCGGCATCTGTGAGGAATGCCTGGCCTCGTGATCGACACAAGAAGGGTACAAGGCGATGGCAATCCGCAGCGCCGGACTTCTGATATACCGGCGCGTTTCCAGCGACATCGAAGTCCTTCTCGTCCATCCGGGCGGTCCTTTCTGGGCTAGGAAAGACGAGGCTGCGTGGTCGATCCCGAAGGGGCTGGTCGAGCCTGGAGAAGATGAGCTCGCGGCAGCAATAAGGGAGACTACCGAAGAGCTGGGTGTAGCAGTCGATGGCAGGTTCACACCGTTGGGCGAATACCGGCAACCTGGCGGAAAGATGGTTGTTGCGTGGTCGATCGAAGCCGATCCGGTACTGGACGTGAATACGATACAGAGTTCCGAGTTTGAAATGGAATGGCCACCACGGTCGGGCCAGGTAAAGAGCTTTCCGGAGGTCGATCGCGCGGGGTGGTTTTCACCGCCCGACGCAGCCATAAAACTGTTGAAAGGGCAGCGACCGATGCTTGCCGACCTCCTGACGCATCTTGAATGATCGGCCCGAAATTATTGATTGAGCCGTCTGATCTCGCTTCACTCATGCGTGAGGTGCGCGGCAGCCATGAGTTGCTTCTGAACACAGCTATCCTATCTGACAGTCACCGCCACGTCACTGAAATCGAGAAAACGGAGCTGCGATCCGCCTTGAGCACACGCGAGGAGACAATCATGAACGGCATTTCCAAAACCCTGAACGACATGACGCTCGTCGAACGCTCGAGCCTGCTCGACACCGTCGCCGACGCCTTGGAAGCAACGGCCGAGGAGGCGGAAGGGGAGGGCGACGTCCGCTTCGTCGCCAACTCCATCTGCGTCGCCAATACGATTCGCGGTCTATCCGGCGATCTGACGCCGCGCGATCTGCAGGCCGCCGAGTTGCTCCTCGAGCAGGGTATCATGCTCGTTCACCAGTTCTCGAACCGGGCGAAGACGAACGGAATGATCCACTAGAACAGGATGATTTTAGGCCGGCTCGGCCTAAAATCTGAATCCTGTTCTTATAGTTAGAGCATGATGTCGTCCGAAAACCGCTCACACTTTTCGGCATCATGCTCTCACTGTGGACGGCGGCTGATGGATTGAGATAAAGCCGTTAATCCGCGCCGGAGATAATGGATGCTGCCGGCCCCTGGTGAGAATGAGTGGTCTCCGTCGCGGCAAACCGTGGGAGTGGGAGATTAGCAGACACGCCAGGAAGGCTTTATTTCCAATGGATTGCCGGTTCAACGCGCAGCTGTATCGAATGGCCGATATAGCGGGGTTCACCTTGGTCTGGTCAGGAGAAGCGTGATGCAGCCTGGTCGCACAGGCCTTGCCGTCTGCTTGATGGTGGCTGCCTCCATTTTAAATAGTTTCGACGCAGTCATTGTGCGTTTGCTGGCCGGCGACGTGCATCCATTGATGATCGGCTTTTTCCGGTCGCTTTTCGGGCTTCTTGTCGTCACGCCCTGGATCGTGTCGCGGGTCGACCTGAAATCCTCTCCCTATCGTGTTCTGCATGTCGTGCGCGCGGGTCTGAAGCTTGCCTCACTGGTTGCTTTGTTCGTCGCCTTTGCGCACGCGCCACTCGCCGATGCCACGGCGATCAATTTCACCATGCCGATGTTTCTCGTTCTCGGTGCGTGGCTGGTGTTGAAGGAACATGTCGGCATCTCCAGCGTGGCCGGCATTGTCGCAGGTTTTATCGGCGTCATGATCATCATTCGCCCTGGAGCGTCCGGTTTCGACCACTGGCTGCTTTTTGCGCTGGCAGGAGCGGTCTTGACGGCAGCCAGCCAATTGATGCTGCGGCGGATGGCATTGAGGGATAGTGCCGACCGGCTGGTTGCATGGAATCTGATAGCGACGGTACCGCTAGGCCTGATCGTCATGCTGCCGGTCTGGTCGATGCCGACGTGGAGCCAACTCGGACTGCTTGCCCTCCAAGGGGCACTCGGCGCACTCAACATGACGCTGATCACGCGCGCCTTCGGTATGGCGACCGCAAGCGTTCTGGCACCGCTCGACTTTCTCCGATTGCCTGTCGTCGCCCTCATGGCCTTCTCATTTTTCGCGGAAGTTCCGGCCGTACAGACGTGGATCGGAGCCGCTGTGATCATCGGCGTGGCCATTATTGGAACCCGCGGCATGACATGGCGACGCAAGCCGCCGCGATAAACCCCGATCATTTTTGGGGTTCACAAAAATTCTAGATGCACTAATATTTCAGTTACAGAGACTGGTCGTCGAGCCGTGCCTGTTGCCGGAGGGGTATCACAGGTAGCACAGACGAAGACGAAACCGGACATCACGGCCCCTATGGGGGTCACTCGGGAGGAGTGGCATGAAGAGTTTCATCGGCAAACGCGCGATCGCCAGTGGCGTATCGCTCGTGGTGCTTATCGTCATCGTGTTCTTCCTGTCCCGGCTGACGGGCGATCCGACCGACCTCTATCTGCCGATCGATGCGAGCACGGAAATGCGCCAGCAATTCCGCGAGATGAACGGTTTCAACGATCCGTTGATCATCCAATTCGGCCGTTATGTCTCGGATCTTGCCCAAGGCAATTTCGGTCAGTCACTGCGACAGGCCCGTCCGGCCATGGATGTGGTGCTGGAGGCCTTCGTCTGGACCTTCTGGCTGGCTGCCATCACCATGGCGCTGGTCACGGTCGCCGCGATCGTCATCGGTTCGCTGGCGGCGTTTCGCGTCGGCGGCGTCTTCGACCGTCTTGCCACTTTTTTCTCGCTGATCGGCGCTGCGGCGCCGGATTTCTGGCTGGCCATCGTGGCGATCGTCATTTTCGCCGTTAAACTGCATGTCCTGCCGACATCGGGGACGGGAACTTTCTGGCACTGGGTCCTGCCGGTCAGCGTGCTGTTCATCCGGCCTTTCGGCCTGATCCTGCAGGTGGTCCGAGGCTCGATGATCAGTGTTCTGTCTTCCGCCTATGTGAAGACAGCCCGCGCCAAGGGGGTCCGCTCGAACTCAATCATCTTCATTCACGGACTGCGCAACGCCATGCTGCCGGTGATCACAGTCATCGGCGACCAGGCGGCCGCCATCTTGAACGGTGCCGTCGTCGTCGAGACGGTGTTTGGCTTTCCTGGAATCGGCAAGCTGATGATCGATTCCATTTTGCTTCGCGATTTCGCCGTCGTGCTGGCCGTCATCATGGTCTCGGCACTGGCGATCTTCATCATGAACCTGTTGATCGACATCGCTTATGCGCTGCTCGATCCGCGCATCCGGTATTGAGCGATGACGATGGCCGACACACAAATCCTCGCCGAGAAAAAACCAAGCGGCCCGATCGGGCGCTGGCTGACGATGCTGTGGGCGGACAAGCTCGCTTTCTTCGCGGCTCTGTTCCTCTTGATCGTTCTGCTCTGTGCGCTGTTTGGCCCGCTCCTGCTGGAAGCCATCGCCACCAAGCAGAACCTGCGGGGCCGCAACGCGCCGCCGTTCGATATCACCCGCGGAATGCTTTATGTTCTCGGCGCCGATGCGCTGGGCAGGCCGCTTCTTGCCCGCGTCATCGTGGCGGCGCAAAACACCATCCTGGTTGCCGCGGCAGCCGTACTGGCATCATCCGTCATCGGTACGACGCTCGGTCTGGTGGCAGGTTACAGCCGTTCCTCCGCGGCTCAATGGATCATGCGCCTCGGCGACGTCATCATGTCCTTTCCGTCGCTGCTTCTGGCGGTGATTGTGCTCTACATGCTCGAGCCCTCGGTCACCAATATCGTCCTCGTCCTGGCGATCACCCGCATTCCCATCTATCTGCGCACCACGCGCGCCGAAGTGCTGGAAGTGCGCGAGCGGATGTTCGTGCAGGCGGCGAAGGTCATGGGAGCATCGTATTGGCGCATTGTCTTCCATCACATCCTACCTGTGATCTTTCCCACATTGGTGACCATCGCGACGCTGGATTTCGCCTTCGTCATGCTGGCGGAATCCTCCCTGTCGTTCCTTGGGATCGGCATTCAGGCGCCGGAGATCACCTGGGGTCTCATGGTTGCGCAAGGACGACCCTATCTCACCAATGCCTGGTGGCTTTCCTTCTGGCCGGGCCTTGCAATCATTCTGACGACGCTGTCGCTGAACCTTCTGTCGAACTGGCTGCGCATCGCGCTCGATCCGACACAACGCTGGCGCCTTGAAATGAGGGGCAGGAAAAATGGCTGAACATCTTTTGGAAGTGCGTGACCTCTCGGTCGAGTTCCACACCGCCAGCGGGACCGTCAAGGCGGTGCAGGATGTCAGCTGGCATCTCGATCGCGGCGAGACGCTGGCGATCCTTGGGGAAAGCGGTTCGGGCAAGTCCGTGTCGGCCTCGGCTATCATGAACCTGATCGACATGCCGCCCGGCAAGATCACCAGCGGCACCATTCTCCTCAACGGGCGCGACATGCTGAAAATGACGCCCGAGGAGCGGCGCTCGATCAACGGCGCCAAGATCGCCATGATCTTTCAGGACCCGCTCGCCCACCTCAATCCGGTCTATCCGGTCGGCTGGCAAATCACCGAGATGATGACGACGCATGGCCAGTCGGCGGAGCGCGCCGGCGCGAGGGCGCTCGAATTGATCGGGCGCGTCGGCATAAGCGATCCGCAGGCGGCGATGCGAAAATATCCGTTCCAGTTCTCCGGCGGACAGCGGCAGCGCCTGATGATCGCCATGGCAATCGCCTGCAAGCCCGATATCCTGATCGCGGATGAACCCACCACCGCGCTTGATGTGACCGTGCAGGCGCAGGTGCTCGAACTTCTGCAGGAGCTGCAGCAGGAAACCGGCATGGGCCTGTTGCTGATCACCCACGATCTGGGCGTCGTTGCCGAGATCGCCGACCGGGTGGTGGTGATGAATTCCGGCTGCGTCGTCGAAACCGGCAATGCGGCCGAAGTCTATCGCAACCCGCAGAACGCCTATACGAAGAAGCTGATTGCCGCCGCGCCGGGGAAGGGTGCGATGGCGCAAGAGCGTGACCGGCAGGGCGAACCTCTGCTGCGCGCCATCGGCTTGAAAAAGAGTTTCGGCGCATTCCAGGCGCTGAAGGGCGTGGACTTCGTCATCATGCCCGGCGAAACCGTTGCCGTTGTCGGCGAGAGCGGTTCCGGCAAGTCAACCCTTGCCCGGGCGATCGTTCGCCTCGATGATCCTCAGGAGGGCCAGGTTCTCTACCGCGGCAACGATCTGCTTGCGATGACCCCGAGAGAAATATTCGGACTGCGTCGCGATTTGCAGATGGTTTTTCAGGACCCGACGCAGTCCCTCAACCCGCGGATGAGCGTGTTCCGGTTGATTTCCGAGGCCTGGGTCATTCACCCGGATATCCTGCCGAAAGCGAAATGGAAGGAGAGAGTGGCCGAGTTGCTGGTCAAGGTCGGCCTGAAACCGGATATGGCCGATAGATATCCACATCAGTTTTCCGGCGGCCAGCGCCAGCGCATCGCGATTGCCCGGGCGCTGGCGATGGAGCCGAAACTGATCATCTGCGACGAGGCGGTTTCGGCGCTCGACGTGTCGATCCAGGCACAGGTGATTGCCCTGCTTGAGGGCCTGCGTCGCGAATTCGGCCTGTCTTACCTCTTCATTGCGCACGACCTACCGGTGGTTCGCGATTTCGCCGATCGTGTCATCGTCATGAAGGCCGGCGAGATTGTCGAGGAGGGTCCGGTGGAGCAGATCTTCAACGCGCCCTCCCACCCCTACACGCAGGCGCTTCTTGCCGCGAGCCTCGATCCCGATCCGGAGATCCAGGCCACCCGACGCGCCGCCCGCCAACGACAGGAAGGACTCGTTTCCGCATGAAGCCCGATGTCATCGTCGCCTATCCGCTCCGGCCCCATCAGATGGCAATGCTGGAGGAGACCTACACGCTGCACCGGCTCGATCTTGTCAAAGGCGAAGAGCGGGATGCTCTCTTGCGGGAAGCCGGCCCGATCTCTTCCGCGCTGGTCTGCAACGGCCATGTGACGATCGACGAAGCCCTGCTTTCGAAATTGCCGGCATTAAAGCTCGCCGCCTGTTCCTCGGCTGGCTACGACCAGATGGACGTCGAGGCGATGACACGGCGCGGCATCAAGCTCACCAACACATCCGAGGTGCTGTGCGACGACGTTGCGGACATGGCACTGCTTCTGATGCTGGCGGCACGCCGGCGCCTGCCGGAAGGCGATCGCTATGTGCGCTCCGGCGATTGGGGGCAGAAGGGCATGATGCCGCTGACGACATCGACATCGGGCAAGAAGGCCGGGATCGTCGGCCTCGGCCGCATAGGGATGGCCATTGCCAAGCGATGCGAAGCTGTGGGCCTGACGATCGGCTATTATGGGAGGACGAAGAAAGCCGGCAACGATTTTGCCTATTTCGACGCACCGGCAAAACTGGCGGACTGGGCCGATATCCTGATCGTCGCGACCCCTGGCGGGCCCTCGACCGAAGGGTTGATTTCGGCGAACGTACTAAATGCGCTCGGACCGACGGGCAGCTTCATCAACATTGCCCGCGGCACCGTGGTCGACGAGCCGGCCTTGATCAAGGCCTTGCAGGAAAGGCGGATCGCCTCGGCCGGCATCGATGTCTACCTCAACGAACCCAATCCCGATCCGCGCTTCGCCGCGCTCGACAACGTTGTGCTCTATCCCCACCATGCCAGCGGTACCGAGGAAACGCGCGACAGGATGGCGCAATTGACGGTCGACAATCTTGCCGCCTTCTTCGCAGGCAGGCCGTTGCTGACGCCGGTCAATTGATCCGGCAAAACCCGCGGCGCGGCAGATCAGACGAAGTAGTCCGGGAACTCCTTCCGCAGGTCTTCCACTTTTGCGACGGTGCGGCTGAGATGCTCTCGGATCGCATCGACCGCACCCTGTTCGTCGCGCGCGGCAATCGCATCGATGATGGCGTGGTGCCCATCGAGAATGCTGACGATCTTGCCCTTCTCGGGCAGATGCAGGCGACGAATACGCTCGAGATGGCCGGAGCGCTCGCGTATCAATTGGTGGAGGCTGCTGCGCTTGGCGCCTGCGAACAATGTCTGGTGAAAGAGCTCGTCGAGCTCCTGGAAGATCGCAATCTGATCGGCGTCGTCGGCGACTGCCGACTGCATCTTGATGATCGACCGGGCGCGGGTGATGATGCTCGGATCCGGATCCGGATCGGTTGCGAGGCGGCGGCAAACTTCCGTTTCCAGTGCAACACGAAGGAAATGTGCCTCGTAAATCTGCAGGACGTCGATCCTGGTCACCACAGTGCGGGACTGCGGGTAAATGCGAACCAGGCCCTCCTGTTTGAGAAGCTGCAATGCGTCACGGATGGGAGTCTGGCTGACTTCATAAGTCTCTGTCAGCTCGGTGCGCGACAGCGTGGTGTCCGGCGGCAACTGAATGGTGATGATGCGCTTTCGCAGATCATCATAGACCCGCTGGACCGTACTGCCGGCAACGACCGGAAAGCCGGGCGCGGTCAGGCCGAATGTGGAGGCGAACTGGGAATTCATGTGAGGCGTCCTTTTCAGTCCCATTCATAGCTTTGCACGACCTAATGCACAAGAAGACAAACTTTCCATTGATATATATGTCAAACTAAAATATCAGTTGGTGCAAACGCTGAAATAAGCAAGCGAAAAGGTGGGGAGAAAGCCGTGACCGCGAGGAAAACCTACGAGCAATTGCGGTCCGCCCGATGGATGCTGCCGGATGATCAGCGCTCGTTCGGCCACCGGTCGAGGACCATGCAGATGGGTTACGCGCCGGAGGATTGGCAGGGAAAGCCGATCATTGCGGTGATCAACACCTGGTCCGATGCGCAGCCGTGCCACATGCATTTCCGTGAACGCGCCGAATGGGTGAAGCGGGGAATTCTTCAGTCGGGCGGGTTCCCCATGGAACTGCCCGCTCTTTCCCTTTCCGAAAACTTCGTCAAGCCGACGACGATGCTCTATCGCAATATGCTGGCGATGGAGACCGAGGAACTGTTGCGGAGCCATCCTGTCGATGGCGCCGTTCTGATGGGTGGCTGCGACAAGACGACACCAGGCCTTGTCATGGGCGCAGTCAGCATGGGCATTCCCTTCATTTATCTCCCTGCCGGCCCAATGCTGCGCGGCAACTATGCCGGCAAGACGCTGGGCTCCGGTACCGACGGCTTCAAATATTGGGACGAGCGCCGCGCCGGCACGATCACCCAGGAGGAGTGGCAGGGCATCGAAGGCGGAATCGCCCGCAGTTACGGCCATTGCATGACCATGGGCACGGCGTCGACGATGACGGCGATCGCAGAGGCTATGGGATTGACGCTGCCGGGCGCATCCTCGATCCCAGCAGCCGACGCCAACCACCAGCGCATGTCGGCGGCCTGCGGCCGCCGCATCGTCGATATGGTGTGGGAGGATCTGACGCCGGAGCAGATCATCACTCCCGCGGCCGTCGACAATGCGGTCACGGTCGCCATGGCGACCGGCTGCTCCACCAATGCGATCATTCACCTGATCGCCATGGCGCGGCGCGCCGGCGTCCCGCTGGAGCTCGATGATCTCGATCGCATTGGTCGCACGACGCCGGTTCTCGCCAACATCCGGCCTTCCGGTTCGACCTACCTGATGGAGGATTTCTTTTATGCGGGTGGCTTGCGTGCCCTGATGAAGCAGCTCGGCGACAAGCTGGATCCCACCGCGATCACCGTTATGGGAAAACCCTTGGTGGATGGTCTCGACCAGGTGAAGATCTACAATGACGACGTTATCCGGCCATTGTCGAACCCGGTCTATCATGAAGGTTCGCTGGCCGTGCTCAAGGGGAACCTGTGTCCCGACGGCGCGGTCATCAAACCGGCGGCCTGCGACCCAAAATTCCATCGCCATCGCGGCCCGGCGCTGGTCGCCGACAGCTATGCGGAGATGAAGAAGATCATCGATGATCCCGACTATCCGCTGACGCCGGACACGGTTCTCGTGCTCCGCAATGCCGGCCCCCAGGGTGGACCGGGCATGCCGGAATGGGGGATGATCCCGATGCCGAAGGCGCTGTTGAAGCTCGGCCTGCGCGACATGGTACGCATCTCGGACGCCCGCATGTCCGGAACCAGTTTCGGCGCCTGCGTGCTGCATGTCGCACCGGAATCTTATGTTGGCGGGCCTTTGGCGCTGCTGAGGACGGGGGACATGGTCGAGCTTGATATTCCGGCACGCAGCCTCAATATGCTGGTTGCCGAAGAAGAGATCACAGCGCGGCGGGCCGCCTGGGTGGCGCCGACGCGGCATTATGAACGCGGTTACGGCTTTATGTTCTCCGGCCATATCGAGCAAGCCGACAAAGGCTGCGACTTTGATTTCCTGACAACGCAATTCGGTGGCAAGACGCCGGAACCGGCCATCAACTGAGGCACCACGATGTTTGATCCCAATCGTCGCACGATCCCCGCACAGCCGCCCAAGGCTGGCTTCGCTGCCGGTCCGTCCAAGCTGGACGCCATCCGATCGGTCACCCTGTCGCTCGCTTACCTGCCTTTGGCGCGGCCGATCAGCGATGCCAAGGTGTTGACCGGCCGGCAGAAGCCGCTGACCCAGGTGGCCTTTCTATTTTGCGAGATCGTCTCCGAGGCTGGCCATAGTGGGCTTGGTTTCAGTTACTCGAAGCGGGCAGGCGGACCTGCCCTTTATGCACACGCCTGCGAGCTTGCCGACAACCTGATCGGCGAAGATCCCAACGATACCGCGCGCATCTGGGACAAGCTCTGCTGGGCAGGGGCCTCGGTCGGCCGCTCCGGCATCGCAACGCAGGCAATCGCCGCCATCGACATCTGCCTCTGGGACCTCAAGGCGAAACGCGCCGGCCTGCCGCTCGCAAAACTGCTTGGCGCCCATCGCGACAGTGTCGCCTGCTACAACACCTCCGGCGGCTTCCTGTCATCGAGCGTCGAGGAAATCCGCGATGCCATCGACCACTCGATCGCCTCCGGTATCGGCGGCATCAAGATCAAGGTTGGACAGCCGGACCCGATGATCGACCTTCGCCGGCTTGATGCGGTGACCAGCCATATCGATGGCCGTGTCCCGTTGATGGTCGATGCAAACCAGCAATGGGACCGCACGACGGCCTTGCGTTTCGGCCGGCTGGTCGAACCGCTCAACCTCGAATGGATCGAAGAGCCGCTCGATGCCTACGACGCCGAGGGCCATGCGGCACTGGCACGCGAACTCGCCACGCCGATCGCCACCGGCGAAATGCTGGCAAGCGCCGACGAACACATGGCGCTGATCCGGGCCGATGCGGTCGACTTCATTCAGCCGGATGCGCCGCGTGTCGGCGGCATCACGCCCTTTCTGCGCATCTGCACACACGCCGAGGCGAAACGTATGCGCCTGGCCCCGCATTTCGCCATGGAAATCCATCTGCATCTGGCGGCCGCCTATGCGCATGAGCCGTGGGTAGAGCATTTCGATTGGCTGGCGCCACTGTTCAACGAACAACTCGATATCAAGGACGGCCGGATGATCGTGCCGGCCCGTCCGGGCCTGGGTTGCAGCCTGACGGGCAAGGCTCGTGACTGGACCGTGGAAACCTGCAGTTTCGGCGTCTGAATGAGAACGAGGAGAAGGATATATGAACCCCGCAACCCGTGACAAACTGATGGGCGTCTCCGTCGCGACGCTTTGTTCGGCACTGTTCAAGCGCGGTCTGAGAAACCAGACGATCCAGGATGTTCGGCCGGTGCAGCCGAAGGGCCGCAATATGGTCGGACCAGCCTTTACGCTGCGTTACATGCCGGCGCGCGAGGACCGTAACGCAATGAATGTCTTTCGGAACCCGAAACATCCGCAACGGCTTGCCATCGAGACGTGCCCGGAAGGCTCTGTTCTGGTGATGGACAGCCGCAAGGATCCGCGCGCAGCCTCTGCCGGCGACATCCTGATTACCCGCCTGATGATGCGCGGCGGCGGCGGCGTCGTCACCGATGGCGGCTTCCGGGACGCCATGACCATCGGCGGCCTTGATATCCCCGCCTATCACAATCGTCCCTCCAGCCCGACGAACCTGACGCTCCACGAGGCAATCGACATCAATGTGCCGATAGGCTGTGGCGATGTGGCGGTCTTCCCGGGCGACATCATGGTTGGCGACGACGACAGCGTGATCGTCATCCCGGCTGAGATCGCCGACGAGATCGCTGATGAAGCGGTGGAGATGACCGCTTACGAAGATTTCGTCACCGAGCGCGTCAAGCAAGGTCATACGATCATCGGCCTCTACCCGGCCACCGACGAAAGCAATCTGACGCTCTTTGCCGAATGGCGAAAGGCAAACGGCCGCTAAGGCGACCCAACCTTGGACAACACTTCACGCATCAGGACGGAGCGAGGCTCCGCCGAGGAGAAGAACAATGAGCTGGACCCCTTCAGGCAGGCATTTCATCGCCGGCGAGTGGATTGCCGGAACGACGACATTTCGGTCAGAGCCGGCGCATGGGCAGGCACATGACTTTGCTGTCGGCACAACGGAACTGGTCGACCGCGCCTGCCGCGCCGCCGAAGCTGCTTTTGCAGCGTTTTCGGCAACGACACGCGAGGAGCGCGGCATTTTCCTCGAGGCAATCGCCGAGGAGATCGACAAGCGCGGCGAGGCCGTCACCCTCATCGGAACGCAGGAAACCGGGCTTCCGGAGGGCCGGCTCAACGGCGAACGCGCTCGCACCACCGGCCAACTCAAACTGTTTGCCGACCATATCCGCAAGGGCGCGCATCTCGACGCTCGCGTCGACGCAGCCCAACCCGATCGGCAGCCGGCGCCGCGGCCCGAGATCCGTCTGGTGCAGCGGCCGATCGGCCCGGTCGCCGTCTTCGGCGCTTCGAATTTTCCGCTGGCATTCTCGACGGCCGGCGGCGATACGGCAGCCGCGCTTGCCGCGGGCTGCCCGGTCGTGGTGAAGGGACATTCAGCCCATCCCGGCACAGGTGAGATCATTGCCGAGGCGATTGCAGCCGCTATCGAGCGCACCGGAATGCCGGCCGGCGTCTTCAGCCTAATCCAAGGGGGGCGCCGTGATGTCGGAACGGCGCTGGTGACGCATCCGGCCATCAAAGCCGTTGGCTTTACCGGCTCGCTTGCCGGCGGAAGGGCGCTCTTTGACCTTTGCGCCCAACGCCCTGAGCCGATCCCCTTTTTCGGGGAACTTGGCAGCGTTAATCCGATGTTCCTGCTGCCGGCCGCTACCGCTGCCCGGGCAGAGGCGATCGGTTCAGGCTGGGCCGGTTCCCTGACGCTTGGTGCCGGCCAGTTCTGCACCAAACCCGGAATCGCCGTTGTCGTCGACGGGCCGGAGGCGGACAAGTTCACCAGTGCCGCCAAGGCGGCTCTTGAAAAGGTGGCGCCGCAGACGATGCTGACCAAAGGCATCGCCACGGCCTATCACGAAGGTGTCGAGCGCATGCGGACAAGCAATGCCGTCGCTCCGGTTCTGGCGGCACAGAGTGCTGACCGCGAAGCAACGCCGAACCTGTTCGAGACCAACGGCTCGGCCTGGCTTGCCGATCACTCGCTCAGCGAAGAAGTATTCGGTCCTCTCGGCCTCGTCGTGCGCGTCGGCTCGCCTGAAAAGTTGCTCACCCTTGCCGAAAGCTTTCAGGGACAGCTGACAGCGACGATCCATATGGACGACGCCGATCTGGGCCTTGCCCGCGACCTGCTGCCAATCCTCGAACGGAAGGCTGGCAGAGTGTTGGTCAACGGCTTTCCAACCGGCGTCGAGGTTGTCGATTCCATGGTGCATGGCGGACCCTACCCGGCCTCGACCAACTTCGGCGCAACCAGCGTCGGGACCATGTCGATCCGCAGGTTTCTGCGCCCCGTCGCCTACCAGAATTTCCCCGCCGACCTGTTGCCGCAAGACCTGCGCAACTGAAACCGAGGAGTGCCAACTTGATTGCCCCGACGGAACTTCGCGAGATCATTCGCAACGGCCTGCTGTCTTTTCCCGTCACTCCTTTCGATGCCGAGGACCGGTTTGCCCCCAAGCCGTTTTCAGCGCATCTGGAATGGCTGTCATCCTATCCCGTTGCCGGCCTGATCGTTGCCGGCGGCACCGGCGAGCTGTTCTCGCTGACGCCGGGCGAGGTGGTCGAGGTGGTAAAGGCCGCCCGCGCCGTATCCGGCGACGCGCCGGTTATTGCCGGATGCGGCTACGGCACGCGGATTGCCTGTGACATGGCTCGCGAGATCGAGGCGGCCGGTGGCGACGGCATTCTTCTGCTGCCGCATTACCTGACCGAGGCGCCGGCAGATGGCATTGCCGCGCGTGTACGGGCCGTTTGCAAGGCCACCAATATGGGCGTTATCGTTTATAATCGTGGCCAGGCGCGGGTTTCGGCCGAGCAGCTTGCTCAGCTTGCCGACGAATGCCCAAATCTGATCGGCTTCAAGGATGGAACCGGCGACATCGATACGGTGCGCCGTGTCACGATCGCGCTCGGGGACCGCCTTTGCTATATCGGCGGCATGCCGACGCACGAACTGTTTGCTCAAGCCTATCGCGGAGCCGGCATGCCGACCTATTCCTCGGCGGTCTTCAATTTCGTGCCTGAAACGGCACTGAAATTCCACAAGGCATTCCTCGCCGGTGACGACGCGGCCTGTGAGCAGATGCTGCGCGATTTCTACTATCCCTTTGCCCGTATTCGCGATCGCAAAGCCGGTTATGCGGTATCCGCGGTCAAGGCAGGCGTGCGATTGCGCGGCTTTGAGGCGGGACCAGTGCGGGCGCCGCTGACGGATCTCACCGACGAGGAAGTCGAGATGATGCGCGAACTGATTGCTTCGGCCCAGTAAAAATGAAGGGTTCCAGACACGGTTGAGGGCTCCGTGCTTCGGAGCGCCTGGGTTGAAGGCCGTCGCTAACTAGTATATTAGTGCACTTGTGCTTTGTAGAACTATGAGGAGATAGATGCCGGAGCACCGGAAACGGGACGCAGATTCACTGTGAGGAGCGCCAAAGGCGCATGGGAGGAGAACGAAATGAAACTGCATTTGTTAGCTACCTACTTTTCAACAACGGTGCTCGCGCTGAGCGGCGGTACGGCGCAGGCTCAGGATGCCAAGAGCAACGTCACTGTTGTGCTTGCCGAAACCGTCGATGTCGTCGAACCCTGTATGGCAGCGCGCCAGGACGTCGGCCGGGTCATTTCTGAAAACGTCAACGAGATGCTGGTGGAATTCGACTACGTCAATGGCGGCCTCAAGCCCCGCCTGGCGACGGAATGGTCGAAGATCGATGACGACACCTGGGAGTTCAAGCTGCGCCCGAATGTCAAATGGCACGATGGCAAGCCGTTCACCGCCAAGGATGTCCAATTCACCATCGAGCGCAACAAGAATAAGAAGCTCAGCTGTGAGACCGGCGGCAAATATTTCGGCGGCACGGAGTTCACCTTCGAAACGCCCGATGCCAACACGATCCGCATTACGACAAAACCGGCGCAGCCGATTCTTCCGCTTCTGATGACGGTGATGGCTGTGGAATCGGCCGAGGCGACACCAGCCGACGAATTCACCCGCAAGCCGATTGGCACTGGCCCTTATACGTTCGACAAATGGGAAATCGGTCAGTCAATCGTGCTGAAACGCAATCCGGAATATTGGGGGGAGAAACCGCAGGTCGAACAGGCGACCTATCTGTTCCGCTCCGACAGCGCCGTTGCTGCCGCGATGGTCGATGCTGGCGAAGCCGATATCGTTCCTGCCGTATCCGTACAGGATGCCACCAACAAGGAAACCGATTTCGCCTATCCGAATTCGGAGACGACATCGCTGCGCATCGATACGCGCGCAGCACCCCTTAACGACCGGCGCATCCGCGAAGCGATGAACCTCGCCATCGATCGTCAGGCGATGCTCGGAACGTTGTTCCCCGAACAGGCAAAGATCGCGACACAGCTCGTCGTGCCGACCACGATCGGCTACAATGCCGATATCCCCGCCTGGCCCTATGATCCCGAAAAAGCAAAGGAACTTGTCGCAGCAGCGAAAGCGGACGGCGTGCCGGTCGATGGTGAGATCCGCATCATCGGTCGCAATGGGCAATATCCCAACGCCACCGAAGCGATGGAAGCGATGATGGCAATGTTTCAGGAAGTCGGCTTGAACGTAAAGCTCGACATGTATGACGTGTCCGTCTGGAACGGCTACTTCGTTGCACCCTTTGTCGCCGACTCCGGTCCGACACTGACCCAGTCGCAGCACGACAATGCGACCGGCGACCCCGTCTTCACCGCATTCGTGAAATACGCGACCGACGGTTCCCACTCCATGGTTCGCGATCCCGCCGTCGACGCGCTGATCGCCAAGGCGACGTCTGCCACCGGCGACGAGCGCACAAAACTCTGGAAGGAGCTTTTCGCCAAGGTGAACACCGAAATCATCGCCGACATCCCGATGTTTCACATGGTCGGTTTCACCCGCGTCTCCCCGCGTCTCGACTTCAAGCCGACGATCGCGACGAATTCCGAGCTGCAGCTGTCGCAGATCCGCTTCAAGTAAGCCGGTATGCCGCACTTAACCACGGGCCGCCGCGAGCAGCGGCCCGTGCTTTCCATGACGTGAGGGAGAAATGCCGATGCCGCTGATTGACCGCATTGCCCTGACCCAATTCGCAAAGCAGATATTGACCCGCGCCGGCATGGAGCCCGACAAGGCCGAAACGACTGCCGCCGTGCTGGTGGAAGGCGACATGATCGGCCACGAAACCCATGGCGTCAGTCTTTTGAACTGGTATGTCGAGGCGTTGGAAGAAGGCTCGCTGGCGAAGTCCGGCAGCTATGAGGTCGTCAATGACCGCGGCGCAGCCTTTGTTTGGGACGGCAAATCCTTGCCCGGCGCATGGCTGCTGACCAAGGCGATCGAGCAGGCCTGCGAACGGGTCGGCGATCATGGCGTCGTCACCGCCGCGATCCGCAACTGCCACCATACCTGCGCGCTTTCAGCCTTCATGCGGCAGGTGACCGAACGGGGCCTCATCGTACAGCTGTCGGTCTCGCATCCCGCCGCGAGCCGCGTTGCGCCCTATGGCGGCACGAAGCCGCTTCTGACGCCCAATCCGATGGCGGCCGGATTCCCGACATCTGCGGATCCGATCCTGATCGACGTCTCGGCCTCGATCACCACCACGACCATGACGCAAAACCTGGCGAAGGCCGGCAAGAAATTTCCGGAGGCCTGGGCTTTCACCGCCGCAGGCGAGCCGACCGATGATCCGCGCGAGGTGACGGAACGGGGCGGGACAATGATGCCCCTCGGCGGCCAATTGAAGGGGCACAAGGGTTTTGGGCTCGGGCTGATCGTCGAGTTGCTGGGGCAGGGGCTTTCCGGCAAGGGACGGGCCAACACGCCGTCCGGTGTGTTTTCGCAAAGCGCTTTCCTTCAGGTCATCGATCCCGCCTTTTTTGCCGGGCTCGATGCCTTTACGGCGCAATCTGACTTTCTCGCCTCTGCCTGCCGCAGCAATCCTCCGGCGCCCTGGAACAATGGCCCCGTTCGCATGCCGGGCGACAGCGCAGCGCGAAAGCGCCGCTCGGCATTGGAAGAGGGCGTGCCGGTCGGCGATGCAGCTTGGCAGAAGCTTTGCAAACATGCCGAGATCCTAGGCTTGCCT
This sequence comes from Rhizobium leguminosarum, assembly GCF_010668065.1. Lineage (GTDB taxonomy): Bacteria > Pseudomonadota > Alphaproteobacteria > Rhizobiales > Rhizobiaceae > Rhizobium > Rhizobium leguminosarum_S. The sequence goes on along the minus strand of NZ_WUEN01000003.1, from coordinate 626,034 downwards.
ATTCCCGACCTCGCCGCGTGAGGAACACATCTCTGCTTCGAAACTTCTATCGGTCGCCGCAATGCCCGGTGTCGGTTGTAATCAAATCGGCCAAACCAACAACAGGATCGGCACACTGACGAGCACCACAATGAGCGACAGCGGCAGACCCAGTCGGGCGTAGTCACCAAATCGATATCCGCCCGGTCCCATCACGAGCGTGTTGCATTGGTGTCCGATGGGCGTGAGGAAGTCACAGCCGGCTCCAATTGCCACCGCCATCAGAAAGGCATCGGGCCTGAAGCCCAGCTTCTCGGCGAAGGTCGCGGCGATCGGGGCCATGACCAGAACCGTCGCTGCGTTGTTCAAAAACGGGGTTACCGCCATGGCCGCAACCAGGATCAGAGCCAAAGCGCCGAAGGGCGGGAGCATTTCGGCAGTTCGCGAGAGGAGATCCGCGATGATGTCGGTGGTTCCAGTGGTCCTGAGCGAGTCGCTGATCGGAATGAGAGCGGCCAGCATGATCAGAATGGGCGCATCGAGATGCTGATAGACTTCCCGCAAAGGAACGGATCCAGTGACCACCATCAGAAAAGCGGCGGCGAAAAACGCTGTCGCGACGGGAATGCCCCCGAAGGCTGTCGCCCCCATCGTTGCCATCAGGATAATGACGGGGATCATGCCATTGCGGGCGTTGCCGAGCTTCATATCTCGTTCGACCAGCGGCAAACATCCCCATTCGCGTAGAAGATCCGGTAGTTTCTGCAAGTCGCCCTGCAAGACCACGACGTCGCCATTGCGGATCTTGATCTCGCCCAGGCGCTCGGTGAAGCGCCTGTCGCGGCGGCTGACGGCAAGAAGGTTGAGCCCGGCATTGTGGAAGAGAGAAACGTCTTTTGCGCTGACGCCGATCAATCGCGAATGTTCGCCAACGATAGCTTCAACAGAACTGATGTCTTGGCGTGTCTCAGGCTCGTGTTTACGGTCGGACAGTTGAAGCTTGGCTTCACTGACGATCTTGTCGAGGGCACTCTGCTCCCCCTCGATAATAAGAAGGTCGCCATCCTTGAGCACCGTGTCGGGAAGGGGCGTTCGTCTTTGGCCGTTGCCACCGATAATCGCAGTCACCATCGCATCGCCGCCCGCCGGCTTCTGCAGCCAGCTGACGGACCGCCCGATTGCCCCTGATGGCGTGGTGACCTTGGCCTCGGTCGTGTAGTTTTTGATCGCCACCGCCTCATCCATCGACGTTTCGACCCGTGATCTTTCAGGCAGCAGCTTGTAGAACAGCGCCAGAAAGATAACGCCGGCGACCGAGAGCGCCAGGCCGACAGGCGTATAGTCGAACATCATGAACGGCTGCCCGGTGATCTCCTCGCGCACCCGGGAAACGATGATGTTTGGCGACGTGCCGATCTGCGTCATAAGCCCTCCGAGCAGAGAGGCGAAAGACATCGGCATCAGGAACATCGACGGTGATACGCGTGATTTCCGGGCCATTTGCACAGCGACCGGGATCATGATCGCCAGCGCACCAATGTTTTTGATGAAAGCCGACAGGGCTGCGACAATGGCAACCAGAATGATCAGTTGCATCCGTGGCCCGCGTCGTTCGGGAGAAAATCTGCGCAAGGCGACATCCATGATCCCCGATCTGGATATCGCCGCACTGACGATGAGCGCGCTGCCAACGATGATGACAATGTCATCGGAAAAGCCAGAAAAAGCATTCTTGGCGGGGACGATGCCGACAATGACTGCAGCGAGAAGGGAGCTTACGGCGACTATATCGTATCGATAACGACCCCACAGGAACGCGCCCATCATCAGCGCGATGATGAGAAGAGATAGCCATTGATCAGCGCGCATGTTTGCATCCCGGTGGTAACAATTAACGTCTCAAGCAAGAGAACGATGCGGCGAGGTGGAGAAATTTTTTCTCGTCTATCCCAGCCGTTTTATCCGCTGACGGCTGGAGGAGCACCCTGATGGAACTTCCAGCCGCCAAGCGGCATTTCGCTGTCGGGGTTGCTTTCGGGAACGACCATGGCCAGCGACAAACTATCGACCTATCGGTCGAAGCGCGACTTTAAAAAAACGGATGAGCCGAGCGGCGATACGCAGCTCGCCCGCAGCAATCGCCGTCGCTTCGTGATCCAGAAACATGATGCCACCCGGCTGCACTACGACCTGCGGCTCGAGCTGGATGGCGTCTTCAAATCCTGGGCGGTCACCAAAGGCCCGTCCCTCGACCCGCACGACAAGCGGCTGGCAGTTGAGGTCGAGGATCATCCGCTCGACTATGGCGACTTCGAAGGCACCATTCCAAAAGGTCAGTATGGCGGCGGGACGGTCATGCTCTGGGATCGGGGCTATTGGGAACCGGAAGGAAATAAGAGCCCCGAGCAGGGACTCGCCAAGGGTGACTTCAAGTTCACCTTGGAAGGCAAACGCCTGCACGGCAGCTTCGTGCTGGTGCGCATGCGCAATGATCGCAACGGCGGCAACCGGACAAATTGGCTGCTCATCAAACACCATGATCAGTTCTCTGTCGAAAATAATGGCGAAGCGATCCTCGAGAAGAACGACACCTCTGTCGCCTCAGGCCGAACCATGGAGATGATTGCCGCCGGCAAGGGACGAAAGCCCAAGCCTTTCATGGTCGAGGGTGGTGACGTTCAGGCTGATGCCGTCTGGGACAGCAATCACGGACTGGCTGCCGAAGAGCGAAAAGAGAACGCCGGAGGTGGTCGGAAATCGAAACCGGCCACAAAAGTCGATCTGCCGGATTTCATTGCGCCGCAGCTCTGCCGGATCCTGGAACGCCCTCCGGCCGGCACCGGCTGGATTCACGAGATCAAGTTCGACGGTTACCGGATCCAGATGCGGGTGCTGGATGGTGAGGTGACGCTGAAGACCAGGAAAGGGCTCGACTGGACGGCAAAATATCCCGAGATCGCCGAGGCGGCATCGACACTGCCCGATGCGATCATCGACGGCGAGATCTGCGCGCTCGACGATCATGGCGTTCCTGATTTCGCAGCCCTGCAGGCGGCCCTTTCGGAAGGCAAGACCGGCGAGCTCGTCTATTTCGCCTTCGATCTTCTCTATGAGGGTGGCGAGGACGTGCGATCTCTGCCGCTCGTCGAGCGCAAGACGCGGCTTCAAAGCCTTCTGTCCGACGCCGGCAATGATCCGCGCGTCCGTTTCGTCGAGCATTTCGACACCGGCGGTGATGCAGTTCTCCGGTCTGCGTGCAAGCTCTCGCTGGAAGGCATCGTCTCGAAAGAGGCGGATGCACCTTATCAATCCGGCCGTACCGAAAGCTGGGCGAAGTCGAAATGCCGCGCCGGCCACGAGGTGGTGATCGGCGCCTATGCCAAGACCAACGGGAAATTCCGATCCCTGCTGGTCGGCGTCTACCGCGGCGACCACTTCGTCTATGTCGGCCGCGTCGGCACAGGATATGCCGCGAAGAAAGTGGAAACGCTGCTTCCGAAGTTGAAAGCGCTCGAGACGGCAAAATCGCCTTTCACCGGGATCGGCGCGCCGAAGAAGGAGGCCGAGGTCATCTGGTTGAAGCCCGAACTCGTGGCGGAAATCGAATTCGCGGGCTGGACCGCCGACGGCCTTGTCCGGCAGGCGGCCTTCAAGGGATTGCGGGACGACAAGCCGGCCAAAGAGGTCAAGGCCGAACGGCCGGCAAAGCCCGCGCAAACTGATGTGCCGCAGCCAGCCGTGGAGGCGAAGGCCAGACCCACCCGCAAAAAAGGCGCCAAGGCCGAGGTCATGGGGGTACTGATATCCAACCCGGACAAGCCGCTGTGGCCGGATGCCAATGACGGCAAACCCGTCACCAAGGAAGAGCTGGCCCGCTACTACGAAGCCGTCGGCTCCTGGCTGATCGAGCACATCAAGGGACGGCCATGTTCCATCATCCGCGCGCCCGATGGGATCGGCGGCGAGCAGTTTTTCCAGCGGCATGCGATGCCCGGCACCTCGAACCTTCTCGAACTGGTCAAGGTCTTCGGAGATAAAAAGCCCTATCTGCAAATCGACCGCGTCGAAGGCTTGGCTGCCGTCGCCCAGATCGGCGCCGTCGAGCTGCACCCTTGGAATTGCGAACCGCATCAGCCTGAGGTGCCCGGCCGGCTCGTCTTCGACCTTGACCCAGGTCCTGATGTGCCATTCTCCGCGGTCGTTTCGGCAGCCCGCGAAATGCGGGACCGTCTCGACGCGCTCGGTCTGATCAGCTTTTGCAAGACGACTGGCGGCAAGGGTCTGCACGTCGTCACGCCACTCGCAATCAACAAGCGCAAGCCGCTTTCGTGGGCGGAAGCGAAGAGCTTCGCACACGACGTCTGCCAGCAGATGGCGCGCGACAATCCCGATCTCTATCTGATCAAGATGACGAAGAGCCTGAGGAACGGCCGGATCTTCCTCGACTATCTGCGCAACGACCGCATGGCGACGGCCGTGGCGCCTTTGTCACCGCGCGCCCGATCGGGAGCCACGGTCTCCATGCCGCTGACTTGGACGCAGGTCAAATCAGATCTGGACCCCAAGCGCTTCACCATCCGCACCGTTCCTGCGCTTCTGGCGAAATCGTCGGCCTGGGAAGACTATTGCGACGGCCAACGGCCACTGGAACAGGCGATCAAGCGCCTCGCCAAGGCGCGGGTCCCGGCTTGATTGAGGGGCTTACCGCGGACCGGGTTCGAGGTGATAGTTAGCCCGAACCGGAATTGCTTTGGCGGTTCGGGTCCCGCCCGGCGATCCACCGTGGCGACAGCCGGGCCAGGCGTCGGATCAATGCCGTGGTGTTCAAGTTGGAGTTGTTGCAGGCAACGACACTCGCCTGGCCACGATCGAGAGTTTCCGTGGAGCAGTCCGAAAAGTTCATCGGTCGGAGGCTTCGACGCTGATTGCTTTATCAGCATCGTCGAGAGGTCAGTCGCACTATCGGGCCGCTGCCTCGTGGTACAGCTTCATTGCGTCTGACGCGGTTCCGCCATGCGTCCCTCCCTCGGAGGCAGGTTTACCGCCAATCGAACCACGGCGTCAGCAAGCCCGTCCTGCGCCGATAGGCTTCATATTCGGATGCCAGCGGTGATAGGGAGAACTTCCTCTCCTCATTGCGGGCTGCAATCACGTAGACAACCGTAAAAAATAAAACCGGCAGGATCGACCATATCGACCAAGATGCCAGCGCCCACCCCGACCAGAAGAGCAGGTAGGACGTGTAAAAAGGGTGCCGCAGGTAGCGATAGGGACCGTCGGTGACAAGACTATCTGGATGATCGTGGGTGAACACAAAGCGCAACCTGGCCTGTCGCGAGGCCGACACCGCCCACCAGAACAAGCCCGCCGAGCCGATTTCAAATCCCAGTCCTACTAGCTGTACCCATAGCATCTGCGTCTCGGACCAAACCAGGTACAGGAAAAACGCCGTCGTCGCGATGACGCCGACGGTGATCAGCTTTGCTCCGGCTTCCATCTTCGGTGAGTTGAAGTGGCCTCGCAACGACCACGCGTAGGACCCGACGATAGTCAGGCTGGTGATCGAAATAATGAAGTCCAGAAGAAATTGCATCTCGATACCCAGCTTGAAAGGTTGGTTACAATTGCTGCAGCGACAGACCTAACCCGTATAAAACGCCAAGGCAAATGATTGATGTATGATACGCAACCGCACCGAAACGTGTCGTGATTGCACGGCCTGGTTTAGATCTGGTTTACGATGATCATGCACCTGCCGTAGATATTTTTGTGCAAGATTTTGGCTGGGCTTTAGGGGTTGCAGCTTATGGACGTATTTCACTGTACAATCGACACCAGCCACGGCGCTGTGCGCATCAGTGACACTATCGATGGCGCTGCACCACTGGTTATGATACACGGTTCCGGCAGCTCACGGACGGTCTTTTCAAGGCAACTACACAGCCATTTGTCCCGGAATTGGCGTCTGATTGCGCTCGATCTTCCAGGACATGGCGAATCGAGCGACGCTCGAGATCCGCAGTCAACTTATACCGTCACCGGTCTTGCCGACTGCATAGGAGAGGTGGCAGCCCGCCTGGGGCTTCGTCGATTTCCCGTGCTGGGATGGTCGCTTGGCGGTCACGTCGCGATTGAGATGGCGGGCAGCGGCAACGGCATTTCGGGCCTGATGTTGTGCGGCACCCCACCGGTCCCCAGCGGCCTCCTCGGAATGCTGCGGGGATTCCATCCATCATTTGATATTCTTCTGGCATCAAAAGAGAACTTTACATCGCGTGACGTGGAGCGGTTTCAGTCTCTTTGCTTTGGAGACACGAGCAACCCCTCCTTTCGCGATGCTATAGCGCGCGCAGATGGGAGACTAAGGAGCGTTTTTTCTCGCGCAATGTTGCGGGGGGAGGGGGTGGATCAGCGCCGCACCGTCGAACAGGCTGATATACCCATTGCTTTTGTGAATGGATTTCATGATCCCTTTGTCAAACTCAGCTATTTTTCGGGCCTGAACATCCAGTTGCTCTTCGAAGGCAAAGCGCATGTAATGGAAGGTGCTGGTCACGCGCCCTTCTGGGAAAAGCCGGAGAGCTTCAACTCGATGCTCGACCGGTTCCTGAACACAGTCGCCGCTCATGAAGCCAATATCGATCTGAAAAATCATCACTTTCTATCGAACAGATCAGTGTTCTAAAAGCGATACGCGGAGCTGCGGTCTCCTGTGCTTACTGTTTCCGAAACATGTCGCGGGAAGATCGACGAGTGGCTCGAAAGACGACACAGGATCTTTCAGGGCAGGTAATCGGATCGGAATGCGAGGGATGTGGCTCGCCATTCGCCGCGGCCACGAGCTCGTACTGCAAACGACGTAGTTTCCGTCGGTTGTAAAACAATATTTGACGTCTAGTTCATTATGCGACGGTCATCGTCGGGCAACCGCCATTGCCTTTCCCGCAGACCGATCCCGCCCTATCATTCAGAGGCGCCTGCATGAAATCCAGGGAGATGAGAGAGCGATGCGGAATTGTTTAGGCCTGCTAGCTGCAGGAGTCTTTCTCCTCCAGCTATGCTCCTTGGCCAACGCACAGGCACCGAATGCCCTGGAGAGGGCCATCGGAGATGCGCAGCCATGCAGGTCGTTGAAGACCAAGGTATCGAGCTTCGGCATCAGTGTGGAAGTAGGCGTCGACAAGCTCGATTCCGTGAAGATCGAAAACCTGCAATTGTCGGTGAATGGCAACACCGCGGAGGCGAGCGCCCGCGGCAAGCTTGCTTGCAAGACCTCGGACGAAGCGCTGGTAGAAGGAGGGTTTTCAGCGACCGCAGAGGTTCGGCTGAAGGTCGACCTTACGACCTGCAAGATGACCGAGACCTCCATCGAGATCGTGAAGACCGGTGGCCGGTTCGGCGATATCGTCAAAGGACTTGAGACTGAAATCTCTGGCGCCCTCCGGCGAAGTCTGGAGAAGAACTTGGCCAAGCTTTGCGAGAATTGATCAGCGGATCGACACCGTTAGACAGAGTTTCGGATTGACGCCGCCAAAAAGTGTCTCCGGCCTTAGGACCCTGACGAAGCGAATTCCGCTGAGAGCTGTCGCCGGATTCGAAGATTTTCATGCAGGGAATGTAAAATCCCTCATCGGCGTCCGCAAGTCGCCGATGAGACGGAAGTCCCTCGGTGACGGTCTTAACTGTCTCGTCCCTCGCGAAGGAGAAATCCGGAGAGCTGTATTGCAGCATGCCGGTGGAGGGGTGGAGGCCTCCACGTCTGTGATGCCGACCCGATCTTCAAGGTCGCAGAAATGCCTTCGGCGACTATTGGGAAGGGATCGAAGACTGCGTTGCAGAGGTTCCGCCGCCTTAGCGGAGCAACCCATCGCGACTGAACTCTTCCCAGCCGAGAGGTTTCGAACGTGACGCATCGTCGGGGTCGGCATCAGGTTTCGAAGGGGTCTTGGCCTTGGTCTTCAGCGAACGCGTCAACTTCGCTTTCAAGGCTGCCCGTCGTCGTTTCTCGGCGGTAGCTTCAGCATCCTCTTCGCGCCAGACTGTCACCAGGTCTCGGTCGAGGATGTCCTCCACCACGCGCGGGTCGAATACGTGGAAGGTAATTTTCCTCGCCCGCCCATGTAGCTTCACCGTGCGGGTTCCAGCGCTGCGCAAGCGCCCGTCGGTGAGCCAGCGATGTCTCTCGGTAGTAGAGATCGTCAGGATATCCTGGATTTCACGAGGGATCACAGGCAGGCTTTCGATGTCTTCGAGCGCGTTGGAAACGACTGACGAAGCAGCACGGAACGCACTCTTAGCCGTTTCAGCCATCGCCAATGTCAAAGCACCCGCCTCGATTTCGAGCGACTTTCTCACCGCCAAAGGCAGACGTGCGCGAATTTCCAGCAGAATCCCCTTCGCCCGAACGGATGATCCGAGCGTGGCTGCGGTCGATAGGGGCCACTCCTTGATCAGCTCCGCATCGTCGGTGGTTTTGGGTTTTGCCATGTACGAGTAGATGGGCCTTCCGCTCTGCAGCGTCAACGACTACGTCAGGACGGAAGGCATCATGTGATTACGCTCAGTCGCGGTACTCGGGCATCTGTTTGCGCTCGTCCTTGGTCCAGCTCGTAAAGGCATGAACGTCGCCGTCTTCATCGCGCATGAACTCAAGATCCGAGACCGGAACTGCAACAGGCTTCGCGCCGATACCCAGAAAGCCTCCGACGTCGCTGACCGCGGAGCCGCAGGCGCCCGCGCCATGGATATGATCGACCTTGCCGACCTTGCGATCGTCGGCTCCATAGAATGGTGGCACCTTCGAGGACGGCAGGGGTAAGTTCTGAAGTCGTCAAGCGTACGTGGTTGGTGTGTTCCATGATCGTTTCCTCCTTTGTGGAGGAGGGTCAGTCCGTCCGGCGCTGTGATCAGCTGGTTTTCTCGGCGTGCTGATATTGCCATTCACAAAACTGCTCCAAATAACGGCTGGGTAAATCGCGTGCCATCACGTTGACAATCCTCTTTTGCTCAGGTCTACTGGTCCACTTACCGGACCAGTAGACCTGAGCGCGGGGAGGGGAAAGCAATGGACGTTCGAGCGATGCTCGAAGACGACGTTGCGGCGCTCGGTGGAGCGCCGAAGAAGTCGATGAAAGACTTCGTCGTCCAGAAGATTGCGACCTTCATTGCCACCGGCATTCTCAAGGTGGGCGATCCGTTGCCAAGCGAACGTGAACTCGCCTCCGCACTCTCGGTCAGCCGCGAGACCGTCCGTGGGGCCATCCTTATCCTTTCCACCCATGGGATTCTCTCGGTTGTGCACGGAACGCGCACGGTGGTGGCATCGGAGGACGTCGGCGAATTGGCCGTCCAGGCTGCGCGGTATCGCGACATCGCGGCCTACAGTCTCGACAATGTTCATGAGGCCCGGCTTCTTATCGAAGCACAGGTCGTCAGGGCTGCCGCGCTCAAGATGGAGCCTTCAACTTTTGATTATCTCCGCAAGTCGATCGCAGCGCAGGAGGCCGCCTGTGACGATCCTGTGCGTTTTTTGATATGTGACCGGGAATTTCACACCGCTATCTACCGTTCCAGCGGCAACGCGGTGCTGGCTGATATGGCCGCCGACCTCTATTCCTATCTTCTCAGCCACCGAAGGCGCGTCGTATCGCAGCCCGGAACGATCGCCACGAGCATTGCCGATCACCGGTTGATCCTCGCTGGCTTGGAGACGCGGGACCCGGATGCCGCATGCGCGGCCTTCGCAGTCCACGAAACCCGTATTTATACGACGACCAAATTACTCTTCTCGTAGTTCGCAGGGAGGCGAAACACGATGCATATTCTCATTATCGGGGCGGGAGGAATGATCGGCCGGAAGCTCGCCGCCACACTGGGGCGCAGCGGGTCACTCGGCGGCGATACTATCACGCGCATGACGCTTGTGGATGTAACGCCTCCGCCGGTGCCCGCCGACGTCTCCGTGCCGGCGGAAGCGCTGGCTGCCGATATTTCCGAAAGCGGCGCAGCGGAAGCCCTGGCGGCTCGCCGGGCCGACGTGATCTTCCATCTCGCCGCGATCGTTTCCGGCGAAGCCGAGCGCAATTTCGACCTCGGCTACAAGGTCAATCTGGACGGCACGCGATTGCTGTTGGAAGCGATCCGCCGGGAAGGAAGCCGCCAAGCCTATGTTCCCCGGTTCGTATTCTCCTCGTCGATCGCGGTCTATGGCTCGCCGTTTCCCGATCCTATTCCCGACGATTACGTGCTCGCACCTCTCACCAGCTACGGAGTCCAGAAGGCGATATCCGAGCTTCTGCTTGCCGACTATTCGCGGCGGGGCTTTATCGACGGTGTCGGAATTCGGTTGCCGACCATCGTGATCCGGCCCGGTGCGCCGAATGCCGCCGCATCGGGCTTCTTTTCCGGAATCCTGCGTGAACCGCTTGCAGGCCAGCGGGCTGTTCTTCCGGTCGAAGAAACGGTCAAGCACTGGCTGGCAAGCCCGCGTTCCGCCATCAAATTCCTGATCCATGCTGCGACGCTCGACACGGCGGCGCTGGGTGTTCGGCGCACGCTCACCATGCCGGGCGTCGCCGCCACCGTTGCCGACCAGATCGCAGCCTTGCGCCGTGCTGCCGGTCCCGAGGCGGCGGACTTGATCGATCGTCGCCGCGACGAGGTCATTGAAGGGATCGTCGCCGGATGGCCGAAGTCCTTTACGCCCGAACGCGCGACGCAACTGGGTTTCGTCGCCGAAACCACGGTGGACGAGCTGATCGAGGTCTATCTCGCCGAAGACGCTCCGGGTGCGTCCGGATGAGATTGAACCGGGCTAAAACCGCCCCATAAGAGGACAGTACCGCCCGGCCACACCCGCATATGCGGGATTGCAGCGGCAGAAGGACTTGAGAAGATAAGGCCGCCGGCAAGATATACGAAAATACGAATACATAGCATGTAGCGCTCGATTTCTGGGAGGAGTGGGTATGGCAGGCGTTCAATTCGCGGATGTGCGGAAATCATTCGGGACATTTCCGGTGATCAAAGGCGTGGATATCGACATTGCCGACGGGGAGTTCGTGATCCTGGTCGGCCCGTCGGGTTGTGGAAAATCCACGCTTCTGCGGATGCTGGCGGGACTTGAGAATATTTCCGGCGGCGAGATCAAGATCGGCGGGCGCGTGGTCAACACGCTGCCGCCCAAGGACCGCGACATCGCCATGGTGTTCCAGAACTATGCGCTCTATCCGCATATGACGGTACAAGAGAACATGGGTTTCTCGCTGATGCTGAACAAGGCGCCGAAGGCGGAAGCCGAGAAGCGGGTGAAATATGCCGCCGGCATCCTCGGTCTCGACAAATTGCTCGACCGGTATCCGCGCCAGCTTTCCGGCGGCCAGCGCCAGCGTGTCGCCATGGGCCGCGCCATCGTCCGTGATCCGGAAGTCTTCCTGTTCGACGAACCGCTATCCAACCTCGATGCGAAGCTGCGCGTCGCCATGCGCGCCGAAATCAAGGAACTCCACCAGCGGCTGAAAACGACGACGGTCTACGTCACCCACGACCAGATCGAGGCCATGACCATGGCCGACAAGATCGTGGTCATGCATGACGGCGTCGTCGAGCAGATCGGCACGCCGCTCGAGCTTTACGACAAGCCGGCCAATCTCTTCGTGGGCGGGTTCATCGGCTCGCCGGCGATGAACATGATCAAGGGCAGGCTCGACCCCGAAAACCCGACAAGTTTCAAGGCGCCGGACGGCACGGCGCTCCCGGTTTCCAATCCGCCTGCCGACGCCCTGGGGCGCGACCTCGTCTACGGGCTTCGCCCGGAATACATCCTGCTCGACGCCAATGGCCTGCCCGGTGAAATCGTGGTGATCGAGCCGACCGGCTACGAGACGCATCTTATTCTCAGGCTCGGCGGCAGCGATCTCAGCTGCGTCTTCCGCGAACGCGTCAGCGCGCGGCCGGGCGAGACCCTGCGCGTTGCGATCGACGCCACGCATGTTCATCTCTTCGATGCCGAGAGCGGCCGGAGATTGACCGACTGACGCCGTTCGGCGGCTGCGCGGGGCGGAGGAGCCCCCGTCGCCCGCAGGCCGGCAGCACCCCGTTTCAGGGATGCAAGGACCGTCGTTCACCAAGCGGGAGGTGAATGGCGGGGAGTTCGCACCCGCTTTTTTTGAAGAGGAGGAATATCATGAGGTTTAAGAGACGTGACTTTCTTGCCGCCTCGGCTGCCGTTGCCGGCGCCGCCGGCCTCGGCATCCGGCCGACCTTCGCGCAGGCCGAACCGACCTATACGCCGGAAAGCGGCGCCAGCCTGCGGCTGCTGCGCTGGACACCTTTCGTCAAGGGCGACGAGGAGGCCTGGATTGCAAACACCAAGAAGTTCACCGAAGCGACCGGCGTTGAGGTGCGCATCGACAAGGAAAGCTGGGAAGATATCCGCCCGAAGGCTGCCGTCGCGGCCAATGTCGGCTCCGGCCCGGACCTCATCATGTGCTGGTTCGACGACGCTCACCAGTATCCCGACAAGCTGGTCGACCTGACCGAGCTCGCCAACTATCTCGGCAACAAATATGGCGGCTGGTATGACGGCGTGAAGGGCTATGCCGCGCGCGGCGACACGTTCATCGCCATGCCGCTGGCGGCAATCGGCAATGCGGTGGTCTATCGCGACACTCACGTGAAGGCGGCCGGATTCAGCGAGTTCCCGAAGGATACGGCAGGCTTCCTCGAGCTTTGCAAGGCGATGAAAGCCAAGGGCACGCCGGCAGGCTTCCCGCACGGCAAGGCCGTCGGCGACGGCAACAACTACGCCCATTGGCTGCTGTGGAGCCACGGCGGCAAGATGGTCGACGAAGGCGGCAAGGTAACGATCAACAGCCCGGAAACGCTGGCCTCGATCAACTATGCCAAAGAGCTCTATGCGACCTTCATTCCAGGCACGGAAAGTTGGCAGGACGTCAACAACAACCGCGCCTTCCTCGCCGGCCAGGTTTCGCTGATCGCCAACGGCGTCTCGGTTTATTACACAGCCAAGAACGACCCGAAGCTCGCCGAGATCGCCAAGGACATCCGCACGACGAATTTCCCGGTCGGCCCGGTCGGCCAGAGCGTCGAGCTTTTCCAGACGAGCTCGCTGCTTCTCTTCAAGCACACAAAATATCCGGAAGCGGCAAAGGCCTACATCAAGTTCATGATGGAAGCCGACCAGATGAATGCCTGGATCCAGGGCTCCAGCGCCTATTGCTGCCAGCCGCTCAAGGCTTTCGCCGAGAACCCGATCTGGACCTCCGACCCGATCCACGCGCCTTATGCGCGCGCCTCGGAAAAATTGCGTCCGAACGGCTATGCCGGCCCACTCGGTTATGCCTCGGCAGCGACCATGGCCGACTACGTTCTGGTCGACATGTATGCGGCCGCCGTCACCGGCCAGATGTCGCCCGAAGATGCGATGAAGGAAGCTGAACGGCGGGCAAACCGCTACTATCGCGTCTGAGCCGCGCTTCAAAACAAGCGGCATGCCGGCTTCGGCATGCCGTAAAGTCCTCTGGGAGTTCAAGTGCAATCTGGGAGATAGGCAATGTCGACGGTGAATTCGGAGGATAGACGCGGGCCGATCTCTTCGCTCCTGCAGAACAACAATGTGCTCGGCTTCCTGTTCATGTTGCCGGCGGCGGTGTTCCTCGTCTGCTTTCTCACCTATCCGCTGGGGCTCGGCGTCTGGCTCGGCTTCACCGATACGAGGATCGGCCGCGACGGCATCTTCATCGGGCTGGAGAACTACCAGTTCCTGATGGACGACAGTGTCTTCTGGCTGTCGGTCTTCAACACCATTCTCTATACCTCCGTCGCCTCGGTGCTGAAATTCGCGCTCGGCCTCTGGCTGGCGATGCTGCTCAATCAGCACCTGCCGTTCAAATCCTTCTTCCGGGCCATCGTGCTGCTTCCCTGGGTCGTGCCGACGGTGCTTTCGGCGCTGGCCTTCTGGTGGATCTACGATTCCCAATTTTCGATCATCTCCTGGTCGCTGATGCAGCTCGGGCTGATCAATGGACCGATCAACTTCCTCGGCGATCCGATCAATGCGCGCATATCCGTCATCGTCGCCAATGTCTGGCGCGGCATTCCCTTCGTGGCGATCTCGCTGCTTGCGGGCCTGCAGACCATTCCGGCGTCGCTGCAGGAGGCCGCCTCGCTCGACGGCGCCACGAGCTGGCAGCGTTTCCGCTACGTGACGCTGCCGATGCTGACGCCGATCATCGCCGTGGTGATGACCTTCTCGGTGCTCTTCACCTTCACGGATTTCCAGCTCATCTACGTGCTGACCAAGGGCGGACCCGTCAATGCGACACATCTGATGGCGACGCTATCGTTCCAGCGCGGCATTCCAGGCGGTCAGCTCGGCGAGGGTGCGGCCATCGCGGTCGCCATGGTGCCCTTCCTGCTCGGCGCCATCATGTTCAGCTTCTTCGGGCTGCAACGGCGCAAATGGCAACAGGGCGGCCAGGATTAAGGCCAGGGTTGGAGCCAAATTGGGGTTAGGGAGAGTGATGATGTCGATAAATTCAAACGCCGCCGATCAGGTCGTGACCGACAATGCCGAAGGCATGAGCTATCTGAACCGCCTGCCGCGGCGGATCGTAATGCTCTACCTGCCGATGGCCGTCTTCGTCGTCGTGCTGCTCTTCCCGTTCTACTGGATGGCGATCACCGCGGTGAAGCCGAACGATCAGCTGACCGACTACAGCAACTACAGCCCCTTCTGGGTGGTGGGAGCGACGCTCGATCACATCAAATACCTGTTCCTTGAGACATCCTATCCGGGCTGGCTGTGGAACACGATGCTGGTCGCGGTCTGCTCCACCTTCCTCTCGTTGGTGGCGTCAGTCTTCGGCGCCTATGCCATCGAGCGGGTCCGCTTCACCGGCTCGCGTTCGGTCGGCCTCGTCATCTTCCTCGCCTATCTCGTGCCACCGTCGATCCTCTTCATCCCGCTTGCCTTCATCGTCTTCAAGCTCGGGATCTATGACTCGCGGTTGGCGCTGATCTTCACCTATCCGACCTTCCTCATTCCCTTCTGCACCTGGCTGCTGATGGGCTATTTCCGGTCGATCCCATTCGAGCTGGAGGAAAGCGCGCTGGTGGACGGCGCCAACAGATGGCAGATTCTCACCAAGGTCATTCTGCCGCTCGCAGTACCCGGGCTGATTTCGGCTGGCATCTTCGCCTTCACACTGTCCTGGAACGAATTCATCTATGCGCTAACCTTCATCCAGTCGTCGGAAAACAAAACCATCCCGGTCGGCGTGCTGACCGAACTGGTGCGCGGCGACGTCTTCGAATGGGGGGCACTGATGGCGGGCGCATTGTTCGGCTCGCTCCCGGTGGTGATCCTCTACTCGTTCTTCGTGGACTACTACGTCTCATCGATGACCGGGGCGGTGAAGGAGTGACAGTCTAGCGCGGACACGCCCCTGCTTCTGCAGCAGTTGCGACTGCTTGTTACCGTGTGCAGGAGGAGTGTCCGCAAAATGGGATCAGCTGCCTTCCCATCATGTATCGAAACCTCGTCTTGCCGAGATCGAATAATTGTAAATTGCCGCGTAGCTCGTCGATACGAGCAGCGGAAATGCGATAGTCTTGAGTATTTCCGGTGTGCCGGTCGCCGCATGGATTGCCACGAGAATGCCGGCTGAGCCGAGACAAGCAATGAGAGGCGGCGCCCAAAATCGTGCGGATCCAACAAAGCGCTTCGAAAGCCAGTCGATCACAGATTTCAGGAAAAGCGTCAGGCAGGCGGATATCGCACCCTGCACAAGGCCGGCATAGAGCGGCAATGGCATGGCGTGCGCGCGATTGGCGAAAACCGCCCAGCTGCCCATTGCCAAAAAGGCGAAGAGAACATGGACAACGCCGCTGCGGAGAAGCCGCTGCAGTGCGTTCGGCATCACAGCGACCACCCGTGGCGGACAAGATGCTGCAACAGGGTCAGAGCCTGTTCTTCATCGCGGCGCGCAATATATCGTTGATCCGATCCTGCCAGCCGGGGCCATCTTCCTGGAAAAAGGAAAGCACATCGCTGTCGATCTTGAGCGAAACAAGCTCCTTTGTATTCGGCAGCGTCGGCCGCTCAACCGCTGGCTCCGCCTTCTTCTTCGCGGGTTTGAACAACGCTTCGGCAGCATCCATTGGATTGACAGGTCTGCGGGGCGAGTTTGCCATCGTTATGACTTTCTATTGCCTGTCGGATCGACATATGAGCGGCATACGGGATCTCGGCTGCTTCGTCGACTATTTAGCTTGTTTTATGGGGACGATTTAGCCGACCTGCTCGATCGCCAGCGTGCCGGCGGCAGAAACCACTTTTCCTTGCGCTTCCGGTCTTTCGCCTCGGTGACCGCGTAAAGCCGTCGGCTATGATCGGGAATCGGCTTCACAAGGTTTGCATTGCCGGCAGGTTCTGGATGTCAGACCTGCCGACAATCTGGCCGTCAATCAGCCTTTTTGCGATACAGCAATGTCATGACTGCGAGGACGCATCCTAACACTCCGACCGATGCGAAGATGTAGAAGTTCCACTGCGGAGCCAGGCCTGCACCCAGAACCGCACCGCCGATAGCCGGTCCTATCATGCCGCCGATACGGCCGATGCCGAGCGAGAAGCCAAGGCCGGTTCCACGGATTTCGACCGGATAGAGGTTTCCAACGAGAACGTTGGCGAGGATCTGCGTGCCGATCGTTCCCGTACCGGCAAGTGCGACGAGACCATAAACCTGGAGGCCCTGATCCACTTGCGTCAGCAACCAGATCGAGCAGGCTCCGAGAAGAAACATGCCTGCCACGACTATTTTGACGTTTCCGCGGTCGGCAATCCTTGCGCCGATCAGGAGGCCGACGGCCGCTCCGAGATTGAGCGTTACGGAGAAGAGCAGGGCAGAACCGAGGTCATAGCCCATCTTGTTCATGATCGTCGGAAGCCAGTTGACCATGCCGAATGTGAGCAGAAGCGAACAGAAGTGAATGCCCCATGCGTTCAATGTCGGCAGCAGGCGACCTTCGGAAAACAGCGAGCGGATGCCCACCTGGCGTGACGCAACGGGCCTGGCTACGGGATTGGGCAGCCCGTACTGGTTTGCGATCTGGTTGGCTTCGGTCTGGCGGTTCTTCGTTGCCAGCCATTCGGGGGACTCGGGGATGAGGCGGATGAAGAAAGGCAGAAGCAGGATCGGTGCACCGCCGATGATCATCAGTGGACGCCATCCGTATTTCTGTATCAGCAGCATTCCGAGGATACCCGAGATGATGCCGCCGGCCAGATAACCGAGAAGGGCAATCGAATAGGCCATTGCCTTCCGTTTCGGCGGAGAAAACTCGATGATCAAAGCGGTTACCGTCGGAAAAAGAGCGCCAAGGCCCAGGCCGGCGAGAAAGCGTGTTCCCTCGAAAGCGAGAAAGTTCGGCGCAAGACCGCTGCCGATCATCATAACGGAAAAGCTCAGCAGACTGCCGATGATGACCTTGCGACGACCTATCCTGTCAGCAAGTGTGCCGGCAACGAGTGCGCCCAGCAGCATACCGAACAGGGTGATGGAAGCAGCGCGTCCGACCATGCCCGGCGTCAGGCCCCAACTGGCTTCACCGAGCAACGCCGGCGCGACTGCGCCGTAAACGATCAGGTCGTAGCCGTCGAACAGGATCAGCAGACCGCAAAGGGCGATAATGATATTCGGGCTGCGAACGCGTTCGTTGATAATAGCGAGATCTTGTATGGCCAATTTTCCCTCCCCATACATTTGCGTACAGGAGTACGCTCCTGCCAGCGGCAGGTCCGCGTCGATCCATGTACAAATCCTCCTGGATCGTTGCCGGCGTGGTTCCTCCCAGCGCCAGACTCACCCGCAAACGGGCTATGTCAAGACAACGATGACACGCTATTAAATACTTGCGAATAAAATATTTGCAACTGCAAACTTCTCAGCTCGCAACTTTTCCCTTTCCGGACATTGCCGGCAGGTTGCTGTGCATGCGGCGCAGCGCCTTCTTCAGTGCTGCGACCTCCTCGTCCGACATGTCCTGAACCGCGGTGCGTTCAAGCTCGACGGCAAGCGGCATGAGCCTTTCCGTCAGCGCTTCGCCCTGCGGGGTCAGCCTGACGATGACGATACGGCCATTATCTTCCGGACGTGTTCTCGACACCAGCTTGCGCTTGGCCAGTGTGCCGACGAGGCGCGAAAGCGTCGAAATCTCGACAGAGACGACGTCGGCGAGATCTCCAAGGGTGCTTTCCCGGCGCTCCTTGAGCATGGCCAGAACCCGGTACATCGCCACGCTGAGATTGTCTTCAGCGATTCTCTGCGCGAATACCTCGGCTATCCGCACGCCGGCGCGATTGAGAAGATAGGGAACGGAATCGGTAAGTTTGTACATGTCTCTGTCTGCTGGCGGGATTTCGCTTGCTGAGGGCTCTCTCCGACATGCACCTAAATTACCGGAATGACAACACGATTGGCTTTCAGTCGTCGAGAAAGGCTGAGGAAGGCAAGCATTTTCCCGCTCAATTTATAAACTTGCATTGACAATAGTTGCAAATGCAATAATCTAGATGCCGAGGAGACACGGGAGGAAATCATGTCTGCCACTGCTGCCCTCGGCATAGCGCCGGCCCCTGCACCCATCAGCGATGCGTTTCGATCGACCATGCGCCGTTTCCCGGCGACGGTGACGGTCATTTCTGCTTGTCGCAACGGTGCGGATCATGGAATGACGGCCACCGCCGTCACATCACTTTCGATGGATCCGCCATCTCTTATCATCTGCCTGAACAATCGCACCTACCTGCACGACATGCTGCTTGAGGTGCCGGAATTCGCAGTCAGCATTCTGACCGACAGGCAGGCAGCCGTATCGGAAGGTTTCAGCGGCAAGATTGCGCCTGAGCGTCGGTTCGACGCTGCCGATTGGGTTCGCCATGAGCGCGGCATGATGGTGCTGAATTCCGCTCATGCTTCGGTTGTCTGCCGCCGCATGGGCGCAGTTCCCTACGGAACGCACACGATCTTCATCGGGCAGGTGGTAGATACACGCCATTCCGAAAACACGATCGCGCTGATGTACGAGAATTCGAAATATTGCGCGCCACAGCACGCGCTTCCTGCATCCCAGAACTGAAGGTAGTTCCATGAACAATACAGCCGCCCTGTTTCCCGCCTCGGCGCGGGTCAAGACCGCATGTCTTGCAGATCGCATCGCCCCGGTGCTGGACGAAATCCGTGCCGGCGCTCGCGATACCGAAAAATCTGGCCGTGTGCCGGCGCGCTCTATCGATCTGCTGCGTTCCGTCGGCTATTTCGATATCGTCAAGCCTGCCCGTTTCGGCGGCGACGAAGGATCGTTTGCCGAGCTTGTCGATGCAAATATCGAGCTGTCGTCGGCCTGCGCCTCCACCGGATGGGTTGCCGGCCTCCTTTCTGCGCATCAATGGCTCCTCGCCATGTTCGATGAAAGGGTTCAGCAGGAGGTGTGGGGCAGCGATCCGGATGCGCTGCTTTGCGGTTCCTATGCGCCGGTCCGAATGGCTGAACGCACCGAGGGTGGTTTCCGGCTATCCGGCGATTGGGCCTTTGCGAGCGGATGCGAAAATGCCCAATGGGCGCTCTGTGCGGCGATCATTCCGCCAAACGGCGAGGGGGAGCGTCCTGTACCGGCGTTTCTTCTGGTTCCCGCCAGCGACTATACCATCGCCGAGACCTGGGACGTGGTCGGGCTCGCAGGCACCGGCTCAAAAAGCCTGATCCTCAAGGATGCCTTCGTTCCGGAATACCGCATTCTGAGCTTTCCGGATGCGACTTCCGGCAGGACGCCGGGCGGACGTGGCTACAAAGGTATCGGGCTTTTCAACATTCCGCTCCTCATGGGAGTTCCGTTCTGCCTCGGCAGCGCAGCTGTTGGCGCGGCGAAGGGCGCACTGGAGAGCTATATCGACCAGATCGGGACCCGTGTGACACGTGGTGCAGTTGCCGGTGGCAACAACAAGATCGCGGAGTTTCCGACCATCCAGCTTCGCGTGGCGGAAGCCTCCGCATCGGTGGATGCGGCCCGCGAAATCATTCTGCGCGATATTGCCCGGGCGCAGCAACTTGCCCAGGCCCGCGAGGACGGCACCGGCGAGATCACCGAGGAAGATCGGATTCTTGCCCGTCGCAGCCAGTCCTTTGCGGTCAGCCTGGCGCTTCGCGCCGTCGAAGCACTCAATGCATCGACAGGCGGCCTCGGCCTCCAGATGTCCAACCCCGTCCAGCGGGCATGGCGCGATGCAAATGCCGTCGGGCGCCACATTTCCATGAACTGGGATGCCGTCGGCACCATGGCCGGCCAGCAGCTGCTCGGTCTTCCGCCCAAGGGACAATTCTGATCCCGCCATCCTCAGTATTTCGATTCAAGACAGGAAAGAGAGCATATCGTGCAAGGCAAGATCGCGCTTGAAGAACATTTCGCCATTCCCGAGACGCTGCAGGATTCGGCTGGATTCGTGCCGGGCGACTATTGGACGGAACTGTCCGCCCGTCTTCTGGATATCCAGGAAAAACGTTTGCGGCTGATGGATGCCCACGGCATCGAGAAGATGATCCTGTCGCTGAACGCTCCGGCCGTGCAGGCGATCCCGGATAGGGCAAAGGCCCTGGAGATCTCCCGACGCGCCAACGATTTTCTGGCGGAGCAATGCGTCAAGAACCCCAACCGTTTCCTGGGATTTGCAGCATTGCCCCTGCAGGATCCGGATGCCGCAACACAGGAATTGCAGCGCTGCGTGACGACGATGGGTTTCGTCGGCGCACTGGTCAACGGCTTCTCGCAGGAAGGCGACGGAACGACGCCGCTCTACTACGACCTGCCGCAATACCGCCCGTTCTGGGCAGAAGTCGAAAAACTCAACGTTCCCTTCTATCTGCATCCGCGTAACCCGCTGCCGCAGGACAGCCGGATCTATGCTGGCCATTCCTGGCTGATGGGCCCGACATGGGCGTTCGCGCAGGAGACCGCCGTTCATGCGCTGCGCTTGATGGGATCCGGCCTGTTTGACGAACATCCGGCCTTGCGGATCATCGTTGGTCACATGGGCGAGGGGCTGCCATACATGATGTGGCGCATCGACAACCGGAATGCGTGGGTCAAGGTGGAAAAGAGCTATCCGGCCAAACGTCCGATTGCCGATTATTTCAACGAGAATTTCTACATCACGACGTCAGGGAATTTCCGCACGCAATCGCTGATCGATGCTATGCTGGAAATCGGCGCAGACAGAATTCTGTTCTCGGCAGACTGGCCATTCGAGAACATCGACCATGCTGCAAATTGGTTCGACAGCGCCACCATCTCCGAAGCCGACCGTCTGAAGATCGGTCGCACCAACGCAGTTTCACTCTTCAAACTCGATCGATAGCATGGTCGCACCTTTCAGATACACGGTCAGCGCGGCCCAGGTGATCTTCGGGAGCGGCTCGTTGAGCCGTCTCGCCGATGCGATGACAGGGCAGGGCGGCAAACGCGCCCTGATCCTTTCGACCCCGCACCAGAAAGCGGAGGCTGAACGGATCGCCGCCTCCCTCGGCCCGCTTGCGGCGGGACTATTCCACGATGCGACGATGCATACGCCGGTCGATGTGACCGAGCGGGCGATGGCGGCATATAGCGCAGCCGGTGCCGATTGCGTCGTCGCGATCGGCGGCGGATCGACGATCGGTCTCGGCAAGGCAATCGCCTATCGCAACGACGCGCTGCAAATCGTGGTGGCGACGACCTATGCAGGGTCGGAGGTTACACCGATCCTCGGCCAGACAGAGAACGGGCAGAAGACGACGGTCCGCGGGGCCGGCATCCTGCCCGAAGTGGTCATCTACGACCCTGAATTGTCATTGGGATTGCCGGTCAACATCAGCGTCAGCAGCGGGCTCAATGCGATGGCGCATGCGGTTGAAGGTCTCTATGCACAGGATCGCAATCCCATTTCGTCGATGATGGCGGTCGAGGGCTTGCGCGCGCTGAAGCAGGCTTTGCCTCAAATCGTCAATGCGCCTGGGGACATCGAGCCGCGAAGCGAAGCGCTTTACGGTTCCTGGCTGTGCGGCACGGTGCTCGGAGCGGTTGGAATGGCCCTGCATCACAAGCTTTGCCATACGCTGGGCGGTAGCTTCGACCTGCCGCATGCCGAAACTCACGCGGTCATTCTTCCCCATTCTGCTGCCTACAACGCTGAGGCCGCAGCGGATGCGCTAAAGCCCGCTGCCGATCTTTTTGGCGGCTCGCTGGGCAGCGGTCTTTATGATTTTGCCGCTTCGATCGGCGCGCCCCTGACGCTGCGAGATCTGGGTATGAAGGAAGCCGATCTGGATCGTGCAGCGGAACTCGCCGCCCGGAACCCCTACTGGAACCCGCGCCCGATCGAACGGGAAGCGATCCGGGCTTTGTTGCAGAGCGCCTGGGAGGGCGCGCGGCCGCGTTAATACCTTAGGAGGATGGCCACGTGCCTGAATATTTCAGCGAAGAGAGATCCGTGGAAGCCGTCAACTCGCGGATGGGGCAGGGCGTTGATCCGCGCCTGGCCGAAGTCATGGCGTCGCTTGTCAAGCACCTGCATGCCTTTGCCAAGGATATCAGCCTGACCCAGGAGGAATGGGAGCTGGCCATAGGCTTCCTGACCCGAACCGGCCATCTCTGTCATGACGAGCGACAGGAGTTCATCCTGCTCAGCGATACGCTGGGTTTGTCGATGCTGGTGGATGCAATCAACAACCGGCGTCCGCCAGGCGCCACGGAAAATACCGTGTTTGGACCGTTCCATGTCGAAGGCGCGCCCGTACGGCAGATGGGTGAAAACATCTCGCTCGACGGCAAGGGTGAGAGCTGTCTCTTCATCGGGCGCGTGCTGGATCTTAACTGCAATCCGATCGAGGGAGCCCGGATCGATGTGTGGTCGGATAATTCCGATGGCTTCTACGACGTCCAGCAGCCGGATACCCAGCCGAAGTGGAACAACCGGGGCATTTTCGTCACCGGCGCAGATGGCAGCTATAGCTTCGTCGGCATAAAGCCGGTTTCCTATCCGATCCCGGATGATGGCCCGGTCGGCCAGATGTTGACGTCCCTCGGCCGCCATCCCTACCGTCCTGCCCATACCCATTACCTGATCACGGCTTCAGGTTATCAGAAGCTCGTAACCCACACTTTTGTCGGCGACGATCCCTATCTGCAATCCGATACGGTGTTTGGTGTCAAAAACAGCCTGGTCGCGCCTTTCGAGCGTGTCGATCGTCCGACGATCTGGCGCTCCGATTTCGATTTCGTGCTGACGCCGGTGGAGAATACACGATGATCGTCGCCCGCTACGCGGTATCCGACCCCGGCAAGGCTGCCGAACGCTCCCGATTGCTCGAGGAGCACAAGACCTATCTGCATGGCGCGGTGATCCGCATCCTGCTGTCCGGACCTTCCGCGCCGCCGGCGGAGGACAAGGGTTCCACCGCAATCGTGATGGCGCAAGTCGAAACGCTCGCCGAGTTCGAGGCGTTTAGCGCAGGAGACCCCTTCGTCCGCTCCGGCGTTTACGCGAGCGTCGATATATTCGAATGGCGGCCCAGTTTTGGGCTTCTTCTGGAGAGTCTCTGATCGGCGTTTTGACCTGCTGAAAGCGATCAGATCCAGAGCATGATGCCGAAAAGTGTGAGCGGTTTTCGGACGACATCATGCTCTAACTCTTTAATTTAGAACAGGATTCAAATTTTAGGCCGACTCGGCCTAAAATCATCCTGTTCTAGGTCATATCGAAGACGGCGGCGTTGTCCTGAACCTCGCGCAGCCCCTTGTACGAGGCATGGCGGAGATTGCCGTCATCCGTCCAGCCGCGAAACTCGATCTCCGCGATCAGCGTCGGCTGCACGAGGACGAGGCGCTTGCCCTTCAGGGGAACAACCGGCCGGCTCGTCTTCAACCGGTCCAGCGTCTTTTTCAGGTATTCAGCATCGCTGGCACCGAAACCGGTTCCGACGGAGCCAACGTAAATCCAGTCGAGCCCTTGTCTGCCGGCCAGCAGCAGCCTGCCGATGCCGC
Source organism: Rhizobium leguminosarum (assembly GCF_010668065.1). Lineage (GTDB taxonomy): Bacteria > Pseudomonadota > Alphaproteobacteria > Rhizobiales > Rhizobiaceae > Rhizobium > Rhizobium leguminosarum_S. The sequence goes on along the minus strand of NZ_WUEN01000003.1, from coordinate 601,959 downwards.
CGCGGGCGGATGCGGACTGCTCATAACCGACGATCATGAAGCTCTCGCTCTGGACGCATTTGATCTTCAGCCAGTCGCCCGTGCGGCCACTGCCGTAGGGCCGGTCGCGATGCTTGGCGATGATGCCTTCCAGATGATGAAGGCAGGCGTGCTCGAGGAGTTCTTCGGCCGGCAGTTCTATCTCCTCGGAGAGGCGGATCGCCTGATCGTCGCCGTCCGGTATCAGATCTTCAAGCAGGTGCCGGCGTACGTCAAGCTCGGTGCCGGTCAGATCGTGTCCATCGAGATAGAGAAGGTCGAAGGCGACGAGGATCGACTCGGTCGATACTCGCTTGCCGCCCCGCCCGCCGAGCGAACGCTGCAGGGCGCCAAAATCCGATCGGCCATGATCATCGAGTACAACGGCCTCGCCATCGAGAATGGCGGTCGTTACGCCAAGCTCTTTCGCTGCGGCGGCGATGGTGGGGAAGCGATGGGTCCAGTCATGGCCGCCGCGGGTGATGACCCGCACGCCCTTCGGCTCAACGTGGATTGCCAATCGATAGCCATCCAGCTTCACCTCATAGAGCCAATCCGGCCCGACGGGCACAGTCGGCTTCAGCAGTGCGAGGCAGGGCTCGACGCGCGACGGCATAGGATCGAAGGGCAGGCTGGGCTGGTCAGGATCGCGCTTGCGGATCGGACGAGACTGCAGCGTTGAGTGAGATTCGTCGATCAAGGGCAGTGGGCGGCGCGGGCGCTTCATGATTAAGTCTGACGCCTCCCCGAGCAGTTTTCCACTTCGACCGGCTTGCGCCGAGCACTCCTGATTCTGACGACATTGCCCGGTGCCGGCTCTTGCTTTTCCCCAGCCTTGGACTTTGCCGTGCTCGGCTTCATCTGCTTCTTCTTCGCGTCGATGGCAACAACGCGACTCAACTGATCACCCGGCCGATTGTTCCGAGTCGAAACGAATCTCAATTCAAGGACTTAACACGGAGAACACACTCCTGCCCGTCATCGTCATTCTTCAACGGGCGCTGTACTTCGCGTCAAGATCATCCATGGCCTTGACGTTACCGGCAGAGCGGCCGTTCTCGTCGAAAGTCTGGGCAAGAAACGCGTCAGCGATCGACTTTGCAAGCTCCGTTCCGATGACGCGGGCTCCCATGGTGATGATCTGCGCATTGTTGGAAAGCGCGGCGCGCTCGGCCGAATAGGTGTCGTGCGTCAGGGCGGCACGGATGCCCGGAACCTTGTTGGCCGAGATGCAGACGCCGATGCCGGTGCCGCAAACGAGGATCGCCTTGTCGTAGGTACCGTCGATGACGCCCGAGGCGACGCGATCCGAGAGGTTGGCGTAGAAAGGATCGGCACCGGCGCTGGTACGCGAGACTTCGTACACGTCGAAGCGGTCCTTCAAATGGTCGGCCAGAACCTTGGCAAGGCCTTCGCCGGCGCTGTCTCCTGCAATGGCAAGCTTCATTGTCTTTCTCCTCAGAGTTTGGCGGCGCATTTGGCCAGGATGTCGAGGTAGCCTTCGACATTCCAGGCCGAACGGCCGATGAAGAGCCCGTCGATATGCGGGCTCGAAATCAGTTCTTCGCAGTTCTGCGGGTTGACCGACCCGCCGTAGAGGCAGGGGATCTTCCGGCCAAGCACAGTTTCGGCAACGGCGATGATTTCAGACTGGCGGGCATCCGCATAATCCGCTGTCGCCGGGATGCCCTTCTCGCCGATCGCCCAGACCGGCTCGTAGGCGAGCAGGATTTCGGCGCTTTTCGGGGCGCCCGAAAGTTTCGAAAGCGCGCCGCGCACCTGGGTCGCGAGGATGTCGGCGGCCCTCCCGCTTTCGCGGTCGGAAAGTGTCTCGCCAATGCAGATCAGTGGAATGAGACCGTGGCGAACGGCCGCTTCGGTCTTCAGACCCACAGTCTCGTCGGTCTCTCCAAAGTGTTCGCGCCGTTCGGAATGGCCGAGCTCGACGAGATCGAGATTGCAGTCCTTCAGCATCACCGGCGAGACTTCGCCGGTCCAGGCGCCCTGGTCGGCCCAATGCATGTTCTGCGCGCCGACCTTCACCGAGGTCTTGGCAAGCCTCGCCTTGACCTCGCGCACGGCCGTGAAAGACGGAATGACGAAACGCTGGATACGCGGGTCGCGCGCGGCATCGGCAGCTTCAAGACCGCGGGCGAAATGCTCGGCTTCAGCAAGCGTCTTGTTCATCTTCCAGCTGGTGCCAATCCAGAAGCGCGGCTTTTCGGTCATGTCGGATCCTGCGTTGATGCGATGGTGAGCGTAATGCCCGCCTGCTCGAATTCCTCCAGGACAGCAGCATCCGGTGCGCTGTCGGTGATAATCGCGTCGAAATCGGCCAGATCCGCCATGACATGCAGGGCGGTGTGGCCGATGCGCTGGTGATTGACCAGAAGGCAGGTCCTGGTCGAGGACGCGATCATCGCCCGTTTGGCGCGAACGACGTTGTCGTCCATGTGATAGGCGCGCCCGCCGCTGACGGCGGGCGTCGAAATGAAGGCGATGTCGGCCCTCAGCCGCGACAGTGCCTCCTCGGTGACAACGCCGAGATAGGCGTTGAATTTGGCCGAATAGATGCCGCCGAGCGCGATCAACGTGATGCCGGTTTCGCCTTTCAGCCGCTCCATGATCGCCGCATTGTTGGTGATCAACGTCAGCGGTCGCTTCTGCAGCAGCATTTCGCCGAGCACGGCCGCCATCGAGCCGTCATTTACCATCACCGTCATCCCGGGCTCGACCAGTTCCAGCGCGGTCTCAGCCATAGCCAGCTTGGCTTCGTTGCCCTGGCGTTCGCGAATGCGGAAGTCGCTTTCGAACTGCGTTCCGGCGTCAATGGTCGCGCCGCCGCGAACCTTGCGCAGGACGCCGGCCTGCTCGAGATCGTCGAGATCGCGATGGATCGTCATCTTTGACACGGTGAAGCGATCGGCAAGGTCGTCGAGATCGACGGTCTTGTTTTCGACGAGCAGGTTGACGATCAACTGCTGCCGCTCTTCCCGCCTCATCCCGGTCTCCACCCTCGTTTGATGTTAAGATAACGGAGTATTCGTGATAATCAACATTTATTATGTTATTTTGCGATCAAATATTGTTGCTTTCGATCGTTACTTCAGCAGCGCCTGCGCGGTTCGTTCGTCGGTGATCAGCCCGAAAAGGCGGCGGCTATTCAGAATTGCCCGGATGGCAGCCACTTTCGACTGCCCGCCAGCCAGCGCCACAAGCCGCTCTTTCTTGGTCTTGGGGAAAGACGCAGAGAGCGTGCGCGCCGTCAGAGCAGTGTCGAGGATATGGCCGTCGGCGTCGAAAAAATGTCCGAGGATTTCGCCGACGCCGCCTGCGGCAGCGATGTCGTCGATTTCACCGGGTTCAACCATGCCGGACAAAACAAGCTGCGCCTCGGCATCGACGGTTCCCAAGCCGACGAGCTTCAGATCGGCATTATTGGCAAGATCGAAGACCTCCTTGACGGCGCGCTGCGCCTTCAGCACTTCGCGGTCCTCGCCGGTATTGGCGAAAAAGGGAACCGGCATGACATAGGCATGGGCGCCGGTCTTTTCGGCGATGCGATGCATCACGTCATAGGGATTGGCGCCGTAGTTTCGTGTCAGGCCGCCAAGCAACGAGACGAAGCGCAGGTTCTTCGCGCTTACCCTCGGCATATATTGGACGGCAGCGGAAAGCGTGCGGCCATGACCAAGGCCGATGACCGTATTGTCGCCGCGCTCGATCTCGCGCTTGAGATAGCCGGCGCCGGCATGGCCGAGTGCGCGCAGCGGCAAGCCTTCCTCGCCGAGATCGGGTGCGACCTCGCAATATTGAAGTCCGAACCGTTCCGAAAGCCGCATCTCCAGCTCGACGCATTCGACGATATCCCCGTCGATGGTGACTTTGACGACGCCATCGGCGACCGCTCTGGCGATCAGGCGATGGGCCTTTACCGACGGCACGCCGAGGCGGCGAGCGACGTCGGACTGCGTCAGGCCACCGGCATAGTGAAGCCAGGCAGCACGCACGGCAAGCGTATCATCGGCGTCCGTCATCACGGCTCCTTTTCGAAGGTCATGCGGCGATTCCGCCGTATCGCAGTGCTGCCTTTTAAAGATCTCCGCCTCAGATGTTCAAGTCGGCGACGCCGGTGTCGATATGCGGCGCCCAGAAGGCCACGCTTTCGGCGATCTGCGGGATGACCTGGCGATCGTTCGGCTCGCGTTCCTTGAAGGAGAGTTCCAGGCAGATTTCATTGTCCTTCGCCCCACCTTCGACCAGCGCCTGGAGCAGAGGTGCCGGCTGAATGCGGCCTTTGGCGTTGAATTCGGCGGTAAAAGGCCGGTGCCCGCCCTTGTCCATCAGGCTCTGCTTGATGTGGATGATCGGCGATATCGCCGGGACGGCACGCGCCCAGGCATAGGGGTCGTAGTCGTCGGGATCGGCGGAGGTGATGTCGCCATGATCGATATCCGCCATCATCCACATCGGGATGGCCATTCCGGCCGATGTCAGCCGCTCCTGCAGCGACAGGCAGGCGCCGATCGTCTCGCCGAACTCGCGGCCGATGCTCATCGGCTCCCAGAACATGTAGGAGAGGCCTGCAGCGCGCGCGTGCTCGGCGACATCGGCCCAACAATCGATGGCGATCTTGATCAACTCCTCGCGTCTGGCCGGATCGTCGAAGTCCTTATAGGTGAAGATCGCAAATTGCGTTCCGACCGAATGGCCGCCGAGATCGGCGGTGATGTCGGCAAAGGTCTTGAACCAGTCGACGTAGTAGCGGCGCACATCGGCATCCGGATGTCCGAAATGGTTGAGGCGCCCATAGGGGCCGGTCATGCCCGAGGTGACACGTACGCCGGTGCGCTTCAGGGCAGCGCTCATCATGCGCGTCAGGCGGCTAATCACGGGCGCCTGCCAGCTCGGATTGATGAACTCGTGGGTCAGTTGGAGGTCGCGGATCCGCAAATCACGCGCAACCGTATCGATCAGATCGTCTGGGTCGGCGAAGCGGTTCACCAGCGGATTGGTATTGAGCGAAAGGGTCAGCGGCATGGCGGCATCCTTCAGGCGGCGGCAAGGCGGGTTGAAGCAAACCACTCGCCAAAGGCCGCGCGTTCCGCTTCGTTCAGATGGAGGTAGTGTTTGGTGCGGCGATAGAGGATGTCGTCGGCCGTTTCGGCCCATTCCGTGGCGACGAGATAGCGCGCCTCGGCCTCATAGAGCTGTCCGCCGAAATGCCGCCCGAGCCCTTCCATGCCAGTCGCTCCGGCAACCACATTCCTGGCACGGGCGCCATAGAGACGGCCGTAGTGATGGACGAGTTCGCGCGGCATCCAGGGATAGATATCGCGCAGGCTGTTGGAGAAGCTCTCGTAATCGGCATTCGGAATTTCGCCGCCAGGCAGCGGCGCCTTCTCCGTCCAGTCGCCTCCCATGTTCGGGAAGATATGCTTCAGGCGCTGCATGCCGCGTTCGGCGAGCTCGCGGAATGTGGTGATCTTGCCGCCGAAGACGTTGAGCAGTGGAGCGCCGCCTGTCTCGTCGAGATCGAAGACATAGTCGCGGGTAACGGCCGACGGATTGCCCTTGCCATCGTCAAACAGCGGGCGCACGCCGGAGAAGCTGTGCAGCACATCGTGGCGACGCAGCTTTTCCTTGAAGTAGCGATTGACCGCCTGGAGCAGATACTCGATCTCCGTCTCGTCGGCGGCAACATCCTCGGCCCGGCCTTCGTAAGCGATATCGGTCGTCCCGATCAGCGCCTTGTCGCCCTCATAGGGATTGATGAAAATGACGCGTTTATCGTGGTTCTGCACCAGATAGGCATTGGCGCCCGCCCAGAACTTCGGCACGATGATGTGGCTGCCCTTGACGAGGCGGACGTTGCGGCCGGAGTTCGAACCGGCGACGCGATTGATGATGTCCATCACCCAGGGACCGGCGCAGTTCACCAGACATTTGGCACGAAAGGTTCGCGTCTCCCCCGTGGCGTTGCTTTTGGTGACCACCGTCCAACCGCCATTCTCGCGACGGGCCGACACGGCCGGCGAGCGGGTCAGCACCAGAGCGCCGTTTTCCGCTGCGCTCACCGCATTCAAGGTCACGAGGCGGGCGTCGTCGACCCAGCAATCGGAATATTCAAAGCCGCGTGTGTATTGATCGAGGATCGGCGTACCTTCCGGGTCGCGGAGCAGATTGAGCGTTCGGGTCCCGGGCAGCTTCTTGCGGCCGCCGAGATGATCGTAGAGGAAGAGGCCGAGCCGCACGAGCCATGCGGGGCGATCCTCAGGGCTGTGCGGCAGGACGAAGCGCATCGGCCAGATGATATGCGGCGCGGCGTTGAGCAGCACTTCACGCTCGATCAGCGCCTCACGCACCAGGCGGAATTCGTAATATTCGAGGTAACGCAGACCGCCATGCACCAGCTTGCCCGAGCGCGACGAGGTTCCCTGTGCCAGATCGTCCTTTTCGCACAGCACGACCTTCAGGCCGCGGCCGGCAGCATCGCGTGCTATCCCCGCGCCGTTGATGCCTCCGCCGATGACGAAGAGATCCAGGAGTTCGGGTTCGGTCATGTCATGCTCCTTCGATGCCCCTGCTGCATCAGAATTACGCGCCCAGCGGCGACGTCGTTGCGGCTTCGGCAAGCTTGTCCCAGGCGGGCGCCATTGCCTGGCGTATATCGGTGTAGGCAGAAAAAAGTCGGTCGAACCGGGCAGCCTCGCTGGCATCCGGTGTTTCCGGATCGCCGAGCAGCGGCGTCACCCAATCGGCAATGCAATCGTCCATGCTGGAATAGACGCCGACAGCCACCGCGGCCATCATCGCCACGCCGGCCGCCCCCGTCTCCTCGCGGCGCGACTGGCGGATCGATGCGTTGACGGCGGCCGAAAGTGAACGGCGAAGGGCGACGGACCGTGTTGCGCCGCCGGTGACCCGCAGCTCCTCTGGCATCGCGCCCATCGCCGCGTAGCAGTCGCGGGTAGCAAGCCCCAACCCTTCGATCACGCTGCGCAGCAGGTCGGGGAAACCGTGACGCATCGAAAGCCCGGTGAAGCCCGCGCGCGCATTGGCGTTGACGAAAGGCCCACGTTCGCCCGCCTCGGAAATGTAGGGATGGTAAAGCACCGACCCCGGTCGGCTTTCTGCAAACCAGCCGTCGATGCGCGCAATGAGGTCTGCGTGCGAAGCAGGCTTGCCTGCCTCGGCCATCAGATAGGCGGCGACATTAAGGATCCAGTCGATGTTGATCGTGGCGCCCATATTCGTCTGGACCTGGGTGACGATGCCGGGGATGGGCAGGGCGATCACATAGCCGGTGCCCTCACGATTGAGCTGAACGTCGGCAACGGACTTGGCGCGCAAGTGCACGCCGGTAGAGCCGATCGTCGAGCAGGCGGCGTTGCGAGTGCCGCTGCGTACGCCTGCACCAAGCGCCGTCATCACCATGTCGACATAGCCGAGGCAGACCGGCGTTCCGGCAAGAAGCCCGCAGGCCTTCGCCGCCTCCGATGTCAGCGGGTGGCTGATCTCGCTGCCGTCGATGATTTCGGGCAGCAGCCCGCGTCTGTGGTCAAGGCCGAGCGCGTCGATCACCACGGCATCATACTGGCGCGTTCTGAAATTGCCGAAGGTGAAACTTGCCTCCGATGGATCGGTTGCCCGCACGCCTGTGAGGTTGAGATAGAGCCAGTCCTTGCAGTGCAGCGCCGTATCCGCCTGGTCGAGAAGATCCGGCGTGAAGCGGTCCATATGGGCAAGTTGCGCGCCCTGCTGGCAAGTGTTGAGACCGGTGCCTGTCGCCTCGAAGCGGGCACGGTTCTGGGTTCCGCCGGCGAGTGCCGTAACCGTCGGCGCGGCACGCGCGTCGAGCCACAGCCAGGCATCGGCGACCGGCCTATTGCCGCGGCCGACGAGCCAGGTGCCGTCGCCCTGTCCGGTGACGGCGATGGCTGCGGTGCGGGATGTGAGGTCGGGGACTTTTTCGCCGAGGCCACGCAACGCACTGGCGCAATCGAGCCAGGTCTGATCCAGCGACTGCGTTGCCGAGCCATCGTCTCCGGTGGCATATCGGTTGCGAACGGAGGCGGTGGCGATCTGGCGGCCGGACAGATCGAAGGCGACAGCCTTGATGACCGAGGTGCCGGCATCTATCCCAATGATGATCTTCTCGGTCGATGTCATTGCAGGCCTATCTCGCCATCCTAGCAAGGGTCACGGCGGGCAATATGCGCATCAAATTCATCTGAAGTCCTCCCGATCCCTCAACTCTCTGGGATGGTGCATCCGGCTGCCAAATTCGGTTTTTAATCTCAGATCGAGCGCGCAGCCGAAACCTCCCTAAGCTCGTTTAAAAACATAACATAAAGATACCACAATGCCAGTAAGATTTTTCTAGCGGTGTAATTTTTTTCATCTAAAATAGAAAGGTACGGATGTTATGCCTGTGCCGCCCAGCGATTGCCGTGCGGCATCGAAAACGGCAATGTCCGCGATGCTTAACGTGCAGAATATTGATTTGAAACCAGACATATAACGCCATAATTCGATCGAATGACATGCGTGAAGCTGTTAGCATTTGCTGCCCCTTTTCGCTGCAGCGCAGCGTGATAAACAAGATGTGAGACCCTGCATTTTAATCGACATACCTTGAAAGTGCCGTTGACAGCTCATAAAATTTATAACATCATTTACGGCATAAATAACATACTTCTATCACGGAAGCGGTCTTCCTGATGGAGAATTTGCAGATCCAGGCGGTTGGAGGAGACAAGCGCCGGTCTTGTTGAGGAGGCTTAAAATGCGAATTTTCGTCCAGAGTTGCGCTCTTGCGGGTGGTCCGCCGGCTTCCGTTCCGGTGCGACGCAATGCTTCAGCCCGCCTGCGATCATCGTCGCGCTAGCCCTCTCCATCTTGCCATTCCAAGCCAAAGGCCGTCCGGACATGAGTACCTCGCCCGATTATCCAGCATCAAAGCCGAGCGGCAATCGCGGGCTCCTTGTCAGTGCGGCGTTGGCGGTCATCGTCGTTGCAGCGATCGCGTTCGATACGGCGGTCGTCAGGATCGGTTCCGAAAACGATGTCCGCCAGCAGGCATTCTCTCCGGAAACCTTCGGCGCCGAGCAGTTCCCGAAGATCAAGGCAAATGTCGAGGAACGGGCGATTGCAGCCGCCGACCTCGCGGCCGCCATTGCCGCCGACAAGAAGGCGGCGGCCGAGAAATACGGCACTGCGACGAGCACCGGACCGGTCATTCCGGTCACACTGACCGGTGTTTTCGGCGCCCGCAAGTCGAACACCAACGAAATGAAGATCGATGGGTTGCCTCCCGAGACGGTGGTCCGTGTCCAGACCGGCCCTGCGGTCAACGGCACGGACCTCCGCGATGCAACCGGCACCATCGAATTCGGCCAGTTTACCAACCAGATCCAGTATCAGGATGCCGGCTCGGCCATCAATAACGAGATGAAGAAGGCAGTTTTCGCGGGCCTGGATGCTGACGCGCTGGACGGAAAGCAGGCGACCGTCGTCGGCGTCTTCAAGCTCATCAACCCGAAGAACTGGCTCGTCACGCCGGTGAAGGTCGAGCTCAAATGAGCCAGCCGCAACGCAGCAACGGGGCGAAAGGCGAGGTCGTCCTCGCAGCCCGCAACATCGCAAAATCCTACGGCAGCGTACATGCCCTGAAGGGAGTGAACTTCGACATTCGTCGCGGCCAGGTCACAACCCTGTTCGGAGAGAACGGCGCGGGCAAGTCGACCTTGATGAAGATCCTTTCGGGTGTCGCGCAGCCAAGCTCCGGCGAGATCATTCTCGACGGCTCGCCGATCAGCTTTAGCTCGTCGACCCATGCGCGCGAGTGCGGGATCTCGATCATTCACCAGGAGCTCAGCCTGGCCCCCAATCTCAGTGTCCGCGACAATATTTTCATGGGCCGGGAGATCATCAAGGGCGGTGTCGTCGACTTCGCTGAAGAGGCGCGTCAGACCCGCGCGCTGATGGAGGAACTCGAGGAAGACATCGATCCGCTGACGCGCGTCGAGGATCTTCGCCTCGGCCAGCAGCAGATCGTCGAAATTGCCCGGGCGCTCTCCGTCAATTCGCGCATCCTGATCATGGACGAGCCGACCTCGGCGCTGAGCGCGACCGAGGTGGAAGTGCTCTTCAAGGTCATCCACGATCTGACGAGCCGAGGCGTGTCGATCGTCTACATCTCGCATCATCTGGAAGAGGCGCTGCAGATCACCAATCATGCCGTCGTTCTGCGCGACGGAACCATGACGGCCTATGCCGAACGCAAGGATATCGATCTCGAGTGGATCGTCCGCAACATGGTCGGCGAGAATTTCGACCTCGGCAGCCCGCCGGAAGATCACCCGTTCGGAAACGTGTCGCTTTCCATCGAAAATCTCAGTGTCCCCGGTCCCTCCGGCGCCGCCTATAATGCAGTCGATCGTCTGTCTCTCAAGGTGCGTGCCGGCGAGATCGTCTGCATCTACGGGCTGATGGGCGCCGGGCGCACGGAACTGCTCGAGTGCGTTGCCGGACGTCTGCGCGCAAGCGGCGGACAGGTTCTGCTCGAAGGACAGGACGTCAGTGGGCTCAGCATAGCCGGGCGCATTGCCAGCGGTCTCGTGCTCGTGCCCGAAGATCGCCAGCGCGACGGTCTCGTCCAGACGATGACGGTCGGCTCCAATCTGTCGCTTGCGAGTATCCGCGCATTCACCAAAGGGCTTTTCACCTCCGGCCATCGGGAGCGCGATCTCGTCAATGACGCGATCCGGCGGGTGCATGTGAAAACCGATGGCGGCGCGGCTTCGATCGGCTCGCTCTCCGGCGGCAACCAGCAGAAGGTCGTCATCGGCAAGATGCTGGCAACCCAGCCGAAAGTCATCCTGCTCGATGAGCCAAGCCGCGGCATCGACATCGGCGCCAAGGCGGAAGTATTCAAGTTGCTCGCGGAGCGCGCCAAGCAGGGATTGGCGGTCATCTATTCGACGTCCGAAGTCAATGAATGCCTGAGCATCGCGCACCGCATCATCGTCATGCATCGCGGCAGGATATCGGCCGAGTTCGGCTCGGATGTCACCAAGGAAAAGATCATGGCCGCCTCCGGCGAAGCCGTGGTCGCGCACTAGCCTGAGTATGGAGCACTGATTATGTCAGTCACGAACGTCACCGAAAAGAAATCAGTTTCCAGCGGGCCGAAGCGCAATACCAATATCGTGCGTCTCATCCTGGAGGGCCGGGCCTTCTTCGCGCTGATCGTCATCATCGCGGTCTTCTCATTCCTGTCGCCCTATTACTTCACTCTGAACAACTTCCTGATCATGGCGTCGCACGTCGCGATCTTCGGCATTCTGGCGATCGGGATGCTGCTCGTCATCCTCAATGGCGGCATCGACCTTTCGGTCGGCTCGACGCTTGGGCTTGCAGGCTGCATTGCCGGTTTCCTGATGCAGGGCGTCACGCTCACCTATTTCGGCGTCATCCTCTATCCGCCGGTCTGGGCCGTCGTCGTCATCACATGTGCGCTCGGTGCGCTGGTCGGTGCAGTCAACGGCGTGCTGATCGCCTATCTCAAGGTGCCGGCCTTCGTCGCCTCGCTCGGCGTGCTCTACGTCGCCCGCGGTATCGCGCTCTTGATGACCAACGGCCTGACCTACAACAATCTCGGCGGCCGTCCGGAACTCGGCAATACCGGCTTCGACTGGCTCGGCTTCAACCGGCTCGCAGGCATTCCGATCGGGGTCATCGTGCTTGCGGTTCTCGCCATCATTTGCGGCATCGTGCTGAGCCGCACCGCCTTCGGCCGCTGGCTCTACGCCTCTGGTGGTAACGAGCGGGCCGCCGACCTCTCCGGCGTTCCGGTCAAGCGCGTGAAGATCATCGTCTATGTGCTTTCGGGCGTCTGTGCCGCAATCGCCGGCCTGGTCCTCTCCTCGCAGCTGACCTCCGCCGGTCCGACGGCAGGCACAACCTACGAGCTGACGGCGATCGCAGCCGTGGTTATCGGCGGGGCGGCGCTGACCGGCGGCCGCGGTACGGTCCGCGGCACCATGCTTGGCGCCTTCGTCATCGGCTTCCTTTCGGACGGCCTCGTGATCATCGGCGTCTCGGCCTACTGGCAGACGGTATTTACCGGCGCTGTGATCGTTCTCGCCGTCCTCATGAACAGCATCCAATACGGCCGCCGGGTCAAATCGTCCTGACGGCTGAGACCGAAACTTATCCACGACGGCAGGCTGGAGTCCAGAAAGCCGATTGGGGAAAGCAACGCCGGATCACCGGCAATAACTGAGCTCACAAATGGGAGAGAGACTATGTTTAAGAAAGGCATGCGCATACTTCTGGCCGCCGCGGCCGTAGCACCGCTTCTGGCAAGCTCGGCTTGGGCAGCGGGCATGATGACGATCATCGTCAATGATCCGTCGAATCCCTATTGGCTGACGGAAGGCAATGTCGCCAAGGCAACTGCCGAAAAGCTGGGCTACACGGCCTCGGTCAACGCCCACAAGGGTGACACCAATACCGAAAGCAACCTGATCGATACGGCGATCACCAACAAGTCGGTGGCGATCATCCTCGACCCGGCAAACGCTGACGGTTCCGTCGGTGCGGTCAAGAAGGCCGTTGCTGCCGGCATCCCGGTCATCCTCGTCAACGCCGAAATCAACCAGGAAGGCCTGGCCAAGGCGCAGCTTGTTTCCAACAACGCACAGGGTGCCGCCCTCGGCGCGCAGCAATGGGTCGAGGCGATCGGCGACAAGGGCAACTATGCCGAACTGTTCGGCGCTCCGTCCGACAACAACGCGGCGACGCGGTCGAATGGCTACGAGACTGTCCTTTCGCAGTATCCGGATCTGAAGAAGGTCGCCAAGGAAGTTGCCAACTGGGACCGCACCCAGGGCCACAACAAGATGCAGTCCATGCTGCAGGCCAACCCGGATATCGTCGGCGTCATCTCGGGCAATGACGAAATGGCGCTCGGTGCGATCGCCGCGCTCAAGGAAGCCGGCAAGCTCGCCAATGTGAAGGTCGGCGGCTTCGACGGTTCGCCGGATGCGGTTGCCGCCATCAAGGCGGGCGAACTCCAATACACCGTCCTCCAACCGGTTGCCGTCTTCTCCGAAGAAGCCGTCAAGCAGGCCGACAATCTGATCAAGACGGGTAACACCGGTGCCAAGAGCGAGAAGCAGCTCTTCGATTGCCTGTTGATCACCAAGGACAACATCGACAAGTACACTGGCCCGTTCGTTCTGGCGCAGTAAAGGGAAGAGGGCGCTCGCAAGAGCGCCCTCATTTTCATGCTGGAAGCGATGGCCGACGATCCAACCGCCGGTTGCGCTTCGCCTTTTTGCCTTGGCGCGGCAATCACTGTACGAAGCTGGGATCCATAATTCAGCGACAGGGGTGACCCGTGACAGAGAAGACCAGCCGGGACGACGATCTGTTGGACCAGCTCACCAGTGACAGCCGGCAGACGCGCCAGATCGCGCGCCGCCGCATGATTGCAGAGGCCGTGATGGGTGAAGGCTCGATGCGGATTGAAGACCTGACCGACCGCTTTGGGATCAGCCTGATGACGGCTCATCGCGATGTCGATGAACTCGTCAGCCGCGGCCTCTTCAGGAAGACGCGCGGTATCGTCACTGCGGCGGCGACCAATCTCATCGAATCCAGCGACGTCTACCGCTCGAACCGTCAGTCGGCCGAAAAGAAGCTGATCGCCGAGGCGGCAATGCAGTTCGTCGAACCGGGGCAGGCGATCTTTTTCGATGACTCGACCACGGTTCTTCAGATGGCGGCACATCTGCCTTCGAAGGCGCCGGTCACCGCAATTACCAATTCCCTGACTCTGATGAATGCGCTGACGGGCCTGCACGACGTGACGCTGCTCGCCCTCGGCGGCCAGTATTACAATTGGTGCAATGCCTTCATGGGTCGCATGACCATCAACGAGATCAAGGCTCTCAGGGCAGATGTCGCGTTTATCTCGATGTCGGCGATCAGCGATGGCACGGTGCTGCACCAGTCTCCTGAGACAGTCGATACCAAGCGCGCCATGTTCGATTGTTCCGTAAAACGCATCCTGCTTGCCGATCATACCAAGTTCGAACGGCGTGCACTCCACAGTTTCGCAGCACTGGATGAGTTCGACGTCGTTATCGTCGACGACAAGACCCACCCGGTGCACATCGACCGCATGCGGTCCAGAGATATCAACGTGGTCATCGCCAAGGGCGCCGGAGGGCGCTCCTGACGGCGCCGGCCCGTTGCCCCTCATGAGGTAAATTTAAATGCCGACACTGCTCGGGATCGATAGTGGTTTGACAGTCACCAAGGCGGTCATCTTCGATATCGACGGCACGCCGCTTGCAGCCGCCCGGCGCCGCGTCACGCAGTTCATTCGGAAGGCCCGCCATATCGAGCGCGACATGGATGAATTGTGGAACGCGACGGCCGATGCCATCCGCGAGGCGATTTCGCTCAGCGGACGGCCGGCAAGCGACATAGAGGGTATTGCCGCTACCGCGCATGGAGACGGCATCTACCTGCTCGATCACGCCCAAAAGCCGCTCGGCCGGGCCATTCTCTCGCTGGACAGCCGGGCAGGGGCGATCGTCGACCGGTGGACGCAGAGCGATGTCGCCGACCTGGCAATCGAGCTGACGGGGCAGATCCCGCATGTCTCCGCGCCATCGGCATTGCTTGCCTGGATCCGCGAAATGGAGCCTGAGCGCTACAAGCGCATCGGCTATTTCTGCAGCTGCAAGGACTGGCTGCGGTTCTGCCTGACCGGGATCATCGGTACGGACCGCACCGAAGCCAGCACCTCCTTCACCAATGTCAAAACGCAGAACTACAGTGAGGATGCCCTGCAGCTGTTTGGCTTGCAGGATCTCGTCCACGCCCTGCCGCCAGCCTCGCGTTCCGACCAGATCGTCGGACGCGTGACCCGTGAAGCCGCGCAGCTGACGGGCCTTGCCGAAGGAACGCCTGTCGTTGCCGGTCTGCACGACGTCACGGCCTCGGCGCTCGGGGCAGGGGGGTATGCCAAGGGCGTTGTCGCAGTCATTGCCGGGACCTATTCGATCAACGAGACGCTTTCGTCGGAACCGCGTGTCGACCGACGCTGGTTCTGCCGCAACGGGATTGCGCCCGGCATCTGGAACAGCATGTCGATCTCCCCTGCATCGACAGCCAATTACGACTGGTTTCTGGACACGCTCTGCGCTGCCGAGCGAACGAATGGCGAGGTGGAAGGCAACTCAATCCACGCCCTGCTGGCGCCCGAGATCGACGCCGCCTTCGAACGCCCCTCGACGGCGCTCTTCCATCCCTATCTGTTCGGCTCGCCTTATGGCGCGGCAGCCAGCGCCGGCTTCTTCGGGCTCGGTGGATGGCACGACCGCGGCGACATGCTGCGCGCCGTGCTTGAGGGCATCGCTTTCAATCATCGCATTCATGTTGACGCGCTTCGCGACGGCTTTGCCTTCGATCAGGCGCGGCTCGCCGGTGGCGTCTCGCGCAATCCTGCCGTCGTGCAGATGTTTGCCGATGTGCTTGGCATGCCGGTCACGGTAACCGAGACGGATGAGGCGGCCGCCTGGGGTGCTGCGCTTTGTGCCGGGTCGGGCGCCGGTATCTTCGCCGATCCGCAGAGCGATCCGCGCGACACGGCCTCCATCGCAAAGACTTGCCGGCCCGATGCGGCGCGCAGCGCGGATTATGAAAAGCGTTACCAGGTGTTCCGCGAGATTGCCGACGCGATGATCCCCCTTTGGCCGAAGATTGCCGCGCTTGCGCCGGAACAATCGGCAAACTGAAAAGACAGATGCCTGCTGCGGCGGGCGATTTAGGACGATGAGCATGACTCCCGATTTGCAGCAGCGCTTCTCGAATCTCGGCGAGAACGATATCTACGTTTTGATCATCGGGGCGGGCATCAACGGCGCCGGCCTGTTCCGCGACCTCTCGATACAGGGTGTCAATTGCCTGATCGTCGACAAGGCCGACTTTGGTTCCGGCACGAGCGCCGCACCATCGCGGCTCATCCACGGCGGCTTGAAATATCTGGAGACGGGTGAGTTCGGACTGGTTGCGCAGTCGACGCTTGAGCGCAACCTCCTGCTCAAGAACGCGCCGCATTGCGTCGAGCCGCTGCCGACCTTCATTCCGGTCTTTTCCTGGACCCGCGGTATCTGGGCAGCGATCCGGACGCTCTTCGGGTCGAAGACGGCCCCACGCAGCCGTGGTGCGGTTCTCATCAAGATCGGGCTTCGGCTCTATGACTTTTTCGGTTCACGCGACCAGGTCATGCCGCGTCACCGGCTGATCCTGAAGAAACAGGCGCGCAGGAAGATGCCGCATATTACCCCCGCCATCGTCGCCGGCGGCATCTATTACGATGCCAAGATCAGCAGGCCGGAGCGGCTCGTCTATGAGCTCGTGCGTGATGGTCTCGATGCGAATGCGAGGAGCCTCGCGGCAAATTTCGCGACACTGGCTGCCGTTTCAGAAGGGCGTTTGACCTTCCGGCAGCCCGATGGTCGCGAGTTCAGCGTCGCTCCCAAACTGGTCGTCAATGCGGCAGGTCCTTGGATCGATCAGGTCAACACTTTGCTCTGCGTTCCATCGCGGCTGATCGGCGGCACGAAGGGTTCCCATATCCTGCTTGACCATCCCGAATTGGTGCGAAGCCTCAACGGCCATATGATCTATTTCGAGGCCGACGACGGCCGCATCTGCCTGGTCTACGACTATCTCGGGCTGGCGCTGGTCGGGTCAACCGACATTCCGGCAGGTGATCCGGACAATGTCTCGTGCGAGGAGCCCGAAACGGAGTATTTCCTCGAAAGCATCCGCTCGCTGCTGCCGACGCTCCGCTTCGATCGCGACCAGATCGTTTACAGCTATAGCGGCATCCGCCCGCTGCCGGCATCGGATGCGACCGCACCGGGGCTGATCAGCCGCGATCACTCCGCGCCGGTGAAGGAACCCGAGGACGGCAGACCGTTTCCGATCATTTCGCTGGTCGGAGGCAAGTGGACGACGTTCCGCGGTTTTGCGGAAGAGGTTGCCGACACTGTTCTCACCCGGCTGCAGCGCCGCCGCAGCCAGTCGACACGCTATCTGGCGATCGGCGGCGGCAAGGCCTTTCCGGTTGATGCTGAGCAGCGTAACGCCTGGATCAGCGATACCGCGGCGCGCAGCGGCGTTGCTGCCGAGCGTGCCGACGAACTGCTCCGCCGCTACGGCACGACGGCCGCGGCCCTGCTTTCTTCTCCTTCAGCCTATTCCGACGAGCAGCGCCTGACGGGTGCGCCGCATTACAGCCTCCGCGAGATCGACTGGATCGCCCGGAATGAACTCGTTATCCACCTGTCGGACATCGTGATGCGCCGCACGACGCTTGCGATCGAGGGCCGGTTGACGCTGGCAGGCCTACAGGAAATCGCCGGCGTTGCCGGGGCAGCGCTCGATTGGAATGCCGAACGGACGGCCAGCGAAATCCAGGACGTTGTCAGCCAGCTGAGCCGCTTCCACGGCCAAACGCTGACGGGCAAGCCTGCCGCCGCCGGGCCGGAAAAGGCCGCACGCCCGGCCGCAGGCTAACCCAGTTTCAAGAGAAAGCCGGATCGAGAGAACCGGATTTATAACGCTTCGCCATTTCCGAAACGGGAAGGGGCGTGATGCGGCCGGCCATGCCGGCAGTGCCGAACTGTTCGAACCGCTCCTTGCAGAGCTTGGTCAGCGCCGTCATTGCCGGCTTCAGATATTTGCGCGGGTCGAACTCGCTTGGGTCCTCCTGCAGCACGCGGCGGATCTGACCGGTCATTGCCATTCTGCCATCGGTGTCGATATTGACCTTGCGAACGCCGTTCTTGATGCCGCGCTGGATTTCCTCGACCGGGACTCCCCATGTCGGCTTCATCTGGCCGCCATACTTGTTGATGATCTCCTGCAGCTCGATCGGGACCGAGGACGAGCCATGCATGACAAGATGCGTGTTCGGGAGCTTACGGTGAATTTCTTCGATGACGTTCATCGCCAGTACCGAACCGTCCGGCTTGCGGGTGAACTTGTAGGCGCCATGCGATGTGCCCATCGCGATGGCGAGCGCATCGACCTTGGTTTCGCGCACGAACTTCACGGCTTCGTCCGGATCGGTCAGCAGCTGGTCGTGCGAAAGCTTGCCCTCGGCGCCGTGGCCATCCTCGGCCTCGCCCATGCCGGTCTCCAGGGAACCGAGAACGCCGAGTTCGCCTTCCACCGAGATGCCGCCGAAATGCGCCATGTCAGTCACCATCTTGGTGACGCCAACATTGTAGGCCCAGTCGGCGGGCGTCTTGGCGTCCGCCTTCAGCGAACCATCCATCATCACCGAGGTGAAGCCCGCCTGGATCGCCGTCATGCAGTTGGAGGGATCGTTGCCGTGGTCGAGATGCACGCAGACCGGAATATGCGGATAGATTTCGACGACGGCATCCATCATGTGCTTCAGCATGATGTCATGGGCGTAGGCGCGGGCTCCGCGCGACGCCTGCATGATAACCGGCGCATGACACGCGTCCGCGGCTTCCATGATGGCGAGCGCCTGCTCCATGTTGTTGATGTTGAAAGCAGGAACGCCGTAGCCTTCCTCCGCAGCATGGTCGAGCAGTTGCCTCAGCGTAATGCGTGCCATCCAAGATTCCCCCATATCGATGGTCGATTTAAACGCCGCCATCTCTTCGAAACTAGAGCCCGGGCGCGAGCCGTTCAAGCATCTTATTTTAATTGGCAAAATGGCATAGGAGGAGGAATGTAACAAGCAATAATAACAATATCACAACGAGCATGATATTTCTCAGCGGTCATTGCGTATCCACGAGCCGAATGAAATTTCAGGCATGTGCTGAAGAGATGGGCGTCATGGTCTAGCCGGCGATGACGAGAGCTCTTCAGCCAGACACCTCGCGCGGCCGCTGCGGTTATAGCTTGTGGCCAATCGCAGACGGCCAACATGGGCGTCGGTTTAACGCCTTTGCAGGAATGCGGATATCCGGCAAACCGGGTCAGATGAGACCGTATTGTTCCGCCTTGTTGCGCAGGAACGGCAGGCCCTTGTCCATGACCTCTTCCATATCGCGCGCAACGGGGCGCCAGACGGCCAGGCCATAGGCGACCTCAGGCGGCATGTTGATGAAGCTTTCCATCGCAAGCCCGCCCTTGAAGCCGATTGCGGCGAGCGCGGCATAGATCGCATCCCATGGAATGTTGCCGTAGCCCGGCGTGCCGCGGTCGCTTTCGGAAAGATGGATGTACTTGAGGTGATCGCGGGCGATCAGGATGCCGTTTGCCGCACCCTTTTCCTCGATATTCATGTGGTAGGTGTCGAGATGAACGAAGATATTGTCCGCGCCGACACGCTCCACCATGTCGACGGCCTGCTGCGCCGAGTTGATCAGGTGGTTCTCATAGCGGTTCACGGCCTCGACGCCGAGTTGGATGCCGTACTTCCTAGCATGCTTTGCCGCCACGTCGAGCACCTTGGCGATGTTGTCGTATTCGCCCTGCGTCGGTGGCAGGCCGGTGCGCTCGCCAATGCCGCCGAAGATGACTCCGGAGAGCGCCTCGGCGTTCATTTCCGCAGTCTTTTCGATCGCAACCTTCAGGTGCTCGATCGCCGCATCCGGGCGGACGGAGGCCCAGGCGTGCTCCGGCAGGCCGAGCGAGCAGACGGCGCGCAGCTTGTTCTTTTCAAGCAGGTCTCGGGTGTGTTTGGCATCGACGGCCGGCGCGTTGAGCAACGCGATCTCGATGAAATCCATCTTGTAGTGCACGGCTCCGGCGATTGCCTTTTCGGCGCCTGCGCGATCCCAGTTCATGGTCCACATGCTGGTGTGAACGCCGAAACCTTCCATGGTCGTATCTCCTATTTCACGATTCTGATGAACTTGGCCGAGAGCCACCGCAGCACCATCACGACGATGAGCAGGATGCCCCAGACGGCAGTGGTGAGATGCTGGTTGGCGCCGAGCAGGTTGAGCCCCGAAGAGAGAAGCTGCAGCACGATGAGCGCCACGAAGACGGGCAGGACGCGGCCGAAGCCGCCGAAGGGATTGATGCCGCCGAGGAAACAGGCGAGCACGGTGATCAGCAGATAGGATTCGCCGTGGCCGACACGCACCGAATTGAAGCGCGCAAGCATGATGATGCCGGCAACCGCCGCCATCACGCCGGAAAGCATATAGACCAGCACCAGGACCTTGCGGGTGTTGATGCCGGAATAGCGGGCAGACTCGATATTGGAACCGATCATATAGGTGGAAAAGCCGAGCTTGGAGCGCGAGAGCAGGATATGGCTGGCGATCACGCAGGCAATCAGGATCAGCAACGGGACGGGGATGCCGAGGATGCTGCCGTGGCCGATCGGAGCGATGAAGGTGGGGAAGCCCGAGATATCGCCGCCGCGTGTCAGGAACTCGCCGAGGCCGCGCAGGAAGATCATCATCGACAGCGAAACGAGGATTGGATGGGCGCGGGTAAAGGCGATGACCAGGCCCATGACCAGGCCGCTTGCCGCGCCGACGGCAAGCGCCAGAACCGAGCCGAGGAGGAAGGCGCCCGGGCCGGCATCGATGCCGCCATTGGCCTGCAGCGTCCAGGCGAGCGTCAGGCCGGCGATGTTGGCGGTGAAGGTGATCGCAAGGTTGAGGCCGCCGGTGAGGATCGGCATCAGCATGGCAAGCGTCAGAACGCCAAGCTCGGGAAGCTGAAAGGCAACCGATCCGAAGGTCGCGCCCGTAAGGAAATGCGGCGAGGCGAAACCGAAGACGATGAGCACGACCGCCAGCGCGGCGAGGGGACCGGCCATGTCGGCCCCGAAGATGGCGTTGAAGCGGGCGGCGAGCGCGTTCATCAGTTCTCTCCCCCGACTGCAGGCCTGTCACCGGTCGATTTGCGGGTCGCAAACACCGGCACCAGATTGCCGATGCGGGCGCTCGACAAGGTGATCGCAACGAGGATGATCGCGCCGACGATCATCTTGAAGGCGAAGGGCGAGACGCCCATCAGGTTGAGTCCATTCTGGGTGATCGAGACGAGCAGCACGCCCAGCACGCAACCGAGCACCGAGCCTTTGCCGCCGCCCAGCCGCGCGCCACCGAGCACCACGGCGGCCAGGACATCGAGCTCGCGGCCATAGAGTGCGTTCGGCACGACCTCCTGCGCATAATGCGCCTGCATGAGACCGGCGATGCCCGCCATCAACCCAAGCCAGCCGAAGGCGATGAACTGCATGGCGCCGATATTGATGCCGAAGCGGCGCGCGCCTTCCGGATTGTCGCCGAAGGCATAGAGCTGCCGGCCGGTCGTCGTGCGGGTAATGAAGAACCAGGTGGCGAGCGTGCAGACGGCCATGACGACAACCGGCAAGGTGATCTCAGCCCAGCTCCCATCGGCCATTTCGCGCTCGTAGATAATGACGCGGCTCGTCAGCCAGTCGGGCAGATTGTAGATCGACACGCCCTTGGTGAAGAACATCAGCAGGCCGAAATAGACGTTGAAGGTCGCGATCGTCGCGACGATCGAGATGATCCGGAAGCGGTGGATCAGGAAGGCGTTGATCATGCCGAGCACGATGCCGATGCAGGCCGCAATCAGGAGACCGGATACCCATCCGCCGCCGCCGATCCTCTCGAGCGCAAGTGCAGTGACATATTGCACGATCGAGGCTGCGACGGCGAAGGAGATGTCGATCCCGCCTGATATCAGCACCACGAGCAGGCCGACGGCAAAGATGATGTTGACCGCGCTGATATTGAGCAGGTCGAAGGCGTTGCCGAGCGTGAAGAAACGGTCGGTCGTAAAAGCCAGGACGATACTCATCGCGATGATGACGGCAAACAGCACGAATTCCGTCGTATAGGCCAGGAACAGCTTACGCATAGACCGCCGCCTCCAGGTCCTTCAGTGTGGTCGCGCGCGGATCGTGCCAGCCGGCGATCCGGCCCTTTTCCATGTGGACGATCCGATCGGCGTTGAAATAGACTTCCGGCACCTCGTCCGAGATGAGGATGATCGCAAGCCCCGCCTCGGCGAGGCGGGCAACGATTTCGAAGATGCCGGCGCGCGCGCCGACATCGACGCCGACCGTGGGCGCATCGAGGATCAACACTTTTGGATCGGTGGCGAGCCATTTGGCGATCGCGACGCGCTGCTGGTTGCCGCCCGAAAGCGTCGAAATCGCATCGTCCTGCTTGCCGATCCTGATGCCGAGATCGGCGATCCAGCGCGCGACCAGCGAGCGCTTCTTTTCCGGCGAAATGAGCCGGCCGCTGAGGATACGGTTAAGCGAAGCCATGACCAGATTGTCGGCGATCGATTGCGGCTGGTTGAGACCGAGCGAAAGGCGGTCTTCGGAGAGATAGGCGACGCCTGATGTGATCGCCTCGCGGTTGGAGGCAAAGCGCACCAGCTTTCCCTCCAACACGATCGTTCCGGCGGCGGGCCGGCGCATGCCGAACAGCGTGAGCGCAAGTTCGGTGCGCCCGGAGCCGAGCAGGCCGGTGATCCCGAGGGTCTCGCCACGGCGCAGATCGAAGGAGATGTCCTCGAACTCGCCGGGCCGAGAAAGCTTGCTGACGGAGAGCAGGACCGGGTTCTGCGATACGTCGCGGGCGCGAACATTCTGGTCGAAGGTGCGTCCGGTCATCAGCTCGGTGATGTCAGACTGGGTCATGCCCTCCACCGGATAGACCCCGACCAGCGCGCCATCGCGCAGCACGGTGATGCGCGAGGAGATTTCCAGCACTTCCGCAAGACGATGGCTGACGAAGACCACGGCAACGCCCGAGGTCGACAGCGTGCGCACGATCGCCAGCAGATGATCGGTCTCAGACTGGGTGAGCGAGGCGGTCGGCTCGTCCATGAAGACGATCCGGGCCTCTCCGACCAGCGCGCGGGCAATGGCGACGATCTGGCGCTGAGCGATGGCGAAGTCCTTGAGGGGTCTGTCGACGTCGAGGGTGACGCCGAGCCGGACGAGTGCTTCCTCGGCTATTCCGCGGATCGCGGCATAGTTGACGAAGCGCGGGCGCGAACCGGAAAGGGTCTGGAAGGCGATATTCTCAGCCACGCTCATTTCCGGAAAGAGCGCGAGGTCCTGCCAGATGATCTGGATGCCGCGGGACTGGGCCATGGCAGGCGTCATGTGGGATATCGTCTCGCCGTCGAAGACGATCTCGGCGCCGTCGGCCGGCCGATAGACGCCGGAGATCACCTTGATCAGCGTGCTCTTGCCGGATCCATTCTCGCCGGCGAGGCAATGCACTTCGCCGGGCAAGACTTCGAAGGAGACGTTTTTGAGCGCCTTCACACCGCCGAATGTCATGTTGATGCCGCGAAGCGAAAGAAGCGGCTGCGCCTTCACACCATCATCCGTTGCCGTGCTCATGCCGGTTGCCTGTCCAGTCGAATGCCATGAAAGATCAATGGTCCGGCCATGGCCGGATACCGCTCTCTTTCCCGAACGCCGGGCCGGTCGACATGGACCAGCCCGACACCCGGGGAGGGGGCCTCTTCAGAGGCCCATTGCGGCCAGGTCGTCGACCGTATCCTTGTTGATCGGCAGCAGCTGATCGACGATGATGTCGTTACCAACAGGCTTGATCACGCCGAGACCCGGAATGTCATCACCTTCCTTGACGCTCTCGCCCTTGATCAGGCGATCGGCGAGCGTGACGAAGACTTCGCCGGCCTGCTTCGGATTCCACATGAAGCCGCCCGATATAGCATCGGACTTGATCAGCTTCTGGCCCTGGCCGGGCGAGAACGGGCCGAGCACGAAGATTTTGCCCGTCTTGCGGCGTTCCTCGATGGCGCGCCCAGCGCCGATCGGACCCTGGCTGCCGAAGGCGAGGAAGCCGGTCAGATCCGGATGCGCGGCAATGAGATCGAGCGCCGTCGAGCGGCTCTTGTCGACGTCTTCCGCCACGCCGTAGCGCTCGCCAACGAGCTTCATGTCCGGGTAATTCGCCTTGATATAGGCGATTGCGGCATCCGCCCAGGCGTTGTGGAGCGGCACGGTCAGCGAACCGACGAAGACGGCATATTCGCCCTTCCCGCCCATTTTCTCGGCGAGCAGCTTGCCATGCGCTTCACCGAAGCCGCTGGCCGATGCGAGTTCGAAATTCCAGTCGGCGCCCTTCTGCGAGGGTGATTCATGCGTAATGACCTTGATGCCGGCGGCCTGCGCCTTGGTCAGCACGGGCTCGAGCACCTTGGCATCGTTCGGAACCACACCAATGACTTTGACGCCTTGCGCAATCAGATCCTCGATGGCGCGCACCTGCAGCGCCGGATCGGCGCTGGTCGGGCCGATCATGAAGGCATCGACGCCTAATTTCTGGCCCTGTTCCTTGATCCCGGCTTCCATCGCGTTGAACCAGGGAATGCCGCCGATCTTGACGACAACGCCGACCTTCGGCGCGTCCTGCGCAAACGCGACCACCGCCCCGGCAAGCGACAGCGATGCGGCAAATGCCGCTACGATAAGGCTCCTCATCCTCACTCCTCCTCAAAGGTCGCTCATACGAACGACGACCACCGGCCGGTTTGCGGCAGGTTGTTCCTGGTTGCTTCTTGGCGAGGGAATACCCTTGCCTCCCATCCCGCCTCCTCCGGCGAACCATCTTTTGCACAATCGATCTTTCTTTTTTGCACAATCGATGGTGCAATGACTATCGATCAAGGTAGGGCTTTCGTCAAGAGGGGTTTGTTTCTAAGGGAAGCGACAAGGGAAAGGCGAGATATGACCGACATCGGCAAGAAGAAGGCGACGATCTACGATCTCTCGATGCTATCGGGTGCGTCGCCTTCCACCGTGAGCGCCGTGCTGAACGGAAGCTGGCGGAAGCGGCGTATCAAGGAGGCGACGGCGCAGCTCATTCAGAACCTGGCAAACGAGCACGGCTATACGGCAAACCTGCAGGCCCGTGGCCTGCGTTCGTCCCGCTCCGGTCTCGTCGGTCTTCTGCTGCCGGTGCACGACAACCGCTATTTTTCCTCCATGGCACAGTCTTTCGAGGCGCAGGTCAGAAGCCGCGGCCAGTGCCCTCTCGTTGTCAGTGCCTGTCGCGATCCGGAGGAGGAGCGCAAGGTCGTCGAGACGCTGATCTCCTATTCGATCGACGAGCTTTTCATCGCCGGCGCAACCGATCCGGATGGCGTGCACAAGGTTTGCGAAAAGGCAGGGCTGAAGCACGTCAACATCGATCTGCCCGGCACGCTGGCGCCGTCGATCATCAGCGACAATCATGAAGGTGCGCGCATGCTGACACAGGCGATCATCGAACGCGCGCAAGAGGATGGCCCGCTTTCACCTGACGATCTCTACCTGTTCGGCGGGCGCAACGACCACGCCAGCCATGAGCGAATTCGCGGTTTCCGCGACGTAAAGCGCGCATTGCTGGGCGCCGATCCCGACGTCTGCATCCAGCCGACCGGCTATTCACCCGCCATGACGGCCCGCGCCTTCGAAGCCTTCTACGAAGGCCACGGAAAGCTGCCGCGCGCATTCTTCGTCAATTCCTCGATCAACCTCGAAGGCCTGATGCGCTTCCTCGCGCTGCACCCGCACGAGACCTTCGCCGATATCATCGTCGGCTGCTATGACTACGATCCCTTCGGCTCTTTCCTGCCTTTCCCCGTCTTCATGATCCGGCAGGACAGCGAAACGATGATCACCAAGGGGTTTGCGATCCTCGATGCGGGCCGCGGCCCACTAATCACGCATCTGGTGCGGCCAACCCTCGTCCCACCACGCACGGCGCTGACCGGCCCGCTCGATGCGCTGAAGGATATCGAGTAATGCGTCCTGCCTCGTTGGTGAGGTTGGACTGACGGAGCAGCAGGCTCTTTGATGCCGATCGCTGGACACGGCTACTGGCTTCGCCGGCTGATCGTGCCGGTCAGCAACAACAAACTGCTGCAGGTCGTCCGACCGCAGATCGCATAGCCAATGGAACCTATCGGATCTAGCTTTCTGTGATGCGGCGATCTTCATCCGAGTCGACGGAAAGCTGCTTCCAGTCCAGGTCTTCCTGCAGCTCGAGATATTGCGTCGCGCCGATCTGATCTGCGTCGCGCAATTCCTCGAGGCGCTGGCGCTGGGCGAGAACGGCCGCGATCGTCAGGTGACGGCGGCGATCGAGCGGCGAGGTCTCGTTTGCATCGGTTGATGCGGTCCAATGATCCTTGCAGATCGTCCGGATCGCTTCGGCCTCAGTGCCGTCTTCCTTCTCGAGCCGCTGAAAGGCAGCTTCGGCGAGCGATCTTCGGGCCGCCTTGAGTTCATCGCGGACTTCTGCCTGCCGACCGAGTTTCAGGAAATGGATCATCGGCGCCAGGGTCGCCCCTTGAATGACCAGGGTTGCGAGCACCACCGTAAAGGCCGTGAGCACGACCAGGTCTCGTTCCGGAAAATCGGCGGGTAGTGCGAAGGCCGTCGCCAGCGTAACGAGGCCGCGCATACCGGCCCAGCCCACCAGCAAGGTTTCCCCGGATGTGAAAGGCGCCAATTCATGGCCGCTTCGGTGGCGAGACGCGACGACGGCGTGAAGCAGGAACGCCATCGCCATACGCGCCAGGATGACGCCGACCACCACGATGGCGGCAAATCCCATCGCCCGCTGAAGCTCTTCGGCCGACATCGCCTCAAGGATGCGGCGCGCCTGCAGGCCCATCAGCAGGAAAGCCACCACGTTCAGCAGGAAGACGACAGTCGTCCAGACGGCGAAGGAATGCACCCGCATCCGTGGCGAATCCTTGACCGAAGAGAGAGTGGCGAGCGTCATTGCGCTCGCCACGGTGGCAAGGACAGCCGACAGGTGCAGATGTTCGGCGATCAGCCAGGTTGAAAAAGCGTAGACGAATTGAAGCAGGGTCCCGCCGACCGTGTTTTCGGTTATCGGCCGAAGCCGCGAGACAAAAAAGCCGAAAACGATGCCGAAAACGATTCCACCAGGTGCGGCAAGCCCCACCTGAAGCGCCGTCCCGGCATCCAGTCCGCCACGCGCCTGGACAGTCAGCGCGGCGCCGAAAAGCAGCAGCGCGGTTGCGTCGTTGAACAGGCTTTCTCCCTTGAGCAGAGCATCCACACGGCGGGCGACCGGCAAATTGGAAAGGACTGCCGTGGCGGCTGCGGCATCGGGCGGCGAAACAATTGCGCCGAGTGTGACCGCAACCGCAATCGGAAGCCCGACCGTCAGCATGCTGATCGACACGACCACGCCTGTCGTGACGAGAACCGCAACAACAGCATAGAAGAACAACGGCAGCAGCATACGCCGCGCCGCGCCCACCGGGAAGTCATAGGCCGAATCGACAAGAACGGGCGCGATGAACAAAGCGAGCGCCGTCGGCGGATCGATCGGGATCGTGGGTGCGCCGGGCAACATCGCCACGGCGACGCCGGCGGCAGCCAGAATGCCGGGGTAGGGCAGGCGCATGCGACGCGTGACCTGCAGCAGCAGGATGGCAACCGCCAGCAATGCAACAAGTGTTTCGAAGAACGTCATTTCAGCATACTAGCAGGCTTTCGAGCACATTGAAGCGGGTGCAGCCCCGATGTACAGCTTGTGTCGTATCAAGCTGATGAGGGCGACGATGGACTACGAGGTTGCGATTGTCGGCGCTGGCGCAGCCGGGATTGCAGCGGCAAAAAGCCTGGCCGATGCCGGGCGCTCGGTCATCATCCTGGAGGCCAGCAACCGCGTGGGTGGACGGGCCTGGACAATCGAACTGGCCGGAATGCCGCTGGATATGGGTTGCGGCTGGCTGCACTCTGCCGAGCGCAATCCTCTCGTCGCCATTGGCCGCGGGGCCGGCTTCAATATCGAGCGTGGGCCGACGGCGTGGCAAGGCCAGTGGCGCGATCTCGGCTTTACGCAGGATGAGCGCGCGGCGGCGGCGGCGGCATGGACCGCTCTAAAGGAGCGGATGCGGACCAGTCCTCCCGCCAGCGACAGGGCGTCGGACGCGCTGGAGCCGGGCGGCAAATGGAACGCCTACTGCCAGTCCCTCAGCGGATATCTGAACGGCGCTCCGCTCGATCGGCTGTCGGTCACCGACTTTCTTGCCTATGACAATGCAGCGACCGACGCCAATTGGCGGGTGCAGGAAGGCTATGGAAGTCTGATCAGCGCGGCCGTTCCGAACGTGGGCTTGCGCCTTTCGACGCCCGTTCGACGCGTGACATTGACCGCGAACGGCGTCCAGCTGGAGACCGACCGCGGCCCGGTCACGTCAGGTGCTGCGATCATAACGGCATCGACGACCGTTCTGGCCCGCGGAGCCATTGTCTTCGATCCGGGGACCGACGATCACCTCCATGCCGCAAGTCAGCTGCCGCTTGGCCTCGCAGACAAGCTGTTTTTGGAACTCCATGGCAATCATGGTCTCGAGCCGGAAACCCATCTGCTCGGCGACCCACAAAATGCCGAGACCGGCAGCTATTATATCCGGCCGCTCGGTCGACCAATCATCGAAGGCTTCTTTGGCGGAAACGGCGCTGTCGTCATCGAACGCGCGGGTTTGGTGGACGCATTTGCCTTCGCACTCGACCAGCTGTCATCACTGCTCGGCAGCAACATTCGCCGCCACCTGCGGCCCCTGGCAGCCTCTTCCTGGTGTCGTACCGATTGGATAGGCGGCTCCTACAGCCATGCGCTGCCCGGCCATGCGGGCGCACGCGCAGTCCTGGCGCGCCCGATCGGCGACCGGCTGTTTTTCGCCGGCGAGGCGACGCACCAATCCGACTTTTCGACCGCGCATGGCGCATGGGAAAGCGGGTTGCGGGCCGCCCACCAGGCTGCAGCTGTCCTAACACCCTCGTGATATAGAAGCGTGCATCGCATGATCCCCAGCGCACTGGACCATCACCAGCTGGCAGAATTTCATGATTGCCCGGTTCGGATTGTTCATGTGGAAATATAGATCGTTTCTGCTGACAGTGTCGGCATTCTGTCGCTATCTAAGGTTCAATTTAGCCGAAACTGCCAGGGCCATTGCCCGGCGACTGACCCCCAGTTTAGAAAACACATTCTTAAGGTGGAATTTCACCGTAGGCTCGGAAAGCCCGAGCGCGCGAGCGATTTCCTTGTTGCTCTTACCTTCGTGCAGGCAGAGCAGGACCTGTTGCTCGCGTTGACTGAGAAGGCTTTTGCCGCCGGCAAGAGGACTCTTGATCCGACGGCCGTTATCGGTGAGTTTGCCGAAGGCGCTTTTTTCACCCTGGCCAATTATGCGACCGATGAAGTCGACGGCATCGGCACTGAAGACCTTCAGGCCGAAACGCCGCACGATCGCCCGCACGACCGTGGAGAATTCGAGTCCCTCGTCCTCGAAAAGCTGGGTCACCTCGTGCGAGCGGGCACGCGCAATCGCAAACTGGAAATATTCGAGCGCCTGGGCATGCCGGCCGTCGTTCCAGGCGGCAACCGTTGCCAGGATTTCCGCCGCCAGCAGGTGATAACCGCTGCCGTTCGCGCGGCTTCGCGCCATCACGATCTCCAGATTGGCGAGCCCTTCGCCTGGTCGTCCCTGGGCTTTGAGAAGGCGCGCTTGTGCAACGAGGAAATCGCTTTCCTCGCGCCACGTCCAGAAGCGCCCGAGTTCGGGATCGCGCAACGATGAAACCAGCCGCTCGGCGAGAAGCACCGCCGATTCAATCAGGCCGGTCTTCGAGAAAATATCGACGCGCATGATGTCGGCCGCAATCTTCAGGCGCGGCAGAGCGCGTTCGACGGCGACCTCTTCCGCCTTGTCGATCGCTGCCATTGCCGTATCGAGACCGCTCAGCCGCAGCCGGCTGCGGGCCAGCAGCGAAAACATCCGGGAATAGATATCGACCCAGCCCTCGCCCTGGACCACGGCATTGACGGCTTCACCAAGGCTCCTTTCGACCAGCGCTATCTCGCCCTGGAGGTAGAGAACATCCGCCGTCGCCACGCGGCAGATCGCTTCGAGATTGACGTCGGTCCACTGCGCGCTCTGGATCAGGTCCTGCGCCTCCCGGCAGAAAGTCAGCGCCGCCGAGAAATTGCCGGCGAGCGTATTGACCAGCCCCAAATGGATCAGCATGAAGATCTGGGCATAGGCCGTCTTTTCCTCGCGGTAATAGGCCAATGCCTTCAAGGCACTCAGCCGGGCGAGGTCTAGATTGCCGCGCCTGGTATAGGCGATGCACAGATGGTTGTAGATCCAGCCGAGCTCCCAGGTCGATTGCGGCGAGAAACCCGAGGCCATTCGTTCGAGATGCAGGATCTGCGCATCGTCGAGATGAAGATCCTCATAGATATCGACCAGCCCGTCGATGTGATCGAGCGTCGATGCCTCGATCGTCAGGAACTCATCGCCATGCAAGGCCCGGCCTTGCTTGATTGCTTCCATCCGCTCGCGAGCCGCCTTGATGTGCCCCTTCTTCGCGAGGACCAGCACGTAACACAGTGACAGGCTCGGAGATTCGTGGATGACGCCGGCGGGCAGGTCGTCGATCAGATGTTCGAGCACCGTGTGGCCGGCGCGGATGAAGAGATTAACGCCACCGGCCTGCCGGATCGTCTGCGCAGCGAGAGAAAAGTTGCCGGCGCGCGCCGCATGCGAAACGGCCCTTTCCAGGAACCCGCGCTCGGCAAACCAGATCGCTGCCATGGAGTGAAGCGTTGCCTCGTCGGTCTGGGGATCGCCGGCAAGCTCGGTCGTCAGGCACCTCCGCACGATCGGATGAAGCCTGTACCAGGCCGCACCGGTCTGGCTCTTTTCGATCAGCGGGCTCATATCCTCGAGCAGCCGAAGGTCATCTGCCTGCAGATCGGTGCCGGAAAGATGGCTTGCCAGCTCCAGCGGGAATTCCTCCAGGATCGACGTGACGCATAGCGTTCGGCGAAGCGCCGGCGACAGCGGACGCAGGATCGCTTCTTCGATATGGCGGAAAAGATCGGGATGCTCGCCGGCCAGCAGCCTGGCGCGCTCGTCTGTACCGCCGCTCTCCATCACGCCGAGCGCGATCTGGGTCAAGGCCGGCCATCCACGGGTGGCGCGTACGAAGTTTGCGACGTCGCCGGCGTTGATGTTGCGTGGAAACAGGCTGCGGATCTCGTTGCGGCTGAAGGCGAGGTCGACGGCGTTGATCTCCGTGACAAGGCCGCGCACCCTGAGGCGGGCGAGCGGCAGCGGCAGTTTCTGCTGCGATGCGCAGACGATCCTCAGATTGTCGGGGGCGGCTAGGAAAAATCCGTCGAGGAAAGCCTGCGCGTCGGGTGAGGAAGCGATATCGAGCTCGTCGATAAACAGGATTGCGCCGCTTTCCCGGTCGGCGACGATGTCGAACAGCTCCCGCAGGGAGGCGGGAGGCTGTGGAGCGCGTATGCCGAGCGCCAGGCAAAGATCGACTAGCAGTTCGGCAGGCCGGCCATGCGCGGAGTCCAGTGTGATCCAGCCGCAATGACCGACGCCGCCATCGAACAGCGACTGAAAATAATCGGAGCCGGAAGTAACTGCCTCATATCCTGCCTTGAGCAGCGCCGTCTTGCCGAAGCCAGACGGTGCATGGACGACGACGATCTGGCGCGCCAGACCGTCGCGGATCTTCGAAAGGGGAAAGGGACGATCGATGGCCGTGAACAGCATGCGCGGCGGGCGAAAACGGGAACCTAGCGTCTTCAGTTCGCCGCCGCCGGGGCGACTTGCAGTTTTGCCTTCGGAACGACTGTGATGCATCCAAAAACGCCTCGCTCATTCGACCATCCTGACTAGCGAGCATTAAGAAGCATATCCCGTGCCAGCCCAGATCTAACCGGCCTCGAGCGGTGCGTAATTCTGCGTCAGGCCGAAGGCGGCGGGGCCGAAGACGGCCAATGCCTCCGGTGTGCGCATGATCGGCGGCACTTTGACGCCAAGCACGTTGACCCGCTGGCCATAACGCAGGCGTTCGGTGGTTATCGGTTCGGCAGTATCGGCTTCGAGGATGCAGATGAGATCCGGCACGATCGCCAGCACCCTGCCGTCTTCCTCGGCTACCAGATTCTCGTTCTGGATCTGGATGCGCACCGGCCTGCGGCTTGTGTCGAAAGGTTCGATCGTCACGACGCCGACCGACCAGCCGTTCTGCTCGCGCCGCGAGACGTCGACCACCTTTCCCGAGGCCAGAAGGCGCGCGGTCTCGTAATGCGTTCCGGAGAAGAATTCGATCAGGTCGGCGAGCGGATCGCGATGCGCGGCAAGCGCCAGCCGGATGGTACGCCCGATGCCGATGGCAAGCGACATCGTTCCGGGAACGGATACGCGACGGGTCGTGCGGCCATCCATGCCGTAATTGACGATGTAGGACTGGCCGCCCATGCGGATCGTCACGCCGCGAGCGAGCCATTCCGCCTTGGCCGCACTTTCCGTCTCGATGATGACGACGTTGCCCTGCTCGTCGGCGACGGTCACGGGTGCGGCAGGCACGCCGTAGACGTTGAAGGTCTCCATTTCGAGCTGTGGAAAGGCACGGCCCATGCCGTCCGCGTCGATAACCGGGAGCCGGCATTCCGCCGCCAGCATGATCGGCACCATTGAGTTGATGCCGCCGGCCTCGAAGGGGATGATGGCCCCCATCGCCTTGCCGACACGTTTCTCGTAAGCCCTGAGCGCAAGCCCGATCTCTTCGCCGCTCGGCATCTTCTCGATCAGGATCGTTGGCGCCCCCATCGCGCCGCAAGCGGCGACCTCGATGCCGTCAGGCACATCGTCGAGCGGCAGAAGATCGACAGGACCGTGGCGTTCGATCGCCGCTTTCGCCATGAGTTTGCCGATATAGGGATCGCCGCCGCCGCCGGTGCCGAGAAGGGCCGCGCCGACCGCTAGATCGTCGATATCCTCGTTGGTGATGATTGCCATGTGTTCAGCCGATCTCTTCGATGGAAATGAAGGGTTCCTTCAGCCCGAAGCAGGCAGGGCCGAAGACATCGAGCGCCTCCGGTGTCCGCATGATTTCGGGAACGGAAACGGCAAGCACGGTGACGCGCTGTCCGTAGCGCAGGTTTTCGCTGGTGATGGGTTCGGCCGTTTCCGTGTTCATGATGCAGATGAGATCGGGCACGATCGCCTTCACCTTGCCGTCGACGCGGGCGATCAGGTTCTCGTTCTGGATCTCGATCTCCATCGTCGAGCCGAAGGGCGGCAGCCCGCCGATCGTGACGCGGCCGATCGAAAATCCTGCCTTGGTCTCGCGCATGACATCGGTGATCTTGCCGCCGAAGATGATGCGCCCGTAGCGATAGAGCGTCGAAGGCAGAAAGCCGAGCAGCGCCTCGATCGGGTTCTCGTGCGAGGACTTCGCCTTGCGCAGGACTTCGCCGATGCGGATGGCAAGACTCAGCGTGTTCGGGATGGCGGTGCGTTTGACGTCGGCGCCCGACATCGCATATTCGGCGATATAGGCGCAGCCACCCATGCGGATGGCGACGGCGCGCGAAAGCCATTCCATCTGGCGGTTATCGACCGCTTCGATGACGGCACAATCGCCATATTCGTCGCTGACGGCCATCGGGCTGCCGGATACGCCGTAGACGCCGAAGGTTTCCATTTCGAGAAAGGGAAAGGCGCGTCCCATGCCGTCTCCATCGACGATCGGCAGGCCGAGGCGGGCGCCGACGACGAGCGGGATCGTCGAGTTGATGCCGCCGATCTCGATCGGCATGGTCGCCTGCGCCTTGCGACCGAGATGGCGTTCGAGCCGCTGTAGCGAAAACATCGCCTCCTCGCCGCTCGGTATCTTCTCGACCAGCACGGTCGGCGCCCCCATCATCGCAGTTGGAATGACCAGCATATCGTCGGCCAGTTCCTTGGGGTCGATGATGTTCACCTCGAGCCCTTCGTCGAGGCATTGCTGGACCATCAGCCGGCCGACATAGGGATCGCCGCCGCCGCCGGTCCCGAGAAATGCCGCGCCGACGGCGAGGTCGCAGAGTTGTTGACTGTTGAGCTTCATAGGGTCCTCATCCGATCACGAGATCGCCGATGGCTTTGACGCGGATGCGCGTCGCACTGCCCGGCAAATAGGCGAGCGGCACCTCCTCGATATCCATGATCTTGACCGTTCCGGCCTCTGCACCCGCCTTGACTGCGCGCTCCTCGGCCTCCCTCTTGGCGCCGCCGAGCACGATGTCGCGGGAGGTACCTTCGAGCGAGAAGATGCGGTCGACCTCGCCGCCGACCTGCGCGATCGCAGCGCCGATCGCATTGGCAACGGAGGCGTTCTCAGGACGGATGACGCGCGACGCGGAGGGTAGGTCGCGCGAGATCAGGATCGAGCCACCACCAACCAGAATGACAGGCAGGGGTTCGGCGCTCGTCTTCATCCGGTCGACGGCCTCGTCGGCCATGCGGTGGATGGTATTGAGCGCCGTCTCGATCGTCCTTGCCGGGATATGAGCGACACGCGAACGGTCGCCGATATCCTCCAGGCCGGCCGCGACGATGATGTCTGTCGTGGTCAGGGTATCGCCGCCGAAGATCAGGGCGCGGGAGGTGATTTCGTAGCCGACCGAATCCGGGCCGATGCGGGCGCCGTCGTCGCGCACGATCGAGCCGCCGCCGAGACCGATGGCGAGCACGTCGGGCATGCGGAAATTGGTTCTGACCCCGCCGATATCGACGGCGACGGCGGATTCGCGCGGGAAGCCCTGCATCAGCATGCCGACATCCGACGTGGTCCCACCGATATCGACGACCATCGCCTCCTTCTCGCCGGCAAGCATCGCTGCGCCACGCATCGAATTGGTCGGGCCGGAGGCGAATGTCAGCACCGGATAACGCTCGACGTAATCAGGCACCATCAGTGTGCCGTCGTTCTGGCTGATATAGAAGGGTGCATTGATCGCCAGCTCCTTCAGCGCGTTGCGGAAGGAGTTGACGACCTTGCGCGACAGGTCGGCGAGCGATGCATTCATCACCGAGGCGTTTTCGCGTTCGAGGAAACCGACCCGACCGACTTCGTGGCTGAGCGATATCGACAAGCCGGGGATCTCGTTACCGAGAATCTCGGCTGCCCGCAGTTCCATGTCGGGTGTGACCGGCGAGAACACCGAGGTGATCGAGGCCGCCGTGAGGCCGCGGCTGCGGATTTCACCCGCGACGCGCAGGATTTCGGGCTCATCGAGCGGCGCGATCTTGCGGCCGTCGAATTCGTTGCCGCCGCGCACCATGAAAGTGTGGCGGCCGAGCGTGTCGGCTAGATCCTTCGGCCAGTCGGTCATCGGCGGCAGTGCCTTGGTCGCCGGCAGGCCAAGCCTGATAGCCGCGACTTCGAGCAGCCGCTTGCGCTCGACGACGGCATTAGTGAAATGCGTCGTGCCGATCATCACCGCTTGGATTTCCGCAACCGAAACGCCAGTCATCGACAGCACTTGCTTCAGCACGGCGACAATGCCGGAACCGACATCGCTGGTGGTCGGGCTCTTGCAAGCGCCGAGCACCAGCGGGCCGTCCATCAGGGCAGCATCGGTATTCGTGCCGCCCACATCTATTCCAATACGCATCATGACCTCCGTGAGAATATGCCTGGCCGTGGCGCCGGAGCGGATGGCTCCGGTGCTGGCGATGATCGTTGTTTCCGTGTTGCTTCAGGCGACAAGCGCCTCGGATCGGTCGGGGTCCCACCCGACCGTGACTGCAGCGCCTGGGGAAAATCGTTCGGTGCGGGACTGGTTCTGGCGCTCGGCGACGATCTCCTGCGAGCCGACTGCCAGCCGGTAGCGTACCAGCGCACCCTGGTACGTCTCGCTGAGAACGGTTGCGGGAAGGCTGACGCCGGATGAGCTGTCCGGACCGATGATGACGTTCTCGGGGCGAACCACCAGCTTTGCCGCCTGTCCGGCGGCAAGTCCCTGGGGACCGCGCGTCGGCAACACGCTTCCCTCTAGCAGCACCGTCATGCCTTGCCCGTCATTGACGCCGACCGTGACATCGATCACGTTCGAATGACCAATAAAGGTGGTGACAAACAGCGTCTTCGGCCGTTCGTAGATTTCCTCGGGCGTTCCGACCTGAACGATGTGCGCCTTCTGCATGACGCCGATGCGGTCGGACATCGTCAAGGCCTCGTCTTGGTCGTGGGTCACATAGACGGTGGTGATGCCGAGCTTCTTTTGCAGATCCTTGATCCAGTATTTCATTTCCTCCCTGAGGCTTTTGTCGAGCGCCGACAGCGGCTCGTCGAGAAGGAGGATGCGGGGCTCCGTCACCAGCACGCGGGCAAGGGCGACACGCTGCTGCTCGCCGCCCGACAGCTGACGCTGGAAACGCTCCTCATATCCCGAAAGCCCGACCTGGCGCAGCGCGGCGGTGACACGCTTGCGGATCTCCTCCTTCGGCAGCTTCCGAAGCTTCAGGCCGAAGGCGATGTTGTCGGCAACGTTCATGTGGGGGAAGATCGCGTAGTTCTGGAACACGATGCCGATGTCGCGCTTCTCCGGCGGCAATCTCGTCACGTCGTCGCGGCCGATGAGAATCTCGCCGCCGCTCGGCGGCACGAAACCAGCGATCATCCGGAGCGTCGTCGATTTTCCGCATCCAGATGGGCCGAGAAGAGAAAAGAACTCTCCTTCGGCGATGTGCAGGTCGATGCCGGCGACCGCGACGCTATCGCCGTAGGATTTGGCGAGCTTTTTCAGATGGATATCGGACATGCGGCGAGGGCTCTCCTGTTATGAAGATGAGCAGCGGGCGGCGTAGAAGCCGTCCGCTGCCGCTGTATCAGCTGGCGAAAATGCCGTTGACCGTTTCGACGATGTCGTCTTCGTTTTCGAGGTAGGAATTCCAGTCCGGCACCCAGAAACCCTTGATGGCGTCGGCGCTGTTGACTACGCCGGCCTTGGCGAGGTTGTCGGGCAGGACCGCGTTGCTGACCGTCGGGCGCAGGTAGAATTCCTTGCCCATATTGCCGATGAAGGTTGGATCGAGGGCGCGGTCAAGAAGCGCGAAGGCGAGCTTCTTCTGCATCGGTTCGGCGTAGCGGCTGATCGTATAGGTCTGCGTCAGGATCGGCTGCTGTTCGGTCCAATACCAGAAGGCGAAGGGGGCGCCCTTGTCGCGGGCCTGCATCGGCTCGGCATCGTCGAGCACGGCGACTATTACTTCGCCGCGGTCCATCAGCGTCTGCATGTTGCCGGTGAAATCGGAGATCTTGGCCGGCATCAGTGCCTTCATCGCTTCGTAGCCGGCGTCAAGATCGTACTGATCCTTGCCGAAAATACCGCAGGCGACGAGGAAGAAGTCCATCTGCAGCGTGTTCGAGGTGATGTAGGTGCCGCGCTTGCCGGCGAATTCCGGCTTCCAGAGATCCTTGAACGACGAGGGCGGCGGCGAAACCAGATCGGTGCGATAGGCATAACCATACTGGTTGAAGGCCCAGGTGACGCCGACGCCGTTGGCGGTGGCGAAGGGCCACAGGTTCTTGGCGTTCGGTACGTTCGGCAGCAGTTCGTCGAGTTTCAAGAAGAAATCGCCGGCCTTTGCCGTCTTGAACATCTCCGGCAGGTTCCAGTTGGTGATGTCGAGCGGCGGCTTCTCGGCGCCGCCGGCGACGAATTTCGGGAACCAGGGCCAGGTCGAGTCATACTCGATCTTGCAGTTGAACTCCTTCTGGAAGTCGGTCAGCAGATATTTGTTGACCAGCTCACCCCAGGGGCCACCCCATTCGCCGACGCGCAGCACCGCGCCGCCGGCATCAAAGACCTTGCCGTCGAAGGCGACATCCTGCGACCAGGCGTGATTGATGTTGAACAGGGGCAGTGTTGTGGCAGCGACGCCCATCTTCAGGATCGTGCGGCGGGTATGCCCTGTCGTTTTCTCAGTCATGAAGTTCCCCTTTTTGCTCTATCGTTGATGTGAAGGCGTAGCGGTATTCATCCCCCGAAGGTGCGTTTCAGGTTGACCAGTCGTGAGGTTAGGACGGTGGAGAGAATGACGAGCGCGATGGCGAAGATGCCCGCGGCGGCAGCCGTCGGCTCGAACTGGTAGCGCATGGAAACATACATCGCGATCGGCAGCGTCTGCAGGTTCGGCGTCGACAGGAACAGCGTGACTTCGAACTGGCCGAACGAAACGATGAAGGCGAAGATCGTGCCCGCCGAGATCGCCGGTCCGATGATCTTCAGCGTCACCAGCCGGAAGGCGGTGAAGGGCGACGCGCCAAGGCTGCGGGCGGCCTCTTCCAGCGAGCGGTCGAAGCCGACCAGCGCCGCCGTCACCGTCGCGATGACGAAGGGGCAGGTGACGATCACGTGGCCGATGATCAGCCCCGGCATGGTGCGCGCAAGGCCGATGCCGGTGGTCACGTAGAAGACATAGAGGGCAAGGCCCAGCACCACGCCGGGCAGCACGATCGGCAGCATGAAGAAGCCGCGCAGGATGCTGGAGGTACGGCTCTGCGAGCGTGTCAAATAGATCGCCGCCATCGTGCCGATCACGGTCGAGATCAGCGTCGAGACCAATGCGATCATGAAACTGACACCATAGGCCGAGAGGAACACCGGCGAGGTCAGGAACGCCTGTATCCAGCGCAGCGACAGGCCCTCCGGCGGAAAGGTCAGGTAGTCGCCCGAGTTCAGGCCGGCAAGCACCACGATGAAGACCGGAACCAGCAGGATCGCCAACGACAGCAGCGAAATGGCCTTGAAGGCAAAGGGGATGGCGGATTCTTCACGCATCAGGTGCGCCCTCCCGAGGTTCTGACCGCGGCCTGGTGATAGACTGCAACGGCTGCGATGCTCGTCACGAAGAGCACGACGGCGATGGCGGCGCCGAACTGCCAGCGCCCGACCTCGGCGATCTGCTGGTAGATATGGATAGGCAGCACCATCACCTTCCAGCCGCCCATCAAAGCGGGGACGACGTAGGAGCTGATCGAAAGCGCAAAGACCAGAAGCGTGCCGGCGAGGATTCCGGGCATGGAGAGCGGCAGCACGATGGTGACGAAGGCGTGCCAGCGCGAGGCGCCGAGGCTGCGCGCCGCCTCCTCCAGCGAAGGATGGATCGCTTTGATGATGCCGATCAGCGACAGCACCATGAAGGGCAGGGTGATCTGCACCAGCCCGACGATGACGCCGAAGACGTTGTACATCAGCGGCAGCGGCGTCGTTATTGCCCCGACCCTCAGGAGAAATCCATTGATGAGGCCGTTATCGCCGAGCAGCACCATCAGCCCGTACATGCGGATCACCATGTCGAGCTGCATGGAGGAGAGCACGAGGATCATCAACAGCGTGGCGCGGCTCGGCTTCACGGTTTTTGCGATGACGTAGGCGAGGGGATAGCCGAAGAACAGGCAAGCGGCGCCGACGATGGCGGAAATCCAGATCGAGCGCAGGATCGATTCATAATAGCTCGCCCGTGTGAAGATGCGGACGAAATTGTCGAAGGTGATCTGGCTGTTGAGGGCGATGACGCCGGCGACGGACTTGTTGAAGGCGAGCCCGAACAGTGATGCGGTCGGGATCACGAAGAAGACAAGGAAGACGAGGAACGCCGGGATGACCAGCCACCACAGGCGGAAATCCTGAAGGGCGGTGGTCGATCCTTTCCGCTTTTCCGTTTGTGTCATGGTGTCCGTTTGCGCAATCGCCATCTCTGTCCTCTCAATGGAACGTCCAGCGTTCTCTCATTCGGCCGCAAGCGGCATGGGCAGATGAATATAGTCGTAGCCAAGCAACTGTTTTTCGGGCGGCTGCGGGAAGGTCAGCTTGCTGTGGGAAAGGTTCGAACGCACCAACGCTGCGGCAACGGAAACGGCGGCAGGGATAGGGTCGATGACAGGCACGTCGATGCCATGCGCCAGAAGCCCCTCGCGCAGAGCGAAGGCGCAGCCCATCAGGCCGGTGCAGCCGAAGACGAGCGCCTCGGCGCCATCTTCCTCGACGGCCCGGATGCCTTCCTTGATCAGCATCGCCTTCGTCCGGTCGAGGTCCTCCTCGAGTTCCAGAACGGGAATATCGACGCTGCGCACCGAGGCGAGCTTGGTCGAAAGGCCGGCGACTGCCGCGGTATTTTCGAAGGATGCCCGCAGCCGGCGCATGACGGTGAGGACGGAAAACCGATGGCCGAGCATCGCCGCAATGTGCATGCCGGTCTCGCAGGGTCCGAGCACCGGGATCGTCACGGCTTCCCGCGACGGCCTGAGACCCGGATCGCCCATGCAGTCGATGATGATGGCATGGACGCCTTCATTCTGCGCCTTGATCGCTTCGGCGATCGTTCCCGGCACCGAGAGGGCAGCCTCGAATTCGCTCTCGATCGATCCCGGCCCGGCCGTAATCTGCGCGTGGCTGACCTTGATGCCGGGATATTCCAGCGCCCGGAGATCGGCGACTTTGCGAAATCCTTTGGTGACGATCGGTGACACCACGCGAATTTCTACGACGCTATCCTGCACGGCCGGCCTCCTTGATGCGCAATTCGCTCTGGGCAATTCATGGGCTTACGGTGCCGCAGTCCGCCCCGGCTTGGAAGTTCGGAAATGAGTAGGTGCGGAAGTGATTCGGATGGGTCATCCGCCAGCACGGATGGCAGCGAACCTATCCGAATGGATAGGGTGCTCTAGAAAAAGCAATTTTAAAACAAATGCTTGTCGATAGCCTGATTTTAGAAGCATCGCATCCCGGCATGAAAATCCGCTGCAGGCAGGGGGTTTGACGAGGCCGAACAGACGAATAACCCTGCATCGACGACAGCAGGTTCAAGACCGCCTGCTCATCACCGGGGAATCGTGCCATGCCTTCGGCCAAAGCCGCGCCTTCCGCATCATCCTTCCAGAACCGCGCCAGAACGGCGTGGCGCCTGTTTGCGAATTTCGCCTATGACTATCGCCGTTTCCGCCGCGCCTCCTTCATCGATGGCGCACAGTCGCGCGAAAACCGGCGGGCACATATCCATCTCCTGGCGCATATGCTGGAATACGGCATGTCGCTTTCCAATCCGCGCAATGGCTTCGGCATGGACAAGGTGCGGCTGCTGGCGGCAGAGACGCGCGGCTATATCGAGCAGCACGGCCGCGACGCCTCGGCCGATATCAGCCTTTCCGTGCTCTCGGCCTATGTCGCCTTCAATGCGGAGCAGGGCGATGTCAGCGAGGCACAGGCACTGCTGGACGATCTGCTCGTCGTCGCCGGCGCCGGGCACAATATCCGGCCCGGCGGCAGCGAGGCGGTCAGTGCCGCCGAGATCGTCAGGCACGCGCGGATGGATTTCGTCTCCTTCATGGAGGCACGCCATAGCGTGCGCCAGTATGACAGCAGCAGGACAGTTGCGTTCGAGAAGATCGAAAGAGCCATCCGTGCGGCCCAGCAATCGCCTTCGAGCTGCAACCGACAGACATGCCGCGTCTACGCCTTCACCGAGAAGCCGTCGATCGCCCGCGTTCTCGCCCATCACGACGGCAATCGCGGCTTCGGCGAACAGCTCGGCGGCGTATTCGTCGTGACGGTCGACCTGTCGCACTGGAATACGGTCGGCGAACGAAACCAGGGATGGGTGGACGGCGGCATGTTCGCCATGACGCTGGCGCTCGGCCTCCACGCGGAGGGGCTGGGCGCCTGCATGCTGAACTGGAGTGCTGCGCGCGAGCAGGATATCAAGATGCGGACCTGCGTCGGCATCCCCGACAACGAAATCATCATCACACTGATCGGCTTCGGCCACATGCGCGATGAATTCCGCGTGCCGGTATCGGCCCGAAAGCCGATCGACATGGTCCTGACGCACGAACCGTCGCTTCGATAAGCCTCAATCGTCGAGCGATCGCAGCGCTCGCCACCCTCGGCAAGATCGCGTTGAGACAGAACGTCAGGGGGGCCTCGGCTGAATCGTACCGATTTACAACGACTGCTTCGAGTCTTTCTCGCAACACCTGAGCGGGAACTGTAATCTTGGACGGATTTGGCTGGATTAGAGCGATTCAGTTACGGTATCCGTAGGACTGCGAAGCGATTTGCGCGAGCGGGACAGCTAGAGACAGCGCGTCCGCATCTCCTAAAGCAGGACCTTGATGAACGCGGATATGATAGCCGCCTGGGCGGTGGAAAATGGATTCCATGCGATGGATTCTGGGAATTATCGTCGCCATGACAATGCAGGCGTGATCACGATCGAGATAAAGAGGATGTCATTCCTCCTCATCGATGAGAGGCAAGGATTGCGACCGCGCCTCGTATCGCGGTTGTTCAAAGATATATCCCTCACAAGCGGGAGCGGCCGCTTGCAGGGTCTTCTTCGTGACCGCAATCCCAATCATTGAGCACTCACGCTATCCCCCAGCCCAGCCAATTCAGGTGGCGGATCATGAGCTGATGCCGATGAGCACCGTCGCAGACATTCAACACTTTCAATATTTCTTCTTGCGAACGATCTTGTTGCCGCGGGGTCCGCTCACGACCGGCGTTCGGTCGCGGTTTTCGGCAAGCAGGTTCCGCCAGCGTTCCAGGCGATCGGCGACCAGAGCACCGCTTGCGACAGCTGCCTGGACCGCGCACCCAGGTTCATGGGCATGCGTGCAATCGCGAAAGCGGCAAAGCGGCGCCAGTTCAGTTATTTCAGCAAAGAGGGTGTCTATACCTTCGGCACCATCACTCACGTAAAGCGTTCTTATTCCCGGCGTATCGATGACCCAGCCGCCGCCTGAAATTGCATGCAGGGATCGCGCCGTGGTTGTGTGGCGGCCCTGCGCGTCATATTCGCGAATGGTGCCTGTCTTTTGCTTTGCGTCGGATTCAGGCCCGGTCATGGTGTTCACCAGCGTTGATTTTCCGACACCAGAAGATCCCACCAACGCAACCGTCTGGCCAACGCCGCACCAGGGCCTCAACAGGGAAACGGCGTCCGCGGAGCGCCCATTCAAGGCAATGACAGGCAGATCGCGCTGCAAAGCCTCGGCTTGCGCTTGGAATATGCCGGCATCTTCCGCGGTGTCAGCCTTCGTCAGCACAATCACCGGATTGCTCCCGGCCTGGTTGGCCATGATCAGGTAACGTTCCAGCCGAGCAAGATTAAAATCGGCATTGCACGAGGTCACGATCAACAGGGTGTCGATGTTGGCGGCAACAAGTTGCTGGCCACGCCCGCCTTCCAGGCGTCGTTGAAAGACGCTTTTTCGATCGAGACGTCTGATGAGCATGTCAGTCAGTGCATCGGCAAGAACCCAGTCGCCCACCGCGTAGTCACCAGTACTGGTATTGGATGGAAATTCCAGTCCGACCGGCCCGGTGACATCGATTGCCTCGATGCGTGCCCGGTGAACTGAAGCGATGCGTCGGGGGATCAAGTCCGCTTCGCTGGGCTGGACCTGGTCCGCGAAGAATTCAGACCACCCAAGCAGTTCCAGCGGTGAAGAAAGTTGGGAGCTGGTCAAATCTTGTTCCACTTTCGGTAAGGCTGCCATAAAGGGTTTTTGAATGATCTTCCGCGGCTTTCGCCTAGCTGCGTGGATGATCCCGTTTTGGCAACGAGGTTGCGTAAGCAGCAGCTTCGCCGGGGTAGGGGAAATCGTCCCCGAGCTGACGGTCGCCATCGTAGACTTTGAAGCTAGGCCCTTCAACTTCAACGATCTTATAGCCATTCACGTATTCAATCTTCGGTGTTTTCCAGCCCATCAAAAGCTCTCCAGTCCGGTCCGAGGTTGTCTCTAAAGGGTGCCAAGACCTCATACTCGGCGGTCTATGACCTATCAGGTGCTTCACGATTAGCCAACGCCGGTTCGATTCCGTTCAGACCACCGTTCGTCTGCAAATTCGACAAAGAGTCACCGCCAGGCTGGTTTACAGGTGATCAATGGGGCACGATGGCGAGGGCGATCGCCTAATCGACGTGGTCGAGCCCACCGGCTCAGATACCTTTGCCGTGAACAAACTCGGCGGCAAGCAAGTGGCCTCGCGCCTGCGTCCGTATTTCCCTCGACCAGACGCGCGACTGACCTTCAATCTCGCAAGGCGATCTACTTCGACCTGCAGTGCCAGCCGTATTGCTTAGGAGAGCACCGAGCAGGCCATTAATACGTGCTCGTTCGGGGTTTCGCCGAACCAATCGCGCGGCCGGAAACCGGCAGCACAATCCGTTAGCCGTTGACGCTCCGAGCAGTCGCAGCGCTACCACCGCCGGCAGCCCGGCGCGAAGCAAGCGCCTTGGCCGAAAAGAGCGCGTAAATGATCAGTGGAAGGCAAACGAGATAGGATGTCCGGATGCCAGCATGTTCGGCAATGAAACCGAGCAGCGGCGGCGCCAGGAAAAAGACGACAAAGCTCATTTGGCCGAGGGCGGCGACGTTGAGATACGCCGCGCGATCTGTGCGTTGGGCCGCCGCCGAGACAGCGAGAGGATAGACGGCGCTGCAGCCGGCGCCCATCAAGGCAAAGCCCGCCAGCGCGACATAGGGATGCGGCGCCCCCGACACGGCGCAGATGCCGATCGCCGAAAGAACAAGCAACATCGTGGCGACGGCCCGCGCGCCAAACCGATCGACCAGCGGATCGACGAACAGGCGCGCCAGCGCCATGCAGAAGGTAAAGAGCGTCAATCCCAGTCCGCCAATGAAGGGCTCGACCGAAAACACATCGCGCATATAGATCGCCGACCAGTCGATCCCGGCACCTTCGACGAGAAAGGCCGCGATGCCGATCACGCAGAGCGGCATGAGGCCCCAGGTGGGAAGCGCTACCAGCGGTGCCTTGTCTTCATGCAACGCGATCCGCGCCGGCGCATTCCGCATGCCGGAAATCGCCCAGATGCCGATGACAACAACCGTGACAAAGGTCGCGGCGAGATGGAGTTCCATCGAAATGCCCGCTTGGCGGACGACCGAGGAGACAAGTGCTGTGACGAAGAAG
This sequence comes from Rhizobium leguminosarum, assembly GCF_010668065.1. Classification (GTDB taxonomy): domain Bacteria; phylum Pseudomonadota; class Alphaproteobacteria; order Rhizobiales; family Rhizobiaceae; genus Rhizobium; species Rhizobium leguminosarum_S. The sequence continues at coordinate 557,050 of NZ_WUEN01000003.1, read as the reverse complement.
CCGAGGCTCCAGAAACCATGCGCCCTGTTCATCACGCCGCGTCCTAGCTGCGCTTCGATGCGGTCGATCTCAACATTGAGATTGATCTCCAGCGCCCCGGCGAGCAGCCCCTCGACGAAGAGCACACAGAACACGACCGGCGCCGCACCGATCCACGGCACCAGCGACAGCAGCGCAGACGTGCCGAGAACAGTAATGAATGCCGTGGTACGCGCGCCGAGCCGGGCGATCAAGGGCGAAGATAAAGTCAACGAAATCAAGGCGCCGATCGCAGCCCCTATCAGCGTCAACCCAAGCTCGGACTTATTGACGCCCAGCGCAACCTGCAAATCCGGCATCCTCGACAGCAGCGCCCCCAGCGACACAGCGAAGAGAAAGAAGCAGACATAGATCCGCTGCTGCGGCGCGATTTTCATCATGCAACTCCGGGGATTGACGCGTCGAAGCAAAACACGCGCTTATGGACCGGTGATGTCTATCTCACAGGGCCCAAGATCGAAACTAGTTTCTGAGGGAATGCGTCGGAGAAGGTGATCTTAGGGACCGGCGCGATTTGCCTAGCCGCGGTGACGTGCGCGTGCCGTTTGATCAAGCTTGCAAGCTCGCCGCCGCCGAGCCGACGGCCCCGGAGAATCTCCCAATGCCCCCGTCGTCATTCCCATGATGGTTTGCCGCGAACGCCTGGATCGCAACCTGCCTACCGCTATTGAACTTTGCCTTCCCGTTCAACGAAATCTATATTCCGTTCAACACAGGAGAATCTTATGGGTACCCAACCACCCACTGCTGCGGAAAGCGAAGCGAAAGTCGCATTGACTCGCAATAAGCTCTTACTCGAGCAAGCGAAGGCCGTCGGTCTCCTTGGCACGGCGAAGAATACCCGCTTGTCGGGGCGCGTGCCGTCGGAGTTGATCGAGGCAGCCAAGAAGTGTGCCCGTGTTACCTCGGACACCGAGCTGCTGGAATTGGCGCTTTCACGGCTGGCTCTCGAAGACGACTTTGGTCCGCGTCTGGTGGGCCGCAAGGGCCGCATCCCGACGGATATCGATCTTGGGATTTGATCTCTCTGAAACCCTCCGGTCACTAAAGCCCCAGAGGCACGTCGCGACGATCGAGCGTAGGCCCGACGAAGATCTTCCATGGGTTGCTAAGGGACCGGCAATCGGAGGGCCTCTGTTCCTGGATACCGGTCTCTATCTGGATGTGCTTGCTTGCAAAGTCACCCAGCTTGAAAGGCTCACAGATGGTCAACCTTGTTGACGGATGGATTTTCTCTGGTACCGCGTACGTGCGCGGCAAGGCTTCGGGCGATGTTGTTGCAAGCGATCTTGAACTAAGTTTCTGGGGCGGGGTCGATCCCTGGACCGGCGAGGTGATCGATCGGCATCACCCCTTGAGTGGCCGCTGTCTCAAAGACCATATCCTCGCGATCCCCGGGGGTAGGGGATCCTGCTCTGGAAGTGGCGTGATGTTGGAGCTTTTGCTGAATGGCAAAGGTCCTAAAGCGATGCTGTTCGAGCGAGAGGAGGATATCCTCACGCTCGGTGTCGTCATCGCCGAGGAAGTATTCGGTCAATCCATTCCCGTTGTGACGCTCACGCCCGAGAATTTTCGCAAAGTGGTGCGTTCGGCATTTGTCGAAATCGAAGGAAACGTGGTCTCCTGTTCGGCCGACGGGTTAGCAACGGACGCCATTTCAGCGCACAGCCAGCACTCTGGCCATCTTTTCGGTGACGTCGAATTGTCGGAGCTGGATAGAGCTTATCTGGCTGGTGACCACGGGAAGGCTGCGCAATCGGCGATCCGCATCATCCTGCGAATGGCGAAGCTGCAGGGCGCCGCTCAACTGATGGATGTCTCACAGGTCCACGTCGATGGCTGCATCTACACCGGACCAGGCTCGCTTTCGTTTGCCGAAAAGCTGCGGGATCTGGGCGGGCGTGTCGTGGTGCCGACAACCCTCAACTCGATTTCGGTCGATCATCGACGCTGGCGCTCGCAAGGTATTGATCCCGTCCTGGGCGAGCCGGCCAGCAAGCTGGGTGAGGTCTATGTCGAGATGGGTGCGCGGCCGACCTTCACCTGCGCGCCCTATCTGCTCGAGACAGCTCCCAAGATCGGCGAGCAGGTGGCCTGGGCAGAATCGAATGCCGTCATCTACGCCAACAGCGTTCTTGGCGCGCGGACAATGAAATATCCGGACTTTCTCGACATTTGCATCGCACTCACCGGCCGCGCGCCGCTGGCAGGTCCACACATCGACATCAATCGAAAAGCCGGGCTCGTCGTCAGCGTCGGCAATATCGAGGACATCGACGATTCCTTCTATCCGCTGCTCGGCTATCACATTGGCGCTCTGGCATCGAACCTTATCCCTGCTGTCACCGGTCTCGATCAGGCCGGTCCAACCAATGATGATCTCAAGGCGTTCGGTGCAGCGTTTGCGACCGTTTCCAGTGCACCGATGTTTCACATCGTGGGGGTGACGCCTGAGGCAAAGACGCTGGATGCCGTTGTGCCCGCAGGCATCAGCGTTCCTTCGATCGATCTTCGGCTCGAGGAACTTGCGTCGAGTTGGGACGAACTCAACAGTGCAGGCGAAGAGCGCGTCGATCTCGTCTCGCTCGGCAATCCGCATTTCTCGCTCAGCGAAATCGAGAGGCTGGCGTCCCTGTGTAGCGGGCGAAAGAAGCATGTGGATGTGGCGGTGGTCGTTACCTGCGGGCGCGCAACACACGATAAGGCCAACGAAGCCGGGCTGATACCAGCCCTCGAACATTTCGGGGTGCAGTTCGTGACGGACACATGCTGGTGCATGATCACTGATCCGATTATTCCTGCCCTTGCGAAAACCATACTGACGAACTCGGGCAAATATGCCCATTACGGGCCAGGGATAACCGGCCGACGCTTCTATTTCGGTGGCATTGCCGCATGCGTTGCGGCTGCATGTAGTGGGATGCATAGCAAGGCGGCGCCCCGCTGGTTGCGGCGGGCCTAGCGTTACCGCTGGAGCAAATCATTTTTCCGCTTCGAGGGCGAGAAACGCCGGCACGGGAAGGCGCCCTGGCACGCCCGCAGGGAGGGATCAGCCGATGATGGGATTGAGCTAAGAATGAAGATCAAGTCCCTTAAACTATACGCAGACAAGCCGTCTTACGCACGTGCCATCGGTGGCACCGGATCCCTGATGTTGATCGTTTCGATCCGCCGGCCTTTTAGCGACCAGGGGCAGTTGCACCATATCGGACAGGATCGCCACGCCGAGGTTGTTGGCGACCATGGAGCGTGATGTCTTGATCACCCCGCCAAAGTTTGAAGGGTTCAGGTCACGACCGCATGATTTTCGGCAGTTCTCGTTCCTGCCCCTTTTAACGTTGTTTCGCGATCTTCTTCAGCTTAACCATTCACATCGATGACGGCCCGGCCGCGAATTTTGCCCGCGACAATGTCTTCAGCGAGTTGCGGCAGCTTGGACATAGGCTCAACAGTCGTCATGCTGTCGAGCTTGCCCTTATCCATATCGCGGGCAAGCCGCGCCCAGGCGGAAAGCCGCTGTTGGCGGGTGGCGATCACGGAATCGATGCCAATCAAGGTTACGGCGCGCAGGATATGCGGCAGCACAGTGGCCGGAAGATCGGCACCGCCGGCGAGGCCGCAGCACGCGATTGCGCAGCCGTGAACCGTCTGAGACAGTGCATTGGCGAGCGTCGTCGAACCAACACTGTCGATACCGCCGGTCCAGCGTTCCCTTTGTAACGGGCCACCCTTTTCGGCAAGCGTCGCGCGGTCGATGAAGGTGGTGGCGCCCAGAAAGGCGAGATAATCATGGGTCTCCGGACGGCCCGTGGACGCCGTGACGTTGTAGCCACGCGCGGCAAGCAGGGCGATAGCCACCGAACCGACGCCGCCGGCTGCGCCGGTGACCAGGACTTCGCCTTCGCCCGGCTTGATCGAACCCCATTTTTCAAGGGCATCGACGCAGAGCGCGGCGGTGTAACCGGCGGTGCCGATCGCCATCGCCTGTTCCAACGAGAAGGCCTCGGGCAGGGGGATCAGCCACTCCGACTTGACGCGCTGGTAACGGCCATAGGCGCCCCATTCGGTCTCCGAAAGGCCCCAGCCGTTCAGCACCACCTTGTCGCCCGGCTTCCATTCCAGCGATCGGGATTCGATCACGGTGCCGGAGAGATCGATGCCGCCGACCATCGGCATGCGGCGAGCGATGCGGCCCTTACCGGAGATCGCGAGGCCGTCCTTGTAGTTGAGCGTCGAATAGGCGATTTCGACCAGCACGTCATTGTCCGGCAGATCGGCGATCGAGAGTTGCCTGAACGCACCTTTCGGCTTGCCGTCAACGGTGTCGATCACCATCGCGGTGAAGGTCTCGGTCATTTCGTGCCTCCCGGTCTTTGATTTCTTAAGGATTCAAGCCGAAACTTGCGCGGCATCGCGTCCGGCGCGGGCGTTCAGGACGGCCGCATAGCTTTCGCGCACGTAGGCGAGAAGCCGCGCCAACGCATCCGTTGCCTTCGCATTGTCGCGGGCGCGCACGGCATGGACGATCTCCTGATGCAGCGAGGCGACGTGGCGCCGCTCGCGGACCCGGAAAACGATCATGTTGGTGATCGGAATGAAGGCTTCGATCACGGTATACATCATCAGCTTCAACGGACCGTTGCCGGTCGATTCCACCAGCGCACGGTGAAAACGTACGTCCGAGGCGCAGAAACCCTCGTCGCTGATCGTCGGATCGAGCTGGACTGCAATCTCCGCCTCCATGGCGGCGAGATGGCTTTCGTCGCGGTTTGCGGCCGCCAGTCGGCAGCAGACGGTTTCGGTTTCTAACCGCGCCGTGATGATTTCTTCGATATCGAAGGCGCCGATGCCGACCAGGAGTGTCGCCGCCCCGGTGATGGCCTTCGATAGACCCTCGGGATCCGGCCGCTTGACGAAATTGCCGCCAGCCGGGCCGCGCTTGGAGCGGATGAGATTCTGGGCCGCAAGACGCTTCAGCGCCTCGCGCACTGTCGGGCGGGAAATGCCGAAACTCTTGGCGAGATCCTCCTCGGTTGGAAGGCGCTCGTCGATCTTTAACCGGCCGTCCATAATGGCCGAACGGATGTTGTCGGCCACCTGTTTGGCGATGCCCGTGCGGACAACCTCGTCGTATTTGAGGATCATGTCGCCCCTTCCCGATCTCTGGCCAACAGTGATGACATGGGCGAATTCAAAAGGCTACTTCTTTTTAAATATAGGTTTGACAAATAGAGGAATGGGACTAACCTCACCCCCCGGATTAAGGGGTAAAGGAATGGGCGCAATCGCATTTGGCCGACCCTGGGGTGCACGGCCGGACCGTAGAGTTTCCAGGGGAGGGCGCCCGTGCCGTCTGACCGGTTGAGCCGTCTTCTCGCCCGCCTGGAAAACCGGCTTGATGCAGCCGCAATCCTAAGCGGCGATGCCGTCCCCGATGCCTATTGCGCCGACGCAGCGGCGCAGGGCCAGCGGCCACTTGCCGTTCTGCGGCCCCGCAATAGCGCAGATGTTTCCGCCATTCTTTCTGCCGCCAATGATCTTGGCCAGCCGCTTGTCGTCCAGGGCGGGCGTACAGGTCTTTCAGGCGGCTCTCGGCCTGTCGCCGATGAAGTATCGCTTTCGCTGGAGCGGATGAGCAGCATCGAATCCATCGACACGGTGGCACAGACGCTGATCGCCGGCGCGGGCACTCCGATGCAGGTCGTGCAGCAGGCGGCAAGCGATGCGGGCCTGTTCTTCGGTGTCGATATCGGCGCACGCGGCAGCGCCACGGTCGGCGGCAATATCGGCACCAATGCCGGCGGCATTCGCGTGCTGCGTTACGGCATGTACCGGGCGCAGGTCATGGGTCTCGAAGCCGTGCTCGCAGACGGAACGGTGCTGACCTCGCTCAAGGGCCTGCCGAAGGACAATTCCGGCTACGACCTCAATCAGCTGTTCATCGGTAGCGAAGGCACGCTCGGCATCATTACCCGCGCCTGTTTGAAATTGCATCCCAAGCCGAAGATTGAGCGCAATGCGTTCTTGGCGCTTCCGTCGCTGGCCGCCACGCAGGATCTGTTATCGAAACTGCGGGTCGAGCTTGCCGGGCTCCTTTCCGCTTTCGAAGTGATTTTCCCCAATGTCTATGAGGGCACCGTCGCGCATTTGGGCATCCGCCCGCCGGTGGCGCCTTGTGCCGGCATGTATGCCATGGTCGAGATCCAGGGGCAGGCGCCGGATCAAGACAATGAGCGCTTCGAGACTGCACTTGCTGCTGCGGTCGAGGACGGGCTGGCGAGCGACGTCGTGCTCTCCAATTCCGTTCGTGAATTTCAGACACTCTGGGCGATCCGGGACGGCATCAACGGATTTCTCACCGCCTGTGGTCAAAACGCCGGTTACGATATTTCAGTGCCACTTGGCCGCATACAGGAGTTTCTCGACGCAACGGCCCATTCGATATCGATTGTGGATCCTGGCGCGGTGTCGTTCATCTTCGGTCATCTCGGCGATGGAAATCTGCATTATTGCATGGTCACGAGCCGCGAAAAGGACGTCGCAAAGGCGGTATTTTCCGGGATCGAGCAGGTCGGCGGCGGCGTATCCGCCGAGCACGGCATCGGCACCGACAAGGTGGGCTATCTGAATTATGCCCGCAGCGAGGCCGAGATCTCCACCATGCGCCGGCTGAAAGCCGCTTTTGATCCGAACGCCATCCTCAATCGCGGTCGGGTCTTTGCGGCGCCGGTTTCGGTTGCCCAGATGGAGCGGGCATAGATGTCGATCCACAGCCAACCGGATATCCCGGAACCGGAAATCAGCCTGGACGACCGTTACACCCGCGAAAGGGGTCGTATCCTCGTCTCCGGGACGCAGGCGCTGGTGCGCCTGCCGATGATCCAGCGTCAGCGGGATCTAGCGCGCGGGCTCAATACCGCGGGATATGTTTCGGGATATCGCGGATCGCCGCTTGCCGGTTTCGATCGCGAGATGGCGCGCGCCAAAAAGTTTCTCGATGCGGCACATGTGAAATTCCAGCCAGGCCTCAATGAGGACATGGCGGCGACCGCCGTCTGGGGCACGCAGCAGACCGGCATGTTTCAGGGCCTGCGCTACGACGGCGTGTTTGCCATGTGGTATGGCAAGGGTCCGGGCGTCGACCGTAGCATGGATGTCATCCGCCACGCCAATGCCATCGGTACCAACGCGAACGGTGGCGTGCTGCTATTGGTCGGCGACGACCATGGTGCGGTCTCCTCGACGCTTCCGCATCAAAGTGAGCACAATCTTATTTCGGCCATGGTGCCGATGCTCTCGCCGGCGGGGATCGGCGAATATATCGACTACGGCCTCATCGGCTGGGCGATGAGCCGGTACTCCGGGGCCTGGGTCGGCTTCAAGTGCCAGACGGAAATCGTCGAATGTTCGGCAACCGTCGATCTCGATCCGGACCGACCACTGATCGTCATGCCCGACGACGTGTTTGCGCCGGACGGCCTATCCCTGCGCTGGCCGGACGGGCCGCATGCAATGGAACTGCGGCTGGAGCGCAAGATGCTGGCCGTCCAGGCTTTTGCCCGCGCCAACCATCTCGATCGCGCGGTCTGGGGTGCGACTGGACGTGCAAGGCTCGGGATCGTCTCGACAGGGAAATCCTGGCTCGACATGTTGGGCGCGCTGGCCCTGCTCGGCATCGACCAGGCCCGCGCCGCCGACCTCGGGATTGCGCTCTACAAGGTCGGCATGGTCTGGCCGCTCGAGCCGCAGGGGATCGCCGAGTTCGCCGCGCGGGTCGACGAACTGCTCGTGATCGAAGAAAAACGCTCGATCCTCGAAGACCAGATCAAGGCGCAGCTGTTCAACCTGCCTGCTGATCGGCGTCCGCGCGTGTTCGGCAAGGCCGGCGAAAACGGTGCGCCTCTGCTGCAGGCGATCGGCGAGATCGGCACGCTCTCCGTAGCGAAGGCAATCCTGTCGCGGCTTGGCGATTTCGATGCGACCTTGCAGGCCAAGGCCCGTTTCGTCGATGAAATGGCGCTCGCCATGGAGATCGAGGCGACGGCCTTGAAGCGCGAGGCCTATTTCTGTTCCGGCTGTCCGCACAGCGTGTCCACCCGCCTGCCGGAGGGAAGCCGCGCTTCCACCGGCATCGGCTGCCACATGATGATCATCGGCAACGAGGATCGCAATACGTCAACCTTCACCCAGATGGGCGGCGAGGGCGGTTCGTGGATCGGCCTTTCGCCATTCACAGACGAGAAGCATATCTTCGTCAACATGGGCGACGGCACCTATTTCCATTCCGGTGTCCTCGCCATCCGCGCCGCCATTGCGGCCAAGGTCAACGCCACCTACAAGATCCTCTTTAACGATGCAGTCGCGATGACCGGCGGCCAGAAACATGACGGTGACGTCACCGTGCCGGGCATCGTTTCCCAGATGCTGGCGGAGGGCGCGACCCGTGTCGTCGTGGTCGCTGAACGGCCGGATGTGTGGCAGGGCAACCTTCCACGCGCGGTTTCCGTGCATCATCGCGATGAACTCGATGCGGTGCAGCGGGAGCTGCGAGATATCCCGGGCGTCACGGTGCTGATCTACGACCAAGTCTGCGCCGCCGAAAAACGCCGTCGCCGCAAGCGCGGTGCGTATCCGGTGTCCGACAAACGCGCCTTTATCAATGAACTGGTCTGCGAGGGCTGCGGCGACTGTTCCGCCGTGTCGAACTGCATCTCGATCGAGCCGCAGGAAACCGAGTTTGGCCGCAAGCGCCGGATCAACCAGTCAAGCTGCAACACCGACCTTTCCTGCATCAAGGGATTCTGCCCGAGCTTCGTGACCGTCGAAGGCGGCAGTATCCGCAAGCCGGCGGCGAAGTCGAAATCGGTCACGACCGACGACCTGCCGCTGCCGGTTTTTACCGCGACGTTAGCGACGCCCTACAGCATGCTGCTTGCCGGTATCGGCGGCACCGGCGTCATAACGGTCAGCGCCATCCTCGCCCAGGCGGCACTTCTCGATGGCCTAGCCCTGACCACGCTTGACCAGACAGGACTTGCTCAGAAGAACGGCTCGGTGGTGTCGCATATCCGGCTGGCGAAGGATCCGGGCCAGATCCACGCGGCGCGGGTCGGTCCTGGCGAAAGCGATCTCGTTCTCGGCTTCGACATTGTCGTGGCCGCCCAGAAGAATTCGCTGACCTCGTTTGCGAAGAACAAGACGCGGGCGGTGATCGACGACCACTTTGCGCCGACGGCGTCCTTCGTGAAGGACACGACGATCGATTTCCGGCAGGAGGCCACGTTGAAGTCGCTGCGCCGCGCGGCTGGGGACAACGCCGTCGAGACGGTTGCCGCGACGGATCTGGCAACTGCGCTGATGGGTGATGCAATCGCTGCCAACATGTTCTTGCTCGGCCATGCATGGCAGCGTGGCCTGGTGCCGATCAACCTTGCCGCCATCGACAAGGCGATCGAACTCAACGGTACCGGCATCGCCATGAACCGCGCCGCCTTCGGCTGGGGCCGTCGCGCTGCGGTGGATATCGAGGCCGTGGCCCGTGAGGCCCGTTTCGTCAAGGCCGAACCCAAGGCCGAAACGCTGGATGAGATTGTCGCCAAGCGTGTCGCCTTCCTCACCGATTACCAGAGTGCGGCCTATGCAAAGCGGTATACGGATCTGGTGGGGGTTGCTGCATCCGCCGAGGCCCGGCTGGGTGGCCAGACGGGTTTTGCAGAAGCGGTTGCCAAAAGTGCCTTCAGGCTGATGGCCTACAAGGACGAATACGAGGTCGCCCGACTGCACCGCGACCGCAGTTTCGAAAAAAAACTGTCCGAACAGTTCGAAGGTGATTTCAAGATCAAGCATCATCTGGCGCCGCCGATGATTTCGAAGATCGACCGGCGTACCGGCCATCCGGCCAAGATCGCCTTCGGCGCCTGGATTCGACCGGCCTTCGCAGTGCTGGAAAAGCTGAAGTTCCTGCGGGGCACGTGGCTCGATCCGTTTGGCCGCACTGCCGAGCGTCGGCTGGAGCGCCAGCTGATCGGGGATTATGTCACGCTCGTCATCGAGCTAAGCCAGTCGCTCGATGACGGCAATCCGTCGGTTGCTACCGAGCTTGCCGGCCTGCCGGACATGATCCGCGGTTTCGGGCATGTCAAACTCGCATCCATCCAGCGCTTCGAAAAGCGCAAGAACGATCTCCTGGCGAAATGGCGGGCAAGCGAACCGCTCACCCATGTCGCCTAAATTTTGTTTCCGAGAGTGAGCCCCAAATGGCACAAAAGATCATCATCGACACGGATCCGGGGCAAGACGATGCGCTGGCCATACTCCTGGCCCTAGCGAGCCCGGAAATCGACGTTCTCGGCATCGTTGGCGCTGCCGGCAATGTGCCGCTGTCGCTGACGTCCAGAAACATCCGCAAGATCTGCGAACTCGCCGGCCGTCCAGACATCAAGGTGTTTGCCGGCTGCGATCGGCCGATGACCGGACCGCTGGTGACCGCCGAGCACGTGCATGGCGCAACCGGCATGGATGGCGCGGATCTTCCTGAACCGAGCATGCCGATGCAGGAACAGCACGGCGTCGATTTCATCATCGACACCCTGCAGAGCGAACCGGCCGGCGCAGTCACCGTCTGCACGCTTGGGCCACTTACCAATTTCGGCAAGGCGCTGACCCGGGCGCCGGAGATCGCCGGCCGGATCAAACAGCTCGTGCTGATGGGCGGCGGACTGTTCGAGGGCGGCAACATTACGCCCGCCGCCGAATTCAATATCTACGTCGATCCGCCGGCTGCAGCGGTCGTCTTCGGATCGGGCGTGCCGATCGTGATGATGCCGCTCGACGTCACGCACAAGACGCTGACGACACGGGTACGTGTCGCTGCAATCCAGGCTCTTGGAACTCCGCTCAGCGATGCCGTGGTCGGATGGCTTCATTATTTCGAACGCTTCGACGTCGCTAAATATGGAAGCGACGGTGGGCCGCTGCACGATCCCAACGTGATCGCCTATCTCCTGAAGCCGGAACTTTATTCCGGTCGTTTCTGCAATGTGGAGATCGAGACGGAGTCCGAGCTCACCAAGGGCATGACCGTCGCCGACTGGTGGGATGTCTCGGGGCGGCCGAAAAATGCGCTGTTCATGCGCGACGTCGACGCCGACGGCTTTTATGCGCTGCTGACGGAACGGCTCTCCTGGCTCGGTCGCGCGGATACGGCAGTCGAAGCTGCGCCGGGTCTGCTCGTCACGTCTTCGCGCGCGCGATGATCAGCGCGTCGAGAATGCGCACGCCCTCGCCATCCGGCAGAACGGCGACCGGATTGAGGTCGACAGCCTCGATATCGTCGCCATAACGGGCGGCGAAATCCGAAAGCTTGACCAGCAATTTTGCCAGCGCCTGGCGATCGGCCCTTGGTGAGCCGCGATAGCCCTCCAGCAGTGAAGCGAGCTTGGTTTTGCCGATCATAGCGTCGGCGCGGGCGAGATCGATAGGCAGAAGGTCGAAGGCACTATCCTTGACCAGTTCCACCAGCACGCCACCGATGCCGACGACAAGGCCGAAACCGAAGGGCTCGTGGCGAACAAGCCCGACCAGCGCTTCCACGCCGCCAGTCACCATTTCCTGCACCGATACGCCACGCAGATCGGCATCCGGGGCGTAGGCCCGGGCGCTTGCCATGATCGCATCGAAGGCTTGCCGAACCTCCGGTTCCGAGGCGATGCCGAGTTTTACGCCGCCGGCCTCGGTCTTATGCTGGATATCCGGCGACTCGATCTTCATCACCACCGGGAAGCTGAGTTTTGCGGCCGCGCTGGCGGCTTCATCGGCGCTGGTGACGAGGTGCTGTTGCGGAACAGGCAGGCCTTCCGCAGCCAGCAGGTTCTTGGCTTGGCGTTCGGTCAAAGCACCGGCAGGCAAGGATTTCCTGTCGGAGGTTGCGGTTCCGGGCCAAGATACAAGCCGGTTCTGATCGATCAGACTGTTGATAGCGGTCAAGGCGTTTTTCGTGCCGCGCAGGACAGGCACGTTCGACAGCTTCCCTTCGACGGCCGGATGGTGGCCTGAGGAGAGGTTGCTCATGAACACGATCGGCGCCTTGCCCGCTTCGGCATAATCCGACACCGCCTGGGCGATGCCGAGATATTCGCAGGCGCAGAAGTCGTCTAACCCGACCGGGGCATCCTGCGAGGCGACGATCAGCCCGATCGATGGATCTTCGGACAGGGCGGTCAGCACGTCGCGGTAGATTTGGCCGTCGGCAAAAACGATGCCGGTCGTATCGAGCGGGTTCTGAGGCGTGGCGAAGGGCGGCAGCAGTGTCTTCATCTTCGCGACCGTCTCGGGCCGCAGGTCCGGCATCGAAAGGCCGGCCTCATCGGCAATGTCGGAGACATGCGCGACACCACCGCCGGATACGCCGACGATCGCGACACCGGGTTTTACCGGGCGTGTCTTCAACGTCAGGCATAGCGTTGCCGTTTCCATGAAGCCGTCCATGTCCGGCACTTCTATGATGCCGGTGCGGCGGAAGAAAGCGCGGTAGGCATCGTTGCTGCCAGCGAGTGAGCCGGTGTGGGCAGCCGTCGCCTGGGCGCCGCGGCTGGAGCGGCCAGCACGCAGCGCAATGACTGGTTTGTTGGCCGCGTGCATTTTTTCCATGGCCGCTGCCAGTTCCTCCGGCGCGCGGATGGCTTCGATGACGATACCGACCGTGCCGGTGTCTTCGTCGCTTGCCAGAAATTCGAGATAGGCGGGAATGTCGGTTGCAGCGCTATTGCCGGAGGAGACGATGTGGCTGAGGCCGAAGCGGGCGGTATTGCCGAGCGCGATGGCGCTGGCGCCAGAATGGGAGAGGATCGCAAAACGGCCCTTCTGGAGATTGGCCGAAAGACTGGAGGAATAAAGGGCCGCGCCTGATGTGAGATTGAAAAGACCAAGGCAATTGGGGCCGCAGATGGCCATGCCGTAGCGCCCGGCGATCTCGACCAGTTGTCGCTGGCGTTCGCGGCCGGCTTCGTCCAATTCGGCAAAACCGGAGGCCAAAACGACGGCGGCTTTGACGCCGGTGCTGCCTGCCTCTTCCAGCGCTGCGATCACCTTGTCGGCGGCGATGCCGATCACGGCAACGTCCGGGGCGGCGTCGAGTGCGCGCAGGGAAGGGGCAGTGCGATAACCGAAGACTGCCTCCGCCTTAGGATGCACAGGGATGATCTTTCCCTGGTACCCGAAGCGCATCAGGTTCTTCATCACGTAGCTTGAGGAGGCGTCGGCGCGCTCGGTCGCACCGACGACCGCGACGGAGCGCGGCGCCATCAAAGCCCGCATGGCATCGATCGTGTTTGCGGGCATGGCCAGGACCTCAGTCGAGGCCCTTGAACGGATTGTCGCGGAAAGCGAGATATTCCTTCAGCGACATCTTTGCGAGGTTGGCCATCCAGTCACGACCCGCCTTGGTCACGTGTAGGGCCGCGATCGCCTCGATATTGTACTGGAAGGACGGCATCAGGCCGGCAACCATCTGCTGGTTATTGATCGAGGCCTTGGTGTATCTCAGCGCAGGCAGCGGCATACGGGCCAGCTTACGGGCCAGGTTCTCGGTTTTTTCCTTGAGCTGATCGGCGGGCACGATCTTATTGATCAGATGCATGCGCAGCGCCTCTTGCGCATCCACCATGTCGCCGGTGAACATCAGCCAGCGGACGTCGCGAGTGGCAAGCAACCAAGGCATCATCAGCGCCGGAGGACCGGAATTGTGGCGCACTTCCGGTTCGCCGAACTTGGCATTGTCGGCGGCAATCGCCAGATCGCAGCACATCATCAGTTCCAGCGCGCCAGCCAGGGCATAGCCGTTGACCGAGGCGATGACCGGAATCGGCGCGCGCCAGATGTTAAGCAGCGCTTCGGCATTCTCCGACATGTCCTCGCGCCAAAAATCGATATCGACGTCGAAATCGCCGCCCTGCAGATCGTAACCGGAGGAGAAGGCGCGGCCGGCGCCGGTGATGACCAGCGCGTTGATATCGGGATCTGCAACGGCTGCAGCCACGGCCGCATCGATCTCGCGGATCACCACCTTGTTCATCGCATTCATCTTGTCTGGGCGATTGATGGTGATCGTCGCGAACTTGTCGCTGGCATCCTTCTCGTAAAGGATCGTCTCGTAGCTCATGGCAGTTCCCCTGTTTGATAGTCAGTTGCGGGCCTTCTTCAGCGGCGCATAGGCGACCGCTATCCTGGCGGCGAGGCGGGCATTGTTCTTCACCAGTTCAATATTGGCCTTGAGGCTTTCGCCCTTCGTCAATTCGTTGATGCGGGCGAGCAGGAAAGGGGTCAGCTCCTTGCGGTCGATGCCACGCTCGTCGGCATCGCGCACCGCATCGGCAATCGTGCCGTCGATGAAGTCTGGCGCCAGCGCTGACGCTTCCGGGATCGGGTTGGCGATCAAAAGGCCGGTGCCCGTGCCGAGTTGATGGTGCAACCACATCGCCTTGGCGATCTCTTCCGGCGTGTCGAGCCGATGGTCGGCCTTGAAGCCGCTCCTGCGCGTGAAGAAAGCCGGGAAATCCTCGGTGCCGTAGGCGATCACCGGCACTCGCTGAGTTTCGAGATATTCGAGCGTCTTGGCGATGTCGAGGATCGATTTTACGCCGGCGCAGACGACAGCGGTTTTCGTTCTGCCCAATTCCGTCAGGTCGGCGGAGATGTCGAAGGTCTGCTCGGCGCCGCGATGCACGCCGCCGACACCGCCGGTCGCAAAGACGTCGATGCCGGCGAGGTCTGCCATCAGCATGGTGGCCGAAACCGTCGTGCCGGCCGACTGACCGCGTATCATGGCGACGGCCAGGTCGCGGCCAGAGGCCTTCACGATGCCCTTTGACTGCGCCAGCTCTTCCAGCTCATCGTGCTCAAGGCCAACGCGCAGTTCGCCCTTGACGACAGCGATCGTGGCCGGAATGGCGCCGTTTTCACGGATCACCGTTTCCACGCCCAGGGCCGTTTCGAGGTTGGCCGGATAAGGCATGCCATGGGTGATGATGGTGGATTCAAGCGCTACGACCGGGCTGCCGGCTGCAATGGCTTCGGCCATTTCGCGGCTCAGTCGGGGCTTCATGAGGGTCATTGTGACAATTCCTTGATTCAGCCGGCGAGGTTAGCCGACAAGCCGGTGCATGTTCGCTTCGAGGAAGCGTTCGGACAATTCGGTGTGGACGCTGGCGGTGCTTTCCGTCGTCAGCGTGGCGAGCAGCGCGCCGGTGCGAGCCGCGGCATAGGTGTTTTCGCCGTTCAGAATGCTGTGAAGCGTACCAGCAATCATGGCATCGCCCGCGCCGGTAATGTCGATCGGCCGGGCAGTGACCGCCGGAAACGTCTTGGCGCCTTCGATCCCGGCAACTGCAATGCCACGTGCAGCCATGGTGACGATCGCTTCCCGTGCGCCGGCTGCCTGCAGCGCAAGCGCGGCTTCGCGGGCATCCTCGATCGTTTCGTGGCCCTGGCGCTTCAGGATCGAATTCGCCTCGTCGATATTCATGAACAGGAGGTCAATGCCGGTCAGATTTTTCGGCAGGCGAGCAGCCTTGGGGGTCGAGACCGCGTCGATCGCTAGCTTGAAGCGGGCGCCGCCCTGGCGCTTGGCGATCAGGGCTGCCAGCATTTCGGCGGGCGGGTTACAGTCGGAAAACACCCAGCTGGCGGCGGCCAGATGCGGCCAAATCCGCTCGATATGGTTCGGCAGAAGCAGGTCGAAAATGCCCATGTCGGCAATGCCGAGAACAAGTTCGCCCTGTGGATCGAGGATCGCAGCATATTCGGCTGTCGGGCGTTCTGAGGTGGTGACGACCTGGCTCACATCGATGCCGCGGTCGCGCATATGCTTCAGGATCGCCCTTCCGCCTTCGTCATCGCCGACGATCGAGACGAAGCTCGTCGAGGTACCCAGCAGTGCAAGGTTTTCCGCAACGTTGCGGGCAACGCCGCCGAGACTGCGAATGCCATCCACCGGGTTGGAGGTTTCGAACACAAGTGCTTCCTTGGCGCGGTACTTGTGGTCGAGCACGGCGCCACCGATGCAAACGGCCCGCGTTCTGGCCGGCATCACATAACCGCGGCCGAGAATATAGCCCTTCTGCATCAGCTGGACGATGTGGGCAGCCACGGTCGAGCGGGCCAGGCCGAGCATCGACGCGATTTCCTGCTGCCCTGCGAAAGGGTTGTCCTTAATGATTGCCAGGACGGCCGCTTCCTGGGGGGCAAGGTCATCCATCTTGTCTAGTTCACTGGGTTGAAGTTTCGTTATTTTTGATATGGACAACAACAGATGTTTTTGTCAACATCTGTTTGTCAGTCGAGTTTGGAGGTAGGCTTATGTCCGTATCGAACGCCAATACCGGGTCGTCCAACGGTGTCGGGGCCGGCATTCCCGTCATCGATGTGGGGCCTTTCATCCGTAGTGAGGTGGGCAGCGCCGATGTGGTGACGGCGATCGAGGCCGCCTGTCGCGACACCGGCTTCTTCCTTGTCACCGGCCATGGTGTTTCGCTGGACGTCACCTCGCGGCTCTATCAACTCGCCCGAGCCTTTTTCGATTACCCGCAAGACTGGAAGACGACGCAAGGGCGCGGCACGGGCGTGATGGGCGGCGTCGCCTTCTCGCCCCTCGCCGAAGAGGCGCTGGCCGCGACGCTCGGTATCAAGACGCCCGGCGACTACAAGGAAAGTCTGAACTTCGGCCAGAACCTGCCGGGCGATACGTGGCCCAACAGGCCGGAAGGGATCGAGCAGGCCTTCCGCGACTATTTCAAGGAAATGGAAATCCTGGCCAAGCACATGCGCCGGATCTTCTGCCAGGCGATCGGGCTTGACCAGGATTATTTCGAGCCGTCCTTCGAGAACCACCTCTCGGCACTGCGCGTCATCAACTATCCCGAACAGGACGAAGCACCGCTGCCGGGCCAGATGCGCGCCGGCGTCCACACCGATTACGGCTTCATGACCATCTTGCGCTCGGAAGCGTCGGCAGGCGGTTTGCAAGTGCGCAACCGCAATGGCGACTGGCTTGACGCGCCATCGATCGAGGGTGCCTATGTCATCAACATCGCCGATGCGTTTATGCGCTGGAGCAACGACGAGTGGGTCTCGACCCCGCATCGGGTCGCCAATCCGCCGAGCGGCTTCAAGGGTACGGCGCGCCGCCAGTCGATCCCGTTCTTCCTCAACCCGTCGAAGGACACGGTGATCGAGTGCCTGCCGCCTTTCTTAAAGAGCGGCGCGAAATACGAGCCGATTACCTACGGTGAATATATCGACTTGAAGACGAAACAGGCTTTCTCGAAAGGCTGATGAGTGACTGAAGTCGACTGACTCGTGCGCAGAAGCGGAAAACCGCCGGCACAACGATCAAGGATCGCAACTAAGGGGAACTGGAAAATGATGGATTTGACAAGGCGGCAGACGCTTGCCGGAATGGGAGCATTCGCTGCCGCCGGTCTCATGGGACTTCCGGCCCGTGCACAATCTAAGACGCTGATCGTGCCGACGCTGGGTGGGGTATGGGAACAGTACTGGCGCTCGACGGTGGCGCCGGAATTCACCAAGCAGAGCGGGGCAGCCGTGACGCTGGACGTTGGAAACGGCCGCGTGTTCGGGGCGAATCTGCGGGCCGCCGGCGTTGCCAAGCCGCCCTATTCGATCGTGATGACCAACGAGGTCTTCGCCTCGGGGCTGCGCAAGGAAGGTTTCTTCGAGAAGCTCGACCTGACGAAGCTGTCGAATTATGCCGACCTTTATCCGCTGGCCAAGAAGACCGACGGCTGGGGCGCGATCGGCGCCGTTTCCCCGATCGGCATCGGCTACCGCACGGACCTAGTGAAGACACCGCCAAAAAGTTGGAAGGATCTTTGGACCAACCCGGAATTCAAAGGCAAGATCGGCCTCTACAATTTTGCCAACAGCGCCGGCAAGATGGAGTTGCTGCTGTTTTCGAAGATTTTTGGCAAGGACCAGTATGATGTCGACGCCGGCTTTGCCGCGCTCGAAAAGCTTGGCTCGGTCATCCAGGTGGACTTCAACCTTTCCACCGGTCTCGCGTCAGGCGAAATCGTCGTCGCACCGTTCGATTTCGGCGAAATTGCCCGCCTGAAGGCTCAGGGACTGCCGGTCGATTGTATCGTCCCGGAAGAAGGGATGTTCATGTTCGACCAAACCATCAACATCCTTGCCAATGGCCCGGAGAAGGAACTGGCCTACCAGTATGCCAACTTCCTGCTGTCGCCCGACGTGCAGACGATGATGATGAGACAGTTCTTCATCTCGCCGACCAATTCCAAGGTCATGGTGCCGGCTGATCTCAAGGCCAGCGTGCCGGTCTCCGGCGCCGACATGGACAAGATCCTCACCTGGGACTGGAACTTCGTCAACGAAAAGCAAGGCGAGCTCGCCGAACGCTGGGCGAAGACCATAAAGTGATTTCCCCCGCTGCGATCATGGCCCACCCCTGTGGCGGAGCCATGATCGGTTTTTTGCGGAGGATCTTTGGACCGTTGGCTCCAGGCAATTGGAAAGTGACAATTCATGACAGAGGTTAGCATTGAAAAGCTGACCAAGGACTACGGGCAGGGTCTCGCAGTCAACGGCATTTCCATCAAGATTGCCGAGGGTGAGTTCATCTCGCTGCTCGGCCCGTCCGGATGCGGCAAGACGACGACATTGAAGATGATCGCCGGGTTCGAGGACGCGACCCATGGAGCGATCCGCTTCGACGGGCGCGATGTCGTGCATATGCCGGTCGAGAAACGCGATATCGGCATGGTGTTTCAGAACTATGCGCTTTTCCCGCATATGACTGTGGAAAAGAATCTCGCCTTCGGGCTGGAAATGCGCAGGATACCGAAGGGCGAGATCCGCGCCCGCATATCCGACGTGCTGGATATGGTGCAGCTTGCCGGCTATGCCGACCGATATCCGCGCCAGCTTTCCGGCGGTCAGCAGCAGCGGGTGGCGCTGGCGCGTGCGCTCGTCATCGAGCCTAAAATCCTGCTGCTCGACGAACCGCTCGCCAATCTCGATGCCAAGCTGCGCGAGGAGATGCGGATATTCATCCGCGATCTGCAGCGCCGCGTCGGAATTACCACCGTCTACGTCACCCATGACCAGGCAGAAGCCATGACCATGTCCGACCGGGTGGTGGTGATGTTCAGCGGCCGTATCGCCCAGATCGGAACGCCCTCCGATATCTACGAGCGTCCGGCAAATCTGGAAGTGGCGGAATTCGTCGGTCAGGTGAATATCGTCCGCGGCAAGGTCAGCAAGGCCGCTGGCCGCACGGTGGTCTCCACCGTGTTCGGCGAGGTCGAAGTTGCCGACGACTATGCCGACGATACCGAACTTGTTTTGGCGCTGCGCCCGGAAGCGGTCGAGCTGCTGCCGATATCCTCCAAGGGGGCGGGCGTGCCCGCCAAAGTTCTGTCCAGCTATTATTCCGGTAGCCTCGTCGATTACCGGCTGCAGTTGGCGGACGGCGCGGTCGTCAACGTCCAGACGTTTCCGCGGATACGATTCGCCGATGGCGAGGAGGTGCTGTTGCGTGCACCTTCAGACCGCTTCTGGCCGCTTGGATCCGCGGCATGAACGCAGGCGCCAAAAAGCGGTTGGGGCCGCTGCTGTTGATCGCGCCCGCCGCGATCCTGCTCGGCTTCTTTCTCGTGCTGCCCTATCTCAATATCATCGTGATGAGCTTTCGTGTGCCTGGGCAGGGCACGCCCTATGCGCCGGGCTTTACCACCGGCAATTACAGCAAGTTCTTCTCGGACATCTTCTATATCAGCCAGATGGTCAACACGCTGTGGATCGGCTTCGTCACCACGTTTGCCTGTCTGGTTCTCGGCTATCCGGTGGCCTGGCAGCTGGCACGGGGCACATCTGCGATCCGCTCCCTCGGTTACGGACTGGTGCTCTCACCACTTCTGGTCGGCATCGTGATTCGCAGCTACGGCTGGACGATCCTGCTCGGCAATAACGGCCTTATCAACCGGGCGCTGGCTGGCTGGGGCCTGATCGATGGGCCGCTGCCGCTGATGTACAACGCCCTCGGAATCGTCATTGCGCTGGTGCATGTATTCCTGCCCTTCATGATCCTGCCGATAATGAGCGCGATCCAGGGCATCGATCCCTCGCTGGAATCGGCCGCTCGTTCGCTCGGTGCCTCCAAGTTCAAGGCCTTCCGGCGCATCACACTGCCGTTGTCGCTGCCCGGCATTCAGGCCGGCTGCATCCTGGTATTCGTGCTGTCGCTAAGTGCCTATGTGACGCCTTCGCTGATCGGCGGCCTTCGGGTCAAAACCATGGCGGTGACGGTGGTCGATGCCCTGATCGACACGTTCCAATGGCCGTTCGGTTCCGCGCTGGCGCTGATGTTGTCGGTCACAGGCGCGATCGTGGTGGTCATCTTCGGGCGGCTGACCGTCATGAAATGGAAGGCATAAAAGACATGTCGAAACCCTTCCTCACGGTCTACTGCCTGGTCATCTACGCCTTTCTCCTGGCGCCGATCTTGGTCGTCGTCGGGGCGTCGTTCAATGCCGGCGCCTTCCTCACCTTCCCACCGCAGGGGTTGTCATTTCGCTGGTATCTGGTGTTCTTCAACAACGAAGTGTTCATGCGGGCAATCCGCACTTCCTTGTGGATCGCGACGCTGACCACGATAATCTCCGGCATCATCGGCACGATGGCGGCGATGTTCTATGTGCAGTATGCTGGTAAGTTCAAGGACACGGTGCGGATCGCCATGCTGGCGCCGCTGCTGTTGCCGGAAGTCCTGACTGCGATCTCGCTGCTGTTTTTCGTCTATTCGATCGGTATCGGCACGCAGACGATCGTTGGTCTGCTCCTCGGCCACGTGCTGATCACGCTGCCCTTCGTATTCATCAACGTCTCGGCGTCGATGGAAAGCTATGATCCGTCCTGGAGCTTGGCGGCGCAAAGTCTCGGGGCCGGCCGTTTCACCCGTTTCCGGCGGATCATGCTGCCACTGATCAAACCCGGTGTCATCGGCGGCTGCCTGTTCGCCTTCATCGTCTCATTTGACGTCTTCACCATTTCCTTCATGCTGAAGAATGTCGGCACATCGACGCTGCCGATCCAGTTGTTCGATTACCTGCGCACCAATTTTACGCCGGAGGCGGCAGCGGTCTCGACTTGCTCGATTATTTTGACACTCATCGTGGTGGTCGTTTGTGAGAAGATACTTGGCTTGCGCATTCATCGGTTCTGATCGGGCATCTGAAGCGTTTTTGTAGTAGCCAGTCACGCATCATCTCTTTCGGATGCGATCGTCATCGTTACCTCAGTGCTACCGGCTGATGTTTCCGAGCCGTCAGAAAACCGCTCGATGGTGGTTTCACGGCAGCGGCTCCGATATTCCTTCGTCACTGAGGTGCTCCGCCAGAAAGTCGATGAACGCGCGAATGCGAGCGGCAAGATGCTCATGTCCAGCAAACACTGCATGAATCTGTTCCATGTCGTGAGGATTGTATTCCTCTAGCAACGAGATCAGCTTCCCTGCGTCGATATCCGGCTGAACATGGAATTGGCCCACCCTGCCCAATCCACTGCCGGAAAGGCAAAGTCGGCGCATGATCATGCCGCTGTTGACCGCGGTATTACCCGTTACGGGAAGGCGATAGACCTCCGACGTCCCAGGGTTCCGGAATGGCCATTCGTTCAGGGAACGCCGGAAATTGAAGCTGAAACAGTTGTGGTTGGCGAGGTCCTGTGGAGTTTTCGGTATGCCCTTTGCGTCTAGATAGGCGGGGGACGCAACAATGACCCGTCGACTTTCGAGAAGCTTGCGCGCCTTCAGGGACGAGTCATCCATTGCTCCAGATCGAATTGCTATATCTGTGCGTTCC
This sequence comes from Rhizobium leguminosarum, assembly GCF_010668065.1. Taxonomy (GTDB): domain Bacteria; phylum Pseudomonadota; class Alphaproteobacteria; order Rhizobiales; family Rhizobiaceae; genus Rhizobium; species Rhizobium leguminosarum_S. The sequence goes on along the minus strand of NZ_WUEN01000003.1, from coordinate 535,118 downwards.
TCAATCAGACCAATGATGCCGTCCGTCAGCGAAATGTCGAGCTGCACTTCAGGATAACGTTCGAGAAAAGCAGGTATGAGTGCGAGGAGGTGTCGTTCTCCAAAGCCCACGGACGCATTAACGCGAAGCAGTCCGCGCGGGATCATTTTGCCTCCGCCAGCCACAATCTGTTCTGTCTCTGTTATATCGGTCAGGATACGCCGCGCTCGAGAGAGATATACTTCACCCTCCGGTGTTAATGTCATTGTCCGGGTCGAGCGCACCAGCAGGCGTGTCCCGAGACGATCTTCGATGCGCGTCACGAGTTTGCTGACGGCAGACGGAGATATTTTGAGCCGCCGTCCAGCGGCGGAAAAGCTCTGCAATTCGGCTGCTATTACAAAGACTTCCATTTCGCCTGTTCGGTTATCCATTGTCTTTCGCCTATGAAAGTAATTCACAGGTATTTATCCAATACTCCCGATTATCATTCAAGTTCTCTCCGCCCATATTGCAACACAGCAATCGTTCACCAGCAGCTCTGCTGTCTCAGCACCCCTCACTCGAACCGTGGGGCGGAAAGGAACTTGTCATGCCCTTAGCCATTTTTGCCTTGACGATCGCGGCCTACGCGATCGGCACCACCGAGTTCGTGATTGTCGGGCTTTTGCCGACGGTCGCCACTGATCTGCACATTACCCTGCCGCTCGCCGGTTTGATCGTCAGCGTCTACGCGCTCGGCGTCACCTTCGGCGCGCCCATACTCACCGCCTTGACCGGCAAGATCGAACGAAAGCCGCTGCTGCTTGGCCTGATGACCTTGTTCGTTATCGGCAACACCATTGCGGCGCTGTCGCCCAGCTATGAGATGCTGCTCGTTGCCCGCGTGATTGCCGCCTTCGCTCACGGCGTCTTCTTTTCGGTCGGCGCAACGATCGCCGCCGACCTCGTGCCGGAAAACCGCCGCGCCTCGGCTATCGCCATGATGTTCATGGGCCTGACCGTCGCCATCGTCACCGGCGTTCCGCTTGGCACATATATCGGCCAGATCTACGGTTGGCGTGCAACGTTCTGGGCCGTTGCCGCTCTCGGTGTCATCGCCTTTGTCGCTATCGCCGCCCTTTTGCCGAACACGCTGAAGAAGGCCCCGCCGGCAAGCATTCTCGATCAGGTCCGCGTGCTCGGTTCTGGCCGCCTGCTCATCGTCTTCGCCATGACCGCGCTCGGTTATGGTGGCACCTTCGTCGCCTTTACCTTTCTTGCGCCGATCCTTCAGGACGTTACCGGCTTCTCCCAATCCAGTGTCAGCCTGATCCTCGTGCTCTATGGCATCGCCATCGCGGCCGGCAACATCGGCGGCGGCAAGATTGCCAACCGTAACCCGGTCAAGGCGCTGGTCGGCCTCTTCCTGGCTCAGGCAATCGTACTGCTGGTGTTTTCCTTCACCGCCGTCTCGCCGGTACTGACCCTGATCACGCTGGCGGCGCTCGGCTTCCTGTCCTTCGCCAACGTTCCGGGCCTGCAGCTCTATGTCGTGCAACTGGCCAAGGAACACCGTCCCGGCGCTGTCGATGTCGCCTCCGCGCTCAACATCGCGGCCTTCAATCTCGGCATCGCCATCGGCGCATGGCTTGGTGGCCTGGTCGTCGAATCGCCGCTGGGTCTCGCTTCGACCCCCTGGATTGGGGCAATCCTAGTCGCCGTCGCCCTGCTCCTGACCATCTGGAGCGGCGTCCTCGACCGCCGCGCAACCCCGTCCCTCAGGGTCGCGTGACGCCTGCCAGGCCCGTCCTCATTATGGTGGCCTTCCTTTTCTTTCGGAAAATCAAGGAAAAGCAGCGTGCCGGTTCGATCCAAGGCTGGAGACAAATCGGGTCGGACAGTTGATGGCCGCCGCGCCGCGCATTGAAAAATCGAAGACAGGTAGCTGCGATAATTCGTCGTGTTGGGGGCCTTCCCCTTCGTCCTCTACGCTATGGAGGGAGAAGAAAGATTTCGCAGAGGATTACCTGGTCTTGTCACGCCTGTTGGCAACGTCGGTCACGCCAGCGGAATGCAAGCCATACCAAGATGGAGGATCCGGAGACCCATCGCTTCGGATAGCTTCTGGGCTTCGAGTCCAGAAACCGATAGGGTCCACGATCAGGACGGACACTTCAAACGCGCTTGGAAAAGCAAAATGGTTCGACCGGTCCGTGCGATCGTCATTGCAGTGCTTGTGTTGCTTGTCGCCCTTGCGTCGGCCTGGTCGTCGCTCGCGCTTTGGTACCGCTTGCCATTGCCCGAGGTCGGCAGGCAAGCCAGCGCCATCTTGTTCGGGCTTTTTGGCGCCTGGGTCATCGTGGCGCTCTTCGGCAGGAGGCGCTTTCGTGCGGTCCTCGCGTTTGCGGCCGCGTTCGTCCTTGTCTTCGTCTGGTGGAGCACGATCGAGCCGCCGGCAAATGGCGCGTGGGCTCCGGACGTCGCTCGTCAGGTCACCGGCGAATTCGACGGTGATCTGTTGACGCTGACAAATGTCCGCGATTTCGAGTGGCGCAGTGCCACCGACTTCACGGAACGATGGACGACGCGCAGTTACGACCTGAACAAGCTGAAGAGCGTCGACATGTTCATGTCGTACTGGGCAGGTCCGACCATCGCGCATGTCATCATGAGCTTCGGCTTCGACGATGGCCGCTATCTGGCGTGGTCTATCGAAGTGCGTCGCCTTTCCGGAGGTTCGTTCTCACCGCTGGCGGACCTCTTCAAAAACAGTCCTCTGGTCATCCTCGCCGCAGATGAAAGAGATGTGATCGGTCTCCGCTCCAATTTTCGCGGTGAGGACGTCCAGATCTACCGCCTGAGGGCGACGCCGGCGGCTGCGAGACTTCTTCTGCGCGAGTACGTCTCCGACGCAAACGCGCTCGCGGCCACGCCCGCCTTCTACAATTCGCTGACGACCAACTGCACGACGACGATCGTCAAGATGATGCGCGTCGCAGGCGACGCCGTGCCGACGGACTGGCGCCTCGTCGTCAACGGATACCTGCCGGAATACGCCTATGACCGTGGCGCGCTGGACATCTCGGTTCCCTTGTCGCAACTGCGGTCTGCCGCACACATCGCTGCCAGGGCGCACGAGGACGGTGTTTCGCCGAATTTTTCGCAGGCCATTCGCGTCGGCGTCCCGTCGCCGCAGGACGCGTTATGACCTCCACCGAACTGTTGATCAAGCAAAACGGCTAAGCAGGCAACATAATGCGTCCCGAGATTTTGACGATGATTCTCGCCGCTTTCTGCGGCTTTTCGTATTCGGCTCAGCGCCATAGGCGTTCTTATCGCACGACTGAGACACCCCGGTGGTGGTTTGCCTTACGTGGGAGTCCGGCGGGTCGCATATAAACCCCAGCAGCCTAACGCAAACAGCGCGGATTGGATGTGATCGGCGGTTCGAATCCCTTCAAGACCGGCAATGCTCAACGGATGACCGAAAGGAGTTCGGCATGCTGCGCCTCCGTCCTCCCACGCGCCTTGGCGGGGGCCGTGTGGGAATGGGCGCAAAAGAAGCAGCTGTTGTCAGTGGAGATGGCGAGATTTGCGCGTTGCCTTTCCCTGCGTATTTTTTAAGCGTCAAAATGTGATTTTGTGATATTTATAAAAATATCTGACCCGCTTATTCTGCCTGCACAATAGATAAATGCTGAAAAATTCGCCATTCTTGAGATCTCAGCTGGCACCGCATCGATCGAACTTTTCGAAATTGCACTTATAATCAACAGAATACAAATCGTCGGAGCCGGCTTACGACGGGAACATGGCATTGCGGTTTTCTAATTTACGAGAGCCCATTGAAAAAGGAAAAAATGCCCGATATCGTGGAATAATAAGAAAGCCACACAAAACCACAAAAAAGGGAAGCAGCTTATGAATGACATCAGCAGACGCAATTTCCTCGCCGGGCTTGGTGCGGCTGGCACGGGTGCCGGTCTCCTGCAGATCAACCCGGATTTTCTGTTCTCCTCGGCCTTTGCCCAATCGGGCAAGACGGTGGTGTTCCTGTCGGCGGAAAATATTACGGGCAACTGGGACCCGACCGGCCACACGACGCTGTCGCAGAAGAATATCGAAGGCTTCGTCATGGGCTTCCTGACGCGGACGCCGATGACTGTCGAAAAGCCCGATGAAGTGGTCTATGAACTGGCCACCAGCATCAAGCTGCTCGATCCGAACAAGCTCGAGATCAAGCTGCGCGAAGGCGTCAAATTCCACGACGGCAAACCCTTCAAGGCCGAAGACGTCAAGGCGACCTTCGAATACGGCTCCGGGCCGGACCGCCCGGCCCAATTCTATCCCGGCCCGACCGAGACGCTTGTTATCACCACCCCTGACGACTATACGGTCATCGTCGATACCTCCAAGGGCGGATATCCGGCCCATCTGTTCATCTTCCTCGCCTCATACCTGCCGATCATGTCGGCGACCGATGTCGCCGGTGGCCCGACCGGCCCACTGACGCAGCGCCTGAACGGCACCGGCCCGTTCAAATTCGTCAAGCAGGAAGGGAATGCCACGATCCTCGAAGCCTATCCTGATTATTTCCTCGGTACGCCGAAGATTCCTGGCATCAGCTTCAATTTCGTCGGCGACAGCACGACGCGCATGCTGTCCCTGCTCAACGGCCAGGCCTCGATCGTCGAGCGTCTGGAACCGGAACAGGTGACTTCGCTCCAGGGCAACGACAAGATCGCCATCAGCAGCGTCGTTTCGGTCGAGAACAAGTATCTCTGGTTCCGCTGCTCGAAGGCGCCGTTCGACAACCCGCTCATCCGCAAGGCGGCCTGCCACGCGATCGACCGCTCGATGATCGTCGAAATTCTGGGCTCGGCCGGCCATGCTTCGTCCAATTACGTGTCGCCGGTGAAGTTCGGCTATATCGACCTGCCGAATTATCCGGAATACAGCCCGGAAAAATGCCAGGCGCTGCTGGCCGAGGCCGGCTTCCCGAAGGGCGAGGGCCTGCCGCCGCTGGAATACATCACCTCCGTCGGCTTCTACCCGAAGACCAAGGAATACGGCGAGGTCATCACCGCCATGCTGCAGGAACAGGGTTTTCAGGTGTCGCTCTCCGTTCTGGAAATCGCCGCCTGGAACGAACGTCTCTACGACCGTCCAGGCGGCGGCCCCGGCCATATGGTCGATTGCGGCTGGTCCACCGGTTCGCCCGAGCCCGACCTCGTGCTGCGCACGCATTTCCATTCGACCTCGAAGCGCATCACCGGCATCGTCGACAAGGAACTCGACGCGACACTCGACAAGGAGCGCAGTGCCCCGTCGCTCGATGAGCGCAAGAAAATCCTGCAGACCGAAACCATGCCCATGCTTGCCGAAAAGGTGCCGGCCCTGTCACTGTTCACTTCGGTGATGATCCACGCGATGGACAAGTCGCTGGCCGGTCTCTTCATCTATCCTGACGGATCCATGGACGCCTCGAAGGCCGCATTCAGCTGATGCTAGCTTGCGTTTTCCGCGGCGCTGGAGGGCCGGTGCCGCGGAGGTTTTCGTTTCGCTCATGATGTCAACAAACGACCGCGACCGTCACCGCTCAGGACGGTTCGCTCCGATTGCTGCCAGGATATGACATGTTCATTCTCAGTTTTCTGGTTCGACGGCTGGCGCAAGGCGCATTGATCGTCTTTCTGGTGACGCTGCTGATCTTCACGCTGCTGCGTGTGGTTCCCGGCGATCCGGTCCGGCTGATGGCCGGCGGCATGGCGCCTGAAGCGCTGATCGAGCAGATCGCCAAGGACATGGGCCTGCGCGATCCCATACTGGTTCAGTTTGGCCGCTACATGAGCGGCGTCGTCAGGGGCGATCTCGGACAATCCTTCGTGCGGCCTGCAAGCGGTGCTTCCACAGGCGGTTCCAGTTTCGGCGATTCCACCCGCGGCGAACGCGCCGAAGTGCTGACCCTGATCGGTGACACCCTGCCGATGACGCTGCAACTCGGCGGCCTGGCAATATTCTTCGCCTTGGTCTTCTCCTTTCTGGTCGGCATTCCCGGCGGACTGGCGCCCGGACGATGGCCGGATCGCGTGGCCTTCTACATTTCCTCGATCTTCATATCGTTGCCGAATTTCTGGCTCGGCATCGTCCTTGCCATGCTTTTGTCGGTCAAACTCGGCTGGCTGCCGGCCATTGGTTATGCCGGCTTTGCCTATACCATCCTGCCAGCGATCGTTCTGGCCGTCGAACTGGCGCCGGTACTGATCCGCACCCTGACTGGATCCGTGGCCACCGTGATGATGGAGCCCTTCATTGCCGTTGGAAACGTACGCGGCCTGAGCCGCAGCCGCATCATCGTCGCCCATGCGCTGCGCAATGCGTCCGTTCCGCTGCTCAACCTGATCGGCATCCAGATCAGCGGCCTGCTGGGCGGCGTCCTCGTCGTCGAATTCATCTTCGATTATCCGGGTCTCGGACTTTTGACCATCAACGCCGTGTTGCAGCGTGACTTCCCGCTGATCCAGGGGATCGCCATCGTCACCAGCGCGATCTTCGTCTTCATCAACATCGCAGTCGACCTGATTGCCACCATGATCGATCCAAGGTTGGAATATTGATGAGCGTGACAGAGACAGACATCCCGGCAGTCCCGGTTCCGGCAACGCAACGCGGCGCTTCGGTGGCGCGGCGTATCTGGCGGGTTGCCCTTGCCTCCAACGAATTTCGTGTCGGCGCTGCCATTTTCATCGTGCTGGTTCTGGCGGCCCTGCTTTATCCGGAATTGAGCGGTATCGATCCCACGAAGATGAGTGTCGCCACGCGCTTGCATGCGCCGCCGTTCATGGGCGAAAAATGGAGCTGGACGGCGCCGCTCGGCACCGACCAGATCGGCCGCGACATGCTGGTGCGCAGCCTTGTGGGCCTGCGTTACTCGTTGCTGATCGGGCTTTCCACCGTTCTCGTCATGCTGATCATCGGCTGTTCGCTCGGCACGATCGCCGGCTACTATGGCGGCCGCGTCGACATGGTGATCATGCGCCTGACCGATGCCCAGCTGTCGATCCCGATGATCATTCTGGCCATCACCGTGCTTGGCGTCTCGCGTCCGACGATCCCGGCGATCATCCTCGTCCTCGGCCTGTCGAGCTGGCCGGTCTATGCCCGCGTCACCCGCAGCGTCGTGATGACCGAGCGCAAGCGGGAGTATGTGCGCGCCGCCGAAATCTATGGTGCATCGGATTTCCGCATCATGGTGCGCCTGCTGGCGCCGCTGGTGCTGCCGCCGATCATCTTCGTGTCGGTGCTCGATGTCGCCCGGATGATGATCTTCGAATCCATCCTCGGCTTCATCGGGCTGGGCGTTCAACCACCGACGCCGACCTTCGGCAACATCATCGCCGACGGCCGCAAGTATCTGCTCAATGCCTGGTGGATCGCCACCATGCCGGGCGTGTTCCTGTGCCTGTGCCTGACCAGCATCAACCTGATGGGCGCATCGCTCGAACGGGCTCGCAATCGTATCTATGGAGGCAAATCGTGACTGGCACACCGCTTCTGAAGGTTCGCGATCTGAGCGTCGGCCTGGAAACGGGCGGCGGCATACGTCCGATCATTTCCGACATCGGCTTCGATCTGGCCCCGCGCGAAATTCTCGGCATCATCGGGGCGAGCGGCGCCGGCAAGACCGTGCTCTCGCGTGCACTGGTCAACTGGATCGATCCGCCACTAAAGGTTACCTCCGGATCGGTGGTCTACAAATCCCAAAACATCCTCGATTTGCCGGCACAAAAGCTGCGCATGCTGCGCCGCGAGATCGCCTATGTCGGCGCCAATCCGGCCGGGGCGCTCGATCCGACCCTGCCGGTCGGCCAGCAGATCGTCGAGAAACTGCGCGCGGTCGCACCGGAGATTGCGCATGAGGAAGCCAGGAAGCGGGTCATCGATCTGCTTGGCGCGGTGCGCATCCCCTCGCCGCAGATGCGCTACCACGAATATCCATCGCAATTCAGCGGCGGCATGATGCAGCGCGCCCTGATCGTCGATGCGCTGGTCAGCAATCCGGCTTTCCTCGTCGCCGATAATGTCACCCAGCCGCTTGATGTTACGGTCGCTGCCCAGGTGCTGCGCCTGATGCGGGAGTTGACGACCCGTTTCGACACGGCGATCGTCTTCATATCCTCGTCGTTGCCGCTGGTGAGTGACGCCGCCGATCAGATCCTGGTTCTGGCCGAAGGCAGGGTCGTGGAGCGGCAGGCAACGAAGGCGCTCGTCGAGACGCCGGAGCATCCCTATACCCGCGAACTGATCAGCCAGATCCCGAAGATCTGGACGAGCGAAGCTGTTACCATAGACCTGCCGGCTGAGACCCGCGAGCCGATCATCAGCATTCGCGATGCCACCCGGTCCTACCGGGTGCGCAAGCGCGGCACCTTTGCCAGCTACAGCACCGTGCGCGCCGTGCGCAACGTCACCTTCGACGTCTTTCCGGGCGAGAACTTCGGTATCGTCGGCGAATCCGGCTGCGGCAAGTCCACTCTCATGCGTCTGCTCAGCCGGCTGGAACGGCCCGATAGCGGCCAGGTCCTCTGCGACGGGCAGGATATCACCAGGCTTGCCGGCAAGGGACTTTTGAAGTTCCGGCGCGATTTTCAGCTGGTGCTGCAGGATCCCTTCAATTCGCTGCCGCCACGCACCGCCATCGGCGCCATCATCGAGGAGCCGCTGAAGACGCACGGCATCGTCAGGGGCGCGGAGTTGCGTGACCGCGTGCTCTCCGTGATGCGTGAGGTCGGCCTGTCCGGTACGCTCTACGATGAGCTTCCGCTGGGTTTGAGTGCCGGCCAGCGCCAGCGCGTCAACGTCGCCCGCGCCATGGTGCTGGAGCCGAAGGTGTTGATCATGGACGAGACGCTGTCGTCGCTCGACCAGACCGAGCAGTTCAAATTGCTGAAGCTGTTCGAGCAGTTGCAGGCCCAACACGGCCTGACCTATGTCTACATTTCCCACGACCTCGCGATGGTACGGCGTGTCTGCAACCGCGTTGCCGTCATGTATCTCGGCGAAGTCGTCGAGATCGCCGACAACAGCCGGCTGTTCTTCGATCCAGGCCATCCCTACACCAAGGCCTTGCTCAGCGCCGTGCCGACGCTGGAGGAGCGCCGCTACAAGCCGGAAGAGTGTCTGCTGGAAGGAGAGCCGCCAAGCCCGATCGACCTGCCGCCCGGTTGCAGTTTCGCCAGCCGCTGCCCGAACGCATTCGGCCGCTGTCACAAGCAAAGCCCGGTCCTGACCGCCCGCGGCAACAAGGATCTGGCTGCTTGCTTTTTGGTGGAAAACACGCTTTCCCATGCCGCAGCTTGAAACCGCAAATTGCATCGAAACCCGGGGGGATCAGAGGATGAAAGAAACAGCAACTGCGGCGGGACACGCCTGCTCGACAGACTTGCCCATGGGCTTGTGACCGGGAAAGCCCTCATGACCGACCATCCCCAGGCACGTCTGCAACACATTCTCGAAGAACTGGCCAAGCATGGCCGGGTCACGGTCAAGGAACTGGCAGCGGAGTTTTCCGTCAGCCCGGAAACCGTGCGCCGCGACCTGAAGCAGCTGGAGATGGAAGGGCACCTGCGCTGCATCTATGGCGGCGGCGTGACGCCGCGTCGGGATGCCGACCAGCCGATCTCGCAACGCATGCGCGTCAATGCCCGTGAAAAGGCAAAAATCGCAACCCTCGCTGCCAGGGAGCTGCGCGACCATTCCAAGATCTTCCTCGACAGCGGCACGACGATGCTGGCGCTGTCGCGCTATCTTGTCGATCGGCCGCTGATCAACATCTACACCAACTCGCTTGATATCATCCAGACCTTGTCGGGGGTGGAATCCAATAACGTGGTCGCCGTCGGCGGCGTTCTACGGCCGAGCTACCGGGCGTTTCTCGGCACCGATACGCTCAACGTGATCCGCGAACATCTCTTCGATATCGCCTTCGTCAGCGCGGTGACGGTCGATGTCAATCTCGGTTTCATGGACCTCGGCGAGGACGAGGCGCTGGTGCGCCGGGCGTTGCGCCGCCATGCCAAGCAGGTCGTAATGCTCGCCGACAGCAGCAAGTTCGGCCGCCAGGGCAATTTCTGCACCTATAATTTTCGTGACGTTGATCTGCTCATTACCGACGCGCCTCCGCGGGCAGATTTCCTTGAAAAGCTTGAGGAGGCGCAAGTGAAGGTGATTTATGCTTGAAACCCGCAACGAGCCGGCATCCCTGCCTGAGGTCGATGCCGAAGCCCTGCACCGGATGATGGAGGAAGTCTCCGTCTTTGGCGGCGGGCCGGGTGGTGCGATGACGCGGCTGACCTTGTCACGGGAAGACAAGGCGGCACGCGACTGGCTGGCGAACTGGCTGAAGAATTCGGGCCTGCGTCTCGAGACCGATCCCATGGGCAACATGTACGGCTTCCTCGACTGGGCCGGGCCGGATGCGCCTCTGGTCATGAGCGGGTCGCACCTCGACAGCCAGCCGAACGGCGGCCGTTTCGATGGCGCCTATGGCGTGATTGCCGCCTGCGCGGCCATCGACGCCATTCGCAAACACGTTGCGAGGACCGGCATCGTCCCAAAGGTCAATTTCTGCATCGTCAACTGGACCAACGAGGAAGGCGCCCGCTTCCAGCCGAGCCTTCTCGGCAGCGGCGTCAACGCCGGCGAACTGACACTCGATTTCGCGCTCGCCCGCAAGGATGGCGACGGCATTTCCGTCAGGCAGGCTCTTGATGACATTGGTTATGCGGGCACCTTCGGCCCCGTTATTCCCGATGCGCTGATCGAGCTGCATATCGAGGGTTCCGCCGAGCTGGAAAAGAAAGGCATGCGCTTTGCCGTCTTCAACCGTTTCTGGGGCAACGTTAAATACCGGCTCGCCTTCATCGGCCGCCAGGCGCACACCGGCCCGACGCCGATGGCCGAGCGCCACGACGCGCTTCTCGCCGCGGCTTACCTGATCGCCGAGTTGAAGGGCTTTGCCGATCAGGCCGGGATCGACCTGCACACGTCCTGCGGCCGTCTCGAGGTCTATCCGAATTCCCCCAATGTGGTGCCCGGCGAGGCGGTGATGTTCATCGAACTGCGCTCCGCCAAGCCCGATGTGCTTGCCCGGGCGGAAGCACAGCTCAACGAGAAGGCTGACCTCTGCGCCAAGAAAGCGGATGTCGGCTTCGAGGTCCGCTCGATCGACCGCCGCCGCGCCGGGAACATGGATGAAGGGCTGGTTGCCCTGGCCCAGGATACCGCGGCCGAATTCGGCCTCGAAACACTGTTGCTTGACACGATCGGCGGACATGATGCGGTCAGCACGACGGCCGTTTCCCCGGCAGTCGTCATCGCCGTGCCGAGTGTGGGCGGCGTCATCCACCACCCGACGGAATTTACCACGCCGGAAGACCGGTTGCTGGGCGCGGAAATCCTCAGCGCCATGCTGTGGAAATTCTGCCTCGACGGCAACATCCTGAAAACCACGGACTGAAGGAGTGGGATGATGAAGGCACTCGGGCAAGCATCCACGGTGGATGAGAAGGCGGCGGAAGCCGCCATCCGGGCCGTTCCGGGCTGGGCAAACGCCGATATGCGTTATGCGCTGGGCATTGCGGGCGTCGCCTCGCCGACGCACCGCGCCGTCGACAGCCAGAACTGGTTCGTTGCCAGGGGAGATGCGCCCGCCACCTATTTCCTGAAAATTCTCCATGCGGACCAGTCGGATTTCATCGATCTGGACAGGTCCGTTACCGCCGCGCGTCAGGCTTCAACCCTCGGCCTGACGCCGGCGCCCCTTTGGCACAGCCCGGAAATGTCCGCCGTCGTTTTCGACCGCCTGCCGGAAACCTGGCATACCGCCAGGATGGACGACCTGCGCAAGCGCGATGTTCTGGAAAGTGTCATCGCCGCCAAGAGCACCCTGCACGGCGGCACGCCGCTTGGCGAAACGTGGACGGTGTTCGACCGTATCCGCGTCGTCGAGAAAGCGCTTGCCGATGCAGCCATCGCAGAGGTCGCCGCAGACGGATGGTGGATGCGCGAATGCGTCGGCGATATCGAAGCGGCGATCATCGCCACCGGCTTCGATGAAAAACCAGCCCATGCCGACGGCCTTGCCTCCAACATCATGATCGCGCCGGATGGCAGAGTGCAACTGGTCGATTTCGACGAGGCCCGCAATGTCGATCCGTTCTACGACATCGGCATCCTGCTCAACGAGGCCTTCCAGTTCGACAGCGAAATGCAGCCGGCGCTCGAAATCTTCGAGGGACAATTTCGCCAAACATCGCTCAACCGCTGCCGCCTTTACGCCATTGCCGACGATCTCTTCTGGGGCATGTGGGGCATGCTGATGGACAGGGTTTCGCCGCGCGGCGGTATCGAATTCCTGAAATATGCGCAATGGCGCCTGTTGCGCTGCCGGATGGCGCTTCGCAATCCGCGTTTCGAATTCATGCTCCGCACACTCTGAGAGATCAAGCCATGGAAAAACGATTGGGAGAAGCGGCAAACGAGGCGGAAGCGGAGATCGAATCCCTGCTGCGTGAGATTGAGCCGTGGTCGGGACGCGAACTCCACTACGGTCCGGTGCACGGCGGTATCAGCAATTCGAACTGGCGGGTCAGGGTGTCAGGCGAACAGGGCCGCTTCTTCGTCAAGGTTCCCGGCCGCGGCACCGAGATGTTCATCGACCGCAACGCGGCGCTGGACGCCAGCCGCCGGGCGCAGAACCTCGGCATCGGTCCGAGGATCTACGAATATCTCGCCGACAGGGGCGTCGAGATCGCCGATTACATCGAAGGCCGCCGCGCCTGCACAAACCGCGATTTCCAGGATCCGACGGTGCGCAAAGCCGTTGTCGGGCTCTACCGCGCCTTCAACGATTCCGGAAAACTGCCGCTGACCAAGACGATCTTCGACATGATCGACGAGCATATCGAGCAGGTGCGCGAACTGGGCGGCGCCTTTCCGATCGATTTTGCCTGGCTTCACAAGCAATACCGGTTGGCCCGCTCGGCTCTCGAAGCCTCCGGCATCGATCTCGTTGCCTGCTTCAACGATCCCATGGCGGGCAATTTCATGGTCGCCGAGGACAAGTCGCTGATGCTGATCGACTACGAATATGCCTCCAACAACGACCGTTGCTACGATATCGGCATCTGGTGCGGCGAGATGTTCTTCTCCGATGCCGTGGAGGCAGAAGTGATCGAGGAATATTTCGGCCGCTTCGATCCGCGAATGAAGGCCCGTCTTGCCGTGCACCGGGCGCTTGCCGATGTGAAATGGTCGACTTGGGCCATGGTCCAGAATGTCGTCTCGGCGCTCGATTTTGATTTCTACAAATATGGCGCCTGGAAACACATGCGCGCTCGCGCGGCCATGCAGGATCCGCGCTGGGTCGAGTATCTCAAGGCCGTTTGATCCGGTGGATTTTTCAGATGATCGGCGGAAAGCCTGACTCGTATTCCGAGCGCATTTCTTAGGTGCGCGATAATCGCATGAGCGTGCCACTCTGCCGCCCTCTTCTAGTGTGGCTCGTCAATCACTGCATCACGTCGTGCGGAGGGATCTCAGCTGGCAGCTACATTACCACGGACTCCTATAGCCGTCAGTGAAAGCGGTCGACGAACCCAAACGGGATACCGAGCAGTCTCGGTTACCGACAGTCAGCCTGCAAGTCGTCGTTGCCGCAAATCTCGGACGCTTTGGTGGTCCGGAGGAACATCGCGTACCGGCAGCCATTCCTGACCTGCCGAGGCTCGAAGACGAATTCATGCATTGGTGCCCGGCAGGCCGAACGCCTGCTGAAAATATCGGCGAAAGGCATGCATGGCTGGAGTGAAGTCGGTGTTGGCGCGCCAAGCGAGGCCGACATCCATCGGTGGCACCTGATCCTTGATGTTGATCGTCTCGATCCGCCGGCCTTCCAGCGACCAGGGGCGGTGTACCATATCCGACAGGATCGCGACGCCGAGGTTGTTGGCGACCATGGAGCGTACTGCCTCGATCGACGAGGTGCGCAGCATCACGCGGGGTTGATAGGGTGTCGTGCTCCAGTACTTCAGCGACGAATACGCCGCCTCGTCCACCGTCAGCATGATGTAGGGCTCCTCGGCGATGTCCTGCAGGCCGACGCCCGCATGCTTCAGCAGCGGATGCTGCGCCGCCACCCAGAGCCTGCGGATGGAACGCAAAAGCGTCTCGGTGGTGAGCGCGGTATTCAGGATATTCGAGGTGAGAAGTACCGAAATGTCGTACCGATTGACCAGCAGGCCTTCCTCGATCGACTCGCGGTTTACCTCGTAAAGCTGGATGCGCAGCTTAGGATAGAGTCGCCGCATGCGCTCTATGTGGAGCGGCAGGAAGTAGCCGATGACGGTATAGGTCGCCGCGACAGTCAGATCGCCTTCAATGTCGCTGCTGACATAGTTCAGATGGGTTGCCTCATCGACCTTCGCGAGGATTTCGTAGGCGTAGGAGAGAAACTGCCGGCCAGCGGCGGTCAGTTCCATGCCCTGAGGCATGCGCGTGAAAAGAGCAACGCCGATCGATTTTTCCAGTTCCTTGATGGCGGTCGTCACTGCCGACTGCGAGATCGAGAGCTGTGCCGCTGCATAGGAGATCTGTCCTTGCTCGGCGGTTGCGACGAAATAGCGGAGCTGCCGGAAACTGAGGCTCATGATCTGTTTTTCCCATCGAATTATCTGAATTCGGCTTCAATAAATCCGATCGACTGCTTTTAATTTATGCGAGTGCTCTACGAATTTGAGGCGGAATCGACCCAAGCCATTGGAAATAAACATATTAAGTTTCGCCCGGGATTTAAGCGCAGGTATCTCTTTTCTCGATAATGATGCCGCAAAAAATGAATTTTTCAAATCCTGTTTCGTCGCGTAGCGTTTTCGTCAGATGACAACGGCGGGAAGACAGTTTGAAAGATATCGTCGACATCAACTGCGATATGGGAGAGGCCTTCGGTCGCTGGCGGATCGGCGATACGCAGGATTCGCTGCTGATCTCTCACATCAGCTCGGCCAATATCGCCACCGGCTTCCATGCCGGCGACCCGAACCTCATCGACGAGACCGTGGCGCTAGCCGCGGCTCATGGGGTCGGGGTCGGCGCGCATCCTGGCTACAATGACCTTCAGGGCTTCGGCCGTCGCAAGATTGTCGGCAGCAGCAAGGAGCTGGTCAACGACATCATCTATCAGGTGGGGGCGCTGCGCGAGTTCGCCCGCCGCTACAGCGTGCCGGTGCAGCATGTGAAGCCGCATGGCGCGCTCTACATGGAGATGGCGGTCAATCCGGACTTCGCGCAGCTCTTTGTCCAGTATATGCGCATCGTCTCGCCCAACGCCTTTGTCTTCTGCATGGGTGGCTCGGCGACGCACAAGGCGGCACTCGATGCCGGACAGCCTGTCGTGCGCGAGTTCTACGCAGACCGCGACTACGACGACAGCGGCTCGATCGTCTTTACCCGCGATGCCGGCCGGCCGGACCCCATGGTGCTGGCGCAGAAAGTGCTGCGCGCCTGCCAGGAAGGCAAGGTCCGCACGGTCACGGGCAACGATATCGACATCGAATTTGAATCCATTTGCTTTCATTCCGATACGCTCGGTGCGCTCGACATCGTTCTCAGCATGCGCGAGCTCCTGATCGGTGCCGGAATTAGGATCGTGCCCGTGTCGCAGATCCTTGGACATTAGACTTTGCGGAGACCGACCAATGAGCAAGATTGAAATCCGTTCGCCCCTGCCGGGCACCTTCTACCGGGCTTCGGCGCCGGATGCGCCGCCCTTCAAGGCAGACGGCGACGATGTCACCGAGGCCGAAACGATCGGCGTGATCGAGGTGATGAAGACATTCCAGGAAGTTCCTGCTGGTGTTTCCGGCAAGGCGATCACCTTCCTCGTCGACAATGAGGAGCCTGTCATGGCAGGGCAGGTCATCGCGGAGGTCGAGGCATGACGATCCGCTCGGTGCTCGTCGCCAATCGCGGGGAAATCGCCGTTCGCATCATCAAGGCGGCGAAGGCGCTCGGTATCCGGACCGTGCAGGTGCACAGCGCAGCAGATGCAGACATGCTGGCGGTGCGGCTCGCCGACGAGGCGGTGAACATCGGCCCGCCGGCGCCGAAGAAATCCTATCTCAACATCGAGGCGGTGATCGCCGCCGCCAAGGCGGCCGGTGTCGATGCCGTGCATCCGGGCTACGGCTTTCTGTCCGAAAACGGCGATTTCGCCGATGCGGTGCGCGACGCCGGCATGATTTTCATCGGTCCTTCCGGCGATGCGATCCGCACGCTCGGCGACAAGGTGGCGGCGCGGCAGGTGGCAAAACGCGCGGGCGTGCCGACGGTGCCCGGCAGCGACGGGCGTGTCGCCGGGCTCGAAGAGGCGCGGTTGCTCGCAGGCGAGATCGGTTTTCCTGTGATGATCAAGGCGGCGGCCGGCGGCGGCGGACGCGGCATCCGGATCGTCGACAGCATCACCGAGCTCGAACAGCAGTTTCCGCTGGCTTCGGCCGAGGCGCTGGCCGCTTTCGGCGACGGCGGACTTTATCTGGAAAAGGTCATCGCCCGCGCCCGGCACGTCGAGGTGCAGATCTTCGGCGACGGACAGAATTTCGTGCATTTCTTCGAACGCGAATGCTCGCTGCAGCGGCGGCGCCAGAAGGTATGGGAAGAGGCGCCTGCCTTCCTGCTGCCTGCCGACATGCGCGAACGCCTCTGCATCAGCGCCGTGGCGCTTGCGCGCGAGGTCGGCTATCGCGGTGCCGGCACGGTCGAATATCTCTACGACGACGAAACGGGCGACTTCTACTTCATCGAAGTCAACACCCGCATCCAGGTCGAGCATCCTGTTTCCGAGATGATCACCGGGTTCGACCTGGTGCAGGAGATGTTCAAGGTCGCAGGCGGTGCAGCCCTTTCGGTCGCTCAGCGCGACATCGTGGCCAGCGGCCATGCGATCGAGTGCCGCATCAATGCCGAGAACCCGTTCAAAGCCTTCCAGCCATCGCCGGGTACGATCACGTCGCTGTCCGTTCCGGAAGGCGAGGGCATCCGGTTCGACACGATGCTCTACGAGGGCTACACGATCCCGCCCTTTTATGATTCCCTACTCGGCAAGCTGATCGTGCACGCCGAAACACGCAAGGCCTGCCTCGAAAAGCTTGCCGCGGCGCTGACGGCTCTCGCGATCGAAGGCGTGCCGACGACGGTGCCGCTGCATCAGGCGCTCGCCCGCGATGCAAGCGTCGGCAAGGGCGCCTTCCATACCCGCTTTCTCGAACAATGGCTGGAGCATGATTTTCCCGCTCTGGCCGGCCGGACCCAGGAGGTTGCCTGATGCCTGCGCGATATACGTTCGGAGGTGATGAACACCTCTTCGTCGAATGCAGCAGCGAGATGTCGCTCGAAGCCTTCTTCAAGAGCCTGTCCATGGCGACAGCGGTTCGGGAAAGCCAGATCAGGGGCGTCACCGAGATCTGCCCGGCCAACGCCTCGTTCCAGGTGAAGTTCAATCCCGATCTCATCAAGCCTGATGACATCCTGCGGGAGGTCCAGGCTATCGAGGGCGTGGCGGAAAAATCCGAGCCGGTCCTGAAGACCCGCATCATCGAGATCCCGGTCTTTTACAATGATCCGTGGACGCACGAGACGCTGATGCGTTTTCGCGAGCGGCATCAGGAACCTGGCGGCACCGACCTCGATTATGCTGCGCGGATCAACGGCTACGGCGGTGTCGGGGATTTCGTCGCCGCGCATGCGGGTTCGCCCTGGTTCGTGTCGATGGTCGGTTTCGTGGCCGGACTGCCCTTCATGTACCAGATGGTCGAGCGGCAGCGGCAGATCGAAGTGCCGAAATATCTGAGGCCGCGCACCGATACGCCCAAACTGACGGTCGGCCATGGTGGCTGCTTCGGCTGCATCTATTCGGTGCGCGGCGCCGGCGGCTACCAGATGTTCGGCGTCACGCCGATGCCGATCTTCGACCCGACGCAGCAAACGAGTTACCTGCGCGATTTCATGGTGTTCTTCCGTCCTGGAGATATCGTCAAGTTCAAGCCAGTCGATCGCGACGGTTACGACACGGCAGTCGAAGAGGTCGACAAGAGGCTCTTCAGCCCGCCGATCCGCGAGGTCCGGTTCGATCTTCGCGAATTCAGCAAGGATATCCACGGTTACAACGCCGCGCTGGAGGGCGTTCTCCATGGCCATTAAGGTGCTGCACCCGGGACTATCGACCAGCGTCCAGGATCTCGGCCGTCCGGGCTATTTCCACCTCGGCATCCCGATCGGCGGCGCGATGGACCGCTACGCCATGCGTGCCGCCAATCTGCTCGTCGGCAACGACGAAGGGGCGGCGGGTCTCGAGGCGGTCTTCATGGGGCCGAAGCTCGAATTCGCCGAGGACAGGCTCGTGGCCGTCACCGGTGCCGACATGCCGGTAAAGGTCGACGGCATGGGGCAGCCCGGCTGGACGGCTTTCAAGGTCAAGGCCGGCCAGGTGTTGAGCTTCGACTTCCTGAAATCCGGCGCGCGCATCCTGATCGCGGTCGCGGGCGGCATCGACGTGCCGGAAGCACTCGGCAGCCGTTCCACCTATCCGATCGGCGCGCTCGGCGGCTACAAGGGCAGGGCGCTGGCAGCCGGCGACGAACTGCCGGTTGGAAAGGCCGGCCTTGCCGAGGAAGGAAAAAGCGTCGCCGAAGAGCTGCGGCGCAGACCCGGAACGCCGGCAGAGCTGCGCGTGCTGCCGGGGCTCTACTGGGACCGGCTGACGGATGCCGCCAAGGCGAGCTTCTTCGCCGACGAGTGGAAGGTGGCGCCTGAGGCCGACCGCATGGGCTACCGCTTCCGCGGCGGGCGCAAGCTCGACTTCCTGGACCGCAAGCAGCCCTTCGGCGCCGGTTCCGATCCGTCGAACATCGTCGACAGCTGCTACCCCTACGGTTCGATCCAGGTACCGGGCGGGACGGAGCCGATTATCCTCCATCGCGACGCGGTCTCCGGCGGCGGTTATTTCATGGTCGGCACTGTAATCTCGGCGGACATGGACCTCATCGGCCAGTTACAGCCGCATACGCCGGCGCGCTTCGTCGAGGTGACGATGGACGAGGCGCTGAAGGCGAGGGCCGATCGGGCAGCACTGCTCGACCGCCTCCGCCAAAGCCTGTCGTGAGGTGACGACGATGGCCGATCGATCACTCGACGTGCGTCAGGTAATCGGCGGTCACGCTCGGGCCGGGGATGATGGCAACGATCTTCATCTGGGCGATCATGCGCTTCATCGAGGCGTCGAGATGGGTCTCCAGCATCGCGGCGGCCGCATCGACGGCGCCGCGCATCAAAAGCTCGACGATCAGCCGCATCTCGGTAATCGCGGTCGGATCATCGGGCAGGCCGAGATGACGCAGCAGCCGTTCGGCGGCGTTGACGGGCAAAAGGTTGTTGCGGATCAGTTCCCGCGTCTTCTCGTTTGCCGTCGTCAGCACGCAGATGTCGATCATCTGCTCCTGGAGTTCCTCGAGCTTTTCGAGGTGGTCGACCTGCTGCGAAGCTTCGAGGCCGGCCAAGCGGGTGAAGAGTTCGGTCAGGCGTTCGCGATCGACGGCGGCAGCGCCGGCCTTGAGCGCCGCGGGCTCCAGCATGCGTCGAAGCGTGAAGTGATCCTTGATCGTCTGGGCCGTCAACGGGCCAGCGATCCAGTGGGAACTCTGGTTCTTCCGGACGAGGCCGCGTTCCTGCAACCGGCTGAGGACGTCACGCACGACCGTGCGGCTGACCTTGAAATGATTGGCGAGTTCGATCTCGATGATGCGGTACTGGCCAAAGACGACGCAGCCGGCCACGTCGCGCTCGACCGTGTTGTAGATGCGCGCCCAGGACGACCGGCTCTGCAACGCCTCGTCGGCATGCTGGGCGATGACGAGGCCAAAGGACTTGATATCTGTTCGGTTCGGCGTGAGGCCCGCATCCTGAGGGCCGACCAGAAAGCCACGCCCCTGGAAGCGGTGGACGAGGCCATCGGCCTCCAGACGAAGCAGGGCGCGCTGCACCGGCGCGCGCGACGTTTGGAGAATATCGGCGATCGGCCCCTCCAGCAGGACCAGACCCAGCGGCAGCTGCCCGCCGACGATGTTGTCGCGCAGGATGTGCTCGGCAATCTCGTACCGACGCTGGGCCGTCTGTGCTGGGAGATTGCGTATCATTGGGCGGGGCATCCTCCATCCAACCGCGGATGGCAACAAAATCGAAATTCTCTTTAGTGTATTTCGCAGTTTCGGACTATGTCAAAATAAATGTCTTTTGCATACCGAAATTGCATTTTCTGCGAGAAGGGGAGCGGGCTACACTTTTTTGTCCCGCTGGGCCGCTTCCTCGTCGAAAGGGTCTGGCGGTGCGGAGAGCTGCGCATGGAAAGCGCATTTGATGCAGAAATATGCGACTTTTTCCGAGTATTCGCCGAAAAAATGCGCATAGCGAGCCGGAGCATTCATCTCTCCTTTTCGAGTTTTGCCATCTATCGATGCCATCATTTTATGACTTCGCGTTGCCATGCACAAAATCTCAACGGTTTCCAAAAAAGCCTATTGAATACAAAAACCATTTATGTCATCAATTCAGCATAGGAATGCCGCTAGAAGCATTCCTGGGGTGAACGACAAAAACGTCAGACTGCCGATCGATTTCCGCCGCGTGCTTGACTGCGCGCGAACGGTTCCGGCTGCCATGTCGCAGGGATGCGGCGGCAAGCGTGCTGACGCAAGATGGAGAGGCTCTTGTCTTCGGTTCTCAAGCTCGCGGGTGTCACCAAGGCCTATGGTACGCTGAACGCGCTCGACGGCATCGACCTGTCGCTGCCGAACGACAGCTATGTTTCGCTTCTGGGGCCGAGCGGATCGGGAAAGACGACGCTGCTGCGCGTCATCGCCGGTTTCGAGCAGCCGGATCTCGGCACCGTTATTTTCAAAGGCCAGCGTATCGAGACGGTGCCGCCGCACCGGCGCGACATCGGCTTCGTCTTCCAGAATTTTGCCCTCTTTCCGCATCTTTCAGTCTCCAGGAACATTGCCTTCGGGCTGGAAAACCGCGTCGAAAATCCGGTGACCGATCCTGCTATCGTGCAGGCTAGGGTCAAGGAGATGATTGCGCTTGTCGGCCTGTCGGGCCTCGAGGATCGCGGCGTCGCGCAGATCTCCGGCGGTCAACGGCAGCGCGTGGCGCTGGCCCGCACGCTGGTGACCGAACCGTCGCTGGTGTTGCTCGACGAGCCGCTAGGCGCACTCGACGCCAATCTTCGTGCCCGCATGCGCAGCGAGCTCAGGCTGATCCGCGAGCGCTGCGGCGTCACCTTCCTGCACGTCACCGGCAGCGAGAGCGAGGCGCTTGCCATGGGCGACATGGTGCTGGTGCTCGACTGCGGCCGGATCGCGCAGGCGGCAGACGCCGATACGATCTACAACCGGCCGAAGTCGCTGTCGGTGGCGGGCTTTCTCAACTGCTACAATCTTTTCGAAGGCCGGCTCGCCGGGGAGAGCTTCCTCGGCCCCTATGGTGCTTTCCCGCTCGGCGACCAAATGCAGTTCCGCGACGACCGCACAGGCTACGCGATCCGCTACGACCGTGTTGCGATCCGCGCGGCCGAAGCGCCTGTTGCCGATGACGAGGTGAAGCTCGAGGCGACCTTCGTCGCCGACGAATATTCGGGCGCCGCGATCAACTCCTTCTTCTCGCTCGATGACGGTCGCGTCTTCGAAGTGGAATCTCATCTGAGCCAGAGCATGCCGCCTGCCTGTGCGCCCCAGTCGCGCTACGCGCTCGTCTGGAAGCGCCGGGATGCCCTCGTTTACGCCTGACACTCTTACCGCGCAACGCGGGACGGGAGACTGATTGATGTCGATAAGTGCCACAACAGCCGAGACCGAGACCACCGTGGAACCGGTCAGGAAGGCATCCGGCAAGACGCTCTGGCTGTTGGCGCCGGGCGTCATCTGGATGCTGCTTTTCCTGGTAACGCCCATCCTGATGATGATCTACGTGTCCTTCTGGACGCAGACCACCTTCAAGATCACGCCTGATCTCACCATCAAGAGCTGGGTGACCTTCTTCACTACGGACACCTATCTCAGCGCGCTGTGGACGACGGTCAGGATCTGGTTGATCGTGCTTGTCTCGACGCTGGTCGTCGGCTATCCGGCAGCCCTCTATGTCGGCCTCTTCGTCAAGAACAAGACGATCCAGACGGCGCTTCTCGTCCTCTGCGTCATCCCTTTCTGGACCTCCTTCCTGATCCGCGTGCTCGCCTGGCGGCCGATGCTGGGCAAGGAGGGGGCGATCAATCTCATCCTGCAGGGTCTCGGCATCATCAACCAGCCGATCGAGGTGCTGCTGTTCTCCGAACTCTCGGTCATCATCGGCATGACGCAGATCTATTGCGTCTTCATGGTCGGGCCGATCGCCTTCATGATGGGCCGCATCGACCAGAGCGTCATCGAAGCGGCGCAGGATCTCGGTGCGGGCTTCTGGCGCATCTTCCGCACTATCATCCTGCCGCTCACCATGCCGGGCGTGGTGGTCGGCGCGATCTTCGTCTCCGTCATGGTGCTTGGTGAGTTCGCGACTGCCGCCGCCCTCTCCGGCCGCAAGGTAAACCTCCTCGGCAATATCATCGTCACCCAGGTCGGATCGCTGAAATGGGCCTTCGCCGCCGTCGTCGGCGTCGTGCTCACCGTGCTCATGGGCATTGTGGTCGCAGCACTCCTGCGCGTCGTCGATCTCAGGAAGGAGCTCTGACATGCAGGCAGGCGGCATCAAGCTTTCACTCGGCGTCTACACCGCGCTCTTCCTAATCTTTCTTTACGCACCGATGGTGGTGCTCGCCATTCTGTCTTTCCAGACAGGGCCGGAAGGCGGACCGCAGTTCCCGATCATCGAATGGTCGACCTACTGGTACAAGCATCTCTTCGGCCTGACGCCGCCGTCGCGCATCGCGCCGCTGCCGATCAACGAAGCCCTGGTCCGCTCGCTGGTGCTCTCGGTGATGACGATGATCGTCTCCACCGTGCTCGGCGTCACCTCGGCACAGGCCTTCCGTCGCCGGTTTCCCGGCTCGGGCGTCGTCTTCTACCTGATCGTCCTCGGCATGATGGTTCCCGGCGTTCTGGTCGGCCTCGGCATGGCGCTGGTCGCCAACGCGCTCGGCATCGACCGGCACTGGTGGGGAACGGCCTTCGTGCTGCACGTGGTCTATACCTACCCCTTCGCCTTTCTCGTCATGCTGGCGATCCTCAACCGCTTCGACCAGAGCGTCGAGGAGGCGTCGTGGTCGCTCGGCGTGTCGCCGGCGCGCACCTTCCGCAAGGTGACGTTCCCGCTGATCTTTCCGGGCGTGCTCTCGGCCATGCTCTTTGCCTTCACGCTGTCCTATGACGAATTCTCGCGCACTCTGTTTGCGTCCGGCCGCGACCTGACGCTGCCGCTCGCCATTTACGGCACCTTCTCGGTGGAGGTGCATCCAAACGTCTTCGCCTTTGGGGTGCTTACGACGATTTTCTCTTTCGCGCTGCTCGGCGTCTACGCCGTTCTGATGATGCTTTCCATACGCCGCGCCAAGCGAGTCGCGATCCAGGAGGAGGCGTGATGCCGATACCTTCAGCTATCGTCACGGGTGCAGGATCCGGCATCGGCCGCGCGATCGCAGCCCGGCTGTCGCAGGACGGCTATGCCGTGCTCGTCAATGATCTCCACCTCGACCGCGCACAGGCGGTAGCCGACGAGATCGCGATTGCCGGCGGGAAGGCCGTTGCGGTTGCCGGCGACGTTTCTTCCGAGACGGATACGGCGAACGTCTACGACGTCGCAGTTTCGGCCTTCGGCCATCCCCGGTTGCTCGTCAACTGTGCCGGCATCGTCCACCAGGCACTGTTCGAGAACCTCGAACTCGCGGATTTCGACCGGATGTTCGCGATCCATGTGCGCGGTACCTTTCTGATGACCAAGCTGGCTTTGCCATCGATGCTCGCCGTCGGCGATGGCGTCATCATCAACGTCGCTTCGCAGCTCGGCCAGATCGGCGGCATCGAACTCGTCCATTATGCCGGCGCCAAGGCGGCGATCATCGGCATGACGAAATCGCTCGCCCGCGAGGTTTCGAACCGCGGCGTGCGCGTCAATGCCGTCGCCCCGGGGCCGATCAACACGCCACTGGTGCGCGAACTCTCGCAGGAATGGCGCGTCCGCAAGGCCGCCGAGCTGCCGCTCGGCCGTTTCGGCGAGCCGGAAGAGGTTGCCGCCACCGTTTCGTTTCTCGCATCGCCCGCCGCCAGCCTGTTCGTCGGCCAGACGCTTGGCCCGAACTCCGGCGACGTCATGCTCTAGTCAGGAAAACAGAATGACCACGATCTCTTCGACACCCCGCATCGTACTGATCACCGGCGCCGGCATCGGCATCGGCAAGGCGACTGCCAAGGCATTCGCCGCGCTCGGCGACCACGTGATCGTCACGGATGTCCTGAAGGTCGAGGGGCGCGCCGCCGTGGCGGAGATCGAGGATGCGGGCGGCGCGGCCGAATTCATCGAACTCGACGTCCGCTCGACGTCGGCCGTCGATGCCCTGGTCGCCGACGTGGAGAAACGTTACGGCCGCCTCGACGTGATTATCGCCAATGCCGGCATCGCCCACAAGACACCGCTCGATGTGCTCGACGACGACAAGTGGGAGCTGACCTTCGACATCGATCTCAAGGGCATCTTCCGCGTGGTCCGTGCGGCCGTACCGGGCATGAAGGCACGCAAATCAGGCGCGGTGGTGGCTCTTTCCTCGATCATGGGTGTTGCCTACGGTTGGGACGAGCACGTGCATTATTCCGCCGCCAAGGCCGGTGTCGTCGGCCTCGTGCGCGGCCTGGCTGTCGAACTCGCCCGCGACGGCATCCGCGTCAACGGCATGGCGCCCGGCTACATCCGCACCGCACAGCTTCTATCGGAAGAGAACTCGCTCGGACCGAAGGGCGCGGAAGCGGCAAGCGCCTTCATCCCGATGGGGCGGCTCGGCGAACCGGAGGACATTGCCGACGTGATCGTCTTCCTGGCGTCAAACAGCGCAAGATACATGACCGGCCAGACGCTGGTCGTGGATGGAGGGCTCCTCGTGGGCCGATACTGACGGCGGGCGCGTCAGGCCTGATCCCGCCCTGACGCCGAGGCTGGACGAGAACGATGGGTGGTCATGAAGGCCATCCCGGGGAACAAAAAACCGGAGAACGACAATGACAATTTCGATGGACATGAATCGACGTTCACTGCTGAAGCGATCCGCAGGCGCGATGGCGCTTGCCATCGGCGGCGGCACGCACTTCCTCTCTTCGCGGGCGGCCTATGCGCAGGCCGCCAGCCTCGCCGGCGAGCAGTTGC
Organism: Rhizobium leguminosarum; assembly: GCF_010668065.1. GTDB lineage: Bacteria > Pseudomonadota > Alphaproteobacteria > Rhizobiales > Rhizobiaceae > Rhizobium > Rhizobium leguminosarum_S. The sequence continues at coordinate 509,708 of NZ_WUEN01000003.1, read as the reverse complement.
GCACGATCGGCCTTTCGGTCACCGTGCAGGAACGCATCCTGGCCGATTTCAAGGCGGCAAGCGGCGTCGGCACGACATCAGGCACGGCGGCGACCTTCCCGGACGCGCAGACCCGGATCCTCTCCGGTTCGAAGGACTATGACGTCTGGGAAACGATCGGCGAGCGCCTTCCCTCCGTCGTCATGACCGACAATGCCGACCCGATCGAAACCGCGGGCCTGAAGAGCTGGTCGAATATCCGCGAGATCTTCACCAAGCCTGATCCGAAGTTCGACCCCAAGGCGCAGATCGTCGGTCAGATCTGGACGGACGAGACGCAGACGGCGCTCTGGATGGTGCCTTCGGTCTTCAACTTCGATTCTGTCGGTTACAATCCGGAGGTGCTCTCCGACGAGGAAGCCAACAGCTGGACGGCGATCTTCGACAGCAAGTACAAGGGCAAGTCCGGCCTCAACACCGACCCGCTGACGGCCTTCGGCCAGGCGGTCATGGCGATGAACACGCTTGGCCTCTCCAATGTCAAAAACCCCGGCAATCCGACCGCCGCGGAAATCGACGAAGCCGCGAAGTTCCTGATCTCGAAAAAGAAGGAAGGCCAGTTCCGTGCGCTCTGGGGCGATTTCGGCGAACTCGTCAACTTCCTGGCATCCGGCGAAATCGTCGTCTGCGACGCCTGGCAGCCGGCGGTCATGGCCGTCAAGGCGCAGGGAAAGCCCTGCAAATACGCCATCCCGAAGGAAGGCTATCGCGCCTGGTCGATCGGCAACACCATGCTGAAGGGCACGCCGAACAAGGAGGCCGTCGTCGCCTATGCGGATTACTGGCTGTCGGGCGAACCAGGCATCACTGTGTCCGAGCAGGGCTATTATTCGCCGACCACCAACATCAAGGAGAAGATGGCGCCGGAGAAATATGCCTTCTGGTACGAAGGCAAGCCATGGGTCGGTGCGGCTGAGCGCGGCATCAAGGAGGGCGATCTGCGCGACGGCGGTTCGCTCGAGACCCGCGCGGCAAACGTCGCCTACTGGCACCAGTGGCCGGACGAATACGACCACCTCATCCAGAAGTGGGACGAATTCCTCAGCGCCTGATGCGTTACCCCCAGCGCCCGGGCATCCCACGCGAGATGCGGTGAGGGCGCCACCTGGCAGGCGGCTCCGGTCGCCTGTCCTTTAACCCGCAACCCGGAATGACCGACATGATACATGACCTCGAGCTCTACCAGATCGGCAAGGTCTACGACAACGGAACGCCGGCCGTGATCGATTTCAACCTCACCGTCGACAAGGGCGAGTTCATCGCGTTCCTCGGCCCGTCCGGCTGCGGCAAGACGACGACGCTGCGGATGATCGCCGGCTTCGAAAGCATCTCCTCCGGCAATCTGATGGTCAGGGGCGAGCGGATCAACGATATCGGCCCGGCGCAGCGGCCGACCTCGATGATCTTCCAGAATTATGCGCTCTTCCCGCACATGACGGTGCGCAACAATATCGGTTACGGCCTCGACGTGAAGCGGATGGAAAAGGCACAACGCAATGCAAAGGTCGATCGCATTCTCGAAAAGCTCGGTCTCGAGGACGTCGCCGACAAGCGCTGCGACAAGCTTTCCGGCGGCCAGCGACAGCGTATCGCGCTTGCGCGTGGCCTCGTGGTCGAGCCAGATATCCTGTTGCTCGACGAACCGCTCGGCGCCCTGGACGCCAACCTGCGCAAGACGATCCAGAGCGAATTGAAACTGCTGCAACGCGAGCTCGGCGTGACGTTCGTTTTCGTGACCCACGCCCAGTCCGAGGCGCTGGCGCTTTCCGACCGGATCGTCGTGATGAACCAAGGCCGGATCGAACAGATCAGCCCGCCGCATCAGCTCTATACGCGTCCGAACACGCCTTTCGTCGCGCAGTTCATCGGCCGCAACACGATCTTCAAGGGTGCGGTCAAGGGCCACGAAAAGGGACATGTCATGGTCGACACGCCGCTTGGCCTTCTCGCCGGCGATGCCAATGGCGCGGTCGCAGACGGAGATGCGGTGAGCGTCGTGATCCCTGCCGAAGCAGTCGAGGTGCATGCGCTCGACGGGGGCGGCCGCGACGCGATCGCTGAGGCCTCCAGCGGCAATGTCATCGACGCCAGGATCCGCCGCTTCGACGTCGTCGGGCATATCTCGCATCTTTCGGTCGCCCTGCCGGACGGACGCATGCTGGCGCTCGAAGCCCATGTCGACAAGTATCCGCCCGGCGCGTTTCCAGTCGATGCGCTGGTTGCGCTCGCCTTCAAGCCCGAAAACGCCACCGTCATTCCCGCCCATTGAAAAGCCGGCCGATCAAAGCCGGATCAACGAGAACATCACAAGGAGACCCCGCAATGGCAAAAGAAATCTTCTGCAGCTTCGGCATCGACGTGGACGCCGTTGCCGGCTGGCTCGGCTCGTATGGCGGCGAAGATTCGCCTGACGATATCTCGCGCGGCCTGTTTTCCGGCGAAGTCGGCAGCCCGCGGCTGTTGAAGCTGTTCGAGCGCTTCGGCATCAAGACCACCTGGTTCATCCCCGGCCACTCGATCGAGACGTTCCCGGAGCAGATGCAGGCCGTCGCCGATGCCGGCCACGAGATCGGCATCCATGGCTACACCCATGAAAACCCGATCGCCATGACGCGCGAGCAGGAGACGGAGGTGCTCGACAAGTGCATCGATCTCGTCACCAAGCTCTCGGGCAAGCGGCCGACCGGCTATGTGGCGCCCTGGTGGGAATTCTCCAACGTCACCAACGAACTCCTGCTCGAGCGTGGCATCAAGTACGACCATTCGCTCATGCACAACGACTTCACGCCGTATTATGTCCGCGTCGGCGACAGCTGGACCAAGATCGACTATTCGAAGAAGCCGTCGGACTGGATGGTGCCGCTGAAGCGCGGTCACGAGACCGACCTGATCGAGATCCCGGCATCCTGGTATCTCGACGACCTGCCGCCGATGATGTTCATCAAGAAGGCCCCCAACAGCCACGGCTTCGTCAATCCGCACGACATCGAGCAGATGTGGCGCGACCAGTTCGACTGGGTCTATCGCGAAATGGATTACGCCGTCTTCCCGATCACGATCCACCCTGATGTCGCCGGCCGGCCGCAGGTGCTGATGATGCTGGAGCGTCTCTACGCCCACATGATCAAGCATCCCGGCGTCAAGTTCGTGACGATGAACGAGATCGCCGACGACTTCGCCAAACGCTTCCCGCGCAAGAAGTAAGAGGCAAAGCCGATGTGTTCGCTCTGCGGCATTTTGGGTGGCAACGAGCACTGGGCCGACGCGGTCGCGCGGCCCGGGGTCTATACCCGCTCCGCCGAGCGGATCGACCGCCGGCGCGAGCGCGCCCGCCGTGTTGCGATCGCCAACTGCATTCTCGACGCCTTCGGTCTCTCCATCTCCGACTGGCAGGGATCCTCCTTCCTGCTGTCGACCCGGACCGGAAAGACCGAGATCATCGAAGATCTCGGACATCTTTGGCCGGCGGCCGAGCGGCTTGCCGGCCGGCCGCTCGATCCGCTGGCCGAGCCGCTTCTCGACCGGCTGGAGGCGAACCGCCATGGCTGATGCGTTTCCGGCCTTCACGCCCGTCACGTTGCTGACCGGTTTTCTCGGGTCCGGCAAGACGACGCTGCTGCGCCGGCTCTTGACCGATCCGGCGCTCTCGAACGCCGCTGTGCTGATCAACGAATTCGGCGAGGTCGGCCTCGACCATCACCTGCTCGAGCGCATCGACGAAAACATGGTGCTTTTACAGTCCGGTTGCCTTTGCTGCACGGTGCGGGGCGAACTGGCCGATGCGATCCGCGACCTGCATTCGAAGCGCGAGCGCGGCATCGTCCCGCCCTTCGACCGGATCATCATCGAGAGCACCGGGCTTGCCGATCCTTTCCCCGTCCTTTCGACGTTGAAGGCGGATCCGGTTCTGCGGCATCATGTCCGGTCCTCGGGCGTGATTGCCACCGTCGATACCGTCAATGCGGGGATGCAGCTTGCCGCCTATCGCGAACCGATGCGGCAGGTGGCCGTGGCCGACCTTTTGGTGCTGACCAAGGCCGATATCGCCGAGACCGGTCAGGTCGCGCGGGTTACGGCGATGATCCGGCAGATCAATCCGGATGCGCCGATTGTCCTTTCGTCGGACGATGTCGTCAGTCTGATGGAGGACATGACAACCGGCCGCGCCGAGGCAATGCAGTCGCCGGGCGGCTTCTATTGCGATGACCCGGGGCCGGTTCTTGCCAGCGACCATTCCGGTGGCATCCGGTCCTTCGTGCTGGTGAGCGAAGGCACGGTCGACTGGACAGCCTTCGGGATCTGGCTGACCATGCTGCTCAATCGGCACGGCGACCGTATCCTTCGGGTCAAGGGTATTCTCAACATCGAGGGCGAGGACTTTCCGGTCGCGATCCACGGCGTGCAGCATCTGGTCCATACGCCCGTCCATATGCAATCCTGGCCCGGCGGGGACCGGCGTTCCCGCATCGTCTTCATCGTCGACGGCATCGCCCCCGCGGCGATCGAGCGATCGTTTGACGCCTTCAACGGGCTCGGCGTGGCAAAAGTCGCGCCGAAGCGGATCGAGGAGTTGCAGCCATGAGAAAAATGCCGACGCCGAAGAGCTTTCCGACGCCCGCCCTGCATACAGAGGGCCGGATCAAGCTGCGCATCCTCGGCACGGCGATTTCGCTTCTCGAAGAACTTCGGCTCGGTGCCGAGCGCGATCTCGGCATGGATATAGAATTCGACAATCAGGACTTCATGACCGCCCAGCACAAGGCGGCGCTGGAGCCGATGACCTACGACATCTACGACCAGTGCTTCCACAACCTCGATATCGTCTGGTACTGGCGCGCCGTCCAGCCGATCGACATCGAGCGGATCACGCTTTGGGACGAGATCACCGATCTGACGAAAACGGGGCGCATTGGACCGAATGCGCGGATCGGGCAGGGCGATGCGCCGGTGACCAAGCTATTCGTGCAACCGAACCTGGCGCTTGCCGAAACGCCCTCGCAACGCATCTCGATGCTGCCGACGACGCATAATTTCGACAGCTTCGCCTACCGCACCGATGCGGCCAATTCCAACCAGATGACCTCCTGGGCTGCATTGCTCGACCCGCGTTGGCACGGGCGCGCAGCGCTCGTCAACGAGCCGGCGATCGGCATCTTCGACGCCGCACTTGCGGCGCAGTCGGCCGGGCTGATGACCTTTAACAATCTCGGCAACATGAGCGTTGAGGAAATCGATCGGTTGCTGTGCATTTTGGAAGAGCGCAAGAAGGCCGGCTTTTTCCGCGGCTTCTGGCGTTCGGCCGAGGACGCGGCGAACCTGATGACGAAGAGCGACACGCAGATCCAGTCGATGTGGTCGCTAGGGATCAGCAAGCTGAACCTGCGCGGCTTTCCCGTCGAACTCGCCAATCCCGCCGAGGGTTACCGCGCCTGGCATGGCGGGCTCTGCCTGTCGAAACGGCTCTCCGGCCGGCTGCTCGACGCGGCCTACGATTATCTCAACTGGTGGATCTCCGGCTGGCCCGGCGCGGTGGTGGCCCGGCAGGGTTATTACATGTCGACGCCGACACGCTCGCGGCCGCACATGACGCCGGCCGAATGGGACTATTGGTACGAGGGCCTGCCGGCCGCGACCGACCTGCCAGGCCCCGACGGCCTCCTCCGCGTCAAGACGGGTGCGGTGCGCAGCGGCGGCTCCTACTGGCAGCGCGCCAACTCGATCGCCGTCTGGAACACGACCATGGACGAACACAATTATTTGGTGCGCCGCTGGATGCAGTTCGTGGCGGCGTGAGCAGAACTGGAACTACAGAATGACCCTTTCTTACGGCTCCCTCTCGATCGCCCAGCTCTCCACCCTCATCCAGGGCGGCAGTGCCGATCCTGTCACGGTGGCGGAGCAGGTCTTAGACGCGATCGAGAGCCATGACGACAAAGCGATCTTCATCTCGCTGACGCGGGAGCGGGCGATGGCGGAGGCGCATGCCTCGTCGAAGCGGCTGAAGGATGGTCGTTCGCTTGGCTTGCTCGAAGGCATTCCGGTCGCCTGGAAGGATCTCTTCGATGTTGCCGGCAGCGTCACGGCGGCGGGGTCCAGGCTGCTTCTTCGCGATCAGGCGCCGGCCGCACTCGACGCCGCCGTCGTCTCCGCGCTGGCTTCGGCGGGCATGGTGGCGACGGGCCGGGTCAATATGAGCGAGTTCGCCTTTTCCGGCCTTGGCATCAATCCGCATTTCGGCACGCCGAAAAACCCTCGCAGCACCGATGTCGCCCGCATTCCGGGCGGCTCGTCCTCCGGTTCGGGCGTGGCGGTGGCATCAGGTCTCGTGCCGGTCTCGATCGGTTCCGACACCGGCGGTTCGGTGCGTATCCCGGCGGCGCTGAACGGTATCGTCGGCTACAAGGCGACGCGCGGACGATATCCGATGACCGGCGTGTTCCCCCTTTCCGGCAGCCTCGATTCGCTCGGACCGCTCTGCCGCTCGGTGCAGGATGCCGTCTGGATCGATGCCGCGATGCGCGGAGCCATGGCACCGACGGCCAGTCGCCGTCCGCTCGCCGGGCTTGAGGTCGTCATTCCCACCAACGTCGTCTTCGACGCTGCCGAGCCGGGTGTCGTTGCGGCCTTCGAAGCGGCGGTTGAGCGTTTGTCCGCCGCCGGCGTCATGTTCACGCGGCTGGAGATCCCGGCCTTCGCGGAAATTCTGCAGCTGACGGCCAGCCACGGAGCCCTGGTGACGGCAGAGGCCTACTGGCTGCATAAGGCGCGGATCACCGGGCCGGATGCCGGACTGATCGACCCGCGTGTGGTCTCGCGCACCCGCTTCGGTGAGGAGATCACCCTTTCGCACTACCTCGACATACTCTCCGCCCGCACGCAGCTGATCGAAGCGGTGGACCGGCTGGTCGGCGACCGGCTAATTGCCTTCCCGACCGTCGCGCATGTGGCACCGCTGCTCGAGCCGCTGACGACCGATGACCAGCTTTTCGTGGCGACCAACGGCAAGACACTGCGCAACACGCTGCTCGGCAATTTTCTGGACTGGTGCGGGGTGTCGATCCCTTGCGGGGCAGGTGACGCCGGCATGCCGGTCGGCTTCCTGCTGTCGGGGCTGGCGCGCGGCGACGAGCGGCTGCTGTCGGTGGCGCTCGTCGCCGAACCGGTCATTCGCGGCGAGACAATTTGAAGGCAGTCGCTCCGGCGGCTGCGAACATGAACAAGGAGAGTTGCAATGTGCATGGCGTGTTATGTCGACGAAGCGACCAAGAGCAAGATCATCGCTTACAATGCCGAATTCCATAAGGTGACGAAGAGCCCCTATGGCAGCGACGACGAGATCGGCATGCTGAACCTGATCGACGCGAAGTCGCGTTCGGCGATCATCGGCCGCACCGATGCCTCGAAGGTCTTCGACCTCTCGGTCGACCATTTCGTCGGCATGCCAGGCTGGTTCGGCGCCGGCGACCAGCCCTACCAGATCTGGATGACCCACACGCCGCAGGGCGAGATCGTCGCCAACACCATGGGCGTGACGCGCCAACAGAACGAACTCGTCGCCTATTCCGGCGACAGTATCTCGATGTACACCCATTGCGGCACGCATATCGATACGTTCAACCACTTCGGCTACAATGGCGAAATCTTCAATGGTTTCACGGCGCGGGATCACCTCGGCAGCCGAGCCTGGGATATTTGTGGCCCGGAAAAATATCCACCGATTTTTGCACGCGGTATTCTTCTCGATATCGCGGCTATGTATGGCGTCGATACGCTGCCGCCGAGCCATCCAATCGGCAAGGCCGACATCGAGGATTGCCTGAAGAAGCAAGGGCTGAAGATCCTGCCCGGCGACGTGGTGCTGCTGCGCACCGGCCAGATGCTGCTGTGGCCCGATATCGCCTTCACCAAGAATACGCCCGGCCTCAACCGCGAAGGCGCGGAATATATCGCCAAGCACGGCGCGGTCATGATCGGCGCCGACAACCTGACGCTGGAGCAGACGCCGTCGGCGCACGAGCTCAATTTCTTCCCGGTCCATACCTATCTGCTGGCGGAAGCGGGCGTGCCGATCCTCGAGATGGCCTATCTTGAAGAGTTGGCTGGCGACAAGCTCTACGAATTCGCCTTTTTTGGCGCATGCATCAAGTTGCGCGGAGCCACCGGTGCACCGATGCGGCCGGTGGCGATGCCGCTGAACTGAACGCAAGGCGTATGTGGGGAAGCGAAAATGAAAACAGTGGACGGGAGGGCGGTCTGCTGTCGGTTTCACGAGGAACATCCAACCCTGATGTCATTGCACCAACGGAAGATCAATCGGCGGTGCCGGGCCTCTACTCTGCCCAGCGTCGGTTGAGCGCCTGGCAAGTGTAGCCAGCCAACCCGCCGATTGATGTCGCACCGGTGAGGTGGAGGAAAGACACGGCTGTCATGTCGAATTCGGCCGCAAACCATGTCACCATACCAAGGAACCAAGCGAGCATATTGCCGGTGACGTGCTGCGTTCGCAATCCGACGATCAAAAGGGCGACCAGGAAGACGACCAGCGGCAGGGCCAGATGTCCCAGCGAAGGAATTAGCATCCCGGTCAGAATTCCCGATACGGCGCCGATGGCAAGACCTAGCCACAGGCACAGCATGGCGGCAAGGCTGTTGGTCAGCGTGGTCGGTCGAGTGAACCACGCGATAAAACCGGCGAACATGACCCAGACCTCCAACGCGAGTGCCGCGCTAAGCCACGCGGCGAAGGCCGCGACGACGGAAGCGATGACGGTCCAAAGAATGAATTTTCCACGCGTCTGACGGTGAACAGCGGTGGGCTGATTTTGAACATTGCTCATGCTGACATTCCTTCTTTTCTGTCTTCTGAAGAAGTGGGAGAAAGTTCGCTCGCTCGCGCATGTGCGATGAGCGCCATGACTTCGCCTGGCAATCCCCGACCTCCGATCTTTAGCTGTTGCGATGACGCTCCTTGAACGGCGCCACGGCCTAACGCCCGTTAAAGAGCGCAAAGCGCTGCGCATAGTCGCCATCCCGTTCGGCAAAGCGCTCTCCTCTGACACGCTCGACAAGGATTTCTCCGCCAGGCGGATTGGGATCGGCAAGGAGTTGCATCACTTCGGTGATGTAGGCGGCAAGCGGCATGGCATGGGGATCGCTCAGCTGATGCGGGCCGCTTAGTTCCGTCTGAACATAAGGCGGAGCCAGTTCGAGTACCTCGATTGACGAGCCGCGAAGTTGGACGCGCAGCGATTGCAGCCAGGAATGCAGGAACGCCTTGCTGGCGCAGTAGGTCGGGAAATTGTTGCGTGGCACGAAGGCAAGACCGGATGTCGTGGTGATGATCGCTGAATTCGGTTTCGTCTTGAGTGCCGGCAGTAGGGCCGCCGTCATATGCAGCACGCTCATGATGTTGGTCTCGATGATGTCGCGCGAGACCAAGAGATCGGGCTCGGCCGTCAGGCTCTCGGGCCGCGAGATGCCTGCATTGTTCACGAGGACATTCAGCTCCGGGATTTTCTCTCGGACACGTGCCGCGAAGGCTTCGATCGCGGCCGGGTCCTGCACGTCGAGCTGAAAGGCGAGCATTCCGGGATTGGCCGCCGTAGTTTCATCGAGGCGGCGTTGGCGGCGGCCGGCGATGATGACCTGGTTGCCGAGCCTGTGAAAGGCTTCGGCAAGGCCCCGGCCGATGCCGCTGGTGCCGCCGGTGATGAGGATGGTATTGCCTGTCATCTGCATGATGTCGTTTTCCTTGAAGGTCAGCCGAGGAGTGCCGGTCGCAGAACGTCTTCGCACCATTGGCGGAAGCTGGTCGGAGTGGTGTTCTCAGGCGTTCTTTCGATGCCGAGGTCGAGGCCCTGGTTCTTCGCATCGGCCATGTCGGTCATCCCCTGGGCCATCGCTTCGGAGAAGCCGAACTGCAGGAAGCGAGCCTTGTAGGTTTCGAAAGAAATTCGTTGGTACCGGACTGGATTGCCGAGAACGTCCGATATGATCTCTGCCATATGGTTGAAGGAGATGTTCTCTGGCCCGAGAACCGCGACTTCTTCCTGGCCGCTCCAGCTGGCGTCCAGCAGCAAGCGGCTCGCCACGGCGGCGATGTCGCGGGTGGCGCAGCTTGGCAATTTCAAATCACCGGAAATCGGCGAGAAGAATACGCCCTGGTTCTTGATCGACGTGGCCTGCATGAGAAGATTGTCCATGAAGGACGGCATGGTCAGCGCCCGAAAGTCGATGCCGGTGCTGGCGATCAGATCGTCCATAGCCAGCGAGCCGGTGACGTAGCCGGCATCTCCGGCGAGCGGCGTGGTCCGCCCGAGTGCGGTGATACTGACGACGCGTTTTACACCCTTGGCCTTCAGGGCGGCCGCGGCGGGACGTGAAAAATCCACATAGGCGGCCATGACGCTTTCCGCTTTCGCATCCGCAGGCGCCAGCCAGAACACTGCCTCCGCATCTTCGAATGCGCGGTTCACGGTACCCGCGTCCGCATGAGAGCCCTGAACAACCTCGACCGTGTCACGGATGGCGTCTGGCAACTTGGTAGGATCGCGCACGATAACGCGGACCGAAGCGCCGTGCTCGAGCAGGTGTTCCACGACCTGGTGGCCGATATCGCCCGTGGGGGTAGTGACGACAATCATGATATGCTCCTTGGTGGCTGCGCGAGGGACCATGTGACCTTATTGCCAAGCCTCATCCCGTCGAAACCCATGCCTAGATAAGTAAGGCATTGTTAGCGGACGCTCCATGCTCTACAGTCGCTACTATCGTCGCGATCGTCCGGAAATGTCATGGACCCCCTCTCTGAGTTCCTCAGCCTGCTGAAGCCCACAAGTACAATCTCGTCTGGCTTCGAAGCCACGGGAGACTGGTCGATCCAGTTCGGCGACCAGCAACGCCAGATCAAATGCTACGTGATCCTGTCCGGTGGCTGCTGGTTGGCCGTTGACGCTATTGGCGAGGTGGTGCGCCTCGAAGAAGGCGACTGCTTCGTCCTGCCGCGCGGCCTGCCTTTCCGGCTCGCGAGCGATCTGGACCTGCCTTCGGTCACGGCCTCAACAATCTTTCCTCCCGCCCGTGCCGGCGGTGTGGTGACCGTCAATGGAGGCGGCAGTTTTTCTCTCGTGGGTGCGCGTTTTGCGGTCGGCGGCAATCATGCCGACATGCTGCTGGAAATGCTGCCGCCCATTGTCCATCTTCGCCAGGAAGCGGAGCGGGAGGCCTTGCGGTGGGCGATCGAACGCATGATGCAGGAGGTCCGTTCGCATCTGCCAGGCGGCTACCTCATGGCGCAATATCTTGCGCATATGATGCTGCTTCAGGCGCTCCGCATTCACCTGGCCAAAGATCATCACGGCACAGGATGGTTCTGCGCTTTGGCTGACAAGCATTTGAGCAGCGCAATTCGAGCCATGCACAGCGAGCCTGCAAAAAACTGGACATTGGCGGAACTCGGTGAGACCGCCGGCATGTCCAGATCGGTGTTTGCGGAGCGCTTCAAGGCCGCCGTCGGCGAAACACCGCTCGAATACTTGTCCCGATGGCGTATGCTGCTTGCCTGCGACCGTCTCGAGAAGGGCGACGATCCGATTTCGGTTGTCGCGCCGGCGTTGGGCTACCAGTCCGAAAGCGCCTTCAGCAAGGCGTTCAAGCGCGTCGTTGGATGCTCGCCGCGTCAGTATCGCGGACAGGGAAACTTTGCTTCTGAAACGCGACCGGCAGACTGAGCGGCTCGGGACCGTTCGTGGCGCCCTTAAGACGCTTGTCGAACCCTTCACCGCCCTTTCATGGAGACGGCAGTCGGCCGACACGTCGCCGGACGGTGCTTCGAGATATGCTTCAGAGCAGCCATCACAAGCATTATGACGGCCTCGGCGGTGACGAGCGCGGCGAACAGACCGAATCCGATTTCCGAACCGGACCAACCTTTGAGATGCAAGGCATAGCCGGCACCCGCCAAAACACTGACCCAGACCAGCGCGCCGAGCGCCGTCGCAAGCAAAAATGACCTCAGCGGCAATCTCAGGACGCCAGCTGGCAGCGCGTGGAATATTCGCACGGTTGGCACCATTTGACCAAGCACGGTGATCATGAAGGGATTGCTGCGATAGGATACGGACATCTGCTCATAGAGAGGCGTTTTGAGAAACAGCCATTTTCCATAGCGCTCGACGAAGGATCTCACACGGTGCTCGCCGATAGCGGCGCCGACACCATACCACCCGAGTGCGCCGCCGATCGACCCTGTTGCGCCAATCAGGCATCTCATGACGAGGTCTTCGATCGTTGAGGCTCCGGCGCCGATCGCTGGAAACAAAACATAAGACGGCAGCACGGGAATGAATTTCTCGACCAGGGATGCGAGAAACACGCTTTTTAGATCGACGACGTTGAGCAAGGCGCTAATCCACTCACCAGTCACATCGATATTCATGACACAGCCTTTCATGTCTCCCTCCGAAGGGCGAGTCCGTTGGAATAACTGGAATTTTTTGGATTATGATCAGGAGGACAGTTGCGCGCCGTTCGGAGCTGACCGAAGCCGAAACAGTCTCCATGACCAGCGGGAGGGGCATGATGTCCGCACGGACCGATGGTGATAACCAGGCGATAATCCGCCGAGCCAAATGCGTTTCGGAGATCGGATACCGAGCACGGGACGGAGGTCAGATAACCGGCGTCGGTCAGTCTGGTGGCGATCGGAGAGGCTGCGGCCCGTTGCAGAAAAGACCAGAATGAAGTGCGCGAGTTGGTGATTCATGGCGATATCCTCGGCTGAGTATGGTGCCACGATACGCAAACGGCGGGGTTCTGTGTGTTTGAATAGATTTAGTTTTATTTCGGGGAAAATGACTGGCGGGATGGGAAACCTCACATTGAGGAATGCGAGCGGCGCTTGCGCGCGTCGGCCTCGCCCGGCCAATGCCCTTTCCCGAACCGGCTCTAAGCTGTTGCCCGGCTCGCATTACTCGCGAGCTGGGGCGGCGAGACCACGGAAGTTGCATCTTCGACCGGTAGGTCGATGTGAACTATGAGACCATGGGGTGAGGCGTTCATGAGCTCGGTCTTACCCCCATGAGCCCGGACAATGTCATCGACGATGGAAAGCCCGAGGCCAAAGCCGGTTCGATCCGAAGACGTCCGGGCAGTATCGACCTTAAAGAAGGGTTCAAGCACCCGCGTGTGCAGGTCGGCAGGCAGGCCAGGGCCATCGTCCTTCACGCTGATGCGCACCGATCTGTCCTCAAGTACGGACAGGGTAACGGTGACCTGCTGGGCGAACTTGGTGCTGTTCTCCACGAGGTTAGTCACGGCGCGCGCCAGCCAGCGCGGCTTGCAACGATAGGCAAAACGTTCGGGGCCCGAATAATGGACGTTGTAGCCCATGTCGGTAAAGTCGGCACACACGGTATCCAGCAGGCTTGGCAGATCGGCGTTGAGAAGCTTCTCTGCTCCCATCTCCTTGCTGAGGTAAATCAGGGTGTCGTCGATCATATCGCTGAGAGCCGCGATGTCGGCGAGAAAGGATGCTTTCAGTTCCGGTTGATTGGATCTTTCTGCCCGTAATCTCAGGCGTGTCAATGGCGTGCGGAAGTCGTGACTGATCGCACGCAACATACGCGTCCGATCCTCGATCATGCTTCGCACACGGCTGCGCATGTCGTTCAGCGATTTCGCGAGAGTGTGTATTTCGGCCGCGCCATTCTCATCGAACGGGCGGTCTGGTCCCTCGTCGCGCTTCAGCGTTTCAGCGGCCGCGGCGAACTTCAGGAGTGGTGCGGTGATCGTCGACGCGGCATAGAGCGACACAAGGAGAATGGGGACGATCACGATCATGACCTTCAAGGCAAGGTTGATCTGTTTTTCGGTGATCCAGCTAGCGGTTGGAGGCGGGGAGGGCTGAAAAGCGAGCGCCCTGCCATCACCAACGGCAACCACGATTACATTGTGCAGCTTGCCGGTCGACGTGTTTGTACGGAAACTTGTCAGGATCGGATCGGGCAGGTTGTTCCTCACGAGCTGTCGAGGGTCTGTCCGTGAGATCGACAGGTTGGGGTCGTTGCCAAACTCGGCGGGTGAAACCTCCTCCACCTTCAGCCCAGTGTTAGAAACTATGGCGAAGAGCGCCGCCAGTTGTTCCGGCGTTTCAGCAGCACGTACCTGCTCGGTCACCATCTCGATTTTCAAGGCGGTGCCGCGCCCGTAGGAAAGGCTTTCTGGTTGGTAGAGTGTCAAAGGCTGGGTCAGGATCAGCAGGAGGGCAACGAGGATAACCGGTGCGATCGCCGAGGCTGCGATCTGCCACCGGATCGATCCGGCCTTCATCCGCTTCAGCATCATCGGCTCTCCACCTTCGGAGTGAACAGGTAGCCGCCTAGGCGAACGGTCTTGATGAACGTCGGCTCCCGGACATTGGGCTCGATCTTCTGACGCACGCGGCTGACATGGACGTCGACGCTGCGCTCGACCGGGCCCGCGAGACCCGCATGCGTTAGTCCCAGCAACTGTTCTCGTGTAAGAACCCGGCCTGGATTGCGGCAAAAGGCCAGAAGCACGTCGAACTCTGCCGTCGTCATCGAGACATGCACGCCATCCGGGCTAATGAGCTGACGTGGCACAGGATCGACCACCCATCCGGCAAATTCCATGGGGTTTCGAGGAGCACGCTGATCGGTGCTGTAGGATGCGCGCCGCAACAGCCCTTTGATGCGAGCCATCAGCTCGCGAGGATTGAACGGCTTGGTGATGTAGTCGTCAGCGCCGAGCTCGATCCCGATGATCCGATCGATATCGTCTTTCAACGCGGTGAGCATGATGATCGGTGTGACGGATGCCGCCCTGAGACGCCGGCAAATGCTGAAGCCATCTTCGCCAGGCAGCATCGCATCGAGCACGACAAGATCGAAGGACTGGTTGCTCATCACGACGTCCATGTCGGCCGCAGAGCCTACCGCGATTGCCTCGAAGTTGTTGTCGCTCAACATTTCCACCACCATCGAGGCGATCTCGTGGTCATCCTCGACAAGCAGAATGCGCGAACCGGTTTCCGGGGCGACGAGATGCAGATGCGCGCTCATAATGTGCCTTTGGTCCAGGAAGTTTCCGATCGCTCAGGCACTATAATCGCCCAATACCCACGGGCGGTCACGGGCAGATTTGTTTTTTAATATTAAGCCAACTTCGCATCCTGATGCTGATCGAGCGAAATCCATAGCCGGTGGGAGCGCACCCAAGGACAAGCCAGGATGGGCCGGCAACATCTCTTAACATCACAAAACCCAAGCCGGCCTCCTGCTCTGAGATAGTGCGGTCAGCAAGCACAAGGTTGTGTTCGCTTCCCGCGCCTATGCATCAGACCTCAGGAGCCGCGCCCAATGTCGCCTACCAAAATCACGCTTGTCCGACCTACGAGGGCCACGTTGTTGGCGATCGCCATCATCGCGCTCACGTCGGCGACCTACACACAAGCCGCAGATCTCGATGAACAGGACGCTGTCGCTGTTCCGCCGTCTCAACGTTTCGACAATAGCCGTTTCGGCGCGGTCGGTCAGAGGCTGCACGAGTGGAATGTCGTGGTTGGCGCCGGAGCGATGTATGCACCGAAGTTCGAGGGATCGGATGAATTCGAGGTCCGCCCCATTCCCGTCATCTCGGCGCGGATCGGCGACAGGATCGGCATCGATCCGACGGGTCTGACCGTCGATGTCCTCCAGTCGAATGGCTTCACGCTGTCGGTCAAGGGGGGATATGAAATGGGTCGGTCCGAAGATGATTCCGATCATCTCAGGGGCCTTGGCGATGTCGATGCCGGCGCGGTGATTGGCGGTAAACTATCCTATCAAGTCGGACCTGCGGAACTCTATGCGTCCATCGACAAGACCATCGGCGGCAGCGACGGACTGGTGGGTAAGTTCGGGGCGAACGTGTCCCAGCGATACGACCGGTTCATCCTGTCTGCTGGTGCATCTGCCACCCTTGCCGACGAAAATCATATGGAAAGCTATTTTGGTGTGACGTCTGAGCAGTCCGCCCGCTCGGGTCTCCGTCAATACGATGCAGGCGCCGGACTGAAGCGTTTCGATGTCGAAGCGTCGGTCACCTACATGGCGACGGAAAACTGGCTCATTCGCGGCCAGGCCGGTGTCGGCTTCCTGACGGGCGATGCCGCCGACAGTCCGATCGTTCAAGACGATGTGCAACCGTC
This sequence comes from Rhizobium leguminosarum, assembly GCF_010668065.1. Taxonomy (GTDB): domain Bacteria; phylum Pseudomonadota; class Alphaproteobacteria; order Rhizobiales; family Rhizobiaceae; genus Rhizobium; species Rhizobium leguminosarum_S. The sequence goes on along the minus strand of NZ_WUEN01000003.1, from coordinate 493,462 downwards.
AGCGATGATGATGGTCGGCTACAAGTTCTAGAAACCGTTCCCCCGTAGCTGCGCCGGGAGCGTTCATTCTGCACGTGTTCTCTAACTTCGGCTCTGGCCAGGGTTTTGGGGGCGGCCGGAACGCTGACACAGCAAAACACCGAGTGTTTTTGGGAGACGGCGATGATTGTTCATGCCAAACGCTACACCCGCACGGCCATCTGGCTTCACTGGATCACCGCCATTCTCATGCTGTTCATGCTGTTTCAGCAAATGTTCGGCGATAATTGGATAAGGGTGCCGATCGGCGGGTCGATGGCGGGGTGGAAACCCTCCGCCCACGCGTCGATCGGAATATTGATCTTGCTGCTGGGGTTGGCTCGCCTTTTTTGGCGAGTTGCAAACCCGCCGCCTGCTTTGCCGGCGGCTATGCCGGGCTGGCAAGTCTGGGCGTCTCATGTGACCCATTGGATATTCTATGGGTTGATGATTGGCCTTCCGATCACCGGGATGCTGGCACTTGCACCCTACGGCGCCGAAAGGCTCGAGGTTGAACAGGTCAGGTTTTTTAACTTTATGTCGGCGTCTTTCATGCCCGATCGGGGCACCTGGACAGGAACTGCCCACGAACTCCTGACAAACATCGCCAAATTGCTGGTGATCGTCCATGTCCTGGCAGCGCTGAAACATCAGTTCTGGGACAGGGAGGGATTGCTGAGCCGCATGTCTCCGATGCGGAAAGCTCGGTCAAACGCTGCATATTCAGAACGATCGGCGCCTAAAAGCTCACTGCGGCGAACGCGCTGAGCCTCCTTCAGGCAATCTGTGTCGGCGATACGAGCTGGCGCAACATATCTTCATCGACCGCCTTCTTTTCGTCCGGCTTTTGACATCGCGCTGCTGGAAAACCCAGCTAGTTGAGGGTCTTGTTCACCAGGAGAAAGCGATGACCCATGAGGATTTGACGATTGTCGACGTCCTGAAAGATCCGTTGATTAGGCTTGTGATGCGCGCTGACCATGTCTCAGTGAAGACGATGAAAGCCTTGCTCGTTCACGCTGCGCATAAGCAAGGGGTCGGACTCGGCAACAGCAAGCACCAGCATGTTGCAAAAAACCTTTCTGCCAAAGCTCATCCCGTTACGCATCCGCACTCGGCGGGTACGGATGCCAGGCGCCTTTGACGGTCGGGTTCCGCGAAATGACATCCCCCGCAATGGGTCATCGTGGGCGCTGCCAACAAAACTAAACATCACTTAAAACTCAAACCCCAAGCTTTTCTCTAGGCTCTCCCCACGGCGCAAAACGCGTTCCACATAATTGGAGAGAGCCCATGTCCGATGTCCTGCCATTCTTCCGCGCCTGGGCCGCGCATCCGCTTCGCATTGCGTCCGTCGTTCCTTCCGGAAAGGCATTGGGCCAACTGATAACGTCCGAGGTAAGCGCGGGCGTTGGTCCAGTGCTGGAGCTCGGACCTGGAACGGGCGTTTTCACGCAGGCGCTCGTCCAGCGTGGAATACCAAATTCCGGCCTGGTCCTCGTCGAATATACACCGCAGTTTGCCCAGGTTCTCCTTCGACGATACCCAGGAGCCGATGTGCTCTGTATGGACGCCGCAAGATTGCGGCATATGCCTTGGCGCCACGACCAACAGGCACGTGCCGTCATTAGCGGTCTTCCGCTTTTATCGATGCCTCCAGGCAAGGTCCTGGCCATTCTGAGAGGGGCTTTATCGCGCCTGAGGGCGGATGGCAGCTTTTATCAGTTCACCTATGGGCTGCGTTGCCCGACCCACGAACAGGTGCTGGACCGTGTCGGTCTCGTCTCTCAAAGCATCGGATGGGTGTTCAACAACTTTCCCCCGGCTCAGGTTTTCCGCCTTACCCGTCGCTGAATGTGATCCGCTAGTTGCCGTTTTCGAAGCCCGCGGGGCGTCCCAGCGGAGCGTTCCGTGGTCAATGCGTTTTCACCTCAAGGAGAATATCTTGCAACATCTGATCTCCAATCCTTTAGTCGGCGTTTGGGCGCCTCGTGCACTGTCAGTTCTAAGATTCATCGTCGGGCTGGTTTTCTTCCCACACGGGACCCAGAAGCTCCTAAATTTTCCACCACGCGAGGGCAGGGCGGTTGAGCTCCTCTCGTTCATGGGGTTCGCAGGGACGTTGGAGGTAGTTGGCGGAGCCCTGATCATGCTTGGGCTGTTTACCCGCCCGACGGCCTTTATCCTCTCCGGCATGATGGCCGTGGCTTATTTCATGTCCCACTTTCCCCGCAATTTCTATCCGACACTCAATGGTGGCGATGCAGCCATCCTCTTCTGTTTCCTGTTTCTCTATATCAGCGTCGCTGGCGGCGGTTCATGGGCCTTTGACACATTCCGCATGAGAGAAGCCAGCTCAACGCGGTGATGAATAACAGGTCCGATCCCGCTGGCACGCCTAACCCGGCCAAACTTATTCGACCCGAAGATATGGGTAATAAGCGACGTCAATCGTTGCCATGTCCCACGCCGAGGCGAACCGGACGGTGGCTCGGCCACCGTCCCAGTCTACGAACTACCGTCCGCCCTCGATCTTGCGATGGCGCTGGTTGATGCCGCCCTTGCCATAGGGATAGTCGAAAGGCTGAGGCGCGCTCACATCGTTCAGTCTCGCCATCTCGTCGTCGGAGAGCTTGAGTTTCATGGCGCCGAGATTGTCGGCGAGCTGTTCCGGCGTGCGGGCGCCGAGGATGACTGAGGTGATCGCCGGCTGCGCCGCCGTCCAGGCGAGCGCCACCTGCGCCATGCTGACGCCATGCGCCTTGGCGATTTCCTCGACGACAGCGATGATCGCCCAGGTTCTCTCCAGCGCATTACGCGGCGCATAGGATTCGCCGCCGCGATTGGGGTTTTCGCCGAGGCGGGTGGCGCCCGTCGGCATCTCGTCGCGCTTGTATTTGCCGGTCAGCCAGCCGCCGCCGAGCGGCGACCACGGCAGCAGGCCCATGCCGGCATCTTGGCAGGCCGCGACAATCTCAAGCTCGATGTCGCGCACCAGCAGGTTATATTGCGGCTGCAGCGTCACCGGGCGGGTATAGCCGCGCGCCTTGGCGATCTCCGAGGCCTTGGCGATATGCCAGCCGACATAGTTGGAGAAGCCGTAATAGCCGATCTTGCCGGATGAAACCGCATCGTCGAGGAAGCGCAGCGTTTCCTCGATCGGCGTCAGCGCGTCCCAGGCATGCATCTGGTAAAGGTCGATCTGCTCGAGGTCGAGGCGGCGGAGCGAATCGTCGAGCGCCTGGCTAAGATGCCGGCGCGACAGGCCGATATCGTTGGGGCCATTGCCCATCGGAAAACGCCCTTTGGTGGCGACGATCGCCTGGCGGGCCTCGGTCGGGCGCGCCTTCAGCCAGCGTCCGATGATCTCTTCCGACTTGCCGGCGCTGTAGACATCGGCGGTATCGATGAAATTGCCGCCCCAGGCGAAATAATCGTCGAGCAGCTTGTGCGAGGCGGCCTCATCGGCCTCCGCGCCGAAGGTCATGGTGCCGAGGCAATAGGCGGTGACGACGGTCCCGCTGGGACCGAGCTTGCGATAATCCATATTTATCTCCTCTTTGAACACAACCGCGGCATCAACGGCGGCTGTCATTTCGATGTCAACGGCGGTGAAAGAAGGAGCAGCGAACTACCTTCACACGTCCCAAACGGGGCACCAATCGCCGTCTACCAGTCGCATGCCCTTTTCGAGGCTTTCGATCCGTTTGATCTCGGCCGGCGTCAGCGTAATCTTGCGCGCTTCGAAGTTCAGCTTGATGCGATCCTTCTTGCTGGAGGAAGGGATGACGATATGCCCCTTGGCAATCAGGAAGGCGAGCGCGACCTGGTCGCTCGTGGCACTATGGGCTTTGCCGATCTCTTCGAGAACCGGGTCGCCGACGACGGCGCCGCGCGCCAGCGGCGAATAGGCCGTGACCGCGATACCGAGCTTTTCGCAATAATCGATGATCGGGCGGTTCTGCATATAGACATGGCACTCCACCTGATTGGTGGTGATCGTGCGATCGCCGAGCAGGCGGATGCTTTCGTCGATCAGCGCCCTGGTAAAGTTCGAGACGCCGATCTGCCTGGCAAGGCCGGCATCGAAAACCTCGGCGAACTGGCCGAGATAGTCGGCGAGCGGATATTTATTGTGCGGCGACGGCCAGTGCAGGAGCAACAGGTCGACCTGGTCGACGCGGAGCTTTTCCAGGCTCTCCCTGACCGACGGCATGACGGCGCCGGGGCCGTAATTATCGGGCTTCACCTTCGTGGTGATGAAGATTTCGCTGCGCGCCACGCCGGCGTCCTTGATGCCGCGGGCGACATCCTGCTCGTTGCCATAGCCCTGGGCGGTGTCGATGTGGCGGCAGCCGGCTTCAAGCGCCCAGATGACGCCCTGATGGGCTTCATCGGCCGAACGGTTCCATGTGCCGTACCCCATCTGCGGGATGCCGGCGACCATTGCTTCTTTCGTCATGTTCTCTTCCTGTGCAGCAATTCAAAATGCTACAGTGTCGTTTGCGCGTCTGAAAAGCCGCGCGGCGCTGTCGTCAGAAACCGGCGACGTGCAGCGATTTGTAGGGGGCTTCGAGCGCCTTGACTTCATCACCGGTGAGTTCGAAGTCGACCGCGGCGATCGCATCTTCGAGATGGCTCATCTTGCTGACGCCGACGATCGGCGAGGTAACGACCGGCTTCTGCAGCACCCAGGCCATCGCGACCTGCGCCATGGACGTCTTGCGCGCCTTGGCGACGGCTTCGACGGCCTCGACGACGTCCCGGTCGCCGGTCTTCTCATACATGCTCTTGTTGTAGCGGTCGGTAGTGGCGCGCTTGGTCTCGGTGCCCCAGGGACGGGTCAGCTTGCCGCCGGCAAGCGGGCTCCACGGCAGGACGGCGATACCCTGATCGCCGCACAGCGGCAGCATTTCGCGTTCCTCCTCGCGATAGGTGAGGCTGACCTGGTTCTGCATCGAGACGAACTTCGTCCAGCCGTTGACCACGGCTGCATGCTGGAGCTTGGAAAACTGCCAGGCCCACATCGAGGATGCGCCGATATAGCGGGCCTTGCCGGCGCGCACGACGTCGTTCAGCGCCTGCATGGTTTCTTCGACCGGCGTGAACGGGTCGAAGCGGTGGATCTGGTAGAGATCGACATAGTCGGTGCCGAGGCGGCGCAGGCTGTTGTCGATCTCGGTAAGGATCGCGGCACGGGAAAGACCCTGGCCGTTTGGGCCGGGACGCATGCGGCCGAACACCTTGGTCGCCAGCACGATCTCCTGGCGGGGCGCCAGTTCCTTGAGCAGGACGCCGGTGATCTCTTCGCTCGTGCCCTGCGCGTAGACATTGGCCGTATCGAAGAAATTGATGCCGGCATCCCATGCGCGCTTATAGAGTGGCCGCGCCTCTTCGAGCCCCAGAACCCATGGGCGTTCGTCCGTCTGTTTGCCAAAGGACATGCAGCCGAAGCAGATGCGGCTGACTTCAAGCCCTGTCTTGCCAAGTCTTGTGGTCTTCATGGTCTTTCCTCAAAGTTGTTGATCGGCGGTGCCGGAAATGCGCCTCGCGGCATCATGCGCCGGTAACGTATTTCCGCCAGTTGTGTTCTTCCTTGAAACCGAGAACCTCCCGGATCTTCCGGTTCGAGAGCGGCGCTTCGAATTCGCCGAGCTCCCGGAGGATCGGCGTGTCCGGCGCCCATTTGCCGAGGAAATCCCGCGTTGGCTCGCTTGCCGTGATCGTGTCGTTGACGGCATTGAAGACCTGGAAGCCGAGGCCGTCGGCCTGCAGGCAAAGATCGACGATCTGCCCGAGATCGCGGGCATCGATGTAGCTCCAGGCGTTGCGCTTGCGTGATGGCGGATCGGCAAGGAAGCCTGGAAAACGCTCGTATTCATGCGGTTCGATGACGTTGGCGATCCGCAAAGCGTAGATGTCGATGCCGCTGCGCATCGCAAAGGCGCGGGCCGTCTTCTCGTTGACCACCTTGGAGAGCCCATAGCTGTCCATCGGGTCGATGTCATAGTCTTCTTCGAGCGGAAACGAATGGAAATCCTTGTCGCCCTCGGCAAAACAGACGCCGTAGGTCGTTTCGCTGGACGCGATGATCACCTTGGGAATGCCGAGCTTCACCGCCGCTTCGATGACGTTGTAGGTCGAGACCGCATTGATCGAAAAAGTTTGGTTGTCGGGCTTGAGCAGCAGGCTCGGTATAGCCGCGAAATGCACGACGGCGTCGACCTTGGCCGGTCCGCCCGGCGTTTGCAGACCCTCGCCGCTGAAATGCATCGACAGGGCGTTGAAGGTCTGGCCGCTATCGGTGAGATCGGTAATCAGCGTCTGCACGCCGGGGCAGTTCAAGGGAACGAGGTCGAGGTTGCGGACCTTGTATCCCTTCCCCATCAGATATGGAACCGCATGGCGGCCGGCCTTGCCGCTGCCGCCGGTAAAGATGATCCGCTTGCTCATGTGATGTGTCCGCTTCCTGATGAAGGTTCGATAGAAGCGGTACAACGTGGGGGAGCGATGAATCAATATAGTGGAAATCACTGAACCGATGAGCCAGGCTCATCGATTGGAGGCAGCCTCTACAATCCGTTCAGCCCGCGAACGATCCTGATCAGCGCGTCGACGCCGAAGGGGAGCTGCCGCCGGCTGGAATAATACATCGAAAACGGCGGGCCCATCGACGCCCACTTGGGAAGAACGACCTCCAGGCGCCCTGCGGAGACATAGGGGCTTGCCAGCCTTTCCAGGCAATAGCACAGCCCGGCGCCTTCCAGAGCCGCATTGATGGCAAGATCGGTTTCGCCTGATATCAGCGCTCCGGGAACGTCGATCTCGCGCCGGTCATCGCCGCGTTCGAATTCCCACTTGTAGATCTGGCCGCGGCCCGTCCGTATCCGGATGCAGTGGTGGGAATTGAGGTCCTCCGGCAAGACTGGGCGACCATGATTTCTGAGATAATCAGGGGCAGCGACCGCGACCCATTTTAAAGGAGGAGTAAGAGGAACTGCGATCATGTCTTCCGGGATGGTGCCGCTGTACCGGATACCGGCATCGAAGCCGTCCGCGGTGACATCGACGAACTGGTCATCCACGGCGACCTCAAGTTCGACATTCGGGAAGCGCTGCTGGAACACCGGAATGGCTGGCCGCAAAAGCAGAACGGCGGCATCTTTCAGAACATTGATGCGAATGCTGCCGGCGCCAGCTTGATAGTGCCCGTTCAAGTCCTCCAATCCGGAGTTGATAAGCTCGAGCCCGGCAGAAATCTTCTCGGCGAGGGCTGTTCCGGCGGCGGTTGGCGCAACGCTGCGGCTGGTTCGATTAAGGAGGCGAACGCCCAGCCTTTGCTCAAGCGCCTTCATGCTGTGGCTCAGGGCGGAAGCCGTTACTTCTAGATGATCCGCCGCTTTCCGAAAACTACGGTACTGGACTATCGCGAGAAAGATCGACAGCTCGTGAATTTCATTGCGCTTGAACTGCATGTTGATCTCAGGAGGCTAGTTTGGCGATACTTCGCAACCGGTCTTAAAGGCTCTAGCTCGTTCGGTGCAACTCAGCACTCGGATGCTGTTACCGGCTCGGATTATGCGGCGTTGGTGTCGTGATAACGCGACGGCAACGGCCATGCTAGCCTCGTCTATTCGCGCTGAGTCGAGTTAACACATACCCCGCCCCGCCAATTTGAATCAAAAGGTCTGCCCTCATCTCTCTGTCCGTGACGACCTTAATTTTGGTCCATTTGTCTATCTTGGTATCCGAAGGTATAGGCAAATCCTCTCGCAGCAAGAGGGTAAGCTCAGGTGCCCTATCCGACTTATATATGCAAATCCTCATCGCACGGCGCCTGACTGCCCCAATTTATGACAGTTATATTGCGCTGCGTTATCACCTATTGCAATGCCGCAAATCCGTTCTCTGCAACTGTACCGCAGCCAGCCATTTCGCCGATCTCCAGATCGAGATGATCAGGCGCCTTGCAGGTGCCTGGAACATAGGGGGTTCCGGCATGTGGGTCACTCGCCGGGAAACTAGCGTCTAGGCTCCCCAGACCACTGACTGCTCGTGCCGCTTGATCAGATGCTTGAGGTTATCGAAGCCTGTGCGGATGTGGCGGGCGAAGTGATCGGCGGCGGGCGTGCGGGGTGCGTCCGAACGCTTCAGCAAACCGAGCGCGCGTTCCGAATGGGGGATGGGGACGGGCAGGGCGGTGATGGACTTTTCGTTGCGCAATGCGAAGACGACGCTGTGCGGCATGATGGTCAGCGCATCAGCCGCCTTCATGTAGTGGACGACGCTCATGAGGGAGCCGCCCGAATAGCGAATCTTGACTTCGGTTGCGCCGAAAGACAGCAGCATGCTGCGCAGATCGGTGAGTAGCGGGCTGCCTGGCGGGGGCGCCACCCAAGGAAAATCGAGCAGGTGCGCCGGCTGAGGTCGCCGCTTCAACAGCAAAGGATGGGTGACCCGGCAGGCGACGACGTTGCGGCCGGGCAGGATCTGCTGAAATTCAAGGCCGGAGCCCTCGTCGAGAATATCGATCGGACAGATAGCAAGGTCGATCTGGTCGGCATTGAGCGCGGCACGGAGGTCTGGAAAATAACCATAGGTCTGGTCGATGCGCACGTCTGGATGCAGGTTCTGGAACTCGGCGATCATGCCCGCGATCAAAGCATCCATGAAAAAAGGCGTACCACCGACACGCACCACGCCGCTCCTGCCGGCCCGAAAGCTTTCAACGACATCGGAGGCCTTGCGCGATGCCGACAGCATGGTCTGACCGTGATCGGCCAGCGCTCGCCCCAGTGGTGTTGGCTGCAGCGGCCGTCGCCCTTTGAGGAACAGCGGTTCGCCGATGCGAGCCTCGAGCATCGAGAGCGTGCGCGAAACAGCCGGCTGCGATAGGCCGAGCAGGGCCGCTCCCTCGGTTACCCCGCCGGTTTTAACGACTGCCGCAAGCTGGACAAGGTGGCGTTCGTCTATCTTCATAACGATATGATATATTAATCGCGAATAAAATCATTACTCGCATGTAGCGATTGGACTAAATTTGTCTCCACCAGCCATTGCCTTGGAGGAGACACATGACGCCGGGTCCGATGGCGCTGAATTTCAGCGAGGCCACCTCGCATGACATGTTCGCGCAACGACTACCGCCATCAAGGGACAACAGCCTGCCGCAGGTTCTCGCGGCAGCGGTGACGCATCTTCATACCCTGATCCGCGAAGTGCGGCCCACCCAGGCGGAATGGCGGCAGGTCATCGAATTCTTGACCGATGTCGGCCATGCCAGCGACGAGCGGCGCCAGGAGTGGGTGCTGCTGTCGGATCTGCTCGGCGCTTCGGCTCTGGTCGAAGAAATCAATTCGCGCCGTCCGAAGACGGCCACCCCCAACACCGTGCGCGGACCCTTCTTCCGCCCCGACGTTCCGCAACTGCCGCTCGGCAGCAATATCGCGCTCGACGGGATCGGCGAGACGTTTGATGTTTCCGGCCGCGTGCAGGATCTCGATGGCGATCCCATCGCAAATGCCGAGATCATCACCTGGCAGGCCAATGCTCAAGGATTTTACGAAAACCAGCAGCCTGATCTGCAGCCGGAATTCAACCTGCGCGGCGGCTTCCGCACGGATTCGGATGGACGTTTCCACTATCGGACCATCAAGCCATGCGGCTATGGCGTGCCGGACGATGGGCCGGTGGGAAAACTTCTGCGGCAGGCGGGCTATCCGCTGCGCCGCCCCGCGCATCTTCATTTCATGATCAAGGCCCCGGGCTTCGAGACGATCACCACGCATATCTATGACGGCAGCGATCCGCATCTGGCCGAAGACGCGATCTTCGCCGTCAAGCCGGAGCTGGTGCGAACCTTCGAGCCGCGGGGCAAGGGGTGGCTGTTGGATCTGACCTTCGTCATGGTCCGCGCCAGGCAGGGAGCCGAGATATGAGCCGCGATTTCATCTATAGCGGCAGCCCCGCCCATATCGTCTTCGGCGAAGGCAAGAGCGCTGCCGCCGGCGAGTGGGTGGAAAAGCTCGGATGCGCTAATGCGCTCGTCCTCTCGACGCCGCAACAGAAGGCCGATGCCGAAGCGCTGGCCGCGCAACTGGGCTCTCTCGCTGTCGGCGTCTTTGCCGGCGCCGTCATGCACACACCGGTCGATGTCACCGAAGAGGCGATGGAGGTCGTTCTCCGAACGCAGGCTGATTGCGTCGTTTCGCTCGGCGGCGGCTCGACCACCGGGCTTGGCAAGGCAATCGCCTATCGCACGGATCTGCCGCAGATCGTCATTCCGACGACCTATGCCGGATCGGAAGTGACGCCTATCCTCGGCCAGACTGAGGGCGGGCGCAAGACCACCGTGCGCCATGCGAGCATCCTGCCTGAGGTGGTGATCTACGACCCGACCCTGACGCTTGGCCTGCCGGTTGGCATGAGCGTCACCTCGGGGCTGAATGCCATGGCCCATGCGGTCGAGGCGCTCTATGCTCGGGATCGCAATCCGATTTCGACACTGATGGCGGCCGAAGGGCTGCGGGCCTTCAAGACCAGTATGCCTGACATCGTCGCCGTGCCGCGGGCTGCCGATGTCCGCGCCGATGCGCTCTACGGCGCCTGGCTCTGCGGCACCGTGCTCGGCACCGTCGGCATGGCGCTGCACCACAAGATCTGCCACACGCTGGGCGGCACCTTCGATACGCCGCATGCCGATACGCATGCGATCATGCTGCCGCATACCGCCGCCTACAATGCCGCAGCCGTGCCGGAGCTTCTGGCGCCGGTCGCCGATATCTTCGGCGGTTCGGTCGGCGGCGGGCTTTGGGATTTCGCCAGACAAATCGGTTCACCGCTGGCGCTGAAGGATCTCGGCCTCAGCGAAGCCGATCTCGATCGCGCAGCCGAGATCGCCACCGAAAATCCCTACTGGAATCCAAGGCCGATCGACCGGCAATCCATTCGTGCCCTGCTGCAGGATGCCTGGGAGGGCACGCGGCCGGCATAGGTTGACGACAGACATCACGCTCTCTGGGAGGAGAGAAAAATGGGAGGAGGAAACATGTTTACCAGACGCGATTTTCTGAAGACGACGGTCGCCACCGGTGCATTGGCGGCGACATCCGGGCTCGCCGCACCTGCGATCGCGCAGGATGCCGCGATCAAGCTAGGTTATGTCAGCCCGCAGACGGGGCCGCTAGCTGCCTTCGGCGAGGCCGACAAGTTCGTCATCGACAGTTTTCTGGCGGTCACCAAGTCGATGGGTCTCAACTATGAGGTTGTCGTCAAGGACAGCCAGTCCAATCCGAACCGGGCGGCTGAGGTCGCCAAGGAACTGATCGTCACCGACGAGGTGAACCTGATCCTCGTCGCCTCGACGCCGGAGACCACCAATCCGGTGGCGACCACCTGCGAGGCCGAGGAAATGCCCTGCATCTCGACGGTGGCGCCCTGGCAGCCATGGTTCATCGGCCAGCAGGGCAATCCCGGCGACCCCACGTCCTGGAAGCCGTTCAACTACGCCTATCACTTCTTCTGGGGTCTCGAAGACGTCATCTCGGTCTTCACCAACATGTGGGCGCAGATCGAAACCAACAAGAAGGTCGGCGGCCTGTTCCCCAACGATGGCGACGGCAATGCCTGGGGCGACAAGGTCGTCGGCTTCCCGCCGGTGCTGGAAAAGATGGGCTATGGCCTGATCGACCCCGGCCGCTACCAGAACATGACGGATGATTTCTCGGCGCAGATCAATGCCTTCAAATCGGGCCAGTGCGAAATCATCACCGGCGTCGTCATTCCGCCTGACTTCACCACCTTCTGGAACCAGGCCAAGCAGCAGGGTTTCGCGCCGAAGATCGCCTCGATCGGCAAGGCGCTGCTCTTCCCGCAGACCGTGGAGGCGCTCGGCAATGCCGGGCACAATCTGTCGTCGGAAGTCTGGTGGACGCCGAGCCATCCGTTCAAGTCGTCCTTGACCGGGGAAAGTACAGCACAGGTGGCAGACGCCTTCACCAAGGCGACCAACAGGCCCTGGACGCAGCCGATCGGCTTTGCCCATGCGCTGTTCGAACTGGCGGTGGATGCGATGAAGCGGGCCGGAGATCCGACAGACGGGGATGCCGTCGCGCAGGCGATTGCCGCCACCAAGCTCGATACGCTGGTCGGTCCGATCGCCTGGGACGGCAAGGGCCTGCCGCCGTTTGCCGCCAAGAACATCGCCAAGACGCCGCTCGTCGGCGGCCAGTGGCGGTTGAAGGACGGCGGCGGCTACGATCTCGTCATCACCGACAACAAGACAGCGCCGAACATTCCGGTCGGCGGCAAGATGGAAGCGATCGCCTGATTTTTGGCACGGGGCCGCTAGAGGCCCCGCCTGTTCTGGGAGGAATGGGTTTGGCAATTCTCGAACTCGATGGGGTCTCGAAGAAATTCGGTGCATTGACGGTCGCCGAGCAGATTTCCTTTGCCGTCGGCGAAGGAGAGGCGCTGGGCATTATCGGGCCGAACGGCGCCGGCAAGTCGACGCTGTTCAATCTGATCACCGGCAATATCGCCGCCGATAGCGGCAGCATCCGCTTTCTCGGCAGCGACGTGACGCGCACGCCGCCGATGGCGCGCTGCCTGTCGGGCATGGGCCGCACCTTCCAGATCCCGCAGCCGTTCGAGAAGCTGACGGTCTTCGAAAACCTCCTGGTCGCCGGCGCTTTCGGCTCGCGGCGGCGCGAGGCCGAGGTGTCGGACCGCTGCGCCGAAATCCTGGTGGACACAGGGCTGATCGACAAGGCGAATGTGCTGGCCGGAAGCCTGTCGCTGCTGATGCGCAAGCGGCTGGAACTGGCGCGAGCGCTGGCGACGGAACCGAAGCTGCTGCTGCTTGATGAAATCGCCGGCGGACTGACCGAGGGCGAGTGCCGGTCGCTGGTGTCAACCATCCGCGCCATTCATGCGCGCGGCGTTGCCGTCATCTGGATCGAGCATGTGCTGCATGCGCTGAATTCCGTCGTCGAGCGGCTGCTGGTGCTGCATTTCGGCAGGGTCATCGGCATCGGCAAGCCGGAGGACATCATGGCGTCGCGCGATGTGCGTGAAATCTATCTGGGGATCGAGATCTGATGGCGCTTCTCGAAACCAGAGGCTTGACCGCCTCCTACGGCGATTTCCAAGCGCTGTTCGGCGTCGATATCATCGTCGGCGCCGGCGAGACCATTGCCATCATCGGCGCCAACGGCGCCGGCAAGACGACGCTGATGCGCTCGATCTCAGGCGTGCTCACCAATGCGCCGGCATCGATCCTTTATCGCGACGAGCCGATCGGCGCGCTGCCGGCGCCTGACATTCTGGCGCGCGGCATCGCCATGGTGCCGGAAGGTCGGAAACTCTTTCCGTCGCTGAGCGTCGAGGAAAACCTGCTGATCGGCAATTATGGCCGCAAGGTCGACGGCCCGTGGACGCTCGAAAGCGTCTTTTCGCTGTTCCCGATCCTGAAGGAGCGGCGCAACAATCCGGCCACAGCACTCTCCGGAGGGCAGCAGCAGATGGTGGCGATCGGTCGTGGGCTGATGTCCAATCCGGCGCTGCTGCTCTGCGACGAGATCAGCCTTGGCCTTGCGCCTGTCGTGGTTCGCGATATCTACGCCGCCTTTCCCAGTATCCGCGAGACCGGCGCTTCAATCGTCATCGTCGAGCAGGATATCGCCCAGGCGCTGAAGGTGGCCGACCGCGTCTACTGCATGATGGAGGGGCGAGTGACGCTCTCCGGCCGCGCCGCCGACCTCAGCCGCGACGACATCCACAGGGCCTATTTCGGGACGGATCACCATGAACTGGCTTGATACCATTCTCCAGGGCGTGCTGCTCGGCGGGCTCTACGCGCTGTTTGCGGCGGGCTTGAGCCTCGTCTTCGGCATCATGCGGCTGGTCAACCTCGCCCATGGCGATCTGATCGTGCTTGCCGCCTTCCTGATTCTGATCCTGGTGACGACGCTCGGGCTTGACCCGTTCGTTGCCGCCCTGATCGCGATGCCGTTGATGTTCGCCATCGGCTGGGGCCTGCAATATTTCCTGCTCAACCGTACGCTCGGCAAGGATATCCTGCCGCCGCTGCTTGTCACCTTCGGCCTGTCGATCGTCATCCAGAACGGCCTGCTCGAAGGATTTTCGGCCGATAGCCGCCGCGTTTTTGCCGGCAGTCTCGAGAGCGCCTCCGTCAATCTCGGCCCGGTCACCGCCGGCATCATGCCGCTGATGACCTTCTTTTCCGCCGTCGCCGTCATCGTCTGTCTCAACCAGCTCATCTACCGCACCTCCGTCGGCCGTGCCTTCCGGGCAACCTCGGACGATCCGGTGACGGCAGGGCTGATGGGCATTCGGCCGCAGCGCATCTTCGCGATGGCGACGGGGCTTGCCATGGTCGTGGTGACGATCGCCGCCCTCTATCTTGGGACGCGCGCCAATTTCGATCCGACGTCAGGGCCGGCGCGGCTGATCTACGCCTTCGAAGTGGTGATCATCGGCGGGCTCGGCTCGCTCTGGGGCACACTCGCTGGCGGCATCATCTTAGGCGTTGCCCAGACGGTGGGGGCCGCGATCAATCCGGAATGGCAGATCCTTGCCGGCCATCTGGCATTCCTCGCCGTTCTCCTGTTCAAGCCGCGCGGCCTTTTCCCGCGCGCGGTGGATTGAGGTGTATCGATGACCATGGCCATTCCCTCCTTCACGGTGGAGACACGCACCAGGGCATCGACATTGTCCGCTGTCGCGGTCGTTGCCCTTCTGTTGCTTGCCTTTGCCGCACCCTTCATCGTCTCCCGCGGCGTCATCCAGGACCTGTTCTTCATCCTCACCATGCTGGTGCTGGCGCAGAACTGGAACCTGCTTGCCGGTTATGCCGGGCTGATCTCGGTCGGCCAGCAGGTCTTCGTCGGCTTTGGCGCCTATACGATGTTCGGCTGCGTCATCCTGTTCGGCGTCGATCCTGTTGTGGCCATACTGATTGCCGGCGTATTTTCCGTCGCCCTAGCCGTTCCCACGGCCTTCTTCACCTTCCGGCTCTACGGCCCCTATTTCGCCATCGGCACCTGGGTTGTGGCCGAAGTCGTGCGGTTGCTGCTGGCCCAGTGGAAGGCACTCGGCGGCGGCACCGGCACCTCGTTGCCGCGGGAGGCGACCCGCGACATGATGGGCGTTGGCGCGATGCGCGACCTCTTCGGCATGAAGGCTTCCGAGGCGGGCGACGCGCTAACTTACTGGCTGGCGCTGATCCTCGCCGTCGCCACAATCGGCTTCATCTATGGTCTTCTGCGCAGCAAGCAGGGTCTCGGCCTTGCCGCCGTTCGTGACAACGAGCAGGCAGCCCGCGCCGTCGGCGTCGATGCGCGACGGATGAAGACGCTGGTCTATCTCGCCACCGCCTTCATGACAGGCATCGCCGGGGCGCTGATCTACGTGCAGAAGGCGCGCATTTCGCCGGACGCCGCCTTCTCGGTCACCGACTGGACGGCCTATGTCATCTTCATCGTCGTGATCGGCGGCATCGGCACGATCGAGGGACCGATCCTCGGCGTCATCATCTTCTTTCTCTTACAGAACCTCTTGGCCGACTACGGCTCCTGGTACCTGCTGATGCTCGGTCTTCTCGGCATCGCCATCATGCTTCTCGCGCCGCGCGGCCTCTGGGGATTGTTCTCCGAGCGCACCGGCATCCAGCTTTTCCCGGTTCGCCGTGTCCTGAAGGGCGGGCCGCTCAATCTCACGCATAGGGGAGGGCCTCATGGCTGACATTACCACCGACGTACTCATCATCGGCACCGGCCCAGCAGGATCCGCCACCGCTGCCCTGCTCTCGTCCTACGGGGTCGAGAACCTGGTGATCAACCGCTACCGCTGGCTCGCCAGCACGCCGCGCGCCCACATCACCAACCAGCGCACCATGGAAGTGCTGCGCGATCTCGGTCGCGATGTGGAGGACGAGGCCTATATGTTCGCGGCCGAGCAAGACCTGATGGGAGAGAACGTGTTCTGCACCTCGCTCACCGGCGAGGAGATTGGCCGGATGAAGAGCTGGGGTAAACATCCGCTATCGCGCGCCGAGCACCAGCTGTCGTCGCCGGCTCATATGAACGATCTGCCGCAGACCTTCATGGAGCCGCTGCTGTTCAAGACGGCCTGTTCGCGCGGCAGCCAATCGCGCATGTCGACGGAATATCTGAGCCATGCGCAGGACGAAGACGGGGTCACGACAACCTGTCTCGACCGGCTGACCGGCAAGGAATTCACCATCCGCTCGAAATATCTGGTCGGCGCCGATGGCGGCAATTCCAAGGTTGCGGAACATGTGGGCCTGACTTTCGAAGGCAAGATGGGCGTTGCCGGTTCGATGAACATTCTGTTCAAGGCCGATCTGTCGCGACTGGTCGCCCATCGTCCCTCGGTGCTTTATTGGGTGCTGCAGCCGGGTGCTGACGTCGGCGGCATCGGCATGGGACTGGTGCGTATGGTCAGGCCTTGGGACGAATGGCTGATCGTCTGGGGTTACGATATCAACCAGCCACCCCCTTCGGTGGATGAAGCGCATGCGAAGAAGGTCGTGCGCGACCTGGTCGGCGATCCCGATCTCGAGATGACCATCAAGTCGGTCTCGACCTGGACCGTCAACAATATGTACGCCACGTCAATGTCGAATGGCCGCATCTTCTGCATGGGCGACGCCACCCACCGCCATCCGCCGTCAAACGGGCTCGGCTCGAATACCTCGATCCAGGATGCATTCAACCTCGCATGGAAGCTGGCTTTCGTCCTCAAGGGCACCGCTGACCCGAAACTTCTCGATAGCTATCAGGATGAGCGAGCGCCTGTCGCCAAGCAGATCGTCACCCGCGCCAATAAGTCGATCGAAGAATTCGGGCCGATCTTCAAGGCGCTGGGACTGCTTGATTCGATCGACCCGGTGAAGATGCAGCAGAACATGGATGCCCGCTGCAACAACACGGTTGCTGCTGAAGAACAGCGCGCCGCCATTCGCAAGGCGATTGCCGACAAAGTCTACGAGTTCGATTGCCATGGCGTCGAGATGAACCAGCGCTATCGATCCGGCGCGATTGTAACGGATGGGCAGGCGGAACCGGCCTTCGCCAGAGATCCTGAACTGCACTGCCAGCAGACGAGCTGGCCAGGTGCAAGGCTGCCGCATGCCTGGGTGTATTCTGCGACAGGTGAAAAGCTATCGACGCTCGACCTTGCCGGACATGGCAAGTTTACCGTGCTCACCGGCATTGGCGGGCAGGGCTGGATCGAGGCCGCCCGAACCCTTGGGAAGGAACTGGGCATCGATATTGCCGCACACCTGATCGGTCCACGTCAGCCCTGGCAGGACTTTGCCGGCGACTGGGCGAATATGCGCGAAATCCGCGACAGCGGTGTCCTCCTCGTGCGTCCCGACCATCATGTCGCCTGGCGAAGTGAAGCGATCGTCGACGATCCGTCAGCCGAACTGCGGCGCGTGCTGACCACCGTTTTGGGGAGATAAGGCGATGATTGACGCACATGAAAAGGGGTTTTTCACAGAAGAGAACTCTGTTGAGGTGGTCACGAGCCGCAACGCCACCGCCGGAGACCAGCGCCTGAAGCGCGTGATGGAGGTCGTAACACGCAAGCTGCACGAGGCGGTAAAGGAGCTTGAGCCGACGCAGGACGAATGGATGGAGGCAATCCTTTTTCTCACCCGCACAGGGCACACATGCAACGAATGGCGACAGGAATTTATCCTGCTGTCGGACGTGCTCGGCGTGTCGATGCTGGTCGACGCCATCAATAACCGCAAGCCCTCAGGCGCCTCCGAAAGTACTGTTCTTGGTCCGTTTCACGTTGCCGACGCGCCGGAACTGCCGATGGGCACCAATATCTGCCTCGATCAGAAGGGCGAGGACATGGTGATCGGCGGCCGCATCCTCGGCACTGATGGCAGGCCGATTGCCGCCGCTGTCATCGACGTCTGGCAGGCCAACGACGAAGGCTTCTACGACGTGCAGCAGAAGGGGATCCAACCAGACTTCAACCTTCGCGGCATCTTCCGCACCGGCGTGGATGGCCGCTATTGGTTTCGAGCAGTCAAGCCCAAATATTACCCGATCCCGGACGATGGACCGGTTGGCAAGCTGCTCGGCGCGCTCGGTCGTCATCCCTACAGGCCCGCTCACCTGCACTACATTATCAAGGCCGACGGCTTCGAGACGCTCACGACGCACATCTTTGATCCGGACGACCCGTACATCCACTCTGACGCCGTCTTTGGTGTGAAGCAAAGCTTGCTTGCCAAGTTCCAGCACGTTGAGGATTCGGTACGCGCTAACGAGCTCGGTTTCTCTGGCAAGTTCTGGCAGATAGAGCACGATTTCGTGCTGGCTCGGCCCGAGGAGTAGCATGCTCGCCAGCCGGCGTTCTAACGAAGAAGGCCGTGATAGCCGATGCAATGGAGATGATCGCGCCGCAAAGGAACGCGGCTCGAATTCCGTCAGTCATAGCGGCACCGGCGCCAGCCAACGCGGAATTTGAGCCGGTCTTTGCTGCGGCAAGCGCCCAAACAATATGCAAGCCGATATACCCATACATAGTTCCATAACGTTGATTACGCCACTTTCACATGTAGCCGGGTGGGTTCAAGGATGAAGTGCGACCTGTGAAAGATGCCAATGGGTATCGCTTGCAAGGCAATCGCAATGAGACACACCTTCCCCATATCGACCTGGGTGAACGCCGCAAGATCGCTCGTTCGCCGATGGCCGGCATCGCTCGACGCATAGACGAAGATCGCTGCGCCTGAAGCGATATACCTCCTCTTATCCGACGATGACGTGCGGTACGAAACGCGACAAGTTGGCGGTTATGCGCGAGCGGTCCTCGCGGACCGCAAGACCGCAGGCGCGATCACCGACGATCCAGCTGCCGAGCACGGCGAAGCCGCCATCGCTTTCGAAAAGCGGGGCATAGGCCTGGACGATAAAACCTTCGTCACCATAATCGCCGGGGGCGGAAATCAATTCCCGGCCATCTCGGAATATCGTGACGTTCTCGCCTTCTCGCGACAGCAGGGGTTTGCGCACATAGTCGCTCAAGGTCGAGGCCGCCGGGTCGTCTGCGAAATAGCTAGCCAGCAGGTTGGGATGATTGGGGTGCTGCTGCCAGAGCAGAGGCAGAAGCCCTTTGTTGGAGAGCACGGCCTTCCAGGCGGGCTCGACGAAAACATCGCCCGAGCGCACGAGGTTGCGAGCGAACGGCTCGCGCAGCATGAATTCCCACGGATACAGCTTGAAGCAGCGGTCGATCACCCGATCCTGGAGGTCGGTGTAACGGCCCTGCGCATCGATGCCGATCTCGCGGATGTCCAAAAGCTCAACGCGATGGCCGGCTTGCACTGCACAGTCCATCAGATAGACCGTCGTGCCGCGATCCTCCTCATTGTCGGTCATCGCCGCGAAGTGGAAGATCGGTTCTTTGGAAAATTGCTCGAACGCCTCAACGAGGCTTTCCTGCAAGGAATTATACTGGTCCGCATCCTTGGGCAGGATACCCAAAGCCACCTGGTCGGTCAGCCAGTTGAACTGGAAATAGGCTGTCTCGAACACCGAAGTGGGAGTATCGGCGTTATATTCGAGCAACTTTACCGGGCCAGTGCCGTCGTAAGCAAGATCGAACCGGCCGTAGAGGTGCCGGTCGCGGCGCTGCCAGGAGCGCTGCACCACATCGCGCAGATCCTCCGGAATGGCCAGCCTGTCGAGCGACTCTTCGCTTCTGACGATATCACCGACCAGATCCATGCACATGTCGTGCAGTTCCTGGCTCGGCTCTTCAATCCGTGTCTCGATCTCATCGAGCGTGAATGTATAGGCGGCATCGTCGAGCCAGTAGGGTTCGCCATACATGACGTGAAACCCGAAGCCGACGGCGCGCGCCTTGTCAAGCCAATCAGGACGCGCCGGAAGGGTGATGCGCTTCATGTCAGCCGCCGAAACTGAAGGACGAACGGCCCCCGAAGCCTTGACGGGCAACGGTGCGGGTGTTGACGTTGACCGGCTTAACAGTCTGACGCGAGGGCGCGATCGCGGTGTCGTTGCCGCCCGAGCGAACAGTCGTTGTCACCGTTTGCCCCGAGCGATTGCGATAAATCGGTGTCGAGCCGTAGGAGCCACTCTCCTCCTGGCGCCGGCGATAATTGTAATAGTCGCCGATGTTGTTCAGTGCGGAAGACAGCACGTAGCCTGTCAGGAACGGCACGAAAAAGCTGCCGCCTCCGCCGGTATTGTTGGGGACGGCACTGGCCGACTGTTGCGTGCACTGGCCCGAGCCGTATTCGGCCTCGCAGGCGGCCATGCCGTTGAAACGCGGCGCGGCGGCGAGATGGGCCCGCATGGCATCCTGATAGCCGGCCTGGCAGACCTGCCGGTCCATGCCGGAAGTCACGCATTGGTCGACGGAGGTGAACATTGTCTCCGAAGGAGTCTGATCGCCGCAACCGGACAGCGCCAGGGTCGAGGCAGCGATAGTGCCGAGGGCCAGGAAAGGTCGTTTGTGCCCGCTCTTACGTCTGCGCATCATTCCCTCCCCTCAATAGGTCATGCAGGCGGCGTTGAGAATACCGATGACCAGCGCGATGCCGCCGCCCCATATGCCCGCGGCGATATTGCCGGCAGTGATCTTTTCATGCAGATCCGTCATGGTGAAATTCGCAATATAGTAAGCGAGGATCTGCGCCAGAATGCCGACCACCGCCCATATGATGTAGTCGACGATGCTGACCGAATTGGCTGCGGCCGAAGCCAGAGGCAGGCTGAAACCAACAAGCGCGCCCAAGAATGCCGTGACGGCGGCAAGATTGCCTGCGCGAATGAGTTGGACTTCCTTCTGCGGCGTCAAGAATGTGTAGATCACCGCGAAAACGCCGTAAGCGGCAAGACCAACGGCGAAATAGCCGAGGAAGGCAGGCAGACCCGCCACGTAATCGAGCATTGAAAAAGTCCTCCGTTGAAATTGATAGGATCCCCTCAGACGCGGCGAACATCGGCCGGAGCGAGTCCATAGCCGATCAGAAATTCCACCGAGCTGCCTGCCTGGCTCTGTCCGAGATCGAGGTCGCGCTCGACATTGATCAAAAGCATTTCGCGCGTCGAGCCAAGCGGGCGATAATACAGCATGCAGGTCTGGTGAATGGAGCGCTGCGCCTCACCGTCGTCGACCTTCTCGACAAACTCCGCCAATGGGGTGCGCTCGGGGCCTTCGCCCCAGAAGCGGCTATAGAGGATGCCATCGGCATCGTAGCTTGGCTGACCGATCAGGCCGTCCGGCCCGGTCCAGCGGTTCCATTCGCCCTGCCCGGCAGGCACGACGCTGTCCCAGGGCTGATAAAAGCTGATGTCGTCGACATCACCCGGCTGGCCCGACGTCGACATCACCTGAATCATCCGATGGTCTTCATCGTAGTAGCGCGACAGAACCGTCGCGGCATCGAGCGAAACCTCACCGTAGGCGGCGATGATGAACGGGCCGCTGCGTGGCAGCGGCATCGCCGGCTGGCCGGCCAAAGCCTCGGCTTCGAGGGAGAGGAAATCGATGTCCAACGCCCCCCCGATGGCGGCGCTCAACGGGCCAAGTTCTTTGGGTAAGGGCCTTTCGTTCTTGTCTCTGCCGAACCAGCCGATCATGATACGTCTCCCATTCGAGCCCAAGCGATGGCAGCGGGATCTAGCCGCATTCCGCTGATGTAGTAAAGGGTCTCGCCGCCCCGCATCAGCGTCTCGTCCTGGCAATTGAGGTCGGTCATGCCCTGGCTCAGCATGCCCACCAGCGTCACATTATGCTGACGCTTGAGCCTTAAAAACACGTCCCCATAGAGTAGCGGCGTTTGCAAAGGCGGTACCGGCAGCGAAAACGCCGTGTCGGTGGAAGCGGCCGACAGCAGCCGTGCGGCGATTTCCGAAGAGCCCGGATCACGGGCGGAGCGCGACAGCAGCTCCTCGGCGAGCGAGCCCACGGCCTCCACGCGCGGCCGGCGCTGCTTGACCATCTGTGCCGTGCGGTCGTCGGCGAAATAGGCGACGATATGAGCATTGGGCGCATGGTCTTCGGCAATCAGCACGGCAGCCAGCGTCTCGTCGTCATTTGCGCCGCGCGCGATGATCGCGCGCGCCTGGGCCACTCCGGCCCGCACCAGAGCGTCGGCATCGGCAAGCCGCTCGGTTCTGATATAGTCGGCGTAATTGCTGGCGGGATTTTCCGGCAGGTCCTTGGCAACCAGAACACTCATCGGTTCGTTGGCCTGCCGTTCGGCATGCAGCAGCCGCAGCGTCTGGTATGTCTGCCCCTCTTGCCAGCCCAGAACGATGATATGGCCGGCGCGTTCGCTGTAATCACCCAATCCGCGCATGCGGTTTCTCCAGATCGTACCGATAGTTGTCAACAACTTGCCAAGAACAGCGGTGAAGATGGCAATGCCGCCGGGAAGAACGAACAGGACGGCAATTAATCGGCCGAGCCCCGATTTTGGAGAAAGATCGCCATAGCCGACAGTCGTTGCCGTCACCATATAGTAATAAAGAAAGTCGACCGGATTGCCGACGAGATCGCCTTCGCCGGCCAGCAGGAAGAGCAGGTAAGAGGCGACCAGGTGGATCACGAGGATAACAAAAAGGGCTGACCAGGCCAATTCGCTGAGCGAGAGATATACACGCCGCATCAATGAAGCGATAAATGGCAAGCGATTCGCCCCCGTTCCCAACGCGTACCCTAGCGAAATTTATTTAGCGCACCAGATCTTTAAGTTGCAAACCGATTACCCAAATATTTTGATGTTCCAACCGATGGAGGACTTTTTGGAGACCTGGAACCTCACCACTTTAACGCGCCTGTTCGCCGCCGATCCCGACGCACTGGGCGATGTGGATGTAGCCGTACCCGAACAGGGCGACGTCATATGCGTGACTCTTAAGGAAAAAGGCGATCTCGACGTCTTCGTCGCGGTAAGCGGGGAGCGCGACATCCTCGTCAGCGCTGTTCTGGTGCCGTGCAAGGACGTGTCCAATCGAGAAGCCTTCGAACGTATGGTGCTGAAGACCCATAAGTTCGTGCCGCTCTCCAGCTTCGGCATCACCACGATCGACGGTGAGGAATGGTATGAATTGTTCGGCTCGCTGTCAGCACGCTCGCCGGCCGAGACGGTGGTCGAGGAAGTCGCGATTCTGGCTGCCAATGCCGTCGATGCGGCACATATGATTGAAGAATGGAAAAGCGGGGAGATTGCAGCGTGAGCACTTGGGGAAAGATTTTCACCGCCATTCGCGGCGGCATCAACGAGGCAGCGGAAGCGGCCGCCGACAGCCAGTCCATGCGCGTCCTTGATCAAGAAATCCGCGACGCTGAACAGTCGCTGCGCAGTGCGCGATCCGATCTGGCCGGCATCATGGCGTCCAACAAGAGCGTCATGCGCCGACTTGACGAAAACCGCGCCAAGGAGACCAAGGATACCGACAGCGCTCGCGCTGCGATCTCCGCAGGCCGCACGGATCTGGCTCAAGGTCTCGCTCAGCGCATTGCTAGTATCCGTGCCGAAGTGCAGCGCGACCAGGAAGAGCTCGACCGGCTGCTGCCTCGCCAGCAGCAGATGCTGCGCACGATCCAGGAGACCGAAGCGCGCATTGCTCAGATGAAGCGCGAGGTGGGGAATGTCAAAGCCAATGAGTCGCTGCTGCGCGCTCAATCGGCGATCGCCCATAGCCAGTCGGGCATCAATACCCGCCTCGGCAGCGCCGTCGAAAGTCTCGAACGTATCAAGAAACGCCAGGAAATCACTGCCGGCCGCATCGAAGCCGGTGCTGAACTGGCCGCGCTGGAAAACGGCAGCGACCTCGATCGTCAGCTGCGCGAGGCCGGCATTGGCAGTTCGAGCCACTCGGCCGATGACATTCTTGCACAGCTGATGGCACCGAAACATTCGGTAGAGCCCATCTTGCTGCCAGCGCCGACTGGCAAAAAAGACTGACAATCCCGGGAGCGGCAGCCCTGCCTGCCATTCCCGCGCGCGCCTGCGGATTGGAGCCTGCGCGCTTGTTGGCGCCAGCAGCGGGAAGTGAGCATCCCGGTCCGTATGCCTAGCCTCTTGCAGGCAGAGACCGAGCGTCTCGATGTCAAATATTGACATTGAGGTACGGATCCAGAACGATTGATTCAGAAATTTGAAGGAGGGTGCTGTATGACCAGCAGCCTGCATGTGAGCTTGCCCGATGAAATGCGCGCCAACGGGAAGAGCCAGTACACTACGCCGAGCGAATATGTACGCACCCTTATTCGCGAAGATATGGCACGCGAAGAAGATCGCCGCTATGCCATCCGCTCGCTGCTGCGGGCGGAAGAGGAATTCAGGCGCGGAGAGATGCTGCCCCTTTCCGCTCTGGATGCTATCGACGCGGAGCTGGATGAAGAACTGCGCTAGTGGCTCCTCGCGTTCTCATCCTGCCAACCGGCCTTGATAACTACCGCCTGGCAGTCCACGCGGCAGCAGATCGAACAGCAAGCCGCGTTAGATAGGCCAGAGGCACCCCGCTTACCGAGCGGATAATCGATGCGCAAACGCAGCACGCCATAAAAGTGCTCGATCCGCCAAGTCGGCTATTCTCACTGCCTCCTAGTTGACACCGAGAAATTGCTTCAACTCCGCTGTCTGCGGCTTGGCGAAGACTTCCTCCGGCGGGCCTGCTTCATGGACCCGGCCCTGATGCATGAAGATCACGCGGTTGCAGACGTCGCGGGCGAACTTCATCTCGTGCGTTACCATCAGCAGTGTCATTCCCTCTGCGGCGAGTTCGCGCACGACGGCCAGAACTTCGGCGACCAGTTCCGGATCGAGCGCGGAGGTGATCTCGTCGCAGAGAAGTGCAGTCGGCTGCATGGCGAGCGCGCGGGCGATGGCGACGCGCTGCTGCTGGCCGCCCGAGAGCTCGTCCGGATAGGCGTCGAACCTGTGGCCCAGCCCCACCCGCTCCAGCATCTTGCGGGCGGTGGCCTCGGCTTCGGCCTTCGGGGTCTTCTTGACCACGGTCTGCGACAGCATGACGTTGCCGCCGACGGTCAGGTGCGGGAAGAGGTTGAACTGCTGAAATATCATGCCGACCTTGAGGCGCAGTGCCTTCAAATGGACTTCGTCATCGAGGAGCTGCGCGCCGGCCACGGAGATGGAGCCGTCAGTGATGGTCTCCAGGCCGTTGATGCAGCGAAGCAGGGTCGATTTTCCCGAACCGCTCTTGCCGATAATGGCGATAACTTCGCCGGCCTCCACATCGAGATTGATGCCTTTCAGCACCTCGGTGGTGCCAAAGCTCTTGCGGACTTCAGTGATTTCGATGAGCGACATTGAGCTTCCTTTCCAGGATCTGGCTGCTTTTTGACAAAGGCCAGCAAAGGGCGAAGTAGATGAGGGCGACGAGCCCGTAGACGGTGAAGGGCTGGAAAGTGGCATTGGTGACGACCGTGCCGGCTTTCGACAATTCGACGAAACCGATGATCGAGGTCAGCGCCGTTCCCTTGACGATTTGAACGGAGAAACCGACCGTCGGCGGTATGGCGACCCTCAGTGCCTGCGGGAGGATGACATAACGCATCTGCTGCAACCGGCCCATGCCGAGGCTGGCGGAGGCTTCCCACTGACCCTTCACGACCGCTTCGACGCAGCCTCGCCAGATTTCGGCGAGGAAGGCAGCGCTCCACAAGATCAGCGCGAAACCCGCAGCAAGCCAGGCCGGCACGTCTATCCCGAAGAGGCCGAGACCGAAAAAGGCGATGAAGAGCTGCATCAGCAACGGCGTGCCCTGGAAGAGCTCGATATAATATTTCGCGACTGTCCTGAATGCCTTGCGCTTGCTGATGCGCAGGAACAGCAGCCCCAGCCCGACCACGCCGCCGCCGATGAACGAGACAAGCGAAAGCAGGATCGTCCAGCGGGTGGCGAGCAGCAGGTTGCGCAGGATGTCCCAGAGTGTGAACTCGATCATCGTGCTGCTCTCCTCGGGAAAATGAACCCGCCGACCACCGCCAGCAGCTGCCGGAGCAGGATCGCCAGCACAAGATAGATGGCTGTCGAGACAATGTAGGCCTCGAAGGCGCGGAAGGTTCGCGATTGTATGAAGTTCGCGGCAAAGGTCAGATCCTCGGCGGCGATCTGCGAGACGACCGATGAGCCGAGCATGACGATGACCACTTGCGACGACAGCGCCGGCCAGATGCGCTGCAGGGATGGCACGAGAACGACATGCCGGAAGGTTTCGAAGCGCGTCATGGCAAGGCTCTCGCCTGCCTCGAACTGGCCCTTCGGGGTTGCCTGAATGCCAGCGCGGATAATTTCGCAGCTATAAGCGCCGAGGTTGACGACCATCGCGAGGTTGGCGGCCGTCAGTTCGGAAAGCTTGAAGCCGAGCGACGGAAGGCCGAAGAAGATGAAAAAGAGCTGGATCAGGAACGGCGTGTTGCGGATCAGTTCGACATAGGTCGCAACGACAGGCTTCAGCCAGGCCGGGCCGAGTGCACGCACCCAGGCACAGAAGATGCCGAGCGATATGCCGAGCACTCCGCCGATCGCGATAAGCTCCAGCGTGATCAGTATGCCCTTGATGATCTCAGGATAATATTCAAGCAGCCAGCCGAATTCGAAATGGTAACTCAAGGAATTGTCCCCTCTTGTGGCGACGGAGCGTCATGTCGTCCCGCGCGCGGGCGCGGGACGACATCCGTGAGACCGGTCCTTAGAGATCCGACGGGAGATCGGCGCCGAGCCACTTCTGCGATATGGCGTTCAGCGCGCCATCGGTTTTTGCGGCGGCGATAATGCCGTTCACCTTCTCCAGAAGAGCTGCCTGTTCCTTGTTGAGACCGATGTAGCAGGGCGAGTTCTTGATGAGGAACTTCATCTCAGGGCGCTTGGGAGGATTTTTGGCGAGGATCGCAGCAGCCACGACGTTGCCGGTGGCGATGGTGTCGACCTGGCCGGACAGGAAGGCCGAGATGGTGCCGTTGTTGTCCTCGTAGCGCTTGATCGTCGCGTCGGCCGGCGCGATCTTCGTCAGCTCGAGATCTTCGACAGCGCCGCGCGTGACGCCGATGCTCTTGCCGGCGAGATCCTCCACCTTGGCGATCGAAAGATCGGCCGGTGCAAATACGCCGTTGAAGAAGGGGGCGTAGGCCGTGGTGAAATCGATCACCTTTTCGCGCTCCGCATTCTTGCCGAGGCTTGATATGACCAGATCGACTTTGTTTGTCTGCAGATAGGGAACGCGGTTGGCGCTGGTGACCGGCACGAGTTCGGTCTTGACGCCCAGTTTTTCGGCAATGAGATTGGCTACATCGATATCGTAGCCCATCGGCGCCATATCGGTACCGACGCTGCCGAAGGGCGGAAAATCCTGCGGGACCGCCACACGCAGCGTACCGCGCGCCGTGATGTCGGCGAGAGCATCGGCGTAAGACGCGGAGCCGAGGCCGAAGGTTGCAGCCAGGGTCGCGATTGCGAAGAAGACTCGTCTTGTCAGCATGTTTTAGTTGCTCCTTTGAAGTTGTGGTTTTTTGGGTCTGACAGTTGGGAGACCGAGGGCACGGTCTTGGGAGGAAGTGACAGGGAACTGCGCAGTTCCGAGAGCGGATCGGGCCGGGTGGTGAGGTCGAGGCCCATTTCCACTTCGTCCAGATGTTCGATAGAGAGCTCGGCAGCTCTGACGAAATCGCCCGCTTGCATGGCCTCGAAGATGCGGCAGTGTCCGTCATGGGACTGTGCTGCATGAAATTCAGACTGATAGAGCATCGAAATGAGGATCGTCCTCGCGGTGAGATCGCGGAGGATATCGACGATGATGGCGTTCCCGCTCAATTCTGCGATGCGGATGTGGAAATCACCCATCAAATACGTCAGGCGCTGGCGGTCGCCCGCAGCCATTGCGGTCTTTTCCTCGTTCAAATGCACGTCGAGAGCTTTGCTTCCCTCGTCCGTCAATACACGCATGCTGCGCAGCAACCCGGCCTCGATGACGCGCCGTGCCTCATAGACAGCGATCGCCTCTTCAGCGGACGGCTCGACAACAAACCAGCCTCGTCTCGGACTGACATGCACGATGCCGCGTGTTTCCAAACGCATCATGGCTTCACGGACGCGGGTTCGAGACACGCTGAAGAGCGTTGCCAGCTGGTTTTCACTCAGACGCGTCCCAGGCCGAATTTTGGCTGAAAGAATCCCGGAGACAATCGTCTCCTCGATGGTCTTCTGGGTGCTCTCAGATGTGTGGCTATCTTGCATACAAGACAGGAAAGCAAAGCTCGTGCCAAAATTCTGTGTTCAGGATTTCCAAGATGTCTCGGATCCCTCCCCCTGGAATTTGCACGCTGAGAATGCAGACTGAGCGCAAATTGAGCGAGTCCCCGCAATTCCTTGCAAACTCCTCAGCGTTGGCCGCCCAAAGCCGGCAAAGTCCTTCCCTGCCGAAAAGTTGCTTGCGGCTAGATCGGTTCGGCTTATATAGTCATGTTAGTCACTATAGTCAGGATATAGCGAATGCAGCCATCACGACCAGAGGATAAAAGTTGGACCGTCGCCAGTGCGAAGGCCAAGCTGTCTGAGGTTATCGAACGCGCGCAAGCAACGCCGCAAACGATCATGCGCAACGGTAAACCGAGCGTCGTTGTCGTTTCGGCCGAGGAATGGCAGCGCAAGACCGCGCGCAAGGGCACCCTCGCAGAGTTTCTGATGCAATCGCCGCTGCGTGGCGCCGATCTGGACCTCCAACGACAGCGCGACGAACCGCATGATCTCCAGCTGTGAGACTTCTGCTGGACACCAATGTGCTTTCCGAGGTGACAAGGTCGCGTCCCAATGCACGTGTCCTAGAATGGCTGGACAGTCTCGACGAGGATCGCTCATTCATCAGCACCGTATCGATCGCGGAGATCCGGCGTGGTGTTGCATTGATGGAAAGCGGGCGGAAGCGCGACGCGCTGGCTGAATGGCTTGCCCAGGACTTGCCGCAGCGCTTCGAGCAGCGCGTCATCCCTGTGGACCAGCCGGTTGCGATAGCCTGGGGCGACCTGTTGGGGCTCGCAAAGCGAAGCGGACGCGGCTTATCGTCAATGGACGGCTTAATTGCCGCCACCGCGATTGCTCACGATCTCACTCTCGCCACTCGCAATATAAAGGATTTCGAGGGTTTGGGGATCGAGCTTGTCGACCCTTGGATAGAGCGCCCGTGACGATCCGCACAGCCGACCGTCACGGGATCTTTCTTTTCGCCTAATTGAAACTCGAGGTTTTGAGGAATTCCGCCAGCCGTTCGGTCTTCGGATGCACGAACATGTCCTTCGGATCGCCCTCCTCGCAGATGACGCCCTGGTTCATGAAGATGACGCGTGACGAAACGTCGTAGGCAAAGCGCATCTCGTGCGTGACGAGCAGCATGGTCATGCCGTCGGCGGCAAGCCCCTTGATGACCTGGAGCACTTCGCCCACCAGTTCCGGGTCAAGCGCGGAGGTCACTTCATCGAACAGCATCAGCCTCGGCGACATGGCAATGGCGCGGGCGATCGCGACGCGCTGCTGCTGACCACCGGAAAGCTGCCCGGGATAATGGTTCGAGCGGGCGGAAAGGCCGACACGATCGAGCCATTTTTCGGCGATGGCGCGGGCATCCGGCTTCGCCATTTTCTTGACCTTGACGAGGCCGAGCATGACGTTTTCAGCGGCACTCATATGCGGGAAGAGATTGAACTGCTGAAACGCCATGCCGGTCAGCGCGCGCTGGCGCGCGATCTCCTTCTCGCTCTTGCGGCGCCGCGTTGTGCCTTCGGCGCGGTAGCCGATCTCCTCGCCATCGAGGCTGATCGTGCCGCCCTGGAACTCTTCGAGCATGTTGATGCAGCGCAGCAAGGTGGTCTTTCCGGAACCGGACGAGCCGATGATGGAAATGACTTCGCCCTCCTCAACGGCGCAATCGACGCCCTTGAGGACTTCGTGGATGCCGTAAGTCTTGCGCAGACCCTGGATGTCGAGAATGGTCTTGGCCATCGGGGGAACTCCTCAGGACGGCAGGGCAGTCTTGCGCTCGACATATTTGCCGAAGTGCTCGATGCCGTAGTTGATGATGAAATAGAGACCGCCAGCCAGGAAATAGAACTGGAGGCTCATGAAATTGCGGGAGATGATCTCTTGCGTGCGCAGGAGAAGCTCCGCGACGCCGATGACGGAGAGCAGCGTCGAGGCCTTCACCATCTCGGCCGCCGTATTCACCCAGGCCGGCAGGCACTGGCGCATGGCCTGCGGCCACAGCACCGAGGTGAAGGTCTGTGTAAAGGTGAGGCCGATCGCCTTGGCAGCTTCCGTCTGCCCCTTCGGGATTGCCTGAAGCGCCCCGCGCACGATTTCGCCGACATGGGAGGAGCAGAAGATGGCAAGGGCGAGCACGCCGGCCGAGAACGGCCCGAGATCGAGGCCGACGGCGGCAGAGACATAGTAGCTCGCCAGCACCAGCACGAGTACCGGCGTGCCACGGATGATATCCGTATAGGCGCGCACGGCCAGACGCAAAACAACGCCGCCATAGACGAGCGCCAAGCCGACGAAAACGCCGAGTATGGAACCCGCGAGGATGGCCAGCAGGGAGATCGACACGGTTACGCCAATGCCGTTCATGATGACGTATCGGGCGATCCAGAGTTGTTCGAGAAAGGTGTGGGACATCAGGTCTATCTCGGCAGGGCCAGACGGCGCTCGACGAAGCGCATCACGGCAGCGATGAGGAAACAGGTCGCGACATAGAGGGCTGATGTGACCATCCAGGTCTCTATGACGCGGAAGCTCTCGACATTGATCTTGCGGGCGGCAAACGTCAGTTCCGGCACGGCGATGGCGGCGGCAAGCGAGGTGTCCTTGAAGAGCGAGATGATCGTCGAGGACAGCGATGGCAGCACGTTGCGCAGCATCAGCGGAGCGATGATGGAGCTGCGGATCTGCATCCCCGTCAGGCCGATGGCAAGCCCCGCTTCCGTCAGTCCTCTCGGAATAGACAGCAGCCCGGCACGGAACACCTCGGCCAGATAGGCGCCGGAATAAAGCGACAGAACCAGGACGAAGCTTTTTATCTTGTCGAGGCGCAAGCCCATCTGCGGCAGCGCGAAAAAGACGAAAAGCACCAGGACGAGAATCGGCAGGTTGCGAATGACCGTGACATAGACCCGCGCCGGCACGACCGCAAAGCGGCTTTTGGACGTCAGCGCGAAGGCCACCACAAGACCGATCGCGGCGCCGATCAGGATCGAGATCACTGCAAGGCCGAGGCTGAGCGCGAGCCCGCTCAAAAGAAAATCGAAATTGCGCCAGACGGCAGCGAAATTCAACGTGTAACCCATGCGGGCCGCCCTTTCAGACCAGAGCATGATGCCGAAAAATGTGAGCGGTTTTCGGACAACGTCATGCTCTCACTCTTTAAATGTGGAGCGGGAAACATATCCCGCTCCACATGGCTGTTACTTGAACTCGACCGGGAAGCCGATCTGCGGCGGCGTCAGATCTTTGCCGAACCAGGTCTTGAAGGACTTGGCGTAAAAGTCGAATTCGACGCCGGTCATGGCTTCGTGCAGAGCGGTGTTGACGAAGTTCAGCCAATCCTGATCGCCGCGCTTGACGGCGCAGGCGTAGGTCTGCGGGTTCCAGCCGTAGCCAGCATCTTTATAGCGGCCCGGATTCTGGGTCATGTACCAGGCGAGCGACGACTGGTCCGTGGCGACAGCATCGGCGCGTCCCGATTCCAGTGCCTGATAGATCAGGTCGACGGAGTCGTACTGGTCGACGGTCGCCTCCGGCAAGGCCGCATGCACCATCGCCTCGGCGTAGACGTTCTGGAGAACCGAGATGGTGACGGAGGAGCCTGCCGCCTTGAGGGCGGCGTAGTCGCCATATTTGCCATCCGCCTTGAGCATCAAGCCGACACCCTCGCGATAATAAGGAATGGTGAAGGCAACCTGCTGGGCGCGCTCGCCGGTAACAGTCATGAACTGGCAGGTGATGTCGACTTTGTCGGTGGTGATGTTCGGGATGCGGGCATCGGAGGACTGGTTCACATACTCGATCTTCTCAGGATCGCCGAAGAGGGCCTTGGCGATGATATGGCCCATGTCGACGTCGAATCCCTGAAGCTTGTCGTCGGCGCTCTTGAAGTGCCAGGGCGCATTGGTGCTGCCCGTGCCGAGGACGAGATGGCCGCGGGCCAGCACTTCATCGAGCTTGCTGCCTTCGGCCAGCGCAGGCGTGGACAACAGAGCGGCGACGGCCAGCGACATCACGCCGGTGCGAAAGGAAATGGTCATGGCGTTCCCCTTATGGATGGTTCCTTTTGTTCCAGTATAATGGACGCATGTCTGTTTTACTGGAACAATGTTATGAAGTGCCATCAAGGATGAATTGTCAATGGGGCATGCTGAAAAAACGCGCATCGGCGCGCGTGGCGATTTTTTCGGCAGTGCAGCATTGTTCTGTTGTTTAGAGGCTCAACATAATGCCCTTCCCGCTCAACGACCTCAGGCCATGCCGAAGGCGAAAGATGCGGTCTTCAGAGCGAGCGCCTTACGCGTTTGCGTTTGCGGTCGCAGCGCGGGTCAGTGAACCAGCCGCCTCGCCTGCGGCTTCCATATAGGTCGGGTCGCGATGCAACAGAACGACGGCGAACGAGCCATCGAGCAACAGGACGATCTGCCGGGCGAGTTGCGGCGCTTCCGTTTTGATTCCGGCCGCCTCGAATGTGACCCGCAACCAGGCCTCGACCCTCTTCTTGTGTTCAATCCCGACTTTCATGGCTGGATGGCCAGGCATATTGACGAGTTCCGCAGAGGTGCGCAGGAAGCCGCAGCCCTTCCATTTCGGATGGCGGGCTGCGCGGGCGAGATTGCGAAAGATGCCTTGCACCTTATCCGCCGGTTCGCCCATCGTTT
The DNA here is from genome assembly GCF_010668065.1 of Rhizobium leguminosarum. Taxonomy (GTDB): domain Bacteria; phylum Pseudomonadota; class Alphaproteobacteria; order Rhizobiales; family Rhizobiaceae; genus Rhizobium; species Rhizobium leguminosarum_S. The sequence goes on along the minus strand of NZ_WUEN01000003.1, from coordinate 460,465 downwards.
CCGCGTACCAGCGTTTGAACAGAGCGAGGTTGGGCTGGTCGCGCGCCTCCAGATAGGCCCCGATGAGGTCGTCTTTGCTGGCGAAATGGTAGTAAAGAGTGCGTTTCGTGACGCCGGCCTCTTCAGCCACCGCATCGACGCTGACGCTCCTGATGCCCTCGTTGTAAAACAGCTTGGCGGCCGCCGAGATGATGCGTTCGCGCGTCGGGATTGCGTGTGAGATCATGTCGCTATGTATACCGACTAGTGAATATACACAAGCATCGGCCGGCGGCATACTCTCCTGACGCAGCATACCGGAAAGGAAAACCGAATGGCCGACACTGTTTTGATCGACAGCCGCGACGGCATCGCCACGCTCACTCTCAATCGCCCGGAAAAGCTCAACGCGCTGAATTACGCCTTGATAGACCGCTTGCTCGCGATCCTCAACGCCATCGAAACCGACAGTTCAATCCGGGCGATCATCCTCACCGGCGCAGGCGAGCGGGCATTCTCGGCGGGCGGCGATATCTACGAATTCTCAGAAAGCGTGGCGCAGGGCGCCGATGTCGCCATGCGCGATTTCGTCGCGCGCGGACAGCGATTGACTGCGCGGCTGGAAGCCTTCCGAAAACCCGTCATCGCCGCCGTCAACGGCCTTGCCTTTGGCGGCGGCTGCGAGATCACCGAGGCTGTGCCCCTCGCCATCGCCAGCGAACGCGCCCTGTTCGCCAAGCCCGAGATCAATCTCGCAATGCCGCCGACCTTTGGCGGAACGCAGCGTTTGCCGAGGTTGGCCGGGCGCAAGCGCGCCCTCGAACTGCTGTTGACGGGTGACACATTCTCCCCGCAGCGCGCCCTCGAACTCGGCCTTGTCAACCAAGTTGTCCCGCATGACGCTCTCATGCCGGCCGCCCACGACCTCGCGCGGCGCATTCTGCGTCATTCACCGCTGGCGGCGGCGAGCATTCTGACGGCGGTGACGCGCGGCATCAACCAGAGCATTGCGGAGGGGCTGCTGATCGAAGGCGAACAATTCGCCCGGATGGCGCCAACCGCCGATTTGCGCGAAGGGCTCGACGCGTGGATCGAGCGCCGCAAGCCGAGCTATCCCGGCTCGTGGTCGCTCGATTGATTGCCGCCAATACTGCCGAGAGTGGCTCAGTCAGCGTAATCAGAACTCTTCCCAGTCGGACTTCAGCGCGACGGAGGCCGACCCGCGCTGGATGGATGCGAGGGGCGAATTACGAACGACTTTCAAAGCCGTCGGTGCGGCGGGGTGGCGATCCGCCTGCGCAAACGAAGACCTGGATCTCGGCGCATCGTTGAAACGGAACTGCTCAAGAAGCTCGAAGAGCGCGGCAGCCTCTCGGGCAAGGCCATGGCTCGCAGCCGTCTGCTCCTCGACCATTGCGGCATTCTGCTGCGTTCCCTGGTCGACGGTGTTGATGGACTGGCTGATCCCGCCGAGCGCAGTCGATTGCTCGCGCGCCGCCTCCACGATCGCTGTGACGTTGGTATTGATTTCGTGAACCTGACTGGCGATTTCCTGGAGCGCTGATCCGGCATTCGTCACGAGGGCGACGCCGTTTGCGACATGGGAACCGGACGCCGTGATCAGGCTCTTTATCTCCTTGGCAGCTTTCGCCGACCGCTGCGCCAGCTCACGGACCTCCTGGGCGACGACCGCAAAACCCTTGCCCGCCTCCCCTGCTCGTGCCGCCTCTACGCCGGCATTGAGCGCCAAGAGGTTCGTCTGGAAGGCAATCTCATCGATAACACCGATGATATTGGAAATTTCGCGTGACGAGTTTTCGATCTGGTCCATCGCTCCGATGGCGTCACGCACCACCTGGCCGGAATGCTCGGCGTGATTTCTGGCGCGCTCCACGAGTTGACCGGCCTCCTCGGCGCGGCGGCTCGAATCCTTGACCGTCGTCGTGATTTCCTCAAGGGCGGCGGCTGTTTCTTCGACGGATGCCGCTTGCTGCTCGGTACGCTTTGCCAGGTCGTCGGCTGCTGTGCGGATTTCGTTGGAACCGGCTGATATCGCCTTGGCATTTTCGGCAACCGTTGCCATTGCGCCCTTCAACTTCTCCGAGGCGCTGTTGAAGTCGGCACGCAGCCTTTCCAGCGAAGGAATGAAAGGCTTCTGGATCGTCTGCGACAGATCGCCGTCCGCAAGATTCGTCAGGCAACGAGCAAGTTGTTCGACATTTTCGACGCGCGCCGTGACATCGGTTGCGAACTTCACGACTTTGAACACTTTGCCGTTCAGGTCGAAAATCGGATTGTAGGAAGCCTGGATATAGACCTTCCGTCCGCCCTTGCCCATGCGCATGAATTCGTCGGCAACCAGCTGGCCGCTCGCAAGTTTCCGCCAGAATTCCTTGTAAGCCTCCGACCTCGAGTAGTCGGCTTCACAGAACATCGAATGATGTTTGCCCTGGATTTCGGCAAGCGAATAACCAAGGGCGGACAGGAAATTGTCGTTCGCGGTCAGGATTTCGCCGGCCGGCGTGAATTCGATGATCGCCTGAGCCCGGGACAATGCGTCGATCTTGCCCGAATCTTCGGCAGACCTCAGCTTCTGCGCAGTGATATCAGTTGCAATCTTGATGACCTTGACCGGCTTACCGCGTCGGAACACGGGATTGTAGGATGCTTCGATCCAGACCTCGCGGCCGCCTTTTCCAAGGCGCTTATATTGCTGCTGGTCGAATTTCCCGGCTGCGAGCTTCGTCCAGAAAGCCTTGTATTCCGTTGAGGATACATAGGCAGGCTCGACAAACATGCTGTGATGTTTTCCGACAATCTCCCTCAACTCGTAGCCGAGCGCCCTGCAGAAGTTTTCGTTCGCGGTGAGGATCCTGCCCGATAAATCAAACTCGATCATGGCTTGCGAATTCGATAGAGCGGCAAGAGCCGCGACAGCATTTGCACCACGATCAAGAATGCTCACGCACAATCCCCCTAGATTTCATCGCCGTCGATCCAGCCATGTCGCGAATATTCGCTTGTGCTTATTAATACAGATTTAATTATTAATATAAGGTTTCGCCGTGTGCTTCGTTTTGAATGCGCGTTGCGATGATCGGACGGGTACGTGACGACGCGCGCGTCCGACGTGACATCGTTAGGATCGAGTGCCTTCGCCTCGAGGATGAAGGAATCAGTCGATCGTCGGCCAAGAATTCGCTGGCCGTGGTCGTCGCCATCTGCTCGCGAAAATAGGCAATTTCTTCGTCCGCCTCGTCGGTCGCTTCTGTCAGCTCGTCGCCTTCGAGATATGGGATCTTGTCCTGCTTGCGGTAGGTTGCATAGTCGTCGACGACGGATTCCGACATGCTTCGGCGACTAACCGGTCATCATCGAGGCTGTTGAAATAGCTTCGAGTCCGAGCGATCGCTTTCCAGGATTTTTCGAATGCGCTTTAGGCGGCGCCGACGCCCGCGGCGAAGATGGCAATGCAGCGGCGAAGATGGGCAAGCAGTTGTGCCCGATCGGGCCAGACCTGCGCGCGTCCTTCCGGCGGACCCATGCCGCCGAGGATCATATCCATCAGCATCCGGGCACCGCTTGCCGGATCATCCAGCGTCAACCGGCCTTCCTCCCGGCGTTCGCTCAGCCAGTCGGCGAGATGCTGCCGGCTGGCAAGCATGCCTTCGCGCTGCAGGATATCGACAAGTTCGGGAAATTGCGCCGCTTCGCGAAAGACCAACTGCAGGAAGCCGCTGCGATCGGCATCCCCATCCTCCGCCATATCGATCATGAAGATGCGCTGGAGGCTCTCGGCAATCGAGATATCTTCGGCGGGCCTGGGCAGATCGAGCATCAGGCGCCGATGCGCGCCGACGACGGCGGCAAACAACTCTTCCTTGCTCTGAAACAGCTTATAGAGCGTCTGCTTCGAAACGCCCGCCTCCGAGGCGACGACCGCGGTCGTGCTTCCGGCATAACCGCATTTGACGAAAACGCGGCCGGCGACTTCGACGATATGCGCCCGCTTGTCCTCGTCGCTGGAAACTTTCGGCCGGCCCCGTTTGCGCGGCTCGTCCGCAGGCTCGTCGACAATAACCATGGGTGTCTAGCCCACCTTGCCGAAACGCGTGCCGACGACCTGAGAACGTAGACTAAGATTTCTGAGTGTTAATTTATTCGGTTGTGGCATTAGCGATTTCGATTTAGCGAACTAGCACGTTCTGCAATTCTGTGCATCCCCACCTCCCTAACGATGGAGCGCTTATGACGACCATTTCCGCTGCAACATCAGTCTCTTCCTATTCCTATAGCAAGTACCCGACATCCATGGCCCAGTGCATCCTAGCCTCTAATACGGTTTCGTCGGCAAAAGCAACCAAAAGCCGGCAGCTCGACAAAGACACGTCGAACAGCGCCGTTGGGCTTCGGTGGGGATGCGGCGAAGGCAAGATCGCGTGCCTTCGAACTGCGCACGGAAAGTTGAGGTTCGGCCATGCCGGTCTCCTTCCATCTGCATGTAGCATCACTCCACCGGCCATCAAGATGGCAACTGATGGCTGGATACCCACAAGTATTCCCGGTTATTCCCCGTCCTGGTTTTGTTTTTAGTTCAAGGGAATTAACCATATCTCAGTGTTCTTACCAAATAATGCCATACGTCGATCAGGCATCTCGAAGCAGAGAGGCCAAAGGTTATTTGGAGACAGTCTTGGCATTTACCATTGCTCGCAGTTTGGTGGCGTTTGGTGTCGCCGTTTCAGCCGGCCTTTTCATGTCGATCGGTTTGCAGCAATCGGCGCTCGAACGGCTGAAAGTCAACGGTCCGGTTTACGAGCAGGTCGTCTACGGCAAGGATTTGATCGCCGATATTCTGCCGCCGCCGCTGTTTGTGGTCGAATCCTACATGCTGTCCTTCGAGGCGAGCAAATTTTCCGAGCTCACAGAAACCAATCTTGCCAAGATCGCAAATCTCAAGGCCGCCTACGACGACCGCCGCGCCTATTGGAAAACCACCCGGCTGCCGCAGGCTTTGAAGGACGAGCTTGAAAACGATGTCATCGCCAAGGGCGACGCATTCTGGGGGGTGATGAACCGTGAGATCATCCCGGCATTGAATGCCAGGGATGAAGACAAGGCACATGGTGCGATCGAGCAGCTGCGCGTCGCCTTTCATTCGCACCAGGATGCAGTCGAGAAACTCGTTGCCAATTCCGACGCCTTCCTGAAGGGCGAGGAACGCAATGCGGCCTCGGAGATCGTCACCTGGACGATCTATGCGGGTGCTGCGGGTCTCGGTTCGTTCGGGCTGTTGCTGGTGGGGCTCTATCTCCTGCGTCGCCGAGCAATCGTGCCGCTCGATGGCATGAAGGCCTATATGGGCAACCTTGCCGACGGCGACTTTTCGACCGAAGTTCCCTATGCCAACCGGTCCGACGAGATCGGAGCCATGTCCAAGGCCGTGGCGGTATTCCGCCGCAACGCGCTCGAGCGGCAGGACGCACAGAAGCGCGAGACCGCACTACGCGATGCGGAATTCGAGCGCGAACGCAGCCAGCTGGCCGAAAGGGCCGCTGAAGAGCAGATCCGCGAAACGGTGATCGATCAGTTGACATACGGCCTGGAACAGCTGTCGACCGGCAATCTCGATTGCCGGATCACGACGCCGTTCGCCGTCGCCTATGAGACTTTGCGCGCGAAGTTCAACGACAGTATGGACGCGCTTTGCGCTTCGATGGCGGAGATCGCCCAGACCTCCAAGCAAGTGGGCAGCTCCTCGGCCGGCATCACAGAGGCAGCCGACAGTCTTGCGTCGCGCACGGAACAGCAGGCCGCAATGCTCGAAGAAGCGACAGCCGCGCTCGATGAGATGAATGCCAAGGCGAAAGACGCCTCCGCTCATGCCGGCAAGGCAACCGGCATGATGGCCGAGACGCGCACCAGCGCCGAACATTCGGCAGCCGTCGTTCGCGAAGCAATCGCCGCCATGGAAAGGATCGAAGGCTCGTCCTCCCAGATTGGCGACATCGTCAATGTCATCGATGAAATCGCCTTCCAGACCAATCTTCTGGCGCTCAATGCCGGGGTTGAAGCCGCCCGTGCAGGCGAAGCGGGCAAGGGTTTTGCCGTCGTGGCGCAGGAAGTGCGCGAACTCGCCTTGCGCTCGGCCAACGCCGCCAAGGAGATCAGAGCACTGATTTCCACCTCCTCGTCTCAGGTCTCCACCGGGGTGCAGCTTGTCAACCGCACCGGCAAGGCGCTTCTGGAAATCGAAGGGCAGGTCGAGCAGGTTGCCGGCTTGATCGCCCGTATCGTTTCGGTGTCATCCGAGCAGGCGGTGGCGATCGGCGAGATCAACGCCTCCGTCAACGCCCTCGATCAGGTAACGCAACGCAACGCAGCCATGGCCGTCGAAACCGCCTCGGCCTGCCGGGCGCTCGGCAGCCAAACGCAGACGCTGGAAGGGGTGGTAAACCGCTTTCAGGTCGATGCGGGAGCCAGCGGGTCAAGACCGCAGAAAGCGGCTTGACGAGTGATCGTTGAAGCTCGTCTCTCTACCTCAATCGTCAACAATCGCCACGACGGCAACGCAATCGCCTGATTTGACCAGCCCCGGGAAATGCCGGGCACAGAGAATGCCGTTCATGCCGGCGCGGATCTCGCGGGGAGGCACCCCGGTCCGCCCGGTCGGATAGATGCGAGCGATGACGGCATCGTCGGTGACCGCTTCACCGAGATCAATGACAGGTTCGATCAGCCCAACCTCCTCTGCGAAGGAGAAGCAGCGGCCGTCCGGCATGTCGAGCCAGGTCGTCGAACCGGGGTCGACGGCGCCCGCGACGATCCCCGCGTGGCGTAGCACGTTCATGGTGCCGCGCTTGGCAATCGCCGCACTTTTGGCCGTGGCGGTGCCGCCGCCGCCCAGTTCCGTGGTGATGAAGATCTTGCCCATCTCCTCGGCCGCGGTGTCGTACATGCCGACCGCATCGATCTCCAGCATTTTCATCGAATAGGGAGCGGCAAACGCCGTCACGAATTCGAAGGCTTTTTCCTGCTGTTGCTTGTTCGGCAGGATGTGGGCCGCGCAGAACGGCAGAAAATCGAGCGTCTTGCCGCCGGAATGGAAGTCGAGGACGAGATCCGCCATCGGCAGAAGCACACGGCTGAAATAGTCGGCGATCTTCTCGGTCACCGTACCGTCCGGCCGGCCCGGGAAGCTGCGGTTCATGTTGCCCCTGTCGATCGGCGAGGTTCTGGTTCCCGCTTGGAATGCCGGATAATTCATGGCCGGCACGATGATAACCGTGCCGTTCACCTCTTCGGCCTTCAGCGTGCGGGCAAGATCGAAGAGCGCGATCGGTCCTTCATACTCGTCGCCGTGATTGCCGCCGGTCAGAAGGGCCGTTGGCCCCTTGCCGTTCCGGACGACCGTTATCGGCACCATCACCGATCCCCAGGCGGAATCGTCGCGGCTGTAAGGCAGGCGCAGGAAGCCGTGCTGGACGCCCTCGGCGGCAAAATTGACCGTCGCGCTGATCGGCGACGGCCGCAAGCCAATCTCTGTCATGACAGCCTCAATCCTTGACCATCAGCCTGCGCGGCACGTTCGCGAAGCACTCGACGCCACTGTCGGCGATGAGGATGCTCTCGGTCGTTTCGAAACCCATGTCGTCGAGCCAGAGGCCGGTCATGAAATGGAAGGTCATTCCGGGCTTCAGCTCCGTCCGGTCGCCGGGACGCAGGCTCATGGTGCGCTCGCCCCAGTCCGGCGGATAGGAAAGGCCGATCGGGTAACCCGTGCGGTTGTCCTTGACGATGCCGTATTTCTTCAGGACGGCGAAGAAGGCGTTGGCGATATCCTCGCAGCTATTGCCGGGTCTGGCGACCGCAAGACCGGCTTCCATGCCTTCCAGCGTCGCCTTTTCGGCATCGAGAAAAGCCTGCGTCGGCTTGCCGAGGAAGACGGTGCGCGACAGCGGCAGATGATAGCGGTTGTAGCAGCCGGCGATCTCGAAGAAGGTGCCCTCGCCCTTCTTCAGCCGTCGGTCGTCCCAGGTCAGGTGCGGTGCGGATGCTTCGACGCCGGACGGCAGCAGCGGCACGATCGCCGGATAATCGCCGCCGATGCCGTCGACGCCGCGGGTGCCGGCATCATAGATTTCCGCGACCAGATCGCACTTGCGCATGCCGACCTCGATCTTGTCGAAGATGCGGGCATGCATCGCCTCGACGATGCGGGCGGCATTGCGCATATAGCCGATCTCAGTCTCGCTCTTGACCGCTCGCTGCCAGTTGACGAGGGCGGTCGCGTCGACGAAGCGCGCATTCGGCAGATGCTTCTGCAGCGCCGCAAAGGCGGCTGCCGAAAACCAGTAATTGTCCATCTCGACGCCGATCGTCAGCTTGCCGAAGCCGCGCTCGGTCAGGATGCCCGAGAGGTAGTCCATGGGGTGGCGCTCGGTCGATTGCACATAGTGATCGGGATAACCGACGATATTGTCGTGCTTCAGATAGGCGGTGAACTTGGCGCCATTGGCATCCTGGCCGCGGCCGAACCAGATCGGTTCGCCTTGCGGCGGCACGATCACCGCCTGGTGCACGTAGAAGGACCAGCCGTCATAGCCGGTCAACCAGGCCATGTTCGACGGGTCGCTGACGATCAGCAGGTCTACGCCCTTCGCCTCCATGGCACGCCGTGTCTTTTCCAACCGCGCGGCATATTCGCCGAGCGAGAATTTGAGATTGGGCTGGGTCATGTTTCTTCCCTTCATTTCCGGCGCCGCGCCGGTCAGCTTTCGAACGTGGCCCCGGCATTTGCCGCACCGGCGCGGGCAAAGGCGAGGGTGGCGATGGCGGTGTCCTGGATGCCGGTCCCGGTCAGGTCCGCGATGGTGATCTGGTCGTTGCGCGTCCGTCCCGGCGTCAGGCCGGCAACGATCTGGCCGAGCTCTGCAAAGACCGCGTCGGCCGTGACCAGGCCAGCGTCGATTGCGTGATGCAACTCGCCGAGACGCCGCGTCTGCTTCAAGCTGTCGGCGACATAGACGTCGGCACCCGCAACGGCGGCCGGATCGATCTCGTTCTTGTGCTCCGCATCCGAGCCCATGGCCGTCAGATGCTGTCCGGGCTCCAACCATCCGACCTCGATGATCGGGATTTCGGAAGGCGTGGTGGTGACGATAAGGTCGGCGCCGGTCATTGCGCCTCTGGCGTCCGGTGTCGCGGTGACAGGAAACCCGAGCTTTCCGGCCAATTCCTCTGCCACGCTTTGCGCCTTGGCGGCATCGCGCGCCCATATCCTCGCTTCGCGGATCGGCCGGACCAGCGTCAGCGCCTCGAGCTGCAGCCGGGCCTGCATGCCGGCGCCGAAGATCGCGGCCACGGACGCATTTTCCCGCGACAGATGTTTCGCCGCGACGGCGCCGGCTGCTGCCGTGCGCACGTCGGTGAGATAGCCGTTGTCCAGCAGCAGCGCCTGTACCAGTCCGGTTCGGCTCGACAGCAGCACCATCATGCCGTTGGTACTCGGCAGGCCGATCTGGGGGTTGTCGAAGAAACCGGGGCTGATCTTGATCGCGAAGCCCTCGATGCCAGGCACATAGGCCGTCTTCACATCGACTTCGCCCCGATATTCCGGAATGTCGAGCCGCAGGATCGGCGGCATGGCGACAGCCTTGGTCGCAAGCGCTGCGAAAGCCTCCTCGATGCAGGCGACCGTATCTCGGTCGAGCCCGATGACTTTCCTCAATTCTGCTTCCGTCAGAATGATCATCCGGCTCATGGTCCCTCCTCGCCGTAGAGCGGCTGTGTACCGTTGATCACCCGAAGGTGCTGCTCCATGTCGACATTCGCCCCGGACAGGATCGCGACGATGGGACCTCCGCCCCTGATTTTTCCAGCAAGCAGTGCGGCGATGCCGACCGCGCCAGCGCCTTCGACGACCTGGCGTTCGCAGGCATAGGCATGGCGCATGCCCACGGCGATTTCCGCCTCGGTCAGCAAGATGACGTCGTCGAGAAGGTCTCGGCACATGGCAAAGGTCACGCGATTGTCGAGGCCGATGCCGCCGCCGAGCGAGTCGGCAAGGGTCGATACCTCCTCGACCTGCACCGGCCGTCCGGCATCGAGGCTTGCCTTCATCGCGGCACCCTTCTCCATCGTCAGGCCGATCACTTTGGTCGTCGGACTGATGCCTTTGACCGCAGCAGCAACTCCCGCCGCAAGGCCGCCGCCCGAGAGCGGCACCAGCACGATTGCCGTCTCCGGCAAGACGTCGATGATTTCGAGCCCCAGCGTTCCCTGCCCGGCCACGACATCAGGATCATCGAAGGGCGGGACCATCACCAGCCCCTCCTCGCGAACCAGCCGGTCGACCTCCTGTTGCGCCTCGTCCTGCGATAATCCGACGATGCGGACATCGGCCCCGAGGCGGCGGATTTCCGAAACCTTGTTGTCCGGCACCAGCCGCGACATGCAGATGGTCGCGACAGCACCCTCCGCCTTTGCCGCATAGGCAAGTGCCCGGCCGTGATTTCCGGTCGAGGCCGCGACGACGCCGCGCGAGCGCTCTGCCGGCGACAAGGAGAGCATCGCATTGGTTGCCCCACGCAGTTTGAAGCTGCCGGTCGTCTGGTGATGCTCGAGCTTGAGATGGACAGGCACGCCGGCCAATTCGCCAAGGGAAGCGGACTGCACCATCGGCGTGCCGATCACGCGGCCGGCAATCCGGCGCGCCGCGGCGCGGATATCCTCCAGCGAAACGGGCAAGGCGCTCACCATGATCTCAGCCTTCCCGATAGGGCTTGGTCATCAATTGACCGAGTTCGGGCCGCGCCCGATCATCGCCGCAAAGCCGCAGGCAAGCCCAGGCGGTCGCGAGATTGCTGGTGACCACCGGCTTGCCGATTTCAGCCTCGATCCGGGCCGCGACCTCTGCTGCCCGCACCGCCGTACAGGAGATAAACAGCGCGTCCGACTGCGGCACCAGCGCCTGGTGCGCGAAGGCAAGGATCTCGTCCGGCGCGATCCGCGCCATCTCGCGGTCATCGGTCAGGCCGAGACAGGTGAAGCGGTCGATCGCAAAGCCGAGATCCGAAAAATAGTCCGCCATCGGCCGGCTGGTCTCGATCGTATAGGGCGTCAGCACCGAAATCCGTCTGGCGCCCAGCGCCTTCAGGCCGGTCACGGCGGCAGCCGTCGGCGTCACGACGGGAACGTCGGGCTTGGCCGCATGGATCGCCGCCTCGATGTTCCGGTCGCCGATCACCACCGAGGCGGAGGTGCAGGAATAGACGATGGCATCGAGCGCCTCCTCCGGCAGGATCAGTGCCGCGCCTTCGGTCAGCGACGGCTGCATCTTCAGGAGATTTTCCGGCGTGACCGGATTGGCATAATGGATGCGGCTGACATAGACGCCGAGGCGATCGCTGGCGACCATGCGCTGGAAGTCGACTTCCGTCGTATGGTCCGTCGCGAGGATGACCAAGCCGATGCGCTTTTCGAGCGGCCGGTCCTCCAGCCGCGGCGGCCGGCTGGCAGCGATGATCTCGATCTCTACGGTCATGGTCAGTCATCCATCCTGGCGTAGCGTTCCTCGAGCCAGCGTAATCCCACCACCGAGATCAGGCTGATGACGAGGAAGAAGATGCCGACCAGCGTCATCGGCTCGATGTAGCGGTAGTTGCTGTTGGCGATGCTCTTTGCCTGGTTCATGAGTTCGAGCACGGTGATCGCCGAAAGCAGCGGCGTCTCCTTGAACATGGCGATGAAATAATTGGCGAGCGCCGGGATCATCGGCGGGATCGCCTGCGGCAGGATCACGTGGATCCAGGCCTGGCGCGTCGACAGATTGGTGGCCTTGGCCGCCTCCCATTGTCCGCGCGGCACATTCTCGATGCCGGCGCGATAGACCTCGGCGGTATAGGTCGCATAGTGAATGCCCATGCCGATGACACCTGCGATCAGCGGCGCCAGCCGGATGCCGATATCCGGCAGCACGTAGAAGATAAAGTAGAGCTGCACCAGCAATGGCGTGCCGCGGATGAATTCCGAAACGAAAGCGACCGTCCTGGAAATGCCGGCGACCGGTGAGCGCCGCGCAATGGCGAGCCCCAGGCCGACGATCATGGCGACGGCAGCGCCGAGGATGGTGGCGAGAAGAGTGATCTTGAACCCTTCGAGAAGGGTCGGCATGATCTGCCAGACGAAGTCCCAATCCCATTCCATTTGATCAGGTCCTTATGCCGTCGAGGCTGCGCGCCATCCGCCGCTCCAGCCAACGCATCGTCGCGGAGATCGCCGAGGCCATGAGAAAATAGAGGATAAGGATCGTCGCGAAGGGCACCAGCGTATTGCCGGTCTGCGCCCGCACCACCTGCGCCTGGAACGTCATATCCGTCAGCGAGATCAGCGACACGACGGCCGTGCCCTTCAGGAGTTCGATCGCATTGTTGCAGAAGGTCGGCAGCATCAGCGGCAGCGCCTGCGGCAGGATGACGTGGCGCATGCGCTGGGTTCGCGAAAGGTTGAGCGCGATGCAGGCTTCCGACTGTTCGCGCCCGACAGCCTTGACGGCGCCGCGCACCACTTCCGCCGCATAGGCGCCGACATTCAGCCCGAGCGCCAGCACGCCCGCCTGCAGCGGCGTCAGGGTCAAGCCCGCAAAAGGCAGTACGAAATAGACCCAGAAGAGCTGGACGAAGATCGAGGTGCCGCGGAAGAACTCGATATAGGCCGTCGCCAGAGCCCGCACGGCGAAGAAGCGCGACAACCGGCCGAGGCCGGCCAGGAAGGCCATGACCAGCGCCAGCGCAGACCCCATGATCGTCAGTTCGAGCGTCACCAGGGCGCCCTCAAGGATCAGTGTCAGATAGCCGGACCATACCGACATCGGCAACTCACTTCTCTGGAGATAGGACGATCCGGCCATGCCTGGGGCATGGCCGGTTGCTTACCCTTTGTTACTTCGCCGCAGCGCAGAGCTTTTCGCGGCTCGTCGACATCGCCGCCTTGGCCGAGAAGCCGTAGGGCTCGATGATCTTGGCGAATTCGCCGGATTCCTTCAGCTTCTTCAGCTCGACATCGAAGGCGTCGCGGAGCGCAACGTCCTGCTTGCGGAAGGCCGCGCCATCGCAATAGACCGGCGCATTGACGACGGGAGCGACGGTTTCAAGGTTCGGATCGTTTGCCTTGGCCATCAGATCGTGGATCGACAGAACCGGCAGCGAGTAGACGTCGATGCGGCCGTCCTGCAGCATCTTGATGCCGCTCTGGCCATCCGGAACGACGATGACGCGGTCGCGCGGCACGCCGGCCTCGAGCGCCAGCTTCTCCTCGGTGCCGCCGCCCGGCGCGCCGATCTTGGCGTCCGGATTGTCGGCGATGTCCTTGTAGCTCGTCAGCTTCAGCGGGTTGCCCTTCTTGAGAGCGAAAGCCTCGGCGTCGCAGAGGATCGGTTCGGAATAAGCGACGGCGTTGCAGCGCTCGGGCTTCATGAAGAGGCCTGCGGTGATCGCGTCGTGGCGGCCGGCCTGCAGGCCGGGGATCATTGCGCCATATTCCGAGATCGAGGCGACCACTTCCTTGACGCCCAGCTTTTCGAAGATTGCGCGCGCCACATCGGGTGCAGCCCCGGACACCTTGCCGTCGGCGCCGACAGCGGTGAACGGCGGCTCGTTGGCGATGGCGATACGCGCAAAGCCTTGCTCCTTCAGCTGCTCGAGCTTGTCATCGGCGGCGGAGGCCGGGCCGGCCGCTGTGACCAGAAGCACCGACAGGCTGGCGGCGCTCAAAAGATATCTTGTTTTCATCGTTCCCAACTCCTCTGATTTTCCTTGAGTTTTGTTCTTGCGGGCAATGTCTGAGGTCAGATGCGGTGCCCCGCCGCAATGATCTTGCGCAGGAAGGTCTGCGTCCTCTCCTGCGTCGGATTGCGAAAGATGTCGCCCGGCTTGCCTTCCTCGACGATCTTGCCGCGATCGAAAAAGAGCACACGGTCGGCGAAATCATGGGCGAAGCCCATTTCATGGGTGACGAGAAGCATGGTCATGTCGGTCTCGGAGGCCAGCCGCCGCATGACGTTCAGCACCTCCTCGACCAGTTCCGGGTCAAGCGCCGAGGTCACCTCGTCGAACAGCATGATCTTCGGCGACAGCGCCAGTGCCCGGGCAATGGCGACGCGCTGCTTCTGCCCGCCGGAAAGCTGCGCCGGAACGCTCTTTGCCTTGTCGGCCAGGCCGACCATGTCGAGAAGCTCCATCGCCCGCTTTTCGGCCTGCGGCCGCTTGATGCCCTTCGTCAGCATCGGCGCCAGCGTCACGTTATCGAGCACGCATTTATGCGGGAACAGATTGAAATGCTGAAAGACCATGCCGATCTTTTCGCGCATCCGATGCAGATGCCGCTCATCAGCCGGCACTAGCCCGCCGCCATTTGGCATATGGTAGAGCTGTTCGCCGTCGACCTCGATATGGCCGCCGCTGATCGTCTCCAACGTCATCAGAATGCGCAGGATCGTCGTCTTGCCTGAGCCGGATGGCCCGATCAGCGCCAGCTTCTCGCCCGGCATGACATTCATCGACAGGCCGTCGAGCACGGTCAGCGGGCCGTATTTCTTGACGATGTTGTCGATGCGGATGATGGGCGGAAGCATTCATGTCTCTCCCTGTTGAGACAAGCAATGTCCTAACGATGACGGCCCATCAAAATCATGTCAATTCGTAAAATAATATCATGACAATTATTCTGCACACGCTCAAATACAAGGCAACGGTATCAGATCGCAAGCAGCAGCTCTTGCGGATTGCCTTGCGCCAATGAGGCGACGATGCCAAGTCCGGTCCGAAGCTCGCTTTCGGTCGTCGAACCCAGCGAGATGCGCACGGCCGGCGTCCAGCCCTGATCGGTGGTGTGGAACGATTTACCGGGCGCGATCGCCACGCCGCGCAGCCTTGCCTGCGATACGAAACCGTCCTCCGTATGGTTGCCGGAGAGCGGCAGCCAGACGTGCAGGCTTTGCGGATGCGCCCGGTACGGCAGGCCGGCCAGCATCTCCGCCGCGATCGCGTGCCGGCTCAAAAGGGCACGGCGCTGCCAGTTGACGAGTTCCATCGCCGTGCCGTCGCTGACCCAGCGGGTGGCGATCTCGGCCATGGCAGGCGTCGCCATCCAGTTGGAGACGAGATGCCGGTTGGCGACGGCGGCGACATAGCGGTCGGGCGCGGTGAGATAGCCGATCCGCAGGCCCGGAACGGTAATCTTCGTGAAGCTCGTGACGTAGAGGGTCCGTTCCGGCGCAAACGCGGCCATCGGCGGCGCACGACCCTCGACCATCGGGCCGAGAATATCGTTTTCGATGATCGCGATATCATGTTTCGCAGCGACGCTGGCAAGCGCCTGCCTGCGCTCCGCGCTCATCAGCGCCGCCATCGGATTGATCACCGAGGGCTGCAGGAAAACGGCCCGGATCGGTCCCTTTCGGCAGGCTTCGTCCAGTGCTTCGGGGATCATGCCCTCCTCGTCGATCGCCAGCCCTTCGAGGTGCAGGCCGAGATAGGTGGAGAGCGGAACGAGCGTATGATGGCTGATCGCTTCGGTCGCAACCGTCGAGCCGGGCGGGGCGACACTCATCAGCGCCACCGTCATGCCCGATGTTGCACCGTTCGTCACGCTGATGTTCAGCGGCGATACCTCCAGCCCGCAGCGCGCCAGCCATTCCGTGGCGACGACGCGATGGCGCGGAAACACCATG
The DNA here is from genome assembly GCF_010668065.1 of Rhizobium leguminosarum. GTDB lineage: Bacteria > Pseudomonadota > Alphaproteobacteria > Rhizobiales > Rhizobiaceae > Rhizobium > Rhizobium leguminosarum_S. The sequence continues at coordinate 444,756 of NZ_WUEN01000003.1, read as the reverse complement.
TTCGGCCTGAAGGAAAGGGCCGAGCTGGATGGCAGGTTTTCCGAAAGCCAGCCGAAGGCCTGCCGCAGCCTTTCCAAATGGATCTGCTCGCAGACCGGTTTCAGGATCGACAGATCGATCACCTCGCCCAGCCTTTCCGGCAGGTAGGGCGGCTCCGGCTCGCGCGGCCTGGTCTGGACGAAGCTGCCGCGTCCGATCTCGCCTGATATCAGCCCCCGGCGGATCAACTCGTCATAGGCGCGGCTGACCGTCTGCACCGAGAGATGCAGATCATCCGCCATCTTGCGGTGCGGCGGCAATTGTGCACCATCGGTGAGCTTGCCGTCCGTGATCGCGTTTGCGATCTGTTCAGCAAGCGAGAGATAGGCCGGACGGCGGAGTTGCGAGGGATCGGGGCGCCACTTTGTCATGATTTTAACACTGCTGAAAATCAGTTCAATTGACAATGCAAAAATGCGCTCCCATTGTCTTTTCCCTGCGTTTGAAATGATTTCTTTCTAAAGAAAGCACCATGAAGCTCGACGCCATCGACCTGCGCATTCTCGACGCCGTCCAGCGCGACGGCCGCATCACCAAACTGGCGCTGGCCGAAAAGGCTGGGCTGTCGCCGACGCCGTGCTGGATGCGGCTACGCAAGCTCGAAAAGGCCGGGATCATCACCGGTTACCACGCGCGCGTCGCGCCACGGCGCATCGCGCCGGTTGCCAGCGTGATGATGGAAGTGACGCTCGCCAACCATCGCCAGGTGGATTTCGAGCGCTTCGAGCGTGCCATCAGCGCAATCCCGGAGATTGTCGCCTGCTGGTCGGTCGGCGGCGGCGTCGATTACATTCTGAAGATCATCGCGCCCGATATCGACGCCTATCAGCGGCTGGTCGACGGGCTTCTCGACCGCGAACTGGGCATCGACCGTTACTTCACCTACATCGTCACCAAGACGGTCAAGGAGGACACAGTCCTTCCGGTCTCTTCCTTCACTGCCATCGGTGAAGAACAGAGCGCGTCGTAGACAATCTCTCTGCCAGGCCGCCGTTCTTTAGACCATCTCTCTCTTTTCGCATCCGCCAACAGACAATCTCTCGCCCGCTCCCGTGGAAGACTTGCGTCAACCGCCACGAGGAGAATGGATATGACCGCCGTTTTTGCCCGCCCCGCCTATCATGACGCGCTGTCGCGGCTCGCCGACCGTCATCTCCTGCGCGATCTCGCCTATGTCGGCGGCCGGTGGATCGCCGGCAAATCAGGGAAAAGTTTCGAGGTCACCGATCCCGCCTCTTCGGCGACGCTGGCCTGGGTTGCTAGCCTTGGCGCGGATGAGACGGCAGTGGCGATCGATGCTGCGTCGGAGGCTTTTGCCGGCTGGCGCGCAATGCTGCCGCAGAGCCGCGCGGCGATCCTGCGCAAATGGTTTGAGCTGATGCTTGCGGCCAAAGAGGATCTGGCGCTGATCATGACGCTCGAACAGGGCAAGCCGCTGGCGGAATCGCGTGGCGAGATCGATTACGCCGCCTCCTTCGTCGAATGGTATGCCGAGGAAGGCAAGCGGCTGAACGCCGAGAGCGTCACCAGCCATCTGCCCGGCGCGGAAATGATCGTTCGGCGCGAGGCGCTCGGCGTCGTCGGCATCGTCACGCCCTGGAATTTCCCCTCTGCCATGCTCACCCGAAAGGTTGCCGCAGCGCTGGCCGCCGGCTGCACGGTCGTCGCCCACCCCTCCTCCGAGACGCCGCTTTCGGCACTTGCCCTTGCCGAGCTCGGCGAGCGGGCCGGCGTTCCCGCCGGCGTCTTCAACGTGGTCACCGGCAATGCCGCTACGATCGTCGGGCGCATGTGCGCCGACAATCGCGTGCGCGCCATGAGCTTCACCGGCTCTACCGGGATCGGACGGCTGATCGCCGCCCAATGCGCACCCACCTTGAAGCAATTGGTGATGGAACTCGGCGGCCACGCCCCGCTGATCATCTTCGATGACGCCGATATATCAAAGGCGGTCGAGATCGCCGTCAACGCCAAGTTTGCCACATCCGGCCAGGATTGCCTCGCCGCCAACCGCATCTTCGTCCAACGGCGGATCGCCGATGCTTTTGCCAAGGCCTTCGCAGACCGCATTGCCGAACTCAAGGTTGGCCCGGGCCTCGAAGATAGCGCCGAGATCGGACCGCTGATGCATGAACGCGCCGTCGCCAAGGTCGAGGAACAGGTCGCCGACGCGCTGGCGCATGGCGCACGGCTCGTCACCGGCGGCAAGCGTCACAAGAACGGCCGGCTTTTCTACGAGCCGACGCTGTTGACCGATGTGCCGGCGGATGCGCTGATCATGCGCGAGGAGACCTTCGGGCCTGTGGCGGCCATGACCGCCTTCGACACGGAAGACGAGGTTGTCGCCCGCGCCAACGACACCGAATACGGCCTCGTCGCCTATATCGTCACGGAGAACGGCGCCCGCCAGATGCGCCTCGGCCGCGCACTGGAATACGGCATGGTGGCCGTCAACCGGGTGAAGATCACCGGCGCTCCCATTCCCTTCGGCGGCTGGAAGCAGTCCGGCCTCGGCCGCGAGGGGTCACGCCATGGGCTCGAGGCCTTCACCGAGCTCAAATATCTCTGCATCGATACGGCCGCCTGACTCCATTTCAAGTGAGACCCCATTTTCAAGAAAGAGGCTACGACATGCTCGACAGAAGCAACGAACTCACCGCCTGGGACCGCGATCACTTCTTCCACCCCTCGACCCATATGGGCGGGCATGCCCGCGGCGAGACGCCGACCCGTGTCGTTGCCGGCGGCGAAGGCGTCTACATCACCGACACGACAGGCCGCAAAAGCCTCGACGCCTTTGCCGGCCTCTATTGCGTCAATGTCGGCTACGGCCGCCAGAAGATTGCCGACGCGATCGCCGAACAGGCGAAGAACCTCGCCTATTACCACGCCTATGTCGGCCACGGCACGGAAGCCTCGATTACGCTGTCGAAGATGATCATCGACCGCGCGCCCGCCGGCATGAGCCGCGTCTATTTCGGTCTCTCCGGCTCGGATGCCAACGAGACCAACATCAAGCTCATCTGGTACTACAACAACATCCTTGGCCGTCCGGAAAAGAAGAAGATCATCTCGCGCTGGCGGGGTTATCATGGCTCCGGCGTCATGACCGGCAGCCTCACCGGCTTGGCACTCTTTCACAACGCTTTCGATCTGCCGCGGGCGCCGGTGCTGCACACCGAAGCACCCTATTATTTCCGCCGCCCCGACCGGTCGATGAGCGAGGAGCAGTTCTCGCAATATTGCGCCGACAAGCTCGAGGAGATGATCATCGCCGAAGGCCCGGAAACAGTCGCCGCCTTCATCGGCGAACCCATCCTCGGCACCGGCGGCATCGTCCCGCCGCCGAAAACCTACTGGCAGAAGATCCAGGCCGTGCTCGACAAATATGACATCCTGCTCGTTGCCGATGAAGTCGTCACCGGCTTCGGCCGCCTCGGTACGATGTTCGGCTCGGATCATTACGGCATGAAGCCGGACCTGATCACCATCGCCAAGGGCCTGACCTCGGCCTACGCTCCCCTTTCCGGCACGATCGTTTCGAACAAGATGTGGCAAGTCCTGGTGCAGGGTTCCGATCAGATGGGAGCGATCGGGCACGGCTGGACCTATTCCGCCCATCCGATCTGTGCTGCCGCAGGCATTGCCAATCTCGAACTGATCGACGAACTCGGCATTGTCGAAAATGCCGGCACGACCGGCACCTATTTCCGCTCGGAACTCGCAAAGGCCGTCGCCGGTCACCGAAACGTCGGCGAAGTCCGCGGCGACGGGCTGATGGCGGCCGTCGAATTCGTCGAGGACAAGGACGATCGAAAGTTCTTCGATGCCGGCCGCAAGATCGGCCCGCAGGTTGCTTCCGCCCTTCTCGAACGCGGCGTCATCGGCCGCGCCATGCCGCAGGGCGATATCCTCGGCTTCGCCCCGCCGCTCTGCCTGACACGCGAGGAGGCCGACATCGTGGTCAAGGCCGCGGCGGACACGATCGAAACCGTCTTCAAGAGCATCTGAGGGAGAAGAGCGGCATGACGATCCCGGAAAAGATGGCGGCCGTATTGCTCACCGGCCATGGCGGTCTGGACAAGCTCGTCTATGACAAGGACGCGCCCGTCCCGAGACCCGCGGACGGCGAGGTTCTGATCCGCGTCACGGCCTGCGGCATGAACAATACCGACGTCTGGGTCCGCCAAGGCGCCTATGGCACCGAGGACGATCCGTCTGCCGTCTCCACATGGCGCAGGCAAGGCAATACGCTGACATTCCCGCGCATCCAAGGTACCGATACGGTCGGTCATATCGTCGGCGTCGGCGCCGGCGTTAATCCGGCGCGCATCGGTGAACGCGTCATGGTCGACTTCTCGATCTATAACCGCGACGACGACAGCCTCGCCGACATCGATTACATGGGCCATGGCCGCGACGGCGGTTATGCCGAATACATGGCACTGCCGGCCGAGAACGCCCATGTCGTCGCAACCGATCTGACCGACGTCGAACTTGCCACTTTCTGCTGCGCCTATCTGACCGGCGAGCGCATGCTGGAACGGGCAAGGCTTGTCGCCGGTGAACGCGTCCTGGTGACCGGCGCCTCGGGTGGCGTCGGCTCGGCGATCATCCAGCTCGCACGTGCCCGCAGCGCCATCCCGATCGCGGTCGCCGGCCCCGGCAAGGAGGCGGCGATGCTCGATATCGGCGCCGAGGCGGTCGTGACCCGCGGCAGGGGCGATCTCGTCGAAGCCGTCCATTCCGCCAGCCGTGGCCAGCCGATCGATGTCGTCGCCGATCTCGTCGGCGGACCGCTGTTCAACGATCTCCTGAAGATCCTGCGCCCCGAAGGCCGCTACACGACGGCCGGCGCCATCGCCGGCCCGGTCGTCCAGCTCGATTTGCGAACCATGTACCTCAAGCAGTTGGAACTGCACGGCTCGAGCCAGGGAAGCCGTGCCGACTTTCGTCGGATCGTCGGCTATATCGAAAGCCGGAAAATCCGGCCTCTCGTCGGCGGCGTCTATCCGCTGTCGGAATTCCACCGCGCACAGACCGATTTCATGGCAAAGAACTTCGTGGGCAAATTGGTCGTGGTTCCCGACGAGAGATGATCTTGCTTTTGCGCCGAACCTTATCGGGTCTGCAGCGTTTCACGGCCATGGAACATCATGATGGCGCCGGGCTTTCGCTGCGTCGGAATATTTCGCAGCAATGCGATGACATCCTTCCCGCGCCCTTACTTGAGGAGGCGGAACGGTCGTTTGCGCCAAAAGGTCGCTGATGCCAGCCTCCGCCAGCACGAAACACCTGACGTCCATCGAACTTGGAAGAATTCGGCGCGCCGTCGGCATAGCGCGCCTGATGGATACCGCGGTCAGATTGCCTGTCATCGGCGTGCGTATCGGTGCGGACTCGATTCTCGGCCTCATCCCGGCCGTCGGCGACATTGCCGCATCCCTCATCGGTCTTCTCATCATCGATGAGGCAAGACGCCTCGGCATTCCCACCCACAAGCTCGCACGCATGGCCGTCAATCTCGGGATCGACGCCGCCGGCGGAACCGTTCCCCTCCTCGGCGATATCTTCGACGTCTATTTCAAATCTCATCGTCGAAACGTCGGCATCATTCTCGACCACTTTGGGATCAGCGAAGACGAGTTGAACCGGCGCATCTGACCAAGCCGATCGTCCCGCGCAGCGATAAAGTCGCAGCATTCACGCCCGCCGCCTCCCCGATCACAATCCCTTGCAGTCCCTCTTCACGAGGAACCTATGCGGGGGTCGGCCGGCATGGAATGCCGGCCGGAAGGTCGGCGTAAAGAAGCCCTGAAGCAGCGCCAGATTTGGGCAATTCGTTTCTTCCTCGATCGGGAGGGGCGCATGCGAGACCGGGCGCGGTTCGATCTCGCAAGTCGGCCATAGAGGCGGGCTTTGCCGTTGCTGAGTGCGGACACGCAGTGCGGGATCAGTAGGCCGTGGTTGCGCCCTATTTGGTCGTAAAGGCAAACCTCTCCTGCGCCCGGAACACTCCTCGCAAGATATGCAATGGTGGTGTTGCGCCGCAATTGCGGTCGTAGCGCCAAACGATCGAATTCGCAGAAGGCACCACGGCCTATTTGAATCGTCTGAACGGCGTCCGCAAACAACCGCAATGCGTGGTGATCCAGCAACGCGTCAGTGCGCCCGACAGTCGTAGTGCAAGGCTGCTATATCTGAGCCTGCGAGTTGGCGCTGGCCCAGCAGCTTGAACGGTGCACTCAAGCCAGGCTCGAATGTACGCACGCCCCCACCCAACACGACGTTGGCCACGAGAAGGTGAAACTCGTCGACAAAGCCATGCGCAAGTAAGTCATTGAAAAGAATGCGGCTGCCAAAGATCAGCAGGTCGTCACCGGCCTGAGCCTTGAGTTCAGCGATCCGCATATGCGCGCGTGTCCTGCTCACCACCTCGGTGCCGGCCCAAGGAGACGTTTTCGCCAGAACCAGCGTGTCGCTGGCGACGAGCTTGCGTGCGGCGTCGACACGCTCGGCGATCTCGCGTTGCACCGGGTCGTTGGTCGGACTGTGATCGACATTCGGCCAATAGGCCTCGAACATGGGGAACGTGACGGCACCGAAGAGCAGCGTGCCCGCGCTGCGCAAGAGTTCAAGGTTGTGGGCGTCAAACGCCTGCCCCATTGGCAGCGTATCAAGCCGGCCATCCGGGCCGGCGCAGTAGTTGTCGAGGGAACTCAGAATACTGACGACGAGCTTGGCCATCGCAAATGTCCTTCTGCTGAACGAGTGATGCAGTCCCGAACCTTTCGGGCCTGTCGTCCCCTTAGAGACACAGCGATGCGGAAACTCATCGCTCTGCGGCGAAAAATTCCTAGTGAAACTCGTCGCGCATTCCGAACCGGCGGCAGACTGCAGGGTCAAGAAAGCTGTCGATGGCAGCAATGTGGCCGTCGTACACGCTCAGCAGCACAACGCCACCCGGCCGAAATCGGTCGTCACCAGCTTGCTTCAGATAGCAGGCGAATCCCGGCTGGCCGTTGCCGCGTAAAGAGTGGAGCCGCCAGGGAGTCTCGAACACGCGTTCTGCGAAGAATTTTCCGACAAACTCGCGGCCACTGAACCATGCCGGCAGCGGCGGCATTGTGAAGCGGACATCATCGGCTAGTAGGTTCACCATTGCTGTGACGTCGCGACATTCCCAAGCGGATACGAAGGCTTGCAGCAGGAGTTCGAGCTCCTGCGCATCAACTCGAAGCATCTCGCGGGACTGCACGGTTGCGGGTTTCTTTGCCCTCACCCTTTGTCGAGAGCGCTGCAACGCACTGTTGACCGAGGCCACGGTGGTTCCAAGGATATCGGCGGTTTCGGTGGCAGAGTACCCAAACACCTCGCGTAGCAGGAGTACGGCGCGCTGCGTGCCGGGCAAGTGCTGTAACATGGCAACGAATGCAAGTCCTATGTATTCGCGACGCAGCAGTATCGCTGCTGGATCTTCGTTGGCCGCACCCCCGTACAGCAGTTCGCTATCCGGCATTGGTTCCAGCCACACAGGCCCCTGCACCGGCTCGCCTAATTCGGTCGTGGACCGAAGCGGCGGGGCGAGATCGCCTGAAGCTAGACGCCGAGGGCGTCTCGAAATCATGCGAAGGCAAATGCGGGTGGCGATGCTATTGAGCCACGTGCCGAGCGAACTGCGTGCCTCGAAAGAGCCTAGGCCACGCCATGCACCGAGTAGTGTCTCCTGCAGAGCATCGTCGGCATCAAAGGGCGAGCCGAGCATGCGATAGCAATGCGTGTGCAGCAGCTTGCGATGGGGCTTCATGAGCTGGTCGAATGCCGATGTGTCACCAGCTCTTGCTTGCTGCAGCCACTCGCTTTCAGCTGGATCGGCAGCTTTCTTTACCACCACCTGTCGCACCGTGTGTTGTGACATGTCGAAAACCATGAGTTGGGCGCGCTATGGCCAGAATGTCCGCTCTCTGAGGGGGCACCTTAGTCTGGACGTTCGCTTCCGAGAAGGTACGTATCTTACCGCTGCGAGCCTCCTCGACCGGCACATGACGTCCTCTCGTCGCCATTTGGACGCCAGGAGCCGCCAGTTCCCTCCCGGCCCCATTTTGGCCAGCGCGATTTCGGTCGCTGCTCACCGGAGCAGATCGGCGGCCTGATTTTATTGATGATCGACCGCAGGGACCTTGCCCATCAGAAACGCCAGAGCTGCTGCGCCAACAAGGCCCGAGTTCTGATCCAACGCCGCCAGCATTACCCTGACATCCTTGAATGCCGGCATCGCCCATTGCGTGATGTAGTCTTGAATGCCCGGTTGCAGCCGCTCGAACTCGTGGGAAAGCCCGCCCCCCATCACGATGATATCGGGACTGAAGATATGGATCAGGCTGGTGAAGCCGCGACCGAGAATTTCCGCTTCCTCGTCAATCAGTTGATTTGCGAGACGATCGCCATCTCTTGCGGCCGCGAAAACGCTGCGGCTGTCGATGGCGCCGCCGTCGCTGCCGATCGTCGTCCCGCCGGATTCCATCGCCCTCATCTGGGCGCGGCGCGCAAAAGCCGTTCCGGATCCGTAGGCCTCGAAACAACCTCTGTTGCCGCAGGGGCAAAGCTCTCCGTTCGGCACGACCGACATGTGCCCGACATGGGCTGCCATGCCCTTCCGGCCGCGCACGACGCGACCGTCCGACACAACGCCACCGCCAATGCCGGTGCTCACGGTGACATAGACCAGATTATCGAGCCCTGTGCCGGCTCCGAACTGCCACTCGCCGATGGCAGCGGCAATAGCATCGTTCTCGAGGTCGACCGGAAACGGAAACCGCTTCTGCAATTCCGCCTTCAGCGGAAAGTCGACAAAGCCGGAGAGGGTCGGGATATGCGAGGCGATACCAGCGACCGTATCGAGCGGGCCGGGAGCGGATACGCCGACGCCCACCACAGAAGCAGGGTTCGATGCTGCAAGCAGTCCATCGGTCAATCCGCAAATCTGGTCGAGCACGCGGGCGGGGCCTGCCAGCGCATCCGTTGATTCCGCTGCACGCGCCAGAATCCTGCCCTGCTCGTCGACGAGGGCAGCGCGCACCTGCGTCCCGCCGAGGTCGATTCCAATGGCAATCTGCTGCATGTGAAGACCATGAGTTAGAGTGCGCGCACCCATGCCATCCGCTCGTCGAGCGACGGCGCATTGAAAGCCAGGGAACCGAGGACCACCGTTTCCGCACCCGACTGGCGCAGAAGCGGCACGGTGTGTTCGCGAATACCGCCGTCGGCGGCCAGCACGATCCGATGAGCCGCACCGCAGCCGGCGATGATCTGCTTTGCCTGCTGAAGCCGCGCTCCGGCCTTCTCGTCGAGGCCTTGGCCCTTCACGCCGATCGCCGTGCCGAGCAGCGTCACAAAGCGCAGCCGGGAAGCGTATTTCTCGACGCGTTCGACAGGGGTATCGACCTTCAGCACCATGCCGGCGGCCACGCCGCGGCGATCGAGAAGATCGAGAGCCTCAGCGGCGACACTTTCGTTTTCAACATGAAGACTGATCAGATCGCTGCCCGCATCGGCGAACTGCTCGATCTGCGACAGAAGGATGCTGTCGGCGACCATCAGGTGAACATGGATCGGGCGCGAGGACACTTTGCGCACACCGGCAACAAGATCAGGGAAAAACAACATTGCCGGCGCGAAATGGCCATCGGCGACATCGATGTGGAGGACGTCGACGTGAGGATCGACACGCGCAAGATCATCCGCCAGATGCACGAGATCGGCGGACCAGACGGAGAATTCGGCAATCAGACGATCCTTCGGAAGATCGGCGATCCAGGACTTGGAGGGGGTCGTCATTGTTTCAGAGCTCCTTCAGAAAATTGCCCATGGCAAGCCGGAAGTCGGCGACGTATTGCGGGCGGCTCTCGGTCTTCGATGTGATCTGCACGAAACGCGCGCCGGCAATGCGCTCGGCAAGAGCACGCGCATGGCCAAGAGGGTGAATGCTGTCCCGATCATGACCGATTATGAGCGTCGGCACGGTGAGATTGCCGACCTCCTCGTCGGTTACATCAGGACCATCATTGGAAATCCTGGTGAGCAGTTCGGCGGTCACATCCAAAGGCGTGCGGGAGAAAAAGCCGGCGAGCGAGGCCAGATTGTCCGGCGCCTCGGCGGCGAGCCGCACGCCCACCGGCCCTGCAAGGAACGCGGTCTTTGCGTCATCCGGCGGCAGAGTTTTCAAAAGCCGCCCGACTTCGGCGTTGGGTGCCATATTCTCCGGCGCGGATGCCGTCAGCCAGGCGGGCCTTGCGATGATCAGAGCCTTGACGAGATCCGGTCGCTTGACCGCCAGACGTAAAGCGATCGCCGCGCCCATCGAGACGCCGCCGATCACGATCGGCGGCGTAAGGTTTTTTTCGATATAGGCGGCGATATCATCGCAGAAGGTCGCGATCGACAACTGCTCCGGATCGCCGGCTTGGGAATGGCCGTGGCCGCGCGCTTCGATCGTAACCCGGCGAAAACCCGCTTCGAGCGGAAAGACCTCATCGGTCTGCGTCGCGTCGCCGCATAAGCCATGCTGGAATATGACGGACGCGCCCTCGCCCGCCATATCGACATTGAGAATGGTCCCATCGCTGGTTTCGAACGGTTGAGCCCGTCTCATCTTCCTGCCCCCGCAGCTTCGCCGCTGAGACTGCTCTTCAGGAAGGTCGCCGCACCGGCCGCCTCCGAAGCCGAAAGGCCATGTGTCACGAGACTGCCCTCGAAGCCGATCGCCTTGAGACGGCCGAGATAATGCGCGTAGTCGAGCACACCTTTGCCGGCGGTCGCAAACCTTCCGTCTTGATTGCGATCTTTCGCATGCGCCATGACGATCCGATCGGCCAGAAGGTCGATGGCGGAAGAGACAATGCTCCGCTGCTCATCCAGCGTCGCGACCTCGAAGAGATTGGCCGGATCGAGCACGATCTTGATGCGGGGGCTCTTCAGTGCCGCGATCAGCCGATAGGCTTTCTCAGCCGAGTTGACGACATTGGCAAGCTCGGGCTCGATGCCGAGATCGACATCGTAACGCTCGGCGATCTCGATGGCCGCGCCCATGGCCTCTAGGAGATCCCGCCAGGCCTCCGGCGTGTCGTTGTCGGCATGCGCCTTCCACTGATCGATGGGGTCGCGTGTGCCGGTGCAGAGCGTGATCAAGGTCGTCGACATGCTGGTGCTGCGCTCGGCCAGAGTCGCGAGGTTGCGAAGGCCGGCCTCGCGCGCGGCGGGGTCCGGATGGATCATGTTGAAAGTGCCGGAAACGGCAACGATCTCGACGCCGCTCGCGCGCGCTGCTTCGGCAACCGAGCGGGCCTGGGCTTCCGTGATGATCTCCGGCATCGGCGAAAGGCCAGAGCAGGCCATGTTATATTGTGCGCAGGTGAACCCTGCGCCAGCGACCGAGTTGAGAACGGTTGCGGGTTCCGTTCCCTCGAAGGTCTTTGCGAAGATGCCGAGCTTCATCACACGCCACCCGTGACGTCCGACAGCGCAACCGCCTTGCCGCTTTCGACGGAGCGCGCAACGGCGACCATGGCCCGGACGGATGCCAGGCCATCATCGATGTCGGCGCCTTCCATCACCGCGCCATCCAGAATGGTGCGGGCGAAGCCTTCGACCTGACGGCGGTAGAAATGGCCGTCGGCACCAAGAACGCGATGGGTGGCGCCGTCCGCTTCCCGGAAAATGTCGACCTCGCTGCTCTTGTAGTACCACGGGTTATAGGTCTTGCCCAAAATGCTGCCGTTCTTGCCGTAGATCTGAAAGCCTTCGTGCCAGTCCATGCGCACCTGGACGGTGAGATCGAGATGGCCGAGCGTGCCGGAGGCAAATTCCACGTCCACGAACCAGCACCAGATACCGGCTCGCTCGGACAGACGAGCGTTGACGGAAACGATGTCGCCGGCGAAATAACGTGCCGTGTCGATCAGATGGCAACCGTGTGCAAGCATATAGTAGCGCCGCAGGTCGGCCTTCGGATTGGCGGAGGGTTTCTTCGCATTGGCGCTGGTGACGATCAGAGGCTGGACCGCATCGGTCATCGGATAGCGGTGCGTGCTGTCGCAATACCATGCTTTCAGAGCGACCATCTCGCCCATTTCATCGCGGATAAACGACTTGGCAGCCTGGAGCCCCGCGTCGAAACGCTTCATGTGCCCGACCTGAAACACCTTCCCAGACTTGTCGACTGCGGCCTTCAGTTCAAGGCATTCCTCGATCGTGACGCCGACCGGTTTTTCGCAGAGAACATGTTTGCCCGCCTGAAGGGCGCGAAGGGAAGCCGGGACGTGAAAGGCATCGGCCGTCGCGATGACCACGGCATCGAGATCGGGATCGGCCAGCATCTTATCGTAGTCATCATAGGTCTTTTCCGCCCCATGGGTGATTGCCATACGTTCGCGGAGATCTTCGGCAACGTCGCAAATCGCATAGAGGTCGGCATTGGCTGCCTTCGTGCAGCTCTCGAAGTGCGCGGCCTGGGCAATCTGGCCCGCTCCCAATACGCCGATGCGGAGACGTCGTTCCTGTTTTGCTGGCATCGATAAGCCCTTTGGATCGGATATTGAAGATGAATGCTGGTTTCGGCGTCGGATGGAATGCTTTCAAACGTCGACGATGTCTTCTGGCTGGGCCGCCAGCAGCGCCTGGTGGCCCTCCCTCGTCACTTCAGAGCGCCATATGCGTTTGAGGATTGAAAAAGTGCAGTTTCGCCGGATCGATGGCCAGATCGATCGATTGGCCCGTCTCGACCGCGCTGACCGCTTCGAACCGCGCGACCGCGTTGGCGGCCCCGCTCAGGTCCTCGACGGCATCGGGATCGCCCGAGTCGATCCGGACCGCGTCGATCTTCAAGTGCACGATCAGCTCGGAGCCGAGCTCTTCGATCGACTTCACGACAACCGGGATGGTCGGATGGGAGGCGCCAGACGGCAACCGGCTGTCGTAGAGGTCCTCCGGCCTGACCCCAAAGATCACGTCCTTTCCCTCGAAGGCGGATAGACCGGGAGCACGCTCGAAGGCGCCGTCGGACAAGGGAATGGAGAAGCCCGACAGATGGATCCGCCCGCTCGACAGACGCCCTTCGAACAGGTTCATCGACGGCGAACCGATAAAGCCGGCGACAAAGGCATTGACCGGGCGGTGATACAAAGCCTTGGGCGTATCCACCTGCTGAAGCACGCCGCCCTTCAGCACCGCGACCCGATCGCCCATGGTCAGCGCTTCGGTCTGGTCGTGCGTGACGTAGATCGTCGTCACGCCCAGCTGTCTCTGCAGGCTGGCGATCTCGGCCCGCATCTGAACACGCAACTTCGCATCAAGATTCGAGAGCGGTTCGTCCATGAGGAAGGCCGCGGGCTCGCGGACCATGGCGCGGCCCATCGCAACTCGCTGGCGCTGGCCGCCGGAGAGCTGTGCGGGTTTGTTGCCCAGCAAGGATTCCAGCTGCAGGATCTTGGCGATCTCGTGCACGCGCTTGGTGCGTTCGGCTTTGTTCTTTCCGGCCAGCTTCATTGAAAAGGCGATGTTGTCGAAGACGGTCATGTGCGGATAAAGCGCATAGCTCTGAAAGACCATGGCAATGTCCCGGTCCTTAGGCGCGAGATCCACGACGTCCTGACCGCCGATGCTCAATGTTCCGCTGCTGATTTCCTCAAGCCCGGCAATCATCCGCAAAGCGGTCGACTTTCCGCATCCGGACGGCCCGACCAGAATCAGAAACTCGCCATCATGGATCGTCAGGCTGAGATCCTTGATCGCATGGTAGCTGTTTCCATAGGTCTTGCAGATTTTGTCGAGTACAACCACAGCCACGTCTCGTCCTCCCGTACCAGTCCGGATCACATCTTCAAACGGCGCTCCCCGCCGTCTGCGATCCTTTCGACAAGAAGGCTCAGGACTGAGCTTCAAAGTCAACAAAAGAATCGAGATGAATTCATTGAAAACTATCGATAGTTTCTTATATCTATCTGAAATATATGTATCTTTTGACTGAAACCAATATTCATTTGCGGAATTATATTTTTTATCGCGCGTAACTTTTATGAGCGACGTCATGGCTTTCGAGAGATCTCGCAAGGCGATCAATCACAGATAAGCGACGCACGGCTCAGCCGATCGACCAGCGTCGACACCGGTCACACCTGCGCTCATTTCCGCCATCCTGACATCGGGAGCGGCACGGGCGCATTCTCCGCCGCCATCCATGCCAGGCACGTTCGGTGATCTGGCAGGCCTCGGCGCCCTCCCCGTGCGGTCACGGAAATGGCGGCCGCCGCCGTGGCATAGGCAATGCAATCAAGCGGGCTCTTACCCCTAGCGAGGGCAAGAGCGTAGGCACCGTGAAAACAATCACCGGCGCCGGTCGTATCGACCGCCTGAACCTGATGGGCCGGCACATGCCAGCGGATGGCATCGCCCCTCTGGCGGAGGTAGGTCCCTCGTTCGCCGTCAGTCAAGACAACCGCGGATCGATCCCCGGACCAGAGCTTGTCCAGGATCATCGTTGGATCACCCTCGCCGGCGTATTCCTGCGCAAAGGCGAGCGGCAGCACCAGGTGATCGGCGAAAGCCAGGATCCGGTCGGTCGCGGCACCGACCGTCCATTCGATATCGGCTATCACGGCCAAGCCCAAGGCGCGTGCACGCGCAACGACACTTTCGGAGTGCGTGGCATAGCCGTCGATCAGCAGTACCGGGGCCTGCATCAGAACATCGTCGGGCAGCGCATCCGACGTGCCGTGCAGCACATTGTCATCATAAGCGATGAACCGGTCGCCGTCGGGACCGACCGTGATCACGGAGCGGATCGGCGCGGCATCAGCGTGGCGGGGAGCCAGCGATATGTCGACGCCGTCCCGCTCGAGTTCGCTGCCCGCCACGTCGGCCGTTGGCTCATCACCGAGCCAGCCGATGAAGCCTGCCTGACCGCCGAGCCGGGCGACGGCAACAAGGGCCGTCGCCACGTTGCCGCCATGGTCCGTGGCTCGCTTCGTCACCTTCCCCTTTCCAGCCGTCAGCCCCCGATCGACATAGATGATGTCATCGATTGCCAGGGCGCCGAAGCCCAAAACCTGGAAAGGGCGCGACATGTCTCAAGCACCGGCCGCCGCCAGCGCATCCTCCGGCGCCATCCCGTTATGAATGACGAACTTGAAGGCGCGCGCGGCCATGGTCGTATCGCCGTGCCCCCAGAGGTTGCGACCGACGACCGCGCCTTTGGCTCCAGCGCGCAATGCTTCCGAGGTCTGGACGAGCGCTCCGAGCAGCGTATCGGTCTTCGGGCCGCCGGCGATCACGACCGGGATCGGGCAGGTCGCAACGGTCTCGCGGAAGGATTCGAAATCGCCGGTGTAGCCGACCTTGATCACGTCGACGCCGGCCTCGAAGCCGATGCGCACGGCATAAGCGATTTCATCCGGAGTGAACACGATCTTGCCGCCGTCGGAGAAATCGCGGGGATAGACATGGGCGACGACCGGCATTTCGAAGCGGGCCGCGGCGTTGACCGTATCGGTGAGCCAGCGAATATACTCTCCTTCGGTAGCGCCGCGCACGGGAATGGCGACAGCCAGAGCGTCCGCGCCATAACGCACCGCGTCTTCCGGGGTCGCAATGAGCTGACGAATGCGGTCGTCAGCGGTGAAGCAACCACCCTGAATGACGAGCGCTGCCTTTCCGGCATATTCCGACCACAGGTGGCGCGCCGCGCCAGGCTGGATGCTGATGTAGTCGGGGCCTCCCGCCATGACGCGTCTGAGCGCACCCGGCAGATCGGCAAGCCCGCCCTCACGCACATTGCCATAACCGACAAAATGATCGACGGCGCCTCCGAACAGATGACCCGATGGGTTCGAGAACAGGCGTGCGAGGCGGATTTTGGTTCCGAGACCCATGGCGATACTTCCTTTGTGATGGCAGCCTTTGCGATTGCTGGCGCCGATGCTGGCAAAACCCTAACTCGAAACCAAACAAATATTCAATATTTCGATTTCTTTCGTTTTTACATGAATGATGAATTTTTGACGTGCATTTTCGTCGTTGAACGGCTATTTCTACAGCAGAAGCCGTAGGATGAGACAGCGAGCTTTCGTTTTTCAAAAGTCGCAGTGTCGCAAATAACAGCAGTCGGGATCACAAATGCTTGCAGAGCAGAGGCGGCAGCAGATCATGCTGGAACTTCAACGGGTCGGTCAGGCACGCACCCGCCAGCTCGCGGAATTCTTCGAGGTCTCGGAAGTGACGATCCGCTCCGATCTCGAAATCATGGACGCCAAGAAGCAGCTGATCAAAACGCATGGCGGGGCAATCGCCCTGCCGTCCGACTCTCCGGCAGCGGCCTTCGAGGAACGCATGCAACGCAATTTCGATGCGAAGCGACGCATCGCCCAGATGGCTGCGAGACAGATCATCGATAACCAGTCGATCGTCTTCGACAGCGGTTCGACGCTGCTGCAGGTGGCCATCCAGATGCCACCGGTCAACAACGTCGTGGTTGCGACGACGGCAATGAACATCGCCCAGCATCTGATGTACCGGCCAGGGCTCGACGTACACATGATCGGCGGCCGCGTATTTCCCAGCACCGTGAGCACGATCGTACAGGACTCCGACAAGGCGGTCGGGGGCCTCGTCGCCCACCAGGCCTTCGTCGGCGCCCACGCGATCGATCAGGCCTTCGACGTCGTCGATGTCTCCGAGGACGTGGCGCGGACCAAGCGTAACCTTGTTCGCATGGCCCGGCGTGTCGTCCTCGTGGCGGATTCGAGCAAATTTGACATCGGCGCTTCCTCCAAAGCGTTCTCGCTATCGCGCGTCGATCTGATCATCACGGACAGCAACATGCCGCACAGCATCCGTCACCGATTGGACAAGCTGGGCGTGGAGGTTCGCTACGCGTGACCTGCAGTCCACCTCTCCAATTTACAAGAGAGACAAGAGAGGCTTTGGCGTCGACGGATAGCTTTGGCCGACGCCACGGAATACGAGATGGGCTAAAACCCCAGACGTCGAAGCGTCTCGCGGTTCGCTCGAACGGCCGCGGCAGGATCGGTTCCGGCATGGTCCGATTCTTCTTCGACCACGATCCAGCCGATAAAGTTCGGCGCATCCCGAACGGCCGAAATCACGGCAGGCACGTCGCAGACACCTTCGCCCAACATCGCCCAGACCCCGCCGGCGTCGACATCCTTCAGATGCACGTAGCGGATCCGGTCCCGGTGGGCCGCCAGCGTATCGCCGATCTGCTGGCCGCCACGCAGGATATGGCCGGTATCCGGCACCCAACCCACTTGTGGATCCAAAAGAGCAAACAACTGATCATAGTCGTTCCGCGTGAAAAGCAGCGTGTTGTGGTGCGAGGAAGGATGGACAGCTACAGTGACGCCAGCCGACTGTCCGATCTCGGTCGCACGATTGTAGCACTCGGCCGCAATGGCGAATTTCACATCGCGCGGACCGTCCGAGACGACCGTCGCCGATCCCATCGATATCATCGCGCCGGGAAAATTTGCCGCAAAATCCACCCATCGTCGCGCCGTGTCGAGATCGGAAGCAATCTTTTCCGGCACCGTGAAGCCGCTGGCGGAGCCGAAGGCAAAGGAAACCAGCGCCAAGCCGGCATCCGTCAGGGTACGGGCAAAGTCGGCGGGCTTGAGCGCGTAGTGACCGATCATCGTATCGGTGATTTCGATACCGGCATATCCGCCGTCGGCGACGGCGCGCACCAGATCGTCCGGACCGCCGCCCCAATCTGTCCCCAGCATCTCCCAGGTGAATGTCTGGCAACCGATCTGCAACTCAGCATTTTTCATATCTTTGTCCTGACCTGTTCTTTGATCGCAGCCGATACCGAAGCCGTAAGCTTCCGCGCACGCAATCCTCGCGCGTTTCACCGCGTCTGCCGAAAGCCCCTTCCGCCGAGAGGCGGATCGAAAACCGGAAACGGCCAGCTCTTCATCGGGGATTGCGATCCCAGCGTCTTGTCAATACGTACGGTCAAATGTTACCGTGCGTCAATATAATTTATTCCCTGCGCTTAAAACGTTAAGCACCCACAACTCTCCGCAGCCGCAACAGCGAAATCAGGTTCCTAGATGGCACAGACCAATGATATGAAACTCAGGATCGGCGTTGTCGGATGCGGCAACATTTCGCTCGCCTATATGCGCAACGCGCCGCTGTTTTGCGGCGTCGAAATCATCGCCTGTGCCGATCTTAACGCAGACGCCGCCAAGCGTCGCGCTGCGGAGTTCAATCTGCGCGCGGCTGACGTCGATAGCCTCATTGACGACAGGAACATCGACCTCATCCTCAACCTGACGATCCCGGCTGCGCATTTTGGCGTTTCGATGCGGGCTCTGTCGGCAGGCAAGCATGTCTTCACGGAGAAGCCGCTCGGCGTCACGGCCGCAGAAGGACGCAGCTTGGTGGATGCCGCCGCGGCGAAGGGCCTCATACTGGGCTCGGCGCCAGACACGTTCCTCGGCGCGGCCGGACGCCATGCCCGGCGGCAGATGGAAGCCGGCGCCATCGGCAAGCCGGTGACCGGGACAGCCTTCATGATGGGGCGCGGCATGGAGCACTGGCATCCGGATCCGAGCTTTTATTACCAGGCCGGCGCCGGCCCGGTCATGGATATGGGGCCCTATTATCTGACGATGATGGTCAATCTGATGGGGCCGATCCGCCGTGTGCAGGCCGTCGCCACAAGCGGGCAGGAAGAGCGGCTCATCACGGCGGAGGGACCGAAGCAGGGCACCACGTTCAAGGTCGGCACGCCGACCAGCGTGCTGTCGTTGCTGGAATTCGATTGCGGTGCCACGGTCACCTTCGGCACCTCCTGGGACGTCTTCCGCCACTCCAATCACCCCATCGAGTTCCACGGGACCGAAGGCTCACTACGCCTGCCCGACCCCGACAATTTCGGCGGCTCCGTCGCGCTCTCCAGCCGCGGCGCGCCCTGGCAGGAAACGGATACATCAGGCGAACTCTTTGGCGCCATCAACTGGCCGATCGCAGCGCCTGATCGTGCCAACTACCGCATGCTGGGCCTCGCCGATCTCGCACGCGCAATCATTGAGGGCCGTGCGCCGCGTGCTTCGGGCGATCTCGCTCTCCATGTGCTCGAAGTCATGGAAGCGATCCTGCGTGCCGGTGAAACCGGTGTCGCGCAGACCATTCCGGGTATTGTCGCGCAGCCAAAAGAATTGCGGGAAGACGAAGCGAGGAGTTTGCTGGCATGACACAACTGGATGAATCCGCCAAACGTGCGCTTGCATGGCCTGGCGATCCGCAAACGCCGGTCGAAAGCTGCACGCCGGCGCTGGCGCGGCAGCAATATCTGGATAGTTTCGCAGACATTCAACGGCCGCTTGAAGACGTAGCCGAGATCCTGGAAAGGCATGTGGGCGCCATCCGGTTGAAGATATGGCGCGGACGGACCGCGCCGCGCCAGGGCGCACCGGCCTTGCTTTATCTCCATGGCGGCGGCTTTGTGATCGGCGCACCGGAAACCCATGAGGATATCTGCCGGACGCTTGCCAATATGGCAGGCGCCGTCGTGGTTTCGCCCGACTATCGCCTGGCCCCGGAACACCCCTTTCCCGCTGCCATTGACGATTGCGCCGCCACACTCGTCTGGATGACGGAGCAGGCGGATGCGCTCGGCATCGATCCTTTGCGAATTCTCGTCGCCGGCGATAGCGCCGGCGGCAATCTGGCCGCCGTCGTCGCCCTGCTGGCACGGGACGGACAGGTGCCGGCTGTCATCGGACAGGTGCTGATCTATCCAGTGACCGACCAGTTGCAGTCAAGCGACAGCTACTCACGTTACGAAGAGGGTTTCGGCCTGACGGCCGCGGCGATGAAATGGTTCCGAGACCACTATCTTCCGGAACCTGCGAGCCGGTCGGACTGGCGGGCCTCGCCGCTGAGCGCAGAATCGCTGGCGGGCGTGGCGCCGGCCCTGGTGATCCTTGCCGGACATGACGTGCTGTTCGACGAAGGGGCCGCTTATGCCGAGCGGCTTGGCACTGAGGCGAAGGCAACGACCCGGATCTGGCCTGGACAGATCCATGGCTTCGTATCGAAGCGACGGGCTATTCCGGAGGCACAAGAGGCCCTCGAAGCCATCGCAATGGTATGGCGCGCCATGGACCCTGCGCTCACCACCCGTTGAGGCGGGAACCCGCCCAGTCTCAAGCCGATTCGCGCATAACCAGCGTTGCCTCGAGGATCACCTTGTTCGTCGCAGGGGTCGTTCCATCATCCTCGCTCTCGATATGCGCCAGCAAAAGCTCCACGGATTTCGCGGCGATCTCCGGCGCGTTCTGGGCCATGGTCGTCAGCGACGGACAGGTATATCGGCTTAGCGGGTGGTCGTCGTGCCCGGCGATGCGCACGTCGCAAGCGTCGTTCCGGCCGATTTTCAGTCCCGAAGCGAATGCGGCTGCCATCGCGCCGAAAGCAAAGCGGTCGTTGGCGCATAGCAGCGTTTTGCCGGGAAGACCGCCATTCGCAAGAATTCTCTGCATCTGCTCGTATCCGAGACGCTCGAATTCCCAGGAAGGCGGCGCGTCGCAATCGATGACGAGCGGAGCATGCCCTTCCCTCGCCATCGTCGCGCGGTAGCCCGCCTGCCGCTCGCCGGCATTTTCGGTCATATGCGGAATTTCCAGGAAGATCGGCGGCTCACCGGACCGGCAGAGATATTGCACAATGGCTGCCATGCTTTGCGCGTTGTCGTTGCCGACATAAGGAAGGTCGGCGTCGGCAGGATTGTCGAAGCAGACGACGGGGATGGCATCCCTTAGTCTTTCCAGCGCGGAACGGCGCAAACCGGCTCCGAGCGGCGCCACGATCGCACCCGCGACCTTCAGCGAGAGCAAGGTCCGAACGGCCTCCGCCTCCAGCTCCGGCCGCGTGTGCGAAGAAATCTGGACCGGCCAGAATCCCTTTTCGCGCAACTCCAGCTCGATCAGCGACACGACCTGCACATAAAAAGGATCCGACATGGTCGGGACCAGAATCCCGATATTCCTGGTCCGCTTGCGATTGAGATGCCGCGCGAAAAGGTTCGGCTCGAAATTCGACTTCTTGAGAGCCGCCTCGATACGCTTGCGGGTCACCTCCTTGATCTGCGAGGGGTCATCGAAATATTTCGACAAGGTCGGACGCGATACGCCGGAGGCGCTCGCGAAGTCGTCCATCGATTTATAACTTTTCTTGGCCATTCAATTCCTTATTGGCGGGACGACGACAACTGATCGGGAACGACTTCGCACTCAACGGCAATCCGCCGACGCGCCAAATCACGCATTCGGCAATTTGTACAGGGTGATCTTCGTTTTCCGGGATTGTCGAAAATCAACGCATAACCGGCGTGATCCGTCACTTTTGTGCAGGTTCTGCCCTCCCTTTCGAAAATCGAAATATCCCTTCATTTGCGACTTGTGCAGTCTGCGCCGCGAGGTTGCAAAAGGCGCTTGTTTCAGCACCCAAAATTCGAAAATTTGCAGTGAAGAAGCCGGGTGCCACGCTTTTCATTTTGTTGGGTAAACTTTCATTTGTTTACGAAAGTAAAGAAAAAATGCGTCACAAGCAATACAAATGCTGCAGAAAAACGCTGATGATGTCAATCAATTTTATGATTTTTTATCAATGATTTAACGCAACAAGCACCGTGAATGCCGGCTTCCCATCTTTTCCTGATCGCAGTTCTTCATTGACAGATAGGGGCTTCAGGGAACCTACTTTGCCTACGATCTTGAGGAGGATCGATTAACTGACAATCTTTGGGAGGCACAAATGAATATCAGAAAATTCGGCGTGACGATGCGGGCTGCCGTGGCGGTATGGGCGCTCTGCGCCTCATCGGCGTTTGCCGACACCACCATCGAGTTCATTCAATGGTGGGAACCCGAAATGCCGTCGGGCGCTCTGCGCGGCATCATGAACGATTTCGAAGCCAAAAACCCCGGCATCAAGGTGACGTTGGTCAGCGGTCCCTATGCCACAACGCGCGACCAGATCGTCGTCGGCGCAGCCTCCGGAACGCTCAGCGACGTGGTGGGCCTGGATGGTGCCTGGGTAAACGGGCTCTCTAAGCAGGGCGCGATCGCCTCCATGGACGAACTGATGGAGAAGGCGAAATACGACAAGAGCCAGATCACCGATATCGTCAAGGTCGATGGCAAGAGCGTGATGTTCCCGCTGGCATCCTTCGTCTACCCGGTCTTCGTGAACCTCGATATCGCCAAGGCCGCCGGCGTCGACAAGCTGCCGGCCACGCGCACGGAATTTGCCGAAGCCGCGAAGAAAATGACCGACGCCTCGAAGAACCAGTACGGCTGGGTCCTGCCGCTATCGCTGCAGTCTCCGAGCGGAATCCAGAACGACGTGATGTCCTGGGTCTGGGCCTCCGGCGCCTCGATGCTGAAGGACGGCAAGCCTGACCTCGAAAATGACGCCGTCGTCGGCACGCTCGACTATATCGCTTCCCTCAACAAGGAAGGCGTTATTTCTCCTGGCATTTTTGCCAAGAAGGAACAGGACAAGGTCGAGGAATTCGTCAATGGCCGCGTCGGCATGATGGTGGATTCCCTCGCCCATGTGAACCTCATCCGCGAGCGCAATCCGAAGCTCAAATTCGGCATCTCCGCTTTGCCGGCCACTGACGGCTACACCGGCAAGCGCGGCATGCCCTATGCCTCCTGGGGCATCGGCATCAGTGAAGGCAGCCAGCACAAGGAAGAAGCCTGGAAGCTCGTCGAATACCTGATGAGCCCTGACGTCAACGGCCGTCTCGTCTCGATTGCCAACGCCTTCCCTGGCAACGTCCATGCCAAGCCGGACTTCGTGGCCTCGGACCCGATCTTCGCGGAAGCCTTCAAAATCTTCCAGAGCGGTTATCCTGCGAACGAATTCGTCGGCCTTCCGGTTGCCGAAGAGCTGATGCGCGACATGAACGTCGAAGTTCAGAAGATGTTCGACGGCGGGCAGTCAGCCAAGGAGGCAGCTGCCAATACCGAGAAGGCTTGGCTGGCGAAGTTCTAAGCACGTCGCTTTCACGGATCACCGGCAGCGCAACCAGGCGCTGCCGGTTCAAGTCGTCAAATCTCGGCAGAATGGAAAGTCACAGCTCATGAATCATTCGGCTACGGCTCTGGTCGCTGCGCAAGCCAAAGCGCGAAGAAAGGGATGGCTTCGTTACAGCACCTTGAGGAAGCTGGTGCCGTATTTCTACGTTTCGCCGGCAACCCTGCTGCTTGTTCTGCTGATGCTGTTTCCTATGGTGATGGTCTTCAAATATTCACTGATGGACGGCGCCATCATGAAAAAGGACGCTGCCTTCGCAGGCGTCCAGAATTATATGACCATCTTCGAGAATCCGGTCTTCTGGCAGTCGGTCGTGCAGACGCTCTATTTCACGATCATGAGCGTCATCTTCCACTTCATCATCGGCCTGGCCTTCGCGCTGCTGTTGAACACCAACCGCGTCGATCCGCTCATTCGCAGCATCCTGCGCGTGCTCTTCATCCTGCCCTGGCTGTTCACGGCCGTCATCATCGCCATCATCTGGCGCCTGCTGCTCGACCCGAACGGCGTCGTCAACAGCGTGCTGATGGCGCTCCATATCATCAACTTCAAGGTCGAGTGGTTTTCCTCCACGCGCACCGCCATCCACGCTTTGACCTTCGCAAACATCTGGGCAGGCTATCCGCTCTACATGGTCAGCCTGCTCGCCGGCCTCCAGGGCATTTCGAAGGAGCTTTACGAGGCAGCCGGTATCGACGGCGCAAACGAACTCCAAAAGTTCTGGTACATCACCATTCCGCAGCTGATGCCGATCATCATCAGCATCGCGCTTCTCGACTTCATCTGGACGATGCAGGTTTTTCCACTCGTATGGATGACGACAGGCGGCGGCCCGATCTATTCGACGGAAGTGCTCTCCACCTTCACCTACAAGCTCGCCTTCTCGCAGTATGAATTCTCGCTGGCTTCGGCGAGCGCGATGATCATCCTCATCATCTCGATGAGCGTCACCTACTTCTATATCAAACACCAGCAGCGCAGGTGATCGCCATGGCAAAGCGTTCCTTCAAGAGCTCGGTATTGCCGACCATCCTGACCTATCTCGGTCTGGCGATCGGCCTGGTTTTTTCGGCCTTTCCGATCGTCTGGATGTTTTTCAGTTCGCTGAAATCGAATACGGAAATCTTCGCGCTTCCGCCGCGGCTGTTGCCGGATGATTTTACGGTGGCCGCCTATCTGACGATTTTCAACGATCCAGTGAAAGTGCGGTTCTTCATCAACAGTTACTTCGTCGCCGGCGTCGTCACCGCCCTGACCCTGGTCGTCGCGATCGTGACCGCCTACGGCTTCAGCCGCTATCAGTTCCGGTTCAAGAACACCTTGAACATCTTCATCATCAGCACCCAGACCGTTCCGCCGATCACCCTTCTCATCCCCTATTTCGGAATGGTGGTCGCCTTCAGGATCTTCGATACTTACCTGGCGCTGATCCTCACCTACATGGTCTTCACTCTGCCTTACGCCGTCCTCCTGATGACAGGCTATCTCAACACCTTGCCGAAAGAACTGGATGAGGCTGTCCTGGTCGACGGCGGTTCAAGCTGGACGGCGCTCTGGCGCGTCATCGTTCCCGTTTCCATCCCCGGGATCGTCGCCACGGCGGTCTACACTTTCCTGCTGGCCTGGAACGAATTCCTCTTCGCGCTGACGCTGACAAAATCGATGGACCTCCGGACGGTTCCGATCGGCATCCAGCTTCTGATGGGCCAGCACGCCTTCGAATGGAACGAGATGATGGCGATGAGCGTGCTCGGTTCCCTTCCCCTTCTGGTCCTTTACCTGGTTGCTCAACGCTACTTCCTGGCAGGCATGACCGCCGGCTCAGTCAAAAGCTGACGAGACGTCTCAGAACCTGCGCCAGCCGCGTTCAAGATCGTTCGGGCAATATCGGCAAAGCCAAGCCCGGCGGGCTGCGACGAGACCCATTTCGGCGCGTATTGTAATTGTGAAAGAACCGGGATGATGTTGTTGACCCCGAAGGAGTTGCGGATAAAGCCAAACATCGGTGCATCATTTCGAGAGTCACCGACGAAGGCGGTCACAGCGGCCGTTTCATCGGGATCGACACCAAACATCTCGGTTAGAACGCGTTCGCTCATCGAGCGCTTGTTGTAATCGCCGATCCATGTGTTGATGTGAATGGAGCTGATCGCAACCGTTCCGCCAATGGCTCTTATACTGGATGCGAGGTCCTCGACCTCACGCGGGTCGTGACCCTGGATATCGATCGCGACGTCCGCCAGCCGGAAGACCTGATCGTGGGCAATTCTGAACGTCTTGCTCCCCTGAGAGACCAGCTCTTTGATTGCCTGCAGATGCTGGCGCTGGCGCTCAGCCTGCAGGGTGGCGTCCTCCCAATAGTCGAAGACGACTGCGCCGTCCTGACGGGTGACGCAATATGCGCCGCTTTCGCCGATGACCGCAGCCACCGGCCAGGCGCGGACGATATGTTCGCACCATCCGGCTGAGCCGCCCGTGACCGGCACGACGGCAATGCCGGCCCGGCTGAGATCCCAGAGAGCGCCGTAGGTCTGCGGCAGAAGTTTACCCTCTGTCGTCAGGGTATCGTCGATGTCGGTGAACAGGTAGCGCACATTCTGCAACTCACGAGCCGACGGCACAAGGTCTACATAGCTCATGTCATGTCCTCGCTGCATGTGACCACGTCCAAGCCGCTCTCGACGAGGGCATTGGCGGCGGACGCTTCGCCAGGCAGCCGATCGGTGTAGAAGCGGGTGAGCTTGCTGAATGGCGCAACACGCACGGAAGCGTTGCGCGTCCACTTGCTGACGTCCGCGGCCAGAATCTGCGTTTGTGAATTCTCCAGCAGGGCATTGGTGATTTGGGCTTCGCTATAGCTGAAGTCCATCAGACCGTTCAGCGGGCTCAAAGCGCCCGCGCCGACGATTGCGTAAGTCGCATAAAATTTTTCGACGAACCTGATCACATCCGTGCCCACCACGTCGCGGTCATCATGACGCAAAAGTCCGCCCGTCAAATGGACCTCGACGCTCGGCGCGTCGCAAAGGCTCAAGGCGACGTGGATGTTATTGGTGATAACCGTCAGACCCTGGTGATCACGCAGCGCCTCGGCAACGAACCGAACCGTGCTGCCGATCCCGAGAAACACTGTCGCGCCTGTACCTATATCGGAAGCGACACGCTTGGCGATAAGCCGCTTGGCCCGTCGGTTGAGCTGGGCGCGCGCATTGAGCGAGATGTTGCTGCCCTCGACCGGCAGGTCGACGCCGCCGTGAAAGCGGCGCGCGTGCCCGAGATCGCATAATGCATTGATATCGCGACGGATCGTCTGCGTCGTCAGATCGTACCGACGTGCCAGCTCCTCGATGTACTGAACGCCGTCCGTTTCGATCAGCGCGAGGATCTCACGTTGTCGGCTCGATATGATCCGCTGCCCCATCGCCGCTCCTTACGTGAGGTAGACACTGGGGTCGTCTGTTATCACGCCGGTCAAACCCACATCCCAGAACGATGTGAGCCGCTTGGGATCGTTGCAGGTCCACGCCCGCACCGAGATGCCGCGACGAACGGCCTCTTCGAGAAACCCGATACTCAGAGCCTTGTAGTCGAGATGGATGGTCTTTGCGGGAATCGACCGAAGGACATCCAGCCAATCCGCAGGCAACTTGCTCCACAGCATGGCGAGGTCGTAGCTTGGATCGATCTCGTGCATTCCCTTCAGCGCAGCGGCATCAAAGCTCGAGATCATGATCTTGGTGTGCGCCGCCCGCGCTTTCAGATGTTGATCGACGACTTTGACCAGCTGGTCGAGTGACTTGTGATGGGCATGCTGCTTGATCTCGACATTGGCGTTGAGGCCGAGTTCGCCCAGCGCCGAAACAACGCGGGCCAGCGTCGGCAGTGGTTCGCCTTTGAATTTCGGGCTGAACCATGAGCCAGCGTCGATGGCTTCGAGATCCGACGCCGTGAGGTCGGCAAGATTTCCCTTTGACGAGGAACAGCGATCGATAGAAACGTCGTGGATGACGACCGGGGTACCGTCGGCAAGAAGTGCAACGTCGAGTTCGACCCACTCCGCGCCTTGTTCAGCGGCCGCCCGGAAAGCGGCAATGGTATTCTCGGGCGCTATGGCAGAGGCGCCTCGATGCGCCTGAACTTCACTGCGTCTCGGGCCGGATCGCGGCTCTACGGTCGTCATCGTCTCATCACTTTCGTCGTCTTCTGGGTGGGATGGAGAAATAATAAACCGGAGTCAATCTGTGCGTTTCCCGGTATCACTGTTGAAAGGGTGCATCGCGCCGACACGTGCGAAGACGTCGATATTTGCATTCTCGGCAAAATCCGGACGGCCCGGCACGGTCAGGACGACCGTCTGCTGGCTCCCGCCCAATCGCACATGCAGATGGCTTTCTCCCCCGATTGGCTCGAGCAACTCGACCGTTGCATTGAGACGAACGGAAGGCTCAACCGGCTTGGTGACGAGCAACGCGTCCGGGCGAAGGCCGACCATGTCGGTGCCGGCGGGCAATGCCAGGGCACTTGCGCTGTCGGCTGCCCTGAGGACGTCGATCGGCACGAGATTCATAGGCGGTGAGCCGATGAAGCTGGCAACAAACAGGCTCGCCGGGCGATCGTAGACTGCCACGGGCGTACCGACCTGTTCGACAAGTCCTCCGTTCATGACGACCAGCCGGTCGGCCAGCGTCATCGCTTCAAGCTGGTCATGGGTGACATAGATGCTGGTGGTCTTCAGGCGCCGTTGCAGCCGGCGTATTTCAACGCGCATCTGCACCCGCAATTTGGCATCGAGATTGGACAAAGGCTCATCGAACAGGAAGGCGGCCGGCTCGCGAACGATGGCCCGCCCCATCGCAACGCGCTGGCGCTGCCCGCCGGAGAGTTCGCGAGGTTTGCGATCCAACATCGGCCCGATTTCGAGGATCTCGGCCGCCTCCGCCACACGGCGGTTGATTTCCGCCCGTTCGGTGCCGCGATTTTTCAAACCATATTCGAGATTTCCGCGCACCGTCATATGCGGATAAAGCGCATAATTCTGAAAGACCATGGCGATATCGCGGTCGGCGGGCTCTGCCTTGTTGACATTGCGACCGGCAATCTCGACATGGCCCTCGCTGATGGTTTCCAGCCCGGCAATCATGCGAAGCAGGGTTGATTTACCACAGCCGGAGGGGCCGACGAGGACGATGAGTTCGCCGTCTGCAACAGACAGGTTGACACCCTTGACCGCCGGAACGGCACCATAATTCTTCTTGACGTCGATGATGTTGATCGTTGCCATTTCATTTCTCCGTTTCGACCAGGCCTTTGACAAAAAGGCGTTGCATGGCGACGATGACGAGGACAGGTGGTAGGGCGGCCAGAATGACGGCTGCCATCACAAGGTTCCAGCGCGGCTCGGCATCGGCAACCGCTGCCATGCGCTGGATTCCCATCACGACGGTATAGAAGCTCTGGTCGGTCGTTATGATGAGCGGCCAGAGATACTGGTTCCAGCCGAGCACGAAGAGGATGATGAAGAGCGCCGCGATATTGGTGATCGACAGTGGCAGCAGAATATCCCGGAAGAACTTCATCGGCCCTGCCCCATCGACACGGGCAGCCTCCATCAGTTCGTCAGGGACTGTCAGAAAGAACTGACGAAACAGGAAGGTTGCGGTTGCCGAGGCGATCAGCGGAATGATGAGGCCGCCGTAGTTGTTCAGCATTCCAAGGTCGGCGACGACCTTGTAGGTCGGCACGATGCGCACCTCGACCGGCAGCATCAGGGTGATGAAGATCATCCAGAATGCCAGGGTCCGGAACGGAAACCGGAAATAGACGATGGCAAAGGCCGAAAGGATCGAAATGACGATCTTCCCGACCGCGACGCCAACCGCCATGATCAGCGAGTTGATCATCATCGGCCCGATGGGCGGCGCCCCGGAGCTTGTCATCCCGGATGACAGCATCGTCGAATAGTTCTCGATGATGTGGCCACCTGGTGTCAGCGGTACGACACCTGACAAGAAGTCGTTTGGGCCGTGGCTCGATGCGATGAAAGCCACGTAGACCGGAAAGACCACGATCGTGACGCCAATGATGAGGACAAGGTGCGCCAGGAAATTCAGGAAAGGGCGATTTTCAACCATCCTTGGGATTCCTCAATATTGCACACGGCGTTCGATGAAGCGGAATTGGACCGCGGTCAGAGCGATGACGATCACCATGAGAATGACCGACTGCGCCGCCGACGAGCCCAAATTCAGTCCGATGAAGCCGTCGAAATAGACCTTGTAGACAAGGATTTCCGTCGCGCGCGCCGGTCCGCCTTGGGTGGTCGCATGAATGATGCCGAAAGTATCGAACATCGCGTAAACGATATTGATGACGATCAGATAGAAGGTCGTCGGTGAGATCAGCGGGAACACGATCGTCCAGAAACGTTTCATGGGACCGGCACCGTCGATGGCGCCGGCTTCCTGAAGCGAGCGCGGGACGGATTGCAGCGCAGCCAAGAAGAACAAGAAGTTATAGGATATCTGTTTCCACGTCGCCGCGATCACGATCAGAACCATGGCATCATCGGGATTGATCAGATGGTTCCAGTTGATGCCCATCGCACGCAACATATGGGCGACGATACCGATCGACGGATTGAACATGAACCACCAAAGAATGCCGGCGATCGCGGGGGCGACGGCATATGGCCAAATGAGCAAGGTCGAATAAATTCGAGAGGTGCGCAACACACGCATTGCCGCTGCAGCCAGGAGCAGCGCAATCGACGTTGATAGGACCGTCGCGAGAATGGCGAAGATGAGCGTGTGGCCGAAGGCATTGATGTAAATCGGATCGGCGAAGAGCCGACGGTAGTTTTCGAACCAGACGAAGCTCGTTTTGAAGCCAAAAGCGTCCTGGCGCAGGAAGGATTGCCAGAATGCAGTTGCCGCAGGCCAGAGGAAAAATACCACGGTCACGAAAATTTGGGGAGCGATGAGCAGGTAAGGCAAAAGCTTGTTTGGAAATACGGTCCGTTTGGTTTGCATGGGCCCTCACACTGACGGATGGGAAACGGGAGCCGGTCTTTCACCAGCCCCCGTCGCGGAGCCCATTAGTTGGCGGACTGGAAATCGCGAAGCTGTTCGTTGCCTCGTGCGACCACGGAATCAACTGCTTCCTTCGCCGTCTTCTTCCCGCCCAGCAAGGCTGCAAACTCATCGTCGATGATGCCACGCACCTGGACGTAGTTGCCGAACCGGATACCCTTGGAATTATCGGTGGGTGTCACCCGCGTCAGTTGCTTGATGCCGATATCTGCTCCGGGATTCTTCTCGTAATAGCCCTGGTCCTGGCCCAGCTTATACGCAGCCTCGGTTATCGGCAGGTAGCCGGAGAACTGATGCCAATCGGCTTGGACTTCCGGCTTCTGCAGATAGGTGAAGAATTTCGCGACCCCCTTGTACTCCTCTTCCGGACGGCCTTTCAGCGTCCAGAGCGTGGCGCCGCCGATAATCGAATTGAGCGGCTGCGGAATGACATCGTCATAGTAGGGAAGCGGCGCAAACCCGACCTTGAAAGCCTTTGCATTGTTGATGACGCCGGCCCGGCCGGCCGAGGAATTCATGTACATCGCGCATTCCTGCGAATAGAACATCGGAGGAGCGTTATCGCCGCCGCCAGGTCCGCCGAATTTGAAGAGCCCCTCGTCCTGCCACTTCTTCAGATTGCCCCAATGGCGGATCGTCAGATCGTTGTTGAAGGTGAATTCCGCGTCCAGGCCACCAAAACCGTTGGCCTTGGTGGAGTAGGGCTTGTCATGCAAGGCATTGAGGTTTTCGGTCTGGATCCAGGAGATCCAGGCGCTGGTAAAGCCGCATTTGGCAGCGCCGGACTTCATGATCGTCCGTGAGAAGGCTTCGACGTCCGCCCATGTTTTCGGTGGCGTTTCCGGATCGAGCCCCGCTTTTTGGAAGACATCCTTGTTGTAATACATGATCGGCGTCGAGGAATTGAACGGCAAGGACAAGACGTTGCCGCTGGTGTCCGAGTAGTAGCCGACGACCGGGGCAATGAATTTGCTCTGATCCCAGGCCTCCCCCTCGTCCTTCATCAACTGGTAGACGGGATAGACAGCGCCTTGTGCTGCCATCATCGTGCCGGTGCCGACTTCATAGACTTGTACGATTGCCGGCTGCTGGTTGGCACGGAACGCCGCAATGGCACCCGTCAGCGT
The DNA here is from genome assembly GCF_010668065.1 of Rhizobium leguminosarum. Classification (GTDB taxonomy): domain Bacteria; phylum Pseudomonadota; class Alphaproteobacteria; order Rhizobiales; family Rhizobiaceae; genus Rhizobium; species Rhizobium leguminosarum_S. The sequence goes on along the minus strand of NZ_WUEN01000003.1, from coordinate 413,378 downwards.
CTCGTCATAGGTGCCTTTGAAGACCGGGACAATCTCGTAGTCAGATTGAGACGCGTTGAACCCCTTGGCGATCTGTTCAAGCTTCGCGCCATTCTCGCCGCCCATTGCGTGCCACCACTGGATCTTCGTGGCGGCCATTGCCGGAACGGATAACGAAAGGCTGGTCAGTCCTGCGGACAGGAAAAAAGCGATCTTGTTCATCCTCACTCCCACTTGTTCTCGGTCCGCAACCTCCCGCTACGAACGTGGGGCTGATGGTAACAGGCGAGTTTCACTTTGCAAGATTGAAATGTTCAAATGAACATTTCATCGCTGGATGGAAACGCGCTCGCGGTCAACGCGCTTGATTTACCGGCACGAGGCGTTGAAACCACAACAGTCAAACCGGTCGTTAATGCCACCGAAGCGCTGGAGAATTTTGAGGGGTACAGCATTGAAGGGGTATTCGCCGGAATCGGCACGGTTGGACGGCGTCGACGAAATCCACCCGCGAAATGCTGCTTTTATGCGCCGCCGCTGCCTGCCCGCCGCGACTGCCGCCCAACGTTCCAATCCTGGAGGGCATCGCGGACTTCGGCTCTGGTGGGTGCACCAATGCGTCCGCCGAACACCTGGCATTTGAGCGCTGCCGCCATGGATGAAAAGCGCATCGTTTCTTCGATCGGCAAGCCTTCCGCGGTGGCGAGCGCGAAAGCGCCGTGGAAGATATCGCCCGCTGCGAGCGTATCGACTACTCTCACCTTCGGAGCGGCAAGATGGAAGACGTCGCCCGTCAGGTCATCGAACCAGAAGCAGCCATTTTCGCCAGCCGTGACGCTGATGAAAGCATGCTCGAACTTTCGCTTCAGAAGACCGACGACCTTCACCAGTTCCGCTGCTCCGGCAAGGCGCTCGGCGGCCGGCTGCGAGAACACGATGTGGCTGGCCGCCGGTGCAAGCATCTCGATCACGCCATCGCCTGCGACATCGCCATCGAGAATGGCCGGCTTGCCCGCCTCTCGGGCCGCCAACAGCGTCCGCAGTGCAAGCTTCGGCCATCGCACGTCGACCAGCACCGCATCGAAAGCAGAAACATCCTGTTGCGTGACCGGCTTGACCGTTTCGTGCAAGCCCGCATCGTAGAAAGGCACGATCAAGCGCTCGCCCTGATCATCGACAAGGATGGTCGAGATGGCCGAGCGGGCGCCTTCCACGCGCAGCATGCCGCTGGTGTCTATGCCGCTCTCGCTGAGATCGGCAATGATGCGTTCGCCGATGGCATCATTGCCGACTGCGCCCCAGAGGCTGGCATCGCCGCCCAGCCGGGCGACCCCAAAGGCAGCACTCGATGCCATGCCTTCGGCGATCTGCAGCATATCGTAGGGCAGAATTTTGCCCTGGCCGGTCGGCAACGTTCGCACGCGAAACAGGGTGTCCATGACCGCCGCGCCGACACACAAAACGCGGCGTGCCCGACCGGGAGGCGCATCGAAGGCAGAAGACGTCGTCAAAACAATTGTCTCACCCGCTCACTTGACGGCTCCGGCCGTCAGGCCCGCCACGATCTGCCGTTGCGCAAACACCGTCAATATCAGCACGGGCAAGGTAACGATCAACGCCGCCGCCGCCAGCGGCCCCCAACTGACCTGTTCGAACGAAAGCATGTTGTAGACCGCGACAGGAAGCGTGCGCGTCTCGCGGCTGGCAAGGACGATGCCGAAGACGAAGTTGTTCCACGAGAAGATGACCGACAGGATGAAGGCGACAACGATGCCCGGCCTGGCGATGGGCAAGGCGACCAGTCGGAAAACCTGCCAAGGTGTTGCGCCGTCGATGCTTGCAGCCTCCTCCAGCTCCATCGGCGTCGTCTCGAAATAACCGATCATGATCCACACGACGATCGGCACGGTGACGACGAGATGGATGATGATCTGCGGCATGAGCGTGCCGAGCAGGTTCAGCCACTGAAACAGCAGGAAGAGCGGGATCAGGAAGGAAAGGCCGGGCGTCATGCGCGCGATCATGATGACCATGGCAGACTTCTCAGCTTTCAGGCGCGCGATGCCGTATCCGGCCGGCACGCCGATCAACAGCGCTAGAAGCGTGGCCGCACCCGTGACCAGCACCGAATTCCAGAGATAGAGGAAGAAGTTGTTCTCCTGGAAGACCTTCAGATAGTTTGACCAGGCGAAGCGTTCCGGAATGAAGATCGGCGGATAGGCGCCGTTGTCGATCTCATATTTCAGCGACAGCGAGATCATCCAGAGGAAGAACAAGACGACCGGCGAGATCATCACCAGGGCAACAAACAGCAGTCCGATGCGATCGAGCGTCTTGCGCTTCATCAGCGTGCCTCCCCGTCGGACCAGTTCACGCGCTGCCGGAGCATCATAAGGACGAAGGAGAGCAGGACGATGAGGATGAAGAAGACAACCGCCATGGCCGAGCCATAGCCGATATCGTAGTAGGCGAACGCGGTGTTGTAGAGATAGATGTTGATTGTCTCCGACGCCGTGCCGGGACCGCCTTGGGTCATGGCATAGATGATGTCGAAACTTTTTACCGCATCGATGCTGCGGATGATCACGGCAATCATCAGGAACGGCGCGATCATCGGCAGCGTCAGATAGCGGAATTTCTGCCAGACATTGGCTCCGTCGATTTCAGCACTTTCATAGGGCTCACGCGGAACCGCCGCCAGACCGCCGAGCACGATCAACATGATAAGCGGCGTCCACTGCCAGGTCTCGACCAGTACCAGCGACGGGATGACGCTGCTCTGATTATAGATCCACTCCTGCGGGCCGATGCCGATGAAGGAGAGGAGATAGTTGAGGACGCCGAGCTGCGGATGGTACATCATCGTCCAGACGAGAGCGATGGCGACGGGTGTGGCCATCATCGGCATCACGAATATGCCGCGGATAAGACCGCGCAACGGAAATTGAGCATCGAAGATCAGTGCGGCGAGCGTCCCTAGAAAAAGGGGGACCACCACGGAAAGCGTCGTATAGAGCACCGTGTGCCACAGCGAGTCCCAGAAGCGCATGTCCACGACCAGCCGAGCATAGTTGTCCAATCCCGCAAAGACCTGGGACTGGCCAAGCGTCCAGCTGTTGACGCTCATCCAAAGCGTAAACACCCATGGGAAAACGATGACGGCCGCAATGACGATGAGCGCCGGGATGACAAAGGGCCAGTAGTTGGGAGCAAACCGATCCGGTTTGCTCCTTCCCTTCGACGTCTTGGCCACTGCGGCCGTTTCGATGCTTGTCGAGGCCATTATCCCTCGCTTTTCGCCAGGACGGGTTCGAACTGTGCCGTCGCTGCCTTCAGCTCGGTTTCGGGATCGGCGCCGCCGATCATGTTGGTGAGACCGACACCATAGACGTCGCGGAACTCGGTGACCGGAATGATGACCGGCAGCGCGAGCTGCGAGATCTTGCCGGAACCGACGACGGCATCAAGCCAGGCGCCCGGCATCTTGACGCCTTCGCGGACCTTCGCATCCTCGAGGACGGACTGGCGGAAAGGAACGCCGGCGCCGGCCTGCAGCAGACGTGCGCCCATTTCATGCGAAATCGCCCATTGGCAGAAGAGGTACCCGGCTTCCTTCTTCTGGCTTGCCGCGACGACACCAAGCCCGTCGCCGAAGGTGCCTGCGGCCTGTGCCTTCGGACCTTTCGGCATGATGCCGTAACCGACCTGGCCGACGACGCGCGACTTTTCGGGGTTCTCGATCGGCGGCGCAAAACCGACACCGTCCAGCCACATGCCGATCTTGCCCTGCAGGAAGGCCGACTGCGCCTCGGCCCAGTTGAAGCCGGAGACGCCGGGAGGGGCGGTCTTGGTCATCAGCCTTTGGTAAAGCTTGGCTGCATCGATCGCTTCTTGCGATGTCGTGCGCAGCTTGCCGTCAGGGCCGAGCGGGCTCGAACCATAGCCGAGCAGCAGCGACGTCCAGACCGGCGTGTTGGCGTTCTTCAGGCCGCGGGCGACGAAGCCGTAGGTGTTGGTGGAAGGATCTGTGAGCGCCTCCGCAGCACTGGCGAGTTCTTCGAACGTCGTCGGGTAGGCCAGCCCCTTCTTCTCGAACAGCGTCTTGTTCCAGTAGATGATCCAGTAATCGACCGAGAATGGAAGCGAACGCAGAACGCCGTCCGGATCTTTGGCAAAAGTCAGGCCGGCTTCGGCGAAATCCGTTTCAACCAGAGAGGGGTCGGTCAGAGAGGGGTCCTTGAGAAAACCGCCGATATCGGCAAGCCAGCCGCCTTTTTCGAATTGCCGCTTCTGGACATGATAGCTCATGTGCACGACATCGAAGCTCGGCTTGCCGGAGCTCAGCTCGATGGTCGTCTTCTGGCGCTGCTGTTGTTCGGGCGTCGCCTCGGCATTGACCTTGATGCCGGTGAGCTCCTCGAATTCGGACAGGTACTTCAGAAGTATTTCGCTGCGCGGGCTCTTGACCAGGTTGACTTCAAGCGTCGTGCCGGCAAAGCGCTTCCAATCGACGGCAGCCGATGCCAACCGCACGCCGAGCATGCTGCTGGCGCCAAAAGCAGCCGTACCTGCCAGAAAGCCGCGTCTCGTCGGGTTCAAAAACGATGACATGTGGTACCTCCTCCTTTTGCCGGCGATCTCCTCACCCCCGGCTGTTTATTTCCGATTATATCCTGAGCGCACGATCTCTTGCATGATTGATATGTGCGACAAGGCTGTTGACGGCGTCCTCCGCCGATCGTCGTTCGATCGCCTCGAGCACCTTCAGGTGCTCAACCATGACAGGCCCGACGTGACCATCGATTCGAAAACGGTCCTGACTGATCAGGCGCATCTTGATCGAGTTCACCCGGTAGGCATTCGAGATGATGGTATTTCCAAGGGCATCGATGAAGGCGTCGTGCATGCCCCAATCGACAGCCTGCGCATGCACTTCCAATTCGTGCGATCCATCGCCGTTTCGAATGGCGTCGGCGATATCCCGATGCTGCTTCAGTAGCCCGGCGACCGTCTCGTCAGACGCAGAGCGGGTGAAAAGCGCGACCGCTTCCTTCTCCAGGAAGACGCGCAGCTGGAACGCCTCGCGAATGAGGTTCAGATCGATATGAGCGATCTGCAACCCCCGCTGGGGCACCGTCTTGATCAGCCCTTCGGCTTCGAGCCTCGGGATGAGTTCGCGGATGGCGCCAAGCGTCAGCCCCGTCAACTCGACGAGGCGACGCTGCGAAACAAACTGGCCGGGGCGCACGTCACGCGCAAGAAGATGGCGTGTGAAGCTCTCATACGCCTTTTCCCGCAGTGTCGGCTGCTCGTCCGTTCCGTCCATCGACTCTCCCAGAAACATGTCCGCCCTATGCCGCTTTCGAGCGGAAAAGAGTGTCGAACGCAAGAGCGAGTTGCGCCTGTCCTTCGCCGGATATTGAAACGAGTGGCGGTCGAACCGCAAGCCAGATTTCATCCGACGTCAGATGAGCGACCATCGCTTTCACGGCAGCGGTCACCGGAAATTTCAGCAGTTCGGCCACAAAATCCTCGATGCGAGAATCGTCCTTACCTTCCTCTGCCATCAGCTTGACTTCGCGAGGTACGAAATTCGCCATACCGGAGATCGCACCCTGGCCGCCGAGCCGCACGCCCTTCGCCAGGTGACGTTCGTCGCCCACCAGGATGACAAGGTCGCCATGCGCCTTCAGCAGCGTTTCGGTAAAAGGCCAGTCGCCGGAGGAATCCTTGACGCCCGTAACCACATTGGGAAAGGCGCTCCGTAGCCGGTCAATCAGCGATACGCTCAGCGGAACCATGGTGACCGAGGGAATGTTGTAGACGATAATATCTCGCGCCTTGTCGCCCAGGATGGCGAAGACAGCCGAAAACCACTGAAAGACGCCGTCATCACTCACGTTCTTGAAATAGGAAGGAGGAGCAAGAAGGATATTGCGGGCTCCCTTGGAAAGCGCATGGCCGGCCTGCATCGCCGCATCCTCGGCCGCGTCGACCAGCACCCCGACGATGATCTGCTTTGCTGCTATCCCACTATCGAGCAAGGAAGCGAGAACACGCTCACGTTCCCGCGTTCCGATAGAAGAACCTTCACCCGTCGTCCCGAACAGGGTCACACTTGAGCACCCCGCAGCGAGGCTTCGGCGTGCCTGCTCGATCATCGCCTCGATCGCGATATCGCCATTGCTGTCGAACGGTGTGGCGAGAGCGACCGAGAGCCCGAATTTTTGTGTCAAATATGCTTCCTCCCAAAGAATGGACCAGATGTAGCAAACTAACATGTTAGATGTAAAGAGGTGATTGCGCACTGCCTCGCTACACAAATGTCGAGGCAGTCGCTTTCTCACGATCAACTGGCATGCCTCGCCGTCGGCCCGTTCGCCCGCACGAGCGCCATCAGCATCGGGCCGATCGCAAATTCGCCCCTTTCGGTCCTTCGGGTCAGATCTCTGAGATAACCGCCGGGCGAATTGATATGCCCACCCCTTTCCAGGATGCAGGCGATCACGGTTGCGGCGTTTTCCGGCCCCATGCCCGAGCAGGCTTCCTCATAGGCCGAGGGGCTGACGCCGAGCATCGAGCGCACGACGACGGCGGCCGACATCAGGTCTCGCCAATTGCCGATGCTTCCGCCAGGCCCGTAATCGAGAATACTGGGGCAGGCCTGGAGGACGAGGCCGAGCGGGAAGGATTTCAGGCCTGGTCCGGCGCCCGGATCGGCCGCGCCCCCCGCCCTGTTTCTCATCCCGCCGGAAAGCTTTTGCGGTTTCAATCTTCGTTCGTCCGACGGCCCGGCGTTCGGGTCGTTGTCGGCCGCTGCCTTTTCGCCCTGCTTCGTTTCGAAGCCTGGTTCAAGTTCATAATTGGAGTCGGGATTTGAATTCTGTTTGTGATGCTCAATTTGAGACTCATTGGCATCTATTTTTTTTGTTTTTATCCGTCTTTCCAGCATGTTGACGATCTCGGCACGCAGCAGCCCCATCTCGTCGAGCAGCGGGGCCAGGTCTTCGGCGGTCGCCACGCGTGGAATTCGGGCAAGAAGCGCTCGAAACATCGCCGAAATGCCTTCCCAATCACCGGAAACCCCTTCTTCGAGCGCCGCCGCTATCAGCTTCGAGATATCGCGCCGGCACAGCGTCAGGCGTTCCCTGGTTACCCGCAGCAGCTCCCGGTCGGCAACCGCCTGGGCAGCCAGGCTTTCGATTTCGACAGCACGGGCCAGGAGCGGTGCTACGCTGAAGCCGAAGGCCTCGCCGATAGCCCCTGCCCTGTCGCGGCGCGCATAACGCTTTCCGTTCGGGCTGTCCTTGCGCAGGATCAGGCCGGCCTCGACCAAGACAGCAAGATGCCGCCTGAGGGTGGCTGGGGTCATGCCACGGGCGCGCAACGAAAGCTGCGCATTCGACGGGAAGACGATCAGTCCCTTTTCCTCGGAGATCTCGTCGTCAGGGTAGAAGGTCAAAAGCGCGTCGAGCACCGTCAGCGCCCGATCGGTGACGCCAAGCGCCGGCCGAGCCTCGCAGATCGCCCTGAACAGCTTCCATTTGCTGCGTTTCATCCCCGGCTCGATGGTCTCGGCCAGTTGCTGGCTTGCCAGCATGCCAAGCGACATCGGCCGCCGCCCAAAGGGCGTCGTCACATATCCACTCTCCATTTGCCTTCACCTTCGTTCAGGCAAAAGAAAACCATCCACCAATTTGGTGCCTAAGACGCTTGACTGTGATTCGTGGAAATGCGATTCTCGATGTGCTTAAGATCTGAGAAGGGCTTCCACGACGGCGTCGTTGGGGGCCTTTTTCTTTTGCGCGCTACGCTCCTCTGTCCTTGTTGAACTCCTGGAACAGGCCCTTCAGCCTTTCCTGGACGAATTGATCGAAACCGGGCGCGGTCTTGCCGTCGAAGACGAAGGTCGCACCGGATGCTGTCTTCTTGATCATGACAGGCACGCCACTAACCTGGGTTTTAGCCACCGCCGGCTTCGGCGCAGCCGTCTTCTTCGTTGCCAGAACGAGTGCCCGCTGAAACCGCTCGTCGCTCGATATTTTGCGCGCGTCGTCCGCGGACAACTCCACGATGATCTTCTCGACATCGGCTTTCTCAAGCCGCTCGCCCAGTTCCAGCCATCGCCGGCGGCCGATATCAGGCGCTGCACCTATAGCGTTGACGAGATCAAGGGGGACCTGCCGGATGACGATCAGCATTCTCGACAGCGCCGCCTTGTCCACGCCGAGAGCCGCCATGATGACATCGCGGCCAAAGCTGCGTTCCTCGAGCCGCGATGCGAAGAGCGCGCGCTCGATGTAGGAGAGATTGGTTCGAGCACTGTTTTCCTGTCCCTGGCTGACGACCAGCTGACCGTCGCTGAGATCGCGGACGACCGCACGCACTCTGATGCCGATTTCTCGGGTGGCAGCCAGGCGCCGATGGCCGTAGGCGACCTGATAGCGTCCCCTGGTTTCCGGATGCGGGCGGACAAGGATCGGAACCTGCTGCCCATGCTCGCGGATCTGCTCGACAAGTTGCGCGAGTTCGGCCGCATCGATCGCCAATCGATCGCTGACGAAGGAAGCGTCGATCAGGCCGGGATCGAGTTCGACGATGGTCTGGCCGGTGGCAAGCTGCCGTTCCAGCTCACTCGCCCGCTCCATTTTCTCGGTAATGTTGCCGAGCGTCTTGGTAATGCCGCCGACCGGCGCTGCACTGCGCTCCTGCGGCACGAATCCCGCGATCGGGCGATTGTCGCGCGGTGCGACTGCGTCCATTCTTTCCGGGCTCGGAGCGGAGATTTCGATGAGGTTCTTGCGCGCCATCTATCTATTTCCTCCCCCAGGTCGAGCGAATATGCGCCTCGATCTCGCCATTAACGAGGTTGAGGGACTCCAGGGCCCGATCGTAGGTTCCGCGTGTGAACTGCGACCGCTCGACCTCGTAGAGTGTCTGCTTGGTGACGCCGGCGTCGGCGACCGCCGTCGACTTCACCATGGCGTTGTGGAGCATTCGATTGCCGAAGATCGCTCGCATGAAGCCGGTCATCTGGCTTTGCGGTCCGTCGTTCGGCTCGAACCGGGTCACGAGATAGCGCATCCAGTCATAGCTGGTACGCCCGCCGGCCTTTTCCACGACCGACATCAGCTCACTCGTCATCGTCAGAAACTGCGACATCGACATGACATCCAGCATCTGCGGGTGGACCGTGATCAAGACCGAGGTTGCCGCGCAGAGCGCCGACATCGTCAGGAACCCCAGTTGCGGCGGGCAGTCGATGACCACGACGTCGTAGAGGCTTTCGATCTCCGTCAGGACCTCGCCGATGCGGGCAAAGAACATCGTCTCCGCCGTACCCGACGCCATCGCCTTCGGCGTCTCGTGCTCGAATTCCATCAGCTCGAGATTGCCCGGAATGAGATGCAGATTGGGCGTGTAGGTGGCGCGCACGATGTCGGCGATGGGGCGCGGCTCCTCATATCGGATCGCACCGTAGATCGTTTCGCCCTCTCCGACATCGAATTCCGGCTGATGGCCGAACAAGGCGGACAAGGAGGCTTGCGGATCGAGGTCGACGGCGAGCACGCGGTAGCCCCTGAGCGCCATGAACTGCGCCAGATGGGCCGCGGTGGTGGTCTTGCCCGAGCCGCCCTTGAAATTCATGACGGAGATGATCTGGAGTTTTTCGCCCGGCCTGCGGGCCGGCACATATTTCGGCGTTCCGTTTCGCTCGTCGAGGACCCGGCGAATTCGATCCATATCGGTTGCACTGTAAAGCCGCCGTCCGTTTGCGAGCGGATCCGGCCCATGGCCGTCGGCGGCCACCTGGCGGAGATAACCTTCGCCGATACCGATGAAGGCCGCAGCTTCCGCCGGCGAAAATGTTCTGATGGTCTTTTGCGAGAGCGGGGGAAAGATTTTTGCCTGATGCTGCTGAAGTTGATAGGATAACTCCTTCGCATCTGTTGCCAGAAGCGACGGGAGATGCTCTTGATCGTCCTGAAGAGCAAGGCTCGGCTGCATGATCTTTTTCCCAGGTAACTGCGCAATTTTGAACGAAAGCGCTTCAGTTGCGCAGTTACTATATGCCTCGATTCGTTACCAATTTACAAATGCTTAACCAAACCGTCCGTTTCAGCCCGCCGAGACGGCTGGCGACATGAGCCAGATTTCAAGTGATTCGTGCATTGCCGATGACTCGAAGTGACTGATAACCACGGTGGCTTTCCAGCCGACCGGGAGGTCAATCACGTCGCCGTAAGCCATATTTATCAATAGCTTGGGCGCTGCCTCTCTATTTCCCATCGTCCTTCAGGTAGTTGTTGCTATTGATCACCAGAAGCCCGTCGGAACCTTTGTCCGGTTCGAATATGCTCATGGTCTCCGTCTTGCCGCTCGCATCGGTCAGGTCGATACGGTATCCGGAAAGCTTATAGCGTCCGCTTGCGCCCGGCCGGTTGCTTGACGTGGTGACGCCCGATTGCGATCCGCCAATTTTGTTCGTCATCGAGGCGCCCGACCAGCCTGTGCGTTCGAAAGTACCGTTTCGATGAAGCCTCAGCGTATGGCTGGAAGCCACCGATCCCGATGAGGTCGCGGTCATCCCGCTCGAGGCGAAGGTGGATACCCATTCGCCGTCGAGCGTCGCACCCCCATCAAACGGCGGCACGGCGCGGTGGTCTGCGTCGGCAATCACCAGGTCTTCGCCCTTTTTCGAGAACGGTTTCGTCTCGATCTCGATTGTGCCGTAAGCAGAGGTGACGCTGCGCATTTCGATCGACCCGGCGGAGGAGAAGAAACCGCCCCCGGCAAGCTTGTAGAGGCCGCAATCTGTCGGGGTGTCCCTGCAATGTTCGGCAATGCTCCGGCCGCCCTTCGGCAGCTCCGTGCTGAACAGCCCCTTCGGGTCGAACATGGTGATCGTGCTGTCCGAATAGAAATCCATACCGCCGAAGACGTTCGGCCGGAGACCGGTATCGAGATGGGTGAAGACACCGTCCAGCCCGCCGTCGTCACTCGCCGGCACCAGATCGAAATCCTTGTCGGAAGGATCGAGCCTCACCGAGCGCACGAGTGTTGCAAAATCGGCCTCGGCACTACTGCTTCTGTCGCCGTTCACATTCAGCAGCACCAGCTGCAGAAAGGCCTGCCGCTTGTCGCCGGCGATGCCGACGACGATCTGGCTGATACTGACGTTCTTCTGATGAACGCAGCAGCGTTCTTCCACGCGGATATCGTAGCCGTTCACCGTGACCCCGTAATGCTTGATCAGGATATCTTCCTTCGCCATGTCGGGCAGCGTCGCGACGAAGGTCTTCATGCCGGCCTGCAGGGAACTGCGCGCTGCCGGGAGCGGCTTGCTGATCTGGATCAGAGCATTGCCGCGCTTATCGTCCTCCGTTTCCGGAAATTCCTTCTGCAGCATGAAGAGATTGCCCTTTCCGGCTTTCCTCCAGCCGGAAGCAGCATCGGGCAGGGTCACCGTCAGGCCGCCGATATCGGCGGGTGCGGCGAAGGATTGAGGGCTGGACAGTAGGGAAACGAGGACGAGAATGAAACCCAAGCCTGATCTCACCCGACCGACCCGATCGATCTGTGCGTTGCCCATGTGCGCCTCCCCTCCTTTTCGTCTGCTGCCGACGGGATTTGGAGCGGGGTGCGACTAGTTCAACCCTGAGCTTCATAAAGGTTTCTTGAATGCTTCGAGGTGATGAACCCCGGCGACTTAGGTGAAAACATCAGAACCTCCGGCGTCGCGCCCCTCGACCTTCCGACGGACGCCGTCCTCAGCATCGGGCGGCAGGGTGCGCCTCAGGATCACGGGTCTACACCGGCCCAACGTTGACTTACCCGGCAAATGAATGTTTGCCATCGCTTGTTTTGCAGTGCACAATATTTGCTGTTAACAGGGATGTGAGCCGGTGAGAATTTGCATCTACAAATCAGATGAAGCTCCTGAAGTGACGCTGTTCTTGCGAGAGGGCGTACCGGTGCCCGCACATCCGAAGAGCCAAAAGTGGCGGCACATAAAAGCGGTTGTTGGCGAAGAGGTTAGGGCCGACCTTCTGACCCAGATAGAGATCGGCAATGGATGTCTTTTTGTCAACCTTGGGGCATCCCCGAAGCACTGATCTAGGCGGCTGGGTTAAACGCTGCTCAACCGACACGGAATATGCTCGCTCATTATTGTACCCGCCGCCAATCTTTCAGGAGGCAAGCCTTGCCCCCCGTTCATCTCGATTTAAAGATTGCGGTGAGCCTTTGAGGGTTCTAATCGCAGCCAGATGAACGTTCTGTGGCGGGTCGATTTTAAGTCTCCAACCGGCCGGAAGAAAAGCCGCACGGCCTACTCCCCCATCGATTGGTAGAGCCAGTCGGAAAGCGTCTGGCGCGCCACGTACGCACCGGCGCCGGGCATCAGGGCGTCGTCGGTCAGTTCGACTCCGAAATACGACGTGGATCGATCGGTTATCACCTGCCGTTCGTCTTCGTTCGCGGCGAGATAGATTCGGGCGATTTCATCGATGCTGAACTGCTCCGGGCCACCGATTTCGACGACATCGCCCGAGGGAGCACCGGCTGTCAGTTCCGCCAGGAATGCAGCGACATCCCCGGCTGCGACCGGCCTCATGAAGGCCGATGGCAATCGAAAGACATTGCCTTCAGCCCCGATGTCGATCAACCCGTTTATGAACTCGTAAAATTGCGTGGAGCGGAGGATTGTGTAGGGTCGACCTGAAGCCCGGATCAGATTTTCCTGCACCATTTTTGCGCGAAAATAGTCGCTCTCCACGAGGTGCGGCGTGCCAACGACGGAGAGTGCGAGATAGTGCCGGACACCGGCTTCCGCCGCGGCCGCGAGCAAGTTCTTCGTCGACACCTTGAAGAAATCGAACGCCGAACTGTCACCGAAGGATGCGGCATTGGTCACGTCCACAACGACTTCGGTTCCCGCCATCGCCACATCAAGACCCTTGCCGGTAACTGTATCGACGCCAAGCGATAATGATGCGGCCGTAACGTCGTGGCCCGATCGGCGCAACTTCTCGCTGAGCCGCGTTCCGATGAGACCGCTTGCTCCCACCACCGTGACTTTCATATCGGCATCCTCTGTTGCATGTCTTCTGCAATGCCTCACGCGGATCGACAATGACCGGAAAGCCGGACGCCTTCCATCGTGCCCGAGGTCTGGCGCCCTAGCCGTAGGGCTTAGCGGAACTAGCCTGAAGTCTAGGATGTGCCATCGGGAAAACAGAACAGTCTTCCAATCCGTCGTTCGCCCGAAATTCCGGCTACGTTCCCGCGCAATGCATGGGTTTCCATGAGTTGCGGTTGTGGTGCGGCGGGATTACGCTTTGTAACATGAGCTCGCCAGCCCCGAAATCGAGAACGACTGCTGCAGGAAATGCTGATGATCCCCCGGTTCTCTCTGTCCGGCAGGAGCAGTTGATGCTGAGCGTTTGGTCGCACCGTCCCCAGTTCCTGCATCTGGGGCTTTTCTTCCTCGCCTATGTACTCGCCTGCGGCTTCGCGCAGTCGCTGGCAATCGTGCCGGGAACGGGTATTTCCATCTGGCCTCCGGGCGGGCTTTTCGTCGCGACCCTCATCCTCGCCTCCAGGCGCAGCTGGCCATGGTGGATCCTGGCGGGCTGCCTGGCAGAGATGTTCAGCAATTTCCTGTGGTTCTACAGCCCCGTGCCTGCGGCCTTCCTGATCTATGTCGGCAACGCTCTTGGAGCAATGGTCGCGGCATGGCTGGTGAACCGGACCTTGAAGCACCCGGGTCAGCTGGAAACTCTGCAGGAAGTTCTCACATTTGTCATCCTGGCTGCCGGAATTGCACCGATCGTGAGCGCGACCGTGGGAAGTGCCACGCTTGCCTGGTTCGCGATTCAATCGCAATCCTTCGCGACGGCCTGGCCGCTATGGTGGATCGGGGACGCAACCGGTGTCCTCATCGTTTCGCCGCTGGCGTTGGTGCTCTTTCACAGCTGGCGCAGCAAGACGCAGTTCTCGGCCGCGCAATGGGTGGAAGCCTGCGTCCTGGGGCTGATCTTTCTCGGTGTCGCGGCTCTTTCACTGAGCGGCTATCTTCCTTTCGCCTATATCATCATGCCGCCTCTTCTTTGGGCCGCAGTCCGCTTCGAGTTCAAGGGCGCCGCGGTATCGCTCGCTCTGCTTGCTCTGATCACGGCGGTATTCACGATAACAGGCGCCAGCCAGTTTGCCGGCGATCCCGAATCCCAGAAACACAATCAGATCATGCTGCAGCTGTTTCTGGCCATCTCGGCATTTTCGGCGCTGATTGTCGCCGCCATATCCCGACAGCACCAGCTGGCAGTGCTCACATTGCGCCAAAACGTGGAGACGTTGCGCGACCGGGAACGGGAGCTCTCGCAACTCGTGGACATGGTTCCGAGCCATGTCTGGCGTCTGACGCCCGAGGGTGAGCCAACCTTCTTCAATAGGCGGATGGTCGATTTCCTGGGTCTTGACGTGGCGGACTCGGACAGGCCAGGCATGAGCCGGCTGGAGGCGGTCCTGCAGGCCACCGTTCATCCCGATGATACAGCCGGTTTCAGGGACGCCCTTCGCCATTGTCTCGCCACCGGCGAGAGCTTCGTCATGCGGTATCGGCTGCGGCGCGCCGACGGTCTCTATCGCTGGATGTCGAGCCGCGCCGAGCCGCTGCGCGATCAGGCCGGAAACATCGTCCAGTGGTACGGGCTTTGTCACGATATCGACGATCAGATGCGTGCCGAAGAGGCCATTCGGCGGAGCGAAAGACAGCTTCAGCAGATGATCGACGCCGTGCCGGTCCGCATCTGGAGCCTGGAACCGACAGGCGGATCGACCTACTTCAACAAACGCTACCAGGATCATTTCCGTGCCGTCATCGCCAATTTCGACGCTCGGGCCGAACCGCGCATCGATGAGCTGCTGCAGCAACTGATTCATCCCGAGGATGCACCCGACGTGCAGCGCACGCTGCGCGATTGTTTCGAAACCGGCGGCGGCTCCGCCATGCGGTTTCGCTGGCTTGAAAAGGATGGCGTCTACCGCTGGGCCGAATGCAGGGTGGAGCCGCGGCGCGATGACGACGGAACGGTCGTGCAATGGTACGGCGTCTCCCTCGATATCGACGAGGAGGTGCGCGCGCTGGAGGCATTGCGCGACCGCGAACGCGAGCTGTCGCAGCTCGTGGACATGGTCCCGGTCCAGATCAGGCGCCTGACGCCGGAAGGCGAACCGGTCTTCTTCAACAAGCGCCTGATCGACTTTTTCGGTCTCGATGTCGGCGATATGGACAAGCCCGGCATGAGCCGCCTCTCCTCGGTCATTCACACCCTCGTCCATCCCGATGACGCATCGAGGTTGCTGAAGACGGTTCATCATTCCCTCGCCAGCGGCGATCCCTTCTCGATAAAATATCGCATGCGTCGTTTCGACGGAGCCTATCGCTGGGTCGATGGCCGAGCCGAGCCGCTGCGGGATCAAAGCGGCGCGATCATGCAGTGGTATGTCATCTCAGTCGATATCGACGATGAGATGCGCGCGCAGGAAGCACTGCGCGACCGGGAGCGGGAGCTTTCGCAACTCGTGGACATGGTTCCGAGCCTGCTCTGGCGGCTCAATCCGGAAGGCGCTCCGACCTTCTTCAACCAGCGCCTGATCGATTTTCTAGGTCTCGACATCGCCGACATGGAAAAGCCGGGCGTCAGCCGGCTGGCGGCGCTGATCGAGGCCGCCGTCCATCCCGACGATGCAGCCGGCCTCGAGCAGGCGCTCAACCATTCCTTCGCCACCGGGGAGCGCTTCTCCAGCCAGTATCGACTGCGGCGCGCCGATGGCGTCTACCGCTGGGTGAAAGGCAGTGCGGAGCCGCTGCGGGATCAGAGCGGCCGGATCGTCCAGTGGTATGGTCTGTCGCATGACATCGACGATCAACTGCGCGTCGAAGAGGCACTGCGGGAGAGAGAACGATCACTCTGGCAGCTCGTTGAAACACTGCCGGCAATGATCGATTGCGCAGCACCTGATGGAGAACCGATCTATCGCAGCCAGCAACTGCGCGACTTCCTCGGTTACAATCTCGAAGAGTTGGATGGAACGGGCAAAACCCGGCTGGACGGCACGCTCGATGCCGGTGTTCATCCCGACGATGTGGCAGGGGTCAAAGAAAACTATGCCCGTTCATTGTCCACTGGCGAGCCCTATGCGCGTCGGCACCGTTTGCGGCGCCATGATGGTGAATATCGCTGGGTCGAGACGCGCGCGGCACCAATGCGCAATGCCGAAGGCGTCATCGTCCAGTGGAATGTCATCTGCCTTGATATCGACGGTGAGGTTCACGCGGAGGAAGATCTGCGTCGGGCGCGAGAGGGTCTTGCACGGGCGAGCCAGGTGGCGAGCCTGGCCGAGCTTTCAGCCTCCATCGCGCACGAGGTGAACCAGCCGCTTGCGGCCGTCGTGGCCAACTCACACGCCTGCCAGCGCTGGCTCATGGCCGAGCCGCCGAATATGGAGCGGGCACAGAGGACGGTCGAGCGCATCATCCGGGATGCCAACTCGGCGGCGGATGTCGTCAGCCGCATTCGCGCTCTGTTCAAGCAATCCGCAGACAGGAGGATCCCATCGACGCTCTCCGGTATCGTCAACGAAGCGCGCAACCTCATGGCCGACGAGGCCTGGCGTCGTCACGTTCGGATGGAAGTGGAGGTCGACGCCACCCTTCCGCTCATCGCAATCGACCGCGTCCAGATCCAGCAGGTTCTGATCAATCTCATCCGCAACGGCATCGAGGCAATGGACGCCACGACAGGCGACAGGGTCATCGAAATTCGCGTGCGCCAGATCGGGAATATCCTCCAGACCGAGATCAGCGATCGCGGCCAGGGCATCGACTTTCCCGAAAAGATGTTCGAGCCGTTCTTTACGACCAAGGAAAACGGCATGGGCATGGGGCTGGCCATCTGCCGCTCGATCGTCGAACTGCACGGCGGACGATTGTGGGCCGAGAAGAACAATCCGTGCGGGGCGACGTTGATCTTCACATTGCCTATTGAAACGAAGGCGGCGCCATGACGGCCGACGACCATATCGTCTTCATCGTCGACGACGATGAACGTATCCGGGAAGCGCTCGGCGAGCTGCTGGACTCGCACGGCATGAATGCCATCGCCTTCGAATCGGCCTGCGACTACGTGAGAGCGGACAAGCCGGACCTGCCCGCCTGCCTCGTGCTGGATATCGAGCTGCCTGACATCAACGGTCTCGATCTGCAGAGACAGATCGCCGACAGGGATCATCCGCCGATCGTCTTCATTACGGGACACGGCGACATTCCCTCCTCCGTGCGTGCGATCAAGCATGGCGCGGTGGACTTCCTGACCAAGCCGTTCAGCGATGCGGATCTCATGGCGGCAATCCACGCGGCGATTGCTCAGGATCGGGAAAAGAGAGCCGAGCGCGCCGAGATCGACATGCTGAGACAACACTATCTCGACCTGACGCCGCGCGAGCGCGAGGTGCTGCCGCTGGTCGTCAGCGGCCTTCTCAACAAGCAGGCCGCAGCCGAATTGGGGATCAGCGAAGTGACGCTGCAGATCCACAGAAGAAACGTGATGCACAAAATGGCGGCGGCATCGCTCGCCGATCTGGTGCGGATCGCGGAGAAATTGGAAATACCGATAACCCACTCGCGCCGAGTGGGAGGGAATTGAAACATGAACAAGACAAGACACGTCGTGGCAATTGTCGATGACGATCCAAGGTTGCTTGAATCGATGGGCGACCTTCTGGAATCTGCGGGTTATGTGGCCCGCAGCTTCTCATCGGCGGGCTCGCTGCTCGTCAACGGGCTGTCGGACCTCGACCTGCTCATCACCGATATCGGAATGCCTGGCATCGACGGCTTCGAACTTCGTGACCTGGTGAGGAAGTCGCGTCCGGAGCTGCCGGTATTCATGATCACGGGCCGCCACGAGATAGCCGATCAGGGACGTGCTCAAGGCGCAAGCGGATTTTTCCGCAAGCCCTTCGATGCCCAGGCCCTGCTGGCGGCCATTGCCAACGCTTTGCATAAATCGACAGATGGAGGGTGACATGAGAGTTGACCAGCCGTTGCTGCGGAGATCGGCGCCGTTATCATTGCAATGCAGTTATGAAGAGAATCAGCCGCTCGTCATTATCGTCGATGACGACGCCTCCGTTCGCGAGGCGCTGTCAGAGCTGATCCTGTCGGCGGGTTTCCTGTCGACCAGTTTTGCTTCGACCCGAGAATTGCTTGACGCCGATATATTGGATAGCCCCGGCTGCCTGATCCTCGACGTGCGCATGCCAGGCGCAAGCGGCCTTCACCTGCAGAGCCATCTGGCCGAAAACGGCATTTCCAAGCCGATCATCTTCCTGACCGGGCATGGCGACATCCCGATGACCGTCCAGGCGATGAAGGCCGGCGCCGTGGATTTTCTCACCAAACCGGTGCGAGACCAGACCCTGCTCGACGCCGTGACTGCCGGCATTGCGATGGATGCCGAGCGACGAGCCGAAGCGGCGATCACCAAGCGCAATATCAAGCGCCTGGAGACGCTGACGCAGCGCGAGCGCGAGGTCCTGCACGAAGTGGCGCGCGGCCGTCTCAACAAGCAGATCGCCTTCGACCTCGGCATCAGCGAGGTGACGGTCAAGCTGCATCGCAGCAATGTCATGCACAAGATGGAGGCGGCCTCCATCGGCGAACTGATCCGGGCTTGGGAAACACTGCCTGCACAAATGCGCCAGGTCGGCCCGCGCTAGTAGGCGAAGGATGCCGGCCTCGAAGATGATCTGCCGCCGCTGTCCATTTGATGCGCGCCGTATCCGATTCGCGCCGGAAAAGACGATGCGGCGCCGATAATGGGTTTCGGCCCCGCACCCATGCGTTATCTCTAAATTAAAGCTCGGGGATATGACCAGGTACCCGGCTTTGGTTCCCCCAAAGGAGATCTCGCCTTGAACAATCAATCGTCAGCCGCGCCTTCCCCTGAAACCAACGCCTTCGACAACGAAGCAAACTTTCTGTCGGCCATGGGGAATGCCAAACGGCTTCACATTCTGCATCTGTTGGCCGAAGGAGAAATGTCCGTGAGCGTCCTGGCCGACGAGGTGGGATTGAGCCAATCTTCGACTTCCCAGCATTTGGCAATTCTTCGAGAGCAGGAACTCGTGCAGACGCGAAGGGCCGCCCAGACGATCTACTATTCACTTCAATCCGCCGCGGCCACGGCGATGCTCGATACGCTCTCCGACATCTTCGGATGGCACCCTCGCTCCCCAGTGGAACGTGTCCGAGCCGTCGGCACCTGACGAAATGACGAAGCGTCGCTCTTGCGGCTCATGATTGGAGCATGATCTTGTAGGCAACTCGGGATCGGCGCGCCGCGGCAACGAAGAGCAGCGCAATGGCGGAGACGGCGAAGAAGATGACTACGGCTTGAGCCTAAGCGCCAAGCTGAGGCCGTTCAGGGGCGTCATTCCGGGCAGGGATGCCCGTGGCGCGCGAGTCCCGCGATGCTTCGCCCACATGCCCTCCGAACGCATCGATCCCTGATGTACGTTTGATGTACGCCTCCTAGACCACGGTGTGATTACGCCTCCATTGCGAATGGAGATAATGAACCACATCAGGAACGGAACGGTCATGAGGAAGCGGCCATGAGTATGGACGTAGCCAACGGCCAGCGCCATGGAGGCGATCATGGACGTATATGAGGCAGTCAAAAGTCGACGGTCGGTGCGCGGATTCAAAGACGAGCCTGTGGAGAGGGAAGTGCTTGAGCGTGTGCTGTCCGCCGCGGCTTGGTCGCCGTCAGGATCGAACATCCAGCCGTGGAACACCTACGTGATGACCGGAGCACCGCTG
Source organism: Rhizobium leguminosarum (assembly GCF_010668065.1). GTDB lineage: Bacteria > Pseudomonadota > Alphaproteobacteria > Rhizobiales > Rhizobiaceae > Rhizobium > Rhizobium leguminosarum_S. Next base: position 393,511 of record NZ_WUEN01000003.1, on the reverse strand, counting down.
GCAGAGCTCAAGACGTCCGCCGTCGAGCGCGTGGCCCATGGCGACGCCTGGGACAAGCGGCAGTACGAGATGTACCCGGCCGGACTGAAGCCCCCCTACGGCGAGCGCCGGTCCGCCTTCGGCAAGGAGCGCTACAGCGCGCTCGGCATTGCGCGCGAAGACTGGGAGGCGCGCCAGCGGGCAGCAATCGCCAACTGGAACTGTTTCGGCGCGCCCGCCGCCCTGTTCTGCTACATTGACCGTGACCTGGGGCTACCGCAATGGGCCGACGTCGGCATGTATCTGCAGACCGTCATGCTGCTGCTCCGCGCCGAAGGTCTGCACAGTTGCCCGCAGATGGCGTGGTCGCAGGTTCGCGAGACGGTCGCAGAGGTCCTGTCACCCCCGGACGGGCTCATCCTCTTCTGCGGCATGTCGATCGGGTACGAAGACCCCACGGTCAGTTACGCCCGTACAGGCCGCGCCCCGCTCGACGAGACGGTCACGTTCCTCGGCGAATAGCGACTTGCGATCGAAGGACAGGAAACCCCTTCTTGCGTATGATACGTCCTTTATCATGCGAGATATTGGAGAACCCTATGACCACGCATAAAGTAGGCTATCTCATCGGCAGCCTCGCCAAGGGCTCGATCAATCGCAAGCTCGCCAAGGCGTTGGTGCGGTTGGCGCCGCCGGAACTTGAAATGTCGGAGATATCCTTCAAGGACCTGCCGCTCTACAGCTACGACTATGACACCGACTACCCTCCGGCTGGCAAGGCATTCAAGGCGGCAATCGCGGCCGTCGACGCGGTGCTGTTCGTCACGCCCGAATACAATCGATCCATACCCGGCGGGCTGAAAAATGCCATCGACTGGGCGAGCCGCCCGTATGGCACCAACTCGTTCACACGCAAGCCGTCAGCGGTGATCGGCACGTCGCCGGGCGCGATTGGCACGGCAGTCGCCCAGCAGAATTTGCGCAGTGTGCTCAGTTTCTGCAACTCTCCCCAGATGAACGCCCCGGAAGCCTACATCCAGTTCACACCGGGGCTGATCACCGATGACGGCGAGGTCACGAACGACAAAACCGCCGATTTCCTTCGCACTTTCATGCAGGACTTCCATGTCTTCATTGCAAGGGTTCGCTCAGTGCTGCCGAAAGATGCCTAGAACTGGATGATTCTAGGCCGGTCGGCCTAAAATCTGAATCCTGTTCTAAATTAAATAGTTAGAGCATGATGTCACCCGAAAACCGCTCACACTTTTCGGCATCATGCTCTAGAAGCGTCGCCCTGCAGGAGCTGGCCGGGCCATCCGGGCGGCCAGCTCCTGTTTTAAGCGGGCAATGCCCTCAGGCGAAGGCGTAGGAGCCGTCGGGCCGCTTCGGCACGCGTCGCTGCCAATGGATGTAACCTTCTTCCTCCATCGCCTTCTCGTCCATTTCGACGCCCCAGCCCGGCCGGTCGGGACGCAGCTCCAGATAGCCGTCCTTCGGCAGATAGGGATCGACGACGTAGCGGGTTTCCCCCTCCCGTTTCTCGATATCGAGGCCGCCATAGACATAGGCCTGTCCCTTCGGCAGCCGGTATTCGAGGATGCGGAAATTCTGTGCCGCCGCCGAGAAATGAACATTGACCGCCGTCGCAAGCGGGCCCATCGGGTTGTGCGGCGCCACGCCGACGAAGAAGGCTTCGGCGAGGGTGGCGATACGGCGCATTTCGCTGATGCCGCCGACAACGCAGATATCGGGCTGGATGAGGTCGGCGCCCTTGACCTGCAGCAGCCGCAGGAACTCGTTTCTGTTATAGAGCGACTCGCCGGTCGCCAGCGTGCAGTTGAGCCCCTGTTTCAGGTCGCCCCAGGCCTCTATATTTTCAGGACGCAGCGGCTCCTCGAAAAACAGCGGATCATAAGGCGCCAGCGCATTGCCGAGCTGGCGAGCGGCGATCGGTTCGAAAATCTTCGCATGGGCATCGAAGGCGATTTCGTATTCGTCATTGACCGTTTCGCGAAGCGAGCGGAAATAATCCGCCGAGGCTTTGACGACATTACCCCAGCGGTTGGAGTGCATGTCGATCCGCCAGGGGCTGAGCTTGAAGGCGGTGAACCCCCATCCCTCCTTCAGGCGATCGAACTCGTCGCGCGCCGCCGGCGCATCCGGCGCGGTATAGACCCCGGCATAGACCTTGATGCGGTCGCGGACCTCGCCGCCGAGCAGCTTGTAGACCGGGACATTCACCGCCTTGGCCGCAAGGTCCCACAGGCAGTGATCGAGCGCGGAGATCGCGGCAAGGCCAAGCGCCCCCGGCGGAAACCGGCTCTGCTGGATCAGCAGATTGACGAGATACTCCACGCGTGTCGGGTCCTGGCCAGAGACAAATTCGTAGAGATAATCGAGCAGCGGCGGCAACGCCTTGTCGGGGCCGTGATTGTAGCATTCGCCCCAACCCGTCAGCCCGTCATCGGTGTCGAGCGCGACGATCACGCGCGGACGGTCCTTGTCGCGGGTCATGAAAACCCGCATGCGGTCGATCTTCATCTTTCTGTCCTTCTAGCGATTGAAATAGGTGCGGCGCGACTGGCGCGTCTGCACGTAGAGATGCTCGTTGTCGGTTCCGGGATTGTAGGCACCGGCACTTTGCGGGACCGAGACATTGCCGTTGCTGGGGAAGCGCGCCACGAAGGCCTCGTCGATATCGCAGCCAAGTCCCGGGCCATCGGGAACGGCGATCAAGCCGTCGACCTGTTGCGGATGCGGCACGATCGTCTGGCGGCGGCCGTCCCAGTCGTCGTCGAGGCGCTCGAGGATGAGGGCGTTGGGGATCGCTGCAAGCAGATGCAGGGCCGCATATTCCGCCACCGGCCCGAGCGAGCCCGAATGCGGCGCCATCTGGATATGATGCGCTTCGGCCATGGCTGCGATCTTCTTCATTTGGGTAATGCCGCCGGCCCGCCCGGTGTCCGGCTGGATCACGTCGACCAGCTCCTTCTCGATGAGCTCACGCTCGCCGAAGATGGTCGCCGAGCGCTCGCCGGCGGCAAGCGGCATATGTGCTGCGTCGCGGATGCGCCGGTAGCCGTCGATATTCTCCGGTGCGATCGGATCTTCCACCCACATCAATTCATAGGGTTCGAGCGCCCGCACCAGCCGGCAGGCATCCGCAGGCGTCAGCCACGGCGGCCCATGCAGATCGATGGCGATGTCCATGTCGTCGCCGACGGCATCACGCAGCGCGGCAACCTTGCGGACCGGATCGGTGACACCGCCGCACTTGATCGCCTTTATGCCGCGTTCCTTGATGGCAAGCGCGCGCTCGGGCGTATTCGCATGCGAATAGATCGGGATCCGGTCGCGCATCTTGCCGCCGAGCAGCATCCAGACCGGCACACCGAGCGCCTTGCCTTTGATGTCCCATAGCGCCATGTCGATGCCGGTCATCGCACCGCCTCCGACCGTTCCGAGCATGCCATGGCCCATCATCGCGATATGCATCTTCTGCCATAGCCGTTCGGTATGGGCCGGATCTTCGCCGATGAGGAGTGGGGCGAGATCATGAATCGCCGTCTCGACGACGCGCGGCCAGCCTGAGCATTCACCGATGCCGGTGATACCCTCGTCGGTATCGATCTTCAGAAAGAGCCAATTTCTGGTGCCGCCGAACTGCTTGGAGGCGCCACCGCCAGAACGTTGGTCGGAAGCCCAGTTCGCGGGATCGGGCTGACCGACATGCATGAGAAAAGTGCGGATCCCGGTGATTTTCATCGCTGAAAACTCCCATTCTTCAAAATGTCCGGCGCAACGTAGCGGAAACGCCGCGATTGATCGCGATCACGCGGATCAGGGCGCGGAATCGCTGATATGAGCGCCTGCGTATAGGCGTGCTCGGGTGTGCGGCAGACCTTCTCCGCATCGCCGATTTCGACGAGTTGGCCTTTGTACATGACGCCGACACGGTCGCACATGTAGCGGATAACGCCGATGTCATGACTGATGAAGATATAGGCGAGCCCGAGTTCGTCCTGCAGACGCATCAACAGGTCGAGCACCTGCGAGCGCACGGAAACGTCGAGCGCCGAGGTCGCCTCATCGGCAACGATGACGCGCGGATTGAGGGTGATGGCGCGGGCAATGCCGATGCGCTGGCGCTGGCCGCCGGAGAAGGCGTGTGGGTAGCGTTCGCGCGCCCTCGGGTCGAGGCCAACCTGCTCCATCAGGTGACAAACCCGCTCTTCCAGCGCCCGGCCCTTTGCAACGCCATTGACGAGCAGCGGCTCGCCGATGATTTGCGAGACGGTCATGCGTGGGTTGAGGGAGCCGAAAGGATCCTGAAAAACCATCCGCAATTCCCGCCGTGCGGCGGCGAGCGTCTGACCTTTTGCCGTTGCCAGATCGATGATGTCACCATCGGCACGGCGATAAAGGATTTCGCCTGCAGTCGGATCGATCAGCCGCATGATCGAGCGACCCATCGTCGTCTTGCCGGAACCGCTCTCGCCGACGATGCCGAGCGTCTCGCCCGGCAGAAGCGAAATGGAAACATCGTCCAGCGCTTTCACCTCGCCGAAATCCATCGATACATTGCGGAGTTCGAGGATCGGTGGCGCCGTCGTGTCGAGCGGCGGGCGCGCCTGCCGGATTTCGGCCTTCGCTTCCAGCTTCAGCACCGAGCCGATCAGCATGCGGGTATAGTCGTCTTTCGGCGCATGAAAGATCTGCTCGACCGGCGCATATTCCTTGGCGACGCCGTTATGCATGACCAGCACATCGTCTGCGATCTGCGCAACGACACCCATGTCATGCGTGATGAAGAGAACGGCCATGCCCTTGGCCTTCTGCAGCCGGGCGATCAGGTCGAGAATTTCGGCCTGCGTCGTCACGTCGAGGGCCGTGGTCGGCTCGTCGGCGATCAGCAGCTGCGGTTTGCAGGCGAGCGCCATGGCAATCATCGCGCGCTGGCGCATCCCGCCGGAATATTGAAAGGCATATCGGTCCAGCGCTTTTTCCGGTGAGGGAATCTCGACCTGCTTAAGCAGCGATATGGCTTCAGCGCGCGCCTCTGCCTTGCTCATCCTGGTGTGAAGGCGAAGCGCCTCGACGATCTGGTTGCCGACCGTGTGGATCGGCGACAGCGACGACATCGGCTCCTGGAAGATCATGGCGATGTCGCGGCCGCGGATCGCTCGGATCTGACGCCCGCGCGGATTGAGGCTGGTCAGATCGATCGAGCCGCCGTTCTGATCGTTCAATATGATCGACCCGCCGGATATGCGGCCGGGCGCATCGACGATCTGCAGGATCGAACGCGCCGTCACCGATTTGCCGGATCCGCTTTCACCGACGACACAGAGCGTCTTGCCCGGCTCGATCGAGAAAGACAGATCGCTGACGGCGCGAAAGACGCCGGTGCGCAGAGGGAACTCGACCGTCAGATTTTTCACCTGGAGCAGCGGCCTGCCGGCAATGGGAAGGATATCGGTCATGCCGGCCTCATTTGTTGTAGGGGTCGGCCGCATCGCGCAGACCGTCGCCGAGAAGGTTGAGCGCCATCACGGCGACCACGACGGCACAGCCCGGCATGAAGAGCCATGGCGCGGTGGCGATCGAACGAATGTTCTGGGCCTCGCGCAGAAGCACGCCCCAGGAGATGGTCGGCGGCTGCAGACCGAGGCCCAGGAAGGAGAGAGAGGTTTCGGCAAGGATCATTGCCGGCACCGCCAGCGTGATCGAGGCGATGATATGGCTGGCAAAGCTCGGCAGCATGTGGCGAAAGATGATGCGCCTTTCGCGAACGCCGTCGAGCCTGGCGGCGGCGACGAATTCCTCGGTGCGCAAGGACAGGAAGCGGCCGCGAACGACGCGGGCGAGCTGCGCCCAGCCGGTCAGCGACAGGATGATCGTGATCATCATGTATTGCAGCGTCGCAGGCCAGTCTTGCGGCAGCGCCGCGGCCATCGCCAACCAGATCGGGATCGTCGGCAGCGACAGCACGAAATCGATCACCCGCTGCAGGAAGAAATCGATGCGGCCGCCGTAATATCCCGAGATACCGCCGAGCACGATGCCGAGCATGAGCGAGAAGAAGACGCCGACGAGGCCGATCGACAACGAGATCTGCGAGCCCTGCACCGTTCGGCTGAAGACGTCGCGCCCCAGCCTGTCGGCGCCGAAGAGAAGTAGCGGCGTCGTCTTGTCGGGCGAGGCGATCAGATGGATGTTGGTCCTGAACAGGCCGAACACCGAATATTCGTAGCCTCGCCCGAAGAACTGGACATCGACACGCTTCGTCGTGTCTTCCTTGTAGATGGCGGCCAGCGTTTCCGGATCGCGGGTCAGCTTCATCGGATAATAATGCGGGCCGAAGGAGAAGCCGTTCTCAGTATCGATCAGATGCAATTTTTGCGGCGGGTGAAAGGTCGCCCGCGCATTTTGCAGGTACGGATCGTTGATGGCGAAGAAGCCGGGAAGCAGGGCGACGATATACATCAGCACGGTGACGACAAGCGCCACCATGGCCAGCCGGTGCCGGCGGAAAGCCCACCAGATGAGCTGCCACTGCGATGCGACGGCGGCGCGATCCGGCGGAATATTTGTAATGGGGATGTCGACCACGTGAGGCTCCTATTCCAACCGGATGCGGGGATCGACCAGCGCAAGCAGGATATCGCTGATCAGAGAGCCTATCAGCGTCAGCGCGCAGATCAGCAGAACGAAGGCACCGGCGAGATACATGTCCTGGGCCATCAGCGCCTGCAGCAGCAAAGGTGCAGCCGTCGGCAGATTGAGGACGATGGCGACGACGACCGAGCCGGAAATGAGGTTGGGCAGCAGCCAGGCAATCGTCGAGATGAACGGATTAAGCGCGATCATCAGAGGATATTTCATCAGCAGCCGGAACTCAGAGAGACCCTTTGCCCGGGCCGTTGTGACGTAAGGCTTCGGCAATTCATCGAGCATGTTGGCGCGCATGACGCGGATGAGGCTCGCCGTCGAGGAGACGGCAAGGATGATGACGGGAAGCCAGAGATGCGAGAAGAGGTCGACCATCTTGGCGAAGCTCCAGGACGCGTTCTCGTATTCAGGCGAAAAGAGCCCGCCGACATCCTGTCCGAATTCGACCGCCGCGACATACATCAGCACCAGCGCCAGCAGGAAGGACGGAACGGCCAGGCCGAAAAAGGTGAAGGCGGTGAAGAAATAGTCCCCGATCGAATATTTGCGCACGGCGGAATAGACGCCGATCGGCAGCGCGATCGCCCAGGTGGCGATCAATGTCGACAGGGCCAGAACCAGCGTCAGCGCCATGCGCTCCCAGATCAGGTCAGAGACCGGCTGCTGCCATTCGAAGGAAATGCCGAAATCGCCGCGCGTGAGAATGCCCCATATCCATTTGAAATATTGGACGAGCATCGGGTCGCCGAGGCCGAAGCGCTCGCGCAATTGCGCCGCCGTGTTCTGATCGACGATCTCGTTGGAGGCTGCCAGCGTCGCAATATAGGTCGTGACATAATCGCCCGGCGGCAGCTGGATCAGCACGAAAGCCAGGAAGCTGACGGCAAACAGCGATGGGATCATCCATAGGAAGCGTTTGGCGATAAAGACCAGCATGAGGCGCCTCTTGCATTGAACGCCGCCTTCCGGGCCTTGTCGGCCGTCAGGACCGGCAAGGCATCTCGGAGGGCGAACTGAAAGAAAGCGCCGTACCAGATGGTACGGCGCTCAAGACGAAAATCAGCTCGTGAAGGTGAATTGCTGCGGCATTGCAGGGCCGGGATTCGGCCAGGACCAGCTATCCGGCTCCTTCTCGGGAACATTGCGCAGATTGTTGCGGATGATGCCGAAGCCGCCGACGGCAAGGCAAAGGCCGACGGTCTCGAACTCCTCGGCCGCGATGTCGAAGATCTGCTTCATGATCGCGCCGCGCTTGTCGAGATCGGCCGTCGAACGCGCTTCGTCGAAGAGCTTCATGCGCTTCTTCTGGCTTTCCGGCGGTTCTTCGCCGCGTGCACCGTTGGAGGTGTACCAAAGCGTCCACGGGATGGCGTAACGCGAACCCTGCGGATGGAAGGCGAAGAAATCGCGCGGATCGAGCATCGGATCGAGACCGCCAGGACCCGGCCACACCGCCGCATCATGGGCGTTGTCGTCGCCGCGGGTGTAATAGAGCGCCCGCTCGATCGTGTTGACCTTCATGTCGACACCGATCTGAGCCCAATGCGCCTTGACCAGTTCCAGGGCATCGACGAGGTCGGGATAGAGCGTCGGAATGACGTCGATCGAGAAGAACACCTTCTGGCCGTCGGGCCGGAGGCGGAAACCGTCGCCGCCTTTCTTGTAGCCGGCTTCATCGAGCATCGCTCCTGCCTTGTCGGCGTCAAATTCGGTGAATTGGCGCGCGTACGTCTCGTTATACCAGGGATGGGTCGGACGCGGCCCGGCCTGGTAGGGCTCGCTCTGTCCGAAATAGACGATGTCGATGAGCTCCTGGCGATTGATGCCGATCGAAAGCGCTTGCCGGAACGCCTTGTCGGCAAACATCTTGCGCATGGCAGGATCTTTGTGGGTGATGTTGAAATAGATCTGGCACTGTTGCGAGGCCGAAGGCACGAGCGTCAGCAGCCGATAATCGCCCTTTTCCATGTTCTTGGACAGCGTCGGCTTGTTGGCGAGGACGCTGATGTGACGTTCCTGGATGTCGATCTTTCCAGAGATGACGTTCAACATCAGCGATTCGACGTCCTGCGAGATGCCGAAGTTGATTTCATCGATGTAGGGAAGCTGGTTGCCCTCGGTATCGACCTGCCAGAAATAAGGGTTGCGGGTCATGACGACGCGCGTCGCGCCGCCGGCATAGGGCTCCTTGACCACCCATGGATCGAGCGTCGGCTTGTCGACATTGCCCCATCGCGACGGGATCTCGATGTCGCCGCAACGGCTGCGGAAGAGCTCCGTCCAGCTGGTGACGCCGGCCTTCTTCGCATCGGCCTCGATATTGGGATTATATTTGGGCAGGAACTGGCTGCAATAATGCTTCGGGAACAGCGTCGGATGCTGGCCAAGCGGTGTGGCGAGGTTTTCCAGATAAAGCGCATTGGCCGCGGCAAAGGTGAACTTCACTGTATAGTCGTCGACCTTCTCGACGGTCACCGGCTTGCCGGCGACAGCAAGCTGCGCCGGTGTCGAGCTGTAGAGCTCGGTGTTCTTGACGCAGTCTTCGATCGCGAAAACGACGTCATCGGCCGTAAAGGGATGACCGTCAGACCAGCGCACGCCTTCGATCAGATGGAACGTGAATTGTGTTGCGTCGTCGCTGACCTCCCAGCGCTCGGCAAGGTTCGGCTGCACGGCGGTAAAATCGAGGTTCCAGCGCACGAGACTCTGGTTGCCGACCATACGCAGGATGCCGTTATGGTCGGATGAACCGCGAAGGCCGCGGCGCAGCGAACCGCCATAGGTGCCGACCTTCTCGAACGGCGTCACGACCATCGGCTTTTTCGGCAGGCGCTCAGCCAGCGGCGGCAGCTTTCCATCCTTGGCGAGCTGCGCAAGGGCCGGCGCTTCGCCGCCTGCGGCAGACACGCGACCGGCGATAGACAGCGCCGCGACACCAGCCATGCCACCAAGCACGGCGCGGCGCGTGACGCCACGCGACAGTATTTCTTTGGCCATCGAATTCCTCCCTTTTGTGCCGGCGCAGCCTTTGCACCGGCTGATGCGGCGGGCTCCCGACCCGACGCTGGCGCCCTCCTCGGCGCTACGATCGAAACCATAGACACGTTCTCAAATGATTACAAGAGTTGACAGATAATTACAAATTTTGTAGCCATGCTGCATTGAAATGCGACGTTGTGCCGCTGAAATACGGCCAACAGGACGAAAAACGTTGGATCTGTCAGATGCTGTCGCCGCCCTGAACATCGTGGCCGGCGACAGCCAAGGTGCGGCCGCTGACCCGGCGCACGCGGCGTTGAGAGAAAAGGACCATGATGACATTCGCCGTCGATGCTGTTTCGAACAGGGGCGCAACGCGCTTCAGCGACATCATCTACGAGAAGATCGTGGGAATGATCGCCGACGGCAATTTTCCGGTGAACGAACGGCTACCGCCGGAGACGAGGCTCGCCGCTGATTTCGGCGCATCGAGACCCGTCGTGCGCGAAGCGCTCGAACGCTTGAGAGCTGATGGGCTGGTCGTTTCGCGCAAGGGTTCCGGTTCCTATGTCAGGCAAAGGCCGGATTCTTCGATGCTGAAAATGGTGCCGGTCGGCTCCTTGGCAGATGTCCAGCGTTTCTTCGAATTCCGCGCCGGTCTCGAAGCCGAGGCGGCGGAGCTTGCAGCGCGAAACTGGCAACCGGTCGACAAGGAGCGGATAACGGCAACGCTTCTTTCGATCGAGCAATGCCTGCGCAACGGGGAACTTGGCGCCGAGGAGGACCAGGCGCTGCATGATGCAATTGCCATGGCGACCGGGAACCAGTTCCACATCACCCTGCGCGAGTGGTTCAAGCCGCATTTCGCCATCGGGCATTCCGTTACGCGAAGCTTGAGCTTGAAGCGGACGCCGGAACAGATCCGCAGCGTCCAGGATGAGCATGCGGTGATCGTCGAGGCGATCTTCGCGCACCGGGAAACCGAAGCGCATGATGCGATGAAAAAACACATACTGAATGCTCGTGCGCGCATGTTCCAGGGCGTTTGAGCGATAATGGGAGGAGAGACGATGAAACGGGTCGCTATGACGGGTGCTGCCGGACGTGTAGGGACGCTACTGCGCCCGCTTCTTCGGTCGCATGTCGAGCACCTCAGCCTGATCGATCTCCAGGAACCTGACGGGCTTGGCGAAAACGAGAATTTCGTCAAGGCCGACCTTACAAAGCTCGACGAGGCGACGGCTGCGCTGAAGGATATCGATGGCGTTGTCCATCTGGCGGGTATCGCAAGTGGCACGGACATGAACGCCATTCTGCACGCGAACGTGCTTGGAACATACAATCTCTACGAAGCGGCGCGGATCAACAAGGTCCAGCGGGTCGTCTATGCATCGAGCAATCATGCCACGGGCTTTTATCCGCGCGGCCAGCTCGTGTCGCCGCTCGACCCTATGCGCCCCGACAGCCCCTATGGACTTTCCAAATGCTGGGGCGAACTTGTGGCGGGGCTTTACTACGACACTTCGGGCATTCGCTCTCTTTCCATCCGCATCGGCAATGCGGGCACCTATCCCAACAGCGAACGATCGATTGCGATCTGGATCAGCGCGCGAGACCTGGCGCAATTGGTCAGGATCGGGCTTTCGCACCCGTTGATCGCAGCAACAGTGGTCTACGGCGTCTCTGACACCGAGGAGATGTGGTGGGAGAACGATCTGGCGACACGATTGGGCTACCAGCCGCAGGACCGGCCGCGTGACCACGCCCTGATCGAAGAGGGATCCGAAGGGCCGGTCGCGCTGGCGTTCCAGGGTGGCGGGTTCTGTGAGATCAATCACGACGGCACCATCCGCATGCGCGACGCCGAGGGCCTGGCCAAGAGCCTGGAAACGGTCGAATGACGGCGCCTCGGATCATCCGTCCTGACGTCCGCCCGGTGTTCCAACAGCCGCTGACCGTCGGTGAATCGCCGGTATGGGACGAAGAGACCGGCACTTTGTGGTTCGTCGATATCCAGGCGCCAGCACTCGTCCGGCTCTCGGCTTCAGGAAAGATCGACCGCTTCGACATGCCGGCTGCAATCGGCGCCCTCGGGCTTTGCCGCGATCACAGGATCGTCGTGGCGCTTCAGACGGGCGTCCATCTCTTCGATCCCGTCTCTGGAGATTTTGAGCTCGTTTCCGATCCAGTCGGGCGCCACATCAACTGCCGCCTCAATGACGGAAAGGTCGGCCCCGACGGGCACTTCTGGATCGGCTCGTTCAGCGAAGCCAAGCCGCAGACCGATGAGGCCGCACTTTACCGCGTGGGCGCCGACGGCAGCACACGGACCGTGGCCACGAAACTGACGAGCTCCAACGGCCTTGCCTGGTCGCCGGACGGCCGGCGGATGTATCACTCCGACAGCCGGCAATGCTTCCTGCAGGCGTTCGACTTCGATGCTGATACGGGCGACCTCGGCGATGGGCGCCGGCTTCGCAGCTTCACCGAAGACGAGGGTCGGCCGGACGGGGCGACAACCGATCGTGACGGGTTCTACTGGAGCGCCGGCGTGTCCGCCGGTCGCCTCAACCGAATATCGCCCGAAGGCGACATCGTCGAAATCTACATTCTACCGGTCGCAGCACCGACGATGCCGTGTTTCGGAGGGCCGGATCTGCGCACCCTCTTCGTCACGAGCCTGTCGACAGACCGCACCGGACGTTTCGAGGCGGGGACGGTGATGGCCTTCGACGTGGATGCAGAGGGCCTGCCGCCCTTCCGCTTTGGGGATCATCCCGTCGGATGACAGCGTGCCGATCACCCTTCGGGTGACGGCGTGCCGATCACCTTTCGGGTGACGGCGTGCCGATCACCTTTCGGGTGACGGCGGATTGATGGAAAGATAACGGGGAAGAAAGATGAGCATCGCAACCATGCGCAAGGCGCTTACAGGCGTATCGGGTGTTCCGGTCACCGCCTATGACAGCCAGGGTGAAGTCGAACCCCGGATCACGGCGAAGGTCTATGAGCGGGTGGCGGCAGCGGGTATTCACAACATCGTCGCTGCCGGCAATACCGGGGAATTCTATGCTCTGACGCCGCAGGAGATTAGGATCGTCCACGAGGCGGCGGTTTCAGGCGTTAACGGCAAGGCGCCCGTGACGGCGGCGATCGGCCGGTCGCTGCGCGAGGCGATCGGGATGGCGAAAGATGCGGCGGCGATCGGCGCGTCCGCCGTCATGTCGCATCAACCCGTCGATCCCTTCGCAGCACCTGCAGCCCAGATCGACTATTTCTGCAATCTTGCGGATGCTTCCGCCCTGCCGCTCATCGCCTATGTCAGGGCGGATGGCTTCGCCGTCGCTGATATCGTCCGCCTCGCAAATCACGGCAATATTGCCGGCATCAAATTCGCCACGACCGATCTGATGTTGTTGTCGAGGGCGATCCCGGCGGCGAGCCCCGGCGGCGCGTTGTTCGTCTGCGGCCTGGCGGAGAGCTGGGCGCCGACATTTACCGCAGCCGGCGCCCGCGGCTTCACGTCCGGCCTCGTCAATGTGGCGCCGAAGCTCTCGCTTGCGGTCCACGCTGCGCTTGAAAAAGGCGATTTTGCCGCCGCCAGGGCGGTCGTCAACAAGCTCGAGCCATTCGAGCGGATGCGAACCAAATTCCGCAATGGCACGAACGTGACCGTCGTCAAGGAAGCCGTCACCTATTCCGGTCTCGATGTCGGTCCCGTGCGTGTGCCGGGACTGCCGCAGCTCGACCAGCATGACCGCGAGGAGCTTCATCGGCTGCTTCAAGGCTGGGAGGCCGAAGGCGACATTCAAACTCATTCAGACCAGCCGGCCGCAAAGGCGGCCGGCTGATTTCGACACTATCCACAAACAACAGGATTGGGAGGTCTTGAGATGCTGAGACAAGTACTGACAACGATCGCAATTGCCGGCGCCCTGACGACGGCGCAGCCCAGCTTCGCGGCGTCGCCGCCCAACATGCTGGTGATCGGCACCAATCTCACCGGCATAAGGACGCTCGATCCGGCCCAGAACAATGCCCGCACGGTTTCCGAGCTGATCTCGAATCTCTACGACAACCTCGTGCAACTGTCGCCGGACGATCTTAAAACGCTGAAGCCGATGCTCGCGACGCAATGGAGCGTCTCGGCGGATGGCAAGATCATCACGCTGACATTACGCGACGACGCGGTCTTCCAGAGCGGCAACAAGGTGACCGCCGAGGATGCCGCCTGGTCGATCCAGCGCGTCATCAAGATGGGCCAGGTCGGCTCCACAGATATCGCGCTCTGGGGCTTCACACCTGAAAACGTCGAAAAGCTCGTTCGCGCAAAAGACGAATACACGCTCGAGATCGAGCTGCCGCAAGCGGTCAATACCGATCTGGTGCTCTATTCGCTGGCGGGCTCATCGATCGGCATCGTCGACAAGAAGACGGTGCTGTCGCACGAAGCGAACAGCGATTTCGGCGGCGCCTGGCTTTCAGCCAATTCCGCCGGCAGCGGCCCATTCAGCCTGGCGCAGTGGCGGCCGAACGATGTCGCGATCTTCAATGCGCAGCCGAAATACTGGGGCGGCAAGCCGGCCATGGCGCGCGTCGTCGCTCGTCATATCCCGGAATCCGGCAATCTCCGGCTTCAGCTCGAAGCCGGCGACGTCGATGTCGGCCAGTATGTGGCAAGCGGCGATCTCGATGCGCTCGCTACCAAGAAGGACATGGTCATCGAGAATGTCCCGGGTCTCGGCTTCTACTATATCGCCCTCAATCAGAAAGACCCGGATCTGCAGAAGCCGAAGGTTCGCGAGGCCTTCCAGCATGCCTTCGACTGGAAAGCGATCTCCGGCAACATCATGCGCCATACGGGCTTTCCCTGGCAGTCGATGATCCCGCGCGGCATGATCGGCGCTCCCGGCGAGGCGGAGGTGCGCTACGATTACGATCCCGCCAAGGCCAAGCAACTGCTGGCGGAGGCCGGATATCCCAATGGCCTGAAGAAGGTGCTCAATCCGTCGGGAGCCCCGACCCTGCCCTTCGCCGAAGCGCTGCAGGCGAGTGCGCGCGCCGCCGGCATCGATCTCGATCTCGTGCCCGGCGAGTTCACGCCCGCCTTCCGCGAGCGCAAATTCGAAGTGCTGCTCGGCAATTCCGGCGCCCGTCTGCCCGATCCCTTCGCGGTCGCCACGCAATATGCCTTCAACCCCGACAATAGCGACGAGGCACGCCTCGGCAGCTATTACCTCTGGCGCACGGGCATGAAGGTGGACGAGCTCAACACGCTCATCGACCAATCAATGAAGGAGCGCGACACGGAAAAGCGCACCGACATCTTCAAGAAGATGGACGGCATCTATGCCGGCATGGCTTCGCCGCTGGTCATCTTCTTCCAGCGAACCGACCCCTATGTCATGCGCGCCAACGTGAAGGGCTATCACGGGCATACGACATGGTCGACGCGTTGGCACGACGTGACCAAGGAGTAGAACGCCGTGGCAAGCGTCGACATCACGAAGGGGGAGAGCAGCAGGCACTCCCCGGCGGGCGGGTTCGCCGAGGCGGCCCCGCACCCGGCACTGAGCCTGCTGCGGCGCCTGGCGGGACGTGTTGTGGCCGTCGTGACGACGCTGCTCGGCCTTCTCTTCCTGACCTTCTCGATGGGCCGCCTGCTGCCCGCCGACCCGGTGCTCGCCATCACCGGGGCGGAAGTCAGCAAGGAGGTTTACGATCGCGTCTATAACGAGCTGGGTCTTGGGCAACCGATCTGGATGCAGTTCCTGTCCTACGTCGGCAAGATCGCCACAGGCGATCTCGGCATGTCGGCGACGACGGGCCAACCGATCCTCACCGATCTGATGACGATCTTTCCCGCGACGATTGAACTTGCGATCATCGCCATGATCATCGGGGCGATCGTCGGCATTCCCTTAGGGATCACCGCTGCGGTCAGGCGCGGAACCGTTATCGACCACATCGCGCGGATCGTCGCCCTTGCCGGCCACTCCATCCCGATCTTCTGGACCGGGCTGATGGCGCTCTTCGTCTTTTATGCGAAGCTGAAGCTCGTCGGCGCCTCGGGCCGGATCGATGTCTTCTATGAAGGCCTCGTCACGCCGATGACGGGCTTTCTCCTGATCGACGCGGCGATTCAAGGCCAATGGGACGTGTTTTACAACGCGCTCGGCCACATCATCCTGCCGGCGGCAATCCTCGGCTACTATTCCGTGGCCTATATCAGCCGCATGTCGCGGAGCTTCATGCTGGAGCAACTGAGCCAGGAATACATCATCACTGCGCGGGCCAAGGGGCTCGGCACCCGAAAGGTGGTCTGGCGCCATGCATTCAAGAACATCCGCGTACAGCTCCTGACGATCATGGCGCTGACCTTCGGCGGGCTGCTCGAAGGCGCGGTGCTGATCGAGACAGTCTTCGGGTGGCCGGGGCTCGGCCAGTACCTGACCCGGGGGCTGCAGATGAACGACATGAACGTGGTCATGGGTTCGGTGCTGACGATCGGCGCCGTCTTCCTGACGATCAACATCCTGTCGGACTTCCTTTATCGCATTCTTGATCCGAGGACACGGTGACGCCATGACGATCTCCTCTGAGCACGCAGACAGCGTCAACACCGGCGGCCTTCGCAACTGGCTGCTCGCACCGGAGCCTCGAGGCTGGTTCCAGTCATCGGCGCAGCAAATTCACCAGGGCTGGCGGAAATTCAGCCTGCACCCGCTTGGGCTGGTCGGATTAGCCATCATTGTAGTGCTGATCGTCGTGGCGTTGGCCGCGCCCCTGCTGACGAGCTACGATCCGATCGTTCAGGACATGGCCGGGCGGCTTGCCCCGCCATCGGCGAGCCATTGGCTCGGCACCGACAATTTCGGCCGCGACGTCTTTTCCCGGGTGATCTATGGCGCCCGCACGACGCTCTACATCATCATGCTCGTCACGGTCATTGTCGCCCCGCTCGGCCTGCTGATCGGCACCGTCTCGGGTTATTTCGGCGGCATCGTCGATGAAATCCTGATGCGCGTCACCGATATTTTTCTCTCCTTCCCCGGCCTCGTTCTGGCGCTGGGTTTTGCCGCAGCACTCGGTCCCGGCATCACCAATGCGATCATCGCGATTTCGCTGACGGCCTGGCCGCCGATCGCGCGCCTTGCACGCGCCGAGACGCTCAGCCTTCGCAAGGCGGATTATATCGCCGCCGTACGCCTGCAGGGCGCGACATCGATCGCGATCATCACTCGTCACATCCTGCCGATGTGCATTCCCTCGGTGATCGTCCGCGTCACCCTCAACATGGCCGGCATCATCATCACTGCCGCCGGTCTCGGCTTCCTCGGCCTCGGCGCGCAGCCGCCATGGCCGGAATGGGGTTCGATGGCCGCCAGCGGGCGTGAATTCATGCTGGACAGCCCCTGGGTCATCGCAGCACCCGGCATTGCCATCGCGCTCGTCAGCCTCGCCTTCAACCTTGTCGGCGATGCGCTTCGCGATGTTCTCGATCCCCGAGGTTCGGAATGACTGACCTGATCGATATTCAGAACCTCGAAATCGCCTTCGGCGGCGGACAGGTGCGGGCCGTGCGCGGCGTGAGCTTTTCGCTTGGACAGGAAAAGCTCGGGATCGTCGGTGAATCCGGATCGGGAAAGTCGACCGTTGGCCGCGCCATCATGAAGCTGCTGCCACCGACGGCGATCGTCAATGCCGAGCGGATGCGCTTTCGCGACGTCGATCTGCTCAAGGCGAACGAAAAAACGATGATGACGATCAGGGGGCGGCGGATCGGCCTGATCCTGCAGGATCCGAAATATTCGCTCAATCCCGTCATGCGGATCGGCGAACAGATCGCCGAGACCTACCGCTTCCATCATCCAAGGGTGAGCAAGAGCAAAACCTACAGCCAAGCGCTCGATATGCTCGAAGCCGTCCAGATCCGTGATCCCGAGCGCGTGGCCCGCCTTTATCCGCACGAAATCTCCGGCGGGATGGGCCAGCGGGCGATGATCGCCATGATGCTGATTGCCGAACCCGAAGTGCTGATCGCCGACGAGCCGACGTCAGCGCTCGACGTGACGGTGAGGCTCGAGATCCTGGCCCTGCTCGATGAGCTCGTCCTGCGCCGTAATCTCGGGCTGATCTTCATCAGCCACGATCTCAATCTCATCAGGAATTTCTGCGATCGCGTCCTCATCATGTATGCGGGACGGGTCGTGGAAGTGCTCGAGGCGCGCGATCTCGACAAGGCCAGACATCCTTATACGCAAGGCTTGCTGGCATCCCTGCCGACGATCGAAGACCCCCCTGCCCGGCTGCCGATCCTGAAACGAGATCCGGCCTGGCTTGAAGAATTCGCATTGGAGCCGCCGCGGTGATTAAAATCGACAATCTTACGGTCCGTTTCGGACCCGGACAGCGACCTGTCGTTCGAGACGTAAGCTTCGCCATCGAAAAGGGAACTGCTTTCGGCCTGGTCGGCGAGTCCGGCTGCGGGAAGTCCACTGTCCTGAGGGCGCTTTCCGGCCTCAACGCCAATTATGACGGCCGGATCGAGCTTCAAGGCGAGCCGTTGGCTCAACGGCGCAGTCGGCCATTCTTCCGCCGGGTGCAGATGGTGTTCCAGGACCCCTACGGATCCCTCCATCCCCGCAAGACCATCCGCTCGCAGCTGAAAGAACCGCTGCGCAACCAGGGCCTGGATACGAATTCCGTCGACGTCAACGCCGTCCTGAGATCGGTCGGCCTCGATCCGGCGCTGAGCTACAGATTTCCGCACCAGCTCTCCGGCGGCCAGCGCCAGCGCGTGGCGATCGCCCGCGCGCTGATGCTGAATCCGGACGTTCTGCTTCTCGACGAACCGACATCGGCGCTCGATGTGTCCGTTCAGGCCGAAATCCTCAATCTCCTCCAGGATCTGCGCACCAATCGCGGTCTGACCTATCTGCTCGTCAGCCATGATCTCGCCGTCGTCTCGCACATGTGCAGCCGCGTCGCCATCATGGAAGCGGGCGAGATCGTCGAGCAGGTCGATGTCGGCGCCCTACGAAAAGGTGCGGTCGAACACCCCTATTCGCAACGCCTGCTGCGCGCGAGCCGGATGTACGGGAGGGCGTAGCCCGGTCAAACAGCAGGGGCCATCTTTCTTTTTCCAGCTCGTATAATCGTCGGCGACGCAACCAAACGGCGCGCGATCCTGACCGAACCGCTTCTTCAGCTGCTCGCATCCCCACTCGTTCAACGGCGCTGGCATGAGATTGTTGATGTCCATGCCGGGCGACTGGAATGCTGTCGGGGAGGTCGTGACGTACCAAAGCCAGAAGCCGACCACACCGACGACGATCAGAAGCAACACACCGAAGAAAGCCTGCAGCCGCTTCCAGATCGATACCGTCCCTTTAGGTTCATCAATCAGAACCGGCACACCCCGATCGCCTTCTTGCTGATACGCGAAAGGTGCAAGAGCTGCGGTGCGCTCACTATCCGTAAGCTCCACGCGCTGCAGACGATCGTCGAGAAGCACTGGCAGGGCCGTGTTCCCGTGCCTCACGGCCAGCCCGATCGCCTTGCCATTGGCTTCACTGACGATCAGAGGCTCCTCTCCATTCTTCATGCGCGTGTAAGCCGATCGCCCCGTTTTGTCGTCGGCAATCTTGTCATTATAGGTGATGGAAAGGACGCCGCGTTTGCGATCGAATGCAGTGATCTCGACCGGAACGGGGGTCAGGATGGCGGGCCGAAGCAATTGGCCTTTGACCCACCAGATGCGGATAGCGAGAAATATCATCCCCAAGCCCATGCCGCCAAACAGTAGCGCGAACACAGTGAGCGTGATGATCCGGTTCCAGAGCATGTCCAGACCCAGACTCATCGTCGCAAGTTCCGGATGATCGGCTGATATCACAAGACCGGTTTCGTAGTCGCCGGTATGGAAATCGACGAACATGACCTCCACCTCGGTGTCGTAGTCTCGTCCACCGTAGCTGTAGACAAGGCGTGCCTCGCAATCGGTAAGGACTGCCTTGCGTGTCGTGCATCGCCCGTTTTGAACATCGCCATTTTCCAGCGTCAAAGGGTTCTGGCTGATCTGGAAATCGCGGATCACGCCTGGTGCTTCCGAGACGAATAGAAAGACAGCCAGCGCCAAGATAATGGGCGTTGCCCAGAAGTAAGCATTCGGCGTGGAGATAACGTTGCGCGCCAACGAAAGCGGGCGACCAGGAAGAACAAGTGAAGGCAATGGCGTCGGACCCCTCATATGTGACAGCGCAGTGGGTTGGCAAGCTCAGGCAGCGGCCAATGAGGCAGCAATTCAAAGCGCTGCGGCGTCCTTTGCGCATCTGAAAAGACGCTGGGCGCTATAGCGGAATTGATGTCATTCCGGCCTGGTTGCACAATCTCATTGTGTAAGACCGATCTAAAGCCTGCGGCGGGAGATCGGCAATCCCTTTCAGCCTGCGTGGCCATCTTTGGTCCATTGATCTTGTTGAAAACGTGCGCGCCGCGTTGGGAACGCGATCGAATGCCTCCCATACGGAACCAAATCATCGCCGAGCGGTTATATGACACCCTCCTCCTCGAAGAGCCGAGCGTCATGATGCGGATGTTATGCGGCCCGAAAGTTACCCAGATGTTTAAGATCCTTGCCTGCGCCATCGCCGCTGCGACGGCGTCAATGCTCACGGCCGGCGCCGCCCACGCCGATGAATCCGCCTTCCTCAAAACACTGGCGGGAAGTTGGAGCGGCAATGGTACGGTGAAAGTGCGAACAAACGCACCCACCATTAAAGTCACTTGCCGTTTCAAATCGGATGCGAATGCAAGTTCCCTTGCACTCAATGGACGCTGCACCAGTCTCGTCGTTTTTTCCCGTGTCATCAGCGCTAACCTCAAGGCCAGTGGTGACAGCTACACCGGATCGTACGTGGGCGCGGGCACCGGCACCGCGGGTCTAGGCGGAAAGCGCGCTGGTAATGCCATAAGCCTCGCGATCAAATGGGCGAAAGAGGTCAATGGCGATCGACGTGCGCAGATGACGATTGAAAAAACCGGGGCATCGGGCATGCGCCTCACAACCGTCGATACCGACCCCGCTACAGGTCGATCGGTTGTTACGAGCCGCATTGACCTTCGCCGGAGCTGATATCTTTTTACATTCAAAGTGCCGCCGGCGTGCTAAAGGGTTGATAGAGAAGCCCCGAAGCTATAGTTTCGCCTTCGCAAATCGCTGAACGATACAAGGAAATAGTTATCTCATGCCGACAGGTACCGTTAAATTCTTCAATGACGACAAGGGCTTCGGCTTCATCACCCCTGAGGGTGGCGGGCAGGACGTTTTTGTTCACGTGTCTGCGCTGCAAAGCGGCGGGTCGCTCCGCGAAGGCGACAAGGTCAGCTTCGAAGTTGGACAGGATCGCAAGACCGGAAAATCGAAGGCTGAGAACGTCTCGACCCTCTGATCAAAAATGGCCCAACCTGCATTGAGCGGGTTGGGCTCATCATCGCGAGCCGCAGGCGCGAATGCCTTCGTACTCTACAGCGCGGCGCGATCTTTCAGATTCGCTCTTCGCGCTCCGGGTCTTTTTGCTGCGCATGTCGTTGTCGCAAAACGCACAGTTTTGTGCGACGTGCTTTAAGCCGAAACGCCGGCAACCGAGGTCTGGGCGTGTCATTTAACGTCAGCACCTTGGAAATTCCGAATATTACGCGTGACGACGCTCACGCCAGCGCAGTCGCGGCAAACTGAGCATTTTGTCTCTGACAAAAGGATGTTCCACGCATTCGCTTTAGACAATGCGAGGAGTTCATCACGGCGAAGAGCTCATCACACCCCTGATAGAATGCTTTCCGCGGCCTTCTCGGCAATCATGATTACCGGCGAGTTGGTGTTGCCCGACACGATCGTCGGCATGATCGAGGCATCGACCACCCGCAGTTTCGCCAGCCCATGCACCCGCAATTGCGGATCGACAACCGCCATCATGTCGCTCCCCATCTTGCAGGTACCGACCGGATGGAAGATCGTCGTGGCGATATCGCCGACGCGACGGATCAGTTCCTCGTCAGTCCGGTATTCCATGCCCGGCAGCATCTCCTGCGGCCGGTACTTGGCGATCGCACCCGCCTCCATGAGCCGGCGGGCGTGCCGGATCGATTTCGTCGCAACCATCCGGTCGCCGACGGTCGAAAGATAATTCGGGCGGATTTCCGGCGCCACGGAAAAGTCCGGGCCGCCAACATGCACGGTCCCCCGGCTCTCCGGCCGCAGATTGCAGACGGAGACGGTGACGGCGGGATATTTGTGCAGCGGCTCGCCGAGCCGGTCGGTGCTCAACGGCTGCACGTGATATTCGAGATCGGCGGTCGCAACGGCCGGATCGCTCTTGGCAAAGATACCGAGCTGGCTCGGCGCCATCGACAAGGGCCCGGACCGGCGCAGCATATATTCAAGCCCCATACCCGCCCGAGTGAACAGGTTGTGATACAGCTGGTTCAGCGTCTTTGCGCCCTCGATGCGGAAGACCGTACGGATTTGCAGATGGTCCTGCAGGTTTTCGCCGACACCCGGAAGTTCATGGGCGAGGTCCAGTCCGGCAGCGGACAACACATCCGGGCGACCGACCCCGGAAAGCTCCAGGATTTTCGGCGAATTGATCGCACCGGCAGACAAAATGACCTCGCGACCGGCGCGAGCCAGATGACTCCGTCCGTTCAGCCGGAACCGCACGCCAGTCACCATTCTGCCGTCAAATTCCAGCCGCTCGGTTTCGGCGCCGGTCAGCGCACGCAGATTGGGCCGCTTCATCGCCGGGCGCAGAAAGGCCTTGGTCGTATTCCAGCGCAGGCCGCCGCGCTGGTTGACCTCGAAATAGCCCGAGCCTTCATTGTTGCCATCGTTGAAATCGTCGGTCTTCGGGATACCGAGTTCTTCAGCCGCGTCGCGAAAGGCATCGAGGATCGGCCAGGACAGCCGCTGCTTTTCCACCCGCCATTCGCCGCCTGCCCCGTGCATTGGCGACTTGCCACGATAGTTGTCCTCGGATTTCAGGAAATAGGGCAGCACGTCGTCCCAGCCCCAGCCGGAATTACCCGCCTGCCGCCAGCCGTCGTAATCAGCCGCCTGGCCGCGCATGTAGATCATGCCGTTGATCGACGAGCAGCCGCCGAGCACTTTTCCACGCGGATAAGGCAATGACCGGCCGTTCAGTCCGGCCTCCGCCGCCGTCTTCATCATCCAATCGGTGCGCGGATTGCCCATGCAGTAGAGATAGCCGATCGGCACATGCACCCAATGATACCGGTCGCTGCCGCCGGCTTCGAGCAGCAGGACGCGGGTCTTCGGATCGGCCGACAGCCGGTTGGCCAGAACGCATCCCGCCGATCCCGCGCCGACGATGATGATGTCGTAGCTTCCCGCATCAATGGCTGCATCATCGACACGCATATTCACGCCGCCGCCCCCGCTGCCGCCGGCGGGACCGCCGTCAGACGCCGCCAGAGCGGTGCCATCGCTTCGGCTATATCCTGATAGAGAGCGTAGCGCCGCGCATAATGCGCCTCAAGCGAGACATCCGGGCGATAATGCCGCTCGGTCCGGACCATGGCCGCAGCACCAGCGCCGAAATCCGCGAAGACGCCGACCCCGGTTCCGGCCGCAATCGCCGCCCCCAATGCACCTGTTTCGCGCGAGCGGGCGACAGTGACGGGTACGCCGAGCACATCGGCAAAGATCTGCGGCCAGATCAGGCTGCGCGAGCCGCCGCCGGAGAGCACCGCCTCGTTGAACACCGCCCCGGCCTTTCGGATCGTCTCGATGTGCTGGCGATGGCCGAAGGCGACACCTTCGAGAAGCGCGCGAACCAGATGCCCCTTGGTGTGCCAGCCGGCAATGCCGTAGAAGCCGGCGCGCGCGTGACCGTCCTGCTGGGCGCCGTAGAGATATGGATGATAGAGCGGGTCGTCTGCCGCGGGCTCGATCGCCCCGGCCAGTGCGCAGCAGGCATCGAAGGGCGAAACGCCTTCCGCATGCTCGCCTTCGAAGAACTCCCGCACCAGCCATTCGAGATTGGCAGCCGAGGTGGCGCTGTTCTCCATCGCCATGTAGCGGGTGCGATCGAAGGTCGAGGACATGAAGACCGGCCCGTCGAGGTCGGGACTGTCTATAACGACCTGGTTGATGCTCCATGTGCCGGCAATGATCGAGGCGCTGCCGGTGCGCGAAACGCCCGAGCCGAGCGCCGAGGCGACAACGTCGAACAGCCCGCCGACCACAGGCGTACCGGCGGCGAGCCCGGTTTGCGTCGCCACCTCGTCCGTTACCGTACCGGCAATGTCGGTGCTTTCGATGAGTGGCGGCAACAGGTCCATGCAATCGCCCAGTCCATAGGCTTCCATCAGCGCCTTGTCGTAGCGGCGCTCGGCAAGATCGAGCAGACCGGCACCCGACATGTCGGATACTTCGCTGACGCGGCGGCCGGTCAGGCGGTTGACGACGAAATCCTTGGAGAAGAACACGGTACCGATGCGGCTGAACAGTTCCGGCCGGTGACGCTTCAGCCAGGCAAGCAATGTCGGCGTCTGGGATGGCCACGGGCGCTGGCGGGCAATCGGATAGGTCCGGTCACCAACGCCGGCTTCTCGCCATTCATCGACCAGCCCGGCCGCCCGCGTGTCGAGCGACTGGATGCCGATGAGCGGAGCGCCGTCGCGATCAAGCGCATAGAGACCGTTGCCATGCCCGGCGCAACCGATCGCGGCGATTTCCTCCGGCTGGATCTTTGCCTTTTCAATGCAGGCGCGGATGACCTGTCGGGCATTCGCCCATAATTCGTCCAGACCCCGCTCGACATGCCCCGGGCTCGGCATGCGGCTGTGTCCCTCTTCCGACGCAGCCGCGATCTCGTTGCCCGCCCGGTCGAAAATCACAGCCTTGATGACGGTGTTTCCGGCGTCGAGCCCCAAAAGATACTCTCCCATGCAGAACCCCTCCCAAGATTCGAAATCGCTGCTCAGCCCTGCTGGTAGAGCGCAAAGGCCTGTTCGCCGCTCGCATCCTCGTGCACGATCGCCATCAGCCCGCGCACCACCGCACTCGGATTGGCGTGCTGATAGATGTTGCGCCCATAAACCATGCCCATTGCGCCCTGTCGTATCAATGCTGCCGATTTGTCGAAGACGGCACGAAGATCTTCCTTGCCGCCGCCGCGCACCAGAACCGGGCAACGGGCTGCTTCCACCACTCTGTGGAAATCCTCGGCATTGGTGGTCGGATCCGCCTTGACGATATCCGCCCCCATCTCGCGGGCGAGCCGCGTCAATGTAACGATCTTGTCGGCATCGCCATCGACCATGTAACCGCCCTTTTCGGTGACCGGCTGCATCACCAACGGCTCGATCATCAGCGGCATGCCATACTTGTCGCAATCGGCCCGCACACGGGAAATGTTCTGCACGCATTGACGGAACAGGTCCGGCTCGTCCGGCAGCATGAACAGGTTGACGACGACGCAGGCCGCATCCATTTCGATCGCGCCGATCAATGGCTCGGCCTCGTTCTGCAGCACCGCCCACATGTCGCGGTGGCGGATCCGATTATAGGGATTGCCCATGTCGATGCGCATGACCAACGCCGGCTTGTCCTTGCCGGGCACATCCTGCAGCAGGTCGGCCTGGCCGTAATTCATCTGGATCGCGTCCGGCTCTGCAGAAACCAGCGCCTTGACGACGGCCTGAATATCCTCCAGCCCATTGAGGAAGGATGGTTCGTTGCAGACGCCGTGATCGATCGCCACATCGAGGCAGCGGCCGCCGCCGAACAGCCGGTTCATCCGGACTTTGCTGTTGTGTCGCATTCTGTGCTCCTTGGTTCGTTCCTTGCCGAAAGCATGTCTTCGTCGATGCCGTGGCGTTCGGTGAGAAGGGTGAGAAAACGGTCGCGCTCACGGGCGCGATGCACGAGCGCCCAGCGCTTTTCCTGCGCCAGCAGGTCGAGTGCGGCATCCATCATGTCGAGCGTAAGCTCGCCCGAAACGGCAAGCGTCGTGCGCCGTAAAAGCAGGTCGTCGAGATGTTCCACCGCTTCACCGCAGATCAGGAATTGCAATTCGCGAACCGAGTAGCCGGCGTGCGGCAGCACCGCATCGGGGGCCGCCGCGATGAAACCGGCAACCGCCTCGGCATCCGTGCCATATCGAGCAAACAGCTCGGCCATGCGCCGGATGGAAAGGCCTTTGCTGGCCGCCACCTGCGTTAGCCAGACAGGCGCGTTGGCGGGAAATGCCTGCCCGCCGCCGATTGGCCGATCGGTTGTCGTAATACGGCGCTGCCTGCCTAGCCTTTTCAGCGCCATGTCGGCCGCCAGTTCCCCGAAGGAC
This sequence comes from Rhizobium leguminosarum, assembly GCF_010668065.1. Lineage (GTDB taxonomy): Bacteria > Pseudomonadota > Alphaproteobacteria > Rhizobiales > Rhizobiaceae > Rhizobium > Rhizobium leguminosarum_S. The sequence continues at coordinate 367,514 of NZ_WUEN01000003.1, read as the reverse complement.
CGGAATGTCGTCCACTTGCCGCCGATCATGCACAGAACCGGTGGGCCGCCATCCTTCGGCTCTACGACCGTGCAAAAATGATCGCGCGGAATGCGCCCGGTAAAACTGTCGGTGCTCGCCGGCAGCGGCCGCACACCGGAAAACTGGAAAACGATCTGTTCCGGCCGGATGGCGATATCAGGCAGCACGAAGGCAAGCGATTGCAGGATATAATCCCGTTCGTCCGCCTCGCAGCGCACCGTTTCCGGATCATCGACGCGGATATCGGTGGAACCGACGAGAACCTTGCCGAGATAGGGAAACAGGATGCAGATCCGCCCGTCTTCGTTCTCATAGTAGATCATGTGACCGGCGAGCGCGTCGCGCAGGTCCGCATTGTCGACGATCAGATGCGAGCCCTTGGTGCCGCCCATCAGCGGAGCCGGCCGCGCTTCAAACGAAAACAGGGTCTGATTGGCGATGTCGATCCAGCCGCCGGTGGCGTTGATGATCAGCGCCGGTTCGACAGCAACGGACGCGCCGCCGATCTGGTCTTCGACATGGTACTGACCATCCTCTGTCCGCCGCAGTTCCGCATAGTTCAGCGCCATCGCCCCGAACTTTGCTGAAAGACCATCCTGCAGAAGCTCGATGCCGAGCCGCTCCGGATGGCTGACCCAGGCGTCGAAATAGGTGGCGGAACTCTTGATGTCGGGATTGAGCGCCGGCCACTTGGCAAGCGTCGTGCGTCGGCCGCGAAACTGATGTCGCGGCATCAATGCCCGCTTGCGGGTCAGGAAATCATAGATGCTCAGGCCCGCCTTGATGGCGACGGCGCCACGCCGGCTCGGGCGGCGGCTGAGGCCCAGGAAGCGGACGATGCCATTGCCGAGTCCGGAAAATATATCGAACACCGGCACCGTCGTCGGCAGCGGCGCGACGTAATGCGGCGCATTGCGCAGCAGCCGGTCCCGCTCGACCAGCGATTCCTGCACCAGCTTGAATTCACCGTTTTCAAGATAGCGAAGGCCGCCATGCACCATGCGCGACAGCGCCGAACTGGCACCGGAGCAATAGTCGTGTTTCTCGACGAGCAGCACATTCAGCCCCTGCAGCGACAGCTCCCGAAAGACGCTGATGCCGTTGATGCCGCCGCCGATGACACAGACGTCCACCTTCGGGCTCTTGCGGAGCCCGTCCAATATCTCTTGCCGTTTCATGATGGCGATCCGCTACCTGTCCATGTCAGTCAGTTTCGCCGCTATGGCCGTATCGATGGCCGCAAGATCGGCCGCATCCAGCCGGACGGTCCCGGCCCGCGCATTGTCGAGCGCTTGTGCCGGATTGCGCGCGCCGCAAAGTGCAAAGGTGACGCCCGGCTGCGCCAGCGTCCAGGCAATCACGATCTGGGCGATGCTGGCGCCGTGTTTTTCGGCGACCGGCCGGATGGCGTCGGCCAGCGCCGCTGCCTTCTGGCGGTTGTCGACTGAAAAGCGCGGATTGCCCTTGCGCTGGTCGTCGCCTGAGAACACCCGGTCGGGACCGATGGTGCCGGACAGCAACCCCAAGGCCAGCGACGAGTAGCTCAGCGTCGCAATGCTGTTGGCCTTGGTCAGCGGCAGAAGCTCCGCCTCGATCTCCCGGTCGATCATGCTGAACCGCTCCTGGATCGCATCGAGACCACCGGCAGCGATATAGGCATTGAGGTCGTCGGGGCTGACATTGCTTGCGCCGATCGCCCGGATCTTGCCCGATGTACGCAGGTCTTCCAGCGCCCTCATCGTTTCCTCGACAGGGGTCGTCGGGTCCTGCCAATGGGTGATGTAGAGGTCGATATAGTCGGTTCCGAGCCGCCTCAGGCTTTCCTCGACCTCATGCAGGATCGCATCACGGCCGAGATAACGGTGCACCGGCTTGCCGTCCTGGTCGAAGAAATGGCGACCCTTCTGCGTATGCCAGACAAGGCCGCATTTGGTGGCGATGACAGCCTTCTCGCGGCGCCCGGTCAGTGCCTTGCCGACAATCTCCTCGGAACGCCCGAGCCCATAGGCCGGCGCCGTGTCGATCAGCGTTACGCCGGCATCGAGCGATGCCTGGATCGCGGCGACGGATTCGTCCTCATCGGTCCCGCCCCACATCCAGCCGCCGATCGCCCAGGTGCCCAATCCGACCGCCGAGGCGGAAACGCCCGATTTGCCGATCTCACGTGTCAGTTGCTGTCCGCTCATGCCCATTTTCCTTCGCCATTCGCCAGTGCCAACACCCGCGCACCCGTCGCCTCATCGGTCACCAGCGTATCAAGATGATTGCCCCTGAGAACGCTGAGGATCGGGCCCGCCTTGTTCGGCCCGCTCGCCACACCGATCTTGGTGGGGATCGAGGCGAATTCCGGCAGCGTCAGCGACACCAGCGAACGGTTGAGGCTGTAGTCGCAGACCTGGCCATGATCATCGAGCAGATGCGCCAGCAATTCGCAGGAGGCGCCGGAGCGCTCGATCGCGGCGCGGTCGGTGCTCGAGGACGGATGCAGGTCGTAATAGCTCGAATCGTCCGACAGGATCGAGCCGATGCCGACCACCGCCACTTTCGCCTCACGCGCCCGTTTGAAAACGTCTGCGACGGAACGCATGTTGATCAGCATCGCCCGCTGCTCGGCATCATCGGCAAAGAGGGGTGCATGGATCTGGTAGGAACGTCCCCCAAGCCGGTCGGCCATCAAGGTCGAGACATGATTGACGTCGGTATAGTGTTTACCCTGCACGCAGCCGGTTGCTGGAATGACCTCGACATTGAACCGACGCGGCGGCTGCAGACCGGCGACGACGGCGCTCACCCCTTTGCCGCCAGTGATGCAGATCGTATCGCCGTCGGTGATCTCTTCCAGCAGCAACCTTGCAGCCGCTTCGCCGACGGCTTGAAGCGCCGTCTGCGGATTGTCGGACACTGTCGGCACCACCACTGCGCGGCCGATGCCGCCAAGTGCGCGTAGCCGTTCTTCCATATCGACCAGCGGCTCGACCGGCGACTTGATCTTGATCTCGACCAGACCGAGCTGGCGGCCGCGCTTGATCAGCCGGTTGACGGTGGCGTGCGAGATGCCGAGCTGATCGGCAATCTGCGCCTGTGTCAGTCCCTCGAGGAAATGCAGGACCAGAGCCTGGTGCATCTGCCGGGCGATGACGATTTCCTCGCGCGGCGCATTTGCGGGTTTGAGCTTGGCTATCGGCATATCAGGCAGCCTTACGCTTGTGCAGGAAATGATCGATCGAGACGGCGGCAAGCAGAATGCAGCCTTTGATCATGTCTTGCCAATAGACAGACACGTCGAGCAAGATCAATGAGCTTGTTACGACCGACAGCAGGGCAATACCGAGAATGGCCCCGAGGATCGTGCCGGAACCGCCATTCAGCGACGCACCACCGATCACCGCGGCTGCGATGATGTTGAGTTCCATGCCAACGCCAAAGGTCGGGGTCGCGGCACCGAAGCGAGACATGTAGATCACCCCGGCGACACCGGACAGCGTGGCGCAGAGCACCGTCACCCAGAACTTCACCTGGTTGGTCTTGATACCGGAATAGAGCGCCGCCTTCTCGTTGCTGCCGGTGTAGAACACCTTGCGGAAGGCGGTTGCCCGGCGCAGCAGAAAGTCGAACAGCACGACGACCGCGACAAAAATCAGGATCACATAGGGGACGCCATAGAATGTGCCCTGCCCGATCGCCTTGAACGAGGGCGGCAAGGTGAACAGCGACAGCGGCGTGCCCTTGGTGATGATCAGGCAGATACCACGCACGATGACCATCGCCGCAAGCGAGGTGATGAAGTGGTTGAGCCCAACGATCGTGACGAAGAAGCCCATGACGCAGCCGATCAGGCCGCTGGCAAGAATGCCGATCAGAGATGCGCTCCACGGATCGAGCCCCATCAGGAACAGCGAGCCCGACAGCACCATCGAGAAGCAGACGACCGAGCCGACCGACAGGTCGATGCCGCCGACGATCAGCAGGATGGTCATGCCGACGACGACGATCCCTTCCACCGAAAACGACATCAGCATCGCCCGGAAGTTGCCGAGCGTCAGAAAATGCGGCGAGGCAAAACTCATGACGATGCAGAGCGCCAGGATGATCGCGATCAGTCCCGCCTCGCGCATCGTCCCCAGCCGTTTCCAGCCGGGCGCGCGTGCCTGATGTGCCGTTGCCAATGTAGCGTCCGCCATAACCCTGTCTCCTGCCCCTGCTTTTTCCCTATGCGGCATGCTCTGATGCCCTTGAATTGTTGTGGCCGCCGATCCCCGAGGCGAGACGCATGATTGCTTCCTCCGTCATCGCCTCGCCCTCGACCTCGCCTGCAACTGTGCCCTCGTGGATGACCAGCACCCGATCGCACAGACCGAGAAGCTCCGGCAGTTCCGACGAGATGACGACGATGCCGATGCCGGAGCGCGCGAGATCGCGCAGCAGCCGGTGGATTTCCGATTTGGCGCCGACATCGATGCCGCGGGTCGGCTCGTCCATCAGGATGACCTTGGGATTGACCGCCAACTGCTTGGCAATCGCCACCTTCTGCTGGTTTCCCCCCGACAGCGACGAGACCGGCATGTCGATGCCACCCATTCGCACGCCGAGCCGCCGGACCAGGTTGTGGGCACGATCCGCCTCGGCCTTGGAATTCAACAGTCCCAGTGGTCCGGTCAGCGATTTCAAATCGAGAACGGCAATGTTCTGGGCAACGGAAAGATCGAGGAAAATGCCGGAGCCTTTCCGGTCTTCCGACAGGTAGACGACGCCCGCCTGCGCCGCCTGCGCATAAGAGCGCGCCCGCAGCCGCTGTCCATGCAGTTGCACCTCGCCGCCAGTTACCGGCCGCAACCCGCAAATACCTTCGGCTATCTCGGTGCGGCCTGAGCCGATCAGCCCGCCGACGCCGAGAATTTCCCCCTTGCGCAGGTCGAAGCTCACATCCGTGAAGCGGCTGCCGTCGCCGAGATCGCGGACGCTCAGAATGATCTCATCGGTCCGCTCCGCCGGCGCCTGCTTTTCCGGATAGAGCTGGGTGATCTCGCGCCCGACCATGCGGCGCACCACATCATCCGGCGTCACGTCCGCCACTTTCTCCGTCGAGACATAACGGCCATCGCGAAACACGGTGACCCGGTCGCACAGGCTGAAGATTTCGGCCATGCGGTGGCTGATATAGATGATCGAAATGCCCTGCGCCTTGAGGTCGCGGATGATTGCGAACAGGATCTGCGTCTCCGATTCCGTCAATGCCGCCGTCGGTTCGTCGAAGATCAGCACCCGACAATCGAGCGTCAGCGCCTTGGCGATCTCGACAAGCTGCTGGCTGGAAATCGACAAGTCGCCGACTTTGCGGCGCACGTCGATCGGCGCCAGACGGTTCATCACGACCTGCGCATCCCGCTCCAGCCGGCCATAGTTCATGAAAGGCGAGCGGCGGCGGTTGGTCGCGGCCATGAACATGTTCTCGGCCACCGTCGCATCGGGGCAGAGCGCGATTTCCTGATGCACGAGGCCAAGCCCGAGCGATTGCGCCACGGCCGGCGAGGTCACCTTTACCGGCGCGCCATCGACGAGAACGTCCCCCTCGGTTGGCTGCAGCACGCCGGCAATGATGTTCATCAGCGTCGACTTGCCCGCGCCGTTTTCGCCGCAAAGCGCATGAACCTCGCCCTTCTCCAGGCTGAAGCTCACATCCGTCAACGCCTTCACCGCACCGAAGTGCTTGCTGACATTGCGGATTTCCAGAACCGGCACCGGCGCCATCATCGTCTCCTCCTCACGCTCGCGGTGGCTGTCCGGAGTTTCCTGCCCCCGGACAGCCGGCACAAAGGCTTACTCCTCGATGCCTTTGGTGCCCCGCCGCTTCAGATACTTGTCCCAGTAGAAGTCGTCGGCATTTGCAGCCGTGACGATCGACAGGCCGTTGTCGACGAACGGAATGCTCATCGGGTTGAAGCCAGCGCTCTTTGCGTCGTTCATCGGGTCGATGAGTTCCGGATGCTTGGCAAGCCACAGGAGCATGAAGCCCATGTAACCCTGCATGCCCTGGTTCGGGTTGATCGAGCCGAACACTTCGCCCGCCTTGATCATGTCGAGAATGTTGGCGTTGACGTCGGCGCACATCACGAGGATCTTGCCGCCGCTTTCCTTGTTGGCCTGCGAAGCGCCGATGGCCGAATTCGCTTCCGGCATGAAGACGGCGCCAATGTTCGGATGTGCCTGCACCAAGCTCATCAGACCCTGATAGGCTTTGTTCGGGTCCTGGTTGGACGCAGCGCGGCCAACCAGCTTCATATCAGGATATTTTTCCTCCATACGGGCGATGAAGGCGGCGATACGCTTGTCGTGGTTGTCCTGGCCCGGATTTTCGAGAACGGCATATTCACCCTTGCCACCCATCTTTTCGGCAATCGCGTCGGCCGCATAAGTGCCTTCGCGGGTATTGTCCGACGTGACGAACGAGATGCGCTTGGAAAGCGGCGCATCGGCCGCGAAGGTCACGACCGCCGTGCCCTGGTCGATCGCCCGGTTGATCGGCTCGATGAACGGGTCGGAGTTCATCGGGTGAACGAGAATACCGGCCGGGTTCTGGGCCAGCGCCTGGTCGAAAGTGGCGATCTGCTTGTTGACGTCATATTCCGGCGTGCCGGTATAGGCCGTCTCGCAACCGAGCTGCTGACCGGCCTGCTTGAACATTTCATAGACCGGGAACCAATATTCGACGCCCGATACCATGACGTTCATGACGTATTTTTCACCGGGCTTGCAGCGGAACGGATTTTCCGCGTCCGCGCTGGCCGCGCCGGCGAAAAGCGTCGATGTAAGGACCGCCAATGCGGTCGTGCTTAGAAATTTGCGCAAGTTTCCTCCTCGAGGCCGAAGCCCCTCCCAAATATCCGGCGGCGCCTCAGCGGCTGCCGATGATCCATTGAAGACCGGAGTTCCTCCTCGAAGTCCGGTATGGGCAGATAATCGCAACGGCAGAGCGCTGTCAATATAATTCATACGGTGAAATATATTTCACATCCATCCATCGCTGTGGCGGTCGATGCCCGCCTGCGAGCGTTCGAAGGGTTCATGCATGGCGACTGGCGATATCGCCCTGTTGCGCAACGACCCCAGCCGAAGCTCTTCCGCTGCGCACTTTGGTGGAATTGCTCTACAGCCGATTGGCGCGCAATAGAGTGTCACGAGACAAATATCCCGCAAGCGTCCCGTCAGCGGCTCTGACGTGCAGGCCCGGCATCTCCCCGGAAAGAATGAGCGCCAAGGCGTCGTGAACCGTGGCGTCAGCGGCGATCTCGGCATCGCCGTTCGACGGTTCCGGCGCGGTCATGATCATCGATACGGCAATCAAGCTCAGCCTTTTTATGGCCCGGTCAGGACCGAGGAAACTCTCGACGAATTCATTGACGGGACGCGCGAGGATTTCCTGCGGGGTATCATATTGAAGGAGGCGGCCATCCCGCATGATGGCGATGCGATCGCCCATCTTGATTGCCTCATCGAGGTCATGGGTGACGATGACGACGGTCTTCTTCACCTTCCTGAGAATATCGCGGAATTCGTCCTGAAGCCGAACGCGGGTGATCGGATCGATCGCGCCGAACGGTTCGTCCATCAGCATGATGGCAGGGTCGGCGGCGAGCGCACGCGCGAAACCGACGCGCTGACGCTGTCCGCCCGACAACTCGTGTGGCAGGCGCTGCCGCATGATGGCCGGATCAAGACCCACGAGATCCAGCAGCTCGTCGACCCGGCGATCGCTGCGCGCCTTTTCCCAACCGAGAAGCCGCGGCACGGTCGCGACATTGCGCGCGATCGACATATGCGGAAACAGACCAACTTGCTGGATGACATAACCTATGCTGCGGCGCAGTTCTTTCTGATCGACCCGGGCGATATCTCTGCCATCGACCAGCACCCGCCCCGTCGTGGGTGTTTCCAATTGATTGATCATGCGCATGGTCGTGGTCTTGCCGCAGCCCGAAGGACCGATCAGGGCAACCGTCGTACCGGTCTCGATCAGGAGATCGAGATTGTCGACCGCATGCTGGCCGCTTCCGTCGTAATTCTTCGTAACATGGTCGAGATGAATCATCCTGATATCCGCTTTCGGCCGCTTAGCGCCGTTGAGTGAAGACGCGCTCCAGGGCGCCGAATGCCAGTTCCGCAAAGATCGCGAGCAGGGCTATCGGGACCGCTCCGACGAGAAGGCGCGGCATGTTCATGATCGCAATGCCGGCATTGATGAAATCGCCAAGCCCGCCGCCGCCGATGAAGGAGGCCAGCGCCGCCCCGCCGATAACCTGGATGGCACTCGTCCTGACGCCTGACAGAATCGACGGAACGGCCAGAGGAAGTTCGATCTCCCACAGCATCTGCCCGGCGCTCATGCCCATTCCATCGGCCGCATCGATCACCGAGGCGTCGATCTCGCGGATGCCGATGATCGTGCTCAACAGCAGCGGCGGCACGGCAAGGACGATGAGGGCCACCACCGACGGCAACAATCCGATGCCGAGAAACGGCATCGCCGCCGACAGGATCGCAAGGCTCGGTATGGAGCGCAAGGCGCCGGCAATATTGACCACGGCAAAGGCGGCGCGAGGTGCCCGTGCGACGGCAAATCCGAGTGGCACGGCAATGACGAAAGCGATGCCGAGCGATAGGACGCACATCAGAAGATGGCGATTGAAAGCGTTGAAGAAGGTACCGGAGTTATTGAAGATCCAGCTGAATGCATCGATAACGATCATGCTGCTTTACCTCCACTGCGCCGGCGCAGCAGCTTTTCGAAGGATGCAAAACAGTAGTCGGCAAAGAGCGCCAGAAATGACGTCAGCAGCCCGCCCGCGATGATCTTTTCGGGAAACCGCTGGTCGATGCCTTCGAAAATGATGACGCCGAGCCCGCCAGCATTGATATAGGCGGCAACGGTCGCGATGCCGATGACCGTCACCATGGCGATGCGGATGCCGCCGACGATATAAGGCATCGCCAGCGGCAGCTCGACCTCCCAGATCCGGCGCGCCGTGCCGTAGCCCATGCCATCGGCAGCTTCGAGTATGTCCCGTGGAATTGCCTGAAACCCCATGCCGATATTGCGGATCAGGATCATCAGCGAGTAGGCGGCAAGACCGGTAATGGCGGGTGCCGCCCCAATCCCCATGATGGGGATGAGCAGCGCAAACAGCGCCAGGCTCGGCACGGCGAACAAGATACCGGTGAAGATGATGATAACCGCGAAGCTCCGCGGTCGCCTTGCCGCCCATATCCCGACGATCAGCGAGATCACCAGGGCAATGCCGACCGAGGAAAAAACGAGATACAGGTGCTCCAACAGCGCTTCGAATAGCCGGTCGAGGTGTTTAGGGACCCATTTCATCATCGAAACCTCCGCGTCCGAGCCCTCGTTCGCCTGTCTACCATGAGATCCCCAATCTGCGATCGGCGTCGTCGGCTCTCTGCGGCAGGACATCGTAGGCCGACGGAGCGACCACTGAAAATCGCCTGAGGCCCAGCCGTTCCAAAGCTGCCGCTCCCTCAGGCGTTTCATGCAACGTCACGAGGCTGCGCTGTAACGCTGCGGCAATGTCCGCCGGCAATGTTTGCGCGGCAACCAATAGCGGAGCGGGAAGCGGATCGGTCGTCGCTAGAATACGAAGACCATCGATCGCGTCGCGTTCGTGCATCGACAACAATTGGAAGGCGTAAGCGTCGATCGCGCCCGCGTCGATCCTGCCATCCTTGAGGGCTGCGACGATGCCTGAGGGATTGAGCAGTGGTCCGACCGTCGTGCTCTGCTTCATCGTGCCCGCAAATCGGCCGGCAAGGTAGGAGCGCGCCGCATGGTAGCCCGACTGGGAATCGCGCACGGTCCAGCCCCAGCGTGCCGCAGCGAGATCCGCCACTGCGTTCACCGGCCCGGTGGAGGCGACGAGGATGTGGCTGGCATAGAGCGGCTGCTCCAAAGACCATGCTTCGCTCGAGACCGGTGCAGCAAGGGCAGCCGGTCTCAAGCCCTCGGGCATGCGCGAAAACGGATAGCCGCACATGAAGACCGCTCCCATGTCCGGCCTCGCCCATAACGCCGACAAGGGTGCCGGTGCTGCATGGGCGATGATTTCCAGCTCGACGCCGGAACGTAGGCTGACCAGCGCAAACAGCGCGTCCCACAGGCTGCGAATGCGCGGACTGAGATTATACATTCTCGAACAGGCGATTGGCTTGGACATCACCATGGCGACTATGCGAACCGCAGGCGCTGGCCGATATTCATCTCCTTTGCCTTCGCCACCATGGCGGCGCCGAGCGCCACGTCAGTCGTGCTGAGGCCGCGATGCCAGAACAGGATCGTCTCCTCGTCGCTCTCGCGGCCGGGTTTCATGCCGCAGACGATCTGGCCGATTTCGGCATGCAGGTTCTCGGCCGTCACCTTGCCCTCGTCGACGTGACGGCGAAGCGCTCCGAACGGCTTGCCGGGGCCGCATTGTCCCCAATCGTCGACGACGACCTTGTCCATGATATCGGTGAGATCGAATTCAAGCGCGCTCATCGTGCCATAGGGCACGACGAAGGCTCCCTTCTTCACCCATTCCGTCTTGAACAGCGGCGCCGGTTCCGGCAGGCGGCTGGCCTCGACCATGATATCGGCGCCCTTAAGGCAATCCTGCCAATTGTCGGTGACGATGATCTTCTTGCCGAGATCCGCCTCAAGACGCTTTGCGAAGGCATCGCGACTTTCCGGGCGGCGGGAATGCACGCGGATTTCATCGAAGTCGAAGAGATGGTCGAGAAGGCGGACATTCCAGTAAGAGGTTCCGCGAGCACCGATATGGCCGAGAATCTTGCTGTCCTTGCGGGCGAGATATTTTGCGCCAAGGGCGGTCACGGCGCCGGTGCGCATGTCGGTGATAGCAGTCGCGTCGATGATGGCCTTCGGCACGCCGGTGTTCGGGTCGAACAGGTTGAGGACCGCAAGCTCCGAGGGCAGATCGACCTTATAGTTGTCGACGAAATCGCCGACGACTTTGACGCCGGCATAGTTCAGCGCTTTGACATAGCCGCGAAGCACGTTGAAATGGCCTTTGTCGGAACTCTCCGGCACAAGATGAACACGCGGCTCGATGACGGTTTCGCCCCTGCCCTGCGCATCCAGCGCTTTCGACACCGCATCGAGAATCTCGTCATTCGTCAGCGCCAGCGCCTTGGCATCGAGGGCGTTGAGATAATCGATCCAGATTTCCTGCATTTCCCGCTTCTCCACATTCCTGTCCGGCTGCTGAACGGACGGATTTTCGAACAGACACCCCAAACTATCGCCACGCCAGGTCGCGGCCGGATCGATACCCGGCCGCGGGCGTGACAATCATTTCGGCAGCAGGCCGTTTTCCTTGAGGAATTCGACCGCCACGTCCTTGGCTTCCTCGTGATCGGTCTCGACCTTGGCATTGAGGACGCGCATTTTCTCGTTATCGAGATGGGTGCCGACCGCCTCCAGCAGTTCGGCAACCTTCGGATTGGCCTTCAGCACGTCCTGGCGGACAACGGGCGCCACGTAGTAGGGCGGAAACAGACCCTTGTCGTCTGCCAGCGGCACGAGATTCTTCGAGCCGATCTGCCAGTCGGTCGCGGCGCCATTGGCGACGTCAATGTCCTTTTGTTCCAGCGCGTCATAACGAAGGCCGAGCTTGGCAAACTGCTTGAACTCCTTGAACTCGGCGTCATAGACACGCTTCAGGCCGGGCAGGCCATCGGCGCGGTCCGGAAATTCAGCGCCGCCGCCGAAGACCAGGGTCTTGGAAACCTTGGCGAGATCCGACAGGCTTTTCAGATTGTTGGCCTGCGCCGTTTCCTGCCGGACCACGATGACATAGCCATTGTTGATGCCGCTCGGCTTCAGCCAGGTGAGGTTGAACTGCTTGGCGTAGAAATCCTTGACCTGCGTGTAGACCTTCTCGGCATCGGTCGACATCTCACCCTTGACGACAGAAGCGAGCGCCGTGCCGGTATATTCCGGATAGAGATCGATCTCGCCGGCCACCAATGCCTGGTGAGCAATCAGCGTGCCGCCGAGGTTGATCTTGCGCTCGACGGTGATGCCGGCATTTTCCAAAACGGCGGCGTACATTTCGGCGAGGATGAACTGCTCGGTGAAATTCTTGCTGCCGACCTTGATGGTCTCTGCGGATGCAGGCTGGAACATGGCGGCTGCCATGATGCCGGCTGCAAAGATGCCTTTTGTCCAATTTTTCATAGTCATTCCCTCTTGTTGACTTTTCAATGAACGAACCGACGGCATTCCCCGGAATAACCGTCAGCATGACCGGTTGGCGCCCTGCCCTTCTTGCCGGGGCAGTGGCGAACCGGTTTATTGCGGGCCAAGCCCGATCAATGCGGCAATCGTCGCAAAATCCGGCCCTTGCGCGCGATCCTCTTCAAGCGCCGGGACGTGGGTGCGAACAAAGGCATAGGCTTGCGCCGATCCCTTGCCCAATTCGCCCGAGACGCCTCTGAGCTCGACGGCCTGTACCGAAGCAATCAGTTCGATGGCGACCAGATAGCGCAGGCGCTCGACGATCGCCTGCGCCTTTGCCAGAACGCTCGGAGCCATCGATGCCTGGTCTTCGACGCCATCGGCAACAGGAATGGGCGAAAGCGAAACCGGCATGGCCAGATGGCGGATTTCGGCTTCCATGGCCGAGACGGTCTTTTGCACGGTCGCAAAACCGGTACGGCTCTGGCCCATCGGGGTCAGGAAACGTGGCAGGTCGGACATGCCAGGCGACATGATCTTCATGATCCGATAGGCGGTGCCTGTCGCACAATGCGCCATCGCCTGCCCCAGCCTTTCCCAGGCGAGCACAAAAGCGGTCATGTCAAAATTGCCGTGCGAAAGAATGACGCCCTCGGATGCGATCACGACAGGATTGTCGCTGGAACTGACGAGCTCTATGTCGGTCGCCTGCCTTGCCTCATCGATCGCATGCCTCAACGCGCCCCAGACCTGCGGTGTGCAGCGGTAGCTCAAAGGATCCTGCAGACGCCTTGCTGCATCGGCGGCAAGCAAGGAGCTGCCCGAAAGAAGCTCCATCAGCTGAGCCGCGACCCGGCGCTGCCCAAAGGCCGGTCTTGCAGCCAGAGCGCGGTCGTCGAAGGCACTGACATTGGCCCGGAACGCTTCGAAATTAACGGCAATCGCCTTCAGGGACCAATCGAAGAGCCGCTCGATATCCACAAGCGTCAAGCAGGCGAGGCCGATGGAGAGGCTGTTGGCCACAACAAGCGCATGCCCGTCCTTCGGCGCGAATTTGAGAGGCTTCAGGCCGGCCCTGTCAAGGGCGATGGCAGCCGGCAGCACTTCGCCGCCAAGCTCGATCTCACCGAAGCCCAGGAGGCCCCGGCTCATATGGGCAAGCGGCGCCAAATCCGCCGCACCGATCGAGCCCAACGACGGGACGACAGGATGCACACCTGCATTGATGGCGGCAATCAGACCCTGGAAGACTTGCAGCGAAACGCCGGAGCCGCCCGCCGCCATGCCGGCGGCCCTGACGGCCATCATCGCCCGCACGGATTCCTGTGCGAGCGGTTCTCCGACGCCGACCGCGCGGGCTTGCGGCACACGCATCTGGAACGCCACCAGATCTTCCGTTGCAAGTCTGGTGTCGACCCCCGCCCCAAGTCCCGTTGTCAGGCCATAGACCGGCAGGTCGCTTTCCGTATAGCGGTCGACGACGGCGCGCGCGGCCACGATCCGCGCCTCGACTTCGGCGGATATCTCGATCCTTGCCTGCCGGCGGGCAATTGCTGCGATGTCCTCGATCGTCGGCGGCGCCGCGCTGAAGATGACCGACGGAGAATTGGTAGCGCTCACTGTTTCTCTCCGAGAATGGCGACGGGCCTGGAGGGACCCTTGGTGGACCGTGCTTCCAGCCGATATTGCGCGCCGGGATAATATAACAGCGCACAGGTCACGACGGCCTCGCCTGACCAGGTTCTTCGAAAGACGCGCAGGCAAGGGTGATCGTTCCTGAGGCCAAGATATTTGCGTATCGTCGTATCCGGCTTGACGGCCTGGACGATATGTTCGAACGCCGTTATCGGCGCCACTTTCGTCAGATATTCGTGCGGCGTCATGCTGCGGAAGTCGGTCGAGAGATAGTCGGGCGCAACCAGCGGATTGACGTAGCGCTCCTCGACCTGAATGGGCTGGTCGTTTTCCATATGCACGATCAGCGAATGCATCACTTCAGCGCCGAGGATGAGTTCGAGCGCATCGGCGACGTTGGCATCCGCCTTCATCAAGCCGGCCTTGACCACCATCGCCTGATGCGTGTGGCCCCGCTCCAGTATTTCGTCGGCTATGTTGCGGATTTGAAGCAGATCGACATCGAGGTGCTTGGGCGAAACGAAGGTTCCGATCCCGGCGGATCGCTTGAGAACACCCTCGAACATCAACTCCCGCAGCGCCCGGTTCGCCGTCATGCGGCTGACGCCGAATGCCGCCACCAATTCGCTCTCAGAGGATACCCGGTCTCCCGGCTGCAGCTTGCCCTGGGCGATCTCGGCCAGGATCTGCTCCTTGATCCTGATATAATGGCGCGCCTCGCCGGCGGCCGGCTTGACCGCTTTCGTCATGACAACCTCGCCATGCCATTGTCGAGGATGATCGTGCCCCGAGAAGCAACGAGGCCTCGGAAGCGAATCTCGGCATCGTTCCGCCACATCTGCACGGTGATCGTTTCGCCGGGAAAGATCGGCGCGCTGAAACGCGCCGCAATCCCGCTCAAGCCTCTGGCCATGCCTGGATCGATGGCAGCGACAATGGCGTAGCCCGCATAACCGAAGCTGCACAGCCCATGCATGATCGGCCGGTCAAAGCCGCTCCTGCCGGCTGCCTGCGGATCGACATGCAGCGGATTGAGATCGCCATTCAGGCGATAAAGCAGAGCGGCGTTGTCAGGGATGTCGACATCAAATTCAAGGTCCGGCCCTCTGTCCGGGACTTTCGGCAAGGGTTCGGGCGCAGATCCCACTGAACCGCATCCACCGTCGCCGCGGCACGCATTGGTCTGGACGATGGTCGCGATTGGCTCATCACCGTCCACGGTTGCGATCAGGCGTTCGAAGCTGACGAACATTCCTTTCTCAACGCCGCGGTCGACCACCGACAAGACGCGCGAGCGGGAGATCAGCGGCACATCGAGGGGGACCGGCCGATGGATCGTCAGGCGATGTTCGGAATGCACCAGACGCGCCCAGTCGACGCCCGTCTGCTGCATCCATGGCCCCGGATGCGCCACGATATTGGCAAGGGTCGGCGCGGTCACGAGATCGCGTTCATAGACGTATTTCAATGTCTTTTCGCCGAGCGCGTCGGCGCCGTAGCCGACCGACAAGGCGTAAAGGATGGCATCCCTTGCGGTGACCACATGCGTCGCTTGCGGCACCGGGAAGTCGAGGATGGATTGGGCCGATAGCGTCACGATGCGGCTCCGCCGGGTGTCGCGGGTTTGCGAACGCCACCGGACAGGCGGATGCCGCCGTCAACGGAAAGCAATTCGCCGGTGACGAAGTCAGCCCCCTGAACAAGCCAGACAATGGCGCCGGCAACGTCTTCCGGTGTTGCGACACGGCCGAGCGGCGCGGTTTCCGAAAATCGCTTGGCAATGGCTCCATAGGTATCCGGCCCGAGCGTATCGCGCATCCAGCGCGTATCGATGATGCCGGGACAAACCGCGTTCACGCGGATATCGGGACCGCAGGTGCGCGCCAGGGCCAAAGTCAGCGCATTCAGCGCGCCCTTGGAGGCCGTATAGGCAAGCGAGCTGCCGCCGCCGGTAAAGGCAACGTTGGATGAGACATTGACGATCGCGCCACCACCGCTGTCCCGCATCGCAGGCACCGCCGCCCGGCACATCTGATAGGCACCGATGACGTTGACGCCGAAAACGTTCTGGAAATCTTCGGCCGACAATGTCTCCAGATCGAAAGGATCGGATTTGACCGTCATCGCGGCATTGTTCACCAGGGCGTCGAGCCGCCCCCATCGATTGACTGTAATCGCGACCATCCGGCGGCAGGCCGCGTCATCGGCAACGTCGGCCTGGACGATCTCGACCTCCGCGCCCAGGCTGCGGCAGATATCGCCGGTCTCATCGGCCTCTCTTTTGCTGCGGCTGTAGTTGATGACCACCCGGGCGCCGCCCTCGGCGAATTGTTTGACGCACGCCGCCCCGACACCCGTTGCCGAGCCCGTGACGATGATGGCGGCTCCATCGATTTTCATGGGGCAATGTCCTTCATGGCATGGGTCGAAAACAGGCGCGCATCCATCTGCTTCAGCTGGTCCGACACCGCGATGCCCTTCGGCAGGCGGTCGAGAACATCGGCGGCAAGATCGATGCCGGGGGCAAACTCCGTCAGCGTCAAGCATCCGTCAATCACCCGAAAGACAGCCCGCTCGGTGACGACGAGCTGTGACTGTCCCTCCGGCGCAAAGGCGGGGCTCGAACTGATCTGGTCGACAGCCTCGACGATCTTGCAAAGGCGGCCGTCCCTGACGATGTCGAGCCTGCCGTCGGCAACCGCAATTTCCGCGCCTCCCGCCGAAAATGCGCCGAGATAGACAACATGTTTGGCCGTCTGCGAGATATTGGTGAAGCCGCCGACCCCGACGATGGAATTATTAAATCGGCTGACATTGACCGCACCATGCCGATCCACCTCGGCCATGCCGAGAAAGGCGATGTCGAGGCCGCCGCCGTCGTAAAAATCGAACTGCGATGCCTGTGGGATGATGGCGGTCGGATTGACGGCGGCGCCAAAGGACAGCTCCTCGGCCGGCACGCCGCCGATGACCCCGGATTCGATCGTCACCGTATAATCGTCGAATCCTTCTTCGCTGGCGATGCGGCCGATCCCGGCGGCAATGCCGATGCCGAGATTGATCGTCGGGCGGTTCAGCGGCGCCAGTTCCAGGAAGGCACGTCGCTGAATAATCTTATCGACCGACAGCGGCGCCGGCTGCAGGCGGCTCGCCGCCATCCGGACGCGTCCGGTATAGGCGATATTATCCGTCTCGGCGAAACTGATGCCGTGCTGGGCCGGATCCTCGCAGACGACCACATAATCGACCAACGCCGCCGGGATACGAACGTCATTGGGCTGCAGCGAGCCGCGCTCGGCAATCCGCTTGACCTGCACGACGACGATGCCACCGGAGTTTCGTCCCGCCTGCGCCATGGCGAGCACGTCGAGCGGGAAGGCCTCATCCTCGAGGGTGATGTTGCCGTCTTCGTCGGCCGTCGTTCCGCGCAAGAGCACGCAGTCGAGCGGCATCGACGGATAAAGCAGCCATTCCTTGCCGCGCAACGAAACACGCTCGACAAGCGTGCGCGGCGTCGTCGCATTCATGCGGCCGCCGCCATGAAGCGGATCCATGAAAGAGCCGAGCCCGATATGGGTGACCACCCCAGGCTGACCGGCGGCAATCGCCCGATAGAGCTGGGCGATGACGCCCTGCGGCCAGCAATGCGCTTCGATCTTTTCCTCGATCGCAAGCTTTCCAAGGCGCGGCGTTCCGCGCCATCCCCCGGCAATCACACAGGCGACCAGGCCTTCATAACCGAAGTGCCCCATGCCGCGCGTCTGACGATCGCCCGTGCTGGCAGCAAACAGAAGCGTCAGGTTGCGGGGTTTTCCAGAGGCGAGGAAGCGCTCCTCGACCGCGGCCGTGATGGCCTCGGGATGGCAGCATCCTCCAAAACCCGAAGCCGCGACAGTCATCCCGTCTTCGAGGAGATCCGCAGCTTGCTGTGAAGAGATGACCCGCATGACGATCTTTGCTTCCCCGGCCTGTATATACAGGCTAGCCGCCGATCGTTTGGAAGGCAACTGGAATCTTTGCAAGTATTTTGGGCATATTACCTTCGATCAGACGATATTCAGCAGCCCGATCAGGCAAAGCCCGAGTGCCGCCAGCGCCAATAGCGACAGCGCCGCCGCTGCGAGGACACGACCGCCGGTATGGGCGACGGATCTGACATCAACGGAGAGGCCCAAAGCGGCCATGGCGGTGACGGTGAAGGCGGCGGAGACAGCCGACATCCCGGACAGCAGCGGTGCCGGGATCGCGTCGAGCGAACGAAGCGTCGCCATGGCTGCAAAACCGAGGATGAACCATGGGAGAACATGGCGGAGCTTGACTGGCGAACCGCCAGGACGGCGGCCATGAATTGCGCCGAGCACAAGGATGACAGGTCCGAGCATCATCACGCGGATCAGTTTGACGAGTGTGCCCACCTGGGTGCTGACGGCTCCGGCAGAGGCCGTGGCCGCCAAGACCTGCGGGACGGCATAGGCTGTCAGCCCTGCGAAAACGCCATATTGTACAGCGCTCAAACCCAAAAACAGATGAAGAAGCGGCAGCGTCAGCACTGCACCGATGCCGAGCAGCGCGGTAAAAGCTATCGAGGCCGCGATATCGTCCGGTTTGGCGCCGATCACCGGCGCTGCGGCGGCAATCGCAGAATTGCCGCAGATCGAGTTGCCGCAAGCAACCAACGTCGCCAGGCTGGCCGACAGCCCGAAGAGCCGCCCGATAACAAAGCTGCCGGCCAAAGACAGAGCAACCAGAACGGCAATTCCGCCGACAAGCGGCAGTCCGGCCTGCCTGATGGCAGCCGTGCTGAGCGAGGCGCCGAGCAAGACGACCGCAATCTCCAGCAGCGTCTTGGCGGCGAATTGGATGCCGGGAATGAACGTCTGCGGCAGGCAGATCGAGGAGCGCACGGCAATGCCGATCAGAATGGCGAGCACGAGGCTCTCGATCCAATGTGAGCCGAAAACCATCATCTGCAGCTGCTCAATGAGATAGGCAGAAAGCGTGACTGCCGCACACAGGACAAGCCCCGGCAGGACGGCAGGAAGCGACAGGGAACGTGAGGCGGAAACGATCATCGGCAAGACCTTGCGGAGGACTGCAATCTCCCACACTCAATTGTCGACTTCCATTGAATAGTATAGCATAGTTTATTCGGTAAAATCGAACGATTGAATCATGACGTTTGAACAGCTTTCCATTTTCGTCGCGGTTGCCGAACGTGAGCATCTGACCAAGGCTGCCTTCGCGATCGGGCTCACGCCCTCGGCTGTCAGTTCGGCTATCCGCAATCTCGAGACCTCCTATGGCGTCGAGCTTTTCCACCGCGTCGGACGCCGCATAGAACTGACATATGAAGGTCGGGTGTTTCTGGGCGAGGCAAGAGCGACGCTGGCGCGCGCAAAGGCCGCAGCGCTCGTCCTGTCCGATCTCGGCGGCTTGCAAAAGGGTGAACTGGTCGTTTTTGCGAGCCAGACCATCGCAAGCTACTGGCTGCCGGCGATGCTGATGCGTTTCAAAATCCGCTACCCGGGCATTGACCTGAAGCTGATGATCGGCAACACGACCACGGCAGCAAAAGCGGTTCTCGATGGGTTGGCCGAAGTCGGTTTCGTCGAAGGCAGCGTTGACGAGCCGGCGCTGCATGTTCAACCGCTTGCCGAGGACGAACTCCTTGTCGTCGTCGGTCCGCGCCATCCCTGGGCGCGTGGCAAACCAATTGCACCGGCAGAGCTGGTTTCGGGCACAAAATGGGTCATGCGGGAAAAGGGTTCCGGAACCCGATCGGCTTTCGAGGCGGCGATTTCCAATCTCGGCATAGTCCCCGCAGATCTGGCTGTCGCGCTTGAGCTGCCGTCGAACGAGGCGGTCATATCGGCAGCAAGAGAGGGCCTCTGCGCGACGGTCGTCTCAGGTGCCGTGGCCGCGCCGCTCTTGACGCAAGGCCTGCTGGTAAAGGCGCGCTTCCCTCTGCCGTCCCGCCAATTTGCGATCCTGCGGCATAAACAAAGGCACTCCAGTCGTGCCTCGCTGGCGCTGGAAACCATTTGCCGCGAGGACAAGGCTGCCGAAGTCCAGAATTGGGATGATTGGGCGCTCTAGATCAAAGAAATAGAGCATGATGTCGTCCGAAAACCGCTCACACTTTTCGGCATCATGCTCTGGGCGTCTGATCCGCCGCACCGGCGGCTTGACATCAGCATTGTTAAGGCAGAAGCCGCACTCGGCCACGCATGCGCGGCTGCTTTGCGAGGATGCGAGAGATGACGACCAAGACTGGCGTAGCCAATGCCGGAAACCTGATCATGACTGGCGTCCTACTGATGCTGCTCGGCGATCTGCTTTTTGCGCTGAACGATGCAATGGGCAAGTGGCTGGTCGCGAGCTTTGCCGTCGGCCAGGTGCTTGTGATCCGCTCGGTCGGCGCTTTCATCGTGCTCGGACCAATGATCCTCCGGCAAGGGCCGATGGCCTTGTTCCGCGTCGAGCAGAAGGGCCTGCAGTTCATCCGTGTTTTCATGGCGACTGTCGATGTCGCCCTATTCTACGCTGCCGTCGCCTATCTGCCGCTCGCAGACGTCATGACCTTCTATATGGCCGGACCGATCTATATTGCGGCGCTTTCGCATTTCTTTCTCGGAGAGAAGATCGGCTGGCGCCGTTGGCTCGCCGTTCTGATCGGCTTTGCCGGCGTCGTCATCGCGCTGCGTCCGTCCACGGCGATGCTGTCGCTTCCATCGCTCTTCGGTCTTGCCGGCAGCCTTGCCTTTGCGCTGTCGCTGGTGATGAGCCGCTATCTGCGCTCGACCAGCGACACGACGCTGGTGACATGGCAGACGATCGCCGCGCTCGTCACCGGCATCGTCTTGAGCATCGGTCACTGGCAGCCGGCAACGCTGATCGATTGGTCCGGCATGCTGCTGCTCGGCATCGTTGCCACCTGCGCGCATCTGCTTATCACCCGCTCGCTGAAGCTCGCGCCGGCATCGCTGCTCGCGCCGCTGCAATATACGCTGCTGCTCTGGGCGATCGTCCTCGGCTACCTCTTCTTCAACGATATTCCCGATGCGCAGATCATCGTCGGGGCCGCAATCATCGTCGTTGCGGGGCTCTTCATCTTCCACCGGAAGAATCTGAAAGAGACGGTTCCGGTCGAAGCCGTCCCGCCCGACGGTCATTAACGGCTCGGCCGTCTTCACCACGGTCATCCGTCCCACTGCTTGGATGGAAGCTCAGTGGAACGGATAGAGACGCAGTCACGTGGGCTTTCCACGGAACAATCTGGACGCTTGCACGCTACTCCCGAGCATTCAAACCTGGGAGATCACAATGGCGTCCATGACCCTCGAAGACCTATCCTCGCAACTGAAGAAGATCGATTTCTGCATGCTGTCGACGAATGCCGGGTCGGGCCGCATCTCGGCCCGACCGATGAGCAATAACGGCGACGTCGAATATGACGGGGATTCCTGGTTCTTTTCGTATGAGGACAGCAGGAAAATCACGGAGATCGAAGGCATCGACACCGTCTTGCTGACGTTCACGGCGCCTCCCAGCCTCCTCGGCAAGCCGGGGATTTTCATCGCTGTCGAGGGCTTCGCCTCGCTGGTGCGGGACAAGGCGGCATTCCAAGAACATTGGGTGCCCGATCTCGAGCGGTGGTTTCCTGAAGGTGTGGACACTCCCGGTATCGTTCTTATCAAAGTTTCAGCATCCTCCATCCGGTACTGGGATGGTGAGGAAAACGGCGAGGTCACCCTGCCTGGCTCAGCGAGTTAAGATAGTGGCATAAAGAGGCGCCCTACTCTGCGGGCGGCTCCTCCCAGCCGAAGACGCTCCGGCCGCCGAAATCGGCGGATTGGCGGAATTCGCCGGCGATGATTTCCTTGAGATCGGGACCTGTCACATAGCGTTCCATCTGCCTGGACTGATCGTCCAGGCGCTTGAGCGCCTGCAACTCCTCCTCGCGTCCGAGCCTGCCCTTCTGCACCGCCGATTTCATCACGGCGATCGTCTCGTCATAAACCTTGAGCGGGACCGGAAAAGGATGGCGGTCCTTGCCGCCGTGGGCGATCGAGAAGCGCGCCGGATCGGAAAAGCGGCAGGGCGCCCCGTGAACGACTTCCGCCACCATCGCCAACGCCTTCACCGTGCGGGCGCCGACGCCTGGAACGAGCAGCAGCTCTTCGAAATCCGCCGGCCCGCGGTCGGCAGCGGCAGCCAGATTTCCATGCAGGCGCCGCATGTTGACGTCGCTCTCGCGGACATCGTGATGGGCGGGCATGATCAGGTGCGGCAGCATCGGCTGTGCGGTGGGTTCGGGCGCCGGTGCTTCGGCACGCAGTAGTGCGGCGGCTTCGCGGATGATCCGGTCGGGACCGAGGGTCGCCAGCAGATCGAGCTGACCGCGCCGCGAACGTTCGGCGCGCCGGTCGGCAAGATTGACGATCTCGCCCTGGCTCCTTCCCTCGATTGCCGCATGAGGCGAGTCGACGAAACTCTCCAGGCCTTCGGACAGCCAGTGATAGCGCCGGGCCTGACGCTTATCACCGTTCATGCCTTGCTGCACGACCACCCAATGGCCGTCATCGGCGACGATGAACCCGTGCAGATAAAGATCAAACCCGTCCTGAAGAGCGGCGCTATCGACCTTGGCGATGAGACGGCTGGTGGTCGCGAGCCCCTCCCCGTCGAGACCGACACGCTCGCCGATCGACACGAGCTCCTGCGGGGTCTTGCGCGAATGCGCGCCGCGGCCGCCGCAGACATGCAGGCCGAGCTCGCCGGCACGCGGCTTCAGCCCGCGCTTCAACGCGCCGAGAACACTGGTCGTGATGCCTGAGGAATGCCAGTCCATGCCCATGACCGCGCCGAAGGACTGGAACCAGAAGGGATGCGCCAGCCTGCGCAGGAATTCGTCGCGGCCATAGTGATGGACGACTGCCTCGGTGATCAGCGTCCCGAGCCGCGTCATCCGGTCGCCGAGCCAATGCGGCACGCGTCCCCCGTGAAGGGGAAGATCGGCGCTGCCTGCTCGTTGTGACATCTCGTTTCCTTGCATTCTGCATCGCAGGCGGCCCGTAGCGCGCCACTGGCCGACGCTATCGGGGAACCCAGGCAAATTCCGGGCGTTTGTGCTCCAGTTAGAGGCCGAGGCAATCATGACGACATTCGAAACCATCTTCAATAACCCGAGCTTGCCCCAGACAAAATCACAACGGCCGGGCGACCGCCAAAAACAGGAGGGCAGCGCCTTGTCCCTGGAAGGGAGCGCTGCCAAGGCGGCCTTCCTGATCAACGGCAACAGCTATTTCTCAGA
Organism: Rhizobium leguminosarum; assembly: GCF_010668065.1. GTDB lineage: Bacteria > Pseudomonadota > Alphaproteobacteria > Rhizobiales > Rhizobiaceae > Rhizobium > Rhizobium leguminosarum_S. Next base: position 344,301 of record NZ_WUEN01000003.1, on the reverse strand, counting down.
GCTGGCGCGCGCGTTGCGGCAGGCGCGGCGCACCATCTGGATCGTCGGGTGGGATTTCAATCCGAACATCCGGTTGGAACCCGATAAGTCCGACGAAACGCTGGCCGACCTGTTGCATGCCCTGGCAGCGGCAAATCCGAAGCTCGAAATACGCATCCTCATCTGGGCGCTCGGTCCCGTTTATTCTGGCAAGTCCCTGCAGCCGCTGCGGAAGAAGGACTTTCCCAGAAATGCGCAGATCGATCTGCGCTTCGAACTTCAGCCGACATTGCGCGGCTGCCACCATCAGAAACTCGTCTGCATCGACGACGCCGTCGCCTTCATCGGCGGCATAGACGTGACGTCGCGCCGGTGGGACACCTGGCTCCACCGCGCCAAGGATAAATTGCGGCGCGACCCCGAGGGCGTTTCCTACGATCCGTTGCATGACGTTCAGGCAATGGTCACCGGCGATGCTGCCAGGTTGATCGGCGATATCGCCAGGCGGCGCTGGGAAAACGCCACCGGTGAAAGCCACCTGCCGCTGGCCGAAGATGTCCCTTTTTCCTGGCCGGACGATCTCGCCGTTTCGATGAGGGAGATCGCGGTCAGCTTCGCGCTGACGGAGCCGTCGACCGCTTTTCGCCCCGGCATCAGCGACGGCATCGCCATGACATTGGACGTCATCGCCCGGGCGCGGCGGCAGCTTTACATCGAGGCGCAATATCTTGCCTCCTTCCGCGTCGCCGACGCCATTGCCGCGCGGCTACAGGAGGAAGACGGCCCCGAAGTTGTCATCATCTGCACGCGCAGTTCTCATGGGCTGATCGAAAAGATTGTCATGGGCGGCAATCGCGACCGCGTCATCCGCCGCCTCAAACGCGCCGATCACGCCGATCGCCTGCGCGTCTACTATGCCGTCGTGCCCGGACCAATCGTGCCCGGGCCAGTCACGGCGAAAGAGAGCGAGGTGGAGGTGCTCGTCCATTCCAAACTGATCATCGCCGATGACGAACTGGTCCGCATCGGCTCCTCCAACCTCAATAATCGCTCGGAAGGGCTGGATGGCGAATGCGACATGCTCGTCGAGGCAGGTAATGACGCGCACCGCCGCGCGATCGTGGATCTGCGCAATCGCCTGCTTTCGGAATATCTCGGAACCACCCCGGAAAGTTTTGCCGAAGCCTTTATGCAAAGCGGCTCGTTGATCGAGGCAGTCGACGCGCTCAATGACGGCCCCCGGGGCTTGCGGGAATTCACCGTCGAGCTGCCGGGCAGCATTTCGCCGATTTCAGGCACGGCGATCTTCGACCCGGTTCGACCCTTCACCCCTCTAGACCGACTGGGCCTCGGCGCGCTCGTCCGCCTCCTCATTCGCCCCGCGTGACGTCCGTCGGAAGATCACCTCGCTGATGACGAGAAGCGTCGTGCCGAGCGCCAGCGGAATGAAGAAATAGGCGCAGCGAAAGGCAATCAACGCGCCGATCGACGCCTCCTTCGGCACGACATAGGAGACCGTCGCCTCGAGCACGCCGAGACCACCCGGAACATGCGTTGCGAGGATCGCCGAATTGGCAAGCACGTAAGCCGTCACCGACCTGAAGAAGGCAACGTCGCCGAAGGCCGAAAGCATCTGGTGCAGGCAGGCGGCGACGAGCATGAAATTGATTGTCCCGACCCCGACCTGTGCGACCGCGATCGAAAATCGCGGTAGCTGAAACGACCAGCGCCATAGCCGCAACGTGCCGCGGATGAAAAACGAAAGGCCCGCATAGACCACCGGCACGACCAGCGCCAGCGCGCCGAAGATGCGCACACTTGCCGGATCGACGCGCAGCAGGCGCCCGGCATCGCCGGGATTGACGATCATGGCGATGCCGCCAAGCGTGATCAGCCCGAGCCCCACCGTGACACCGCAAAACAGGATGATCTTCGCCACGTCCTCCGCCGTCAGCCCCCAGCGCGAATAGAAACGATAGCGAAAGGCGCCGCTGCTGAGGCCCGCAAAGCCGATATTGTGGCCGAGCGAAAGACTGATGAAGGACGCCAGCGCAATCCTGGAATAGGGCAAGGATTTGCCGAGCGAGCGGATCGCCAGGAGATCGAAGCAGCTCAGGCACAGATAGGACCCCGCCGCAAAGAGAAGTGCCGTGCAAAAGGTCGAAAAAGGGATGCTGCGAACCGATTGGACGATCTGATCGAGGCTGTATTGCTGGAAGATCCGATAGAGGAGAAAGACCGCAAGACAAAGGGCAGCAACGAGCAGTCCATTCCAGATCATACTTTTCAAGCTCATCGATTGTCCTCAAGAGTGCGAGCGCGATGGTTCGATAATCGGGAACGATCAAACGAGTTTTGTGTTCCCCGGAGAACAAGTTCTATGTTCTCCGGGGAACTTCTATGTTCTCCCGGGGGGAACTTCTATGTTTCCCCCTGGGGGGAACGAGTTCAGCGGGGCCCATGCCGGATAAATCAATCAAACTCCTGACCTATAACGTGCACAGTTGTATCGGCGGCGACCGGAAGCTCGATCCCGGCCGCATCGCTTCTGTCATCGCCGAGGCCGAGGCTGATATCGTCGCTCTTCAGGAGGTCGACGTCCTCAGGCGCAGGACCGGCGGCGTCGACCAGGCCCATGCGATCGCCTCGCTTTTGAAGATGCAGGCTCATTTCCATCCGGCGCTGTCGATCGCTGAGGAGCAGTATGGCGATGCGATCATCACTTCGCTGCCGACAGGCGCGGTCAAGGCCGGACCATTGCCATCCATCGGCGAACAGCGCGGCGCCATTTCCGTCGAAATACTGGTCGGCGACAGAAAACTGCTGGTCGTCAACACCCATCTCGGCCTTCGCGGCCGCGAACGCATCCGGCAGATGACGACATTGCTGAATCCCGGCTGGCTGCGCGGCACGACGGATGAACCTCTTCCAACCATCCTCTGCGGCGATTTCAACGCCATTCCGTCATCGGCGACTTACCGACTTGCCGCGCGGTCGTTGAAAGACGCCCAGCTCGCAGGCAGCGCCGCGCCGAGAGCGACATTTCCCTCGCGCTACCCGCTGATGCGCCTCGACCACATCTTCGTCACTGACGATCTCATCGTCAAACAGGCAGCGGTCCTGGAAAACCGCCTGACAAGGATTGCCTCGGACCACCTGCCTCTGCTCGCGGAAATCGGCTTTGCCTGATAGTTATCGACGCTGGACAAGCTTCCGGTTCATCGCCGCCGCCACCAACGGTAGCGCCGTCGTCGCCACGGCTCCCAGCGGCAACCGCATGATGCCCCTCGTGACGACGAAGGTCGCCGCCATTGCACCTGCCAGCTTGAGCCAAGGCTGATTGCCGAGCTGCGCATGGGCGCTGGCATCGGCCCATCGGACGTTCTCCGTCACGACGGTCGCGGCCTGATGTTGGATCACGTGAAGGCGAGCGCGGAGGTTTTCGAGTTCTTCTCGCAGTTCTTGCAGACGGCCTTCCAGGACATGACCCTCGTAGATCGGGAGGGGCTCATCGACGGTGTCTCCAACGGAAGCGTAATCGCCGAGCGTCGCAATGTATGCCCGATATTCGGCCTCGCTGGCGAAACCCTCACGTCTGATTAGATCAGGGTTGATGCTCGCCTCTTCGAAGGAGGCCGGCGCGGTTTCCACACCGTCGCGCATATCCTTGTTTGTGCCGGTGTCCCCGAGTTCGTCCTTGAACATGATGTGTCTCCAGTTGTTCCTGGCGATAGAACGCTCGACGGCTCAGAAGGATGCATCGGCCTCCGCTGCTGCCTTCATCTTCGCGATGCGTTGAAACGCTCCGGCCGAAAGTCTGCCAGCAGCGGATGGCGGCGTCCGGTGACGATCTCGTCCGCCAGCAATTCGCCGGCAATCAGGCCGAGGGTGGCGCCGCTATGGCTGAAGGCGACGAAATAACCCGAGATCGATGGCAGTTCGCCGAAGACGGGCTCGCCGTCACCCGGGATAGGCTTCGGGCCGACCCCATAATCTTCGACCTCCAGTACCGGATTGCCTTCGAGAACCCTGGAGGCCTCGCGCAGCAATCCTTCCAGCGTCGATTGCCTGACATCATAGCTGCCGTCGGGCTTCACGCTCACCTCTTCCTCGGACCAGGCGGCGTCGAGCGCGAAGCCACCGTTGGGCGTCGGCCGGATGGCGACGCGAGGCGTGTTGAGCACGGCCTTCAGCGGATGGTGGATCGGCTTGGTCCGGACGAGAAGGGCGACAGGCGTTGCATCGCCGATATGCTGGTCGGCCTCGGCGACGATGGCCGGAACGTCGCCGCCGGCAGCAAGCAGCACGGCATCAGCATCCCGGCGCATGCCGTCTGCCGTGATCACGCCACGGGCGCTCCCGCTTTCGACATCGACCGTCGCGCGACCCGCGTCCGTGACGATCTCGCCGCCCAGCGTGCGGAATTCTTCCACGAGCGTGCCGATCAAGGACGGAAGATCGACCCAGCCCTCCCCGGGATTGAAGATCGCGCCTTGCCGCGTCACCACACTTGCGTCGACACCCGGCGTCACGGCGGCAATTCTTTGCGGCGCGAGCCATTGCGCGTGATAGCCAAGATCTCGCTCATAGCCGAAGATCTCGGCGATCTCGTTGGCGGCATCGTCCGCATCCCAGGTCAAGCCCCCGTCGAAGCGCAGCCACGACGCATCGGGATACCTCACCGCCAGCGTGCGATAGCGATCTATGCCGGCCAAACGCAGACGGTGATAGGCATCGGAGCGTTTGCGCGCCGAGTTGAGCCAGGCGAGCGAACGGCCGGAGGCGCCGTTGGCGAGCGGGCCATCATTGATGAGCACGGTGCGGACCCCGAACCGTGCCAGATGGACAGCGGTCGAGACGCCAAAGATCCCGCCGCCGATGACGACGACCTTCGAAGGTTTGGTGGAAGCATTCATGTCGATAACCTTGTTTTCTGCTCTTGCTACATCGAACGAAATCCGGCGCATCCGGCGTGAGGACGACCGGGGGCACCATGCGTTGCCTCAGGCGCTTCAGAGAACTTCAGCAAGGAAGCGCTTCAGCCGCTCGCTTCGGGGATTGTCGAAGATCTGCTGCGGGCAGCCGGCCTCGACGATGCGGCCCTCATCCATGAAGACGACCTGATCGGCCACCCTGCGCGCAAATCCCATCTCGTGCGTCACCACGGCCATCGTCATGCCCTGGCGGCCGAGAGCGGCCATCAGGTCGAGCACGCCCTTCACCAGCTCGGGATCCAGCGCACTCGTCACTTCATCGAACAGCATGACCTCCGGATCCATGGCCAGCGCGCGTGCGATGGCGACGCGCTGCTGCTGCCCACCTGAGAGACCTGCGGGCCGATGATCCCTACGCTCTGCGAGACCGACCTCGGCCAGACGCGCCTCGGCGATGCGCCGCGCCTCCTGCCTCGGCATCTTCTTGATCTTGGTCAGCGAAAGCATGACGTTCTCGAGTGCCGTGTGGTCGGGAAACAGGTTGAAGTGCTGGAACACCATGCCCACACGCCGGCGCAGCCTCTCCGGTTTCATCGCCAGGATGCTCTCGCCATCGAGCAGGATGTCGCCGCCCTTCGGCTCGACAAGCCTGTTCATGCAGCGCAGCAGCGTCGACTTGCCCGAGCCGGAAGGGCCGATGATGCAGGTGACGGTACCAGCGGCGATGTCGAGAACGACACCCTTCAACACGTCGAGATCGCCATAGGCCATGGTGAGGTCCCGGATGTTCAGGGCGCCGCCCTTGAAGCGCGGCGTACTCTCCTCGGCCGTGCCCGTGGGATGGGGGCCGGCAGCGGCCCGCAACTCGCTTACCTCGACCAATCCGCTCGCAGCACCCGAGCCGCGGCCCTGTTTTCCGAGCCGCAGTCTCGCATCGATATAATTGACGAAGTGGGTCAGCGGCACAGTGATGACGAGATAGAAGACGCCCGCCAGCAGCAGCGGTGACAGATTGCCGGTGACGACGGCCTGATCCTGGCCGACCCGGAAGATCTCGCGCTCGGAAGCGAGCAATCCGAGGAAGTAGACGAGGCTGGAATCCTTGACGTTTCCGATGAATTGATTGACCAGCGCCGGCAGAACCCGCCTGATGCCTTGTGGGATGACGATCAGGCGCATGCCCTGCCCGTGGCTCATGCTGAGCGCCCGGCAGGCTTCCATCTGGCCGCGCTCGACGCTTTGAATGCCGGACCGGAAGATTTCGCCGATATAGGCTCCGGCAATCAGGCTGAGCGCCAGGATGCCGAGCGGAAATGGAGACGGACCGAAGATCTCGCGCCCGATCCGGGCAAACCCCTGACCGATGATCAGGATCGTGACGATCGCCGGAAGCCCGCGGAAGACATCGGTATAGATGCGCGCCGGCAGCCGCAGCCAGCGGGATTGCGAGATGCCCATCACGGCAAGCGCCATACCGATGATGACGCCGAGCACGGTCGAGGCGGCGGCCAGGATCAGCGTATTCTTCAGGCCGACGCTGATCATGCTCGGCAGCACTTCCGCCATGGCGTCCCAGTCCAGGAAGCTGCGGCGCAGATTTTCAAGCCAGTTCATTCAGATCCCCATGAATTCTTGCCGATGCAGACGCCGCCGTCCGGCAGAGCCTTGATAAGCCGCCCGCCCATAAGCGGGCGGCTTACGGCGTCACTTCTTGGGAAGATACTGTTCCGGCATCGGTGAGCCGGGGAACCACTTTTCGTAAAGGGTCTTCCAGGTGCCGTCCTGCATCGCATCGTGAAGCGCGCCGTTGAGCGCCGTGCGAAAGGCATCATTTCCTTTTCGGACCACGAAGCCAGCAGGCGCATCGAAGGACGGGATATTCACGGCGACCTTCAGCGCGGGATAGCGCTCGCCATATTGCTTGGCGGCCTCGTAGTCGAGAAAATGCGCATCGACCGTTCCGTTGTTGAGGGCGGCCACAGCGGAATTGTTGTCGGGAAATTTTACCAGATCGGTTCCCCCGAAATTCTTGGTTGCGTAGACTTCCTGCAAGGTCCCCTGCACGACGCCGAGACGCTTGCCCTTGAGGCCATCGGCATCCTTGATGCCGGCATCCGGGGTCAGGACAGAGAGATAACCGGCAAGATAGCCGTCGGAAAAGTCGATGGTCTTCTTGCGGGCTTCGGTGGTTCCGATCGCCGCAACGGCAACGTCGAACCTTTCGTTTGCGACCGACGGCAGGAGTGCTGAAAATTCCTGGCCGGTGAACGTCACCTTGTCTTTTTGAAAGCCGAGGCGGGAGACGACGTTGAGAAACAGCTCGATATCGAAACCGGTGAACTGGCCGTCCGCCGTCGCAAACGTATAGGGCTTGGAATCGCCCATCGTGCCGACGCTGATAGTCCCGGGCTCGATCAGGTTATAGGGATTGTCGGCGGCGGCCGCAGAGCCTGCCCCCATTGCAAGAAGGCATGTCAAAAGACCGGCCCGCAACGGGGCCATGATGGCCGGAAAAAATAGAAAAGGCTTCATCGTCGTTCTCCGCTCTGAAAGGAATGCTCTTGTCGGCATTGTCGGTCGTCCTGCCTCTGCCGCGCATCGCGGCAGAGATTTGTAGACAAGATACCGGTCTCTGATATAAAGAGACCGGTCTCACAACATATTTGATATCCGTCAATTGACCGGTCGTCAACAACTCTTGTAGTCCTCGGCCCATGGAAGATTCCGCTCATCCGAAACGTTCAGTCACGGTCGCCGACGTCGCGAAGGCCGCAAAGGTCTCGAAGGCCACGGCTGCCCGCGTTCTCGGCGGCTACGGCGTGGTCAGCGCCAAGATCACAGATCAGGTCATGGCGGCCGCCGCCGCCCTCGAATACCGCCCGAACGAACTCGCCCGCAGCATGAGCACCGGAAGGTCCGGCATCATCGGGGTCGTGGTCGGCGATATCGAAAACGCCTTCTTCAGCCTGGCGGTGCGCGGCATCAGCGATGCGGCCCGTCTTGCGGGCTTCAACGTCATCATCGCCAATTCGGGCGAAGAGCTCGATGCGGAAAAATCGGCCGTCGACCTCCTGATCGGCAAGCGCGTCGATGGCCTGATCGTGACGCCGGCCCGCTGCGACAGCTTCGACCATCTGCAGCACGTCCGCCGTGCCGGCGTGCCGCTGGTGTTGTTCGACCGGGCTATCCCGGAACTCGATGTCGACGCCGTGACCGGCGACGACCGGGATGCAGCCATCACCGCGACCCGCTATCTGATCGGGCAAGGACATCGCCGCCTCGCCTATGTCTCTGCCATGGATGCCGAGGATGGTGGGCTCACCGATATCGGGCGGATCTCGAATTCCGCCGTGCGCGAACGCGTGGAGGGTTTTGTCAGCGTCCTGACCGAGGCGGGTTTGCCGAACCCTCTTCATTATATCAGGCTCGGCGCCACGAACCAGCAACAGACGGACGACGTGATCAAACACCTGCTCGCCGACAATGCTGCGCCAATGGCGCTCCTGGCATCGGACAGCCTCGTCGGCTTGCGCATCTTCAAGTCGCTGCAGTCGCTCGGCCTGTCGATCCCCAAGGACGTGTCGATGATTTCTTTTCTCGACGCCGACTGGACCAGCGTCACCGTTCCGCCGATCACTATCGTCGACCAGCGCGTCTACGACATGGGCAAGCTCGCCGGCGAGCGGCTCATCGCCCGGATCGAACGCACCCCTCTTGCCGTGGAACGTCTTCGCGTCAGCACGAGCCTCGTCGTGCGCGGCTCCGTCTCGGCGATCGGCCGGTGAGACCTATTGAGTTGGCTATACCCGCATCGCCTAGAGAAGCAGAGTAGTACCGCATGGCAATCAGTCACGAACGCCCATGGGTCGCCGATTTGATATTACTTGGGTTACTGTTGTCTTTGCCTCGCCAACGTTATTTAATGCCGAAAATACTCGCTATGGGATTTTCAGAAAGATCATGCTCCAGTCAAAAGACGCTTCATCTGAGCTGATAGATTTGATCTATGGAAGTCTATTCGGTGAGTGCAACTGGCAGGATTTTCTGGATTGCGTTGCGCAAACCTCGCCGAATGGAAAGGCTGCCCTCCATTACCACGATCTGGCCTCGCCTGTGGCCCATGTTCCCTACGTATCGGGGTTTTCGAGGACCGAGGTCGACCAATTCAGCAGCCACTTTGCCGCAGTGAACCCCTGGATTCCGAGATTGAGCTTTGTGCCGGTTGGTCAAGGTGTCTGCGGAGACGAAATCTTTCCACGCGAAGACTTGCTCAAATCGGAATTCTACAATGATTGGCTGAAGGGACAGGCCCAATGCGAGACGAGCATCGGTGTCTCGATCATTCGGGAGGAAACCCGCACCTTCGTCCTATCTACCTGCACCTCGTCAGCCGACCCCGATTTCAACAAAGAGGCAGCCGGGCGTTACACGATACTCGCGCCTCATTTGAAAAGAGCTTTCGACTTCATCCGGAAGCGCGATCTACTCGCCCCGGAAAGACAGACGACGCAAACCCTGTTTGATAGCATCGGCGTCGGACTGATCTACGTTTCGGAGCAAGGGCGAGCACGTCAATGGAATAAGAGCGCGGAAGCCTTGATGGAGGCTGGCTTTCCTGTGCAAGTCGCCCCGAGCGGCAAGCTCGAACTTCAATGCGAGAGGTCGACTGCCGTTCTTAATTTCCTGACTTCCAGAAAGGGCGTGCAAACAAGGCCGCATACGGCGATTGCAAATGGGAAGAACAAGGCTAGCTATCGCATCACACTCCTCCGGCTCCAGTCCGATGCGTTCACTGAGTTCTTGGAGGGGCCGACCGTGGCCGTCATTGTCGAGCCGATGGTGGCCACGCCACTCAATGAGCGGCGAGATTTCCTAATGGAAGCCTACAAACTGACTGCAACGGAGATTCGGATCGCATCAAGCATTGCCTCGGGCCATTCGCCAAAAGAGGTGGCCATAGCCGATCACATCAGCTACGAAACGGTCAGAACCCACCTCAGAAACATCTATTCCAAGCTCGGGGTAAATTCCCGGGTTGGTTTGGTCGCGCTGCTCATGCGCTGACGATAGGCTTGCAACTCGTCCCTACCGCCCGCATGGCAGCCTTTGCATATTGCGGACGGGTTCCGAGAAGAGACGTGCACCACTCGAACATGAATTTCGGCAACCCTTGTCTACGCCCACTAGTCATAGAGTTCGCCATGACCAATCTGTTCCCTTGCAGGCGCATCGCTGATCGAGGGATCCTCGGCCGGATCGGGATCTCTCTTGTTGGCATCGCTCAGAAACTGCGCGGCCTTAAGCAGTGCCGCGGTCACCTCCTCGGTGCCCCACCCGGCTTCATTGGCGGCTGCAATCAGCCTTTCCAAAGCGTCGCGCGCGGCTGCGGTCGCCTCTTCGAAGCGCTGCGCGGGAGATTCGGTCTTCGGTGGTGGAAAGGTCATCGGCGTTCCCTCCATAGGTCTGGCTGTTAGGAGTGAACGCAGCCCAGGGGAAATAGATGCGCGACCATGCTGATTAAACAAACCGATGCCCAGCAGCGCCGCAGTGGCAACGGCCGGCCACGTCTTTTCCGCCTCAGATGACCGTCTGCAACAGAAACGGAGAGCTCTCCAACGGACGCTGGGCGAGGATCCTCAGCATTGCGGGGCCTTGTATGCCGGAAGTCGTGCAGGAACGGCCGTCGTGATAGACCACCGTCATGATGCGGCTGAGACTATTGTACCTGATCTCTGCGATCGTCCGGGTGTGAACCGGAAAGATGAATTCATGGGGTTGAGATTTCTCCCCCGAGGTTTTCAAGGTCATTGCGATGCCCCAACGAAAAAAGCAATTTTAGCCCCACCGCGCCCTGGTCTGAGCCTAACGGTGTCTATCAAGCACATATTGCTGCGACGGTCGCGTGACATCGGCGTGACATGCAGAATCGGCACTGCCAACTCAGGGCGGGATTCGTGACACGTCAGTTGCCAAAGCGGCCATCACCCGTCAATGCAATGTCCGACGGATCCCGTGTGCGAGAGCGGCCTGCGGCCAGCATTCGACCGTGCGGGCCAACGATCGAACGGCTTCGTCCACGTTGAAAACCACGTCCCCGAGCCGCTCGATCTCATGATCGAGCTCGTAGACCTCGACTTCGTCGAGGTCGTCATTCTGGAGCATTCGCCTCATTGCCTCGATAAGGCGCTCAGTTCGCCCAACGATATCCAGCGCGCTGCGTATGATGATGTCGAACATGCCGTCCCCTCGCTTCGATAATGAAGGGTCGGCCAGAATCGTGATGCTGACAATCCTGAAATCTTGTCAGATGCGCTCGCGGATCGTGTCGTAGAGATCCCTCAACTCCCGCAGTGCGGGTTGAGGCCTACGGCGCGGCAGGGCGGCGCGACGTCCGGCAAAGGCAAGTGCGCCGGCAACCGCCGCGATGAGCAGCAGCGTTGAGGCCGGGTAGAGCTTTACCGCTGCTTCCGTCTGACGCATTGCTTTCCCGGCACTCCCCTTTGCCGATCGGGCGGCATCGAGGACCTGCTGCTGGAGCGTGCCGATCTGCTTTCGCAGCGCGCCGAGCTCTTCGGCCAAGTCATGGTCAGACTGCCGGGGAACGCCGACGGAGGCCGTATTCGTATCGATGATGGCTTTCGGAACAGGCTCGCCGATCTTGGCTCCCTTGGTGTCGAGGGTCGTATCAGTGCTCTTGCGGCGCGGCATGATCATTTCTCCTTCCTGGATGATGCCGAAAAGTGTGAGCGGCTTTCGGACGACATCATGCGCTAACTATCTAATGTAGAACAGGATTCAGAATTAGGCTGACCAAGTCTGAAATCCTCCTGTTCTAGTCGTCGTCGAGCGAGAAGACCGGCCGGTAGTGGCGCTCGGCGATCAACAGGCTCCGGTCGGGCCGGATGATGTAGATCTCCTCAACCTGGCGTCCCCATTGATCTGTGAAGGTGTGGGGGAAGGAAGAGCCCACCGGCGATTTCGTCAGCTTCGTGCGAGGCTGGCCGTTATACGTGATGCTGCCGGGGATGGGCGCCAGTCCTGCCGACGAATAACTGCCTGCGCTGGTCGTGCAGCCTGTCAGCACAAGCGCAAAAACCAGCCCAAATCCTATGCTCTGCTTCATCGATCCCTCCAGCTGCCTCGTCTTCGCGCGGCACTCGCTTTTATCGTCAATGTAACAGGGGACGACAGACATTGTTCCAGAATTTGGTCGGAGACATCAGTGCAGGCGAGACTTCGGCCCGAAACCGGAACGACCGCGCGCCATCGCCTCGTTCTCGAAGCGCACGCAGTCGTCTATCCCTTCACGTTGGCGTTGAACTTTTCAGAGGCTGGTGGCATTAAAAGTCCATTCAAGGCGTGGTTGTGCTTTTAAAAATGTTCCCATTTCTCAATGCATACCGTCGCAGCGTTTATGAGAATGAATGAGAAGAACCGGAATATTCCTTCGCAGACGACCGATCGGACGGCATTGAAATTCATGCGTTCGGACGCGACTTCGCGCCCGTCGGTACGGACGAAGGTTACGTGCTCCTGACCAAACGGCATGAGCGATCGGCGAATGACACTGCCGGCCTCGCACAGGGAAAAGGGCGAAAAGCCCAGAGCCGAACTGATGTGGTACGTGCGTGAGCCGACACCAGAAATAATCGTCAATTTGCGCTGGCTCGCCGAACTTCCATTCATGGACGCGACCTGGTTCGGTTTCGGCCATCGGGTGCCGATGCCGACCCCACCTGTCGAGGGATGCGATTTCAGGACATTTCTCTTTCTCACGCCGATCATCGAAACTGACCAGCGCATTGCGGAAGCGCTTATGGTCGAGAATGATCCGGTCGAGATCCTCACGGTGAATTTGATTTCCGATGCGGAGTACCGCTTCATCAAGGAGAAGGGACTGGATCCTTTTTTCGACATGCTGGACGAAGAGGATTATCCGCCGATATTCGACCCGAAGCGAAAATCCTACCTATAGCGATCTCACATGCGCATAAGTCCTGGAGCTATCCTTCTTGCTGTCGCGACCATTTTGGGTGCACCGGTCTTCGCGCGTGCCGACGCGGTGAAACCACCTGATGTTTCCACCGTCATTCTCTCCCTCTCACCGCGGACCGTTCGCTGGGCCACCGTCCACAAACATCCGGAGCCCGCCGATCACGATCTTTACTACCATGTCGAGGTGATCGAGAAGGAGCGAGCTTCGCCGCCATGGCAATTCAAACGGCTTGCCGCACATGTTGTCGTTACGGCGGACGCTTTGGACAGGAGCCGCGTGCGACGAAAAGCCAAGACCTATTTTTACAAGGACATCGAATTCCGGATCGCCTACCGAGGCTGGCGCGCGCAACCTCTCATGCAGCAGGAGGCCGGCGTTTGCCGCACGACAATTCTTGAATGCGTCGACGCCGCAGACAATATGCGCCCATAACAGTCGGAGGACGACCGTATCAACGCGGCGCGTGAACAGAGGGAAGGTCGGCGATGCTAGCAAGACCAGCCGGATATGCCGGGGCCGCAATCGCTGCTCTGTGGGCGGCCCGCCAGATGGGCCGACTTTATTCCTCCACCGAACCGTTCGGCCCTGAGCTCATGAATGTTGCAAGAAATCTCGGCATTTTCATTCTGCCGTCGCTCGTTCTGCTCCTGGCTGGGCCTTTCAGGATGTGGTTCGACAGATTTGCGCCGCTGTACCCCTCTGTGCTCGGAGCCTGTGTCCTCAACATCTATATGCAAGACGATGCGCTGGCTGCCGGTCTGCCGATGATCGTGCTCGTCTACCCCTTCCTGGTGATTTTTGCGCTCGCCTACTTGTTGCGCGGGCGAGTGTCGGAAATGCGCAATTGAATCATGCGGCGCGCCGCGGACGAGCGGCTCCCATCTCGGCATTCGAAGTTCCAAGGGTTGCAAAAATCGAAGAAATACACTTTTTGTGTAATGGATGAGTCTCAACGCTACCCCTGCTAGAGAAAATACTGCCGCCCGTCGCCGGCGGAGGGGTACCTATGTTTCTTCAGACCCAGCGTTTCGGCTGATCCTGACCTCACCGCCCCCAATTTAGCTGACCAGATGAAGGCCGTGATATCGAGCGGCGCTCTTCGTGGACTGCCTTTTCTGACCTCAGGGCGGGACTCAGCCCGTCTGGAAATTTCGAAATCCTCGCATCTATTTTCTACATAAGGACATCTCCATGAAGCATATGCGTAATCTCCACCTGATGATGGCAAGCACCGCGTTCCTGACGCTGGCCGGCCCGGCGCTTGCCCTTGATGGCACGGACATGATGAAGAAGCTCAATGCCGCAACCAGTGCCGGCGGTACGGTCATCACCTTCGAAAAGGCCGAAGCCGATGGCGACACGGTAACGGCGACCGGTGTCCAGGTGGGATCATCGAGCTTGCCCGGCGACACTTTGAAGATCGGCGACCTCATCTTCGAGGGCGTCGAGGAAATCGAAGGCGGTGGCTATCACGCCAACACCGTCTCCTTCCCGGATATCGATATCAGCCAGGAGGAAGGACGTTTTTCCGCAAAGGAGATCCAGATCACCGGCCTCACGATTCCCGCCAATGCGACGGGCGATACGCTGAAAGACATCCTCCTCTATGAAACCGTCAGCACCGGGCCGATCGCTCTCAACATCAAGGGCAAGGACGTGCTCGCGATCGACAGCATCGAGTCGAACCTCGAACGCCAGGATGGCGGCTTTGCCTATGACGCCAATGTCGCGGGTCTCAAGGCCGACCTGTCGCAGGTCGAGGATGCGAATGCGAAAGAGGCCATCGAGAAACTGGGCCTGACGACGCTCGACGGCGCGGTGACGATGAAGGGCATTTGGGAACTCGAAAGCGGCAAGGTCGCAGTCGACGAATATGCTTTCGACTTCAAGAATATCGGCCGGCTGAATTTCGCCGTCGATTTCTCCGGTTACACGCTGGGCTTCATCAAGTCGCTGCAGGAGGCGGTAAAGACCGCAGAGGCCAATCCGAACAAGGAAGAGGCCAACCAGGCCGCCGGCCTTGCGATGCTGGGGCTGATGCAGCAGCTGACGATCAACAGCGCCTCGATCCGCTTCGACGATGCCTCGATCACCAAGAAGGCGCTCGATTATGCCGGCTCGCAGCAGGGCGTCACGGGCGACCAGCTGGCGCAATCGCTGAAAGGACTCGTGCCGATGATGATGGCGCAGCTCAACATGCCCGAGCTGCAAAACCAGGTGGCGGCTGCCGTCAACACCTATCTCGACGGACCGAAAAGCCTGACGATCAGCGCCGCGCCGGAAAAGCCGGTTCCAGTCCCGATGATCATCGGCGCGGCCATGGGCGCACCGAACACCATTCCTTCGGTGCTTGGCGTCAAGGTCACGGCGAACGACTAACTATTCGTAGAGGCGTTTCACGAATGCCGGCTGCCGGAGGCGGGTTTCGCCAACCTGCCTCTGCATTCCTTTTCTGGGAAAGCGGAGTGACATCCAAGCCAACGAAAGGTGGCCACCACCTCTAGCCCCTCCGGGAGAAGTGCGAAGCGGTTTTCCCGCGAAAGGCTCTAAAACTCGTCGCTGCGACGCCTCACGGCGTGCTTCAACGCCACCATATGCCTTCGCCGCTCCAGCATGTAATCGGCATATCCGACACAGATGAACAGCAGCGTGGGGCCGGCGTAGATGATGATCAGAGCCAATGCGATAAGGATGAATGCGCTCGTCATGGTCTTGTTTCCCATCAATATTGGTCGCCGCATCTGAAGCGGCGAGAGCGGACGGGTCCTCATCTCGGCAATGCCTGTCCCTATTCCTTCAAAATTCGCCGGCTTCCTATTCGTTCCCTGCGCGAAGCGATTTCCATATGCGCGGCAGGCCCTATCGAACGACAATGATGAAGCGGACGGCTCGCCCGGCCTTAATCACTGCCGCGGACGTTCCTCCCGCATTGCCGCCGTCACGCTCTTCAGCAGCGGGCTCGACATCAGATCCGCGAGCAAAACCGATAGCTTCGGCTTCCAGTTCGGATAGCTGTCGCTGGTGCCCGGAACATTGGTCGGACCTTTCTCGTCGGTGAGATCGGCGAGACGGACCGCAGCGAGAAGCGAGGGCGTCCTGGCGATGAAGCGATAGGCGCTAACGGTCAATTCCCTCAGCGTCTCCTCGCTTGCCCGCGCTTGGGAAAGCCTGGCCGGCAGGTCGAGGCCGGCAGCCTTCAGCGCCGCTTTCAGGTTCCTCCGCTCGCGCTTGCGGTCTTCGAGATGTTTTTCGGTGAGATCGGGCGGCACGATGCCGTGGTCGCACCGAGCCTGAATGTCGGCGCCGCGCCACCAGCCGGCAAGGGTCTGGTGGTCGTGCGTCGAAATGCAGGCCAAAGCCAGGACGGGATAGACGTCCGCCGGCTTGAAGCCCTTCTCGTCCTGTTCATAGGAAAGGATGCGGTAGGAGAGAATGTGGGCCGCCGCCAGATCGTCCTGCAATCCCTTGGGGATCAGTCCCAGGTCTTCTCCGATGACGAGGCACCGATGCTCGGCGGACACTTCTGCGAGGATCTGCAGAAGCCGATCCGCGGGATAACTGACATAGGCGCCGCCGTCCGGCCTGCTGCCCAATGGCACCAGGAAGAGGCGGCGAAGCGCTGCGGCGTGGTCGATGCGGATGGCGCCCGCATATCGCATGGCAGCGCTGACCATGCGCCGGAAAGGCGACATTTCTCCTGCCGCGATCGCGGAAGGCAGATATCCGGCAAGGTGCCAGTCCTGCCCGTCCACGGCGAATGGATCGGGTGGGCTGCCGATGGTGGCCTTGGCGACATAGGTATCCGGCTCGCTCCATGTCGCCGAGCCGTCGACCGCCTCCCCGACGGCAAGATCGAGATAGAGCCCGATCCGCAGGCCGGCCTTCCGCCCCCGGTCCGCCGTCTGCATCAGCTGCCGGTGAGCAAGCCATTGCAGCCACATGTGGAAGCGGACATCGTCCGCGTGTCCGCGCTCGAATTCGGCAACGGCGGCGCTGTCGAAGCGCTGAAAATCGGCCGGCCACCATTGCCAGCCGGCGCCCATCCCGCGCTCGACCATGGAAAACGAGATACATTCGAAAAGCGCATGCAGCCGCAGGCTGTTACCACCTTGCGTGATGAAGGCGTCGAAATCGGCCGGATCATAGGCCTCGTCGATCACGCTGCGCCGTCGCCAGGCCGGCCAGAGATCGCGCAGAGCCCTCAGCTTGATCCGTGCGACGCCGGCGTAGTCGACGAGATCGGTCTGGCGAAGGCTTGCCAATTGCCGTTCGAGTTCCGGACCGCAGGCAAAACCCGGCAACCGGTCGACTGCGATATAGAGCGGGTTGAGATGCTGGCGGCTCGATGGCTCATAGGGGCTGCAACGGTCGGGATCGGCGAGAAACGGCGCGTGAAGCGGGGTGAGGCCGATGAAATCGGCGCCCAGCGATCCCGCGAGATCCGCCATATCGGACAGATCCTCGAAATCTCCTATGCCCCAGTTGCGTGTGGATCGAAGCTCGTAAAGCTGCAGGCTCACGCCCCAGACGCGCGTGCGGGAAAGGAAATCGGGCAGAAATGACCTGGCGATCTTCTTAGCCGCCGGCTTGGGCTCCCGCCGCGGCGCGCCAGTCTCGGGATCGGCCGTTCCCGGCAAGTCGACCTTCAGTGCCGAGAGGATCTTGCGCTTGGTCTCGCCTGATATCGCCACCTCCCGATTGTCGGGACTGGGCCTCGTCAGGCTGATGCCGTGCCGGCGGGCGAGCTTGTCGAGCTCAGCAGATTTCATCGTTCGATCGCTTTCCTGTCAGCGCGCCGTCACACCTCGCCGATGCTCCACATCACCGTCCACGGCGAGAGATTGCCACCATCGCTGCCGCCGAGACGGAAGATCGTCTCGCCGTCGTCCTGCTGCGAGACGGGCGGCGCCACCTCGGCGCCGACGTTGGCATGCAGATGAAGACGCCGGTTTTGCGCCAGGGTCCAATCCACCGCGAGCGCGCTTCCCGCCGAGCGATAGACCGCGTTTCCGGTGCCCGCGCCTTTCAGCAATGGCACGATCCTTCTGTGTCGGAGGTCGAGAAGCGTCCTGTAAAAATCAAGGACCTCGGAAGAGGCGAGTTTCGACCAGTCCAGCTTGGCGGCGGCGAAGGTCGATGGCGCCGTCGGGTCGAGAAGGTCGTCGGCGTCGAAGCCCGGCAGACGGGAAAGCTCCTCGCGACGGCCTTTCCTGACCTTCTCGTTCAGGTCCTCGTCGAAATCGCAGAAGAAGGGGAAAGGTTCTCTGGCACCCCATTCCTCGCCCATGAATAGCATCGGGATCTCGGGCGCCAGCAGGTAGATGGCGGCGACGGCCTTGACGACATCGGCAGGGCTCGAAGCCAGAACCCGATCCCCCAGCGCCCTGTTGCCAATCTGGTCATGGTTCTGAATGAAGGAGATGAAAGCGGTGGGCGGGAGGTGGCCGCTTGGCCTGCCGCGGTTTGCGCCGCGATAGGGCATGTGTTCCCCCTGAAAGACGAAGCCTTCCGCCAGCGCTCGGCCGAGCTTGCCGGCGTCACCGGCGTAGTCGGCATAATAGCCGAAGGTTTCTCCGGTCGCGGTGATATGCAGCACGTGGTGCACGTCGTCGTTCCACTGGGCGGTGAACAGCTTCACTTCCCCGTTTTCGCCACGCGTCAACAGGTCACTGTCGTTCTCCTCGTTTTCGACGATCAGATGAACGTGCCGGTCGCCGGCCGCGTCTCTGACGCGGCGGGCAAGCGCGTGAAGCAGATGCTCGGCGCTGTCGTCCTTGATGGCGTGGACGGCATCGAAGCGGAAACCGTCGAGCCTGAACTCGGTGATCCAGTAGATGGCGTTTTCGATGATGAACTCGCGGATCATCTCCGATCCGTCGCCATCGTAATTGATGCCGTTGCCCCAGGGCGTCTTGTGATGGTCGGTAAAGAGCGGCGCATAGGAGGGGATATAGTTCCCGTCAGGCCCGAAGTGATTGTAGACCACGTCCAGGAAAACCGAGATGCCGCGCTGGTGCGCTGCGTCCACCAGCGCCATGAAATCTTCCGGCCGGCCATAGCTGCTGTCCGGAGCATAGGGAAGCACGCCATCATAACCCCAGCTGTAACGGCCGGGAAATTCACTCAGCGGCATGATCTGCAGCGCCGTAACGCCCAGCGCCTGCAGATGATCGAGCCGCTCGATCGCGGCCTTGAAAGTACCCTCCGGCGTGAAGCAGCCGATATGCATCTCGTAGATCACCATCTCTTCCCAAGGCCGCCCCGTCCAGTCGCTCGTCTTCCAGCGACAGAAGGAAAGGTCGACCACTTCGCTCGGCCCGTGTACATCCTGCGGCTGAAACCGCGAGGCGGGATCGGGAATTTCGAGACCATCCGGCAGGGCGAAGCGGTAGCGTGTACCGACGCTGGCATCCGCGACCGTATAGTGGTGCCAGCCGCCCCCGACCGCCTGCATCTGCCGTGGATCAGCGCCTTCGATCGTCAACGACACGCTTTCATGCAGGGGAGCCCAGAGGCGGAATAGAATGCCCTCTTCGGTGAATGCCGGTCCGAACGTCATTTGGGTCAAAGGAAAGCCTTCGATGAAATGGGATGGGATTTGGGTAACTTTTGTCAGGGCAAAAAGTTTCGCAGGCACGGAGAGGGCAAAGCGGCCACCGTCGCGAGGCGCGCCTCCGGCAGACATCCGAAGAGTATGATTCCATCCCATCGTGAGTAGGATTTTATCCTACCGCGTGCTATAAACCTGTAAAATAGGAGTGTAATCGATGCGTTCGACGCAACAGATGAGCATCACGTTGCCCGTGGAAATGGCGAAGCGCGTTAAACAGCGGGTGTCTAACGGTGATTACGCCTCGGAGAGCGAAGTCATACGCGAGGGACTTCGGGCTTTGCAGGAACGCGAGAATGCCGTCGAGCATTGGCTGCGAACAGAAGTTGCGGCCACCTATGATGCCTACAAGGCCGATCCCACGAAGGCCAAGCCCCTCGATGAGGTCTGGAAGCGCCTCGAAGCGAGCATGGAAAAAATCGACCAGGAGGAAAGGTGATATTGTGCAATATACTTTCAGTCTTGCGTCTATTTTACTTTTAACCGGACTATATGCGCCGAATTTGCCCGAGAGTTTTTCTATAAAATTTCTCAGCTCCATTGAAAACAAATGCCCAAGCTTTGGAAAAAGCTCCTCGGATGCAGCGCTTGTGCTGAAATGCGATGGAAGCATGAGAACTTTAATGATTGCAAAAAGTTTAAGCTTCGATGGCGCTTCTTACATTAAAGACCCAGATTCCCACGCAAACGAAATTCTGCGGGACGTCGGCAAAATTATCAACGAAGATCTGAACATAGAAAGTCGGAAGATAACATTTTGCGATCCAACGATAGATACTCTCGGGAGGTGCAAAACAGTCTACATTCTGAGTGGCGCTAGGGACTTCGATGAGGCGGCCTTGGCTATAAACCCCAAAGATAATGAGATTGATAGCTTTTCATACTTTCTAATCGTCTCTTGGGAGCGAGATAAATAACAGGTGGGAATGATCCACCTCCACCTACTCCGATTCAAGCTCATCCCGAGATTCAAGCCGCCGCGACTTTGCCCGAGAGCGCCTGATCCATCGCCACCTGAAGCTGTTCCTGCGTGAATGGCTTCTTCATCCGCAGCATCCGGCCGAGGCCATGGTCTTCGGAAAACTCGGCATAGCCCGATGCAAGGATGATGGGCAGGCCTGGAAAGGAGGAGCGAAGGTGACGTGCAAGCTCGGCGCCCGTCATGCCCGGCATGGCATGATCGGTGATGACGAGATCGCAACCCTGTCCGTCGGCAAAGAATTCCAAAGCCTGGGAAGCCGAAGACGCCTCCTGCGGCAGGTGCCCGAGATCCTCGAGCATCGCCACGGTTCCCGTTCTGACAAGGGCGTCGTCATCAACAACCAGAATAGCAAGCGGCCGCGACGCCGGTTTCAAAGGCTCCGTCGCCGGAGGCTCGACGGGAGGCTGCACCTTGACGAAGGTTTCGGCAACGGGCAGCCACAGCGAAACGGTCGTGCCCTTGCCCCGGACGCTCGATATCTGGATCGAGCCGCCGGATTGCGCCGCCAGGCCATGCACCATCGACAGGCCGAGACCGGTGCCCTTGCCGACCCCCTTCGTGGTGAAAAACGGTTCGGCGGCACGCGAGACCGTTGCCTCGTCCATCCCCTCGCCATCGTCCGACACCGATATCCTGATGTAATTTCCGCCCGCGAGCCCGGCCGGCCGGGCGTCTTCGGCTGCCGCCGCAGCAACCGTCACGGCTCCGCCGCTTTCGAGCGCATCCCGCGCATTGACGAACAGGTTAAGCAGCGCCAGTTCCAGCTGGTTGCTGTCGACGAGGAGGGGCGCCAGATCCGCCGGGATGCTTTTGCGGATTTCGATGCGCGGCCCCACCGCCTTGGCGAGAAGATCCTCGACGTTTTCGAACAGCCTGAAGAAGTCGACCGCCTGCGGCTTGAGCTCTTGGCGACGTGCGAAAGCAAGCAGGCGCTGGGTGAGCGCCGTGCCGCGCTCGGCCGCCTGGATCGCATTCGTCACCAGGCGTTCACTGCGTTCATCGGCCGGAAGCCGCTTCTTCAGAAGGTTGAGGCTGCCGAGAACTGCCATGAGGAGGTTATTGAAGTCGTGCGCCACGCCACCCGTCAAATGGCCGATTGTGTCGAGCTTCTGCGCCTCGAACAGTTGTGCGAGCGCTTCTTCACGCTCCCGCGTCCGTTGATCGATCCGGTGCTCGAGCTCCTCGTTGAGCTCACGCAACTGCGCTGCCGAGGCCTCAAGCTCGGCGGTGCGCTGGTGAACGCGGCCCTCCAGCTCGGCGTTCAGGCGTTCGAGTTCCCTCGTCTTCCTGTAGAGATCGGCAAAGACCCGCACCTTGGCTCTCAGCACCTCGGGGACGATCGGGACGGAGACGTAGTCGACCGCGCCCACCGCATAGCCGCGCAGCCGGTCCGGTTCCGCCAGCATCACGGCGGAAACGAAGATGATCGGCGTATTCTGATAGCGCGGATGCTGCCGGATCATGCTGACCAGCTCGAACCCGTCCTGTTCGGGCATGCAGACATCGACGAGGATCACCGCGATTTCGGTGCGCAACAGATGTTCGAAGGCTTCGCGAGCGGATTGCGCCTTGATGAGGTTTTCCCCGAGCTCTTCGAGAATGACCTCGTAACTCAGGAGCTTTGCCGGTTGGTCGTCGACGAGAAGGATGTTGACGGGGTTCATGGCCAGATCCTCAGCGATGCAGCCACATGCGAAGCGCCGACAGAAGCTGTTCGGTATTGACCGGCTTCGCCAGATAGTCGGACGCGCCCGCTTCCAGGCATTTCTCGCGGTCGCCCTTCATCGCCTTGGCCGTCAGCGCCACGATCGGCAACCGCCGGAACCGGGGCTCCGAACGAATGACCTGCATCGTCTCGTAACCGTCCATTCCAGGCATCATGATGTCCATCAGCACGATCGCGACAGAGGGTTCGTTGTTGATGACGTCAATGGCTTCGCTGCCGGTCGTCGCGGTCAGGACTTTCATTCCCCGGCGTTCGAGGACGCTGCTCAGCGCGAAGATGTTGCGGGCGTCGTCGTCGACGAGCAGCACGGTCTCGCCGACCAGATCCTCGTCCGAGCTGTGCAGTTCCTGCAGCGTCGCCTGCTTTGCGGCCGGCAGGTCGGCGACCACCCGGTGCAGGAACAGTGCCGTCTCATCCAGGAGACGCTCGGGCGACTCGACCCCCTTCACCACGACGCTGCGGGCCATGCTGTGCAGCGCCGCGTCTTCCTCGGCGGAAAGCTCCCGGCCGGTGAACACGACCACCGGCACCTCGCCGATCTCGGCGTCGTCGCGCATCTGCTCCAGCACGTCGAAGCCGGACATGTCGGGAAGAGAAAGGTCGAGCACCACGCAGTCGGCGGAATTCTGCCGAAGGGCGGCGAGAGCCTCCGATCCGGAGCCGACGCTGGTGATATCGATGTCGTCATGTCCGAGAAGGGCGGTAACGCTCAGACGCTCGGCCTCGTTGTCTTCCACAAGCAGCAGATGCTTGCGGCGCGGTTGTGCATAGGCCTTCAATCGCGACAGTGCCTTGCCGAGGCCTTCCTGTGTCGTCGGCTTGCTCATGAAAGCGAAGGCGCCGCGGGTCAGCCCATGCTGGCGATCCTCGTCGAGGCTGATGATCTGGACCGGAATATGCCGCGTCTGCGCATTCTGCTTGAGCTGGCTCAGCACCGTCCAGCCGAGCATGTCGGGCAGGAAGATGTCGAGCGAGATCGCCGCCGGCCTGTAGTCCTGCGCGAGTGCGAGCGCATCGCTGCCGCGCATCGCCACCAGAACCTTGAATCCGTTGTCGCGGGCAAGATCCACCAGGACGCGAGCGTAATGCGCATCGTCCTCGACGACGAGCAGCACCGAGTCGCCGGCCGCTATCTGATGGCGATCGTCTTCGACATGTTCGGTCGGCTTTTCGGCGCGGCGGTGTGCCGCCGCCTCGGCGAATTCCACGACATTGGCCGGCGGAACGGACTTCGGCGCAACTGCGCCGGCGCCAACATAGGTGAGCGGCAGGTAGAGAACGAAGGTGCTGCCGACACCGGGGGTGCTGCGCAGCTGGATCTCGCCGCCGAGCAGGTTCGCCAGTTCGCGGCTGATCGCCAGGCCCAGGCCTGTGCCGCCGTATTTGCGGCTTGTCGAGGCATCCGCCTGCTGGAACGCCTCGAAAATGATCCGCTGTTTTTCAGGCGGTATGCCGATGCCGGTATCGACGACTTCGAAGGCAATGACCGAAGGCGCGTGTTTGAGCGAGGGATGGTCGGACGACCAGCCGCTCGTTGCCGATGCGACGCGAAGCGTCACACCGCCCTGCGCGGTGAATTTGAAGGCGTTCGACAGCAGGTTCTTCAGGATCTGCTGGAGGCGCTTCGAATCCGTGATGATGCTCTTCGTGATATCGGCGCCGACCTCGACCGCGAACGACAGGTTGCGATTTTCGGCTTCATGCCGGAACGGCCGGGCCATGACTTCGAGCAGGTTGCTGACGGAGATCTCCTCGGCATCGACCGAAACCGTTCCGGACTCGATCTTCGACAGGTCGAGGATGTCGCTGATGAGGTTCAGTAGATCGGTGCCCGCGCCATGGATGGTCTTTGCGAACTCGACCTGTTTGCCCGAGAGGTTGCCATCCGGGTTTTCTCCCAGCTGCTGGCCGAGAATGAGAATCGAATTCAAAGGCGTGCGCAGCTCGTGCGACATGTTGGCGAGGAATTCGGACTTGTACTTCGATGTCAGCGCCAGCTCGGTTGCCTTTTCTTCCAGCGCGCGCCGGGCCTGCTCGATTTCCTGGTTCTTCGCCTCGACTTCGACGTTGCGCTCCTCCAGCTGCTGCGCCTTCTGCCCAAGCTGCTCGTTGGTCTGCTGCAGCTCGCGCTGCTGCGTCTGAAGCTCGGCGGCGAGCTGCTGGGACTGCTTGAGCAGGCCTTCAGTCTGCATGGTCGCTTCGATCGAGTTGAGAACGATGCCGATCGATGTCGTCAGCTGGTCGAGGAACGACAGCTGCAGCTCGGTAAATTCGCCTGCAGAGGCAAGCTCGATCACCGCCTTCACCTGGCCTTCGAAATGCACCGGCAGCACGATGGCGCTTCTCGGCAGGGTCGTGAACACGCCGGAGCTTATCGGAACGACGTTGTCGGGAAGGTCAGTGACCAGGATGCGGCGGGCGTCGCTGGCGCACTGGCCGACAAGTCCCTGGCCGAACTCGAGCCGGGCCGGGTGCGCCGCCTCGCCCCCTTTCGCGTAGACGGAAAGCAGCGACAAGACCGGCTGCCGCTCGTCGGCATCCACCTGGTAGATGACCCCTTGATGGGCGCCGACCAGAGGCGCCAGCTCCGACAGCAGCATCTTGCCGACCAGCGTCAGGTCGCGCTGCCCCTGCAGCATGTTGGTGAAGCGCGCCAGGTTGGTCTTCAGCCAGTCCTGCTCGGTGTTGCGCTCGGTGGTGAGCCGGAGGTTGTCGATCATCGTGTTGATGTTGTCCTTGAGCTCTGCCACTTCGCCGCGCGCGTCGACCTTGATCGAGCGCGTCAGGTCACCCTTGGTGACGGCGGTCGCCACCTCAGCGATGGCGCGCACCTGCGTCGTCAGATTGGCGGCAAGCAGGTTGACGTTGCCGGTCAAGTCCTTCCAGGTTCCTGCAGTACCCGGAACATTCGCCTGACCGCCGAGGCGGCCTTCCACGCCCACCTCACGCGCAACCGTGGTCACCTGATCGGCAAAGGTCGCGAGCGTGTTGGTCATGTTGTTGATGGTCTCGGCAAGGGCGGCCACCTCGCCCTTCGACGCGACGGTGAGATTTTGCTTGAGATCGCCGTTCGCGACCGCCGTCACCACCTTGACGATGCCGCGGACCTGCTCGGTCAGGTTGGCGGCCATGACGTTGACGGTGTCGGTCAGGTCCTTCCAGGTGCCGGCGACACCAGGCACCTGCGCCTGGCCGCCGAGCTTGCCTTCGGTGCCGACTTCGCGAGCGACGCGCGTCACTTCGCCGGCAAAGGCGTTGAGCTGGTCCACCATCGTGTTGATGGTGTTCTTCAGTTCGAGGATTTCCCCCTTCACATCGACGGTGATCTTGCGCGACAGGTCGCCGCGCGCCACAGCCGTCGTCACTTCGGCAATGTTTCGAACCTGGGTCGTCAGATTGGCAGCGAGCAGGTTGACGTTGTCGGTCAGGTCCTTCCAGGTGCCGGCGACACCGGGAACGACGGCCTGGCCGCCGAGCCTGCCATCGGTGCCGACTTCGCGGGCAACACGCGTCACTTCGCCGGCAAAGGAGCGAAGCTGATCGACCATGGTATTCAGCGTATCCTTCAAGAGCAGGATTTCGCCGCGCACGTCGACCGTGATCTTGCGCGACAGGTCGCCGTTGGCGATGGCGGTGGCCACCTCGGCGATGTTGCGCACCTGCGCCGTCAGGTTGCCGGCCATGGAGTTGACGCTGTCGGTCAGATCCTTCCAGGTGCCGGCGACGCCGGAGACCTGCGCCTGGCCGCCGAGCTTGCCTTCGGTGCCGACTTCGCGAGCGACGCGCGTCACTTCGCCGGCAAAGGCATTGAGCTGGTCCACCATCGTATTGATGGTGTTCTTCAGTTCGAGGATTTCTCCCTTCACGTCGACGGTGATCTTGCGCGACAGGTCGCCGCGCGCCACGGCCGTCGTCACTTCGGCGATGTTTCTGACCTGACCGGTGAGATTGGAGGCCATGGAGTTGACGTTTTCAGTGAGGTCCTTCCAGGTGCCGGCGACACCCGGCACCTGTGCCTGGCCGCCGAGCTTGCCCTCGGTGCCGACCTCGCGCGCCACACGCGTCACTTCGGAAGCGAAGCGGTTCAGCTGATCGACCATGGTGTTCAGCGTTTCCTTGAGCTCGAGGATTTCGCCCGAGACCGACACCGTGATCTTCTTCGACAGGTCGCCATTGGCGATCGCGGTCGACACTTCGGCGATGTTGCGCACCTGCGCCGTCAGATTGCCCGCCATGGAATTGACGCTGTCGGTCAGGTCCTTCCAGGTGCCGGCAACGCCGAGCACGTTCGCCTGGCCGCCAAGCCGCCCTTCGGTGCCGACTTCGCGCGCCACACGCGTCACCTCGCCGGCAAAGCCGTTGAGCTGGTCAACCATCGTGTTGATGGTCTCCTTTAGTTCGAGGATTTCGCCCGACACCGTCACGGTGATCTTCTTGGAAAGGTCTCCCTGGGCGACGGCGGTCGCGACTTCGGCGATGTTGCGCACCTGCCCGGTCAGGTTGGAGGCCATGGAATTGACGCTGTCGGTCAGGTCCTTCCAGGTGCCGGCGACGCCGCGCACATTGGCCTGGCCGCCGAGCCGGCCCTCCGTGCCCACTTCGCGGGCGACGCGGGTCACTTCCGAGGCGAAGGCGTTCAGCTGGTCCACCATCGTATTGATGGTTTCCTTCAGTTCGAGGATCTCGCCCTTCACGTCGACGGTGATCTTCTTCGACAGGTCGCCATTGGCGATGGCGGTCGAGACCTCGGCGATATTGCGGACCTGCGCCGTCAGGTTGCCGGCCATGGAGTTGACGTTTTCGGTCAGATCCTTCCAGGTGCCGGCAACACCGCGCACATTGGCCTGACCGCCGAGCCGGCCCTCGGTGCCGACTTCGCGGGCCACACGGGTCACTTCCGACGCGAAGGCGTTCAGCTGATCGACCATCGTATTGATGGTCTCCTTCAGCTCGAGGATTTCCCCCGACACCGTCACGGTGATCTTCTTCGACAGGTCGCCGTTGGCGATCGCAGTCGAGACCTCGGCGATGTTGCGCACTTGCGCGGTGAGGTTCGAGGCCATGGAATTGACGTTGTCGGTAAGGTCCTTCCAGGTGCCGGCGACGCCTGGCACCTGCGCCTGGCCGCCGAGGCGGCCCTCTGTGCCGACTTCACGCGCCACGCGCGTCACCTCGCCGGCAAAGCCGTTCAACTGGTCGACCATCGTGTTGATGGTTTCCTTCAGCTCGAGGATTTCGCCCGAGACGTCGACGGTGATCTTGCGCGACAGGTCGCCGCGCGCCACGGCCGTGGTCACCTGGGCAATGTTGCGGACCTGGGCCGTCAGGTTGCCGCACATGGCGTTGACGGAATCGGTCAGATCCTTCCAGGTGCCGGCCACCCCGGGCACCAGCGCCTGTCCGCCGAGCTTGCCTTCGGTGCCGACTTCGCGGGCGACGCGAGTCACTTCCGAGGCGAAGGACCTGAGCTGGTCGACCATGGTGTTGATCGCTTCCTTGAGCTGCAGGATCTCGCCGCGCACGTCGACGGTGATCTTCTTGGAAAGATCGCCATTGGCAACGGCGATCGTCACTTCGGCGATATTGCGCACCTGCGCCGTCAGGTTCGACGCCATCGAGTTCACGCTTTCGGTGAGGTCCTTCCAGACGCCCGTCACCTCCGGCACCTGCGCCTGTCCGCCGAGTTTTCCGTCCGTGCCGACCTCGCGGGCGACGCGCGTCACTTCCGATGTGAAGACGCTCAGCTGCTTGATCATCGTATTGACGATATCGGCCGAGCGCAGGAACTCACCTTTGAGCGGCCGCCCGTCGACATCCAGCGGCACGGTCTGCAAGAGATCTCCCTTGGCGACTGCCGTGATCGTGCGCGTGACAGCGGTCGTCGGCCATAGGAGATCATCGATCAGACCGTTGATCGATCCTTCCATTTCGGACCAGGAGCCGTCCGACAGGCCGAAGCGTACGCGCGTGCTCGTTCGCCCGTCCCGGCCGACCACCTGCCCGACATGCTCGAGCTGCTGGGCCATGCGCTGATTGGCGGCGATGATGTCGTTGAGGGCATCGGCGACCTTGCCGGTGAGACCCGTCAGGTCGGATCGCATCCGTACGGAAAAGTCGCCGCGCCTGACCGCAACAAGGACTTCCAGAAGCGCGCTGGCGTCGTCGAACGCCATCGTTTTGTGGTCATGCCCATTGAGGCTGTCTACCGCAACGCTGTCGCGCGCGAATTCGCTGGTTTGGTTGCTCACGAAAATCCCCCTCTTCGACGATCGGTAATTTAGCGCTCAACTCAGAAAATGGTATGGGCCGTCCCGCGTCCATCCTAACATGATTCACCGCCCAAAATGAGCCTGATAGTTGCAGATTTCGGAAGTGCTCGCCGGAAACCACCCCGGTGGAGTTTGCGGTTTTTCGAGCGCGGGAACACTTTGCTGCCGGCTGTCGTTTCCGTCCTGACAATGGAGAGCGACATGTCGAACGTCTCAAGGACAGGCAAGGAAGAGATCAACAACGCGACCAGCCCGAACACCTTCGGAAAGTCGGTCGAGAGCCAGGCGCAAATTAAGGATGCGGCCGCGCAAGCGTCGCCCGACGCCGGCGGCGAGATGCTCAACATCTACCGGTTGGAGCCGATCGCCGCACCCGACGATCCGAGATGGGACAATTCCCCCGGCCACGGTACCGTCGTCGTCGCGGCCAGAACGCCCGGTGACGCCAGGATCGTCGCCGCGGCTCGTGAGCTCGACTTCATGGAAGTGGATGCGGCTCCCGCCGAGGATGTCACGACGGTCAATGCCAGCGCCTTTCGGGACGACAAGCTCTACACCGTCATCGAGATCGATCGGGACAGACGCGATGTCAAGCGCGGGATCCTCGACGGTGCCGTCACCGTCGACACGATCCGGCCGGTTCAATCGGACTGACGTAGCAATGCTGCGGCGCTATCGGCGATGCGCCGGAGCGCCATCATCGCAAATCCCCTCGGTTTTCTCGGAGCTCTCATGAATACGGCCAACCTCCAGCTCAAGGGCCTGATCATGGCGATGGCGTCGATATGTGATGCGATTGTCGAGAAAGAACTGCTTACCAGCGAGGAACTCAATGCCGCGCTCTCGAAAGCCAAGAAGGCAGTCGAAGAAGATGACGACCATGAACTGTCGGACGCCAACCGCGCCGCGATCCTGTTCCCCATCCGTGTGCTGCAGCTCGCCGAGGAGGCAGGCAGGAAAGGCGAACGGTTGACGTTTTCGGACTATGCCAAGCTCGTGGCAAAGCTGACCTGAACATGTTTGAGAGCTTTACCTTGATGCCGTAGACATCGGGGCGAATTGGCTTCCGATCCCGCACCGAGGATCGGGCCGGCCGTTCCTCTTCACGGCCATCCAAGCACCACACCAGAGGTTGACTTCATACTATCAATAACCATATAAATACCTTGTCAACCGAGGAGCCGCTCAATGGCCCGCCACGCATCCGGTCCCGTCACAGTGCAGGAAGAGCCGAATTCCATCAGGACCGCGTTTCTGCGACGTGCGACATCGGCGCTGGAGCGCATTTCGGCGAATGTGCCGGCAAAGGATCTCGCCGATGCGCTTTCAGCCCCGACCGACGCCGGATCGTTGGCGCAGCTTCTCAGCCGCTCGGATATGGTGGGCGCGGCGATAAACGATCTCGATCCGCTGGTTCCGGCGCTGGCTCGCAACGTCGAGCATCGGCAAAATCTCGTCGAACGGGCCGGTGGAACGATGTCAGCTGAAGACGCCGGACGTATCCTCGGCATCAGCAGACAGGCCGTCGACAAGAGGCGGCGGGCCGGCACGCTGCTTGCCGTGCGCGAGGGCAGCGACTGGCGCTATCCGCTCTGCCAGCTGGATCAAGGTGAGGTGATC
The DNA here is from genome assembly GCF_010668065.1 of Rhizobium leguminosarum. GTDB lineage: Bacteria > Pseudomonadota > Alphaproteobacteria > Rhizobiales > Rhizobiaceae > Rhizobium > Rhizobium leguminosarum_S. The sequence continues at coordinate 314,185 of NZ_WUEN01000003.1, read as the reverse complement.
GCGGGGATTTCCGACGTCGTGCGTGGTTTTGCCGCCGCCGGTCCCTGGGTCGCATTGGATTTTCTGCTTGCTTCCGATACGGCTCTCGGTGGTCGGACAGCCCTGCAAGCGTTGCGCGACGGCGATCGTGAAGCAGTCCGGCGTCTGATCCGCATTGAAACCTCCGACGGTTTTGCCTGATGCCGGCAAATGCAGGCAGAGGGCCGTCGGGAGCTGCACCGACCCCGCCCCCTTGGCTCGCCCAATCGTCATTGCCGATCGACCTCATTCCTGCCGGGCAGGTTCTCCATCGGGTCCATCGGACGCAACTCGATCCCATCTTCTTTGGACCCGGCCCCGGGATTGCCGCCGCCAATCGTTTCGACAGCGCCAGCGGACGTTTCGGAATCCTCTATGTCGGGATGAGTCGCAGGGGAGCGCTTGTGGAAACGATCCTGCGCAATCCCCAGCGGTTGATGGTGTCAATGACGGAAATCACCACCCGCGCCATCAGTGAACTCAGCTGTATCAGACCGCTGAGGATCGTGCGCATGCACGGAACCGGCCTGCAGGCCCTCGGCACCGATAATGCCGTCTCCACCGGACCTTACGAACCATGCGGCCTTTGGACCGACGCGCTTTGGGACCATGCCGACCAGCCGGACGGTCTCGCCTACCAGTCGCGCCACGATTCGAACGAGATCTGCCTTGCCCTTTTCGAACGTTACGACATGGCGTTCAACAGAAAGGGCACGCTTCCGCTCTCCGGCATCCTCAAGGAGATCGCCGCGATCCTCGAAGTCTACGGCAAGTCGCTGTCACCGGTCGGCCCTGTTTAGACGGCGAACGCGGCTGCAGTTCAATGCGCGATGGCATGTTGCCCGCAGCAATACGCTGTCAATTTTGCGATAAGTTGATTTGTTTGGTCTTGTTTTCTGTCTGTCTCTGAGGCTATACGGCGGCCGTACATACTCACGCACCGGGAATTTCTTCGTGACCAGCCTTAAATCGCTTCTGGCCGCCTGCGGCCTCTCCGCCATCATCGGCCTTGCCGCAAATCCGTCTTTTGCCGGTTCGACGACCTACCCGCTGACACTGGAAAACTGCGGCGCGCAGGTGACTTTCCAGAAGGCGCCCGAACGGGCGATCGGCCTCGGCCAGAACAGCGCTGAAATTCTGCTGCTGCTCGGCCTTCAGGACAAGATGGCCGGCACGGCCTTCTGGCCGAGCAAGGTCCTGCCGCAGCTCGCAGAAGCCAATGCCAAGGTCAAGCTTCTGACCGTCGAGATGCCGACCTTTGAATCGATGCTCGCCGAAAATCCCGACTTCGTGGCGGTGGCTCTGCCGAGCCTGGTCGGGCCGAACAGCAAGATCGCCAAGCGCGAAGATTTCGACAAAGTGGGTGTCGCGACCTATCTCTCGCCCAGTACTTGCCTCAGCACCAAGGACGTCAAGGACCAGTACGGCAGCCGCGCCGAGCTGTGGAACATGGATCTTCTCTACAGGGAGATCGACGAACTCTCTGAGATCTTCGACGTCGCCGATCGCGGCCAGGCGCTGATCGCCGACTTCAAGGCGCGCGAAGCCAAGCTTCGCTCCAGCGTTTCGAAGGACGGCAAGAACCTTTCCTACGTCTTCTGGTTTTCCAGCCCTAGCCCGTCGGCCGACGCCTATCTCGGCGGCAAGAACAGCGCGTCCGGCTTTATCGCCGACCTGCTCGGCGGCCACAATGCGATATCGGCGGAAGCAGAATGGCCGACGCTCGGCTGGGAAGGCATCATCGCCTCCAATCCCGACGTCATTGTCGTCGCCAGTCTCGACCGCAACCGTTGGGAACTCGACAAGCCGGAGGCCAAGATCAATTTCCTGAACACCGATCCGGCCGTCAGCCAGATCCCCGCCGTCAAGAACAAGGCGATCGTGATCATGGACGGCCAGGCCATGAACCCGACCGTCCGCACGGTCTACGGCGCTGAGCAGGTGGCTGGCCAATTGAAGGCTCTCGGTCTGTTGAAGTGACTGAAGCGGGCCGTATCTTTCGGCAGCTGGGAGCGCTCACGGCACTGTTCCTGGCCTCCCTCTGCCTCATCGCGGTCGCCGTCGGCGTCAGCGTCGGGATCGGCGACCTGCCGATCCCGCTTGCAACCACGTTTTCGGCCGTCACCAACCGGCTCGGATGGACCGCGATCGAGCTGAACCGCATCCACGAGACGGTGATCTGGGATTATCGTCTCAGCCGGGCGCTCGTCGCCGCCTTCTGCGGCGCGGGTCTGGCGCTGTCGGGCGCGATCATGCAGTCGCTGCTGCGCAATCCGCTTGCCGAGCCCTATGTGCTCGGCATCTCAGCCGGCGCCTCTACCGGCGCCGTCGCGATTGTCATCCTAGGGATCGGCTCGGGCGCGGTGTCGCTCTCGGCCGGCGCATTCGCCGGTGCTTTCGCAGCCTTCTTCTTCGTGGCGCTGCTCTCGAACGGCACGCGCGGCGGAGCGGACCGCACCATCCTCGCCGGTGTCGCCGCATCGCAGCTCTTCAACGCCTCGACCTCCTACATCGTCACCACCTCGGCCAATGCGCAGCAGGCCCGCGACGTCATGTTCTGGCTGCTCGGCAGTTTCGGCGGCGTGCGCTGGCCGGAATTCGCGCTGGTCTCGGTCGTCGTCGGCATCGGCCTCGTCGGCTGCCTGTTTTACGCCCGCGTGCTCGACGCCTTCGCCTTCGGCGACGAGGCGGCATCCTCGCTCGGCGTCAATGTCGGCCGCGCGCGGATGGTGCTCTTCGCGCTGACGGCGATGATGACGGCAACGATCGTCAGCATGGTGGGGTCGATCGGCTTTGTCGGGCTCGTCGTGCCGCATGTCGCCCGCTTTGTCGTCGGGCCGCTGCATGTCCGCCTGCTGCCTGCCTGCGCTATAGCAGGGGCGATCTTCATGGTGCTCGCCGACATCGCCGCGCGCGCCCTCATTCCGAACCAGATCCTGCCGATCGGCGTCGTCACGGCCCTGGTGGGTGTCCCCTTCTTCTCGATCATCCTCTATCGGTTCCAACGCGCATCATGAGCATCAAGGCCGACAACCTCATCTGGAAAATTGGCAGGAAGACCATTCTCGATGGCGTTTCCATGGAGGCGCAGCCTGGCCGGATGCTCGGCCTGCTCGGGCCGAACGGCTCGGGCAAAACCTCGTTGCTGCGGCTTCTGGCCGGCCTGAAGCGGCCGCATTCCGGCCGCGTCACGCTCGACCGGAGCGACATCGGCACGATCAGCCGCCGCTCGATTGCCCGGCGGATCGCGTTCGTCGAGCAGCATGCGACGACGAATGCCAATCTGAAGGTGGTCGACGTCGTCAAGCTCGGAAGGTTTCCGCACCGATCGATGTTCTCGGGCTGGACGAGGGCCGACGAAGAGGCGGTCGAAGAGGCGCTGGCGCGCGCCGGCATGGCGGAGAAACGCGACGATAGCTGGCAAAGCCTGTCGGGCGGCGAGAAGCAGCGCACCCATATCGCAAGGGCGCTCGCCCAGTCGCCCCAGGAACTGATCCTCGACGAGCCCACAAATCATCTCGATATCCAGCACCAGATCGGGCTGATGCGGCTCGTCTCCGGCCTGCCGATCACCAGCATCGTCGCCATGCACGATCTCAACCATGCCGCAATGTTCTGCGACCAGCTGATCATCATGCAGCATGGCAGGATCGTCGCCTCCGGCGCGCCGCAGGACGTGTTGAGCGAGGATCTTTTAAGGAATGTCTTCTCCGTCGAGGCCCGAATCGAAACCTCTCCCTATCATTCGCGCCCGCATATCCATTATCTCAGGTGACGGTGAAACCGCCACCGAGATGACTGTCTACTGTCGTCTAAGGTGACGGTGAAACCGTCACCGACGTGACCGCCGTCAGGGCGACGGCCCCTGCAGAAAAATCGTCGATAGCGGCGGCAGCGTCAGGGACAGGGAGACGGGCCTGCCATGGGCGGGCACGGGTTCGCTCGACACCGCGCCGTTGACCAGGCCCGAGCCTCCATATTCCCGCGCATCCGTCGTTATCCGCTCGATCCACACACCGTCACTGGGCACACCGATCCTGTAGCCGTAACGCGGCACCGGCGTGAAATTTGACATGACCAGCACCGACGAAGCGCGGTCGGGCGCATAACGGAGCATGCCGAGGACGGAATTGACGGCGTCGTCAGCTGCCGCCCATTCAAAACCCTCGGAATGAAAGTCGCCGAACTGCAATGCCGGCTCGTCCCCGTAAAGGCCGTTCAGATCCTTCACCAGCCGCTGGATCCCCACATGCTGAGGCTGGTCCAGCACATCCCAGGTCACCGACCCGTCGTGATTCCACTCGCTCGGCTGAGCGATTTCGCTCCCCATGAACAAAAGCTTCTTGCCGGGATGGCCCCACATGAAGGCGAGATAGCTGCGCAGATTGGCGAATTTCTGCCATTCGTCGCCCGGCATCTTCGTCAGCAGCGAGCCCTTTCCGTAGACGACCTCGTCATGTGAAATCGGCAGAATGAAGCGTTCGGAATAGGCATAGATCATGCCGAAGGTCATCGTGCCATGGGCGTAGCTCCGATAAATCGGGTCCTTCTCGATGTAGCTCAGGCTGTCATGCATCCAGCCCATGTTCCACTTGATGTCGAAGCCCAGCCCCCCTTGCTCCGGCGGCTTCGTCACCCCGGGCCAGGCCGTCGATTCCTCGGCGATCGTCATCGCGTGCGGGCAGCGCTCGTGAATGATGCTGTTCAGATGCTTGAAGAATTCGACCGCTTCCAGATTCTCGCGACCGCCATATTGGTTGGGAATCCATTCGCCCTCGTTGCGGCTGTAGTCGCGGTAGAGCATCGAGGCAACGGCGTCGACCCGCAAACCGTCGATATGGTAGCGCTCCAGCCATTCCAGCGCGCTGGCGATCAGGAATCCCTTCACCTCGTTGCGGCCGAGATTGTAGATCAGCGTGTTCCAGTCGCGGTGAAAGCCTTCGCGCGGATCTTCATGCTCGTAGAGCGCGCTGCCGTCGAAGCGGGCAAGCCCCCAGACATCTGTGGGGAAATGGGCCGGCACCCAGTCGAGGATGACGCCGAGCCCGGCGCCATGGCACCGGTCGACGAAATAAGCGAAATCCTCAGGCGTCCCATATCGGCCGGTCGGAGCGAACAGGCCGAGCGGCTGATAGCCCCAGGAGCCACCGAACGGATGCTCCATGATCGGAAGCAGCTCGATATGGGTGAAGCCCATGTCGCTGACATAGGGAACCAGCCGCTGGCTGAGTTCGACCCAGTCGAGCGACCTATTGCCGTCCTTTTGATCGCGAAGCCAGGAGCCGACGTGCACCTCATAGACGGAGAACGCGCCCTCCAGCCTGTCTTGCCGGGACCGGCCTTTCATCCAGCCGTCATCGCTCCATCGAAACGGCGTCGACGATGCGACGATGGAGGCGGTGGATGGGGCGGCCTCGCTCGCCCTCGCCACCGGATCGGCCTTCTGCGGCAGGCAGGTTCCCTCAGCATCGACGATCTCGAACTTGTATCTTGCGCCGGGTGCCAGCCGGGGGATGAACAGCTCCCATACGCCCGCCGACGGTCTCAGCCGCATCGGGTTTCGCCGCCCATCCCAGGCGTTGAAGTCGCTGACAACCGAGACGCGGCGCGCATTCGGAGCCCAGACGGCGAAACGAACGCCAGATATCCCGTCGATCGACATCGCCACCGCGCCGAGCGTCCGGCTGAGACTGTAGTGGGTGCCCTCCGATATCAGATGAAGGTCGAGTTCTCCGAGCAGCAGACCGAAACTGTAGGGATCCTCGGTGATCTGCACGGCATCCGGCCATGTGATCCGCAGCCGGTATCCAGTCCTCGAGGCGGCCGTCGCCGCGAACAAGCCGGACGGGTGGGCGATGCTGAAAGGTGCCACCACCCGGCCGCTCGTCGCATCGATGAGATCGACCGCTTCCGCACCGGGCAGGTAGACCCGCACGATCGTCATGCCGCCGCTTTGGTGGGGCCCGAGGATCGAAAAGGGATCGCCATGGCGCCCCTCGATCAAGGCCCATAGCGCATCCTGTCCGATGCCCGCCAGAAGTTCCGAGCGCTCAACATTCATGCCGTGACCCCCGCCAGACGCGATACGATTTCGGTAAGGCCGGATAGCGGGATCGGAAGCCATTTCGGCCTGTTGCGAGCCTCATAGGCGATCTCGTAGGCGGCCTTTTCGAGAAGAAAGGCATCGAGAATCCTCCGTCTTTGATCGGGCGGCATGTCAAGCTCCTTCGATACGGACACCGCCTGCGAATAGGCATCGAGAAAGGCCTCCTCGGCATTGCGCCCGAAGCGAGCGATCGCCTCGCGGCGAACCTCGTTGTCGTGTTCGATGACCGCGTCGTTATCGAGCTGCGCGGTGGCCACGAGATAGCTCAGTGATCTCAAAAGCCCGGCGACATCACGCAACGGGTTCGTCTTGGCGCGGCGCTCGGTCAGGTTTTTCGCTGGCTCGCCCTCGAAGTCGATGATGACGGCATCGCCCTCGCTGACGAGGATCTGGCCAAGATGGAAGTCGCCATGCGTGCGTGTCATCAGCGTATGGCGGGAGCTCTCCGCCAGCGTTCCGGCGAGCTCTGCGAGTTCGAAACGACGCTCGAGAAGCGGTGCAGCGAGCAAGTCGATTGCGGGGTCGGCATTCTCGTCGCGTTCATCGAGCTTCGACATGGCATAGGCGAGTTCCCCGACAACGGCCTTCCTCATCGCCTCGACCTCGCTGTCGCCGGCAACCACCGGGCTGAAGGCCTCGTCTCCGGTCTTCGCAGCGAGCACGACATGCAATTCGCCGAGCCTGAGACCCACCATCGCGACGAAACTGATCAGCGACCGGAAGACGTCGTCGTCCGGTTGGACCGCCGGATCGTTCAGCACCAGTTCGTCGGCCCCGCGGCGCAGATTGTTCAGCATCCAGTTCCAGGCGTCGCCCTGATTGCGGATCGCGCCCTGGACGATGATCAAGGTGGAACGGCGTCCGCTGGAATCGGTATGCGCGACCTCGCCGAGAAGCGGCGCTGTGTGGTCATAGCCGGCGCGAGTGAGATAGCGCGTCATCTCGACTTCCGGATGGATGCCCGGGAAGATGTGCCTGATCAGTTTGATCATCGCTACGTCGCCGACGAGCAGCGAGCTGTTGGACTGTTCAGCCGATAGCCAATGCACCGGCAGCTCGCCTGAAATATCGAGACTGTCGAGCTGCTCTGTCCCAAGGAATTCGAGCGTGCCGGTCCGACCGGTGGTGCGCGAGCGGTCGCGAAGTCCGTGCAGAATGCCGCGCGCCATTGCCTCCACGGCAAATCCATCTGTGAGGAAACCGACGCGTCTACCTTGGCGAATCCTCCCAAGCGCAAGCTGCTGGGCAAGCGCGGAAGGGCGAGCATCGTCCCAGACGACCGTGAGCGGCAGTTGGTAGGATTCGCTGTGGGTCGGCAGCACGACCTCCAATTCGCCGAGGACGACGCCGTCGGCGAATGGGATTGGTGTCGCGGAGACCAGTCGGGCGGCCTGAAGCGGCTGGTCCTTTGCCCCGAACCATCGCCGCCTGGAGAGATAGGCGGGCAGGATTTCGCTGCTCAGGATGCGTGCATGACCCGGTTCATCCACGAGGTCGAGCAGGCTACGCCGGATGACCATCGTCAACAGATCGGGAAGCTGTTCCGGCGGTGCGGTGCGCCACGCCGGCGGGTCGGCATCAGCCGTCAGCTGGAACCAGAAGAAACCGTAGGGCGGCAAGGTCAGGAGATAGGTCAACTGGCCAATCGGCGGAAACGGCGACATGCCGGTCAGTTCAATCGGAACGCGCCCCTCGAAGCTCGACAAGTCGAGTTCGACGGCCTGTGGCAGCCGCGAGAGACTGGCAACACAAAGCAAGACCTCGCCTTCATACTCCCTGAGATAGGCAAGGATCTTGCGATTTTCCGGTGAAAGGAACCGCAGCGTGCCACGCCCGAAGGCGGGATGCCTGCCGCGCAACGCCAACATTCTGCGCGTCCAGTTGAGCAGCGAATGCGCGTCTGTGCTCTGCGCCTCGACGTTGACGGCTTCAAAGCCATAAAGCGGGTCGGCGACGGGCGGCAGCACGAGACGCGCCGGATCTGCCCTGGAGAAACCGCCATTGCGGTCCGGAGACCATTGCATCGGCGTCCTCACCCCGTCCCGGTCGCCGAGATAGATATTGTCGCCCATGCCGATCTCGTCGCCGTAATAGATCACCGGCGTTCCCGGCATCGAGAGAAGAAGCGCGTTCATCAGCTCGATCCGCCGGCGGTCGCGCTCCATCAACGGCGCTAAGCGCCGCCTTATGCCGAGATTGATGCGGGCACGTTTGTCGGATGCATAGGTCTCCCATAGATAATCCCGCTCGGCGTCGGTCACCATTTCGAGCGTCAGCTCGTCGTGGTTGCGAAGGAAGATCGCCCATTGGCAGTTGTCTGGAATCTCCGGCGTCTGGCGCAGGATATCGGTGATCGGAAACCGGTCCTCCTTGGCGATGGCCATATACATGCGCGGCATCAGCGGGAAGTGGAAGGCCATATGGCATTCATCGCCGTCTCCGAAATATTCGCGCGTGTCCTCCGGCCATTGATTGGCCTCGGCAAGCAGCATCACGCCGGGATGGGTGGCATCGAGCGCTGCGCGTATGCGTTTGAGGATCGCGTGGGTTTCCGGCAGGTTTTCGTTGATCGTCCCCTCGCGCTCGACGAGGTAGGGGATCGCGTCGAGACGAAAACCATCGATGCCGGTTTCCAGCCAGAAGCGCATCACCCTCAGCAATTCCTCCATGACAAGGGGGCTATCGAAATTGAGGTCGGGCTGATGGGAATAGAAGCGGTGCCAGTAATAGGCGCCGGCGACCGCGTCCCATGTCCAGTTGGATTTTTCCGTGTCGATGAAAATGATGCGCGTTTCCGGAAACTTCTGATCGGTATCGGACCAGACGTAGAAATCGCGCTCCGGCGAGCCTGCCGGCGCCTGGCGGGCGCGCTGGAACCAGGGATGCTGATCGGAGGTGTGATTGATGACGAGCTCGATGATGACGCGGATGTTGCGCTGGTGGGCGGCGTCGACGAAAGCCCGGAAATCCTCCACCGTCCCGTAATCGGGGCTGACGCTGCCATAGTCGGCGATGTCGTAGCCGTCGTCGCGACGCGGAGAGGGAAAGAAAGGCAAAAGCCAGATGGCATTGACGCCGAGGGCTGCGATGTGATCGAGCTTCTGGTGCAAGCCGGCAAAGTCGCCGACCCCGTCACCATTGGCGTCGTAGAACGACTTGATGTGCAGCTGGTAGATGATTGCATCCTTGTACCAGAGCGGCTGCGACGCGCTATCTGCATTCATCGTGTCCATTCATGCCTCCGTTGAGCGAATACGCCAGATCGCATAGGGCAGGACCTCAGGATTGAGACTGATGCTCTGCCATTTGCCGGTCCACTTGAAACGATGCCCGCCGATCAGATCTTCGGCATCCAGCGTGCCGCCGTCGCCCAGCGACCAGTGCCAGAGCGGCAGCTCGACATCGCTCTGCTGGAAATTGTGGGGGTCGAGGCTGATGGCGATCAGCAGGACATTGTCGCGGGCACGGCTTGCCTTCTCGAAAAACAGGATATTGTCATTTCGCGCATTCAGCAGCGTCAGCCCGAGATGCGAATGCAGCGCGGTGTTTTCGTTCCGGATGCGATTGAGCGTCCTGATTTCGGCGATGATATTGCCCGACCGGTCGTAGTCCCAGGCGCGGATTTCGTATTTCTCGCTGTCGGCATATTCCTTGCGCTTGGCATCGGGACGCCCCTCGCAAAGTTCAAAACCGTTATAAACGCCCCACAATCCCGAAAGGGTGGCGGCAAGTGCTGCGCGGATCAGGAAGGCCGGGCGCGGCGCGTTCTGCAGGAAATCCGGATTGATATCATGGGTGTTGACGAAGAAATGCGGGCGGAAGAATTCCTTCGGCGCCGTCTCTGTCAGCTCCCGCATATATTGCACGAGCTCCCACTTGGCATTGCGCCAGGTGAAGTAGGTATAGGACTGGGAGAAGCCGATCTTTGCCAGCCGGTACATAACCTTCGGCTTGGTGAAGGCTTCCGACAGGAAGACGACATCGGGATGGCGGCCCCTGATATCGCCGATCAGCCATTCCCAGAACGGAAAGGGCTTTGTGTGCGGATTGTCGACACGAAACAGCTTGACGCCCTGGTCCACCCAAAGCTGGACGACATCCCTGAGCTCCACCCACAACGAAGGCAGCGCATCTTTTGTATAGAAATCGACGTTGACGATGTCCTCGTATTTCTTCGGCGGGTTTTCGGCATATTTGATCGTGCCGTCGGGACGCCAGTCGAACCAGCCGGGATGCTCCTTCAGCCAGGGGTGATCCGGCGACGCCTGGATTGCGAGGTCGAGAGCAATCTCCAGGCCATGCCGGCCGGCCTCCTCCACCAGCCGGCGGAAATCCTCGAACTCGCCGAGCTCGGGATGGATGGCGTCATGGCCGCCGTCCTCGGAGCCGATGGCATAGGGACTTCCGGGGTCATCAGGCCCAGCTTTCAGGCTGTTGTTGCGGCCTTTCCGGTTGGTCGAGCCGATCGGATGAATCGGCGGGAAATAGAGCACGTCGAAGCCCATGTCACGGATGGCGGGCAGTCGCGGAATGACGTCGTCGAAGGTGCCGTGCCGGTCCGGATCGCCGCTCTGCGAGCGCGGGAAGATCTGGTACCAGCTGGCAAAGGCAGCCTCCTTGCGTTCGGCATCGACGGCGCTTGCCGTCGAGCGAAGCCGAAACGGCCGCCTGTCCGCCTTGTTCATCAATTCCGATGTTCGGGCATCGAGCAGGATCGCCGTGCGCTCGGCATCCGAAGCTCTTTCGAGACTGTCGCCGAGGGCCTTCAATTCGGTGCCGAGCGCGGCGCCTGCATGCGTCTCAGCCGAACGAACCAGGTTCAACCCCTCCTGCAGCTCAAGCTTCAGGTCCAGCCGGGCATCGTTCTTCTTCGTCAGCTCGTAGCGAAAGATCGCAAACGGGTTCTTCCATGCCTCGACGGCGAATTCATAACGTCCAATGCGCTCCAGCAGGAATTCGGCGCGCCAGTGGTCGTTTTCGACCAGCTGCATCTCCGTCTCGTTCCAATCTGCCGCATCGAGCGGCCGCCAGAGCAGGACCGCGGCGATCGGATCGTGGCCGTCGGCGAATATATCCGCCTCGACGGTGACGGTGTCGCCGACCACCCGCTTGACGGGAAAACGCCCGCCGTCAACCTGCGGCGTGATGTTTTCGATGGCGAGCCGCGGCGACGCCGTCGCCTGCGCGACGTCGAGGATCTGCCGGGATGTGATCGGCGCCGGCGCCTTGCCTTCGACCACCAGGGTCTCCCCTGCCCGCAGCCGCAGAGCCGTGCCGTCGGCTGCGGCGGGCAGAAAACCGGAGGCCGCTTCGCGCAGTGCGGTCACTGGAGCGAGTGCACTTGTTCGAAGGTCCCTGTTGAGCAGGATGAACCGCACATTCTCGGTGCTACGAAGGTCTTCCGCCTCAGACTGCAGCAGCGCTGAGACCGGTCCGTTGGCGTTGCGGATGAGCCGAAGCGATGAGGCCGGCGCATGGGGTTTCTTGCCGATCTCGGTGTTCGCAAGGCGAATTTCGGAGGAAATATCGAAAGCGAGATCATGGCGCAGCCCCCGCAAACCCGTTCCATTCCCATGGGTCGGATCGAGCGGCGTGGCGGCGCCATATTCGAAGCCCATCGGAACCATCAGGCCGCCGCCCAGTGAGGCAGCCAGGCGCAGCGCCCTTATGGCGCGCCGTTCGAGGATTTCGCGACTCTCGGTTCCGTGCGCGATCCGCCTGGCGAATGGCGGCTCCGGAAAAGCGACCTGCCAGCCAAGCTGCTTCTGGACGCGGTGTTCCTCGATGAACCATCTCTCGTCAAAATCCCACCAGGCCATCGATGAAAAACATCCATCGAAGCCTGTATTCTTGACCGCGTCCCTCACCCCGAAATCAGTTCCGGGCGTCCAGGCGAGGAATTGCGCGTCCGCCTTCTCGCGCACTGCGGCAATCAACGATTTGAAAGCCGCCGGCGCAATGCGATCGATCCCGAGCGCCCGATAGCCGGCGAGGCCGAGACCGGCCAGCCCTCGCAGCCGTTCGGTCCATTCTTCCAACAGCCGCGATTGAGACTCCGCCTCCATCGCGGTCATCGGTTCCGCCGGGTCCAAAGGCGAGCGTCTCGGATCGACAGGGCGAAAGCCCGCCTTGGGATCCCGGGCCTTGCCGTCGAGCATCAGGTCCATCATCAGGGCGACGCCGCTCTTGCGGGCGGCCTCCGCCAGGCGCCCCACCCCATCCTCGACGGCGCTTCCGAGCGACAGCTGAGGGTCGAGGCGGGCCAGATCCTGGGAGGCAAAGATACTGCGCTCTCCGCCCCGATCGAAGAGAGGTGCCGTCAGTACGCGATCGAAACCGGTATCCGCAGCATGGTCGAAAACCTCGCGCCACGCATCGATACCCTGAAGAAGGAGTGGATTGACATAATAAATCCGGGGTGGGGTGCTCAACACACCCTGGTTTGGAGAGAATGACATCGGCCGCCGCTCGAGTTTGGTTTGAAGGCAAACTTCCGTTGGCCGCGGTTGTTCCACTGAAACTGCCAATTCGCGGTGCGCAGACATCGTCGGCCGCACTGGCGCGGGATCGATGGGACACGCTCCGTTCGCCCATCAAAGGCCCTGGATTCCGCAAACGGACCTTGAAGTTTCGTGCCGTATTTGGATAGTCTTCCGCTTCCCGGGAGGGTGACCCATTTGGCTACTGAGGGCGCACCATTGCTTCGATCGATACGCCGTAGCGCCGCCCTGTCGGCTTGCGCACTGTGCCTCGCCTCCTGGAGCATCGAGACCGATCGCTCCACTATGGACACGCATGGCCTGTTCGAAATCCGCGAGGAGGCCAGGCGCTTCATTTCGCAGGAGAACGCCACGGGGCATCAGCGATGGGACGTGCTAGCGCCGAACCTGAAGACGCTGGTTCCCCGATGCGCGGTCCCGCTCGAAACACGGTGGACGCCGAAGAGCTATGGCCGCTCGAAACCGAGCGTGATGGTCATATGCACGGCCGCGGTGCCCAACACCGTGATGAGACGTTGGAATGTACATGTACCGGTAGAGCGGAAGCCAAATCAGACGGGAAGCCCCGCACCGTTCTGAAAGATCAGGCGCCCGAACGGGACTTGATGTATCCGAATGAAATCACTGCGATTGCAATAAAGGCGACCAGACGTGAATCCATCGGTGGAATTGTGTTCACACCCCGAACTCGATGATCGAATCGTGATCGTCAGGGCGGGGGACGAAGTTGATGCCGTGTTCGTCCGGACCGAGAGGTTCAATGTGCTGATCGATACGCTCGGCACGCCCGAACTCTGCATGGCGGCGCTGCACCTGCTCGAGGAAAAGACGAATGCTCGTCCGCTGATCGTCATCAATTCGCATATGGATTGGGATCATTTCTGGGGGAATGCCGCCATTGCGGGGCGCGCTCCGATTATCGCGCATGCCGCCGCGCTCGACCGCTTACGCGACCCTTCCGCACAGGAGGTCCTGAGGGACAAGGTGAGCCAGGAGCCGCGGTTTCGGAACGTCGACCTCATCGGCCCCGATATCACCTTCTCCGGCTCGATGACCCTCAACGGCGGCAATCTGACACTGGAACTCATTCATGCGCCAGGACACACGCCCGACCATATCGCCGTGTGGATTCCCGAACTTCGCATCTGCCTGGCCGTCGACGCAGTGGAATACCCCATCCCCGAAGTCTGGAGCAAAAATGCAGACGACCTGCGCTTGATCCGCTCCTCGCTCGAGCGGATACGTGACCTCAATGCAAGACTGGTCATCCCGGCGCACGGCCGGACGTACTCCCCTTCGGCGGTGGATGACAACCTCGCCTATTTCCAAACCCTGGCCGATCGCGTCGGCAGTTTGAGCAAGAGCCAGCTGGCGGATCCGCAACTCGGCAGTTCAAGCGGCCTACGGCTTGAAGACTTCGTCCCCATCCCCGACGGAATGCCTTCCGACGTCGTGGCGTTCTACCGGAACTGCCATGAAACAAACCTTGGCGCCACGATTCAGGCCCATATCGAAAAACTGAATTCGCATAAAGAACGTCTGGAGGCCGGAACGTGAAACTGTTGGAGGGCGGACGAACCGGGCAGATCTGGCAGGACGGCAATACCGTCGTACGGCCTTCCGGCGCATGGACGCCAACGGTGCATCGGTTTTTGCGCCATCTCAGGAGCAGAGGCTTTCCGGGAGCGCCGGATCCCATTGAAATAACCGGGAACCAGGAAGTCGTCAGTTATGTCACCGGGCGCGTCTGCGAAGACCTGAGCGACCAATTTGTCGGATCGGAGCGCATGCTGCTTTCCGCAGCCACGCTTCTGCGCGATTTTCACTCGGCATCTCAAGGGTTTCTGGAATCGGATCGCGAGATCCAGACATGGATGCTGCCGCCCCAGGAGCCGCGCGAGATCATATGCCACGGCGACTATGCGCCCTACAACGTCGCTACGGCAGACCATGAGGCTGTCGGGATCATCGATTTCGATACCGCCCATCCCGCACCGCGCCTATGGGATCTGGCCTATTCGGTTTACCGCTGGGCGCCGCTCTCCGATCCCGCCAATCCCGACGTGATCTTCGGCCTCGACGATCAGCTGCATCGCGCGGAAATCTTTTGCACGGCATATGGGGCGACGATGGAAGACCGGCTCCAGCTCCCTGAGATGATCTGCCAGCGACTGCAGGCGCTCGTCGATTTCATGCTGGCAAGTGCGGCCGCTGGAGATGAGACATTCGTGGAGGACGTGGTTGCCGGAGACGCCCGGCTCTATCTCAGCGATATGGACTATGTTCGCAGCCATCGGGACCGGCTGCTGAAAGCCTTGTGCTGACGTACCATCGCCAGCTCGGATATTCCGCCTGCCCCCTACATCACATATCTAGAGCCACTTCTTTCGACGGAAGAAAATGAAGAGGCCCAGGCACAAGGTGATGATGACGCCAAGCACGACGAAATAGCCGTATTGGAATTTGAGCTCCGGCATATCGTTGAAATTCATCCCGTAGATACCGGCGATCGCGGTGGGAACGGCGAGGATCGCCGCCCAGGCGGCGAGCTTGCGGGCGATCGCCGTCTGCTCCGTCTGGCCGATCATCACGCTGGCCTCGAAGGCAAAGGCAAGGACCTCGCGCAGCGCATCGATATCTTCCTGAACCCGGCGCACGTGATCGGTAACATCGCGAAACAGGGACTGAAGCGTCGGATCCATACCTGGAAGATCGATGTGCTCGTACCGCCGACAGACGTCGACGAGCGGCACCACGGCGTTGCGCAGCCGCAGCAACTTGCGCCGCAATAGGTAAAGCCGCTCGATGTCGGACTTTTCCAGCTGTTCGCGCAGCACCAGATCCTCGAGCTTCTCGACCTCCTCCTGTACGACCTCGATGACAGGCATGTAGTTGTCGACGATGAAATCGAGGATGGAATAGAGAATATAGTTCTCGCCATGAGCAAGTGCTGCCGGCGTGGCCTCGCATCGCTGACGCACCGCCAGATAGGAGGACGAATCCCCATGACGGACGGAAACGACATAACCGCGACCGACGAACAGATGCGTTTCGCCGAAGACGATTTCGTCATCCTTCATATGGGCGGTCCGGGCGACGATGAACATCGCGTCCCCATAAATCTCCAGCTTCGGGCGCTGGTGAGGCTGTGCTGCGTCCTCGATCGCCAGGGCATGGAGATTGAACTCGGCCTGAACCTGGTGCAGCAGCACTTCATCCGGCTCATGCAGGCCAATCCAGACGACGGCATTCTCCCGGATTCGCCATTCGCCGGCCTCTTCTATCCTGATGTCGCGAATGCGTTGCCCATGCTGGTAAACGGCGGCGGCCACGACGCCGGGCCGTTCATACGGAGGCGATGTGGAACCGCCACCTGCCTGCGCGAGATCGCTCTCCAGATCTTTCAGCCGTTCCAAATCCAGCTATCCTCTCCATTCCCGCACGGGATCATATATCCGCGGGGCCAATCCCTTCGCCGGTCGGGCGCTCAGCCGATCATAATGCTATTTCGTAAAACATGCATCACCGCGTCGGTGCGGGGCCTGACCAGCCGCCTTCATCGTGGCCGGGCGCCCAGGTAACATCACGTGTCCGTGGAAATATCGTCCCAATCCTGATCCATGTAGCCAATCAGCCAGTTGAGGGCATAATGCCGTTCGTAAACCACGCCCTTATCCAATCCGGCAGGTGGCTCCTCTCCCTTCAGCCGCGCGTTCACGGCGGCCCAATCGTAGCGATAAATGAGGTCGGCGGCGTCCAGCAGCTCTTTCTGCGGACGAAGCTTGGCGCGACGCATCAGCCCGTCCGTCCCCAGTTCGCGCAGCGTGTTCGCAATGAATGATACGTCGCAAATATGGTCGGGACGTTCGAGATCGGAGGCGATCCCGAGCGCCCACAACATGACGTGCACGCCCTCGTAGCGCCAGGCGAAGTTGGTCCGGTCGTGATCCGTGGGATCGGGATCGTCCATGAATGCCCGCTCCTTCGGGGTGAAAAAGCTTGTCGCGTCGAACTGCCGGATGAGAGCCTGACCCATTTCATGGTCGCCGGTCTCGCCTTTCACGGCGACGATCGCAAGCGCAATCGCGCGCTGAACGACAGCCTTTGTATTTCGGCGGGTGCTCTCGCTCTCGGGCTCAATGGTCGGCAGATGATCGATGGTCGGCACCCCTTCCGATTGAAGCTGGGTGATAGACCGAGCTTTGCGTGCCCCCGCTTCGTCGGCGGGTTGCGAAACGGCTGCCTGCAACGGAAGGATCAATGCGAGAAGGGCGGAAAATATGCGCTTCATCATTTCTGGCTCCCGTCATTCCTGATGCCGCATCGATAGGTATTTTCCTCAATCAGCGGGAGGCTCAACACGAAGGCGGCGGCGATTTTCAGGAAAACTGGTAAACGGCATTTTTACATATGGAACAAATCGTTAAATTTTTTTCGATACAAAATTCCTTGGCCAACCCGGTATGAAGCCGGCGTTCGATGAGGGCTTTCGATGCGTCGTCCAAACATAAAATCGAGCTTGCTATTGATTTTCAGCGGCATAGCTCTTCTTTTTGGTCTTGTCGCCTATCTCGCGGTCGACGGTCTTCGAAAGACGAACGGCTCCACTGAAGAAATTGCGAGCCATTGGCTGCCGAGCGTTCAGGCTTCGCAGGCGATCAATCTCTCCATGACGAATTTGCGCCTCGCCTATCGTGATCACATCATCGCGCAGTCGGATGCGGAAAAGAAAACGCGCGAAGACGCCATTAAAGTCGCCGAGGATGCAGTCGGCAAATCGGTGGACGCCTATCTTCTGCTGGCTTCATCCGACCACGAGCGTGAACTGATCAAGACGATTAAGGACAGTGTTGGAGGCTACATCGCCAGCAGCTCGCAGCTGCTCGCCCTTTCCCGCGCCAACAAGACCGAAGAAGCCGGGCAATATCTGGGCGGAGAGATGCGCTCCTATTCGGACAAGCTCAAGGAAGCCACGTCGACCCTGGTCGAATTGGACGTCAGCGGCAGCAACGAGGCGGCCGAACTCAGCAAGCAAACCTTCGACTCGATAGAATTCTACCTGCTTGCCGCGATCGGCGTTGCTGGATTGCTCGTTCTCGGTGCCGTCGCTTTCGTGCTGACAGGCATCGCCAATCCGATTACCGGGATCACCGCCTCGATGCGGCGGCTGGCCGAGGGAGACACCGATTCCAAGATTCCATTTGCAGACCGCGCCGACGAAATCGGATCGATGGCGGGAGCGGTGGAAATCTTCCGCCAGGCCGCGATCACTAACAAGCGGATGGCACTGGACGCCGAGGAAAACCGCAACAGGGCGGAGGCCGATCGCCTTGCCGCCCAAGAGCAGGCGGAAGCCGACGCCTCGGAGCGGTTGCGCATTGCCACCTCGGGTCTCGCCGCCGGTTTGAAGCGGCTGGCCGCAGGCGACCTCGCCTTCCAGCTCAACGAGACTTTCGCGCCCGACTTCGAGGCGCTGCGCCATGACTTCAACCAGTCCGTCATGCAGCTCGGCGCGACGCTGAGGGCGATTTCCGAAAGCATCGGCACGATCGACGAAGGCACGCGGGAAATCTCCTCCGGAGCGAGCGATCTGTCAAAGCGTACGGAGCAGCAGGCGGCTTCTCTGGAAGAGACGGCGGCAGCACTTGAAGAGATCACGGCGAACGTGTCGAACTCCAGCAAGCGAACCGAGGAGACGCGCACGGTGGCCACGGAGGCAAATCGCAGCGCCGGGATCTCCGCGGAAGTCGTTTCCCACGCCGAAGAGGCGATGGAACGCATCGAGACCTCGTCGCAGCAGATTTCCAACATCATCACCGTCATCGACGAAATCGCATTCCAGACCAATCTTCTCGCCCTCAATGCCGGCGTGGAAGCAGCAAGAGCCGGCGAGGCCGGCAAGGGCTTTGCGGTCGTCGCCCAGGAAGTCCGCGAGCTCGCCCAGCGCTCGGCAAGTGCTGCCAAGGAAATCAAGGGCCTGATCCAGAACTCCTCGAAGGAGGTGGAAGGCGGGGTCAAGCTGGTGCGCGATACCGGCCAGGCCTTGAAGACCATCGGCAGCTTCATCACCCAGATCAATCACCATATGGATTCGATCGCCACCTCTGCGAAAGAGCAGTCCATCGGCCTCAGCGAAGTCAACGTCGCAGTCAACCGGATGGACCAGACGACGCAGCAGAACGCAACCATGGTGCAACAGTCGACCGCGGCATCCAATTCTCTCGCGCAGGAAGCCCAGAAGCTTCGCGAACTCATCGCCCAGTTCAGGCTCGACGATGCGGTCAGCCAGTCCTCGGCCCTTCGCTCGACGGCGAGAACGATGGGGCAGCCCGCGGCCCGTGCAGCCGTGCATGCGGTTGCCGCTCGCCGCTGAAACCGGCGGCGACAGGAAACCCCGAGATAAAAAGGCGCCCGGCGATTGCCGGGCGCTTTTCATTCGGTCAGGCGAAGGCCGGATTGCGCCGCGCGCCAACTGCGCCCAGCTCTCATCATTGCGAGCCGACGACACGCCCGGCCAGACGAAACGGACTTGCGACCGCGGCACCGGCAGCATCGAAGACATAGGCGCCGACGTCGCCGGCGGTCGACCGTCTGCCGCTTTCGAAGGAGGCAAGCTGCGCGCCGAACTTGGCGAGCGATGCGTAGCGGTCATGCCCCAGCCCGTCGGATGCCTGGATCGACGTGATGTCGATGACCCGAAGCCTTTCCTTCAAGGCAGCCTCCCTGATGACGGGATCGTCGATATCGAGGCGTCCGACGCGCGCCCGCTCTCCCGCTATGAAGCTCGAGGCCACCAGCGCCCGGTCGTCCTTCGAAACGAGAAGAGATATCGGGATCGGCATCCGCCCGATATCCTTCAGCTGGGAGCGGAAAACATCGACGTCGATGTCAGGGGCCGCCAGGATCACCGCCAGTTTGCCGATGACGTCGTCGCGATGCTGCAGTTTGAGCTGACGCACCGTTTCCATGACCAGGAATCCGCCCATGCTGTGTCCGAAAAGGATGATGCGTTTCACCTTTCCTGAAGCCGAGAGCGAGGCGACAAGCGAGTCGAGGTCGCTGCGCGAGGAGAGGGCCGCATCGCGGTCGGCGACATAGCCGGCAACGGCTCCGGCCGAAGGCCACGAAAACAGAATCGGAGAGCCCGGAATGTTAGCGTCCGCGGCGATCTGCGCAGTGCGAAACAACGCCTCCTGATAGCTATAGTTATAGCCATGCACGAAGATGCCGACAGTGCCGTCGGACTGCGTAGAGCGGAGCGCCTCCTCTACGAAGGCGTCCTTTGCAAGCTGCTCGCGCCTGATGACGGCAAATTGGCGTTCGGGATCCGGTCTCGAGGTCGGATATGTGATCGCGGTGTCCTTCCGGCCGGGAGGGACCGAAAACGCATATTGCTCGTAGGTGAGATTGTCAGCCCAGGTGCTGCCGAACCCACCGCGTGCGGTGTCGGGGCTCCTGTTCGTCGCAGCGAGCACGTTCACCCGGCTTGGGGCGGCTTCATCGGTGTGAAGCGATGCATTCAGATGGGCTGGGTGAACGGGCTGATGGACCGGGTTCAACACATCGGGCGACGGTCTCGTGGCGCAACCGGCGAGCATCGCCAGGCCGATCGCGACCAGCATCGCCTTGGCTCCCATCGGAAACTCTTTCAAACGCTGTTCCGTCATCGAGCTCTCTCCTCGGAGACCAGGATATGCAGCGGCCGCCGCGGCGGCCGCATGCGATGGACGTCAAAGCCCATGCTCATGCCTTTGCCGCGGCTTCGACCTGAACGCCTTCATCCCTCGGGATCCTGAACCATGCGACGTAGAGCGCAGGCAGAAACAGCAGGGTGAGCGCGGTTCCGACGACGATGCCGCCCATCATGGCGTAGGCCATCGGTCCCCAGAAGATCTCGCGCGAGATCGGGATCAGCGCCAGCGTGGCCGCCGCGGCCGTCAGCATGATCGGCCGCATGCGGTGTTCAGTGGCCTCGATGACCGCCTGCCAGGGCGCCATTCCTTCGCTGCGCAAATGCTCGATCTGGACGACCAGGATGACGGAGTTGCGGATCAGGATGCCGATCAGCGCCAGCACGCCGAGGATCGCGACGAAGCCCATGGGAGCATTGCTCAGCAAAAGTGCTGCGACCACGCCGATCAGGGCCGTCGGTGCGACGGCGAACACCAGGAAGAGGCGGCTGAAGCTTTGCAGCTGGATCATCAGGATCGTTGCCATCGCAAACAGCATCAACGGAGCGACCGCCACGATCGGCCCCTGTGAGTCGGCGCTGGATTCGACCGCCCCGCCCACTTCCACCTTGTATCCCACCGGAAGGCCTTTCTGAAATTCTTCCACCTTGGGCTTGAGTTGGTCGACGATCGTGGCCGGTTGCGTCGGACCGACGACGGCCGCCTTGACCGTTATGGTGGGTTGCCTGTCGCGACGCCAGATGGTCGGCTGCTCGAGCTCATAGCGGAAATTGGCCACGGCGGAGAGCGGCACGACCTTGCCGTTGGAGGTGGAGAGTTGCAGGTTCTGCAGCGTCTGGATGGAGTCGCGCTCGGATGCCCTGGCGCGCCCGATGACGTCGACCAGGTAGATGTCGTCTCGAACCTGGGTGGCCGTCGAGCCTTCGACGATGCCGTTAAGGGCGGTCGCGATGTCCTCGGAGGATACGCCGAGTTGGCGCGCCTTGTCCTGCAGGACATCGACCTTCACCACGCGAGACGGCTCGTTCCAGTCCAGGACCATGTTCGCCAGAAGCGGGTGCGATCCGATGACGCCGGCAAATTTCTGGGAGAGATCGCGGACCTTTTGAATATCAGGGCCGCTGACCCGGTACTGGACCGGCTTGCCGACCGGCGGACCGATGTCGAGAAGCTTGACGAAGGCGTCGGTGCCGGGGAAGGTTTTCGTCAGATAGTCCTGCAGCTCTGTTCGCACCTTATCGCGCACGTCGAGCCCCTTGGTGACAATGATCGTCTGTCCGAACGACACGTTGGGCGTCTGCACGTCGAAGGACAGGATGAAGCGCGGAGCGCCCTGGCCGACATAGGTCGTCCAATGATCGATATCCTTGTTGTCGGCCAGCATCTCCTTTTCGAATCTCGCCATCTGCCTGTTGGTTTCGGCGATCGAACTGTTGTGGGGGAGGTTCCAGTCGATAATGAGTTCGGTCCTGTCCGAGCTGGGAAAGAACTGCTGCTGCACCAGCCCCATGCCGCCAATCGAAAGCCCGAAAACGCCGACCGTCAGAATGATGGTGACCCAGCGCCAGCGCATCGCCAGGCCCAGGAGCCGGGAGAAGACCGAGGCGAAGCGGCCCTTCTTCTCGTGATGCGATTTCATCGTCTTCGGCAGGATCGTGACGCCGAGAAGCGGCGTGAACAGCACCGCCACCACCCAGGAGACGATCAGCGAAACCGCGATGACCACGAAAAGCGTGAAGGTGAATTCACCGGCAGCGCTGTTGTTGAGACCAACCGGAATGAAGCCCGCTACGGTGACGAGCGTTCCCGTCAGCATCGGAAAGGCGGTCGACGTATAAACGTGGGTGGCGGCCTTCCTGAGATCGTCGCCCGCCTCCAGGCGGGCCACCATCATCTCGACGGCGATCATGGCGTCGTCGACAAGCAGCCCGAGCGCGATGATCAACGCTCCGAGCGAGATGCGCTGAAGCGAAATGCCGGAATACTCCATCACCACGAAGGTGATCGCCAGGACGAGCGGAATGGAGATCGCCACCACCATGCCGGCGCGAAGACCAAGGCTGATGAAGCTGATGATCAGCACGATGACGATCGCTTCGAAGAGCGCGCGGGTAAATCCGGACACCGCTTCGTCGACAACGGCCGGCTGATCGGAAACGCGGTGGACATCCACGCCGATCGGGAGATCGGCGACGACACGTTTCATCTGCGCGTCGAGCCCCTCGCCGAACTCCAGAAGATTGGCGCCCTGCTTCATGCCGATCGCAAGCCCGATCGCAGGCTGGCCGTTGAACCGGAACAGCGCCGACGGCGGATCCACGTAGCCGCGTTTGATCGTGGCGACGTCGGTCAGCGGAAAGAAGCGGTCGTTTATCCGAAGATTGATCGATCTCAGACTTTCCTCGGACGTGAATTGTCCACTCACCCGCAATGCGATGCGCTCCGGCCCGGCGTCGACGAAGCCGGACTGCGTGACGGCATTCTGCGCCTGCAAGGTCTGGATGACCGACTGCTGGTCGATCCCGAGTGCTGCGATCTGGCGCGTGGAGAATTCGAGATAAATCGCCTCGTCCTGGGCGCCGACCACATCGACCTTGCCGACGTTGGGCACGGTCAGGACCTCGGAGCGGGCGTTTTCCACGAGATCGCGAAGCTGCCGCTGGGTAAGGCCGTCGCTGGTGAAGGCGTAGATGTTTCCGAACACGTCGCCGAAGCGATCGTTGAAGAAAGGACCGACAACGCCGGTCGGGAAATCGCCCTTGATGTCGGCGATCATGTTGCGGATGCGCAGCCAGGTGGGAGCGACATCCTTTGCCTTGGTCGTCGGCAGCAGCTCGACGAAGACGGTCGTCTGGCCGGCAACGGTCTCGCTCTTGGTGTAATCAAGCGATTCCAGTTCCTGGAGCTTCTTCTCGATCCTGTCGGTGACCTGCCGCGTCACCTCTTCGGCGGAAGCGCCGGGCCACTGGGCGGTGATCACCATCGTCTTGATCGTGAAGTTCGGGTCTTCCTCACGGCCGAGCTTCACGTAGGAGAAGGCGCCGGCGAGAATGAAGACGATCATGAAGTACCAGACGAGCGAACGGTGTTCGAGCGCCCAGTCGGAAAGGTTGAAGGACTTCACTGGCTGATCTCCTGGTCGATCCTGATGGCCTGGCCATCTTCAAGTTTATGCACGCCTGCCACGACCACCCTTTCTCCGGGGGCGAGCCCCTCGGTGACGCGGACGCTGCCGCCGTCTTCGACGTCGCCGTCGATCTTCACGCGGCGAAGCGATACCTTCCTAGCCGCCGCATCGACGATCCAGACGCTCGGGCCGTCGCTGCCGACAAGGATTGCCGAGGAAGGCAGGACGATCTGCGGATCGGCGGCAATGGTTGCCGAGGCTGTGATGACCGAGCCGAGCCTGAAGGCTTCGGGCGGATTGGTGAGCGCGATCTTGGTCCTGCTCGTGCGGGTAGAGGTCTCTGCCTCCGGTGCTATTTCGCGCACGATCCCGGACGTGCGGATGGTGGAATCGAGCTGCAGCGTCACCTCGAAGGGCGCGCCGATCTTCAGTTTCTGGGTGGCTGCCTGGGGGACATCGACCACGGCGTCGCGCTTGTCCGGCCGGGCGATGGTCACGACCGTCTGGCCGGCCGACACCACCTGTCCGACTTCGGCCGAGGTTGCCGTCACCACCCCATCGAATTCCGCCCGAAGCTGCGCATAGCCGTGTTGCTCCGTGGCCTTGTCGAGATTGGCCTGCGCCTTGGCGACGGCGGCCGCCGCCGTCCGCCTTGCCTGCTCAGCCTCTTCGAGCGAGGCTTCGGTGCCGGATCGCGACTCCAGCAGCGCACGCTGGCGCTGCTCGGTGGTCACCGCGTTCCTCAGCTGGGCGTCGCTGTTCTCGACGTCCGACTGCGCGTTGCGCACGGCAAGCTCCAGCGCCAGCGGATCGATGGCGGCAACGACGTCATCCTTCTTGACGAGATCGCCGACATTGACGTTGCGGGCGATCATCCGCCCGAGAATCCGGAAGCCGAGTTCGGTCTCGATCGTCGGCTCGATCGTGCCGGTGAGACTCAAGCTCGCGGCCGACGTCGGATTGACTGTCATCGACAGCACGGGACGGGGCGCTTCCCCCTTCTCCTCATCCTGCGGCGCGCAGGCGGAGATCAGGGCCGTACCCATCATCAGAGCGACTATGTTGAGACGAATACTCACTTGGAAGCTTCCTTGACATAAGACACGATTTCACCCGGCCTGAGGAACTTGGTTCCGTCGGCCACCACGACCTCTCCTTGCGACACGCCCGACTTGACGATGAAGCTGCCGGTCTCGTAGCCGGAGACATCCACCGCCCGGACCGAAACCGCGGACGATGCGGGATCGACGATCCAGACGGCCGGTTTGCCGTCCTTGGATGTCATGGCGGACCAGGGAAGCTGGATGACGTCCTGCGAGACGTAATTGAATCTTCCGACGACGGGAGCGCCGAGAGGGATCGGAGCGTCGCTCGATATCGCGACCTTGACCTTGATGGTTCCGGTGGAGGAATCGATTGTCGGCGAAATCTCGCGAACCTTTGCCGCGAGCTTCTGCGTCGGGTTCGACAGAAGGGTCACTGTGCCGTCGCCGTCGATCGGGCGCAGGAACGCACTTTCGACCACCTCAAAGACGGCATCCCGGTCGCCGTCATGGGCAAGCGTGAAGACCACCTGGGCGGCCTGCGCCACCTGCCCGACCTCGGCATTGCGGGCGGTGATCACCCCGTCGGCGTCCGCCTTCAGCTGTGTGTAAGACAAGGTGTCCTGAGCGGTTTCCAAGAGTGCCTGCGCCGACTTCGTCGATGCCTGCGCGGTCAGAAGCGCCTCCTGCGCCTGGTCGAGTGCCGCACGCGTCGTCACCTGCGTTCGAAACAGGCTCTGCTGGCGATCGTATGCGAGCTGCGCCTGGGTCTGCTGCGCCTCAGCCGACTGAAGATTGGCTGCCGCCACATCCAGCTCGGCCTTCTGCTCTTCCGGATCGATCCGCGCGAGGAGCTGCCCCGCCTTCACGGATTGTCCGACTTCCACCAGCCGCGCGACGATCTTGCCGCTGACGCGGAAGGACAGATCGGTCTGAACGCGCGCCCGCACTTCTCCTGTGACCGCGCCGCCCTGGACTAGCGGCTCAGGCTTGGCGACGACGACGCCGACCTCTCGTGGGGTTGGCCCAGTCGGTCTGCTCTCATCGCTGCATGATCCCAGACCGATGGCGCATATGATCGCTGTGGCGACCAGAATGGTTCTCATAGTTGACCTCTTGCTCTCAACGGCAGCTGCTATATAATTGACTGACCAATTAGTCAATGAAACTTTGCGTCGCAGGGAGAGAGCGCACGCAGCAGGTTGGAGGATCAGAAAATGACAGCCCAGAAGAAGCTCACACGCGCCGAACAGAAGTCGCTGCGGCCCATCCAGATTCTCGATGCCGCCTTCGAAGAATTCGTGAGATGCGGTTTCACAGGTACGAGGGTCGAAGACATTGCCGACAGGGTCGGCGTCACCAAGGGTACGGTGTATGTCTACTTCGAGACGAAGGAAAAGCTTTTCGAAGCCATGATCAACCATTTCTCCGTGCCGTTTCAGGAACTGCTGGGGATCACCGCGAGCCTCAGCGGCAGCGCCACCGACCGGCTGATTTCCATTCTCGGCCTGCTCTACGAACAAATCGCCGAGGATCGCGCGACCCGCGAGCTAACGCGGCTCGTCATTGCGGAAGGACACCGGTTCCCCGACCTGATCGACCGCCACCACGATCAGTTCATTGAGCCGATCATCACCAAGGTCGACGCTCTCATTCTGGAGGGTGTGGCGTCAGGGGAGTTTCGCGAAGTTCCGGTGGAATTCTCCGACATCGTGGTCGCGCCCATCCTGACGACGACAGTTCTGCGGCTGATATTCGACGACCGCCGCGTGCCCACCCCCAATAAGGAGGCCTTCCTGCGGACCTACTTCGACCTGCTGCTCAATGGCCTGCTTGCCAAACCTCATTGATCGCCGAATGACGAAAAATACCGCGACAGGCACGTAGATTTTCTCAAGTTTTTATGTAAAAACATCGAGTTAGCTACGCCTTCGAAGGCACGACCTCAATTCGCGACGGAAAAAGTGGAACGCAAAGTCAATCTCAAGGATGTCGCGCGCGATGCGGACGTATCGCTGAGCACGGCCTCGCATGCGCTCAACGGGACCGCGCCGCTGACGATCGAGGTGCGCGAAAGGGTTCTGGATTCAGCCAAACGCCTGGGTTACCTCGACCGCCGGAGGAAGAAGGCGACGATTGCGACCTTGCGCGTCCTGCTTCTAGCGATTCCCGACGATGCCGCACCGGAGAGCGATCTCAATTTGGTGAGCTGGACGATCCTCAACGGTCTTCGCAGGGAGTGTGAACGCCGCGGCATCAGGATCGTACCCTTCGTCAGCACCGGCCGGCGTATCGACGGCGCTCAGGTCAGGCAGATCGCTCTCTCGGAACGTGCCGACGGCATCGTGGTCCTGAACGATGATCAGCCGGAACTGATCCGAAGCCTCGCCTCGCCTGATATGCCTGTTGTCATCGTCAACGGCGAAGACCCCGCCATGCTGGTCGATACGGTCACCCCCGAAAACCGCTTCGGAGCGCGGCTCGGCATCGAGCACCTGCTGGCGCTCGGGCATCGCCGTATCCTGCACCTGACCTGGAAGGGCCGCACGACGATCCAGCGCCGATATGACGGCTTTTCCGACGCTTATTTCGCCGCGCAGCTTCCGGTGCCGGATGGCATGATCGTCGAGGCCGAGGGATATGAGCCGAGGCACGGCGAGGCTGCGATCAACGCGCTGCTCGACCGCGATGCCACGATGAAAGGCGCGACCGCCGTCTTCTGCGCGGCCGACAATCTGGCCCTCGGCTGCCTGAAGGCATTGGCCGATCGCGACATCCGCGTGCCGGAAGCGATTTCAGTCCTGGGGTTCGACGACATCGTCCCCGGCGAATTCAGCCGCCCGCCGCTGTCGACGGTCAGCGTTCCCACAGACAGGCTCGGCGCCGCCGCCTTGGCGCTTATCGAACAGAGGCTGATCGCCAACGATCCGCAGCGGCCGGCCCATCGCCTGGAACTCGGATGCCATCTCGTCCTGCGCGGCAGCATCGCGGCGCCGCGCTCCTAGAGCATGATGTTGTCCGAAAACCGTTCACACTTTTCGGCGTCCTTCCTTATCGCAAGCGCTCAGCCTGCAGGCGAGTATCGCGCGGGCTTTCTCCAAAGGCGCTGCGGTAGACAATGGAAAACCTGCCGGCATGAGAAAAACCCCACATCGCGCAGATTTCGCGGACGGATCGCTGATTCATCGGGTCCCGCAGTTGGTCGCGGGCTGCTTGCAGCCTGATCGTACGCAAGTAACCGCCCGGTGAAGTTCCCCGGAAGGCCCTGAAACCGGTTTGCAGCGCGCGAAGTGAAACACCGACACCATCCGCAACCATCGTCATGGTGAGAGGCTCTGCGATATTGGCGTGCATATAGTCGATAGCACGCCGGACATGCCACGGTGCGACCAACGACACTTTCTGTTTTTCCAAATGGCCGGAAAGACGGTGGCGGCCAAATCGGATCACCAGGTTAGCAAGCGTTTCGCTCATCGCCGCCAAGGCCAGAGGTGAAGACAGAAGCGGACCGTCATTGCGCATGCCCTGCACGATCGTCTGCACCAGACTGCCGATCAGCTGACCCGATGGTGTTGCGAGATCCACGACGGGCTCAAGGTCAATCGAGTCGAAGATCGGCGTTTCCACCAGTGAAACGAGCATTCGCCTCACAATTTTCCAGTTCAGGAAGAGAGCGTCCGAGCAGTGCGGGCCTTGGATGAAACGATCGCCAGCCTCGTGGTTGTTGGCCATGAGAAGATGACCCGCTCCACTTTCAACCACGTTTTTTCCAATGGACAGTCGAAAGGATCCCGTGTGCGGAATGTAAAACGCAAGGTGTTGCGGGGTCTCATCGAGCGTCCGAATTGTCCAGGAACTCTGATAAACCGAATGAAGCACCGTAAATGCCTCACTTGTTCGCAAGTCCGCTGCCCAGGCAAAGGCCCGGTCGTTGCTCAACGGCTTCGCGCCAAACACCCCGTAGCCTGCCGAATAGGCTCGAACCATCGACTCGAAGTCAGTGCCTTTATGCGTCGGCGCAAGCCCGTATGCTTCACGCTCGGGAGCGCGCGCCGTATTTTCGGATCTCAACGATATCTGCAACTCGGTTGTTTCCCTTTCCACACCCCCGACCGGCTAACCGCCTATCAAGCGCTCCATCTCGTTTGAGACCGCCGCAACACCGATATCGTGCCTTCCAAACGCTCGGACACGATCCCCTTTGAAAGGCCGTCAGCCTGACTGGCTTGATCAATCTCGATGAGGTAAGCAGGGCCGGCAAAGCGGGGATCGAATTCCTTGTTTGACAGAAGCGAAATGCCCTCCCAATGTGGTTCACACTCACAGTGTAAATCAAAACGAACCGAAAATGAAGTATGATCCGCTAAACCATGTTGCCGCGCATTTTTTGCGAGACGCACAACCCATGCGCGTAGCTTCTCGCAACGAGCGCGACCTGTTGCGGCTGATCTGGAAGTCTCCGGGGATCGAGCGCTCCGACCTGACAGAGCCGCTCGATCTCACCCAGCAATCGTTGCACAGGATCGTCGCGCGGCTTCATGAGCGAGGAATGCTCATCTTTTCCCATTCGGAAACCCGGCGGCCGGGACCGCCCAGCCCGGAGCTGACCCTTCGCAAAGACTGGTGTTTAACCCTGGGCATCTCCGTGAACGTCGGCTCGATCGGCCTTTGCCTCATGGGTTTCGGCGAACCTTTGGAAAAAATGGAAATCCCACAGGCGGGCTCCTCGCTATCCGCTGAAATGGAGCGGATCGAAGCGGCGGTCGAAGAGCTTCTTGCCCGCCGGGGCGCCAAACGGCGTGACGTCCTCGGCGTCGGCCTGGCCGTCGCCGGCCACCGTATGCTGGAGACGGCCTTCAATTGCCCCTTGCCTCTCGCTCATTGGTCGTTGATCGACCTGGCACCTTTGCTTGGAGAGCAACTTGGCCTGCCGGTCTGGGCAGATAATGTCGCCAGGACCGCAGCCTTGGCGGAAGCCATTTTCGGCGTTGGCCGGGATGTCGCGGATTTCGCCTATATTGCCCATCTTCATGGCTATGGCGGCGGCCTGGTTTCCGGAGGCATGCCGTTTCGCGGCAATTTCGGCAACGCCGGCGAATTTTCCGTTCTCTTCGGACGTCAGGACTACGAGGAACGCCCTGCACTCGGCGTCCTGCTTGAACATCTTCGTGCCAAGGGACGCTCGAACCTGACCTTGAGAGACCTGAAGAACGAGAAGCTGATGGACTGGGATGGTGTCACGGAGTGGGTCGACCGCGTCACGCCGGCCCACAATCGAGCCATTAATGCGATCTGCGCAATATTTGATCCGGCATTGATCGTCCTCGGCGGCGAGCTTCCGCATTCACTCGCGAGAATGCTGATCGAACGCACAGACTTCAACAATCTGCCTCGGCATGGGGTTCTACGTGACGTCCCCAGGCTTGCTGTGGGACAGATAATCGATGCCCCCGGTGCAATCGGCGCGGCCTTGATCCCGCTCTTCGAAACCGTTTTGTGATATGGGCAGAACGCCGCAGCACTTTGAACTCGACGTCAACATAGCCTAAAACGGCGGCCTATCAGATCG
This sequence comes from Rhizobium leguminosarum, assembly GCF_010668065.1. Lineage (GTDB taxonomy): Bacteria > Pseudomonadota > Alphaproteobacteria > Rhizobiales > Rhizobiaceae > Rhizobium > Rhizobium leguminosarum_S. The sequence continues at coordinate 284,131 of NZ_WUEN01000003.1, read as the reverse complement.
CGTAGGCGGCCGGCCTCGATGGCAAGCGCTACGCTCGCCGCGGCGCATACCGCCCTAAAAATAAGCGACAGCCTTGGGAGTCATCCGCAAAGACAAAAACCGAAACGCGCCGCATGAACCAGGTTCAATGCGACGCGCCTCAGCCGGGAGGAAAACGTGGTATGGGGTTGTTCAGCGATTGCGGGGAGGTCTATCTCCACGCCTCGCCGTTCACTTCATGCCTGTTCCGGCGATGCCCGTGGTGATGTACTTCTGCAGGAACAGGAAGACGACGGTGACAGGCAGCAGGCTGAGGAACGTCATCGCCAGGATATAGTGCCACTGCACCGAGAACTCTCCCTGGAATGCATTCAGGCCGACCTGCAGGGTGAAGTTCTCGCGGCTGTTGAGGACGATGAGCGGCCAGAGGAAGTCGTTCCATCGCCAGAGCACGGAAAAGATCGCCAGCACCGCGAGAGCCGGCGCCGTCAGCGGCAGGATGATGCGCCAGAAGATGCAGAATTCGCTCGCCGCATCGACGCGCGCCGCCTCTATCAGCTCATCGGGTATGGTCAGCATATATTGCCGCAGCAGGAAGACGGCGGTCGGAGAGGCGACCGTCGGCAGGATGACGCCCCAGAGATTGTCGGCAAGCCCGACCCCGACAATGACGAGATAGGCCGGCACCATGACGACGGCGAGCGGGATCATCAGCGTTGAAATGATGATGACGAAGACCGTCGTATCCCCTGCAAATTTGTATTTTGACAGGGCGAAGGCCGCCATGGCGTTGACGATGAGCGTCAGAAGCGTTGCGACGAAGGTGACGAACACTGAATTCTTGAGGAAGGTCAGGAAGTTGAAGCGCGTCAGCGGATCGGTGTAATTCTGCGTGGCGACCGTCAGTTTCTGCACCGGCGTCATCCCCTTGACGTCGACGCTGACGGGTGGTCCCGGATTTGCGGGATCGACCATCTGGGCCTTGAGGCCGATGCGGCGGACCATGGCCATTTCACGCATCTGACCGTCGACGGTGACCTGCCAGAGGCTGAGCGGCTTGTCGAAGCCGGGCACGGTCTGCTCGACGGCGGCCCGAGGAAGCAGCGTCGGCGGAAACCGGGTGATCTCGGCGGCCGGCTTCAGCGAGGAGAGGCCCGCCCAGAGGACCGGAAGCAACACCACGAAGGTTCCGCCGATCAGCCAGACCCATGACAATATGTCGGTGATATCGATGCGTCCGGCCCGGCGTGTGCGCGTGAAAAAGCTGATCGGGTTCATCTCAGGACTCCATTCGCTTGCCGATGCGCAGTTGTATGAGGGTGAGAACCAGAAGCACCAGCCCCATGAGAACCGATGCGGCGGAGGCCAGTCCGAAGAGGCGAAGATCGCTGCCGAATGCCATCTGGTAGATATATTGGACGATGAAGCTGTTGGCCGTGCCGGGGCCGCCGCCATTGGTCAGAACCCAGGCTTCGTCGAAGATCTGGACGGACTTGATCATCAAAAGAATGAACACGACTAAGAGGTTCGGGGCCAGAAGGGGAAGCGTGATCCTGAACAGCGTGCGGCGCGGCGAGGCGGCATCGATGGAGGCAGCCTCGTAGAGCTCCTTCGGGATGGCCTGGAGGCCGGCGAGGAGGATCAGGGTATAAAAACCCATGTGAAACCAGACCGATACCGCGACGACGAAGAAGCGCGACCAGCCGACGTCGAGCAGGAAGATCTCAGGGGGAACGCCGATCATCTGGAAGAAGGCGTTCAGCAGCCCGTTGCGATCGAGGAACCATTTCCAGATGAGACCGATGACGACGGGCGACAGCAGAACGGGATAGAAGAACATCGCCCTGAAGAAGCCGCGCGCGACGATCGCCCGATTGAGGATCAGCGCCGTGATCAGCGCCACCAGCAATGTGGCGACGACATTGAAGGCCACGAACCAAAGCGTGTTCCACACAGCCGTCCAGAACAGCGATTCCTGGCAGGTTCCCGGCTGCAGATAATTGCCGCAGGAAAGCAGCGTGCGGAAATTGTCCAAGCCGACGAAGGGGCGCTCCGAGACGAAAAGGTTCGTGCCGCCGGTGAAGGCGTAACCGATCGCGATCGCGATCGGAAGGAACGTGAAGATAGCGAACAGAACGAGGTTCGGCGCCAGGAACAGCCATGGCATACGCTTGCGGCCGAAGATGTGCTCGATCACATTTATCGGGGCTTCGACCACTCTCATCGCCGTTTCCCCTGCCTGGGACAGCAATGCACCTGCCTTGAGCGCCGCCATGTTCAGCGCCTCCCCTGTCCGGGCCGCCGGGCAAAAGCCAGGCCGCTTTCGGGATCGAACAGATGAACCCGCCCCGGGGCTGCATCGATCAGGATGTGATCACCAGGCGCCGGCGCGAAATGGCCGGCCTCATGAATGATGATCTGCTCGTCCTCTCCCGCAAGATTGCCATAGACATAGGTCTCGGTGCCGAGGCCCTCGTGATACTGGACGATGAACGGCAGGCCTTGCTCGCTGGAACGTGAAAAATGCGCGGGCCGGATGCCGGCGAGAACGGCCTGTCCGACCGCAATGCCGGCGAGATCGACATCGCTGACGATGCTGCCGCCGTTGCCGACATCGATGGTGACGCCGCTTTCGCCCACGCCTGATACCTTGCCCTTGATGATGTTCATGCGCGGCGAGCCGAGGAAGCCCGCGACGAAGAGATTGCGCGGGCTGTCGAACAGGTCCAGCGGTGCTCCGACCTGCTCGACCCGCCCGGCGCGCAGCACGACGATCTTGTCGGCCATCGTCATCGCCTCGACCTGGTCATGCGTGACATAGATCATCGTCGTCTTGATCTCGCGGTGGAGCTTGGTGATCTCGGCGCGGGTCTGAACGCGCAGCGCCGCGTCGAGATTGGACAGCGGCTCGTCGAAGAGGAAAATATCTGGTTCGCGCACGATGGCCCGGCCGATCGCCACGCGCTGGCGCTGGCCGCCCGAAAGCTGCTTCGGGCGCCGGTCCAGATAGGGTTCGATCGCCAGCATCCTGGCGGCTTCGGCAATCCGCGCCTCGATCTCGGCACGCTTGAACTTCAGGTTCTCCAGGCCGAAAGCGAGGTTCTTGCGAACGCTCATATGCGGGTAGAGCGCGTAGGACTGGAAGACCATTGCGATCTTGCGCTCTGCCGGCGAGAGCGCGCTGACGTCGCGGCCCCCGATCGCGATTGCGCCCTCCGTGACCTCTTCGAGGCCGGCGATGACACGCAGCAGGGTCGACTTGCCGCATCCCGATGGGCCGACGAAGACGACGAACTCGCCGTCCTTGATATCGAGTTCGACATCATGCAGGACTTTGACCGAGCCATACGACTTGTTGACGTTGGAAAGTTTCAGTTCTGCCATGTCCCACTCCCATCAGGTGCCGCCGTTTCGAAGACGGCGTCGTTTTTGTTCCAGCCTTGCGGCAGCGGTGTCGGCCTCGTGATCCGCACCTCGTTCATCAGTATTCCGGCGACATCAGCCACGTAGACGGCCGGCATTCCTCCCGGATAGTGCTCAAGACCGATCACTCGCCCGTCCGACCCGCGGGTCCAGGCATTGGCGCGGCCGCCGCCATCGGCTTTCGGGGAAAGGTCGGCGTTCGTTGGACGCAGGTCGTAGGACCGTGCCGTGCCGAGCTGCCCAGGCTGCTGATCGATGGCGATGCGCGCCAGCGATGCGTTCCGGATGCCGGCCGGCGAGGTCGAAATGACGGTGATCGCCCCCTCCATCCGCCCGGTGATGTCCTCAACGATGAGATTTTCGATGGCGCCTGCCGTGCGTTCCGTAACTCGGTCGACGACATTGACGGTCAGCGCCTCCCCCGAGCCCCAGAAGCCATCGGGGGTCTCGCGGCACTCTACCGCAATTCTCGAAAACCTTACGTTCGATATCCGGCCGCCGTCGCGCGAAAAGACGCCCAGCGCCCTGTTGGAAGATGAGACGCTGCAATCCTCGAACACGACATTGGTGACGTCGCCATGCGTTTCCGTGCCGATCTTCAACGCACAGCTGAGGCTCTGGACGGAGCAGCGGCGGACGAGAATATTCTCGCACCGCCCGATGGCGACACGATCAGGACCGATGCTCGTCTTCAGGCATATGCCGTCGTCGGCCGTCGATATCCGGCAATCCTCGATGACGGCGCCGCGGCAGGCATCCAGCACGATGCCGTCGGTGTTGGGAAGGCGGCGATCGTTGTCGATGGTCACGTTCCTGACGGCGACATCGGTGCAGTTGACGAAGTGCAGCGTCCACATCGGCGAGCGGCTGATATGGACGGAGCTGATCTCCACCTCGTCGCAGCCCTCGAAGACGACGACGCGGGGACGAAATTCGGCCGGGATGAAGGTTCCCACCGTCTCGTCGTCTCCCACAATGAAGCTGTCGCAACCGGCTTCGATGCGGCCCGCCCCCGTCAGGCTGATCCGCCGCGCATCCTTGGCGACGATCATGCCGCGATCCGACTTTTCGGCGATCACCGAAACACTCGTATGCGCATAGGACGCGTAATCCGGAACGGGACGCAGGATCGCGCCGGCGGGCAGATGAAGGTCGACGCCGGATCTGAGCTGGAGCCCGCGGCAGATATGGATGCCGGCCTTGAGCTCCACGCGTCCGCCGCCCGAAGCCGACAGGCCGTCGATGGCCGCCTGCAGGCGGACCGTATCGTCGCCCTGCGCCGGCTCGATCGCGACGAGAGACACAGGGCTCATTGGCGCTCGCCGTTCTCGAGAAAGACTTCCGTCAGGAGCAGCATGGTCAGCGCCTGCCCATAAGGCGTCGGCACGTTCGGGATGCGCCTGTAGAAATCGAGGTCATGACCCATCGGCGTGCCGTCGGAGACGCCGTGGACGACGCCTTCTTCGTCGATCTGCGCCAGCACCGCCGCCAGCGCGCGCTCCGCATAGGCCCTGTCGTCCTTGTCGAGAATGCCGGCATCGATGGCCCGCAATATGCCATAGGCAATGCCTGCCGTGGCCGAGGTTTCCAGCGGCGAAGACGGGTCGTCCAGAAGCGTCGTGAACATGCCGTCCGGCCGCTGATACGCTTTCAAGGAGCGCACCTGGCTGACGAGGACGTTCGACAGAAAACGACGGTCCTTCTCGCCGAGCGTCGGAACGAGATCGAAAAGCTCGGGGATGGCGACGGTGATCCAGGCATTGCCGCGCGCCCAGAAGGCATTGGCGAAATTGTGCCGTCCGTTGAAGGTCCAGCCATGATACCAGAGCCCGCTGACCGGATCGGAGAGATAGCGGGTGTGGATCACGAATTGATAGACGGCCTCGTCGATCCATTCGCTGCGCTCGCAGAGCACGCCGGCCCGGGCGAGAAACAGGCAGGCCATGAACAGCGTATCGTCCCACAATTCGCCGTCGTTGAGACGCTCCTTGACGACGTGCTGAAAGCCGCCGTCTTCGGTCTTCGGCAGTTCCTTGACGAGCCATTCGGCCCAGTCCTCGACGAGAGCGCGAAATTCGGGACGGTCGACATGCTGGACGAGGATCGCAAGCGGCAGCATCGGCGCCGTGCTGTTGATCTGGCGCGGCGGCAGGCCGCGTTCGATCTGGCCGGCATACCAGGCGACGAGTTCCTGCAGCGCTTTCTGATCATTGGTGGAAATGGCGCGGCGCAGGAAGCCGTAAAGGCCGACGCCGACTTCCCAGTCCCATTCGTCGAACTGGATTCCGGAGGCGGAATTTCCCGTCACGAGACCTTCCTTGATGCCTCTGAGCCGGCTGAAAGCCGTTGCCACGCGATCGATCGTCGTCAGGAGGGCGGCGTTATCGACAGATGTTGTGTTCATGCTGGAGACCTATATTTTTAGGAGTAGAACGGCCCGTCAGTGTCGGCGCTGGAGGCTGCACTGTCGTGGGTGAGGATCGGGTGCGGCTGATCATGGGTGAAGGGCCTCGCCTCGCCGCCGATCGAAAGACCGTCGGCATAGGAGAGGTCGATCGCCGGGCCGCCCGGCGGCGTCAGGGAGAGACGCCGAAGCCCGGTATCGAAGGAAACCGTCGTCCGGCGCAGGCGTTCGATGAACGCCTTGAAGGCATCGTCGTTACCGCATCCGACGATACCAGCCCAGCCGCAAAGCGGCCCGTAGGAGCGCGCCTCGCGGCCGGCGGTCGGACCGTCGGTGATCAGCTCCAGGCCGTTCGACGCCCAGAGCGCGGAAAATCCCCGGCCCGATCGCGCGATGAGCCACTTGTCTTCGATGATCAGATCGTCCAGCCCGTCGCGGCCGATATAGGCGTGCGTCCATGCATGGCGTGCGTCACTTGTGTCCTCGATCAGCAGGGCGACGTCGCGATGCTGGGCAACGCGCGGCAGGATGCCGTTGCCGGCCCAATAGGACGGCCTTTGATTGCCCCAGGGATCGTCCTCGCCGGGATGATTGACCCACAGCCTCGCCATCGGATGGCCGGCCAGCCGGATGTCGAGGACATGCTGCTGGTGCCCCTTCTGGCCGGTCTTGTGATCGACGACCGTCGAAAGCTGCGCCGCCTCGTTCTTGAACAGCACGAGTTTTCCGCTCTCGAGGCCCTGGCTGTAACGCGCCTCGACACTTCTTCCCCGGTTGAGCGTCGCAAGTTCGGCCAGATCGGCGGGCGGCTCGTAGATGCCGGCGCAGAACATGGTCAATGCCGCAACACCATTGTTCAGCCAGCCGGTTCCGAAGGCGACCTGAGCGAAGGGCGCAAGCTCGGTCAGCGGGCCGGCACGCAGTTCCTTGTCGTAAGCGCGGCCTTGCGATCCGGCCGGAACGCCTGCGAGCGTATGAAGAGCGATCATCCGGAAGATGAGATCGATCTGGACACGGGCGCGCGCTGACATCGCCGTCTCGGCCCAGCGCTCCAGCGCCAGCAAGCCGATGAAATCGATCGGGTAATAGGCGGCCGAGTTCCACTCCGCCAAGCCATGCGCTTCGACGCTGTCGAACCAGCGCCCGAGGCGCTCGCGGCCAAGTTCCGCCTGCTGCCGCCCCGTCCGGCCCGAGGCCGAAAACACCTCGTCGGGCAGGAGAAGTCCCGCCAGCAACTGGCTCGTATGAAAGCAGAGCACATGGTTCTCGCTCCAGAACCACATCGCGTCGTTGCCCGGCTCGTCGACCCAGTAACGGTAGGAGCGAACGGAATGCCGGATGCGGTCGACCACGGAATCGGGCATCCGGTCGGCATAGGCGCCGAGTAGCCACAACAGCGGCACCATGATGAAATCCGAGCAATCCTCACGAGCATCGATGGAGGCGAGCGTCGCGTCGATGATGCGGTCGAAGCTTTCCTGGTCGTGATGGCCGGTTTCCATCATCGCAATGAGGCGCCCGACGCGGTTGGCGCCGAAGCGGGCGCTGTATTCCAGCGCCTGCCGCTTGCGGGCGGCGAGCGACATCTCTGATGTCAACGGCGAAATGCTGCTCATGAAGGCGGCATCGATGACGCGGGTGACCGAACCCGTGCCGCTGCCGATCGTCATATGCACGCCGTGATAACCGTCCGGAATGCCGCAGACGTCGTCGGCCGTGAGGCTGCTCTGATGGGCGCGCAGCGTCAATCGGGAATGCGCGAGAACGGGCCGTTCGTGACCATGGCCGACGACCTTCAGCTCTACCGGCAGATCGCGTTCAGGCGCGGTGCCGAAGATGATCTCCAACGGCTGATTGACGAAGACGTCGCGAGCCGGACGCACGCCGCGCGCAAGGGCTTCCAGCTCGCGAACCTCATCCTGATCCAGCGATACGGGCAGCAGCACGCAGAGCGGCTCCTCGTCCAGCATCTCGAACTCGAAGAACCACGTCGTGTCACGCTCGGCTAAGTCTTCTGTGTGGACGAGGACCTGGTTGTCGCCGGCGTCCAGCGCCAGTCTGATGTCGGTTGCGCTCTCGGTGTTGCGCTTGAAGGGTTCGAAGCGCACCGCCTCCTGTCCGTTGACCCATATGCGAACGCCGCCGCAGGTCTTCAGTCTGAGATTGAGCGTTCGCGTGGTCTCCGTCCTGAACGTGCCCTTCAGCCATCGCCTGAGATGCGTCGGCACGTGCCAGAAGCCGGTGAACTCGACGCGGCGGTTCGAGCCGGGAAGATTGAGGCTTTCGGTCGGCCAGGCGGTGTCGGGTATTAGCGGCCGCCCGACCATGGTCGACCAGAAGGCCTTGCGGCAGGGCAGGTCGCCGACATCGACGAAACCGTTGATGAAACGATAGTTCACGCGGTCTTCGGCCGGCGCGGGCTCGCCGGGAAAATAGCTGGCGATGAGGCCGGAAACGGCCCATGCCGTGATCGTCTCCCCCTCGCCCACGCTGTATGCTGGCGCCATCTCGTCCGGCTGCTTGATGTATTCCGTTTTCACAGACCGCCTCCTCCGCAATCCTATGAAAATATTTTCATTAGGTTATTTGTGCGCGCTATTATTGCAAAATGCTCAAAAACATCGCTATTGCCGCAGAAAATAGCTTGACGGAACGAATGTCAAGTATATGAAATTGATTTATCGATGGCTGAGGCCGCGATTGATGAAAATGTTTTCATGGGAGGATGAAAATGAAAACCTATCTCTCAGGGGCCGTCGCACTGGCGTTGGCAACCGCTTCTTTCGCATGGGCCGGCGCGGCCATGGCGGAAACCAAGACAATCACCTTTCTGTTCACCGACGACGACCAGGCTTACGTCGAGCGGATGGAAGCGCTCAGCAAGGAATTCGAGGCGGCGCATCCCGACGTCAAGGTCAACTTCGTCTCTTCGGGCTATGATGCGGTCGCCAAGCAGCTGCCGGTGCAGCTTGCCGTCGGCGAAGGCCCTGACATCGCCAAGATCACCGACTGGCAGCTTGCCCCCTATTACCTCGACATGCGTCCCTACATGAAGGACCCGGACGGTTTCGCCAAGCTGCACGGCGACAGCCTGAACACGCTTCGCTTCCCCGGCGTCAACGATCCGCAGTCGATCAACGGCTATATCGCATCGCAGACCTTCAACCTGCCCTTCGTCAACAAGACGCTCTTCGAACAGGCCGGCGAACCGCTTCCGAAGCCTACCGCCACGCTGAAGGATATCGTCGAAGCCTCGGCGCGCGTCGCCAAGGCGACCGGCGCCCAGATCCCCTTCACGATGGACCGCTCGGGCCATCGCTTCTCCGGCGCGGCATTCTCCTACGGCTCGAACTACGTCAAGGACGGCAAGTTCTTCTTCCCCGACGATGCCGCCAAGCGCTATGTGACGGATCTCTACGGCTGGACGCAGGACGGCTCCTTCCCCAAGGAAATGTGGGGTGCTGCCGGCGGAACCCAGTATAAGAACATGGGCGACGAATTCGTCAACGGCAACGTCGTGACCTATCTCGCCGGCAACTGGATGGTCAATCCGTTCCAGAAAAAGATCGGCGACGCCTTCGACTGGACGGCGATCAGCGCGCCGTGCGGCGATGCCGGCTGCTACGCGATGCCCGGTGGCACCGCGATCGTCGGCTTCAAGCGCACCAAGTCTCCGGAGGCCGTGGCCGCGTTCATCGAGTTCCTCGGCTCTGAAAAGATCCAGCGTGAAATCGCTGAAAATTACGTCGTCCTGACGGGCGCCGACATCAAGGACCCGCAATACAAGCTCGAGAGCAAGAATGCCAAGGAAGCCATGGCCGTCTTCCTCGGAAGCCGCAACAGCGTGCCGCAGGCAGCCCGGGACCTGGAACGCCTCAAGGGATCCTCCGCCATCTATCAGCTCATCGTCCAGAGGATGAGCCAGCTGATCGTCGGCGAGCTTTCCCTCGACGAGACCTTCAAGGCAATGAATGCCGACGTCGACAAGGTCAACGAGGCGCTCGCCGCCAAGTAACCGGTCACGCGTTGTCCCGCATCATGCGCGCATGCACAACAGCCACGGCCTCGCAACAGGGCCGTGGCTTTCTCGTTTCCCCGCAGACATTTCGACCCGTTTCGGATTATCGATGGCAACGCCGGAGATCTATCCGACGCGGATGCGCGGTCTATCGTGGGTCAGCTGTGGCGAAGCCGTCATGCAGCCGCTGCCGCGGCGTACGGCCGGGCGAATGCCGGCCTTCACTGCCGATAGTGAAGGCATGGTGACAGGCGGTTCGGGAGAGGCTATAGGCGTTGTCAGCCTTCGCCGGCTCGCAGGCGCCATGGTCAACTCACACATGCCGGCAAGCCGGTTACATCCGGCGACCCAGCGACTGTCTACCTTATAGAGGTGCATTTCCATGCCGATGGGCTCCGAGCATCCGCTGCGAAGGGAACTTCACAACGAGCTCCACGCGCGGCCGTCGCTTTATTTCGATGGCGACACGGATGTGTGGCACGTCGCCATCGTCGGAGAAAATGCCCCTCCTCAGATACCGAATTCCCTGCCGGGGCTGGAGGATGTCTCGACGACCCGCGAAGGCAACCACGGCATCGGCCGCATCGGCGACGGCCGGCTGAAGTGGGAGGCGCATACCGAATTCCTGACCCTGACCTTCGTCGTTCCCGCATCGGCCGAACCCGGCAGCAATCCGCCTGAAGCCTTTCAGGCCTGCTGCCGGCAGATCGACGGGAAGGTCATCGCAGCCGTCCGGGTGCTGGTGCGGGACGAAAAGGACGGGCAGCGTCCGGAAAAACCGAAGCTCGATTATGTCGCCTCGCAAGTCGGCGGCGGCGACGCGGAAGTGCATTCGAACTTCCGGCTGACCGACGGCGGCTTCGTGGAATTCCTGTTCTTCAACCGCAACCTCAATGCTTATCGCACCGGCCGTATGGTCAGGCGTTTCCTGGAGATCGAGACGTACCGGATGATGGCGCTGCTGGCCTTGCCGATGGCGCGCGAGACGGTGTCGAAACTCTCCGTCTTCGACCGGCGCCTCGACCTGCTGATCGCGCATATGCAGAGTGCGGTCAAGGTCGACAAAGCCCTGCTTTCCGAGGTCACCAAGCTCTCGTCGGATGTGCTCAATTTCTCCGCTCTCGCCCGTCATCGCTTCGGCGCGACGAAAGCCTATGCCGAGATCGTCGCAAGCAGATCGTCGGAGCTGCGCGAGGAACGCGTCGAGCAGCGCCAGCGGATCGGCACCTTCATCGACCGGCGCTTTCAACCGGCCGTCCGCGCGGTTCACGCCGCCGAACGCCGCCTCGATGAACTGGCCGAACGGGTGAGCCTGGCCGGAGACCTCCTTAGAACCACCGTGCAGGTTCAGCTCGAAGATCAAAACGCGTCGCTGTTGACGTCGATGGAAGAGCGGGCGCGTATCCAGGTGCATATCCAGCAGGCGGTCGAAGGCTTCTCCGTCATCGCCATCACCTATTACACCGTCGGCCTCGCAAAGATCTGCCTGGAAAGCATTTCCGAACTGGGGGTCGATCCGCACGTGACGAAGCTCGCCGTTCTCGGCGCCATCCCGCTCGTGCTCTTCGCCGTCTGGGCGGCAGTTCGTCATGTTCGCAAGAGCATTGCCGGCCACTCTCACGGTCCCGCATCAGAGAGCCACTGAGGCGACGCAGGCCGATGATCGCTCAACCGCCGCCCTTTCGAGGCGGCGGCGTTCTCTTGCCTGCGTCGGCAGGACGTCAGGATGCCATCGCGTAGTGGCGATGTTCCGATGCCCGGCCGCTGCCCGTCCTGAACCGCCGCAGCAATTCGGCAAGGCTTTCGGTTTCATGTGTCAGGCTCTGGGCGGCCGCCGTGGTCTCTTCGACCATCGCGGCGTTCTGCTGCGTCACCTTGTCCATTTGGTCGCCGGCAGCCGAGACCTCGCGCAGGCTTGTCGCCTGCTCGCGGGCGGCAACGGCGATCTCGGCCACGGTCGCATTCATCGCGGTGACCTGCTCGACGATCTGTTCGAGCGAAAGGCCGGATTCACCCACCAGCTGAACGCCGGTCTTGACCTGCGCCGAGGAGGTAGAGATCAGTTGCTTGATCTCCCTTGCCGCGTTGGCGGAGCGCTGGGCGAGCTCGCGGACTTCCTGGGCGACGACGGCAAAGCCCTTGCCCGCCTCGCCGGCGCGCGCCGCTTCCACGCCGGCATTCAGCGCCAGCAGGTTGGTCTGGAAGGCGATCTCATCGATGACGCTGATGATGTTGCCGATCTTGGACGACGAATTTTGGATTTCCGTCATCGCATCGATGGCACGGGCAACGATCTCGCCGCCCTTTTCGGCATTGGTGCGAGCGGTTGCCACGACACCCTGGGCGCGGCTTGCGCCCTCCGCCGTTCCATTGACGCCGCGGGTCACCTCACCCAGCGCCGCGACGGTCTCCTCCAGCGAGGCTGCCTGCTGCTCGGTGCGGCGGGCGAGATCGTTGGAGGCGGTGGAGATTTCCGCAAGGCCGGAGCGGATGGTGCCGACCGCGCGAATGACGGCGTCAACCGCCTCTTCGAGGCTCGCGACCGAGTTGTTGAAATGATCCCGGATCCTGACATAGCGATGGTCGACTTCGCCGACGCGGACCGTGAGATCGCCCTTCGAGAGCGCGTCCAGCCCGACTGAGATCTGGCGGAAGGCATGCTCCATCACCTGCGCGTCGCTCAGCCGCTCGGCCTCCTGGCGGAGCCGCTCTTCTTCGGCCGCCAAGCGGGCGCGTTCGGCATTGGCTTCCGCAATCAGCTTGGCGCGCCCCGTTTCCTGGAAAACCTTCAGCGAACGCGCCATGGCCCCCAGTTCGTGGCGATGTTCGACGCCCGTTATCACGATCCCTTCCTCACCGCGGGCAAGCTGCTCCATGGACTGGGCCATGTTGCGCACCGCCGAGGAAATCAACCGGCCGACGAAATAGGAAAGCACGAGGCCGATGACGATCAGCAGCCCGCTGATGACCAGCGTCGTGCTGGTCGCGGAGGCAACCGTTGCGTCCACCGAACCATCAAGGGTCTTCTGCGCGCCCGTTACCGTCGCCTGCAGATCCTTGAAGCCGCCTGAGATTTTCGGCGCGAGCACGCTGAGCTGCGTCTGGCGGATGTTGCCCGAGGCCTGCAGCACGTCCTTCATGTCGCCGAGACGGGCGGTGTAATTCTGCATCAGCTGGCCGGCGCCCATCAGGCGCTTCTTCTGCAGCTCGTTCTTTGCGGCTTTCGCAGCAGCATCGTTGAGCGCGACCGCTTCGGCCAGTGCTGCCTGCGCCGTGTCATAGGCCGCAAAATCATCGGAATGCACGAAGCGTTCGGAGAAATAGAGGCTGCGGTTCAAGGCCTCCAGTGTCGCCGCCGTCATCTGCAGCAGCGGCACATCGTTCTGGCGCCAGGCGCTGCGCACGACATCGTTGAGCGCAATACTGGTCCAGGGGCCGAATTCGGTGACCTTGGAGATCAAGGCGTCACGCCTAGCCTGCAGGGCGACGATTTCTTCGAAAGCCTTGCCATAGGTGGCGATGTCCTGGCGGATCGCCGCAAGGCCGGACTGCAGGTCCTTGTTGCCAGCAAAACGCGGGTCATCGGCGTCGAACGCCTTCACGCCGGCGCGGAAGCGGTCGACCACGGCCTGCGTCGGCGTGGAGCGGAAGGCTTCCGCCGACATCTGAATCTCGTTCAGCTGGTCGCTGTAGTCCGAGATGGCGAGACTTTGGCCGGCCGTGGCGCGATAGGACGAGAAGATCGAGGCGAGCCCGTTCATGCCCGAGATCGCACTGACCGTGAGCAGGCTCATCAACAGGATCAGTGGCACGAAGCCGGAGGTGATCTGTGCGCGAATGCCGAATTTATTCCAGAAATGCAACATGATAGTCCTCTTATGCTCACTGGCTCTTCGGCAGATAGGTGGCAATGTTCTCAGGTGTGACGAGTTCGAAGGGAACGTTGTTTTCGCGCGGCACCTTCTCTTTGCGGATCAACTTCACCGCGGCGTCGACAGCGGCAGCACCCTGTCCGACGGCGCTCTGGAGAATGGTCACGTCGAGATCGCCGGCCACCATCGCGGCGAGCGCGTCGTCGGTCGCGTCGACGCCGGCGACGACGACGTCCTTCATCGGGATATTGTTCTTCTTCATGGCCCGGATCGCGCCGAGCGCCATCTCGTCATTATTGGCAATGACCGCATCGAATTTGACGCCGGCCGACAGCCATTCCTGCATCTGCTGGTCGGCATAATCGCTCGACCAGTAAGCCGCCTGCCGCTCGACGATCTGAAGGCCTTTGCATTCCGGGGTGGCGATGACGTCGGAGATGTCCTGGGTGCGGGCGCGGGCGGCCGCGTGGAAGGGTTCGCCCATCAGCACGACGACGCGGCCTTTGCCTTTGAGGAGCGCGCAGACCTGCTTGGTCTCCAGCGTTCCGGATTCCTTCTCGTTGGAGGCGACCACCACCTGATTATCAGGCAGGTCCAGCAGGTTGGAAGGGACGTTGTTGATGTAGACCAGCGGAATACCGGCATCTGCCGCCATCTTGGTCATTTGCGGCCCGAGGTCGCCATCGGAGACGGCAAGAATGATGGCGTCGACCTTGTCGGCAATGAGCTTCTGCACCTGCTGCTTCTGGAGCTCCTTGTCGCCATTGGCATTCTCGGTGACGAGCTTGAGGCCGGATATCGTCTGCCCATGCGAGACGACGCCGTTCAGAAGTGCTGTTCTGAATTTGTCGAGACCGGACATCGAAACCCCGATCGTCTGGGCATTGGCAGCAGAGATCGATATCGCCAAGGCGATGGATGCAAGCGTGGCCGTTTTCATGAATTCCCCTGCGCAACTCGGATATGAAAGCGTTATTTCAAATTCTGGTTAAATTTTACTTTTCAACCGGAAGCAAAAGTTAAGCGCCAGGATATGATCTTGTGGCGGCAGGAGCGCCTTCTTCGCCGGCCATCAACCGGACTTGAACGAGCATCACATCAAACTTGATGCGATCTCGAACGGGCGCTGCTGGAGCGGCTGGAGGCGCAGAAGATCGCCGGCATTGCGCTGGCGGCAAACGGCCGCGGCGAGGAGTACGCCACGTTCCTGCGCGACTTCAAAACCCCGATCGTGATGTTCGACCAGAAGGTGGAAGGTGCCGAGCGTGATTTTGTCGGTTCCGACAACCCGCTGACCACCACCATCCTGACGGAACATCTGCTGCAGCTCGGCCACAGGCGGATCGGCTCCATCTCCGGGCCGAGCGGCCTGCACACCGCCGACGAGGGCCTGAAGGGCTTCATGAACACGATGGCCGGTGCCGGTGTGGACGTCGATCCTTCTCTGGTGGTCGAAGGCGGCTACTCCAGAACCGGCGGCCACGCACAGGCGATGCGCCTCTTGACCCGCCGCGACCGACCGACCGCCATCATCGCCGCCAACAACATGACGGGCCTCCCAGCACTTCAGGTGATGCAGGAGATGGGTTTCCGTTGCCCTGACGACGTGTCGCTGGCAATGGTCGACGACGTGCCCTGGAGCAATGTCATCACGCCTCGCATCACCATGGTGGTGCAGGATGCGCAGAAGCTCGCGGAATTGGCGGCACAGCGCCTCCTGGCAAGAATGGCAAGCCCGGAGGCTGCCGCAGCACCGCCGCAGGATTTTATCCTGACGCCGAAGTTCGTGCGCGGGGAGTCGATCAGGCGGTTATGAGTGCTTGCCTGAACGTCATCACCGAGGCAACAAAACCGGCCTGTCGCCGTCGAGGCTATCGGCCCAAGCCTGGACCGACCGGTGATCGACGGCATTGCCCTCGTCCACATCGGCCAGAGCCTCGAGCGCCAAACGCCGAGGCTTCTCCCGCGTGAGCGACAGCGGAATATTCGCGGAGGGCACTTTGGTTTCCATCGAAACTCCGTCGTCTATCGCCCAATCATAGCGAATAATCTCCGTTATACCCAATCACCGCAGCTCTGCCGGCAAAACAGGCAGAGACAAGCGCCGCCCCTCCATTGAAAGATAGAGAAATTTGTCATACATGTGTGATGAATCGTGAATTTCGGGTACCGCGCGTTCGAATGACATGCGGATCAAAGCCGATGCGGGGGTCAAGCGTGGCTATGCAGGTGAAGGATCGCAGCAAAGGCTCAGGGTCGCTGGTCTCACAGGTTGGCGAAAGCCTCCGGCAAGCCATATTGAGCGGCCAGTATTCCGCCGGCGACAAGCTTCCAAGCGAACACGAGCTGACCGAAACGCACAGCGTCAGCCGCACCGTCGTGCGCGAGGCGGTGGCAGCACTTCGCTCCGACGGGCTTGTCGAGGTGCGCCAGGGGGCGGGGATTTTCGTGCTCGGTGCCGATCCCGCGCTCTCCGCGCGGAAAGTCGACAAAGCCCGCGTCGCCTCTGATCTTGAAGTACTCGAGATCAGAACGCCTGTCGAAATCGAAGCGGCGGGCCTCGCGGCCCTACGGCGCTCGCCGGCACAGGAGGAGGTGATATTCGAATGTCACCGGAAAATCCTCCAATGCATCGAGAGTGATCAATCCATTCGCGATGCGGATCTGGAGCTCCATGCCGCAATCGCCGAAGCCACGAACAATCCACTGTTCAGGCAGTTCCTGGAGTCCCAGGGTTCGGCGATCATCCCGCAGTCGAGGCTCGTCCCGGAATCGAGGACGGCCGAACAGACCGCCTATCGAAAGCTGATCCACAGGGAACACGAGGCAATCGTCGTCGCCATCTCGGACAGGGACGACCAGGCCGCCCGCAACGCCATGCGCGACCATCTGGTCGGCAGCCAGGCCAGGTACCGCAACCTGCTGAGGGATCTGCGAAGCTTTACGAGCTGACATCCGATCCGGAATTGCGTGGAAGTCGGACCGATTATGTGCGCACGGCCGGCAGGCGCCGGATCTGGCCCGAGGCTCTTGGCGCAAGGTCACCCCCGAGCGTGGCTATTGGCGCGAATTGTCCGTTATTTGTCCGGCGTGCGCATTTTCCCCTGTCTTCAAATCGCCGAGTATGACTTCATGATCAACCTGCATGGAGCAAAAAATGTCCGGCCATGATACTGTCCTTCTCGTTATAGACGCCCAGGAGTCTTTCAGACACCGCGATTACTGGGATGAAAACCTCGCTTCTGCCTATATCGATCGTCAGCAGGCTCTGATCGACGGCGCGGAAGCCGATGGAATACCCATCATCCAAATCTTCCATGTCGATGAAAACGGGCCGTTTTCGCAAGCATCCGGGTTCGTCGGCACACTCGCCCCGCTCAGGATCGCCCCCAAGGCGACATTCAGGAAGAGGCGCCATAGCGCCCTGGTCGGTTCCGGTCTCGACGTGTGGCTGACAGAGAATGGCGTCCGTCGTATCCTCGTCTCCGGCATCCGCACCGAACAGTGCTGCGAGACCACGACCCGCCATGCCTCCGATCTCGGCTATCAAGTCGACTATGTCGGCGAAGCGACGCTGACCTTCCCGATGACCGACGCCACAGGACGCACCTGGAGCGCGAGGGAAATCCGGGACCGGACCGAGCTGGTCCTGTCGGACCGTTTCGCTCGGATAACAACCGTCGAACAGGCCCTGGCGGGGCGTGGAAAGTCACTCGCCGCATGACGGACGCCGCGCAGCCCTTCGATATTCCGGTCTTCGTCGTCGTGCCGCCGCGCGTGCTGCTGCTTGACGTCGCCGGCCCGATCGAAGTGCTGCGCAAGGCGAACCTCGAACAGTGCACAGTGCGCTTTACCGTCGCCTATATCGGCCCATCGGCGACGGTCGGCAGTTCGATCGGCCTTGCAGTTACGGGAGTCGCCGCATTGCCGGAACGCTTGCCCGATACCGCTCTTGTCATCATTGCCGGCAGCGCAGATGCCCCGATGAAAAACAGCGCCCCAGGGAACGAACAGGAGCGCGCCGACCAGGCTGCCATCGTCGCATGGCTGCGGCACGCCATTCGCCCGGGAATTCGTCTGGTCTCGATCTGCTCGGGTGCATTGCTCGCTGCCGAGGCAGGCATGCTCGATGGCCGCGATTGCACCACCCATCATGGCTGCATAGAGGATCTGGCGAGGCTCGCTCCCACCGCGCGCGTCCGGGACAACCGGCTCTATGTCGAGGATGGAGATCGCCTCACCAGCGCCGGCATCACCGCCGGCATAGACCTCATGCTGCATATCGTTGCCGAAGCGGCCGGGCACGCGTGTGCGCTTGCGGTGGCACGATATCTTGTCGTCTATCTCAGGCGCGGCGGATCGGATCCGCAGCTTTCACCCTGGCTCGAAGGTCGCAACCATATCCATCCGGTCATTCACCGCGCGCAGGACGCGGTGGTCGCCAACCCCTCTCACGACTGGTCGGTGGCGTCGCTTGCGCACCTCAGCGGTGCCAGCCCGCGCAACCTTTCACGGCTGTTCAACGAGCAGACGGGCATGAGCGTGACGGATTTCGTCAACCGAATGCGCGTGGCTCTTGCCCGCGAGATGCTCGCCGGTTCACGGCTGGATATGGAGGCTGTCGCGATGCGCGCCGGCTTCGGCTCGGCGCGGCAGCTCCGCCGCGCCTGGAACCGTCTGAATGACGGCCCGCCGAGTGCGGCGCGGTCGAGGCTATCTACAGGCTCATAGCGTAAGAGCAAGGGCGGACGGCTTGAGGCCGGCTTCCTGTACCTCCGTTCCCCAGATTTCGATCTGGGTCAGCGCCGGATAGGGCGAGGCGTCGCCAGCCTTGATCAGGCCGTGCAGTTCCACCCATTCGACGATGCAGGATTCTATGGCAAAGCCCTGCGCGGCGCCCGATTTCACCAGCGGAAAACAGGAGGTCTTGCCGTTCGAGAAGGTGACGCTGGCCTTTTCCCACCAGGAATCATGCGGAAAGTCGGCCCGGAGATAGAAAACGATCTCGTCGATCCTGACCGGCCTGCCGAATTCCACCGTCAGTGCTGCTTGCGGATCGCGATTGATGCCCCAGCTCGTATAGGGCCAGAAGCCGTGATCATCGTTGGCCTTTTCGCCGTCAATCGCGTTGCGCGCGGCAAAGACCGCTTCGCCGCGGGTCTCGACATTGGCGCGCGCATGCGGAAACAGAGCCCGATTGGCGTGATCGTCCCAGGGGTTCAGGGCGAGATTGCGCCGATGGACAATCTCGTCAGGACGCGTGCTTCGCGCTGAAAGCCGGTGGATATCGCCCCTGAAGGCATTCGGCGAATAGGGCTTGCGTTTGTCGCCGAAGGGCACGGCGAGTGAATAGACGCATTCCTTCATATAGACCAGGCCGGGTTGGATCGCGCCATCAAGGGAGAGAAAAACATGCCCGGGCTCGGAGACCTCCACGACCACGCGATCGCCTTCGCGATAGCTCTGGCGATAGACCAGGAACGTCTCGTCCCGGCCTGTGGAACTTGCCAACACTGCCCCATCGGTATCCACGATCTTCAGCGT
Source organism: Rhizobium leguminosarum (assembly GCF_010668065.1). GTDB lineage: Bacteria > Pseudomonadota > Alphaproteobacteria > Rhizobiales > Rhizobiaceae > Rhizobium > Rhizobium leguminosarum_S. The sequence goes on along the minus strand of NZ_WUEN01000003.1, from coordinate 264,891 downwards.
CAATTCCATGCTCGTCCTCCCCAGAGCATGATGCCGAAAAGTGTGAGCGGTTTTCGGACGACATCATGCTCTAACTGTTTAATTTAGAACAGGATTCAGATTTTAGGCCGACCCGGCCTAATCATCCTCTTCTAGACGATCCGCAATCTCAGGAGCCTACCGGCGAACGGCACGCGCAGCCGGTAGATTTTCTCGGGCCAGGCCGATCTCAGCCGGGCGTCGTCCACGCCGATTTCGTCGATTTCGATCTCACCGGCGCCCTCGACGAAAATGCTGCCGAGGTCGGCCAGATCGATCCTGTCGAGGCCGACGGTCGGCGCCAGACATGTCATCAGCGACAGGACCGCTGGCTTGCCTCCGTCATAGGTGTCGACGATCTCGACTTGGCGGCCGCGCAACAGGGAAACGACGCGGCGGTAGCTGTGCAGTTGCGCTTCGGGGGAATAGGCGCCTGATATATCGAGCGATATCCGCGCGCTCCCTTCGTCAAACCCGACCTCGACATCGCGCGCGCCAAAGGTTTCGCCAGCCGACTGCATGACGCCTGCGAATGTCGGCAGGTTGTGGAAAGCCGACTGCATCGTCCATATCTCGTAGCGCCGCGCCGAAAAGGTCTTTGCAGTATAGGTCTCGACGCCGACATCGATCAGGAACGGACGTCCGCTCTTGTAGAGCGTCACGCTCCCGACATCGTTGTGATTGTGGCCCTCGCCATTGTTGCCGCCCTTGACGGCAAGCGAAAACTGCGGGTCGCGGGCGATGAACAGGCCGATGCCGGGATAGAAGATATCGCGCCCGGACGCAGGATGCGGCGGGGCGGCAGCGAGAGGCGTCGGGCCGGCCAGCAGTTCCTGCACGCGATACCAGAGGTTCCATTCCCCGGGCAGATGCGGATTGTCTGAAGCGGCTCTGTCGGATGCGGCGAACTCAGCCAGCATCTCAGAGCCGACCGCCTGTCCGAACAGGTATTCCCGCGCGCTGCAGGGTTCGACCACGGCGGAGGAATCCGCAAAGTTGAAATAATGGCGGCCGGCCACATGCATGTGAGCGATATATTCGGCCATATTGCGGATCTTCGGCTGTTGCCAAAATTGGCCGAACAGGCCCGGCGCCACCCTATCCAGGATGGTCAAAGCACCATGCAGGCAGAGCGCGGCGTGACGGTAATAGAGCACGCCCTCCTCGCAGGCGCCGTCCTCGGCGTAGTCCTTCAAGAAGGCGTCGAGGCTGCCGAGCGTCTTTTTGACGACGGCGTGACGCGTGGGCTGACTTGTTTTCAGGGAGAAGACCGTCAACAGGACGTTCTGGCTTATCCATGCCGTCCAGTTGTTCATCCGCTCTTCGCCGCGGCCCATCCACCAGAAATGCCGGCCGAGATAGGGCGAGAGGATGCGGATCTCGATCTCGCGCTCGACGCGTGCCGTAATCTCGGGGCTGATGCCGTCGAGCTCGTCGCGAAGCAATGCGACGATGGTGGCAAGCAGGGCGGCCGTTTCGGCGGCGAAGAGATCGACGACCGGCTGCGAATTGTCGGGAAGCGGCAAGCGTGCGCCGCTTCGTTCATAGGCGTTATGCGCCGGAAGCTGCCAGCCGCTCTCCTCCGCGATCAGGAAGATGCCATCGACGATCTTCGGCAGGAACCGCGCCTTGCCTTCAATGAGTTCACCGAGCACCAGATTGTTCAGCATCCGCCGCCGCGTGAAATAAAGCTCCTCGAAGCGCGAGCGGTTGCCCGTTGCGGTGAACTCCTGGTAATCCGAGGCCGCAATCAGCGGCCAGGCGCGCGCAAGCGTCTCTTCGGCCTCCTGAATGACCAGATCCCGTACCGCTTGCGGCACAGTGCTCCATCGGGCGCGATCGGAGCAGACCGCCCCGGGCGTGAAATCGCCCAGCACATCCGGCAGCTCCCCTGAAATCTCGCTGAACATGTCTCTCCCCGTACCGGAAAAGCATCGATGGGTGTTTGGTCTGCATGCTCACCTATCATATGTATTTTTCGCTTTCCATAAAATTCGTATGACCTATTCAGAACTTGTTTGACCAATACCGGATATGTGCTATGTCGTTGCGGGAGGAAGAGGAGGCATCGGTGTCCCTATCGAATTCGGTCATCGCGACGGATGGTGCTCCGGCAATCCCAAGCCGAAAGGCCGCCGTCTTGTCCAAGCGCCAGCGCAGGATACGCAGCGCGCTCGTCGCCTATTCCTTCATTGCCCCGAATTTCATCGGCTTTGCCGTCTTCACGCTCGGCCCGATCCTGTTCGCCTTCGTGCTCGCCTTCATGCATTGGGACGGTTCGAATGCGATCACATTCGCCGGGCTGGATAATTTCTGGCGGCTCTTCGATGACAAGGCCTTTATCGCGGCGTTCTGGAACACAGTCATCTATACGGTCGCCTCCGTGCCGGCGACGCTCATCTGCGCGCTCGGCCTCGCCGTTCTCCTCAATCAGAAGATCGCGGGGCGCGACTTCTTCCGCACGGCGATGTTCTTCCCTTATGTCGCCTCGCTGGTGGCCGTCGCAGTCGTCTGGAACATGATCTTCAATCCCGAAATGGGACCGGTGAACATGATCCTCTACACGCTCGGCCTCGATCCCAAGAACATGCCGGGATGGGCAGCCGATCGCAATTGGGCGATGGTGACGGTGATCCTCTTCGGCATCTGGAAGAACATGGGCTATTACATGGTCATCTACCTGGCCGGCCTGCAGGGCATCAATTCGGAGCTCTATGAGGCCGCCGATCTCGATGGCGCCAATTCCTGGCAGAAGTTCATCCATGTCACCGTGCCGCAGCTCGGGCCGACGACCTTCTTCGTCACCGTGATGCTGACGATCCAGTCCTTCAAGGTGTTCGACCAGATCTACATGATCACCCAGGGTGGGCCTGGCACCTCGACGCTCGTTCTCGTCTACCACATCTACAACGAGGCCTTCATTTCCTGGGATCTCGGCTATTCCAGCATGGTTGCGCTCGTTCTGTTCTTCCTCGTACTCGCCGTCACCGTCTTCCAGTTCCGGCGCCAGAGGGAGGATGGTGAATGAGGATCGCAGGACGCAAGGTGACCCTCAAATCGGTCGCGATCTACGCCATTGTCATCGCCGTCACGCTCATCATGCTGATGCCCTTTGCCTGGATGCTTTCGGCATCGCTGAAGCTCAGCCGCGACGTCTTCGCCTTCCCGATCGAGTGGATACCGTCCGAGCCGCAATGGCATAACTACGTCGATATCTGGACGAAGATCCCGCTCGCGCTCTTCATCTACAACACGTCGAAGCTAACCATCATCGTCACGCTGCTGCAGCTTTTGACCTCCAGCTTTGCCGCCTACGCCTTCGCCAAGCTGAATTTCCCCTACAAGAACACCCTGTTCCTCGGCTACATCGCCACCATCGCCATGCCCTGGCAGGTCTATATGGTGCCGCAATTCCTGCTGATGCGCGAATTCGGCCTCAACAACACCCATCTGGCGCTGATCTGCCTGCAGGCCTTCACCGCCTTCGGTGTCTTCCTGATGCGACAATTCTATATGTCGATCCCGACCGAGCTCTGCGAGGCGGCCCGCATCGACGGCATGAACGAGTACCAGATCTGGGCGCGCATCATGCTGCCGCTGTCGAAGCCCGCACTTTCGACGCTGACGATCTTCACCTTCGTCACCACCTGGAACGATTTTCTCGGGCCGATGATCTACCTGACCAAGACCGAGCTGAAGACCGTCCAGATCGGCTTGCGCATGTTCATCTCGCAATATTCGGCCGAATACGGGCTGATCATGGCGGCCTCCGTCGTCGCCCTCATTCCGGTTCTCGTCGTTTTCCTCTCTCTCCAGCGTTTCTTCGTCGAGGGCATCGCCTCGACGGGACTGAAGGGTTAAATCCATGAACGCCGTCTCGTCCGTCGCCCCGCAGCCGATCACCGATCCGGAGGTCAAAGCCGCGCTCGATCTTGCCGTCGAGCAAATCAGGCGCAACCTACCCCAGTTCACCCATGCCTCGCAGAACCATTCGAGCGTCGGAAATTTCTATCCCGCCGTGGCGAACGACCAATGGACCGCGGGTTTCTGGCCCGGAGAGCTGTGGCTCGCTTTCGAGCACAGCGGCGAGGCGGTTTTCCGCGACGCCGCGCAGATCCAGGTCCAGTCGTTCCTGCATCGGATCGTGAACCGCATCGAGACAGACCATCACGACATGGGCTTTCTCTATTCGCCCTCCTGCATCGCCGCCTGGAAGCTCGTCGGAGACGAGGATGGCCGCAGGGCCGCCATCCTGGCCGCCGACCAGTTGATCGAGCGTTTCCAGCCCATCGGCCAGTTCATCCAGGCCTGGGGCCGCAAGGGGGTGGCGGAAGAATACCGCTACATCATCGATTGCCTCTTGAACCTGCCGCTTCTCTACTGGGCGAGCCGCGAAACCGGCGATCCTAAATACCGCGAGATCGCGCTCATTCACGCCCGCACCACGCTTGCCAACTCGGTTCGGCCGGATGATTCCACCTATCACACCTTCTATATGGACCCGGTCACCGGCGCGCCGGTGCGCGGCGCCACCAAGCAGGGTTACAAAGACGATAGCGCCTGGGCGCGCGGACAGGCCTGGGCAATCGCTGGCATGGCGCTCTCCTATCGCTACGAGCGGATCGAGGAATATCGCGGAACTTTCGACCGGCTGCTCGCCTTCTATCTCAACCGCCTGCCGGGCGACATGGTGCCCTATTGGGATCTCGTCTTTTCGGACGGCGACGGCGAGCCGCGCGACAGTTCGTCTGCATCGATCACCGCCTGCGGCCTTCTGGAAATGGCCGATCTCGTCGAGCCGGAACCGGCAGCACGCTATCGCACACTGGCGCGGCGCATGATGAAGAGCCTTGCGGATCATTATGCGGTCAAGGACCCCACGATCTCCAACGGCCTGGTGCTGCACGCCACCTATTCGAAGAAATCGCCGTTCAACACCTGCCGCGGCGAGGGTGTCGATGAATGCGTCTCCTGGGGAGATTATTATTACATGGAAGCTTTGACGCGCCTTTCGCGCAGTTGGTCTTCCTATTGGTGAATTCAGGAGAATCCGATGGCCAGCATTTCGCTTAAAGAGCTGAACAAGAGCTACGGTGCGCTCACCGTCGTCCACGACATCGACCTCGAGATCGCAGACAAGGAATTCATCATTCTGGTCGGCCCGTCGGGCTGCGGCAAATCGACGACGCTGCGGATGATCGCCGGCCTCGAGGAAATATCGGGAGGAGAGCTCAAGATCGGCGGCGACGTCATGAACGACGTTCCCTCCAAGGATCGGGATATCGCGATGGTTTTCCAGAACTATGCGCTCTATCCGCATATGACCGTCTACAAGAACATGGCTTTCGGCCTGCAGCTCAGGAAGGTGTCGCGCGACTTCATCGACGCGCAGGTGCAGGACGCCGCCAGGATCCTCGACATCTCTCATCTCCTCAACCGCAAGCCGAAGGCGCTTTCGGGCGGGCAGCGCCAGCGCGTCGCGCTCGGCCGCGCCATGGTGCGCAATCCGGCGGTCTTCCTTCTCGACGAGCCGCTTTCCAATCTCGACGCCAAGCTGCGCGGCACGATGCGCTCCGAAATCACCAAGCTGCACAAGCGCCTCAACGCCACCTTCATCTACGTCACCCACGACCAGGTGGAAGCCATGACCATGGCGGACCGGATCGTGGTCATGAAGGACGGGCATATCCAGCAGGTGGATACGCCGCAGAACCTCTATGACCGTCCCGTCAACATGTTCGTCGCCGGTTTCATCGGCGCGCCGCAGATGAACATGCTGCCCTCGACCATTCTGCGACGGGGCGACGGCTACGTCGCCGTCTTCGACGGCCGGGAACTGCCGCTGCCTGCCCATTTCGACAAGAGCAGGATCGCCCCCTACGAGGGCCGCGAACTGGTGCTTGGCATCCGTCCGGAAAATTTCCACGAATTGCCGCCGGCTGACATCGCGCCCGAGAACCTGGCACCGCTCAAGGCGGTCGTGGAACTTGCCGAACCGATGGGCTCGGAAGTGCACCTGAACATGGTGGCGGGCGGGCGCAATCTGATCGCCCGTGTCTCGCCGCGCTACCGGCCGGATATCGGCGAAGAGGCGACGCTGGTTGCCGATATGACCAATGCGCAGCTGTTCGACAAGGAAACGGAACGCTCGATTTTATACTGAGGCGCCTGCGGGAGACGGCTATGCAGTGGTTGCGGGACATGTGGACGAGGGAGGGGCCGGGCATTCCGAAGGATGCTCCGAAGAGGACCGGCCTTGCCCTGTTCGCCGAGATCCTCGCCCGCGAGTGGTGGGAGTTGGTCAAGCTGAACATCCTCTTCATCCTGGCCGGCCTCTTCGTCGTCACGCTGCCGGCAGCGCTCGCCGCCATGGCCCGGGTCTCGGTGGCCCTCGTGGAAGACCGCAACACCTATCTGCTGCGGGACTTCACAGAAGCCTTTCTGCGCTACTTCTGGCGTGCCACCGCCTGGGGCCTGGTGTTGGCGGGCGCTCTCGCCGTCTGCCTCTATGCGATCGCAACCTATGGCGCCGGCGCGCGGGACAATCTGTTGCTGAGCGCCCCGCTGACGATAGCGCTCGTCGCCACCGCCTTCGTCGCGGTCCTCGCCTGCCATCTCTTCGTTTTGATGGTGATGCGCGATCTGCCGTCTCTCAGGCTGCTGCGCCTCGCCGCGCTCGCCTCGGTCATCCGTCCACTCCCGGCGCTTGCAGCACTCGCCTTTACCGCCAGCCTCTGGCTGGCGCATGTCCTCTTCTATCCGGTTTCGGTGTTCATGCCGGCAACTTTCAATTTTTCACTGGGAATGTTCGCCGTCGCATTCGGCGTCCATCGGGCGGCGGTGACGGTTCTAGACCTGCCAAACGAAACGCAGCCGCACCGCGAACCGCATAGACGAGACGCTTCATAAAATAACTGATCCAGAGATGATCCAGGGAAGGAGAACGGGAATGTATTTGGATAAATTCGGGGGGACGGTGAAACTTGCCGTGGCAGGATTCACCTTGGCGGCGATGACGACCGGGGCAGCGTTTGCCCAGGACGCCGTGACGCTCAAATGGGCTTTGTGGGATTGGGACAAGACCGCCTATTACAAGCCTCTGATCGAGGCCTATCAGGCCAAACACCCTAACGTGAAGTTCGAGCCGATGGACCTCGGCTCGCAAGACTACCAGCAGATGATCTCGACGCAGCTGACCGGCGGCTCCAAGGACATCGACATCGTCACCATCAAGGATGTGCCGGGCTACACCAATCTGGTGCGCGCCGGTAACATCGCCGATCTCAGCGGCTTCGTGAAGGATCAGAAGATCGACTCGGCTCCCTTTGGCGGCCTGATCGAGGAACTGACCATCGATGGCAAGATCTACTCCCTGCCGTTCCGCTCCGACTTCTGGGTCGTCTATTACAACAAGGATATATTCGACAAAGCAGGCGTCGCCTACCCCACCAATGACATGACCTGGGCGCAGTTCGACGAGACCGCCGAGAAGCTTTCGGGCGGCATGGGCACCAACAAGACCTACGGCGCGCTTCTGCATACCTGGCGGTCGACCGTTCAGCTGCCCGGCATCCTCGACGGAAAACACACGCTTGTTGACGGCGACTATGGCTTCCTGAAGCCCTGGTACGAGAGGGCGCTGACCCTGCAGAAGGATGGCGCAATTCCCTCCTATGCCTTCCTGAAGACGTCGAACACACATTATTCGGCGCTGTTCTTCAATGGCACGATCGGCATGCTGCCGATGGGGACCTGGTTCGTCGGCACCCAGATCACCAAGGTGAAATCGGGTGAATCGAAGAGCAAGAACTGGGGCATCGTCAAGTTCCCGCATCCCGACGGTGTGGCAACAGGCACGACCGCTGCGCAGATTTCCGGCCTGGCGGTCAACGCCAATTCCGACCACAAGGATGCCGCGCTCGATTTCATCAAGTTCGTCACCGGTCCTGAGGGCGCGGCAGTCATCGCGTCGACGGGCACCTTCCCTGCGCTCAAGACGGATGATGTCAGCGCCAAGATCGCGGCAACACCCGGCTTTCCTGAGGATGCGGCCAGCAAGGAGGCGCTGAAGCCGTCGAAAGCCTACCTGGAGATGGCGGTCAACCCGAACGCCGCCAAGATCGAGGTCGTACTCAACCGGGTGCATGACGCGATCATGACCGACAGCACCTCCGTCGATGACGGGCTGAAGGAAATGACCGAAGGCGTGAAGGCCATCAAGTAGGCGTCCAGAAATGTCGACGGCCGCGGGCAATATCTGCCCGCGGCCGATCCTGTTTTTCATGAATTTCGAGCCTGACAATGATATATGATCCCGCCCGGGCCAATCCGCTTTTCGGCAATCCCCTGAAGACACGCGACGACCTCGCCAAGGCCGTCACCGATCTCTTCGAGCCGCTGCTGCCGTATTTTTCCGAAGGCGGCGCCCGTGTGCGCCTCGGCGCGGCCGGCGCGATCTTCGATCGGGCGGCGGCGGATCTGGAGGGATTTGCGCGGCCGCTCTGGGGGATCGTTCCGCTCGTTGCGGGCGGCGGCGCGTTTCCGCATTGGGATCTCTATCGCCGCGGGCTGGCGAACGGCACCAATCCCGCTCATCCCGAATATTGGGGCGATCTTGCCGACCGCAATCAGCGGCTGGTCGAGCTTGCCGCCGTCGGCTTCGCGCTGGCACTCGTGCCCGAGCACATCTGGGAACCGCTCGACGACAGCGAGAAGAAGACGGTCGCCGCCTATCTTCTCAGAGCGCGCGAGCTGGAATTCATCGACAATAACTGGAAATTCTTCCGTGTGCTCATCGATCTCGGGCTGGAACGCGTGAGCGTGGCGTTCGATCACCGGAAAACCCTCGCCTATCTCGACGAACTGGAGGCCTTCGACCTCGGAGAAGGCTGGTATCGCGACGGGCCGGTTCGGCGGGTCGATCATTACATTCCCTTCGCCATGCATTTCTACGGAATGATCTATGCGGTGCTGGCCAAGGGCGACGAGGCGCGCAAGGATCGCTTCCGGGGTCGCGCCGAGATCTTCGCCAGCGATATCCGCCACTGGTTCGGCCCCGATGGCGCGGCCCTTGCCTTCGGCCGCAGCCAGACCTACCGCTTTGCGGCGGGCGGCTTCTGGGGCGCGCTTGCCTTTGCCGGCGTCGAAGCGCTGCCCTGGGCGGAGATTAAGGGCTATTACATGCGCCATATCCGCTGGTGGTCGGCGATGCCGATTGCCGATCGCGACGGCGTTCTTTCCGTCGGCTACGGCTATCCGAACCTCTTCATGAGCGAGAGTTACAACTCTCCCGGCTCGCCCTACTGGGCGCTGAAATTCTTCCTGCCGCTCGCTCTTCCGGGGGATCATCCGTTCTGGGCCGCCGAGGAGGCGCCGCAGCCGGAATTCCCGGAGCCGGTTGCGCTGAAGCCGGCAGGAATGGTCGCCATGCACACGCCGGGAAACGTGGTCGTGCTCTCCTCGGGGCAACAGCACGACAAGATGCTCGGCGCAAACGAGAAATATTCGAAATTCGTCTATTCCACCCGCTACGCCTTCAACGTCGAAGCCGACGACCGGAATTTCTCCGCCGCAAGCTTCGACGGCATGCTCGGCCTCTCCGACGACGGCGTCCATTTCCGCATGCGCGAAACCCTCGAAGAGGCGTTGATCGCTGGCGACCTGCTCTATTCGCGCTGGCGCCCCTGGAGCGATGTCACCATCGAAACCTGGCTGCTTCCCGAAAACCCATGGCACATTCGCATTCACCGCATCGCCACGCCGCGCGCCCTCAGCATCATCGAGGGCGGCTTTGCGATCGAACGCGCGGATTTCAATGCCGACCGCTCCGATGTAGGCGATGGCCGGGCCGTCTGGTACGGACAGACCGACGTCAGCGCCATCGTCGATCTATCGCCCAATCGGAGGGCCGGTCATGCGATGAGCCCGATACCGAACACAAATCTCATCCACGCCAAGACCCTGCTGCCGCAGTTGCGCGGTGAAGTCGGCCCCGGAACCACCGTGCTCGTGACCGCCGCGATGGCCCTGCCCAGCCGTGAGAAGTGGGCAAAAGCGCTCGATAACCCACCGGCCTATCCTCGCCTCGACGAGGTGGAGCGCCTCTTTCGCGAGAAAGGCGTGCAAGTGCCGGCATTCGCCCTCGGGACGTAGCTTGGAGGCACTGGTTTCCGGGTTTCGACCGCGGGCCAGGCGGTTGACTATCGCGCGGTCAACTCTGAACGGTATGCTTCGGCAATGCGCTGCGCCAGCTGTGCCATTTGATCGTCAGGGATTTGCAGAACCCCGTGCTCCGCCATCAGTGCATGGTATTGCTGCTCTTCAAGCGGCACACCTGAGGGCAAGGGAACGACATGAAAATGCAGGTGGCTATTGGCTTGTTGGCTGCCGAGAGAAAGCACATAAATTCGCTCGGCGTCGAACAGGCTTTTGAGGGCGCGCGACAACACATGCACCTTCTCCTGCAGTCGAAGATATTCATCCGTCGACATGTCCCGCGCCAGATCCTCCCGGTGCTCCTTCGGACAGACGAGGCAATAGCCCGGCAGAGTGGGATATTTGCTCAGGAAAATGATCGTCTCACCGTCTTCAAAAACGCGATGATGAAAGAAGGCAGGGTCGTTCCTGACCAAGCCGCAGATAAAGCATGGCCTTGTTCCGATGTCGTGCACATAGGCCTTGAGATCAAATGGTTGGCGTTCGATCATTCTAAACCTCTGTCTCTGACGCGCCGAGGCATGTTCGATTGTAGGATTGGTGCCTCAACCAATATTGTGAAGTCCGCAAGCTTAGATAACCGCTCGAACGTGGGCGCGTCGCTTGACGTCAAAGGCGTCGCAGAGGCGATTGAAAGCACTCCGATGGCGGTCGCAAACTTCCGGAACTTTCGCGCGGCAAAACCGGCTGAAGAACATAATATTTTCGGATTACTTACAATAATTACATTGATATATTCGATCAGCGGATCAGAAAATCCATTCCAGGCAATATTATTGAATTAAAATCCAGCCACTCGTCGTGATATACTCAGATTTCATTTGAGGCCATGAGAGGAGACCGCAATGCCCACCATAATGATCTATCACGACGTCAAAGACACGAAACACTGGCTCGCTTCACCCATCCGCAAACAGGTATTGGAACCCAACGGCGTCACGAACATTCGCACGTTTACTGACCCTCAAAACTCCAACCGCGTCGGCTTGGTCATGGACGTTGCAGACATGGAAAAGTTGATGGCCTTCATGCAGACCAAGGCAGCGGCCGATGCGATGGCGAGTGACGGCGTCTTGCCCGAGACCATGACGTTTCTCGTTCAATCGTAACACGGATCTCCACGAGACTTGGAAATGCAACGCGGGAGGATGACATGACGACACTATTCGTAAGGCATGAGGTCTCCGATTACGCCGCCTGGCGCAAGATATATGATGCGTTTTCGCCGGTGCAGAAGGCCAATGGGGTGACGGCGCAAGCCGTTTATCGCGCCGTCGACAATCCGAACGATATTACCGTCACCCATGAGTTTGCCACGCTTGAAGCGGCGCAGGCATTCAGCAAGCTGGACGAGCTGAAGACGGCTATGCGCACGGGAGGCGTGCTCGGCGCGCCGACGGTGTGGTTCACCTACAAAGCATAAGGCCAACGACCTCCGCCGCTGCAAGCGGAGGCCAGGTTGCGGTCGCGCCTGGCACATGACATGGAAGCCGAGGAATGCGCCCTTGCGCGCGATTGCCGACCTTGGTGGCAGCCGCGCTCCTATTGTCCGTTCCTGATGTCGCGCAGCAGATCCAGGCCGCGCTGGTATTTTTCCGTTTTCTTGCCGGCCTGTTCGGCCTGCCGGAGATTGTCTTCGAGGTCGGCCCGTTTGACGGGCAAGGCCAGCGGGTGTGATGCCGCACGTCTGACGAAGTCGTCATCCGGCTCGTCCGGCCGCCGTGTCAGAGCATTTACTGCGGAGATGATCGCCGGCGGAAAGCCTTCTTCCCTCAGCCTGTCGAGCGTCCAGCCGTTGCCCTTCTCGACGACGTCATGAAGGTAAGCGACCGTTCGCGTCTCGTCACCGGAAACCAGGAGCGCTACTCGCTGGCAGTGCTCGAAGAACGGCCGGCCGGTTTTGTCCGCTTTACCTTCATGGGCTGTAAGAGCGATCTGGATGGCATGGTCGAGATGCTGCATGGCGATCAAGGCCCTTCGGTCTTCCTGATCTTCCGCCGGGAAGACTTTTCGCCCGTTGTCATCTCGATGTCAGGCACGGGAGCCACGGCGGCCTGGACAGGTCTCGCCCGTGGCCGATCGAAATCGCCGCTCTCACCGGCGCCTTGAAGCAGCGCTGCATCATCCCTGTCGTCTTCATCGAGCAGATCCTGCAGCGTCTCATGCTCATCCTCGCCGGCCAGTTCGTCGCAGGCTTGCAGCCAATGGCGCTGGTCTGCGCCATCAGGGCAGCCCTCGGCCTCCCAGATTTCGTAGGCGCGCTGGCGTATCTGCTCGTGCTTGTCTATAGCCATGATCTGCTCCAAGCGCATTAGAGAGCCTTCCGAAGAGCGGCTCGGCCGCCCTTTCAGGGCGTGTTGATGGTGGGAAGAAAATCCTCCACCTGCTTGCGTTGATCCTTTGGAAGCGTCTCCACCCGTTCGTTCCAGAACCGTTCGGCCTCCGGCGGATCCTCATCCCATTGGCGAACATCGGTGATATTGTCGTCGATCATGGACCGGCGGTGGCCGCCGAGGCTGAGATATTCTTTCGCAAGCTTCAGGCTTGGGGTTTCGGTGCCGCTCTCTGGCGGCACGCTGGATTTGAAAGTCGTCATGGATCACCCTTCGATGTTGTGATCCAATAACCTTCGCAAGCAGTGAGAGTTCCGCGTGGCTGGCGATTGATTTGAGCGTGCGATCGCGGCGAGGCCACGCGTCCGGCGATTAATGGACGGCCATACTCAGCATCCGATAGGGGTGCACGGCCTCGAATTGCGAGATCATCGCCGTCGCCTGCTGAAATACGAGCTCGGCATTTTCTGGATCGTCACGGGCGAGTTCATCGGCGTTGACGCGGATCGCTTCGGCCATGTTGTTGGAAAGTGCGGCAAACTGCGTGTTGCCTTCGACATAGGCCTCACGCGCCGTCTCCTCCAGCGTACGAGCGATATCGACGAGGATTTCCTCGCGTTCCTCGATACTGAGGTCTTTGATGATATTGGTCTTCTCTTCCATGTCACTCACTCCAAAAAGACGTGGGACGATGACCGAGCTCAAGCAAGCCTCGATCACCAAAGAGTTGGGAATGCCGAAATCCGGATTCAAGCCTCAATCCTGCTCGAACTCGCCTCCGGCACCACGCCGTCGCCTTCGTTATTCGAACGCGGGAGGCGATTTTCTGTTCCCTGCCAGGCGTTAGCACTCACGATCCGGGAGTGCCAATTTTTCTTTCATCCCTCTTGAATTGTGAAGCCGTAGAACCAAATCACTTTCGCAAGGCTCGCGCGCGAGCCCTATGCACCCGCCGGATTGGTCATCCGGTCCGGCTAGGGAACCACGTCATCACTGTTGTCGATGGAGGACGACATGTCGTTTCGACCGCTTCATGACCGCATTCTCGTCCGCCGGGTCGATTCGGAGGAAAAGACCAAGGGCGGCATCATCATTCCCGACACTGCCAAGGAGAAGCCGCAGGAAGGCGAAGTCATCGCCGTCGGCCCCGGCGCGCGCAACGAGGCCGGCCAGATCCAGGCGCTCGATGTCAAGCCAGGCGATCGCATCCTGTTCGGCAAATGGTCCGGCAACGAGATCAAGATCAATGGCGAAGACCTGCTGATCATGAAGGAAAGCGATGTGATGGGGATCATCGAAACCCAGGGCGAAAAGAAGCAGGCCGCCTAAGGTCCCTGCGGACATCCGTCTATGCTGGAACGTTTCAGCTTCTCATGGAAACGCAGAACCGCTCCAACCTTTTATTTTTGACGCAATTCCGAACGGAAAACCGCGTCGCACTTTTCCTGGAATTGCTCTGGCTGCCTATGAAGGAGTGAGGACATGGCTGCTAAAGAAATCAAATTCAGCACCGAAGCCCGCGAGAAGATGCTGCGTGGCGTCGACATCCTGGCCAACGCCGTGAAGGCGACCCTCGGCCCGAAAGGCCGCAACGTCGTGATCGAAAGGTCTTTCGGCGCCCCACGGATCACCAAGGACGGCGTTTCGGTCGCCAAGGAAATCGAACTCGAAGACAAGTTCGAAAACATGGGCGCCCAGATGGTCCGCGAAGTTGCTTCGAAGACCAGCGACGTCGCCGGCGACGGCACCACGACGGCAACGGTGCTGGCCCAGGCGATCGTCAAGGAGGGCGCCAAGGCGGTCACGTCGGGCATGAACCCGATGGACCTGAAACGCGGCATCGATCTTGCGGTCGCCGCCATCGTCGCGGAACTGAAGGCCAACGCCCGCAAGATCTCCAACAATTCCGAAATCGCCCAGGTCGGCACCATCTCCGCCAATGGCGATGCCGAAATCGGCCACTTTTTGGCGGAAGCCATGGAAAAGGTCGGCAATGATGGCGTGATCACCGTCGAAGAAGCAAAGACTGCGGAGACCGAACTCGAAGTCGTCGAAGGCATGCAGTTCGACCGCGGCTACCTCAGCCCCTATTTCGTCACCAATGCCGACAAGATGCGGGTGGAGTTCGAGGACCCCTATATTCTCATCCACGAGAAGAAGCTGTCGAACCTGCAATCGATGCTGCCGGTTCTCGAAGCCGTCGTCCAATCCAGCAAGCCGCTCCTCATCATCGCTGAAGACGTCGAAGGCGAAGCTCTTGCTACGCTCGTCGTCAACAAGCTGCGCGGCGGCCTGAAGATCGCCGCCGTCAAGGCGCCCGGCTTCGGCGACCGCCGCAAAGCCATGCTCGAAGACATCGCCATCCTGACCGCCGGCACCGTCATCTCCGAAGATCTCGGCATCAAGCTCGAATCTGTCACGCTCGACATGCTCGGCCGTGCCAAGAAGGTGTCGATCGAGAAGGAAAACACCACCATCGTCGATGGGGCAGGCGCCAAGTCCGACATCGAAGGCCGTGTTGCCCAGATCAAGGCCCAGATCGAAGAAACCACCTCGGACTATGACCGCGAGAAGCTGCAGGAACGTCTTGCCAAGCTTGCCGGCGGCGTTGCCGTCATCCGCGTCGGCGGCTCGACGGAAGTCGAAGTGAAGGAAAAGAAGGACCGCGTCGACGACGCGCTTCATGCAACCCGCGCGGCGGTCGAGGAAGGCATCCTGCCGGGCGGCGGCGTCGCGCTGCTGCGCGCCGTCAAGGCGCTCGACAATATCAAGACCGTCAATGGCGACCAGCGCGTCGGCGTCGACATCGTTCGCCGCGCGGTCGAGGCGCCGGCTCGCCAGATTGCCGAAAACGCCGGCGCGGAAGGCTCGGTCATCGTCGGCAAGCTGCGTGAGAAGAGCGAGTTTTCCTACGGCTGGAACGCTCAGACTGGCGAATATGGCGACCTCTATGCGCAGGGCGTCATCGATCCGGCCAAGGTGGTTCGCACCGCGCTGCAGGATGCGGCCTCCATCGCCGGCCTTCTCGTCACGACGGAAGCCATGATCGCCGACAAGCCCAAGAAGGACGCGCCGCCGCCAATGCCCGCCGGCCCCGGCATGGATTTCTAGAATGATCGCCCGCCCGCACCGCCGGGCGGGCCTTTCCCGAGGGAATAGAGATGGTTCAAACGATCAAAAACCGATCGCAGGTGCCGCTGGACTCCCGCGATCTTGAAACCTGCCAGCGCGTCTTCGACAGGCTGAGCACCGATTACGGGGTGGCAAGGAACAGCGACGAAGCCGAACGAATGGCGAGCATCATCATCGAGCTTTACCGGCAGGGCGTGCGCGACCCCGATCACCTGCAGTCAATGGTCGAGGCGGCCCGCGGCCTCTTCGAAACGAGCGAGCGGTAGAGAATGCCTGCCTGTGCGCGTAATAAGCATCGCGCGGGACCACTGATAACGATGGTGTCAGCGCGGATGCCGTCCGGAGGATTTAGCCCGTAGAACGGTCATCTGTTCCTGCTGCACTTCATTTTCATCGTTCAGAACGGCTTGCCAAAGCCTGTTGCCGAGCCGAAGCGACACGCGTTTCGTCCCCTCATGTTCGGCAGTCCCGATTTCCACGGAACTGACGACGGAACCATGGCGCATGTGGCGGCGAAGATCGGCGAGCGACAGCCCGAACCGCTCCGCCAATTCCGATGATTCCAGGATGAAGTCGCCATTTGAATCGCGCTCGATCAGCACCGACTTTTTCTCCAGCTACGTTCCACGCTCACCGCTCAGGCCACCGCCGGGATCGCATTGTCTGCCTTTGGCAGCAGTCGCGCTACTGCGCTCAGCAGATCCGTCTGCGATATCAGGCCAAGGATCCGGTAATCGTCATCGACAATGATGACGGCATGCGTGCGCCCGTCCGTCAGGACGGGTAATAGCGACAGAGCGGGATCCGAAGGTCTCGCTACCGCCGGCCTCGAAATCGCATGCGCGATGGTCTCGGTGCTCATCGACAATTCCCGCAAGCCGACGGTGCCGACGAGGCGGCCCTCCGGGTCCTTCACCGGCAAGGTGCGGATATTATGCTTCAAGAGAAGATGCCGTGCGGCATCCGGTTCCGAGGCTTCGCCAATGGCGATCACGTCGCGCGACATGATATCGGCACAGCTGATCTTGCCGTTTGAGCGGATGGCCGCTTGCAGTTCGACCTGCTGCAACAGCCGGCTAAGGTCTGCCCGGTCGATATCGAAGGTTTCGTCGAGCGCTTCGAGGGCCGCATCGACATCCTCCTCGCGAAAACCCACCCGCACCATGGATGGCAGGTCGATCGTCTGATGCGTGTTCTCCGCTGATTTCGGAACGACATGCGGATAATTCCGCTTGGACAGCTTGTGGAACAGCAGGCCAAGGCCGACGAGAATGCAGGAGTTCAAAGCGACGGGCACGAAGGGAAAGAGGAATCCCCAGCCGGCAACGACAGGTCCGCCGAGCACGGCGGTCAGTGCGGCGGCTCCTCCGGGCGGATGAAGGCAGCGCGTGAAGGACATCGCGCCGATGGCAAGCGAAACGCCGACGCCGGTCGCGATGATCGGATCGCGAATGAAATAGGCGGCAATGATTCCCATCAGGGCGGAAATCGTATTGCCGCCGATGATCGACCAAGGCTGCGCCAGCGGGCTTGCCGGCACCGCGAAAAGAAGCACCGCGGACGCCCCCATCGGCGCGACGATCAGCGGAAGATGCGGTCCCTGCCCGAACAGATAGCCGCTAATGACGCCGGTGAAACCAATGGCCAGCAAAGCGCCGAGACATGCAATCAATCGCTCTCGTAAGGTCGCTCCCGCCAATATGGGTGAGAACAGGCGAAAGCGGCGGAAGCGGCTCGGTCCCAGCTTCGGGGAAACGGGATACTGCATGACAAAACCAATTAAGCGAGGATTATCTGGAGGGCGAACGGGAAAATGTGAGAGCTAGTTTGTCGCCAGCCTGACATCTCTGCCCTTTGTCGCGCTGAGAACTTCGTGGAATGCGTTGAACGCGCTGGGGCGATCATGCTTGCGGTAGACGAGCAGCGTCTCGACAGGGCCCAGTTGATGGGTCTGGACAGGCGTCGGCCAGTGCATGAGGTCAAGGACGGATCGCGGCATGACACCCGCCGTATTCCCGGTCGCAATGCTCGCCAGGATCGCGTGGTAGGAGCCGAGTTCGCTCGTCGTCAGCGCGCTCGATTTGCGCGCCCAGTTTTCGGCGATCCTGCGATAGGTGCAGCCGGGCTCCAAAGCGGCGAGCGACCCGACACGCAGGTCGGCGGCGGATTTGATGGAGGGATGCCCGGACGGCAACACGATCAACAGGTCCTCGACAAAGACCGGCTCGATCTCGAGCGCCTTGAGTTCGGCATCGAAGTTCAAGTCTTCCTCGCGCATCGTCTTCGGCGGGCGGGCAATCAGCGCACAATCCAGTGCATCAGAGAGAACGTCGCGGGTCAGATCGCGGGACGCCCCCATCGTCAGATGAAGCGACACATCAGGCCACATCTGATTGAATTGCGTCAGCGCCGCCGGCAGCCTGCTTGCCGCCGTGCTCTCCATGGTGCCGACCCGCAACGTCCCCGATGGGGCGAGAGGCCGCACGGCCTGGCGCGCTTCGAGCGCAAGCGCCATAAGCCGGTTGGCATAGCCGAGAAACGTCTCACCCTCGCGTGTCAACGTCATCTTCTTACCGTCACGGCTGAAGAGGGAAACGCCGAGATCCTCCTCCAATTGCTGGACGCGCGTCGTCACATTCGACGGAACCCGCCCGACAGCCTTGGCAGCCTTGGTGACACTACGGTCGCTGGCAACGGCGAGGAATATCTCGATCGATGAGAGGTCCAATGAAAAGATCTCGTTTCCGGAATTAAGACGATAGATAATTCTCTATATAAAAATCATTGCATCAGCTCAAGCCGGTTTCGGCATTGGGCGAAAAAACGCCATCCGCGGAGCGAACAGGCAAGCGATTGCCGAAAAAAGGATCGCGACGCCGAGGAAATAGCCATGCAGGCGGCGACATTGCCTCTGTCGGATGAGCATTTGCGGCTTTGAGGCTGGCATGCGGCTTGCATCCGCAAGGCCAACTGCAGATCGATCGGCGACGACCTTAATGTTGCAACTTGTCTTGACCTGTCTTCTTCTGAGCGTCGCTTCAGGCTTGAGCATGCGCCGTTTTCTCCTGCCGTATTTCCCAGGCGGCGATCTCGCTGAGAAATCCGCCCCTGTGACGATCGTCGCAAGCGCCGTCTTTCTGGCGGCAATCGCTTTCACCGTCTCCGATCAGGAGCTTTGGGCAAAATCCGTCATCCTGATGCTCGGCCTTTCGCTGGCGGCGATGTTCGACGATGCTAGACCCAGGCTGACGATCGCCCTCTCCGCCGTCAGTCTGGCGGCCTATCTCGGGCTGCGTTCGATTAGCTAAGCCATCCAACCATCACGCAAACAGATCAGTGGTGATTGAACACCGCAGCTCATTGCCCGGTGCCGAAGCCCAATCGAGGCGTTGCATCGACCGACGAAATCATTCATCAAAGAGCCACATCTTACAACCTGAAACATCCCCCGACCGCGGACAAGAAAGACTTCGCGCAATACGGGAAAATGATCTCCATTGAAGAATATTCTCTCCCTGTTATTCTCCACAATAGAACATTTGCCCGGGCACGCCGGGATCGCAACGGCTCCTGTGCCGCACGGATGTTCGAGTTGCGCCGATGATGAGGAGGCGAGTGGCGATCATGGACAGCGACCCGGCAGGAAAAATCTGGTCGGAATGGTACGCGTGGCATCCTGTCTTGCCGACCGATGACACAGTGTTCTGGCTCGAGACCGTGTACCGCAAGGAAAGCCCGGAGGGTTTCTGGCAATACCGCTCGTTCCGGCCCGAATTCGAACGTCAGCAGGCTCTGACCCGCCTCCCCATCTGTCCCGGCGCTTAAAACCCGAAACGATCTTCAGTAGGCTTGCGTCAACCGAGTGCCTGGCTGACGAGCGCATAGGTCTTCGGCTCGGGCGCCACTGCGCGTCCAGCAACCGGAAGCCAAGGGCCACCGAGCGACATGGTCGTCACGATATCGTAGACGGGAAGACCGCAGCGGGAGAGGAAATCGGAAAAGGCTCCGCCTTGCTCGCGTGTGTCGAGGCGCAGGAACGCCCCTACGTGCTCGGCAGCATGCGGGCGGACGACGGCGATCGCGTCTGCGTCGCTGCGCGCCACAACGGGACCGATGACATGGCCACGCCCGAACCGCCGGCAAAGCGAGAAGGCCTCGATCCGGCCGGCGCGGCTCAACACGATGCCCTTGGAACTTGCCATGAGCCGGGCCAGGAGCAGTTTGCGATCCGTGCCGAAGGCCACGCAATCCAATTCGGCGATCGCTTCCAGATCGCCAGCCTCGACGGCCCGTATCACGGCGCCGGACGGCGGTTCCACATCCGGCGGCAACATCGCTTCGCCATGGCATTGAAAGACGAGCGCCTCCCGAACAAAGTTCAGGGACCGATAAAGACGGCGCGCTGCGCGCGTCGCATTCAGCCCGAGGTTCCGCCCGGCGACCTGATTCAGCGCGTGGCCCATCAGCCATTGCCCGGCGCCATTGGTTTGAAGACGCGGCGAGGTGATGACCATACCGACCGTGGCAAATTGCGCATCATAGGGAAACCACATCGCGGAGCCCAGGATACGGCCAATGTCATCGATCGCAACGATGCCCTGTCCGAACTCCCGCAGGAACTGCCAGTCCTCACCGCGATGCGGCCATGCAACGGTCATCGAAAGTGCATGCAACTGGTCGAGGGCAACGCTGTCGATCCCGGCGATATGCGTCTCGAAACTATCGACGAACCTGGATTCGGATGTCAGTTCACTCACTCCCGCCCCCTGCTGCATTTTTGGCCAAGTCTGCGCCCGGAAACTTCTCCGTCCAGATTAGAACAGATCGTTCGATACAATTCACTGGTGAAGCCTGCGCAAACACAACAATCGACCAAATCCCGATGCGCTTTCGGCAAGTAACGCCTGCGCCTCCCTCTAGACTCATTGACAGATCCAGCGGCCCGGAGTCGCCATTCACTGTGAGAGCCCGGAAATGTCACCTCCCTCAGCCCAGTTGCAAACACCTCTAACATCTCGCTGGGCCGAATTGTCGTTTCCGTCGGCGGCAGGGCATGCTTGTGAGGTCGCAGATGCAGGCCATTGAAATTCTCGAAAGGCTCGTCGGCTTCCCCTCCGTCGTCGGCACGCCGAACCGCGAGATCGTCGCATGGATTCGGCACTATCTGCAAAGCCACGGCGCCGTCGTGACGGAGCTCCCCGGCCCGGAGGGCGACCGGTCGAACCTCTTCGCCACAATCGGCCCGAAGGGGGAGCCGGGCTATATCCTCTCAGGCCATATGGACGTGGTCCCCGCCGCCGAAGGCGGCTGGACCAGCGATCCGTTTCGGCTGCGCGCCGAAGCGGACCGCCTCTACGGTCGCGGCGCCACCGACATGAAGGGTTTCCTGGCCGCCGTTCTCGCCGCCGTCGCAGTGCTGGCGGAAACACCGCTTCGCCGACCCATCCACCTTGCCTTTTCCTATGACGAGGAAGCCGGCTGCCGCGGCGTGCCGCACATGATCGCCCGCCTGCCGGAGCTCTGCGCAACTCCGCTTGGCGCGATCATCGGCGAGCCGAGCGGCATGCGGGCGATCCGCGCCCACAAAGGCAAGGCCGCGGCCCGGCTGACGGTCAAGGGCCGGTCCGGCCACTCCTCGCGCCCGGACCAGGGACTGAACGCAATCCATGCCATTACCGACGTCCTGGCTTGCGCTCGCGCCGAATCCGAACGGCTCACGCGCGGCCCTTTCGAGCATGTTTTCGAACCGCCCTACTCCTCCCTTCAGGTCGGCACGCTGAAGGGCGGCCAGGCGGTCAACATCATTCCCGACACCTGCGAGGCCGAGTTTGAAGCGCGGGCTATTTCCGGCGTCGATCCGATCACGCTGCTGGCGCCGCTCCGGGCAGCGGCCGAGGGACTATCGCAGCTTGGCTTTCAGGTGGAATGGCGCGAACTCAGCGCCTATCCGGCACTTTCGCTTGCCGCCGATGCGCCTCTTGCAACTCTGCTCCGCGAACTGACCGGTCTCGAGCCGCTCGCCGCCGTCAGCTATGGCACCGAGGCCGGGCTTTTTCAGCGCGCAGGCATCGATGCAATCATCTGCGGACCCGGCGACATCGGCCGCGCCCACAAGCCGGACGAATTCATCCCCGCCGGCGAACTGCTCGCCTGCCAGGCGATGATCGAGGCACTCGGCCGCCGTTGCGCCTGATGACATGATCGAGGAGCCTATTCGATGACCTTTCTCTTCAATTCCGATGCGAAACGCGGCGCCATATTCGCCGAAGCCTTCGCGCGAGAACTGCCCGACATTGCTTTTTCCATGGATCCCAAGTCGGTCAAACCGGATGCCGTGCGCTACCTGATCACCTGGACCGTACCGCAGGACCTCGCGCGCTATCGCAATCTCGAAATTCTGTTTTCGATCGGCGCCGGCATCGACCAGTTCCGTATCGATGCGGTGCCGCCGTCGGTGAAGGTGGTGCGCATGGTCGAAGACGGCATCGTCAGGATGATGCAGGAATATGTGACGCTGGCCGTGCTTGCGCTGCATCGCGACCTGCCGGCCTATTTCGACCAGCAGCGACGCCGGACCTGGCAGACGATCGCTCCTAGGCAAGCCTCGGACCGCCGCATCGGCGTGCTCGGGCTCGGTATGCTTGGAAGCGCCGTGCTCGAACGTCTGCAGCCCTTCGGCTTTCCGCTTTCGGGCTGGAGCCGCAGCCCGCGCGAGATCGACGGCGTCCGATGCCTGAGCGGCCAGGACGGCCTCGATATTCTGCTTGCAATCACTGACATTCTCGTCTGCCTGCTGCCGCTGACGGACGAAACGCGCGGCTTCCTGAATGCCGAGCTTTTCGCCGGACTGCCGGCCGGCGCCGCACTCGTCCATGTCGGCCGCGGCCCTCAGCTCGACCATCAGGCGCTCATTGACGCGCTCGACGCCGGGCATCTCTCCGGCGCCGTCGTCGACGTTACCGATCCGGAGCCGCTGCCTCAGGACCACGCCTTCTGGAACCATCCGAAGATCCTGCTGACGCCGCACATTGCGAGCGTCACCCAGCCTGAAACCGCCGCGGCGGCCGTAATCGGCAACATCAAACGGCACCAGGCGGGCCTCGATCCGATCGGCTTGGTCGATCGCAACCGTGGCTACTGAGTTCTCAACCTAGGAAAGCAAAATCATGTCCCTCCTCAAGACGATCGACACCAACCCATCCTTCGCGCCGCGCGAGTCCGGCCCCCTCCCCGAACGGCTGATCTCGGGCAATCCGGCCTTCAAGACCTGGGCGCAGGACGTTGCCCGCGGCGAGACGGTTCATAGCGGCGTCTGGGAAGCGACACCCGGCGAGACGCGCTCGATCAAGGGGGAGACCTTCGAGTTCTGCCATATCCTTTCCGGCCTGGTCGAACTCACGCCGGAAGGCGGTGAACCGGTTGTCTACAAGGCCGGCGACAGCTTCGTCATGAAGCCGGGCTTCGTTGGTGTCTGGAAGACGGTCGAGACGGTACGCAAGATCTACGTGACCGTGACGTGACGCCGTAGATTTGACTGTGGAGGCGGCGAAAACGCAATTTTTCGCCGCTGCGGCATCGCCGGTCGACGCATGCTGCTCGCCTTCCCCAGCTAGGCTTGTCTCAGCCCATCCCGAGGACATGCGATGACACTCAGCTTCGATCCGAACACGATTTCCCTGCCCGTCGGACATTTCATCGGCGGCCGGCTGGTTCCGGCCGAAGCCGTCATCGACATGCACCGTCCATCCGACGGCAAGGCCTATGCCGGCTGCCCGCTGGCCGACGAGGCCCTTGTCGATCACGCCGTCGAAACCGCCAGGGAAGCGTTGAAGACAAGCAATTGGGGTGGTGTGCGGCCGCGCGAGCGCACCGTGGCGCTGCAGCGCTGGGCGGACCTGATCGAAGCCGAGGCGGAAACCCTCGCCAGGCTCGAAGCGCTCTCCTCGACACGGCCCGTCGGTCATCTCGTCGCCGGCGATATCGCCGTCACCGCTGAGCAAATCCGCTTCTTTGCCGAATTCGCTGACAAGGAAGGCGGCGACCTCGTCCCGACCGACGATGCGAACTTCGGGATGATCATGACGGAACCTTATGGCGTCGTCGGCGCCATCACACCCTGGAATTTTCCCTTATCCATGGCCGGCTGGAAGCTCGGTCCGGCGCTGGCGGCAGGCAATGCGGTGGTGCTGAAGCCATCGGAAATGACGCCGTTTTCGACGCTCTATCTCGCCGAACTTTCGGTGCGGGCCGGCCTGCCGGCAGGTCTCGTCAACATCGTGCTCGGCGACGGCCCGACCACGGGAAATGCGATCACCGGACATCCCGGCATCTCCAAGGTCAGTTTCACCGGCTCGACCGCGGCCGGTGCGGCAATCATGACCAACATCGCCCGCACCGGCGTGAAGCCGATGACGCTCGAACTCGGCGGCAAGAGCCCGCAACTGGTCTTCGCCGATGCCGATCTCGAGCTTGCGGCGGCAGCAATTGCCGGCAGCATCCTCTCCAACGCCGGTCAGGCCTGCGTTTGCGGATCCCGCCTGATCGTCGAGGCGAAGGTGGCGGACGCGCTCGCAGCCGCACTCGTCGAGAGGCTGGCGGCCATTCGCCCCGGCCCCACCTGGGACGAGGCGACCGACTATTCGCCCGTCATCTCCGAACGACAGATCGCCCGCATGGACGGTATCATCCGTGCCGCGATCGACGGTGGCGCCGAGTGCCTCACCGGTGGCCGCCGCCTCGACCGCGAAGGTTATTTCTACGCACCGACCCTGATTTCGGGGGTGACGGCAAGATCGCCGGCGGTTCTCGAGGAGATCTTCGGACCGGTGCTGACCATTCAGACCTTCGAGGACGAGGAGGAGGCGCTGAGCCTCGCCGACCATCCGGCCTACGGGCTTGCCGCCGGCCTCTTCACCCGCGACCTCTCACGCGCCATCCGCGTGACTCGCCGCCTGCAGGCCGGCACCGTCTGGGTCAACCGCTACGGCCGCTCGCGCGACCATATCCTGCCGACCGGCGGCTACAAGCAGTCCGGCATCGGCAAGGATCTCGGCCGCGACGCCTATCTCGCCAACCGCAAGAGCAAGAGTGTGCTCATCAGCCTGTGAGGATCTGCGATGAAAACCTACAAAATCGCCCTTCTGCCCGGAGACGGCATCGGCCGCGACGTGACGGCAGCGGCCTGGGCCGTGCTTGAAAAGGCAGCTCGCCTGAACGGATTTTCTCTTGACGCAACCAGCTATCCCTGGTCCTGCGATTACTATCTGGAGAACGGCAGCATGATGCCCGCCGACGGCATCGAAATGCTCAGATCCTTCGACGCCATCCTGCTCGGCGCCGTCGGCTGGCCTCGCAAAGTGCCGGATTCCGTGTCGCTGCATGGGCTTCTGCTGCCGATCCGCAAGGCTTTCGTGCAATATGCCAATATCCGCCCGCACCGGCTGCTGCCGGGTGTGCAAGGGCCGTTGCGGTCCGATGGCTTCAACATCCTCTGCATCCGTGAAAATACCGAGGGCGAATATTCCGGCGCCGGTGGCCGCGTCCACCAGGGCACCGATAATGAGGTGGCGGTCGAGACCTCGATCTTCACCCGCACGGGGGTCGAGCGCATCCTGCGTTTCGGCTTTGAGCAGGCGCGGACACGACGCGGCAAGCTTGCCTCGGTGACGAAGTCCAACGCCCAGAAATATTCGATGGTCTTCTGGGACGAGATCACCCAGAGGCTTTCAGCGGAATATCACGATGTCGAGGTGACCAGCTACCATATTGACGCCATGGCCGCCCGCATGGTCATGGCGCCTGATAGTCTCGACGTCGTGGTCGCCTCCAACCTGTTCGGCGATATCCTGACCGACCTCGGCGCCGCTATCCAGGGCGGGCTCGGTTTTGCCGCCTCCGCCAACATCAACCCCGATCGCTCAGCGCCGTCGATGTTCGAACCGGTCCACGGCTCGGCGCCCGATATCGCTGATCTCGGCATCGCCAATCCGATCGCCGCCATCTGGTCGGGCGCAATGATGCTGGAGCATCTCGGAGAAAAGGCTGCCGCCGCAAGGGTGATGGCATCAATCGAAGCGACGACGGCGCGCGGCATCGGCGCAATTCCCGGCAAGGACAAGACCGACGCCATCACGGCATCGGTGCTTTCGGCACTTGGCTGATCAATGGAGAGCAGAATGAACGGATTGAGGGATAGCAGCCTGCTTCGTCAGCAGGGACTGATCGACGGAGAATGGCGGGGGGCCGCGGCCGGGCACACGATCGAGGTGATCGACCCGGCGACCCAGCATGTGCTGGGCACGGTGCCCGACATGGACGGAGCCGATACGAGAGCGGCAATCGCCGCGGCGGAAAAGGCCTTTGGTCCATGGCGCGCAAAGACCAATGCCGAACGCGGCGCGTTGCTGGAAGCCTGGCATGATCTGATGCTCGACAATATCGAGGATCTGGCGCTGATCCTCACTCGTGAGCAGGGCAAGCCGCTGACGGAAGCGCGCGGCGAAATCCGCTACGGCGCCTCGTTCATCAAATGGTTTTCCGAGGAGGCGCGCCGCATCGGCGGAACGACCATTCCCTCGCCGACGGCGGATCGGCGGATCGTCGTTCTGAAGGAGCCCGTCGGCGTATCGGCGATCATCACGCCGTGGAATTTTCCGAATGCGATGATCACCCGCAAGGTCGGGCCGGCGCTCGCCGCAGGCTGCACCGTCGTCGTCAAGCCATCGGACCTGACCCCCTTTTCGGCGCTGGCGGTCGGCGTATTGGCGGAGCGCGCCGGCATCCCCAAGGGGGTGATCAATATCGTCACCGGCATGCCGACCGGCATCGGCGATGAACTGATGGCGAACCAGACCGTGCGCAAGATCTCTTTCACCGGCTCGACCCGCGTCGGCTCGCTGCTCATGCGCGGCGCGGCCGACAGCGTCAAGCGGCTCAGCCTCGAACTCGGCGGCAACGCGCCCTTCATCGTCTTCGACGATGCCGATCTCGATCTGGCCGTGGAAGGCGCGATCGCCTCGAAATTCCGCAATGGCGGGCAGACCTGCGTCTGCGCCAACCGGCTTCTCGTCCAGTCCGGCGTCTACGAGGCCTTCGCCGCTAAACTTTCCGCGCGTGTATCGGCCATGAAGGTCGGGGCCGGCACGGATGCCGGCACCGATATCGGGCCGATGATCAACAAGGCGGCGATCGAGAAGATCAAGCGTCATGTCGACGATGCGGTGGAAAAGGGAGCGAGGATCCTCGCCACCGCAGATTCCGTGCCTGAAGGCAATCAATATGCGGTGCCAATGGTGCTTGGCGGTGCGACGACCGAGATGCAGCTCGCCAGCGAAGAGACGTTCGGACCTGTTGCCCCGCTTTTCCGTTTCGACAACGAGGAAGAGGCGATCCGCATCGCCAACGCCACGCCCTTCGGGCTTGCGGCCTATTTCTACACCGGGAGCCTGAAACGCTCCTGGCGTGTCGCCGAAGCGCTCGAATTCGGGATGGTCGGCCTGAACACAGGGGCGATCTCGACCGAGGTCGCTCCCTTCGGCGGCGTCAAACAATCCGGTCTTGGCCGGGAGGGCGCGCAGTGCGGCATCGAGGAATATCTCGAGATGAAGAGCTTCCACATCGGCGGGCTCGCCTAACTACAGGAAAACAAAAGAGCGCCGGGACATCATCCCGGCGCTGGATGATCGGAGCGACTGTCGATGCTCCTGCTGGCGTAACTCCGACACGTCGTTTTGAGTACTCCGCAGCCTTTGGCGGATGCCTGCAAAATTACGGTGCCCAAACAACATTTCTTTGACGCTGCTTTGACGGCAGGATGCTACGGCCGGTTTGCGAAGTTACGCAGAGGGATTTCAACCGGTTATGCTTCAGTTCGATCATCGTCATAGCATAGATTTACGTTTCGCAATCCCGGTTTCCCTTCCCGGTTGCTTGCCAGGAGCCGAAGTTGTGGCAGACTGGCCCCTGGATGCTAGGTCTTCCGGCCGCCAAACGAGCGTATCGGAGGCAGCGGGGGCGGGGCCGGTGGATCGCATGAACAAGGAGCAATATCCGTTTCGGATGTTCCTGCTCGGGCCTTTTGCCCTTGTGGACGCCGGGGGGCGGTCGGTTGCTCCGAAATCCAAAAAGGCACAGGCTCTTCTGGCGATGCTTGCATTGTCCACCCGGGGCTCGCGCTCGAGAATCTGGCTTAGGGACAAGTTATGGAGCGATCGCTCCGACGACCAGGCGGCAGCCAGTCTACGCCAGGCGCTTTTGGACATTCATAAGAGTCTGGGACCGGCACGTGATCTCTTGATTGCGGATAAGAATACCGTTTGGCTGGATACGGACCGACTCGTGCTCGATACCGACCTGATGATTCGGACGGAGCGGTCTCCAGATCAAGTCACCGACGAATTGCTCGAAGGCATCGACATCCGCGATCCCGAATTCGAGGACTGGTTGGCGCTGGAACGGCAAAACTGGTATCGCCGCCTCGATGAAGGACAAGTCCACGACGTCTTCGAGCCGCGACAGCAACCGAGCCGCGATATCGCCAAACATTCCGCCCTGCTGCCTTTAACAGGCGCCCCGGATACGTCGAGAACAGGCAAACCCGTGGACAGCGCCAGCAGCGGCCCAGATGGGCGGCGGGGCGGCGGTGGCTGGCAATGGATGATGGCTCTTCTGTCCCCCATCGTGGTGGGTGCCGGAGAGGGCGGACAAATTGCTGCGACACGGTTCCAGAACCTCATTGCAAAAGCCATCATCGATGGGCTGGGCTTTGGCGTCACCGACCTCTCCTTCACCTTGCCGCATATTGAAGAGAACGAACAGCAGATCAGCCTTCCCATATGCCTACAGCTTCGCCTGACGTTTGATGGTGACATGGTGCTGATCGAGCTGGTGATGAAGCATCTGATCAACAACCGTATTCATTGGCTGGGCAGTCAGGCAATCAACCGCACGCAGTTCGAGCGGGGCGAGTTCGGCATCGCCGCTGCGCTGATCAGCCAGGCCGTCGATCAGCTGGCCTATTTCCAGGAGTTCCAGGCAACCGACAGCCGATTGTCGCAAGACGGTCTCCTGATCGACGCCGTCAGTGCGATCTTTCGGCTGTCGCGCGACGACCTCGATAACGCGGAACGGCGCCTGGAAGCACAGATCCAGTATCAGCCGCGATCATCGACTTTTGCCTGGCTGTCATTCATTCGGACTTTCCAGGTCGGCCAGCGTTTCAACGCGCTGGACGCGCATCTGATCGAGGAAGCCCAGGCCTATGCACGCAAGGCGCTGGAACTCGATCCGCAGAATTCCGTGTCGCTCGCGCTCGTCGGCCACGTCCATTCGTTCCTGTTCGGCGAATACGACTATGCGGCCAACCTGTTCGAAAAATCGATCCGCCTGAATCCGGCCCTGCCGCTCGGTTGGGACCTCTACGCGATGCTGCACTGCTATGCAGGCCAGCCCGACAAGGCGGTGGCGATGGCGCGTTGGGTACAAGAGCTCGGCGTCTACAGCCCGCATAAATATTACTTCGATACGACCAAATGCATTGCGGCAGCGCTTGCAGGCGACCATGCCGCAGCCATAACTGCAGGCGAAGAAGCCTTGCGGGCACGGCCGAACTTCAACAGCCTGCTGCGCTATCTTGCCTCCAGTCATGCCCATTCCAACGATCTCGGCGGCGCGCGGCATTACCTGCAGCGTCTTGAGGCAGTCGAGGGCGGCTTCTCCATCAACGACTTCCGCGGCAGCGGCTATCCGCTGCTCGACACAGGCGGCGGCCAGATCTTGATCGACGGCCTGCTCAAGGCCGGCGCCAAGCTGCGCTGAGCCCCGGACAATTCTTCACATCATCGCGCAAGGAGGCTGCAATGGAAGCGGACACTGCCCACGAATCGCAATCAAAATTAGTTTTATTTCTAAACAGTTATAAATTCAGGATTGAGCCGGATACGGTCCTCCCATGCGAACCCAGGGACGATGCCGGTGCTGATCCTCTCGCCGGTGCGTCACCGGCAGCACCTGATGCAGCCTCCGAACCTGCGCTTTTCCCCGGCATGGGTGAAGATGCATCGCCTCTGGCAGTGCCCATGATGGCGACGATGGCCGTAGCCTCGGTCCTCACGAGCGTGGCGAATAAGTCGGTGCTCAACAAGGCATCGCTGAACAAAAACAAGAACAAAAATAAGAATAAAAACAAGAACAAGAACAAGTCGACGATGGACGGCGCCAGCCTCGGCGTGTCGCAGCTTATCCCCTCCTTCGAGCTGCGCAGGCTGCACCAGCAGCCGTCACGCAACGCCTATACCGCGGCGCGGCGCTTCACCTGGGAAATGCTGGATATACTTCCACCGCCCGGCCCGGATTATACCCGCCTCGAAACGACGGTGCTGCTCTCTATGCAGCGCCGCGACCGCGAGCGTGTGCGGCGCCTGTCCGACATCCAAATCGAGTCGACGATCTCCGTGGGGGAATTTACCCGCGCATTGCATATCGAGGATCTCGGCGGATTCGAGCAGACGGAAGGGCTTTTCCAGGCGATCCTGACGGCCTGCGAATATGTCGGACTGATCTACAAGAGCCAGTTCAACCGGCTGCGGCCAAACCAGTTTGAGCCCATGCTGCGGCCGTTGCTGGCCGTGCCGGTCCACGAGTCCTATCCCAGCAACCATTCGTTCCAGTGCTTTTCGATCGCCTTCGCGTTCTCGACGATCCTGCCGGAACATCCGGCCACCGACGAGCTTGCCCGCATCGCCCAGAACGTCGCCGAAAATCGCGAATGGGCCGGCCTGCACTATCCGAGCGACACACAGGCAGGGCGAGATCTCGCCCGACGCTTCGCTCCCTACCTCCACGACGCGTTCGGTCCTCTGTTCCAGGCCGTCCACGACGAATGGGTCTGAATTCTCCAGCTGCTGCTCAACAGGGTTACAACCATGACGGATCTAACACAAATGCCTGGGCCCGCGCCGATCAACTACTACTATCTCTGGCACCTGACTGCTCTTGGCGTAGTCGACGCGGAATACGGATCGGCTCCACCGGCGCCTCCAGCGCCCGATGCGAGCGCCGCACGCGCGCTTCCCGATCCCCTCATCACCGGCACGGTCTGGGATGCCATCGCTTCCGCCGGCCCGCTGCGACCCGCACGGGTCGCGCTGATCGATGTCGGCGTATCTCCGGATCATCCCAATCTGGCAACCCGGCTTGACCGGGAGGCGTCAATCGATTTGACGACCCATCGCTACGGCGCCCGCGTGCTCGAAATTCTCGATACGACCACGTCTTTTGACCGCGAGGAAAGACATGCCTTCTTTGCCGGGCTCGACATCGCTCCGCTCGGCAATATGGGCCTTTCGAACGACGACCGAGACTATCTCGGTGATCTGGTTGCCGAATACGCCGCGTCGGAGGGTGTTCTCCGGCGGCTCTACAATCCGGAATCGCTGTTTGCGTCGCATGGTACCTGTTGCGCTGGGCTGATCGTCGGCGAACCCGCCGTTGTTGCGGAAGAGGGCACCTCAAGCCTTCCGCCGGAAGGAGCCTTCTACGGGAATGGCGACGAACTGCATACGAGCGGCAATCGCAATGTCATCCCCTATTTCGGCGTTGACCCTTTCTCAAGGCTTATCTCGATCAGAACATCCTTCGAAGACGATGTCAGGCAGTTCATTGCGGCCTTCCTTTATGCCTATCTTCAGAAAGCAGACGTAATCGTCTTGCCGCGCGGTCTGCCTGACCCGAAACACAGCATCGTTGATCCGAAGAACGAGTTGAAGGCCGACCTGGAATTGTGGAAAAACCAGGATGCCGCCAATCTGTTCACGCGCATTGCCCTTGCTGATCAGGGTGGGCCTGAACTGGAGCCGAAGGCTGCGCAGAAAGGCTCCAATCCGGATCGCCCATGGCATGTCCTCAAACAACTCATCCTCGCCATCAGCCGGCACATCCCGATCGTCTGCGCCGCAGGAAACAGTGGCGAGAGCCAGCTGATCTATCCGGCAAGTCTTGCCGCCGACAACAACGGCGTCATTGCAGTTGGAGCCGTTACCGTCGAAGGTTTCCGTTCGGGCTACAGTAATTACGGCGAAGGATTGACGGTTGTCTCCCCCTCCGACGACGGGGAGGTCTTCAACAGGCATCAGTTGCGCCTCGACCGGCTTTCTCCATTTGCCGCGCAGCACGACTACAGCGCTTTTCGAACGCGGGAATACTGCTATTCGCACTTCTCGCTGCTGACGACCGACCTATCGGGGATTTTCGGCTATGATCATGGCTCCGATCCATGGTCGGCCGTCGTGCCGTTCGGAACCAATCCCGGCATCGGGGGCGGATACTACACCACCTTCGGGGGCACATCAGGCGCGGCGGCGCAGGTGGGCGGGCTATGTGCCCTGATACAGCGGGCCTACAAAAGCCGCCACAATCTGGGTGACCGCCTCTCGGGGCCTCAAGTGAAATCGATTCTGAAGACCGCATCCCGCCTGGACGCCATTGTCGCACCCGGAACGAGGAAATTGACGGCGGATTGCATGAACGCCGAAAGCGAGGACGCCGTCGAGATGGCCTATTTCTTTGGATCGGGCCTGCCAAATGCGCGGGCGGCGGTACAGGCAGCTCTGGCCATCTGAAGCCCGGGGATGCTTTTCGAAAGATTCCAAGCCTCCTCTATCGAGGGGGCTTTTTCTTTGTTTACGACCTTTTTACGGATTTTTAACGCGGTACTGGCGGGCGAATGACGCCCTTGGGCAATAGTGCCTCTCAACGGACGGCACATACCGTTCCGATGCTCGACGAAGCCGGCCCGAACCGGGGCATCTTCGCCCGACATGCAACCTTGATCCGCCCGAAGACAAACTCACGGAGGCTGCCGATGTCCGCGTGCCGCATACAACAGTTGGCAGATGAGGCGCGCCTCCTGCTCAAGCGCAATCCCCTGATGGCAAGTTCCGTCTCCCTGCAGCGCGTGGCAACACGCAACCTTTTGAAGCGACGCTTCCAATATGGCCGCACGCTTGCGGCGGCTTCGAAGCTCGCCGGTTGTTCGGCTGGGGTAGAGGCACTGTCAGGTTATTTCCCCGACCTTGCAGATGGCGGATACACTCGCCTGCCGGAGCTTCCGCCAGCGGTTGCCGGACCGGTCGGCGCCGACCCTTACCGTTCATCCGTACTTGCAGCCTGGATGGGTGCGCTCGCGCGCAGTCTGGAATGGCAGGCAGCCCGCCCCGATGTGCAGGTCGTCGGCCGCTATCTGCAGCCGGATCTGATCGCATCGGATCTTGAACTCGAACGTCAGACAGCGTGCCGGCTCTCTTGCGGCATCGGTCTCGTGCACATCGAAAGTCCGGCGCGAAGCCGTATCATGCAAGCCCTCCTCCGCCAATGCATGCCGGACTATCCCCGGCCCGGCTATCCGATCACCGACGATGCGGAATTGGATCGAATCGCCGACCATCTGGAGAAGGCCTTCGCATTGATCGCGGACTTGGACGAGTACGGCCATCAGCGTCTGATCGCCGGCCTGCACACGCTTTACGTTGGCGTGCGGCGCGAACCGCAGTGCTCCTTTTCGAGTTCGAACGAATTGCCGGGCAGCGCGCTCATCGTCCTTTCCAGAGAGAGATTGCGCGCCGGCGATCATGCCGCGACAGCGGCCCAACTGCTTCATGAGGCGGGGAATATCCTGCTCGGGTTCTATACGACATCGGCGGCGGCATCCCTGCCCGGCGAGTTCCAATATGTTTCCCCATACAAGAAGGACTTACAGACGCTCGAGAGCATCCTGCATACGGCCTACACCATTCCCTGGGAGTGCGCCTTGCGCATGGCATGCCTATCCACCGAGGCGGATCCTGAGCGCCGCGCCCGGAAAGCGGCATTCATAATCGCCTATGCCGCGCGGCAAGTCCCGCTTGTCGACATCGCTCGGAAAGGTATCGAACGTCTCGGCGGCGATGTCCTCCTCGACCTCCCAGACATCGCCGCCATTCCTTCCTGGAGCAGTCGGATCTTGTTCCTCGTCAGCCAGTTGCTTGCCGAAGAACCCATTGCGCACCGGCAGGCGCATCTTGCCGAGCGCCAGCGAGTTCTCGATCGCCAAGCCTGGGATATCGGACAGATGCTGCTGCGCGGCAAGGAGCCGATCGATCCTCGGATGGGCCGGCGAGAGATCGATGACAGCGGCGACAATGTCAGCCTCTGGTACGACGGCAAATTCCACGTGATCGTGAAGACCCCCGACCATGCGATGGGCGAGGATTACGGTCACTACGCCGCGACGATCCGCGGAGTTGCGCCCAGCGAGATGGAGGCGATGTGATGGTCAACTATCGGTTCAAACGATTATCGGCGGCCGCCACCGCGTCCGTCGACTTCCCAAACCTCGTCACCCACAGCCTTGGGCGGGGCGGCCGGGGGGCTCTGTTCACCGGCAATAGTGCCGATTCTGTCGAGGAACAGAGCCCCCATGTTACCCGGTCTGCATTCGTCGTCTCGTTGAAGGCTTCCGATATGCCGGCGGAGGACGAATATGACTCCGCCGCAATCGATCACCACGACGCCATCCTGACGCCTCTTTGCCATCGGCAACGCGACATCGCGCGTTTTGGCGATATCGACTTCGTCATCATCGGATGCGGTGACTTGGGCTCGCAGATCGCCATCCAGCTCGGGGCCCTCGGCGCGCGCCATTTCCTTCTCGTGGATGCGGATCGTATCAATGAGAACGATTTGAACCGTCTCCCTTGGGCAAGCGAGGCTGATGTCGGCTGGCTGAAGACGGACAGGCTGGCGACCCATCTGGCCGCGGGTTTCTCGGCTTATGTCTTCACGCTGCCGGAATTTGCGGAAGGCGCCTCGGCGCTGCGGTTAATCGCAGACTACGCTAATAACCCGTTCTTCATCCTCGCCGGCGACGATTCTCGTCGAGCCCAAGATCTCCTGTCGGCCTGCCGAGCATTGAAAGCCGGCCTGCCGCCTCATCTGCATGTGGGCCGCTCGGCAAACTATTGCATGGCAGGTCCTTTGGTCCTGGTGCATGAGGACGCATGTTCCGTCTGCCATTGCGCCACCCAAGTCGCAACCGACGACAGCTTTCGCGCCCTGCCGGCCACCGTCGACAACCCATTGGTCGCCGGCCTTGCCGCGTCGCAGATCGCCCAAAACTGCCTTTCGAGACACTCGGTCGCCCGGGGACGCCAATGGATATTGGACCTCAAAGGCGATCAAGCCGAGCTGCGCTCTCTTAAAACACCCCGAATGTAAGGTATGTCCATGATCGCGCTATTTTCCTCGGAATATTGTTGCCCCGTTGGCGCAACTGCCGGAAAGAACGATGAGCTGACGATAACCGAAGCTCTTCGTGATCCACTAATCGCTATCGTCATGCGCGCGGATGGCGTGACCTCCGAAGAATTCAAGCGACTCCTTGAGGCGGCAGCCCGCGAGCTAAAAGCCAATCTAGCGAACTCCTCCTTCCCACCAACCGGAGGATAGGCACGTGATTGTCGAGATGACGCGGAAGATGGTTGACGAGCATGTGCGGCCAATCTCGGTCCGAACCATGGCCCGGCATTGGCACTGGCCGTCCCGCGGAGTTCAGGGGCAATGAGATTCGATATGGTGAGAAAGTTCCCAACGATAATTCTTGTTTTTGCCGAAGGGAAAGATCGCAAGGTGATCCGTACCGCTCACGAGGCTGCCCAACTGTTGCTGAAGGAATGGCCCACCGACGATGGTGAGGAATTCCTCACGGCGGTGAGAATCTGTTTGGAGGTCCTTACCGGAGAGAGCGAACCCGAGCAATTGCATGAGGCAATCGTCCGCGCGGCATATGAAGCGGGCATTGCAGCGATCACGACTGATAACCGCCTTGGGATTCTCAGGATCTATCCAGTCAGCGAGGCCAGATAGTTGAGCGCCGCGCAGGTGCTCATCCCAGTCCTGCCTCCGGCCCGTTACTGGAAGCGATCGAGCGTCTTGTAATAGAGCCCGACGAGCGGCAGGAACCACGGCTTTCCGAAATGGCCGGGAACGGCCGGCCATTCGAGCCCCTTGATCGGATTACGGTCGGCCTTGCCGAGGATGGCGTCGGCCATGATCATGCCGAGATGGGTGGAGAGCTGGGCGCCGTGGCCGGAATAACCCATGGCATACCAGACACCATCGACATAGCCGGCACGCGGATAGCGGTCCTTCGTCATGTCGACGAGCCCGCCCCAGCAATAGTCGATCTCGACGCCGGCAAGCTGCGGGAAGATTTCAGCCAGGCTGGCGCGGAGAATGTCGCCGCTCCTTGCGTCCGAGCGCTGATCCGATGTGGCGGAAAACCGGGCGCGACCGCCGAAAATCAGCCGCTTGTCGGGCGACAGCCGGAAATAGTTGCCGATGTTCATCGACGTGACACAGGTGCGGTTGCCCGGCATCGTAGCGGCGATTTCGGCGTCGGTCAGCGGACGGGTCGCGATCAGAAAGCTGCCGACGGAAATGATCCGGCGGCGGAAATAATTAAAGAGCGACGGCGTATAGGCGCCTGTCGCGACCAGGACGTGGTCTGCGGTGACGGTGCCGCGTGCGGTCTCAAGGCTGTGGCGACCGTTTCCCTGCCGGTGCGCGGTCACCGCCGCCTTTTCGAAGATGACGGCACCGTGACGGGTGGCCGCAGTGGCGAGCCCGGCGACATAACGGCCCATATGCATCATCGCGCTCTTCTTCGAGAGCATGGCGCCATGGAAGGGCGACCCAACCTCGCTTTTCAGCTCACTCGCCGTCAGAAGCGCGGTGTCCGGATCGACCTCTCTGTGAACAGCCTCGAAATTTCGGGCAAGGGCATCGAAATGCTGCGGCTTGGAGGCAAGCTTCAGCTTTCCGGCGCGGCGGAAATTGCAGTCGATCCCCTCTTCGGCGATAATCGCCTCGATCGTGTCGATGGAATCGTCGAACGCCTTGTAGAGGGCGACGGCCCGCTCCACGCCGAGTGCTGATTTGGCGGACAGGAAACTGTGGGCGAGCCCGTTGTTGAGGTGGCCGCCATTGCGCCCCGATGCCCCCCAGCCGACCCTTTCGGCTTCCAGCACGACGACCTTGACGCCCGTTTTCGCAAGCTGGCGCGCAGCGGCAAGCCCGGTGAAGCCGGCGCCGATGACGGCGACGTCATAATGTCCTTCGACGGGGCCCTGAACGCCGCCGGCAAAGGGCTGGGCGGTGTTGTGCCAGTAGGATTCGAATTGCATCTGCGCGTCTCCGTCAGAGCCCGACGACGCCAGGCAGGCCCGAGATGTCAGGAATTTCGACATAGCCGTAATAGGGGTTGGCCGGCTCGTGGCCACGATTGACCCAAACCTTGTTCTTGATGCCGAGATCGTGGGCCGACATCAGGTCGTAGCGGAAGGAGGACGAGCAATGCAGCACGTCTTCCGGTCCGCAACCCAGCATATCGAGCATATATTCAAAGCCCTTGAAGCGTGGCTTATAGGACTGCGCCTGCTCGGCGGTATAGACCGCATGGAAGGGCGCGCCCAGTTTTTCGACGTTCGACATGATCTGCGAATTCATGGCGTTGGAGAGGATGACCAAGGGGATTTCCTTGGCGACCTTGGCGAGACCGGCCGGGACATCTGAATGCGGCCCCCAGGTCGGAACCCGCTCATAGATCATCCGGGCGGCTTCGTCGCGAAATGTCACGCCGTTGCGCTTGCATGTCCGCTCGAGCGAATTGTGCACCACCTCGGCATAGGGTTTCCAGTCGCCCAGGATCTCATCGAGCCGATAGGCGGCGAAATTCTTGATGAACTCCGCCATGCGCTGCTCGTCGAGTTCTTCGCCGTAGAGGTCGCGCGCCGCTTCCGCCATCTGAAAGTTGGTCAGCGTGCCGTAGCAGTCGAAGGTGATGTATTTCGGACGGAACGTCGTCATCTGCGTATCCTTGAGCGATCGGAACTATCACAATCATAGGCACCGCTTCACCCACAGCTCGCCTGAATTGCCGCCATCGGAAGCAGAATCTATCGTATCCAAAGCGGGGTTTGGCAGAAGGTTGCGCGCTTGCCCGCGGTCAACGTCCGGCGGAGTGACGCCTTCAATCGCCGTCGTGATCGTGATCGTGATGCGAGGGAAGGTCGAGGCCGAAGGTGCTGACGAGATCGTCCACCTGCGCCGGGCTGAGGAAACGGGGATTGAGGTTGCGCAACAGCAGATAGAGCTTCGCCGTTTCCTCCAACTCCTCCGTCGCAAAAACCGCCGCCTCCAGGCTGTCACCGGCAACAACCGGTCCGTGATTGGCCAGCAGCACCGACGAATACTTGCCCGCCAGCCCGCGGATCGCGTCGGCCACCGCCGGATCGCCGGGACGATAATATGGCACCAGTGCGGTTTCGCCGGCGCGCATCAGATAATATGGCGTCATCGGCGGCAGGGCGGCGCGCGGATCGATCTCCGGCAGCATGGTCAGTGCCACCGCGTGGGTCGAGTGAAGATGGACGATGGCGCGGGCGCTGCCGCGCGTATCGTAAAGGGCGGTGTGCAGCGGAATTTCCTTGGTCGGCTTGTCGCCGGACAGGAGCCGGCCTTCGGCATCGAGCCTGGAGATCCGCGCCGGGTCGAGAAAGCCGAGCGAGGCGTTGGTCGGCGTAACCAGCCAGCCGCCATCCTCCAGCCGCAACGATATGTTGCCCGACGAACCGGGCGTCAGCCCGCGCTCGAACAGCGAACGGCCGTATCGGCAGATTTCCTCACGCAGGCGCGCGTCGGACATGACAGTTCCTCCAATATTAGGCGGTTGCCCCTTCGATCAGTTCAAAGCCGAGATCGACGGCCTGCGGCGGCGCATTAGTGACGACCAGTTGCGCGGCGATCTGCCCCGTCGCCACGCGCGGCGTTCGGATGGTCGACAAGGGTTGCGGTGTTGCCCGGCCGATATCGAGGCCGTTATAGCCGAAAATGGCGAGCTTCGAGGGGATCGCGATCCCCTCGGCCAGACAATGAAAATAGCCGCCCAGCGCCATGTCGTCGTTGGAAAAATAAACCGCATCGAGATCGGTCGTCCGGGCAAGCAGCCGCTCCAGCCCTAACCTGCCATTTTCCACGGACGAAGCGCCTGCGAGAATTTCGTGGGCGACGAGCGGGGCGTCATGCGCATCGAGCGTTTCGCAAAAGCTGGAAAACCGCTTGCCGGCACGGGTATCGCGGTTCAGGTCGTGACCGACATAGCCGATCCGGCGATAACCCCGCTTGAGCAGGAAGGCAGCGCTCTCCCGCCCGGCCGCGCGGTTCGAGAAGCCGACCGCGATATCGAGAGCATCGCCGTCGAGATCGAGCAGTTCGACAATCCGGCACCCGCTGGCGCGCAGCATCTTCACCGTGCCCTCGGTATGCTCGCATCCCGCCAGCATGACTGCCGCCGGCCGCCAGGCAAGCATCGCGGCGGCGAGCGCTTCCTCCTTGCCCGGATCATAATCGGTCACGGAGAAAACCGCCTGATACCGGTTCTCCTCCAGAACGGCACTGGCGCCGCGCAGTACATCGGGAAAGACGATGTTGGACAGCGAGGGAATGACGAAGGCGACAAGACGCGAACCGGTGGAGGCGAGCGTTCCCGCGATCCGGTTCGGCACATAGCCCAGCCGCTCGACGGCGGCCATTACCCGCTCCCGCGTCTTGCTGGAAAACGAACCGTGGTTGCGCAGCACGCGCGACACCGTGCTCTCGCCGACCCCGGCCGCCTCCGCGACCTCGGCAAGCGTTACCGTCGGTTGATGTTTGAATTCCATCGTTACGTTTGAACCCGACTGTTGAGGCGGTTGCCCGGCCTGCCCGCTCGATGGCCACCGCTCTGCCCCATTTTTCACCGCTACCGCCAAGAAGCAAGGTTTTTTTGGCAGCGCTACCAATTTACCGTTGGCAGCGCTGCCAAAATGGATTAATGAGAATGGCAGCGCTGCCAAAAAATGGCATGGCGTGCCGCGGTAGGATCTCAAGGAGACCGCGGCAACAATCGGAGGAGAAAATCATGACGCTGCAGACGCAAGCGCCAGTTGTTGGCGTACATCCCGCCCAGACGCTCGAAGACCGTGCCTATGGCAAGGTATTCTGGCGCATCGTACCCTTTTTGATGCTGTGCTACGTGGTCGCCTATCTCGACCGCGTCAACGTCGGCTTCGCCAAGCTGCAGATGTCGAGCGAGCTCGGCCTCTCGGAAGCCGCCTATGGCATCGGTGCTGGCATTTTCTTCATCGGCTATTTTCTGTTTGAAGTGCCGAGCAACATCATCATGAACAAGGTTGG
Organism: Rhizobium leguminosarum; assembly: GCF_010668065.1. Classification (GTDB taxonomy): domain Bacteria; phylum Pseudomonadota; class Alphaproteobacteria; order Rhizobiales; family Rhizobiaceae; genus Rhizobium; species Rhizobium leguminosarum_S. Next base: position 224,929 of record NZ_WUEN01000003.1, on the reverse strand, counting down.
CGCGCGGGTGTGGATCGCCCGCATCATGGTCACCTGGGGCATCATTTCCGCCGCCTTCATGTTCACCTCGTCAGAAACCGTCTTCTATGTGCTGCGTTTCCTGCTGGGCGTTGCCGAAGCCGGATTTTTCCCCGGCATCATTCTTTATCTGACCGCCTGGTATCCGGCCCATCGCCGCGCCAGGATCATCACCACCTTCATGTCGGCGATCCCGATATCCGCCATTTTCGGCAATCCGCTTTCGGGTCTCCTGATGGATAGTTTTCACGGCACGCACGGACTTTCCGGCTGGCAGTGGATGTTCCTGATCGAAGCCATTCCGGCTATTCTTTTCGGCGTTGCGACGTTCTTCTACCTTGATGATACGATCCGGGGCGCGAAATGGCTGAGCGATGAGGAAAAGCGCGTGCTGACGGCCAATATCGAGGCGGAGAACCAAGCCAAGACAGCAAGCCCGCACAGCATCGCCGCAACGCTGGCCGACCGCCGCGTCTGGCTGATGTGCCTGATCTATTTCTGCTTCGTGCTCGGGCAATATGGCCTGAATTTCTGGATGCCGACCATCGTCAAGGCCTCGGGCGTCAACGGAAACCTCAATATCGGCCTGATTTCCGCGATCCCCTATATCTGCACATTCGTCGTGATGCTGGCGCTCGGACGTTCCGCCGACAGGCTGCGCGAACGCCGCTGGCACCTCGTCGTCCCGGCCTTCATCGCCGCCGGTGGGTTCGTCGCGGCGACAATGGCAACGAGCACGACGGTCTCGATTGTCTGCCTCTCGCTGGCGGCTGCCGGCGCCATCAGCTGCGCGCCGCTCTTCTGGTCGCTTCCGACGGCGTTTCTCGCCGGCACGGGCGCTGCGGCCGGCATTGCCTGGATCAATTCGGTCGGTAATCTCGCCGGGTTTCTCGGGCCGTTTCTGGTAGGCTATCTCAAAGACTTCACCGGCACCAACAGCGCCGGCATGTATCTGCTGGCGGCTGCGTTAATCATTGGTTCGCTGGCCGTGTTGACGGTTCCGGCGAAAAGCGTCAATCGCTGAGCTACAGCCCCTCCGGGATGATACCCGGAGGGGCGCAGACCTCTCTCACAAGACTGGAGAACCTCCTCATGCCACCGCTTGCTGAAAACTCGGGCTCGGCCGTTGTCGCGGCCGTCATCGGTCTTGGTTCCATGGGGCTTGGAATGGCCCTGTCGATGAAGCGCGCAGGTCTCGACGTCGTTGGATATGACGTCACGCCGGCGGCAGTGGACCGCTTCGTCGCCGAGGGTGGACGTGGAGCGTCAACCCTCGCCGCTGCGGCAAAGGACGCCGACATTGTCGTCTCCGTGGTCGTTAATGGCGCGCAGACCGAGGCCGTGCTGTTCGGGCCTCAAGGCGTCGCAAATGCGATGAAGCCCGGTGCTGTCTTCGTCTCGTCGGCCACCATGGATCCCGCGGTCGCACGCGATCTGGCGCAGCGGGTGGAAGCTCTTGGCCTGCATTATCTCGACGCGCCGATTTCGGGTGGCGCGGCCAAGGCGGCGCGTGGCGAACTGACGGTCATGGCATCCGGCTCCAGACAGGCCTTCGATACAGCGCGCCCGGGTGTCGACGCCATGGCCGCCAAGGTCTACGAGCTTGGCGACGAGGCCGGAAAAGGCGCTGCCTTCAAGATGATCAACCAGCTTCTCGCCGGCGTGCACATCGCGGCCGCCTGTGAAGCCATAACCTTTGCCGCCAAGCAGGGCCTCGACCTCGACAAGGTCTATGAGGTGATCACCGCTTCGGCCGGCAATTCCTGGATGTTCGAAAACCGCGTGCCGCATGTGCTGGCCGGAGACTATACACCGCTCAGCAGCATCGAGATTTTCGTCAAGGATCTCGGTATCGTCCAAGACATGGCCCGCTCCGAGCGTTATCCCGTACCGCTCGCGGCCGCCGCCTTGCAGATGTATCTGGCCGCCTCCGGAGCGGGCATGGGCCGTGACGACGATTCCTCGCTCGCGCGGCTCTATGCCAAGCTTTCCGGCGCTGAATTGCCCAGCTCCACCAAAGAGCCGCAGAGCCTGTAAAAGGAACGCTAGACATGCCGGTTTTCGCCGCCAACCTGACGATGATGTTCAACGAATGGGCGTTCCTCGACCGTTTCGACGCCGCAGCCGAGGCCGGCTTTGCCGCCGTCGAATACCTCTTTCCCTACGAAGCCGCGCCGGAGGCAATCGCCGAACGGCTTGCCCGCAACAATCTGCAGCAGGCCTTGTTCAACCTGCCGCCGGGCGACTGGGCAGCAGGCGAGCGTGGCATCGCGGCCCTTCCCGGACGGTTCGATGCGCTGAAAGCCGATGTCGAGCGGGGACTGGACTATGCGGCGGCAACGGGCGTCAGGCGATTGCACCTGATGGCAGGCATCGCCGACCGTCATGACGAAGACGCCGCCTCCGCTTATTGGCGCTCCGTCACCTATGCCGCCGGACGGCTTGCGGAAAAGGGCATCGATCTGCTGCTCGAACCGATCAACGGGCGCAACATGCCCGGATATTTCCTCAACGACTTCGCCGCCGCCGAGCGGCTGATTGCCGAATGCGCCCTGCCGAACCTGAAGCTCCAGTTCGACATCTATCACCGTCAGATCATCCATGGCGACGTCACTATCGCGTTGCGACACCTGCTGCCGATTGCCGGCCATATCCAGATCGCCAGCGTGCCGTCCCGCAACGAGCCGGATGGGGAGGAGCTGAACTATCCCTATCTGTTCGGCGAAATCGATCGCCTTGGTTACGACGGTTTCGTCGGCTGCGAATACATCCCGCGCGGCCACACACTGGACGGTCTTGGCTGGTTCAAACCTTTTGTACGGAGCTAGACGATGGCTATTTTGCTCGGATCAATCGCCGACGACTATACGGGCGCCTCCGACCTCGCCAACACGCTGACGAAGAACGGTCTGCGCACGGTGCAGACGGTCGGCATCCCTGATCCGTCGCTGGCCCTACCGGATGTCGACGCCGTAGTCATCTCCCTGAAGATCCGCTCCGTCCCGGCCTCGGACGCCGTCGCGGCCGCGGCGAGCGCCGAGCGATGGCTGCGCCAGCGGGGCGCCGGCCATGTGCTTTACAAGATCTGCTCGACCTTCGATTCCACAGATGCTGGCAATATCGGTCCGGTCACCGATGCCCTGAGCGATGCTGCGGGCGGCGGCATCGTGCTGGTGACGCCCGCCTTTCCGGAAACCGGACGCACCGTCTATCTTGGCCATCTCTTCGTCGGCGGGCAGCCGCTGAACGAAAGCCCGCTCAAGGACCACCCCCTCAATCCTATGTATGACGCCAACCTCGTGCGGGTTCTGACCCGCCAATCGCGTAATGCCGTCGGACTGATTGATCTCACAACCATCGCGGCCGGACCCGGCGCCGTCAAGGCGAGGCTCGATGCCATGCGCACGGCAGGCGTCACCACTGTTATCGCCGATGCAATTTTCGAACGCGATCTTGAAACGCTCGGCGAGGTCGCGTTGGAAACACCGGTATCGACAGGTGCGTCCGGCCTCGGCCTCGGCCTTGCCCGCGCGCTCGTCCGCTCCGGTCGGATATCCTCCGGCGCTGCAACGACGGCGGACGCCATTCGCCCGGTGGGCGGGCTTTCCGCGATCGTTGCCGGCAGTTGCTCCAAGGCGACGCTCCACCAGCTCGACATCGCCGAACGGTCGATGCCCGTCCTACGGCTCGACCCGGAGCGGCTGCTTGCAGGTCCCCAGGAGATCGCCGCGGCGATCTCCTGGGCCGGAGACCGCATCTCCGCCGGCCCCGTCGTCATCGCCGCGAGTGCTGCGCCTGAAACCGTGTCCCGGCTGCAATCGCTCCATGGACGAGAGGCCTCCGGCCACGCAATCGAGACCGCGACGTCGATCATCACAGCCGAACTGGTGGAGAGAGGCGTGCGCCGCCTTGTGGTCGCAGGCGGCGAAACCTCGGGCGCGGCGGTCGACAGGCTCGCCATTCCGGCATTTCTGATCGGCCCGGAGATTGCGCCCGGCGTGCCGGTGCTGCGCACAGTCGGCAATGCTCAGGGCGATATGCTTCTGGCGTTGAAATCAGGAAACTTCGGAGGCGAAGATTTCTTTACGGCAGCGCTGGCGATGATGCACTGACAGGGCCTGGATCCGATGAATATCGATCGGTTCTAGCATAAGATGCGGCGCCCCATGACAGCAACGCCATAAGATACTGCCTGAACCATGGCCTTCAGATGATCTGCCCGCCGGCGCTCCGGCAGACTGGCGGGCACGACATGAAGGACGCCCCCATGCAAGCAAGTCAGATCGAAATCGTCCCGTTCGGCCCCGACCATCTGGAAGCCGCTGTCGCGCTCTCAAGACAGGCGGGCTGGCCGCATCGGACGGAAGACTGGCAGCTGGCGCTCGCCTTGAGCGACGGGATGGTTGCGGTCGAGGACGGCAAGGTCGTCGGCACCGTCCTCGTCACGCCGTATAAGGAAGATTGTGCAACCATCAACATGGTCATCGTCGACGAGACGATGCGCGGCAGGGGCCTCGGCCGCAAACTGATGGACGCCGCACTGCTGATCGCCGGAGACCGGCCGCTGAGGCTGGTGGCGACGACGGCAGGACTGCCGCTCTACCAGAAGCTTGGCTTCCACGAGACGGGAACCGTGGCGCAACATCAGGGCCTTGCCGGAGAAATCGCCGCGTCGGCGGAAACGCAAGCGGCTACAGACGCCGACCTCCCTGCTATCGTAGCCCTCGACCGCCTTGCCTTCGGCGCCGACCGCGAAGGGCTGCTCTCTTATTTCGCCGGGATCGGCGAGTTCGCCGTCATTCGTCGCGATGGCCGCCTCTCCGGCTTCGCGTGTCTGCGTCCCTTCGGCCGCGGTGAAGTGATCGGACCCGTGGTGGCCGCCGACCTCGGGCAGGCCAGGAAACTCATCGAACATTTCATCGCCAGACGGCGTGGGCGGTTCCTCAGGGTCGACACAACTGCCGAGACCGGGCTTTCCCCATGGCTCGCCGAACAGGGGCTCGCCCATGTCGGCGGCGGAATCACGATGAGAAAGCCGTTGGTTCGCGACACCGCCGATCCGACCGTCACCACCTTTGCCCTCGCCAGTCAGGCGCTCGGCTGATCCGGAGATCTCCATGTACAGCAATTCCCTCATCGAACTCGATCGCGCCCACCTCATTCATCCGGTCGCCTCCTACCGCGGCCATGAAAAGCTTGGCGTGCGCGTGCTCGCCTCGGCCAAAGGCGCGACGGTCACCGACGCCTCCGGCAAGCAACTGATCGACGGCTTTGCCGGCCTCTGGTGCGTCAATGCCGGTTACGGCCACGAGAGCATCGTCGAGGCGGCGGCCCGGCAGATGCGCGAGCTTCCCTATGCGACGGCCTATTTCGGCCTCGGCTCCGAGCCCGCGATCCGGCTTGCCGGCGAACTCGCCGATCGCGCGCCGGGCGATCTCAACCATATCTATTTCACCCTCGGTGGTTCCGATGCGGTGGACAGCACGGTCCGCTTCATCCGCTACTACTGGAATGCCCGAGGACAGCCTGAGCGCGATCAATTCATCTCGGTCGAACAGGGCTATCACGGCTCCTCGACGGTCGGCGCGGGTTTGACCGCGCTGCCTGCCTTCCATGCCGGCTTCGGCCTTCCCTTCGACTGGCAGCATAAAATTCCGTCTCATTACGCCTATCGCAACCCGGCAGGCGACAATCCGCAGGCGATCATCGACGCCTCGCTTGCGGCGCTGAAAAGCAAGGTCGAGGCGATCGGGCCGGAACGTGTTGCCGCTTTCTACGTCGAGCCGATCCAGGGCTCGGGCGGCGTTCTGGTGCCGCCGAAAGGCTGGATGAAAGCCATGCGCGAATTCTGCCGCGCACACGACATCCTTTTCGTGGCGGACGAAGTGATCACCGGCTTTGGTCGCACCGGCCCGCTTTTTGCCTGCACCGAGGATGAGGTCGTGCCCGATTTCATGACGACCGCCAAGGGCCTCACCTCCGGCTACGTCCCCATGGGCGCTGTCTTGATGGCCGATCACGTCTATGAAACGATTGCCGAAGGCGCGGGTGCCGCCGCCGTCGGCCATGGCTACACCTATTCGGCCCATCCCGTCAGCGCCGCGGTCGGCCTCGAAGTCCTGAAACTCTACGAAAACGGCCTTCTCGAAAACGGCGTCAGGGCCGGTGCGCGGCTGATGCAGGGCCTGGATTCGCTGAGGGATCATCCGCTCGTCGGCGATGTCCGCGGCCGCGGCATGCTGGCCGCCGTCGAACTCGTGGTCGACAAGGTGAACAAGACGCCGTTGCCGGCATCCGCCGAACCCTCCCGCCGCATCTTCGATCGCGCCTGGGAGAACGGCCTCGTCATCCGCGCCTTCGGCAATGGTGTGCTTGGCTATGCTCCGCCGCTCTGCTGCACCGAAACGGAGATAGATGCGATCGTCGAGCGCACCCGCATCACCCTAGACGAGACGCTGGAGGACCCGGATGTGCGTCGGGCGCTGCAGGCCTGAGAATATCGCGAAACGGTCAGATTCGGTATTTTGTGCCGCCTTGTGACGCCTATTCGGCGAATCCGGTGCGGTGCAGGTGACACACTGAAATCAACGAAAGGCCGCGGCAGAAGCCGGTCTTCCATACAAGAGCGGGACAAAGACCCCGCCAGCGGAACAGAATTTTCTTCTTCGAGAAGCCGAGCTCCCATCGGAGCCGAACACTGGGGAATTCACGTGAGCAAAGGCCTTCCGGAATTCAAATACCTGACCTTCGACGTCGTCGGCACGCTCATCGACTTCGAAGGCGGCCTCAAGACCTGCTTCGCCGAAATCGCGGCCGAGGTCGGAAGCACAGTCGACGGCGAGCAAGCGCTTAGCCTCTACCGCGCAGCCCGCTACTCCGGGGATGCCGATCTCTTTCCGGACGACCTCGTGCGCGTCTACCTTGCGATCGCGCCGAAGCTCGGCCTGCCCACTGAGCAAAAATATGGCGAACGCCTGCGGGATTCGGCGAAGAGCTGGAAGGGTTTTGCAGACAGTGCCGCGGCACTGGCCAGTCTTGCGAAGGATTACCGCCTCGTGGCGATGACCAATGCCCGCCGCTGGGCATTCGATTTCTTCGAGAAGGAACTCGGCAATCCCTTTTATGCCGCCTTCACCGCGGATGATACGGGGACCGAGAAACCCGATCCCGCATTCTTCGAGAAGGTATTCGACTACGTCGTCTCGCAAGGACATTCGAAGGACGACATCCTGCATGTCGCCCAGAGCCAGTACCACGATATCGGGATATCCAGGAAACTCGGGCTGACCAATTGCTGGATCGAGCGGCGCCATGCCGTGAAGGGTTACGGCGGCACGATCGAACCGGCCGAATTCACCAAACCCGATTACCATTTCACCTCCATGGCCGGCCTTGCCGATGCCGTGGCCGCCGCGCGCGCCTGACTTTGAAAGCAGATCGGGCCTGCCCGCAACGGGCAGCCCGCCACAGAAGAAAAGGGGAATGAGATGAACGACAAAATCACCAATTGGACCAGGTCCGACGACGCCATGGTCGAAACCGCCATCCGTCGTGGCGCCACTCGTCGCGAGTTGCTGCATATGATGCTTGCGGGCGGCGTGGCCCTGTCGGCCGGCGGGCTCGTGCTTGGCCGCGCCGGCAAGGCGCTTGCCGCTACGCCCGTTTCCGGCGGCTCGCTCAAGGCGGCCGGCTGGTCGTCCTCCACGGCCGATACGCTCGACCCCGCCAAGGCGTCGCTCTCTACCGACTATGTCCGGTGCTGCTCCTTCTATAACCGCCTCACCTTCCTCGACAAATCAGGCACGCCGCAGATGGAGCTTGCCGAAGCGATCGAGTCCAAGGATGCGAAGACCTGGACGGTCAAGCTGAAGAACGGCGTTACTTTCCATGACGGCAAGCCGCTGACCGCCGATGACGTGGTTTTCTCGCTGAAGCGCCATCTCGACCCGGCCGTCGGCTCGAAGGTCGCCAAGATCGCCGCCCAGATGACCGGCTTCAAAGCGGTCGACAAACAAACCGTCGAGATCACACTCGCCAGCCCGAATGCCGACCTGCCGACCATCCTGTCGATGCATCACTTCATGATCGTTTCCGACGGCACGACCGATTTCACCAAGGCCAACGGCACCGGCGCTTTCGTCAAGGAAGTCTTCGAGCCGGGCGTCCGGTCTGTCGGGATCAAGAACAAGAATTACTGGAAATCCGGCCCGAATGTCGATTCCTTCGAATATTTCGCCATCAGCGACGATAATGCCCGCGTCAACGCACTGCTTGCGGGCGACATCCATCTCGCAGCCACGATCAATCCGCGCTCTATGCGCCTCGTCGAGGCCCAGGGCGACGGCTTCACCTTGTCGAAGACGACGTCCGGCAACTATACCAATCTCAACATGCGACTGGATATGGAGCCCGGCAACAAGCGGGACTTCATCGAGGGCATGAAGTATCTCGTCAACCGCGAACAGATCGTCAAATCGGCGCTACGCGGTCTCGGTGAAGTCGGCAACGATCAACCCGTTTCACCGGCGAACTTCTATCATGACGCAGAGCTGAAAGCGCGAGCCTTTGATCCTGAGAAGGCGAAGTTCCACTTCGATAAGGCCGGCGTGCTTGGCCAATCCATCCCGATCATCGCTTCCGATGCGGCGAGCTCGTCGATCGACATGGCCATGATCATCCAGGCGGCCGGCGCCGAAATCGGCATGAAGCTCGATGTGCAGCGGGTACCTTCCGACGGCTACTGGGACAATTACTGGCTCAAGGCGCCGATCCACTTCGGCAATATCAACCCGCGGCCGACCCCCGATATCCTCTTCTCCCTACTCTACACCTCGGACGCTCCGTGGAACGAAAGCCACTACAAGTCGGAGAAGTTCGACAAGATGCTAATCGAGGCGCGCGGCTCTCTCGATCAAGACAAGCGCAAGACGATCTATAACGAGATGCAGGGCATGGTCGCCCAGGAAGCCGGCACTATCATTCCGGCCTATATCTCGAACGTCGATGCCACGACTGCCAAGCTCAAGGGCCTGGAGGCCAATCCGCTCGGCGGCCAGATGGGATACGCTTTCGCGGAATATGTCTGGCTTGAAGCCTGATACAGCAAAGGAGACTGGGGCTGCAGCCGCGCCCCAGTTCCTCCATCTGCATTGATGGAACTTAACTCGAACGCAAAGGGAAGACGCCCGTGAACCGCCAGGTCTTATCCCTTGTACTGAGCAGATTGTTCGTCGCCGTGATCACCCTGGTGATCGTCTCCTTCGCCGTCTTCTTCGCGACAACGCTGTTGCCTGGAGATACGGCGACGATCCTGCTCGGCCAAGCCGCCACGCCGGAAGCCGTCGAAGGCCTGCGCAAGGCCATGCATCTCGACGAGCCGGCGCTCTTTCGTTTCCTGCGCTGGTTAGTCGGGCTGCTGCAAGGCGACCTCGGCACGTCCTATGCCAACGACATGCCGATCGCCGCTCTCATCGCCGGCCGCTTCGTCAATACGCTGAAACTTGCCGGCGTCACCGCGCTTTTCTCCGTACCGATCGCGCTGACGCTCGGGATCACTGCGGCGATGCTGCGCGGCACCCTTTACGACCGGATCGTCACCGTGATCACCATCGGCGTCATCTCCGTGCCGGAGTTCATGGTCGCGACCTCCGCAGCACTCATCTTCGCCGTCTATCTGAAATGGCTGCCGGCGCTGTCTTTCGCCAATGAAGTCCACAGTCTGACCGACCTGTTGCGCGTCTATGCCATGCCGGTGATCACCCTCACCTTCGTCGTCTCGGCCCAGATGATCCGCATGACGCGCGCGGCTGTCATCGAGACGCTCAACACACCCTATGTCGAGATGGCATTGCTCAAGGGCGCCTCCCGGCGGCGCATCGTCTTTCGCCATGCACTGCCGAATGCGCTCGGCCCGATCGTCAATGCCGTCGCGCTTTCGCTGTCCTATCTGCTCGGAGGCGTCATCATCGTCGAGACCATTTTCAACTATCCAGGTATCGCCAAGCTGATGCTGGATGCCGTCGCCACCCGCGACCTGCCGCTGATCCAGAGCTGCGCGATGATTTTCTGCCTGGGCTACCTGCTCCTGATCACCATCGCCGATATCATCGCCATCCTTTCCAATCCGAGGCTCCGATGACCATGACCAGTTCCGAAACCACCTCCGGCCGGCTGTCCGGAACCCGGTTTGGCTATCGCTTCAACATCGTCGGCGCGATCGGCTTCACTGTGATCCTCTTATGGGCGCTCGTCGCGATCTTCGCGCCATGGGTCATCCCCTACCCCGTCGGCGAGATCATCGATCTCGACTATTTCGGCCCGATGAGCCGGGAACTCTGGCTCGGCTCCGATTATCTCGGCCGCGACATGCTCTCGCGGATTCTGATGGGCGCGCGCTATACGGTCGGCATCTCGCTGGCGGCGGTCACGATCGCCTGCTTCAGCGGCGTCGTGCTCGGCATGATCGCAGCTGTCGTCGGCGGCTGGCTGGACACGATCCTCAGCCGTTTCCTCGACGCCCTCAACTCCATCCCGAGCAAGCTGTTCGGTCTGGTGGTCGTCGCTGCCGTCGGCTCCTCGGTCCCGGTTCTGATCATGACGCTGTCGGTGATCTACATTCCTGGCGCTTACCGCTTCGCCCGGGCGCTCGCCGTCAACATCAATGCGATGGATTTCATCACGGTCGCGCGCATCCGCGGCGAAAGCACCCTCTATCTCATTCGCTCGGAAATCCTGCCCAACATCGTCGGACCGGTACTTGCCGATCTCGGCATCCGCTTCGTCTTCATCGTTCTGCTGCTCTCCGGGCTTTCCTTCCTCGGTCTTGGCGTCCAGCCGCCCTATGCCGATTGGGGTGCGCTCGTACGTGAGAATATCGGCGGCCTGCCATTCGGTGCGCCGGCAGTGATGTTTCCCTCGCTTGCCATCGCCAGCCTGACGATCAGCGTCAACCTGCTGATCGACAACCTGCCGCAGAAAATCCGCGACCGGAGTGTGTCATGAGCAATTTCATCGAAATCCGTGACTTAAAGGTCGAGGCCACCACCGATTCCGGCCGACGTGTCGAAATCATCAAGGGTGTCAGCCTCGATGTTGCCGAGGGCGAGATCGTCGCGCTGATCGGCGAGAGCGGCTCGGGCAAGACAACCATCGCCCTGACCCTCATGGGCCATACCCGCGCGGGCTGTCGCATCTCCGGCGGCAGTGTTTCGGTCGGCGGCAAGGACATGGTCACGCTCAGCGAAAAGCAGCGCGCCAAGGTGCGCGGCACCGAAGTCGCCTATGTGCCGCAATCGGCGGCTGCCGCCTTCAACCCGGCCACGTCGATCATGGACCAGGTGATCGAAGTCACGCGTATCCATCACCTGATGTCGCCGGACGATGCGCGCGCCCGGGCCGTCGAGCTCTTCCGGGCGCTGTCCCTGCCGGACCCCGAGACGATCGGCAGCCGTTATCCGCACCAGGTTTCCGGCGGCCAGCTGCAGCGTCTGGCGGCCGCGATGGCGCTGATCGGCGACCCGACCCTCGTCATCTTCGACGAGCCGACGACGGCGCTCGACGTGACGACCCAGATCGAAGTGCTGCGGGCTTTCAAGTCTGTCATGAAGAAGGGTGGCATAGCAGGCATTTATGTCTCGCACGACCTTGCCGTCGTCGCCCAGATCGCCGACCGCATCGTGGTCTTGAAAGGCGGAGAGACCCAGGAAGCCGGCACCACCGACGAGATCCTAAACAATGCCAAGCACCCCTACACCAGGGAGCTGCTCGCAGCCTTCGAGCCGAAGCCGCGCGGCGCAACTGGCCCCGCCGAACCCGCGACGGCTCCCCTGCTGAGGATCGAAGATCTCGTCGCGGGCTATGGACAGCGCCAGGCTGACGGTCTGCCGCTCGTTCGCGCGGTCGAGCATGTGAGCCTGAAGGTGGAGAAAGGCCGCAATCTCGGCATTATCGGCGAATCCGGTTGCGGCAAGTCGACGCTCGCCCGCACCATCGCCGGCATCCTGCCGGCTGCGGTCGGCAAGATCGTCTTCGACGGCACGGAACTGCGTCGCAGCGCGCGCGAGCGCTCGCGCGATCAGTTGCGCGAGATGCAGATTGTCTTCCAATATGCCGATACCGCACTCAACCCGGCAAAATCGGTCGAGGACATCCTCGACAGACCTCTGGTCTTTTACCACGCCATGGATCGAAAGGCGCGGAACGCCCGGATCGATCAACTGCTCGACATGGTACGCCTGCCCCGCAACCTGCGCCATCGCCGGCCGGGCGAACTCTCGGGTGGGCAGAAGCAACGCGTCAACTTCGCCCGGGCGCTTGCGGCCGATCCGAAGCTGATCCTCTGCGACGAGATTACCTCGGCGCTCGACACGGTGGTCGCCGCCGCGGTGATCGACCTGCTCAAGGAATTGCAGCGGGAACTCGGCCTCTCCTACATCTTCATCAGCCACGACCTCTCAGTAGTGGAGGCGATCTGCGACGAGATCGTCGTGATGTATGGAGGCCGTAAGGTCGAGGAAATCACCTCCTTGACGGTGAAGGCGCCGCAGCACCCCTATTCGCAACTGCTCTTCTCATCGGTGCCGACGCTCGATCCGGCCTGGCTCGACGGGCTCCAGCAGGATCCGGAACTGGTGCGGGCTTATTGCCGGCACTGAGCGACGATCTCCTGCACGCTTGCCAGACATGGCGCGCACCCGGTCAGGTCGTGTTGAAAAGCCTGGGCACCGCGGCACGAGATCTGCAGGTGGCAGCGAACATGGCTTTGGAAAGCAAGCCCGAAATTCTGTCGCAAGTCCTTCCAACCAGTATGGAACTTAATAGTTATAGGGAGAACAACCTGCGACAGAGAACCGGCATCTGCTTAGGACCGGTTGGATCGGGGAAAGGCAACGGGGTGAGGTCGGTCTGGAACCCCGAAATCTTGCGTTTGAGCGGGGCTCCGGCTGCGGTCCTCTCGCCGGCTAATGCGGAAACAAGGTGGTGAGCGGCATGTGGGCCTTGATGATCGGCGATTTCAGGACGACGAAGCTGAAATACTTGTCGATGCCGACGTCCATATCGGTGAGGCGCTCCATGATCGTCTGGTATTCGTCGATGCCGGCGGTGACGAATTTCAGCAGATAATCGTAGCCGCCCGAAACCAGATGGCATTCGATCACCTGGTCGACTTTTTCGATCGCCGCCAGGAAGCGGGCGAAATCGATCTGCCGATGGTTCTTCAGGGTGATCTCGGTGAACACCGTCAGCGTCTGCCCGAGTTTGCTGACATTGATCTGGGCCGAATAACCTTCGATATAGCCCTCCGACTGCAGCTTCTTCACCCGCATCAAACAGGGGCTCGGCGAGAGATTGACCAGTTCGGCGAGTTCCACATTGGTGACGCGGCCGTTCTTCTGCAGTTCGTAGAGAATTTTTACGTCGATCCGGTCGAGTTTCATCCCACACGCCCTCAATGACGCAGCAGATTATGCTGCTTGTTTCCCAGGCCAACCTTAGCACATGACGTTGGCCTGTCGATCGCGTTGCGAGACAGGCCGAAGCACAAACGGCTGCTGGCATCCTCCCAACACGGAATCTTCTGCTGCCACCAACCGATCTCCGGCAAAGCCGTGGCGTCAGATTCGCTACACTACGGTTAAAACGGAGACTCTCCCATGCCCGCACCGCTCAATCGCGTCGACACCACGCCGGAACTACCTTCCACCGCTGATGTCGTGGTCATCGGCGGCGGCATCGTCGGCGTCTTCACCGCCTATTATCTCACTCGACGCGGATTGAAGGTGGCCCTCGTCGAGAAGGGACTGATCGGCGCCGAACAATCGAGCCGCAACTGGGGCTGGTGCCGCCAGCAGAACCGCGACGCCCGCGAATTGCCGATGTCGACGAAGAGCCTCGATCTGTGGGAGCGCTTCGCCACTGAGACCGGTGAGGACACCGGCTTCCGTCGTTGCGGCCTCTTCTATCTCAGCAATAGCGACCAGGAACTGTCCGGTTGGGCGCGCTGGCGCGATTTCGCCCGCTCGGTCGGCGTCACGACGCATATGCTGAGCAGCGCAGAGGCAACCGAACGCGGGCATGCCACCGGCACCTCGTGGAAAGGCGGGGTCTTTTCGCCCACCGACGGCACCGCGGATCCGGCGAGCGCTGCGCCGGCCGTCGCGCGTGCGATCCTGAAGCTCGGCGGCACTGTGCATCAGTCTTGTGCGGCCCGCGGCCTCGACGTCGAAGGCGGCAGGCTCTCGGGCGTCGTCACGGAGCATGGCACGATCCGCACGAAAATCGCGGTCCTCGCCGGCGGCGCCTGGGCCTCCTCCTTCTGCCGCCAGCTCGGCATTCGATTTCCGCAAGCCTCGATACGCTCCTCGATCCTCTCCGTATCCCCAGGCGCGAGCGGCCTGCCGGATGCATTGCATACATCAGCGGTTTCGGTGACGCGACGCCGCGATGGCGGCCACACGCTGGCGATCAGCGGCCGCGCCCGCGTCGACCCGACGCCACAGCAGTTCCGCTTCGCGCGGCAGTTCCTGCCGATGTTCGCCCGGCGCTGGCGCAGTCTCGCACCCGGCGGGTTGGAAGGTTTTCGCTCCGGCCACGAATCTCTGGCACGCTGGCGGCTCGACAGGCCGACGCCGATGGAGCGCATGCGCATCCTCGACCCGACGGTCGACGAGGCCACCATCGCCCTCACGCATGCGCGGGCGCTCGAACTTCTCCCTGCCTTGAAGAAAACCGCCATCAGCGCGACCTGGGCCGGCTATGTCGACAGCACGCCCGACGGCGTGCCGGGGATCGGCGAGATCGCCACCTTGCCCGGTTTCATCCTTGCTGCCGGCTTCAGCGGCCACGGCTTCGGCATCGGGCCGGGCGCCGGTCATCTGATCGCCGATATCGTCACAGGCGATGAGCCGATCGTCGACCCCAGACCCTATCACCCCGACCGCTTCGGTGGATCCGCCTGGGGCAAAGTGGCCGATTTTTAGGACTCTGTCGGTCTTTGCGCGACGTTCGACGACGCGGATCGGCACGATTTGGCACCGGCCATAGGAGCCGATGCATCACACTTCGATTGCCACGATCACGAAAAGCCGGCGGTCAAGGGGAGGTGTATCGCTTCGGTTCCTCATTGGCATTATGGGCAATAAAGGCGCGCCATGCTGCCGCCACAGGCGTGCCAGCAACGGCGAGATCGCGTACCGTGCTCATGTGATTGCCGTCTGCGACCTGCGATGCCCGCACCTCAAGCCCTTGGGCGGCAAGAATGTCCCTGAACGCATTTGCCTGGATTTTGAACGGACCAGTTTCCTGTTCGCCGGTCATGATAGCGACACGCGTTGCGGGATCGTGCTCGTGATGCATGGGCGTAAACCGTCGCACCTCCTCGTCGCTCAAGGCGATCTCGTCCCGCAGGAAGGACGTCTGCAGGGGTTCGAGCTCGTATAGCCCGCCAAGCAGGAAAGCAGCAATTACACCCGAAGGCGCTGGCGAGCGATGGAAGAGAAAGGTTGCAAGATGTGCACCGGCGGAGTGGCCGCTGACGGAGAACCGCTTTGACGTGGCGCCAAAACGATCGGCATGCGCCAGCAGGAAAGCCTTGGCTTTCAGGACCTGACCAACAAGGACGTCCATTCTCGCCGTGGGC
Source organism: Rhizobium leguminosarum (assembly GCF_010668065.1). Taxonomy (GTDB): domain Bacteria; phylum Pseudomonadota; class Alphaproteobacteria; order Rhizobiales; family Rhizobiaceae; genus Rhizobium; species Rhizobium leguminosarum_S. The sequence continues at coordinate 209,274 of NZ_WUEN01000003.1, read as the reverse complement.
ATCAACGAATAATCGACGATGGCTGCGACCGCGCCGGCGCCGGTAATCGTCTCAGCGACGCAGGAATAGTCCTCCTTGGAAAACATCCGCCAATAACCACCATGGATGAACATGTGGATCGGCATGTCCGAGCCGGCGCGGTTTGGCAGGAAGATATCGAGCGTCTCGCCAGGCCTATCCCCGTAGGCGATGTTGGCCTCCATGGCGACAGTGCGCCGCGTTGCAAGGCTGCGAGCTCGAATATCGCCGACGATCGCGTCGAAATCTGCGACATGGTCACGAATGCGGAACGGATCGGCGGCCACAAGTTCCTCCCTCAGAAACTTGTCGCAATGTACTTGGCTTCCATGAACTCCGCGATACCGTGATGCTGCCCACCTTCACGTCCAAGGCCGCTCTGTTTCACACCGCCAAAGGGAGCAGCGGGATCGGAGAGCAGTCCACGATTAAGGGCGATCATGCCGGCCTCGACCTTGGAGGCGACCCGCATGCCGCGGCCAATGTCGCGGGTATAGATGTAGGCGGCGAGGCCATATTCCGTATCGTTGGCGGCAGCGATGACTTCTGCCTCGCTCTCGAAACGGTAGAGCGGCGCGACGGGACCGAAAATCTCCTCGCAGCCCATGTCGGAGGCCCGGGCAACATCGACAAGCACCGTCGGCGGATAAAAAAAGCCGCGGCCTGCCAATGTTCGTCCGCCGCAGAGGGCGCGCGCGCCGCGCGAAATGGCGTCGGTAACAAGGCGCTCGATCTTCTCCACCGCCTTGCGCGTGATCATCGGACCACATTCCGTATCCAGATCCACACCCGGGCCGACATTGAGGGCGGCCATGCGTTGGGTAAATTTTTCCGCGAAGGCATCGTGGATACCGGACTGGACATAAATGCGGTTTGCCGCCGTGCACGCCTCGCCCGCATTGCGCATTTTCGCGACCATCAGCCCCTCGATCGCCGCGTCAATGTCCGCATCGTCGAAAACGATGAACGGCGCGTTGCCGCCGAGTTCCATGGAACAGGAGATGACATTTCTCGCCGCTTCCGCCAGAAGCGTGCGGCCGACGCCCGTCGAGCCTGTGAAGGAAAGTTTTCGCACGCGCGGATCGGCCAGCATGGCGGCGATGACGGGGCCCGGCGTCGATGTTGTCATCACGTTCACGACGCCCGGCGGCACGCCAGCCTCCTCGTAGAGAGCCGCAAGTGCATAGGCCGTCAGCGGCGTCTCGCTCGCGGGCTTCAGGATGACGGTGCAGCCTGCGGCAAGGGCAGGAGCGATCTTGCGGGTCGCCATCGCGGCCGGGAAATTCCACGGTGTGATGAGAACGCAGATGCCGATAGGCTGGTAATCGACGACGATGCGGTTTCCGCCGGCCGGGGCAAGGCCGAACTCACCAGAGATGCGCACCGCCTCCTCGGCGTTCCACCGAAAGAACTCCGCCGCATAGGCCACCTCGCCGCGCGCGTCGCGCAACGCCTTCCCGTTCTCGAGCGAAATGAGCCTGGCAAGCGTTTCGGAGCGCTCCACCATAAGTTCGAAGCAGCGGCGCAGGATCTCGGAACGCTTTCTAGGCGGCGTCTCGCGCCAGCTTTCCGCCGCACTTGCAGCAGCCTCCACGGCCGCTGCCGCATCCGCAAGGGTCGCATCCGGCACGGCGGCAATGACCGCCTCGGTCGAGGGGTCGATCACCTCGATCCGACCCTCGCCCGCCGCAGGCCGCCAGGCGCCGCCAATATAGAGGCCGCGGGAGAACGCGCCGAGCTCGAAGGGATCGTGGTCTGGATGCGAAGAATGCTGGTTGACGTTCATGATGGTTTCCCAGGTCAGAGGGCGGAAGCGGCCAGGTCGCCGTCATAGGCGGCGCGCACCAGGCCGCGCATGGCGGCCGCATCGAAGGAGCGGGGGTTATTCTTGATCAGCCGGCCGATGCCGAGCGCCTGCTCTGCGGCCCAGTCGATCCGGTCTTCCGGCAGGCCGAGCCCGGCAAGCGTCGGCGAGATGCCGATCGCGGCGAAGAGGCGGCTCACCTCGCCGATCGCGGCATCGGCAAGCGTCTCGTCGTCCTCCACTCCGGTCGGATCGAGGCCGAGCGCCCTACCGACAATGGCGATGTCCGCGCCCGCGACGCGGCGATTATATGTCATTACATAGGGCAGCATGGTCGCAACCCCGAGGCCGTGCGGCGTATGGGTCAAGGCACCGACCGGATATTGCACCGCATGGGCCGCAGCGGTACCCGCCGTTCCGAAGGCGCAGCCGGCTGCGAGCGCACCCATCATCACATCGGCGCGCGCATCGATGTCGGAGCCGTCGACGAAGGCCTTTTCCAGGCTCCGGCTGAGGAGCCGGATGGCATGCAGCGCGAACTGGTCGGAGAGATCGCTCTTGCCGATGAAGACATGCTGCTGCGCGAGTTCAGGATCGCCGGGGCGGCGCATGGCCGTGAAGGCTTCGATGGCATGCGTCAACGCATCCGCACCGGCAATCGCCGTGAGCCCGGGCGGGCAGGACAAGGTCAGTTCCGGGTCGCAGATCGCCGTTGCGGCGATGAGATAAGGGCTGGAAATGCCAACCTTCAGGATACGGTCAGGATCGGAAACAACCGCGACCGGCGTCACCTCTGAGCCTGTGCCTGCCGTCGTCGGCACGGCGATGACCGGCAGGACGGGCGCCGGCACCTTGAACTCACCATAGTAATCGGCGAGCGCGCCGCCGTGCGCGAGCAGGAGCGAAGCGCATTTCGCCATGTCGAGGCAGCTGCCACCGCCGATGCCGATCACCATATCGGGCTCAAAGCCGCGCGCGGCCTCAACGCAAACCGCGACAGTATCTTGCGGCACGTCCGGCAGCGTGCGGTCATGCACCAGGACGACAATGCCGGCTGCTTCAAGCGCGGTAATCATTTCCGCGAAGACGGGTGTTGCAGCAAAACGCGCATCCGTGCAGACGAGTGCGCGCCGGCCGGTTCTGCTGGCGACGCTCGCGAGCGCATGGCGCTGGCCGACGCCGAACAGAATTTCCCGCGGCAGCCTCAAGGCCGCAAACAGGCTCATGATCTTTGTCCCTCGAAGGCCAGAATGCGGGGGCGCGAAAGCGCGTTGAGGTCTTCCCACAGGCGCTGGTCGATCTCGAACCCGTTGCGGCTTGCCGCCGCTCGCCGCCGGCGGGCACGGTCGCCCGGGACGAGAACCGGTTCGCCGGCGCTGGCGGGTGGTGAACCGCGCACGGCATCGAGATAGGTCGACAGTCGCGCCGGCAGTCCCGGCGCCAGACTGGGCTCGATCAAGATGAAGACGTCGCCCTTGTTGCATGGCGACTGGCTGTCGAGCGTGCCGCGCGCATCCGGCGCGAGCGCCGAGCCGGCAAGAGCTGCCACCAGCAGCTCCATGGCGATGCCGAGCCCGTAACCCTTCGCGTCGCCGAAGGGCGCAATCGCGCCGGCCTTCGCACGCCCCGGATCGGTCGTCGGGTTACCGGCCGCATCGCGCGCCCATCCCTCGGGAATGGGCCTGCCGGTCGCCGCGTGATGATGGATGCTGCCCATCGGCACGAGGCTGGTGGCCAGGTCGAGCACGAGCGGTTCCTCGGCCGTCGGCACGGCGATGGCGATGGGATTGGTGCCGAGCATGGCCCGGGTACCGCCGAAGGGATGGACCAGCGCCTCGCTCGACGAGAGCGCGATGCCGACGAAACCCATTCCGGCGATGGCCTCCACATAATGCGCGAGCATGCCGAGATGGTTGGCATTGCGCACGGCGACAAGGCCGATACCAAGATCCGGAATGTGAGGCGCCAGCCGTTCGATCGCGGCCATGGCGACGACGGGGCCAAATCCCGACGCCCCCTCCACCTCCAGCACCGCATCCGCGCGCCAGCGCTGTGTGCCCTTCGTCTGCGGGTCAATGACCCCGCGCTCGATCCGTTCGACCAGCCGCGGAAGCCGGTACAGGCCATGCGAGGGGTGCCCCTTCATCTCCGCCGTCACCAGGACGCGAGCCTGCAGGGCCGCATGGTCACGCGGTGCCCCATGCTCTTCCAGCAGACGGGTGGCAAGTGCAAGCGCTGAGGCCTCGGATATGCGCATGATTTTTCCTCCCTATATTAAATCGTATAGGATATAGGATTGTCTTGGCCGCAGCATCGTGCTAGCGATTGGACCTGTCAAGAGGCAAGGCAGCAGATGATTTCGACGAGACCGAAGGAACCCTCAACGGGCACAACCCAGATACCACGCGCCAACAGCCTGGCGGGCGACGTCTACGAGGCAATTTTCAATCAGCTCATGTCGTTGAAGATTGCGCCGGGGACGCGGATTACGGTCGACAACCTGGTCAAGGAGTTCAACGTCTCCCATACGCCGATCCGCGAAGCCCTCGGCCGGCTTGAAGGCGAAGGCCTCGTCGTCAAGCAGCATCTCGTTGGCTATCGTGCCGCGCCGCAGATCACGCGCCACCGCTTCGACGAGCTCTATGAACTGCGTCTGCTGCTGGAACCTGCCGGCGCTGCGAAGGCGGCCGAGGCGATGAACGACGAAAAGCTGGCCATTCTGACGGAGGCCGCGGGCGTGATGACACGCAGCGACAACAGGGACGAACGAGCGAACTATTCGGCCTTCGCGCGCCAGGACGCCATCTTTCACGACCGGATCATGGAATTTGCCGGCAACGAGTTGATCCGCGAGATGCTGACATTCCAGCACACGCATTTCCACATCTTCCGCCTGATGTTCCATCGCCGCGTCACCGAGGAGGCGCTCGCCGAGCATCAGACGCTGCTCGATGCCTTTGCGGCGCGCGACCCGGGCGCGGCTGCGAACGCAATGCGCATTCATATCGAACATTCGCGTGACCGGCTGTTGCCGGCCTTCGACGAAATCTGAGCAACCGCGCCGGGCAAGGACGAGCCTGCCCGACCTGACAACGAGGAGGAGAACCCATGCCAGGCAAGAAAATCCTGATGCTCACCGGCGATTTCACCGAGGAGTACGAAATCTTCGTCTATCAGCAGGCGATGGAGGCGGTCGGCCACACGGTGCACGTCGTGTGCCCGGACAAGAAGGCCGGCGACATCCTCAGGACGTCGCTGCACGATTTCGAGGGAGACCAGACCTACACCGAAAAACTCGGGCACAACGTCACCATCAACAAGACGTTTTCCGAGGCCGAGAACCAGCTCGACCAGTATCATGCCGTCTACTGCGCCGGCGGGCGCGGACCGGAATATATCCGCACCGACAAGCGGGTGCAGGCAATGGTGCGTCATTTCCACGAGCAGAAGAAGCCGATCTTCACCATCTGCCACGGGGTCCAGATCCTGGTCGCAGTCGACGGTGTCGTTCGCGGCAAGAAGGTGGGTGCACTCGGGGCTTGCGAACCGGAGGTCGCCCTGGCGGGCGGGACCTATATCGACCTCTCGCCAACCGAAGCCTATGTCGATGGCACGATGGTTTCAGCCAAGGGCTGGACGGCGCTCGCCGCCTTTATCCGCGAATGCCTGAAGGTGCTGGGAACAGAGATCCACCACACCTGAGACGACGGTACCAAATAACAAAAGGCCCGGCAGGTGACATCTGCCAGGCCTTGTTTGCGGTTGGGCCTGCAATTACGCTCCGCCGCGGTTCCAGCCGCGGCCACGGTCGCCGAACATTTCATAGCCGCCATCGGTGATCGCGAGCGTATCCTCCAGCTTGATGAATCCGCGCTTTGGGTGAAGCATCGTCGTCTCGACCGAGATCACGCTCCCGGCTTCCAGCGGCTTGTCGGCATCGATGCCATCATAGGTGACGGGGTGGTTCGTCATGAGGAATGGCGCTTCGTGGGGGATGAGGCCCATGCCATGGCAGAAAAAGTCGGTGAAGGCCGCCGACGGCGAGGCCTTGAGCTCGGCCTCCGCTGCCACGATCATCTCCCTGCCCGCAGCCCCAGCCCTGACCTTGGCGAAGGCCGCTTGCTGGATGCATTCGACTTCGGCCAGGAGGTCCTCCAGCTCCGCATCCGGCTCGCCGAGCACACCCATGCGGCAGAGGTCACCGATATATCCGTGATAGTTTCCGCCGGAATCGATCGACAGAATCTCGTCCTCGACCCAGGCTTGCGGCGAGCCCGCGCGGTTGTGGCTGGAGCCGAGCGTCAGCAGGCAATATTCGAAGTGCAGGCCGCGGTTCGTTTCCTCCCGGCGCAGCTGCTCGATGATCTCCATCTTCGTCGAGCCGGCGCGGGCCGCCGCGATCGTCGCCAGCATAGAGTCGGTGATCAATTCGGAGGCGCGTCTCAGCTTTGCCAGTTCATCCTGCGTCTTGACCGCCCTTAACCGCTCCAACACATGCGTGGCATCGACAAATCGAGCGCCATCCAGCCGAGAGGCAAGCAGGTCGCGGGCGTCGGATGGCAGGAAGGCTGGCTCGATGCCGATGCGCCCACCGGTCTTGCCGATTTTCTTCAGGTGCTCGACGGCGAGCCCGGCGGCATCCTGCGTGCCCCAGGTCGCCGTATGCACGGCGGGCGTCCAGAATGGATTGTTATGGTGCTCTGCGCCCTCCATACGGTTGCCCACATAGGCGGAGTGATCAGGCGCGCCTTTCTCATAAATCACCATCGGCAGATACCGGCTATGCCCGATCGCATCCATGGCCGCGAAGAAGATGAATCTGTAGCCGCCCATGAGATATTGCGTGTTGTGTTTGGAGGTGGCGACGATGACGTCGATACCGGCTTCCTCCATGAGACGGTCGAGCTTGGCCGTATCGAACGGCGTCACGGCGGCCTGCCTTGTTTGCCCTGGATTGTCGTTCACTGTCTTTCCTCCCAGAAAATGGATGCCCCGTCTCAGGAGCCCGGCTGCAGCAGGCGGAAGTCCGGCAAATCGCGAAGCGCAAGCTCCGGCCCCGCCGGTGAGTAGACCACGAAGAGGAGCATCGGCCCGCCGCCAGTGTTCTTCGTCGAATGAAAGCGGCTTTCCGGAACATAGATCGTGCAGCCGCTGGCGACCTTCCGCGTGATCGGATTACCCGTCTCGTCCTCGACCATCTGCTCGCCCTCGCCGGAAATCACAAAAATGATTTCCTCCGCGCCAGGGTGATTGTGGCGGGAATGGCCCTCGCCGCTCGGCAGTTCGACGACACCGCCGGAAAACCGGCTGGCGCCGTTGACCTCGGGCGCCACAGTCAGCGACAGCTTGCCCCAGTCGAAGCCGAAGGCGCTCACATCCTTCGGATAGATGAAGTACTTGTCCTTTACCATGAAACTGCCTCCTCCACATCTTTCCTTAGACGACCGCGCCGATGGCGAGAGCCTTGAAATCTTCGGTCTGCTTGCGAATTGCCGCCTCTGCCGGCAGGCGCTCCATCGAGCTTGCGCCATAAAAGCCGTGGCAGCCAGGGCAACGCTCGAGAACGTAGCGCGCATCCTCCGGCATGGAGATCGGGCCGCCATGGCAGAGCACGATGACATCGTCGCGCACGGAACGTGCCGCCTTGGTGATCGCGGTGATCTCATCGACGCAGTCATCGAGGGACTTGCCGGAGGTGGCCCCGATCGTGCCGCCGGTCGTCACGCCCATATGCGCCACAACGATGTCGGCGCCGGCGACGGTCATGGCGACAGCCTCGCTCTCGTTGAAGACATAGGGTGTCGTCAGCAGGTCGAGCCCATGGGCGGTGGCGATCATCTCGACCTCCAGATTGTAGCTCATGCCTGTCTCCTCGAAACTCTGCCGCATCCGGCCATCGAAGAGGCCGATTGTGGGGAAGTTCTGTACGCCGGAAAAACCCATTGCCTTGAGGTCGGCGAGGAAGCGCGGCATCAGCACGAAGGGGTCCGTGCCGTTGACGCCGGCGAGAACCGGCGTCTTTTTCACGACCGGCAACACTTCGAGCGCCATGTCCTTCACAATCTCGTTGGCATTGCCATAGGCCAGTAGTCCGGCCGCCGAACCGCGCCCCGCCATGCGGTAGCGCCCAGAATTGTAGATAATGATGAGGTCGATGCCGCCTGCCTCCTCGGCCTTGGCGGAGATGCCCGTACCGGCGCCGCCGCCGACGATCGGCACGCCGGCTGCGATCATGCCGTGAAATTTTTCGAGGATGGTGTTGCGCGGTATGGCTGGCATCGATTTGTCTCTCAGGGGTTGGCGATGTCACGATAGGCCGCGACGGCGGCCTCGGCGAAGTGCGGGTCGTTGATATGGAGCGGCAGGCGAATAAGACGTCGCGACGCCGTCGGCTTCACCGTCGCCTCGAGCGCGGCAAAAAGCGCGGCGTCGGCTTGCGGATCGAAGAACGGACCGCCTTCGATGTCGAGGGCCGAAACGCCCTTTTCGGGAATGAGGAAGCGTAGGGGGCCGTGGCAGAGATTGAGCTTGTCGCCGATCCAGCGGCCAATCTGCGCACATTCGGCCGACGTCGTGCGCATCAAGGTGACGTTCGGGTTGTGGCGGTAAAAAAGCCGGCCGGCATAGCGCTCCGGGACGGTCTCCGGCGCCCAGAAGTTCACCATGTCCAGCGCACCGACCGAGCCGACATAGGGCAAGCCCGTGCGAGCAATGGCGCCAAAACGGTCCGAGGTGGCAGGCAGGACGCCGCCGAAAAGCAGGTCGCAGACCTCGGTCGTCGTGATGTCGAGCACGCCTGAGACCAGTTCGCTGTCGGCAAGCTTCTCCATCGCGCGCCCACCCGTGCCTGTGGCGTGGAAGACCAGGCAATCATAGTCCGCTCGGAGGCACTCGACCATGGCGGATACGGCAGGTGTGGTAACGCCGAACATGGTAAGCCCGAGGGCCGGTTTCGACGCCGTCACCTCAGCCGGCCGGCCGGCCATGGCGGTGATCGCCTGGGCGGCGTTGTGAAGGATGACGCGGCTCAGCCGGTTCAGCCCCGCCATGTCCGTGACCGAGGGCATCATCACGATGTCGGAGACATCGACATAGGGAGCGACATCGCCGGATGCGAGCGTCGAGACCATGATCTTTGGCAGACCGAGCGGCAATTGGCGCATGCCTGCGGTAATGATCGAAGTACCCCCGCCCCCACCGATACCGATGACGCCGGCGATGTCCTGGCGCTCCACGAGGAAGCGCGCGAAGGCAATTCCCATCGCCTCGACCGCCCTTCCGCGGTCCCCTCTGGCAAGAACGGCTTCCACCCCGTCCGGATGGCATACCGCCACTGCGTCGGCCTTCACATCGACGGCGGTCGCCGGCTCGCCTATGCCGACATCGACGCGGACAACACCCCCGCCCGCCGCTTCGATGCAAGCGGCCAGATACGCAAGCTCCTCGCCCTTCGTGTCGGCCGTGCCGACCACGTAGATCTGCTTCATTTCCCCTCCGCGACCGGGTGGATTTCCTCCCGGCATATCTCACGTTCGGGGCAAAGCGACGGGCCCTTGCAAAATTGTGAGACGTGCGTATCATAAAGACATGGATGTCTCACGTCAACAGAACGAAACAGCCAGGACCGAGCGAGGCCCGCGTGCCCGAACGCGAAAACTGATGCTCGAAACGGCAACGCGGCTCATGCAGTCCGGCATCACTCCGTCGGTAAGTGAAGTCGCCGAGGCTGCCGAAGTCTCGCGCGCGACGGCCTACCGATACTTTCCGAGCCAGGCCGCGCTCGTGCATGCCGTGGTGGATGAGGCTCTGGGGCCGATACTCGGCTGGTCGTCGGACAGTCCGGATGCAAGCATCCGCGTTGCCGACCTCTTGGCGACCGCAATGCCGCGCATCGACGAGTTCGAGGCCACCTTCAAGGCGGCGCTGAAACTTTCGCTGGACCAGTGGGCGCAACGCCAGGCAGGCACGCTCGGCAACGAGCCGCTGTTCAAGCGCGGCCACCGGGTCGACCTGCTGAAGAGCGCGACTGCCCCCCTGCAGGGCACCGTGCCGCCCGAATCCCGGGAACGCCTTGCACAGGCTCTTTCGCTTGTCTTCGGCGTCGAGGTGCTGATCGTATTGAAGGATATCTGGGGCCTGACCTCGGAAGGCGCGCAGTCTGTTGCCGAGTGGGCCGCCAGGGCGCTTGTCGATACCGCATTGCGGCAGGCAGAGAGCGAGGCATGACGTGGCGCGCCCAGACTTGGCGCACCAACTGGTTAGACCAATGCCGGCAATATGTTCTTGTATTGCGGTCGGGATCGGCGATGATGAACGTGAGACGGACCGACAAGATTGCGTCGGCAGGCCTGCAAATGCGGGGGAAAGACGTCGAAAGCCTGAAGACGAGGCTTTGATGAAAGCTCTCCGAGGTTGCGCTTGACGATAATGGCATTTGGTAATACCAGATCAAGGTAACGACATTCAGGCTTGAGATCTGAAACGTACTAGGGGTCGAGGAGGACCCCCAGCACGAACACCACCCAAGGGGATCGGGAAGCCAGATCGGGAGGCCCGCGATGAAGCGGGAAGCGTGCATAAATGGGAGGAAACGTTATGCGCAAAACTATGACCGGTCTGTTGGCCGGTGTCGGATTGATGTGGGCGTGCGGAACATCCGCACAGGCCCAGGAACTGACCATCTTCTGGGCCGAGTGGGACCCGGCAAACTACCTTCAGGAACTCGCCAACGAATACGAGGGTCAAACCGGCGTTAAGGTCACGGTCGAGACCACACCATGGGCCGACTTCCAGACCAAGGCCTTCACCGAGTTCAACGCCAAGGGTTCAGCCTATGACATGGTCGTCGGCGACAGCCAGTGGATCGGGGCAGCGTCAGAAGCCGGCCATTACGTCGATCTGACCGACTTCTTCACCAAGCACAATCTGACCCAGGTGATGGCCCCGGCAACGGTGAAATACTACGCCGAATATCCGTCGAACTCGAAAAAGTACTGGTCAATTCCGGCCGAAGGCGACGCCGTCGGCTGGTCCTACCGCAAGGACTGGTTCGAAGATCCCAAGGAGATGGAGGCGTTCAAGGCCAAATACGGCTACGACCTCGCCCCGCCGAAGACTTGGGCCGAGATGCGTGACATCGCCGAGTTCTTCCACCGTCCAGACCAGAAGCGATACGGAATCGCCATCTACACCGACAACTCTTATGACGGTCTCGTCATGGGTGTCGAGAACGCGATCTTCTCGTTTGGGGGCGAACTCGGCGACTACCAGAGCTACAAGGTCGACGGCATCATCAATTCCGAGAAGAACGTCAAGGCGCTCGAGCTTTATCGCGAGCTCTACGGCTTTACGCCTCCGGGCTGGGCCAAGTCCTTCTTCGTCGAGAACAACCAGGCGATCACCGAGAATCTGGCGGCGATGAGCATGAACTACTTCGCCTTCTTCCCGGCCCTGGTGAACGAGGCGTCCAACCCGAACGCCAAGGTTACCGGCTTCTTTGCCAATCCGGCAGGCCCGAACGGCGAGCAATTCGCAGCGCTCGGCGGCCAGGGCATATCGGTCATCTCCTACTCAAAGAACCAGGAAGAGGCGATGAAATTCCTCGAATGGTTCATCAAGGACGAGACCCAGAAGCGCTGGGCCGAACTCGGCGGCTACACGGCAAGCGCCAAGGTGCTTGAATCGCCGGAGTTTCAGAACGCGACACCCTATAACAAGGCCTTCTACGAGACGATGTTCAAGGTGAAGGACTTCTGGGCAACGCCTGAATATGCCGAACTGCTGATCCAGATGAACCAGCGCATCTACCCCTTCGTCACCGCCGGGCAAGGCACGGCGAAGGAAGTGCTCGACTCTCTGGCAGCGGACTGGAACGCGACGTTCAAGAAATACGGACGCAATAAATAGCAAACGCGATCAGCGGAGGGGCTCCGTCGCCCCTCCGTTTGCATTCTGCATCTCGCGCCCAAAGGCGCGGTTCGAGAGGGCGCGGCGCCCGGAATTCACTTCGCGCATCGTGATGCCGTTCCGGCATCCGGCGCCGAACTCTCGGAGGAGGAGAGGATTGGCCACCGCAGTCATGACATCGCTGGACACAAAATCGCGTGCCGCATCTCGCGGCATGAGCGACATCCGGATTCGCAATCTCTTCATCATTCCGACGATCCTGTTCCTGATCGTCTTCAACATCTTTCCGCTGATTTATTCGCTCGGCTATTCCTTCACCGACTTTCGCGCCTCGTCGAACGCGCCGGCCAACTTCGTCGGCCTGCAAAACTACCGCGAGTTGCTGAACGATCCTTTCATCTGGTCGAATTTCGCCATCACCGCGAAATATGTGATCGTCTCTGTTACGGGGCAGGTGATCGTCGGCTTCGGCACCGCGATGCTGCTCAACCGCGATATCCCGCTGAAGGGTCTTCTGACGACGCTGCTGCTTCTGCCGATGATGCTCTCGATGGCCGTGGTCGGCCTCTTCTGGAAGCTGCTCTACGACCCGTCCTTCGGCATTATCAACTACGCACTCGGCCTCGGCTCCTTCGAGTGGCTGTCGAATCCGGACATGGCGCTCTATGCGGTCGCAATCACCGACATCTGGATGTGGTCGCCCTTCGTGATGCTGCTGTCGCTTGCCGGCCTTTCGGCCGTACCGAAGCATCTCTACGAGGCAGCGGCGATCGACCGGGCGGGGCCGTTCTATACCTTCTTCCGCATCACGCTGCCGCTGGTGGCGCCGATCCTGATGATCGCAATCATCTTCCGTACGATGGAGGCCTTCAAGACCTTCGACCTCGCCTACATCCTGACCAGCCAACCGACGACCGAGGTGATCTCCATCCGGCTCTACAAGATGGCCTTCCAGGAATGGCAGACGGGGCGCTCCTGCGCACTCGCCTACATCGTGCTCGTCATGGTTCTCGCCATCACCAACATCTACGTGAAGTATCTCAACAAAGTGAAGGAGCGCTGAGATGGCTGCCGTCCAAACCCGCTCCGAACGCGCGCTGAACCGGGTGGCGATCGCCGCCGTACTGGTCATCACGCTGATCTTCCTGGCGCCGATCTACTGGATCACCTCGACGGCCTTCAAGCCGCGCAACCTCGCCACCACCATTCCGCCGACGGTGCTCTTCGAGCCGGAACTCTCGCCCTTCGTGAAGCTCTTCACCAAGCGCTCGCAACTGCGCGGGGCGCCTACTCCTGAAGAATATGCCGCCGCCCCCTGGTGGGAGCGGATGGTGTTCGACGGCGGCGAGAAGATCGTTCGCTCCGGCCGCGGCGAGGTGCAGCCCTCCGGCTATCCGAACCGCTTCATGAACTCGCTGATCGTTGCCATCACGTCCACGGTGCTGGCTGTCGGTATGGGAACCTTCACAGCCTACGGTTTCTCGCGCTTCAAAGTGAAGGGGGAGGCTGACCTTCTCTTCTTCATCCTGTCGACGCGCATGCTGCCGCCCGTCGTCGTGGCGATCCCGATGTTCCTCATGTACCGTGTCGTCGGCCTCAACGACACGCATTGGGGCCTCATCATCCTCTACACGGCCTTCAACCTTTCCTTCTCCGTTTGGTTGATGAAGGGCTTCATCGACGAGATCCCGAAGGAATACGAGGAGGCCGCGCTCGTCGACGGCTACACGCGGATGGAGGCCTTTTTCAAGATCGTCATTCCGGAAGCGGCGACCGGCATCGCCGCGACCGCGGTTTTCTGCTTCATTACGGCCTGGAACGAATATGCATTTGCGCTGATCATGACGAACCGGCGCGCGCAAACCGCTCCCCCCTTCATTCCGAGCCAGGTCGGCTCAGGCCTGCCGGATTGGACGGTCATTGCGGCCGGCACGTTCCTGTTCCTGCTACCGGTCGCCATCTTCACCTTCCTGCTCAGGAACCATCTCCTGCGCGGCATGAGCTTCGGAGCGATCCGCAAATGACCTTCCGCGCCTTGAACCAGAAATATCTCGAACCCGCTTCGCAGTATCTGATGATCCTCGGCATCATCGCGCTCTGCCAGCCCTGGAACCTGTTTCTGCATCGCTACGGCATGACGATGACGCTCGTCGGACTGATTGCCTTCATGGTGACGACTAAAATCCCGCGGGACGCGCAACCAGACGAAGGCAGCCATTCATGACGCAGATAGAACTTCTCGGGATCCAGAAATATTTCGGTGCCGTCCAGGTCATCAAAGACCTTAATCTCGCTATCGCCGACAATGAATTCATCGTGCTGCTTGGACAATCGGGCTGCGGAAAGACGACGACATTACGCGCCGTCGCGGGGCTGGAGACGATCGACGACGGCGACATTCTGATCGACGGGCAGCCGGTGCAGCATATCAAGGCATCCGGCAGGGACATCGCCATGGTGTTCCAATCCTTCTCGCTCTATCCGCACATGACGGTCTACGAGAACATCGCCTTCCCGCTCCGCGCTACCCGGATGAGCCGTGCCGATGTCGATGCGTCGGTCCGCGAGATCGCCGGTGTGCTGCGCATCACCGGTCTGCTGGCCCGCAAGCCTTCGGCGCTGTCAGGCGGCGACATGCAGCGGGTCGCAATCGGCCGCGCGCTGGTACGACGCCCAAAAGCCATGCTGATGGACGAGCCGATCGGTGCGCTCGACGCGAAGCTGCGCGAGGAGATGCGGGCGGAAATCAAGCGCCTGCATATCAAGCAGGGTTCGACCACCATCTACGTGACGCATGACCAGGTGGAGGCCATGTCGCTCGCCGACCGCATCGTCATCATGCACGAGGGCATCCTTCAGCAGGTCGGCACGCCGGAAGAGGTTTATGCGCAACCCGCCAACACGTTCGTCGCCCAGTTCGTCGGAAGTCCGGTCATGAACATGGCGCCGGCGACCGTCAGCGAAACGGGCAGCCATACCAGCGTGCAGGTCGGCGACGGGACGACGGGCTTCGAGTTCCCCGCCGTGCTGGCCAACCGCCTCTCTGACGCAAGGGCCGAGAACGGCAAGCTGACACTCGGGGTCCGGCCTGAGGGCGTGCTTGTTTCACGGGAGGCCCGCGAGGGTTTCATGCCGGTCGAGGCGCATATCATCGAGCCTCTCGGCTCGCACGACATCGTGGACCTGAAGGTCGGCCACCAAATGATCAGGGCACGCACCAAGAGCGGTTTCGTGCCTGGTCCCGGCGAGGCCGTCTGGGCACGCATCGACCCCGCCCAGGCACATTTCTTCAACACCGCGACCGGCTCGTCGCTGGGGATCAGACTCTGATGGCGCATATCGAACTCAAGGGCATCACCAAGACCTTCGGCAGCCACACGGCGCTGAAAAACCTGAACATCGATATTGCTGACGGCGAGTTCTTCGTGCTGCTCGGGCAGACCGGCGCCGGCAAGACGACGACGCTGCGCCTGATCGCCGGCCTCGAGAAGCCGACCGCAGGCCAGATCTTCATCGACGGGCAGGACGTCGCCGACTGGGGTGCCGCCGAGCGCGACGTGGCCCTGGTGCTCCAGCAATATTCGCTTTACCCGCGCTATACGGTGCGGGAGAACCTGGAATTTCCATTGAAATCCCGGATCCGTCGCGTTGAACCCGGAGAAATCAAGGAGCGCGTCGACCGCGTTGCGAAGACTCTGCGCATCGAACATCTGCTCGACCGCAAGACGGACCGGCTGTCGGGAGGCGAGATGCAGCGCGTATCGATCGGCCGGGCCATCGTGCGCAAACCGCGGGTCTTCTTAATGGACGAACCGCTTTCGGCGCTCGACGCGAAGCTTCGCGAAGCACTTCGCACCGAGCTGAAAAACCTGCAGATGAACCTCGGCGCGACCTTCCTCTTCGTCACTCACGACCAGATAGAGGCCATGTCGATGGGCGACAAGATCGGCGTCCTGAACAATGGTCAACTGGTGCAGACGGGTACGCCGCAGGAGATCTACGGAAACCCGGTCAACACCTTCGTCGCGCGCGCGGTCGGCTCGCCCCCGATGAACCTGATCGCCGGCACGCTTGCCGGCGGCGAGGCAGTGGCCAGCGAGGGCTATCGGCTGCCGCTCGGCAACGGACACGGGATCGCGACAGACGGTCGCCCGCTCACCTTCGGCATCCGTCCCGAAGACATTTTTCTCGACAGTGGCGCGCCCGGCGAAGCACGAGTCCACGACGTGGAAAACCATGGCGTCGAAAAGATCGTGACGCTGCGCATCGGCGAGAAGTTCATCCACGCGACCGTGCCGACACAGACGGCGCTTCGGATCGAGGATGAGGTTCGCTTTTCGTGGAATCCGGAAAAGGTCGTGCTGTTTGACGCTGGAAGCGGTGTAAGCCTGCGGCACGCGGGCTGACCTGATCGGTCCGAAGGATGCCAGCGGTCTCGGTGCCACGGCAGGGGCAGCGAGCGTTTCGAGTTGTCGCGACGAGGCGCTATGCGGGAAAGCGCCGGCGGTAGTGTTCCACCACTTCGGGATTGCGCAAATTGACGGGCAAGTCGCCCTTGATGACGCGCAGGGCTTCGCTCGCCGCGCCCCTTCCCATGCGCATCATGCTCTCTTCCGTCAGACCAGCCAGATGCGGCGTGACGATGACGTTGTCAAAGCCGAAATAGGGATGGTCGAGCGGCAGCGGCTGCGTTGCGAAGACGTCGAGCGCTGCTCCGCCGATGCGACCATCGCGCAGCGCCTCGATCAACGCCGCATCATCGATCACGGGGCCGCGCGAGACGTTGACCAGAATGGCCGCGGGCTTCATGCGCCCGATGCGACCGGCATTGAGCAAGCCGGTCGTCTCCGGCGTCAGCGGGCAGCAGAGCACCACGATGTCGGCCGTCGCCACAAGCTCATCGATCGTCAGGAAACGCACGCCGTCCGGCACGCTTTCCGGCGACCGGCTCGTGGCGACCACCTCCAGGCCGAAACCGAACTTCGCGATCTTGAAGATCGCCTTGCCGACATTGCCCATTCCGACGATGCCCATGGTGCGGCCGGCGAGGTCGACGGCTGCGTCCGATTGGGCGCGGCCCGCCACCCAGCCACTCTGACGCACTTCGCGGTCCATCGCGCGAAAGCGCCGAAGCAGGGCCAGTGTCACGAGGAAGACGTGCTCGGCGACAGTCGAGGCATTGGCGCCCGGGACGTTGGCGACAAGCACGCCGGCGCGGGTCGCCGCATCCATCGGCACCATGTCGAGCCCGGCGCCATGGCGGATCGCAGCGCGAAGCGCCGGCGCATCCTCGAAGAAGGCCGGCGGGATCGGCGCGCGTACAACGACGATGCCCGCGCCGCGGCCTTCTCGCAGCAATGTTTCGGGATCGGGCGCGGAAGCGACGCGCAGATCACCCGCAGCCTCAAGCAAGGACTTGGCCGCAGGGTGCAGGGGATGTGTGGAAAAGATGAAGCTCATCGGCCCTCCCGCCGGTTACACCTATCCGGCTGACGTCGCTGGACCGCCGATGAGACCCTTCCAATAGCTTTCCGCGCCTTGAAGATGTGCGCTCATCAGCGCCTGGGCCAGATTGCCGTCTCGGGCAAGCAGCGCCTCATAGATGCGGATATGTTCCTCATGCGAGCGCCGGCTGCGGGCGGCGTCGGCAAAATAGATCGGCAGGCGGTGCTCGCCCATGACGTAATAGACGCTGCACACCCGATGAAAGACGCTGTTCTTGGTGGCTCGGACGATCTCCAAATGGAAATCCCGGTCCTCGCGCGCCAGCCCCTCGCCGGCGGCAAGCTTCGCCTCGGACGCGGCGAGGATATCGCGCAAGTGCTGGTAATTCTCCTCCGTCGCCCGATCGCAGGCGAGCTCCGCGGCCTTGATCTCATGGATCTTGCGAAGCTCCACGGTCTCGTAGATCAGGATAGGATCAAGCGGCACGCCGGCGCGGGCAAAAAGCGCCATTGCCTCCACGCTCGCCTCCGTGGTCGTCAGATAGATGCCCGACTTGGCCCGGCGCTCGACGATGCGCATTGCCTCCAGAATGGCCAGTGCCTCGCGAACCTGGCCCCGGCTGACGCCGAAATGCTCCGCAAGCTCTCGCTCCGAAGGCGTGCGGCCGTTGCCGCTCGAGTTCGAGAAAAGATGGGCCGCGAGATCGGAGAGGAGGGAATTTTCTTTCATCGTCACTGTCTTTGCGCGTGAGTCTCCAGGACCCGCTGATTGATCGTGAAGCCCAGGCCAGGCCTGTCCGGGATCTCTACCATACCGTCCTTCACCGACACAGTGTCCTCGACAAGATCGTGGATCATCGGATTGGCGCCGAGCGAATATTCGATGATGAAGCTTGCCGGGGAGGCCGCGCACAAGTGCAGGCCGGAGAAGAAGCAGGGCGCGCCGGCCCAAAGATGCGGCGCGAAACGGAGGTTGAAGGCGCTGGCGAGCGAACTGATGCGCATCGCCTCCGTAATGCCTCCGCAGAAGGCGGGATCCGGCTGAAATATGTCGACGGCCCGAAGCATGGCAAGATCTCGGAAGGCAAAACGCGTCGCCTCGCTCTCGCCCGCAGCGATCGGCACGTTCCCAGCCGCGCGCACCTCCGCCATGCCCGGCTTGTCATCGGCTATCACCGGCTCCTCGAACCAGGCGAGGTCGCAATCGGCGACCATCTGGATGAAGCGCTTTGCCTCGGCAACGGTATAGGTGCCGTGCGCATCGACCATCAGGTCGACGTCGGGGCCGATTGCCTTGCGAGCCGCCCGCACGCGCGATGCCGAGACATGCAGCGCACGATCCATCGCACCGACGCGCATCTTGACCGACTTGAAGCCACCGGCCGCGACATAGGACCGGAGCTGTTCGCCGATCCGGTCCACGCTCTCCCAACCGCCCGAGGCATAGGCGGGCAACCTGTCCGCCTTGCGCCCACCCAGCAGCTTCCAGACGGGGACGCCGAGCGACTTGCCGAGAATGTCCCAGAGCGCTATGTCGACCGCGCTGATCGCCGCGACGGAAAGGCCGCGCCGCGCGATCTCGGGCATGGCGTGACCCGAACTCGCCGCCGTCTCGTGGCGTACGCCGTTATAGAGCATCTCCCATATGGTGGAGATGTCGGCGGGATCGCGGTCGATGAGCTTCGGGCCAATCTCGTGATTGAGCATGTGGACCAGCGTGCCATAGGTGCCCGAACTGCCCGCGGCATTCTTGCCCTCTCCCCAGCCGACGATGCCGTCATCCGTTTCGATCCGCAGGATCGCACTATCGAAGGTCGTCAGTCGGCCGAAGTCGCTGCGGTGCTGACGGCTCGCCTCGATGGGAATTTTAATCCACCAGGCCTCTACGGTCTTGATGCGCATGTCTCGGATCCCTTGCCCCTCACGGCCCGCGAGCCGCAGGGCATATGTCTTTCCGTTCGTTACTTGATCAGCGGCAGGATCGTCTCGGCAGTGATCCGCATCTGATCGTCGTAGAACTTCTCAGTGAGAAGGCTCGAGCCGTGGTCCTGGATAAATTTCAGTTGCTCCGGGGGAATATCGACGGGGTTGCGCTCGACCATGTCCGGATATTTTGAGGCGGGTGTGCGGTCGACCGGAGCGACGAATTCGTTGGTGACGGCGCCGTCGTACCCGATTTCCTTCAGCGTGCCGATGATCTTTGGCCAGTCGAGCTGACCGAGGCCGGCGGCAAAACGATTGTTATCGGCGACGTGGAAATCGAACAGGCGCTTTCCAGCGAGCCGGATCGCTTCATACATGTCTTCCTCCTCGATGTTCAGATGGAAGGCATCAAGGCAAACCCCGCATTCGGGGCTGACGGCATCGGCGAGCGCCAGCGCTTGGGCGGCACGGTTGAAGAAATAGGTCTCGAAACGGTTGAGCGGCTCGACGGCAATGCGCACGCCCCTCTTCTGGGCATGGGCAAAACACTCCTTGGTCGCGTCCACCACCCATGTCCACTCTTCCTCCTCGGTGCCATCCGGCACCACCTTTCCGACGGTCGCCGGCACGAGGGTGACGATCTCGCCCTCGAGTTCGCTGACCATGGTGATGACGCTCTTGACATAGTCCACTGACCTGGCGCGCTGGCCTTCATCCCTGGCGGCAAGATTGCGCTCGCCGAGCGTCAGGGTGACGGCACCCCAGCAGCGGATGCCGTGCTCTTTCAGCAGCGCGCGCGTCTCATTGACGTCGTATTGTGCCGGCTCGCCGGATATCTCGATGCTTTCGTAGCCATATTTCTTGATGCGCTTCAGCGTGACGGCGAGCGGCTCGGCCCGCATCCAGTTATGTGTCGAAAGATGCATAAGGTCCTCCCAGACAGGTGCAGCACGGTCCACCGCCAATCGGGCGGCAAAGGTCATGTTATGGTTGGCCACTCTCGCCATCCTCGGCAATCTGGTTTGGCCAATTCTCGTTATTTGAAAGCTCTAGCTCAATTCTTGACCCTCTGCAAGACGGGGCCAAAAGGTCGATATTTCTTTAAACGATCGATATTTAATCCTGCATTTCCCGCTTAGGCGCGAATCCAGCATCCCAAGCGTGCAATTAACTGGCTTGACCAGATTCGAAGATTTGGTATGACCAGATCGGGAAAAGTGATGGGGCGTTGAAACCGCCGCGCAGTGGCCGCAGGGCCAGGTGGAGGGGAGATGAAGATCGGCATGTGCATGTTCCTCTGGACGACAAGTGTCGGCCGGAAACACGAGGCACTGTTACGCGATATCAAGGACACGGGGTTTGACGGTGTCGAGATCCCGATCTTTTCGGGCACACCCGACGACTACCATCGGCTGGCAGACATGCTTGACCGGATCGGCCTGGAACGGACCGCCGTTTCCGCCATGGGCGATCCGCAGATGAACCTGATCGCCGCCGACGCCGCGACCCGCAGACGCGGCATCGACTACATGAAATGGGCCATCGACTGCAGCGATGCGCTGGGCGCGACGATGCTGAGCGGACCGTTGCATTCGACGCTCGGCAAATTTTCAGGAAGCGGGCCGAGCGCTGCGGAACTCAAGCGCTCGGTTTCCTCACAACGCGCGATCGGCGATCATGCAGCAAAGCACGGCGTAACGATCGGGCTTGAGGCGCTGAACCGCTTCGAATGCTACCTGTTCAACACGATGGACGATCTTGCGGCCCATATCGACGCGGTCGGACATCCGCATATCCGCGCCATGTACGACACGTTCCACAGCAATATCGAAGAGACAGATCCTATCGGCGCGTTCACGCGAAACAGTGACCGCATCGTGCATGTTCACATTTCGGAGAACGACCGCGGCGTACCCGGGCGCGGCAACATTCCCTGGGCGGAGACGTTCAGGGCGCTACGCGCGAGCGGCTACGACGGGTGGCTGACAATCGAGGCCTTCGGTCGGGCGCTCAAGGAACTCGCCGCCGCGACAAAGGTCTGGCGCGACTTTTCCGAGACACCGGAAGCGGTCTATCGCGAAGGCTACCGCCATATCCGCGATGGATGGCACGCGGCGGCATGACCGCCAACCAACCTGCCTGATTTCGACCCGGACAGGGCGGCACCGCACGCGAGACCGCGGACGCGGCCGAGCTGCCAGGAGGAATGCGGACGGTTATGCTGCTTATGAAAGACCGCCGTTTTCTCAGCCTCGGGCAAACTGATTGGATGGGCCCGTTTTCGGCCGACCCTTTCCGGCGATCAAGGGCGCATTTTCTGCGCCCTCGTCTTCTACTCAGCCGATAGCCATCAGGCTTGCATTGCCGCCGGCAGCCGCGGTGTTGATCGATGTCGACACCTCCTCCAGCAGCCAATTCAGGCAATAGGCCTCGGGATCGCTCGCCAATTCCTCGGTCGTCGCGGCCTGGACCAGCAGAAGCGGACCGGGCAGGTGAGCGATCCTCTGATTGACCGCCAGAACTCTGTCGCGATCCCCCTCGACGAGGGCACCCGAGAACGGCCCGTCCTTTTCCCAATCCGATGTCCAGGAAATCCGGCTGGCGACAGCTGCCGGAAGATCTGCCAGGACTGACTTCGATAGGGAACCCGCGTCTACGACGATGTGGTTGCCGGTCGATAGGGCTGCGGCGATCTGGCGATGAAGACCGCTTTCGGTCTGCGGCACGAGGAGAATACGGCCGCGGGGATGGAGCGCGTAGAGATTGAGCTCCCCGACCGGACCAGTGAGTTCGCGTTCGAGCCCGAGCGCCGAGCGGCTCGCATATCCACGCGCCACTTCCCCCTCGCCCGACAAGCCCTTCTTGTCGAGCCAGACGATGTAGTCACGAAGGGCAAGGTCCGTATGAACGGAATCCTGCTGCGGCGGCACGGGCGCACGCTGCACCAGCCGGCCGATATAGAGCGGACCGCCGGCCTTCGGACCCGTTCCCGACAGGCCGCGGCCGCCGAAGGGTTGCACGCCAACGACTGCGCCGATGATGTTCCGGTTGACATAGAGGTTTCCAGCCTTGATGCGGCTGGTCACATGCGCGATCGTTTCATCAAGCCGGGTGTGGAGCCCGAATGTGAGACCATAACCCGATGCGTTGATGTCGTCGATCAGACGGTCGAGCCCATTTCGCTTGAAGCGAATGACGTGCAGGACCGGTCCGAAGATCTCCCTCGTCAGGTCCGACAGCGACTTGATTTCGATGATTGTCGGCGGAACGAAGGTCCCCGCTGCAGCACTTTCGGGCAGCGGCAGCTGATCCACCTTGCGGCCCAAGCCGCGCATATGCTCGATATGCTGGTCGATCTCCGTCTTTGCGCTGTCGTTGATGACCGGGCCGACATCGATGCTCAGCCGATCGGTACGGCCGATCGTCAGCTCGCGGAAGGCGCCCTTCAGCATGGCGAGGGTCCTGTCGGCGACATCGTCCTGAAGGCAGAGAACCCTGAGCGCCGAGCAGCGCTGACCGGCGCTGTCGAAGGCAGACGCAATGACGTCGGCCACCACCTGCTCGGCCAAAGCCGAGGAGTCGACGATCATGCCGTTCTGGCCGCCGGTTTCGGCAATCAGCGGAATCGGCTTGCCGCTCACCGACAGCCGTTCTGCCAGCTGCGCCTGGATCATGCGGGCAACTTCGGTCGACCCGGTAAACATGACGCCTGCCGTTTCCGGAGCCCCGACCATGCCGGCGCCGAGACGGCCGCTGCCGGGGACGAACTGCAAGGCACCGACAGGCACGCCCGCCTCGTGAAGGATCTTCACACTCTCCGAAGCGATGATCGGCGTGACGCCGGCAGGTTTGGCAAGCACGGGATTGCCGGCCACCAAGGCTGCGGCGACCTGTCCGGTGAAAATCGCCAGCGGGAAATTCCACGGGCTGATGCAGACGATCGGGCCGAGGGGCGCATGCGAGGGGCCGAGGGTCTTGCGGGCCTGCTCGGCGTAATAGCGCAGGAAGTCGATGGCCTCACGCACCTCGCCGACGGCATTGGCCGCAGATTTGCCGGCCTCGCGCATGACGATGCCCATCAGCACCTTGATACGGGCCTGCATGATGTCGGCGGCCCGCTCCAGGCAGGCGGCACGCTCGGCCGGCGGCACGGCCGCCCATTGCGACGCATGTTCCGCAGCCATGCTAACGATACGCGCTGCCTCCTCGACCTTTACTTCGGTCACCGTGCCGACAACATCTT
Organism: Rhizobium leguminosarum; assembly: GCF_010668065.1. Taxonomy (GTDB): domain Bacteria; phylum Pseudomonadota; class Alphaproteobacteria; order Rhizobiales; family Rhizobiaceae; genus Rhizobium; species Rhizobium leguminosarum_S. The sequence continues at coordinate 185,936 of NZ_WUEN01000003.1, read as the reverse complement.
GGTGATTGGCAGGATTGAGAACATCGCGCGTCACGCCGTCCGTAGAGCCGTCGGCAAGGAGAGAAAGCGCATGCCACCGGGCAGCAGCCGTGGAGGCGAGCGCATCAGCCAAATCCGAAAGGGTGGCCTCGTTCGAGAGATCGAGACCATCGGAATTGGCCCGGGCATTGCCGTAAAGTGCCCGCGGCGAGGAGATCTGCGCGTGGGGCGCGCCAACGACAGGCATGGCTGCGACGATTTCGGCGGGATCGGCGATCAGCGCCTCGACCGAGACATTCGGATCGGAGATGCGGTGCACGAAGGAGGAATTGGCGCCATTTTCCAGAAGGCGTCGAACCAGATAGGCGAGCAGCGTCTCATGGGTTCCCACAGGCGCATAAATGCGGCAGGGCCGGTCGAGTTTTTCCTTCCCGACAACCTCGTCGTAGAGGGGCTCGCCCATGCCATGCAGGCATTGGAACTCGTATTTGCCGACCTTGAAATCAGGACCCGCCAGACGATAGATCGTGGCGAGCGTTTGCGCATTATGGGTGGCAAATTGCGGGAAGACCGCATCCGGAGCATCGAGCAGCTTGCGCGCGCAGGCGACGTAGGCGACATCGGTGTAGATCTTGCGGGTATAGACCGGATAGTCGTCGAGGCCATCAAGTTGGGCGCGCTTGATCTCCGCATCCCAGTAAGCGCCCTTGACGAGACGGACCATGACCCGACGCTCGGAGCGGCGTGCGAGATCGATGATGTAGTCGAGGACGAAGGGGCAGCGCTTGCCATAGGCCTGCACGACGAAGCCCAGCCCGTTCCATCCGGCAAGATCAGGGGCAAAGCAAAGCTCCTCGAGGAGATCGAGTGAAAGCTCCAGCCGATCGGCCTCCTCGGCGTCGATATTGAGGCCGATATCATAGGTCTTGGCGAGAACGGCCAGCGCCTTGACCTTCGGCAGCAGCTCGCTCATCACCCGGCCGGCCTGCGACCTCACGTAACGGGGATGCAGGGCCGAAAGCTTGATCGATATGCCCGGGCCGTCATAGATGCCGCGCCCGTCCGACGCCTTGCCGATGGCGTGGATCGCCTTTTCGTAATCCCGGTAATAACGCTCGGCATCGGCGCCCGTCGTCGCGGCCTCGCCCAGCATGTCGTAGGAATAACGGAAGCCACGTGCTTCCAGTGGCCGGGCGCGCTTCAGCGCCTCCGCGATCGTTTCACCGGTGACGAACTGCTCACCCATCATGCGCATCGCCATATCGACGCCGCGACGGATGACCGGCTCGCCGGCGCGCGCGATCAGCCGCGTCAGCGCTGCCGACAGGCTTCGGTCGTTGACCGTCGAGGTGAGCTTGCCGGTGACGACGAGGCCCCAGGTGGCGGCGTTGACGAACATGGATTTTCCGCCGCCGATGTGGGAGGTCCAGTTGCCCTCGGCAATCTTGTCGCGGATCAGCGCGTCCCGGGTTTCGGTATCGGGAATGCGCAGCAGCGCTTCGGCGAGGCACATGAGCGCCACGCCTTCCTGGCTGGAAAGCGAATATTCCCGCACCAGCCCTTCGACACCGGTCCCCTTGTGCTTGGCGCGCAATGCTTCGATCAAGCTGCGGGCCGTACTGCGAATGTCATAGCGTTTTGCTTCGGAGACGCGCGCTGCTGCAACGAGCGGCGGCAGGCATTCGGTTTCCGGCCGGCGATAGGCTGCCGTAATGGCCTGGCGAAGTTCGGATTGCGGCCGGATCGGTGGGGCAAAGGCCGAGAATGGCGCGCCGTCGGCCGGATCATTGGAGGGGGCGGGGTCGATCGCTGCGTTCAACATGAGAGTCCCTATTCAATCGATGTCTGGTTTAACGGATGAACGAGATGCCGGGCTCGTCGTCCCACTGTGCATCGTCCGTGTAGGCGGGGCCGGAATATTCCGTCTCTCGCAGCGGGCGCGCTTCCGGTCTATCGCGCTTGAGGGTGAGCGCCGCGGCGACAGCCCTGATCGCCAGCGGCCGGTAGTGCGCGAGCAAATCCGGCGCGCGATCGTCATCCGTTTCTTTGTTATGCATGAATGATCCCCGTTTTGAGCGCAGCGCCGATACCGATTTCAGCACTCTTCTGCCCGGCAGATAATCTATCATAATCGCGAATCGCAATCTCACTTGATTTCAACAGTTTCTAGGCTGTATGAACTTATTAATTCGCCCGCGAGAGTTCAAATGGCTGCTGAAACCGACATCTTTAGTGAATTGGACCAGTTCGACAGAAAGATCCTTGCCGCACTCACCGAGGACGGAAGGCTGTCGATCACCGATCTGGCCGCGCGTGTCGGATTGTCGAAGACGCCGTGCCAGATCCGCTTCAAAAGGTTGATCAGCGAAGGATATATCGAAGGCTTCAAGGCCGTCCTCAATCCGTCAAAAATGCAGCTCGACCATATTGCATTCGTCGAGGTGAAGCTTTCCGATACCCGCGAGGACGCGCTGAAAAGCTTCAACGATGCCATCAAGAAGATCAGCGAAGTCGAAGAGTGCCATATGATCGCCGGCAGGTTCGACTATCTCCTGAAGATCCGCACGCGCGATATCGGCCGCTACCGCCGCGTCCTCGGCGAGCGCATCTCGACGCTGCCCCACGTTGCCAACACCTCGACCAACGTCGCAATGGAGACGATCAAGGAAGGCTGGGACAAGTCCGGTTCGAGTTTTTCGTGAATGTGATCATTCCGATCGTTCCGAGCATTCGCATGAAGCACTGGCTAAAGCGGTTGCGGCAGGGATAGCAATCGACCCACAGGCAGTTCAGCCATCTCTCGCTTTCCGACCGCGTGTGCTCGGTTTCACTGGCACACTCTTTCCGTACTCATTCCACCATGCCGTCAAGGCTTCCATGGTGGGACCGAGACCCCGCGCTTTTTGCGTGATCTCATATTCGACGCGCGGAGGAACCTCCGCAAAGATGGTGCGGGACACGAGGCCGTCTGCTTCGAGCTCGCGGAGCTGCGCCGTCAGCATGTGTTGGGTGATGCCGGGAATAGCCTTTCTCAGTTGGCCAAACCGGTGGACCCGCTGATGGAGCAGCCACATGATTTCCAGCTTCCATTTGCCGGAGAGCAGCGCGAATGCGCGACGCATCTCCTCATGCATATTGATTTCGCCATCGGCCATAGTCTGGTTTTCCATACTAGCTGCAAGTAATTCATCCTACTTGCAAAGATAGACCTTAGACGACATTTTCCCTCCGTGCATCAGGGACGCAGTAAAAGGAGCGCCCCTCACATAGAAACCGACAGACTCGACGAGAGGAATGTTGCTGCCTGTGCAGCGACAGGGATGAACTTATGCTTGAATTTTACGGATACTGGATCAGCACGGCACTTCTATCCGCGCTCTACCTCGCTTCAGCCTACATGTATGCCACAAAGAAACAGTGGGTTCGTGAGGCGCTGACGGAACTCGGATATCGCGCGAACAACCTCGTTCCGTTCATGATCATTGTTAAGGTCCTCGGCCCGATCGCGATCCTTTCGCGCGTCAGCGTGCCGCTCAGCGATCTCGCCTATGCCGGCATCTTCTTTCACCTGCTGCTGTCGGGCCTCGCGCATATTGGCGTTCGAAAACCTGTCGGCGCGCTGCCGGCGGCAATCGGCCTGGCGCTGCTGATCGCCTCGTTCATGACGCAGAACGACGCCCGCGACGTCCCTTCGCCTTACGTCCAGGCTGCCGCCCTCTGACGCCTCGACGATTCCCAAGCCTTATCAAATGGAGATACACATGGGTCGACTCAATGGAAAAGTTGCCGTTATCACTGGCGCAAGCCGCGGCATTGGCCGCGCCACCGCAAAGCTGTTTGCGGCCGAAGGCGCGAAGGTCGCAATTCTTTCGCGGACATCCGACGGCGTCGAACGCGTTGTCGCGGATATCGTCGAAGCGCGCGGCACCGCCTTCGGCGTCGTCTGCGATGTCGGTGAAGCCGATCAGATCACGGCCGCGGTGGACAAGGTTGTCGCTACATACGGCCGCATCGACATTCTCGTGAACAATGCTTTCGATGGTTCTGCGGTCTCGTCTTCGGTCATCGACCTTTCGGTCGAGCAATTGCAACGAAACTTCGACACCGGGCCGATCGCATATCTACGCTTCATGCAGGCTTGTTATCCTCACCTGAGAGAAGGCGGAGAAGGGCGGATCATCAATTTCGGTTCGATGGCCGGCACCGTGGGGTTGGCTGGCTACGGTCCGTACAACATGGCCAAGGAGGCGGTGCGCGCGCTGACTCGCACGGCGGCACGCGAATGGGGTGCCGACAACATCACCGTGAACAACGTTCTGCCGATCGCGGACACCTGGGGCGCAGCGGAAAAGGATATCCCTCCCCCGACAAACGCGCTCGCTCGTTTCGGCTCGCCGGAAGACGACATCGCCCCGGTGGTGCTGTTCCTGGCCAGCAGGGATTCCCAATTCATTACGGGATACAGCCTTACCCCCGACGGCGGCGCAATCATCGACAGCGCCCGGTAACAGCCTTCGGCAACCGTCGATGAGCAAGGGGCGCAGCGTGTTGCGCCCCGATGTCCGGCATAGCCTCTCGACATGAGCGTTGGTTAACGATGCCGGTAGCGAAAGGCTTCGACGAAGGCGGAGAAAGCAGGGGATGGATGGCGCCGGCTGGGGTAATAGAGATGATACCCTTGGAATGTTGGCGCCCAATCCGCCAGCACTTCGTTCAGTTGACCGCTGTCACAATATTGCCGGACGAGGTCTCTCGGCGCATAAGACAGCCCCGCGCCATCGAGAGCGGCATTGATCGCCGGCCCTATGTTGCTCATCACGAGCTGGCCTTCCACACGAACGCTGAACTCGCGGCCATCCTTTTCAAACTCCCAGGCATAGAGAGCGCCTGACGTCGGAAGACGCAGGTTGACGCAATTGTGGTCCGTCAAGTCATGCGGGGTCGAAGGCACAGTGCGGGCCGCAAAATATTTCGGTGATCCGACCACGGCGTAAGAGACGTCGGGTCCAATGCGAACGGCCACCATGTCGCGCGCAATCGCTTCGCCGAGCCGCACGCCGGCATCGAATTGGCGCTCGACGATATTTGTAAAACCGTTGTCGACGATGAGTTCCACGGTGATATCGGGGTAATCCCGTAGAAATGCCGGCAGCCTCGAACGGAAGACCAGCTCCATTGCATCATCAGGGCATACGAGGCGGACTGTGCCCGAAGGCTTGTCGCGCAGCGCGCCGAGGGCGCTGATCCCGGCGGCGATGCTCTCGAAATGCGGCTGAATACTTTCCACGAGACGCGCACCGGCCGCCGTGGGAGCCACGTCACGCGTCGTGCGGGAGAGAAGCCGGACGCCGAGCCGGGCTTCGAGCGCGCTGATCGTATGGCTCAGCGCCGAGCGCGTGACTCCCAGTTTTGATGCAGCGCGCGTGAAACTCCGCTCCTGAGCCACCTCCAGAAACGCACGCATTTCCGTGAACTCGTCGCGCCGCATTGTTGAATCTCCTTCATCACGACATTCAGATTATAGCTTCTAGTCGCGCAAAACCAGTCCGGCTATCTTTTTTGGCAACGGACAGGAGAACATGCATGACCGTCGAGCTGACATTGAATGAGACCTCACTGACGGACGACACGGCGACCTCATGGTCTGCTGTGACCTGCCTCTCGCTTCTCACGTTCCTTCTGGTGGGGTTGGAATTTCTCCCTGTGAGCCTTCTGACCCCGATCGCCAGGGACCTCTCGGTGTCAGAGGGACAAGCCGGATTGGCAATCACCGTGTCGGGGGTCTTCGCGGTTATCACCAGCCTTTTCGGCAATGCCTTCCTGGCGGGGATCGACCGGAAGTCTGTCGTCCTGCTCTATACGACGGTTCTTGTTGCATCGAGCTTGGCGGTTGCCCTCGCACCCAACTTCCCTGTCTTTCTCGTCGGGCGGTCCCTGGTCGGCGTTTCGATCGGCGGCTTCTGGTCGCTGTCGACGGCTATTCTGGCACGCCTGGCTTCGGGCCGTGACCTGCCCAAGGCCATTGCGCTTCTTCAAGGTGGAACCGCATTCGCCCTCGTCCTTGCCGCGCCGCTCGGCAGTTTTCTTGGCGGGTTGATCGGGTGGCGCGGAACCTTCTTCATCACGGTACCGATCGGAATTGCGGCGCTCGTCTGGCAACTGGTCGTCCTGCCGAGGATGCCGGCGACATCAACCGTCTCGGCAGCCAGAATATTCGGGCTGCTGCGCAATCGCACTTTCGCGATTGGAATGGCGGCGACCGCTCTCGCCTTCATCGGCCAGAACGCACTGTCCATTTATCTTCGCCCGTTCCTCGAAGGCGTCACGGGGCTGGAATTGAATGTTCTGTCCATGGTGCTTCTCGGCCTTGGCGTCGGCGGACTGGCTGGAACCTCCGTCATTGGCTTCGTCGCCCGGCGCCACCTCCTGCTCGTTCTCGTCGGACTGCCGGCTGCTCTTGCGTTCCTTGCCCTGCTGCTGATCGCGCTCGGGCCGTTCGCCGCGGTTACGGCATCCCTGCTCGTCATGTGGGGATTTTTCTCGACGCCGCTTCCGGTCGCCTGGAACACCTGGATGGCCGCTATCGTCCCCGGCGAATTGGAAGCGGCAGGTGGACTGCAGGTGGCGCTGATCCAACTTGCCATTGCAGGCGGCGCTTTCGCTGGCGGCATGCTGTTCGACACCGCGGGATGGTGGAGCACCTTCCTTCTGGCCGCCTGCCTTCTCGCCGGTTCGGCTGTCCTCGCCGCGCTCGCCGGTCGCCGCTCCTGAACCTTCAGAAACCTCAAAACAGGAGATCATCATGTCCCAAGGAATCGAAAACAAAGTGGTCGTCATCACCGGGGCAAGCAGCGGGCTTGGCGAAGCCACCGCGCGTCACCTTGCCCAGCGCGGCGCTTCGGTCGTCCTGGGGGCGCGGCGTAGCGACCGCATCGCTAAGCTGGCTGAGGAGCTGTCCGCCAAGGGCTATAGGGCCAAGGCAGTCCAAACCGACGTCACGGATCGACATCAAGTCAAAAAGCTCGTCGACACGGCCGTCAACGCGTTCGGTCGCATCGACGTGATGCTGAACAATGCCGGCCTGATGCCACTTGCGCCGCTCGAACGGCTCAAAGTTGACGAGTGGGATCGCATGATCGACGTCAACATCAAAGGGGTGCTCTACGGCATCGCAGCAGCGCTTCCGCACATGAAGGCGCAGAAGTCGGGGCACATCATCAACGTGTCCTCCGTCTACGGTCATGTGGTCGATCCGGATGCCACCGTCTATTGCGCGACGAAATTCGCCGTGCGCGCCCTCTCGGAAGGGCTGCGGAAGGAAGTGAAGCCGTACAACATCCGCACCACGATCATTTCACCCGGCGCAGTGAGCACCGAACTCCTGGAACACATCAGCGAAAAGGACATCCAGGCGGGCACCAAGGAGTTCGTCAGCAGGATCGCCGTCAGCGCGGACACGTTCGCCCGAACGGTCGCCTTCGCGGTGAACGAACCAGATGATGTCGACATCAACGAAATCCTGTTCCGGCCCACGGCTCAACCTGTCTGACGCGAGGCGCGCTATGTCGATGACATCCAAGTTCATGAGCCGTCGCGCGGTGCTGGGCGGAACCTTGGCGGCCGCCGCTCTCCCTCTCGTGGCGCAAGGGCAGGACGAGCGCCGCCCGGCGGATCCCGAGGCGACAGACGTCAGGATCAGGATAGGCTTCAACAATCTAACCCTGACCGCGACACTCTTCGATAATCCGACGGCGCGCGATCTTGCTTCCATGCTGCCCTTGAACCTTAAGATCGAGGACTACGGCAGGAACGAAAAGATCGTCCATCTGCCGCGCAAGCTGACCGAAGAAGGCAGCGGTGCTTTCGGAAACGAGCAGCCGGGCGACCTTTGCTACTTCAAACCATGGGGTAACCTGGCTCTCTTCTACGCGGATTACCGCTGGGACGGGCTGATCCGGCTCGGCCGCTTCGACAATGGCTTTGAGCCTTTGCTGGTGCGCGGCGAGTATCCGGTCCGCATAGAACGCATCTGACAAGGGCTTTATGGCCGGAGATATCAATTCGCCTTCCTCCCAAGCATGAAAGAACCCCATAGACGATAAATTTCCAGAACCAGAAAGCCGCGACCGGCTTAAGCCAGCAGAGGCGCTCGACGGTACGCCTCCGTCTATTCGATGATCTCGATGCAGAAATCTATAAAGGCCCTGACCTTAGCCGGAACATGCTGACGCGAGGGATAGAAGGCGTAGAGCGGGAATGTCTCGTCCGACCAGTCGGGAAAGAGATTCACGAGTTGCCCATTGTTCAGATAATCCGCCATCCCGAGTGAGAAGACTTGCGCGATGCCTATCCCCGCAAGGCAGGTCGCCAAAGTCGTGCCGGCATCGTTGACTAAAATGCGGCTGCGGGTCTCGATCGAGACGACCTCTTCACCCCACCGAAGCTCCCATTCGAAAGGCCTTGCAGTCAGCGGGTCCTGGAACTGGATACAGGTATGCTCGCTCAAATCCTGTGGATGGCTCGGCCGACCATGTCGCTCGATATAAGCGGGAGCCGCAATCGTGATCACGCGCGTCTGCATCAACAGACGCGAAATAAGCGACCTCTGTGCAGGCTCGCCAAAGCGCACCGCGACGTCCATGCCATCTGCAACAAGATCGCCGATCTCGTTGCGGGTGATGATCTCGATCTGGATATCCGGGTAACGATCGAGGAAGGCGCCGAGCCGCGGGCCGAGCACAAGGCGTGAGAAATATGGGTCGACATTGACTCGCAGTCGGCCACGCACCGCCTGTCTGGCGCCAACAGCTGTCTGCGCAGCCTCTTCGATGCCGCTCAAGAGTGGGGCCACCTGTTCGTAGAACCGCGCGCCGTCATCGGTCAGCCGCATCGTGCGTGTTGTCCGGTCGAGCAGCCGCAGACCGATCCGCCCCTCCAGTCGGGAAATGGCGCGACTGACACCCGACGCCGATAGTCCCATTAGCTCCGCCGCCCGCGCGAAACTTCCGCTCTCGATAACGGCGGCCAGTACGCTCACGCCACTCAATAATCGTCCGTCAAACATCGCGCATCCGTGATTTTTAGTCATCAATCATGTGACAGAAGCGCGCTTCAGTCAAATGCCGCCAAAGGACATGATCAGCATAACAAACCGCCACCCTGCTGGCGGTGGAGGCAACAAAGGAGTCTAACCATGTTTGTGATCACCGGAGTAACAGGCCAAGTCGGAGGCATTGTCGCCGCGCGTCTGCTGAAGGCGGGAGTGCCGATACGCGCCGTCGCGCGCAATGCGGAGAAAGCAGCGGAATGGAAGGACAAGGGCGCGGAACTGGCCTTGGCCGAGATGACTGACGCCGATGCGCTCACCAAGGCTTTCGCCGGCGCCGACGGCGTCTTTCTGCTGATCCCGCCGACCTTCGATCCGACCCCCGGCTTTATGGAAGTGCGCGCTGTCATTGCGGCCCTGAAGACCGCGCTTCTTTCGTCTCGTCCCGCCAAGGTCGTTTGCCTCTCCACCATCGGCGCGCAGGCCAGAGAACCTAACCTCTTGAGCCAGCTCGGTCTCGTCGAACAGACGTTATCTGCCTTGCCAATGCCAATCGCCTTTCTGCGTGCCGGTTGGTTCATGGAGAACACGGCCTGGGATATCGCGCCGGCGCGCGAGACCTGTGTCCTCTCGAGTTTCCTGCAGCCGCTCGATCAGCCCTATCCGATGGTTTCTGTCCTCGACGTCGCAGCCAAGGCGGCAGAACTGCTGCAGCACGAGTGGGTGGGCAAGCAGGTCGTCGAGTTGATGGGGCCAGAGGGCGTCACGCCCAACGATATCGCCGCTGTCCTATCATCCATCCTCGGCAAACCCGTCCGGGCGGAGCCGGTCGCCCGCGACACCTGGGAGCAGATTTTCACCGATCAGGGCATGCAGAACCCCCTCCCGCGGATACGTATGATCGATGGCTTCAACGAAGGCTGGATCCGGTTCGAGGGCGAGCCGGTGAAGGGCACGACAACACTGGACACAGCCATGGGCCGTCTGATTTGCCCCGGCCGATAAACAGCTGAAAGGCCGTGGCGGAGAGCAGCCACGCCCTTTCTCATGCAACCTCTGATAGGGTCGACCCCGGATTTTGAACTAAGGGACTACCCGAAGACTACCGGATTGGACGGCAGACATGCGGCCTAATGCGGTTTTTTAATTTCACAGTAGACAATGCTGCGGTTTGAGCCGGGCCAAACAGAGACCTTCACATCCGCCCCGGTCACGCTTTCACTGGCGATCAAGCCCATCTCTCGTTCCGACCGCAACAGCAGCGCCCAGTTCATAAATGTCTCCATATAACCATCGACGTCCGTCTCCGGAGAGAAGTTGGCAAATAGGAATGTGCCGCCAGGCTTCAGCATGCTGACGCACTTCCTGGCCAGCCTTACGGCTACCGCGTCCGGCAAATAGTCGTAGAGACCCGCGGCATAGACGAAATCGAACATTCCCAGCGCATGCCTCCCACCGAGCAGGGATTTGACCGACCCGTTCACCGCTTCGACGGACGTGCCGGCGAAATCGCGGGCGACGGTTCCAACGCTTATCGGGTCTTGATCCAAAGCTACCCAGCGTCTGATCGAGCCGGCGCTGAGAGCGCGCGACAAAGGCCCCTCACGAAGATGCCCGGCGGCGATGGCGAGGACTTCGGTGGAACCAGGCCGGGCCGAAGCGATTTCGTCCACGCGGCGAGCCAGAATGTCTCGACGCTCCCTTACCGCGACGGATGACGAAGCATTTCGAGTGTAGGCGTAGATCGAACGTCCCAAGTTGCTCGCTGACAAGACGGCGTCCTCGATTTCAGGTCTGCCGTATATGAAGTCGAGAAGGCGTGCGTCGCCAGAATAGCCGCGCGGTTTTTCGAACGACCAGCGGGTCAATGGATCTTGATGAAGATAGTGAGCAACGGGATGGGATTGCGCGATCGGAACGATGACGTCCCACACCTCCGGATGAAAGCGCCGCCGTATCTGGTGCAAGGCCTCGGCAAGACGCTCGATGATCGCATTGGGCTCGACGCCGGACTTGAACTGACGGATCGACACGTCAAGGCTGAGGGCAAGCTCGGCTCTGGCAACGATCAGGTGGCCGGGATCTGGGGCAGCAACCCTCCTTGCCACCCGACGAATTTCGCCGGGCGCAACAAGACTTTCACCGTCCAAGACCAGGCTTTGTGCCATTTCGAGATCCCCTTGATATAGCGTTAAGCATAATCAACCTCGAAATAGGATGCGACTAGAATCCACACGGGATAAGGGTAATTCTACTCTTGCGGGTCAGATGCTACCCCTCTAACAAAGCTAAGCAATAAGACAAACCGGTTGCAGGTCGCCGAACGCGATTTTGGAGGGCGCCGAAGTATGGCTTACTTTTCAACATACTTTAGATGGCTGTCAGGCCGGCGTCGTTGCATGATCGCGGCTTGCACTAATGTCCAGAGTGACGAATCAACCGCCAGCTTTTCATTCGCCGAGGCTCTCAAATCTCTGAAAACTGAAAATGATGCTGTCCGGAGGCGGAGCTCTCGGCAAGGTCTTTGGATGGCGGTTGCCGTTTATGTGGCCTTCGCACTTCCCGACCGATGGCTGATCCCTGACGTTGCTCCTATGACGATCGCCGCGCGATTCGTCGTTGCAACGATCGCGCTGCTGGCGTTCGAAATCCTGCGACTGGCAAATGCGAAAACCGTCTGGCTTGACATCACGTGCGCCGCTGCACTGCTCGTGGGCTATGTAGGCTGGCTTTACCCGGCGATTGCTACCCGCGACGTCACCGCCATGTCATACTACATGATATTCGGCGCCATCTTCATGATGGGCGCCAACCTGTTTTTCAGTTTCCCGTTTCGGCTTTCGGTGATCACCTCGGGCCTCGTTCTATGCGCATTTTTCATTACGATCGTGGAATTTTTTCCTTCAAGCGAAACCTACAAGCTTGCCTTCGGGATGTTCTACATTTCGTGCTTTGCCTTCACGTCTTTCGTCAATTGGCGATTGAACGTGGAGCGTCGAAACGTGTTGTTGAACGCAGCGGAGGCTCGCCACCAGCACTGGGAAGCGTCCGAGCGCGGAAGATCACTGCTCGAGCTTTCACATACCGACTACCTGACAGGCATAGGCAACAGACGCGCACTGGATCGGCGGCTCGACGAATGCTGGGCCGCCTGGAAAGACGAACGCCGCGACTTCTCCGTGTTCCTCATCGACGTCGACTTTTTCAAGCGCTTCAATGATCGCTACGGACATCAGGAAGGAGACCGATGCCTGACTGTCATCGCCAATGCGCTGAAGGCGGTTGTAGGCTCGTCCGATGGCATGATCGGCAGGTATGGTGGCGAGGAGTTTATCGTGGTCATGCCGGCTGCCCTTCCCAAGGTTGCGATGACTCTCGCCGAGAAGATCAGAATGGAAGTCGAGTCTCTTGCGATTGCTCATGACGAGCGACCAGATGACATGTCGACCGTAACCGTCAGCATCGGCATCGCATTCACCCGCGAGAAAGTTGGAGAGAAAGTTGAACGAATAGTACGTGAAGCCGACCTCGCTCTCTACAATGCCAAAGCAAGTGGCCGAAACTGCATTCGCAGTTTTGATCCGTTTTTGCCTCGCCCCGACGACCATGCTGGCAAACTCGTCCCGCTGCTGGCGGCCGCTATCGATCGCAAACTGGTCTCGCTCGTGTACCAACCGATCTTCGACGTGACGAACGGGAAAGCAAGAGCTGTCGAGGCTTTGATGCGCCTCAGGATGCCGGACGGCACCGCGGTTTCGCCGAAGACATTCATTCCGGTTGCTGAACGAAGTGGCGCTATCCTCGAACTGGGCAGGTGGGCGATCGAGACGGCATGCCGGGATATACTGATGACCGATCGCATGGCGACCGTCAGCGTCAACGTGTCGCCGATACAACTGCGTTCCCCCGGCTTTGCTGCCAGTGTCGCTGATATCCTTGCTCGATGCGGGGTCTGCGGGTCGCGACTAGCCTTGGAAGTCACCGAGGGCCTGGACATGGATATGCAGTCGGAGGTGCTTAAATGCATTGCCGATCTGCGGGCACTCGGCGTCGAGATCTGGCTTGACGACTTCGGCTGCGGCTTCGCGGGCCTCTCTTGGCTGAGGGCAATCGAGTTTCAGACGGTCAAGGTCGATAGAACCTTCCTGCACGACTGCTCGAACCCACGCGGTTTGATGATGCTTCAGGACATGATTGCTCTCATCCGCAATCGTGGGAATACGATCCTGGTGGAAGGCGTCGAAACTGCAGCACAATTTTCCCTTCTCAAGGATCTCCGCATCGACCGCGTCCAGGGCTTTCATATGGGAATGCCGGTCAGCGCTGAACTTCTGAACGCCGCATAACTCGCCTCAAAGTTTCCAGATGGCTCAGCACGTTGCCGATGATCGGTGCGTGGCGCATGACGTCTCTCCAAATCGCGAATTCGGACCGGCGCGAGGCCGAACCCGATCAAAGCAATTGGAGCCATCTCGACGAAGGCTGCGCCGCTATTGCCGGAAGTCTTGCTTTTGGACGAATCAGGCCGTCTGATGCAGCGAGGTAACGGATCGCTGAATCAGACGAATATTCGGCGGTTGAACCTGGGAATGAGGAGCAGGATGGATCACGTCAATAGCCAGCAAACCTCGGCAAGCGAAGAGAGGGAAGCGCGCAGGCTTCAATACCTGACCTGGGAACACATTGCGTCCGACCTCCGTCATCCGGCCCACCTTGCCCGCAAGGCGGAACTCAGGCGATCATGCAGTGCGGAGCTAGCCGAAACGTCCTACATTGCCGAGAATGCCGCAATCTTCACCGAAAGCCTCACGATGGGCGAGCGGTCGTGGATCGCCGGGTACGCCCTCGTTCGTGGCCATGTGATCCTCGGCGACGATTGCACCATCAATCCCTATGCCTGTGTTTCCGGGAAGGTGACGTGCGGTCATGGCGTGCGGATTGCTTCGCATGCCTCGATCGTCGGCTTCAATCATGGCTTCGACGATCCGACTATTCCTATACACCGCCAGGGTGTCGTCAGCATCGGCATCGTGATCGGCGACGATGTCTGGATCGGCGCCAATTGCGTGATCCTCGATGGCGCCACGATTGGAAATGGTGCGGTGATCGCCGCCGGAGCGGTGGTCGCTGGAGACATTCCCGCCATGGCGATTGCCGGTGGCGTACCGGCCCGGGTGTTGCGGAGCCGAGGCTCGGCACCCCGGAAAACCGGCACCGGCGACATCGAAGATCAATTGGTGAGGCTCGGCCAGAAAGCGCAGGACCAGTGGCCGGACATCCTTGCACGCTGGAAAACGCAAGGATCCTATGAATCGCTGGAAGCGGACGGCATCCGCAGACCGGCGATCCGGCATCTCTGCGATGCAATCGAGATCGCTGCCGGCTTCGGCCACCTGCCGCCCGATCTCGATGCGGCGGAGACCGTCGAGCGTCTCCAAGGTCTGCAGGACCAAGAGACCGGCCTTTTCCCGGAAGAGCATGCGCGAATGCATGGCAAGGCGCTGAGGGATGACCCAAAGGCGCTCTATAACGTCCTTGCGGTTGGCTATGCGCTTGAACTGCTTGGTTCCGGTCCACGCCAACCGGTCCATGCGGTCGAGCTCGGCGCCGGGGAGCTGGATGAATGGCTGAGCGGCCTGCCCTGGTCGCCCCGGGCATGGCACGCCGGAAGCGTGGTCGATGCGATCGGAACCGCCATGTACTTCAATGCTAGGTATTTCGGCATCAGGCATTCACGGCAGGCGCTCTTCGAGTGGCTGAGCCGCAATGCCAACAGCGTTTCGGGACTGTGGGGTGAACCGACCGCGGCGGAAGGATGGCTTCAACCGGTGAACGGCTTTTATCGCCTGACGCGCGGCACCTACGCCCAGTTCGGCGTGGCACTTCCCCACCCGCACGCCTCACTCGAAACGGTTCACCTTAACTACCGCAACCACAAGGGCTTCGTTGCTGCAAAATACAATGCGTGCAACCTGCTCGATACGATTCATCCTCTGCTGCTGATTGCCCGGCAGACCGACTACAGACGAGCCGACGGCGAGGCGATCGCCCGCAAGGTCATATCAAGGGCTCTGGATAGATGGCGGGATGGCGAGGGATTCCCCTTTGCCGATGGTGCCGAACCGAGCCTGCAGGGGACGGAAATGTGGCTTTCCGTCATTCACCTGGCGGCCGATTTCCTGGGACTGGCGGATCGCTTCGCCTTCGTCCCGAAAGGCGTTCACCGAACGGCAGCTGTGGGACTGGGTTTGTGACTACGCTTCGATCACCCGTGCAGTGATGCCGTCAGCCAGGCGGCGGCAAGGTCGCGTGCGTTGCTTCGCTTGGCTTTGACGGGCACGATCACGTTGTAACGATCTTCCGCGGCAAGCTCGCCGCCGTCGACCTGCACCAGGGTTCCATCCTCCAGAAAGGTGCCCACCAGCATACGCCATCCCAACGCAATCCCTTGCCCTGCGCGCGCGGCTGCGATGGTTTCGGTATAGTGGTTGAACCGAAGCGACGGCTTTACCTCGAGGTTGGCGCCGGTGAGCGAAAACCACTGCGCCCAGCTATACCAGGAACGATCGAGAACATCCGTCTCGATGAATTCGTCGGCGGAGCCGAGCGCGCCATCTCCGCGACGCTTGAGATAGTCGGGGGAGCAGACGGGGCAGATGACGTCGCCATGCGAGGCGATGACGGTGCTATCGCTGAACGGAGGCACACCATATCGAACTGCCACATCGACTTCTCCGTCATCGAGAGCGATCGGGCTGTCCTGGGATATCACCCGCACCAGGATGCCGGGGTTCGCACGGCGAAACTCGGCCAGCCGCGGCAGCAGCCAGAAGGAAGAGAATGCAACGGTCGCCCCTATGGTCAACACGTCCTGGCTGCGCGACTGGAGCGCTTCCACGCTCTCGGCAATATCGGCAAAGCTCTTGGCCAGCGTGGCTCCGAGGTTGATGCATGCCGCCGTCGGCTCGATCGCTCGATGCTTGCGCACGAATAGGGGCTGGCCGAATTCCTCCTCCAGCAATGCAATCTGCCTGCTGACCGCCGCCTGGGTGACACCAAGTTCGGTCGCAGCCGTGGTGAAGCTCTTCTTTCTGAGCACCGCCTCCAGGGTCACCAGTGCCGTCAGCGACGGGATCCGTCTTCTAAAGTGCATCCCAGAATTCCTCATCGCATGATAAAAACTTATGCGAACCTAATTTTTTATGCCGTTGAAACAGCGGCACTGCAAGGGCAATCTAGGGAAACTCTCGCATAAGAGGTTCTGATGCTAAACAAGCTCCCATCTTCCATTTCTGCCCTTCTCGACGCTCGTGCCAACGGTCACTCCCTGCCGGCCGGCCTTTACGTCAGGGAAGACGTGTTCGAAGCAGATATCGACGTCTTCTTCCACAATCACTGGATCTGTGTCGGTCTCGATTGCGATGTTCCCGAACCCGGTGACGCCACGGTGATCGATATCGGCAAGACGAGCCTGATCCTTCTGCGTGACGACAACGGAGAAATTCGCGTCCTGCACAATGTCTGCCGCCATCGCGGCTCCCGCCTTCTCGATCCGGGCAAGACGATCGTTTCAAAACTCGTCTGTCCCTATCACACCTGGACATACGAACTGACGGGTGAGCTCAGCTACGCGCCTCACATGGGCAAGGACTTCGACAAGGAATGTCGGAGCCTCAAGCCCGTCACTTTCAAGTCGATCGGCGGGCTGATTTATGTCTGTCTCTCCGACAATCCGCCCGAGGACATTGCTATCCTCGAACAGGCCATGACCGAGCGCCTCGCCCCCTACGACATCCGGAACGCAAAGGTTGCCTTCCAAACGGATGTCATCGAGGATGGCAACTGGAAGCTCACGATGGAAAACAATCGCGAATGCTACCATTGCTCCGCCAACCATCCGGAGCTCTGTGTCTCCTTCGTCGATCTCGACTTCGGCTTCGACCCCGAGACGCTGAGCCCGGAGGATCGCGAACAGGCCGAGGAGCATTTCAGGCTGTATGAAGAGCGCACGAACGCCTGGGAGTCCGACGGCTTCCCCTCGGCGGCCGTCGAGCAGCTCGCCGACTGCGCCACCAACTTCCGCACCCAGCGGCTGATCATCGCAGGCGCTGGCGAATCCCAGACCCACGACGCCACCGCCGCATCCTCCAAGCTTCTTGGGCACATGACCCGCAAGGATCTCGGCGACACGCATCTTTGGGGCCACAACAGCTGGAACCACTTCATGGGCGACCATGCTGTGGTGGCAACCGTCATTCCGCTCTCGGCGGGCAAGACGCTTGTGAGAACCAAGTGGCTAGTCCACAAGGACGCCGTCGAAGGCGTGGATTACGATCTCGACAAGCTGACGGATGTCTGGGTCGCGACGACTGACCAGGACGCCGATCTCGTCGCGCGCTCCCATGCAGGCACTCTCGACCCGGCCTATCAGCCAGGCCCCTACTCCCGCTTTTCCGAGACGAATCTCGACAAGTTCGCCAGCTGGTACATCGATCGGATGCGCGCCCATGGATACTAGAAGCCCGCAGATGCCCGCAGCCAGGGCCGCCCTTCACGACGTCTGGAACCCGGAAGAAGACGACGCGCTCGTCTGCCTTGACGTCCAGCAGGAAACCCACGACGTCAAGACATTCACCTTCGCATCGCGCGAAGGCAAGCGGTTCGCGTTCAAGGCCGGGCAGTATTTTCTGTTCGACCTGGAACATAATGGAGACGCTGAAAACAGGTGCTACAGCATCTCCTCCTCGCCGCATCGGACGAACGCTTTCTCCGTGACGGTGAAGCGCGTTCCCGGCGGAAAGATCTCCAACTGGCTTCACGACACCCTGGTTCCCGGCGCGACCGTTAAGGCGAACGGGCCACTCGGCCACTTCGTCAGGCCCGAGACGGCGGGACGCAAGCTTCTGCTTTTGTCCGGTGGCTCCGGCATTACCCCCGTCATGTCCATTCTGCGGGAACTCGCCGACAGTTGCGAACCTGCCGACGTCGTCTTCATGCACGCGGGACGGACGCCGCAGGATCTGATCTTTCGCGACGAACTGGCCTGCATCGCCCGCAGGCTGAAAGGCCTTCGCCTGCATTTCCTCCCGGAGACCGTGGCCGGCGAGCCGTCCTGGCCCGGCCTGACCGGTCGCATTTCGAAAGACTATATGCGGCTTGCCGTTCCCGATATCGCCGAGCGAACCGTGATGTGCTGCGGCCCCGCCCCGTTCATGGCCGCCGCGCGCGGCATTGCCGCCGAACTCGGCGTGCCCGGCTCGAACTACCTCGAGGAAAGCTTCGACGCAGCGGTCATCGACGAGCCCGAAATCCCTGCGGCTCAGGAGGCCGCGGCGAGGGTCTTTCAGGTCACCTTCTCGAAGCAGGCCCGCAGCATCGAGGTAACAGGCGACCAGAGCGTGCTCTCTTGTGCGAAGAAGTCAGGCGTCAGGATCCCGTCGTCCTGCGCGAATGGCGTGTGCGGCACCTGCAAGTCGAAGCTTACGTCAGGCACGGTCGACATGAACCACAATGGCGGAATCCGTCAGAGGGAAATCGACGCCGGCTTCTTCCTGCCCTGTTGCTCCAAGCCGCTCAGCGATCTGGTCATCGAGCGGTGAACGCCGACATAACAGGGACTTACTTAGATGTTGCGAGATTGCGGGCTCAGTGCGCTCTCGAAGCGGCACGATGCTGTGACGGCGTTTGCCCGAATGTGCGCTTGAAGGTTCTCGTGAACTGCGAGGCGTTTTCAAAGCCGACATCCAGCGCGATCTCGATCAGCGGCGCCTTCGACTGGACAAGGATCGATTTCGCCCGCTCCATGCGAACACGATTGTAGGCCTTGGCAGGAGACATTCCGGTCTTGTCGATGAAGATCCTCTCCAGTTGCCGCCTCGACAGACCAACCATGGCGGCAAGCTTCTGGATAGACATGCTGCCATCGACGAACTGTTCCATCGTAATCATCGCCGCCTTGACGCGGGCGTCGTCATAGTCGTCGTACAGCGGACGCCGGGGCTGTATGTCGGCCGGAGCACGGGCCTTTTCGATCTGAAGGACCTCCAGCGCGTTTCGTTCGGCGTCGCGGCTGATACATTTTCGGACCAGCAACGCCGCCATGTCGGCGGAGCTGCTGCCGCCTGCGCACGATCCGCGCTGGCGATCGAGATTGAAGAGCCGATCGGAGCGAACGCTGAGGTCGGGAAACCGCTCCCGAAACTCCTTATAATGCAGCCAGCTCACACAGGACTCGTGCCGCTTCATCAGGCCAGCCGCGGCAAGAATGAACGAACCCGTGCACACGCCGATCAGCGGCACTTTCTTGGCGTCCGCCTGCTTGAGAAAAGCGATGGTCTCCTGGTCGACAGGGTTCTCCACCGTCAGAAGGCCGCCGACGACCACGATGTAATTGAACTTCGACGGATCGACGAAATCGGACGTGGGAGCGACCTGGACGCCACAACTCGAGGTGATCAGGTGCCGCGTGCTGCCGATCACCTGCCAGTCGGCAAGGACCCTTCCGGAACGATCCTGCTCGTCGCTGGCAAGCCGCAGCGTATCCACGAAGAGCGCGAAGGCGGACAGCGTGAACGATCGCGCCAGAACGAAGCCCACCTTGAGCCGCTCAGCCGCCCTCGCGGCGTCGTCTCCCTGCCGCTGCTGCCCGGATCGCATATTCATCCCCCTGCCGCCTGTAAGAGCGTGCTCATCGAATCCGAAAGACATGCGCTAGCGGATCATGATCGTCAATGAAAATGGGTTTGTCCAATGTTTCCCTTGGCTTCGATCCGGCTAGCCCGGGCGGCCGGCAGGCCGGCGCGCGGCCATCACGGAATATCTCGATATCCGGATAGCGGCGGCTTTGCTGGGGAGCACCGCGTCGGCGCTCCCCAGGGTCAAATCACGCGGCCAGGACGCCGCTCTTCTTGGCCATCCAGGTTGCGATGTAGTCCATAAGGCCAGGGTTTAGGCAATCGTAAGGCTCGAGGCCGGACGTCTTCAACTGCGCTCTCACGGCGTCCATCTTCGCGGGGTCGAAGCCGCTTTCGATGATCGACGACACGAAGGCCGCAAAGCCCGGCTTCGCCCAGCCGCTTTCCTGAAAGCGTTCCGGATGGACGAACGACAATCCCTGGAACGGATGTTCGCGCACGACCGGCCCATACATATGCACACCGCATTCCTTGCAGGCGTGGCGCTGGATCAAGGCTGTGGAATCGACGACGGCGAGCTTGTCGCCATTCTCCTGAACTTCGACGCTTTCGGTCGGCGCAACGGCCACGACTGAAAAGACGAAGCCGTCGGGCTTCCAGCACTTCGTGCAGCCGCAGGCGTGATTGTGGGCGATATCGCTCTTGATCCTGACCTTCACGGGGTTGCTTGTGCACTTGCAGACGAGCGTCCCGCCTGCGAAAGCAGCGTCAGTCGCCCGAAAGCCTGAATCCACTGCCGGATGTATGGCTATGCTGGTCATGGGTTTCTCCTCCCCTTCTGGGCCGTTTGCGATATGCCCGGCCAAGCTCTGCAATCAGTCTCCCAATCTCCGCGCGTGCCAGCGCAGATGGTCTTCCATGAATGTCGAAATGAAGAAGTAGGAGTGGCCGTAGCCTTCCTGCATGCGAAGCCGCAGGCTGATGCCGGCCGTCTCGCAGGCTTGCCTGAGCTCTTCGGGGCGCAATCCATCCTCCAGGAAGCTATCCCCCGTCCCCTGGTCGACGAGGAATTCGGGGAACCGGTGCCCGTCTTCGATAAGGGAGCAGGCATCATATGCCCGCCAGGCCGTCTCATCCGATCCGAGGTATTTCTGGAATGCCGGCTTTGACCAGCCGGAGACCGAGGGATGGCTGATCGGCGCGAAGGCCGAGCAGCTGCCGAAGCGTCCAGGGTTCTTGAGCGCGATCGTGATCGCGCCATGTCCGCCCATCGAGTGACCGAAGATCCCCTGTCGCGTCATGTCGACCGGAAACTCGGCGGCGATAAGCTTCGGCAATTCATCGACGACGTAGCTGTACATCCGATAGTTCTGTGCGAATGGCGGCTCGGTGGCATCGACGTAGAAGCCGGCCCCCTTGCCGAACTGCCAATTATCCGGTTCGTCCGGGACGGCATCGCCCCGCGGACTGGTGTCGGGGCAGATGATGATGATTCCGAGTTCTGCGGCAAGACGCCGATACTCGCCCTTTTCCATGACGTTGGCATGAGTGCAGGTCAGACCGGAAAGGTACCATAGAACCGGCAGCTTTCGTGCTTTGGCCTGCGGCGGCAGGAAGACCGCAAAGGTCATGTCGCAGTCGCAGACATCCGAGCGGTGGACGTAAACGCCCTGGGTGCCGCCATGAGAATTTTCGGTCGAGATCGTCTTCATGGCTCAGTACACGACCACGCCGCGGATGCTTTCGCCCTTGTGCATCAGCTCGAAGCCCTTGTTGATGTCTTCGAGCGGCATGGTGTGGGTGATCATCGGATCGATCTGGATCTTGCCCTGCATGTACCAGTCGACGATCTTCGGCACGTCGGTGCGCCCGCGCGCGCCGCCAAAGGCGGTTCCCATCCAGTTGCGGCCGGTAACCAGCTGGAACGGACGGGTGGAGATTTCCTGGCCGGCGCCGGCAACGCCGATGATAATGGACTTGCCCCAGCCGCGGTGCGATGCTTCCAGTGCCTGACGCATCACCTTGGTGTTGCCGGTGCAGTCGAACGTGTAGTCGGCGCCGCCGATCAGGTCGCCGTGGCGCTTCGTCAGGTTGACGAGGTAGGGCACGATGTCGTCGCCGACCTCCTTCGGATTGACGAAGTGGGTCATGCCGAACTTCTCGCCCCATGCCTTGCGGTCAGGGTTGATATCGACGCCGATGATCATGTCGGCACCGGCAAGACGCAGGCCCTGCAGAACGTTGAGGCCGATACCGCCGAGCCCGAAGACGATGGCCGTCGAGCCGATCTCGACCTTGGCGGTGTTGATGACGGCGCCGATGCCGGTGGTCACGCCGCAGCCGATGTAGCAGATCTTGTCGAACGGCGCGTCGGGATTGACCTTGGCAAGGGCGATCTCCGGCAGCACGGTGAAGTTCGAAAAGGTCGAGCAGCCCATATAGTGATGGATCTTGTCCTTGCCGATCGAGAAGCGCGAGGTGCCATCCGGCATCACGCCCTGGCCCTGGGTCGCGCGGATCGAGGTGCAGAGGTTGGTCTTGCGCGAGGTACAGGAATAGCATTCGCGGCATTCCGGGGTGTAGAGCGGAATGACGTGGTCGCCCTTCTTCACCGAAGTGACGCCGGGGCCGACATCGACGACGATGCCGGCGCCCTCATGGCCGAGGATCGCCGGGAAGAGGCCTTCCGGATCGGCGCCCGACAGGGTGAAATCATCGGTGTGGCAGATGCCCGTCGCCTTGACCTCCACCAGCACTTCGCCGGCCCGCGGCCCTTCCAGCTGCACGGTCATCACTTCGAGCGGTTTTCCTGCCTGAACGGCAACGGCGGCGCGAACGTCCATTTTGATATCCTTCCTCTTAAATTGAATTCTGATGCTACATATTCGAAGGGGCGGCTTCTCACCGATCTGCTTCGCTGCGTTACCGCCGAGACTTCAAGCTCTCGCCTTCGGGCTTTTTGTTCATCTCGGACCCATTGTCGTCAAGGACCCCATCACGTCTCCCGCTCAATCTGGCACCAGACAGCAAGCAGCGGCCGGGCTGTGCATCTTATCGCGAAGGATTGCCCGGCGTCGTTTGCAAAGACCGTGCCGATACCGGCAGAGAACCATTGGGAATTGCCAAGGCAGATTTCACCCGGCGAAAGCAGAATGAAGGCGCGGGGCTGCGTCTGAACATGATCGGGAAATCTTGTGTAGCGATCCATGTAGATCACGCCGACCCTGAGGTCGGCGCGTTCCTCCATGCCGCCGGGACCGACCAAGACCGCATGGGAGTGCGTATTGCCAAAATTCAGACTTGCAAACGGACCGGAGCGGCCGCGTCTCCAGAGCAGCTTATCGGCGAGACTCTGGAACTGGCCGGCGATCGCCTCGTATTTCCGTCCGGATTTCGCAAGATGGCCGATGGCGTCATCCAGCCCTTCCGGCGCACCGGGAAGAGGCCCGCCCTCCGGACGCACCTTGCCGGTCTTGAGCAGCCTCTGGAGAACCTTGCCCGCGACGAAGCTGGCGACGGCAGGAGCCTCCGCCGACAGCATCAGGCCGCCGACATCATTGAGGAATTCCTGCAGCGGCCGAGAGCGCCTCTCCCTCCCGATGTCGTGCAGCCGTATGTATGCCGGCTTTTCGTCATCGTTCAGGAGAAGGTCGGCACCAGGTTTGTTTGGACGTCCCACGACGCGCACCACGTTCGGTCTCCCCCGCTAGAGCGCCTTTTCCAATTCCGGCAAGACATCGAAGAGATCGGCGACCAATCCGTAGTCGGCGACCTGGAAGATTGGCGCCTCCTCGTCCTTGTTGATGGCGACGATGACCTTCGAATCCTTCATGCCGGCCAGATGCTGGATGGCGCCTGAAATGCCGCAGGCAATATAGAGCTGCGGCGCCACCACCTTGCCGGTCTGGCCGACCTGCCAGTCGTTCGGGGCATAGCCGGCATCGACGGCAGCACGGGATGCGCCGACGGCAGCACCGAGCTTATCGGCGAGCGGCAGGATGACTTCCCTGAACTTTTCGGCCGAGCCGAGTGCCCGGCCGCCGGAGATGATGATCTTCGCCGATGTCAGTTCCGGACGATCGGAGGCCGACAGCGCATCGCCGACGAAGGTCGAAAGCCCAGGATCGGAAACCGCCGGGATCGCCTCGATCGTTGCCGAGCCACCTTCGGGCGCAGCAGCAAAGGATGCTGTGCGCACGGTGATCACCTTCTTGGCGTCCGTTGCCTGCACCGTCTGGATGGCGTTGCCGGCATAGATCGGCCGCTTGAAGGTGTCGGACGAGATCACCTCGATGATCTCCGAGACCTGGGCAACGTCGAGCAGGGCTGCGACGCGCGGCAGAACGTTCTTGCCGACGGAGGTCGCGGCGGCAATGATTGTGTCATAGGCGCCAGCCAGCGAAACGATCAGGTCACCGAGCGGTTCGGCAAGGTTGTTGGCGAGTTCGTCGCTTTCGGCCAGCAGCACTTTCGAGACGCCGGCAAGCTTGGCAGCGGCATCGGCAGCAGCCTTGGCGGCCTTGCCGGCAACCAGCACATGCACGTCGCCGCCGATCTTTGCGGCTGCCGTCAGCGCCTTGGCGGTCTGGTCGGACAGGCTTGCATTGTCGTGGTCAGCCAGAAGAAGAATGGTCATGATGATGGCTCCTTAGTTCTGGCTTAAAGCACGCCGGCTTCGTTTTTGAGCTTGTCGATCAGCTCGGCGACCGACTTGACCTTGACGCCGGCCTTGCGGCCCGACGGCTCCTCGGTCTTCAACACCTTGAGGCGCGGCGTGGTATCGACACCGAAATCATCAGGGCTCTTCTTATCGAGCGGCTTCTTCTTCGCCTTCATGATATTCGGCAACGAGGCATAGCGCGGTTCGTTCAAGCGCAGGTCGGTGGTGACAACCGCCGGCAGCTTGATCTCGATCGTCTGCAGGCCGCCATCGACTTCGCGGGTGACCTGAGCCTTGCCGTCCCCGATCTCGATCTTCGAGGCAAAGGTCGCTTGGGCAATTCCCATCAGCGCCGCCAGCATCTGGCCGGTCTGGTTGCTGTCGTCATCGATCGCCT
Source organism: Rhizobium leguminosarum (assembly GCF_010668065.1). Classification (GTDB taxonomy): domain Bacteria; phylum Pseudomonadota; class Alphaproteobacteria; order Rhizobiales; family Rhizobiaceae; genus Rhizobium; species Rhizobium leguminosarum_S. Next base: position 161,220 of record NZ_WUEN01000003.1, on the reverse strand, counting down.
GCTTGCCGACGATGATCAGACCGGGCTGTTCGGCATCGGCGACAGCCTTCAAGATCTTGGCAACCGTGAGCGGTTCTACAGCATCGTCTGTCTCGACCAGGATCGCCCGGTCGGCGCCCATGGCAAGTGCGGTGCGCAGCGTCTCTTCGGCCTTGGCAGGACCGATCGAAACGACGACCACTTCCTCGGCCTTGCCGGCTTCCTTCAGCCGCAACGCTTCTTCCACCGAGATCTCGTCGAACGGGTTCATCGACATCTTCACATTGGTCAGCTCGACACCCGTGCCGTCCGGCTTCACCCGGATCTTCACGTTGTAGTCGACAACCCGTTTGACGGGCACGAGAATTTTCATGGGCAACCCCCCTTTATTTCTAAACTGCTGGCCGTTCGGCAAGTAATGCCCAGAAGGCGAAGAGCGGCGTGTCGAGCGACCTCATGGCATGCTTGATGTCGGGGACATTGTAGAAGGATCCGCCGATACCAGGCGAAAACCAGTCCCCTTCCCCCTGCTGGAACTCTCCCTCGGACAGTACGAGGTAGACCTCCTCTGGCGCATGAACGTGGTCGGGATAGCGCACCTGAGGCGCCATCAACGTCACGCCGAACCACAGGTCGCTCCGCTCCTCCAATCCTCCCGGGCCGATAATCATCGCATTGGCATGCCCATCGACAAAATTGTCGCTGGCCGTGTGGTCATACTTGGTGCGCCGACGCCATTCAAGCATTGGCTCGATGCCTTTGAACCCGTCGATCAATCTCGTCAGCGAAGGATAGGACGTATCGATCGAGAGCGCTACATCAAGCTGAGCGCACACGGGCAATCGGCTTCCCTCTCCCGCACGCGGGGCTCCCGGGCGCTCCAGCGCTGCAAAAATCTGGCGGATCGAGCGGCGGGCTTCCGGAGCCTCGGCGAACTGGTCAAAAGCCACGAAAGCCGCATCCACGAAAGTCTGCAGGCTTTCATTGCGTAAACTCATGTCATCACCTCCCGAGACGATCGGCCGGCAAGCGGCCCGCTCCTTGCGATCAGATATCTTTCGCGATGCGCAGCCCGTCATAGACGGCGGCATGCGTGTTGCGTGCGGCGACCGCATCGCCGATCCGGAACAGCTGGAACTTGCCGTCAGGATTGCGAATGACGGACTGGGGTTCTCCGGAAAGAAGCTGATCGTGCGACATCTCGCCGAGATTGCTCGAGCTGGGCTTCAGCTCGAAATAGAGCTCATCGAGCGGAATGGTCCCATGATTGACGACGATCTGGTCGAAGCTCTGCTGCCTGGCAATCCCGCCGTAATCGCTGCCGACATGGGCGACGAGCTGGTTGCCGCTCTTCTCGACGGCTTCGAGGCGGTAGGTAACGGTGAAGGTCACGTCATGCTTCTGCAGAGACCGCATGTAAGGCACCAGGTTCATGGCCATGACCTCAGGCGCGAAGGACCGGTCCGGCGTCATGATCTCGACCTTGGCGCCGGCCTTGGCGAGAAATTCGGCCGCCTGAAGGCCGGCATGGTCGCCGGCATCGTCGAAGATCAGCACGTTGGTTCCAGGCTTCACGTCGCCGGAGATGATGTCCCATGACGAGACCACCAGCTCGTTGCCGCTGGCGAGAACCTCGGTATGCGGCAAGCCGCCGGTCGCGATGATGACGACATCGGGGTTCTCGGCCTCGATGGTATCGGCTTCCGCCCAGGTGTTGAAATGGAAGGTGACGTCGTATTTTTCGCACTGGCTCATGCGCCAGTCGATGATGCTGATCATCTCCCTGCGGCGCTCGCTTTGGGCGGTGAGGCGGATCTGGCCGCCGGGATTGTTCGCCGCTTCGAAAACCACGACCTGGTGGCCGCGTTCTCCGGCGACGCGCGCCGCTTCCAGACCGGCCGGGCCGGCGCCGACGATGACGACCTTTTTCTTGGCGTCGGCTTTTTCCAAGATATGCGGCATGGTCAGTTCGCGGCCGGTGGCGGCATTGTGGATACAGAAGGCGGCCCCGCCCTGGTAGATGCGATCGAGACAGTAATTGGCGCCGACGCAGGGACGAATATCGTCTTCCCGCTTTTCGATGATCTTGCGGACGATGTGCGGGTCGGTCATGTGGGCGCGGGTCATGCCGATCATATCGACCTTGCCGGAGGCGATCGCGTAGCGCGCGGTGGCGACGTCAGGGATTTTCGCCGCATGGAAGGTCGGGAAATCGGTTGCGGCGCGAATTTCGCCGGCGAAATCGAGATGCGGTGAATTCGCCATGCCCTGGATCGGGATCACGTCGGTGAGACCCGCATCGGTATCGATGTGGCCGCGGATCACGTTGAGGTAATCGATGAGGCCGCTTGCCTTCAGGCGCCTGGAGATTTCGATGCCGTCACCCTTGCCGGTGCCGCCGGGAAGACATTCGTCGGCAGTGTAGCGCACGCCCAGAATGAAGTCGTTCCCCACTCTTTGCCGGATTGCCTTGAAGACGTCGAGACAGAAGCGCAAACGGTTATCGAGCGAGCCGCCATAGGGACCGTCGAGCTCGTTGGTGAGCGGAGACGTGAACTGGTCGATCAGGTGGCCGTAGGCTTCCAGTTCGACACCGTCCATGCCGCCCGCCTTCATGCGCTCGGCAGCGTCGGCGAAATCCTTGATGATGCGCTCAATGTCCCAATCTTCCATCTTCTTCGGGAAGGAGCGGTGGGAAGCCTCGCGATGATGCGACGGCGCCACGACCGGCAGCCAGTCGCCCTTGTCCCAGCGCGTGCGCCGGCCGAGATGGGTGAGCTGGATCATGATCGCCGCACCCTCTTCATGCACAGCATCGGTCATTTCCCGGATCCAGGGCACGATCTCGTCCTTGTAGGCGAGCAGGTTGTTGAAGACCGGCGGACTGTCCCTGGAAACCGCGGCCGAGCCTGCCGTCATCGTCAAGGCCACCCCGCCCTTTGCCCGCTCCACGGTATAGGCGCGATACCTCTCCTTCGGCATGCCGTCTTCCGGATAGGCCGGTTCGTGGGAGGTCACGATGATACGGTTGCGCAGCGTCAAATGCTTGAGCTGATAGGGCTGAAGAAGGGGATCGTTCGACATGGGCCGTGGTTCCGGATTAAAAACATCAGAGGAGACGCTAAGCACAATGTACATATGTGTCAATATTGAAAACAACCTGGTCGTTGTTTTCGACACTGATGTACATTTTTCTTGTGTGCCGCCTCACAATTTGATAGGAGATAGCCCATGGATCAGGCTTTGAACGACACTGGCTGGCGCGGATCACAGGAGGGATGGCTGGAAGCAGCTTACCACTCGCTGCTGGATTCCGGCGTGGATTCGGTGAAAATTCTGCCGCTGGCGAAGAAGCTCAACCTCTCGCGCACGAGTTTCTACTGGTTCTTCAAGGACCGGGAGGAACTGCTGGCCGGGCTCGTGGCGCGGTGGCGCGACAAAAACACCGGCAACATCGTCAAGCAGTCCGAAGCCTACGCGGAATCGCTCGCCGAGGCGATGCTCAACGTCTTCGACTGCTGGCTCAACAATGATCTGTTCGACGCCAGGTTCGAATTCGCCGTGCGCAGCTGGGCGCTGCAGTCCGACGAGATTCTCGCCGAGGTTCGGCAAGCCGACCAGCTTCGCCTGGAAGCCCTCAAGCGGATGTTTATTCGCTTCGGGCTACCAGAAGCGACATCAGATGTCCGAGCGCGAACAACTTACCTCGTGCAGATCGGATACATCTCGATGCAAGCCAAGGAGGAACTCGCCGTCCGCATGAAACGGATCCCCGAATATATCGCGATCTACACCGGCGAAGTGCCGCAGCAGAGGGAGCTCGATCGCTTCTTCTCGCGGCATGGCTACAGGCCGGGTTAGGGAGAGCCGGATGAGCGCTTCCTTGAGGATCGGTATCATTGGCGGCGGCGGTTGGCTTGGCGGAGCAATCGCCGGCTCGATCCTTGATGCCAGGCTGGTCGAACCTCGAAACCTCTCCCTCTCCTATCGCAGCGAGCAGCCGCGCCGTTTCCCGGATTCTTTCCTGACCACCGACAATCAGGCGCTTGCCGACCGCTCGGATGTGATCGTCCTCTCGGTCCGTCCTTATGACTGGCATGCTCTTGATGTCGATGCCGGCGGCAAGCTCATCATCTCGGTCATGGCGGGCATCCGCCTGGACGCACTTTCCGAGCGCCACAACACCGGCCGCGTCATCCGCGCTTTGCCGAACGCCGCCGCCGAAGTGGCCAAGTCCTATACGCCGTGGATTGGTGCGAGCGGTGTCACCGAAGACGACCGGGCAGTCGTCCGCGCGATTTTTCAGGCATGCGGATCCGAGGACGAGGTCGCAAGGGAAAGCGACATCGATTACCTCACCGGTCTTTCCGGTTCCGGACCGGCTTTCCCGGCGCTGCTCGCCGCCGCCATGATGCGCGACGCCGTCGCCAATGGCCTGCCGGCGGAGATTGCGCGGCGCGCCGTCAACAAGGTGATCACAGGCGCCGGCCGTCTGCTGGAGCGCCAAGATGAATCTCCTGACGATGTCGTTCAAACCTTTCTCGGCTATCGCGGCACGACTGCGGCAGCCATCGAAGGTATGCGCGTTGCGGGGTTCGACGCTTCGGTCGCGAAGGGACTATCGGCGGCATTCAAGAAATCGGTGAGTATGGGAGACGCTTCCTGACAACCGTTGGAGTGGGTCCTGCGGCGCCCCGCTCAGCAAAACCGGCCGCTAAACAGAGGGAACGAGAATGAAAAAACTATTCGCATCGACATGTCTGACGTTCGGCCTGATCGGCGGGGCGTCTTTCGCCAGCGCCGCCGAATGCGGCACTGTCACCATCGCCAGCATGAACTGGCAGAGTGCAGAGGTTCTCTCCAACCTCGACAAGTTCATCCTGAACGAAGGTTATGGCTGCGAGGCCGAAATCACCGTCGGCGATACCGTCCCGACGATCACCTCGATGGCCGAAAAGGGCCAGCCGGACATCGCGCCCGAAGCCTGGATCGACCTGCTCCCCGACGTCGTCAAGAAGGGAACGGAAGAAGGCCGGATCGTTCAGGTCGGCTCTCCGCTGCCCGATGGCGGCGTCCAGGGCTGGTGGATTCCCAAATATCTGGCCGACGCCCATCCTGACATCAAGACCATCGGCGACGTGCTGAAGCATCCGGAACTCTTCCCCGCTCCTGAGGATGCGAAGAAGGGCGCCATCTATAACGGGCCGCAGGGCTGGGGCGGCACCGTGGTGACCACGCAGCTCTACAAGGCCTTCGAAGCCGACAAGGCCGGCTTCACCCTCGTCGATACCGGCTCGGCTGCCGGCCTCGATGGCTCGATCTCCAAGGCCTACGAACGCAAGGAAGGCTGGGCCGGCTACTACTGGGCGCCGACCGCGCTGCTCGGCAAGTATGAGATGGTCAAGCTGGAAGCCGGCGTTCCGAACGACGCCGCCGAATGGAAGCGCTGCAATACCGTCGCCGATTGCCCCGATCCGAAGCCGAATGCATGGCCGGTCGACAAGATCGTCACCCTCGTTGCAAAGCCTTTCTCGGAAAAGGTCGGCCCTGAAGTCATGGACTACCTGACGAAGCGCTCCTGGAGCAACGACACGGTCAACAAGCTCATGGCGTGGATGACCGACAACCAGGCGACCGGCGAGGACGGTGCCAAGCACTTCCTCAAAGAAAACAAGGACCTGTGGACCAAGTGGGTCTCGCCTGAGGCAGCCACGAAGATCGAAGCTGCTCTTTAACGCCGACTACTGCGGTGCGCTTAGTGCGCACCGCCTCTCGCTGCCGATAAAATCAAAAAGACTGCCACGGCTCTTTGAAGAAAAAGGGGAACCGAATGGAATGGTTTTATAAATTCCCGCATATGGATGACGATGCCCTTCGCAATCTGAAGAAGGCGATCGATGACGGTTTTCGCGCATTTACCCGCAGCTATGGCGACGCGATCGAAAGCTTGTTCTCCCCACTGCAGCATTTCCTGATCGCCGCCGACCGCTTCATGACGCAGACGCCGTGGCCGATCATTACGGCAATCATCCTTGTCATCGCATGGTTTGGGAGCCGCAGCCTGAAGATCGTCCTCGGCTGTCTCGTCACACTGCTGCTGATCGGCTATTTCGACATGTGGGACGATACGATGCGGACGGTCTCGATGATCTTCGTCTGTACCGTGCTCTCCATCGCCATCGGCATTCCGATGGGGATATTGATGGCGCGTTCCGACCGGCTGCAGCGCGTTATCAATCCGATCCTCGACGTGATGCAGACCATGCCGAGCTTCGTCTATCTGATCCCTGTCGTCATGCTGCTCGGCATCGGCAAGGTGCCGGGACTGATTGCCGTCGTCATCTACGCCATCCCGCCGATGATAAGGCTGACCGACCTCGGTATCCGCCTGGTCGACAAGGACGTGCTCGAGGCAGCCGATGCGTTCGGAACGTCGAGCTCGCAGAAGCTGTTCAAGGTCCAGCTGCCGCTGGCGCTTCCCACCATCATGGCCGGCATCAACCAGACCATCATGATGGCGCTCGCCATGGTCGTCGTCGCCTCGATGATCGGCGTCCAGGGCCTTGGCCAGCCGGTTCTGAAGGCCATCGCCAACCAGTACTTCACCCTGGGTATTTTCAACGGCCTTGCCATCGTCGGCATTGCCATCATCTTCGACCGGGTCAGCCAGGCGTATGGCAAACGGCTCCAGAAGCATCGGGAGATCGTCCATGGCTGATCAACGTTTCGGCGGCATCAAGATCCGCCACCTCTACAAGATCTTCGGTCCCAATCCTGGCGCTCATGTCGATGCCGTCAAGAAGGGATTGTCGAAGACCGAGCTCAACGAAAAGCACGGCCACGTGCTCGGCCTGAAAGATATCAATGTCGAGATACCCTCGGGCCGCATCCAGGTCATCATGGGCCTTTCGGGTTCGGGCAAATCGACGCTCATCCGCCACATCAACCGTCTGATCGATCCAACCGCCGGCGAAGTGCTTGTCGACGGCGTCGATGTGGTGAAAATGAACGAGACCGAATTGCGGACGTTTCGCCGGCACCAGACGGCAATGGTGTTTCAGAAGTTCGCACTTCTGCCGCACAGGAATGTTCTCGACAATACCATCTTCGGCCGCGAAGTGCAGGGCATGGAGCGCTCGAAAGCCGTCGACGTCGCCATGGGCTGGCTGGAGCGGGTGGGCCTGAAGGGCTTCGAGAGCAAATATCCCAACCAGCTCTCGGGCGGCATGCAGCAGCGCGTCGGGCTGGCGCGTGCCCTCTCGAACGATGCGCCGGTTCTGCTGATGGACGAGGCCTATTCGGCGCTCGACCCTTTGATCCGCACCGATATGCAGACGGTCCTTCTCGACATTCAGAAGGAGATCAAGAAGACCATCGTCTTCATCACCCACGATCTCGACGAAGCCCTTCGGCTAGGCGACCAGATCGCGATCCTGCGCGATGGCGAAGTCATCCAGCAGGGCACCAGCCAGGACATCGTTCTGCGTCCGGCCGACTCCTACATCGCCAACTTCGTCAAGGAGGTCAATCGAGGCCGGGTCATCCAGGTCGATGCCATCATGACATCCTTGCATTCCGGTGCGGTGCCGGGCGGATTGACGATCGCATCCGGCACGACCGTCGAAGATGCCGTCCGGATCCTGGCATCGGCGGCGCACGACGATGCCAGGGTGGTTTCACCATCCGGGGAAGCATTGGGGCTTGTCACCTTCCGCCAGCTCGCGGGCGCGATGGTGAACTCGCAGGAGGCGGCTCCCCGACGCGACAGCGCCCTCTCGGTCGCACTTTGACGCTCCAAATGCGGCCGTCTTTCCGTTTCGTTGGCGACACCGATATCAGGCACGTCGCCATCGCTGGAACTGGGAAGTCGGCCGCCTGACGCCTGGGGGATCACCATGTCAAAACTCTTCCCGCGTCTGTTTTCGCTGATCGGCCTGGGCAGACGAGCCGCATTGGAGCTGTGATGGCCGGGCAGAGGATAAGAATGCCGATCGACGAGCTCCGCCACCTGGCGCTCGAAGCCTGCCTCGCCTGCGGCGGCAGCCCGGCCATGGCAAAGGCGCTCGTCGATGCAACGCTGTCGGCCGCCTGCTTCGGGCGCACCGAACTCGGTTTTCCGCATTTCGTCGATTATCTCACCAGCCTGCGCGAGGGGCGGATCAACGGAGACGCCAACCCCCGCTTCGACCATGTGCTGCCGGCCCTGATCCAGGCCGATGCGGACGGCGGCATAGCGCAGCTCGGATTTGACCTCATTTTCGACGACTTCACGACGCGCGTGAAAACCTTCGGCATATCCGTCCTCACGCAAAGAAACAGCTATACCGCCGGGGAACTGGGATACTACGTCCGGCGCCTCGCTCAGGACGGGTTGATAGCTATCGCCGCCGCCAACGGACCGGCCTTGATGGCCGCTGCCGAGGGCGGGGAGCGCGTCTACTGCACCAATCCGCTCGCTTTCGGCGTGCCCTTACCGGAACCCTTGCCGCCCGTCGTCATCGACCAGGCGACGAGTGCCACGGCGTTCATAACGCTTGCCGAGGCGGCAAAGGCGCAAGCGCCGATTGCTCACGGCATGGCCATCGACGAGACCGGCGCAATCACCACCGATCCGGTCAAGGCGATGCTCGGCGCTCTCCTGCCCTTCGGCGGTTACAAGGGCGGCAATATCGCCCTTATCGTCGAGATGCTCGCTGCGGGTCTTTCCGGGGCCGCATGGTCGCTCGATGCGGGCCACTTTCTCTCGGGCGAGCACCCGGTGAATGCAGGAATGACCGTGATCGCGCTCTTCCCCGCGGCCGTGGATTCGGATTTCCCGGAGCGCGCCAAGGCCCAATTGGAACGGCTGCGCTCCAAGGGAGTCCGTATCCCCGGAGACAGAGCGATGCCCGCGAGCGTCACGGAAACCGATAGCCTTGAAATCGATATAGGCGTGTTGGAAACGATCCGTCGCTTGCGCCTTCAGTAAGAAAATCATTACTCAACTCAAAGAACCGAATGCATCGTGCCCGGCGGCATCATGCCGAAGTTCCCATCGTTGGTGCGCATTGGGAAATTGAAGATCTCTATCCTCTTTCCGCAGCTCGTTGCGCAAGACAGGCAGCTTTCAAGCAAGTGCTTACCTATACATTTTGCGCAAGGTCAGTCCAGACTGCGTCACGAAAAGCCGGTTGGCCGACAAAATCGGGACGTGACAATTGCTCCATAGCTGAGGAACAGTAAGATCAATCTCGACCAAGGCCATGATGGTTTGCGGTCCCAAAGCCAAGCCCGTCCATCCATCACCCCCCAAAGGATGGAAGGGCTCGTACATACGCACTCCATCCCGTGCGTATGCCTGCATGCCTGTCTGCCTGCCGAAGGCCATCTTTAAGCGGTCCACTAAGACCCTTCGGCAGGCGACTGCGCGGCTTGCGAATTGGGGCGCTCTCTACAAGCTCCAGATGATGCGCATCTCGGCCAGATCGCCGCGGTTGAACCTGTGGCATGGCGGATACAGCTTTAAAATCGCTCCTTCAGCGCAATCGTTTTATCAGCGGGTTGTCGTCATCGCAGGCAGCGTGACGTCTTGCCAATGGCCGCGGGTTCTGTCAGTTCCTGGTCCGGATGGGAACTAATGCATTCAATGGGTTGGTCTTTTTGACCTCTGCCATGCCCGAATTCGGCCTGCATCAGCTGGCACAAACCGCTGATCTCGATGCCGGTATCACGCGGAGATCCACCTGCTCCGCTACAAGCTGCTGCACTCTATCCAACAATCGTCTAATATACGTCCAAGGCCGCTCATCCATGCCGTCTACAGGCTCTGATGAAGCGCCGCGGGGCAGGACGACCATCCATGACGACTGGCACTTGCAGAAGTACGTGCACCAATCCGACACTCTCGCCGGCGTCGCGTCGCGCCGGCACCTGCAAGCGGCGGAGAAGGGCATGTCGAAACAGCCACCTCGAACAATGGGAGCAGGATGACAGAAAATAGCACTGCGCCATTCTCATTTCGATTTAGCGGCTCGTCCTTCGACAACATGGTCGAAACGCTGGGCGGCGCTTTCGGTGCGTTTGATGCAGAGCCTGTCGGCCGCGCCCAGGACTTCCATTGGGGACTGGATTTCTCGGTGTGTGACAAGGCCGTCCTGCTCACCGGTTATCACGAGGCGGAGTTTCAGTTCAACATCGAGCCAACCGTCGATACGGCGGAGTATCTGTCGATCGTCGTGCCACGCAGCGGTGGCATGGGGGTAACCTACGGGTCCCGCGTCGCCGAGGCCGGGCAAGGAAAATTGCTTCTTTATAATAATTTCGAGCCCAACAGCGTCATCATGCATGGGCGATCGAACGTCATCGACGAGTTGCTGATCAACTGGCCTGTCATCCTGCAAACGATCGGCCAGACGTTCGAGATGCCGTTCAGCGGCTCCCTCGACCTGCTGCCCGAGCTGGATCTGTCCAAGCCGGAAGGCCGGTTGATCGGCAATCTCACGGAAACGATCATCTTAGGCATGCGCGACGATGGCCCCTTGCTGCAGTCGCCGATCGCCATGGCGCATATGACGCAGGCGCTCGCCGATCTGGTGGTACGCCTGGTGCCGCACCGGCTGTCGCATTTCCTGGAGAGTGGCCCGGCCCTGATCGCCCCCCGGCATGTCCGCCGGGCGATCGAATTCATGCATGCCAATATCGATCAGCCGATTACCATGCCGAAGGTGGCCGAAGCGGCCGGCGTATCCAGCCGGGCGCTCGAGACCGGTTTTCGTGCGTTCAGGGGAACCTCTCCCGCCGCCTATCTGCTGACGCTTCGGCTGCGTGCCGCGCGCCAGGAACTGCTCGATCCCGAGAGCAAGGAGACCATGAAGGCCATCTGCCTCAAATGGGGCTTCTTTCATTTCGGCCGGTTTTCGGCAGTCTATAAAACCACATACGGAGAATACCCTTCCGACACCAGGAAGCGCGTGATGCGACGATAAAGGCCTCAGCTTGCGGCGAGTAAGCAGGTGGCCGGCGCTAACGCGGGGGTGTTTACGCCTCATCCGGCGGCGGCAATGTGTAGTGCACTCGCATGGTCCTCGGATCCCGCTTCACGATCTGCAGCACCCCTTCGCGTTCCGCCAGGACGTTGAGTTCCCGGAGCACGAGAGAATGCGCGATCCCCAGCATGCGCGCAAAGGCGCGGCTGTCACGCGCAATCCCCAGATCCGCGGCGACAAGGAGACCGGCCTGGATGGATGTCAGCCTGATATCCCTGCCTTGCGCCGCAGCGACGAGGGCAAGAAAACGATCGGCCTCGGAGGCCTCTTCGCTCACGCGGCTTGTCGCCGGCGGAAGGACACCATGATGGATTTCGAGGTGGGCGTATCGCTTTCCACGCCCGCGCTGCCAAGCGGCACGAGCACGTTCAGTTCGGGATAATAACCCGCGATGCTTCCTCGCGGAATGTCATAGGGCACAAAGCGGAAATTCTCAGCGATGCGCTCGATATCGTCGTCATGCTCGCCGACCACGTCGACCCGGTCGCCGGCCTCGGCATTCATCGCCTTCAGGTCGGCTGGATGAATGAAGATGACCTGCCGCTCCCCATAGACGCCGCGGTATCGGTCATCGAGACCGTAGACCGTCGTATTGTATTGATCGTGCGACCGGAACGTCTGCAGGGCGAAGCGCCCCTCGCCCTTTCGCGCCCGCTGATGCACCGTCTCCTCCGGAAGCGCTTCCGAAGAGAATGATGCCTTGCCTGCCGGCGTATCCCACTCCCGATGGGCTGCCGTATTGCGCAGGTGGAAACCGCGCGGTTTGCGCAGGCGCGCATTGTAGTTTTCGAAGCCTGGAATGGTCGCCTCGATATGATCGCGGATGCGGTCGTGGTCGTCGGCAAGCTCTGACCAGTCGACCACGGCGGAGCCGACCGTCGCCTGTGCAATGCCGGCAATGATGGCGACTTCCGAGAGGAGATGCGGCGAGGCCGGACGATTGATGCCGGCGGAACCATGCACCATGCTCATCGAATCCTCGACGCTCACGAGTTGGGAATTGCCCGCCGCATTCAGATCCATCTCGGTGCGCCCGAGGCACGGCAGGATGAAGGCCGTCTCGCCGGGCATGAGATGCGAATGGTTGGGTTTGGTTGCGATGTGCACCGTCAGCTTCAGCCGCCGCAGCGCCTTTTCAACAAGTGCGCTGTCGGGCGTGGCGCGGGCGAAATTGCCGCCAAGCCCGATGAAGGCCTCGGCCGAGCCATCGAGCATCGCTCCGATCGCGGCAAGGACATTGTGGCCATGTTCGCGGGGAACGGTGAAGCGGAAATGCTTCTCCAGCGCATCGAGGAAATCATCCGATGGCTTTTCGTTGATGCCGACGGTGCGGTCGCCCTGCACGTTGGAATGGCCGCGAACCGGGCAAAGGCCGGCACCCGGCCGGCCGATATTGCCGCGCAGGAACATGAAGTTGGCGATCTCGCGGATCGTCGCCACCGAATGCAGATGCTGGGTCACGCCCATAGCCCAGGTGCAGATGACCCGCTCGGCGTTGAGATAGACATCGGCCGCCCGTTCGATCTCCTGCCGGCTCAGTCCCGATTGGTCCTCGATCTCAGCCCAGTTGGTCGCCTCGACCGCTGCCCGGTATTCTGCAAAACCCGCGCAGTGTTCGGCGAGAAATGTATGATCGAGAACGGAGGGCAGGCCGGCAGCGACCGCTGCGTCTTCCGCGGCCAGCACGGCCTTCGCCATCCCGCGCACCGCGGCCATGTCGCCGCCGAGTTGCGGCTGCAGATAAAGGCTGGCGATATCGGTCGAACCGCCGCGCAGCATCTCGACCTTGTCCTGCGGGTCGGAGAAGCGCTCCAGGCCGCGTTCGCGGATGGGATTGAAGACGACGACGCGCGCGCCGCGGATGGCAGCCCGGCGCAGGTCGCCGAGCATCCTCGGATGGTTGGTGCCCGGGTTCTGGCCGATCACGAAGATCGCGTCGGCCTCCTCGAAATCCTCCAGCAGCACGGTGCCCTTTCCGACACCGACCGCCTGGCGCATGGCGATGCCGCTCGCCTCGTGGCACATGTTGGAGCAGTCGGGAAAATTGTTGGTGCCGTAGATACGCACGAACAGCTGGTAGAGGAAGGCGGCTTCGTTGCTCGCCCGGCCCGACGTATAGAATTCCGCCCGGTTGGGGCTATCGACCCCCCTCAGAATGCTGCCGATCTCGGCAAAAGCATCCGCCCACGCGACCGGCAGGTAACGGTCGCTCGCCGCATCGTAGCGCATCGGATGCGTGAGGCGGCCGTTGAGTTCCAGTTCATAATCCGTCAGCTGGCGAAGCTGCGACAGCGTGTTTTCCGCGAAGAAGGCGGGCGTGGCCCGCTTCTCCGTCGCCTCCCAGGCGACGGCCTTCACGCCGTTTTCGCAGAATTCGAACGACGATCCGTGCTCCGGATCGCCCCAGGCGCAGCCCGGGCAATCGAAACCATCCGGCTGGTTCGCCTTCAGCATCGTCCGCGCCCCTGAAATCGGCATGCCGCTTTGCAGCAACTGCTTGCCGCAGCTCTTCAAAGCGCCCCAGCCGCCGGCTGCCGCCGATTTCTTACCAATGAATTTTGTGTCCATGCGCCCTGTATTGCCGAAGCGGGGAAAACATCAAGGGCGCCCGCGCGATGGCTCGATAGGAAAAACCTATCAAGGATTCGATCTAACCGACGTCCTTCATGGAGTGCCGCTCCTCGGGCGAATGCGCCAGGATGCGATTGCGGCCTTGAGTCTTGGCGTCGTAGAGCGCGGCGTCGGCCTCGCTCAGGAGGCGGTTCGGGTTGATCCTCAAGGTGGCTCCCGTCGCACAGGATATGCCGATGCTGGCGGTCACCCGTCCGAATTCGCTGCCGGAATGAACGATATTCTCCTGGCTTAGGAGACGTGCGAACTGTTCGGCAACGATCATCGCCCCCTTCGCACTGGTTGCCGGCAGCAGAACCACGAATTCCTCTCCGCCGTAGCGTGCGACGATGTCGGCCGGGCGGCTTACGGACTGGCGCAGGCACCTGCTGACGACACGCAGGCATTGGTCTCCGGCGGGATGACCATAGGTGTCGTTATAGGCCTTGAAGCGGTCGATATCGACCATCAGAAGGCTGAACGGCGTGTTTTTCCTGGCGCTGCCCGCGGTCTCACGCGCGAAAGCCTCGTCGAAGGCCCGGCGGTTGACCATGCCGGTGAGCCCATCGGTCTCGGCGAGATTCCTCAGTTGCTCAGCCGACAGCCTGAGGGCGATTTCCGCCTGCTTGGTCGCCGTGATGTCCGAGACGACGGCCATCGCCGTGCCGTCTTCCGCAAGCCTTGTCCGGATGCTGCGCCAGTCGCCGTTGTGAAGCTGAACCTCTTCGTCCTTGTTGCTATGCAACGTAGCACTGACGGACCTGATCCACTCTTCGCGGTCAGCGTCCGGGATACCGGTGCGCTCGCCGGTTTCGGCAACACGGCGAAGGATGTCGCTGATATGAGCGCCAACCACGCGAGCGTCCCCGGATAGCGGAAAGGCGGTGCGATACTGGTCGTTGCAAAAAACGAGGAAACCCTTGCTGTCGTACATGGCGATGCCATCGGACATGCCGGCCATCGCATGCGACAACAGATTCTTGCTCTTGCGCAATTCCCGCTCCAGGGCAGTCCGCTCCGTCACGTCACGCGTGACGCCGGCAAGGCCGATCACCCGTCCCTGCCTATCCTTCAGCGGCACCTTGGAGGCGAGCAGGTATCTGTCTTCGATACGCTCGACGGAGTCGATCAGGGGCACCCCGGTGTCCATGACCTGCTGTTCGAGATAGTAAAATTCTTCGGCGCGCGGCCGCGATATAAGATTGAAATCCGACAATCCGGTCATCTCCGCCGTGGTTCTGAAACGAAAAAGGCGGCTCATATTTTCATTGACGGTGATGAACCGGCTGTTTCTGTCCTTCACGTAGAGATAGTCGGGCGACTGCGAAAACGCGGTCACCAAGATGCTCCGCTCCAGCTCCCATTGCTGCGTCTTCAACAGAACGAAACCACACAGCGCCGTCGCCAGGCAGTTCAATACCGTCATCGGCAGACCGATGATGGCCAATACGCGGGCGTGCACCAGTGTGGGAAGCACCGCCATCAATACGATAAGTGCAACGCCGAGCGCGAGGCTCAGCAGCGCAACGTCCATGAGCTCGGCAGATCTCTTCCGGATCCAGACATTGGCAGCCAGGCCAATGCCGGTTGCGACAGCAATTGCGATCAGGCCATCGATCATGGCCGTGCCGCCGACCCAAAAGCGGAAGACCATCGCCAACGACGCCGCAAAGGCGGCCGCGATCGGTCCGCCAAACATGCCCGCCAAAGCAAGCGGCGAGAAGCGGATGTCGATATAGATGCCGGGATTGACTTCGACGGCCAGCAATATGGACCCGATGGAGGCGGCGCCGGCTATGATTCCGAAGGCGATTTTTTCCTGTGTGACCGAACGACTCTGAAATTGGATCGAGAAATGCGCCCAGAGCGAAATCGCCAGGCACACGAATGACAGGTTGCCACCGAATTGCGTCCAGATGCCATTCACTGCGTTGGATCCACCTTCCAATACATGTACCGAACCAATCATAGGGCAACACTGGTTTGAGCTTCGTTAAGCCGCAGACCCGTCAGCCTATATTCGTCAGCAGTTGCGTCTCCAGGTCGGTCGGAAGCAATACGGCGACAGGAAAGCGGGCGTTCGCCGCGACGATGAGGTATGGGCAGAGAGGCCCTGCTGCCAGATTGACGACATGAGAAATACGCGAAACCGGAAATTAAAAGGTCATACTCGCGGGCGGCAGGAGACATCATGTCCGAAACGCCCTGCGGTTCAACGGCTAACAGCCGATGCCATAAGGCATGTTTAACAACGGCCTTCTCGGCGTCGGGACACGTATCCTGATGACACAATATAGCGTTATCCGGATAAACCTGCGCAATCGGGCCATCCGATGCCGCCAGCAACCGCGGCTGCCGACGGCATCGTCCAACGCTTCTTCGACTACTTGCAGATCGCCGCCGCCAAGAAGCCGCGCATCGCCTCGCCATAAGGCGGCCGCATCATGTATTCCGCTTCCACCATCCTGCTCTGGTGATAGACGGCGCGCGGATGCGAGAAGGCGAGGAAGCCGAACTTGCCGTGATAGGCGCCCATGCCCGAATGGCCGACGCCACCGAAGGGCAGGCCTTCCGCCGTGACGTGGCTCATGCAGTCGTTGACCGTCACCCCGCCGGAAGTCGTATTGTCGAGGACGCGGGCCTCCTCCTGCTGATCCTGGCTGAAGTAATAAAGAGCGAGCGGGCGCGGCTTGGCATTGATACGATCGATGACGTCGGCGATATCGCGATAGGGAAGGACCGGCAGCACGGGTCCGAAGATTTCCTCCTGCAGGACGCGCATGTCTTCCGTGGGATCGAGGATCAGGGTCGGAGGCATGCGGTGCGCCGATTGCTGGGAGAAATTTTCTGCCGCCGGGTTGATCTCGACGATACGGGCGCCCCTGGCCCTGGCATCGTCGATCAGGCCCTGGATGCGGGCGAAATGGCGGGCATTGACGATCGAGGTGTAATCAGGATTTTCCTTCAGCGCCGGATACATCGCGCCGACCGCCGCGACCGCGTGCCCGGCAAAGGCCTCAACGCTTTCCTCGGGCACATAGACATGGTCCGGCGCCAGGCAGATCTGGCCGGCGTTCAGCGTCTTGACGGTCATGACACGGCGCGCCGCGTCTGCGAGGTCGGCCGAGCGGCCGACGATGACGGGTGATTTTCCGCCGAGTTCGAGCGTCAGCGGCGTCAGGTTTTCCGCCGCCGCGCGCATGACATGATGGGCGATTGCGGTTCCGCCGGTGAAGATCAGATGGTCGAAGGCAAGCGATGTAAAGGCCGTGCCCGTGGCCGGCCCGCCCTGAACGACGGCGATTTCCGTTTCGTCGAAGGCGCCGGCAATGAGTTCCGCCATCAAGGCGGCCGAGGCCGGCGTTACCTCCGACGGCTTGATCATGGCGCGGTTGCCGGCGGCAAGAATGCCGGCAAGCGGCGCAAGGGCGAGTTGATAGGGGAAATTCCACGGGCTGAGGATTCCGACAACGCCCTTGGGCTGATAGACCACTTCGGCCACCGCGTCCGGGAACAATGCCTCGTGCTGCTCGGGCTTCAGCCATTCGGCAAGATGGGCCTTGGCATATTTGAGCGAACCGACGCAGGTAAAGACGTCGAGAAGCAGGCTCGCCTCGACGCTGCGGCTGCCGAAATCCTCCGACAGGGCAGCCGCAATCGCATCCTTATGATCGACGAGAAGGGCGATGACGCGGTCGATGCGATCGATGCGGGTGTCGATGCCCGGCGGGCCTTCCCTCAGGAAAGACGCCCTTTGCCGGTCAAGCAGCGCCTTCATGACATCGGGGCTGGTATCGGTGGCGATTGGGGTGACGGTGTTCATTGTTTCCTCCCTTGAACGGTGTCAGGCGGCCGGCTGACGCACGACCGGTTTCAGCACGATGCCCTTTTCCGAATCCTCCACCGCCTGATTGATGTCGGCGAAATCATAAAAGGTGATCAGCCTGTCGAAGGGGAAGCGGCCCTGCCGATGCAGGTCGATCAACAACGGGATCAGCACGTCGGGATTGGAATCGCCCTCGACGATGCCGCGGACCCGGCGCCCGCCGGACAGGATATGGGTGAGGTCGAGCGTCAGCGTCGCGCCATGAGGCGAGGCCCCGACGATGCCGCAGGTGCCGCGCGGCGCCAGCACCCGCACGCACTGGTCGATGACGGCGGGCACGCCGGAGGCATCGATCGAATAATCGACGCCGGCGCCGGTCAGCGCCATGATCGCGGCAACCGCGTCGCTTGCCTTGCCGTTGACGATGTCGGTCGCGCCGAGTTCCGCCGCAAGCGCCAGCCGCGTCTCGTTGACGTCGACGGCCATGATCCGTGAAGCGCCGACGATCCGCGCCGCCATCACGGCGGCAAGACCGACGGAGCCCATGCCGAAAACCGCGAGCACTTTTCCCGGTTCGACCTTCAGCGCATTCATGACCGCGCCGGCGCCGGTCTGGATGCCGCAGGCGAGCGGCCCAAGCAGTGCCAGATCCGCATCCTCAGGCACTTTCACGATATTGCGCTCATGACACAGCGCGTGGCTGGCGAAGGAGGATTGGCCGAAAATATTGCCGTGAACCCGCTCTCCCTCGCATGAGAGCCCGCTCGAACCATCGGCGCGCGCACCGAAGAAGTTGCGCGGGAAGAATTCGTGGCAATAGGTCTCTTGGTGATCGTTGCAGCTCGGGCAATGACCGCAGGAATTGAAGGTCATGACCACGTGATCACCGGGCTTGACCTTGGCAACGCCCGGCCCGACACGCTCGACGATGCCGGCGCCTTCATGGCCGAGCACGACCGGCTGCGGCACCGGCAGATGCTGGTCACGCATGACGATATCGGTGTGGCAAACCCCTGTCGCCACGACGCGAACCAGGATTTCACCCTCACGTGGCTCCTCCAGATCGAGCCTTTCCAGCGAAAACGGCGTATGGGGCGCACGCGCCACCGCGGCATGGATTTTCATTGCTTTCCTCCTCCCGATGATCGGCTCGTGAACGGCCCGGCGAACCGGGCCCGTGCTCAGCGGTCGCGCTGGTAGGCGCCGAGCCCCGGCTGATAGGTTTTGTCGTCGAGGAACTGTTTCAGCCCCTCGTCGCGCCCCTTGGTCTTGTCGAGAAACAGCATCTGCTCCAGCTTGGCGTAGATGTAATCGTCGGCGAGATCCCATGGCAGGTTGCGCACCCGCTTGTAGGTGTCCTTGGCGGCCTTCAGCGTCACCGGGTTCTTTTCGAGCAGGCTGGCGCAGATCTTGCGGACCCGGATTTCAAGCTCTGCCAGCGGCACCGCCTCGTTGACGAGACCCATTTCGGCGGCCTTGCGCCCGCCGAACAACTCGCCGGTCATGATGTAGTAGAGAGCGTCGCGATGGCGCATCACTTCGGCGACCGCACGGGTGACATTGCCGCCCGGCAGAATGCCCCAATTGATCTCGGAGAGACCGAAATTCGCCTCCTCGGCGGCGATGGCGAGATCGCAGGAAACCAGCGGCGTGAAGGCGCCGCCGAAGCACCAGCCGTTGACCATGGCGATCGTCGGCTTTTCGAAATACATCAGCCGGCCCCACCAGTTGCCGGACTGGCGCCGCGCCTTCAGCGTGACGTCACGCGGCTTGTCGTCATTGTCGCGGAAATATTCCTTCAGATCCATGCCGGCCGACCAGGATTCGCCGGCGCCGCGCAAGACGAGCACGCCGCAGCGCTCGTCGCCCTCGAGCTCGTCGAGCACTTCGAGCATCCTGATATTCAGGGCCGGGTTCATCGCATTGCGCTTTTCCGGACGGTTGAGGGTCACGAAGGCGATGCCATTATCGAATTCGACCAGAACCGGCGATTGCATATCGGTCATGAGGTTACTCCATGGGTTTCGGCGTGAATGCCGGGGGCCGCTTCACAGGGCCTGTCGTTGAAGGGTTTCGTCAAAATGGAACTGGCGCAGGATATGTTTCTGCACTTTGCCGGAGGCGGTGCGGGGAATGGCCTCGACGAAGAGGATGCGCGCCGGGCGCTTGAAGGCGGCGAGCCTTGCGGTGCAATGGCCGGCGATCTCATCGCCGGTTGCCACGGCACCCGGCCGCAGCACCACATAGGCGACACCGCATTCGCCCCATCGGATGTCGGGAATGCCGACGACCGCGGCGTCGAGGATATCGGGATGGCTTGCGAGCGCTGCTTCGACCTCGGCTGGATAAACATTCTCGCCGCCGCTGATGTACATGTCCTTCAACCGGTCGACGATGCGATAGAAGCCGTTCGCTTCGCGTCGGCCGAGATCGCCGGTGCGGTACCAGCCGTCGGTGAAGGCGGCAGCGGTTTCCTGAGGCTTGTTCCAGTAGCCCGGCGTCACCGCCGGCCCGCGCAGCCAGAGTTCGCCGATCTCGCCGTCATCAACCTCCCGGCCGTTCTCGTCGACGATGCGAATGTCGAGCAAGGGTGCCGGAAGACCGACGCTGCCGGGATTGTCCTGCACGGCGCGCCGATCGATCGGCACGTGCAGCACCGTTCCGGCCTCGCTCATGCCATAACCGTTGACCAGCGCAACGCCGTCGTCGAGATAACTTTCGATCAGCGCCTGCGTCAGCGGCGCGCCGCCGACGAAGAGCGCATGCAGACCGGCCAGCGCCGCGGCGCTATAGGCGGGATCGTTGCGCAAGGCGAGCGCAATCTGCGGCACGGCAAAATAATGAGTGATGGCACGCTGCCGGTCGGCAAGGGCTGCGAGTGTCCGCGCCGGCGTGAAGCGGTCGGAGACAACGAGCGTGCCGCCCAGCATCAATGTGGTGCGCGCGACGGCAATCAGCCCGATCGTGTGGAAGAACGGCAGGTCGCAAAGCGCGACGGATCTCGGCCCGATCTCGCCGACAACGGAAAAATTGATGGCCGCGAAAAAGGCGTTGCGGCGGGTGATGACGACGCCCTTCGGCTGTCCCGTCGTGCCCGAGGTGTAGAGAAGGACGCAGGGTCCATCGGCATCGGCGGGCACCGGAGCGGCCGGAAGGCTCGCTTCGATCCGCGCGGCGAACCCGGCCGGACCGTCGGCCGTCGATATCACCGCCATCTCTGGATCGGCATTCACCAAGCTGGCGACGGTTGCGGCGAACTCCTCGTCGTGAACGAGCAGAGCCGGCGCGCAATCGGCAAGGATCGGCCGAAGCTCGGCGGCGTTGAGGCGCCAGTTGAGCGGCACGTAGATGGCGCCGACACGCTGGCAGGCAAAGGCAAGCACGATCGAATCCATGGAATTGCGCGCCAGCATGGCGACACGCGCGCCGTCGCGGCGTGCTCCGAGTTCATCGCTCAGGAAACCGGCGCAGCGGGCGATCCGCGCATCGAGCTCGGCATAGCTGAGTTGCCGGCCGGTGGCGATCTCGAACAGAGCCGGACGGTCCGGTGCGACGCCGGCGCGGTAGAGGATCGGATCATCCTTCACCAGTCCGCAATCTGCCGACGAAACCACCCCGGAAAAGGAATGCGCCATTTTCTCCTCCCATGCCCGCTGCTCCCCGCGGCAGGCATCATATTTGTATGCAACACATACTAATATCTTTTCCCGACAGGATGCAAGAGGCTGTTTAAAGCAAATCCGATCGCTCGAATGGCGCGCGGAAATCCGCAATACGGATATTGACTAACCTGCTGATTTTGATGGTTATGGCGCCTGGACGAGGCGAGAACAACGATGGCGACAAAATCACCGCAGGACGATTTCGAGGGCGAAGATACGCCCGCGACGCCGGGCCTCGACGTCGGCCGGCTTGGCGACCTGCTGGGATTTCATCTGCGCATGGCCCATGTCGCGATCTATCGCGACTTCGCCGAAACCGTGGAAGAACTGGCGCTGACGCAGAAGCAGCTGGCGGTGATGGAACTCGTCGCCGGCAATCCGGGCGCATCGCAGATCGACCTTGCCAATACGCTCGGCACCGACCGGGCGACGATGATGGCCCTCGTCAACCGGCTGGCAGCCCGCGACCTGATCGAGCGGCGCCCCTCCGCGGCCGACCGCCGGCGCCAGGAACTTCATCTGACGAAGGCGGGAGGCGCAATGCTCGCCCGGGCGCGTGAGCTGATCGACATGCACGAGCAGCGTTTCATCGAGCTGTTTTCGCGCGACGAACTGGATGCGCTGCTGACGGCGCTGAAGCGGATATATAAGGGGAAGTGAAACCCGCCTTCGCTCGGGAAGCGAGCAGCATCCAAGCCTACAGATTTCTATTGGGAAACTCCCGTGGTATAATCGCAGTCCTGGCGTCGTCCGCCGTGGGTTCTGCACACGGAGACTTGTCTAATGAGCGAAGTGGACGTCCTTTTTGCCTCCCTGCGACAGGCGGCTGACCCGCGGACGGTCGAGTGCATCGAGAACGCCGTCCTGCATGGCTCGGATCGCGAGCTCAATCGCATCAATGCGCTCGCTTTCGCCGATAAGCACCATCTCGATGAAGAGAAAACGATCGCTGCGTTTCTCCATGCAGCCCGCATAGGCGCATTCGAGATGACCTGGAATGTGCTTTGCCCGGGATGCGGCGGCGTCCTCGACAGCGGCGCAACCCTCAAAACCGTCGTCCACGAGACGTACCATTGCGCGCTCTGCGCGGCCGGATACGAGCCGACCCTCGACGAGATGGTCGAGGTCACGTTTACGGTCAGCCCGCGCGTGCGCAGGATTGCCGGTCACGATCCCGATCGGTTGCCGCCGCTCGAGTACTACCGCCAGATCTTCTTCAGCTCGGGCGTCGACCTGCCTGACGATCTCGAAGCGAGGTTTTCGCGCATCCAGTTGGAGATGATCGAATTGGCTCCGGGCGAGAAGGCCTTCGTCTCCCTGCAACTGCCGGCGCAGTTCGTCATCATCTTCGATCCGGTGACACACTCGGCGCAGTTCATCGACGTGCAGGGCGAGCCCACCGACGAACGTCAAACCCTCTCGATGATCATCAGTCGGACGCATGCGCTGAACGAAACGCTGACCCTGCGCCCGGGCTCACTGCGGCTCACGCTCGAAAACCACACCGATCGCAGAGTGGTGCCGAATGTCTGCATCGCAGGAGACGAGCTGCACGACCTGCTGGGCCGCAGGCGGCCTTTTCTGACAGCCAAGCGTCTGCTGACGAACCAGAGCTTCCGCGACATCTATCGGACCGACACACTCGACGTCGACCAGCGCCTCAAGATCACCAGCCTGACCTTCCTCTTCACCGACTTGAGGGGCTCGACCGCGCTTTACGAGCGCGTCGGAGATCTTGCCGCCTTCGATCTGGTGCGCGCCCATTTCCGGGTTCTTCACGAGATCGTCGCTACAGAGGCCGGAGCAGTCGTCAAGACCATAGGCGATGCCGTGATGGCGACCTTCCCGAGCCCGGACCGCGCCGTGGCGGCGGCACTCAAGATGCGGGAGGCGATGCTTCGGTTAAATGCCGAACACGGCAGCGACGATCTCCTCCTGAAGATCGGCATCCATGAGGGACCATGCCTCGCCGTCAACCTGAACGACCGGCAGGACTACTTCGGCCAGACCGTCAATATCGCCTCCCGCGTCCAAGGCCTTGCCGATCCCAATGTAATCATGACAACGGAGGCGATCGTCGAGGATGCCCAGGTTTCAGAGATCCTCCGCGACAGTGGCATCACATCGGCCTCCCGGATGGCGGAGCTTCAGGGTATCGGGAGAGAGGTAAGGATTTTTGCGCTGTCGTGAGGGTGGTCTGCTCTTCGACGTCAAGCTTGGAGCCCCACGCTATCGCCTGACACGATAGACATCACGGCTGCCGTGGTTGGAGAGCGAGGCGAGATTTCCGTCTTCGACGACGATCATCCATTTAGTACGGCGGGTTTTGAATGGTCGCAAAGTTAAATGTGTCAACCATGGTAGCAATGGGGTCTGGGAAATACCGGTAAGTTGCAACGCGCTTCCCATGCACAATGTAGTCTTTTTGCTCGACGTCTCCCATCACAATCAGCGAAACCGTCACCCTGGAAGTTCCCAGCATCTTGAGGGCAACGATTCTTTCCTGTGAGGTCGGGCATTGCTCCCCGACATCGCACAGCCTGCCAATCAATCTCATTTGAGCGAAAGGCTCGAAACCTTGGAAAGTCGAACCGCCTATGAACTTAACCTTATCCTTGAAGGCCGACCATTCTGTTCCGGCGGTAATCCTCTCAAACATCGCGGCGGCATTTTTGTAGGTGAAGTCCTTTGCAACGAAAGGCGCGACCGAAGAGATCAAAAGCGTGACATGCTTTTCCCCAATCCAGCAGTCAATCCACAGATGATTGTCGTCAGGCGCGCTGCGCTCCGTGTCGCGACCTTTACAGGCGGGGTCGGCAGCCATGCTAGTGTTGGCTGGCCCCCTTATCAGCCACATGGCTGCGGATGATTTCTCAGCGGAGACCGCCCAAAGCGTCGCAAGAAAAATGATTGCAGTAAAAAATCTTGGCATCAATTTTTCCTATTCAGGTCCGTTGTGAATCCACCTGTGGCTCACCGCTGTGGCCCCCAACGCCAATGCCCGGCGTCAAGTGCGGTACATGTAAAACAGCACGAGGGTGATGAGCATGATTACCACCGCGATAACTATGCGCTCCACCCAACGCATAAACACGGATTTCGATGAATTCCCCGATAACCACTCGCTCAGGATGTCTCCGAGGAAGAAAAG
This sequence comes from Rhizobium leguminosarum, assembly GCF_010668065.1. GTDB lineage: Bacteria > Pseudomonadota > Alphaproteobacteria > Rhizobiales > Rhizobiaceae > Rhizobium > Rhizobium leguminosarum_S. Next base: position 136,968 of record NZ_WUEN01000003.1, on the reverse strand, counting down.
CAAACTGTCCATTTCCTTGTTTTCCCCTGTAACCAGGTCGCAATTAACATCGCGGCTCCTCCCTCACAGAGTGTTGAAGCCCGTCTGCACCCACAGCAACTGCTTACCGTCCTTCGACCACGTCGCATCAACGGACATGCCATATGGTATCGATCTAAAAGCCCGACGAATGACTCCCTTAGTCGGAAATTTGGGGCCGTTCTTTCGGATCGAATACCCGCCAGTAACCCGCTGCGTGCCGTCCGACTCTATGTAAGGGCGAGCGCTACTGAAGTTCGGGGGCACGTCAAAGCCTTGCGCTTCGAACCAGTCGGTTGCGTAGGATAAGTTCTCGTAGGAACCCAGCAGTCTGAACATACAGACCTCCGCTTCGTCCTCGTTGTCTATCCGATCCCAGTCCATCTCCTTTAGGCGATCTGTCGACAGGTCATCCGTCTCTGCCTCCTTGAGACAGGAAGCTGGATCAGGAAAATCCATCATGGCGACCTTCTGGGACGCAGTCATTTCTCGTTCGAATCTGACATGAAATGGAGGCGTCCCAGGGTCAGGCTCGGGACCAGAACTGACCCAAAGCAGCTTGCCGCCATAATAGAGATAGCCGGAAAGTTGGTAACCGAGATATGCCAGGACGACATAAGCGGCATAATTCGGCAGTTTGCGGCCAGCATTGGGTTCCCGCATCTGCCAGGCCTGCAGCCAATCACCTGCTGATTTTCCGGCGAGAAGCCAGTAAAGATAGCCAGTTGCAGCAGCCGCAAGCAGCGCGGCTGAAAGCCTTAAGGGATCATTGACGGGGATACCCGTTGCCAGCAGCCCGGCGATGATCCAGATGGTGAGATACCATCTCCAACTCTTCGCCGATTTCCATTCTGTCACCGCCAGAACGATCAGCAACGGGATCGTGCCATTGAAGAGATAGCCCGGCGCACGGAATACCACTCCCCACACGAGCGCATCGAAAACCAGCGAACCTCTCGGATTTGCGACGCCTCCCTGAGGATGATCGGGGAGAGAAAGATGTGTCGGAACGGCGTTCAAGAATTCAAACAATGCCGCGAAAGCGACGATGCATAGGATTGTGACAAGCGCGATCCTCAGCAACCGAACGAGGATTGTCATTATCAATGTCCACCGAGATCGTTGCGCTTCGAGGGTACGTATAAGAAGACTGGGAGCTGTTCCGCCGCCAACAGCATAAGCCCAGGACCGCCTGGTTCCAAAAATGAATGGCTCTGCATCTAGGGTAACGGCTCCCCCGCTGGGTCGATCTTTTATAGTGAAGCCGTATGGCGGCGATGGAGCCAAGCATAGCGAGACAATACCAGGCAAACATCAAGCCAAGCACCCATAGATGCTCGCTGTCGCGAAGAGTGAAGATGGCTGCGACCAGGGCAATATGAGCAACAGGAAATCCAATCTTAATGAAGAGCAATCAGCGCAACCCTTGTTAGCAATTTGATTGTAAGCAAAACAACCGTTGCCTCCAAGATGAGGGTTCGTTCAGATTGAAAGCTGGTAAATGCCCGATTACAAACCGGCGAGATCGATCCCAGGTGTTCAGGAGGATTTTGAAATCGAGCCTTGCCGGAGGCGTGATGAGCGCAGGAGATGACACTTTAGGCCCAGCCGCCAGATCGAGACGCGATGGATAATTTGCTTCTGTTTCTTGGACAGCTTTTGAGCGACGCTATCGGGCCGCCTCTCCAAGTCTAAGTTTATGCGATGGGTAGAGCGCGCTGTGAACGCAATCTTGGTGACGCTCGTCGCACTCGTGTTGTTCAGCATGCACTTGAAATGATGTCCGCTCCCGGCGCAAAGCTGGCGTGATGCTTCGACAGACCGCAAATTCTCGCTTTGATCGATGCCCTCCGCCTAAGGCCAATCGGCATAACCCGAAGACAGCATGCTGTTTTCCGAGCCGGCTGAAGCGCGGGCGATCTCGCGGTAGCCGGCGGGTGAAAGCCCGGTCTTGCGCTTGAAGAAATGGCTGAAATAGGTCGGGTCGCGAAAGCCGAGGCTGTCGGAGATTTCCTGGATATTGCGGGCCGATCGCTCCAATCTCAGCTTTGCCTCCTGCACCACGCGCTCGTGCAGAAGCTGGATCGGCGAGCGGCCGAGCGCCCTTTGGCAGGTGGAATGCAGCCGGTCGGCCGTGACGCCCAGTTCCGCGGCATAATCGCTGATCGGCCGGCGCAGGCGGAAACCGGCCTCGACCAGTTGCCGATATCGCTGCAGGATCAATCCCACTTCGCCCTGCCCGCGCTGCTCGCTTCTCTCGCCATCGGAACCGCGCCAAAGCGCCATCAGGATGAGCCTGATATAGGCGGATGCGACCATCCAGGAGGAGCGGGAGGGATCGCCGAGTTCCCGCACGAAGCCTGATATCAGCGGGCTGATTTCGGCCACCGCCGAGGGATCCAATGCCTCGACTAGCTTGCGCTGTTCGGTGAAGATGCGCAGCGAATAGGATTCCACCTTGTCGCCGATCGCATCGACCATGATCTGCGGCGAAGCCCCGACCAGATGAGCCGCGGTTCCGGCTGATATCGACAGGTCGCAGCGCGCCTGCGGCGGCAGGAAGGCAAGCAGCGGTCCGTGCAGCGGCCGATGTTCGCCATTGTCGAAATGAAGTTCGCCACTCCCCTCCCCGAGCAGAAGGAAATGGTGGAAATCGGCATAGAGTCCTTTTTGGAAACGGATGCGCCGGTGCGACAGCGACGGCCCGTGCCACTCGCCCCTGGCATAGTGATGAATCCCTCCGTCCGTCGCCAAGGCCCTCTCCTCCATTCCCGCGTCAAGCATGCGACAATCGCCAGATAATTACAATATTAACCCAGTAAATCGCATTCCATCCGCGCCAGATCGGCGTAACCTTTTCTTCATCAGCCTTTGGGAGGAGGCACTTCAACAGATGCAGGAACGGTCAGGCAGCCCCTCGTGGCGCCGCGTCCGCTCGTTTTCTCCCATGGCAACAATGCAAACCGGCATCTGGCGTCAGCACGTGGCGCCAATGCGTGGCAAATGGGTGGAACGGTGTTTTCGGCACAGCTGATGATCAACAACGAGGCGATGGACGCTTCCGAAGGGGCCACCTTCGAACGCATCGATCCGTTGACCGGCGACGTCGCAACGATCGCCTCGGCAGGATCCGTTGCCGACATGACGAGGGCAGCCAATGCGGCCGCCGCCGCCTTTCCGGACTGGTCGCAGACCGGCCCGGGCGAACGGCGCAGGCTTCTGAATGCCGCAGCCGATATCCTGGAGGCCCGCACACCCGAACTCGTTGCCGCGATGACCGGAGAAACCGGCGCCACCGCGCAATGGGCGGCGATCAATTGCGGGCTCGGCGCGGATATTCTCCGCGAGGCGGCGGCGATGACCACGCAAATATCAGGCGAGATCATTCCTTCCGGCATTCCGGGAAGCCTTGCCATGGCGGTGCGCCAGCCGGCAGGCGTCTGCGTCGGCATTGCCCCCTGGAACGCACCTGTTATCCTCGGCACCCGCGCCGTCGCCATGCCGCTTGCCTGCGGCAACACCGTCGTCCTGAAGGCCTCCGAACTCTGCCCGAAGACCCATGGCCTGATCGGCGACATCCTGCGTGACGCCGGTTTTCCGCGCGGCGTCGTCAATGTCGTTTCCAATGCGCCGAGCGATGCCGCCGCCGTCGTCGATGCGCTGATCGCCCATCCGGCCGTGCGCCGCATCAACTTCACCGGCTCCACCCGCGTCGGCAGGATCATTGCCGAATCCGCGGCAAGGCATCTCAAGCGCTGCCTGCTCGAACTCGGCGGCAAGGCGCCGTTCATCGTCCTTGCCGATGCCGATATCGACGAGGCCGTGCGTGCCGCCGCCTTCGGCGCCTTCATGAACCAGGGCCAGATCTGCATGTCGACCGAGCGGATCATCCTGATGGACGAGATCGCCGATGGCTTCGTCGGCAAGTTCCGGACGAAAGCCGCAACCCTCGTCGCCGGCAATCCCAGGGACGGCAACACACCGCTCGGCACGCTGATCAACACTGAGGCCGTCCGCCGCGTCCGGTCGCTCGTCGATGATGCCCTGCAGAAGGGCGCGGTCCTCGTCTGCGGCGGCCAGGCCAACGGCACGCTGATGGACGCGACCGTCATCGATCACGTGACGCCTGCCATGCGCATCTACCGCGAGGAGAGCTTTGGACCGGTCGCGGCGATCGTCCGGGTCGGCAGCGTCGACGAGGCCGTGACCGTTGCCAACGACAACGAATACGGGCTGTCGGCCGCCGTCTTCAGCGCCGACGTCAATGCAGCGCTTGCCGTTGCCATGCGGCTCGAATCCGGCATCTGCCACATCAACGAGGCGACCGTTTCCGACGAGCCGCAAATGCCCTTCGGCGGCGTCAAATCAAGCGGCTACGGCCGCTTCGGCGGCAAGGCCGCGATCGATGAATTCACCGAGCTCAGATGGATCACCATGGCCTCGGCAAAACGGCACTACCCGATCTAATAGATCGGCCGACATGAACAATGGGAACGGGCTGGGAGGCCCGATCAAGAGGGAGGAATGATTACATGAACGGCATTTTCCGCAACGGCAAAATCACCGCGGCATCGCTGAGCCGCCGGTCTTTCATCGCATCGACCGTGGCGGGCGGCGCGGCGCTGGCGCTTTCCGGCCGCACGGCCTTCGCTCAGAGCGGCGATACGCTGAAGGTCGGCTTCATCAGCCCGCGCACCGGCCCTCTCGGCGGCTTCGGCGAGACGGACGGTTATGTGCTGGAACTGGCGCGCAAGGCGCTGGCGAACGGCCTGCAGGCAGGCGGCAAGACCTGGAAAGTTGACATTCTCGACCAGGACACCCAGTCCGATCCCTCGCGCGCCGGCCAGCTGGCGAAGGACCTGATCAACAACCAGGCGATCGACCTGATGCTCGCCGTCTCGACGCCCGAAACTATCAACCCGGTGGCCGACGCCTGCGAAGCATCAGGCATTCCCTGCCTCTCGACGGTCATGCCCTGGGAAGCCTGGTATTTCGGCCGTGGCGCCAAGCCGGGCGCACCCTCACCGTTCAAGTGGACCTATCATTTCGGCTTCGGCGTCGAAGAGTTCCACAAGGCCTATGTTTCGCAGTGGAACCTGATCGAGACCAACAAGAAGGTCGGCGTCATGTATCCCAACGACGCCGACGGCAATGCGATCCGCACCCATCTGGCGCCGGCGCTTTCCAAGGCAGGCTTCACCATCGTCGATCCCGGAGCCTACGAAACCGGAACCACCGACTTTACCGCGCAGATCGCTCTTTTCAGGCAGGAGGGCGTGGAGATCTTCAACTCGTTCCCCATACCGCCCGACTTCGCCGCCTTCTGGCGTCAGGCCGCGCAGCAGGGCCTTACCCAGCAGATCAAGATCTGCCAGATCGCCAAGACGGGCCTGTTTCCGTCCGACATCGAGGCGCTTGGCGACCTCGGCCTGAACATCGGCAGCGCCGCCTACTGGCACAAGGCCTTCCCCTACAAATCCACGCTGACGGGCGTTTCCGGAACCGAACTTGCCGACGGCTATGAAACGGCAAGCGGCAAGCAGTGGACGCAGCAGCTCGGCGCCAGCCTTGCGCTTCTCGACGCCGGCTTCGATGCGCTGAAGGCCAGCACCGACGTCAAGAGCAAGGAGGCTGTGGCCAAGGCGATCAGCACGCTGAAGACGACCACAATTGCCGGCAAGGTCGACTTCACCAGCGGTCCCGTCGCCAACGTCTCTCCCGGACCGATCATCGGCACGCAATGGGTGAAAGCGCCGGAGGGCTCGAAATTCGCGCTCGACTATGTCGTCACCGAAAACGCCACCGACCCCAACGTCCCGGTCGGCGCCAAGCTCACCGCCTATAACGGATAACGCACAGTGCTGCAGCGGGAAGCTCAAAGACGGCCGGGGGGAGCCTTTCTCTCGGCCAAGGGGATCCACAAGCGGTTCGGCGCGCTGGTGGTGCTGGAGAATCTTGATTTTTCCATGGGCGATGGCGAGGCAATCGGCATTGTCGGGCCGAACGGCGCGGGCAAGACGACCCTGCTCAGCGTGCTCGCCGGCGCCTTCCCGCCCAATGAGGGAAGCATCACCTTCGACGGCGTCGACGTCACGCGCCGGACGGCGGCGGAGCGCTGCCGGTCCGGGCTCGTCCGGACCCATCAGATTCCCAAACCCTTCGGCGGCATGACGACCTTCGAAAATGTCTTCGTCGCCGCATCGCACGGCAATGCCGCAAGCCGCGACGAGGCCTATGAGCGCGTGGTGGATTCGCTTTCGCTCTGCGGCATGCTTGGCGTCGCCAACCGCCCCGCCGACACGCTCGGCCTGCTGGACCGCAAACGGCTGGAGCTTGCCCGTGCGCTTGCCACGCAGCCGAGGCTGCTGCTGCTCGACGAGATCGGCGGCGGCCTGACCGATGGCGAGGCGAGCGAACTGGTGGAAACCATCCTGGAACTGCGCCGCCGCGGCATCGGCATCGTCTGGATCGAGCATATCGTTCATATCCTCCTGCAGGTGGCGGAGCGGCTGATCTGCATGGACGCCGGCAGGATCATCGCCGATGGCGAACCGAAAATGGTCATGAGCAATGCGGAGGTGGTCAAGGCCTATCTCGGAGGGACACCCGCATGAGCCTTCTCTCCATCCGCGACCTCGACGTCCGCCACGGCCTGCTCCAGGCGGTGCGCGGCGTCAGTTTCGATCTTGCCAAGGGCGAGGTGCTGGCGCTGGTCGGCGCAAATGGTGCGGGCAAGACGACGCTGCTCAGATCAATCGCCGGCGCCCATCTGCCATCCTCCGGCCGCGTCCTCCTCAACGACGAAGATCTGGCCGCCGTCCCGTCCCACAAACGGATCGCCAAGGGCATCGCCCTGGTGCCGGAAGGCCGGCGCCTGTTTTCACAGATGACGGTGGAAGAGAACCTGCTTCTCGGAAAGAGTTCCGGCCGCAAGGGCGAGTGGAGTATCGACCGGGTCCTCGACGCCTTTCCGAACCTGAAACCCCGCCGTCACGCCAAAACGGGACACCTCTCGGGCGGAGAACAGCAGGCGACCGCGATCGGCCGGGCGCTGATGAGCAATCCCGATATTCTTCTCCTGGACGAGGTCTCGCTCGGGCTTTCGCCTCTGGTCGTCGATCGCGTCTACGCCCAGCTGCAGGCGCTGCTCACCTCGGGAACGACCATCGTGCTCGTCGAGCAGGATCTCGCCCGCGCCATGAGCGTGGCACACCGTGTCATCTGCATGCTGGAAGGACGCATCGTCCTCGACCGGCCGGCCGCCGCCGTCACGCGCGAGCACGTCACCCAAGCCTATTTCGGATTGCACCGGGCAGCCGGCGAAAGGAGCGCATCGTGATCAACACCCTGCTCCAGGGCATTCTGCTCGGCGGCTACTACGCCGTGATCGCCTGCGGACTGTCCTTCATGTTCTCCGTGATGCGGATCATCAATCTGGCGCATGGCAGCCTGGCGGTCGCAGCCGCTTACGGGTTGTGGCTGCTCGCCGCCAAAGCCGGCATTCCGCCCTTCGCCGGCCTGCTGATCGTGCTGCCCATCATGGCGGCGGCCGGGTGGCTGTTGCAGCGCTTCATTCTGGAGCGCAGCGCCCGCGGCGGCACGCTGCTGCCGATCCTGACGACCTTCGGCCTGTCGATCGTCATCGACAACCTGCTGTTCGAGCAGTTCGGCGCAGACACCCGCTCGCTCGCGCCGTTCATCGGCAACCTGTCCTATGCGTCCTGGCAACTGCCGGGCCACATCTACGTCGGCAAGCTTGCCGTCATGATGATGGTGACGGCAGTCCTCATTCTCGGCGGGCTGCAGTTCTTCCTGAGCCGCTTTGCGCTTGGCCGCGCGATCCGCGCCACGGCCGAAGATCCCGATACGGCCGGGCTGGTCGGCATCGATGCCCGCAGGGTCAACGCCGTCGCCACCGCGATCACCATGGTCACGGTCGGGATCGCCGGTGCTTTTCTCGGGATGCGGGCAACCTTCAGCGCCTATTCCGGCGGCCCGCAGCTTCTCTTCGCCTTCGAGGCTGCCGTGATCGGCGGAGCGGGATCGTTATGGGGCACACTTGCCGGCGGCATCGTTCTCGGCCTTGCCCAATCGCTCGGCGCGCAATTGCATCCGCAAGGCTTCCTGATCGGCGGCCATGCCGTGTTCCTGCTGGTGCTTTTCGTCAGGCTGTCCCGGTTCGGCATGCCGGCTCTCGACAAACTTGCCGCCTCCCTGCGCACCCGTCTCCGGAGCCCGACATGAGCCCCAACGCGACCCTTGCCTCCAACGGAATATCGATAGAACGCTGGACGAAGGCGTCACGGGTGGCGCTCGGCTGCATGGCCGCGGTGCTTGCCGTGTTGATGTTTGCCCCAGCCGTGCTCGGCGCCGGCGCGATCGACCGGATGACGGCCCTGTTCATCTACGTGATCCTTGCCGCCATGTGGAATGCGCTTGCCGGTTTCGGTGGGCTGGTCTCGGTCGGCCAGCAGGTGTTCTTCGGCCTCGGCGCCTATTTCACCATCCGCCTGGCGGATGCAGGGCTCAATCCCTTCGTCGCGCTCTTTGCCGCCGCGATCGTGACCGGTGCGCTGTCGATCCCGCTTTCGCTGTTCATGCTGCGCCTGAAGGGCGGCGAGTTCGCAATCGGCATGTGGGTGATAGCGGAACTCGCCCACCTGCTCGTCAACCTCGACCGGCTGATCCAGGGGGAAACGGGAACCTCGCTGATCTCTCTCAACGTCTATGACGGCGCGACGCGGCGGGCAACGATCTACTGGCTCGCCTTGACGGCCATGGCCGCCCTGCTCGGTGCTCTCTTTATCCTGATGCGCAGCCGCGCCGGTGCGGCCATGCAGGCGATCCGCGACAATGAGGAGGCGGCAACCTCGGTCGGCGTGCGGGTGATCGCGACCAAAAGGCTGCTCTTCGTGCTCGCCGCCTTCGGCATTGCGGTTGCCGGAGGCCTGTGGCTGGCGACCGCCACCACCTTCCAGCCGAAGACCTATTTCAGCGTCCAATGGACGGCCTACATGATCTTCATGGTGCTGGTCGGCGGGATCGGCAAGTTCGAAGGCGCGATCCTCGGCGCCATCCTGTTCTTCGTGATCGAAACCGTCTTCGGCGGCGCCGGCGTCTGGTATCTGATCGGCCTCGGCGCCACGGCTTTGATTTTCTCGCTCTACCTGCCGCGCGGCCTTTGGGGCGAAATCGAACGCCGCTTCGATTTTCAACTTCTGCCGGTCGGCTACCGGCTGAAATTGCCCGGTCCGCATAAAATCAAATGGGAAGAATGAGCCGGCTTGCTTCCGGATTCTGTTGCGAAAGGTGACGTTCATGCTTTTTGGTAAAACAATCCTGGTGACCGGCGTGGCTTCCGGCATTGGCGCCCGCACGGCGGAACTGGCCGGCCAGATGGGTGCCGAGGTGATCGGCGTCGATGTGCGCGAGCCGGCGGGTGGAAGTGCCGCCTTCATCAAGGGTGATCTCTCCACGGCATCAGGCGTAGCCGAGATCGTCGCGCAGCTTCCGGTGCGCCTCGATGCGCTCGCCAATGTCGCCGGCCTCTCCGGCAGCACCGGCATCGCCTCGACGCTCGCCGTCAATTTCTACGGGCTTCGCGCCCTGTCGGAAGCCGTGGCGCCCCGCCTGCGCGAAGGTGGGGCCATCGTCAACGTCGCCTCGATCGCCGGCTATGGCTGGCGCGCCAATCTCGAGCGGGCAAAGTCGCTGACATCAATTGAAGGCTTTCCCGAGGTGGCGGCGCTCGTCGCCGAACACGGTCTGAAGGATGAGGAAGGCTACCCGCTCTCCAAGGAGCTGCTGCTGCTCTGGACCATGCGGGCGGCCCATCAGCCGCTGTTCAAGAACCGCGGCATCCGGGTGAATGCGGTGAGCCCCGGACCGGTGGAAACGCCGATCCTCAAGCAGTTCCGCGCCGTGCTCGGCGACGCCAGGGTCGATAGCGACATCACCCGCGTCGGCCGCGCCGGCACCTCCGCCGATATTGCGCCCGCCGTGCTCTTCCTCTGCTCGGATGGCGCACGCTGGATCAACGGCGCCAATCTTGCCGCCGACGGCGGCCTCGAAGCTTCCATCAACGCCGAAGTCCTCGGCTTCTAGTTCTTGTCCCAAGGAGACCTCCGATGAATATTTCCCTCCTCATCAACGGCGCAGACCGCGCGGCCTCCGGCGGCCGCACCTATGATCGCATCGATCCCTTCACCGAGAAGCTCGCAAGCCGCGCCGCCGCGGCAAGCCTGGAAGATGCTGCCGCTGCCGTCGATGCCGCCAGCGCCGCCTTCGGCGCCTGGTCGAAGACAGGCCCCGGCCAGCGCCGCGCCATCCTGATGAAGGCCGCCGATATCATGGATTCCAAGGTGGGCGAGTTTACCCAATTGATGATCGAGGAAACGGGCGCCACCGCGCCCTGGGCCGGCTTCAATGTCATGTTTGCCGCCAACATCCTGCGCGAGGCCGGCGCCATGACGACGCAGATATCAGGCGAAATCATCCCTTCCGACAAGCCCGGCACGCTCGCCATGGGCGTTCGCCAGGCTGCGGGCGTCTGCCTGGCAATTGCCCCCTGGAACGCGCCGGTCATCCTCGCCACCCGCGCCATCGCCATGCCGATCGCCTGCGGCAATACCGTCGTCCTCAAGGCATCCGAACAATGCCCCGGCACGCACCGGATGATCGCCACCGCGCTGACCGAAGCCGGGCTGCCGGCCGGCGTCGTCAATGTCATCACCAACGCGCCGGAGGATGCGCCTGAGATCGTCGCGGCGCTGATTGCCCATCCTGCCGTCAAGCGCGTGAACTTCACCGGGTCGACCAAGGTCGGCAAGATCATCGCCGAGACCTGCGGCAGGCATCTCAAACCCGCCCTCCTCGAACTCGGCGGCAAGGCGCCGCTGGTCATTCTCGACGACGCCGATATCGACGGTGCCGTCAATGCCGCCATTTTCGGCGCCTTCATGAACCAGGGCCAGATCTGCATGTCGACGGAACGCATCATCGTCGACGCGACGATCGCCGATCAGTTCGTCGCCAAACTGGCCGCCCGCGCCAGCCAGCTGCCGGCCGGCGATCCGCGCGGCCACGTCGTTCTCGGTTCGCTGATCAGCCTCGACGCGGCGAAGAAAATGGATGAGCTGATTGCCGATGCGATCGCCAAGGGGGCAAAACTCGTGGCCGGCGGCCAGCGCTCGGGCACTGTGGTCGAGGCGACGCTGCTCGATCACGTCACGCCCGAGATGCGCGTCTATGCGGAAGAATCCTTCGGCCCGGTCAAGCCGATCATTCGTGTCTCCGGTGAAGAAGAAGCAATCCGCATCGCCAACGACAGCGAATACGGCCTGTCCTCCGCCGTCTTCAGCCGGAACGTCCAGCGGGCAATGGCCGTTGCGGCACGGATCGAATCCGGCATCTGCCACATCAATGGCCCGACCGTGCACGATGAGGCGCAAATGCCCTTCGGCGGCGTCAAGGGCAGCGGCTATGGCCGTTTCGGCGGCAAGGCGGCGATCGCCGAATTCACCGACCTGCGCTGGATCACGGTAGAGGATTCCGACCAGCACTATCCCTTCTGAGCCGGTTTTACAGAAGTCACCGTGCCACGACGCCATTGCGATCGTGGCACGGCCTATGCTCAGATCGGCGAAAGAGATTTCGCACCGCCCTTAGGAAGATGCTTCAGTGGCGTGGGCGGCGCCCGCCACTGCGATCGATCCGCGTTCAGCTCTCCAGCCATTGGGCGATAAGCTTGGCTGCCGCCCGCTTGCGGCCCACACGAATGTCGGCCGCGTCGATGTCGAAATCCAGGCCGTTTTTCTCCCGCACCTGTCTCAGCCACGTCGGAAAGGCATGAAGATTTCCGCACCCAAGAACGGGAAACCCGAGATCGTTCCGGTAGGTCTTTTTCTCGCTTTCCGAGAACTCTCCGCGCTCGATGGTGCGTGCATTCAGTTCCCACTGCCAGTCCGGGTTCGGCCGGATCTGCAATCGTACGACGTTCCTGGCGATCAGCGGATGACCTTCAGCGCCGCGCAGCGGGATCGCAACATGGATTTCCCAGTCCTCGTCGTCGACAAAAGGCAGGCCCAGCTTTTGCGCCAGGGCGACGGATTCGGTGGCATTGCGGCGCGCAAGCTCGATGTCCTTGAGCTGCCGCGCCAGCGAACGGAAACGCTCTTCGTCAGGCGCGATATCCGGCAGAACTGTCTCGATATAGCGGTGCAACATCGCCAGTTGCTCGACGCGCCGCATCAGATCATATTTGCCCTCGATCATATCGGCAACAAGCTCGGCGCGGGTCGCCTTGTTGAGCAGGCAGATAAACACCATGCCCCAGAAACTGAGATTGGTGACATCATAGAGGTCTTCGCCATAACGTCGGTCGTGGCGATAGCCGAGATGCTGGAAAACCTCGAGAATGCGCACCGCCTTGTCGGCAAAGGGAACAAACTTCGCCTTCTTGTCGCGCTGGGCGGGCATCGTCGTATAATTGCCGACCTGCGCGATGAGCTTGAGGCGCGCCTTTAGCGCCTTGGCGGAAATCGTCTCGCCGCTCGGCAGGGCGCCGGTATCGTCAAAGCCGAACACGAACAGCAGTTTGTGCCGCCGCGACATCGGGATGAGGCCGCCAAGATCGAGAAACGGCAGCATCCGCCGATAGGCCTCGAGCAGCAGCGGCATTTCCTTGTCTCCGACCAAGGGCGCCCCGCCGGCAATGCGCATGAAGTGGAAATAGAAATCGACTTGCTCGTTCGGATCGAGCAGGCCCGAAACTTTGGTCGCCAAAGGCCCGATACGATAATGATTGGCAGGCCAGAATTTCCCCTGGCGCCGACCGGCAAAGGCTTCGTTTTCGTCGGCAATGAATGTCCGCAACAGCTCTGCTTCGGTGTCGGTCATGGTGTGTTCCTGATTTCTTGTCGTGACGCCGTCAGTACGCGACATTGTCGCCATGCTCATAGAACGTGAAAGCGTTGCCGTCGTAACGGAACGCATGACGATTGGACGCTATCCACAAAGCGTTATCAGACACACTGTCGAGACTGATGACCTGTGTCTTGCCGTCCAACTTTCCGCTCGTGAGCAGCCTCACACGAGAACCTTCGAGCACGTAGAGGCCGTGCAAGGTTCCTAAATAGGTCCTCCCTTGGAAGCTGCGGACCGACCAGATGTAATCGCCGGGGAAAAATTCGCCCAAGCTACGGAAGCCAGCCCGGGCGTTCCCAGTCAAAACGGTGCCGTCTTCGCCCACGACCAAGACTTCGTCTGCTGAGATGCAATGATGGCGGTCAGGATCGCATCTGTTCTGATGTCGATCTTCGCCCAGGCCTTGCCGTCGTAATGGAAGAGATTTCCACCGTTGCCGCAAACATAAAAGTCTGTTTCGCTTATGCCGCCAATATCGTTGAAATTGGGCGCCTGCCGCATCGATTGCGTAAACTGGCGCAACATGTCGTCGGAAACCGACGCGGCATCTGGGAGCGGCAGGCTGAGGGCGCTTTTGCCAAGTTCCGCCATTTCCTCATCGATAGGTGTCCAACCGATCTCGTCGCGCCGATAGACCTGTCCGTAATTGCCGCAGACAAACAAGGTAGAGCCTATTTCTCTGATCCGCGTCACCGCGCCCAGAGCGCGCGCTCCCATCAGACCTGCGCCGGAGATTTTTTCATAGGTCTCCTCAGCAGAGTTCGCGATCTCGATGTCTCCTTCCCCTGTCAGGGCGCAGGCTGCGCGTCTCACCCCTTCCCGCTCCCGGCGCAGGCACAGCGACACCACCTGCTCGTTGGGCCAATCCCGGTAGTGCCACACCTCTTCCGTTTCTGGGCACAGGTAGTAAAGACGGGTAAATTCCGCATCCTTCGGCAGTTCGTCAGGGATCGTCGCGATAAGGAAGATGTCGTCGGCTGCGGCGCAAGCGACAACGAACTTGACGGGTACGACCACAATTCCTCCTTAGAGCGAACCGACGCTGCCGGGCGCGCCAGCGAACGCAGCGCAAATATGCTCTCGCCCATTGCGGGCCAGCGGTAAGCCGAGGCAAATTTACCGGACGCTACCAACGGGGATCGTTTGGGAGACAATTTGCTGCTGCCCTCCGACTTCGACTGCGAATGAATAGTAAATCTCGTCAGGCACGCGCGAGACAGCCGCGGAAATTTTCAGTTTTTGATATTGGTCAATCGTATTTTCCCCTGCAGTCCTACCCCGAAAATAGATCTCGTTCTGCGAAAGCTCGCCGAGGCCTCGGCGAAGCTGCGGTGTGAGCGCTTTACCGTTGTCGTCATAAATCGCCTTGTATGAATCCGTGCTGGTTGCCGCCAACAATATGTTCCAGATGTCTTCCGGCGCAGACCTGGCTTCCAGAAACAGCTCGACCGCGTTTTCGGGCATATCCACACCGGCCGCGCGATAGATCTCCTCCAGATCATGGGGCGGCGGATCGGTTCGGCTTCGGCTCGTCAAATCCATCAGCAACGCGACATCGAGCGAAAATGTGAAGTGCCGTCCTGTCTTGTGCCAGAGATTGACGGTTCCCAGGCTAGAATATCCGAAGGCGGCGAGGTCATCGGCATTCAATTCCGGCACATTGGCCAGTATCTGGCGGAGGAAGCCCTCGAAGAGAGCCGGTGTGCACAGCCAGTAGTTCCTGTTTGCATAGTACCCCACGCCATATTGCATCCAGAACTCTCGCAAGTCTTCCGGAACGCGCCCAAGGGCGCTTTTCGCTTCGGCCTCGGAAATCTGTCTTGCCTCGTGAGGTTTGCCTCGCGTCTCAACAAACTCTGCTGCGGTCATTCGTATCTCCCGAAATCGCGATCTCGGATACCGTTATGGTAGAGCCCTGTTTCAACCCAGCTATTCATACCTTCGAAGCCACCTCCGCGTTTCTTCGATCTTGTCGTATGGTGCCGGTAGGACAAAAAGGCCCCGCCGATAATCCTTGAAAAGAACGGGCTCCAAGACTTTTGCGACGCGGCGATAATCGTCGAGAACCAGACCGCGGTTGACATCGCCCAGTTGCGGCTCGCTGCCTGCCTGTATAATCAGGCCGCCGTTGATACCGTGGATCGGGCAAGTCTCCCCGAGTTCTTTGGCAAGGGCACCCTGCCCTCCCAGCTTCCCGACAATCTCGTTGTTGATGACGGTCAGCCAGTTGATCGACTTGATCTGACGGCCATCGCCGAGATCCGATTCTACTTCGAAATGAAGCGGATCGGAAAAATCCAATCCAGGAAAACGTTTGAGTGGGGGCAGAACGGTCTCTGCGACAGTATTGCTGCCGGCAAAAACCCCATGCTCGAACAAAAGACTATAGCCCGCGCCGCCATGAAGTAGCTCGACCGATGATGCCCACCGCTTCGTAAGATCGAGCAAAATGCCGTAGCCGCGTTCTGCCACAAAGGACGCCGGAAAATAGGCGCAGATCATCGATCTTCCAAGCGGACTCATGGGATCGGGGCCGGCACACTTGAAAGAAATGCTTAGAGGCGTCGGCTCATCGACAACTTTCTTGCCAGGATATCCGAACACCATTGCGTCCATGGGTTCGGTTGAACTCAGCTTCCGCGCGATATTTTCATAATAGTCCAAGTAATCGCTGCCAGTGATTTTCGTCAGGCGGCTCGTATTCAGCTTGAGAAAATGCGACAGCGCATCCGTAAACAGCGCATGATATTGACGGAGCATGTCGCAGAGTATCAGTCTGGTTCGGCTTTCGCTTCCGCCCAGAAAGAACAGCTCCACCGCAAAACCGATGCGGGTCTCCACAAAACCATGGCCATTGGCAAATGAGAAGCCGTCGATCTGAGCGGCGAGTTCCTTGGTTAAATGCATTGCGTCACTCAAGGAAATACCCTCACCGCGTTGCAAGCGTTGTTGCTGTTCCGAGTCCCAAAGCTCCGAGCGCGACCGCGCCGCATGGCTCCAGAATCGCGCAAGCGACAGCGCCGATGCCTGCCGCTGTTACGCCGAGCGCGACACCAGCCTTTTGCCAGTTACTCATACCCTCCTCCTGGGGAGCTGTTACAGGTTGAGTTTGCTCCGCACCGAATGCCACGGCACGCTTGGCATGGCGGGCGAGTTCAAAGCCCACGTGAACCTTGTTGACCGATTGCTCCTCCCGCGCGGTAATCTCGCCATCCACGAGGAAGTCGACACTCGGCATGCTCATCGAATTCCGCATTGTATTCGGCATCGCATACCACTGCCCGTTCAGACTTTCAGATCGAACTTGTTGGTCGCGGCGGCGTAAGCCGGCAGAAGTTTTGCCAGGGTTTCGTCGAACGGAACCGGCAGCGCATTCTGGAAGCGGCAAAGCGGCGTGGCGTTGAACAGGGGATAATCCAGCGGCGGCAGATCCAGGCCACGTTGCTGGCGGAGCCGGCATGCGGCCAGCAATTCGACCGGGAAGAACCACAATTCTTCTTCGTTGATGACGTCGTAGTCATCCGTCCCGCACCCCGATGCATGGAAGTCCGCAGCTTTTGCCAATGCCTCGCCGAATGCATGGGGTCGCGGATCGAAGAGCGTTTCGAGCAATGGGGAAAATTCACCCATTTCTCCGTCATCCGGCTCCAGATCATAGGCCTCGTCGCTCCCCCGCCACGCCTTGTAGAGTTTGACTGAAAGCCATGGCAGATATTGCGGCAGATCTTTCCACGCGACGGCGCCGTTACCGTCGGTCTGTGCCTCCCACCGGTCGAAAATCGTCTCGGCGAGGCGGTTTGCATGGCTCAGCCAACCAAGCGCCAGCATGGTGGAAACGTCGGTGAACGGCCGCATTGGAAATTTGTAGCCGGCCGGATCGTCCGATTCCATGACCGCATGCGCACATTCGTAGTGCCAGAACCGGTAAATGCCGGACCTCGCAATCTCGTCGGCAGGATAAAGAGCTTCGTTGAGGCTCTTGTCCATCGCCATCCGCATATGCCAGCTTGCCATGGAACCGAGCGCATCCGGAACCAGCTTCTTTTCGCTCTTCCCGTCACGAACGAATGGCTCGATCGTTTCAGAAAGCGGTTCGTCGTAGAGAATTTCCTTGTTGAAGGAATCCGCGACCCAGCCCCGGATGTCGCGCTTCTCGTGGTTCAGATTTGCTTTAATCGTCTCCGCGACCGATGGCATTCTTCAATCTCAATTTTGCTGTCAAAACATGACTATTGTGTCGGGGCGGGAGCCGCCATCCTCAAATTTTCATCGGTTTATAAACCAATACTCTCCGCCTCGGCGAAATCTACCAGCCGCGGCCTCATCGGCTTTGTGGCCCGATCGTTCGGCGCGGCGTCACCGTACCAAGACCACGTTCTCCCCGAGCGGGTGGCGTATAGTCGTAATAGGTTGGCGGTTCCATGGAAGCCAGAAAGACCAGATGCTCGACCAATGGCATCTTTTGAAGATTCTTCAAAATGTTGCGGCCTCCTAAGCTAAGTGCGGGCGCAAAACCGTAGATTTGGCCCCATGCGAGAGGCCCCAGCGTTTCCAAAGCCCTGAGGCATCATGTTTTTCCGTTTTTCATCCTCCCACGGCGGCGTGACCGGGGCGAATCGCCCTGAGAAGCGCAAGCCCAGCATGACCTCATCGGTCCATTCGCGCTGTTGTTCCTCGTTATACCCGTGAGGATCGACACGCACCTTGTTCATTAGGAGATTCAACCTGATCATGGCGTCGCCATACCAGATATCGATTTCACCGAAGGCGGTGTAGCCGAAGGCATGCATCTTTTCGGGATTAAGCTCCGGATCGCCCCGGAAGACATAGTCCAGCACCGGCTTCGGCAAGGAGGGATTGCAAAGCCAGTACTGACCGTCGGACCAGCTGCACCAGCCATGATCAGCCCAGAAACGGAGAAGAAAATCCGGCAGCTTCCCGCGATAGCCCTCTATCTCAGCTTCGCTTGGGTTGATGATATTGTCGATCTTGTAAGCCGAGAGAAATTCGTCGAACCACTTGATCTCGAAGATGTTGTAGTTTGATTTTTCAGCCACGTCTTATGTTCCTGAACGAGTTTATCGGCATTCGTCAAGCTCGTCAGCCGCGCGATTTCGTCAAGGCGATCCCGTCCCGCCACCGCCCTTGAACGGCCTCTGCGAAAGCTCTTTCGGAATGTCGTGCTGATGCCAACTCTCATCGTCGAATGAGTAAAAGCGAAGCCCGTAGTCGAACACGTAGAGCTTATCGTTCTGAGCGAAGATCGCGCTCGGCAGCAGGACGAAGGGGGCGGATCTCATCTTCACCTTGGGCGCGAATGGCTTTGCAAAATGGCCGTCGAACCGGAACAGTTCGGTGCCAGTTGCAAGGATCAGTTCATTGCGCCAGCGAACGCCGTCCTTGAAATTCTTCTCTCGGTCGGCAATGGACGAGATGTCGGTAAAACCGGCTTGCGGATTGCCCTTCATCACCAGGCCGTCAGAACCGATGACAT
The DNA here is from genome assembly GCF_010668065.1 of Rhizobium leguminosarum. Lineage (GTDB taxonomy): Bacteria > Pseudomonadota > Alphaproteobacteria > Rhizobiales > Rhizobiaceae > Rhizobium > Rhizobium leguminosarum_S. Next base: position 118,532 of record NZ_WUEN01000003.1, on the reverse strand, counting down.
AGTCGGCTTCGGGGCCATCGCTCTCGACATCGGAGACGTAGGAATAAGCGGGAAGAGATCGAGCGATACGATCCGGCAATGCCTGCTGCTTCCAGGCGCCGGGCCGCCCGGTGAAAAGTGTTTTCAGGCGCGGATAGCTGTCCAATTCAGCATAAAGTTTTTTCTTCAATTCAAAGCGCTCTTCATCAGGCATATCCTCGCGATAAAGAGGGTGGCCGGGATAAAGATTAAAATGGCGCGTGTTCGCCGCCTGCGTGGCGACGATGAAAATATCGCCGTTTTGATTGGTCCCGAGGATCGTCCAATCGGGCACCTTGTAAGGATATTCCGTCTGCAGCGGGGGAGACACATCCTGCCAGGATTTTTCCTTGCCAAGCTTCAGAAAACCTTCGTCGCCCGCAACCAGCCACTGATCCCCGACCGGCAGAATGGAGCTGAACAGGATTTCGGACGCATCATCGGATTCGGCTTGCGTCCCGGGAATGACCGAATGCTCCGCGCCTTTGGGCGTGATTACATAAATGTCACCGTTCAGGCTGAGCGCCACATAGGACGGCTCATCCGCATCACCGGCCCGCGTTACGACCCTGATATCTCGCAGTTCGCGCCGCACGTCGAGGCGCGAGAATGTCTGCGCTTCGGCATCGCGGGTCAGAATTATCGTATATGGATCATCCCAGCGCGGGCCGCCAACCAGAAGCGCAAAATATCGGTCATCCGCCATGGTCGCGGCGTAAAGCGTCGGCTCCCATGCTCCGTAGAGCTCCTCGAAATCTTCATCGTCAGTGGCGTCAATCATCGAGGCTTGGACGGCAACCCTTTGAAATCGCGTTCCAACAATTCAGGTGGAATTTCGATTTCTGTCCAGCGATCACCGTCAAAGGTGTGCACGCCATGCTTCGAGTCGAAATAATACAAAACGTCGTCGACGGCCTGGACTTTGAGAGGGTTCGGAATGTTGCGATTGATGCTCGGATCAAGGACAGGCTTCAAAGGGGACAGCAGGTGCCCGTCGAACCAGTGCAAAGCGTAGTCTGATGCGATCACCATGCGATCCTTGAATTTCGTAATCGAACGCAGTTTTTCATCATTTCCCTTGAAGGAAATATCCTGAAATCCATGTTCGGCATTCCCGCACAAAATGACGCCATTACCGCCAACAGCCCAGATCTTGTCGTTCGCTTCTATGAAAATATCGGAAAGGGTTTCTGGCTCGGAATAATGTTTTCCGGAACGCGGCTTGGCGACGATCCGCCACTCCTGCCCATCCCAGTGGTAGAGACGGCCTTCGTTTACCCGCGGCGCCCCTCGCTTGGCAGCATCTCTAATCGCGGATGCTTCTTCTATTCGTCCTTGTTCAATAAGCTCACGACGCCGAGCATTTTCTTCCTCGGTAAGCGCCCGTCGCGTACTGATGGGCGAATAGATCACATTCATGTAAAGATCGCTCTCAGTCGAGCCATTCAGATCGCCGAAGACAAGATAATCGTAGGTCTCTGGTGCTTGCGGCAGCTTTTCCTTGTGAAACCAGTCCATGCCGCTCTCGGTCAGACGATAAAGCTGCGAGTGATAGCCGGTTACCAACAAGACATCGCCAACTAGGGCGATGGAGTTGACATATCCAAGGTCGGTCGCATCTTCGGAATAGACTCCAGCGCCTGCTATTTTTCGATGGGAGGTGGCCTCTCCCATCGGCAGCGTATAAACATCACCTTCATCGCTGAGGGCGTAGATAATCGGTCGTCCATCCGCTCCCATTTTGCCAGCAAGGCCATCGATCTTGCGCGGCACGTCGGAGCGGGACCATGGTTGTTCCAACTGGCCTTCGTAAACGAGGATATACGAGTGCATATCCTCGTAATCCTTGCCGCTGAACACGACGCAGAATGTGTCTTTCGCCAGGGCAATGGCGCAGTCAAGGCGGAGTGGATCGAATGGCTTCATGTTTCGTCACTTCAATAGGTGCCGACCAACCTTCAGGACATCACGCGTTGCCGGCAAGCCGGGGCGTCGAAGCAAATTACCGAACGCTATCGGCGGGGATCGTTTGGGATAGAATTTGCTGCTTCCCTCCGACTTCGATTGCGAATGAATAGTAAACCTCGTCAGGCACGCGCGAGACAGCCTCGGAAATATTCAGCTTTTGATAGTGGTCAGCCGTATTTTCCCCCGCAGTCCTATCTCGAAAATAGATCTCGTCCTGCGAAAGCTCACCGAGGCTTCGGCGGAGCTGCAGCGTGAGGGCTTTACCACTATCGTCATAAATCGTCTTGTATGAATCCGTGCTGGTTGCCGCCAACAATATGTTCCAGATGTCCTCCGGCGCAGACCTGGCTTCCAGAAACAGCTCGACCGCGTTTTGAGGCATGTCCACACCGGCCGCGCGATAGATCTCCTCCAGATCATGGGGCGGGGGATCGGTTCGGCTTCGGCTCGTCAAATCCATCAGCAGTGCGACATCGAGCGAAAATGTGAAGTGCCGTCCTGTCTTGTGCCAGAGATTGACGGCTCCCAGGCTCGAATATCCGAAGGCGGCGAGGTCATCGGCATTCAATTCCGGCACATTGGCTAGCATCTGGCGGAAGAAGCCCTCGAAAAGAGCCGGTGTGCACAGCCAGTAGTTCCTGTTTGCATAGTACCCCACGCCGTGTTGCATCCAGAACTGTCTCAGCTCCTCCGGAACACGCCCGACCGCACTTTCCGCTTCGGCCTCGGAAATTCTTCTTGCCTCGTGGGGTTTGCCTCGCGTCTCGAGAAACTCTGCTGCGGTCATGGTTTTCCTTAGATCGCGATCTTTCGGACGCTCGAGTCGCTCTTTACACTCCCACCAAAGACGTAATCCCGTTCTAAAGCCTGGGATGCTCAATCCGCTCCCATTCGCTTCCATCGAACCGAAAAATATCCTTCTGGCCAACAACCCACAGAACATCACCGACGGCACCGGCATAGAAGATGTATTCACCGCGCAGCTTGGGGAGAGTGGGAGAGAAGCGTCGCATATCGGAAGTGCCAGGATCGAATTCGAACAGGCCGCCGGGACGAACGCTCGAAGGCAACACAAGTTTGCCTCGATAGGGCGTGATCATGTGAAAAAGATTGAGCTGTTGACGCAGATTGACCGGCGTGAACCCGCGTGCGTAGCTGCCGTGCAGCAGCACGCCTTCGCGCCCGCAGATCCAGACGCTATCCGCATGCTCGATGTGGATGCCCGTCAGCGCAGCTTCTTCAAGATGAACCTTGAGTTCGTGAAGCGCCGAGCCGTCCCAGAAGCACAAGACAGGTTTGGTACCTTCCACGCCGCAGAGATAGATAGCATCATGGCTTAGCCCATTGATGTCATGGAAGGACATATTCCGAGGCCGCTTCGATCTGGACTCCATAAGCCATTGCAAAAATCGTGGGTCATCTGTCGGGGACGCCGTTTTGCTGAGTCGAGCGTGAGCGTCAGGATCGAACAACAGATCATTGGTCAATATGCGCCATTGGTTCGGCTGGTTTCGCACATATATCTGCCCCCCATTGCCGGACGAATAGAGCGTATCTTCGATCCTTGCCAAGGCGAGCATGCGACCATGGCCTTTAGCACCGTCAATCCAAGTGCCGGCTCCGATCATCCTTTCGATTGCTCCACTGGAAAATACGTCAGAAATCACCTCTCCTTCCGAAGACATCACGACATAGTCATGGCTATCCGCCGAAGAAATGATTCTCTCTATATGCGCGGCAACCTGTCGATCCTCCCATTGCGATGCACCACCCGACCGGTCATATTTCCATACGACAGAGTCTGGCTCGTAGAGGTCAGAGCTTTCCACCACCGACGATACCAGCAGCGACTGCTTGCTCGAAGCACATGCCCGCGTCAGTTCAGACTTTTCAATAAGAGCTTCTGTCATTTTTTTTATACTTACCGTTCGATAGGATTTTCATCGTTTCTTCCGGGATATCCTGGACGCGCTGCAGAGCCCTCAGTCGTTGGCACTTATTGCTGTTAGCGAATTCATCGCTCACAGCCTTGACAATCTGCTCAACGACCGTACCGCGGACATTGCTATGATCGGTCCAGAAACGGAGATGAAAATCCAGGCTATCTCAGCTTCGCTCGGATTGATGACATTATCGATCTTGTAAGCCGAGAGAAATTCGTCGAACCACTTGATTTCGAAGATGTTATAGTTTGATTTTTCAGCCACGTTTTCGTTTCCGAACGAGTTTACTGACAGACTTCGTCAAGCGCGTCAGCCGCGCGATTTGGTCAAGGCGGTCCTTTCCCGCCACCACCCTTGAACGGCCTCTGCGAAAGCTCTTTCGGAATGTCGTGCTGATGCCAACTCTCATCGTTGAATGTGTAATAGCGAAGCCCGTAGTCGAACACGTAGAGCTTATCGTTCTGAGCGAAGATCGCGCTCGGCTGCAGGACGAAGGGGGCGGATCTCATCTTCACCTTGGGCGCGAATGGCTTTGCAAAATGGCCGTCGAACCGGAACAGTTCGGTGCCAGTTGCAAGGATCAGTTCATTGCGCCAGCGGACGCCGTCCTTGAAATTCTTCTCTCGGTCGGCAATGGACGAGATGTCGGTAAAGCCGGCTTGCGGACTGCCCTTCATCACCAGGCCGTCGGAACCGACGACATAGTCGGCTTCGGGGCCATCGCTCTCGACATCGGCGACGTAGGAATAAGCGGGAAGAGATCGAGCGATACGATCCGGCAATGCCTGCTGCTTCCAGGCGCCGGGCCGCCCGGTAAAAAGCGTTTTCAGGCGCGGATAGCTGTCCAATTCGGCATAGAGTTTTTTCTGAAGCTCAAACTCCTCCTCGTCCGACATATCCTTCCGATAAAGCGGATGACCGGGATAAAGGTTAAAATGCCGCGTGTTCGCCGCCTGCGTGCCGACGATGAAAATATCGCCGTTTTGATTGGTCCCGAGGATCGTCCAATCGGGCACCTTGTAAGGATATTCCGTCTGCAGCGGCGGAGACACATCCTGCCAGGATTTTTCCTTGCCAAGCTTCAGAAAACCTTCGCCGCCCGCAACCAGCCACTGATCCCCGACCGGCAAAATGGAGCTGAACAGGATTTCGGGCGCATCATCGGATTCGGCTTGCGTCCCGGGAATGACCGAATGCTCCGCGCCTTTGGGACTGATCACATAAATGTCGCCGTTCAGGCTGAGCGTCACATAGGACGGCTCACCCGCATCACCGGCCCGCGGCACGACCCTGATGTCTCGCAGTTCACGCCGCACGTCGAGGCGCGAGAATTTCTGCGCTTCGTCGTCGCGCGTCAGAATGATGGTATAGGGATCATCCCAACGCGGTCCGCCGACCAGAAGCGCAAAGTACCGATCGTCCGCCATGGTCGCGGCGTAAAGCGTTGGTTCCCATGCTCCGTAGAGTTCCTCGAAATCATCGTCGTCGTCAGTGGCGTCGGTCATCGAGGCTAAAGCGAAGCACACATCAATTGTCGATTAGACGGTCATGTCCGATCGTACGGACAGCCTCGAGATGTCCAAAGGGTCCTCGGCCACCCTGCTTCGGATCGATATAGCGTTCGAGCGTAAAGGATCCTATCTGCGACAGCACGCCCAGATATTCGACGAAGCCGCCGATTGAAAAATCCTTGGCAGCGCCATCGCCGCCGAGGCGGAAATGCGGGACCATAGTATAGACCTGATCAGCGCTGATCGGCCCAAGTCGCCGGCGAACCGCATCGAAAACGGGCTTGCCGGTTGTAGCATCTACCCAGCCACGACCATCGAAAACACTGGCGTCCACGGCGGCAGCTACCGCCATATCATCGTCGAAGGGGGGTACGCCCTCAATGACTTGGGTGGTAATGTCGGTGGTGTTGACGGTGCCAAGATTCATATCGAGCGTGATCAGCTTGAACTTGGGATGCCAGACGCTGACCTCGCCGAACGCATCACGCATGAAGGGCACCATTCTTGCGACGTCGAATTCCGGATCGCCAGCAAACAGCGCATGCAGAACAGGCATGATCGGCTCGGGATCGCAGATCCAGAAAAGACCGTCGCGCCACTGCCCGCGCCCATGCTCAATCCAGAAATCAACCATGGCGTCAGGCAGCTTCCCGCGATAGCCCGCGGCCTGCGAAGCAGCAACCGCCATACCATCTTTGAGTGGCCCGAATTCATCCAATATTTCCTGTAAGGGGCGCCGAGGTGTAGCAGACATATTGGCTCCTAATTGACAACGAGATTAACACGCATCATCGGGCAACCGTTGCGCGCGAGTTCTTGGGCGTGCCGATCGAGCGCGCCGCTGCGGCTGTCGGCGCGCCATTGAGGTCCTATGGAGCTATTTTCCACAGCACCACCCATGCCAGATATCTCATTTTCATACCCGCCGGCAATCAGGTCGAGCTCATGTGTTGCTGCCAGAGAGGACAAGTGATCCTGCCACGCCTTACGTCCATACTGAGCAACATAGGCCGTTTGATTATTTCGAATATAAACGTTGCGCGCAGTGTTTTGATAAGGGAGGGATGCGGTTCGGCGAGACGCGAGAGTTTGTTGACGTCCCGGCACGCCCGGTAGGATCGGTGCGCGCCTCTGCATATATTCCGATACAGGCATCCTGTTGAGACGTCCCTCCTGCTCCTCCACCTGCCGTTCGAATTCATCGCGCTTACCGTGGCTCTCGAAGGAAATCGTCTTGATCGGGCAGCGCTGGCTATAATCTTCATCGATACGGACGGTACTATCCGGCAAAATGGGAACCGGCGTTGGCTCCTCCGGTTTCGGCTTCTCCTCCTCTTCTTCCTTTTTCCGGGCCTCGGTCATCTCCTTCAGCTTTTGCTCGATCTGGTCTTCCGATAGCCCCTGGAAGGGAGAGAGGACACTCTGAACTTCGGCATCCGACATTGTGCGGACGTCCATCGGCTTTCCGGCCAACGTAGACAAGATGTCATTGGCAAGCGGAATGCGTTCGCTGTCGTTAATAATGAGGCCGTATTTCCCTTCCCAAGCTGAAGAATTAAACATGTCCAGAGGATTGCTGACATGTTGGCGACCGCCCAGCAGGCGATTCTGAGTCATGACATAATCGCCCGGGCCAGAAAGGATCGTCTGAAAAGCACGCGCTTCAGCACCTTTTTCAGCCTGCGTTTTGCTGAGGTCGTCCACGACGAGCGACGCAGCGCGGCCCCAAATGCCAAGTCTTTTGAGCACCTGCGAACCAATTTGCGATCCGGCGGTTGGAGTCTGCGTTGTCGGCGGAGCGGTTGTGGTCGCTCCTCTCGTTGTCCCGCCAACAGGCACCCCGCCACCCACACCCGTCACGGTACCGACATTCGCCTGTGCATATTGCGCACCCATGATCAGCGGCTCGGGCGAGGCATCGCTTAAGACACGGCCTTCGTCACTGCCATTCGCGCGCAGCGATCCTCGGACAGGATCATCGTCTTTCGGCGGCGCATATGTCTCTGTTCCACGCACAAAGATCGCCTCGCCCTGGGTGTTCCGGTTGTTCATCCAGAAGCGATCAAGGTGGCGGATGACATGCGAGCTTTCGGCACGCACCTGATCGGCATGCCCGATCGGTTCGCAAACATTTTCTACTGTGCCGGATTTGACACCCTTTCTCGTTCCCGGCGCATCGCCATGGACGTGCGTCGTACGGGATCGCATGACCATGGCCTTCTTGCCGGTGAAGAGGACGGAAGGCGTATATCCCATGTCGTGCCCGCAATAGTCGACGATCGGGTACGGGATGGGGACAACCGAGGAGCCGACCGGCGTCAGGCAAACATCCGGCGACAGCGAGACGATCTTTGCCTCGTCAAGATCACGCAAACCTTCGCGCGGCTGCGTCGTCGTCCAGGGCGCCGGATAGTCGGGTTCGCCGACATAGTTGTCGCGCGGGATGCTCATGCTGTTGCCTCACCGGCACCAGCATGAGCCGCCGCTTTAACTTGGACCCGCGTCAACGTCAGCGATGTTTCGCCTGCCTCCTGAAGGGGAAAGCGTGCCCGCCAAGTCAGCATCACGCGACTATCGTTCCGCCAGTCGAAATGCACGCCGTCCAGAGAGAGCAGATACCACTCATCGCGCTCATGACCGGCACATCGGACCCCCAGCGCGATTCCCGGCAGTCGCCCTGCGGCCAGGGCGAAGCTAGGGTGCAGATGATCCAACTGGTAGTCTTCATCCCCGATCAGATGCGGCATAACAACGAGATCCGGAGAAGCGCATTGCCAGAAGCGTGCGTCGAAATCCCTAGGCAGAAGCGGGTGACGCTCGTTGAGCCAAGTATCGTTATATGTGCCGGCATGTTGCTGGCGGGACCGCCACCAAGGCGACACGAGACCTAGTCCCTGGGGCACGGTTGGCTCGCGCCAGTTCAGCTTCTCGCCAGGCAACGTGATTTGTGGCGCTGCGACAGGGGCGTGATCCCGCGGCATGTCGAGATTGACGATGCCGCAACCGAGCGGATTGCGCGCTTCGACATCGGGGGGCGTTTCGTTTTCCGGATCTCCGGTGCCGGGAATTTGGCCGCCATACGCCTTGCTCCAGCAAATCGGCACCGAAGATGCCCGCTCGGCTTCGGTCAGTTGCCAATCCGTCAGCACCCGCTTTGCTTCCTTGGCCGAAAAGCCGGCCCATTTTTGCTTGACGACGGGGCGCCAGAAGCGCGCGCCATGCACATCAAGCTTTTTGGAAAGCTGCCCGACGCGAAGGCCGACCTGCCATGAAGGTGTTGGCTCGCCGCGCGGGGCGTAAGCATTGCCAAGGAAAGTGATGTCGGTTCCGACCTTCTCTGGCGTGAGATCGGTCTGACGCAGGAGAGGGCTGGCATGGGGATCGCCGTCATAGGCGTCCTCCCACTGAAAGTCTTCCTGTTTCGAGGCGATGGCGAGCGCATCGCCCTGGCGGTGAACGAAGGTGCCGCGAACCGACACGACGCAATCCAAATCCCCATTCGCGTCGAATTGCCGGAAGGCCATAGCCGGAAAGGGAAGCCGGTTGATCAGGTCCAAGCGAACTTCCTCCTCAGTTCAGATCAATCGGCTTGCCGCGCATCTGGAAGTGTTCGGTGGCGACGAAGTTGAACGTCTTGCCGAGGATGATCACTTCGCCATTCGCCTTCATGATGAATTTGGAATCGCCGCATTCGATGACGAATTCCTCGCCGACGGCGATCTTCTTGAATTTTCCGACGCTCTCCAGCGATGTCTGGCCGACATTGGTCACCTTGCTGACGCCGATCTGCTCGGCGCGGGCGATGCCGATCGTGTCGGATTTGAACGAGCCAACAATGGTGTTCATGATGCCGGGAAGCGGGAATAGGCCTGAAGCCGCGTCGCCGACACCCGTGCCGGAGCCGGCCAGCGCCGTCCCTGCATCCGCTCTGGGCGACGGCCCGGACACAACGCCCTCGCGGCTTCCCAGTCCGCCTGCGCCGAGGAAACCGAGCGCTGAAGATGCGAGTGTGCCGGCAAAGGCCGCAAGCCCAGGCCCACCGCCGCCTGCAATTTGCCCAGCCTGCGCCAGCAGCCCGGCCGTATGTCCGGAAAGACCGCTGACAGCCCCCATCAACGCCATTGCCATCGGCCCGGTGCCGCCTACAACGGTGTTCATCGAACCGCCGACTTCGTGTTTCTGGTTGCCGCCGACTTCGACCGTTCGGTTCGCGCCGATCGCCGATACCTCGTGCCGGTCGATGCGCTTGGTGCGGTCGTTCAGCACGCGTGTCGTCTGGTCCTTCTGCGCATGGAAGAACATGTTCTCCTGGCCAGACTCGTCTTCGAACGTCATCTCGTTGAAGCCAGTGCCCTTATGCGAGTTCGAGCGCATGACCATGCGGGTCTTGTTGGCCGGCAGGTCGTAAGGAACAGCATTGGTGGGATTGGGCACCACGCCTGTCACTAGCGGCCGGTCGGGGTCGCCGTCGACGAAGGCGACCATCACCTCCATGCCGATGCGCGGGATGACCTGAGCGCCCCAGGTCCCGCCTCCCCAGACCTGGCTGACGCGCACCCAGCAGGTGTCGGAGCCGTCCTTCTTGGCCTTGCGATCCCAGGGGAACCACAGCTTGATGCGGCCGTACTGGTCGGGATGGATTTCCTCGCCGGAAGGGCCGGCGACGATCGCCACCTGGGTGCCCTCTATCCGCGGCCGCTTGGTCTCGCGGTGCGGCGTCATCGCCACCCGCGACGGCACCGCCTCGAATGTGTTCGTGTATTCCGGTTCGTTGCTATTCGTCTCATAGGAACGGTCGACGACGGTATGCACCGACTTGACCACCACATGCTCCTCATAGGCATGGTCGGGATGGGCGACTTCATAGGGGGTGAAGCGGCGTCCCGCCTCCAGAATGCGGGATGTGGAGGCGCCGAAGACCCGGTCGTGATCGGCTTCGGAGGCCTGCATCCTGAGTTTTTCCGCCCGCTCCGCCTCGGCCACGGACGAAATGCGCGCCGGATATTCGTAAAGCTCGCGCTTCGTCGCTTCCGGCATCTGCACCAGCGACGGCGTTATGGTGCCGGGCACCATTCGCGGCGTCTCGAAGTTCCAGTCGGCGCCTGCCCGCTGCCCCGGCACATAGGAATAGCGCCGGCTCCACTCGTTGATATGGTTGCGATCCGAGGAGCCTTGCGCGAGGCGAACCCGCCCCTCACCCTGCGCCGAGGGCGACGGACCGAGCCAGGATCTCGCACCGTCGGCCACATGCAGCTTGTGTTTGCCGTCCTCATGGGAGAACCAGTAGAACAGGCCGTCTTCCTCGAAACGGCGCGTGAGATAGGCAAGGTCCGTTTCGTTCCACTGCACCGAATAATGCTGCGGCGGCGGTGGCGTGATTACGCCCGAGGTATCGGGCGCGGGAATACCGTGCTCGGAAAACAGCGTCTCGACGATATCGACCGAGGTCTTGTCCATCCAGATGCGGCAGTCGGAACGGCGCGAAAGCAGCCACATCTGCGGCCTGAGCACCATGGAATAGGACCTGAGGCCGCGGGTAATGGGCGGGCCCTCGTTGAGTTCGGTCACCAGGCCGTTGAACGGCCGGCGCACGCCGCCCCCATCGTCACCCTGCTGCACCTCGACGGAGACATCCATCAGCCGGCCGATCAGTTCCTCCGGCTTGACGGATGGCTTCTTGGCACGGGCCGAGAGCCTGATTTCAAAGAGCGAGGAAATACCTTCCTCGATCGTCACCCGCTCCGGCAGAAGCTGGTCTTCGCCGAGCGGCGAGACGATTCTGAGGATTCGGCTCGCCTGGATGAAGTCCGCGGCGGACGACATATCGTTCATCGATGAGGACCTCTCAGCCTACGGCAGCGGCGGACGCTTCCGAGAAGCGTTTCAAAAAGCCGTCGACGAGGGTACGGCGATCGAAATAATGTAAGAGTTCCAGTCGGTTGTTGTTGCCGTTGAAATAGGCGGCAGCCATCGGCCGCTCTCCGGTCTTCTGGATGAAGGTGACCGCGGGATTGCCGTACAGCAAACGGGTCGGCGCCGGATCCTCGCCATAGATGGGAAGAAAATTCAGCGTGACGGACGCTTTGTAATGCTCCAGCGCCTTGGCCGTGAAGATGTTCTTCTTGCCGAGATAGCGGTGCATGACCGTGGTGCGACCGTTCGGGCGGGTCGTCAGCTGCGTTCCCGATTCGAAAAACTCCGAAAGCAATTCCCGCGCTCCGGGCGAACCCTGTAGCTTGCGGCCCTTGAAATAGACATCTTCGCCGATGGCAAGCGTATAGACGCTGCGCATCACCTGAAGATGGCTGGTCCCGACCCCCTTGACGCCTTTGATCTTGATGCTGGGCGCGACCATGCCGAAGACGCTTTCGTCGAACACTTCCTCGACGATCAGATGGTAGTTCGTCAGTTTCACATTATCGATGGCCAATCCGCTCATGGGAAGACTTCCTTCAAGCCCGCGACGACGATGGAGCGAACAGGCGCCGCAACGATGCGGCGCCCCTTCCAGTCGGATATTAAGCGGCCTTGGTGGTCGCGAGATCGTAAGAAGCGATCATCGGCGACTGCGGCGAGTGCTTGTCGTCGTAAGGCGTGTACTTCACTTCCATCTTGGTGAAGTTCAGCTTGATCGTCTCGACCGGGCGGTCGCCGTTGGAATCGATCGAGTAGCTGGCGATCAGCGTGTTCTCGAGGGAGTACTCGATATAGGTGTCGCCAGGATTGCCCGTGGTGACGAGATGGATGACGGAGCGCTTGCCGGTGCGGCCCGAGCAGGCCTCCTGGAAAAGCTTGGTCGACGAGGAGTCGCTGACCTTGGTGAGGATCACTTCCGAAACGGTCGGCTCGGAAGCTTCGCGGTTCGCCGCCGAACCGGCGGAGGTGTTCATGTTGCGGGCTACATTCCAGTGGATGGCTTCGATGTCCATCCATTTGCGATGCTGCTCGTGGGTAGCATCCCCCTGGATACCGTCGATCTGAAGATAAATCGGCATGCTGTCAGCTCTCCTGTTGGCGGTTGAGTGCCTAGTTGCGTCTAAGGCGTAGTTGCCTTTCTTCTCGCTGCTCCCCGAGTTCGCTTGCGGCTCGGGGCTACTTCATCCGACAACCGGTTTTCCCCCGGCGTGTCGAATTCTTGCGGGGCGGCCTCTTCGGCATCGAGGCCGAAGCGATGGCCGTCGTATCCGATGGCGACCCCGGTAATTTTCTTCCCCTGCCCAACGGCATCGAGGAAAAAGGTTGACAGCACCGGCAAGAGGTCGCGGGCGATCATGACCTCGATCGCGCGGGCGCCCACCTCGCTGGTGCGGGCGCGCGAAATCAACGCATCGCGGGCTTCCGGCGACAATGAAAGCTTGGTGCCGTAGGTCGCCTCGACCCGCTCACGGATACGGCCGATCTGGATATCGACGATGCCCGAAAGGGTCTCGTTACCGAGCGGCATGAAGGGCAGCACGGTCGTGCGGCCCAGGAAGGCCGGCTTGAAATGCTTCTGCAATTCCGGCGCCAGCAGCGCTTCGAGCGCGTCTGCCTCCGGCATCGTGTCGGGATCGGCGGCAAGTGCGGCGATCATCTCCGAACCGGTATTCGCCGTCATGACGATGGTGGTGTTCTTGAAATCGATGTCCCGGCCTTCGCCGTCGCGCAGCGTTCCCTTGTCGAACACCTGATAGAAGATTTCCTGAACACCCGGATGCGCTTTGTCGATCTCGTCGAGCAGCAGCACCCCATAGGGCCTGCGCCTCACCGCTTCGGTGAGCACGCCACCTTCGCCGTAGCCGACATAACCGGGGGGCGAGCCGAGGAGCATGGAAATCTTATGCTCCTCCTTGAACTCGGACATGTTGATGGTCGTGAGGTACCGGCTGCCGCCATAGAGCATGTCGGCGAGCGAAAGCGCGGTTTCGGTCTTGCCGGTGCCGGACATGCCGACCAGCAGGAAGACAGCCGGCGGTCGGCGCGGATCGGAAAGTCCGGCGCGGGCGGCCCGCATGGCCGAAGCGATCCGCTCGATCGCCGCGTCCTGGCCAAGCACCCTCTCCTTCAGGCGGGCATCGAGCGTCTTGACGGCCTCGATCTGGTCCGCAAGCAGCTTGCCGACCGGAATGCCGGTCCAGCGGGCAACGACGGCGGCAACGATCTCCCTGTCGACGACGCGCGGCAGGAGCGGCGTTTGATCCGCCACTGTCGCCAGGCTCCGTTCGGTCACGGCAAGTGCAGCGCGTGCGCTTTCCGCCGTCATCGCCTGCGAAGGGAATGGCGCCACATTCGTACCGTCGCCGGTCTTGTCGGCCGGTGCCAGCGGGACGACGGCGTCGTCGGGCGAGAAGAACTCCTCCAGCCGGTCGGCCTCCCGGACGAGCCGGTTTTCTTCATCGAATTTCGACCGGAGCGTATCGATCTCCAGGACGATCTCCTGCTGCTTGCCTGCGATTTCGCCAAGCCGGGCGCGCTTTTCCGGCGTCTCCGGCTCGCGTGCGAGCCAGCTCGACTCGGTTTCCAGAAGATCGCGCTCGTCGGCGAGCAGCTTCAGCGCCTCCGGCGTCGTCTGGCGCGCCAGCGCTACTGCAGCAGCTGCGGTATCGATCAGGCTGATCGCCTTGTCGGGAAGCTGCCGGTCCGGCAGATATCTGGCCGAAAGCCGGACGGCGGCGACGATCGCCTCGTCGCGGATGCGGACCTTGTGGTGGGTTTTCAGGCCTTCCGCCACGCCGCGCAGCATGCGGATGGCGGCTTCTTCGTCCGGCTCGCGCACATGTACGGTCTGAAAGCGGCGGGTGAGTGCTGCGTCCTTTTCGATGAAGCGCTTGTATTCGCTCCAGGTCGTCGCCGCGATCGTCCGCAATTCGCCGCGCGCCAAAGCGGGTTTCAGGATATTGGCGGCATCGCCCTGCCCTGCCTGTCCGCCGGCGCCGATCAGCCCATGCGCTTCGTCAATGAACAGAATGATCGGTTCCGGCGACGTCTTCACCGCATCGACCACGCCATGCAGCCGCCGCTCGAACTCGCCTTTAACGCCGGCCCCGGCCTGCAGCAGACTCAGGTCCAACAGCAGCAGCTTCACGTCCTTCAACCGGGCCGGCACGTTGCCGGCGGCGATCTCCAGCGCCAGAGCTTCGGCGACCGCGGTCTTGCCGACACCCGCCTCGCCGACAAGAATCGGATTGTTCTGCCGCCGGCGCATCAGGATATCGATCAACTGCCGCAGCTCGCGATCGCGACCGATGACCGGGTCGGTTCGGCCCGCGCGGGCATCCGCTGTCATGTCGTGGGTGTAGAGCCGCAGGAATTCATTGTCCCCAGAGAAGTTCGCAGACGAGGCGACGGGCACGGAAAGCTCGCCCGACGGGCCTGGCGCCGCCGTCTCCAGCAACTTGTCGAGCGTCGCCCTGTCGAGATTGCGCATCGACGGGGCAATGCCGCGCGTCACCGCCCGCAACGCCGGCTCGTTGATCAGTGCGGCAAGCAGATCGGCCAAAAGCACGACATTGCGCCCGCATTGCAGCGATGCAACCAGAAAGGATTCCCTCCCAAGGGCAAGCAAGTTCGGAGACAGCGCGAGTGAGACGCCATCCTCCCGCGGGATGTCGGCGATCGCCGCGTCGAGCTCCATTCTCAGCATCTCGGAGGAGAGCTTGAGCTCTTCGAAAACGGCGGAAAATCCTGCGATATCAAGAAGGGAGCGAAGCCAATGGGCGATATCCACGACGGCATGCTGATGACGCACGGCAAGCGAAGCCGCTGTCTCAAGACCGACACGTAGATTGGGCTCAAGCGTTCTTATCAGACGATTGAGATCGATATGGGACATTCGCAAGTCCTGTCTTTACGTCGAAATTCAGTACGCTCACCCGTTGCGAAGAAACAACTAGGGCGCTCATAAACCCTTGTCCAGAAGAAAAACGACTCTATTTTGAAAAATGAGCATATCGAAAGTCGTCATAAATCCGTCATCATCCTTCTATGGTTGACAAGCCAATATGAGCCGCCCAAAATGACCATTCTTCGCATTATGCTCTGCTTTTTGAGGAATTTAACCGCGTGAATGTTCGCGAAATTATAGATCCACTTGAACAAAATCCTCCGTGCGGAGAAAACGTGCGGAGCAATACTGTATCTCGTGAAATATACTATAGAATTAAGGACGCGAGAAACGCCGCGCGTACAGCCGAACGTAGTATTATCCCGGGTGAAACTATTGCGATTGCACCTGCTTGGCACGATGTTAGCAATCTTGGATTGCAGATCCTTTCTTCAAAGAGCAAGGACATCGAAGTATTGGCATGGCTCGCAGAGGCGCAGCTGCGGCTGCGCGGCTTCTCTGGATTGCATGACGTTTACGTCGCAACCGTGTCGCTTTTAGACAAGCATTTCGACGCTTTGCATTCGATCGGCGATGGTGACGTCGAGGAACGGTTTGCGCCGTTTGCGGGACTGAACGGCGTCGGCGGCGAAGGAACGCTTATCCAGGCTATTCGTTTGACATCGTTGATCCCCGGCGGAAAGTTCGCGCAGTTTTCGCTTTGGGATTTCCAGCTTTCGCAGCGGCCGAACGAAACCGAACGACGCAAGGAATTGCAGCAGGCGGCAGCGGAAGCCGGTGTCGCTCAGATGTCAGCCTATCTCGGCGTGCTGACCGGGTGCATCGCCGCATTCGATCGCATGGTCGAAATACTTGACATACACTGCGGCGACCAGGCGCCGCCGAGTTCGAATACACGCAATGTGTTGCAGGAGGCGGCGTCTGCAATCCGGATGCTCGCCGGAATCGAAGCGCCGCTCGCCGCTCCGCAAGCCCTTACTTCGCAAGAATCCGAGCCACTGCCGGCAAGCGAAACCGACGAGTCCGAAGCCATCGGCCTGCGGCCTGTCAGCGCCGAGATGATTCGTTCACGGGAAGAAGCCTTCGAACTTCTGATCGCTGTTGCGCGCTATTTCCGCCGCACGGAGCCCCATTCACCGATCTCCATGTCGATCGAAACGCTGGTGCGTCGCGGCCGCATGGATTTTTTCGAGCTTCTTGCCGAGCTCCTGCCCGAACAGCAGACGCGCAACGCGGTGCTGACGGCAGCCGGCATCCAGCCCGTAGCCGACAAGGGAGGCTAACTGCACGCCGCAGCATCCTCAATTGACAATCCGCCGATGAGACGAAGGAGAATCTTGATGGCAAGTGTGCATGAGAAACTGGAACGGGTTCGCAAACCGCGAGTCCACATCAAATACGAAGTGGAAACCGAAGGCGCGATGGTGGTGAAGGAACTGCCCTTCGTCGTCGGCGTACTCGGCGATTTCTCCGGAAATCCCACGCAGCAGCTCAAGCCGTTCGGCGAGCGCAAGTTCGTGCAGGTCGACCGCGACAACTTCGACGACGTCATGCGCCGCATGACGCCGGGCCTCACCCTGTCGGTCGAGAACACCCTCGAGAAAAACGGAACCGAGCTTCCCGTTTCGCTGAAATTCGAAAGCATGGCCGATTTCGAACCCGGCGCGGTCGTCGATCAGGTGCCGGCGCTGAAGGCCCTGCTCAACGCACGCAACCAGCTGCGCGACCTGATGAGCAAGGCGGACCGCTCCGAAGAGCTCGAGCGCCTGCTCGAGGATATCCTGCAGAACAAGGCCGATCTCTCGCAGCTGGTGGCCCAGCTCGGCGGCGACAAGGCCGAAGAGGCCAAGGACGCATTGAACTGAGTACCTGGGATCGCGGACCGATCGCGCCCGCGCGCTCCATTCCTGAAGAGTCGTTGTCCGGCAGCGGCCCCTTTTGAAGGGAACCCCTCATGCTTCGAGGGCCGCCGCTTTCGCAAAAAGGATCGATAGATGACCGCCGAAACGCAATTGCAAACAAAGGAAGACGTAGGCTTCGCGCCTGATGAAAACCTGCTCTCGAAGGTCGTTGCGGCGACCCGCCAGACCGAGCCAGACCGTGCCCAGGACCTTCTGCGCACCCTCACCGATCAAGCCCTGAAGGGCACCGTCACCTATGATCGCAACCTGACGATCACCTTGAACAATGCCATTGCCGAAATCGACAAGGCGATATCAAGCCAGCTCGCGGCCATCATGCAGTCGCCTGAGTTCACCAAGCTCGAAGGCGCCTGGCGCGGCCTGAACTATCTCGTCAAGAACAGCGAGACCAGCGCCAACCTGAAGATCCGCGTGCTCAATGCATCCAAGCGCGATGTCGCCAAGGATCTGGCAAAGGCCGTCGAATTCGACCAGTCGCGGCTTTTCAAGTCGGTCTATGAAGACGAATTCGGCACGCCGGGCGGCGAACCGATGGGCGCGCTGATCGGCGATTTCGAATTCGACAATTCCTTTGACGACGTCCAGCTGCTGCAGGGCGTGTCGATGATCGCCGCAGCCGCTTTCGCCCCGTTCATCTCGGCCGCCAGCCCGCGCATGTTCGGCTTCGAGGATTTCCGGGAGCTCGCAAAACCCCGCGATCTCGAGAAGATCTTCGAGACAGTTGAATACGCCAAGTGGCGCAGCCTGCGTGACAGCGATGATTCCCGCTTCGTGACGCTCGCCATGCCGCGTGTGCTCGCCCGCATGCCCTACGGCCCGAAGACCAGCCCGATCGAGGAGTTCAACTTCGACGAAACCGGCGGTTCCAAGACCGGCGAGCTCTCCCACGGTTCCTACTGCTGGATGAACGCGGCCTATGTGATGGGCACGCGTCTCACCGAGGCCTTCTCCAAGAACGGCTGGTGCACCGCCATTCGCGGGGCGGAAAACGGCGGCAAGGTCGAAGGGCTGCCGATGCACATCTTCTCGAGCGACGACGGCGATCTGGACCTGAAGTGCCCGACGGAAGTCGGTATCACCGATCGCCGCGATGCCGAACTCGGCAAGCTCGGCTTCCTGCCGCTCTGCCATTACAAGAATACGGACTATGCCGTGTTCTTCGGGGCGCAGACCGCGCATAAGCCGAAGCTCTACGACCGGCCCGAGGCGACTGCGAATGCGGCCGTTTCAGCCCGCCTGCCCTACATGATGGCGACCTCGCGCTTCGCCCATTATCTCAAGGTCATGGGCCGCGATAAGATCGGCTCCTTCATGGAGGCGGAAGATTGCGAGGCCTGGCTCAATCGCTGGATCTCCAACTATGTCAACGCCAATGACGACGCCGGCGAAGAGTCGCGGGCGAAATATCCACTGCGCGAGGCAAAAGTCACCGTCCAGGAAATCCCCGGCAGGCCTGGCGCTTACAACGCCGTGGCCTGGATGCGTCCGTGGTTGCAGATGGAGGAATTGACCACCTCGCTGCGCATGGTCGCCCGGATTCCCTCGAAGAACTGATGAAGCAGGCCCAGGCGCGGCGGGTCGCCGCCGCGCTTGGGCCTTGCGTTCGAAACATCTGTGTCAGGTTGACGATGGGTTCCAACACTGAATGGCGGCGCCGGGCGGATCAGCTGATTACGCTGATCGACGAAGCGCTGAACAAGCAAGTCAATGTCATCCTCCACCATCCAGATTTTCAGGCGATGGAGGCGAGATGGCGTGGCCTTGCCATGCTCGTGCGCGAGGCAAGCCGCAGCGGCGAAGTGAAAGTCAAGCTTCTCGGCGTCAGCTGGAGCGAGCTCACGCGGAGCATGGAGCGTGCCAGCGACTTCGACCAGAGCCATCTCTTCGAACTGATCTACAGCCGCGAGTTCGGCATGCCGGGCGGCGAACCCTTCGGTCTGCTGGTCGGCGACTACCATCTTTCTCCGGCCGATCCGGCCGGCGGCGATCCGGTCAGCACGCTGTCGCAGATCGGCATGGTGGCGGCCGCCGCCTTCTGCCCCTTCATCGCAGGTGCTGCGCCGCTGGCGATTGGGCTTGAAGACTTTCACGAGCTGAACCGGGTCAACGACTTTTCCTGGCTTGCCAATGAGACGGCCCGCATCCGCTGGAACGGTCTGCGCGCGCGTGAGGATTCGCGCTTCCTCGGACTTGTCGCGCCGCGCATCCTGATGCGCCCGCCGCTTACGCCTCATGCACGCAATCGCAACGACGGCTTTCCCTTCCGGGAAAGCGTTGCTAGCGACGGCAGTTCGCTTCTCTGGGGCAACGCCGCTTTCGCCTTTGCGACCGTCGTCATCCGAAATTTCATCGATTCCGGATGGTTCGCCGATATCCGCGGCGTCACGCAGGACGCTATCGACGGTGGCCTACTGAGCGCAACCGAGCTTCCACCTTATGATTTCGGCACCGAAAGCAACGGACTATCAGCTCAGGCGCCGGTGGAAATCCATCTGACCAGCGGCCAGGAGCAGCAGCTCTGCGAGCTCGGCATCATCCCTGCCGCGACCACCTATCTCTCCTCTTCGGCGATTTTCAATTCCAATCAGTCCCTGCATGCGCCGCCGCACTACTCCAACGAACATGCACGCCAGAACGCCCGCCTCGCCGCCATGCTGCAATATGTGCTCTGTGCGTCGCGCTTCTCGCATTATCTCAAGATCATTATGCGCGACGAAATCGGCCAGCTTGCCGATGCGATCTCGATCGAGCGGAAGCTGGCGGATTGGCTGACCGCCTATACGCTCGGCAATGACGACGCCGACATCGCGCTGCGCACCCGCTTCCCCCTGCGCTCGGCCGGCATCGGCGTCGCCGAGATTCCGGGCAAGCCCGGCAGCTTCTCCTGCACCGTCCGGCTGCAGCCGCATTTCCAGCTCGATGACGTTGCCACGAGCTTCCATCTCATCGCCGAGACCGCGACCACGGGCCAGATCCTGAGCCGCCCCGTTGCCATACCCGAGAGGATGTCCGCATGACGCTTTCCGCCAGCATCGCCCAATCGCTCAGCGACAATGCCCTCGATGACGCGATCGAGGAGGTCAAGGCGCATCTGAAGGTCAAGCCGTCAGATCAGGAGGCGCGGCATCTCTATATCGATCTTCTCGTGCTTGCCGGTGACTACCAGCGGGCGGACAATCAGTGCAGCCTTGCTGCCACCCTCTCTCCCGACGCGACGATGGGCTTCGCCCTGCTGCGCAACGAGCTTCGGGCAATGGCGGCGCGCGACGCCTGGTTCGAAAGCGGCGCCCTGCCGGAATTTCCACAGGGGCCGAGCGAACTCGACAAGCTCGCTGTTCGCCTCGGCATCGCCCATCGCAACGCGGATGCGGATGCGGATGCGGATGAGGCTAGGACCACGCTCGATGCGCTCGAGAAGTTGAGGGGCGAACGTCCATTGATCTGGAACGGCAGGGCGGTCTCCGATTTCCGCGATCTCGACGACCGGACACCGCATGCCCTGGAAGTCATCATGACCGGCGGCGGATATCTCTGGATCGATTTTTCCAAGATCGCAGCCCTCTCGATAGAGCCGATTGCCCGTCCGCGCGATCTGGCCTTCCGCCGCGCCGAACTCTCCCTGATCGACGGCGCAGCCGCGTCGGTGCTTCTCCCGGCGGTCTACCATGGCACCGGCAAGGATGCGACGCTCAGGCTTGGCCGCGAGACCGAGTGGATCGAGGAGCCAACCGGTATCACCACCGGCCGTGGTCAGCGCTGCTACCTCGCCGGCGACGAGCTGGTTTCCTTCCATGACACCCAAAGTCTGGAGATCGTGCCGGCAACGGCTGCCGGCAGGCAGGTTGCGCATGGTTGATCCCCTCGAACGCTACCGGCTGCGGGACCGCGTCCTTGCCCGCTCGATCCTCGACAGGTTGATCGACGAGGCTCCGGATCGCACCGCCGATCCGCCGATGAGCTTCGTCGATCAGGTCCGCGACGTCAGGGAGGCGATCCGCCGCGATCTCGAAGCGCTGCTGAACACGCGGCGCTGCCCGGCAACGCCGCCGGCGGCACTTTCGGAACTCAGGGACGCCCTGGTGAGCTATGGCGTCGACGGCATCGTCTCGGCAAATCTGATGACCGACCAGGCCAAGCTCAAGCTGGCGCAAGCGATCGAGAGGCGGATTGCGCTTTTCGAAACGCGGCTGTCCGATGTGCGGGTGACGATCCTCAAGAGCCGGACGATGACCGAACGGGCGCTGCGCATGCGCATCCAGGCGACCTTCAGCCTGCATGAAGGCATGCCGCCGATCAGCTTTGAGTCGACGATCGATCCCTCGACCCAGCGCTTCCTCGTGGAGGCGGCGCATGGCTGAAGGTTTCCTGCACCGTTACAATGAGGAATTGCTGGCGCTCCGCCGCCGGGCCGCGCGCTTTGCCGATGCCTTCCCGAAGATCGCCGGCCGCCTGCGCATGACCGGCGACGTCGCCGACGACCCGCATGTGGAACGCCTGATCCAGAGTTTCGCCTATTCGGCCGCCCGCGTCCGTCAGAAGCTGGACGACGAGTTTCCCGAACTGACCGACGGCCTCCTCGAAACGCTCTATCCCCATTATCTGGCGCCGCTGCCCTCGATGAGCATCGTCAAGTTCCGCCCGAGCGACACGCTCGCCTCGGTCCAGACCGTGCCGCGCCATACGGAAATCCTAGCCGAGCCGGTGAGAGGCGAAGCTTGCCGCTTCCGCACCACGCAGGAAGTCGAGATCGCGCCGATCGAAATCACCGGTGCTGAACTTTCCGGCCAGCCGATCAATGCGCCGCTTTCGCCCTATGCCGGCGTTGCCGGTTGCCTGAGGCTGTCCATCCGCTCTCTCGATGCCCGAAAGCCGCTTGGCGGCCTTGGCATGAGCCGGCTGCGCCTGCACATTCCGTCTCCCTGGCAACAGGCGATGGCGATCTACGAACTGCTTGCCAACCACACGCTCGGCATCGCGCTTGCCAAACATGCGGACGACCGTTCGCCGGTCTTCCTGCCGGCGGGGAACCTCAAGCCGGTCGGTTTCGAGCCTGAAGAGGCCGTGCTGCCCTATCCGGCGCCGAGCTTCACCGGCTACCGGCTGCTGACCGAATTTTTCGCTCTGCCTCGCAAATTTCTCTTCCTCGACATCGAAGGGCTCGATGCGTGGCGCGGCGACACGCTGGAGCTCTTCGTCTACCTCAGGGAAAGCGACGCCAAGCTCGAACGCGCAGTCTCGGTCCGCGACTTCGCGCTCAATGCGACGCCTGTCGTCAACCTCTTCCGCCAGGTTTGCGAACCGATTGCCATCGACGGCACCCGCACGGAATACCGTCTCCTGCCGGATGCGCGGCGCCAGAAGACCCGCGAGATCTATTCGATCGACCGCGTTCTGCTCACCGGATCGCGCGGCCAGGAGGAATTCTGCCAGCCGTTCTTCGGCCGGTCGCAGCGGGCAGGCACGAGCGCGACCTACTGGCAGGCCTATCGCCGTTTCGACGAAGACGACAGGACCAGCGACATGGACATCGCCTTCGTCGACAGGCAGCGCCGTTCTTCAGGTCCTGTCGATGCGGTCGCAAGCGTCGATACGCTCTGCCTCAACCGCGACCTGCCGGAACAGCTTCCCTTCGGCGGCGGCCATCCATTCCTGCAGCTCGCTTCCGGCCATGAGGCGGTCGCCAGCGTCGAAGCCCTGATCCCGCCGACACCGTCGGTCAGGATGAACGATCACGAAGGGCGGAACTGGCGGCTGATGTCGCATCTCATCCTCAATCACCTGTCGCTCTTCGACAATGACGGTGCGGCGCTGAAGGATATCCTGTCGCTCTACGCCTTCCGGGATAGCCCCGAGACCAAACAATTCGTCGATGCGCTCGTCCGGATCAAGGCGGGCAATTCGACCGCCCGTCTCGGCAGCGGCGGCATGGTGCCCGGCACCGAGATCGCACTTGAATTCGATCCGGCCGCCATCGACCGGCCCTCGGCCTTCCTGTTCGGCAGCGTGCTCGACCGCTTCTTCAGTCTCTATACCTCGGTCAACAGCTTCACCCGGCTCACCATTGGGATGAAGGGGCAATCGAGGCCGATCGCCCGGTGGCCGGCACGCGCCGCCGAACGCCCGCTTCTCTAAGGAAGGATCGCTATTAAATCATGGATCTCCCCGCCGCCCGGAAGCCAGACGCCCTTGCCGATCTGCTCGAACGCGACCCCGGCCGCTTCGAGCCGGTGACGGCCTTTCGCGTCGCGCAGGCTTCGGTGGGGGAAGGACGGCTTGATGTCGCCTCGCATGTCGGCGTCTCGCCGGCGCCTCTTGCCGTCAGCGGATACAAGCGCAAGGGCGGCGGCGCCGTCGTCCGCAGTGCGCTTGCCGGTCTCGTCGGGGCACTCGGCTCGATGCCGTCGGCCTATAACGACCTCGTCATGCGCGAGGAGCGCAACAGGTCGCGGGCGCTGGCGGGCTTCTTCGACATGTTCAGCGCGCGGATGGCGGAACTCTTCACTGACGCCTGCGAGAAATACCGTATCGCCCGGCGGCTGCGCTGGGGCGGCACATGGGCAAACAACGCTTTCGTCACCACGCTCCTGTCGCTGACCGGCTTCGGCACCAAGCGTCTCGTCGAAAAGAGCGGCGTCGACGAGGAACTGATCCTGCGTTTCTCGGGCTTCTTCGCCACGCGCCACCGCAACGCCGTCAATCTCCGGGCCATGCTCTGCGAATTCAGCGGCCTGCCGGTGGAGATCGAATTGTTCCGCGGCCGCTGGCTGACCATCCCGATCGAGGAGCGCAGCCGCATGGGCCAGCCGCAGGGCGTCCAGCTTAGCGTCAATGCGACGGCAGGTGCGGCGATTCACGATTTCAGCGGCGGCTTTCGCATCGTCATCGGTCCGCTCGGTTATGCCGATTACCTCTCGCTCGCGCCGGGCGGCCGCGCCATCACCGAGCTCTTCGCACTGACGCGGCTCTATGTCGGTGCGGCGCTCGAATTCGACATACAGGCGATCCTGAAGAAGGAGGACGTTCCCTTCTGCCAGCTCGGGCAGGCAGGCGACCCGCCGCGGCTTGGCTGGAACAGTTGGGCGAGGGTTGCTCCGGCTGCAAGCGACAGCGGCGATGCAGTGATCGTCGAGCGCCTGTCGGTTCAGGCGCGGTGAGGAGACGAGGAATGCGGCTTGAACTGAAAGAGATCACCAGTGACGCGACGGCGCCAGCAGGCCAGTCGAAATGGTTCTTCGAACGTGGCCGGCGAACGCTCGGCCGGGCACCGGATTGCGACTGGCGGCTGCCGGAGGATCGTCGCTCCATTTCGAAGCTTCATTGCATCATCGAGCGCGACCGCGAAGGCTTCCTGCTGCGCGACCAGAGCGCAAACGGCTCCCGGGTCGACGGCCTCGCCGTGCATGAAGGCCAGATCGTGCGGCTTTCCGACAGGTCACGGCTGGAGGTGGGCGGACTTGCCTTTTCCGTCCACATATCGGGCGAGAAAGACCGCGAGGTCGAGGATCCCGATGCCGGTCTGATGCTGAGTGACGAACCGCTGACCATTTCCGCCATCCTGGCCGATATCGCTCCCGGCGGTCATACTGCAAACGGCATCCTTGGCGAGCGTGCCAGCGATGACTGGGCTTTTCCCGAAACGGGCGGCAAGAAAGCGACGGCCTCATCTCGCAATGTCGAGATCGGCTGGAGCGGCCCTCCGGAGATCCGCTCAGTCACCCAGCTTCTGCCGGAGGATTGGAATTCGGAAGAGACCGAATATGGCAGCCATCTGGAACATGGTTCCGCCACCCATGTTTCCGCGCCCATCACTCAGCGCCGGCGGGCACCGGTGATCGAGATCGTCAACGACAACGATCCGGACCCGGATTCCGAGGAGTTTCCGGCGCTGACGATCGGCCGGCCCGAAGCCTTCGCCGATCGCCTGGAGCCGCTGCTTACCCGGCTCGAGGAGGCTGTCCGGAATAGCTATGCCGTATTCGAGATGAATTTGCCATCCGCCGCCAGCGAGCCGGACTTCCTGGCCGACAGCAGCAGGGAGGAAGCGCTTCTTGCCCGCATCGAAACCCTGATCGGACAACAGCTCAACTTCAATTTCGCGCTTGAGGCTCTGGTTCAGACAGCAGGCCGGCTGGAGCCGCGCATGCTGGAGGCGCGGGTCGAGACCGGAGCCTGGCGCCTGCCCTGGGGCCGAGACCGGGCCTATTGGCGCGCCTACCGGGGACAATTCGAACAGGACGGCAAGAGCCAGTCAATCCATGACGTTTTCCGCCGCGCAATGACGGAGGCGGTAAACGGCACGCAGGCAGGGCCTCGTCCGCAAGACGGGCAGGAAGGAAAAGACGCGCATCATGAGGAATGAAAACCGGGTGGCCTGGAGCGAAGGCATGTTCCTTCGCGTGCAGCATTTTCAGCAGGCGGACCGCTGGACCGAGCGGCTCGTGCGCACCGCGACGCACGGCCTCTCGCCCTATCCCTGGGGGGTGGCGGAAATCGGCATCGACCGCGGCGCCCTGGCAATCGGCCAATTCGCGCTGTCGAACCTGCGCGGCGTATTGCCGGACGGAACGCCCTTCGAAGCCCCTGTTGATACCGACCTGCCGCCGCCGCTCGATCTCGACGAGAACACCAAGAATGCTGTCGTCTATCTCGCACTTCCCGCCCGCCAGCCGGGCAAGGCCGATGTGGCGCTGAACGGCGATGCCGCGCGCAACAGCGTCCGGCTCGTCGCTTCGCCCTATGAAGCGCCGGATGCCAATGTCGAAACCGACTTCATGGCGCCGATCGATGTCGGCCGTCTCAGCCTGCGTTATCTCAGAACCGGTGATGAACTGGCCGGCTACGAGCTTATCGGACTTGCCCGTATCATCGAGGTGCGTTCCGACAGGGCCGTGATCCTCGATCCGGACTATATCGTGCCGAGCCTCAACTGTACGGCTGCTGCACGGCTGGGCGAACTGATCACCGAACTGCTCGGCATCGTGCGCCACCGCGCCGAGGCGATCGCCGAACGGATCGGCGATCCCACCATTCGAGGGACCGCGGAGGTCGGCGACTACCTGCTCTTACAGATGCTCAACCGCGCGGATCCGATGCTGAAACACATTTCGGCGAATGCGACGCGGATCCACCCCATCGTCTTTTACGAGACCTGCATCCAGCTTGCCGGCGAGCTCGCCACCTTCACGACCGACCGCAAGCGCGCGAGCGACTTCCCGCCTTACCGCCACGACGACCTGAAGGCGACGTTCGCGGCCGTCTTCGACGATCTGCGCGCCTCGCTATCGTCCGTGCTCGAACAGGCAGCCGTGGCGATCGAGCTGGCCGAACGCCGGCATGGCGTCAGGATCGGCACGATCAACGACCGTTCGCTGCTGAGGGATGCCGGCTTCGTGCTGGCGGTCCGGGCCGAGATGCCGGCCGAAGACGTGCGCCGCAAGCTGCCGGCGCAGATCAAGATCGGCCCGGTCGAGCGCATCGCCGACCTCGTCAACGTCGCGCTGCCGGGCATCCCCGTTCGGCCGCTGCCGGTGCTGCCGCGCCAGCTCCCCTATCGCTCCGGCACCATCTATTTCGAACTCGACACCAAGAACCCGCTTTGGAAACAACTCGATACTTCGGGCGCCATCGCCGTGCATCTCGCCGGCGATTTTCCCGGGCTCGAAATAGAACTGTGGGCCCTTAGAGAATGAAGAACGAACCCGCCTCCACCTGGCAGAACCTGCCGACCATTGTCGAACTTACCGAGGACGGCACTCGGAAAAAGCAATCCGCCCGCAAGATGGCGGAGATGCTGGATGACGTCCTCGACTTTCCCGAAAGCGAGGGCGGAAAGGCGTCGGCGGGTTCGCTTCCGAAGGGCGCAGCTTCCGTCGAAACGCTCGTCCGGGATTTTCGCTTCGGAGCCGAAGACGTGCCGACGCTGGTGCGCTCGGCCGCACCCCTCCTCAACCTCGCCCATGCCCTGCGCTACACGGAAGAACAGCCTGAAATCGACGAACTGCGCCAGGTGGCGATCGAGGCCGTCGGCCGCTACGAACGCGATCTGGCGAGCGCCCGCATCAGCCCCGAACGAGCGCGCGCAGCCCATTATGTCGTCTGCGCGACGGTCGACGATGTCGTGCTCAGCAAGGCCTGGGGCGTTCGTGCCGGCTGGGCCCGCTCGGGTCTCGTTTCCACCTTCCATATGGACGTGACCGGCGGCGAACGGGTGTTCGACCTGCTCGACCATTTCCACCAGAGCCCCGGCGCCAACAAGGACCTGCTTCTCCTCATCTATCTCTGCCTGTCACTTGCCTTCGAGGGCCGCACCCGCGTTTCACCGCGCGGCGGGCTGGAGCTCGGGCGCATCCGCGACGGCCTTTACAAGACGCTGCTTGGCCAGTACGGCGTCTTCGAACGAGAGCTTTCTCCCCACTGGAAGGGCGTTTCGGCTCGGCATCAGCCGTTGCGCACCGCAGCCGCGATCTGGACGCTTCTTTCCCTTCTGACGCTGATCCTGGCGTTCGGCTACCTGTTCTTCACGCTCTCGCTCAATCGTGCCTCCGACGGAACGTTCGAGCGACTTGCGAAGCTGCCGCCGCGCGATATGCCGAGCGTATTGGTCAAGCTTCCGGAGCCGCCGCGGCAGCCACCGCCCGTCGTCGTCGCCGAAACGCAGCCAACGCCCCCACAACCGCCGCAAGTGAAACCGCCGAGCCGGCTCGACAATCTGCTCGCCTTCCTCCAGCCGGAGGTCGAGAAGAAGCTCGTCACACTCTCGGATTCGAATGGCAGGCTGCTGGTGCGGATCAGCAATTCCGGCCTGTTTGCCACCGGCAGCGCGGAGGTCAGCCAGAAATTCCACGATCTACTCCAGCGGATCGGCGGGGCTCTGGCCGCAGAGAACTTCCGCGCCGTGGTGGTGGGTTATACCGACAATGTGCCGATCCGCACCGTGCAGTTCCCCTCCAACTGGCACCTTTCCGAAGCCCGCGCCAAGGCGGTCGGCGAAATCCTGGGTTCCTTCACAGGGCCGGGCGCGATCCTGACCGAGGGGCGTGCCGACACCGATCCGATCGCCGCCAACGATACGCCGGAGGGCCGGGAGATGAACCGCCGCACCGAGATCCTGGTCCTGACCGATCCAAGCGAGCGGCTGAACGATGCGGGTTTGACGACACCGCGTCAGGCCGACATGCCGGATGAACCGACGGCGCCCGCCGCAGGAGGTGCCTCGCGATGAACCCGCTCAGTTATTTCTATACGCTCCGCTCCTATGTGGAGGCCTATGCCGGCCTCATCGGCCGTCGCTTCATCTCGATCATCTGGGTGGCGGCAATCTGTGTCGTCATCTGGTTCTATGGCTATCTCGCCGCCTATGGCGACTTCAAGCCGCTGGCGAGCACCAGCGCGCGGCTGACGCTGATCGGCATCATCCTCGCCGCCTGGCTCGCTTATCTCGTCTTCACGACCATCCGCGACCGACGCCGCGACAAGCAGCTCGTCGACGGTATCGAGCGGGACGCGGAAGCAGAAGCCGCGGCCAGCCAGCAGGCTGAGGTCGGCGAGATCCACGGTCGGCTCAAGGAAGCGCTGCAGCTGCTCCGCCGCATCACCAAGAAGCGCTTCGGCTATATCTACGAGCTGCCGTGGTACGTCATCTTCGGCGCGCCGGGTTCCGGCAAGACGACGGCGCTCTCCAATTCCGGCCTCAAATTCCCGCTCGGCGATGCGCTCGGCAGCAATTCGGTGCAGGGGATCGGCGGTACGCGCAATTGCAACTGGTGGTTCACCGACGAAGCCATCCTCGTCGATACGGCCGGCCGTTATACGACGCAGGACGATCTGAACGGCACCGCCAAGGCCGGCTGGGAAGGGTTCCTCGGCCTGCTGCGCAAGTACCGGCGTTCGCAACCGATCAACGGCGCGCTGGTGACGCTGTCGATCGGCGATCTCCTGACGCGCGATCCGGAAGCGCAGCGCGAGGAGATCAGGGCGATCCGCCAGCGGCTTTCCGAACTCGATGAACTCCTGCATGCGCGCGTGCCGGTCTATCTGCTGCTGACCAAGGCTGATCTGCTGACCGGCTTCGTGGAGTTCTTCGACGGTTTCAACAAAAGCGACCGCGAACAGGTCTGGGGCACGACTTTCGGGCTCGACGAGAGCTACAAGGCGGCGAACCTGCCGGAACGCTTCCTGGAGGAATTCACCCTGCTGCAGCAGCGCGTCGATACCATGCTGATCGAACGGCTGCAGCAGGAGCCCAATCCGGAATTGCGCGGCCGCATCTTCCGTTTCCCGGCCGAACTCACCTCTTTGAAGGAGCGTCTGCACGAGGTCGTCACCGAGCTTTGCTCGGGTTCCAAGCTGGTGGAGGCGCCGCTGCTGCGCGGCATCTATTTCGCTTCCAGCACCCAGAGGGAGGAGACGGTTACTGTGCCCCGCATGCGGCGCAGCTATTTCCTTTCGCGCCTCTTCAAGGAGGTGATCTTCGGCGAGGCCTCGCTGGTCGCCCGCGACAAGCGGCTTTCGGGGCGGCAGCTGCTCTTCCGCCGCGCGGCCTATGCCGCCACGGTCTTGCTGCTTGCCGTGGTGCTGACGAGCTGGACGGCCACCTACATTCAGAACACCACGGCGCTGGCCGGCGCGGAAAGACGCATAGACGCCTACGAACAACTGGTGCGTGGCGTGCCGGTTCGCGATGTTTCGGATGCGGATTTCCTGCGCATCCTGCCGGCGCTCGACAATCTCGCCGCCGTCACCACCGACTTCTCGAAGACCCGCGTCTGGCCGATAAGCCTCGGCCTCGACCAGGAAGGCAAGGTCGCCAGCCGGCAGCGCGAGGCCTATCAGCGGGCGCTGAACACGCTGCTCCTGCCGCGCATGCTGGTGCAGCTCCAGAAGGACATGACCGAGACCACCGACGTCACCCGAACCTTCGATGCGTTGAAGCTCTACGGCATGCTCGGCGGGCTCGGTCCGATGAATGCCGACTTTGCCGCGCTGGAAGCAGAAGACATGTTCACGAAGCTCTATCCCGACGAAGGCAGGGCAGCGGCCCGGCAGGCGCTGATTGCCCATGCCGATGTCATGGCGCGCGGCGCGCTGCCACCGATCGAGCTCGACAAGGCGCTGATCGCCAAGGCGCGCGAGGTCATCCGCTCGCAGAACATCGCCAGCCGCGCCTATGACATTCTGGCGGAATATCGCAGGTCCCGCGCGCTTCCCGCCTGGAGCCCGGCAGGCGCGCTGGGGCCGCTCGGCGAACAGGCTTTCGAGCGGACCTCGAAGGCGCCGCTCAACGAAGGCATTCCCGGCCTCTTCTCCGCGATCGGCTACCGCACCGTCGTTCTGCCTGGGATCACTGACGCCGCGCGCGAGGCGCTCGACGAGCAATGGGTCCGCGGCGATCCCAATCCGGCCGGTGTCACGGTCGACACAATCGCCCAGGCGACGCTTGAGCTTTACTTCGATGCCTTCGAGCAGCGCTGGTCGACGATCCTCACCGATATCAGGGTGAAGCCTTCCCAGACGATTAGCGATGCGGCGGAAACCACCCGCATCCTGGCGGGCAAGCCCGGTCCTGTCGAGACGATCACCAAATCGATCGTCGCTGCCACCGATCTGCGCGCACCCGGTGCAGAAATCGCCTCGGCCGCCGGCGACAACCTGCCAGCCTCGACCACGGCGCTTGCCAGCGCAGCGAACGCGCCCGACCCCTTCGGCCGTCTTCGCGAAGCGCTGAAGGCACCGGCCGGCCAATCGTCGCCGGCCGACCAGCCGAAGGATGCGCCGCGATCGGAGATCGGGCAGCTCGAACCGATCCTGCAAAGGGTCCAGGAGCAGCTTTCTCGCGCCACGACGTCGACCGCCGAAGTCGCGAAAGTCTTCGACGTCGACAGCCAACTCACCGACGCCAACCAGGACCTGCTGCAACAGGCCCGCAAGCTGCCGGCGCCGGTCGATAGCTGGATGGCGGGACTGGCTGCGGATGTCGGATCGCTAGCAGTCAAATCCGCCCGTTCGCGCATCAGCGACGCCTGGGCTGCCGAAGGCGCGGGCTTCTGCTCGAATGTCGTCGCCGGTCGTTATCCCTTCGACCGGAAATCTCCGCGCGACGTGGCGATGAGCGATTTCATCAGGCTTTTCGGACCGGAGGGGCTGTTCAAGACCTTCTTCAAGGAAAAGCTCGAAGCCTTCGTCGACACCAGCGCCTCGCCATGGGGCTGGAAGGGCACGTTCGGCGCGACAAGCATTCCGAGTGCGGCGATCGCCCAGTTCGAGAATGCCGACAAGATCAACCGCGCCTTTTTCCCGGCCGGCAGCGAGAACCCATCGATATCGATCAACGTCAAGCCGGTATCGCTGACCGAGGCGGCCAGCGCCGTGATGCTGGAGATCGAGGGCGAACGCGTGGTCTATTTCCACGGGCCCATCCAATCGAAATCGATCACCTGGCCGTCGACCGAAGCCAGCAACGTCTCGCGCCTCGCCTTCCAGCCGGGCGGCTGGCAGCAGGCGCTGACGGAGAACGGCGACTGGTCGCCCTTCCGGCTCTTCGACGATGCCGATCTCGCCATACAGGGCGACGACCTCTTCCGGGCAAAATTCCAGCAGAACGGTCAGACGGCGGAGTTCGACGTGCAGTTCGGTTCGGTGCTCAATCCATTCCGGCTGGTGGCGCTCGGCGCCTTCTCATGCCCGGCGCAATTCTGACCGCTCCGTCATGAACGAGCGCGCCACCCTGGACCGAAGCCAAACCGAAGCCGACAGGATCGGCTTCTTCGGCAAATTGCCGAGCCATGGCGATTTCGTTTCGACGGGACTGAGCCGCCACCTGCAGGCGTCGCTCGACGCCTGGCTGCAGTCGGGGCTGCAAGCGGCGCAGCGGGAACTCGGCGAGGATTGGGAACGCCGCTTTCGCATGATGCCGGCATGGCGTTTTATCGTCGAACGCGGTCTTTGGGGGCCGGCCACCATTGCCGGCGTTCTGCTTCCGAGCCTCGACCGCGTCGGGCGCAGTTTCCCGCTGGTTATCGCCGCCCAGCTTCACGGCTTTGCCGAGCATCCGCGTCAGCTCTACCTTGATGACACCTGGTTCACGGCCGCCGAGGCGATCGCCGAAAGCTCGGCCAAGCGGGATTTCGACATCAATCACTTCACCGCGAGCCTGAAGCGACTGCGGACCCTGCGCCCAGCCGACCTCGCGGAAAACGAGACGCTGCAGGACAATGCTTCCGGCCGCGGCACGCTCTGGTGGCGGATCAGCCCCGAGGATCGGCGAGCCAAGGGGTTTCGTGTCGGCGGCGCCCCGGACCCCGAGGATTTTCTGAAGCTACTGCACGACAATTCCCCCGCGGCTTCTGCACGGCGGCAACCCGAAACGGCCGAGACACCAGGCCCTGTTATCGCCGAACCGCATCGTCCGCTGGTGATCCGCCACAGCCATGCCACCCATCCCGGCACACGGCTGAGCGTCAACGCCGATGCGCTGCTCGTTTCGGAAACGCCCTCGCTTTTTGCCGTCGCCGATGGCATCGGCGACGGCAGCAGCGCTGCCGAGGTCGGCAAGATCGCCGTCCATATGCTGGCTGAAACCGGGAACCAGCAGTCGATCGAAGCTCTGGTGCAGGACATCAAAGGCAAGCTTGGCCGAGCCCACGGCCTGCTTCAATCGGCCTATCTTTCTTCTGATCGCGAACCGTCGGCCGCGAGCATAGTCGTGCTGGCCACGCTTCGCGAAAGCTGCGCCCTGCTCTGGGTGGGTGACGCCCGCTGCTATCTTCTGCGGGATGGCATGATGCGCTGCCTCACGCGCGACCACGTGGAGATCGGCCTGCGGCGCACGCTTTCGCGCGCCATCGGCATGCGGGGACATCTCATCCCCGAAGTCCGCTCCGGCGGATTGCAGGCCGGCGACAGGCTCCTGCTCTGCAGCGCGCCCCTCCCAACCACCGTGCCCGAGCGAAGCATTGCCGAAATCCTCATTTCCGCAAAGATCGAAAACGCGGCCGATATTCTCGTCCAGGAGGGGCTGATTGCCAATTGCCGTGAAAACCTCAGCGCGATCGTGATCGATGTGAAGACCGATGACGGATGATCATCCGGAGATGGATTTCGAAGAGATCGCGCGACGTTTTTCGCATCTCTGGCAGGCGTTGAATCACGGATCACCCGAGACCCGGAAAATCCTGGTAGACCGCGTCCGGGACGCGCTTGATCGGGGAGAGGCCCGGCTCCACGAGCCGGATTGCGAGATCGTCGCCAACAGCTTTATGCTCGAGGCGCTGATCCATGACGGCGCGGCCACCCGGGTCTATCGCGCCCGCCATCGCGATCTCGGAACGCTGCATGCCATCAAGGTGCCGCAGCCCGACCACGCCGACGATCCCGTCCTCAGGAAACTGATGCTGCGCGAGGCGGAAATCGGCATGGCGCTCCGTCATCCCCGCATTGCCGCGACCCAGACCGTTCTGCGCCTTGCCGATGGGCGCCCTGCCCTGGTCATGGAGTGGCTCGGGAGCCGGCTTGCGGATCTTTTGCAGGAAAGGCCGCTATTTCTCAGTGAGGTTATAGCGGTCACGACGGCGGTGCTTTCAGGCCTGGAAGCCATCCATGCCGGCGGTTTCGTGCATTGCGACCTGTCGCCGCTCAACCTTCTCGCCGACGGCGATCTCTCCCGTTTGAAGATCGCCGATTTCGGGATCGCGCTTGAGCGCGGAGGCCGGCATGGTCAATTCGATCTTGTCTTTGCCGGCCAGCCGGATTTCGCATCCCCCGAACAGTTGGCCGGTGAACCGCTCGACGAACGATCCGATCTTTACGCCGCCGGGTGTCTTCTGTCCTTGCTGCTCAGCCGTTGCAACGAGGAGAGCGATGGAACCGAAGCCCTGGTGGCATTGGCGAACCGCCTATCGCAACGGACCCCGCAGGACAGGCCCGAAAATGCAAGAGCCGCCTTGCATCTGCTCGGCGGCTCCGCAAAATGTCTTGTTGTCGATGCTTAATTGCCGCTGGAACCGGGGATCGGTGCTGCGGCCGTCGGCACACTCTTCTGGTACACGTTGAAGAGCTTGGCAAAGTCCACCAGGCTGGCGTTGCTGGCGTAGATGATATCGCCGTCCATCATCTGGAACCGCTGCATCAGCGCCAGATTGGAAACGTCCTTCAGATTGACGCGATAGATCACCGGCTTGGTGCTGACGACAGCCGGCACGGGGTTCTTGGCATTTGCGGCCGCAACCTGCGTATAGACCGGCTGGTTGCGCAGCACATAGAAATTGCGCGCATCGGCACGATCGTCGAGCAGGCCGCCGGCTCGCCCGAGCGCCTGGGCAAGCGTCAGTCTGCCCGGTTCGAATTCGAACTCGCCGACACTCTTGAAGGCGCCGAAGGCGGTGAAGGTGGGTGAATCCTTGTCGATATAGATCTGATCATCAGGCAGCAGGTAGACATTCTGTTTGTTGTCGTCGATGACGCGCTGGAGCGGCACGGTGGCGCGCTGCTTGCCGCGCATCAGCGTGACGGTCGCGGAGCCCGGAGCAGACGATGCGCCGCCGGCAAGTGCGACCGCATCGAGCACGCGCTCCTTGCGGGCGGTGAGCGGGAAGCGACCGGCGGCACGCACGTCGCCATTGACGGTGATACCGCTGGAGGGCCTGTCGACCACGGTGACGACGGCCTGCGGATTGACCGCCGACCCCTTCAAGCCGGTGACGATGCGCGTCTGCAGCGCCTCGGTCGAGGAATCCACAACCCGCTGTTTGCCGACGAAGGGAAGGGTCACGTTGCCCGTGGAATCGACGGTGAAGCGCCCGAGATTGAGGGTCTTGCTTTGGGTTGAAGAGAAAAGTCCCTCTTCGCCGGTGTCGAGGATCGTTACCTCGATGACGTCGCCGCGACGCAGCCTCGTATCGGCAAAACCACTCGAGCGCATGAGGCTGAGCCCGGGATCTGTGGCCGCATAGGCAAGCGGGGTGACCGCAACCGGACCCATCGGCGCTTCCGAGAGCCTGACGACCGGAATCCGCTCGTTGCTCTGAGGGGCGGTGGCGTTATAGAAACCACCGGCGGTTGGGCCATCCGAGGGCCGGGCGCATGCGGTGAGAACTGCAACAAGGACGAGCGGCGCCAACTTTCGCATCAAGTATCCTTTTGGCAATATTGAGAGAATCGGAAAATATCAGCGGTGCACGACCGAGCAATACCAGTTGCACGCGAAAAATCAATTATGACAGTTCGGAGGCACGCAGGTGTGGCCAATTGGCAACTGCGTTCCTTAAGTTGAGTGTGATGGAGGCTTGTTTGAACCGGTGCCACGCACCAGCTCAAGCTGCTCATCGGAGTTCAGCCTGGAACCAAAACCTTGTTACGCCTATTCGGTCGAGAATGGCTTTCGAACGTATGGCGAGTGGACAAATGGCCTTGCGCATCAAACGAATGTCGAAAGAAGACAAAGACGGCATGCGCATCCTGGTCGACCGGCTATGGCCGCGCGGGTTGAGCAAGCAGGATGCAGCAGTCGATATCTGGTTGAAGGATATAGAACCAAGCCCAGCGCTGCGCCGATGGTTTGGCCACGACCCCGCCAAGTGGACCGAGTTCCAACACCGGTATCGGGACGAGCTGGAGAAAAATCCATCCGCCGTCGAGGAGCTGAAA
The DNA here is from genome assembly GCF_010668065.1 of Rhizobium leguminosarum. Lineage (GTDB taxonomy): Bacteria > Pseudomonadota > Alphaproteobacteria > Rhizobiales > Rhizobiaceae > Rhizobium > Rhizobium leguminosarum_S. Next base: position 82,708 of record NZ_WUEN01000003.1, on the reverse strand, counting down.
CGCCAGATCCGGCAAGAGGACGCGACGCTTCTCTACGCTGCGAAAGACTTGCAGCACAATCACGCCATCATGCTTCAGCGCTTCCTCGGCAAAGACTGACGCGTCGGTGACCGACGCCGATGAGACGCGCCCTTTCCGTGTCCGAAATTTCCGGGAACCTTTTCGACAAACCTGCATCCAATGTTCGCTTCCGAAGGCGCAACACCGTTGTCGCCGGAAGGCATTCGGTCACGACACAAGGAAGACAGATCATGTTGAAACGAATTCTCGGCGCCACTCTGATGGTGGCATCGCTCGGCACGGCCTCGATCGCCGCCGATGCCAAGCCGACCGATCCTCAGATCGCCCACATCGCCTATACGGCGGGACAGATCGATGTCACCGCGGCAGAGCAGGCGTTGAAGAAGAGCAAGAATACCGAAGTCATTGCATTCGCCAAAACCATGGAGCGCGACCACAAGGCCGTCAACGACCAGGCGCTCGCCCTCGTCAAGAAGCTGAAGGTGACGCCCGAAGACAACCCCGTCAGCCAGTCCTTATCGACACAGGCAGGTAAGGAACTGACGACGCTGGAGGCACTCGACGGCGTGGCGTTCGACAAGGCCTATGTCGAAAACGAAGTCGCCTATCACAAGTCGGTCAATGACGCGCTTGCCAACATCTTGATCCCGTCGGCTCAGAATAAAGATCTCAAGTCGCTGCTGGAAACGGGCCTGACCCTGTTCAAAGAACATCAGATGCATGCCGAGCATCTGGCTTCCACGATCAAATAGGCTTGAGGAATGGGCTCGCTAATGAAATCGCTCCCGCTGCTGTCCGCACTACTTTGGGCTGGCAACGGGGTTGCCTCGGCGGCGGACCATCAGATCACCATCACCGGCATGAAATTCAGCTCGCCACCTGCCGAGATGCATGTCGGCGATGTAATCGTCTGGCGAAACGATGATATATTCCGGCACACGGCAACCGCTCGCGACAAGAGCTTCGATGTCGACCTGCCGCCGAAATCGGAAGGCCGCATGACGGTCGCCCAAGTGGGAGCGATTGATTTTTATTGTCGTTTTCATCCCGCCATGACGGGCAAGCTGGATGTCCGGCGGTAGGCCGGGCTCCAATCGAAAGACGGGCGGCGGAGAATTCTTCATGACAGCCATTCCAGTTCCGGCCGAGCGACACCGGCAGCAGATGTCGATACTGTCCGACGCCGATCTCGTGCCTTTGGCGAAAATGGGCGACGAGCTCGCCATCCGCGCCATCGTTCAACGTCACAATCAGCGCCTGTTCCGAACGGCGCGCGCCGTCATCCGCAACGATGCGGAGGCGGAAGATGTCGTCCAGGCCGCCTACATCAAGGCATTCACCAATCTGGCGACATTCCGGGGCGAGGCGCAACTTTCGACATGGCTGACCCGCATTACGCTCAACGAGGCGCTGGGCCGTGTGCGGGCCCGAAAGAACACCACCGGGCTCGAGGAAATCGACATGCAGACGACGGCACCGGGTGGCCAAGTGTTACAGTTTCCATCCTCCCTGTCCGCAACCGATCCGGAAACCGAGCTCGCCAGGAGCCAGGCGCGGCATCTCCTCGAAAATGCGGTAGACGAACTCCCGGACGATTTTCGCGCCGTGTTCGTGCTGCGGGATATCGAAGGCATGAGCACGGACGAGGCCGCATCTTATCTCGGCATAAGACCGGAAACGGCCAAGACCCGGCTGCATCGGGCGCGGAAATTGATGCGGCAATCGATCGAAAAGCAGCTCTCCGGCGCATTCTCGGCCCTGTTTCCGTTCGACGGCGCCCGTTGCTGTTTCATGGCCGATCGTGTCATCGCTGCCCTTCGCAACGAGACGCCATGATGTCTCGCATGAAAGTTGTCGATGCGGCTTTCCAAGGGAGCAATAAAAACTCCTGTGATACCGACGGCTCCTTATTATCGCTAATCCGATTGGACTGTAGCCCGTCAGAGGCTAAGACATGCGGAGGTCAATCGTGGTGTCGAGAGCGTAACCCGATCCATACACGGTCCGAATCCTCAGATTGCGGAGTCCTGCAAACGCTTTTCGCAGCCGCCCGATATGCACATCAACCGTCCGGCTTTCTACAGCGTGCGGATCGGGCCAAACGGCCTCAATGAGTTGCTCGCGGGTACTGATCTGCCCCTGCCTTTCCAATAGAAATCTGAAGATTCTCATCTCCATAGGCGCAAGCGCTATTCTCTTGCCTGAAACCACGACGGCGTGCGGCCCGAAGACAATCTCGGTGGGGGCAGCAAAGTTAGGCAGAGTCGAAGCCTCCGACCGCGGGCTTATACCATGAAGAAAGGCCAGAAGCTTTGAAGGCGACAAAGGACGCGTGATGCCTTCGTCGAGGCCTGCCTTGATTAACTGCAAGTGCTCTGCACGCATATCGCCGCCGATGAGTGCACCCACCGGAAGCCCTGAGCCCTTCAGGAGCGCGCATAGAGGCGCAACATCGCTCGGCCAGCCTGCACAATCCAAGACCACGGCAGACAGCTCTGCTGATGCGCAGGCGTCCGCCACATCGTCGTCACTTGCTGCAAGACGAGCTTCAAGACCTTCACTACGCAGAATGTGCGCGAGGAGTAGATAAAGCTCCGCGTCCTGCGAGCAAATGAGAATGATCGGAGGCATGTCGACGCCCCTTTTGTCGCTTGATGACGCGGCAAGCCTCAACTCGGTGCGAACTCGCCGCCGTTGACATCTATGATGGCTCCATTGACGAACCCGGCATCCTCCGACACTAGGAAAGCGATCACGGCAGCGACATCCTCCGGCATACCGAGCCGACCGGCTGGAATACGAGCGAGTGCGTCGACGTTGATCTTGCTTTTGGGAGAGCCGGTCAGTGGCGTGAGGATGCGGCCTGGCGCGACAACATTCGATGTTATGCCATAGGGACCATATTGAGAGACCAGCACGCGGGACAAACCTGAAAGCGCGGCTTTAGACGTCGCATAGCCGGCGCCGGCGATCCGTGGTCTCGTCCGGCCGGCAAGCGATCCAATCAATATGATTCGTCCAAAACCGCTTTTCCTCATGCCAGGCAGAACAGCGCGGCAACACAACATCGCCCCGGTCAAGTTGACGGCCAGCACGTCGTTCCACTCCTCAAGAGTAAGGTCAGAGACGTTAAGAGGACCGTCTGGACCTTTCGGCGAGATCCCGGCGTTGCAGACGAGAATCCCAGGTGCGCCCAAGTTATGGGCGACTTCGCCGAAGAAATGCTCGATCGCCGCCGGCTCGCGCAGATCTACCTGCCTCGCAAACCAGCGCTCTGGTCCGAAAGCCTCAGCAAGCGCAGCGCCCGCGGCCATGACGCTTGCCTCGCCATGGCTGAAGACGGCAACCCGATGACCGGCCTTGAGCAGACGAAATGCGGTGGCAAGACCGATCCCAGTGGTGCCGCCGCTAATGACTGCAACATGCGGACTGCCACCAGGGGTCATGCCGCGTGATCCATCGCAGAAAATAGCGAAAGGGGCGGATGGGCGGCCGCCTCTGTCATGACCTCAATCAGCAAGGGACCATCTTCACGCAGGCCGCGCTCGAAGTATCGAGGAAGATCGGCGGGATCGGAGATGCGAACTGCAGGGCAACCGCAAGCTTCCGCAATCTTCCGATGATCGACATCCGCAAAGCTGCAGGCCGTCGTGAACGTGCCGAACTTGACAGTTTCCGCATCACGTTGGAATCCAAGGATCCCGTTGTTCAACACGATGATCAGTACGGGAAGCTTGCTCCGCACCATGGTTTCCAGCTCCGCCCAGCTATGCGCGAAACCGCCGTCCCCTACGATGGCAACGACTGGTTTGTCCGGTTTTGCCGCTTTTGCGCCGAGCGCAAGTGGCAAGCCCCATCCGAGGCCAGCAAGGCCCCGCGGAGACAGGAAGCGCATACCGGGGGAAAGGGCCCGCAACTGGCCGGCTATCCACATCGACGAATAGCTGGCATCTGAAACAACGGTCGTATCTGCCGTCAGCACTTGCTGAAGGTCGCACATGACCCGTTCAGGACGGATCGGACTCTTGTCCGAACGGGCGACAGATTGCCGCTCCGTGTCAAATGCGCGCCAGAAACCAGCAATCCGAGCCGTCAGCTTACTGCGCTGCGACGAGCGGTACGAGAGATCGCGTCGGGCAAGCACGCTTCGAAGCGCGCTGATGGTTTCGGCCGCATCGCCTGCCAGTCTGACCGCCTCGTAGTTGCGCCCGATTTCGGTGGGATCGACATCGATGTGGATGACTGATGCGGACCGGGGGATTTGGCGCCAACTGTCAGTGCCATTCTGATTGGTTCGTGTTCCGACCAAAATGACGAGATCAGCCTCTTCGACAAGGGCAAGCGTGTGCCGTCCGAGCGATCGCGGACCGACGAGAGCGCCGAGAACGCCGGCTGACAGCGGGTGGTATTCGTCGACCGCGCCTTTTCCCATATTGGTCGTTAGCACGGGAAGCGAGGCTTCGTCCTGTAGCCTTGAAAGCTCGCCCGCGGCATGGCTTGCATGGACGCCTCCTCCAGCGATGACGATGGGTGCCTGGGCTGCGGCGATCATCGAGGCTGCGCGCTCGATGTCGCTATCGCGCGGACGCAACCGATCGAGTGGCCAGTGGCCAAGCACAGCCTCCCGACGAAAGAGCGAAGGGGCTATCTGCTCTCGCAGGAGGTCGGCGGGGAGCAGGAGAGCTGCCGGTCCCGGCCGGCCCGAGGCGGCTGCCGTGAAGGCAGCATCGACATAGTCGTCGATCCGCTCAGCAACCAGCACCTTGCGTACCCATTTCGTGCAGGATTGGAATAGGATGAGATGATCGAGTTCCTGGAATGCATTGCGATCAGCCTGATCTCGTTCGACATCCTGGACGAGAGCAACGAGCGGAACGCTAGCCTTCAGCGCTTCGGCCAGCGGCGGAACGAGAAGCGTTGCGGCAGGTCCGTTCTGCGCTGCTACCACACCGACCTTGCCGGACAGCCGCGCATAGCCATCGGCCATGGTCCCTCCCATGTTTTCCTGTCGGTAGGCGATTTGACGGATGCCAATTGCTTCGGCCGCAAGGATAACCGCTGAGGGCAGGCTCTGAGCAAAGATGTGGGTGACGTCGTGCCTCTTGAGGGAAAGAGCGATACGCTCGGCGACGGTTAAATTTTCGGTTGCCATGGTCACATGCCTGCTTCGGTAGGGTTTTTTTCGAGGGTTGAAAGGAAGTCTGCGAAGGTTGATGTGATCGCGTCACCATCTGCTGTCGTCATTGCTGTCGAAAGGCACGCGGCAGCACCGTTGGGCATCAGGATGCCGCAATTGAGGAAATGCCTGGAGAGGCGCGCCATCAACTCGGCCTCTTCCGGCGCGAGGTATGCCTGCCGGAAGTCCCCTGGCTGCTTCCCTTTCGGATGGATTCGAAACAGGGATGCAGCCCCCGTTACGCTAAAGGCTGCGCCGTGACGCTCGATTTCATTTCGAAGGCCGGCCCGGATGCGATCGCCAAGGCTCTCGAGTGAGCCGAAAGCAGCTTCCGTCATCGCCTCCATGGCGACCCGGCCTGCGACCATCGATACGGGATTTGCGGAAAATGTACCGCCTTGCGGCAGCAGCGGTTTACCGCTGTCGCTTGCGAAGACCCGCATCACCTCCTTGCGCCCACCGATCGCCCCGACAGGAAATCCTCCGCCGATTATCTTGCCAGCGGCAATTAGATCGGGCTGGAGACCATAGCGCGCTGATGCACCCAAATATGACTGCCGCAGATTAAGAACTTCATCGGCCACAATGAGAATCCCGTACTGCTTTGCGATCGCGCCGACCGCGGCAACGAAGCTCGGCTCAGGAGCGATCAACCCGGCGCGGCTCGGCATCGGATCAACCAGGATACAGGCCAGTGCGGGAGCAGCCGAAGCGATCCGACGCTCCAGATCGGCAACGTCATTGAAGCGGATAACGGTCACCTCCTCGCCAACCGAAGCCGGCATACCGCGATAGGCGGGGACGGCTGCCGACCGCAGAGGGTCGTTCCATATAGCCGGCGACACCGCCTGGCCTGTTTCCGCCCAATCGTAAGCGCCGTGATAGGCGCCTTCGATGCGTGCGATACCCGGCCGACCCGTGAAGGCGCGGGCGGCCTTGATCGCAAACATCACAGCCTCGGTCCCGCTGTTGACGAAGCGAATATGTTCGATCGCTGGAATGCGCTCGATCAAAAGCTCGGCCAGGGTAATCTCATGCTCAGTCGGGTTAGAGAAACATGTTCCGCGATGAAGTAGATCGGCAACCGCGTCGGCAACTGGAAGAAAGCCATGGCCGTGAATCAGTGTCGTGAAGTTATTGTTTAGGTCGAGTAGGCGGTTACCGTCGACGTCGATGAGATAGGCTCCCTCGCCGCGCGAAATGTAGAGCGGGCTGGGCTCGTGATCGACGGTGACGCGCGTGATCCCGGTTGGAAACACGCGGCGACCCTTTCTAAAGAAGTGTTCGGACCTCGACCGGGAAAATCCCCGGCCGGTGCGAAGGACATTAGGGTGAAACATTTGATCTTCTCCGGCCAATGCGGGTCGCGGTGCAACCCTTCACAATTTTGTTATAACAAAAATCATGAACCTGAAGAAGTTGCAACAAAAAAATCAGTTGCCGCTGCTATTTCCGGCTGAGACGCTCCTGTGCAGTTTTTTTCATGCGCCGATAACCATCACGAATGTCGTTTTCCATTGCCGCCCGGACAGCAGACGGATCTTTATCCACCAGCCCCTCTATCGCAGCCATATGATTGTGGACACCGTATTTTGCTTCCGCAAACTCCGGATAAAGGTCATGGAACGAAGCGCCGACCCTTAACCACAGGGCCTCGATAGTCGAAAGGAGGTGTGGCATCTCGCAAAGCCGGTAGATCGTAAAGTGAAATTCCTTGTTGTCGTGAAGAGCATCGGCGTAGCGCTTTTCATTGAGTGACAGTGTGATTTTCTCTTGCAGGGCCAAGAGTTTGTCGATTACCTCATTGGTCGCACAGGGCGCGCTTTTTTCGGTCGCCAACCCCTCAAGCGCAAGCCGCATCTGCGTGACTTCGTAAAGCGCCAGAAGATCCAGATGGGGGACGATAACGGTTTTAGGACCCACCATGACGAGGGCGCCCTCGAAGACCAGTCGGTTGATTGCCTCGCGCGCCGGCGTGGCCCCGACGTTCAACATTTCGGCAACCGTGCGGATCGGCAGCTTGTGACCGGGCTTGTAAACACCGCGCGTGAGCTGCTCCTTGATGGATGAATAGGCGAAGTCGCTGAGGCGTCCAGACTGCAAATCCGACGCCGACGATTCCTCTCCAGTTGTATTTCCGTTCAAATTTGACCCCCACACGTTGACATCTTCACATTTTTGTTGCAACAAAAATGAATTACACGAAAACCGATACCGGAATGTGACAGCATACCGGTATCGCGAATATTAGCAACGCCTTGGCTGGGAAGGCCATGCCCGAACAGTTGCCGGCCTTGCCCGCATGACACTCACAGCACCTGGCGCCGCACGAGCGGAGCCGGGAGGGTTCAATGCGTGTCAAAGCACGCGAATGAGGAGATATCATTTTGATTGGTGCGCCCGTTTTCATCGATCGTATAGGCAAGGCCTACGGCAGCCAGACTGCCGTTGGCGCAGTGACCCTGGATATTCCGGCAGGCGACTTCCTGTCGATCCTCGGTCCGTCCGGATCGGGTAAGACGACGCTTCTGACGATGATCGCCGGCTTCGAAAGCCCATCTGCCGGACGCATCATCATTGGCGGGCGAGATGTCACCGCCGTATCGCCCGATCGCCGCAATATCGGGATGGTCTTCCAGCGCTATGCCCTATTCCCGCATCTGACCGTCGCCGAAAACATCGCCTTCCCCCTTAAGATGCGCGGCATCCGTAAGGATCTCAGGACAGAACGCGTTGGCCGGGCGCTCGACCTCGTCCAACTCCCAGACTACGCCAAGCGTTATCCCCACGAACTTTCCGGCGGTCAGCAGCAGCGGGTGGCGGTCGCGCGCGCGATCGTGTTCGAACCGCCTGTTCTCTTGATGGACGAGCCGCTCGGGGCGCTGGACAAAAAGCTGCGCGAGTCCATGCAGATCGAGATTAAGCAGCTGCAGCGGCGCCTCGGTGCGACGGTCATCTACGTGACGCACGATCAGGAGGAGGCGTTGACGATGTCCGACCGGATCGCCGTTGTGGCAAAGGGGCAACTCGCGCAGCTCGGAACCCCGGCGGACCTTTACTGTAATCCGCAGAGTGCCTTTGTTGCCGATTTCATCGGCAAGATGAACTTCCTGACTGGAGAATTCCTGGGCGAGACTGCTGGCCGCCAGACGATCAGACTGGGTGACGACGTCGTCATTGATACGCCCGGTGCTCCCCATGGCTTCGGGGGTTCGGCAAAGATCGGTGATCGCGTTCGGCTGGCGCTCCGCCCTGAGCGCCTTGGCCTTGCAGCGCGCGGCGCAGGGGGAAAGAGCGCCCTTCCCGGCCGGATCGAAACGTCGGTCTTTGCAGGCTCCTTCGACCTTCATCTCGTTCGTGCCGATTTCGGAACCGGAGAGATCATTCAGGTCCAGATCCCTGCTGATGGTAAGCGGGTGCCCTTTGCAATGGGGGAGCTCGTGGATGTCATCGCCGAACGCGACGGCCTACGGCTCTTTGCGGTCGCGGAGGCATGAAATGACCATGACTGTCGACAATATACCCCTTGCACCAACCCCTTCAGCAAGCTGGATTTTCTCACGCTCGGCGCGCCAGTATTCGCGCGCGCTGACGTTCCTGCTTATTGCGCCGTTGATGCTCTTACTGGCCGGAGGCTTCATCTATCCAATCGGGCGGCTCGTCTCTTTGAGCCTAATGGCGCCGGGATTCACGCTGGAGCATTACGAGCGGATCGTCACCGAGCCGCTCTACTTGGAGGTCCTGCTTCGCACCTTGCAGACGGGTGCAATTGTAACAGTGGCGAGCCTGCTGCTTGGATATCCGGTTGCCTTTTTCATGGCGCGTGCCAAAGGCAAGATTGCGATGATCGTATCGGCCGCGGTGTTCTTGCCGCTATGGACCTCAGTGCTGGTGCGATCCTATGCCTGGATCGTGCTGCTGCAGCGAAACGGCATCGTTAACGGTCTGCTGATCGAGAGCGGCCTCATTAGCAGTCCGTTGAAGCTTATCTACACTGAAGGCGCGGTGATCCTTGCGATGACGCATGTTCTCATGCCCTTCATGATCCTGCCGATCTATAACGTTCTTCGCACTATTCCTGCCGAATACGCCCAAGCCGCCCGCAATCTCGGCGCCGGCCAGATTGACGCGTTCCTGCGCGTGACCTTGCCACTCAGCTTGCCTGGAATCTTTGCCGGATGCGTCATGTGTTTCATCCTGGCGATCGGTTTTTACATCACGCCGGCACTCGTCGGCGGGCCTGGAGCATTGATGATGGCAACACTGATCGGCCAGCAAACCACCGTTCTGCTCGACTGGCCATTTGCCGCAGCGCTCGCAACCGTCCTTCTGACCACGACGCTGATCTTTGTCCTTGTGTTCCGCAAGGCGCTTTCCGTTAGCAAAGGAATGAACAGTGTCAATTGAGCCCGCAGTCACCGCCTCATTCGCCCCCTCTCCCGTCAACAGCACCCATCGGCCTTACGGCAAAGCGGCATTGCGGCTCCTTGGAGGTTTCCTGATCGGAGCAATCCTGTTCTTCCTGGTCCTGCCGACGTTACTCGTCATCCCGATTTCGCTGAACGACAGCAGCTATATCGAGCTCCCGCCGAAGGGCCTGACGCTTCGCTGGTATAGCGACTTTCTCTCCGATCCGGACTGGCGCGCGGCAACGATCTTCAGTCTGCAGATTGCGCTGGCGACGACGGCCGCTTCGACTGTTATCGGGACATTGGCCGCCATCGGGCTCGTTCGCGGCAATCTCCCGGGAAAGACCCTTCTGCAGGCATTGTCGCTGGGACCAATGATCGTTCCCCATGTTGTCTTTGGCGTCGCCCTTTATCTGGTTTTTTCCCCGCTCAGCCTGACCGGCAATTTCGCTGGTTTCCTGATCGCGCACACCGTACTTGCTGTTCCCTACGTGATCATCACCGTGTCGGCAGCACTCGAGCGCTTCGACACGTCACTCGAGCTTGCCGCACTGAATTGCGGGGCAAGCCGGGGCCGCGCCTTTTTCAGCATTGTGCTTCCTAACATCGCCCCGGCGGTGGCTGCGGCTTCTGTCTTTGCGTTTCTGGCGTCGTTTGATGAGGCGACAGTCGCCTTCTTTATTTCCGACACCGGCGGAAAAACGATCAGCCGCAAGATGTTCGAGGACATCGATTTCAATCTCACGCCGGTGATAGCGGCGGTTTCGACGCTGCTCGTCGCGGTATCGCTGCTGCTCATGGGGACCATTCATCTCCTTACCGGCCGTGGTGAGGATTAACGTGATCATATCAATCGGACAGAGGAACAACCGATGAAAAAGCGAACGAAGTTCAAGCTACTGCTTGCGGCTTGCCTCATGCTTGCTGGGGCGGAGGCGGCGCAAGCCGAAGAGCAAGTCATCATTGCGACCACAGGCGGCGCCTACGATGCCGCGCTTCGAAAATTCTGGTTCGTGCCGTTCACCGAAAAGACCGGCATCAAGGTTGTTTCAGTCGCGGCAACGAATGCCGAGATGCGGGCTAAAGCTGCGGCCATGGTCAAGACCGGCAACGTCACCTGGGACCTTTACCCGGACGGCGAGATCCAGGCGAGCGCTGAAGCGCATCGGCTGACATCTGAAGACCTGACCGAGTTTTGCAAGCCTTTCCAGGGCAGGCCAGATCTGGTCGAGGATGCCTGCGTCAGCGCCGGGGCCAGGCTTTTTTCAACCGCAACGCTGATGGCCTACGACCCGACCGGCTTCAAGAGCGGAAATCCGTTGAGTTGGGCCGATATGTGGGACGAGACGAAATTTCCCGGTGGCCGCTCGTTTCCAAATTTCGACGATCCGTGGCGGGTCATGGCTGCCGCGCTCCTCGCCGACGGCGTTGCGCGCGACAACCTCTTTCCACTCAACGTCGATCGCGCCCTTAACAAGCTCGACGAGATTCGCCCGGCGATATCGCTCTGGTGGAAGACCGGTGATCAGAGCGTTCAGGGCTTTCGCAACGGCGACTACAGCATCGGGCAGATCTGGCTGACGCGTGCAAACACACTGAAGGCGGAAGGTCGCCAGATCGCCTGGTCCAAGCAGGCCTCGTTCCTCGTCGGCGATCGCTTGACGATCATCAAGGATGCGCCGAACCGCGGAAATGCGTTAAAGTTGATCGGCTACTGGCTTGATCATCCGGAGGCGCAGGCCGGCGTGTGCGACGAACTGCTTTGCACGCCGCCAAGCCGTAAGGCGATCGATTTGATGTCGCCGGCTGCACGCGCGGCCCTGCCGAGCGACGAGGACATCCGGGATTACATCGTCATCCCGGATGCTAAATGGATCAACGACAATGCCGCGATGATGCTCGAGCGTTGGAATGCCTGGATCCGATGACGATCCCCCTCCGGGCGGCGTTGCCGCCCGGAGGTGTGGAGACGGATCTTATCCCTTGAGAGCACGGTTGATGGCAGCGGCGACTTCGCGCACTTCGAAAGCCGTGTGGCCGGCAGTCGGGCATATTCGCAGCCCTGCCCTTCCCTTGGCGACTGTCGGGAAAAAAATGGCCGACGTATAGTAACCGGAATCAAGCGCCAGTCTGGCAGCGCCGATTGCCGCAAGCTCGTCACCGACGACGACGGTCCTGATCGGGAGGCGGGACCCTGCCTGTGCGGTCGGCACCAGTTCGTCGAAAAGAGAGATGTGTTCTGCGAGTGCCCTTTGCCGCACGCCCAGTTCCGGTGTGCGATGGATCGATTGCGAGGCGAGAGCTGCACCGATCGCCGCAACATTGATGGAGGCCGAGAAGGCATGCGCGAGAGCAAAGCGCCGGAAGATTTCCTCCTGGAACGCAGTTGCGAGCATCAGCATGCCGCCTGAGGCTCCGAAACCCTTACCGAGCGAGGCTGCGATGATCGTCCGCTCGCCGAGACCCTCGGGCATTTGTGAACGGGCAAACCCCTCACCTCTTTCGCCGAAGATCGATATGCCGTGAGCATCATCGATGTAAAGGAAGAGGCCGTATCGCTCCTGAAGCTCGCGCAACTCCTTGATTGGGGCACACCCGCCCATGGAATACACACCGTCGCAAACATAGGCGACCGTATCATTATGGCGGCAAATATCTTCGAGCGCCTGAAGATCGTTGTGGCCGATCGTGCGGACCTCGCATTCTTCGGCAACGATGGGCTTGTTGAAGGCAAGCGTCGCATGTGCAAGCCGGTCGAATACCATGACCGGTTTTGTGCCGCGGGTCAGGACTCCGGACGCAATCAGCGGAAGCGCGCTCAAGTTGGCGGCAAGCACAGTCGTGTAGGTAATCACCCTCGCGCCAAAGAGATCAGAAAGAGCATCTTCGAGGTCTCCGAGGGCTGCAAAATTGAGCCGCGTGCGGGCGCACGACCAATGCAGAGTCCCGTAGCGCCGAACGGTCTCGATTGCGCCTTCGATGATTGAGGGATGATTGTCGAGTCCGAGATACGAGCAGCGGACGAAGTCGATGACGCGCTCCGATCTGCCCCCCGAAACTGGCAGTTCCACCGCTCGTCCATCGGACGGATAGACATAGAGTGCCATCAGGCCGTCAAGATGGGCGGCTGCAAAGTGGGGACTTGCGTGGCTAATCAGGCCCGCGGTGTTTCTGTGGGATGTTTTCGCCGATCCGGCGCCCGAAGCTACCTCTTGCATGCTGTCCTCCCAAAAGTCCTACGGAGACTCACGCTATGCGCGAGATGGTTGTTTATGCAACGAAGGCAACGGCAAATTTTCGGGACGTTTCGGTGAAGATGTGAACGTGGCGGAGTTCACATGCTTTAGGAGATGTCGAATGCGTATCCTTCCTTCGGCACAGTGCGGATCACATCGTGGCCAAGGACGCGCTTCAATGCACGCCGGAGGCGGCCGATATGAACATCGACTGTTCGCGGCTCGACGAATACCGACTTTGGCCAGGCAGCGGCTATCAGCTCCGCACGGCTGAGAACGCGCCCCGCATCACCCACAAGGGCACTCAACAGACGGAACTCGATCGGGCTCAGATTGACCGGCGTGCCTCGCACCAGAACACGCCGGCTGCTGACGTCGAGCTTCAGATCGTCAAATATCGGAGCAAGGCGCCTAGTCGCTTCGCCAAAGGAATTGCCTATTGCACCATGGAGGTAAGACAGGAGCCGTTCCGGCGGCATTGGCCTTGTAAAGCTCTCATCTACGTTGGCTTTCAGAATGTCGAGATAGGCGGCCTTTTCGGCAACGAGCGCTATGAGCGTGACGTCGCTGGCAAGTCCCCTTTCCCTCAGACCCGACGCGATATCAGCCAGAATTTGTGAACCCGGCTGGCAGTCGACGATGATAGCTGCAGCGTCACGCTCCACGGCAGTAGCTACCGCCTCGCTCGGAATATCGACGAGCATCGTCCTGTATCCGGCTCCCTTCAAGATGTATGACAGCATCAAATAATAGTCAGCGTCTTGGGATACGACCGCCAGAAGTTCGCTCATCGTCTCGCCCCGCCAGTTGCTGACCTTACCGCGACTGCTTTTGATACCACAAAACTTTCAGAAAACTGCCTCATGTTGATGGAACCTCATGCCCTGGCTCGTAAAATGTGCGCAACAGAATCGCATAAGCGCTATCATTACGGGTATTTTTATAGCTTGCCTTTCTATTTTGTTACAACATAATGTTGAGAGCGCGAAGAATCTCGCGCCAGAGCGCATATTGCCAGGGACGGCACGTGATCGTGGCCCACTCGGTGGGATCGACGTCCGGCATAATTTGATGGCCTGTTTCCGGACGGTTACGGGGCTTTTAATGCGCGAAATGTTCAAGAAGTTCTCAACCGGCAGCGCTGCGGCGACACCGGATTTTTGGAGTGATGCAGATGTCGGGGAGATAAGTACGGCTGCCCGATCGCTTTACGGACAACATGCGAAAACAGCGGCTGCCTGGTGCGCACTATGCGCGCGCTACGACGGCCGCTCAGGTGATTTCACCTTTTGGGTAGGCGTTTTCAAACATCTGGGGACGGAAGAGATTGTGGATTTCCAAAAGCAAAGGCAGGCTTCGCAATGACGCTGGAGGTATCTGAACGTGCGCGTTTAGCTTCGCGAGAGTAGCGCCTGCCTCCAGCGGTAACCTCCACCTGGATTTCTCGCCTTGCCAAATTTTGCCATGCTGGCTATTTTAGCCCAATGAGCACTATGAATATTTCGCTGCCGGATAGCCTGAAGCAGTTCGTCGACCAGCAGGTCGCCGGGCGAGGCTATGGTACCAGCAGCGAATACGTCCGCGAGTTGATCCGTCACGACAAAGATCGGCAGCACTTGCGTAGTCTCCTGCTTGAGGGTGCTTCATCCGAGACGACCGAGCCGGTTGATGCCGCCTATTTCGATAGCCTGCGAGCCCGTGCCTCGCGGCAAAGCTCCAAGTGATTGCAAAGTCTATCGTTCCCCGCGAGTCGGCCCGCGGGGATATCGAGAATGCCGTGGACTACTATGCTCGCGAGGCTGGCGCTCAAGTCGCGATTAGCTTCGTTGACGCGCTGCAGTCGACATTTGGTTTGATCGCAAAGCATCCTTCATCGGGTTCATCGCGCTACGCATATGAACTCGGTTTGCCCGATCTGCGCAGCATGTCGCTGAAGGCTTTCCCTTATATCGTCTTCTATCTTGAGCAAGCCGATTACGTCGACGTATGGCGTATTCTGCATGCGAAGCGCGACATTCCAGCGTGGCTGCAAGATCCCGAAGTGTCTGCGTAGTATGGCATGCAGTATTAGGTAGAGGGGCCTGCGCTGTGATCCGAACGAAGGTCGACCCACTGTGGTTTAAGCGGTGCTGCGCGTTTCATCTGCAGTTTTTTCCCGATCGCGAGGCGCTATCAAAGCTCTGCGATTTGCAGGAGAGCATCGAGCGAAATAGCACTGCGCCGCTTCTGCGCGTCCCGGCCACAAGCCTGCACATGATGGTCGCAACTCTGCTCAACGCGGCGACGCAGTTGAGGATTCCAAACTACGAGGTCTGGAAGCGAAAGGGGAACGATGGAAAGCGATCGTGGAGAAACTGGTCGAAGAGACCCCGCCGATTGAGCTCCATTTCGATGAGGTCGCCGCCTCAGAAGCCGCTATCTTCGTAAAGGCCCAGGAGCCGGTAGAATTGCGCGAGCTTCGCTCGGCCATTTCAGATGCTATCTGCTTCGAACACTGGCGCCCAACTCCGCCCCAAATTGCTCACATGACATTGTTCAGGTTTTCTGCAGTAGAATGGCTACCGGCAGTCGACTTTAACGCAGTGTTTTTGCCTGTAGGAGTCCGGGTTGGATCCCTTCAATTGTTGGAGGAGCGGGTTTATCCAAACGTCGACGTCAACATGTTGAGCGAGCCGTTGTTACAGGGCAGAAGCCCGCGATAGCGCACTTATTTCACGCACACGGTAGATCTGCTCGACGGCACCTCCTTTCGGCTCCTCGGCCCGGCCGACCCTTCACTTCTTCGATGGACTTTCAAAGATCGATGCCGCGGCCGCGGTTGACGGTGCGCTGGCGCCGTTCCGAAAGGATCTTTTCGCTGCTCTCCTTGCGGACGGTCTGCTGCAGGAATTTCAGCCTCTCCTGCATCGCCTCAAAGGCGCTGCGCTGCGCTGGCGGAATGTGGTTGATGAGATCCCTCTCTCCTCGGACGATGGCATTGCGGCCGAAGCGCTCGTCGAGCGCGGTGCTGACTGCGGCGAACTCCCGGCGAATGCTGGGATCAAGAGAAGCGGCAGATGCGCTCAGCTTGTGGCCGTTGTTCTTCACCTCAACGGTCAGACGCATGAGCACTTCTTCCGCCGCCTTCGACAAGCCGGGAATGGCGACTGCCATGCGTCGTCGCACTTCGGCAATAGCCTGGCGCTCGGAATCGAGGGCGCTGGCATAAACTCCGCCGGCCGCGCGCAGGCGAGCGGCGGCTTCAGGCACGGCCTGCACAGCCTCCTTCCGCTCCCGGCCGGAAGCCAGCATCCGGTCCATCAGACGATCGGAACCGCGTAACGCGCCGTAGGCGGCCGGATCGTTGGTCACCGCGGCGGCGATGCGCTCGGCAGCAAAACCTTTCTGGAGCAGGTCTTCGATCTTGCCGACGGCGCCGGCCGGATCGCGCCAGATCATGCTTGCCACGGTCGCCAGCGCGGCGCGCTGCTGGCGATACAGCGGCGTGGCGAGAGTGCGCGATCTCGCCTCCTCGTCGATCGGGGTCTTGAATTCGGTGACTGCGGCGAGCATGGGGACATTCTCCTTATCGGGATCGGCACTGGCGCCAGCGACGATCGTCGAGCGATCCCGCCGCTCGGCGAGATGCTGCTCCTCGGCAAAACGCTTCACGGCTTCGAATAGGCCAACCAACTTCTCGCGTCTGGTGCTCGCGAGGTCCTCCGGCAGACGCCCGGCTATGTTGCGTTCGGCAATCGCATCGGCTTTGGCTGTGAAGGCGCTCCAGCCGAAACGGGCTGTCAAGGCTTCGCTCACCGCCTTCACCTCCTGGACGATCGAGCGGTCTTCGGTGGCAAGCGCAAAGGCGGTCTTGTAGGCGTCGTCACCACCCTGCCTGCGCACCGCCTCGATCTCGACGAGACGTGCCATCGCCGCCTTCGAGAGAGCCGGGATCGGCAGGGACATATGAGCGCGGCGCTGTTGCTCACGGAGATCGAAGCGTTCGGCATTCCGGCGGAACTCCGTCGCATGGGCACGGCCGAGCGGCAGCAGTTCCGTCAAGGAGGTGATCGCGGCATTTCGTTCGTCGCGTGCCGCACGACCGTCGACGATGAGATCTGAACCACGCAGGCGGCCCAGCCGATCGGGTACTCCGGCAAGATCCTCGGCAAGCTTGCGCGGTTCGATGCTTGTATCCGAGGAAAGCGCGTTCAGCGCTGACAGCGCCGCATCCGGGTCACGATAGATCTTCTCCAGCAGCGGCCGCAGGATGGCTTCGCGCTCTTTCCACGCCGGCGACGAACGCTGAGCCAGCCGCGCGTCTTCCTCCAAGCTCCTGGTGAAGCCCGTGGTGGATGGGATCAGATGCCGCGCACGGCCGGCATCTGCATCCGAGACAGTTTGCGTTTCAATGCGCTCCTCATTGTAGGAGACCCGCCGCTCCCGCTCGATCGCAAAACCGAGCGCCATGCTCGCCCGCTCCCAGAGCTCAGCCACCTGCTCTCTCTTTTCCGCAATCCACGCCCACCGCCGCGAAACCTCCTCTTCCATGCCGGCGGCAGCTTGAGAAAGAGTGTCGATCCCACGACGCCGGGCGAAGTCGTCGGCATACTGGCGATAACCGGCCTCGCTCTCAAAATCGAGCGTCGTCGTCTTGGCGCCGGAGCGCGACAGGCGTTCGACGAGTTGCTTGAACAGTTCCGGCCGATGGCTTTCCAGTTCGATGCGCTCCAGCCGGGCTTGGGCGGTTTCGATGCGTTTGGCGGTCCAGACATTGCGGTCGACTTCTCTTTCCTCGAACCGCTTCTGCCCGGTTTGTTCATCGACGACCGGAACCTGAACCTTGACCTTCTCGACACCGTCCTTGCGCAGGGTCACCGTGTCGCCCTCGGAGACACCACCTTCTTCGAGCGCCTTCGGCAAACTCACACCCCAGAGACGATGGACGCTTCCGTCATCCGTCTTCACGTCGGCATAAGGACTGTCGTCGGCATCCTCGTCATTCGGCCGGAACTTGGCTTGTCCGGTTTCAACGAGCTCGCCGGTCACGCCGGCGGCATGATCGACACGCTGCTTCCTTCCCCATTCCGGCCTCGCTTCAAAGTCTTCCTTCGCGGCATAGAGGTCAGCGCGGCCGCGATGCCGGGTCATCGACACATAGGTCAGATGCTGATCCATCATGCCGGTGGCGAGTACGAAGGTTCGCTCGACGGTGGCGCCTTGTGATTTGTGAATGGTCGCGGCGTAACCATGATCGACATTGCGATAACTGTCCTCACTGATGACGACATCCCGGCCATTGTCGAGACGGACCGAAAGCAGTGTATCACCACGTTTGTCGCCGGTGGAAACGATCGTGCCGAGCATGCCGTTCTTCACATATTGCGGGCCGAGACGGGGAGCACGTGGCTCGAGGAAGCGGGCATTCTCCAGGAAAATGATGCGGTCGCCGGGGGCGAACTCACGCGCACCTCGTTCGGTCCGGAAAGAGCGGCTCTCACCCAGCGCGCCCTCTCCTGTCATCACCGATCGCAGTGCCTCGTTCAGACGCTTCACGTCATGATTGGTATGGGCGAGCACGAGAAGCTCGTCGCCGCGAAGACGACCGTCATTGCCTTCGAGGACCGACGTCTCGATTGCCAGTTTGCGCGCTTCGCTCCAATCGGCGACGATCCGATCGATGATTTCGTCGCGCGTCGCCGCCTCGATGAGATGACCCTGCTGCGCATAGGCGTCGAGACCTTTCTCCGTCTCGCCACGCGCAAAAAGCCGCGATGCCTCTCGCGCCCACGGTTCCCGCTGGCGGCGCACACCGGCAAGTTCGGCAAAACCGATCCGCTCAGTGATCGCCCGGAACGCCGCACCCGCCTGGATCGGCTGAAGCTGCATCGCATCACCGACCAGGACGACTTTCGCCCCTGCCTGTTCCACGAGCTTCAACACGCGGGCCATCTGCTGCGACGACACCATGCCGGCCTCGTCGATGACAAGCACGTCACCGCGATGAAGCGTGTCGCGCCCATTGGCCCAGATGAGCTCCCAGGCGGCGAGTGTTCGCGACCTGATGCCGGAGCTGTCTTCCAGCCCTTCGGCGGCCTTCCCCGCAAGGGCCGCGCCGATCACCCGGCGGCCACCGCTCTCCCAGGCGACGCGTGCGGCGGCAAGCAAGGTCGACTTGCCGGTGCCAGCAAGGCCGACCACGGCGGCAATGCCGTTGTCACCGGTGACATGACGGACCGCGTCCACCTGTTCCGCATCGAGCTTGAAGGGCTTTTCCGGATCGCCGGTTTCGACGTGTCTGATCGCAGCCGCAACCGCCCGATCGGAAACGGCAAAACCCTCGTGCTCCGACAACACCTGCGCGGACCGCGCCATGTCATATTCAACGCGCAGAATGTCGCGCGTGGTGAAGACAGCGGGTTCCGCCACCTTCCCCGTTTCGGCATCGACCTGTTGCGGCTTCAGCATGACAAGATCGTCCGACGCCATGAGCCGCGCGCGGATATTGGCAAAGTCCGCGGGATCGTCGACAGTGCGATGCAGCGCCTTGGCGATATCGCGCTCATCGAAGGTGGAGCGTTCATTGCCAAGCTGTTTCAGCAGAAGCTCCGGCTCGGCAAGCAGCCGGTCGGCCATCTCCTGCCGACGGGCAAGGTCGGCCGGTGCGAAGTACATCGTAGCACCCCTGCGGGAAAGGGCTGCCTTCTCCGGACCGAGATGTCTTTGCGCGATGCCATCGAGCCCCTGTTCGGCATAGGAGCGGCCATCGAGCCGGATCTCGTGGCCGGCAAGCGCCAGATGCCGGTTGGCCGTTTCCGCCCAGGCGACCTTCCAGGCCTTCATGGTTTCCTTGTCGCCGGCCCAGAGCTTGTAGACGATCCTGCCCTTTGGTCGATCCGGCGTGACAACCCGCAACGGCGCGCCGTCTTCACCGGTGACCGCCACCTTCTTGCGTCCAAACCCCTCCTCCGTCAGCGGTCTTAGCGTCGTCATCAGATGGATATGCGGATTGCCGTCCTTGTCGTGGTAGACCCAGTCCGCGACCATGCCCTTCGAGGTCAGATTGTCCCGGACGAATTCGCGCACCAGGCCAATATTCTCGGCCCGCGTCAGCTCTTCCGGCAGCGCAATGATCAGTTCTCGCGCCAGCTGCGCGTCCGCCCGTTTCTCGAAAGCATCGACCGCATTCCACAGCGCCTCGCTCGCCGCTGCAACGGTGCGACCGTCGATCGCCGCGCGCAGCCAGGCTGGGGTCTGGTCTGGGAGCGCCAGCTCTTCATGCACCAATTCGGACGCCCCGCCCCGATAGCTGAACGACGTGCCGGCCTGTTCGTCCATCATCCGGGCGCGGTGGCGATAGGCAGCGGCCGAGACGATGCTGCGTCCCGCTCCCCTGCTGATCACCTGCGCTCTGACGAACATGATCGCCACTGCCGTCTCCTCACCTTCTGAGCACGTCGCCACAGCGACGTATATTGCGCCCTCAAACCGATCGGACCGCAGGGCCGATGCCGCTTTTCCGGAAGACGGCCATCGGTCGAAATTCCGGCTGCGACGTTTTGGGGCTGGTATAAAATAGCCTATTTAACTATCGTTTTCCAGTTAGTATAATCGGTCTTCAGAGGCTACTTTCAGGATAGGGGGATTCACTAATGGCCGCAAAATCATCGATTTCTGATCTCGACGCGCAGATAGAGAAGCTGCGAGAACGTCGGCGTATTCTGATAGTTAAATCGGCCGAGCGGTTTGCCCGCGCTGCGACGAAGTCGGGGCTGGCGGAAATGGAGATCGCCGACGAGGAGGTCGAGCGGATCTTCGAAGAGATCGCCGCTCGATTTCGCAAAGAGGAAAAGAAGGGGGCTAGCGCCGCATCTCCTCAAACGCGTCGACCAGCAGTTGGTGGCGCTGGATCGACGTCGGAGGTTTCACATGACGGCTGACCGCAAGAAAGAAGCACGCGAGAAATTCCTGCTCGGCGGCATCGTCGTGAAGGCTGGCCTGTCGACGGCCGACCGGGCTTTTCTGCTCGGCGGCCTGATCGAACTTGCGAGGGTTGCGCCAGGCTCACCCGGGTATCAGCGGCTGTGCGATATTGGCGAAGAGGCTTTCATGGCCCCTTCGCTCGATCCTTCTTCCCCGCGCATCGAGGAGAACGCCGGATGGCGCTGAAGGGTCGATTGTATCCGAGCCTGCTGCTGGTCTTCGTGCCGATCGCCCTGACAGCGATCGCCGTCTACATCACCGGCTGGCGGTGGCCGGCACTGGCCCACGGCCTGTCGGGCAAGACGGAGTATTGGTTCCTGCGCGTCGCACCGGTGCCGGCGCTTCTGTTCGGACCGCTCGCTGGACTTCTAACCGTCTGGGCGTTGCCGCTGCATCGCCGGCGGCCGGTCGCAATGGCCAGCCTATTCTGCTTTCTCCTCGTCGCGGGCTTTTATACTTTGCGTGAATATGGCCGTCTCGCACCATCGGTGGAACGTGGTGCGGTCACGTGGGACCATGCGCTTTCCTATCTGGATTTCGTTGCCGTCATCGGCGCGCTGGCGGGTTTCATCGCTGTGGCGGCGGCCGCCCGCATCTCTGTGGTCGTGCCCGAGCCGGTTAAACGGGCGAAGGGCGGAGCGTTCGGAGATGCCGATTGGCTTTCGATGTCGGCGGCGGCAAGGCTGTTTCCGCCCGACGGTGAGATCGTCGTCGGCGAACGTTATCGCGTCGACAAGGAAGTCGTCCATGAGCTTCCATTCGACCCCAACGATCGCAGTACATGGGGACAGGGCGGCAAGGCGCCGCTGCTCACCTACAGCCAAGATTTCGATTCCACCCATATGCTCTTCTTTGCCGGATCGGGTGGATACAAGACGACCAGCAACGTCCTGCCGACCGCACTGCGTTACACCGGCCCTTTGATCTGCCTCGATCCTTCCACCGAGGTCGCGCCGATGGTGGTCGAGCATCGCACGCGCGTTGTCGGGCGCGAGGTCATGGTGCTCGATCCGACGAACCCGATCACGGGCTTCAATGTCCTCGACGGCATCGAGCATTCGCAGCGAAAAGAGGAGGATATCGTCGGCATCGCCCACATGCTTCTATCGGAAAGCCTGCGTTTTGAATCCTCGACGGGTTCCTATTTCCAGAACCAGGCGCACAATCTCCTGACCGGTCTGCTGGCCCACGTCATGTTGTCGCCGGAGTATGCCGGCCGCAGGAACTTGCGCAGCCTCCGCCAGATCGTTTCCGAGCCGGAACCCTCCGTCCTCGCCATGCTGCGCGACATTCAGGAACACTCGGAATCTGCCTTCATCCGCGAAACGCTCGGCGTCTTCACCAACATGACCGAGCAAACCTTTTCGGGTGTCTATTCGACGGCGTCGAAGGATACTCAATGGCTGTCGCTGGACAGCTATGCAGCCCTCGTCTGCGGCAATGCCTTCAAGTCGAGCGATATCGTATCGGACAAGAAGGACGTGTTCCTCAATATCCCGGCGTCGATTCTGCGCTCTTATCCGGGCATCGGGCGTGTCATCATCGGCTCTCTGATCAACGCCATGGTCCAGGCCGATGGCGGCTTCAGCCGCCGAGCGCTCTTCATGCTCGATGAGGTCGACCTGCTAGGCTACATGCGGGTGCTGGAAGAGGCGCGCGATCGCGGTCGTAAATACGGCATCAGCATGATGCTGCTCTATCAATCGGTCGGACAGCTGGAGCGGCACTTCGGGAAGGATGGCGCGACGTCATGGATCGATGGCTGCGCCTTCGCCTCCTATGCGGCGATCAAGGCCCTCGATACGGCGCGCAATATTTCCGCGCAATGCGGGGAAATGACCGTCGAGGTTCAAGGGCGGTCGCGCAACATCGGCTGGGACACGAAAGGCGGCGGCACGCGGAAATCCGAGAGCGTCAATTTCCAGCGCCGGCCGCTGATCATGCCGCACGAGATCACCCAGTCGATGCGCAAGGACGAGCAGATCATCATCGTCCAGGGCCATAGCCCGATCCGTTGCGGCCGGGCGATCTATTTCCGGCGGAAGGAGATGGACGCGCAAGCAAAGGCCAATCGCTTCGTGCGAACTTGACGAGCTCACACGTTCAGCAGCGCGCCGCCCGAGTTGCGTTGGGCGGACGTCTGCGATAAGCGCCTTCGTACGCCGCTCCCGCACGGAAGGCGCCAAGGACTTCTGAGGAACCGAGACGAGCATGGCCGCTGAAATGACGAATACATCTATGACGAAGTGACTGGCGAATGGCGTCCGGCTTCGGAGATGTCAGCATCCGCCAGTGGCGGTGAGGCGGTCGTTCGAGACGCAAGCGGCAATGTTCTTGCCGATGGTGACTCGGTCACCGTCATCAAGGATTTGAAGGTCAAGGGAGCCGGCCAGACGCTGAAACAGGGCACCGTCATCAGGTCGATCCGCCTCACTGATAATCCCGAGGAGATCGATTGCCGCCATGATGGAATCAAGGGCCTCGTTCTACGCACCGAGTTCGTGCGCAAACGCTAATTCGAGTTCTCAGGGCCTGCTCAGCGGAATCGGCTGACCTCCGTGGCCGACTTGCGGCGACGGATGAATTCGCGCAGCAGCGGCAGGAAGAAGGCTTTGCTGAAGCGGCCGGTTGGCGGCTCAGGCTCAAGATAGAATGAATTTCCGACGATGTCGGTATTGAACTCATCGAAGATAATCCAAAGCCTGCGATCGGCATCGAGGCCGGCGCGGCGCTTTTCGATGGCCGGCACTTCCACAGCAAACCGCGACGCCTCCGGCTGCTTGGTGGTGATGGGAAAGAAGAGAACCAGATCCCCGTCCGGCCGCAGCATTCTCACGCCGACGGCCACCGGCCGCTCCTTGCGTCCTTCCGTCTCTCCACGCCCAGCCTCTCTCGCCCATAGATAGGGATAGCGTATGACGCTTGCGGTCTGGATCAGCTCGTAGTTCATCAGTGGCCTGCCTCGTCCTCGCCGGCGTAAGCCTCGACGGCGTTCTCGAACTCGGCAAACAGTTCATCGGGCATCGTTTCAATGGTCCCGGCGGTGCGCCGATCCGACTGCTTCATCAGCCGTTGGTAGTCTTCGATATTGAGGAGGACCAGTCGGGGTTTATTCCGCTGGGTGATGGTCACTGGATGGCGCAGGGCTTCGGCGATGATGTCGCCAGACTTACGGGAGAGGTCGCTGGTTGAATAGGAACCGCTTGACTTAGGCATATGGGTCACCTTGGTGCTGTATTTGTTGTAATTTACAGCATTTCCAACAGTGCTGCAAGTTTGCTGGTTGGAGACGTTACGATCATGCCTGGAAAGTAGCTGTGGGTGTCCCGTCATTGCCGCTCAGCCTCAGACGACTGAGCCATCGCCAATTGGAGGCGGCCGTCGTCTCTCAGCATCTGAAGCGTCTACACGAGGATCAAATTGCACGCACCGCATGAACGGGGATGTCAGTTTCTAGCGTGATATCCTGAATTATCGACGCCAGTGTGCCGAGTTCATCGTCGGTCAACCGAACCAATGCCGGAAACTTGACCTCGACCCCACCGTCATCGGCCGTCAAAGCGTTGATCCAGTTGCCGCCGTTGATGCGGTATTCATGTGTGTCGTAGTCGATCTCCAATTCATCCAGCAGATTGATGGTGAAGCGCCCGAATATCTCGGTCTCGCCTTGCAGCTGATAGGCAATGAATTCGTCATCTCCGACGAGAAGGTTTCGTTCCAATTCCATGATGACATGGATCCGAGCGATTGCCGCGTCGAGCCCTTCAATCAGGCGGTCGTGAAGCTCTCGCGAGAAATCGGTGTCGCCGCCGAAGCGGTTTGCGACGACGACGAGCCGGAACCCGGCAAGCTTGGTGTGGAGCATGAGGTTGTGGTCGGATGTCATAATGTGATCTCCTTCATCTTGATGACGGAGATCGGCCACTCTGTAGCAAAGAGGGGTCAAGGACCGCGGAACGCGGCTCGCAAGCGGGGGAACCGATTTTGTCGCTTGTGGCAAAATTGGGGGAGACCGCGCCGTCCTTGACGCCGGATTTGCTGGAGTAAAATAGGATGTCAGAGAGAGAAGAGACCCGCGGCCCCAAAGGGGACGCGACCGTTTCCGGCGTCAGCCGGCGGGGGAGAGTCGAGGGGTGAAACCCCTGATGGCCTGGCGGCCGGTCGATCCGGCCGGCCAGGCTCACGGACACGGCGACAAGCCTCCGTCAGAACGGAGGCTCAGCGTCGATACGGCCGTCCTGCTCGGCCCAGATCACCTCACGTTCGGCCAGCGCCAGTTCGAGTTCGTTCTCGATCTGGCGACGCTCGGCTGGATCGGCGTTCCGCAGCTCGGCCTGCAGCAGTGCGATGACTTCGTCGATGCAAGTGGTCATTGTCGTCTCCTTGACGTTTGTGAAAGACGAGCGCTCCGGCCATGGCGGCATGGAGGGGTCAAGGATTGCGAAGCAACCGGCGGAGCCGGCGAGTGGGGGAGCCGATTTTGTCGAAGTGGAGGGGACCGGAGCGGCGGCAAAATTGGGTGCACCGCTCGTCCTTGAGGCCTTCATGCCGCCATGGCACCCTCGGACGGACTGAGCAGACCTTCCCTCTCCGTATGCCACCGGAAAAGCCGGTAACGGGCTCGATGCCCGTTGCCGGCTCGAATAACAACAAGGCTCGCGGCAGAGACATTTTGGGAGCCGGCCCCGTTGCCGGGACCGGCCAGTGTGAGGCTCAGGCCGGGTTGTTCCAGAGGATCACCTTGCGGTTCGGCTCGCCGCCGGGTGCCGGTGCGACGTTGCCGAAGATCACGCCGATCTCCGGCGCCTCCAGCTTCACCGAGAGGTATTCCTCGCCGGTCACGCGGGCGATGCGGTTCCAGGCGGCACCGATCTCAAAGCCGGTGCGGCGATGGATGACACGAAAGTCGGGGGCTTCATCGCTCTCCTTGCTGGCGTTCGGGACGATGGCGATCGGGGCGTTGACCCGGATGGTGGCGAAGATGCCTTCGAAGCTGCCGTCGGTCTTCTGCGTCAGGGTTGCGATCGTGGTGGCCATGGTATTGTCTCCTTCGGTTGCTCGGGACCATTCCCGATGACGCCCGAAGAAGGGGCCGAGCCGCAGGCGTCACCGGAGCGCCAGCGTAGGGGAACCCCTTGCGGGTTGACGCTGATGGCGGCCGGTCCCTTAGAAAGGCGACACATAGAACGGGAATGGCCCCAGATTGCAACCGAAGGGCCGGACGAACCATTATGGCCGCCGGTCCGGCTCTGCGTGGGAGGAGGCTACGGCTTTTGAAATGCCTCGCCACCGTTTGCGGCCAAGACTCGCCGCTCCTGGCCATCGCAAGCGAGATGCGCTCACGGCTGCTCCATCATCCTTTGTCGCCCGACGGGGCCGACACGATGATCGCATCGGCGCTGCAGGCGGTGCATCTGCCGGGTGGAGTTGTTCGCTCCGAGATCGAATACGTGAGCTTAGCCAACACGCCCACCAGCGCGTGCTGACGGATCCGACAGTGTTCCGCCGGGCGCCGAGCTTGAACGCCCGGACCTGGCCGAGTGATTAGGATCGGCTTCGTCAGGCGTTCTAACAATCCATGGCGCGCCAACACATCACAAAACGGAATCCATCGGCTGCAAAGGATTCAAAACTCTCGTTGGACAGCGTCGGTCTCCGCAGGAATGATTCCCGCCATGAGCCGAATGTCGTTTCACCTCCACTGCCAGCGTGTCGACGCCAGCCGTAACATGGCCCGCTATTACACGCTCGCAATCGAGCCGACCTTGTTCGGCGAAACCGCGGTCGTGCGCAGCTGGGGACGGATCGGCAGACGTGGTGGCGAGAGGACCGACGTGTTCGGGACCGAACAGGAAGCCGTCGCGCATTTTCTCGATCTTGCTCGCCGGAAGCGTCGGAAGGGCTATAGGCCGACCAAGGCTGCGATGCCGTTAGTGATGACCTGACCGCTCACCAGCACAGCGCGATCGTCTGCGCGCGATCGTCACGTCTTCAGGGTGTCAAGACTGCACCGGAGGCTTGGCCCTGTAAGGCTGAAGCAAGGGCTCATGCTGTCGCCAAACTCTCAGGTTTCGGATCGGTCAGTTCCATCGCCGGGGTCCTGACTTCCAACTATCATGGTCAAGACCGGTCCCAAGCGCGGTGTTCCAGCGACATTATACTGGCTATTTCGCGCTAGTGTAATCGCCGAGACCCATGCTACATGTTCGCAGGCGACGGTCAGCCGGTCCGACGAGATGATCATGGGGGCCATGTGCGACGTTTTTCGATTGGCGAGCAGGTGTACGATGAAGACGATCCCGAGCTTCCGGCCCGGCTCGAACACGCTTACGCGCAGAAGCTACGGCCACTTTGCCGATGCAAAGAGCCGCCGCTTCCGATGTACATTGCATGCATCGACGGTCTCCATGTCATCAAGCGCATGCCGCTTTCGGGACGAGACCATGACCCCGCATGTCCGTCGTATGAGCCACCCTACGAGCTATCGGGTCTTGGGTCTTTGATCGGCAACGCGATCCAGATCGATGGAAGCGGAACGGCTGCTCTGAAGCTCGATTTCCCCCTGACGAAAAAGGGGGCTCGTAGTGCACCCGCGTCCTCCACCGAGGCATCTGAGCCGGCTTTGCGCAACGAGACAAGGAAGCTCTCGTTGCGCGCCGTCCTGCACTATCTCTGGGAGGCGGGAGAACTGACGGAATGGCGCTCATCATGGGCCGGCAAACGCGGTTGGGGCAGGGTGCGGACAAGTCTCATGAACGCCGCCTCACAGATGACCGCACGCGGCGGACCATTGAGCGACATTCTGTTCGTGCCGGAAGTGTTTCATCAGCAGGAGCGCGAGGGAATAGCCACCCGCCGGGCGGCGGCCTTGGCTCCTGCCTATACCTCCAGTTCCGGGCCGCGGAAACTGATGATGACTGTGGCGGAGGTGAAGGAGTTCACGGCTTCCCGGGGCGGCCGGAAAATCGTCGTTCGTCACCTTCCCTTCCCCTTTATGATCGAGGAACGGACCTGGAACCGGTTGAGCGCCAGATATGAGACGGAGCTGGAACTCTGGCGGTCGGGCGAGGACTTTCATCTGACCATGATTGCGACCTTCGGGATATCAGGCGCGGGGATCGCGTCCATCGAGGAGCTCGCCATAATGGTGGTCAACGAGAATTGGATCCCATTCGAGAGTATGCACGAGCAACATCTCCTGGAACGGCTTTCAAGGCTGAAGCGAAAGAGCGTGAAAGGGCTGCGTTTCAATCTCTCCCGCGAGCAACCAGTCGTCTCGGTCACCTTACCGGAACAACGCCCGGCTCCCGTCGCCATGTTCATCGTGCCTCCCGGTGCCGGCGAGGATTTCGAGAAGGCCTTGGCTGAGATGATCGAAATGAGACCGGAAATTACACCGTGGATCTGGCGTGTCGTCGAAGGGGAAATGCCGCAGCTTCCATGATCGGACAGCGAAATGTCTTGCTTCGGCCAAGCCGATGAGCGGATCAGGTTGCGACGAAAATATTGAGTGTGCTCTGGATCTGTCGCTTTGAGGCGTCGAAAGCCTGGATCAGTTCGTGCGGATCCGACGACGACGTTTCTTGCGAGATAGCGACACCTTCGACCAGGGAGCGCAATCTTGAGATCGTTATGATGCGCCGCTTGTGGCAATGAAGGCACGCAATGCTGCCGCCAAAGGTGTGCCGGCGACAGAAGCATGGCATCACGATCGGGCTTGAGGCGCTGAACCGCTTCGAATGTTACCTGTTCAACACGATGGACGATCTTGCGGCCCATATCGACGCGGTCGGACATCCGCATATCCGCGTCATGTACGACACGTTCCACAGCAATATCGAAGAGGCCGATCCCATCGGCGCCTTCACGCGAAACAGTGACCGCATCGTCCATGTCGACATTTCGGAGAACGATCGCGGCGTACCCGGACGCGGAAACATTCCCTGGGCGGAGACGTTCAACGCGCTACGTGCGAGCGGCTACGACGGGTGGTTGACAATCGAGGCCTTCGGCCGGGCGCTCAAGGAGCTCGCCGCCGCGACAAAGGTCTGGCGCGACTTTTCTGAGACATCGGAAGCGGTCTATCGCGAAGGCCACCGCCATATCCGCGATGGGTGGCACGCGGCGGCATGGTCAGGTTTCCGACTGTAAAGATGTCATCCGCATCGCATGCGGCAGATGGTCGGTCTGAAGCCGAATTAGCCCGCGCAGCTGCCGCCTGGCCGCGCGATTGGAATGTTGGCGCTGCGCCCTAATTTATATCGACACCAAGGAGGGGAACAGGATGACGACTATCACCTACCATGTCGGCGAGCACGACGGCGGCTTTGCCTACCGCCTG
This sequence comes from Rhizobium leguminosarum, assembly GCF_010668065.1. GTDB lineage: Bacteria > Pseudomonadota > Alphaproteobacteria > Rhizobiales > Rhizobiaceae > Rhizobium > Rhizobium leguminosarum_S. Next base: position 53,563 of record NZ_WUEN01000003.1, on the reverse strand, counting down.
GGGGACGTTTGGTCGGAGACCTATTCGGACCACGATAGCGCGCTCGCTGCCGCCAAGTCGGCGGCCCAACGCCAGCACATTGAAGGCCGCGATGCAGAAATTTCATATCAGCTAGCCGATGGTCGGTGGCAGACGGAACATGCCGATGGCGGCGACCGCCCCGATACCGAAGTCGTCGACGACGAATAGGCAAGGTTGATGGGCGTCCTGGCAGAATCCTGCCTCTGCGGAAATGTGCGCATTGCCATCACTGTGCCCAACGCGGGTCGGCATCTGTCCCTGTACCTACTGACGGCAGGGGACCCGCCGCATTCACCTACTCGCCATATGGCCGGCCGGGCAGTTCGAGAGCAAAGGCGGCACTGTCGATCGTGGTGGACGCCGATTCTGTCCGGAGTGGGGATGTCCTCCGTGGACGAGTAAAGTCGAGCTCAAGCAGGGCGTCCGTTTCCGAAGCGTCGCCCCCCCCGACACACAAGCTCTGGATCAAGCGCCGCGAGGTTAGGCTGCGCCCGGTCGACGGCGCCACGCGGTTCCAAGAGGATTGGGTTTAGCAAATCCATCATCGCTGCGAGCTCACGCATTTGGAATAGAGACGAGTGACCGCACCTTGCTTCAAAGAAACTGCGGGAGATTTCGGCGCTCACCGTCGTTCGAACGGTCACCCTAAATTTCTCGAGCGAGCCAGCGTTAGCCATCAGCAGATCGTAACCGGGCCGTTGCATGAAGTCCTGGGACAGCCAGTGAGGACCGATGTCGGTCGTCCAAGCTATTAAAGCGCCTCGCAATCTTTCGAATTGGCTGACGGCACTTTAGGTCTTTGGTTTTCCGCATGTCGTGATCGCAACCGCCGCGCGGTAGTGCGGGACATGCTTGAGACGCAGCTATCCTCTGGAGAGGCCCTGAAGCGCGGCGAGCTATTCTGCAATCAGCCGCGGTGGCGGGTTGCTCACCCCGCTTGATAAAAGGGCGCCAGGGGCGTCGATGCTTTCGATCAGTTTCAACTCGGCACGGCGTGTTGGAAAGGAATGTCTCGGACACAAGAAGTCCTATCCTCGACGGACAGAACATCCGTCATTCGATCCCCTTTAGCGACCAGAAGCTCTTGCTTTCTTGGGGGCCGAAATACCGCTTTCCCGCTCAAGCTTTTTGCGAGCGAGTTTACGGACACGCCTGATGCCCTCGGCCTTCTCACGAACACGTTTTTCGGAGGGCTTTTCAAAACGCTCCCGAAGTCGGGCTTCCCGGAATACGCCCTCGCGCTGCAACTTCTTTTTCAAAAAACGGAGCGCTTGCTCAACGTTGTTGTCACGTACCAGAACCTGCATTCTAAAACTCCGAGGATCGCTAACGCGCCTCATTAGATCCACGCGCATTGATGATCAAGCCTTGAAAGACCGATTGCCTAAATTCTCTGTCGTCACTGTTTCATGGGCACGATCGCGAATGGGGCTAGAGGTAAGCTCTTGCCAGCGATGTAGCGTCGGAAGTTCAACCGTCGCACATGAAACTATCGTGCTTTCGCAGCTAAAAGATGACTGAAAACCTCTCCAACAGGACTGAATTGCCCGCGTCAAATCGAACGCGATGATTTACCAGTTCCTATTTGCGGCCTGTTGCGAGGCGGCCTGATGATCGCCACGATTGCTCGAAGGGCAGCCGCAGCATTGCCCAATTTGACCGGATTAGGAAATTATAGCCAGGCCGCGTGGCAGCTTGCCGGTTCGATGAAAACCGCCATATAACGCGCGATGACGTTTGATTCGAAAATTTTTGTCGGCCTGAAGCCCACGAGCAAAAAATCAGCTCCGGTCCGCGAGCCTTACCAGTCGAAATGCCAGTGGGACGGTTGCGAAAGCGGCGGCACCAATCGTGCGCCCGTTGGGCGAGATGCGGAGGGTTTGTACCTGGTGTTCTGCCCGCAACATGCGAGAGAATACAATAAGGGATACAATTTCGCGAGCAATCTGTCCGATCCGGTCACCGCCCGCTATCAGAATGACGCAGCAAGCGGCGCCCGTAAGACGTGGGGGACCCGCGTTGATCATGCGACAGAGATGCCGCTTCCTTCGACCGTCCGCTCAGGCACAGCAAAAGCCCTTAACGCGCGCAAGAGTGCTGCACAACATCAAGCAACGAAAGCTGATCTCCAGCGACGTAAGCTCAAGGTATTGGAAGCGAAAGCCTTCGAAACACTCGGCCTTTCGCAGGACGCGACGCCTGAGGAGATCAGACGCCGTTATAAGCAGATGCTCAAGCTGCATCATCCAGACGCCAACCGAGGAGATCGAAACTCAGAAGATGAACTCCAAGCGGCAATCGACGCCTATAAAATCCTCAAGTTGAACGGGTTTCTGCTAAATCGGAGAAACAGTCTCTGCGGGTCAACAGATAACACGCTGCCGTGAAAAATTTGTGGAGTGCGCGGCGCGCGTCTCAAATATTGTCTAAAAACCCCTAGAGCGGCCGCGGTCCTTCGTATCCTTGACGCGTCGAAATCCGTGTCGTTCTCGAGAGCCGTCACTTCGGCCACAGTCAGACCAGTGGTTTCTGCAACGTCATCTAGCGAATAGCCGCGAGCCGCGCGAGCTTCCGCAAGCAAGCCGCCGACGGACAGAGCAACAGGGGATTTTCACAATCTTCGAGACCACGTTCATGTCGCTAAAGCTCCTTTTGGCGGCTGGAAAACGTACCAAACAGCTTCGCTGCACGTCGTACAAGTCCTCGTCATTGGCCCGCCAGACGTCGATAACCGCATCCTTGATGGGTTGCCCCGCCGTATGGCGTGGAAGGCCCGCTGGGCGGCCTGATCATGCGAGCATCAGTTGAGGAAGAGACGGCTCACGCCGCCTCCTCCTCGTCGAGTTCGGGCTGCAAGGAATGCAGGTAGTCGACGGCGCGCTGCGCATGTGCTGCCGCCGAGAAGATGGCGCGCTTGTCGTTGCCCAGAACCTTCAGCCAGCCATCGAGATAGCGTGCGTGGTCGGGGCGCGGTTCGAGCTCTGGGACAATGCCGAGATCGGCGCAGAGAAACGAGCTGCCGAGTTCGGCGATAAGCTCTTCGCGGGCCCGATCGCTCCGGTCTTTCGCGTAGCGGCTGAGATCGCGATCAAGCCGTCGCGGTGCGGCGGTCCAATGCGTCATCTCGTGGCTGAGGACGGCGACATAGGAAGCATCGTCCCTGAAGGCATCCAGGCAGGGCATCTGGATGTAGTCACGCTGAGCGGCATAATAGGCAGCCGATCCTCCGTGCCGGATCAGCGCGCCGGTATTGGCAAAGAAGCGGCCGGCATCGCCGATGCGGCTCATCGGATCCTGGACAGGTGCGATATCATGAAAGCGCCCGGGAAGACCGGCGATCTGGTCGGTGTTGAACACCGTGTAAGCTTTGAGGAATGGAACATCTTGTTCGATCTCGGTGCCCGTCTCGGTCGTCTCGGTGCGGATGAACGAACTGGCGAAGACGACGGTCGTGCCGGTTTCGCCCTTGCGGACGGCGCCGCCGAGCTCGATTGCCTGGCGAAACGTCATCCACCTCGATGAGGCAAAGCCGTGGGCGATGGCTTCGGACCAGAGGAGCAGGACGTTGATCCCGGTGTAGGGTTGGCCGTTGTGGCGCAGTGGCCGGCTGACCTCACTTCCCGCATGTCCCGTCGTCCAGGGTTTGGTCCATGGTCGCACGCCTTGTTCGAGATCGGTGATGATCCTGGTGGTGATGCGGCTGTAGATATCGGATCGTTGATTGGATTGTTGCCTGCTCATGTCTGAACCTCCGTTTCGAGGTCGCGGCCATCGCGACCTGCTACGGCGGTCCGAAAGCCGGGCTGCAAGCGCTGCCTGCACCCGCAGGGCCGCAACGCAGTGGAGGACGGCAAAGCCGTTGCGGGCGGCGCGAGCCTGGCAGGACCAAAAGCCGGGGCAGGACGCGATCGCACGCAAACTAAGTGGAAGGTTTAGACGGAGGCGGAAATGGCAAATCCGCGAGGCGGCATCACGTCCCTCTCGTCGCAGATGAAGCGCGGACGATGCAACATCACGCGCAATCAAGATCTTCATCCTGAGCGGTAAACATCCGGGCATGGCGTGAGAATGGGCTCACCTGCCGGCTGGCAACGGTCGATCGCCCTTATTCGGCGCGGCAATCAAAGCCGGAGGTATGTCGCTTCAAATCTCTCAACGATCTCGTCGATGAGCGCGAGCTGGGCTTTGCGAATGTCGCTACGTCGCGCAATGTTCGTGGGAGGCTGGTCGGGCAACTGGCCAGGATGACTTCACGTCACTGCCAACCGCTCAGTCGGGCTGATGGTGGAGACGTTTTCCACCGCCCAAGCGGCTATCATATCCGCGTTCATCAAGGTCCCGCTTTAGGAGATGCGGACGTGCTTTCTCTAGCTGTCCCGCTCGCGCAAATCGCTTCGCAGTCCTACGGATACCGCAACTGAAACACTCTAATCCAGCCAAATCCGTCCAAGATTACAGTTCCCGCTCAGGTGTTGCGAGAAAGACTCGAAGCATCGTTGCAAATCGATACGAATCAGCCGAGGCCCCGCCCGTTTTAGTGCTCTTGATGGAATACATACCACGGCCCAACAGCCTCTTTTCTAGGATGCTGAAAACTCGACCTTTGTGGTGTAACAGCTATTTATGGAACTGAAGGGAGGATCGAAACCCCCTCAGAGCTTCTGTTGCTCTATCGCGCTGAAGCGCAATGCCCTTCCATCGGCTTTAGCCAAAGTGTCCATTTCTTTTTCGAGCACGTCTCGATCGTCGACGCCGCGCAAGAGGCGACCAGCAAGCACATCGAAACGGCCGGCGGCGATGTCCGCGATAAGAAGTGCAGCTCGAGAAGGGTGGATATCGACGCCGTCATCGAAGAGTTGCTGGATGCCGGGCAGATAAGTTTTGCCCGCCTCCGAAAACAACTGCTTTTCCGTCATGTCGGTTCGTACGAGCCCCGGGTCGACGGCAAAGGCGCGTATGCCATGAGCGATCGTCGTATCATTGAGACACTCGGTCAGCCGCATGATCGCTGCTTTACTCGATGCGTAGCCGGAGCCGTGTGGGAAACTATTGCCCGTCCCTCCGCCAACAAGGTTGATGATCCGGCCTCTGCCGCGCGCCAACATTGTCGAACAAGCCGAGCGGGAGGTGTGAAACGTCCCCTGCAAGTTGATTTCCACATCCCGCCACCAGGCAACAGGGTCACACTCCCATATCGGTCCGAAAGCCTGGAAAGAACCGTGATTGTTGACTAACGTATCAACCGGTCCCAACTCAGATGCGATCCGCGCAAAAGCGCTTTCGACGGCGCTGTATTGGGTAACGTCGGTCGTCACAGCGATCGCTTGCCCGCCCTCATCTTCAATCAGCGAGGCTGTTTCCTCGATCTCAGTGGCGGTTCGCGCAAGCACTGCGACCCTGGCGCCTTCTCGCGCCTGCCGGAGCGCGATCTCCCGACCGATCCCTCTACCGCCACCGGTGACGACCGCTACGCTGTGCTTAAGCCGGGTCATTTTGTGCTCCTATCCTGTGTAGTGCCGCCGCCGCAACGCAACGGTTCGACTCGTTGAGCACTATCAGACAAAACCCTTGCCAGTTTCAAGATAGATGATAACGTTTCAATTAAATTGAGTGCCAAGGGCAAAGTCAACGTTTGGGAGGATGTGACATGACCAACAGCAGTGGATTCACGCATGAGATACGTCGCCGCACCCTGCTTGCGGGTGCGGGAAGTGCCGCATTGATGGCGTTGGCGAGCAGCGCCAACGCGCAGGATACCGTGAGCGGCGAACTTGTGGTGCTGAATTGGCTCGGTGGTTCCGAGCTCGACATGATGCACCAGATCCAGAATGCATTTACGGCGAAATATCCGAAAGTGACGATCAGGGAAGTTGCCATTACCGGCCAAGGAGACATGCGCGGTGGCATCCGCACGGCACTCATGGGCGGCGAAGTGGTCGATGTTCTCTACAACACCTGGCCGGCCTTCCGGAAGGAACTGCTCGATGCCGGCATGCTGCGGCCGATCGACGACCAATGGAAGTCCTTCGGCTGGGACAGGCTCATCAGCCCATCCTGGAAGGAACTCGGCGCTATAGCCGGCAAGACCTATGGCCTGACCTACACCTTCGGCAACCGCTCCGGCATCTGGTACAAAAAGGAGCACCTTGCCAAGGCGGGCATCATCGAGCTGCCGAGGAGCTGGGACGAGTTCGTTGCCACCTTTGCGAAGCTCACAAAAGCTGGGTTCGCGGCTCCGGTCGCCATTCCCGGCAAATACTGGGCGCATGCCGAATGGTTCGAAACACTGCTACTGAGAACGGCAGGCGTCGAGACGGCTTCGAAGCTAGGCGCGCACGAAATTTCGTGGACCGATCCGGCCGTGAAGAATGCGCTTACAAAGTATGCCGAAATGTTGACCGCGGGCTGCTGCGGCGCGCCGAACAGCATGCTCGCCAACGACTGGGACGGGGAAGCCGATCAGATCTTCCAGGCGAATGCCAAAAACTACCTGCTGATCGGCATGTGGATGAATAACCGCGCCAAGAACGACTACAAACTCACCGAAGGTAAGGATTACGGTCTTTTCCAGTTCCCCGCCCTCGGCATGGGTCATGACGACACGTCGAGCGTCGATACCAAGGAACTGCTCGTCACGACAAACGGCCCCAATCCGAAAGCAGCCGACGCCTTCCTCGATTTCTGGACAAGCGCCGAGGCCGCCAACATTCTTGCCAAGAACGGCTATGCGTCACCCAGCAGTAATACCGACACGTCGCTCTATGGCGAGACGCAGAAGGTGGCGACATCAGCGGTCGCAAGCTCGAAGCTGCAATTCGTGCTCGGAGATCTCCTGCCCGGCGATCTCGTCGATGAATATCGCGTGCAGCTGCAGAAATTTCTGCAGGATCCCTCGGATGCTAATATCGATAGCGTCCTTGCGGCAATCGAAACCAAGGCCCAGGGTTCCTACTGATGGCTGGCACCTCCGCTTCCCCGGTACGGGAAGCGGCGGGCGTGATGCAGGTTTCTCCGCTGGCGGTCAGCATTGAAGGCCGCCGGCGTCTGCTCAGGGACACGCCCGCCGCATTGATCCTGATCGCACCTGTCATCGTGCTCTTTGCCGTCGCCGTGGTCTATCCGCTGGTGGAGACTATCCGCTTGAGCTTCTGGGACATACAGGGCCTGCGGAAACCTTCCTTCATCGGCTTTGGCAATTATGTGCGGCTGTTTTCGGACGCCGCCTTTCGCAGCACGCTGCTGACGACCCTGATCTTCACGATCGGGACGACGGTGATTTCGGTCTCGATCGGCTGGGCTCTGGCAATGACGTGCGCGTTCGCGCCACGACAGACGCTGCCGTTCCGCGTGATGATCTTTGCAGCCTTCGGTATTTCGGAGGCTGTTTCCGGCTACATGTGGATCGGCATCTACAGGGCCGATGCCGGCGGCCTGCTCAATTCGCTGATTCAGCTTTTCGGGTTTTCCGGCTTCTCGCATGCTTGGCTCGGTGATGCCAATACGGCGCTGTGGGCACTCATCATAGCCGCATCGTGGAGCGGTGTAGGCTTGCCCCTGATGCTGATCTTCGCCGCCATCCAGGCAATCCCGAAATCCGTGCTCGAAGCAGCCTATATGGACGGCGCCAAGCCGCTCTCGACTATGCGCCATATCATGATGCCACTGTCGATGCCCGGCGTCCGTGTCGCGGTCTTCATCAATCTTCTGGGTGCGCTTCGCGCCTTCGACATCATCTATATCCTGACGGGTGGCGGACCGGTGCGCTCAACCGAGACAGTCGGCTATTTCATGTACCGGGAATCCATGACCCAGTTCAAACTGGGCTATGGCGCCGCCGCGACTGTCATCCTGCTGCTGGCCGTGCTCATCGTCTCGATCCCCGCCATCATCCAGCGAACGGCAGGTGCGAAATGATCGGCAAGGCTCCCCGCTGGATTGTCATCTTCGTCGGCACCATCGCCTGCATCTGGGTCATCCCAATCGTCGGTATCGTTGTCACTTCCCTGCGTCCTCCCGAGGGAGTCTCGCTTGGCTGGTGGCACTTCGATCGCTTCGATCTGACCTTCGATGCGTGGCAGCGAGTCTGGGACAAATATCCGCTCTCCCAATCCATGTGGGTGACGATGAAAACGGCGGGGATTGCGACGGCGCTGACGATGGTTTTGACGCCGGCAGCGGCCTACGCCTTCCATTTCCTCAATTTCCCGTTCCGCCGCATCTTGCTGATCATCATCATCAACGCATTCGTGCTGCCGCAGCAGGTTGTGATCATTCCGCTCTTCACGCTGTGGCGCGATCTCGGGCTGATCGACAACATTCTCTCCGTTCTCATTCCCTATGTCGGGATGTCCTTCGCTTGGTCGATCTTCCTCGTCAAGAATTTCTTCGAGGATTTCCCGCGCGAACTCGTGGAAGCAGCCAAGATTGACGGCTGCGGACCGATTGCGACTTTCCGTCATGTCGTACTGCCGAACAGTCTATCGCCGATCTTCGCCGTCGGCATCCTACAGTTTCTCTGGACCTGGAACGCCCTGCTGCTGCCGATGCTTTTCCTGCGCAATGATGTACCCCTGCCCGTGCTGCTCGCCCGCATCTCCGGGAGCTACGAGATCAATTGGGACCTGCGCTCGGTGGCGGCGATCATCACGACAATCGTTCCCCTCCTCGTCTTTCTTGTCTTCCAACGTCAGTTCGCCGCCGGCTCTCAAACCCGCACCGGCGCAAAGGAATAGGACCATGCCTAGCACCACAAACAAGCCGTTGCGCTACCGCCAGATCCATCTAGACTTCCATACGTCGGAACATATTCCCGGCATCGGCGCAGATTTCGATCCGGATACCTTCATTTCAACACTCAAGGCGGCGCATGTCGACTCGATCACGATCTTCGCCAAGTGCCATCACGGCTGGTCCTACTACCCGACCAAGGTCGGCAAGCCGCATCCGCAACTGGCCCGCCCGGACCTCCTCGGCGACATGGTGAAGGCCCTGTCGGCGGCCGATATCGAAAGCCCGATCTATATATCGGTACAGTGGGACGAGCTGTCGGCGCGCGAACATCCCGAATGGCGCGCCATGACCGCGTCGAACCAATACCATCACGACCGTCCGGACGACCCGTCGGCCGGCAAGCAGCTCAGCCCGGCGTGGCATACGCTCTGCCTCAACCATGCCGGCCTTCGGAAATACATTCTCGATCAGGCGCGCGAAGTCGCGCAAAGCTACCCCACGCAGGGTCTGTTCTTCGATATCATCCTCACGCCGGATTGTGTCTGCCCGGCTTGCATCGAGCGCATGCAGTGCGAGGGTCTCGATCCGGAAAACCCGGTGGACCGGCTGAAAAACGACGAGGCCGTCAACGAACAGTTCCGCCGCGAAACGAGCGAGGCGCTGTTCAAGGAGTTCCCGAATCTCCGCGTCTTCTACAATTGCGGACATATCCACAAGCAAGGCCCGAAGCGCTTTTCCACCTATTCCCATCTCGAGCTCGAAAGCCTGCCGACGGGCGGTTGGGGTTACGATCACTTTCCGTCCAGCGCGCGCTACGCGGCAACGCTCGGCATGGATTTCCTGGCTCATACAGGCAAGTTCCACACCTCGTGGGGCGAGTTCGGCGGATTCAAGCACCCCGACGCGCTGGAATATGAATGTGCGCAAATGATTGCGCTCGGATCGAAGTGCCTGGTCGGCGACCAGCTGCATCCGAACGGCGCCATCAATCCTGATACCTATGCCTCGATCGCCCCGGCCTATCGACGCGTCGAAAAGCTGGAGCCGTTTCTGGATGGCGCCAAGCAGGTCTCCGAGATCGCCATATTGTCGGCCGAGCATATGAACCCCAAGGGAGCGCGCAACCATCCGAGCGACGATGGCGCGGCACAGATGCTGCAGGAACTGAAGCGGCCCTTCGACGTGCTCGACAGCTCCGCTCATTTCGAGGAATACCGACTGCTGATCCTGCCGGATGAAATCCCGGTCGATGCTGCCCTTGCGGCGCGGCTGAAAGCCTATCTCGCCGGTGGCGGCAAGATCATCGCCTCCTGGCATTCGGGCATCGGCGAAGATGGTGCATTTGCTGTCGATTTCGGCATCGAGCGGCAGCCAACACCGGTCGCGTTCAGACCGAGCTATGTGAAAGCAGGCAAGGACCTTGATCCGTCCATGCCGAAAACGGCCTTCGTTTTCTACGATGAAGCCGAAACCGTCCGCGCGGTCGACGCAACGGTGCTGGCCGGTATCTACCCCTCCTACTTCAACCGGTCCTACAAACATTTCTGCTCGCACCAGCATGCTCCGGACGATACAGCCGCTGATATGCTTGGCGCTGCCGTGACCGAGCATGGGGGCACCGCCTATATAGCCTATCCGATCTTTCGGCTTTACCGGGCCATTGGCCAGCCGCTCTATAAATATGTTGTTCGCGGGCTTCTCGATCGTCTCGTTCCCGATCCGGCGATGGTTACCGATCTTCCCTCATCCGGCCGGGCAACGCTGACCCGGCAGATTGGGCACAATCGCCACATCCTGCATCTTCTTTACGGACCGCCGCAGATCCGCGGCAAGGATGTTCGTGGCGATGACGGCTCGACACGGGTGATGGAAATGATCGAGGACATCCCGGCGATCGGCCCGGTTAACGCCAGCGTGCGGTTGCCGGCAGAGCCGAAGCGGGTTTTCGATGCCATGACCGGAGAGGATCTGGCCTGGGAAGCCGGCGCAGACGGCGCCATCAGCATCACAGTGCCGCGCCTGCATATCCACAGAGCCGTGGTGTTCGAAGGCGTCTGATGCAGGTCGAGGTAGGGGAACCGTCGGACATTGCTCTTGCCGCCCGCAACGCTGGTGGGCGGCAGAGCGCTGGGCTATACGACGGAAAAGCGCTTCCCCTGGCGCTATTTCCCCTCAATGAGTGCAGGAGCCCGCTCGACATGCGACAGACGGACCAGACGGCCGGAAAGAGACGCGGAGCCACGATTATCGACGTTGCCAGGGTGGCGGACGTCGCTGTCGGCACCGTGTCCCGTTATCTTAACGGCCAGACGATCCGCCGGTCGAACCGCGAACAGATCGTGCGCGCAATCCAGGATCTGGGCTACCGGCGCAATGCTGCAGCGGCCTCGATCCGTACCGACCTTACCCATATGATCGGCTTCCTGGTGCCGACCTTCGACGAATTCCATGCCCGGATGTTGGAATATCTGGCCATTTCCGTGCGTCAGACCGGACGAGCGCTCTTGACCTACTGTCATGGCGGCGATCCGCGCGTGGTCGCCGAGGCTCTCGATTTCTTTGCCGCGCAACGCGTCGATGCACTGGTCATGGACGGCACGGCTGAGGTCTATGATCGCGTCGACGACCTGATCCATCACGACATTCCGATCATCTTCTACAATAACGACGTGCGTGGGCTCGCGGCGGACCGGGTGATGGTCGAAAATCACCGCGCGAGCCACCGCATCGTCAGCCATTTGATCGATCTCGGCCATAGCCGCATCGGCATCCTGACCGGTGATCCGCGTAACTCATCGGGCATCGAGCGTTTGGCGGGTTATGAGCAGGCGTTGCGCGACAGGGAAGTTACGATCGATCCGACGCTTGCAGCGCGCGGCAACTGGCGGATGGACGGCGGCTATGAGGCGACCAAGCGGCTGATGTCGCTGGAGAACCCGCCGACCGCGATTTTCTCCGCCAACTACGGCATGGCGGTCGGGGCGTTAAGCTGGCTGAAGGAGAATGGCCGGCACGTGCCCGAGAACATTTCGCTTGCGAGCTTCGACGACGTGGCGATCTTCCGGCTCTATGAGGCCGGCATTACGGCCGTCGCCCAGCCAGTCGCCAGCATTGCCGAGACCATCACCGACATTCTCGTGGAACGCCTGACGGAACCATCAGGAGGGGCGACCCGCAGCGTCGTTCTTGAATGCGACATCATTTTGCGGGGCTCGACGCGACGGATCACCTGACGCGTTCTGCCCGCCAAGCGGTTAAAGGGAGGAAGCTTTGGCCAGCGTAGAATTACACGATATCGACAAGTCCTATGGCAGTTTCGAAGCAATCGAAGGGCTCAATCTAAGCGTTGATGACGGCTCCTTCACTGTCTTTGTCGGCCCTTCCGGCTGCGGGAAATCGACGCTGCTGCGTATGATCGCCGGCCTTGAGAAGATCACCGCTGGCGATCTCAAGATCGATGGGCGACGCATGAACGAGGCCGATCCGATCGAGCGCGGCGTCGCCATGGTCTTCCAGAACTATGCCCTCTATCCGCATATGACGGTCGAGCAGAATATCGGCTTCTCGCTGCGCATGGCCGGCATGAGCAAGGCCGATATCGACAGGAGCGTCGCCGCTGCGGCCGCCACCTTGCAGATCGAACCCCTGCTCAAGCGCAAGCCCGCTCAGCTCTCGGGCGGCCAGCGCCAGCGCGTCGCGATCGGCCGGGCGATCGTGCGCAATCCGGCTGTCTTTCTGTTCGACGAACCGCTGTCGAACCTGGATGCCGAGCTCCGAGTCTCAATGCGTGTCGAGATCGCCAAGCTGCATCGGCGCATCGGCGCCACGATGATCTACGTCACCCATGACCAGACCGAGGCGATGACACTCGCCGACAAGATCGTCGTCATGCGCGCCGGCAAGATCGAGCAGACAGGGACGCCCGATACGCTCTATGCCGACCCCGACAACCTCTTCGTCGCCGGTTTCATCGGCTCGCCTCGCATGAATTTCCTGGATGGCACGCTGGATCCCAGTGGCGTGGTTAGCCTCGATTGCGGCGCTGTCTTCAAGACCGGTCTCTTGCACGGCGCAGGCGACATTCCGATCAAAGCAGGCATTCGGCCCGAGCACTTCAGCGGACGCGACGATGCTGGCGGCGCGATCGACCTCAAGGTCGACGTGGTGGAAAATCTCGGCGGCACCCGTTTCATCTATGGCACGCTGAATTCCGGGCAGGCCGTCATCATCGAGGACCGCTCCGAGACCATCCACCGCCCCGGAGAAATCGTCACTGCCGGCTTCCCCGCACGAAGGGCCCTGCTCTTCGATGGGGACGGTGAGCGCATCCGCGGGACGCGCCCCGCAAACACCCTTCCGGCGGAATAGCCATGACCGCTCATCTTATGTGGTACGATACGCCCGCACAGGTTTGGACCGACGCGCTGCCGCTGGGCAACGGCCGGCTCGGTGCCATGGTCTTCGGCGATCCTCTGCGCGAGCACCTGCAGATCAACGAATCCACCTTCTGGGCCGGCGGTCCCTATCAGCCCGTCAATCCAGACGCTTTTGGTCATCTGGAAACCGTGCGGCAGTTGATTTTCGACGGCCGCTATGCGGACGCCGAGGCGCTGGCCGAGAAACATCTGATGGCACGGCCGATCAAGCAGATGTCCTACCAGTCTATCGGCGATCTCCATCTCGAATTCGATCACCGCGAGAGCGTCTCCGGGTATCGGCGTGCGCTCGATCTCGATACCGCCATCGCTACGTCGTCTTACACTGCCGACGGTATCGCCTACCTGCGCGAAGCCTTCGTGTCGCCAGTAGATGGTGTGCTCGTCCTACGCCTCTCGGCCGACCGGAAACGCGCGATCAGCTGCCGGATCTCCATCGACAGTCTACAGCAGGGAGAGATGCGCATAGGCGAGGGATCCCAGCTGAGCTTTTCGGGCAAGGGCAAAGCAGAATCCGGCATTGCCGCCGCTCTCCGGTTCGCCTTTGGCATCCGGCTTATCAACAGCGGTGGAACGGTGAACGCTTCGGGGGGTGGCCTGTCGGTAGAATGCGCTGACGAGGTTCTGGTCTTTCTCGATGCGGCGACGAGCTTCAGGCGCTACGACGACGTGTTGGGACATCCCGAGCGCGATATCGTCGATAGGCTCGCAAGAGCCGCTTCGCGCGACTTCGTATCGTTGCGCGACGACCATATCGAGGAGCATCGGCGGCTGTTTAGCGCATTTGCCATCGATCTCGGATCGACGCCCGCAGCGTCGCTTCCAACCGACCAACGTATCGCTGGATTCGCTGGTGGCGATGATCCGGCGCTGGCGGCGCTTTATGTCCAGTTCGGCCGCTATCTGATGATTGCCTCCTCGCGTCCCGGGACGCAACCGGCCAATCTGCAGGGCATTTGGAATCCGGAAACGGATCCGCCCTGGGGTAGCAAATACACAGCCAACATCAATCTCCAGATGAACTATTGGCTGCCGGCACCGGCCAATCTGCACGAGTGCCTCGAGCCGCTCGTCGCAATGGCCGAAGAGCTTGCCGAGACCGGCAAGGCGATGGCACACGTACACTATCGCGCCCGCGGCTGGGTCATGCATCACAATACCGATCTCTGGCGCGCAACGGGACCGATCGACGGCGCCAAATGGGGCCTCTGGCCAACGGGCGGTATCTGGTTGATGGCGCAGCTGCTGGACGCTTGCGACTACCTTGATGACGCAGAAGCGATGCGACGTCGACTGTTTCCGATCGCCCGGGAGGCGGCGCACTTCCTCTTCGACGTGCTCGTCCCGTTTCCCGGCACGGATTATCTGGTGACGAACCCGTCGCTTTCACCCGAAAACGCACACCCGTACGGAGCTTCGATTTGCGCCGGTCCGGCGATGGACAGTCAACTCATCCGCGATTTTTTAGGTCTCCTGCGTCCTCTCGCAGTCTCAATCGGTGGAGAGATCGATCTTGTCGCCGACATCGATCGTGTGCTGCCGCGCCTTGCGCCCGACAGGATCGGTGCAAATGGCCAGTTGCAGGAATGGCTCGAAGACTGGGACATGCAGGCGCCGGAGATGCATCACCGCCATGTCTCGCATCTCTACGGCCTTTATCCGAGCTGGCAGATCGACATCGACAGAACGCCCGACCTCGCGGCCGCCGCCCGTCGTTCACTGGAGATCCGCGGGGACGACGCGACGGGGTGGGGCATCGGCTGGCGCATCAATCTTTGGGCGCGGCTGCGCGATGGCAACCATGCCCACAACGTACTGAAACTGCTTCTCACACCGGAACGAAGCTACAAAAACCTGTTCGATGCTCATCCGCCCTTTCAGATCGACGGAAATTTCGGCGGTGCAGCAGGCATCGTGGAAATGCTCGTGCAATCGCGCCCGGGGGAAATCCATTTACTCCCTGCGTTGCCGACGGCATGGCCGGGCGGCAGGATCCGTGGCTTGCGGCTGCGCGGCGGCATGCTGCTCGACCTTGACTGGGAGGATGGCGAACCGCGGACAATCAGGCTCACGGCCTCGCGCAATGTCAGTTCGATCCTTCGCTTCGGCCAAACGCGACGCAAAGTCGATCTCGCCGCTGGTGAAAGTTTTTTCGAGGGTGGAAGCGAGTTCCGCTAAATCCGCGCGGACGACGTGCTGGGCTGAGCTCTCAATTGAGGGCGGCACACGGATTGTCCGATCTGTCGGAGACGGGTTTGGCGGCTACACGCCAGACGTCGCCGAGATTGTCATTGTCGAACACTATTTGACAACAGCGGATGCCATTCGCGCGACGCGGCGGCTGATGGCACAGTCCGCGGTGAGACCGTACCGGCCGGAAGAAGTTCTGCCGGGCATTGCCGTCGGCGACGATGAAGCATCGCTTGCGAAGGCCGACGGCGATGATCGCGATGATCGCGATGAAAGGTGCTGCGATGGTCCTTGAGGATGCAAGCCGATAACCATAAACGGCCTTTCGTTCCGCTATTGTCACCGGACACGGAAACTGACATCATGGATTGGCAGGCTTCAATGAGCCGCTGATATTCCATGAGCAGGGTAGCTCTCGACCGGAAACGGGCGGGAGCTTTATTATTTTTTGGTGGGCGATGATGCATTCAGAAAGTTGGCGGGTCGGTGTGCTGTTCTCCGAAACGGGTGTGACGGGAGCCGTCGAAACAACCCAGAGGGCCGCGACCTTGCTGGCGATCGATGAGATCAACGCGGCCGGCGGCGTGCTCGGCAGGACGATCGAGCCCGTCGTGTACGATCCGCAATCGACGCCCAATCGCTACAAGGAACTTGCGGTTAAGCTTTGCGACGAAGACCGGGTCCGGGTCGTTTTCGGTTGCCATATGTCGAGCACCCGCAAAGCCGCTCTGCCCGTCATCGAGGCCCGTGATGCACTGCTGTTCTACCCGACGCTCTATGAGGGGTTCGAATACTCCCGGCACTGCATCTATACGGGTGCAGCCCCCAATCAAAACTCCGTCCAGCTCGTCGACTTCCTGACCGAGCACTATGGAAAGCGGGTTTTCCTTGTGGGTTCGAACTACGTCTATCCTTATGAATCCAACCGGACGATCAGCGACCTGTTTCTCCAGCTGGGCGGACAGGTCCTGAACGAGATGTATGTTCCCCTGAACCTCAAAAGCGAGGACGTTGCCAAGATCATCCGGCATATTCGCGCGGCACAGCCGGATGTCATCTATTCGACGATCGTCGGCGACGGTATCATTCCCTTCTACACGGCGTTCAAGGAGGCCGGTTTCGATGCGGCAACGATGCCGATCGCGAGCCAATCGACCAGCGAGGCGGACGTGATCCGTATGCGACCGGAGGTGGCCGAGGGTCATATCACCGCAGCCCCCTTCTTCGCCTCACTGGATACACCCCGCGCCCGCGCCTTCGTCTCGGCTTACCAACAGCGATACGGCCTGGAGATGCTGCCAACCGCGCCGGCCGAAGCGGCTTATTTCCAGGTTTATCTCTATGCGGCTGCTTTGCAGCGTGCCGGCAGCGATAGGCAGGAGGAACTTCTGCCGGCTCTCTACGATGTCGAATACGATGCGCCACAGGGCGCAGTGAAGATCGACCGGCTGACGAACCACACGCATCTCTGGCCAAGGGTTGCCAAAGTGAATGCGCAGGGCGGCTACGACATCGTCTACGATCCGTCGCTCCGGGTGGCGCCAGACCCGTTCATGCGCGAATATCGCCCGGACTTGACGCGGACTTTCCCACATCGTGTTCAGGTTTGAGAGGAGCGACGATGTCTTTCGCCCTTCTCAGAGATTTGCGGGATCTCAAGGTTCTGGTCATCCATCCCTGGACATCCGAAGGAGAGTTCCTCGTCGATCACCTGCGCCGTATCGGTTGTACGGTCAGTTGCCTCTGGCCGGTGCCTGCCGAGTTGCCGCACGGCACGGATGTCGTCTTCCTTGCTATGGAAGATGAGGCGCGACCGGAAATCGAACGCCTGCTGAAGTCTTTCCCCAATCCTGCCCCGACCATGCTTGCCATCGTCGGTTACGAAAACCCCTCGACGCTGCAGATCGTTCTGGAAAGCGGGGCACTCGCCATTGTCGAAAGACCGATCAAACCCTTTGGTCTGCTGACCAATCTCGCCATCGCCCGCAACCTGTGGCTGGAGCGGCAAAAGCTCGTCAAGGAAGCGCGCAAATACAAGCGCAAGGTACTGGGCGACCAGAAACTTGCCCGGGCCAAAGCCATTCTGATGGCCAATCGCGGCACCAGCGAGAATGAGGCGTATCGTGAAATGCGCGAGCAGGCGATGGCTCGGCGCGTGCCGATCGATGAAATCGCCAATTCGATTATCAACGCCGAACAGCTCTTGCGCCCTTCCCAAAAACATGATTAGTTTTTCATGTGTTTCAAACAAACACCTCCGGCACATCCCTTCGTTTGACGAAGCCATGTGCCGCTGTTGCACGCGGCGCTGCCGTGATGCGGTGATGGCAAAGGTGCCCGCAGGCTGTGACAGGCTTGGCGGGTTTTTTGTTGTCTGCTGACAGTGACGTCAGTTCTCTACTCATTACCGGCATTAAAGCCTCGCCGTTGGGCGGGCCACGCCGCCGTGTGCGCCAATCAAAAAAAGGGGAACCAAGATGGTGTTCAACAGACGTGAATTTCTGAAAACCGCAGCGACCGCTTCCGCCGCACTCGCCCTGCCGGCTCTGGGCAGCCGGGCCTTTGCAGCCGATGCCATCAAGGTCGGCGCGCTCTACTCGCAGACGGGCGGGCTTTCGGTTGCCGAGAAGCTTCTGGCAAACGGCGTCATGATGGCCGTGGCCGAAATCAATGCGACCGGCGGCGTTCTCGGTCGCCCCGTCGAGGTGGTCGTCGAAGACGGTGCATCCGATCCGAAAACCTTCAGCGAAAAGGCTTCGAAACTGATCCTCAAGGACAAGATTTCGACCGTGTTCGGCTGCCACACATCGGCCAGCCGCAAAGCCGTGCTGCCGATCTTCGAGCGACGCGGCGCGATGCTGTTCTACCAGACGCATTACGAAGGGTTCGAGTGCTCGCGCAACGTCGTCTATTCCGGCGCCGTTCCGAACCAGCAGCTCTCCAACTACATTCCCTGGATCGTCGAGAAACTGGGCAAGAAGAAATTCTTCATCGTCGGCTCGAACTATGTCTATCCGCGCGAAATGGCCAAGGTTTCCAAGAAGCTGATCGAGGCAGCCGGCGCCGAGTGGGTGGCGGACGAATATCTGGAACTTGGCCATTCGGAATGGGCCGTCATGGTCAGCAAGATCAAGGAATCCGGTGCCGACGTGGTCCTGTCCAACGTGGTCGGCGATTCCATCATCGCCTTCTACCGAGAGTTCAAGAACCAAGGGCTCTCGCAGGAGGTCCTGCCGATCTGCGCGACGGTCACCTCCGAAATCGAAATCGCGGCGATGGGCGCCGAATATGCGGCCGGAAGCTACACCTCCTTCCCCTATTTCATGTCGATCGACACGCCGGCGAACAAGAGCTTCATCGACCGCTTCAGGACCTTCGTCAACGATCCGAAAGCCGTCACCTACCATTCTCTCGAAGCCGCCTATTTCCAGGTCTTCCTGTGGAAGCAGGCCGTCGAAAAATCCGGCGATCTTTCAGCTGACGCGATCAGGGCCGGCATTCGCGGCCAAACCTATGAAGCGCCCGGCGGCAAGGTGACCACCGACCCCGACAACCTGCATTGCTGGCTGACGCCGCGCATCGGGCAATGGCAGGCGGACGGCCAGAGCAAGGTGGTCGATGCCTATCCGGCGCCGATCAAGCCGCTGCCCTATTCGGCCTATGGGGAGACGGAGAGCAATCTGTTTTGCACCAGCAGCGGTCTCGACGCCGCAAAGCTCAAGGGCTGACCCCTCCCCGCGTCGTCCCGCCATCCATGGGTGGCGGGATCATGTCTCGGTAAGGCGGGCCTCCACTCTTTCCGCAAGCTGCCATCCTTCCTTCAGGAGGGGCAAGGCGCAGGAGAGTTCGGCCCGCCCTTCTCACGAATGGTGGCGTTATGCTCGACATTCTCTTTATCGGCCTTAGTCTAGGATCGATTCTTCTTTTGGTGGCGCTCGGCCTTGCCATCACCTACGGCGCCATGGGCGTCATCAACATGGCCCATGGCGAGATGGTGATGATCGGCGCCTATGTCGCCGTCCTCTCGGGCATCTGGCTGAAGGCAAGCCTTCTGCTTGCGATCCCGCTGGCCTTCGTCGTGACGGCCCTGCTCGGTCTGCTGATCGAGCGGGTGGTCGTCCGGCGGCTTTATGGCCGTCTGCTGGACACGCTTCTCGCCACCTGGGGGATCGCCATCCTCCTGCAACAGGCCGTGCGGCTCGAATTCGGCCTCTCCTTTTTCGGCATTCATGTCGAAGGTCTTGGGGCCGGCCTGCAGAACGTCGCGGTGCCCGCCTACCTGCAGGGCACGTTCAGGCTCGCCGGCGCTGACATCAACGCCTACCGCACCTTCATCATCGCCGTTACCGCCGCGCTGACACTGGCGACATGGTTCATTCTCTACCGGACGGCGGCCGGCATGCAGGTTCGCGCCATCATCCGGAACCCGCAAATGGCCGCATCCTGCGGCATCGACGTGAAACGCGTCAACGCCATGACATTTGCTTTCGGTTCCGGCCTTGCCGGCGTCGCCGGCGTCATGATGTCCGGCTTCAAGACCGTCTTTCCCGACATGGGCACGACGATGGTCGTCGACGGCTTCATGGTGGTGGTGACCGGCGGGGTCGGCAGCCTTTTCGGCACCATCCTGTCGTCAGGGCTGCTCGGCGAAATCAATGCGCTGGTCGCCATCGGTACGAACGACATCCTGGCACGTGCCGTCGTGTTCGGGGTCGTCATTCTCGTCATTCTCGTCAAGCCCAGCGGGCTGTTCTCGTTCAAGGGGCGCTGACATGAGCATCGAACGGAAATTCCAGATCGCCGCCTATGTGCTCTTCATCGCGGTGATCTTCGCCGCCCCCGTTTTCGGCGACGAATTCTGGCTGAACCGCATTTCGAAATACCTGGTCTACGGGATGCTCGGCGTCGCCATCGCGCTCACATGGGGATATGCCGGTATTCTCAATCTCGGCCAGGGACTGTTTTTCGGTCTCGGCGCCTACATGCTGGCCATGTCGCTGAAGCTGTCGAGCCTGACCAGTCTCCAACAGGGCTCCGACAAGCCGGTTCCTGATTTCATGCTCTGGAATGCCGAGCCCGGCGCGCCGACGGAGCTTTGCTGCATCAACAAGGGCTCCTTCCTCTGGCTTCCGTTTCAAAGCCAGTCGGTGGGGCTTGTGCTCGGCATCGTGCTTCCGGTGGTGATTGCCGGAGCACTCGGCATGCTGGTTTTCCGCAAGCGCATTTCCGGCGTTTTCGTCTCGATCATCACGCTGGCGCTCGTTCTGCTTGTCCGTCTCGTCATGGTCGATGCGCAACCGGTGACAAACGGCTTCAACGGCCTGACGGATCTTGGCTGGCTGACGATCGGCGGCATCAAATTCGATCCCTACAGCCGGGCGACCTATTATCTGTGTGCCGCATGCCTGTCGCTGACGCTCATCGGTGCCCGTCTCATCGTTGAAACCCGCGCGGGCATGATTCTGCAGGCGATCCGCGACGATCATGTGCGCGCCCGCTATCTCGGCTTCGACGTCTCGCTCTACCAGGTGTTTTTCTTCGTGATTTCGGCGGGGATCGCCGGCGTTGCCGGCATGCTCTACGTGGTCGTCGCAGAGTTTGCGTCTCCGACGTTCATGGACCTGTCCTTTTCCGTGACGATGGTGGTCTGGGCTGCCGTCGGCGGCCGCTCCTCCCTGCTTGGCGCCTGCATCGGCGCAATCCTGATCAACATGATCGAGGCGGAGGTCAGCGAGACCGAGGCGCTGGTCGAGGCATGGAAGGCGATCATCGGTCTCATCTTTGTGCTTGTCGTTCTGTTCATGCCGCGCGGCCTTGGCGGCCTTGCACATGATGTGCTGCGGCAGTCTATCCGCCGGCTCAAACCGGGCGCGGCATCTTCACCGTTGCAGCAACAAAGCGAGGCATTGTGACATGAGTGCGATCGCATTGACCATCGACGGTCTCAGCGTCGATTTCGGCGGTTTCCGCGCCGTCAACAATGTCAGCATCACCGTCTTCGACGGCGAGCTGCGTGTGCTGCTTGGCGCAAACGGCGCGGGTAAGACGACCTTGATGGATCTGGTCAGCGGCAAGACGCGCAGCACGCAGGGCAAGGTCTTCGTCTACGACACCGACATCACCAACTGGCCCGAACACCGCATCGCACGCGCCGGCATAGGCCGGAAATTCCAGATCCCCAGCGTCTTTCGCGACCTTACCGTGCGACAGAATCTGGAGGTCGCCAATTGCCGCAACCCTTCGGTGCTCGCCAATCTTCGCTTCGGCTTTTCGCGCGCCGAGGCAAGGCGTGTGGACGACGTCCTTGCCCTCATCGGTCTCGATGCCGAGCACGACGTGATGGCTGCCTATTTGAGCCACGGCCAGACGCAGTGGCTGGAGCTCGGCATGCTCATCGTACAGGATCCCAAGGTGGTTCTGCTCGACGAGCCGACGGCCGGCATGACTCAGGCGGAAACCCGCAAGACCGCCCAGATCATCAACAATCTCAAAGGTCGCCATACGATCCTCGTCGTCGAACACGACATGGGGTTCGTCCGCGAAATCGCCGAGCGCATCACCGTTCTCCATCTCGGGGAGGTTCTGGCGGAAGGAAGCGTCAACGATATCGAACGCAATCCGAAGGTTCGTGAAGCCTATCTCGGTTCGAAAGGAATATCCTGATGCTGTCGTTGAAAGACGTGCACAGCTATTACGGCCGCAGCCATATACTGCACGGCATCACGCTCGATGTTCCGGCCGGCAAGGTGACAAGCATTCTCGGCCGCAACGGCACCGGCAAGACGACCCTGTTGAAAACGCTGATGGCATTGACCGACCGCATGACGGGCGAGATGCGTCTGCAGGGAAAGGACATGGCCGCATCCCCAACGCATGAAAGGGCAAGGGCCGGTATTGCCTACGTCCCTCAGGGCAGGGAGATCATTCCCGATTTTACCATCCGCGAGAACATCCTGATGGGCGCCTTTGCCCGCACCGATGGCAAACGCGAGATTCCTGCGCTGGTGCCGGAGCTTTTTCCATACCTGATGGCCAATCTCGATCGGCCGGGCGGCGTGCTTTCGGGCGGCCAGCAGCAGCAGCTCGCCATCGCCCGCGCGCTGGCCGCAGATCCTAAAGTGCTGCTTCTCGATGAACCGAACGAAGGCATCCAACCCTCCATCGTCGAGGAGATCGAAAAGATCATCATCCGGCTCAATCGCGAGATCGGCATGACGATCATCCTCGTTGAGCAAAACGTCGCATTTGCGCGGCACGCGTCTCACCAGTTCGCAATGCTGGAGAAGGGAGGCGTGGTCGCGGCCGGCGCCATCGACACGCTCTCCGACGCGCTTGTTCATCGGCATATGGCTGTCTGAAACAGACCGATATCCTTTCATAGAGACAATGGGAACAACCATGACATCGACACAAAGCTATACCGCGGCCACCATCCAGTTCGAACCGACCATGTTCGAAAAGGCGCGCAATATCAGCCGGCTGGCAGCCCTTTGCGAAGAGGCAGCGGAGGCAGGTGCGCGCCTGATCGTCACGCCCGAAATGGGCACGACCGGCTATTGCTGGTTCGACAGGGCCGAGGTGAAACCTTTCGTCGAGACTATCCCCGGAGCGACCACGGATGTTTTCCAGGCCATTGCCAGCAAACACCGCTGCTATATCGTCGTCGGCATGCCGGAAGTCGATCCGGCAAGCGATCTTTACTACAATACCGCCGTCCTGATCGGCCCAGACGGCGTCGTTGGCCGGCATCGCAAATCGCATCCCTATATCGCGGAGCCGAAATGGGCTGCCAACGGCGACATCGTCCACGAGGTATTCGAAACGGAGATCGGCCGGATCTCGATGCTGGTCTGCATGGATCTACACTTCTTCGAGACGGCGCGCCTGGAGGCACTCGCGGGTGCCGACATCATCTGCCATATCTCCAACTGGCTGCAGGAGCGCACGCCGGCACCCTACTGGATCAACCGCGCCTTCGAAAACGCCTGCTATGTCATCGAAAGCAACCGTTGGGGGCTGGAGAGAACCGTGCAGTTTTCCGGCGGAAGTTGCGTGATCGATCCCGACGGCAGGGTCGCCGCATCGATCGATACGGGCGACGGGATCGCCTATGGCACTATCGATCTCGCTCTTGCCCGCCGCCGCGAGGTCCTGTGCGAACCGGTATTCAAGTCCCGCCGGCCCGAACTCTACATGAACATGATGACCAACAGCTTCACCTGGAATCCGGGCGATTACTTCCGTCTCTATGGCTACCAGCCGATCCCGCGCGGACGCGCGTCGCGCGCCGCCGTCGCCCAGTTCGCCCCCACCTCCGTCGTCGCCGACAATCTCGCCCGCATCGGCGATCTGGCAGCCGAAGCGAAGGCAACGACAGCACCGGATATTCTGGTTTTCCCGGAACTATCTCTGACCGGACTGGAGGCCCCGCAAGGCCGGGCGGAACCGCTCTCGGGCCCGACGGTATCGGCCTTCGTTCGTCTCGCGATGAAGCTCGGTTTCTATCTTGTCGCCGGATTTGCCGAAGAGGACGGGGACAAGGTGTATAACAGCGCGGTTCTCGCTGGCCCTGAGGGGCTCGTGGGAAGCTACCGGAAGACGCATCTCGGCATTGCCGACAGCTGGGCGACCGCCGGAGACGAATGGAAAGTTTACGACCTTGCTATCGGCCGCGTCGGCCTGGCGATCGGCCATGACGCGCTCTATCCGGAAGCCATCCGTTCGCTGGCGCTGATGGGATGCGACGTGGTCGCTTGCCCATCAGCCATAGCAGGCACCTTCACCGGCAGCCACAACGGCACAAAAATCCCGCACAACTATCCGATCCCCAAGGGAGCGGATCCCTATCACTGGCATGCATTGCGCGTGCGCGGCGGCGAAAACAACGTCTATTTCGCCTTCGCCAACGTCCTGGATCCGGCGCGGGGATACCTGGGCAAGAGTGCGGTGTTCGGGCCGGATTCCTTTGCCTTTCCGCGCCAGGAATCGGCAATCCTGGACGAGGACGGGATTGCGGCGGCAGCCGTCGACACCACCAATCTCGATACGCCGTATCCGACGAACATCGTCCGGCGAAAGGATCTTGTCGTCATGCGCCAGCCGCATCACTATCAGCCCCTCGTCAAATGGCATCAGTGAGAGACCGGCAAGATGTCCACATTCACATTCGCGACCGTCCCGCAGATCATCGCGGGGCCGGGTTGCATCGCGAGGCTTTCGGAGCTGACAAAAACCCGGCTTGGGCCGCGTGTTCTGGTGATTTCGGACGAAGGGGTCGTCAAAGCGGGGCTCGTTCAGCGGGCCCTGGCGAGCCTTGCCGACGGCGGCGCTGAAATATCGCTTTTTACCGGCGTTGTCGCCGATCCGCCGGAAGCCATCATTCATGCGGCTGTGGCGCAGGCGATCGGTTTCGGCGCCACGGGTCTACTTGGCATTGGCGGCGGCTCGTCGCTCGATGTGGCAAAACTTGTAGCTCTGCTCTGCAAAAGCGGTGAAGCACTCGATGATATCTATGGAGTAGGCAAAGTAAGCGGGCATCGCTTGCCGCTGGTGCTTGTGCCCACAACGGCAGGCACCGGCTCCGAAGTCACACCGATTTCCATTGTCACCACGGGCGCATACGAGAAAAAAGGCGTCGTATCGCCGGTGCTACTGCCGGATGCGGCACTTCTCGATGCGGAGTTGACCCTCGGCCTTCCTCCGGCCGTGACGGCCGCAACGGGGATCGACGCCATGGTGCACGCCATCGAGGCTTTTACCTCCGCGAGTACGAACAACAATCCGGTTTCCCGGACCCTTGCCAAGGAGGCGCTTCGGCTACTCGGGGCAAATATCGAGATCGCAGTGATGAAAGGAACCGATCTCGCCGCCCGACAGGCGATGCTTCTCGGCGCAATGCTGGCCGGTCAGGCCTTTGCCAATTCGCCGGTCGCTGCCGTCCATGCTCTCGCCTACCCGATCGGTGGCCGCTATCACGTTGCGCACGGCCTTTCCAACAGTTTGGTCCTTCCGCATGTCCTGCGCTTCAACGCGATCGCGTGTGGTGATGCCTATGCGGAACTGGCGCCGTGCCTCTTTCCTCACCTTGAGCCTGCCGGTCAGGCCGAGCGGCTTTCCGGTTTCATCGAAGGATTGGCAATACTGCCTGTGCGCCTGAACCTGCCCGTACGCCTGAGGGATGTCGGAATTCCCAAGGACGGGCTGCCACTGCTTGCGGAAAGCGCCGTGGAACAGACCCGCTTGCTGGTCAACAATCCGCGCACGGTGTCGCTGTCGGATGCCGCGAGGATCTACGAAGTCGCTTGGTAAAAAGGTGCCTCGTGCTGGGCGTCCTGCCTCTTTATTGCCAGTAGTTGCAAAGCCGCTGACCCTGTGGTTGCATGTCCGGACTTCTGAGGGGGAGCCATTCATGCTGCGAAGAGCTTTCCTGCGACAGAGCGCGTTGTTCGGAGCTGCGCTTTCGACAGGATGCACGAGTGATGATGCAACGCCGACTGCGCCCGGCAAGGGGCAGCCTCTTATCGACGCTCATTGTCATCTATTCAACGCTTCCGACCTACCCACCACCCGCTTCCTGCGGCAGGTTGTTTTCGAAAACTACCCTGAGCAGTCCTTCCATGTCATGGGGTATGGGATCCCGACGCTATAGATGTCGCTATCGAATTGGCCTTGCGTCTCCTCGGAACCAACACAGCACCTGACGCTGATCAGGAAATCCGTGTGCTGACGAACAAGGCTCATCCAGAAAGAACTGCGGCAAATCGAGAGCAGGCGCGCCAGGCTGCCATCGAGGATATGGCAGGATTTCTCCTCGATATTGACAGGCGCAGCCGCAACCAGGGTCCTGCGACCATGGGAACCGCTGGGGAGCATGATGCCGCTCCACCGGAAAGCGGAGAAACGAAGTTTCTGGACTTCGTCATCGGAGGCAAGCGTGGGACAGCACGTGCGAGCGCAGTTGCTCCCCTGACCATGATCGAAGCTCGGCCCGCAAGTGCGCGTGCTTTCGTCGACCTTGGCATGTTCAGCCGTTGCCGAGAACGCACGTTCGATCGCAGCCGGAGCACAAGAAATCCAGTCGGCATCCGAAGATCTCTCCAAGCGCACCGAACAGCAGGCGGCCTCGGTCGAGGAGACTGCGGCGGCACTCGAAGAAATCACGACAACCGTCGCTGACTCAAGCAATCGAGCCCAGGAAGCAGGCCAACTCGTTCGTCAGACCAAGGAGAACGCCGAACGCTCAGGTATCGTCGTGCGAGATGCGGTTGCTGCAATGGGCAGCATCGAATCGTCCGCCTCGGAAATAGGCGCCATCATCGGCGTTATCGATGAAATTGCTTTCCAGACTAACCTCCTGGCGCTCAACGCCGGTGTCGAAGCCGCACGCGCAGGCGATACAGGCAAGGGCTTCGCCGTCGTTGCACAGGAGGTTCGCGAATTGGCCCAGCGTTCCGCAAAGGCCGCAAAGGAAATCAAGGGACTCATCAGCGCCTCGAATGCCCATGTGAAGAGCGGCGTTTCGCTCGTAGCTGAGACCGGTGGCAGCCTAACGGCTTCGACGGGCTAAGACCGCATGACGGATGACCACGGTGACGTGGAACTCTTCACCGTAGGCGCTCAGAAGCCGCGAGAACCCGCTGGATGGAGCGGCGGCATCGCTTAGCAGTCTTCAACAGGAATGCCACCGGCAGCGACAATCGCCTCGGCCGTATCGACATCGGTTAGCGCCGCGGTTCCCATCTCGACCTGGTCCAGATTGTTTGCGGAAACGCCGGGCATATCCGCGAGCAAGATAAGAACACCATCGGCGCCCTCGGCTACAGCGGCGGCAAATCCAGCCGCCAGCGAACTTGATATGCCCACTCTGTAGTCGGGATTGGGGATAACATGCAGTGACAGGCCGGTGAGAGCTTCGCGAATATCGTCTTGCCGATGGCCGACGACGATGACCGAAAGGGCGGTGCTGGCCTTGGCGATCAAAGCCGAGCGGCGCACGAGCGGCATTCCGTCAAACATCGCCAACAGCTTGTGCCCGCTGTTCGATCTCATGCGCGTCGCGGCGCCGGCCGCCAGCACAACGATTGATACATTCGCCTTTGCTCGCATCTTTTTCCCGATCCCACCAAGCGCCCGCTGCGTCGACAAGCTCCAGGTTGCGATGCCGCAGACGTGTAGACAGCGCGGTTTTGCCTCGCTGCGCAAGATGTTTTCGAAACGCCGCCTTGCCGCAGCTTAGCGTCCAGGCGAGCTATTTCCATCTGCGTCATCGACAGAGGGTGAACCTCTTTATGGGCGCTCCGCAGGCACCGTCTGGCGGCAGCTCGTGCGAAGCGCTTTGATGACCTCAGCAAGGATCGCTACTGAGATCTCAGCTGGATTGGATGCGCCGATGTCGAGCCCGATCGGCGCGTGGATCGTCGAAAGCGCATCGGCACCGAAGCCGTATGCGGCAAGGCGGCCTGTCCGCGCTACGTGGGTCTTTCGGCTGCCGAGCGCGCCTATATAGAAGCAGCCGGTGCGCAATGCCTGGGCCAGGGGAAAATCATCGATCTTGGGATCGTGGGTGAGTGCGACTAAGGCGGTATAGCGGTCGAGTGGATCCGCCATCAATGCATCAACGGGCCAATCGCTGCACATCTGCACATCGGGAAAGCGATCACGCGTCGCAAAGGCTGTGCGCGGATCGATGATGCGCACATCGAAGCCGGCCAACCTTGCCATCGGCGTCAGATACTGGCTGATATGGACGGCGCCGATGACGGCGATGCGCGGGGCAGGTATGTAGACATTGAGGAAGCCGCTGGCATCTATCGTGTCGAAAGCCATCGAGCGGCCAGACCGAAAGGCGCCTTCGACGAGCGCGGCAAATGGCGGCTCGACCGGATCCCCTTCCAGGAAGATATGCTCTTCTCCCCGAAAATCTGTCAGCAGCACGACGGCGAGACGTTTCCGGCGCGCGGCGTTCAAACGCTGCAGGCTGTCGCGGAGCATCAGCCGAGCCTCTCGACAAAGACACGGATGCGCCCGCCGCACGACAGCCCGACGCGCCAGGCGGTCTCGTCCGCAACGCCGAATTCCAGCATCTGCGCCTTGCCAGCGGCAATCACCTCGGCAGCGGCGGCAACCACCGCACCCTCGACACAGCCACCGGAAACCGAACCCTCGAAGTTGCCATCACCATCGACCACCAGCTGACTGCCAACCGGACGCGGCGCCGAACCCCACGTCTCGATCACCGTCGCAATCGCAACAGCTCGGCCCGCTTCCATCCAGTGCTCGGCCGTCAGCAGCGGGTCGGTCAGTTTCGTCTGGATGGTCATTCCTGCGGGCCTCAATCTAGTGTTGGTTTAGTTCTGAAAAGACTTCGGCAATATCCGCCTCTTTGACACTGTCTCCGACATACCAGCTCAAAGTGTCGTAGAAGCCGAGAAAGGAGCCCTTTGTCTTGGCTAGAAGGGCCATGGCTTCGGCAGCGGAGATCGAAAGCCTGCTGACGAAGAAACGAACGAGAGCGGCCTCGGCGTTCGGGTGGGCAAAGACAAGCGCTGTCGGAGAATTGGCCGAAATCGTCGGCAGGGCCGCAGCCTCCGACCTGCATGGCAAGGTGATCGACAAGCGGATATCTCTGGAGGATGCAGCCGCTTCGATTACAAAAGCCTCAGCGTCAAGAACCCAAGCCGAACGCGACGTGTCGAAATACTGGAAATCGCGCTGCGCCAGCCCAAGCGTTACCCTCTTCGCTTCTCCTGGCGCCAGATGAAGCTTGGTGAAGGACTTAAGCTCATGGACGGGTCGTTTGAGACCCGGCTTAATCGGCCGGACATAGAGTTGCACGATTTCCTTGCCGGCAACCGTACCTGTGTTGCGGATGGTAAGGGCGGCGGTGCAGCCGGCGCCGGGCGTGATCTCCTGCGTATCGAGCCTGAGATCCTCATAGGCGAACGTGGTGTAGCTGAGCCCATGGCCGAACGGAAAGGCTGGCGTCATCGCCTTCAGATCGTAGAACCGGTAACCGACGAAAATGCCCTCGCTATAGACATGCCGGCCATGCTCGCCCGGATAGGTGTGCCAGCCCGGAATATCCTGCATGTGAACCGGCATGCTGGCGGAGAGCTTGCCGCACGGGTTCTGCTCGCCAAACAGGATGCGGGCCAGCGCTTCGCCACCGCCCTGCCCGGCATAGAAACTGGCCAGGACGGCGTCGACATCCCCGATCCATGGCATCTCGACCGTGTCTGGCATCGAAAGCACGACGACTAGCTTGCGACCTGTCGCCGCCAACGCCGTGATGAGTGCATCGTGGCTGGGGGCGAGCTTCAGTGTGTCGCGGTCGTTGCCCTCGCCGTGACGGCTCTTCTCGTTTTCCGCAAACACGACAACTACATCGGCACGCTCCGCGGCTTCGACGATCGCCGCGATTGACGCCGTCACCTCGGGCTGCGCGACCGACAAGAAGGGCAGATGCCGGACCTTCAGGCTGTCTCCCGCCCGCGCGGCAATCTGAACGAACGGACTGTCGACGCGATAGGGATTGGTGGTAGCCGAGCCGGAGCCTTGGATAACAGGAGTGACGGCGCCGTCGCCGACAATGAGAAGCTCACCAGGCCCGGCGGGATCGAGCGGCAGCGCCTGGCCCTCATTGCGCAGCAGCACAATCGATTCCGCCGCGATGTCGCGCGCCAGCGCATGATGCGCCTCGAAATCCGCCGGCGTGCCGCGCCGCTCGCTCGACTTGCATTTGCGCACGAACGCCAGAACTTTGGCGCAAGCCGCATCGATCACCTCGGGCGCCACGTCGCCGGCGTTGATCGCCGCATGGAGACGCGCCTTGCGGGGCTTGCTTTCCGGCATGTCGAGTTCGGTGCCGGCATCGAGCGCTGCGGCACGATCCTTAATCGCGTGCCAGTCTGACAGGACAAGCCCGTCATAGCCCCATTCATCGCGCAGCACGGTTCGCAGCAGCCAATGATGTTCGGCTGCCTGGATGCCGTTCAGCGGATTATAAGCGCTCATCACGGTCCACGGCGCGCTCTTTTCGATGGCCCGCTCGAAGCCTGCCAAGTATATTTCGCGCAGGGCGCGCTCATCGACATCGGAACTGGTCGTGGTTCGCTCGATTTCGGAATTATTGCAGGCGAAATGCTTGAGCGAGGCGCCGACGCCGTTATCCTGCAATCCGCAGATGACGGCCGCTGCGATGTCGCCGCTAATAACAGGATCCTCGGAATAATATTCGTAGGCCCGCCCGGCCAGCGGCGTGCGCCTTATGTTGATGCCGGGCCCCAAAAGCAGATGAACCCCGAAGTCCTGGCACTCCGCCGCCAGCGCAGCGCCCATGCGATAGGCAAGATCAATATCCCAGGAAGAGCCGAGCAGATTGCCGTTGGGAAAGCACGTGGCTGGACGGGTGGCACCAAACATGCCGCCCGATCCGTCGCCCTGTTGCCCGACGAGATCGAGGAACGCCCGCAGACTGTCTTCGTCGTTGTCGCCGGCGTCGATCTGGGTGGTCGAGTAGCGCACCCCATAGGCCCCATCGGTCATGACGATCGAAGGAACACCGAGCCTGCTTATCGATGCCGTCTTCCACAGGCCACGCCCGCTCAGGAGATCGACCTTTTCGGCCACCGTCATCTGATCGACAAGCGCTCGAATTTCGGCGTCGCTCGGCTGGAACATGATTGGTCTCCAGTACTGCGGATCAGGCGTGTGTCAACAGATCTTCTGAAGGAGTTCCATCAGCATCATCCGCTCCGCAAGCGTCAGCGTGCTCAGCGTTTCCTGCGAGATCTGCAGCGCGACCGACAGGTTGCGGGCGACTGTCACCTCGCCTTCCGGCGTCAGCGTCAGCACCAGCCGGCGCGCGTCGGTCGCGTCGGGGGCGGTGTGAACGAGGCCACGCTTCACCAGTCGATCGACGACGCCCTTGATGGTCGCCATATCCATGGCGGTCTCGCGGCCGAGATTGCCCTGCGAACAGGGCTGCAGGTCCTTCAGCCTGACGAGCGCCGCCCATTGGGTGGTGGTCAGCTTCTCCGCCATCAGGCTCGCAAAGATCGCCACGTGCCGCTGGTTGGCCTGGCGCAGATAGAAGCCGATCTGCTCGCCAAGCGCATACTGTGCCTGCTGGCCGGGCGCCTCGGTCTTTTGTCGGCCGCCTTTGTCTTTGAACGGAACGTCCATAGGATCTCTCAAATCTGCCTATTCATCGTCGTGACCGGCAATGGCGCTGCCGAATTTACTCTCGCCATAATTTCAGAATGGCTTCTGTCGTTAGAATTTCAATCTGCTCCGAAAGCCTTGGCGCCAGGATCTCGATGACCATGGCGTGCGCCTTCAAGTCGCCGCTTGCCAGTGCGTCCTCGGCGAGGATGACCCGGTAGCCGGCGTCGACCGCATCAAGAACGCTGGCGTAGACGCAGACGTCGGTCTCGACGCCCGAGAAAATCAGCGTGTCCGTTGCCGATCCTTGCAAACGCGCAGTAAACCCGGGCGAGCCAAAGACCGAGTAAGTCTCTTTGTCAACGATGGAGCCTGGAGCGGCGATCGCTGTAAGCGGCGCGACCAGATCCAGCATGGCGATATCGAGCTCATCCAGCGTCACCGATGACCAGCGACGATAGTAGGTCTTCCAGCGGCCTGTGGCACCTTCGGCATTTTGGGGCACCATGAAGCGAGCAAAGACAGTCTCAGCGGGCCGCGCTTTGCTCAGCGCCACCACATTGGGAAGGATGCCTTCGATCGCTGGCGTATACCACGCCGTTTGCTCAGCGAAGAGACGTTGCATGTCGATGACGACATGCAACGCATTCCTGGAGAGTGGCGCGGGTGCCATCATCAGTCGGCCACCGGGACGGTGTGTTCCGCGGCCCAGGTCAGGGTGATGGTGTCGCCATCGCTCAGGACCTTGCCATCGCGGTTCTGTGCAAACAGCTTCAGCGGCAGACCGTCTGCCGTCTCCAGCAGATAGGACAGCACGGGACCTGCGTAGATGACGGTGGTGATGCGCGCCGTCAGGCTGTTGCCATCCGTCGGACCCGATGCGATCGACATCTTCTCCGGGCGCACCGCGAGCGTGACGTTCGAGCCGCTTGATGGCAACGTGCCGGTGGTCTGAACTACCGTCCCATCGGCGAGACGCACGGCGCCGTTGTCCACCGTCCCGGTGAGGAAGTTGGAATCGCCGAGGAATTCGGCGGCAAAGCGCGTCAGCGGTCTCTCATAGACGGTTTCCGGCTCGCCGATCTGGACGATGCGGCCCTTGTCGAGGATCGCTACCTTATCGGACAGCGTCAGCGCCTCTTCCTGGTCGTGGGTGACGAAGATCGTCGTCAGGCCACTTTCGCGCTGGATGCGCAGCAGTTCGACCTGCATTTCCTGGCGCAGGCGCCGATCGAGCGCCGACAGCGGCTCGTCGAGGAGCAGTACGCTCGGCTTGATGACCATGGCGCGGGCCAGCGCAACGCGCTGCTGCTGGCCCCCGGACAACTGCTTGGGCATGCGATCGGCAAAGCCAGGCAGATGCACCATTTCCAGCGCACGGTCGACTTCCTTGCGGGCGGCGGCGCCCTTGATGCCCCGGCGTTCGAGACCGAAGGCGACGTTCTGGGCAATCGTCATATGCGGGAACAGCGCGTAGGACTGGAACATCATGCCGATGTTACGGCCCCAGACCGGAATGTCAGTGACATCATTGTTGCCGATCGTGACGACGCCCTGGTCGGGCTTGATAAAGCCCGCGATGATGCGCAGCAGCGTGGTCTTGCCGGAGCCGGATGGGCCGAGAAGGCTGGTGAAAGAGCCTTCAGGGAATTCGGTGGTGATATCGGACAGGACCGGTGTGGTGCCGTAGGTCTTGGCGACGGAATTGACTTTAACGTTTGTCACTTGTGTCTCCGGGCTTGGCGAAGCGCGCAAAAATCAGGATGATCGTCATCGAGCCGAGCAGAAGCACGGTGGAGATCGCGTTGATTTCAGGGGTGAAGCCCTTGCGGATCGAGGAGTAGATCTGCACCGGCAGGGTGGTGTACCCGGGCGTTGCGAGGAAGTAGGAAATCACGAACTGGTCGAGCGACACGGCGAAGGCGAAGAGCGCGGCGCCAAGGATGCTCGGATAAAGCAGCGGTAGCGTCACCGAGAAGAAGGCGTGAACCGGTGTCGAACCAAGGCTCATCGCGGC
This sequence comes from Rhizobium leguminosarum, assembly GCF_010668065.1. Classification (GTDB taxonomy): domain Bacteria; phylum Pseudomonadota; class Alphaproteobacteria; order Rhizobiales; family Rhizobiaceae; genus Rhizobium; species Rhizobium leguminosarum_S. The sequence goes on along the minus strand of NZ_WUEN01000003.1, from coordinate 20,008 downwards.
TTCTTCAAGGTCGGCGCGGATTGTCTTGAAGCCCGTGCCGACGACCAGAACAACGTAGGGGATGGCGAGCGCCACGTGGCCGATCAACAGGGCATGCATACCGCGCCCGATACCGGTCCAATAAAAGAAGATTAGCATGGCCGTGCCGGTGATCAGCCAGGGAATGGCAATCGGCGGCAGCAGCATCAGTTGCAGGAGACTTCTGCCGCGAAAGGTCCGGCGCGACAGCGCAACGGACGCCATGGTACCCAAAGCCGTCGCCAGAACCGCGGTGATACTCGCGATCACCAGGCTGTTCAAACCCGCCGTCAGAAGGATGCTGTTGTCCCAGAGCGCGTCGTACCATTGCAGCGAGAAATGGAATGGCAATTCGTAAAGTGGCGAAGCGTTGAACCCCATCGCCATCATCACGAGAATGGGCGTGTAGAGGAAGATGAGGATGGCGATGAGATAGATTGGACCGAGCGTTTTCATGATCCCTTCCTCAAGCGACCGTTCCGCGGCGCAGGACACCGGAGAAGGTTGCGAAAATTGCGAGCACGACAGCCAGCAGCGTAAAGGACAACGATGCGCCCAAAGGCCAGTTGAAGGCCTGGGTGAACTGATCCTCGATCACCGTTCCCATGGTCACGCCGACACGACCGCCCAGAATGCGCGGTTCCATGAATGAACCGATGACCGGAATGAAGATCAAAACGGCGCCGGAGATCAGCCCGGGAGCTGCAAGCGGCACCAAAATCTTGAACAGGATGGTCCACCAGCGCGCGCCGAGGCTTGAAGCAGCCTCAATGATCGCGTCGTCGATGGCCACCAGCGCTATGTAGCAGGTCAGGATCATGTACGGCAGGTAGCCGTGAACAAGACCAACCACCACGGCATAGCGCGTGTAGAGAAAGCCGATGGAACCCGCGTCCGGAGCAATCATATGCAGCAGACTGTCGAGAAAGCCGTTTTCGCGCAGCACCATGGTCCACGAAAAGACGCGCACAAGACCGTTGGTCCAGAATGGCAGGAGGATGAGGATCAACAACATCTCGCGCGTCTTGCCGAAGGTCGAGCGGACCAGCGCCACGGCCGCCAGGAAACCAAGCACCGCGCAGAATAGCGTCGTCCAGAAGCCGATCAGCAGCGACGTGATGCCGATCCCGACCAGATAGGGTTGATCGATGAACGCGCGGTACTGCTTCAGCGTAAAGACGATCGGGGCCTTGCCCATCGGTGTCGCCGACATGAAGCTGAACACGAACATGGTCAGCAGCGGCAGAAAGACGGCAAGTGTCAGCCACCCATAGGTCGGCAGCAGCAGCGCCGTCGTCGAAACCCATGGCGGGAGTGGGCGCCGGCTGCGCGGACCCGAAGGTCCGCGCTCTGACGCTGATATCAGACGATCATTCTGCATAGAAGGCTTTCACTTCCTGCCAGATATTGTTGAAGGCTTCGCGCCGGTCGTCGGGAATGCCCGAGACAAACGACGTCGTCTTCAAATATTCGGTCTTGTGTACCAGGCGGGTGAGATCGTCGGCAGGAAGTGCTGAAAGGGCTGCCGAATTTGAAGACGCGGGGGCTCCAATCTTGGTTGCCCATTCGACATAGAATATCGGATCGATCATCCAGTTGACGAAGGCAAGAGCACCTTCTGGATTCGGAGCCGATGCCGGAACACCGAGACCATCGACCCAACCGACGCCGCCTTCCTTAGGCACTACGAACTGAACCGGAAGTTTGGAAACGCGCTTGGATCGCACCGAGCCGCCCGACCAGAACAGCGACAGGTCGAATTCCTTGGCGGCGAACGACTTGTTCCACTGATCTTCCGTCGACCACAGCAACTTGACGTTCGGCTTGATCGATTTCAGCGCGGCGGTAACAGCAGCCAGATCCTTGGGATCGTTGATGTCCTGCCCGCTCATCAGCGCGCCAACGCCGACATTGATGATGGCGTCGTCGTCCATGGCAACACGGCCCTTATAGGCCGGGTCGGCGAGCACCGCGTAACTGTCGGGAACGGTCATGCCTTCACGGATGGCAAGCGAGGTCATGCCCCAGACCCACGGAACGGCATAACCCTTGCCATCCTTGCTGAAGTTCGGGTTGGCGCGCAGGGTCTCGTCGACTGTTGACGCGTTTGGAACCTTGCTGAAATCGATCGGCTGCAGCAGGTCTTCGGCAACCGCCTGGGCGCAACGCGCAGCGTTGAGGATAACAAGATCGTAGGCGCCCGGATTCGTGCGCATCTTGGTCAGCATTTCCGATTCCGAGCTGTAGTAGTCATGGACGACTGTGATGCCCGTCTTTTCGGTGAAAGCCTTCAGCGACCAGGCTTCGTCGGTGCCGTAACCCTGCCAGTTGAGGACCGTGATGGATCCGGCCGAAAAGGCTTTGCGCGGCAAGGTGGAGATGCTGACGCCAGCAATCAGTGCTGCGGACATCAACTTCATTGTGTTGCGTCTGGTGAGTTCAGTCATTGTGGCACCCCTCTTGAAGATACACAGTTATGGACCATCATGACCCGCGGTCATCGACCTCAACGGATCGGCTAGCTTGAAAACAAACAGCGTGCCAAAGCGCGCTTAATCATTTGTATACATACTAAAAGCAGATGGGCATTGTCCGTGGGGCGCTGACGTCTCGGCGAAATGAAGCGCGCGCTGCGACGCAGCGGCACACCACTTCTGTAAGAACAGCACATCACTTCACTGAGCGGCCGGCATGAATCCACGGATCTCCTGCAAGCTGTTCGTTCAACCCTCTGACTTTAGCATCAGTCTTTTATTTTATATGTACACAAACTATCTGTGAGGAATCGAGACCTGTCAAGCACTGCCTTGCTTTAGTAAGCGCTTGACGATGAAAAATAGACGTCGAGCCGGCGATCCTCCGCGTGTTCAGCAATCATGACGCGTATTCCGTCGCCGCCCGACACATAGTTGATGTCCTGCCCGTTGATGCGGGCGGCAAGAACATCGCCCAATGCCAAGCCTGGCAACTCGATGAAACCAGCCTCGGAGACCGGAGCAATCGTGCAGGCCACCCGCCCGTTGGCGAAGACGATGCGCGACAGCGTGGTGCGCAGATCTGTCTTCAGTGCTGCGCGCCCGTTCAAAGTCATCACCAGTGTTCCGGACTTGACGACCAGCTCGAGCGTTCCCGACGGCGAAACCATAGGTCCGAGCACCACATCCCGGCCGGCATGGCGCATCGTCCATCCGGTCCACGGATCGAAGTCAACAATCTCACTGGCAGCCATCAGCGGCAGCATGGCGGCCCAGATGTAGAACGGATCGGTATCGCCCTGATCCATTGCCTCGCCGGTCACCGCGTTGTAGTTTTCGGATGCGATACGATGCTCGCGCCAATTCTTCATGAACAGGTCGTAGCTCTGGCTTGCCAGCTTGCTCGCCTCCGCCACGAAACCGTAGCGCCGCAGGCCGAGCCAGACCATGTAGTTGACGTTCGGCCAGATGCGGCCGCGCCAGTAGACGTTGTCGGCGAAGGCCGGATCGTCTCGTGTTGCGTTCGGCAGCACGAAATCGCCGCCGAAGGTCGTCTCGTCGCTCAGATGCTCGAGCAGACGCGCCGCCTGCGCCGGCGTCGCGGCGCCGCACAGCAGCGGGTAGAAGCTGGTCGGCGACAGCGAGCGCACGAATCCGCCGCGCCGCTGGCGATTGGCGAAGATGCCGCGGCTCTCGTCCCAGAGCGTCTGCGAGATCAGCGTCCGCTGACGTTCGGCCAAGGCGGCGAATTCGCGGGCATCGTCATACTTGCCGAGCACGGCGGCCATTTTCGAAAGCATCTCGGCATCGAGAGCGGCCGCGCAGTTGAGGCCGAGATCGAAGGTCGACAGCGTCCGGGTGACGGGATCGTAGATCGCCTCGTCATGGGTCGCGGAATTGTCCATGCCGGTCTCGTTGCGCGCGGCAAAAGCCGTCCCCTTGTAGAGGCCCTCGCCCACGTCGGAGGTGCCGCAGGACAGCAGGCCGAAACCGTCCGGATCGCGGTTGTCCTGCCACCAGCGCCGATTGCGTACCAGCGCCTCGTAACTTGCCTGGATCATCGACCGCTCGCCCGTCCGCTGGTAGAGCTGCCAGACGACCAGTGCGCCGAACGGCAGCTGGCTGCGATCGACCCAGGCATCGTTGGAGGTGACGATGCAGGCGATATTGCCCTGCGGGGTTGCGCCGGCCATCGCGGTTGCCATGTTTTCGCGCGCCAGATCGGCGTCGAACACGCCCGCAAGAAGGGCGGCGAAAATCTGGTCGTTGAACCAGACGGCGAATTTCCCGAGGTTCCAGATCCGGGTGACCGCCGTGTAGGAACGCGCGTTGGTTTCGTCCCAGATGGTGTTCCAGGCGACGACGTCACGCATCGCCTCTAGGGCGCCCTCGAACATGCCGGTCTGCGCATCGGCAATGGCAGCTGGCGCGCCGGCGGCAAGGCATGTCTGCGCCTTGGCGATCGCCAATTCGGCACTGTCGGCGACGCCTGCGGCATAGGCGCCCTGGCGCATCATCTCTAGATTGAAACGCAGGGCAATCAACGGCGCTTCGCTCCTGCGGGTGGCGGTATAGAAATAACCGTTTTCCTCGAAGTCGGTCCGTAGCGCGTCGATCGTCTCATGGCCGGTGACGTGCACCGGCGCCTCGGCGGTCGCGACCGCCACGAAGCGCGTTCCGACCTTCAGCAGCGTGATGTTGCGGCCCGCGTCATGGACCACCACCTCGCCGCCATCTGAGGAGATTGCCAGCGTCAGCCAGAATCGCAGTCCCCACTCGGCCGATACCTTGCCGTTCCAGCTGCCGCGGATGGCGAAGGGGTCTGTCTTCGTCGTAGAAAAGGCGACCGTCGTGCCGCTGAGTTCGGTCTCCAGCTCGATCAGCGAGCCGTCGATGGTGTGACGGCCGAGGCGAACCATATCGCGTCGCGGCTCGATCGCGGAGGTCGTCTTGCTGCGGGTCGAATAGAGAACCGGTGTGATCCGCACGCCGAGTGGCAGGAAGACCATTTCGGCCGGCCGGTTGGACCAGCTATTCCAGGCACGCATCAGGGGTATCGTCGAATGTTGTAGCATGGATCTGTAACTTCCGGTCAGTTTGCCAGCTGGATAAGTTTCGGTGCTGCGGACAAGCCGCTCTTGTCGGCGATGTCACCGAGATAAGGCGTGTTGATGTAGTAGCGATTTGCGGCCGTGTTGGCGACGCGCAGTTCCAGCGAATGGACGCCTGGAAGCAGCCGCCCCAGAGCAAAGCGATAGGGGCGCCAGCCTCTTCGATCGATCTGCCGGCCATCGAGCAGCGCCGCTACCACCGTGTGGACCTCGGGCAATTCGAGGACCCACTCGGCCTCATCGCCGATTTCGAGCGCCAGCCGATAAATGCCGGTACCGGAGAAACCGGCAAAACCCTGCGTTTCCCACCCTGCAACCACCGAGATCGGCACGAATCCCGCGTCAGGGGCCGGCGCGAAGCTCCAGCCGTCGACAAGCGATATGGCACGAGCCGCGGCAAGCAGCGGCTGGTGCTCGAGATGGCCTTTCACGGTGGTCTTCTGCGTCGTCTCGCCCAGTCGAATGCATTGCACCTCCTGGGGCGCGAGCGCGACTGTCAGGTGGCTGAAGGCGGTTGCCTTTCCCACGTCTCCCGTCGTCGCGGACCAGACCTCGCACGCGAAACCGTCGCCGAAGGAAATCTCACTGATGAGGTGCGATGCGCCATCGTTGAACAGCACGACCCGCCACCAACCAGCGGCCTCATACCCCACCCATTGCCAGGGTCTGCCCGCGGAATGACAGGCAAGATCTGGACCCGATGACCGAAGCGACTGCAACAGAGCGGTGATGTCGCCTTTGCCGGGCATTCCTTCGAGATGGATCGACGGGCCGACGGCACGCCCCGCTGCGCCATCGCAGACGGTGGAGAGCCGCTCGCCTGAAGACCAGACAGCACCACCCGCCGCTTTGAAGACGGCGAGCGTGTGCAAGGTCTTCGTCGTCTCGAGCACGGTGACGGACGGCAGAACGACAGCATCGAAAACAAGGCCGGACGCGCGCAGGCGGCCGTTCTCGATCGTAGCGGTCGCCAAATCGGCCTCGCTGACGAACATGAAGTCGCAGCCTTCTGCTAAAAGCCCTTCGCACCAGGCGCCGATATGGGTTGCATGGCTGTGGCGCGGCCCTTCTGCGAAGCCTGTATGAAGAGGATAAAGGATCGCAACCGGCGTGCGGGGCGTGGCACCCTCGATGAAGGCGGAAATCCGTGCCGTCTCCTCGGCAAACAGATCGTGGTAGCTCCACCACGGTTCGAAATTGATGCCCGGCCCGAAATCGAAACGTGGATTGGAAAACGGCGTCGGATCGTTGTCGCGCCCGTCCGTCTGGTAGACGCCGTGCCAGAGGAATTGCCGGGTCCCGAGGCAGTGAAGCCGGATGGCCTGCTCCCGCATCGTCTCCAGCGTCAGTTCCCATTGCCCGGCGGCACGCACGGGCGTTCGCTCGGCGCTGGCATAAGTTTCGACGACGCATCGGCTGCGACCATTCGAACGGGCAACGGAGTCGCCGAGCTTCGGCGCCAGCTGCGCCACCAAATTGTTGCAATCAACGGCCGTTTCGTGCCGGTAGGCATCGATGCCGAAGAAATCCACCGCAAGCGCCACCCTGGGGTCGATGCTGGTAAAACCGCCGTTCAGCGACCAGGAACTGACATGCGGCAGGATCTCGTGTCCGGTGAGGACGATCCCCCTGCCCTCGGCCCATCGGCGCAACGTGCCGGAGAAGGCCTCGTTCATCAGGGCCGAATAGGCGGCGTAGAATTGCGCGCGCAGCCGCAGGGTTTCAGGTCCGACGTCACGCACCAGCGCCAACAGGGCCCTGGCGAAGGTTTCGCCTGTGCCGCGCGACACGACGTCCGGCAGCGTCGGCGCATAGAGCAGGCTGTTGCCGAGGTCACCGGAGATCTGGCTCCACTTGTAGAAACCCGCCGCCGGCTGGTCGTAGAACACGAAGCCGACGGGGTCTGGCAGGAGATCACCAAGCACCTCGACCAACGGGTCGAGCCCGACCTCGATGAACCGCTCCGCTGCCTCTGGCAGGAGATAATTGATCAGCCGCGAGGTCGTCGACCGGGCGCTGACGAACACCGTGAGCATCTGCCCCTCGGCGGGTACACCGTCGAACAGGTAGGTGCACGACGTTCGGTCGCTTTCGACGACGAATGTCCGCGCCGTGACGTCGACCACCTTGTCGAGGCTGTCGATGCCGACCGACGGATGCAGCAGCGCTGCCTCGACGGTCCACTGGCACCACTCGACGATGCTGCCCTCATACTGCCACGCGACGATATCGGCGCCCATCTTGCGGGTGAACGGCGGATGGACGCCGCTGATCTCGCCCTGCGCCCCTCCCGAGGACGACCAGAACAGGTGGCGCTCGCGCAGGTCGTCGCGGTCCACGACCGTCCGGCCGCCGGCGTGACCGCTGATCCAGTTGTAATCGTCGTAGATTCCGAGCTTCAGGCCCAGCTTGCCGGCAATCTCAGCCGCAACACGATAGGCGTCCAGATAGGCCGGCGACAGGTAGTCATCGCGCGACATTGCGAGACGGGCCTGGATCAGGATCGTGCCGATCCCCTTCTGCTTGAAATCGGCGAGCTGCGCGTGGCAAACATCCTCTGTCGGAATCGAATGCCAGAACCAATAGGCCGACGGGCGAAATGCGGCTGTCGGGTTCTCGAACAAGTCGCGGCCGCCGATATCCTGTCCGGTTCGGATCTGCTCCAACTCGTCTCTCCCTAGTGGCTTGCTGCCGTCACGCGTTGCATGGCTTTGGTCGTTTCCGTCCAGGCCGGCTTGTCGGGGGCGAAGCGCGCTCTCAGATAATCGGCAAGGTCTTCCACTTGGCCGTCGTTCAGCGTCTGGCGGAAAGCCGGCATCGACATCACCTCCGGGGCTTGGCGGCCGGTCGTCTGCGCCAGGATTGCCGGCGCCTCGACACCGTTCAGTATTGCCTGGATAAGATTGTCAGGGGTCGCCGCATGAAGGTTGCTGTTGAGCGCCAGCGACGACAGGATCGTGTTTCCAGTGTGGCATGTGGCGCAGGCGCCACTAAACAGCCGCTCGCCCTTCGGCGATATGCGCGCGGCGGAAGCCTTGGCCGCTTCACTCGCGGCAATGGCCGCCTCGCTCTGCGCCTTGCTATCGGCCAGGCCCTCGTTGAGGCTTGCGAGATATGTGGCCATGGCGCGGATATCGCTGTCCGGCAGCGGCTGCATGACCTCGACGACATGCGCCATCTGGCCGGCGGCACTGCCGTGATCGCGCGAATGTCCGGTGCGCAGGTAGTCATAGAAGGCGTCTGCCGTCCAGCCGACCGGGCCGTTGGCGAACGCATTCAGGGCCGGCGCCTCCCAGCCATCGGCAAAGCCGCCGGAAAGCCGGGCGCTGCCGCTCTTTTCCGCGCCGAGCGCATTTCGGTCCGTGTGGCAGGCCGAGCAGTGGCCCAAGGTCTCGACGAGATAGGCCCCCCTGTTCCACTGCGCATCGCGGGTCTCGACATATTTGAACGGCTGCGCCTTCAGGAACAGCGCGTTCCAGCCCGCCATCATCGCGCGGATGCTGTAGGGGAATTTGAGCTTCGTCTCAGGCGCCTTTTCGGCGACCGGCGCCTGCGTCATCATGTAGGCGTAGAGCGCCTGAAGATCGGCATCCTCGGCGCCGGCGAACGAGGTGTAGGGGTGCGCGGGATAGAGGTGATGGCCGTCGCGGCTGATGCCCTCGCGCATGGCACGTTCGAAGGCCGGGTAGGACCAGGCGCCGATGCCGCTTTGGACATCGGGCGTGATGTTGGTGGCATAAACTGCGCCAAATGGCGTGTCGAAGCGCCGGCCACCGGCAAAGGGTGTTCCGTCGTTTCCGACATGGCAGACATTGCAGGCGCCGGCCGCCGCCGCCAGCCGGCCGCGCTCGATGGTGGCGGCACTGTAGACATTGGCGTCCGGCTTCTGGATGGTGCCGATCGCCGGGCGCCATGGCGATGCCATGGTCACGATACCGGACAGAGCGGCGACGGCACCGATCGCCGACAGGCCGACGTTCCACCACCTCCGCTTTTTTGCGACCGGGGTGGCCGGCGTTTCGTCCGTCTTGCCGTTCAGCGCGGCAAGGACCAGTTCCGGCGTCAGCGGCAGTTCGCGGAAACGAATGCCGGTGGCATCGTAGACGGCATTGGCGATGGCCGAGGCGCTGGGAACGGAGGCGGACTCTCCGACGCCGAGCGGCGGCTCGTCCTGGCGCGGCACCATCAGCACGTCGATATCAGGTACCTCGGGGAAGGTAATCAGCGGATAGCCGCCCCATTCCTTCGACTGCACCGCAGTCGAGGAAAATTCGACCTTTTCCTTCAGCACCCGGCTGGTGGACTGAATGATGTTGCCGTGGATCTGGTGGCGCACGCCGTCGGGATTGATCATCATTCCCGAGTCCTGCGCGCATGTCACCTTGGTAACCGCGATCTCGCCGGTCTTCTTGTTGACGGCGACATCGGCAACCCATGCAGCCCAGGCGGCGGCCTTGCCCGGAAACGGCCCGTGGACGTAGACGGCATAGGCAAATCCACGGCCGTAGAGCAGATCGCCTTCGCCGCCGAGCGTGCCCCACGTCGTATGCGGCACCCACTTCGCCCGTTTGGCAAGCGCGTGCACCAGGTCGACGGCGCGTGGGTCGTGGAGATAACGGAGCCGGTACTCGACCGGATCGACGCCGGCGGCGGCGGCCAGCTCGTCGACGTAGCATTCGTGGGCGAATGTATTCGGCATCGCCGACACGCCACGGAACCAGGAGGCGCGTGCGATCGGCGGCATGTCGTGCACGGTTACGCGCAGGTTGCCGTAGGCATAGGGTGGGATGGCGGTACGATCGCCCATCTGCACGACGTCGGATACGGGCGGCAGCTTGCCGGTGAGGATCAGGGGAAGGGTTGGCGCCAGATTGGAGGGATAGCGCGTTTCGAAATCATAGGCGGACGGACCGCCCTCCAGGTCGAGACCGCCGCGCACATCCATGATCTGGGCGGCGCCCTTCGGCTCCCAGGCATGTTCCTGTTCGCGCGTCAGCTGGACCCGGACGGGTGCCTTGACGGCCCGCGACAGCAGCGCCGCGTCGGCTGTCACGTCATCGGCGCAGTTGCGGCCGTAACAGCCGGCCGCCTCCAGCCGCTCGACCCTAATCTGCTCTTCCGGCATGTCGAGCAGCAGCGCCAGATCGCGGCGCATGGGATAAGGGTTCTGGGTTCCCGACCAGACGGTCAGCCCGGCGTCATTGTAATCGGCCACCGCGCAGGACGGGCCGATCGAACCGTGCATCTGGTAAGGCCAGACATAGGTGCGGTTCATCGGCTGGGCGCTGCCGGCCAATGCCATGTCGACATTGCCGCGATCGGCAAGCTTGCGTGGCGTCGACGGATTGGCACGCAGCGCCTTCTCCGGCATGTTCAGATCCGGCCACTCGGGCGGCGCGCGCCACACGACCTTCAGGCTCCCGGAGGCCTCGATGGCGATTTCCTCGCGGGTCGCGACAACACCGACGAAATCACCGATGGCGACGACGCCGACCAGCCCGTCGATATGCGCGACCGAGGTCTCGTCGATCGAGATCAGGCTGTTTCCGACATGCTCGCCGTGATCGAATCCGGCATATGGCGGGCGAACAACGCGGCCATGCAGCATGCCAGGCACGCGCACATCGTGGACATAGGTCCAGCGCCCGGTTGCCTTCTCGGGAATATCGACGCGCGGGCGCGACGAGCCAACCAGTTTATAGTCCGACGCCGGCTTCAGCGCCGCATTGCTGTCGATCGACAGCCTGACATGGCTGCCGACGACAACATCGCCGAAGTTCAGCTGCCAGTTCTCGCCGCCGTCGGCACGGATAATGCCGTCCTCCAGCCGCAGCCGCTCAATCGGCACGCCGACCTTCTCGGCGGCCTTGACGAGAAGATGGCGGCGGGCGGTGGCGGCGGCCTGGCGCAGCGGTATCGCGGTGATCTGGATGGTTTCGCTGGCAATGGTCGCGCCCTGGTTGGGCGCGGCGGTCGTCGTGCCGAGCACCATGTCCACCTGTTCGAACGGCACGCTGAGCTCTTCGGCGACGATTTGCGCCAGCGACGTGCGGATGCCTGTCCCGAGATCGACGTGGCCGTTGAACGCTGTCACCCGGCTATCGGCCCCGACAGCGATATAAAGCTCGGCGGCGTCGCCCATCGACGCGTCATTGACAATGAGAAGCGTGCTCGCGGCTGCCATGTAGGCGGACTTGGGTGCTTCGCGGTGGTTCATCGCGAAACCTCCGTCATGTCGTTGGTCATCGAGTCGACTGGCCGGCCGGCTTTGGTAAGGGTTACGGCGCGCCGCACAGCGGCCAGTATCTCAACATGCGTTCCGCACCGGCAGAGATGGTGCCGCAGAGCATCACGAATATCGCCCTCGTCGGGATCCGTATTTCGCTGAAGCAGTCCAACCGTGGCGATGATCATGCCGTTGAGGCAATACCCGCATTGCGCCGCCGCCTCTTCGATGAAAGCCTGCTGTACCGGGTGCAGAAGCCCATCCACCGCCAGCCCCTCGAGCGTGATCACGCGTCGTTTGCCGATCGCGCCAAGCGGCACAGTACAAGACCGCACCGGACGGCCGTCAACCAGAACCGCGCAGGCGCCGCATTCGCCCAGGCCACAGCCATATTTCGGTCCATTCAGGCACAGGTCGTTACGTAAGATGTAAAGAAGCGGTGTTTCCGGTTTCGCGCTAACGCGCCAAAGAGCGTCGTTGACATTCAGTGAAACGGAAACGGGAGGCTTCACGGCAACTCCTCCAGCATCGCGCAAATAGCCAGGCCTTTTGCTACTGGACGGATCGCTATACGGCGGGCGCCTTGGCGGCGCGTGCGCATCATAACGATGCGACTGTCACCGACATCACGCATCTACTGCCCCTCATTTTTATATAAATAGCGTATACGCTTCATATGGAGAGCTGGCAAGTCGAATTTCGTTGTTGCAAACGTCGAAAAACGCGTTACGCTGGGGTATCCATTTAAACCAGCCGGCCACGAATGCTTGTCTCGCTGTTGCATTTTAAAGCGTATACGCTATAAGTAAGCCAATTCGCCTATCGCCAGAGCGATACGTTGAAAAACGGAAAAAAGGGGTCGCCATGTCCACGGGAAATGAGAAAATCGCGATCATCGGTGCCGGCCTCGGCGGCGCGGCAGCGGGGGCGCTGCTCCAGCATGCCGGCTTCAACGTCCAGATCTTTGAACAGGCCCCGAGCTTTTCCCGCCTCGGCGCCGGCATCCACATGGGACCGAATGTCCTGAAGATCTTCCAGCGCATCGGCATGGACCAGAAGCTGATCGATATCAGCAGCACGCCGGCCTATTGGTTCAGCCGGGATGGCCTGACGGGAGACTATCTCTCCCGCATTCCGCTCGAAGGTTATGGAGCGACCTATTGTACCGTCCATCGCGGCGATCTCTCTGCCTTGCAGATGGACACCATGACTCCCGGCACCGTCCAGTTCAACAAGCGATTGACCCGCCTCGAAGACAATGGCTCGGATGTCTACCTCGAATTCCAGGACGGCACCTCGGCGCGTGCCACGATCGTGATCGGTGCCGACGGCATCAATTCGCGCGTCCGCGAGACATTGCTGGGCGCCGAAAAGCCGCACTATAGCGGCTGGGTCGGTCATCGCGCGATGATCTCGGCGGAAAAGCTGAAGAAGTTCGACTTGACCTTCGAGGATTGCGTCAAGTGGTGGGGGCCGGATCGCCACATGATGGTCTATTACACCACCAGCCGCCGCGACGAATATTACTACGTGACCGGCGTTCCGCACCCCGCCTGGGAATTCGACGGCGCTTTCGTGCAGAGCAGCCGCGAAGAAATGTCGGAAGCCTTTGCCGGATACCATCCGGTCATCCAGGCGCTGATCGAAGCCACCGACGACGTCACCAAGTGGCCGCTGTTCAACCGTAACCCGCTACCGCTCTGGAGCCAGGGCCGCATGGTCCTGCTCGGCGATGCCTGCCACCCGATGAAGCCGCATATGGCTCAGGGTGCCGCCATGGCGATCGAGGATGCGGCCATGCTGGCACGATGCCTGGAGGAAACCGGATCGCAGGATTACGCGACCGCCTTCCGCCTCTATGAGGCCAGCCGACGCGATCGCGCGACGCAGGTTCAGACCGTGTCCAACGCTAATACGTTCCTGCAGACGCAGGAAGATCCTTCATGGGTCTACGGCTACGACGTCTATGCCGAGCCTATCCTCGACAAGAGCGTCGCATGAGCGCGGCCCTTCTCTACGGCGCGAATGTCTCTGCCAACGGCATTCGCCAGCATTACCTCCGCTATGGCGGCAAGGGTCGGCCGGTCATCCTCATTCCCGGCATCACCAGCCCGGCGATCACCTGGGGCTTCGTTGCCGAACGCCTTGCCGAACGCCATGACGTCTACGTTCTCGATGTCCGGGGACGCGGCCTGTCCTCGCCCGGTCCGGATCTCGACTACGGTCTCGATGCCATGGCCGCCGACGTCATCGGCCTTGCCGAGGCGCTCGGTGTTGGCGCTCCTGCGCTGCTAGGCCATTCGATGGGTGCGCGCATCGCCATGCGGGCGGCAAATACCGGCGGCGAGTTCTCCCGCCTCGCCCTTATCGATCCCCCAGTCTCCGGGCCGGGCCGCCGGCCTTATCCGAGCAAGCTGCCCTGGTATGTCGATAGCATTCGCCTGGCGCTGGCAGGCATCGATGCCGAGGGTATGAAGGCGTTTTGCCCGACATGGACGGAAAGCCAGCTGCAGTTGCGCGCCGAATGGCTGCACACCTGCTTCGAGCCTGCCATCGTCACCGCCTTCGAGGACTTCCACAAGGACGACATCTTCCCGGATTTCGCCACACTGAAGCAGCCGTCGATGCTGATGGTCGCGGGACGTGGCGGCGTGATTGCGCCGGAAGATGAAGCGGAAATCCGTGGGCTCAACCCCGCTATCGAGATCAGCCGCGTCCCGAATGCCGGCCACATGATCCCTTGGGACGATCTCGACGGCTTCTTCGAAGCGCTTGGAGATTTCCTCTCCCGATAAACGCCAATGGCGGGTCTTCGGCCCGCCATTTTTATTGCCGCAGCGAGAGCGCCCAACGTGCGCCCGCTCACTCATCAAAGGAGCCGTCCGTGCAGAAACCCTATCGTATCGGCCAGATCGTGCCGAGTTCCAACACGACGATGGAGACGGAAATTCCGGCGATGCTGATGGCTCGCCAGTTGATCCGGCCGGAGCGCTTCACCTTCCATTCCAGCCGCATGCGCATGAAGAAGGTGGTCAAGGAAGAACTGGCCGCCATGGACGCCGAATCCGATCGGTGCGCCATCGAACTGTCCGATGCCCGCGTCGACGTGCTGGGATATGCCTGCCTCGTCGCCATCATGGCGATGGGCCTCGGCTACCATCGCCAGTCGGAAAAGCGCCTGACCGGCCGCACGCAGGAAAACGACACGAACATCCCGGTCGTCACAAGCGCCGGCGCGCTGATCGAGGGCCTGAAGGTGATGAAGGCGAAGAAGATCGCCGTCGTCGCGCCCTATATGAAGCCGCTGACCGAACTCGTCGTGAACTATATTGGCGAGGAAGGCTTCGAAGTGATGGATTGGCGGGCGCTTGAAATTCCCGACAATCTGGATGTTGCCCGCCACGATCCGGAAAACCTGCCGGCCATCGTCCAGACGCTCGATCTTTCCGATGTCGATGTCATCGTGCTTTCGGCCTGCGTGCAGATGCCGTCACTGCCCGTCATCGCCAAGGTCGAGGCCATGACCGGCAAACCGGTGCTCACCGCCGCCGTGGCGACCACCTATTGCATGCTGAAATCACTGGGACTGGAAGCCGTGGTGCCGGGTGCCGGTGCTCTTCTGTCCGGCGCTTATTGAACCTGAAGTTTTTGTCGTTTCCGGCCGCATTGCGGCGGAGGAAAACAAGGAGTGCCCCATGCAGAGTGCTGAAACCAACTATCAGGGCGTTTGGGGCAACCGCATCGGTTTCGGCCGGCGGCCGGCCCTTCTGGTGATCGACTTCCTGAAGGCCTACACGGTGGAAGGTGCGCCGCTCTATGCGCCGGGTGTCGTCGATGCCGTCGCACAAACACCAGCACTTCTGGCTGCGGCGCGCGCCGCAGGCATTCCCGTCATCCACACCCGCATTCTCTATCTCGCCGAGAACTGCGCCGATGGCGGCATGTGGGTGAAAAAGGCTCCGGTCATGATGGCCATGGTCGAGGGCAACGTGCTGGCCGAATTCTGCGACGGCGTCGAGCCGGAAAAGGGCGAGCTGGTCGTCGTCAAGCAATATGCCAGCGCCTTTTTCGGCACCAGTCTCGCCTCTCTACTTCACACGCAAGGTATCGATACCGTCGTTCTTGCCGGATGCTCGACAAGCGGCTGCATTCGCGCAAGTGCGGTGGATGCCGTCCAGCACGGGTTCAGGACCATCGTCGTGCGCGATTGCGTCGGCGACCGGCACCCCGATCCGCACAATGCCAACCTCTTCGATATCGACAGCAAGTATGGCGATGTCGTTTCGAGGGAGGATGCCATCGCCGAAATCGCCAAGATCAAGTCCGACTGTCCGTAACTTTGCAAAAACAGCCAAGCCTTCACGTAAGATAGGGGAACGAGCATGGATCAATTCAGCTTCACCGAAATCTGCCTGCATCAGTTGAAGATGTCGGGCGTCCACGAGGGCGAAAAACTCATCGTCCTGACCCAGGGCAACGAGCGCCTCGATTATGCCGACGCCTTCATGGCGGCGGGCATGCGTCTAGGGGCCAAGATGTATCACATGCGTTTGCCGCCGGTGCCACCGGCGGGTGCATGGGCCGTCGGCCAGACAGGCCTCGCGGCAATGCCTGACGCGGTCGAGGCCCTGAAGGCCGCCGACATGCTGATCGATTGCATCTTCCTGCTCTTCAGCCCGGAACAGATGGCGATCCAGGCGGCCGGAACGCGCATCCTGACCGCCGTCGAACCGCCGGAAATTCTTGCCCGCATGTTGCCGACAAAGGAACTGCGCGAGCGCGTGGAATTTGCCGGAGACCTGCTGTCCAAGGCGAAGGTGATGCGGATCACCTCGGACCATGGCACGGATGTCACCTACAAGCTCAACACCTATCCGGCCGTCACGGAATATGCGTGCACCGACGAGCCGGGCCGCTGGGATCATTGGCCATCCGGCTTTGTCTTCACCGGTGGTGACGATGACGGCGTCGACGGTACGATCGTCGTTGCTCCGGGCGATATTCTGCTGCCGCAGAACATCTACGTGCGCGATCCGATCTACTACACCATTGAAAACGGTTGGATCACCGACATTCGCGGCGGCCTCGACGCCGAGCTGGTCAAATCCTACATGGACGGTTTCAACGATCCGCGTGGCATGGGCATGAGCCATGTCGGCTGGGGTCTTAATCAAAACGCCAAGTGGCATCGCATGGTGCCCGGCGAATTTCCGGGCGGCATGGGCATGGAGGCCCGCTCGTTCTACGGCAATGTCATGTTCTCGACCGGCCCGAACAATGAACTGGGCGGCCCGAACGACACGGCCTGCCATCTCGATATCCCGATGCGTAATTGCTCGCTCTTTCTCGACGATGAGCCGATGGTCCTGAACGGCGATATCGCCGTCAAGGAAATGAAGCACCCCGTCAAATCCTGATCACAACCCACCTGCTTGGCGTGAAAACACGCCAAGCAGCTCGAGCCTCGTATGCCTTGACCGGTGAAACATGCTGTGGTGTTTCCTGCATGGACGCACTAGACGCCGCAACCGATGGACCCGCTAACATGACTGTCAAAGACACCGAACGCCCACGTGAAGCCGCGGTGTCTGAAACCGTCTATGATGTTACCGAGCAAGTGGGTCACTTGCTGCGCAAAGCCTATCAGCGGCATCTCTCGATCTTCCAGGCCAACGCCAGTGACCCAGACCTGACATCGGTCCAGTTCGTCACGCTCTGCGCGCTACACGATCTCGGCCCGAGCTCGCAGGTCGAATTGGTGAAGGCCACCTCGGTCGATCAGGCGACCATCCGCGGGATCGTCGAGCGTCTGAAAGCACGTGGATTGATCGATCTGTCCAAAGACAAAGCCGACGCCCGCAAAGTCGTGATTTCTCTCCTGCCGAAGGGTGAGGCGTTGCTTCAGGACATGTATCCTCGCGCATATCTCATCAGCGAGAAAACCATCTCTCCCCTCAATCCGGCGGAGAGAATTGCGCTGCTGTATCTTCTTCGCAAAATCGCGGACGATGAGGTTGGAGAGCGGTGACGAGATTGGCGCCCTGCGTTACGAGTGGCGACCGTTATCGGGTCGAGCCCGATGGCGGCTCTTGGACAGTCATGGACACCTTGACAGGACTTCCGGCCGCCACGAACGGCAAGGATCTGGTGCACTTCGAAAGCGGGACGCAGATGAAATCGCCGAGGAGCTGAACGGTTGCGAGCGCCGCGGGACTGCCAGTCCCTTGCTCTAATAGACCGCCATCGGATTGCCGGGAGCTATTGTCGCCGGTCGGGCACATTGCGTCCTACCGTCAACGAACCCATTTTCAGTATTGGTGCCACGATCCCGTCCTGGATGCCAAAGCGCCCACCGTACTGATGAAGACTGCTGTGAGTGCAAATGCCCAATTCGATCTCGCGCCGCTCTTCGGAGCGGGATAATGCTGGCCTTGGTAGTAGGTGTCTCTTAGTGATCTGCCCATCCCCACAATCAGGGGGGTGGGGTTTTAAAGTGTGGAATCGAGAAGCTTTGGTTAGCGCGTTGGGCAGTAAATCGAGAGCATTGTCGCGGGGTCAGAAACAGAAAGTGCCCCTGTTCACGTCGCCAACGCCTGCTGCCTCCGGCGCAGCCTTGGCCATAGGATCAACCAGCTCACCAAAGCAAGGTTGACGCAGTTCCACAGGAAGCCATGCAGGAAAGCCAGGCGGTAAGAGCCGGTGGCGTCGAAAATATAGCCAGCGGCCAAGCCCCCACAAGCCATTCCAAGTACGGTCGCCATCAACACCAGGCTGATGCGGATACCCGCCTCACGTGGCGGCAGATATTTCCGAATGATCACGGCATACATCGGAACTATGCCACCCTGAAATAGCCCGAACAGGCCGGAGATCACATAGAGCGACGACTTGCTGTTGAAATACAGATATAGCAGCAGCGCTGCCGCCTGCATCGAGGAACCGAGGATCAACATCGGCCCGGCACCGATCCGATCGGCGACCGCCCCGGACGCCAAGCGGCTGACGACACCCAGTCCAAGCATCAAGGCGATGATCTGCGTGCCCACCGCCACACCGTAGCCGAGATCCCCGCAATATGCGACGATGTGGACCTGCGGCATTGACATTGCCATGCAGCACGCAAAGCCCGCGACGACAAGGACGACCTGCAACGCGTTCGGGCTTAGGCCCAGTTCGTTGCGTGCTGCTTCGGTTATCGCCTCGGCCTGGACATAGGTTACGGTCTGTAGACGCCGCTTCAACAGCAGACCGATGGGCACCATCACCAGTGGGATGAAAATGCCGATTCCGACATGGGTTGCACGCCAGCCCTGGGTCGTCTGGAAATGCTCGATAGCCATCGGCCAAACCGCCCCGGAAAGATAGCTGCCCGAGGCCGCAAAGGCGACTGCGAGCGCCCGGTGCCTGCTAAACCAAAGAGAGAGGTCAGATATCAGCGGCGCGAAGCCGGCAGCTGATCCAAGGCCGATTACCAGCGAGAAGGCTGCGAACTGCCAGATATTGGTGGTAAGGGCAGCCAGGATGTAGCCAACGCAAAGCAGGAACGCGCCGATCAGCACTGGCACGACGATGCCGACCCGATCGGCCAGACGCCCCATTACAACCCCGCCAAAGGCAAAGCCAAGCATCGTGCAGGTATAGGGAAGCGAGGCACCGCCACGCACCGTGTCGAACTCGACTTGCAGGGTTGGAAGAAGCACCACGACGGACCAATTGCCGACGCAGGCAACGGTGCCGAGGATCAACGTGAGTACCAGCCGCCACCAGGCATACACAGAGTCGACGTCGCCAGAATCGGACCCACCTGTCGCAGTCATCCGCTTTTCAAACATGGCCACGGCGAGAACTCCTCAGGGTCCGATTATGAACTGAACGCTCTCGACTAATGCCAAGTGCATCCGTCTCGTATGACGAGCTTCGGTGCGTTGAATACCTGTTTGACGAGCCCATCCTCAAGCCCCCGCCATCATCCCTTTCAATCGCGCCGCAATTGTCGCAATCTCCGGCGGCGAGGCATCGAGCCGCTTGAGCTCCGCGTCGAGCAGTACCGGCACGCTCGCCCCTTCCGGTAGCGCCGCCAACGCCATCCCGCGCTGCCCGTCGAGCCAATAGGGCTCTTCCTTCCCACCAAAGCGCGACAGCGCCAGCAGCGGCTTGCCCTTGCGGTCGGCGCCATGTTGGAACTGCACATACTTACCGCCCAAGACCGGATTGATTTGGACCACTTTGACTTCCCGAAGATCCAGCGTGGATTCCCGCCGCGCCAAACGGCGGCTGCGATCGCTCTTGGCGCCTCCCGCGAACAGGCCAATCCCTGCTGCCGCGATCCCCAGCACGAGGGCGCTGTCCACGAACGTACGGTTCCACAGCATGTCCAGCCCCAGCGACAGCGCCGCTCGGCTGGGCTGCGATGCCGAACGCACCACGTCGACCTCATAATCGCCCGTGTTGAAATCCACGAACATCAATTCGATATCGTGCTCAACGCTCTTACCGTTGATGTCATAGGTGATATGGGCTGAGCAATCGACGAATACTACCCGCCGCGCATGGCATTCCCCATCGGTGATCGTCGCGTCGGGCACCGTCACCGGATCGCTCGCCACCAGCCAGTCATTGACCACGCCTGGCGCCTGCCACACCCCGATGAACCCCGCCACCCCCAGCAGCATCAGCTG
>NZ_WUEN01000039.1:0-970 GCF_010668065.1 Rhizobium leguminosarum | reverse complement strand
GCGCGCGCCGGGGTGCTGGCCTGCCGGCGCGGATGGAACGACGTCCGGTTCGGGCACCGCTGTCGTTGGCGATTGGTGCAAGCCCTGCCAGCATGGCGGCCTGCTTGCCCGAACAACTGCCCAACTCGTCCATGCCGGCCATCAATGCCAGGGCCGTGACGCGGCCGATGCCGGGGATGGAGGTGAGGATCTCGGCCTTGCGGCAGAGCTGCGGGTCCTCGCCGACACATCGTTCGATCTCTTTGTCGAGACGTTCGACATGCTGTTCCAGCCGACGCACGAGGCGGTTGAGTTCGCCGCGCAGAAGGGCGGTGGTGGCAGTCTTGCTGCGGTTCTGCAGGGCGGTGATGTCGCATTTGGCTGCCGATCGTGCATTGACCAGCTCCTGCAAGGCCTCGATGTGAGGACTTGGCGGCGTGTCGGCCGGCGGGCGCAGGCTCTCGGCCAGGAGCGCCAGGAAACGGGCATCGAGACGGTCGGTCTTGGCGAGATAGCCGCAGGCGCGGGCAAACATGCGGGCGCGCAGCGGATCGACCACGGCGACGGCAAAGCCATCGAGCCAAAGCGAGCGATGGGCGGGGCGATGGAACTTGCCGGTTGCCTCCATCACGATGCTTTTGGGCTGATGCCTGGCCAGCAGCCGTTTCAGCTGGCGGATGCCGGTCTTGTCATTGCTAAACCGCCGGCTTTCGCCCAGCGGATGCAGATGAACATCAAGCCACTCTTTACTCACGTCCACACCGGCATAAACTACCGGCATCGCGTCTTCTTGGAACGAAACCTTGCCTTGCATGCGGGACTTGCTCCCCATCATCTGTTCAGGACAAACGCGAGGACGGCCGGACCAATCTCATCCCCGGTTCAAGCCAAGGGGCCTGCGGTCCCGGCCGTCCGCACTCCGGCGGATGGCCATCCGCCGGAGTGCGCACCGATCATCCAACAATCAGCGCTAATTGAACATGCAAGGGGC
>NZ_WUEN01000038.1:0-1266 GCF_010668065.1 Rhizobium leguminosarum | reverse complement strand
GGCCGCGCCCGATATCATCGTCACCGGCCCGAGCGGCTATGCCTTCACCAAGCAGATCGGCGGCAAACGTGACGGCGCCATCTTCAAGGTCGATATCGCTATCGGCAAGCTGCCGAAGGATTACGACATATCGGGCAAGCAATGGAGCGTGCTGGTCATCGACGGTGAAAGGGCGATGGAGACGACGCTTGCCTTCGAATGACCGGTCTTGCCTTTCAATGACCGGTCTTGCCTTTCAATGGCCGGCCTTGCCTTTCAATGATGGGCTCCTATAGTCGCCTCGATCCCCTGCGGCGCCCGCCGCCGCCAAGCCGGAATCCCCAAAGCCAGAACCCCTACTGAACCAAGGAGAAGACCATGACCATCGCGATCGGCGACAAGCTTCCTGCCGCCACCTTCAAGGAAAAGACGGCTGACGGCCCGGTCGAAATCACCACCGATCAGCTCTTCGCCGGCAAGCGCGTCGTGCTCTTTGCCGTGCCGGGCGCGTTTACGCCGACCTGCTCGCTGAACCACCTGCCGGGTTATCTCGAAAACCGCGACACCATCCTTGGCAAGGGCGTCGACGACATCGCCGTCGTCGCCGTCAACGACTGGCACGTGATGGGCGCCTGGGCGCAATCATCAGGCGGCATGGGCAAGATCCATTTCCTCGCCGATTGGGATGCCGGCTTCACCAAGGCCGTCGGCCTCGACGCCGACCTCTCCGCCGGCGGCCTCGGCCTTCGCTCCAAGCGCTATTCGATGCTGGTGGAAGACGGCGTCGTCAAAGCCCTCAACGTCGAAGAAAGCCCCGGCCAGGCAACCGTCTCGGGCGCTGCCGCGATGCTGGAACAGCTCTGAGCTTTCATTGCTGATGGATGAAGGGGCGGCGAGTTGGTCGCCCTTTTTGTTGTCGGGGGAGGAGAAGGCGCGGAGCCTCGAAAGACACGCGGCAACGCAGCTTCTTGCACGCATCGAGCGTCGGCGCGCCCGCCTCGTCCTTCGAGGCCCCTGCGAGGCACCTCAGGATGAGGCTCTCTTGGATGTCGGCGCTTGCCTCTCAGGCGATCATCGACGCCCGGACGAATGGCAAGGCGGAAGCCAGCTCGCGCCACCCTCAACCTCCCTCATCCTGAGGCGCGGAGGCTGAAGGCCGGAGCCTCGAAGGACAGGCCGTAACGTTGCTCCTTGCTAGATCCAATGGGCTGAATGACCAGCGATCGGTCTCCCGCCTCAATCTCGCCGCAATCGTTATAACATAACGGTAATGTTATTACATTGTAG
>NZ_WUEN01000037.1:0-1322 GCF_010668065.1 Rhizobium leguminosarum | reverse complement strand
CGCCGCCGGAAAGCGTATCGATGGCAGCGCCACCCGTGATCACGTTGTCGAGATCATTGCCTGTTCCGGCGAAGGCTAGCGTGCCGATATAGGTGAGGTTCTCGAGATCGCTGCCAAGCGTATAGCTCGTCAGCGTCGTGCGAACCGTGTCGATCCCCTCATTGGCCGCTTCGGTGATGAGGTCGCCGGCATTGTCGACGATATAGGTGTCGTCGCCCGCACCACCGATCAGCGTGTCGGCCCCTGCCCCGCCGTTCAGCGTGTCGTTGCCGATACCGCCGGTGATCGTATTGGCAAGCGCATTGCCGGTGCCGGTGAAGTTGGCCGATCCCGTGTAGCTCAGGTTCTCGACATTGACCAAGGCGGCGATCGAGTAGGCTGCAAGCACCGTGCGGATTTCATCGGTGCCGGCGTTGACCGCCTCGTTGATCACGTCGCCCGCACTGTCGACCACATAGATGTCGTTGCCCGCTCCGCCGTTCAGCGTGTCATTGCCGGTGCCGCCGTCAAGCAGATCGTTGCCGGCGCCGCCGATGATCGTGTTGGCAAGCGCATTGCCGGTGCCGGTGAAGCTGGCGGATCCCGTATAGATCAGGTTCTCGACATTGTTGCCGAGCGCATAGCTCGAAAGCGCCGTCTTGATCAGATCGGTTCCTTCATTCAGTCCTTCGGTGACCACATCGCCAACGTCATCGACAATATAGGTGTCGTTGCCCGCTCCGCCGATCAGTATGTCTGCTCCGGCCTTCCCGTCCAGGATGTCGGCACCTGCCGCGCCCCTGATCGTGTTGGCAAGGCCATTGCCGGTGCCGGCAAAGGCTACCGTACCAATATAGGTGAGGTTCTCGAGGTCGCTGCCAAGCGTATAGCTTGCCAGCGTCGTGCGAACCGTGTCGATCCCCTCATTGGCCGCTTCGGTGATGAGGTCGCCGGCATTGTCGACGATATAGGTGTCGTCGCCCGCACCACCGATCAGCGTGTCGGCCCCTGCCCCGCCGTTCAGCGTGTCGTTGCCGATACCGCCGGTGATCGTATTGGCAAGCGCATTGCCGGTGCCGGTGAAGTTGGCCGATCCCGTGTAGCTCAGGTTCTCGACATTGACCAAGGCGGCGATCGAGTAGGCTGCAAGCACCGTGCGGATTTCATCGGTGCCGGCGTTGACCGCCTCGTTGATCACGTCGCCCGCACTGTCGACCACATAGATGTCGTTGCCCGCTCCGCCGTTCAGCACGTCATTGCCGGCGCCGCCGTCCAGCAGATCGTTGCCGGCGCCGCCGATGATCGTGTTGGCGAGCGCATTGCCGGTGCCGATAAAATCGCCG
>NZ_WUEN01000036.1:0-2520 GCF_010668065.1 Rhizobium leguminosarum | reverse complement strand
CGACATTCAGGATTGAACGAAGCCGCTTGCGCGGCATTTGGAACTCGGGATTTGCATGATGCGCTTCTGATTTGAAGGATTGGGCTGTTTTAGCCAACCTTTGAACAGGAGATGACGATGACAGAGATAAGCCCGCTGCGCCGGCGCATGATCGATGACATGACGATCCGCAATCTTTCGCCAGCGACGCAACGATCGTATTTGCATGCGGTGACGAAGTTCTCGCGCTATTTCGGGTGTTCGCCAGACCGTCTTGGACTGGAAGACGTGCGCGCGTTTCAGGTGCATCTGGTCTCATCGGGCCTATCATGGCCGGCCTTGAACCAGACAGTTTGTGCCCTGCGGTTCTTCTTTGGCATCACGCTCGGTCATGCCGAGATACCGGAACGCATTGCCTATGCCCGGACACCCGCCAAGCTGCCGACGATCCTAAACGGCGACGAGATCGTGCGGTTTCTGGAAGCGGTTCCGAGCCTGAGAACCCGCACCGCACTGACGACAGCTTATGCGGCGGGGCTGCGCGCCTCGGAAGCTGTCCATCTCAAGGTCGGCGACATTGATGGCGAGCGCGGCATCATCCGTGTCGAGCATGGCAAGGGCGGAAAGGATCGCAACGTCATGCTGTCCGGGCAGTTGCTCGCGATCCTGCGGGTCTATTGGCGGCTGGCGAGACCCGAGGTCTGGCTGTTCCCGGGCCGGGACGAGACCAAGCCCATCGACGTCCAGGTTCTGTATTCTGCCTGCCGTTCGGCGTGCACTGCTGCCGGCATCGACAAAAGGGTGACGGTCCATACGCTGCGTCACAGCTTTGCCACCCATCTTCTGGAAAGCGGAACCGACATCCGCATCATCCAGGTTTTGCTCGGCCACAACAATCTGTCCACCACGGCACGCTACACGAAGGTTTCCAATACCCTGATCCGCAGCACGACCAGCCCGCTCGACCGGCTGACGTTAGAGGTGGTGCCGCCAGGCTGAGCATAGCTTCGCCATGGCGGCGGGACTGGAGGTGGCGGACATTTTTCGCCGCCACGGGGAAAGATATCGTCAAACACACGACGCTCATCTCGGGCGTGTCGAACGCCGGGTCATGAGTGCGGTCGAGATGTGCCGGACCGCTCGCCTGGGCGGGCATGTCCAGCAATGTCAGGACTGCGCGGCGTTCCGCATCGCCTATAATTCCTGTCGCAACCGGCATTGCCCAAAGTGCCAGGGACAGGCGAGCCGTGACTGGCTTGCTGCCCGGCAGGCCGACCTTCTGCCGGTCGGCTATTTCCACGTGGTCTTCACCCTACCGCAGCAGATCGCCGCAATCGCCTTCCAGAACAAAAATGCCGTTTACACGATCCTGTTTCGCGCCGTCGCCGAGACGCTGCGCAAGCTTGCTGCGGATCCCAGACATCTGGGTGCGGAGATCGGCTTCATCGCGGTGCTGCACTCCTGGGGCCAGACGCTCCATTATCACCCGCATATCCATTGCATCGTGCCGGGCGGCGGATTGTCGGCCGACCAGTCCCGCTGGGTTGCCTGCCGGGCAAACTTCTTCCTGCCCGTGCGGGTTCTGTCACGCCTGTTCCGGCGACTGTTTCTTGAAGAGCTGAAGCAGGCCTACGACCTGGACCAGCTTCGGTTCTTTGGCGATATCGCCGGCCTGGCCGATCCGCCCGCATTCAATCGCATTGTCAAAGAAGCGCGGCGTGTCGACTGGGTGGTCTACGCCAAGCCGCCATTTGCCGGACCCGAACAGGTGCTGGCCTATCTCGGGCGCTATACCCATCGCATTGCCATCTCCAATTCCCGCCTCGTCAGCATCGATGGCGATCGCGTCACATTCCGATGGAAGGATTATCGAACGGGCGGCAGGCAAAAGATAATGACGCTCGATGCCCACGAATTCGTCCGCCGTTTCCTGCTTCACACCGTTCCGGACGGCTTTCACCGTATTCGTCATTACGGCCTGCTTGCCAATGGCCATCGACAACTGAAGCTGGACCTGTGCCGAAGCCTGCTCGACGTCCCGCCGCCGCCGGTCGAAGAACCGGACGCAAAGCCACCACCTTTGCGGCGGCGCTGCTCCTGTTGCGGCGGAACCATGACGATCATTGCCGCGTGGACCCCGCTCCAGCCGGTACGCCGGCCAGCATGGAACGACAGTTCATGATCATATCACGCGCAGCATCATTGCAACGATCAGCGTCGGCATGCCGGGAGCCGCGAGGCGAGTGTTTTGGCCAATCCGTGCCTGAGCGACGTAAAGCGCCACAGAACCAAGGGGTCGGCCGATGTAAACCAGCCGACAGGAGCGTCAAAGACACCGCATACCGGCAAGAATCTCCTTCCAGACCTGTCCAGGTGCTCCGGCAAGGCTCGATTCTGCCAAACCCCATCCACCGCTTCGACTAAATCCCCATAGCGCCAAACAACCCGCGCCTTCGCTCAATCCGGCTTCAATGAGGTCCGATCAGTGAATGCCGCACGCATAGCGAACGGACCTCACAGAACCCTCCAGATTCCCAAATC
>NZ_WUEN01000035.1:0-2752 GCF_010668065.1 Rhizobium leguminosarum | reverse complement strand
TGAGACCGGAGATTTCGAGGAAGGCCATGGATTACCCTTTGACAGCGCCCGCCATCAGACCGCGCACGAAGTAGCGGCCGGCGAGGATATAGACGATGAGCGTCGGCACGGCGGCGATCATCGCCGCCGCCATGTTGACATTGTATTCGACGACGCCCGTCGAAGTGTTGACGACATTGTTCAGCGCCACCGTCATCGGCATGGTGTCACCGGTGCCGGCGTAAGCCGAGGCAAACAGGAAGTCGTTCCAGATATTGGTGAACTGGTAGATGACAGTGACGACGATGATCGGCAGCGAGTTCGGCAGCATGATGCGGCGGAAGATCTGGAAGAAGCTGGCGCCATCGACCTGGGCGGCTCTGACGAGTTCGGTCGGAAAGGCCTCGTAGAAATTGCGGAAGAACAGCGTCGTGAAGCCCAAGCCATAGACGACGTGGACGAAGACCAGGTTGACGGTCGGATTGCCGAAGCCGAAGTTCCAGCCCGTGGCATTCTGCAGCGTCATGCCGAAGCGGCCGAGACTGCCGAGGATCGTCGCCATCGGCAACAGCACCGACTGGAACGGAATGAAGCAGGCAAACAGCATCAGCCCGAACACCAGCGTGTGGCCGGGAAAGCGCCATTTGGTCAGCACATAACCGTTCAGCGCCCCCATGATGGTGGAGATTGCGACGGCCGGCACGACCATCTTGATCGAGTTCCAGAAGTAGCCCTTGATGCCGGCGCAGGTGAGCCCGACGCAGGTCTCGCCCCAGGCCTTGATCCAGGGATCGAAGGTCGGCGATTGCGGCAGCGCCAGCATGTTGCCGTTCTGGATCTCGTCCATGGTCTTGAACGAGGTCGTCAGCATGACGAAGAGCGGCATCAGGTAGAGGACGGCAAAGACCAGCAGCAGGCCGTAGATGACGGTGCGGCCGATCCAGCGGGTGTTGGTGCTGTTCTGCGAGGCTGCTATCGGAGTGGTCACGCTGCTCATCGCGCCTTCTCCTTCAGTTCGGAATAGAGATAGGGAACGATGATCGCCGAGATCGTCATCAGCATGATGATGGCGCTGGCCGAGCCGACGGCCATCTCGTTGCGCTTGAAGGTGTATTCATACATGAAGTTGGACGGCAGCCAGGCCGAGCCGCCGGGGCCGCCCGAGGTCAGCGCCACCACCAGATCGTAGGACTTGATCGCCATATGGGCGAGCACGATGAAGGCCGACAAGAAGATCGGCCGCAGCAGCGGAATGACGATGCGCCGATAGAGCTGGAATGGCGAGGCGCCATCAATCTGCGCTGCCTTCATGATCTCGCCGTCGATGCCGCGCAGGCCCGCCAGGAACATCGCCATGACGAAGCCGGACGCCTGCCAGACGCCGGCGATGACGACGGTGTAGATGACGAAGTCCTTGTTCTTGATCCAGTCGAAGTGGAAGCTCGTCCAGCCGAAGTGGTGCAGCGTCTGTTCCAGCCCGAGGCCGGGATCGAGGAACCATTTCCAGGCAACGCCGGTCACAATGAAGGAGAGCGCCATCGGATAGAGGAAGATCGGCCGCAACACGCTCTCGCCGCGGATCTTCTGGTCGAGCAGGATGGCGAGGAACAGGCCGAGCGCCAGGCAGATGCCGACATAGAGGAAGCCGAAGATCGCCATGTTGGTGATCGAGGTATACCAGGACGACGGCGGATCGCTCTCGAAGGTCCAGCGCCACAGCCGCTGATAGGCGCGTGGCCCCGTCAGCGCATAGGAGGGAAAGGTCTTGGAATTGGTAAACGACAGATAGGCCGTCCAGACGATGAAGCCGTAGACGAAGATGATGGTGATGACGAAGCTCGGCGCCAGCACGATCTTCGGCAGCGCATCCTGCAGCCGGCCCCTCAACGAGATCCCCGTCGATTGCCTCGGCGTTAGAACCGGATCGGTGGTCGCAACGGTGCTCATGGAATGTCATCTCCTGCCTGCATGATCGTCCGGGCAATCGGCCCCGCATGATCATCCCGCATGATCGGCGCGAAGCCTGAAGCTTCCCCGCCAGCATGCGGGGAAGCATTTGTCATCACACGTGGTCTCAGCGGGCGTCGTCGATCGCCTGGACGAGCTGCTTGACGGCTTCGTCGGAGGTCTTGATCTGGCCGTGGACGAACTTCGAGACGACATCCTTATAGGCATTGGCGATGGCCGGCGGAGCGCCATAGCCTTGCGCCAGCGAGCCGAACAGCGTGCCGCCTTCGTTGGCTGCCTTCAGGTCGGCGATGCCCTTCTTGCCGCAGGCGTCGAAGTCGGTATCGGGAACGTCGGTACGAGCCGGTACCGAACCCTTGACGACGTTGAAGGCCGACTGGAAGCTCTTCGACAGCGTTGCCGTTGCCAGCGCCACCTGGGCCGCCTTGCGGTCGTCGGGAACGTTGAACATACCGAACATGTCGGAGTTGTAGACCACGCTGCCGTCGGTGCCGGGGAAGCGGTAGCACAGGAAGTCGGTATCCGGCGTCTTCTTGGCGGCGACGAATTCGCCCTTGGCCCAGTCGCCCATCACCTGCACCAGCGCATCACCCTTGATGACCATGGCGGTCGCAAGGTTCCAGTCGCGGCCCGAGAAGTTCGGGTCGACATATTTGATGATCGTGGCGAGGTTATCGAACGACTTCTTCATCGTGTCGGACTTCAGCGATTCATCGTCGAGGTCGTTGAAAGCCTTCTTGTAGAACTCCGGACCGCCGGTCGACAGCACGATGGAATCAAACATCGTCGCCTCCTGCCAGTTCTG
>NZ_WUEN01000034.1:0-2500 GCF_010668065.1 Rhizobium leguminosarum | reverse complement strand
GGTAGAGCGTCGAGCGAATACCCCCGGGGGTAGAGCACTGGATGGGCTATGGGGACTCACCGTCTTACTGATCCTAACCAAACTCCGAATACCGGGGAGTACTACTCGGCAGACACACGGCGGGTGCTAACGTCCGTCGTGAAAAGGGCAACAACCCTAACCTCCAGCTAAGGTCCCCAAGTCATGGCTAAGTGGGAAAGGATGTGAGGATCCCAAAACAACCAGGATGTTGGCTTAGAAGCAGCCATCATTTAAAGAAAGCGTAACAGCTCACTGGTCTAAATAAGGGTCTTTGCGCCGAAAATGTAACGGGGCTGAAGCCATGCACCGAAGCTGAGGATGTGTAGCAATACACGTGGTAGCGGAGCGTTCCGTAAGCTGATGAAGGGAGACCCGTGAGGGCTCCTGGAGGTATCGGAAGTGCGAATGTTGACATGAGTAACGATAAAGAGGGTGAGAGACCCTCTCGCCGAAAGACCAAGGGTTCCTGCTTAAAGTTAATCTGAGCAGGGTTAGCCGGCCCCTAAGGCGAGGCAGAAATGCGTAGTCGATGGGAACCACGTTAATATTCGTGGGCCTGGTGGTAGTGACGGATTGCACAAGTTGTTCATTCTTATTGGATTGGATGGGCAGCGGAGCGGTTCCAGGAAATAGCTCCACCGTATAGACCGTACCCGAAACCGACACAGGTGGTCAGGTAGAGTATACCAAGGCGCTTGAGAGAACTATGTTGAAGGAACTCGGCAAATTGCACGCGTAACTTCGGAAGAAGCGTGACCCCATGGTAGGCAACTATTATGGGGTGGCACAGACCAGGGGGTAGCGACTGTTTATCAAAAACACAGGGCTCTGCGAAGTCGCAAGACGACGTATAGGGTCTGACGCCTGCCCGGTGCTGGAAGGTTAAGAGGAGAGGTGCAAGCTTTGAATCGAAGCCCCAGTAAACGGCGGCCGTAACTATAACGGTCCTAAGGTAGCGAAATTCCTTGTCGGGTAAGTTCCGACCTGCACGAATGGCGTAACGACTTCCCCGCTGTCTCCAACATAGACTCAGTGAAATTGAATTCCCCGTGAAGATGCGGGGTTCCTGCGGTCAGACGGAAAGACCCCGTGCACCTTTACTATAGCTTTACACTGGCATTCGTGTCGGCATGTGTAGGATAGGTGGTAGGCTTTGAAGCGGGGACGCCAGTTTCCGTGGAGCCATCCTTGAAATACCACCCTTATCGTCATGGATGTCTAACCGCGGCCCGTTATCCGGGTCCGGGACAGTGTATGGTGGGTAGTTTGACTGGGGCGGTCGCCTCCGAAAGAGTAACGGAGGCGCGCGATGGTGGGCTCAGACCGGTCGGAAATCGGTCGTCGAGTGCAATGGCATAAGCCCGCCTGACTGCGAGACTGACAAGTCGAGCAGAGACGAAAGTCGGTCATAGTGATCCGGTGGTCCCGCGTGGAAGGGCCATCGCTCAACGGATAAAAGGTACGCCGGGGATAACAGGCTGATGACCCCCAAGAGTCCATATCGACGGGGTTGTTTGGCACCTCGATGTCGGCTCATCGCATCCTGGGGCTGGAGCAGGTCCCAAGGGTTTGGCTGTTCGCCAATTAAAGCGGTACGTGAGCTGGGTTCAGAACGTCGTGAGACAGTTCGGTCCCTATCTGCCGTGGGTGTAGGAATATTGACAGGATCTGTCCCTAGTACGAGAGGACCGGGATGGACATATCTCTGGTGGACCTGTTGTCCTGCCAAGGGCATAGCAGGGTAGCTACATATGGACGGGATAACCGCTGAAGGCATCTAAGCGGGAAACCCACCTGAAAACGAGTATTCCCTATCAGAGCCGTGGAAGACGACCACGTTGATAGGCCGGGTGTGGAAGTGCGGCAACGCATGAAGCTTACCGGTACTAATAGCTCGATTGGCTTGATCGTTCTCATTGACTATGCTCATCTCCCGGCAAACACGAAATGTTTGTCCGGATCGATGATCCAGACCTTTGTCCTGACGCGCCAATGGCGCTGCGGACGGCCCGCCAAACGATTGGCGACGGCCTCTGGCCTGTATGGGTGCCACAAGCACCCGCAGCCGGAAGAGGTTCCAAAAGACGTGTTCAAAAAAGAAAACAGGCTAACGCCTGCCAGCTTCTCAAAACATAAAGTTGCGCTTTGCCGACCTGGTGGTTATGGCGGGGTGGCTGCACCCGTTCCCTTTCCGAACACGGCCGTGAAACGCCCCTGCGCCCATGGTACTTCGTCTTAAGACGCGGGAGAGTAGGTCGCTGCCAGGTCTGCAAAACGCAACTGATGTAAAACAATCTTCTCATCACAAACTCTACGGCCCAAAGCCGAAACAAAAGGGCCGCTCACAAAGCGGCCTTTTGTGTTAGAATGCATAAGCAAATCCCAGCGATTTGCTCTGGCGCGGGGTGGAGCAGCCCGGTAGCTCGTCAGGCTCATAACCTGAAGGCCGCAGGTTCAAATCCTGCCCCCGCAACCAAAC
>NZ_WUEN01000033.1:0-9362 GCF_010668065.1 Rhizobium leguminosarum | reverse complement strand
GGCGGCGGTTTTCACAAGCGCAGCGAGCCTGTGAATTTCGCCGCCAGCCTCTCGCGCGGCATGGCGGCGGTACGGCGCAACTTGGTGGTCGTCATGATGTTCACGATCGCCATCAACGTCCTTCTGCTGGCGATACCGCTTTATCTCTTCCAGATATCCGACCGGGTGCTGACAAGCCGCTCCGTCGACACGCTCGTCATGCTCTCGATCGCCGTGATCGGCGCCGTGCTGCTGCAGGCCTTCATGGATTCGGTGCGGCGCTTCATCCTGATGCGCACCGCGGTGGAGCTGGAAGTGCAGCTCGGCGCGCCGATTCTCAGCGCTGCAGCGAGGGCATCGCTGCATGGCAGCGGCAAGGACTATCAGACGCTGCAGGATCTGCAGCTGCTGCGCGGCTTCCTGACATCAGGCACGCTGATCGCATTTCTCGATGCGCCGCTGATGCCGTTCTTCGTGGTCGTCGTCTATTTCGTGCATCCGCATCTCGGCATCATCATCATGGTCTGCTGCGCGGTGCTTTTCGTCATCGCCTATCTGAACCAGAAATTCACCGCCCGGCAATTCGCCGAATCCAACGGCTATCTCAGCCGGGCGAATTTCCATCTCGATTCCATGTCGCGCAATTCGCAGATCATCAACGCAATGGCGATGATCCCCGAGGCCGTGAAGATGTGGGGCCGGGAAACGGCGGGTTCGCTGAAATCGCAAGTCGAGGCACAGGACCGCAATATCATCTTCTCCGGCATATCGAAGGCCTGCCGCATGATCACCCAGGTCACCCTGCTCGGCTGGGGCGCACATCTGTCGCTCGCCGGCGAACTGACGGGCGGCATGGTGATTGCGGCCTCGATCATCTCGGGACGCGCGCTGGCACCAATCGAAGGCGCCATCGAAGGCTGGAACCAGTTCAACCGGTCGGCAGCCGCCTATAGCAGGATCAAGGGACTGCTCTTGAATTCCCCATTGAACTTCCCGCGCCTGCGTCTTCCCAATCCCGAAGGCCGGCTCGATGTCGAACGCATTCTCTTCGTGCCGCCACCGCAAAAGAAGGTCATTCTCAACGGCATCTCCTTCTCGCTCAGAAAGGGGGAATCGCTTGCGATCATCGGTAATTCCGGATCCGGCAAGACGACGCTCGGCAAGATGCTCGTCGGCTCGATCGTCCCGACATCGGGAAATGTACGCCTCGACCTGATGGATCTGCGCAACTGGGACCAGCGCCAGTTCGGCGAAAGCATCGGCTATCTGCCGCAGGACGTGCAGCTCTTTCCCGGCACGATCAAGGCCAATATCTGCCGCATGCGCGACGACGTCGACGATCACCAGATCTACGAGGCCGCGGTGCTGGCCGACGTGCACGAACTCATCGCAGGCTTCCCGCAGGGCTACGAAACCATCGTGGCGGCCGATGGCGCTCCGCTTTCGGGCGGCCAGAAGCAGCGCATCGCACTGGCCCGCGCCTTCTTCGGCAATCCCAAATTCGTAGTGCTCGACGAGCCGAATTCGAACCTCGATACCCAGGGCGAGGCAGCCCTTGCCAGGGCACTGATCCACGCCAAGAAGCAGGGCATTACCACTGTCACCATTACCCAGCGTCCGGCTCTTCTCCAATGCGTCGACAAGATCCTTGTGCTCAAGGACGGCACTGTCGCCATGTTCGGGGAAAGGATCGAGGTGCTGCAGGCGCTTTCCAAGAACAACGGCAATAACGGTCAACAAGCACCGCGCATTGAGGGGTGAACGACATGGGACGGAAAAATCAGGAGACGGCCGGTCCGGTGCAGCTCGAATGGTATAGCGACGTGCCGCGCTCGATCCGTGTGCACAGCATTGTCGGCCTGACGGTTCTCTTCACCTCGTTCGGAGGCTTCGGCTTCTGGGCGGCGACAGCGCCGCTCGCCTCCGCCGTTATCGCGCAAGGAAGCTTCGTCGCGACCGGCAACAACAAGATCATCCAGCACCTGGAAGGCGGCATCATCAAGGAAATGCGCGTCAGCGAAGGCGATACGGTCAAGGAAGGCGACATCCTGCTGACCCTCGATCCCACAGCATCCCGCTCAAACGAGCGGATGCTGCAGCTTCGCCGCCTGCGCCTTGAAGCCGTCGTCGCCAGGCTCCGTGCCGAAGCGCAGGGCCTGCGCGAATTCCAGCTTCCCGATATCGTGACAAAGGAGGCCGGCGATCCTGATATCAACGCGATCATCCAGAGCCAGAACGTCGTCTTCCACAGCAAGCAGATCAAGCTTGAAGAGCAACTCAATCTGATCGAGAAGAACATCGCATCGCTCGAATTCCGGTTCGTCGGCTATAGGGGCCAGCGAGAATCCTTCGAAAGGCAGCTATCGCTGCTGACCGAGGAACGCGACTCCAAGGCTCGGCTGGTCAAGGTCGGCTATATGCGCAAGACGGATCTGCTGGCAATCGAGCGGGCGATCGCCGATGCGATGGGCGACATTGCTCGACTGAACGGCGAGCTCAACGAGAGCGAGGCGGAGATCGCCAAATTCCGCCAGGAAGCCGTCATCGCCGTCAACTCCAACAAGCAGGCGGCACTCGATGCGCTCGAGACCGCCGAAACCGATCTGGACAGCGTGCGCGAACAGATGCGCGAGGCCGCCGGCGTGCTCGAGCGCACCACTATCCGTTCGCCGGTGTCGGGCACGGTGGTGCGCTCCTATTTTCACACAGCCGGCGGTGTCATCACGACAGGAAAGCCGATCATGGAGATCCTGCCGTCGCATGTGCCGCTGATCCTGGAAGCCCAGGTGCTGCGCACTTCGATCGACCAGCTGCATGAGGGAGAAATGGCCTCGATCCGCCTCACGGCGCTCAACCGGCGCACGACCCCTGTTCTGCAGGGCAAGGTCTTCTACGTCTCAGCCGATTCGATCGAGGAAAATGCGGGTGCTTCGGTCAAGGACGTCTATATCGTCCGCGTCGGAATACCCGATTCCGAGATTGCGCGGGTGCACAATTTCCATCCCGTTCCCGGCATGCCGGCCGAAGTGCTGATTCAGACGTCGGAACGCACCTTCTTCGAATATCTGAGCAAACCGATCACCGACAGCATGTCCCGGGCTTTCAAGGAGCGCTGATCGCGCGCGATCCGGATGGGCGGTCCGGTAAATATGTATGACGGACTTGCCCGTTGTTCTGATGTAATGTCCATATGTCATCCCTCGAGGGATGGATCCCCTCCGGGGAGAAAGGGTCAAGCATGGCGGCGATGTCCGATGTCCTGCTGCGGGTCGGCCGCCTGAACTATGTCTGGACGAACACCGAAAGCCTGCTGATCTACATCATCGCCCATCTTCTCCGGGTCGAAAAGGATGCGGCGATCGTCGTGTTCCTGACGCTCAACACCACGCGCGCCCGGATCGATCTCATCGAACGGCTGTCCAAGCTCGCTTCGACCTCCCCTTCCGACCGCAAGGCGATCCTTTCAGCCATGTCGCGGCTGAAGAAGGAATCCAAGATCCGCAACAAGTACAATCACTGCATCTATTCCTTCGACGAAAAGGGAGAGATCTCGAGCACGCAGTTGATGCGGCTCGTCGAGGACGACAAGCAGATCCGCTACGGCAAGATCGAACAGATGGACGCGCGCGAGCTCGACCTTCTCGAAAAGTCGATCGCCGAGATCGTCGCCATCAGCCGGACGCTCTGGGCCTTCATCCATGCGAGCCCGCGGATCTCCGGCGAACTCTGATCTAATCCTTATGTACTCATGTTCTCAAAATCGCTGCACACTTTCGGGCGAGGTCCGTTGAAGCGCAGCATCCCTCAGGGCTCGTTGTGCTCTATCGCTTTGAATCTGTGTATCATTTTCACCAAAGCCGATTGCGATTTTGGCTTATGCGCCGGCTCAGGACTAATCCCATTTAGGCCCCGTAAATCATCCGGACGGTTTATTTGAAGATCAGTGTTTCCCATTAGAATGAAACCTCCCGAGTGACGTATGGGGTATTGGGGGGCGGACATGCGCATAGATATCATCGACACCATTGCGGGGTTCGAGGCGGTACGCGAGAACTGGGATCAGGTCTTCATGGAAGATCCCGACGCGCAGCATTTCCTCTCCTGGATATGGCTGAAGAACTATCTCTCCCGCCGACGCCGCTGGTTCATCCTCGCCCTTCGCGAACGCGATCCCGAAGCACCCTATGTCGCCTTCTTTCCGCTGCGCCTCATCACGCATCTAGACGAGAAGACAGGGCTCTTCTACGACGAGATCATCATGGCAGGGAATTTTGCGGCCGATTACACCGGCTTCATTGTCAGACCGGATTACGAGCATCACGCCATTGCCGGCTTTGCTTCGTTTCTCAAACATCAGAACTGGACTGACCTGAAGCTCGAATATTTCAGCGGCCCTGCTGGCCGGCGCGAGAAGATGATCGAGGCGCTGCAGGGGCCGGAGGTGATGTTTCGCGACAGCTCGCCCAAGAACAGCGAGAATATCGACAATACGATTTGCCCGATCGTCCCTCTGCCGGCAAGCTTCGACGACTATCTCGAACAGCGCATGAGCAGCCAGACGCGCCAGAAACTCCGGCGGTTCCTGCGCAAGGTCGAAGGCGACGATGTTTACCGGATCACGATGGCAACCGCCGAGACCATTGATCGGGACTTGGACATCCTCTTCAATCTCTGGCGGATCAAGTGGAGTGCCCGCAAAGGCACGGAGCGGACCGAGCGGCTGATCATCACCACACGCGAAATGCTGATGGATAGCTTCAACTGCGGCAATCTCGAGGTGCCGGTCTTTTGGCATGGCGACCAGCCGCTCGGCGCGCTGGCGAATATCGTCGATCGGCAGAAGAAGGCGATCCTCTTTTATATCACCGGCCGCGACGAGAACTGGAAGACGCCGTCTCCCGGTCTCATCCTGCATGGCTACTGCATCCGGCGGGCGATCGAGCACGGCTTCAAGACCTATGACTTCCTGCGCGGAAACGAACCCTACAAGTACATGTTCGGGGCGGTGGAAAGGCGGATCAGCTGCACCTTGTTCCGCACCCGCAACGGACAGAATCTGCATGGCGTGCTCAACCCGCGCAGCATTCGTTTCGTCTATGAACAGGCGCTCGACATGTACCGCAACGGAGCCCGGAGCAAGGCGGAGATCGCCTTCAACCAGGTCCTGCAATCGGCTCCAGGTCATACCGGCGCGGAATTCGGGCTCGCCAATCTGCTGTTCGACCGGGGCAAGCTGACGGAGGCACTGGCTGCCTACAAGGTTCTCGTCGAGCAGGCGCCCGATCCGACACCGATCCAAATGCGGCTTGGCGACACGCAGCTTGCGCTCCATCAATATGACCAGGCCGCTGAGACTTTCCGGCAGGTCGGCGAGATCGGGCCGCATCTTATCCAGGCACATTACAAGCGCGGTATCGCCCTTGCGGCCAGCAAACGGCTGGCCGAGGCGGAGGCCGTCTTCGCCGCAATCCAGGACGTGCATTCGGACGATCCGACCGCACTCGAATATGCCACCAAGGCGGGTGTTGCCCTTGAACGCCTGCGCTCGATCGCCGAGCCCGCCGTTGGCAAGACGGACGTCGTGCCGGAGACCATCGCCCGCTGGAACCGGGGACGGCAACTCAGCGAGCGACGCCGACCACGTCTGCATTGACGCGGTTTTGCCATGGTGCGGAAATGCGGTCCGGCGGCTCCAGGACGCGCAGTCACCGTGGTCTTTGATTTTGAGCTGCAATCGTTGCTAAAAGAAAGCGCGAGCCTATTTTGCAACTCCTCAGTGAGAAGTCATGCAGACGAATGCAGATGGTGCCGAAAGGGAACGGCTTCTGGCCATTCTCGATTTCTGGCACAAAATCGAGTTCTTCATTCCTTACGATCTCTCCAGTCGCATCGTCGCCGGTGAAGGCCGAAGTGTTTTCTGGCTGCATGCGAAAACGCTCGAGGATGACGGTGCCGCACTCAGCCGTCCAGCGATCCCCGAGGAGAAGCAAATCACGGGCTTCACCCTGTTCCTCGGGGTTTTCAGCAAATCCGAAATTGCCGATATCCGCAGACATTTCGATAGCGTTGCGCCCGATATCGCCGAATATGACGATGCCGAACGCGGTGATCTCGATGGCGATACCTGCTTTGCCAGCCTGCAGCTCTCCCCTTTGGGGCAGCCGATGTTTGAAACATTTTCGGTTTCCACGCTTCCATGGGCTCTGGGACGGGTGCGGAAATCCGGCCTCTCCTCGCTCAGCCACGAGGGATTTGCCGACAGCAAGCGGCAGCTCTCGGAATTGCTTCAGAACTTTCGGGCGCAGCGGCATCTGAGATCTTCATCCGCCGAGGACACGGCCGATCAGCCGATCGATGCCGCCGAAATCCTGACACTGCATGAATTGCTCTGCGATTGGGCCGGCTTTGCCTCGAAGCAGGAAAAGCCCATCGCCGCCGTTGAAATACGCTATCGAGACCGGGTGGAAAGACCCGAACTCATCTCCTTGCCGCCACCGCCTGATAGTAATGCGCTCGATGCCGACGACGAGGGGGACGAGAGTACAAGCGTTGAAGACGACATCGGCATCCTGAACAGCTTCTTCATCGAGGACATCGAGCGGGCGATGATACGCGTCACGCATGGCGATATCCCCGCGCCGCTCAGGCAATATCTCACCCCGCTGGCGCGTGAGAAACGGATCGACCTCTACTCGGAGGACGGACGCCGGGCGATCGTTCGGGCCTTGCATCCTGGAAAACTCAACCGCGGGCGCTGGCTCAGCGAACCTCACCACGCCATGAGCCTCATGCAACAGTTCGCGATCAATTCGGCAATCGACGACCTCTTGGAAACGGGACTTTTCTCGGTCAACGGCCCGCCAGGGACGGGAAAGACGACGCTGCTTCGCGACATGTTCGCGGATAATATCGTTCGGCGTGCCCGCGTCCTGGCCTCCTTGAAGACGGCGCGCGATGCCTTCGATGGCGCGCCGCGCCGTATCATATTCTCGGACCGGAGCACGGCCTCGATATCGGCGTTGATCCCGGCCCTGGCAGGATTCGAAATGGTCGTCGCCTCCTCCAACAACGCCGCCGTGGAGAATATTTCGCGCGATCTTCCGAAGCGAAGCTCGGTCGCGAGAACGTCTTCATTCCAATATCTGCAGACCATCGCGCACAAAATCGCTTGCCAGAAGGACAACGGAGCCGTCGTCAGGCTCTCCGATGGCGACCGCCCATGGGGGCTGATCGCCTGTGCGCTCGGCAATTCAGGAAACCGCCGCGCCTTCAAGGAACGTTTTGCCTTCATGGAAATCGCCGACAGGCCGAAGCCCGGCTGGTCGGGCGCCGATAAGCCGCAGACGATCTGGGAATGGCTAAAGAGCTATGAGGGACCAACCTTCGCCGAAGCATCGGCGGTATTTCATGCCGCCGACCAAAGTGTTCACGACAAGATCGGCGAATATGCACGCTATGCCGATCTCCATGCCGAAATCGCCCTGGTTTCGCAGGATGCTTTCTGCCGCGAGGCGCTTGAAAAGGTCAGAGCAGCTGCGGCCGAACTTCGACACGCACAGGACCTATGCGATATGGTTGCCGCCGACATGCTCCGCCTCAGGGAAGGCTTGTCTCCTCTGAAGGAGGAGGAACTGCTGCTCGACCGCGGAGCTCCTGCGTGGTGGGAGAAAGTGCTGTCGACCAATCCTGCCCGGCAACATCGGCACAATGTCGTCGCCAATGCACGAAGACAGCTGGAACTGCGCAAGGCGGTGGCGGAATGCGAACATCACCTTGCGAAAACCCTCAGACCTGCGTTGGAACAGTCTTTGCGGAGACATCAACGTGCCGAACAGGCACTGCGGTCGCGACGAGAAATCTGGTCCAGGAAAAGGGAGAAGTTTGGCCGCCTAGGGGAAATTCTCAATCATCCCACCCTACCTGGGCGCCTCACCGATCTCGAGAGCGATCAGTTCCAGATTGGCGGTCTGTGGCATCAGGACGAACTGGCAGGTCTGCGTTCGGCATTGCTTCAAGCAGCGTTGACGCTGCATGAAGCGTGGCTGGCGGATGTGGGCAAGAAAGGCGGAGGTTTTGGAGGAAACATCGTCGCCATCAACAAAATGCTTTCCAACAACGGCCCCGCCGACGGCGAGCACATTGCGTTGATCTGGCAGAGCCTTTTCATGATCGTTCCGATCGTCTCGACAACCTTTGCGTCTTTTGCGCGGCAATTCCGCGGTCTCGACACCGGCTCGATCGGCTGGGTTTTCATCGATGAAGCCGGTCAGGCGGTGCCGCAAGCGGCCGTCGGCGCCCTGTTGCGGGCACGGCGGGTCATGGTGATCGGTGATCCCCAGCAGATCGAACCGGTCTTCACGCTTCCCAGCGCGCTGATCACCGCCACCTCGGCTCTATCGCCCCACACGGCGGCAGGACAATATTCGCCGAACGGGGCGTCGGTACAGATGCTGGCCGATGCCGCCAACCGCTATGGGACGACGGTCTCGGGCGAGGAAGCCGACGGGCTCTGGATCGGCAGTCCTCTCAGGGTGCACCGACGCTGCATCGATCCGATGTTCAGCCTTGCCAACCAGATCGCCTATCAGAACAAGATGGTCTTCGGGCTGGAAGAACGCCGACCAGCCGGCGACGTGCCGCCGTTTTATGGCGACAGCGCCTGGATCGACGTCAGGGGAAGGGTGTCAGGCAAACAGGCCGTTCCAGAACAGACGGGTTTCATCGTCGACGTCCTCACTGCCACCTATCGCCGGGACGGCGTACTGCCGGATCTCTATATCATCTCGCCGTTCAAGGAGATCAAGAACAGTCTGAGGCAAGCTCTGGCCCACGCGGCATGGATCGATCCGAACGGAAATATGCGCGCGTCTCCACCGAAGCTATCAAGGTGGCTGAAGGAAAGGATAGGCACCGTGCATACCTTCCAGGGCAAAGAGGAAGACATCGTTTTCATGGTGCTCGGCGCCGATGCCGCTCACAGCGGAGCGGCAGCCTGGGCCGCATCGAAGCCGAACCTGTTGAACGTTGCCCTGACGCGCGCAAAACGCCGCTTCTATATCGTCGGCGATCGCACCCTCTGGGAAACTTTGCCTTACTTCAGGGAGACAGCGAGTGCCTTGGATACAATACAGGCAGCAGAATTCCTGGCCCGGAATGAATTGAACGGGGTATCCGATTACTGAATCCTGGATGCCTACTTCTGGAACGCAAAAAGCCCGCACGAGGCGGGCTTTTGCGTATTGTTTTTATGGGAATAGTTTGGTTGCGGGGGCAGGATTTGAACCTGCGGCCTTCAGGTTATGAGCCTGACGAGCTACCGGGCTGCTCCACCCCGCGCCAGAGCAAATCGCTGGGATTTGCTTATGCATTCTAACACAAAAGGC
>NZ_WUEN01000032.1:0-10561 GCF_010668065.1 Rhizobium leguminosarum | reverse complement strand
GGGCAATCGGCCGGGTCAGTTCAACGGGGCTTCGCCTGAGGTGATCCGCTGCTCGTTTCCGGCGAACAGGTGAACAGCATCATGGATTGGCGCAATCCTCAGCACCTCGCCGGGGGCCGCCCTGATCCGTTCCCTGAAGACGCAGGTCAGCGTCTGCGTTCCCAGCCGGACGATGACGAGCGTTTCCGAACCCGTCGGCTCGACGACCACCGTCGTGACCTCGATGCCGCCCGGGTCCAACCGGATATGTTCGGGACGAATGCCGTAGATGACGGCATCTGCCGGACGGCGCTCGCTCGGCAGGAGCAGACCGTCGGCGGTTCGAAACCCGTCTCCCGTCATGCTGCCGCTGATGAAATTCATCGCCGGGGAACCGATGAAGCCTGCGACGAAGAGGTTGTTCGGACG
This sequence comes from Rhizobium leguminosarum, assembly GCF_010668065.1. GTDB lineage: Bacteria > Pseudomonadota > Alphaproteobacteria > Rhizobiales > Rhizobiaceae > Rhizobium > Rhizobium leguminosarum_S. Next base: position 10,153 of record NZ_WUEN01000032.1, on the reverse strand, counting down.
ATCGTACAATTCCAGCGGAGAACCCGACTGCTCGATCAGGCCGTCCTTCATGACGACGATCTTGTCGGCCATGGTCATGGCTTCGATCTGGTCGTGGGTGACATAGATGGTCGTCGTCTGCAGCCGTTGATGCAATTCCTTGATCTCCGAGCGCATCTGCACCCTGAGCTTGGCATCGAGGTTCGACAGGGGCTCGTCGAAGAGGAAGACGGCCGGGTCGCGGACGATTGCCCGCCCCATCGCCACGCGCTGTCTCTGGCCGCCCGACAGTTGCTTGGGATATCTCTCCAGGAGACTTTCGAGACCGAGGATCTTCGCGGCGTTGCCGACCCGCTGATCGATCTCCGACCTCGGCATCCGTTTCAGCCGCAGCGAAAAGCCCATGTTCTTGGCAACGGTCATATGCGGGTAGAGCGCGTAGTTCTGAAACACCATGGCGATGTCCCGATCCTTGGGGGCAAGCTCGTTGACGATATGCTTGCCGATCTGGATCTGCCCCGAGGTGATGCCCTCGAGGCCCGCGATCATTCTCAAAAGTGTGGATTTGCCGCAGCCCGAGGGGCCGACCAGAACGACGAACTCGCCGTCGCCGATATCGACCGATACGCCTTTGATCGCTTTGAACGCGCCGTAATCCTTGCGCGCATTGTTGACCGAAACATGGGCCATTACCGTCCTCCCGAAATCGCTGTCAAAGTCCGCTCAGGACATTTCTCAAATAATCGAGGCCGAGGCGCTCGCCGTCTTTGCGCTCGGCTAAGTCCTTGCCCGGCCAGCCATAGGCGGCATCCTCGTGTTCGATCGACAGCGTGCCGTCGAAACCAGCCCCGCGGGCTTGGCGCAGAAACCTCGGCCAATCGATGAGGCCGAGCCCGGGTAGCTTGTATTGCCACCAGCCCTTGCCGTGATAACCGACAGCCTGCAGGCTCTCCCGATTGATTGCCGTGTCCTTGGCATGAAGGATGGCGATGCGATCCTTCACCGCCTCCATCGCCCGATAAGGATCGACGCCGATGCGGATGAGGTGCGAGGGATCGAATTCCAGGCCGAAACGGGGATCCCCGATCCTCTGAAAAAGCTCCTGCCACCCTCTTGGTGTCGTTCCGATGAAATTGTCCTTCGGACCCGGCCAGTTCTCGATTGCGAAGGTCAGGCCATAGGACAGCGTCTCAGCGATCAGGCCGTTGGCGAAATCGGCGAAGTCATCATAATTGGCTTCGTCGCTTGCGGTGTCGTCCCGGCCCGGGAAGATCACGAAGATCGGGACGCCCGCTTGCCCGATCGCGCTAGCAAATTCGGCGGTCCTTTCCCGAAGTGCCGTTCGTTTTGCCCGGTCGGCATCGAGTTGATTGCCGAAATAGGTAATCGACGACACGAAGAGGCCGCGGCTACGCGCGAGCGCGACGGCGGCCTCCACCCGGTCCGGCGTCTTGATATGACCGCCGACATCGATCTCGATGGCGTCGAAACCGACCGATGCGGCGAAGTCCACCACTTCCTCCAGGGGCCGATCGTTGAATGTCGAGGTGTAAAAGCCGATCTTCACCAAAATCCTCCGATCTTCACCAAAATCCCGTTCTTCACCAAAATCCGTGGGCCTTGCCGGCGGTTTCAACTGTTCAGGCGATCCATGTTCTTGAGTGGCGAACGTGTGCGTTGAGCAGCGTCGGCCGATGCGAGCATGAGGGCTGCTGCCATCGGCATGACCGCCGCCCCCATGGCAGAGGCATCCTCTCCGAGCGAGGCGCGATGAAGCGAGGGAAGGCTGGTGTCCTCGGCATCGAGATGCTCGTGCACATAGCGCAGTAACTCGTCGACGATGCGGATCGGCAATCTGCCGCCGACGAGGACGGCATCGGGGTCGACGACCATGCCGATATGCTTGACGGCGACAGCCAGATGCGCGCTCATTTCCTTCAGCCATTGTGACACGAGGCGCCTGCCATGCGCATCCAGCGTCAGGAGATCGTGCGGAACACTCACCTCGACACCGTGTTGCGCGAGGAAATCATAGAGGAAGAACAACGAGAATATCTCGCCGAGAAGCTGGACCTTATGGGCCTTACCGTCGCGGCCGTCGGCGATCGGCAGCCAGCCGATTTCGCCGCTGAGGCCCATGGCGCCGCGATGACCGTTGCCGTCGAGCACGAGGCCGCCGCCCGGGCATGGATTGATGGCGATGTAGAAGAAGCTGCTGCTTTCAGCACCCAGTCCATAATCGAGTTCGGCAAGGGCTGCGGCATTGGCTTCGTTTTCGATGAAGACGGGATGCTGCGTCAGGTTCTCCAGTGCGGCGCGCACATCGAATGCCGTCCATTCCTCATAAGCCTCGGGCTTGCCGAGGAGCGAAATCTCGCCAAGCCAATCCGGCATCGCCAGACCGATGCCGGCCAGGCGCGCGTCGTCGATGAGCCGGCTGCGCTGGAAATGCGAAATCGCATCGGCCGTGAGCTGCAGGAATTCCGCCGGCAGGATGAAGCGTTTCTCATGATGCACGCGGGCGCGGACGTTGCCGACGGCATCGACGGCCAGGATCGTCAGATGGTCGCGATCGATGTTGATACCGATGGCAAAACAGGCATCCGGGTTGATTTCGAGTTCGATCGCCGGCTGGCCTCTCAGCCCATGCCGACGGCGGGCTTCCATGATCAGGCCCTCATCCAGCAGGCGATCGACGATCCGGGCGATTGCCGGTTTGGTAAAACCCGTCCGCCTGGCAATTTCGGCGCGCGAAATCGGCGCCTGGCGATGAATGCAGCGCAGGACGACAGCCCTGTTGTGCTCACCTGCATCCTCGACATTGGCGCCCGTCAGATCCGGGGACAGTCTGGCGCCGAGTGTCTGGTTCATGCTCGAAATCCTTCCTTGCGCATAGCCTGAACCGCTCGTCATCCCTTGACGGCGCCACTGGTCATCGCACCGAGGATCAGCCGCTGGAGCGACAGGAAGGCGACGATCGCCGGAACGACTGCGATCAGGCAGGCGGCGGCAAGCAGTTGGATGGACGAGTCGGTTTGCATGCCGCGGAAGTTAAAGATCCCGACGCCGATCGGCATCAGATCATTTTTTGTGAGCAACAGAAAAGGCACCAGAAATTGCGACCAGCCGGCAATCACCGTGATGATGAAGACGGAAGCGATGCCCGGCGCCGATAATGGCAGAATGATGCGCCAGAAGACCGAAAATCGATTGCAGCCATCGATCATCGCCGCTTCGTCGAGGCTGCGCGGGATGCCGTCGACCGAACTCTTGAGGAGCCAGGTCGCCAGCGGAACGCCAAGCGCGATATAGACCATGACGACGGCAAAATGCGTATCCAGCAGGCCAAGGCGGTTCATGTAGCGGTAGAGCGGCACCATGATGACGAGCGGCGAGATCATCTGGAAAAGCAGCAGCCCCATCATCGACAGGCCCTTGCCCCGGAACTGAAAGCGGGAAAAGGCGTATGCCGCGGGCAGTGCGACGATCAGGACGCCCAGCCCGCTAAGGGCGGCAAGCTTGAGGCCATTCCAGAGATAGATCGGAAAATAGCTGTTGTTCAAAACGGTGATGAAATTGTCGATGGTGGGATTATTTGGAATATATCGCGCCGCGCCGCGATAGATCTCGCGCTTGTCGCGCATCGCCATCGACAGGAGATAGGTGAGGGGGCCGGCGAAGAATACGAACATTACCAGCATGAACAGATAGCTCATGGCATCGCCGAGCCGCGTTCCGGTCCGTCCGCTCATTGCTCTTCCTCCTTCGGCAGGAACGACGCATAGATAAAGGCGAGCCCGAGGCTGATGATCAGCATGAGCACGGAGAGCACGCTGCCGCCGGACAGGTCGTAGTTTCTAAAGACGATATTGAAGACGTAGAGCGAGATGACCTCGGTCGCGCGCCCCGGCCCGCCGCCCGTCAGCGTGATGATCGCATCGAAGGTATTCACCGTCTGGATCGTAATGAGGATCATGTTGACGAGGATCGCCGCGCGCAGCTGCGGAAGCGTGACGAAGAAAAACTGCTGCGATGCCGTCGCACCGTCGACCTCGGCCGCTTCATAGAGCGAGGGATCGATCGACTTCAGCGCCGCATACATGACGACCATCGAAAATGCCGTGCCGCGCCAGATGTTGGAAATGAGGGTAGACCACGGTGCGATTGCGGGGTCCGAGAGCCAGGCGACAACAGGCATGTGCATCAACCTGAGAATGCTGTTCAACGCACCATAAGGCGCTTCGGAAAAGAGCATCTGCCAGATGATGCCGCCGGCAATTCCGGGGACAACCCAGGCAACCAGCGCCGTCGTCCTCAAAATGGTGGTGCCGAACAGGCCGCGCTTTTCGCCGCGGATAACCACGACGGCGACCGCAAGGCCTAAAATCTGCTGGCCGATAACGCTGCCGCCGACAAAGATCAGGGTCGCCCATAAAATGTCGGGTAGCTGCGGCGAGCTCAACGCATTGGTGATCGACCCCAGCGTATAATCCTGATTGTCGCCGATCAGCGTGGCATTGGTGAATGAAAGCCTGAAAACGTCGATGACGGGGTAAAGGTAGAAGATGCCGATGACGACGATCACGGGCATGATCCAGGGCAGGGGCGCACCGGCGAAACGGCGCATGAACGTTCTGCTTTGAGGCGGGCTGTCAGCCTCGATGGCAATGGGGCTCATTGGCTTCTCTGTGCGGGGTTTCGCAATGTCGACGGCGCCTGGCGGGCAGGCGCCGTCACGGTCGGAAGCACTAGAGACGCTTGTAGGCCTCCAGCGCCGCATTGAAGGCGGCATTCAAGGCGTCTTCCGGCTTTTTGGTCCCCGAGAGCACGTCGCCCATCATGATCTGGATCTGGTTGGAGATTTCAGGATAGATCGGCACACCCGGGCGTGCCTGTCCATCGACCAGAGCCGCGGCGAAGGTCTTGTTGGCTTCGGTGGAGAAGACCTCATATTTGTCGAACAGCGACTTCCTGGTCGGCAACTGCTGCTGCAGCGCGTTTGCCGGCCCCATATAGACCTCGCGTGCGAGGTTGGCGCACATCTCGATCTTGTCCTTGTCCTTGCTGAAGGAGGCGATCGTCCAGCCGCCGGTTCCGGTCGAACGCTGATCGGCGCTGGGGCCGGGGATCGGCGAGAAGGTCCAGTTGTTGAACTCGTCCTCGTCGAGCGTGGCCTTCAGTTGCGCATATTGCCAGTTGCCGCCGATGAAGAGCGCCGTGGTCGCCGCTGCCGCCGCGGCATTCATATCGTCGTAATTCGCGATCGTGCTGACGCGCTTGGGCGCGGCACCCGAATCGACGAGATCCTTGAAATAATTCAGCGCCTTCAGGAATTTCTCCTTGTTCTCGCCTTCGCCGAATACCGGCTTGCCTGAGTCGTCGACGAGCTTGCCGCCCAGCGCCCAATAATTCGCGAGCCAGTCGAATGTCGTCCCTTCCCAGCGCCCGCCGTTGAAGAGAACGCCTTCCATGCCTTCCTTGGTGGAGGCGAGCGCGGCCGTTTTCAGGTCGTCCCATGTCTGGGGCGCATCCGCAACGATCGACTTGTTGCGGTAGAGCACACGAAGGTCCGTATCCCACCACCAGGCGCGGACCGTCTGGTCCTTATCCGTGATGCCGCTGCGGATGAAGGGGAACAGGTCATCCACTTCCTCCTTCGAAAAATACGGCGTGAAGTCCGCAAGAACTTTATTGACCATGAACTGCGAGAGGACGAAGGAGTCGACAGCAGCGCAGTCAGGCGCGTTGCCGGCCTTGGCCTGCTCCAGCATCTTGGCCTGTTCGGTGCCGATGTCCGAGGACATGAATTGCATCTGCAATTTCCAGTCCGGATGCTTCTTGATGAAATCGACGAACAGCTTCTGATAGCCCTCGGCGATCGCCGGATCCGAATTGTTGGGACTATCGTTCGTCAGACGGACGACGAGGGATTTCGGCGCATCGGCAAGGCCGATCCTGTCCTTCGTGGCAAGTTCCTGGGCAAATGAAACGGATGCTGAAAATAACATGGTGCTCAGCGCAAATGCGCTGACGGTGGCGCTCTTCATGATGGGTCTCCTCCCCATTTTGAACGGATACAGCCTGGCGGTCAGTTGACCTCTCCTCATTTCCGTGCTGCATTAATTAGATTAAGTTACTTTGATTTGATGTCAAGCCACAGCTTGGAGGGCCAGACCTGGGAGGTTGAGATGCTGGCGACAATCAACAGCAGCTAGCGCACAGTTCCGGAAAATCGAGATCGATTTCCGGAAAAGAACATGCGCCGTGAAAGTGATGGAGCGTCCCGCCGCACGCGCGGCGCATCCACCGCAATTTTCCTGAAGAAGAGCACGAGGCAATCGCGGATGGCTGCGATGGTGTGAGTGCGGTTTTGCCCGGCTGAACTGCCGCGGGAAGTTAATTCCATGGAGGATACGATGCGTCTACTCATTCTCGGTACCGGCGGCATGGCCAACCAGCATGCCGCCAACTTCAAGGCGATCGAAGGCGTCAGCGTCGTGGGCGGCGTCGATGTCGTCCCGGAAAAGCTCGCGGCCTTTTGCACCGAACATGGCATCGCCAATCATTTCACGACCCTCGAGGATGCTATCGCCTGGGGCGAGTTCGACGCAGTGGCAAACGTCACGCCGGACCGCATTCACCACCCGACGACGCTGCAGGCGATCGCAGCCGGCAAGCACGTCTTCTGCGAAAAGCCGCTCGCCACCGATGCCGTCAAGGCCATGGAGATGACCGAGGCCATTGAGCGATCGGGCAAGGTCGGTATGGTCAACTTCACCTATCGCAATTCGCCCGCCCTTCAGAAAGGCCGGCAGATGGTGCTCGCCGGCGAAATCGGGGAGATCAGGCATGTCGAGGCCTCCCACCTGCAAAGCTGGCTGGTCGGTCGTCACTGGGGCGACTGGAAAACCGAAAGCAAATGGCTGTGGCGGCTGAGCAAGAAGCACGGATCCAATGGCGCGCTCGGCGATATCGGAATTCATATCGTCGATTTCGCATCATACGGTTCCGGGCTCGACGTTGCTCATGTCTTCGCCCGGCTGAAGACCTTCGACAAGGCGCCGGGCCACAAAATCGGCGAATATGATCTCGATGCGAATGACAGCTTTACGATGAATGTCGATTTCTTCGGCGGGGCGATCGGGACGATCCAAGCGACGCGCACGGCGGCCGGACAGATGGATCAGCTGCGCCTCAGGGTCTATGGCGAAACCGGCTCGATCGAGATGATCTACGACACCGGAAAATCGACGCTACGCGCCTGTCTTGGAGAAGACGTGCACACGGCAACCTGGCGCGACGTCCCCTTCGATCCGGTCGAGACGAACTACCAGCGTTTCGTGCAGGCCGTACGGGCGGGCAGGACCCAGGAACCCTCGTTCCGGCGGGCGGCCAATATCCAGAAAATCCTGGACAAGGCGCTGGCCTCCGATCTCAGCCACGCCGATGAAGCGCTCGGCTGAGTCACGCCAAAGCGGCTGGTTGGGCCATCAGGCCGAAGCCGGCGGCAGCAGCAAAGTGTTGAGGAAAGGGAGGAGGGCTGCACCGAGCGCAACGCCGCCGCCGCTGAAACTCGCGGGTTTCATCGGCGAAATCCAGGGCGTCAGCAATGGTCTCGTCGAGGTGTCGCGTCGCTCGATGGAAAGCTGATGGATCAGCGCTTCGATCACGCCCTGCGGCAGATCGCTGCCGATCATGACGACGCTCGGTGCGAGAAAACCGGCCATGGCGATGATCGGGTCGAGTAGATGGCCGGCGGCTTCCCGTATCCATTGCGACAGTAATGGCGAGGAGATTTCCTCGCCCTTCAGAAGGCGGGTGAATGCCTGGTCGCCGATCCGTGATCGCAGGGATTCGAAACCGACGACGGTGTTCAGCTGGACATTGTCCGGGCCTGTCAGCATTTCGCCGATGCTGCCTGCCCGGCCATGCACGCCGGAATAGGGAATACCGCGAATGAGAAAGCCGGCCTGAACGTCGTCGTCGATGATGATCATCGCAAGTCCGCCTTCCCTGCCGGAGCTGCCGATCGTGCGCTCGGCGAGAAGGCTCGCCGTGCACTCGTTCTCGACATAGGGACGGGCGATCGTCGACATCGCGGCGATCTGATCGCTTTGATCCTCTGTCCAGTCGTTGGCGGCGATGCCAAGCCCGATGATCGGCAATGCGGCGTGGCGATCGACCATATCCCTGACGGCCGCATGCACCAGGCCGACTTTGTCCGCGGGGTCTAGCTCGATATAGGCCCGGTCATGGACCTGGCCACTCAGATCGATGAGCACGGCCTCGCCACGCCTTTGGCGAAGCTTGACGCCGATCGAGAAAGCACCTTCCGGGCGCAAGGCAAACTCGGTAGCGGTGGCCCCTCCGCCAAGGCCATTGCGGCGGTTGGAGGTGACAAGCTTTTCCTCGGCCAGTCGGCGGAGAATATTGGTAATGCCGGGGCCGGTCAGGCCGCAATGCTGGCCAAGCTCCATCCGCGTCAGCGGGCCATGGCGGCGAATCGCTTCCAAGATGACGCGAATGTTTCGATCGGCGATTTCGCCGGACCGCAGACCGACTGTTTTGGCGCGTGGGGCGCCCATCTCCTGAGCGTGAAGCCGACGCGGCCCTGACCGAAGATACCGCATGACTGTCTTTCCTAGAGCCTTTCCGGTTGTGTACTTCATCCACGGGCTATGGGAAAGCCGAGCTTAGCAGCCGCTTTTTGGGCTGAACGTCCTATCAATCGGGATCAGGGCCATCACCGCGCTGACGAAGCGCGGCGGGCGAATGCCGCAAAATGCGTCAACAGGCCGTCGAAACGACACAGCAATCGGAGCTTCACTCTATCGGTTGTTAATAGTAGCACCTTCCTGACCGAAGATCTCTCCTCGGCCGACATCGATGCGATAAGGGAAATGGCGCTCACCGACGACGCAAGCTTTTCCAACCTCCTGAGGATAACCGGCTTTGATCCCAGAAGCGATTTTGCGGATGCGGACCTCCGGGGAATGGACTTCACCGACGCGGATCTAAGAGGCTTCAATTTCTCCGGCGCAGATCTTCGTGGATCGATCGGCGAAAACGTCACCTGGGATTCGACTACAATCTTGGACAACGCGGCACTCGACGGGTCATTCTTCGCACGTCAAGAAGCTGCCATGGGGATCGACGTCGAGACCTATCAGTCCCTGAGAGGCGCGCACTGGACGCACCAAATAATCATTCTGGAAAGGGAGCTGCGGCGGGACGATCTTGATCAAACCAGAAAGATGGCCACCGCATCGGTGTTGTACTCAATGGCAAGGGATAGCTTCGTTCGACGTAATGCATTGCGAGCCATGTCGCGGCTTATGACGATCGACGACCTGATCGTGTTTTTGAAGATGCAGCTCTACAACGAAAAGATCAGCAGGATTGAAGTGCTCGGCTCGGCCGTGCACGTCATCGACGACCGGTATCGAAGGGCGCCATCGAAGTGCCTGTCATTCCTCGTGTATCTCCTGAACAAGGATCACGTTGCTGCAATTTACGCTGCTACCTCGATAGCCAGGAATGTCACAAGGCGCGAAGACATGGCCCGTCTTGCCCACTACATCAAGCTGAAAAACGATCAGGTCGCCCGAAGGGCGTTCATAGCTGAACTCGCAGCGCGCCTTGGGCCCGTTCACGTCATGCTCGTGCAGGATAGGGTTGCCAACGATGTCCTGGACTTCAACGCATTCATCTCCGACGCACATTTCGCGACCATCTTGAAGGCCGTCAACCGTCAGGTAAGGATCGAAGCGCTCGATCAGACGAAGGGCGCCAAGCCGTTCACGAGCGCGTTGGGCTACCCCTCCACAGAAGCCGCCATGGTCAATCGAATCTTGGAACTCTATCGGGACCTCGAGCGGAACGGCGTCGTATTCTCGCATGAGACCGTCGTGCCGGTGGATCGTCCACCGCGAGACTAGGTCACAATGACTCGACGCACATGGCGACGCCTATAGCTTTGCGGGCTGCCTCGGCGTTTTGCAGCAGGCCTGAAACGCAGGTGAATCGACGGAGTCGTCTAGGACCGATCGACATTCAGGATTGAACGAAGCCGCTTGCGCGGCATTTGGAACTCGGGATTTGCATGATGCGCTTCTGATTTGAAGGATTGGGCTGTTTTAGCCAACCTTTGAACAGGAGATGACGATGACAGAGA
>NZ_WUEN01000031.1:0-11986 GCF_010668065.1 Rhizobium leguminosarum | reverse complement strand
TCCCCAACCCCTCCCCACAAGGGGGAGGGGCTTAACCTGCCGCACCGCAACTCCCAAAACTCCAGATCGGCAAACGACGAGATGATCTCGGGCAAAGCGGTGATACTGGGCTAGCCCCTCCCCCTTGTGGGGAGGGGTTGGGGAGGGGTCTTAGATCGGTCCGAACCGGCTACATATCGACCAAACCCCGGGAACCCACACCCCAACTCCCGCATTGAGCAACCAGCCAAAAGCTGCTTGACTGCCCTACCCCCACGACTGTGAATGGAGCCCCCATGAGCCGCATTTTCATCAGCGGTTCCACCGATGGCCTCGGGCTTGCCGCAGCCCGCACCCTCATGAAGGAGGGCCATGACGTCGTGCTGCATGCCCGCTCCCGCGAGCGCGCCTCCGCCATCGCAGAGACTTCGGCCGCCGCCCTCGGCCTCGTCATCGGCGATCTCGCCAGCGCCACCGAGACGCGATCGATTGCCGAGCAGGTCAACGCCATCGGCCGCATGGACGCCGTCATCCACAATGCCGGCATCTACCTCGAGCGGAGCCGGGGCGAAACGCCTGATGGTCACGCCAAGACGCTGGCGGTGAATGTGCTTGCCCCCTATCTTCTCACCGCCTGGATCACGCGCCCCGATCGCCTGGTCTATCTCAGCAGCGGCATGCACCGCAGCGGCAGCAGCACCCTTGACGATATCGATTGGAAGAAGCGACCGTGGAACGCCAGCCAGGCCTACTCGGAAAGCAAGCTCTATATCGCCACCCTCGCCGCCGCTATCGCCCGCCATTGGCCGGATGTTCTCAGCAACGCCGTGGATCCCGGCTGGGTGCCGACAAAGATGGGCGGCGCCGGCGCGCCCGACGACCTCGAAATGGGGCACCTTACGCAGACATGGCTTGCGGCAAGCGATCCGGGAGCTGCGAAGGTCAGCGGCGGGTATTGGTACCATCGGCAGCAGCGGGAGGCGGCGGTGGAGGTTGGTGATCCGGGGTTTCAGGATGTGCTGGTGGGGAAGCTTGCAGGGTTGACGGGTGTTCGTATCCCAAGCCTTTCCAGATAAAGCCAAACCATCTCCGATGGGAGGTTGCAGTGGAACGCATCTTCCAATCTTTCTACCCAGCCAAGATCAGACTGATCCAAGAGGCACCAATCACTCGGCCTTTGTAGACGCGCGTATCACTCATGAAGTTCTCATCTCGGCTCAGTGGAAGGCGTAAGACCCGTCGGGCTCACGTGTTGGGACAACCAGCTCGTCGCGGGCGAACATCGCTGCCACTGCCTTGCCGACGGGATCGGCCTCAGCCTGTAGCCGCTCGCTTGCCATTCCCCGCTGGAGGGCTGCGACATCGTCGTCTACATCGCCCATGGGCCATAGCGCTGAACTCGCTAGGCGTCGCTTGCGCATCATAAGGCTCTGGAGAAGGCAGTCGAAGGATTGCTCACGATAACCTTCGTGCACCGCCATAGGCACATGTACCGTCACAGGTCGAGTTTGGCCGATGCGGTGAACGCGGTCATTGCACTGCTCTTCTACGGCCGGGTTCCACCAACGAGACAGATGGATGACATGTGTTGCAGCGGTAAGCGTTAGTCCCGTACCGGCCGCTTTAGGCCCAAGGACGAGGAGATCGAAACCCTGATCTTCGGACAGATGTCTTTGAAACCGGTTTACGATCGCCTGCCGCTGGGAGATCGGAGTCTCGCCGTTGATGAGATCGACACGACCGAGGCCCAACTCACTTCGAACAAGCTCAATGAAGCGGTATTGCATCTTCCGATGTTCGATAAAGACGAGCGCACGTTCGTCGTTCGCCTTGACGCGCCTCAATATCTCCATCGTCGCATGGAGGCGACCAGAAGAGTACTCGAAGTCGTCATTGCTCATCTTTGCGTCCAGAGACGGATGAACCGAGACACTCCTGATATGATGTAGCATCTTGAGCTGCGCGCCCAATCCTCCGCGGGCCAGCTTCAGCCGGGCGTCGTCATAAGCAAGCGCCTGGAGATCGGGCATCAGACGGGGATGGATGAACCTCGATTTAACCGGCAGATCGGTGGCGACGGTCTCCTTCAGACGACGGATTGCCAATGGCGGCACACTGCCGCGGCGCTCGAAAACACGGGCATATAGCTCAGCCATATTGCCTTCTTCGGGCTTCAGGTACCGTTGGCGGAATTCCTTGAGGCTATCAAGTGAACCGGCTGCCAACTGATCCATGACAGCCCAGAGATCGACGGTGCTATTTTCAATGGGAGTGCCCGTCAGCCCGATCCTGAAGTCGGCGTTGACCGAGCGGGCGGCAACCGCACGCAAACTAATTGGGTTCTTCAACGCCTGGATTTCGTCGAAGACCACTGCGGAGAAGGGGATGCGTGCAAACGAGTGCTGATAGTTGGTCAGCGTCGTATAGGTTGTCAGTAACCAGAACCGATGGGCCCTCCCCTCGGCGACCGCTTCATGCAGCGCACCGAAATCAAGCTTGGCCTCACCGCTTTCGGTATCTGTACCCCTGGCGCCGGTGAGCTTGCGCCCTCCGAGACTGGAACCGTAGAGGCGAATGAGATGGCCAAGCCCCTGTTCGTCCATGTGCCGACTGACTTCCTGTTCCCAATTTTCCAAGAGGGAAGTCGGCGCGACAACAAGAACAGGCCCACGGTTTTTGGCTTCGGGACGAGCGATCGCCGTTTTCAGCCATGCTAGGAACGAGATTGTTTGGAGCGTCTTCCCGAGCCCTTGTTCGTCGGCATTAAGAACGCCGGGCAATCCCGATCGCCAAGCTTGAACCTGCCAGGCCAAGCTTTCGACCTGATGAGATTTGAGCGACGTGCGAACTGCATCCGATAGGTCATCTGGGACTTTGGATGTTCTCGGCTTCAGCGCCGCGTGCCATTTGACTTCTTCGTAATTGACTTCTGTTTCTAAAACGAAGGGTCCCGCCTTCTCGACATCAACCTCGTCACCCTTCTCGGCAGCCCGGCTGTCAATTTGCTCGAGCTTATCGTCCAGCAGCTTGAGCATCTCAGCACGCGCCGGCAGGACCAAGTCCTCAAACTCCACCGTCGGCTTCTGCATCTCGATGGCTTCGGCGACACGCTCACGCAGGGCTTGGAGCTGCGCTGCATCCTGCCGTCCTAGCACCTCGGCCAAGCGACCGGCGAATTCTTCGGGCAGCCACGTTGTACTGCTCTGCTCAAACTGCCCAAGGTCCGGCTTTTCATACTTCACGATGCCCGTTACGCGCTCAGAGAATTCCCGCGTCTCTACTAGAACGGGGCCGATTGCGGCTTCGATGACTTCCTGCTCCGCCTCGGGTGACAATCCGTCCAGTTTTCCTGAGCGGCGAAGCTCAGCCTCGATTGCCTCGGTCAATTTGGGCAGTGGGTTCTGGATAAAAGCGCGGCGCTCATCGGGGGCCGCCTTTTGCATGTCCGCCATGACCGAGAGTGCTGACGCGGCCGAACGCTCCACAACGACATAGCGCCCAGGAGACAGACGATAGGCAGGTAGGGCGCCGCGTCCTCTGACCAGGGACTGGAACCTTTGTAGGTCAGGGCCCCCGACTTCGCTCATTGATTCGGAAGCTTCGGCGAAACCAGAGGTGACGCCATGCATGTCCAGCGTATCGCCTGAAAACGGAACCACGTCGAAGTCCGATTCGCCCCTCGGGGAGATTGAAAAACGGTCAACGAGACGCACTTCAAGACCGCTTAGAAAATCGGTCATGGAGATACGCGACGCTTCACCGCCATCGACCCCCGAGGCGCCGGGATCGAGCGCCTTGCGGAAGCGCCCGAGCGCTTCCCAGTCGGTGGTGTCGCCCTGGCCGGAGTGATAGGAATCGGCGATCTCAATGGCGTCGAGCATCCAAAGAGGCAGACGCCTTGTTCCCTGCGCAGTATCGAGGATTGCGCCCGTACGATGCGGCAACTGACGCTGGCCGTTGCGGGACCATTCATAGCGGAGGCGGAAACTAGATGAGCCGACGATGCCTTCGACATCCGTCTTAAGTATCATGTCGACGAATGGAGGCAATCCAAGCAACTCACCTGCCTCGCCGGAAATCGATGCGGCGATGCGATGAGACATCACGATTCGATCGGAATCGATTGACAAAGGTTCACCAAGCCCATCTGCAACGGCGCGCAGATCAGCGATGGCGTAGGCAAGCGGCCGTTCTTCCGCACTCAGATACTGGAGATCGGCTTTTGAGTTCCGGCGAACGAGGCGGTGAAGAAGACTTGCGCTCTGATCCTTTACAGTGAGGACGATGGCGCCTGGCGACGTGGATAAAGAAAGCTTCATGGGAAAGACCTAAATTTGCTCCAGTACCCAGCTTTGCCAATCGCCCACATGTGACTTCGATTTCGAACGGGGGATAAGCCTGATTTTTTCACAATCATATTGCCACTGATACAGGGCGGGTGCCCGTTGGTCCGCCTCGTCAAAAATGTGTACCTTGTAGCTGTGCGAGCCCTCAATGACGATTTTTCTGCCTATTTTGAGTACGAGCAGCGAGGTGTTTGACCTGCCCCCGCCAGCGGTCTGCAATCCGAATCTAAGGGTTCCGTTCCCACCGCCGCGCCGTTTCGCTTCCCGCTCTGCGGAAACACTGAAAGCCACCCATGCGGCGTCCACCCGACCCTTGTTATGCAGGCCAAGCCAGAATTTCCTGCGAGGCTCCCACATGTGGCTGTCTTCAACCGCCGATACGACATCCAGAAAGAAGCGGATATTTTCTCCGGTCAGCCAACGAAGAATAACAGCCATTCTCTGTTCTGGCACAGCTGACCAGATGCCGCCGCGCTGGACCCGAGGATCACCATAAATGCCGATGATATTTTCGGTGAGATATCGTAGGTTGTCTTGCGAGGGGGTACGATTGACCCAGTGCCCGAGCAATGCCGAAACAGCCTCTCCAGCACCCGTGGTCTTGGCTTCTCTACCCTCTGGCTTCAACCATTCGACAAGCCGCTCCATTTCAGCCCGCTTGTCCAGATGGGGCTCGATCTGCTTCAGATAAGCTAGGTGAACCGCGTTCATCAAACCGGGTGCATGGGGACTGCGTATGCCCATCGTCTGTACGCCGGTCCAGAGATTATCCATTGAGACCATTTTGCGCGCGATGGCCTCAGCGACCGTTTTTGGGGACAACATCTCCGGCGCGGCGTCTAGGAGGATGCGCCAACGAGCGCCTAGGCGGTCCTTCACCTTTGACAGCGCGTCGGAGAGCCTCAATGTGTGATCTGCCTCTGGATCGAAACTGTCCATGTAGATGGCAAATATAGCGCTGAGGAAGCTGGTTCGCGTCGAAGCCTGCGTCTCGCGATAATAGAAATCCCGCAGTCCGGCGAGGTCCGGTCGCTCGCGGCGCTCCTCATCGAACAGCGCCCTGCCGGCGCTGGTGATCAGCGATAGTTTCGTGTCTTCCCAGTGATCGCGCTCAAGGCGCTCTCGGACCATCGCGACGAGGTTCTCGCGATCCTTATCGGGCGGATTTGCCACGACATCGGGCCATCGGGACAAAATCCGCTCGGTTCTGGAGCGCAGCGGATTCAAGGATGGCAGCGCGGGACCGGTGAATTGACGATTCTGTCCGAGAGCTGTGGAAAGGCTCAATTCGCTTCCTTTCGCAGAGTGTTTACGGTCAACGCATCTTTTATGCGTTCAATTTCTTCGGACTTGCTTGGTGTATACATGATGATACGAAGGTCGACACGACGATTCGTGTCTCTGCCTTCCTTCGTCGCGTTGTCTTTGACAGGTCTCATTTGGCCATAGCCAGCGACGGAAAGAACGGGCTGCTTGCGAAAGTTGAGAAATTCGACGAGTTCGGGCGATTTTCCAACAATCACCGAGAACGTGCTGTTGGCGCGATTGGTCGACAGGGCAAGATTGGCCGTAAAGTCTCCGGTGGAATCCGTGTGGCCTTCGATTTGTAATGCCTCAATGATCGCGTTGCCGGGATTGCATTCCGGCCGCCAGTTTGATCGAGCGCCTACGGTATAACAAGGAAGAATCTGTGCCAGCCGGGTTGCAATGCTTTCAACGATGGCGCGGCGGTCTGGCCGGATTGAAAACGAGCCTGTCGCGAAAAGCCCATCACCCTGAAACCGAAGGGCATCAGTTTCTTCACTGATGACAACCTCGAGGTCTGGAAAATCCACTTTCAGTTGATCTCGTAGGGTCTCCAGGATGCGTCGTCGTTCCACTGCTGACAGCGCCAGATAGGTTTCGAGTGGATCGATTTTGCGAAGCTTTTCGAGTTCCTCCTTCAATTGCTCCACTTCGTGTCGCAGATCGTCAATTTCTTTCTGTTTGACGTCGATTTCCTCCCGTAGTTCCGTAATCGTGGCTTCGCGCTGGCTAACGAGCATCTGAAGTCGCATGATCTGGCGGCGTGCATCGTCCCTCTCTCGACGCGCGTCGTCCCGCTCCTGCGATGCCCGCTCATAATCCGGTCTCGGCACCATATTTTTATCGCTGTATTGACTCGCAAAATAGGCGAGCAGAAGGATGACGATAAAAAGAAAGCTCACAGTCATGTCAGTCATGGACACGAAGGCGCTTTCCTCCTCCTCTTCCCTGTAGCGGGTTCGGAAACCGCCGCGCATCAAGCTCTCCGCGATTGCGGTGCGAACTGCTCAGCCTGCTCGACGATATCCCGCATCGTATCAAGCGCCGGATTAAGTCGATCCTGCAAATCACGGACGTGCCCGAACATGCCCTGGACTGCCTTCTCGACATTCTCCGTATAAAGGTTGAAAGCTTGACCGAGCTTAACATCCATGTCGTCCAAACGATCGCCCTGCCCTCGCAGCTTCTCCAGCATGGTGGTCACGCTGCCGAGCGCGCTCTCGATCGCCTTCGCCTCGCTTCCAAGTATTTCCCCCGCGGCGGCAAGTGCCGATGCCGCAGACTCGGCCGTTGCCTCCGCGGAACGAGATATCGTGCTCGCAACATGCTGCGTGCTATCGGTCAACTGTCGAATTGAATTGTCCATCCGATCGACGATTGATTTCACCGGGCTGGCGGCAGTGACCAGCTCTGCGGCGGCTCCCTTGAAACTAGCCGCGGCTCTTTCTGAAGCCTCAGCTCCGGTCTTCACGCCATCGGACATGCGACGCATATCCGATGTACCTTGATCCAGTTGTTTAACCAGAATTTCGAGCCTCGTTCCAATTTCCGCGAGGGGAGCGAGCAAACCAACACCCGCCTTTTGAGAAACATCTTCGGCAACCTTTGCAATTTCCGCGCTCGTTCGGCTGAAAACTTCGGCAACATCCTTACCGGCGTTGCCGATTGAATCGCTTACCTGCTGGCTGGCAAGCTTCATCCGCTCCTGAGCGGTCTCGGTACCGACGCGGGTCGCTGCCTCGATCTCCTGCTTAAAGGACGCGGCCGCCTGACGCATATCTTCGGCCGCGGCCGACATCGCGCGCGCTCCCTCACCAGTGTTGTCCCTGATGCCTTCGAGTGTCTGGTTCATCACCGAAAGGAGCTTTTCCGCACCTTCGTTGAATGTACCGCCCGTGACTTCCGCTGTGTTCATGAGCGCCGTACGCAAGTCCTCAACTGCCCGCGCCACGCGTTCGGTCACGCCCTCCATTTCCGATCCGATCCGGCCAGAACTCTGGTCGAGCCGATCCGCCAATGCGCCAAGCCTGTCGCTCGCATCCGAAATCTTGTTACTCACTTCCGAAAGTGCGAGGCCGATCGAATCAGTCAGCTTGTTCGACAGACCGGAAACCATGTCCCCAACGCCTTCCGCACCCATCTTGCCGACTTTCTCGACGATCGGAGCCATCGCATCGGCGATGGAGCTTTGGATGGCTGCAGGAAGTTCTTCCCGCAACGGACGACCAATCTCGGCAACCAACTCCATCCCGATCAGTCGGAAATGCTCCCGCTGCTCACGTGTAGCGTTCAACTGTTCGGTGGCAAGCGCTTCGAGACTGATATAGGTGAGGTGCTTCTCAATCGCGCCGCAAAGCTCGTGGATCGCCTCTTCCAGGCGTCCATACGCAGTTCTCAGAACAATGGTGAAAAAGATCGAGCAGAATAGTCCGGTGAGGGACATGATGAACTTCGCAGACGCGACAGAAAGCAATTCTTGCATCGCCGCGCTGTCTATTGTGGCGCGCCCACCTAACGTTTGGAGTGCCGCGATCAATCCGAGAAATGTCAAGAACAGCCCGCTCGATACGAACAGTCCTGGAACAATCCGCCAAAATCCCACGCTGAACCCCAGATCGTCAGGATTCAGAAACATGGAAGGGCGGACCGCATTCCGCAAAATGATCTTGCCATTCTCTTCGTGAGGCACGAGCGTTTCGCGATACTTATTCCAAACTGTAGCAAGATGGCGCCGATATTTATTGCGCCCGCCTTCGTCGATAGCAGCAGAGAGACGATCGATGTTACGGCTAAATTCCGCGCCACTGGGGCTGCTTTGTATCTGCGCCTTGAGCCAAGTGACCGCCTTCTTCTGGCTCGCCACCTTGCAAACAAAGATCAACGCACACAAAGCCAATAATATAACCAACCCGAGTGCAACAATCCCCGGAGCCGCACTATCCTTTACGAGAATATTCGCTGCCGAAAGAATGAACCCGACAACGTACCGACCGATTTCTTGAACCACTTAACCCCGCCCCGCCAGCTCCATGACTATGAGCCGAACGTAGGAACTAAACCAAACGGCAGCCATGCAATCAAGCGGTATAGGAGGTTAAAGAGATACTCTCCACAATTGAACTTGCTCATATCTCCGCAACAACTCTAGGATTGGCACATCGTAGTGATTCACCGTCGCTGGATTTTGATTTTCTTGGGGGAACGATGATAGGCGCGACGTTCAAGACTAACCCGATTTCGCTGCACGAACTTTTGGTCGATTGCCAAAAGGGCAACCTGCAGCTTCCGGATTTTCAAAGAAGTTGGGTGTGGGATGAGGATCGGATTAAGAGCCTAGTTGCATCGGTCTCGCGTGCTTTTCCCGTCGGTGCATTGATGTCGCTGGAAACCGGCGGCGGTGTGAACTTCAAACCGCGCCCTGTAGAAGGTGCACCGGCCCTCTCAAAATCGGTGGAACCTTCGCTGCTTCTGTTGGACGGGCAACAGAGGATGACCTCGCTTTATCAGGTGACACTGCGAAATCAGGTCGTGCAGACCATCACGCCCAAAAACAAGAAGGTGAAGCGCTGGTTCTACATTGATATTTGCAAGGCGCTGGATGAGGCGGCTAACCGCGAGGACGCGATAATTGGCGTTCCCGAAGACAAGATTATTCGCACGGATTTCGGTCGTGAGATCGTTTTGGATCTCTCGACGCGGGAGCTTGAATTCGAGCATTTAATGTTTCCGCTTACCGCGATGTTTTCGTGGAACGATTGGCAAGTGGATTTCATCAACTACAGCAACAGGAAAGGCAGCTTCACCGAGCTTTGGCCGATCATCACCAAATTCCATGACGAGGTGGTCAAGAACTTCTCGGGTTATCAGGTGCCAGTCATCACCTTGGATCGGAATACAAGCAAGGAAGCAGTTTGCACGGTCTTCGAGAAGGTGAACACAGGCGGGAAGCCGCTCGACGCTTTCGAATTGGTTACGGCCATGTATGCGGCAGAAGGCTTCGAGTTGCGCAAGGATTGGTATGGTGGTGAAGGGGTAAAGGGCCGCCATCAACGTCTCGCGGAAACCCTCTCGGCAGCGGGACGCAGCACCGGCATCCTTGCAAATGTGGCTAATACGGATTTCCTGCACGTGATCTCGCTGTTCCACACGCGGGATCGCCGCTCAATCGCCACCGCGGAGGGCAAACAGGGCAAGGAGCTGCCACAGGTCACCGGCAATCGCCAGGCGCTGTTGAACTTGCCGCTATCGGCCTACGAAGCCTACGCCGACCGCGCGGAAGAAGGGTTCAAGCGTGCGGCCAAGTTCCTGCACGAACTGAACTTCTACAAGGTAGACGACCTTCCTTATCAGTCGCAGATCGTGCCGTTGGCCGCAATCCTCGCCGAAAGTGAAATGGCACTTGAACACATGGCAGTGAAGGAAAAGCTTCGCCAATGGTTCTGGAACGGCGTTTTCGGCGAACTCTATGGTTCGGCGGTCGATACCCGTATCGCCAAAGACTTCATCGAGGTCCCCATTTGGTTGAGGGGCGGAGCAGAGCCGGCCACGGTCAGCGAAACAATCTTCCGTTCCGATCGTCTGAAGACAATGCGCATGCGTCTTTCTGCGGCCTATAAGGGCATGCATGTGTTGCTGATGGGGGAAGGAGCACTCGATTTTCGCTCCGGCCAGAAGTTCAGCGATACGGTATTCTTCAGCGAGAATGTCGACATTCACCATATTTTCCCGAAGAGGTGGTGCGATGAGCGCAAGATCAAGCCGCAGGTCTACGATTCCATCATCAACAAGACGCCCCTTTCCTATCGGACGAACCGCATGATCGGCGGCGATGCCCCGTCGCTCTATCTGGCAGCGCTCGAAAAGGGACAAGCCGATATCCCAGCCATTGGTGGTGATGTTCTGGACCGGCTCTTGCGATCCCATCTCATCGATACTGCTCTTCTGCGCGCTGATCGCTTCGACGACTTTATGCAGGAGCGGCAACGTGCCTTGCTGGCTCTGATCGAAGGGGCTATGGGCAAGAAAGCGTATACGGGGACCATCGCGGAAGAAGGCGAAAACTTCGAGGCAGACGGTGATGAGGCCGAGGCCGTTCTGACCATAGCCGCAGAGTGACACCGGGGTCTCGGTTCCGAGCTGAACAGGAAACGCTGAGAAGCGGCGATTCTTGGCTTACAAAGGAAAAATGGCTGGGGCGCCTGGATTCGAACCAGGGGTGACGGTACCAAAAACCGTTGCCTTACCGCTTGGCGACGCCCCACCAGAGCTTGAGCGGAAACCGCCTGCTCAAATCGACGCCTGATTAGCAAAGCTCTTCGCCTGTCACAATGACTAAGTTTAACCCGGCGCAGATTTATGCGCTGCGCAGTGCCTGATGTCGTGCTAGAAATTGGCGACGTCATCGGCCCGAGATCATTCCTTCATGGACAGTCCCGCTTTCGACCTCGCTTTCGAGCCGGCCTATGGGCAGGCCGTGCCGGTTGTTGCAGGGGTCGAGCGGGTTACAGTGAACAATCCCGGGCCTTTCACCTTTTTCGGCACCAACAGCTATATCGTCGGCGCTTCCTCCGTCGCGGTCATCGATCCCGGGCCGGAGGACGAGGCGCATTATCAGGCGCTGATGGCAGCGCTTGGCGGGCGCGCGGTGACGCATATCTTCGTCAGCCACACGCATCGCGACCACTCGCCGTTGGCCAGGCGGCTGCAGGCGGCAACGGGGGCGGTGACGGTGGGGCAAGGGCCGCACCGGCCGGCACGGCCGCTCAGGGATGGCGAGATCAATCCCTTTGCCGAAAGCTCGGATCTATCCTTCGTGCCCGATATAACGCTCAGTGACGGTCAGACCCTATCGGGCAACGGCTGGGCGCTGAGCGCGGTGCTGACGCCGGGGCACACGGCCAATCATGCCGCCTTCGCGCTTGAAGGCCGCGACATCCTATTCTCCGGCGATCATGTCATGGCCTGGTCGACCTCGATCGTCGCGCCGCCGGATGGTTCGATGGCGGATTACATGACCTCGCTTCAGCGGCTGATCGAACGCGAGGACCGGCTGTTGCTGCCCGGCCATGGCGGACCGGTGACGGAGCCCTCGACTTTCCTCAAGGCGCTGAAGGCGCACCGCCTCAGGCGCGAGCAGGCGGTGCTGGCGCGTGTCCAGGCGGGCGATGGGCAGATTGCCGAGATGGTGAAGGTGATCTATCGCGACACCGATCCGAAGCTGCATGGGGCGGCCGCCCTTTCCGTGCTCGCCCATATCGAGGATCTTCTGGAGCGCGGCGAGATTGCGGCGGATGGGCCGCCTTCGCTTGCCGCCCTCTACCGGCCGGCGGCATGAACATGAGGGTGGGGTCATGAGG
>NZ_WUEN01000030.1:0-20039 GCF_010668065.1 Rhizobium leguminosarum | reverse complement strand
CAACCGTCCGGAAACCGCTTCACACTTCCGGCATCATGTCCTGAACGGTCAAATCTCCCCAGCCGACGGCCCCCAGACGTCCGTCAGCGCAAAACCGTTCGGATGCGGGTCAAAGGGGTCGAGAGCTACCTGGGTCAGGCCGAAGGTGAAGCCGCGGCCGGTGATGGTGGGGATGACCGCGGGGCGGCCGGCCACCTCGGTTACTGCCTGCAGTCCGACCTCGAATTCCGAGCCGATGATCGATTTCGAGGTGAAGGTGTCGCCGACCTTGGCCTTGCCGCGGGCATAGAGCGTGGCGAGATTGGCGGAATTGCCGGTGCCGCAGGGCGAGCGGTCGGCCCGGCCCGGCCACATCGTGGTGCAGGTGCGCACCGTGCCATCGGCTTCGGTATCGCGGAACATGACATAGGCGACGCCCGAGATCGCCGGGATCTCGGGATGAACGACCTTGATGTCGCGGTTGATCAGCTCCTTGAGAATCATGCCGGCCTGGACGAGGCCGGCGGCATTGGCCTTCTCGATCGTCAGGCCGATCTGGCCGACATCAACAAGCGCATAGAAGATGCCGCCATAGCTGATATCGGCCTTGATCCTTCCCCAATGCGGCGTGTCGATCGCGACATCGAGCTCATGCACGAAGGAGGGCACCATGGTCAGCCGGACTTTTTCGCAGCGCCCGTCGCGGCAGGTCGCCGTTGCCTTGACGAGGCCGGCGGCGGTTTCGAGGGTGACTATCGTCTCCGGCTCCTTCATCTCGACGATGCCGGATTCGAGAAGCGCCGTGGTGACGCAGATTGAGTTCGAGCCGGAGCTCGCATGCGCCTGGTCGGGCTGCAGGATGATGAAGGCGGCGTCGGCCTCCGGGTGCCGTGCCGGCAGCAGCAGATTGACCGAGCCGATGGGCGCGCCGCGCGGCTCCAGGCAAAGGAAGCGGCGGAGCTCGTCGCCCTTCGGATCGGTGTTCAGCCAGTGCAGCTGGGCGGCAATGGTCTCGCCGGGGATCTTCGGCACGCCGCCGATCGCGACGCGGCCGATCTCACCTTCGGCGTGGACATCCAGCAGCTGGATCGTGCGCTTCCATCTCATATCGAAAACTCCAGATCAGACGTGACGGGTGACGCCGCCATCGACGCGAATATTCTGGCCGGTGATGTAACCCGCGCCATCGGAGAGCAGGAAGGCCGCGGTCTTGGCGATCTCCTCCACATGGCCGACGCGCTTCATCGGCACCGTCTCGGCGGTCCCGGGTTTGTGGTTCAGGCTATCGATATAACCCGGCAGGATGCAGTTCATGCGGATATTGTCGGCCGCATAACGATCGGAATAAAGCTTGGTGAAGGCGCCGGCAGCGGCGCGGTAGGTGCAGGAAACCGGGAAGACCAGCGTCGGCTCATAAGCCGCAAAAGTGGTGATGTTAACGAAGGCGCCCTTGCCCTGTTTCAGCATGACCGGCGTCACCAGGCGGGCCATGCGCACCAGCGACAGGATCATCATGTCGGAACCGAGCGTCCAGTTCTCGTCCGATATATCGAGCAGGTCGCCCTTCGGCGGATGGCCGCTCAGGTTGACGACGGCATCGATGCGACCATAGGTCTTCATCGTCAGGTCGAAGATCGCCTTGAGATCCTCGGCCTTTTCGGCCACGCCGCGCGAGGCAACACCGCCAAGTTCGGCAGCCAGCTTCTCACAGCTTTCCGACGGCGACATCAGCGCCAGCTGATAGCCCTGCGCCGAAAGCTCGCGGGCGATCGCCTCGCCCATACCGCGGCCGCCGCCGGTGATCAGCGCTACGGGTTTGGTGGTTTCGGACATCGGGACCTCCTAATAACGGTCTATGCGGAACGGGGTCATATCGAGGGATGGTTTGAGCCCGGTCACCATATCGGCGATCACCAGCGCTGTCGTTGCCGAAAAGGTCAGGCCGAGATGGCCGTGGCCGGTCGCATAGAAAACGCCGGGCAGTTTCGACGAGGGCGAAATGATCGGGATCGTATCGGGCAGTGCCGGGCGATGCCCCATCCATTCCGTCGTCTCCTCGACCTTGAGACCGGGCAGCGCACGCTGGGCATGGCGCACCAGCACCCGCGGACGGCGGAAATCCGGCGCAGCATCGAGGCCGGCGAGTTCGACATTGCCGCCGACCCGGATGCCGCCCGCCGTCGGCGTCACCATGAAGGCGTGATGCGGCCAGATCACCGAATAGCGCATCGCGATGCCTGGCTTCATGATCTGCGTGTGATAACCGCGCTCGGTTTCGAGCGGGATCGGCTCACCGAGCTTTTCGGCAAGGAAACGGGTGTGGACGCCGGCGGCAAGCACGACCGAACCCGCCTCGATCCGCCTGCCATCATCGAGGAGAACGACGGCGATGCCATCGCCCCTGCGCTCGATATTCCGCACAGTGCCGGAAACGAAAGTCGCGCCCGCAGCCTTTGCGGCGTCGGTGAGTTTCACCACCAGCTTGTAGGGGTCGCGGATCGACTTGTTGTCGGGGAGCAGCACGGCCTTGGCGATTGCCGGTGACAGAGTGGGCTCGTAATATTGGATGGCGCCGTTGCTCAAGACCTCGAATTCGAGGCCGTAGCGCTGCATCATGGCGAGATGGCCGCGATCGGCGGCAAATTCCGCCTCGGTCTCGTAGATCGCCAGACATCCTTCCTCGGTCATCAACTCGGGTGCGCCGATTGCTTGCAGCATCTCTCTGAAATCGCCAAGCGCCCGGTTCGACAGGCGCATGCCGGCATCCTCGATCTCTCGGAGACGCGAGGGCCGGCCGGCAGCGAGGAAGCGCAGGAACCAGGGCAGCATCCTGGCCGCATAGGAGGGACGCAGCCAGACCGGGCCTTCGGGATCGAGCAGCCAGCCGGGGATCTTCTTCCAGGTCGAAGGGCCGGAGCCGGCGGCAAAATCAAGCGCAATGCTCGCCATATTGCCGAAAGAGGTGCCGCGGCCCGGCTCCCCCTTGTCGATCAGCGTCACATCAAGGCCGCGCCGCTGCAGCTCGAAAGCGATCGAGGCGCCGATCACGCCCGCGCCGACGACCGCTACCTTCTTCTTCGTCTCATCCGCCATGCCATCAACCCATCGCACGGCAGACAGAAGTGCCGTCGTGAATCTGATATATCACATCAAGATGCGATGCCTAGAGAATTTCCGTTTTTTCCGAAACACGGAAATTCTCTATCTCGTTGTTTTTTCGCAATTCCGAAACGCAAAACCGCTGTGCACTTTTGCTGGAATTGCTCTGCGGGATTTTTACTGGCTTACCGGCAGGCCGGCGCCGACGCTGTCGCCGACCGAACCGACGGTATTGTTCATCGACTGGCCGAGACGCTTCAGCTGGGCATCATAGTTGCGCCGGGTGCGCGGATCGAAGATCGCAATCGGCGTGCTGACGGCAACACTGACGGCACTTCCGGCGGTCTGGGCAGCGCCCATCGCCACGGCGCCGACAGCCTCGCCGAGGCCGACATTGGAATCTGTGATCGTCTGGCCGGCAATCAGCCGGTCGCCGATCAGCTTCACCACTTCGGGGCTTTCTGCGAATTTGCCGTGGTTCAGCCGGTCGCCGCCCTTGAGCTTGGTGAGGTCGAGCACGGTGATGCCGGCCGCCTCGAGCTTGCTCCGGTAAGGTTCGGCGGAAGGATCGATCTGGCCGAGCCGGTCGACATTGCCGGAGATGCGCCGCGACAGCGCCAGAGCCCGGTCGTCCTGCGAGACGAAGATGGTGAAGTGCGGCCTTTCCTTGCCGAGGCTGGCGAACTGGCGGCCGAAGACGTCGACATCGAGATCCGGCGAAGCGAGGATGACATTGTTGATCTTCGGAGCGACATGACCGTTGCGGATCGCCATCTGCCGCAGCGCTTCGACGGTGAGCCACGTGCCCATCGAATGGGCCATGATGGTGATGTCGTTGACAGCAGGATTGGCGGCGGTGCGGGTCAACAATTCCTCCAGCGCGTCGCGGGAATAGTTGGTGCTTTCCTTGTCGTAATTATAGTCGAAG
This sequence comes from Rhizobium leguminosarum, assembly GCF_010668065.1. Lineage (GTDB taxonomy): Bacteria > Pseudomonadota > Alphaproteobacteria > Rhizobiales > Rhizobiaceae > Rhizobium > Rhizobium leguminosarum_S. The sequence goes on along the minus strand of NZ_WUEN01000030.1, from coordinate 16,033 downwards.
ATGCTGCCGCGCGACGGCCAGGTGAAGACGACGGGGGCGACGTCGGCATGCGAATCGTGGACGATCTGCGCGAAGCGGTAGACGGCATCCTCATAACGATTGTTGAAGCCGTGGACGAAGACGAGCACGCGGCGGCTCTTCGGCATATGGGTCTTCAGCCAGGTCTCGCCGGCCCGCTCGCCTTCAAGCGGATCGACCGAAACGGTGACGAAATTGCGCAACGGATCGGCCGGCAGGCGGCTTGGCCACTGCACCTGGCCGACCTTGCGATTGGCTTCCGGCGGGATCGAGACGTCGACGGCATTGACCGCGAGCCCGGTGCCGCGTTCGCCGGAGAAAAGCACGGCGGGATTGTCGTCGGCAGCGCGCGTCGTCGCGACGAGTAGATCGACCTTCGACGTGCCGGGGGCCGCGGTGCCGGCCGCCTGCATGACACCGACCGGCCTGCCGCCGCAGCCGGCGAGCACCATCGTTGCAACCAGAAGACCTGTCAGAGCCGCGGGCAAGCCGCGTCTTTTGCCGATCATGACCAAACTCCAATCGGTTCACGCACCGGACAGGCGGCGCCCGTTCAAATAGTCCGACGAGGCTTGCCGAGTCAAACCGCGGGAGGTGGACAAGAGCAATCCTGTGAAAACCGCTGCGCGCTTTTGCTGGAATTGCTCCTGAAACTTTCGGCTATCCCCGGCGTTTTGCCCGATCAGGTTCAACCGATGGATCAGGGTGATGAAGTTGCTCGCGATCACATGCTTGTCGACATTGATGCTGATGCCTTCGCTCGGCTCGACGGAGACGCTTGGCGAGGCCGATATCCGCCGCGACATCATCGGCAAGACTGTCTACCTCTCCACGCCGCTCGGCGGTGAACTGCCGCTGATCTTCCGCTCGTCCGGCAAGGTCGACGGCAACGGCCAGGCGATCGGCCTTGGCCGCTATGTCAAACCCAGCGATACCGGCCAATGGTGGATCGACGCCAACCGCCTCTGCCAGAAATTCCAGAGCTGGAACAAGGGCAAGCCGATGTGCTTCGAACTCGAACGCGCCGGCGCCAACACGATTAAATGGACCTGGGACAACGGCAAAACCGGCGTTGCCCGGATCGGCAATTGATCGATTTAGACCTGGAAGAAACAGACTTGGGGAAAAGAAAAAAGCCCGACGCGGGAGGAGGTGCGCCGGGCTCTTGATCCTGACTGACAACTGGGAGGAGGAGTGTTGTCAGTCCGATGTAAGAGCGCTGGGAGGAGGAGTGCGCTGCTTACGAAGATAGTAATAGCCAATTCTTTTGATTCGGAATAGCGAAAATACCGCAATGCAGCAATGCGCTGAATGCAAGGCTTGCCTCCTAAATGGCACGCCACCGCCTCATTTTGCAGCATGTTTGACCGGATGGTCAAAATTGTGCCGAAAATTGCGGCCTCGACCTGGGAACCGGCCCCTCATCCGCCTGCCGGCACCTTCTCACCGAGGGGAGAAGAGGATATGCCGCGACCTTTCCGTTCCTCGCCACCTCTCGCATGGCACGTCCCCTCTCCCCGTCTTTTACGGGGAGAGGGTTAGGGTGAGGGGCAGCGACTAGCGCGAACCGAAAAGCCGTGGGCTTGCCTCGTCAAGCAGCCTTGAAGACCTTGCTGCCCTCGGCGTCGAGGGCGGAGAATTCTTCGTTCGAGAGGGTGATGTCGACAGCCGCGACGTTTTCCTCGAGATGCTTGACCTTGGAGGTGCCGGGGATCGGCAGCATGACCGGGCTGCGCTTCAGCACCCAGGCGAGCGCGATCTGGCTGGGTGCGGCATTGTGCTTTTTGGCGATCGTATCGAGCAGCGAGCCGGGCTTGGCGAGATCGCCGGCGGCGAGCGGATACCACGGGATGAAGCCAATATTGTGCTTGGCGCAATAGTCGAGCACATCCTCGCTGGTGCGGTCGACGAGATTGTAGCGGTTCTGGACGGTCGCGACCTTGAAATGCTTCGAAGCCGCCTCGATGTCGGCAACGGACACTTCGCTCAGACCCGCATGGCGGATGAGGCCGGTATCGAGCAGCGATTTGATCGCATCGAACTGCTCCTTGGCCGGCACCTTCTGATCGATCCGATGCAATTGCCAGAGATCGATCTGCTCGACGCCGAGATTGCGCAGGCTCTTATGCGCCTGCTGGATCAGATATTCCGGACGGCCGACGGGCAGCCAGATATCGGGGCCGTGGCGGGTCAGGCCGCCCTTGGTGGCGATGACAGACTTGCCGCCATAGGGATGCAGCGCTTCCTTGATCAGCCATTCGGAGACATCGGGGCCGTAGGAATCGGCCGTATCGATGAAGTTGACGCCGAGTTCCGGCAGGCGCTTCAGCGTGCGGATGGATTCGGCATGATCGGAAGGCTCGCCCCAGATGCCCTTGCCGGTGACGCGCATGGCGCCGAAACCGAGACGATTGATCTCGATATCGCCGCCGATCTTGAAGGTGCCTGACTTGGCCGCGTTGTATTGGGCTGCGTTGTGACTGGACATGGTCTTTCCTCTCTTATCAATCAATCATTGAAATCGGTGGAACGGTCGGAGGCGCTTGAACAGCGGCGGCACGGATGCCGAGGCTTTCGGAGATGCCTACGAGCGCGAATGTCTGCCCTGATCGAAAGCGATGCCCGGCATGGTGATGATCCGCCTATCGCGGGATCATCAGAATGTGGCCGCTGCGACGCTTGCAGATATAGGACGGCCCGGTTCCGATAACAGGGCCTGATCACAGGGATGAGCGGAAACATCGACATCGAGCTGATCTCGTCGGAAGTGCGCACGGAGGCGCAGGCGGCCCCGCGTCAACGCCTGGTCTTTGCCTCGTCGCCGAATTCCGCCAGCATCTTCCAGAGGTCGGTGAAAATCTCCCGGGCGAAATCCTGCGGCGAAGCACTTGGCGGGCGCTGCGGCCAGAGCTCAGCCCCGACGCGCAGCGCACCGATGACGATGGCCGCAAGGACGCGCATGCGGGGCCGTTCAAGCGGATCATCTCCCTTGCGCAGAAGCAGCGCCTCGGCGAGCTTCTGTTCGAGCTTGGCATATTTCAGCTGGTCGCGGGCCTTCAGCGCCGGCGTACGATGGATAAGGTCCCCACGCGCCAGACCAGGCTCGTCGACGGAAGCGATGACGGTTGCGGTGATCGCCGCCTCGACCGCCGCGACGGAGGATTCGTCCGCCGGCCTTGCGGCGACCGCCGCCATCAGGCGATCGGCGAAGGCATCCTGCCAGGCGAAAACCACCTCTTCCTTGGATGGGAAATAATCGAAGAAACTGCGTTTGGAGACATCGGCCGCCTCGGTGATGTCTTCGATCGTCGTGGCCTCGAAGCCGCGCTGCAGAAAGAGGGTCATCGCCGCCTGCTCGATGCGCTCGCGCGTCTGCCGCCGCTTGCGTTCCCGCCTGCCTTCCGTCGTTTCCGTCCGCTTGTTCTCAGCCATTCCGGCTCGGCATCATCGTTCAGCCGCCGGTTTCGTTGGAAAAGGCGGCGACATCGTCGATGTCAGTCGCGCTCCCGCGATAGCTGATGCGCTCGCGTGACAGTTCCAGCGGCTTGCGACGCGAAATCCGGTAGACCGAGGCCGGCGGCAGGTTGCGCACCGTGCCGCCAATGCGCACCGCCTTGAGGCCGAGACGGTCGAGGATCGGCCGCGGCACCGGGCAGCGCGGACCATAGGTGAACTGATAGACGGCGCCGCCCGGGCGCATATAGGCGAAGGCGCCAGCCAGGATCGAGGCGATCTTGCGCGGCGACATGGAGAGGAGCGGCAAGCCGCTGACAACCGCGCCGACCGGTTCTCCTTCGAAAATATCGGCATGGGCGAGATGGGCGGCATCCATCTGCAACACACGCGCCGTCGGAAAACGCGCCTGCAGCGATGAGATGAACTCCGGACCGTACTCGATCAGGGTCAGATCCGCTTCGCTGACCCCGCGCGCCAGCAGAGCCCTGGTGAAGACGCCGGTTCCCGGGCCGAGCTCGATGATCGGCCCGTCGAGTGCGGCAATTTCACTGGTCATGATCCTGGCAAGCGAATCCCCCGACGGCGCGATGGCCGCGACCCGAAGCGGGTTGCTGACCCAGGAACGGAAAAAATGCAGGAAATCGGAGCATGCGGCCTTTGCAGTCATGACTATCCCACCCGTCTGAAATTCGATTGATTATGAAAAGCGACCATCGCGGCGAGCATGGCAATTCCAAGGCAGACGCGTCAATCGCTCTTGGCTGCGGCTTTTCGCAACACCACCGTCAACAGTTTGCGTAATTCTGTACCTATTGCATTTTTGCATTCGATGCAACATCGTACGAACGACAATTGGGGAAGGACATGCCGTATCCGGCTGGCCGCTACCTCTACGCAAAGGTGGCCAAAGGCGACCAACCTCTCTTTCGTCATGCTCGGGCTTGTCCCGAGCATCTACAGCCGGTCGATACGCAGCAGATCCTCGGCACAAGGCCGAGGATGCCGCCGAGGGGAGAGCGAGGTTTGTCCACGAACTGAGGGCGACCCTGAGGCCGCCCCTTCAGCCCATTGCGGGCCGTTCACGATCGCGAAGACGCGGAGCCTCTCGTCAGTAGTTGCAGCTGGAGCCGCTCCCTGGGTTGAAGCCGAGCTTGCAATCCCTCTTGAGGGGCTTCTTCGGGTTCATCATGTAAGGCGTCGAGCCCGTGGTTTCCGAGGCGCGCTCGCCGATCGAACCGGTCGTGCGCCTGTCGTGCCGCACCGTGGTTTCTTGTTGGGCAACCGGACGCGTGGCTGCGCCCTGCTCTGTCGCGCTCGACTGGAGGGGAGCTGCCGTTGCCGAGAAGGCCGAGAGGCCGAGGATTGCGCCGAAGGCAGCGGCCATCAGGCCGTGCTGGAAAGTCGTGGTCATAATCGTCTCCTTGGGAGGATTCGGGGAATTTACGCCCCGGAGTTAGGAAGGCGATCTGTCACATACTACGGTGCCAAAGCAGAGGTCACGGACATGTGAGCGGCAGCCCGATCAAGAAAAAGGCGGCTCATCGCCGCCTCTTTCATTTGCCGGCTCAATAGCCGTTATCACAGGGCATGCTGCCGGGACCGATCGATCCGGAAAACGTAGGGTTGCACATTTCCGGAGTGGCCGGCCTGTTCACCGGCGCGCGGACGATGGAGCCCGTGGTGCCGGCCTCGACGCCGAAGGCGGCAAGCGGATACCAGTAGCCATCGGAATGGCGGCGGGTGCCGGGGCGCTCCATGCGAAAGCCCTGATAGCCATGCCAGGACCCGGCATGTGGCTTATATTGCACCATTTTTACATCCGAGACAGCGGGCGGCCGAGCCGTCTGGACGGGTGCTGCCTGCGCAGGGATGATCGACGTGAGGGCGAGAAGGGCGCCGAGCGCGGCGGTGGATGGGGCAAGCCTGAACATCTTCATGATAAACCCTCCTTATGGATTTATCTCGGAAGAATGCCTTTCAGACGAGCGGAGTTCCATGGCTCACACGCAATTCCAAAACTCGTGATTGCAGGCGATCTGGCGTGACTAAATCGCCGAAAAACGTGAAAAGTCGCGATCAGGAAAGGGCTCAAACGGCGCTGGTGACGAAACGTGAATTCTCTGTTCTCAATTCGCGTATAATGTCCGGTAACCCTGGCCGGAGAGGCAAGCGACATATTGGCGATGGGCGGCAGCGCGCGCTATCGTTTCGGCCTCAAGCTCATCGGCCTGAGCATATCCGGTCAGTTGGGCGCGCAGCTGATACTGCTTCCTTGCCTCGTCATACATGGCGTTGCCGTCGGTCATGCAAAGACCGTGCGCAACAACAGGCGGATTGACCGGCACGCCGACCGCCAGGAGCACCGGATCATTGGCATGGTCGATGCAGCCGCCAAGGGCCGTCATCATCGCCAGGGCAGCCAGAGCCCGAAAAATTCCCACCGCCATGCATTCCTCCGGCTGAAGCGCCTTAAAGATCATCAGACCTGCGGATACATCAGGAAGGTTGCGCGAAACTAGGCTGACGGCTTAGCCGCCAATCCGGACCGGACGCACCACCTGACCAGACATGCTTAAAATATTGCTAAAATATTATATTAATGCTTACTTATAGTCGTAAACGCTAATCTTTCGGGAGGGAAAGATTATGGCTTCGCCGTGGGTAAACGACGCGCTCTCGCACGCACAATCAGCATTTTCCAGCAAGACTGATACAAATATCCTTGAGGTCGGGGGCGGCTCCCGCACGCATATCCCCTTGAAAGGTGCGCGATATACCGTTGTCGACATCTCCAAGGAGCAACTCGAAAAGAACCAGGACGCCGCCGAAAGAATCCTCGGCGATGCTCAAACCATCGACTATGGAGATCGTCACTTCGACGCCTGCGTCTTCTGGGACGTTCTCGAGCATTTGGAAAGCCCGCGCTCTGCCTTGTTGAGAGCCCATGATACCCTGTCTCCCGGTGGTCTGGTGTTCGTCAAGGGTCCGATCCTGAATTCAGCCAAAGGGATCTTCACCGACCTGACGCCATGGTGGACACACGTCTTGTTCTATCGCTACGTTCTCAGGCAGAAAAACGCCGGAAAGCCGGGCTATGCCCCATTCCGCGTCGAGCACGCCGCAGAGGCATCCCATTCGGAGATTGCCGGGACATTGAAAGACCTCGGCATGGATGTCGTCTTCGTCGGCGAATATGTGTCGACGCAGGTGCACGCGCTCAAGGATAGAATTCCCCCGCTTTATTGGCTCTATGAAGCTTTCGGTCTTGTGCTTCGAACGGTTTCGGCCGGGAAGATCGGGGGTCGGGAGACGGAGTTCCTGATCGTGGCAAAGTGTCTTCGTTAGGGACACCCCACCAAGATCTATATAGCACTTCGGAATCCCGAAATTGGTTGCGGCATTGAAATCATTCAATGTTTCCTCATGTCGACATCTCACGAAGCGCGGCGAATTTCGGAATCCCGAAGCGGGGGGATTTCGGGATTCCGAAGTGAGGATTTTTTCTTCCTGCCGACGCGACCGCGTTTGTCGGCGGCAATCTTGCGGTCGGTCTCGGACCATTTCCGGCACCTTTCCGCCGTGCATCGCTTCCACTCATCGGTGGGTGGCGCACCTTCATGGTCACCGACAAAAGTCAGCGTGAACCGATTGGGATGCGCGACACCGCTGCCCGCCCGGCCGCGGCGAACTTTTATCAGCCCCTTATATTCGAGCTCATCGATCGCATCGGCCACATATTCGCCGGTCACGCCGTAAGACACGAACTGAGGATGGGTCACGACAAGCTTGCCGTTTTCCAAGGCGGCGTGCGACGTATGCTCGATGACGATGCGGAAGAAGGCGCGGCAGGCATTCGCACTCAATGTCGTGAAGGCCGCAGATTCCAGCAGTTGGATCGTCAACCATTGCCAGCGAAGGCTGCCGTCATCCGTGCCGCTCGGCGGAGCTGTATGCTTGCGCACCATCGCCCGCGTCTTTCCCTGACTGGTTCGGCTCTTGTCGCGAGGATTGAATTCCGCCATCAGCCCCTCGCCCGTGTTGTCGATCGGTATCCGCCCTCCCTCCAGAGCCTGTTGCGGGAACTCCGTTCATGCAGCGCGCGACGGCCACAGCTCGTCCGCGCCATCACCTCATCCCTGAGAAAAAATTTGCTCAACATCTAACAGTCCGTGGTTGCAATGGCGGCAAACCTAGCGCAAGAACGATCCATGAACTAGGAAAATATTCTTAGTTATGATCTTCTATTATCCAGTCCCTTCTGCTAGGATTGCTGCAATGAATCTCGGGGGTAGAAGCGCGATGCGAATAGGCGGTATGGGGGAAAAGAGCGTGGTCGTTTGCATCAGGCGATTGCCGGCATTGTTTTCGATCTTACTGGGAAGCGCCGTCCAAGCCTTTCCCTGCGATCAGACCATCGTGCTGTCCAACTGGAAGTCCTGCCAGGTCGCCCCCTTGAGCGACGAGGGTGGCGCCGCTGATTGGAAGGCGGTGCCTGAATGGACCCGCGACAAAGCCATAAGCCCGTATTTCTTGAATGATCCGCGTGCGCTGGCAAACCACGGGCTTTGCAACGCCAAATTCCATCGCGTCGTGATCTGCTGGCCGGGATGGGACGAGGGCAATAAGGACGAATGCTCCTATCTCATTTGCAACGGCGCGTCGTGGAAAAGAGAATCCGAAGGGGGAGAGAGACTTTAGCCGAAGAAAGACGCTGAGCCTTGATCTCCCGATCTCAATCTTGAAAACCTGAAGCAGTTTCGAGCAAAACGATTATTGCAGCGTCGGCACTACCCATCCTCCTCATCAGCAAATATGCTCGCGGCGGGCAGCCGGAAGGCGCCCCAAAACCTTCAATGTCCAGAGGCCCTGCCCGCATGACATCACTGCACTGGAAGAGATTTTCCTGCTTTTGCCTGTGCCTCACACTCTCCACTCCGGCATGGTCCGCCGGCGGCATCGAGATCCCGGGCTACGCGCCGGCGACGGGTGTCGAGCGCAGCTACCGCGTTCAAAAAGCGACCGAGACCGATATGTCGTTCTGGTTCGACAAGCCAGGCGCCTCGGCCATGACGGTGCGCGGCGCGTTTCGCCAGCGTATAACGGTCCTGTCGCGGGATGAAGACAGCATGCGGGTCCGCTGGTCCCTCAGCGCCGATTTGCCGGAAGGCATTACCGGCCTTGCCGACAGCTATCAGATGAACCTGCTCTATCGCAATTCCCTCACGGCCTATGGCACTGCTGCGCTCGAACTCGAAACCGACCTGAACGGCAACCCGCGCGATCTCTCCGGTGTCGATCAGATCGTGGCGCATATGCGGGAGGTGGCGGCCAATGGACCGGCTGGAGTTCCCGCGGCTGGCGCCTCCGCGGCGCCACAAAGCGGGGTCTATGACCTCATCGCCAAGCTGGAGGCAAACCCTCTTCAGATTGTTGCCGCCTTGGTGCCGGAGGCGCAACTGCTTGCCACAGGGCAATCCTATCAGGCAGAGACCATGGAGATTGGCCAGGTCTCGGCGACCTTGCGAGACGAAGATTATGGCGGCGTCAGCGTTCCAGTGACCTCGACCTGGGCCCTGAAATCCACCGACGCAACCGCACGCACGGCAACCCTTTCCTTGTCGGAGGAAGCCGACGCCGCGGCATTCAGCCAGTCGCAGCAGCCGGTGATCGCAAATTTGATGACGGGCTTTGCCGAGCGGGCAAAGAACCTCACCGCCGATCAGCTGGCTTCCGTCAAACGCGCCAGCAAGAGCCGAAGCGTCGAGCTTGTGGTGTCCCTGGATGATGGTTCGACGCTCGAAGCGTCGCAGATCGTCACCGCTACGACAGGAGGGGCAACGTTGCGCACATACACCCACATCCAACGCGAGGACATGCCGGCCAGCCTGCCGCTCCCCGCCGTGTTGACAGCAAAAGACCTGCAGACGCCCGATTTGCATATCGAGCCGCTGCCATCAGCCAAGGCCGGGCCGGGCATCCTGGATGAGCTTTCGACACCGCCTGCGCCACCAACGGCGTCGCAGGAGACGACCGTTGCTGCAGACAATGACGCGGCCAAGGCGATTGCGCCCGTCTCGCTTGAGGTGAAGGGTGCGGAGGTAGGCCTGTCTCCCGTGTCCTACGACCCTGGCCTGAATATCGTGCTCACCCCGGAAAGCGCCGCCACATTCCGCGATTTCACGCAGGCGGCGTTGGGACGACAAACGCAGATGCTGATCAACGACAAGGTCGTTATGGAACCCTGGATGAGGGAGCCGATCATGGATGGTCGCATCGTTCTGGCGGGAACGGATAGGAAAGATTTGGAAACGATGGCGGAACAGTTGAGGGTTCCCGGGGCCAAGATTCTCGTCCGGGTACGCCCATGAGGGGGCCAGCTGTGTAAAGGCGGACTTCAATCTTTCGCTTCAGAGATCAGACGTATCAGCGTTCCGTCACTCGCCGCGGCACTGATTGCCGTTGCGATCTGCCGGAGCGGTCCACGCGCAACGAGCGTCTCTGGCGGAGGGTGTTTTCCGGGACCCGGATCGATAAAGGCCGAGCACTCATGGTCCGAGTCGAGCATTGCCATGAACGATGTGGCGACAATCGCTTCGCCGCAGGCGGCGCATCGGAGAATGTAGGAACCGCCATGGACGATCGATTCTGTTTTGTCCAATCCGCAGGACGGGCAGACAAACATATTGGTCATTGCTTCACTCCAGCATGAGCCCACGGCTTATGAGGCGGCGGCCAGAACGATGGCGATCGCGAGCAGCAAGGGCCCCATCCACTTGAAGTGGCGAAGCAGGGGCGGCCGGCTGGCCGGCTTGCCTGGATATGGCAGATAACCAAAGCCGACGGATGTCATCCACATGCCGGCGCAAAACATGATGATTTCATCGATATAAGCTGCGATCATGACTTTCCTGCCTTCGGATCGGCCTGCGATATCTCTGTCTCGGCGTCCGATACCACTCATCCTACCCATCAGTACGGCCAGACGGAAGAGAAGAGTGGAGCTGAGGGATTAAACTTTGGGTAGCATAATTACTTCGAATCCCCTAGGCATTCGTAACACGCGAATCCACGACAGCCACTTCTCGGGAATGTTTCATGCACAACGCCAAATTCATTCGCCACGCCGCCTTCTCTGCGTGCGTCGCTTTTGCGACATTTCAGGCCGGACAGGTTCTTGCCGATTCGGCCAATGAAAAGTTCTTTGACGCAGCCCTTTGTAAGCCACCCTATACGATGACATCGGCAATGAAGATCTATGATGTCGTGGAAGCTCTGGCCAAGCCGGACACGTCGTCTTTGGGTGCGGCGATCTACAAACTCCCGAACCAGATAGGCCGCGACGGCTTTAAGTCGACCGAGATTTTCTTTGCTAACAACGCTGTTGGCGTCTTGATCGAGGGCGAGCGCGCTGACGATCTGGCCGCGAAATACGGTTTGAAGCCGGAGACCTCGGACCTGCTCGGCACATCCACCAAGGGCTATTCGCTTGAACTTCCCGCAGATCTGCAGCCGGAACCCGGAATGGCCGGGCCTGGAAAAGTCTCTATCGTCGCCCGCCAAGGCAACGCCCTGCCAGGCAAAACCTTGCTGGCGTGTGAATTCGTTCAGGAGTTCTAGGAGGCCCGCATAAGCGCGCAAAACGGCGGCACGAAGCCCTTTTCGAAAAGTACATCCCAGCAGTTCGCTGCTCGAGAAAAGCATCTCGTTCATACCGTACTCGCCACGCCGGATGAATCGCCCTATGTGTGCAGGCTGCAACGGCAGAGAGCACGCAGCGGAGGTCCTGAGATCATGCAAACCATTTGGAAGAAGCCGGTAACGCTCGCCCTCGAAGGCCCGGATCAGTGGGTGGTGATCCAGACGACCCAAGCCGCGACATGGGCGCTGGTTGAGGACTGGCCGACCGAAGAGGGTCCCGCCTTGGATAGAGCCTGTGCGGTTTGCGCCGATGTCATGTCGGGCAAGCGAAACCGGGAAGAGGCGCGCCAGGCGTTCATCGACGCTGCGATCGAAGCTGGAATCCCGATCAAGGAATAAGGCCACGACCCGTGCGGCGCCTATTTGGCGCTGGAAGGCGAGTGGTCATCTCGGCCCGCCATCCAGCGTGATGAAGAGATTATAGGCGATCAGCCATCATAATGGCCCGCCAATGCTGCCTCCGCAGACTTGACAACCACGGCCAGATTGACACCCTTCGTCACGATGGACCCGGTCGCGCGAAGGTCGGTCACCCGCCCGACTTGGGAGACGGGAGAGGCACGACCGTGCCGGCGTCCAGATCAGCGACCCGGAGATCATTGTCGCCTTCAGTCCACGAACGGATCGTTCTAAAACCGCGACGCTGACGGGAACGTCAAGCCGTCTCCGGGGCTTTGGCTCTCGCCAGGTCCTGCAGGAACTCTTCCATCAAGGGCTCGTCGCCGAACCGGCGATAAGCCCTTTCCGCTTCCAGCGAGAATGCCGGATGGGCTTCAACAAGGCTTGCCATGGTAGCCTGCGCCTTTTCAAGCTCTCCGCTTCCACCCTGCAACGCGGCTTGGATGAGAAGGCAATTCGCATCGCGGGGCGCTCTGACAAGGCACTCGCTGATGACCGTGGCCGCCTCTTCGCGGCGGCCATCGGCATAAAGCGCCTGACCATGCACGTAGGCATAGTATTCCGGTGCCATGGGGTGCAGTCGGCGCGCCCGCTCCGCGTTGGCGACAGCGTCCGGATAGTCTCCGAACCGGACCTGCGCTTTGGCCAGCGCGATCATACTGTCGGGGTCGTTGGGGTTCAGTTCGACCGCACGCTGCGCCGCCTGAAGCCCGCCGGAGTAGTCCGCCTGCAGCGCAAGTCCGAAACTGATTACCTGATATCCAAAACCGAGATTGGGATCGAGCCGCACGGCCTGCCGCGCCTCACTGAGACCCAAATCCAGCTCGGGCGCTGCGGCTTGACCGCCGGGCCTTTGCGCCACTTCGCCGATATAGGTCAACGCAAGACCTGCGCGAGCTGCGGCATAGGCCGGGTCCATTTCCAGGGCGCGCTGATACAGGCCACGGGCATCGAGAATAGCGTTATGGTCAGTGGCGCCGTGCCGGTAACGGTTGCGGGCCTGCAAGACGAGATCATAGGCCTGCAGACTATCCGTCGGCCGCAGCGCCGCCGCTGCCGCTTCGCTTCGGCCGATATAGGGCGCGAGTTGCGCGACGATTTCCGTGGTGAGCTCGCTCTGGACGGTGAAAACGTCAGCAACCTTCTTGTCGAAGCTGCGCGACCATAAGTGCGCCCCCGTGCCGACATCAATGAGCTGCGCCGAAACGCGGAGCTGGTCGCCTTCCCGGCGCGCGCTGCCTTCAACCACGTAATCAACGCCAAGCTTTGCCGCGAGCTTACGCACATCCGTCTCCTGCCCGCGCACGGCATAGGTAGAATCGCGGGCGATGACCTGAAGCTCGGGATTACGAGCAAGCGCCGTGGTGACGTCCTCGGTCAGTCCGTCCGCAAAGTAAGGCTGGTTATCGCTGCCGCTCATGGTTGCGAACGGCATGACGGCAATCGAGGGCCTGGGGTCTGCACGGGTCTGGTCCAGAGAGAGTGCAGCCGGGATGCCGCTCACCATCGCGGCCAGCGGAAGAGGTGAAATCTGGGTGCCGATGAGAATGAGAGCGATGGCAGCAACGCCATAAGACCAGCGCGCCGCGCTGCAGCGCAGGACATGTGGCACCTGCCGCCAGATCGACCAGGAAGAGCCCGCCCGCCTTACGCGGTACACTTCAAGCAGCTCGGGAATATTCTTGGCACGCCTGCGGCCGACTCGGGCGAACAGCTCGCCGCGGTTGCGCTCGGCGGCCATCACCACAGCGCCGCTGACGAATATCTGGCCGGGCTCGGTCATGGCCTCAAGCCGGGCCGCGACGTTCACTCCATCCCCATAGACATCGCCATTATCCTCGATGACATCACCGAGGTTGATGCCGATACGCAGCTTGAAAGGGCCGTCGTCAAAGCCTTGCTGGATGGCAAGTGCGGCATCAACGGCCGCGTTGACGCTCGGGAACATCGCAAGGAAGCCGTCACCCGTCGTTTTGAAGGTGGTTCCGCCATGGCGGGCGACAGTGGGGTCGATCAGCTTGTCAAAAACAGTGCGCAGCTCTGCATAGGTGGAAGACTCGTCCTCGGCCATCAGCCGGCTATAGCCGACGATATCAGCGGCCATGATTGCAGCGAGCTTGCGTTGCATTTCAGTCTCCCAACGGAGTGGCTTGGCACACGGCCGGCACTGCTAACAAATTAGTGCGCAGCGATCATTCAGACTAGTCCTGCAATTCGGGAAGCGGTAATCAATACAGCTCATAAATGCGTGAATATTGAGACGGTCCGTCAATTGGCGGTCGCCGGCCTCTACTTCGCCTGGAGCCGTCCCGTCGCCTCACCGATGAGGGCGAGCGCGATCACGCGAAGGCCGCGCTGGAGCGAGCGTTCGCGGCGTTGCGTCCTGACACGCGCGGGACTGAGGAGAAGATCGACGCGTTCGCCCGCCTCATGCGGGAGAAGGCAACGCAAGGGCCGATACCTTTCCGCCGCGCCTACCTTCGTTCCGTTATCGACCAGGTCGAAATCTATGACGATGGAATCCGCATCCATGGAAGGCGGGACGTTCTGGAACGTCTGGTGATGAGCGGAGAGGCTGCGGCTGGAGTGCCCAGTTTTTGTATGGAAAATGGCGCACCCGAAGAGATTCGAACTCCTGACCCCCAGATTCGTAGTCTGGTGCTCTATCCAGCTGAGCTACGGGTGCGTGCAAAATGCGGCGGTGCCGCTTGCGTGGCGATCCTCTAAAACGTCCTTCGGGACAATGCAAGAGCATTTCTGAAAAAATCGCGTCTTTGTCTGTCCGCAGCCGCGCCTTGCCAAACCCCGTCACTTTTCAACATGCGTCCGGCTGCGGTAATCCTCCAGCGAAACCGGGCGATCGGGGATCTCGATGCGGAACTGGGTGCCGACCGTCGGTTTTTCCACCAGCGCGATCGTGCCGCCATGGGCAAGCACCAGTTCGCGGGCGATGGTGAGGCCGAGGCCGGTACCGCCGGAGCGGGCAGAGCCGCGGAAGGCGGCAAAAAGGTTCTGGCGCGCCTTCAGCGGCATGCCGGGGCCGGTATCATCCACTGTGATGCTGACGACGCTGCCGACGCGCTGGGCGGAAACGGTGATCCGCCTGACGGAGCCCGGGCCGCCCTCGCCCGGCGACGTCAGTGCCTGCAGTGCGTTGCGGCAGAGGTTGTGAATGACGCGGAAGAGCTGCTCGCCATCGGCATCGACCTCAAGCTCGGCGCCGATCTGCTCTGCGAATTCGATGCCGCTTTGCGGATCGATCGCCAGCATGTCCTTGACGTCCTGGGTCAGTTCCAACAGGCGGATATGGCGGCGGCGCGGGGCGGATTCGCTCGCCTTGCCGTAGGACAGCACCTCGGTGGTGTAACCGACGGCGCGGTCGATGGTGCGCAAGAGCTTCGGGGCAAAGCTTTTTACCATCGGATCATCGACATCGACCAGCCGGTCCGACATCAGCTGCGCAGACGCCAGGATATTGCGCATGTCGTGATTGATCTTGGAGACGGCGAGGCCGAGAGCGGCCAGGTTCTTCTGCTGCTTCAGCGTCTTCTGCAGTTCCATCTGCATCGAGGTGAGGTTGCGGCCGGCGACCGCCAATTCGTCGCGGCCGCCATCGCCGATATAGATATGGGCCGGGTTGTCGGGATCGGAGGAGAATTGCTGCATGCTGCCGGTCAACCTGCGGATCGGGCCGATGAGAATGCGGTTGATCGCAAAGAAGATCAGCGTCGCCGTGAACAGCGAGATCAGCACCGACAGCAGCAGGACATTGCGGGAATAGACGAACATCGCCCTGCGCAACTGCCGGTCCTTCATCACCACCTCGACGCCGGTGTTGGTTTCCCCGACGGGACCATAGACGCGGATTATCCTGCCGCCACCGAAGACCAGCGTGTCGAGCGCGTCGCGTATCGCCGTTACCGGCGGCACGTCGGTGAGATCGTAGGACTCGTCGACGGAGGCCGGCATATCGGTCGTCGCCAGCAGCCGCGAGGTGCCGTCCTTGCGCAGCACGATCGCCTTGGTGCTGGTTGCCTCCAAGGTCTCCTTCTGCAGCGCGCGCGGCAGTTCGACCGGCTGCAGCCCATCGATGACGATGGCGGCGGCAGCGGCCGTATTCAGCCTGTCCTGCAGCCAGCGTACGCGCATGCTGGCGACCGAGGGAAAGAAGATCAGGATTTCGGCGAGCATGATAAAGAAGACGGTGAGCCAGAGCAGCTTGCCGGAAAGACCGCCGAACAGGCCGGCAGACGGGCACGGCGCCCTTGCGGCCTCGCCGGCCGCCGGGTTTTCCGCCGAAGGATTGTCGCCCTGATCTCTCATCGGCATTCTCGTCTCACCCGATCGGCAGCACCCGGGCCGCCCTTACCGTTGAGCTCTATATTAGACCAAGATGCTCCGCTTTCAAATCTTTGCGAGCAGCGTCATGTCGTCACAAAGAAACGCCGCCCGGAGGCGGCTC